>CAVUQQ010000001.1:0-1333141 GCA_963743765.1 uncultured Alphaproteobacteria bacterium
AGGTGGTCGAGCGGTTGATGGCACCGCACTCGAAATGCGGAGTACCTTTACGGGTATCGTGGGTTCGAATCCCACCCTGTCCGCCATAAACTTCGCATAATTAGTTGAATACAAGGGATTTTGCCCGGCCCATTTTTCAGTTCCCACGAATTGACCCGCAAAACTGTTGCCCCTGAGGGCCGCAGGCGGCGGTCAACATCGGTCTCAATATTGCCTCGCAAAAGTCCGGCGTCGTGGAAGCCAAACGCGAACCGGCGCTCGCGTGCACCGCGGGCGGATTCCAGGGTCTGCCCAATCCGGTGTTTCGAACATACCTACGCAATCGACGAATGCTCGTCCGCCTCGATGCGTCCGCGGCTGCCGATGTGTCGAATCTGGCCGCTGCGAAGTGTTGGCCTCGAGAGTTGGAAGACCTGAAAACGTTTGGAGGGCGGATCAGGGCGAACTTACTTCGCGACTAAACCCGCTATACTCACTCTCTTCAATGCCGGTCTTGCGGGAGTCACTGCATTGGCGTCAGCGTCGGGGCTGTCATTTACCAGGAAGGACAGAGCGGAAGGACTCGCCGAAACCACGGTGAGCCCGTAAGCTCGCTAGAGGGTCGTTCTAAGTTAACGGACGAAGTTTGGAAGATCTGAAGTTATGGCGGTTCTGCGACAAACATCACTGGGTACCGGACTCGACTCAAATCAGGAGGGAATTCAGAAGCTCCGGTCACTCGGAGCCAGCCAGTGAACTTTACGCGGCGACTGGTGCTCGGATCAGTCAGCGCGGCCGCAATGCTCGCTGCGGTCGACGCCAAAAAAAACATGGTGACCGACTCAGGGTCGGCACACAGACGAAGTGAAAAATCCGAACTTCTCGCCACGCTTACCATTCAAAATACCGGAAGTTCGACGGCGAAGGGTCATTTCACGCACCTCTATCTCCTTCCCTTCAAGGACGGCGATGTTTTTGGCGGAACGTGGCCGAAGTTTCAGCTGCCGAACGGCACGGCAGTTGCTGTCACATTCCTCGATGCGATGGCGGTCTATTGGACAAGCGGCTGTCTTAAATCAGTCCCCGCCTTCTTTCGCACGCCGGACTCTCCAAATGGGATCGACTCTGGCGGTAGCATCAGCGTCCAGATGTTCAGCGGCGGCTCGCTGCCGGCGGCATCCTCGCGCTCGACGAGAGATTTCTCAGCGGGCAATTTCGCGCCCCAAGTCCAATACACTGGTCTCGATCACCTCGACGCGTCGAACGGCGACTGGACGGCAAGCCTGACGGCCGGGATTTCCGACAATCTCGAGGTCAAGCTGTTGGGCAATGGATCGGCAGGCGCAGTTTGGAAAGTTCTGAGCAATGCGAAGCAGAACAACACGAGGGTTCACGGCCAGCTTGTCGGCCAATGGTACTGCGCATCGCTTGAGAATTCGGACGGCAGTTTCAACAGTATGCGGTTCGTCTGCTACACGATGCTTCCGTACTATAATAGCAGCGCGACCAAGAACTGGATGACGTTTTCGCGCCTCCAACTCTACAAGAACAATTCGACAATTCTGCGCGATCTGTGGAAGGGAAATGGCCAGACATCCGCGGAATGCACATGGTCCGGCGCCGGCCCATTATGGAACTGCGCAAACCACGGCCTGCAGGGCGGGTTCGCCGTGAGAGTTTCAGCTTCCGGCGGCGGCAGCCCGGCGGTTCCGGCAAACTTGAGCGCCACGACGACGTACTTCGCGTCAGTTCCTGGCCCAAATAAATTCGCATTTGCCACAAAATCCCAGGTCAATGGAAATGGCGTCGCTCCCAACCAGGGGTCGTGCCCGGGGCAGATCACGCCATCCGGCGGCGGATCCGGAACGCTCACAGTCAACAGCTATCCGCTTCTGCCTTACTATGGCGCTCTGTCGTCGGCGGAAACGAACGGGCAATGGTCATGGATGCGGGGCAGCGGTAACGGCTCGGCAGAATCGACGGTTCGCATCATGATCGATCCTGTATACTGGAAGGCATCGAACGTGTTCCCGCCCTACGATCTTTCTGTCCATCCAAACAGTTCACGATCCGCAACGTATTTCCCCGGATCATGGGGCCCGGTAACCCGCTGCACGGAAGAGTCCGGCGACCGCTTCGATATTGGCTTGGCCCACACCTGGTTTGCGCGCTGGTTCCTGACGCAGGCGGCTGTGGACGAGCAGGTTGTGCGAGTCATTGGACACGTCGGCGCGCAGCTTTCAATCAATGTGAAAAATTCATCGACGCTGACTGTGCCCGTCGTGAACAACGGCCACGACGGCAGCGACTACTCGGGCATGCCCGCCAAAAACAGCGCGTTTTTCTGGAACGCGCACACGACCTCCACGCCGTCTACGGTTAATCCCGCGGATTCGAATGTCTATCGGGCAGGTTATGACCAGAACCAGTGGTCGCATATGCCCGCGATGGCGCTATGCGCCTACTGGATGACGGGCTCGCCGGAGTATTTCGACACTCTCGTCCATGCGGCCATCAATGCTGTGTGCAGCCGAAACAACACTGCTCCGAGTACCGCGACCATCGACGCATCGAATTTCAAGCTCGGAACGTCGGGTGCAGGCACGCGCAATGTCACGATAGGTCGGACGACCTACTATGGCCATGTCTTTGGCGACATAGGCAGCAATCGTCTCGACGCGTGGGCGCTGCGCGATATTGTGGGCGCCGCAGCCTTCTGTCCGACCGGACGTGTCGAGTACCAATACCTGCAGGATCTCGCGGACGTGACGCCCGCGATGAATGTTGGCCTCATCAATGCGCTTCCGACCTATGCAAAGACAAACGGCCTCTGGGTCATCGAAGGTCCCGACACAGCCGGCTTTCAGTACGCACCTTGGCAGGCAGGCTATTATCACCTGGCGCTCGCCATGGCTGCCGCACTTCGCGAGGACGCAAACGCAAAAACGGCGCTGACAAGTGCGCTGAAATGGCCTGCGCATGTTCTGAAGATTTCGAGCGGGTGGTGCATCGCATCGTCCTACCAGACCGTGCGCAAAACAGCGACGGCGGGAGCAGCGATCATCGATGACGATTCTCAGTGGGCTGCGTCGGGCGGCGGCAATGGGCTAATCGTAACGTGGGACTCTTCGACACCAACTTTGACAATTGGCGCGTTCTACGGCTACAGGCCAACCGATGGCGATCGCGTAATGTGGACTCCCAGCTCGACGGCAGCTTCATTCGGCAGCCGGACACCGTCCGGCTTCTCGAATTTCAAGCCATATTATTTGATCAACTGTTCCGGCGCGACCTGCCAGATAACGTCCGTCAAAGGTGATGCAAGAAATATAGTTCAACCTGGCGACAGTGGCACGTCAGGCTGTATGCAGGTCAGTCCAACAGCCGCTCCGGCAACCGGAGCGATGTCTGACACAAGTACTCCCGGTGGCATTTTGTTTAATGTCTATGCTGGTTGTCAGTGGGCCATAGTTGCCGGTTCGACGGTAGACAGCGCGCTTACAAACGATCTGAGGAGACGGGTTGTCGCTTCCGGTCAGACATTTGTCAGCGACCCAAAATGGGCCTTGGCGCGCTAAGAAGGCCATTTGCCGTAGGCGAGATGGAGCGCCAAGAGTTTAGCTGATTTCGGTTCCATGATGCTATCGGCCTGGTGGCTTGGCCCTCGCGGCGACAAGCGCCTTGAATTCAGAGTTGCCTAGCAATGCGTTGCTCACGCGAGCGGCCATTGCCCGGCTGCCGATATCGGTGAAGTGTACCGAGTCATTGTAATTCGTGGAATTCGACGGAATGGCATCCTCATCGCCGATGAGGAGCGCCCCTTGGGCGCTCGCAACGCTTCGGATTACGTCATTGTAAGTCCGGTAGCCCGCAACTAGCCCGTCGAGCGACATGAAGGGCATATAATATGCGTCGGTGATGGCCGCCGCACGGCGTTGCTCTACGTTCTGAGACGCACGGATGCGCGGAGAGAATGTCGCAACAGCGACAAGTCTCGCATCCTTGTGGCTTTCCTCGATGAGCTTTGTGAGGTCGCTCCGAAACGGCTGTGCCAACTCGGCGCTTTTGAAGTTGAATTTGGTGTTCGTTGTCGCCGTCTTTTGCATGCGGACGATAGCAAGGTTTTTCTCGACGAGAAGCGCGAGCAAGGAATAGTGCGAGAGCCAGCTCCGTTTCGCTTCCGGCATCGGCGTGACGAACCCGTGCGCCTCGGCGATGGTTTGGCTGTTTTCGGTCAAGTCGTTCGTCGCCTCGTAGATGACGATAATGTCAGGGCGAAATCCGGAGACGCGTTTCTGCAACGCAAGCAGAAGCTTCTTCGTGGTGTATCCGGGAACGGCGGCGTTGATGTAGTCGAGATCGAGTTTCGGATATCGCTCCTTGATAGTCTTCCACACCAGATGCGGCCACGTCGCCTCGTTGCTGCTGGCCTCCGCGCAATAGGTGGTCGATCCACCCAGGAAGGCGATCCGCAAGCGTGACGGCGGCTTGAATCGGCTGATCTCGGGACTGCGAAAGCCCGATGAGTTGATGACAATGTTGCCGAAATGGCCGTTCGGAATCGGGATGCGCAGGCCGGAGGCCGAGTCAAGGACATAGGTATCCTCGATATTCCAGAGATCACCCTGGCGCAGCGAGAACCGAATGCGCACGGCCACCTCAGCCGTGACGCACAAGGCGAGAAAGAGCAGGACTAGCACCGCAGCGATGATGGCGCCCTGCTTCCAGACCGGAAGCTTCGTCAAGTCCCCCTGAATGGCGTCCTCGGATGTACCTTGTTGACTGCTGGCTTGCCGCGTCATGCGACGTTCCCCCCGGAAGCGCCTTGGTCGGATAGCATGCTAACGTCGTTCTGTTGCACGCGGAAGCCCACGACCCACTTTCGATGCTGCCGTGTGCAGCCTAAGGGCACAACATGCCAGTAAGCTTGTTTACCTCAATTTTCCTGACTTTCAGAGCAACGGACCGGCGAAGTCGGCATGACGCTGACCGACGATCGCGAGAAGTCCGCTAGTTTGGAGCCACCTGTACGAAGCCACGGGTTGGTTCGAGAGGTGTGCCAACGCTGTCCGGATAGCGAGTACCTTTCGCGGGCGTAAAGTCGTCGTAGACCAAGTGTGTCTGACTGTGGATCAGCGATGCTTGCCCATTTGCCCCCGGGCCGTCCGGCGCGGGTGACTTGTCGAGTACTGCATTGTTCGGATCGATGACGCGGACGACGGCATAATTTCCGGGCACGAAATTATCGCCGCCCGAAATGACAATTGTGTTGCCTGGAATGGCCGCAGCGAAAAGTTTTTGGGCGCGCGCGTCCGTAATAGTTGTCGAGCGCTGCGCCGCAGCCAAACTTGCCCACGCGAGATACTTCAAGTCACCAGGATTGGCGCCGTAGCCATAGTCAAGCAAAACGGCGTCAGAACTCATGCGCACGCAATCGGTTTTAAGCCGGACCGAGCTCGGTTCATCGAACCACGCTTTCAAGATTGAACATTGCTTTCCGTTTCGGAACACCCGGAATCCACTTATCTGCGGTGGGGCCGTACTGCCAAGATAATCTTGCAATCGCTGGCCTCCGTCATGGGCGACGGTTACAACGACTTCGTCCGATGAGAGCGGCATGATTGCGTGGGAAATGACCGGACCGTCAGCGCCGTGAGTGGCTAGCCCGATTTCCTTCAGCGATGACTGAATTAGCTGACGAAACAAGTGGACATAGTCGCTAAAATTGGCGTGCCCTGCATCGGCACCGCTGTGGTCAGTCGGGTCGTGCGTCGCCGTCAACAGCGAACCGGCGAAAAAGGCACGAGTTGAACCTTTGTGGCGATCGATGAAACGAAGCTCGGCTTGGCGCACGCCTTCATGGAAATCGACGGGCACCGGCCCGGAAGCATTTGTCGGCACATATGTTCCAAGAAGGACAACGCCGAACGCGAAATCCTTATCTGAACGTCCACTGGCAGAAGCAAGCTGCCTCCAAAGAGTCTCCAGTAGAGAATAGTAATTGGCCTCGATCGCACCGCCGTTGTTTTCACCTTGCTGCCAGATCGCGCCCTCGTAATCGTGTTCAAACAACAGCGGCGCTCCAATACCGGCCTTTGCAATTACCACGCCGCCGGGTTCGAACGCCGCATAGGAACTGCTGTCCACGGGTATTCCGTTTCTGTCCAATAGCTGGAAGTCATCGCCGTTCACATTGCCCGCAACAAAGTCCTTGGCGTTCAGCTGCGTCATTCCTCCAATGTCCAGAAAAGTCACGACCTCTCCGTTGGATATGTGGTGGCCTGGAGCGTGAACTACGGCAGGAGACGAATTTGAGATTGCCTCGACCTTTATTGGGACTGCGTCTCCCTTCAGATTCAGGAACTTGTCCCATGTATTTTCGCCCGAGCCGGGTCCTCCGTTTGCGGGGCTCAGCCACTGCTGGATGCGCGTTCCGGCATTCGTGAACGGCATCAATCCGACTAAGCAGTTGCAAGCGTCCGATAGCGAGTTTGCGAACGCTTTTGCATTGTCATTCGCGCCGCAACAGCTGTCCCAACTTGGCAGAGTGGCATCAACACGATGCCAACCACTCCTTGTGAATGATGCGGTGCGCGACGAGGCCTGGATTCTTCGACTTTCTCCGTCATGCCAGGCACGCCCAATATTCGATTGGCCAATCAGCAGCCAATTTATTCCAATTCCCCACTTCACCTTCTGAGGATTGGACTCTTTTTTCGTCGAATGGTCACGCACTGAACAAACAATCCAGTCCAAGGACAACGGAAGGTTGACGCTGCCGCGCCAGACCGAATTCGCGGAAATCCTGAGCCCGGCAAGAGGCGTCCAATCCAGTGCAACCTGTCCCGGCGAACCAACCGCGTCCCCGTCGGCGTAGTCACACCGGACATCAACTTGCGATGGCGTGCTTTCAAAATGCCCGGAGAGTTCCACTTGACGTCCAGCGCGCGCCGACGCGCCGGCGGCTCTGTTGATGACTACGCCTTGCCCCGGAAAATAACCTGACGAAAAGTCATCAATCGTGAGCGAAGAGCTGCTCGCAGGATATGCCGGGATAGCCGAAGCCGACAAAGCGGCTGCGAGCAAAGCCGCGGAGGCAAAAAAGCATCGGTTCTTCTGCGTTTTCATCGCCGATCAGCCCTGCAATTGATTGCTGTCTCCTACCAAGTTAACGTTAACGCGAAGATATCCTCAAGTTTCGACGATGAGAGAAGTTTCTTCACACAAGCAGAATGGAAAATTGATCGGCGTCCAGTTCGGCCGCGGAATTGCAGCTTCAATGGTCGTGTTTCATCACGCTGATCGTATGCTCGCGCTTCCTCAATACATCGGGCACGTTCCGCTGAATGGTTTCTTCTTTTTCGGAAACACGGGCGTTGATTTCTTTTTTACCCTCAGCGGCTTCATCATTTTTTATGTTCATGAGAGCGACCTCGATAGGCCGGATCGACTGGTCCGGTACCTTTGGCGCCGGATCAGCAGAATTTATCCGCTCTATTGGCTTGTGACAGCCATTGTAGTCGCGCTGGCGATCGTGAAAGCGGATTGGGGCAGCCTAGGCGCCACACATCTCATCAAGTCGCTCCTGCTCATCAAAGAAGTACAAGACCCAGTTCTCGGCGTTGGCTGGACATTGACACACGAAGTTCTTTTCTACGCCATATTTGCGACCGCCATCCTGTCACGCAATATCGGCATATTCCTCGGACTGGTATGGATGGGCTTCACCCTGATTGGGCTATTCGATCCAAACACGAATTTGGCACTCGTGTTTGTCGCGTCGCCTTACCATTTTCAGTTCGCGATGGGAGTTATCGCTGCCTACCTCGTTCGCCGCTGGATTATCCGCCGAGCGTGGCTCGTAGCCGCTCTGGGAATAACTCTATTTGTGGCATTTGCTGCGCTTCTCGACCAACACGTTGTCTACTATACGCAGCCCGTTTGTCGCTTGCTTTTTGGGATTTCGTCAGCGCTTGCAATTTATGGCGTCGCCATGTGGGAAAGCGAGGGAGGAATTCATTTTCCCAAGTGGGCGGAATTTCTTGGTGCCGCATCGTTTTCAATTTATCTTGTCCACACGATTGCCATCGGAAATCTGGCAAAGCTTGGCAGCATGATTCACATCATGCGTGCAAATCCAGACTGGAGTTTTCTCGCCATAGCGTTTGGGTCAATTGGGATCGGCTGCATCGTCTATCGTTGTTCTGAGGCGCCAATCCAACACTTCGTGCGGGAGATCGAAAGGCGAAAACCTGTTACTGCGCTTGCACACTAGCGTGAGGGTTGAATTAGATCGCTGTGGTTCGCCTGCTCGATTTGCCGAGGCCGTTCAGCGAACACAGCCCTAAAAAAATATGTCGATCGCTCGGAGGCTGACATTCAGTTGTCGAAGCGCGGAACGAGTCCGCCCAATCTTTCGGAGACATTCTTCGAGCTGCTCTACCGCTGTTCCCAGTTGTGCGAAGTTCGTTACGCCGATTGTCCGCTTGCGGATTCGACGGAGCGATTGGGGGCTTCGGTCTGGACCGTCACGCGCTCGCCGCGTGTCAGATCTCCAATTTCGCCCATGATGACAAATTCCTGATGAGGATATCTTTTGTTAAGACGCGATATCTCCCAGCGTGCCTGCTCGAACGTCATTTCCACTGCGACTGGACCCCGGCTCGAATAGCCACCCGACGACTCGCGCCGGAATATTGCGAACTTCGTTATCATTTGGCGACTTGCCCCATGTTTGTGATTTCCGGCCTCAATTCGCACTATCGCCGGCGGACAATGTTTTCAGCGGTCCTCTCAGCACCAGTTCACGCATAGGGGATTATGTCCCACACCGCCGCAGACCATCGCAAGCAAGGCTCGTCAAAGACTGCCAATAAAAGTCGGCAGCGCGCTCATGCAGCGTAGTGGCGGGCATCCCCAAAGCGAATTGCTCAGCAGAACATTAGCCACGCAACTTGCGTTCGGTTGTGATAAACTTGGGACAAAAGCGAGCCGTGAAAACGAGTAGTGCCCC
Source organism: uncultured Alphaproteobacteria bacterium (assembly GCA_963743765.1). Lineage (GTDB taxonomy): Bacteria > Pseudomonadota > Alphaproteobacteria > Micropepsales > Micropepsaceae > Rhizomicrobium. The sequence continues at coordinate 8,993 of CAVUQQ010000001.1, forward strand.
AAAATGCAGCGTCGAAAGCAAAAATATTGTCCTTCCGCGCCAGATAAAAAGAGAATCGAAGTTAGGTCACGCCGGCGCACTTTCGAATTCTTGAAATGCTGGCTCACGTTTCTGCAGTTTCATTCCTCATCCGGCCGCTGCACAGAGCGTCACAGATGAGGGCCAGCATGCGGTGTCGCCCGAAAGAACGACAGGTCGTGCAAAACGGCTGGGTCGAAGAGCAAAATCCAGCCGATTGTCAGGCCGAAAACCAGGCAAATGGCGCGAAATGCGCCAGACCATGCGCTCTGGACGACAGGAAGCTCGTGCTTGCCCAACCGAGCCTGCGGTCCAGTCTGCGCCAAGGTTTTGTGGGTTAATATGCTGTTTTTCTGCAAAGTTTCATCGGATCGACGTGAACTTCGGCGCACAATCTAGTCGCCCGGACGTACCCTGTTCTTGCACTGGAGCGACAATTTGTTGGACCGGAGCGACAGAATTCATGATCCTGTCATACAGAGACGAACGACCCTTTCGCTGACGGACGCGCATGCCACTCGACGCTCCACCACCCGATTTCCGGATGCTCCAGTTTGCGAGCGGCGACTACCCGGAGCGTATGCGGCTCGCGGCCTGGCAGGATGTTCTCGCGCGCAAGCTTATCAACGCCGGCGTTACCGCGGTTGCAAGCGACAAACCGTTCGGCGCCACTGTCCGCTTGCGTGCACAGGCGAACTTTCGCATTGCTGGCGGCGTGGTCGACGGATCGCACAACCGCCTTCAGGCAAGCAAGAGCGAAGAAGACATTGCCGACGTTGCGCTGCTGATCTGCGTTGCCGGAGAAGTCGTGGCGTCCTACGGCGGCCGCGAGCAAGTGCTGCACGAAAACGACGCCATCCTCTTTAGCTGCTGCGAGCCGGGGGACTATAGCTGGCGCAATCGGGCGGAGGTCATTCTGCTGCGCACGCCGCGTGCGGCGCTGGAGCCCCTCGCATCCGGCCTGCAGGATATCGCGGGCCGGCTGGTGTCGAGTGAGACGGACATGCTGCGCCTCCTCATCCGCTACGTGGCGACGCTTTTCTCAAGCGGCGCCTTTGCGATGACGCCCGGCGCTGATCGCATCGTGGCGAGCCATGTCTGCGATCTGGTGGCGCTCAGTTTGGGCGCGTCGCGCGATTCCGCAGCCCGGACGATGGGCCGCGGGCGGCACGCGGCGCGGCTGCGGATCATAAAGGCCGATATCCTGCGCAACCTTGCGCGTTTCGATCTCAACATCGCGAAGCTCGCGGCAGCCCATCATCTGAGCCCGCGTGCAGTACAACGGTTGTTTGAAGGCGAGGGCACGACGCTGTCGGCTTTCGTCCTGGAACGGCGTCTGCAGCGCGCGTATCGCATTCTCTGCGATGATCGCTTCGCCGGCCGCAGTATCAGCTCCATCGCGTTTGAAAGCGGCTTCAGCGAGTTGTCCTACTTCAACCGCAGCTTTCGCAAGCAGTTCGGCGCCTCGCCGTCCGACATTCGCGCGGGGCGGGCGTCATAAGAGCTACGGACGTTTCGCCGCGATGGTGCATTATCGCCGGCCGTCGATCTGTTCGTAGAGTTGCTTACGGCGGACTGCGTAGACGCATGCACCGGGCTATTCGCGTTCAAGTTCCTCGCGCAGCATTTCGAGTTCCAGCCAGCGTTCTTCGCCGGTCGCATGTTCGTGCTGCGCGTGCGCCAGGGATTCCGACAGCGTGGAATACTTCTTCGGATCGCGTGCATAGAGCTGCGGATCGGAAAGCTGCTTCTGCAGCTCGGCGACTTTCTTGTCCAATTCGGCAAGACGCCGGGGCAGTTTCTCCAACGCATGTTTGTCGGAGAAGCTCATCTTGCGCCTGGGAGCTTCGGAACGGGCGCGTTCCTTCGGCGTCTTTACCTCTTTTGCCTTGCCGTTCGATTTGGCTTCGATGCCGCTGCCGCGTTGCGCGACCATGTCGCTGTACCCGCCGGCATATTCGATGAAGCGGCCATCGCCTCCTGCCATCAGGATCGAAGTCGCCACGCGGTCGAGGAAATCGCGGTCGTGGCTGACAACGATCGCCGTGCCCGGATAGTCGTCGATCATCTCTTCCAGAAGATCGAGCGTTTCGAGGTCGAGATCGTTGGTTGGCTCGTCCAGCACCAGCAGGTTCGAAGGTTGCGCGAGCGCCTTGGCGAGGAGAAGGCGCGCACGTTCTCCGCCGGAGAGAACACGCACCGGCGTCCGTGTCTGCTGCGGCGTGAAGAGAAAATCCTTCATGTAGCTGACCACGTGGCGCATCTCGCCGCCGACTGAGACCAGATCGCCCGATCCACCCGTCAGGACGCTGGCCAGAGTATCTTCCGGTTCAAGCAATGCGCGGCTCTGGTCCAGACGCGCCATCACCACGTTGATTCCGATCTTCACATTTCCGGTGTCCGGCGCGAGCACTCCGGTAAGCAGGTTGATCAGTGTCGTCTTGCCGGCGCCGTTCGGACCGACAACACCGACCCGGTCCCCGCGATGGATTCGGATCGAGAAATCCCGGACGACCATGTTGTCACCCCAACTTTTCGAAATTCGCTTGGCGTCGATGACGCGCGTGCCGCCTTCCTCGCCGTCGGTTACCGTCATCTTCACGGAGCCGGCAACCTTGAGCTGTTCGGTTCGACCCTTGCGTAACGCGCGCAGCTTGGCGAGGCGGCCCTGGTTGCGCTTGCGCCTTGCGCTGACGCCATAGCGTACCCAATCTTCTTCCATCGCGATCTTGCGGTCGAGCTTGTGACGTTCGATCTCCTCCTGCGCCAGCACCTCGTCGCGCCACGCTTCGAAACCGGCAAAGCCGCGCTCCAGCCGGCGCGTCACGCCGCGGTCGAGCCACACGGTGGCGCGCGACAGGGTCGACAGGAAGCGGCGGTCATGGCTGATCAGCACGAGTGCCGATTTCATGCCGGCGAGCTCGTTCTCCAGCCATTCGATCGCCGGCAGATCCAGGTGGTTGGTCGGCTCGTCGAGAAGAAGGATATCGGGTCGCGGTGCGAGAGCGCGGGCCAGCGCGGCACGGCGCGCTTCGCCGCCCGAAAGCGCCTCCGGCAGTTCCGCGCCTGTCAGGCCAAGCTTGCCGAGCAGATAGTAAGCGCGTGCCGGATCGTCGCCCGGCATCAGGCCGTCTTCGACGTAGGAATGGGTGTCGGCGAAGCCCGAAAGGCTGGGCTCCTGCGGCAAGTAGCGGATCGTCGCGCCCGGCTGGGCAAAGCGCGTTCCGTCATCGGCTTGGATCAGCCCGGCGGCCACCTTCAGCAGCGTCGACTTGCCCGAACCGTTGCGCCCGACAAGGCAAAGCCGCTCTCCCGCGGCCACGGACAGCTCCGCGCCGTCCAGAAGAGCGGTGTTCCCGAACGTCACATGGATGTTTTGCAGCAGAAGGAGCGGCGCGGCCATCGGGCCTTATCTCACATTTTAGGCGAAATGAACGGCAATTCCGGCTTGAAAATCGGCTGCGCTAGCGTAGTTTCCCGCCTCTTCTCACTCTGAAAGGCAACAGGCCCGACTGCATGCGTGGATTCAAGGAAAAAGGCTTCAACGACAGACTGGAAGCGGCGGCGAAAGCCAAGCAGGCGCAGCTCGAGCGGGCGCGCGCGAAATCGCCACTGAACGATCCGGACTTCGCCAGACGCCAGGCCGAACGCAAGCTCCAGGCTGAAGAGCGTGAAGCTCGCCTGGCGGCCCGCGCCGCGGAGAAGGCAGTGGAAGCGCAACGCGAGACCGAACGCCGCGCTGCACACGAAGCTGCCCGCATCGAAGCCGAGAAGCTGGCCGAGGAAGAACGCATCAAGGCGCGTCGCGAGGAAGCCGATCGTCTGGTCGCACTCGCCGCCGAACAAAAGGCGGCGCGCGACGCGCGTTACGCCGCGCGCAAGCAGCGCAAGCGCTAACTACGGCGCCGACTCGACCGGCAGCCCGGCGCAGCGCTCCGGATGGCGCTGCGGATTGCAGGCCGCGACAAAGCCTTCCGGCATCCTCACCTGATACGGACCAAAACGCGTATCGGGCTCCATGTAGTCCGTCGAAACAAATTGCGCGCCCGACGCCAGCGCCTTGTCGCGGCGCGTTGTGTCGTCGATGCGTGCTTCGACCGTGTCCGCATCCGCGCGGGTGCGTACGAGATAGCCAAGCTCGACGTCATGGGTGATGTGCGCAGTATCGGTCAACGCTTCATTGAGCGTGAGATAGGCTGCTGCGGGTGAATCTTCCGGTGCATTCACGAACATCACCCGTCCTTCGAGCGACTTGCGGCCGCCCTGATAGGCCTTGAGCTTGGGGCCGTCCTCGTCGAGCGCGAACATGAACTTTCCCCGCGTCTCGCCAAGCGTCGGCCAGCCATGCTGCAGAACCGCGTCGCGCAGCGTCGGATAGCTGCCCTGTACCTGATCCGGCGTGACGATTTCAGTGGGGGAAAAAACCGACAGGATCTCGGCGTCCAGGGCATCAAAGGCGGCAGTGTCGAATTTCAGCGGCGTCACCGATCCCGGAAACGGGATTTCGTCATCCTTGGCGTTCATGGTCACGAGAATCGGAATGTGATCGGGATGCGCCGCCGACCAGGCCTTCAGCTCCTGAAGGCAGGCAACAAAGGTCACGCAGACGGAACGGTAGTCGATGTCCTGCACATGCAGAACCTTGAAGCCTGGCTTGGACATGATCGTGTCGTAACCGTCCGGTAGCGGAACGCCTGTCATCGCGGCTCCGGCAGGGTGCGCATAGAGCCCGCCTTTTGGATCGTACGCCACGTCGATCTCGATGGCGCGTGCACCGTCGTTGAGCTGGTCGGCAAGGGGTATGTGCGAATAGTCGAGACCCGCGGCCGCCTTTCGCGCACCCATGCGGATGAGCGCCATGATCTTGTCCGGAATCGCTTCCTTGTAGCTGTTGTGCGTGCCCACGGTCACGATGTCATTCAGGTGCAGGTTTTGATCCATCCAGGCGCGGGAACAGTCGGCGCCGGCACTCGCCGCATCCGGTGCCGCCAGATTGCAATCCGATGCCAAGGCTGATGCGGAGGAGAACGCCAGGACAGCAGCACACGTCAACAAGAAACGCATCATGGACTCCCGCAAAGACAACGAATCTCATTTGAATCGTTGCAATGTTATACGCGCGGGAGAGCCACGTCAGTCGTTACGCGACAGAATTGTTTACTGCGTCAACGCCGCAACCCACGTTGCGGCGAGTTTATGGGGCAGGCGGCGGCGGCGGCGCATTCAACGCGGCTTCGACGATCTGCGCCTGCACAGTCGAGAGTGCCTGATTGAAGGCCGCGACCACGCTCGGCACGCTGTTCTGGCCGGCCTGGATTTCGCTGTGGGCATCGATCGACATCACGATGGTTCGCGTGCGTGCCGCGACGACCTTTGCCACGATGCGCACCATGGCGACGGGCGCCGTATCGGGAACATCGTAACGCGCCTGAAAATCGCGGATGTCCGCCACCAGCAGAAAGTCCGATTTGAGCCCTTCGGTGTCACGGCCGACCGCCGGCATGCGGCCGCTGGCCTCGAACGCTTCGACGAGTGTTCCCTGCACCACGAAGGGCAGGCGGTCCTGCCAGTTCGCATTGGCATAGTAGTCCATCTGGCCACCCGGCTGCAGGAGCATAATCCGCGTCGTGTCGAGGCTGTCGGATGACTCCGGGAGGACGACGGTAAGCTGCCAATGCGCAGGTGGGCCGTTCTTCACGGCCGGAGATGCGGGCTTCAGGACATACAGGGGAGCGGCTTCCGGCGGGCCAATGATGTTGCTGCACGCGGAAAGCACAAAGGCCGACGCACCGCTCACCAGCAATGTGCGGCGGCCAATCGAAAAGGATCGCTTGCTCATTTGGGTGTGTACCCCTTTCGCCTGTCGCCGAAGATAATTCTCGTCGGCTCTCGGTTAAGTTCGTCAGACAATTTTGTGAGGCTTCCCACCAGCCGGCGCGAGTCGCTGACCAGCGCCGAAAGCTGCGCGACGCCGTCGCCGGTCACGACGCGATCGGCATCAGAAGCCAATACGTCGAGTTTCTTCAGCGTTACGTTCGCTTGCACAAATGTCGGGTGCAGATCGCGCGATGCGACGGCAAGGTTGCGTGTTACTTCGGCGGTATTGCGCAAAGTGGTGTCGATATCGCCCGAACGGTTCGCCAGAGTGCCGGTGATCACATCCAGGTGTCCGAGGATGCCGGCAAACGCCTTGCGGTTCTTGTCGTCGAGCACAAGGTTCACGCGCTCAGCGGTGATGTTCAGCTTGTCGGTGAGCGCATCCAGCTTTTGTTCGAGCTTTTCAAACGTCGACGGTATCGATTTGATCTCAGGATTCTTCTCGATGTTGCGGTGGCCCATGTGCGGCATTTTTTCTTCGGTCATCGTTCCGCCGAGGACTTCCACGTAGGACCCGCCCGTCAGTCCCTGGCTGGCGATCGCGGCTGTAGCGTCCTTGTGAACATCGAAAGTCTCGTCAAGCTTTATGGTCGCGAGTACAGACTTGGAATCCTTGGGGTCGACGATCAGATCGTCGACGCGCCCTGCCTCAAGGCCGTTGTAGCGGACGATCGTCCCCTTGCCGAGGCCGGTGACCGAACCGTGAAACTTCACGGTATAGAACGAGTAGGTGATGTTCTCCGTCCCTGCGAGCCACAGGACCGTGACGACCACGCCGAACATGCAGGCGAGCACGAACGCCCCGACGGCGATGTAATTTGCCTTGGTTTCCATCGTCCTTCGTCCCCCTCAGGCTGCCGCGCGTCCGCGCGGGCCGGAAAAATACTGCTGAATCCATGGGTGCGGATCGCGGCGCAGCTCATCAATCGTGCCGACCTTGACCTTCCTGTCGACCAGGACAGCGATGCGGTCGGTTGTGGCGCGCAGCGTATCGAGATCGTGCGTGACCATGAAGACGGTCAGATTCATGCTCTTCTGCAGGTCTTTGACCAATTCGTCGAACATGTTGGCGGAAATCGGATCGAGGCCCGCTGTCGGCTCGTCGAGAAACACGATGTCCGGATCCAGTGCGAGCGCGCGGGCGAGTCCGGCGCGCTTCTTCATGCCGCCCGAGAGTTCCGATGGATGCTTCGAGGCTGCCTCTTCATCAAGGCCGACCATCGATAGCTTCATCGAGGCGATCTCGTTCATAAGTTCCTGCGACATGTGGAGATATTCGCGCAGCGGCACCTGGATGTTTTCGGCGATGGTCTGCGAACTGAAGAGCGCCCCTTCCTGGAACAGCACGCCCCAGCGCATCTCGATCTCGCGCATCTGGGCTTCGTTCAGGTTGGCCGTGTTGCGGCCGAACACCTCGATCGTGCCGGACTGGATCTTGTTCAGCCCGACGATGGAGCGCAGCAGAACCGATTTGCCGGTGCCGGAGCCGCCCACCACGCCAAGAACCTCGCCGCGATAAACGTCGAGGTCGAGATGGTCGTGCAGAAGCTGGTCACCAAAGCCGTTTACCAGGCCGCGCACCTTGATGACGATGTCCTTGTCCGCACCCTTCGTGTTTTGACGTCCCCCGCTCACGGTCAAATCCCTATGATCGAGAAGATGATGGAGAAGGCGGCGTCGAGCACGATCACGAGGAACACCGACTCGACGACGGAGCGCGTCGTCAGCTTGCCGACGCTGGCGGCGTTGCGTTCGACCTGCAGGCCTTCGTAGCAGCCGACCAGACCGATGATCAGCGCGAACACCGGCGCCTTGATGATGCCGACGAGGAACGTGTTGAGAGAAATGGCCTCCTGCAACTGCCGAAGGAAGACCGGAAGCGTTATGTGCAGGTCGAAATAGCACATCACCGCGCCGCCGATCATGCCCATGATGTCGGCGTAGAAGGTCAGAAACGGCAGCGCTATGGCGAGGCCCAGAAGGCGCGGCAGAACGAGCGTGTCGACCGTGTTGATGCCGATCGTCTGCATCGCATCGATTTCCTCGTTCACGCGCATGGTGCCGATCTGCGCGGTGAAGGCGGAACCGGAGCGACCGGCGATGATGATCGCGGTGATCAGGCCGGCGATCTCGCGCAGAAGACCAACGCCCAGCAGGTTGATGGTGAAGATTTCCGCGCCGAATCGTTTGAGCTGGTCCGCACCCTGATAAGCCAGCACGATCCCGATCAGGAACGCGAGAAGCCCCACGATTGGCAGCGCGTTGATGCCGGTTTCTTCGATCTGATGGAAAAGCGCTGCAACGCGAAGATTGCCGCGCGGGTGATAGATCGCCTCCATCCATTCCAGCGTGACGCGGCCGACATAGCTGAGGATGCCCGCGCCCTGGTAGACGCCGTGAAACGTCCCCTTACCCACGCGCTCGACGAAGGCTTCCAGCGTGTGGCGGTTGTGAATCACGACGGGCGGTGCGGTGTGCTCATGCTCGACGGTGTGGAGCAGGGAATCGTACATGCCCGGCAGCAGGATCGGACCGACCCGCTTGCCCGCGCTTTCCCACTCACGCTTGGTGCGTACCAGGAGCCATGTGCCGGCACTGTCGATACGATCGAGGCCCGAGCCGTCGATTTCCGCCTCTGCGGCGTCGCCGAGTTGAATCGCGCGAAGCTGGGTATCCAGTTTCGCCGCGTCCTTCGTGGTCCATTCGCCTTCTGCCACAAGGCGCAGCGATTTCGGCTTGCGCTCCATACGGAAGCGGGCGCGCGCGTCAGAATGCGTGGCGTCGTTTACAGTGCTCATCCCGCGAAAACTCTAGCCGGGGCCTGCGCTTGACGCCATGCTCTCCGCGCAAAAGAACGGTGACAGGAGGCCCGGTTGGGTGATCGTGCACTAATATTGGGCGGTGGCGGACCGGTCGGCATCGCCTGGGAACTCGGTCTTGCAGCGGGATTGGAGGAAGGGGGCGCCAGAATCGCCGACGCCAGCCGAATCGTCGGCACCTCGGCCGGTTCCTTTGCGGGCGCCGCGCTGGCGTCAGGACGGCCTGCGGAGGCGCTGGTGCGCGCACAGGTAGAACAGGCCGAACGCGCCGCAGCAGCGAGAAGAGCCACTCCGGACGCTGAACGCCCAGCCGCGCCCGATCTTGGCCCGCTCATGCGGTTCATGGCGCACCGGCCGGCAGACCGCGAGCCACCGGCCGAACTGCGGGCCGAAATCGGGGCCTTTGCGCTCGGCGCCAAGACGATCGCCGAAGACGCGTTCATCGCGAGCTTCGGCTCCATCGCCGGTCCGAACGAAAAGTGGCCACGCGGTTTTGCCTGCACGGCAGTCGATGCCGCCGACGGCAGTTTCCATATGTGGGAGGAATCGTCCGGCGTGGAGCTTGGCCGCGCGATCGCTTCGAGCTGTTCGGTTCCCGGCGTTTTTCCGCCGATCACGATTCACGGGCGGCGCTATATCGATGGCGGCATGCGCTCGGCGACCAACATCGATCTGGTGAAGGGTTATCAGTGCGTGCTTGTGATCGCGGTGCTTTCGAACATGGCAATCGACTTCATGAGGGCCGGCATCCAGCGCGAGATCGACGTTCTCACGTCGGCCGGCGCGGAGGTCGAGCTGATCGTGCCCAATGGGAACTGCCTCGAGGCGTTCGGCAACAATCTGATGGATGCCTCGCGCCGTGGCGATGTCGCGCTTGCGGGCGTCGTGCAAGGAAGGGCAGAAGCGGCGCGGATTGCGGCGTTCTGGAACTAAACCAGCGGTCGCCCCGTCATCCGCTCGAGAACCTTGAGCGGTGAGCGTTCGGGATGGCTGAGCGCTTCGAGGGGCAGGTGGAACGTCTGCTCCAGGCAGAACTGTCCGGAGAGCGCCGCATGCATCGCTTGATCCGTGAAACACATCCACGTCGTGCCGGCGGGAAACGCAAACTCGATCTGCGGCGAATTCTTTTGATACTCCGCATCAAGCTTGGCACCGTCATGTAGGCCGAGCATCAGATAGTCATATTCGCTGCGCCGGCCCTTGGTGACTCCCAGCAACTCGAACAACCAGGGTTCCAGCGGTAGCGGTTTGCTCGCCTTGCGCGCATAGCGCCGCGCCATGTCCTCGAATGGTTCGCCAACGTGCCAGATCCGCGGCCCGCCGGCGGGATGGATGTTGGAGAACACGCGCAGAATGCGCCGTCCGCGTTGCGGCCGCGACGGAAACGCATCGACATGCAGCCGTTTGTCGTCGTTGCGCGGCGAATAGGTGCGGCCCGCGATCTCGACCGGCCGATAGGAGGTGCGCGCCTGGTCGATCGTGCCTGCGAAACCAGGGAAAAGGCCGAGCACCAGGCTGCGCGCCTGTTGTGCAAAGCGGCCCATCATCGCCGAGAGCCGGGCGCTTTCTTCCGGCGAGGCGGTGTCGCCCTGAATCCGCCCGTCCGGATCGCGGCTGATATTCTTGGCGCGGCCGTTTGAGAGCGCATCGGTCAGAAGCACGCTCTCGCTGTTTCCGACGGTGAAGGGGAGGTTCGGAAAGAAGAGGACCTTGCCGCTTTCCAGCGCGTCCTGTGCCGCCGTGCGGGTGACGGCGTCGAAAGGTCCAGCCCAGCTCGTCAGATCGAACGTCGTGATCGGTTCCATGGCAGGTCTTTTAGCAAACGCCGCGTATCTACTCCAGCGAGCCGGTGATCGAGGCGCGCTGTGAGATCTCGATCCAGTTTCCGTCGGGATCGCGCACCATGGAAATGCGTGCGGTCGTGCCTAGCGTTGTCGGCTTCATCGCCTCGCGTCCGCCGCGTTCCAGAATGCGCCGATGCTCGTCGTCGACCTTGAAAACCTGGAACGTGATGTAGCGCCAGCCCTTGCCGTCCATCACGGCGTCGGACGGCGCATCCGGCGACTGTTCGAGCAACAGAAGCGTTTCTCCGGCGCGGAATGCTGCGCCCTTCTCGGCGGGTTCTTCTGTCAGGCCCAAACCGTCCGAATAGAAGCGGCGATGGGCGGTGAGATCGCGAACCTTCAGCCGAATCCCGATCTGCTTGATGCCGAACGTCCCAGGTGGCACCAGCGTCACGGCGTTGCCGTCCGGATCGTGCAAGGTCTTCGGCGCAGCCAGTCCTTCGCGCGCGATCAGCAGTTCCGCGTAGCCGGACGGCGGCGTGATGGGCAGGGGTTCGCTGTGATGGTTGATCTTGACCACGGAACCGAGCGCATCGTGGCGGTGCTGCTTCATGCCCTTTCGGATCGGAAGGACGTGATCGAACTTCACGCCGGCGTCGTTTTGCCAGAAGGCGAGCATCGCCTCGATATTGTTGGTGTTGAGTCCGACATCGACACGGGGCTTCGCCAGATTCATCGCGATTGTTCCATCTCGTCCGTCTGGCGGTCGAAGAATTCGTCCGCATCCTCCACCTCTACCAGCCTGCGGCGCCTGATTTCCAGAAACCGCGTCGCCGCAGTGCGCGTGAAATAGCGATCATGGCTGACAAAAATGCAGGAGACGTCGGATTCCTCGAGCTGCTCTTCCAGATCTTCCTGACCCTCTATATCGAGATGGTTGGTCGGTTCGTCGAGCAGGTAGAAGTTCGGCGCGAGCAGTTTCATGCGCAGGAAGACGAGCCGCGACTGCTCGCCGTAGCTGAGTTCCCGGATGGGTCCCTGCATGCGTTCATAGGGAAATCCCGCTTTGGCCAGCACGGCCACGGCCTGGGCGTTGTTTACGGTCTTCACTTCGGAGACGTAGTCGAGCAGCGACTTGTTCAGAGGCAGGTCTGCCATGCGCTGGTCGAAGTAGACCAGTTTCGTCGCCGGGTTGTACCGCACGGCCGCGCGGCCGTCATAGTGCTCCTGCAGGGGATCGTACGCGGCGGCCAGCACGCTCAGCAGCGTCGACTTGCCGCTGCCGTTGGCGCCGAGGATCGCGACTTGCTCGCCGGCCGCGATCACCAGCCGGTCGATGGCAATGAGCGTGCGGACCTGATCGGGAGTCTTCACGATCAGGTCCTGCAGCCGCAGCGCGACTTTGGCGTCGATCGCTTCGTCGTTGAGTTCCAGCTTGCGATTCCGCGCGAAGTAGACGTCGGCCTTTTTTTCCTCGATCCGCTCGATACGCTTTTCGGTTGCCCGCTGCTTCTTGTGGAACTTGGAATTGAGCACGCCCCACGCCTTGTAGCGCGCCGCGACCTTCTCCAACCGCGAGATTTCCTTCTCTTCGAGCTGGCGGCGCGCGGCATTGGTGGCATCGCGGCGGAGGAGTTCTTCGCGCGCAACGGCGAAGGGCGCCTTGAAAGCGTGTGCGCCATCTTTTCGCAGAAAGATCGTGCGCGCGGTCGTGCGATCAAGAAACTCGCGGTCATGGCTGACGATCAGCATGGGAAGTCGGATATCCTCCGCCAGCCAACGTTCGAGCTTGTTGATGTTCTCGATGTCCAGATGGTTGGTCGGCTCGTCTAGGATGGCGATGTCCGGCTCGCCGAGTTTGGCCGCCGCGATCAACAGCAGCCGCTGCCAGCCGCCGGAGAGTTCGCCGAATTTTTTCTCGGTCAAGTCGAGCGGAATGCGAAGGTCGTCGATCAGCACGTCGACCTTCCATGCCTCGTCCTTGCCGTCCGCGGGCAGGGCTTGCTCCAGCATCTGGCGAACCGAAATCGTCTCGAGCTCCGCCGGGATTTCCTGCGGCACATAGCCGACGCGCAGGCCGCGGGAACGCACGATCTGGCCCGAGCTCAGCTCATGTTCGCCCGCAAGACATTTCAGCAGCGTCGACTTTCCGGCGCCGTTCTCGCCGACGAGCGCGGTGCGCGCGTCGTCCAGAAGGAACGACACGTTCTCGAAAATCGTTGTGACGCCATATTGAAAGCCACCCCGGTCGATGCCGAGCACGGCCTGCCGCGCAGCCATGGTTGCGAATTCTGCTTGATCCCCACGCAGTTTCGCACACGCCTCCCGCCACGCCAAATCGCCGCCTTGACGGACGCTCGCAAGCGGTCAAGCTCCGCGCCAGATCAATCGGGAGGAACAAATGGATCGTCTAAAAGGGAAAGTCGCCATCGTCACAGGCGCAGCCAGCGGCATCGGCCGGGCCACATCAAAGCTGTTCGCGGCGGAAGGCGCCAAGGTCGTGTGCGTCGACCGTGCGGCGGCTGTCGAAGACACAGCGAAGGCGATCAAAGAGGCCGGCGGCACGGCGATTGCGCTGACCGCCGATGCGTCGTCCGAAGCGGACGTCGCGAACGCTGTGGACACGGCGGTGAAGGAATTCGGCAAGCTCGATATCTTCTACGCCAATGCCGGCGTCAGCGGCGGCGCCAAGCCGTTCTTCGAACTGGATGCGAATGACTGGCGGCAGGTTCTGGACGTGAATCTGATCGGCGTATTCCTTGCGATCAAGCATGCGGCGCGCGTGATGGTACCGAACAAGAAGGGATCCATCGTCTGCACGGCGTCGGTGGCCGGCATTCGATCCGGCGCGGGCGGCGGACCGTACAGCGCGAGCAAGGCGGGCGTGATCAATCTGGCGGCGACGGCGGCAAACTACCTGACCGGAACGAATGTCCGCGTGAACGCGATCTGCCCCGGCATTATCGAGACCGGCATGACCAAGCCGATCTTCGACTATGCCAAGCAGCGCGGGACGGCGGACAAGATCGGCCAGCTCAATCCGCTGAAGCGCTATGGCGTGCCGGAGGAGATCGCGAACATGGCGTTGTTTCTCGCGAGCGACGAGGCGTCCTACGTCAATGGCCAGCACATCGCGGTCGATGGCGGCCTCACCAGCTCGATGCCGGTGACGGGACGTATCGGGCGCTAGTCACACGCGCTGCGCCAGCACGAGCCAGTCCCAGGGGCGGCGCGTGCCGGCGTTGCGCGGCTTGCGCAGGCCTTCCTTCTGCCAGGGATAGGAGATTCGCATCACTTTCCTGGTGCGGAATCCGTGTTGCGCAAGCAGTTCGCGCAGCTCCTCGCGTGCGAAATGCTTCTGACGGCTGCCGCCGCGATCGACGAGCCCGTCAGGCGCTTCGGCGATCGCTTCCGCGCGCGATGTGCCATAGGCGACACGTTCGACCATCCGATCGGATTCGATCGACGGTACCACGATGATCGCATGACCGCGCTTGCGCGTGACGCGCGCGATCCCGTGCCACATCTGTTCACGAATTCTGGCCTGCGGCATGGTGATGACATTCATGCAGACAGTCAGGTCCGCGCAGGTGCCGATGCGGTTGGCTGCCGGCGGAATGTTTGAGGTCAACCAGGTGATGTCGGTGCGCTTGACCAGGCGCTTCTTGGCGCGGGCGATGATCCGCGGGGCGTGTTCGACGGCAAACGTTGCGCGGAACAGCTTGCCGTAGCGCTCGACGAACGTGCCGATGCCGCACCCGAGATCGACCAAAATAGATTTTTTCGGCGAGGGCCGCAGACCGAGAACCAGTCGCGCAATCTCCTTGCCCCTGGTTTCGCGCGTGATGTCGCAGACATCGCGCTCGAAGTCGTCCGCAAGCTTGTCCCATTCTTTCCGACTCACCATGTGGTAATGAAAGGCGATTCCCGTCCGCGCGCAAACGAGGGCGCAACGCATGTGCGGAAAATTCACGCAGATGATGAGTTGGGGCGAGCTCGTCACGCTGGCCGATCTCGTCGGCGCGCCGATGGGCCCGGTCGAAACGGTGACGCCGATGCGGTTCGCCACCGTCATCCGGCTCAACGCGCAGGGAAAACGTGAAGCGGCGCGGATGCGTTGGGGCCTGGTGCCCGCAGGCGCGCGAGATCCATCCGACGGCACGCGCTTCATTCATGCGCGGGCGGAAACGATCGAGCAGAAGCCGACTTTCCGAGATGCATTCTTCAACCGGCGCGGCCTTGTTGTCGTGAACACCTTCAACGAAGGCAAGGAGATCACGCCCAAGAAAACGGAACAGTATGTCGTCACGCCGAAGCAGCGCGTCGCAACGGCAATCGCCGTTATCTGGGAAGGATGGTCCGACCACAATGCCGGCGCGCTCGAAACCTTTGCTATGGTCACGGTGCCGCCGAACGACCTGATCGGCACGATCACCGATCGTATGCCGGCGCTCATCGCAGACGCGGACTGGACAAAGTGGCTGGGTGAGGAACCGGCCACCGTGGACGAGTTGAAAGCCATGCTGCGGCCGTCCGACCTGCAGATGGACATGGAAAAGGCCGGCAAACCGGCGCCGCCGCCAAAGCCGAACCGCCAGCCGGATTTATTCTGAGCCGGACCCGCGCTAAAACGCGTCCATGCCGCATCTGATGCACTTTTCGGAAGACCCGGACATCAACGTCTTCCGGCCGCACATCCCCGCGAGTTCGCCGGACAATCCGCCGATGGTCTGGGCGGTCGATGAAGAACATGCGCCGGGATTCTGGTTTCCGCGCATGGCGCCGCGGGCCTGTTGTTGGAGCATCGGCAAGCCGCTGACGGATATCGGACGCACCCTGCTCGGCGTGGGGGCTGGCACGCGGATGCATGCCATCGAAAGCGTGTGGCTGGAGCGGATGCGGAACTGCAAGATGTACGTCTATCGCCTGGACGCCGCGCCCTTCGGTGTGCACAACAGCGATGCGGGCTACTTCTCGACGACCGAAACCATCACGCCACTTTCGGTCGAGCCGATCGGCGATCTGCTGGCGCTGCATGCGGCCGCAAACATCGAACTGCGCATTGTGCCAAATCTCTGGCCGGTCATCGACGCCATCGTCGCCTCCGGCCTCGAATTCTCGATCATCCGGAAGATGAATGCGCGGCCGCGCGACGCCAGCTCACGATCAGCGTTGCAACGCCGAGGCCGAGCGAGGAAGCATTGATCCAGGCTTCCGCGAGCATCGGGCCCGATTTCGGCAGAAGGGCGTAGAGGCCGTGCTCGATGTTGAAGGTGATATCCATGCTGGCGAGGTACATGAGAGCGCTGCCCGCCATTAGCCCGAATAGAGCGCCGCTGCGCGAACCGCGCCACAGGCCGATGCCGGCGGCTAACATGCACAGCGCCATCCAGCCGTCCGCGACGGGAAACGAATCCTCGAACGCGCTGTACCAATAGTCGGGCAGGACGCGCACATCGCCGGCGATGAAATAGTTCAGCCAATACGCGACCGTGACGACGGCGCCGAGGATGAGAAGTACAGCGAGTATGCGCATGTGTCAGACGCCCCCTGGTTCGTCGGCACGCAAGGCTCGGCCCTCCTG
Source organism: uncultured Alphaproteobacteria bacterium (assembly GCA_963743765.1). Taxonomy (GTDB): domain Bacteria; phylum Pseudomonadota; class Alphaproteobacteria; order Micropepsales; family Micropepsaceae; genus Rhizomicrobium. Next base: position 25,075 of record CAVUQQ010000001.1, read on the forward strand.
CGTCGACAAGCTCAACATGAAGGCCTCAGTTTGACTACCAAAAAAGGGTCTCACCCTGAGCTCGTCGAAGGGCGAGGCCTGGTTCGGCTCGGGACAGCAATGCGAGAAGCTATGCCAGCGTGAAGAACGGCACCGGGGCGCCGCCTTCGCTCGGCTTCCACACCAGTTTGGCCGGCGCGTCGATGGCGATTTTCTTGAAATCGCAATCGACGAGATTGGTCAGAAGACGTGGACCCTCGGCCAACGTCACATAGGCAATGGTGTAAGGCCCGGTCGGCGAGCGGTACATGATCGAATAGGAATAGACCGTGGCGTTGCCGCTGGCCTCGCGCCATTCCACCTTCTCGCTGAAGCAGAACGGACAGAAGCTGCGCGGATAGTAGTGCGGCTCCTTACAGGCGAGACAAAAGCCGTATAACAACTTGCCGGCCTCGGCGGCTTTCCAAAACTTCTCGGTCTCGACGTTGATGGCCGGCGGAAAGATTCGGCGCACGGCAGGCGATGGCTTGGTACCCTGTTCGGACATCGTCTACTCCCGTTCCATGATCACGGTCGCGGAGCCATGCCGCGTGCCGAGCGAGCCGCCCGTGCCGTGCGCGATCGCCAGATCGCAATTCTTGACCTGCACCCTGGGGTGCGCTTCGCCGCGCAGTTGGCGTACCGCTTCGATCACCTTGGTGATGCCACCGCGATTGGTCGGATGATTGTTGCAGAGCCCGCCGCCATCCGTGTTGAACGGCAGCTTGCCGACGCCCGAGATGAGATTGCCGTCGGAGACGAACTTGCCGCCCTGGCCCTTCTCGCAGAAGCCGAGATCTTCAAGCTGCATCAGCACCGTGATGGTGAAACTGTCGTAGATCGAGGCGTATTTGATGTCGGCGGGTTTCACGCCGGCTTCGGTGAAAGCTTTCGGTCCGCTCCATGCTGCACCGGAGTAGGTGAGGTCGACCTTGCCGCCATAGGTGCCTTTCGGCGCTTCGCCCGCGCCGATGATCTTGACGCGCGGACGCTTCAACTGTTTTGCGACTTCCGGACTGGTGACGATCAGCGCGCCGCCGCCGTCGGTGACGACGCAGCAGTCGAGGCGATGCAGGGGCGTTGCGATCATCGGCGAATTGATGACGTCCTCGACCGTGACCACGTCCTTCAGGAATGCATGCTCGTTATATTGCGCATGATGGGAGGCCGCGACCTTGATCCAGGCAAGCTGCTCGCTCGTCGTGCCGTATTCGTGCATGTGGCGCGTCGCGCACATCGCATATTGATTGTGCGTCGTGCCGCCATAGGGCATTTCGAAGGCCGCTTCTGGCGCCGCCGCAAAGCCGCCGCCTCGCGGTCCGCCGCCCTTGTCCGTGCGCGGCTTGCCTGCGAGCGTGACGAGCGCGACGGAACATTTTCCGGCGGCGATCGCTTCGGCCGCGTGTCCGACATGCAGGATATAGGACGAGCCGCCGGTTTCGGTGGAATCCATGTGGCGCAGGTTGCGCAGGCCAAGATAGTCGGCCATCGACATGGCGCCGAAGCCGGGCGCGTCGCCGGCGCAGAAATAGCCGTCGATGTCGTCCTTCTTCAGGCCCGCATCTTCCAACGCACCGCGCATGCATTCGGCATGCAGCTGCGGCGTGGATTTGTCGGGCGCTTCGCGCGTCGGATGTTCAAACGCGCCCATGAGATAGGCTTTGCCCTTGATGCTCATTCTTGCTGTGTCCGCTGGATATCGATGGTCATGGCTCTACAAGCGCCAGCCGTCTGAATCAATCGGCGGAAGGCCGCTGCCCCGAGGGAAGCGATTGTCGCAGGTCTCAAGCCGCGGAATTGGCGAGGAGCGGCCAATATCCGTCCGGGCCTTTGGCGGCGACCATCGCGCCCAATTTATCGGCCCAGTAGCGATCGTTGCCGAATTCGCTGCGCCATTGCCACAGACGGCGCGTGAAATGATGCAGGCGGTACTCAGCCGTAAAGCCCATCGCACCATGGACCTGATGGGCGACCGTCGTCGCCGTGCCGACGGCGATGTTGGCGCGAAGTTTGGCGCAGCCGATCTCGAAGAGGGCTTCGCCGCGATCCGCCGCCCGGCAGGCGGCGGCCGCAGCCATGTTGGTCGCCGCCGTTTCTTCAGCGAACACCGCCAGTTGCTGTTGGATCGCCTGGAAGGTGGAAAGCGCCTTGCCGAACTGCTGGCGTTCGCGCGTGTATTGCACGGAGAGGTCGAGCGCCGCCTGCATCGCGCCGGCCATTTGGCACGTGCGTACTAGCGCCATGGTGCGGAATCCGGTGTCTGCACTCGCATTCTTGAGTTTTGCGTCCGCAATGGCTTCGGCGAGTGCAATCGGCGTCGCGTGGAAACCAGTGGCGCGCAGGATGATGAATGCATCTTCCCAACCGCCGCCGAAGCCGTTTTCGGTTTCGGCGGTCATGACATTGGCGAGGCCGGAGTCGTTGACTTGTTTCCACGCGGCCGTCTCGTCGCCGGGCAAATCGGACAGAACTTTTTCCGTCGTGTCCGACAGAAGCGCGCGCAGTTCGCTCATCTGAGCCCCAATTCGCGGGCGATGATGCCGCGCAATATTTCTCGCGTCCCGCCGCGCAGCGAGAAGGAAGGCGAGGATTGCAACAGGTAGCTCAAGGTCGCGTCGAACGACTTGTCGGTGAGACCCGGCGGCGCCAGCGCCTGAATGGCGCGCGGGATATCCTGCTCCAGTGAGGTGCCGAGATCCTTTACGATCGCCGCGTCCGACGCCGGATCGCCACCGGCGACGATCTTGCCGGTGATCGATAGCGACATCTGGCGCAGCGTCCACATCTGCGCCGCGACCTGGCCGATGAAGATGCGTTCGGCCTCGGTTGGCTTGTCACCGACGACGCGCAGGAATTCGAGGAAGAGGCGGATGCTGGAAAGATATCGCTCCGGCCCGCTGCGTTCGAAGGCAAGTTCAGCACCGACCTGGCGCCAGCCGTCGCCGTCGCGGCCGACGAGCATACTTTCGGGAACGAAAACGTCATCGAAGAACACTTCGTTGAAGTGGCTCTCGCCCGTGAGATTGGCGATCGGCTTCACCGTGAGACCAGGCGATTTCATGTCGACAATGAGTTGCGAGAGCCCCGCATGCCGTTCGCCATCGCTCGTCCGCACCAGCGCGATCATGTAGTCAGCATTGTGCGCGTTGGACGTCCATATCTTCTGGCCATTGACCTGCCAGCCGCCTTCGACCTTGCGGCCGCGCGTGCGCACGCCGGCAAGGTCGGAACCCGCACCCGGCTCGCTCATGCCGATGCAGAAACAAAGTTCGCCCCGCGCAACGCGCGGCAGGATTTTCTGACGCTGTTCTTCGGTACCGAAACGCAGAAGCAGCGGCCCGCTTTGCCGATCGGCAACCCAATGGAAGCTCACCGGCGCGCCGGCGGCGAGCATTTCCTCGATCACGACATAGCGTTCCGCAAAGCTGCGTTCGTGGCCGCCATATTTCTTGGGCCAAGTCATGCCGATCCAGCCGCGCGCGCCCATCTTCTTGCTGAACTCGCGGTCGAGGCCCGACCAGGATTCCGAGCGCTCAAGCGCCGTGCGCTGCGGAATGGTTTCGACCAGGAACCCTCGCACCTCGCGGCGCAGAGCTTCCGCGGTTGGCGGCAGGTCGAAAGGTTCGAAAGCGATTGTCCGCATCGTCGGCGCCCCTCCTGACGCCGGGCGGATCCACTAGGCCGCCGTGCCGTGAGCGTGTCGTTGCACGCCCTTCCACATCAGCCGGACGGCCTCATAGTGGATGGCAGCCATGATTTTGACCGTCATCGGCGGGTGACGCAACAGCATGGCGAGGAGCGAAGCGTCGCTGAGGGGTTTTCTCTTGCCCGAAAATGTTGCCGTAAGGATCGGCTTGCCGGCTTCGTCCTCGTTGATCGCGATCATCACGTCGTTGTCTGGTGGGCGGATCTTGAAATTGTAGGCGCAAGCCATCGACAGGAACGACGAGACGTAGAAGTCCTTGACGCAGCGATGGCGGATCAGCGCGTAGTCGCTGTCGACGCGCAGGACGTAGGTGTGGCGCTCGCCGTAGGTGTTGTGCACCTCGTAGACAATTGCAGCGAGGCGACCATCGCGCACATGGCAGAACCAGACGCTCAGAGGATTGAACACGTACCGAACAGGCGAGGGTAGCAGAGCACGCGCTTCGGTCCGTCTGCGACGATGCCTTTGGCGCTGAGTTTTGCATCCAGCCAGATGCGCAAATCACGTCCGTCGCCATGGTCGGCGTCGTGAAAACTGGTTACGCCTGCCTTGTTCCAGGCAAAGAAACAGAGCCGCCGGGAAAGGCTCGCGAGTTCGTCGAGGTCGAGCAGCATAGTAAAGACGCGATAGCGAAAGGCGTGGTGCCGAGGCGCAATCCTTCGGTGCAGGACCCAGCCATCATAGATGGCGCTGGAAGGCGGCTCTCGCGGCATGGCACCAATACGCCGCGCGCAGGCCCTTGGATCAGCACTGATCCGGTGAGGCGTCTCCTGCGTAAATCCGGCTTTGATGGCGCATGCTCTGCCCGTATCCCACTCCTGGGCCGTTAGCTCCTCCTCCCGGCCCAGGAAGGCGGGGCTGCGCCGTCTGGCGCCCGCGCAGGGCTCCCTGATGGAACGGCCGGCAGTCGAGGCAGCCCCTCTGAACGCCCTGGTCGTATCTGTCGGCCGCGCGCGGGACCGCGCCGCGTTCAAGGAGCTGTTCGATCACTTTGCGCCGCGGGTGAAGGGCTATCTGATGCGTCTTGGCGCGGGCGGTGCAGTGGCGGAGGACCTGGCGCAGGAGGCCATGCTCATACTGTGGCGTAAGGCGGAGCTTTTCGACTCGGAAAAGGCCTCCGCCTCGACCTGGATATTCAGCATTGCCCGAAATCTGCGCATTGACGCGATTCGCAAGGAACGGCGGCCGGAGATCGATGCCAACGATCCGACGTTTCTCCCCGAAGCGGAACGCGATGCTGACGAAACCATGGATTGGGCGCAGGTCGAAGACCGTTTGAAGCTTGCGTTTGCCGATCTGCCGCGCGAGCAGGCGCAGATCGTCGAACTCTCGTTTCTTGCCGACAAGCCGCACAGCGCAATCGCCGCCGAACCCGGGTTGCCGCTGGGGACGGTCAAATCCAGGATTCGCCTTGCGATGCCGCGGCTGCGCATCGCGCTGGAAGACGGAACGTGACCATCACCCACCATCCCGGGGAAGAACTTCTGCTGAGCTATTCGCTCGGCGCAAGCAGCGAGCCCGTTGCGTTGCTGATTGCGACGCATCTTTCGGCATGCGCGACATGCCGCGCAGCGGTGAGCGAGATGGAAGCCGCGGGTCGCGCGATGTTTGCGAGAGTCGCACCAGCCGCGATGAGCGATCGCGCGCTGCAATCGGTTCTCTCGCGCCTCAACGTCAAGTCGCCGGAGCGCGCGCCGCGACCCGCCGTGCAGAGCAACGTGCCGTGGCCCTTGCGCGCCTATGTCGGTGACGATTTTGCGAAAGCGCGCTGGGTACCGGTAGCGCCCGGCCTCGCACATCTTCCGCTGATGACGCGCGGCGGCGCGCGCGTGCGCCTGATCCGCGCTCGTCCTGGCGCAGGCGTCGCCGTCCACACGCATCGCGGCGAAGAATGGACCATGGTCCTGACCGGCAGCTATCACGACGAAACCGGTCAATATCTTCCGGGCGACGTACAGACGACGACGCCCCAAGTGCTGCACCAGCCAATGGCGGATGATGGGCCGGTCTGCATCAATCTGGCGGTGACGGATGCGCCCCTGATCTTCAAAGGGTTATTGCTCAAGATCGTCGGCAAGGTTTTCGGCTTCTGAGCAGGGCCGTTTGGTCTTAAGATTTCCTCCAAGAAGTCGGAGGAAGCCATGGAAACGACGCGTCTCGGAAAAACCGGTCTCAAGGTCTCGCGCATCTGCCTCGGTACCATGACCTATGGCTCGCCGAACTGGCGCGACTGGGTACTGGGTGAAGAAGAGGCGCGGCCTTTCATCAAGCGCGCGCTCGAAGCGGGCATCAATTTCTTCGACTCGGCGGATGTCTATTCCGTTGGCCGCAGCGAAGAGATCGTCGGCAAAGCGCTCAAGGATTTCGCGCCGTCACGCGACCGCGTGGTGATCGCCACCAAAGTCTGCGGCGTGATGAGCGATGACGCGAACGATCGCGGCCTCTCTCGCAAACACATCATCCACTCGATCGACAATTCGCTGCGCCGCCTCCAGACGGACCATGTCGACCTCTACCAGATTCACCGCTTCGATCCGACGACGCCCATCGAGGAGACGATCGAAGCGCTGCATGACGTCGTGAAATCGGGCAAGGCGCGCTACATAGGCGCTTCTTCGATGTATGCCTGGCAATTCTCAAAGTATCTGCACACGCAGGAGAAGATGGGCGCGACCAAATTCGTGTCGATGCAGAACTTCTACAATCTCGTCTATCGCGAGGAAGAGCGCGAGATGCTGCCGCTGTGCCGCGACGCGGGCATTGGCGTCATTCCGTGGAGCCCGCTGGCGCGCGGATTTCTTGCCGGCAATCGCTCGCGCGACGGCGAGGCGCAGACGACACGCGCCAAGAGCGATGCGAACATTCTGACCGCCAGAGCGTTCCATGAGAGCGACTATGCGACCCGCGACCGCGTTAACGATCTGGCGAAAGAGAAGGACGTTTCCGGCGCGCAGATCGCATTGGCATGGCTGCTGCATCAGCCGGCCGTAACCGCGCCGATTGTCGGCGCGTCGAAGATGAAGCATCTGGACGACGCGATCGCCGCTGTGAACGTGAAGCTCACGGACGACGAAGTGAAGGCGCTCGGCAAGGGTTATCAGACCCGCCGGATCATGGGTCACGCGTGAACGTCAGAGTGGGCTGAAACCGGCCGGCGGCGGTGCGTTGGGATCGGTGGCAGCCGTCCAGCCGCCGCCAAGCGCGCGGTAAAGACCGACGCCAGCCTGCAGACGCGCCAGCCGGATCTGCACGAGCTGGTCCTGCGCGCTGAACAGCGTCTGCTGGGTCTGCAGCACGTTGAGAAGATCGGTCACGCCCTCGCGATACTGCAATTCGGCGATGCGATAGGCCTCTGCGGCATTCACTTCTTGCTCGTTGACAAGACGTTCCTGCTCGGCCAGCGACGTCACCTGGCCAAGCGAGCTCTCCACATCGGAGAACGCGCTGAACACAGCCTTGCGATAGCCGGCGAGCAGTTCGGTCTGCCGAGCTTTCTGCAAGTCGCTCTCCGCCGACAGTTTGCCGCCGTCGAACACCGCCTGCAGCAGCGACGCGCCGATGCTCCAGATCATGCTCGATGGATTGAAGGCTGCGCCGATGGAGCTGCTGAGGCTGATCTGCGGCAGGAACGCAGCGCGCGCGGCGTCGACATTGGCGTGCTGCGCCAGCAACTGGGCTTCGGCCTGCGCGATGTCGGGGCGGCGTTCCAGAAGGCTGGAGGGAATGCCGGGCTGAACCGCCGGCGCGACGATGCCGTCGAGATTGACCGATTTCACGTCAAAGCCTTCCGGTGCGCGGCCAAGAAGGATGGCGAGCGCATAACGCGCTTCGCGTTCCTGTTCCAGCAACCCGGGAATGGCGGATTCGACGCCGGCCAGAAGTGCGCGCTGTTGCGCGAGTTCGAGGTTTGACGAGACGCCGTTCGTGACCTTCGCCTCGGTGATCGCGAGGATCCGCTTGGCAGCGTCTACGTTTTGGTTTGCGATCTTGATGCGCTGTCGCAGCGCCAGGACGTCGAGATAGGTGTTGGCGACGCCCGACGTTATCGTCAACGCAACCGTCTGCTGCGCATAGCGCGCGGCGAGTTCGGACTGTTCCGCGGCGTGCAACTGGTCACGATTAAGGCCCCAGAGATCGATCTCATAACTCGCTTCGGCCGATACGCCGAATGTGTTGTGGGTGTTACCACCGGGGACGCCCTTGGTGTCCGAGCCGCTGCGCTGTGCGTTGCCTGTTGCATTGATGCTGGGGAAAAGCGCGGAGCCGGCAATGCCAGTTTGTGCCTGTGCCTGCACCACACGTGCTGCGGCCGCGATGAGATCCAGATTCTGCTCTTTTGCCGTCATCTCAAGGGGCGGCAATTCCGGCGCGTTCAGGCCCGTCCACCAATCGGTCGCGGGCCAAACAGCAGCGTCCTTGGCGACGGGCGAGGTGAAGGCCGCCGGGACGTCGCCCTCCTTGAGGGGGACGGGCGCGGGCGTCGTGCATGCCGCTGTGGCGAGCGCCAAGGCGGCGACGGATGTCGAGCGCAGCAGGAATTTCATGAAATCTCTCTTAGTCACCGGTCGGCGGGCCTTGTCTACATAAAGGCTGCCTTGCTGAACACAAGGCCGTCACTATGGCCCGGCGACGTCCTGCGACAATGAAAATCTCTGAACGGGTGGGGGCGACACGGGCGGCTGAACAGGTTGGCTTCGACTTGGGGGCGTCTCAGCCGGTTCAGCCGCCCTTTTGCCGTGCCCAAAGGTGGAGCGCCAAGACTGGGCACGAACAAATCACGCCTGCAGCGAACTGCAGCCTGAGTCTCTGCTTCCTCTTGCACCGCGGAAAGCCGGAATTTGTAACGGTGTGTCGTGTAGTCCCCGAGGCCGGGAGGGCTCGCGAAACAAATCTCGCCGATAGGAAAAAAGACACCGCACGCGGAGGCCGTGCGCGGCGTCTACATTTAAGAATTTGTCGTCAGACGCCGGAGGGCTTTTGGATAATCTTGAAGCGCTTGAGCTCGTCGCTCGCGCGGGTGAAGTCCGGCGCGACGATCAGCGCCTGACGATAGTCATCATAGGCCGCCCTCAGGTTGCCCAGTCCTTCGTCAGCCATCGCGCGATCGAAATAGGCGATTTCTGGCTGCTTTGTGCCGAGCGAGAGACCCTTGTCGATGTCCGTGATGGCCTCGGCATATTTCTTCTGCGCGATGAGCGTCGCGCCGCGGTCGACATACGCTTCACCCAGCGCATCGTTGATCGCGAGGCCGGCATTGAAGTCGTCCTGTGCCGCATTGATCTTCATCATCAGCAGCTCAAGCACGCCGCGATTGATGTAGGTTGCCGCGCGATCGTTCTTTGCGAGCACACCTGCGAGGGCTTCGTTGCAATAGGCGACGTGTTCGAACGGCGACGAACCGGAATCGGCACCTTCGTAGCAGAGTTGTGCCGGTCCTGCTCCAAACACCGTCACTGCAGCCTGCGCGCCGCCGGTCGCAAACATGCCCGCAATTGCACCGACGCAAAGTGTTGTAGTCAACCGGTTGCCCATAAGAGCCTCCTCGCTGAACGACGCAGCATCATGGCATTTTTGGTAATGAGTCGTCCATGACGGTACCTTTGTAAGCAATGGTATTTCTGGTGCGCGCCGCCCATGGACCAATCGTTCGTACAGAGAGGATTACATGACCTGGTCGATGATCTTTCCCATTCTTTTGTTGAGCGTATCCAACGTCTTCATGACGTTCGCCTGGTACGGCCAGCTACGCTTTCCCGCGACGCCATTGTGGATACTCGTGCTGGCGGGCTGGGGAATTGCATTCTTCGAATATTGCTTCGCGGTGCCGGCGAACCACTTCGGCCATCGGGTCTACTCAGCCGCCCAACTCAAGACGATTCAGGAAGTGGTAACGCTAATTGTCTTCGCCGGTTTTTCCGTTCTGTATCTGGGAGAATCGCTGCGTTGGAACCATGTTGCTGCATTCGCATGCCTTGTCGGCGCCGCCTATTTTTCGTTTTTGAAATGACGGCGCTCAGTGCGCCCAGGGGTTGCTGCTGAAGTCGTCGACCGGGTGCAGCGGAATGCGGATGGCGGGCCGGGTTCCGAGATACACGAAGAGCGTCATCGTGTTCGATGAGCGGTCCCATTCGATTTGCGGCGCGATGCCGCCCGGCTTGCGGAACGTAGTTCCGTCGAAGTCCATCGGGCGCGGTGCGACATCGCCCCAGGCACCCGCGAGGCGGTCGGCCATGTTCTGCTCCATGGCGCTGCGATCCTGATCATTGTCGATGCTGGGATCGGTGACGTCGGGCGCACTGATGCGAACCTGGGCGTTGGGCGCCAGTTCCAGGCGCGCCGCGATGAACGTGCCGCTTTGCTCATATGTGCCTTCCCAGCGGCCAACAGGCGGCGCGCTTTTTGAACAGGAGGCAAGCAGAAAAGCACCAAACAGGACCGCAACGACCGGGCGCATGTCTCAAGACCTCGAATCGGCGTGCCCAGAATAGTCCGGTTTTGGGGTTGATAAACCGTCATACCGGCCCAGCGCTCGGTCCGTGCGGCCTGTTAACCCTTGTGCGCCGGTGCCTTCGGTTGATACGTCATCTCCTTATTCAGCCGAAACTCGTCCCATGTCGCATTCAGCCAGCAAGCCCCTGCCGCGGGGGTTCCTTTCGGAATCGCTTGGCCGCATCCAGCCGTCGCCGACCATTGCGGTGACGCAGAAGGCGCGCGACCTGAAGGCGGCCGGACGCGACGTCATCGGCCTTGGCGCCGGCGAGCCGGACTTCGACACGCCGGACAACATCAAGGAAGCGGCGATCGCCGCCATCCGCCGCGGCGAGACGAAATACACCGCCGTCGAAGGCATTCCCGAGTTACGGGCAGCCATCGCCGAGAAGTTCAAGCGCGAGAACAATCTCGACTATACTGCCGCACAGACCTTTGTGTCGCCGGGCGGCAAGGCAATTGTCTACAACGCGCTGCTAGCAACGCTGAATCCCGGCGACGAGGTGATCTGCGTTGCGCCCTACTGGGTCAGCTATCCCGATATCGTCCTGCTCGGCGGCGGCAAGCCGGTAATTGTCCAGGCGCGGATCGAAGATGGTTTTCGTCTGACACCCGAAGCGCTCGACAAGGCGATCACACCGAAGACGAAGTGGCTGATCTTCAACCAACCATCGAATCCGACCGGCGCCTGCTACACGCGCGAACAACTCAAGGCGTTGACCGATGTCCTGATGAAACGTCCGCATGTCTGGGTGCTGACCGACGACATGTACGAACATCTGGTCTATGGCGGGTTCAAATTCTCGACGGTCGCGGAAGTCGAACCGGGTCTCTACGACCGCACGTTGACGATGAATGGCGTGTCGAAGGCTTACGCCATGACGGGCTGGCGCATCGGCTACTGCGCGGGCCCTGAGCCGCTGATCAAGGCGATGGCAAAGTTGCAGTCGCAGTCGGCCTCGAACGCGTCCTCCATTTCTCAATGGGCCAGCGTCGAAGCATTGAACGGCACGCAGGACTTCATCCCGAAGTTTCAAAAAGTGTTTGAAGAACGGCGTGATCTCGTGGTTTCGATGCTCAACCAGGCGCACGGCATCGAATGCCCAAAGCCGGAGGGTGCGTTCTACGTCTATCCCACGATCCGCAAACTGATCGGCAAGAAAACGCCGAGCGGCAAAGTGATTGCCACGGACGAGGATTTTGCGAGCGAGCTTCTTGAGTCCGAAGGCGTTGCTGTCGTGCATGGTGCAGCATTCGGCCTTTCGCCCTTCTTCCGCATATCCTATGCGACGTCGAACAAGGCGCTGGAAGACGCCTGCAACCGCATCCAAAGGTTCTGCGGCAACCTGCGCTGATCCCTATACTCAAAACGGGTTTACGTAAAACGAGTAAGCGTGCGTGAACGATAGTCCGCATATGAAGTAAATGCGCATGCATTTACATCTGCTTGGCTGTTTCAAAATCCCTCATTAAAGAATTGCCCCTACGGTTGCTGCATCATGCGCAATCGTTGGAGCCTTCTCCTCATCATATCGCTCGCGTTCTCCACAAGCGCGAAAGCGGTTGAGTTTTCGCTCGACGGCTACGCCGACGTGCGCCTCGTCCTGCCTAGCCGGCAGGAGAGCTGGGTCGATGGTGGAGTGGGCAAGTTCCGCTTTGGTGGTCAGCAGCCATCACCAAATTTCAGATTCGCGGAGGCCGTCGGACAGGTCAGCGCGGCCGTCACGCCAGACATTCACGGCGTCGTTGTCGCGCGCATCGAGCCGGAACAACGATCTGGTGTTGACCTGCTCGAGGCCTATGTCGCCTGGCGGCCCGAGGCGGCAGGCGATCTGCGTTGGTCAATGAAAACTGGCGCTTTCTTCCCGCCAATTTCGCTGGAGAACGACGATATCGGATGGACGAGTCCCTACACGCTCACGCCTTCGGCCATCAACAGCTGGGTCGGTGACGAACTTCGCACCATCGGAGGAGAAGGCACTTTGGAGTGGCGTGGTCCGGCGGGCACGTTAAGGGTTTCCGGCGCCTTGTTCTGCTGCAACGAACCTGCCGGAAACCTCATCGCAAAGCGCGGCTGGTCGCTCGACGATCGGCCGACCGGCCTCTTCGAGCGCGTAAACACGCCCGAGACCGATCCGTACTTCGCGTTTCCGCTCGGCATCGCGATGCCCGAGTTTCCGCAGCGCCGGGGATTGTTCGAAAACATCGACGGTCATGTCGGCTGGTACGGCGGCTTGAACTGGAGCATGCCCAATCTGGGCGAGGCGCGAATCCTCTACTACGACAACGAAGCGAATCCGGCCGCCTTTTCGCTGCGCGATACTTCCTGGCGCACGCATTTCTGGGCGACATCCTATCGTGGACGATTCCTCGGCGCCACTATTTTGGCTCAGGGTATGACGGGGCAAACGGCCATCGGAGCAGCCCCATCGAGCGTGACCTACTTTGACTCCGCCTATCTGCTCGCGAGTTATGACGTCGACAACTGGAGGCTTTCGGGACGAGCGGAAACATTCGAGACGCGCAACTCCTCGGCAACGGAAGATAGTGAAGACGGTCACGCCTTTACCGCGGCACTGTCCTGGAACGCACGAAGCTGGCTGCGCGTAACAAGCGAACTCATCGAACTTTCAAGCCGCCGTGGCGAACCCGCGTTCGACGGTCGCGTTTCAAGCCGCGATGATCGCCAGTTTCAGCTGAACGGTCGGATATTTCTTTAAGAACTGCTCGGCGGCGGTTCAGCGTTTTTCGCCCTTACCGCCGCCGCGCATAATTCAACCTTAATAACGACCGCCGCGGCAGACCAGCCGGCCATTGTCGTTGCCGATATGGCCGTCGCAATCATAAGCGTCTTCAAGTTCCGACCAGCGCCAGGAACCGTCGCGCCGCTGACAAGTTGCCTTGAGCGTATATCCGTCCATGCGGATGTTTGTGCAGGTGCGTTCGTAGGAGCCGGACGGTCCGGCGTCATTGTTGTCACGATGCCAATCGCGGCCACGATTGTCTGCGCATTCGAGCTGGCCGTTGTCATTCACGATGTTGCCGTCGCAATTGTCGGCGTTCGGAAGCCAGGTATTCTTCCAGGTCCCGTTGTGACGCCGGCATGAGGCCGTCAGCGTGTCGCCATCGAAGCGGACATTGGTGCAACTGTCTTCATAGGAGCCGCCTGGTGCCCAGCGCGCCTGTGCGGAAGATGACAGTGCGACGCACGAAATGAGTGCGGCCAAAGCGAGAGCCCCAAAACCGAGCTTGGTCATGACGAATCCTCTTCAAATATGGGTAACGTACAATCATGCCTGCAAAGCGCGATCACGGCTAGGGCGGTGAGGCCACGCGACCTCGCGCGCCGACGGGACGACCATCGGCGCGCGAGGTAAGTATGCGCGCGTGCTCATGCTCTACAAAAACGACGGCAGACTGGCGGAGCTCACGGTGTTCACTACGAATGGCAAACCACTCAAACTCCAGTCAAGGCAATAGCTTGTTCAGCATGTCGCAGTTTTGTGCGCGAATTTGCTTGCCTTCGCCAATGGGTGGCGCGAGCATTCCTCAATCTAGTGGGGCGCGTGACGCGGCCCGATTACCGGGATAAGCGCCCGCCGCGCCCCGGGCCCTGCACAAGAAGGGTCCGAAGGAGGCGCGCAATGTCTGGAAACAACAACGGCAGAGCACCACGCACCGTGGCTGTGGTGGGACCTTATGGCAGCGGCAAGACAACGCTGCTCGAGAGTATTCTCACCATCACGGGCGCGGTGCAGCGAAAAGGTTCGGTAACGCAGAAGAATTCCGTGGGCGACGCGAGCCCCGAGGCGCGTACGCGGCAGATGAGCGTGGAAGTCAACTGCGCGACGACGCGTTTCATGGATCAGAATTTCACTTTCCTCGATTGTCCCGGTTCGATCGAATTTCTGCAGGACACGCTGAACGTCCTGCCCGGGGTGGATGCGGCAATCGTAGTGTGCGAGCCGGAGCCGGCGAAGCTCCAGATGCTCCAGCCTTATCTCAAACGATTGTCCGATCTTCGCATTCCGCATTTTCTTTTCGTCAACAAGATCGACAAGGCGAGCGGTTCGCTGCGCGCGTTGCTGACGATGCTCCAGGATGCGAGCGGCACGCCGCTGCTCCTGCGCCAGATTCCGATCTGGGAAGAAAATGTCGTCACAGGCTATGTCGATCTAGCGCTTGAGCGTGCCTACATCTACCGGCCGCACAATGCGAGCGAGATGATCGACATAAAGGACAAGGACAGCGAGAAGCAGGCACGCTTTGCCATGCTGGAAAAGCTTGCCGACTATGACGAGCATCTGATGGAGGAACTGCTTTCGGACATCGAGCCGCCGCGTGACGAGGTCTTTACCGATCTGGCGAAGGAGTTGTCGCAAGGGCTGGTCGTGCCCGTTCTGATCGGCTCGGCCGAAGGCGACAATGGTATTCGCCGGCTGCTCAAGGCAATGCGGCATGAGCTGCCGGATGTGTCCGCGGCTGCCGCACGGATCGGCATCAAACCCTCCAACGAGGCGATCGTGCAGGTCCTCAAGACATATCACTCCAGCCATGGCGGCAAACTCAGCCTCGTGCGCGTGATGTCAGGTACACTGAAGGACGGCGCGATTCTGCATCGACAGGATGGTTCCGATGCGCGCGTCGGCGGAATTTTTGCCCTAAAGGGCGAGACGCAAACCAAGCTCGCAGAAGCACACGCCGGCGACACGGTGGCGCTTGGAAGGCTGGAGGGTGTCCTGACCTGCGAGACCTTGTCGACGGCGAAATCGCCGTTGCCGAAGGTGCAGATCGAACACCTCGTCCCGGTCTATCGCCTCGCGATCGAAGCCGCGGACCGCAAGGACGAGGTCAAGCTCACTGCGGCCATCGCCAAGCTGCGTGAGGAGGATCCGTCGCTCGATTTCGAACAGAATGCCGAACTGCACGAAATGTCTTTGGTCGGGCAGGGCGAGATTCACCTGAAGGTCGCGGTGGACAAACTGCTCAGCAAATACGGCCTCAAGATTTTCGACTCACCCGCCGCGCGTCCCGTACAAGGAAACGATACGTAAAGGGACGACACAGCGCGGACGGCATCGCCGCCAGTCCGGCGGTCACGGTCAATTCGGCGATGTGGCTATCGCCATCCGGCCCTTGCCGCGCGGCAGCGGCTTTGTGTTCGAGGACGAGATCGTGGGCGGTGTGGTGCCGAGGCAGTGGATTCCGTCGGTCGAGAAAGGCGTCGTCGAATATCTCAGGCAGGGGCCGCTGGGATTCCCGGTGGTCGATGTCGCCGTGGCGCTCAATGACGGCTCGTATCACACCGTCGACTCGTCCGACGCTGCTTTCCAGACGGCAGCGCGTCTGGCGATGACCGAAGGAATGCCAAACTGTGCGCCTGTGCTGCTTGAGTCGATCATGCATGTGAAGATTCATGTGCCGAACGATGCAACGGCGAAGGTGAACGCGATGGTCAGCGGCCGCCGCGGACAGCTCATGGGATTCGACGCGCGGGACGGCTGGAAGGGCTGGGACACAGTCGAGGCGCAGATGCCGCTGTCGGAAATGTCCGACCTTATCATCGACCTGCGTTCGCTGACGCAAGGTGTCGGCACGTTTGAGACGACGTTCGATCATCTCGCCGAACTGACGGGCAAGCTGGCCGATCAGGTCACGGCAGCGCGAAAGGCGGCGTGATCGGCTAGCTCGGCGTCTTCACTGATGCCTGTATCGCGGCGCTGCATGATGCAATTGCCGCGAGCAGGCATTCGGGCAGAGGTCTGGTCATTGCGCTCGAGGTGAGTTCGCCAACGATGCGGTCCCAGGCTTGTTGGCCGACGCGTGCATGCAGTTCGCGGTCGGCCAGCAGTTCGACATAGCGCTCGCCCTGCGAAACGAACAACAATAGTCCGCCGCGATGGGTCGTGAGGATGCGCGCTGCGAACTCGCGATGCGCGAGATCGCGGGCCCGGGCACGCCGGAGGGCGCCCGGCACGAGCAGCAGGCGCATCGGCAGCCAATCAAACACAAGCGAGAAAGCTGCAAACGCGACGGCCTCCGACAGAAATGCCAGGCGCAGTGGCGTATGTGGCCAGAACAATGCCAGCGTGCCGCCGACGGCCAGCGCGAAGAGCGCACCATAGGCGAGCGGGTACATGAGATACCGGTCGCTCACCGGAACAATGACCAGGGCAAGATGCATGTGCGCGCGGCTTTCGGCCTCCGCAATCGCGCGCAGCAGTGTTTCGTGATCGCTCTTTGAGAGGGTAGTCATCACCAGTGCCCCGAGGCGCCGCCGCCGCCGAACGATCCGCCTCCTCCGGAAAATCCGCCTGAAGAACCGCCGAAACCGCCGCCGCGGCCCCAACCGCCACCAAGCCCGCCAAGGAAGAACAGCGGCCAGAAGAACCGGCCAAAGACCAGCCACAGCACAATAATGATGACAATGATGGGAATGTGTCCGCCGCTGCTGTTGTCGGGTTGCTGATCACTGACGGCTGGCTCAGTCACTTTCGCGGAAGGATGTCCCCCCAGTGCCTGAAGCACGGTGATCGTGCCGTTGAGTACCCCGCTATCATAGTCTCCCTTTCGAAAGCTCGGCAGCATCACATTTTCGATAATCAGCTTGCTCTGCGCATCAGTGAGAGTGCCTTCAAGTCCGTACCCGACTTCGATGCGGACATCGTGCGTGCTGGGCGACACGATCAGCAGCGCGCCATTGTTCGTGCCCTTGACGCCGATTCCCCAGGCGCGGCCGAGCTGATAGCCGTATTGCTCGATCGTCGTGCCCTGAAGAGAACTGAGCGTGACCACAACGACCTGGTTCTTGGTCTGCCGCTCGTGCTCGGCGAGCAGAGAGGTGAGCGTCTCGCGCGTCGAGGTCGAGAGGATTCCCGCGTCGTCCACGACCCGGCCGCTAAGCGCCGGGAAACTCAGCGCCGCATAGCTGGCGACAAGACCGAACAGCAGGGCCGCGATCGCGGCGGCGAACATCCGCGCAATCGAGGCGGTGCGCGCCATGGTCAGAATTTGACTGTGGGTGCTTGCTGCGCCTTCTCGGTGATCGAGAAGGTCTCGCGCGGCTTGGCGTCGGGATAGAAGATCGCGGCCACCCAGCGCGTCGGAATCGTGCGCAAAGTCGTGTTGTAGGCCTGAACGGCGTCGATATAGTCCTTGCGCGCAACTGCGATGCGGTTCTCGGTGCCTTCGAGCTGCGACTGGAGCACCAGAAAGTTCTGGTTCGATTTCAAATCCGGATAGGCTTCGCTGACGGCGAGGAGCCGCCCCAGTGCGCCGCTGATCGCAGCCTGATTCTGCTCGAACTGGTGGAAAGCCTGCGGATTGGAAAGGATGTCCGGCGGCAGCGTCATTTGGGTGGCGTGCGCGCGCGCTTCGGTGACCTCGCGCAGGACAGTCTGTTCCTGCTTCGCGTAGCCCTTCACCGTGTTCACGAGATTGGGAATGAGATCGGCGCGGCGCTGGTACTGGTTCAGCACTTCGCTCCATGCTGCCTTCACCTGTTCATCTTGGGTCGGCACCAAGTTGATTCCACAGGCGGCAAGGCCAAAGGCGACGACGAACAGCGCGGCAAGTCGGCCGGCCATGCGTGTGAAGGTATGAGACATCATCGAAGCAGGTCTCCCTCGCTGTAACGCATATTGCTAGCACATCGCGGCCACGTGCGGCACGTCTTGCAATGCATCTCAAACCCTCAAAAGGACGCCAGGGCGATCGCTCGCCCTGGCGCCAGTCGTCGCTTGGGTACACAGGACAAGCCTGTGCCGGTTTCGCGCTTGGGGCACCAAACCAATGTCGGGGCCAAAATGGGGGGACGGCCGCCGACATATAAGGAGATAGGCTCGGTGGGTCGTCGTTCAATGCCTTGCGGGCAAATTTTTAGTAACGCCATTCTTTCGACGCGCGCACCAAGAAGTCGCGGAACGCTGCCACGCGCTTGGATTGGCGCAGTGCGTCCGCATAGACGAGATGCACGTCGAAGCTGGGACCCGGCACGTCTGGCAGCACGCGCATCAGATGCGGCCGCTCGGCAGCGACGTAATCCGGCACGGCTGCGATGCCGACACTTGCTTCCGTGGCGCACAGGATTCCCGTGACATTGTTGATGCGGACCGTGCGGCCTTTACCACTCAGCCGCGCGCCGCGTCTGTTCGAGCAGCCAGTTGACTTCGCGGATCTCCGGCGCAGCCGTCTCGCCATAGGCGATGATGGTGTGATCGGCAAGATCGTCGAGCGTCTGCGGCGTGCCGCATTTCGTCCAGATACGTCTTCGTCGCGTACATGTGATAGTGCACCGTGAAGAGCTTGCGCTGGATGAGGTCGGCCTGCACCGGCGCACGCATGCGGATGGCGAGATCGGCCTCGCGCTGCGCCAGATCGAGTTCGCGATCTTCCATCACCAGATGGACTTCGACTTCCGGATATTCCTTGAGGAAGTCGTCGAGGCGCGGCACGAGCCAATAGGTGCCGATGCCGTGGCTGGAGGTGACCTTGAGCGTGCCGCGCGGCGACTTCGCGCACGTTCTTGAGCGCTTCTTCGGCCTGCGCGAGGCGTGTCAGCACGTCGCTCACCGCCGCGTACAGCATCTCGCCTTCGTCGGTGAGCGTCAGCCCGCGCGCGTGGCGCTGGAACAGCGGCGTCGTGATCTCTTCCTCGAGCGCGCTGATCTGACGGCTGACCGCAGACTGGCTGAGCGTCAGCATCTGGCCGGCATGCGTGAAGCTGCCGGCCGAGGCGACGGCGTGGAAGATGCGAAGCTTGTCCCAGTCCATCTTCGTTACCTTTTTCGCGCCGCTCTCATGCGGTCGCTATCCGCTACATGCAATGCAAAGTTCGTGACCGTTCATTTCAGTCATTGCCGAATCTCAATGCCCGCCAGCAAGGAAGCGTTCGGCCTCGAGCGCCGCCATGCAACCCATACCCGCCGCCGTGACCGCCTGGCGGAAGATCTTGTCTTTCACGTCTCCCGCCGCGAAGACGCCAGCCACGCTTGTGTGAGTCGAGTCGGGCGCCGTCTTGATGTAGCCGGTTTCGTCCATTTCGATCTGACCCTTGAACAACTCGGTCGCCGGCGAGTGGCCGATCGCGATAAACAGCCCGTCGACCGGCAAATTCCGCATCGATCCCGTCACCATGTTGCGCAGCTTGACCCCCGTCACGCCTTTTGGGTTTTCGGTGCCTTCCACTTCGAGCACTTCAGTATCGTAGAGGATGTCAACTTTCTTGTTTGCCCGCAGGCGCATCTGGTTGGTCTTGTCCGCACGCAGCGCGTCGCGGCGATGGATCAGCGTGACCTTGTCCGCAAAGTTGGTCAGGAATAGAGCCTCTTCCGCGGCCGTGTTGCCGCCGCCGACGACGGCGACGCTCTTTCCGCGAAAGAAAAAGCCATCGCAGGTGGCGCAGGCCGAAACGCCGAAGCCCTGGAACTTCGTCTCGGTCGGCAGGCCCAGCCAGTTGGCGCTGGCGCCGGTCGCGA
Organism: uncultured Alphaproteobacteria bacterium; assembly: GCA_963743765.1. GTDB lineage: Bacteria > Pseudomonadota > Alphaproteobacteria > Micropepsales > Micropepsaceae > Rhizomicrobium. Next base: position 44,764 of record CAVUQQ010000001.1, read on the forward strand.
TGATCAGCGTGTCGGCGGTGTAGGTGGTTCCGCTGTCGGCCTTGAGTGTGAAAGGCCGGCGCGCCAGATCGACGGCGGTGATCGTGTCCTGCACGAACTTCGTGCCGACATGTTCGGCCTGCGCCTGCATCTGCTCCATCAGCCAGGGCCCCTGAATGACGTCGGCAAAGCCGGGATAGTTCTCGACCTCGGTCGTAATGGTGAGTTGGCCACCGGGTTGGATACCCGCGATCAGGGTCGGCTCAAGCATGGCGCGTGCGGCGTAGATTGCAGCCGTGCAGCCAGCAGGGCCGCTTCCCAGGATGATGACTTTGGAATGAGGCATGTCGGCTCCGGACTCAGAAGAGCGAGACGCCCGCGGCGCGCCAGCCGATTCCGGCCGCGCTTTCCAAAAGCCCCATGCCCCTTGGCTTGATCGCTTCTGATATCGGAAGCGGCAACCCAAAGGTCAAGCAGTTCAGAATGCTTAATTGCTGCATGGGGTTGTCCCTAGGCCAGAGACACTTGTGGATAAGGTCTTGCGAATCGGAGAGTGGACCCAAAACGGGGAAGAAATATTATTGCTCTGAGGAGGGCGTCAGAGTTAAATGCCGCCGTCTTATCCCGCAAAGGTCCCCGCCGTGGAGCATCACAAGCTCGATTCCATCGACTTGCGCATCCTTGCCGAACTTCAGGCGAATGGCCGCATCACCAACGTCGAACTGTCGCGCCGCGCCAAGATCACCGCGCCGCCTTGCCTGAGGCGCATGCGGGCGCTGGAAAAGGCCGGCTTTATCCAGGGCTATCACGCCGACCTCGACGCCAAATCGCTTGGGCTTCGAGGTCACGGGCTACGTCTTTGTCGGCCTGTCCAGCCAGCATGATGACGACCTCAAGCAGTTCGAGGAGCACGTGCGGTCCTGGCCGACGGTGCGCGAGTGCTACATGCTTTCGGGCGAGGTGGATTTCCTGCTGAAGTGTGTTGCGACCGATCTGTCGACCTTCCAGCGCTTCATCACCGAAACGCTGACAGCGGAAAAGAATGTCGCGAGCGTGAAGAGTTCGCTTGTCATGCATGCCAGCAAGATCGAAGCCGGCGTGCCGCTCGACGCCAAGGTCTGAACCGCTAGCGGTTGATGTCGCGGCCGCGTGTCTCGGGCAGGAACAGCAGCGTCACGACGAAGCCGATGCCGGCAATCGTCACGGGGTACCAGAGCCCCGCGTAAAGATTGCCGGTGGCAGCCACGATGGCGAAGGCCGCCGGCGGCAGGAAGCCGCCGAACCAGCCGACACCGACATGATAGGGCAGGGACAGTGCCGAATAGCGGATCCGAGTCGGAAATAGTTCGACCAGCGTTGCAGCCTGAGGGCCGTACAATGCCGCGGCTCCAGTCACGAAGATCAGCAGGATCGCGATCGCAAGCGGTACGTTGACCCGTTTCGTATCAGCGTTGGCTGGGTAGCCCGCTGTTGTGAGTGAGTTCTTGACCTCCGACGCGAAGTTTTTCTGCGCGATGGCCAATGCGGACGGCGCGAGCACGGTGCCGTCGATGCTGCTCAGTGAAACTGTGCCGATGCGGATGCGGGCGAGCGTGCCCGGATCGACCGGCTCATTGCGATACGCGACGCCAAGATTGGTGAGCGTGCTCTTGGCGATGTCGCAGGAGCTGGTGAATTTGGATTTGCCGATCAGATCGAACTGCACCGAGCACTCGGACGGCACGGCAAAGACCGTGACCGGCGCGCGCGCCGTCGCTTCAGCCAGCGCCGGATTGACGGCTTCCGTGAGCCACTGAAAGCCCGGGATCAGCGTGATTGCTGCGAGACCCAGGCCGAAGAGCATGATGGGCTTGCGTCCTACGCGGTCGGACAGCCGCGCAAAGAAGATGTGCAGGCCTGCGCTCAGAACGGTCACGCTGAGTATGAGAAGGTTGACCATGCGCGGTTCGACCTTCACCACGCGCTCGAGGAAGAACTGCGTGTAGAACTGCGCCGTGTACCAAACGACGCCCTGTCCCATCAGAAGGCCGACGAGCACGACGAGAACGATCCGCAGATTTCCCCAGCGCAAAAATGCCTCCGACAGCGGTGCGCGCGATGTCCGTCCCTCTGCCTGCAACTGGCGGAATGCCGGCGACTCACCGAGTTTGAGCCGGATCCATATCGATATGACGAGTAGTCCCAGCGATACCAGGAACGGAATCCGCCAGCCCCAGTCGCTGAACGCCTCTTCGCCGAGATAGGTGCGCACGCTCAGGATCACGATAAGCGCGAGGAAGAGTCCGACCGTTGCCGCAACCTGGATCCAGCCGGTCGCCGCACCGCGCTTCCCTGCGTCGGCGTGCTCGGCGACGTAGATCGCCGCGCCGCCATACTCGCCGCCGACCGCGAAGCCTTGCAGCACGCGAAGCCCGATAAGCAGATAGGCCGCCAAATTGCCGAGAGTACCGGTATCGGGCAGAAGCCCGATCGCGAAGGTCGCGACACCCATGATGGTGATCGTGAAGAGGAATGCTCGCTTGCGCCCGGTGCGATCGCCGAAATGGCCGAACACCAGCCCGCCGAACGGACGGACCGCAAAACCGACGGCGAAGGTTAGCAACGCGAAAATGTAACCCTGCGTCTCGCCGGCGCTGGCGAAGAAGTGCTTGGTGATGATCGACAGAAGCGAACCGAAAATGAAAAAGTCGTACCACTCGAACACGGTTCCGGCGGCCGATGCTGTCAGCACCAATCCCATCCGCGTATTGCGCGGCTCTGTGGCAGCCATGACGAATTCCTCCCCGGACTCAGATAGCTAACGGACCGGAGCGGGCTTCTCAAGCGAGAGCGTCAGGCGATCCTGGGTTTTGGCGGCGACACCAACTTGCCGCCGTTGGATTTGGCGATCTGGCGCCTCAAAAACATCTTCTCGCGATCGCAGACGAAGGCATGCAGAATGTGCGAGACGTTTACGCCGTCACCGGAGAGTGGCGGATAGACTGGTTCAAACTCCTCCATTCCCTCAACGAGCCAGTTGGCATCTCCGGTCGTGCGCATGACGACCTTGTCGCGCGCCACATTTCGCTTACCAGTAGTTTCGCAGGAACGCGCACGTCGGATGGTCGAAGGGCGTGGGATTTTCCTGCGCTACCGCGTTCACGACGCCGGCCGCCATTTCCGAATCCGCTCTGCAAGTAATGCATGGAATTTCATCCGCATGCGGCTAATGCCAGATTGGAGCGCGGAAGTTATGTGTTAACGGTTGAACGATCGGCCGCTGCGCGTTCGTGGCGGATTCTGGTATTTTGGTTTGCCATGAAAATTTGGGCAGTAACGATTCCGATTGCATTTTTTGCGGTGACGGGTGTTTGCGCCGCCGCTGACTTTCACTTCACGGGATTCGGCGATGTCCGGCTGGTATCGGCGCCGGCGACAGATTCCTATCTCGATGGCGGATTGGGCAAGCTTCGCTACGGTGCAGACGATCCGCGTCCGGGTGTAGAGCTCGGCGATGTGATTGGCGAAAGCACTGCGACGTTTTTCGATGTTTTGACTCTGCAGGCCGACGGCAGGATTAGCCCGCAGTACGGCCCGGCTGTCGATCTTCTCGAAGCCTTTGCGCGGTACGCACCAAAGTCCGACAGCGAATGGACATGGTCGGCACGCGCCGGCGCATTCTTCCCACCGCTATCGCTTGAGAACGAACAAACCGGCTGGTCGAGTTTCTGGACAGTCACACCGTCTGCGATCAATTCGTGGGTCGGAAGCGAACTTCGTACGATCGGTGCCGAGGGCACGCTGGAATGGCGGCGCAACGGCGGAGCGGTCGCGCTGATCGGCGCATTGTTCGGCGACAATGATCCGGCCGGAATCCTGATGGCGTATCGCGGCTGGAATTTCGATGATCGCGTCACCGGTCTGTTCGAGAAAACGCGGTTGCCGAATTCGGTTGGATCGATCCTGCATCAACCGGCGCCGCTTGAGCGGCATCTGTTCCAGGAAATCGACTCCACGCCGGGTTGGTATCTCGACCTGTCCTGGGAACCTAGTGACAGGACGGGCTTTGAAGTCATGCGTTACGACAACGATGCCGATCCATCTCGGCGCGCCGGTAACCAGCTCGCCTGGCACACGACGTTCTGGGATCTCGGTTTCCGTCAGCAGATCGGTCAGTTCACCCTTTTGTCCCAGGCCGTGAGCGGCAGCACCCTGATCCGGCCGTCGTCGGCGTCCTTCACGCAGACCGATTTCAAATCGGCTTATGCGCTCATCGGCTGGGATCTCGACGATTGGTGGTTGGCGGCGCGCGCCGACGTCTTCCAGACGCGTACGCACACTGCGTCGGTTACGCTTTCACCACTTAGTGAGGACGGCCATTCCTTTGACGCTACGGTAAGTTGGCTGCCGAAGATCTGGCTTCGGTTGAGCGCGGAGTATCTGCTTGTCGAGGATACGCGGCTGCAGCGCCTGATAGACGGGGACGCGCCGCACCAAACCGAGTCGCAGTTCCAGCTTGTTGCACGCACCTATTTGTGAGGACGCGGGCGCGTGTTAGTTTACTGCGTCCAAACCGGAGACCGCGATGTCGAAGAACAAGGAATTCGATTTTCAGGGCGTCAATCATCTGGCGCTGGTATGCAAAGACATGGCGCGCACTGTGGACTTCTACAGCAACGTGCTCGGCATGCCACTCATCAAGACGATCGAATTGCCCAACGGCATGGGACAGCATTTCTTCTTCGATCTCGGCAACGGCGACAGTCTCGCCTTCTTCTGGTTTCCGAATGCACCGGATGCGCAGCCAGGCGTTGCGAGCGCGACGCAGAACATGATTCCCGGTCCATCGGCGCACGGTTCGATGAACCATGTCGCGATCAACGTTCCGGCCGACAAGATCGAGGAGTATTACAGCAAGCTCACAGCCAAGGGCATCAAGGCGTCGCGCGTCATCAACCATGACGACTCGCCGATGCAGGCGAGCCTTGAGCTCACGCCGACGACCTTTGTGCGCTCCATCTACTTTTACGATCCCGATGGTATCGCGCTGGAACTGGCCGCCTGGACGCGCTCGCTCGGCGCACCATCCGACGTTGCGGTGAAGCCGGTGCATGCGGAAGACAAGAAGCGCTACCTCGAAGACGCGAAGTAACGCTGCGCCAGTTCGTCGAGGTTAGCAGGCGGTTTCGCGATCATTGCACGCGCTCTCTCGCGCACGAACGTCTTGTCTTTTTCGTCGGTGAGATATTCGACCGGCGACTTGCCGTCGACGCGCGCCAGCAAGAGCATCGGCAGCATGTGTGCGGCGCGGTCATCGAATGCGTCCACATTTTCCCAGGTCACACCTGCAAGATAGGCCTTGCTCATAGCGGCGTAGGACTGCGCATACCTATCCTTCCACTCAGGATGCCACACGCTCTTGAGCAGGAAGTGATTGAGGCAGAAGGCGAGGTCGAACGCGGGATCGCCATAGCACGCCGTTTCCGCGTCGAGGAACACCGGGCCGTCGGGACCGCACAGAATATTCTTCGGGCTGATATCACCCTGCATCAGTGCAATGCGCGCGTTTGAAATGTCGCGGGCAACGTCGCGAATGGCGGGTGCGAGATCGGGGTGGCGATCCGCGGTAAACAGCAGGTAAGGATCAAGCCGCAACGAACGGAAAAATGCGTCGTTGGCGAAGGCAGCTGCAATTTCCGGCTTGTTCGCCGTCGCTGCATGTATCCGCGCCAGTGCCGCGCCGGTCTTCACCGCAAAGTCGGCGTCGATGCGGCCGGCCGCGAGTTCCGATTTCCACAGCGGAAATTTTTCCGGCGCAAGGAACTCCATGGCGAAGAGATGCCGGCCGCGATCCTCGCCCAGAATTTTCGGCACCCACTTGGGATTGATCCCGGCCACCAGCTTTATCCACGCGACTTCCGCGGCCGAGCGCTCCGGCGGCGCTCTCCAGTCGACGGCGACGCGCAGTTTTGGCAAGGCGCGCTTCACCACGACCGGTGGGCGGCGCTTCACTTCGATGCGATAGACGTCGCACGAGACGCCGCCGCCGAGCCTCCCGAACGTGAATTGCTCGCCATCGCCGATCAGGCCCATCGCGCCGAGCGCCGCGGCGATCTCGATGAACTCATCGCGCACCTAAAGCACCTCATGGTTGGTTAGCGCAACTGCTTCGCGTTGGCGCCGGCCGTGGCTGACGTAGAGCCGGTCGTTGAGATGCAGAAGCGCGGCGGACGGGGTTCGCACGCGAATCGCGGCGGTAATGGGTACGACGCGCCGAACGCCGGCGGGCATAGCACCGATCTCGACCGGCGCGCCGACTTCCACATGAAAGGTCAGAATGTGCTTTAGTCCGTTCATTGCGCCACTATTCATCGACTCGGTCGCGCCTTACAAGAACGCCATGGCTTCTCCACGGAATTTCGCCGATCCCGACCTCATGGCCGACGCAATCGTCGCGGAGGTCGGCCACAATATCGTGCTTGGCTTGCCGTTGGGGCTGGGCAAGGCAAACCATGTGGCCAATGCGCTGTTCCAGCGCGCCGTGAAGGATCCTTCGATCAACTTGCGGATTTTCACGGCACTGACGCTGGAAAAGCCTTTCTACAAGTCCGATCTGGAACGCCGCTTTCTCGAGCCCGTGATCGAGCGATTGTTCGGCGCCTATCCGGCGCTCGACTATGCGACGGCGACGCGACGTGGGACGTTGCCGGCGAATGTGCAGGTCGATGAGTTTTTCTTTCTGGCCGGCCGCTGGCTTTCCAATGCAACGGCACAGCGCAGCTACATTTCCGCGAACTACACGCATGCCTGCGAATATCTCCTGGCGCGTGGCGTGAATGTCATAGCTCAGCTCGTCGCAGCGCGGATGCAAGAGGGCGCACGGCGCTTCAGCCTCAGCGGCAACACCGATCTGACGCTCGATCTTCTTGACGCACGAAGAGCGGGCAGCGCGAAGTTCATTCTGGTCGGACAGGTCAATTCGCAGCTGCCTTTCATGCCCGGCGAAGGCGATCGGCTGGAAGGCGATTTTTCGCACATTCTCGATAGTCCGCAGACAGACTTTCCACTCTTCGCGCCGCCGAAACAGCCGATCAACCTTACCGAATATGCCATCGGTATCCATGTCGCGCGCCTGATCGCCGATGGCGGCACGTTGCAGATCGGCATTGGCGAAGAGGGCGATGCAGCCGTGCATGCTCTTATCTTGCGCCAGCATGACAATACCGCGTTCCGCGACGCGGTTTTGCGGCTCACAGGCGGTGCGCCACCTTTGGCGATCGAGGAGCATGGGCCATTTGCAGCAGGGCTTTATGGCGTCAGCGAAATGGTCGTCGATGGGTTTCTGGAATTGCTGGCGGCCGGTGTGCTCAAGCGCGAGGTCGGCGGGGTGCTGCTTCACGGGGGCTTTTTCATCGGCCCTCAATCCTTTTATCGCCGACTGCGCGAGATGGATTCCGCCGTGCTCGCGAAAATCCAGATGACGCACATCTCCTTCACCAACCAACTCTACGGCGACGAAGCCGCCAAGAAGGCTGGGCGCGTCAAGGCGCGGTTCGTCAACAATGCGATGATAGCGACGGTTCTGGGCGCCGTGGTCTCGGACGGACTTGAAGATGGGCGCGTGGTCAGCGGTGTGGGAGGCCAGTACAATTTTGTCGAGCAGGCTTTTGCGCTTCCCGGCGCGCGCTCCATTCTTGCGATTAATGCAACGCGCGGTGCAGGCAGCAAGATGCAATCGAATGTGCGCTGGTCTTATGGTCACACGACCATTCCGCGACATCTGCGCGACATCGTCGTCAGCGAATATGGCATCGCCGATCTCCGCGGCAAGAGCGACGAGCATGTGGCGGCCGCGATGCTTTCGATCACCGACTCCCGCTTTCAGGACGGGTTATTGCGGCGTGCAAAGGACGCTGGGAAGATCGCGAAGACCTATGAAATTCCGGCGGCACATCGTGAAAATCACCCCAACCGCATCGAAGAAGCTCTTTTGCCACTACGCGAACGCGGCCTGCTGCCGGTATTTCCCTTCGGAACCGATTTCACGCCGCTTGAACAGCGGCTGATCCCGGCGCTGGCGCGGCTGCAGGGTTCGGGGCCGCTGGAATTGGTTCGCCTCGCGATCTCGGGAATGGGTACGGACGAAAGCGAAGCCTTGACGCGCCTTGGTCTCCATCGCCCATCGGGGCTTACGAAATATCTCTATAGCGCGCTGGTTCGCGGAGCCTTGAAGGCCTGACTCGTGAGTGTGGAACTCACCGCACCGTGATGCTGCGATGTGCTTATTGGACAATCGACATGATGCAACGCCGCGTCCTTCAGTCTAGTCTGCGGCCGATCCAGGAGAGGGAACGATTGGAATGAAGCGTATTTTTATTTTGGCTACCGGATTCGTGGCTGCACTTGGCGCACCCGATGCGATCGCGGCGCACACGACACCGGCCTATGTCACCGCTGCCATCGACGACACGGCACGGCCAGATGAAGACAAGAAGCTCGATGAAGAGCGCCTGCCGTCAGACATGCTCGCCTTTGCCGGTATCAAACCCGGAATGAAGGTGATGGATCTCATCCCCGGCCGCGGTTACTTCACGCGCCTGTTCGCCAAGGCCGTCGGCGACAAAGGCTATGTCTACTCCTATCAGCCCACCGAGTTCGATGCGTTTAACAAAGGCAAGCCAGCACCGATCAAGGCTGTGGCCACTGAATACAAAAACGTCTCGGCAATCGACGCACCCATCAATTCACTAGCCGCGCCTGAGTTGTTGGACGTGGTTTGGACGTCGCAGAACTATCACGATCTGCATGACAGCTTTGCCAAGCCTGCTGACCTTGCCATCATCAACAAGGCGGTGTTTACAGCTTTGAAGCCCGGCGGCCTCTACATTATTCTCGATCACGCGGCGGCAGCAGGTTCGGGACTGCGCGACACCGAAACGTTGCACCGCATCGACGAAGCGACGGTGAAGCAGGAAGTGCTGGCTGCCGGGTTCAAGCTGGTTGGCGAAAGCAATATCTTGCGCAATCCGAAGGATCCGCATGACAAGCTTGTGTTCGATCCGTCCATACGCCATCACACCGATGAGTTCATCCTAAAGTTCATGAAACCCCGTCATTGAGGTTCGAATGAAGCACGCCGTGCTGTTTGCCATCTGCCTTGCAGCCGGCGTGCTTCAAATTCGAGCGGCGTTCGCCGACCCGGTGCCATCTCGCGTGCATGGCGTCGTCAAGACATTCGACGGTCAGCACCTCACGTTAAAGGCGGATAGCGGGAAGACAGTCGTGATCGGTTTTCAACCTATGACGCGCATTGTCCATAGCCAGACAATGTCTCTCGCGGATATCAAGGCCGGCAACTTTGTTGCCACGCTGGCGCTGAAAGGTGCTGACGACAAGTTGCACGCTCAGGCAATCCGAGTTTTTTCGACTGGGATGCAAGGCAATGGCGAGGGGCAATATCCGATGGAGTCAAATCCAGCGCGCATTGTCACCAACGGGACCGTGGGCGCCGTTTCATCCACGCCGGCTGGCGGAACACTTACATTGAGCTTTCATGGCGCTGGCGCCGAGGGTGCGGATGGCTGCGCGGGTCGTGCGCCCGCCGGCGGTTGGGGCTGCACAGGGACTGCCAACCTCCTCATTGCACGTGGTGTTCCGATCATTGCGCTGACCAACGGCGACACGACGTTGCTGCTGCCGCGCGCTATCGTATCGGCCTTTGTCACGGCGGATGCCGCCAACCTGCTCACCGCAACCAGCGTCACTGTCGAACGTGACGGCAAGCCTGTTCAGTAGCCAATCGCGATTTTTCCGAAATGCCCGCCGGCCTGCATCAAGCGCAATGCGTCCGGCACTTTGGCGAACGGGAACGTCCGGTCGACAACCGGCTTGAGTTTCCATTTGGTGATATGGGCGGCCATGTCATCGAATTGCTCCCGGCTGCCGACCGAAATGCCGTGGATATGAAGGTTCTTGCCGAACACGACGGGGATCATCACCGGACTTGAAAAGCCGCCAAGCACGCCGATCACCACGATGCTGCCGCCGACGCGCGCTGCATCGAAGGACTGATTCAAAGTGTTCTCTCCGCCAACTTCGACGACGACATCGACGCCACGCCCGCCAGTCATCTCGCGCGCCGCGCGTCCCCAGTCTTCGGTCTTCTTATAGTTGATGGTGTGATCGGCGCCGAGCTTTCTGGCGCGCTCCAGCTTCTCGTCGCTGCTGGACGTGGCGATAACCGTTGCGCCGCGCGCCTTGGCGAATTGCAGCGCAAAAATCGAGACGCCGCCGGTGCCTTGTACAAGCACGGTGTTGCCAGGACCGACCGGCGCCTCGATCGCGATCGCTCGCCAGGCGGTCAAGGCGGCACAGGGAAGAGTAGCCGCTTCTTCAAACGAAAGATGGGCGGGGAATTTCGAAACCCCGTCGGCATCGAGCAGCATCTTCTGCTGCAGCACGCCGGAGAGCGGGCCGCCAAGCGGCTTGTTGCGGCTCTCCGCGGTCACGGGACCGGAAAACCAGGACTGAAAGAACAGCGGACATACCTTGTCGCCGGCCGCGACGCGCGACACGCCGGCGCCGACCGCTGACACTACGCCAGAGCCGTCGGAGAAGGGAATGAGCGGCAACGGGAACCCTCCGCCATAGCCGATCACCGTCAACAAATCGCGATAGTTGAGCGACGCCGATTTCATGGTCACGACAATCTGTCCCGGGCCAGGAACCGGTTCGGGCTTTTCAGCCAACTGCAAATTCTCGATTCCGTAGGCGTTCTGAATTTCCCAGACTTTCATCGCAATCTCCCTGAGCTCTGTGTGCGGACTGCGGCCGGACTGTGCGGTGCCGAGCCCGATTGATCAACCGGACAGCCATTCGAGGGTTACGTAGGGACAGCGTGGTCGAGTCGAGGTGGCTCGGAAGTTGCGGCGTTTAGTTCAGTTCACCTGCCGAACGGCTGAAGGTTCGCCAACTCCAAAAAAACTCGGCTGGCAAAACGCAAATCAGTCACGAAATTCCAGCAGTCTATTTGCGGAAACGAAATGAGCGTTCATGCCCGCGGTCATGTGGACTAAAAAATTGCGGATCGCGCAACGCCAGAATTGGCGCATCTCTCGGCACTTGTGTCGGGGGCTGAATCCTCCGAAAGTCCATAGCGCTGATCAGGATTAGGATTGCGCCATGCTGTCCCAAAAGGCTCGCTACGCATTGCATGCGCTGATCGTACTCGCTGAGCATGGCGGGGACGAACCCATGCAAATCGCGGACATCGCAAAAAACGCACGGGTGCCGCGAAAGTTTCTCGAACAAATTCTTCTAGAGTTGAAGAAGCGAGGGATCGTGCACAGTCAGCGCGGCCGCGCCGGCGGCTATCTTATCGGGAAGAATCCCAAGGACATAAGCTTTGCCGACGTCATTCGCGTCATCGACGGCCCTTTGGCGCTCGCACCTTGTGTGAGCGTGACGGCCTATCACAAGTGCGAAGACTGCGTGGACGAGGCGACTTGCGCCATCCGCAAGGTGCTGCTGGCCGCACGCGATGCAACGGCAGCGGTGCTGGAGTCGCGCAATCTGGCTCAGGCCGTGGTCACTGCGCGCAAGGCCGGCTGGGCGTAGGCGCTCAGGTGCGTTCCGCAAAACCTCTGTAATTCCACAAATCGGGTCACGGAGAATTACTACGAATCCCGCTGTATTTATTCTACGTAATTCCTATTGACTAGGTATAGATAAAGCGGAATCATGACCCCTGAGGGTTGGCGCAGACGGCGCCGTATCAACCGGGGAATGCGATATGAGAATTCGAGTGCGCAGTCTGGCGGCGCTGCTTCTGGCCGGGACCGCCAGCATTGTGCTGTCAAACGTTGCGAACGCCGCGACGGATGCTTCGAGCAGCACGCAAGACCGCCTAAAGGCGCTTGAACAGGAGCTCGACGGTGTCAATGCGCAACTGGGCGATCTGAAGCGCAGCCAGGGCGACCAGTACGGCGACGTCAACCGCCAGATTGGCGGGCTGGTGCAGGTTAAGCTCGACAACGGCCGGCCGACCTTCACGACATCTGATGGAAATTTCAGCGTCGCTATCCGCGCGCTCGCCCAGCTCGACTGGGGGTACTACTCCCAGAGTGCTGCCGCGGCCGCGTTGCCTGCTGCCTATGGCCCCGATCTTTCGAGCGGCACAAATTTCCGCCGCGTCTTTCTCGGTATTCAGGGCAAGGCCTTCGGCGACTGGTCCTACAACCTGAATTTCGATTTTGGCGGCAGCGGCGGCACAGAAACGCCAGGACACATCCAGTCCGTCTATGTCCAATATGACGGACTCAATCCCTTCGCGTTCCGAATTGGTGCATTTCCGCCACCGGCCAATATCGAAGACGGCACGTCGGCCGGCGATACGATCTTCCTCGAACGCAATGCGCCGTCCGACCTGCAGCGTAATGTCGCCGGTGGCGACGGGCGCGATGCGGTGTCCGTACTGTACACGGGCAATGAGCTGTTCGGCGCGCTGTCCTATACCGGCGCAAAGGTTCAGGACTCGGCTGTGTTCGATGAGCAGCAGTCGCTCGTCGGGCGACTTTCAGACCGTGTGTGGCACGATGCCGATATAAATCTGGTCGTCGGCGTGAACGGCACTTATGTCATCAAGCTGCCGGACGCCGTTTCGAACGGTCTTCCGAATCTCTCCAACACGCCGGGTGCGACCGCGCTCAACAGCGTCACGCTGTCCGATCCACCGGAGCTGACAATTGATTCCAACGGTATCAAGTTGGCGAATACCGGTGCATTGCCGACCCGCCAAGTTGCGCAATGGGGTCTGGAAGCCGCCGGCAATATCGACAATGTTTATGCGCAGGCCGGTTATTACGGCTTCAACGTAGAGCGCGCGCCGGTTGCCTTTAAGGCGTTCAGCAGTTCGTCGACAAGTGCGACGCAGATTGTTCATCCGAGCGACAACAGCCTCAGCGCGTGGTACGTCCAGGCCAGCTGGTTCCCGACCGGCGAGCAGAAGCCGTACAGCGTTGCGAACGGGGCGTTCACTGCACCAAAAGTCCTAAGGCCGTTTGGATTCGGCGAAGATAGTGGCTGGGGGGCGTTCGAAATCGCGGGCCGATTCAGCGATCTGAATCTAAACAGCCATGTTTTGGACGCGTCCAACGTCATCACCGCGTGGACCGGCGCGACCAACCGGACGTACACTTACTTTAATACGGAGCGCGGTGGCGACCAGCGTATCCTGACGGCAGAACTGAACTGGTATCCGAACAATTTCGTGAAGTTCGGGTTCGCCTATCAATATATCCAAGTCAGCCGCTTTCAGTCGCCTGCGACGGTGACGACATCTGGCACGCCTATTCTGCCGACGCTGAACGACGGACAAAATCTGTCGACCGTTGCGGTCCGCACCCAAATCTCGCTGTGAACGCTTCGAGATCAAGCAACGGAGTTTCCCTCAAATGCCCCGTTTTCTGACTGCGCTGCTCGCTGCAGCATTGTTTATGGGAAGCACCGCGCAGGCCGCCGACTTTACACTATTGAACGTCAGCTACGATCCGACGCGCGAGCTCTACAAGGCGATCAACGCCGCCTTTTCCGCCGATTGGAAGGCGAAGCATGGCGGCAACGTAACCATCAATCAGTCGCATGGCGGCTCGGGTGCACAGTCACGCGCCGTCGGCGACGGTCTTGACGCGGATGTCGTCACACTTGCGCTCGCCTACGACATCGACTCGATTGCGCAGAAGGGACTCATTGCAAAGAACTGGCAGACCCGCCTGCCACAGAACGCAACGCCCTACACGTCGACGATTGTGTTCCTTGTGCGCAAGGGAAATCCCTGGAAGATCAAGGATTGGCCGGACCTCATCAAACCGGGTGTGCAGGTCATTACGCCCAATCCGAAAACGTCGGGCGGTGCGCGCTGGTCATTTCTTGCGGCCTGGGCGTATGCGCTGAAGGCGCCGGGCGGCAATGCGGACAAGGCTAAGGCTTTCGTCGCTGCGCTCTATCACCACGTTCCTGTCCTCGATACGGGTGCGCGCGGTTCGACGACAACGTTTGCACAGCGCGGCATCGGCGATGTCTTGCTGTCGTGGGAAAACGAGGCGCATCTGGCGCTTATGGAGCAGGGCGGCGATCAGTTCCAGATCGTCTATCCGCCGGCGTCGATCCTGGCCGAGCCGCCCGTGTCGGTGGTCGACAAGAATGTCGATCGGCACAAGACGCGCGCCGTGGCCGAAGCGTATCTGGGCTTCCTCTACACCAAGCAGGCGCAGGAAATCGAAGCGGCAAACTTTTACCGCTCGCGCGATCCGGCGGTGCTAGCGAGCGCACGCGGCCGATTTCCCGAAGATCACGCTCTACAATTTCGCCGAAACGTTCGGCGATTGGCAAAAGGCGCAGACGACGCTACTTCGCCGACAAGGGTGTCTTCGACCAGATCTACAAGCCCGGCCAATGAGCATTGCCACCACTGTCCCCATGGTTCGATGGCGCAATCCGAGTGCGTTGCCCGGTTTCGGGCTGTCACTTGGGTTCACGTTATTCTACCTGTCGGCCATTGTTCTGGTCCCACTTGCGGCACTTGTGATCCGGCCCTGGGAGATCGGCTGGATCGGATTGTGGGCCGTGCTCAGCGATCCGCGTGTTCTTCATGCGCTGAAGCTTTCGTTTGGCGCCGCGCTGATCGCTGCGGCGATCAACTCAGTCTTCGGGTTGATCGTGGCATGGGTGCTCGTGCGCTATCGCTTTCCCTGCAAGAGATTGCTCGACGCCGTAGTGGATCTGCCGTTCGCGCTGCCGACGGCCGTGGCCGGTATCGCACTGTCCGCGCTATACGCGCGCAACGGGTGGATCGGCCAGCCGCTACAGGGCCTGGGCATCACCGTCGCCTACACGCCGCTCGGTGTCATCATGGCACTGACTTTTATCGGGCTTCCGTTTGTCGTGCGGACGCTGCAGCCGATTCTCGTCGAGCTCAACAAGGAGGCGGAGGAAGCCGCTGCCACGCTGGGCGCGACGCGGTTTCAGACAATTCGCCGCGTCATCTTGCCGATGCTCGCACCGTCGTTGCTCACGGGTGCTGCGCTGGCCTTCGCGCGTGCGGCGGGCGAGTATGGATCGGTGATTTTTATCGCCGGCAATCTCCCAGGCGTTTCGGAAATCGCACCGCTCCTGATCATCATCAAACTCAACGAGAACGATTACGCCGGCGCGGCGGCCATCGGCGTGATGATGCTGGCGCTTTCTTTCGCAATGCTTCTGACGCTGAATTCATTGCAGGCCTGGACGGCGTCGCGGCGATGAAACCTCTCTTAAGACCGCGTGCGCCGACTGAAGATCATCTCCTGTTCCGCTGGGGCCTGACACTGTTGGCGCTGTCGTTCATTGGCGCATTCCTGATCCTGCCGCTGGTGACCGTGTTCAAGGAAGCGTTCAGCGAAGGACTCTCCATTGCTTGGGCCGCCATCAAGGAGCCCGATGCACTTTCCGCCATGCGACTCACGGCGATCACGGCGGCGATAGCGGTGCCGTTGAATGCGGCGTTTGGGATTTCCGCTTCGTGGGCGATCGCCAAGTTCGATTTCCGTGGCAAGGGCTTTCTGGTCACGCTGATCGACCTGCCGTTCTCGATATCGCCCGTCGTGTCTGGTCTGATCTATGTGCTCGTGTTCGGATTGCAGGGCTGGCTTGGCGAAACGCTTCGCGACCACGACATCCGGATCATCTTCGCGCTGCCAGGCATCGTGCTGGCGACCATCTTCGTGACCTGTCCGTTCGTCGCGCGCGAACTCATCCCGCTAATGAGCGATCAAGGGCGTGACGAAGAGGAAGCGGCAGCCTCCTTGGGCGCCACCGGCTGGAGCACCTTCTGGCGCGTCACTTTGCCTAACATCAAATGGGGACTGCTCTACGGCGTGCTTTTGTGTAACGCGCGAGCGATGGGTGAATTCGGCGCCGTTTCCGTCGTCTCCGGTCACATTCGAGGCCTCACGGACACCATGCCGCTGCACATCGAGGCGCTCTACAACGACTATCAATATGTCGGTGCATTTGCGGTTGCGTCGCTTCTGGCGCTCCTCGCGTTGGTGACGCTCACTCTGAAATCCGTTCTGGAATGGCGCTACGCGGATGAAATCGCCGCTGTCCACCACCATTGACGGAGCAAGACATGTCGCTCGTGATCGAAAAAATAACCAAGCAGTTCGGTCGCTTCGAGGCATTGAAAGGTGTCAGCCTCACGGCTCCCACCGGCACGTTCTTGGCGCTGCTGGGGCCATCGGGGTCCGGTAAGACGACACTGCTGCGCATTCTGGGCGGTCTCGAATATGCCGATCTCGGCCATGTCGCCTTTGAAAGCCGGGACTGGCTGACAATCCCCGCACGTGAGCGAAAGGCCGGCTTTGTGTTCCAGCACTATGCACTCTTCAAGCACATGACCGTGACCAGGAACATTGCGTTCGGCCTCGAAGTGCGTCCGCGAGCCCAGCGTCCGGCCACAGCAGAAATCCGCCGCCGCGTCGAGGAACTCCTCGCGCTGATGCAGCTCGATGGTCTTGGTAGCCGATATCCCAGCCAATTGTCCGGCGGCCAACGTCAGCGCGTTGCGCTGGCGCGCGCACTTGCCATCGAGCCGCGCATGCTGCTGCTTGACGAGCCCTTCGGTGCGCTGGACGCAAACGTGCGCAAGGATTTGCGCATCTGGCTGCGCAATCTGCATGACCGGCTTGGACTGACCACAATCTTCGTGACCCATGACCAGGAAGAGGCGCTAGAGCTTGCCGATCTCGTGGCGGTAATGAACCAGGGCCGGATCGAGCAAGTCGGCGCCGCCGCGAATCTGCGCAACGCGCCCGCAACGCCGTTCGTCGCAGAATTTCTCAGCAGCGTTGCCGCGTCGTCGGCGCCGAATCACCGCGCTCGGATCGCATCGATTCACTAGCGGGTTTGCGCCGAACTTCGGCGCCGCGTGCAGGAGAGACGTTTCGCCAGCGCCGTTGCCGCCAAGTCTTTGGGCTCGTTCCTTCACCGGGCAACTCCGCGGTGAAAACCGAGATGCTACATAGTTATGGCGGACAGGGAGGGATTCGAACCCTCGAACGGCTATTAACCGTTACACACTTTCCAGGCGTGCGCCTTAAACCACTCGGCCACCTGTCCGGGAGCCTCCGAAGCTGGGCATCGAAGGGGAGGGGCGCGGAATATCGCGGCTGGGACCCAAAAGCAAACGGGCACCCTTTTCGGACCGCCTGCAGCTCCGAAATCTGCCGAATACCTAGTCCGTGCCGGCCTTGCCCAGGCCCAGATCGTGCTCGGCGGCGACGATCGAAATCGTGTAACCCGCCACCACGTCGAACAGCGTCATGACAAGGATGAAAAAGAACGGCGTCGAGGCGAAACCCTTCACGACGATGAATTCGATCAGAGCCACGACAAAGATCAGCATCGAAAGGCCGTGATTGATGATCTCGCGAGAGGTCGTGCGGGTGGCCTTTATGACTTCGATGAACAGCAGTGCCAGCGTCATCAGAATCAAAAAGTCGCCGAAGCTGAACTTCCATTGGTCTCCGGAGAACATTGTGATGGTGAGCGCGTGATTGTAGCTCAGCATGTCCTGGATGTCGTGGTGCAGGATCATGCCGCCGCCCAGGGCGATCAGGTTGTAGAGAATGACGGGCAACAGAAGCAGCGGAAACAAACGAAGCATTGAATTTCCTCCCCTGGACCGGAATGCGGACCTCGCGACGCTTGTAGCATATTGAGGTGAAAAAGGGGCAGGCGCGTGGTGGCGGTTCGCCTATGCCCCCGCCCGTTCGGCGTTCCGGGCTCGGTCTCGGTAGATCATGTAAAGATTGCGCACGTAAATCGGAATCGGCATGCCTTGACCTATCAGCAGCGGCCAGGCGTGAAGGTGAACAGCATAGGAAAAGCTGATGAGTCCGCCGAGCAGACTGCAATACCAGAACGCGATCGGGACTACGCTGTGTCCAGCCTGTTCGCTGCGCAGCCACTGGATCAGAAAGCGCACGCCGAACACAGCCTGACCAAGAAAGCCGATTCCGATCCAAATCGTGTCGTATTCATTTCGGGCCGCGAGAAGGTAGAGATGTTGCAGGAACCCCATCAGATTTCCTTCGCCTCGGTCTTGCCGCGATAGCGGCGTTGCAGCCAGCGTACGCCTAAGAGGTCGTTCACGCTCACCAGCATGCGGTTGTAGTTGGTGTATTTCGATGCGCCATGCGCGCGTTCGCGATGGTTCACTTCAACGAACCGCACGCCATAGCCGTCGCGCATCATCAGCGTGATGATGAAGCGATGGATGTGATCGAAATAGGGAAGGGCGAGGAACGCGTCGCGGCGAAAGGCCTTCAGACCGCATCCCGTGTCGGTCGCGCCGTCATTCAGAAGCCGCGCGCGTATGCCGTTCCCGATGCGAGACGCCAGCCGGCGGCTGAGTGTGTCCCTGCGCTTTGCGCGGACACCGGAAACGACGCCGATGTTCTTCGCGTCGGGATCGTTGCGCAGGACCGCGAGCAGCTTGGGAATATCGGCGGGGTCGTTTTGTCCGTCGCCGTCGAGCGTGACGATGATCTCGGACCGCGCCGCGCGGACACCGGTGAGGATGCCACGGCTTTGGCCCAGATTGCGGGCATGCTGGATGATGCGCAGCGAGGGGATTTCCTTTTTGAGCGCCTTGAGCGCTTCACCCGTGCCGTCGCTTGATCCGTCGTCGATGAAGATGATTTCCGCCGACGGTTCGCCTGCGATTGCGGCGGCGATCTCGCGGGCCAGAGGCGCCACGTTTTGGACTTCGTCCTTGACGGGGACGACCACGGATATCCCGACCGCCATGCTGAGGTTCCGTTCGATCCCGTCGTGAATTAGAGTGGCCGCCGTCCGGTCATCCCGC
The DNA here is from genome assembly GCA_963743765.1 of uncultured Alphaproteobacteria bacterium. Lineage (GTDB taxonomy): Bacteria > Pseudomonadota > Alphaproteobacteria > Micropepsales > Micropepsaceae > Rhizomicrobium. The sequence continues at coordinate 63,626 of CAVUQQ010000001.1, forward strand.
CCCGGCAAATGATTGCGCGCGTGCGAATGCCGACCGCGCGCCTTATACAGGCCTGCGCCGACAAGAAACAGGCTTCTTCCAGGATGGTCCCTTTGCCGCTTCTTAGCCTCCCAGCCGACCGAATCAAAAGACGGTCGAAATGAGTGAGGACGCAGCGCCACCCGTTCCCGTCGCTCCGCCTGCGCTAGCCTGGCCGGGAAGGACACTGTCCTGGCTGGCCGGAAGGCCGGGAGCGACGCTGGGACTGCTGTTCCTGCTGCTCTGGACGCCGGGCTTGCTCAGCCTGCCGCCTCTAGACCGCGACGAGAGCCGGTTTGCCCAATCGTCCCGCCAAATGCTCGAGAGCGGGAACTTTGTCGACATCCGGTTCGGCCATGTGCCGCGCTACAAGAAGCCGGTCGGCATCTACTGGCTTCAGGCAGCGGCGACCGCGCTCACCGGTCTCGGCGACCGAAGCCACATTTGGACCTACCGTCTTCCATCGCTCCTGGGCGGTCTTCTGGCTGTCCTGCTCGCCTTCTGGTGCGCGCGGGCCTTCGCCTCGGCGGAGGAGGCGTGGCTCGGAGCGGCCCTGTTGGGCATGACGTTGCTGCTGACCGCCGAGTCCACCATCGCTACGACGGATGCCGTGCAGCTCGCCTGCTCGCTCGGTGCGATGGGTGTGCTGCTGCGCGCTTATTTGGCCGGGCGTGATCCGCAACGCCCGGCGCTCTCCAACCGTCTTGTTCTCGCCGGCTGGGCCGCCTTCGCCGCGGGCATCCTCATCAAGGGCCCTGTAGTCCCGGCCGTCTGCATCGTCACGGTCATCGCGCTCGTCGCCTGGGACCGCGAATGGCGCTGGCTGAAGTCGTTGAAGCCTCTGTGGGGCGTGCCGCTTGCGCTTGCCATCGTCGCACCCTGGGCGATAGCGATATCGCTCGCAAGTCATGGGCAGTTCTATCAGCAGTCCCTGGGGGACGACTTCGCCGCCAAGCTTGCCGGCGGGCAGGAAGAGCACGGCGCGTGGCCGGGCTACTACCTCGCAGTGCTGAGCATCAGTTTCTGGCCGGCCGTATTGTTCCTCGCCCCCGGTCTCGGCGCCGCCATCCGCAAGCACGCCGATCCGTCGATACGTTTCCTGCTCGCCTGGTCCGGTGCGTCCTGGGTGATGTTCGAGCTCGTCCCGACCAAGCTTCCGCACTACGTGCTGCCTGTGTATCCGGCGCTCGCGATCCTCGCCGCGGTCTGGGCGCTGGCTCCGCGCGAGGAAAACCCGCCACGCTGGCAACAGGGACTGTTCTATCTCGCGCTCGTCCAATTTCTGCTGGGCCTCGCGGCACTGGTCGTCGCACCTATCCTGCTGCCGCGATTGTACGGTGCCGGTTCGACTTGGTGGCTGGTTACAGCCGCGTCCATCGCCGGTCTGCTCGGCGCCGGCGCCCTCGTCGCGCAATTCTGGCGCTCGCCGATCATCGCAACCGGCCTGGCCATGTTGTCAGTCCTCACGATCTATCCTGCGATGTCGGCAGGCGCTGGGCCGCGGCTGACCGAACTCTGGATCAGCCCCCATGCGGCGGCGTTGGTGGCGAAAGATGCGCGTCCCGGCGATCCTCCGCCCGCGCTTGCCGGCTACACCGAGCCGAGCCTTGTCTTCTTGCTGGGCAAGGATACTCGCCTCACGAACGGGCCCGGTGCCGCCGAAGTGGGCGCAAGCCAGGGCGGTCTCGCACTTGTCGAAGACAGCGAGCAGTCGGCGTTTCTTGCGCATCTGGCGGAACTGGAGACAGACGCGACCAAGGTCGATGAACTGTCTGGGTACAACTATTCTCGGGGCCGCAAGGTGCACATCACGATCTACCGCGTGACCGCGACCCACGACATCACCGAGCCGCCCGCCGAGTAGAGAGCTGGCCCCCATCCCCCGACAGCCTCGTGCGGTTCTCAGTAACCGTGCCTCGGCTGCAACAGGGAGATCGGACGCCGTCATCGCCGAGACGACGCGCGCGACGCCTCTCTGCGATCGTAACTACGCGCAATTGATTTAATGCCCGTCGAACAATGCTCGAATGCACGCCAGAAGCGGCAGGAGGATCCTCCAGAACGGACGAGAGCTGTCCTCTGCCGCCCCTCATATTAGATTGTGCTCACTTCGAACGAGGACGCGCCTCGACGGCCCTGCGTCCGGTTTCACTTGACGAGTGGAGAGAAGGCACTAAATATCGATACGTTGTTGCACCCGTTGATGGGGAGTCGTTGGGGCTTTCGCGTGGGCGGCAACTTCGGAGCGTCTTATAGGACGATGAGTCTCCAGATAGCGCGGGGGCGTGAAGCCAAACCTCCGCTTCGGTCGCTCCGCTCAAAGCAGGACGCCCGCCCCCAACTCCAGGAAGCGACCCAAGCAGCAGCCGCCGCGGCACCCGCGAAGAAGGCAGCCCTCCGCTTCCCCGTAAATCCCGACACCAAAGTCTTCTACAGGAAATTCTACCCCGGCACGTCGATGGCCGAATGGAATGACTGGCGCTGGCAAATGCGCGCCCGTATCCGCACCCTCGACGACTTGGCCCGGGTTTTCCATCTCTCTGACGACGAATATCAGGCGGTGAAAAAGCACACGGGCTCGCTGCCCGTGGGCATAACGCCGTACTACGCAAGTCTCATGGACCTGAAGGATGCGCGCGAGCCCCTGCGCCGCACGCACATCATGACGGCAGACGAATATCTCCGCGGAACAGGGGAAGAAGACGATCCCCTGGCCGAGGACCATGACACCGCCGCACCCGGCGTGGTGCACCGGTATCCCGACCGTGTTTTGTTTCTGACGACGGGCACCTGCTCGACTTATTGCCGCTATTGCACGCGCGCCCGTGTCGTCGGAAATCCGGGCGGTGAGTACCAGTTCTCGACCCGGCAGTGGGAACAGGCGCTGGCCTATCTCGAGAAGCACACCGAGGTCCGCGACGTGCTCCTGTCCGGCGGCGATCCGCTGACGCTCGGCGACGACAAGTTGGACTGGCTTCTCGGGCGACTGCGCGCCATCAAGCACATCGAATTTCTGCGCATCGGCACCAAGATACCAGCCGTCCTCCCGCAACGCATCACAAAGAACCTGGTCTCGATCCTCAAAAAGCATCATCCGCTGTGGATGAGCATTCACTTCACGCATCCCAACGAGCTGACGGCCGAGGTGACAGAGGCGACGGCCCGCCTCGCCGATGCCGGAATTCCGCTCGGCAGCCAAACGGTGCTCATGAAGGGCATTAACGACGACATCGCCGTCATGAAGCCGCTGATGCAGGGCCTGCTGAAGCGCCGGGTGCGGCCCTACTATCTCTATCAGTGCGATCCGATCCGCGGCTCCGCCCATTTCCGCACGACAGTCGAAAAAGGCCTGGAGATCATTCAGGGCCTGCGTGGCCATACCACGGGTTATGCGACGCCGATCTTTGCAGTCGATGCACCCGGGGGCGGCGGCAAGATCCAGATTGCGCCGGATTTCGTGGTGGGTCGCGACGGCGACGACCTGCTGTTGCGCAATTTCGAGGGTGATGTGTATCGCTACCCCGATCCCGGCGGTACGTTGGGCCGTGACAAGAAGGTCCGGCTGGCGGCCGAGTAAGCAAAGGACGTATCGGCATGCGCATCGGGGTCACCTATGACCTCCGGTCCGACTACCTTGCCATGGGTTATGGCGAGGAGGAGACCGCCGAGTTCGACAGCGAGATCACCATCGCGGCGCTGTGCGATGCGCTTTCCAGCCTCGGCTTCGTGCCCAACCTTATCGGCGGCATGAAGAAGCTGGCCGAGCGGCTGGCGGCGGGCGAGCGCTGGGACGGCGTGTTCAATTTTTGCGAAGGGCTGAAAGGCATCTCACGCGAGGCGCAGGTGCCCGCGCTGCTTGAGGCGTACGACATTCCCTACGTTTTTTCAGACCCGCTCACGATGGCGCTGACGCTCGACAAGTCCCTGTGCAAGCGTGTGGTGCGCGATTGCGGCGTGCCGACGACCGATTTCGCCGTTATCGAGAAGATCGAGGACGTAGCCAAGATGACGCTCGCCTATCCTCTTTTTCTGAAGCCGGTGGCCGAAGGCTCGGGTAAGGGCATCGACGCCAATTCCAAGGTTGACGACGCCGCCGCGCTGAAACGCACCGCTACCAATCTGCTACAGAAATTCCGCCAACCCGTGCTGGTCGAAACATTTCTTCCGGGCCGCGAATTCACGGTCGCCATCACCGGGACGGGCGACGACGCCACTGTTCTCGGTGTCAGCGAGATCGTGAAAAAGGCCAACTATGTCGGCGACGGCTATGGCTTTGAGAACAAGGAATATTGGGAAGACAAGGTCGACATTGTCGGCGCGCCGCCGGCCGATGCGAAGGCGGCAGGCGCAGTTGCGCTCGCGGCTTGGCGGGCTTTGCGTTGCCGCGACGGCGGCCGCATCGACATACGGTGCGACGCAAATGGCAAGCCGCATTTCATCGAAGTGAATCCGCTCGCAGGCCTGCGGCCAGAGTACTCGGACATGTGCTTCATCGCGACCCGTGAAGGCGTTTCCTATCAGCAGTTGATTGGAAAGATCATGGACTCGTTTCTGAAGCGTTATCCCGCGCTCGCTGCCCGCCGGGTGGCATGAGATGAATGTGTTGGTTCTCCACTCCGATGTCGCGCCCAATGCGCCGCCCGATGAAGTCGACACGCTGATAGCGGCCGACGCGGTGGCGGCTGCGCTCAAGATGCAGGGCCATGAGGTTTCGTTGGCAGCCTTCACCAGCGATCCGGAGCGTTTTGAACGGTTGATGGACAGCGCGAATGCGGATGTCGTCTTCAATCTCGTGGAAGGCATCAACGGTCTCGGCCAGCACGCGCCCATTGCGCCGCGCATGCTCGACGATTGTGGCGCAGTGTTCACGGGCGCCGATGCGATCGCGATGGCCACTACGAACGACAAGCCGCTGACCAAGCGCAAGCTCCGCGAAGCCGGTATCGCCACGCCCGACTGGACCGAGCCGCAGGCCTGGCGCGGCTTGAAGGACGCCACCTACATCGTGAAGTCGGCGCTGGAAGACGCGTCCTACGGTCTTGACGATGGCTGCGTCGTCACCGGCAAAGAGAAGGTGAAGGTCCGTGCCGCAGATTGCTACCTCAAGCATGGCGGGCGCTGGTTCGCCGAAGCATTCGTCGACGGCCGCGAGTTCAACATCGCCGTCCTGCAGGGGCCGGACGGACCCGCCGTGCTTCCGATGGCCGAGATGGTGTTCGAATCCTGGCCCGCCGACCGACCGCGCATCGTCGGGTACGCGGCTAAGTGGGACGACGCCTCGTTCGAGTCCGTGCAGACCGTCAGGCACTTCGGCGTCGAGACCAAAGAACCAGCGCTCGCGGCCAAGCTCAAAAGTGCTTGCGAGAGGTGCTGGGAGATTTTCGATCTCACTGGTTATGCCCGCGTCGACTTCCGCGTCACGAAGGACGGCGAGCCGCTGGTGCTGGAGATCAACACCAATCCGGGCATCGCGCCGGACGCCGGCTTTGCCGCGGCGGCAGCGCAGGCCGGCATGAGCTATGACGAGTTGATCGCCCGCATTTTGACTGCGGCTTCGCTTCGCTGATGCCGGCGGTTCGAACTCGCGCGCAACCATGTTTGCCGTGCAGGAGCGCCAGTCATTCATTCGGTTGATCCGGCGATCTTTTCGCTGCGCTACTTCATGCGCTGCATGGCGTGCAGCTTTTGTCACGACCAATGCTGCGATCATGGTGTCGATATCGATGTTGAGAATGCCAAGCGACTACTGGCACTTGGCCCGGCATTTCAGGCACGCGTAGCCGCCTCGCCGGTGGAGTGGTTCACGAAAGACGTCGTCGGCGATACCGAATTTCCGTCCGGTTCGTATGTGCGGACACAAGTGCGAAACGGCAAATGCGTGTTCATCAGTCAAAGCGGGCGCGGCTGCACAATCCACGCCTACTGCTTGGAGAAAAACATCGACTATCACACGCTGAAACCGATGGTGAGCGCGTTGTTTCCGGTGACATTCGACCATGGCGTTCTCGAGCCAAGCTCCGAGGCAGTCGACGGCAGCCTGATCTGCAGCGGCAAGGGCGCTGCGCTTTATGACGGCGTTCGCGAAGAACTGGCTTACTATTTTGGTGATGAGTTAATCAGCGAACTGGATGATTTGCGGGTTTCGTTAAACCGACTCGACACGTGACGACAGTTCGCGCCCGAGCCGGTGTTCACGGAATGCGATGAACACGCCGGCCGCCGTCACGACGGCCGCGCCGATCAGCACGAACAGTGCTGGTACCTCACCGAAGATCAGGAAGCCGAATGCGACTGCCCAGATCATGGACGTGTAGTCGAACGGCGCCAGAAGTGACGGTTCGGCGTAGCGATAGCTGAACGTCATGGCAATCTGGCCGAAGCCACCGAACACACCGGCGAGGACAAGCCATGTCGTATTGGCCCAGGTGAGCGGCACGTGCCACCAGATCATCGTCAACGCGCCCACCACTGCGCAAAATGACATGAAGTAAAAAACGATGGTCTCGCTCTTTTCAGTGGCGCTCATTTGCCGGATGTAGATGACCACGAAGGCCGAACCGAGCGCGCCCGTTAGCGCAAGGCCCGCGCCGGCCGAAAGCCCGTGCGCCGCGATCGCAAACAACCCGCCATGTGGCTGGATCATCAGGACGACGCCGGCAAAACCAATGACGACCGCTGCTCCGCGATAAGGGCCGATGACTTCCTTCAGCACAAGCGCTGCCAGAACTACCGCGAAGATCGGCTGAACAAAGCCGAAAGCGGTTATGTCGGCAAGCGGCAGCAGCTTAAGCGCCGCGAAGTTGAGAAACATGCCGGAGGAGCCGACGGCTGAACGGACCAGGTGAAGCCAGGGTCGATCGGTGCGGATCATCTGACCGAGACCGACGGTGTAGGTCGAGAGGATGAACAGCGGAATGAGGGCGAAGAAGGCACGGAAGAACACGACCTCGCCGACTGGCACGGTTCCGGCCAGCTTGATGCCAACATATTGCAGGGAAAAGGCGAGCGTGGCGCCGATCTTCAGCGCGATGCCCCGGCTCGTGTGGTGCATGTCTGAAGCCTATAGCCAACCGCGACGCTTGAAGAAGGCATAAGGCAGAATACCGGATATGACGATGACGACGAGCGCGATCGGGTATCCGATGTCGGCACCTAATTCTGGCATGAAGTGGAAGTTCATACCCCAGATCGAGGCGAACAGCGTCGGCGGCAGAAACACGATTGAGGCCACGGACATAATCTTGATGATGTTATTCTGATCGATGTTGATCAGACCGAGTGTGGCGTCGAGCAGATAATTGAGCTTGCCGCCAAGAAATGAAGTGTGGCCCTGCAGCGATTGCACGTCGCGCGTGAGCGTCTTGACGTGCGTGCGCACATCCTTGTTCGGCCTGCCCTCCATCGCCGACGCGAGGAACGAGAGGACGCGGCTGAAGCTGAGCAGACTCTCGCGCATTTTGCCCGTCAAATCGTGCTTGCGGCCCAGACGGCGCAGAACGTTCTGGAAGTCCTTGGACTGCATGGACGTGCCTTCCGGAGGCTGGAAGATGTCCTTGGAGATGAGTTCGATCTCCGCTCCGGCGCGCTCCAGCACGTCGGCCATGCGGTCGACAATGACGTCAAGAAGCGACATGAGCACCATGTCCGCGCGTGGCGCGATGGGCGTGCCGCGTTCGCAGCGCGCGGCGAAAGTCTTGAAGGGCTGCGGATCGATGTAGCGGACGGTTACGAGCTTGTCCTGGGTCAGCACGAAACTCACCACATCGGCGACGGGCGTATCGGTTTCGGCATTCGAAAGGATCAGCGCAGTCAGGAAAATTCCGCCATTCTCCTGGTAGAGACGGCTGGAGATCTCAATCTCTTCCATGTCCGCGCGCGTTGGCATTTCGACGTCCAGAAGGGCGTTGACCCGGAAGCGTTCCTCGTTCGTCGGGTCGAACAAATCGATCCAGATCGTGCTTGCCGGAATCACGTCGCCGTCCGAAAGGACAGTGCCTTTCAGGCCGCCGTTCTGCTGCTGATAGACCTTCAGCATAAGAAGTCTCGCGAGACGTTGGATCCGAAGCAAAAGGTTCGCGCCCCGAGCCCAGCGACGCGCGGCGGGACCATAGTCCGGCGCACGGAAGGGTGCCAAATCTTTTTTTGCAGGTATCGGCTGTGCGGCGATATGCGCTTCGCCACGGGTCCAATGCGTATTGCGCATAGGCCGCGACGCTGAATCCGTTCTAGGATGGTGTGGACCTTCGGGACGTGACATGCCGATCTCCACTCCAAACTTCGCTGACGTCGAAGCGGCCGCTGCCCGCATCGCACCCTGGGCCGCGCATACGCCGCTGTTCGAGAGTCCTGAACTGAACGACCGGTTGGGCGCTCGGATATTCCTGAAGCTGGAGACGCTGCAGCGAACCGGATCTTTCAAGTTTCGCGGCGCGCTGAACACAGTTCTGCAGATCCCGGTGGAGCGCCGGTCCAATGGCGTCGTCGCGTTTTCGTCGGGCAATCATGCACAAGGCGTAGCGGCGGCTGCCGCGCTGTTCTCGATCCCGGCGACTATCGTCATGCCCAAGGACGCGCCGGCGCCCAAGATCGCGGGTACAAGGCGGCTCGGAGCGGACATCGTCTTCTACGACCGCTACAAGGACGATCGCGAGGCCATCTCGCGCGAGATTGTGGAACGGACGGGGGCTACGCTTATCGAACCGTTCGACAATGCAATGGTGGTGGCGGGTCAGGGTACCGTCGGCCTTGAGCTCGCTGCTGACGCAAGAATGCGCGGGGTGACACTGGACGCCATCCTCGCGCCATGCGGCGGCGGCGGACTTGTCACCGGTATTGCTCTCGCGGTGTCCGAAGCGAGCCCTGGAACGCAGGTGATAGCTGTCGAGCCTGAGCGCTTTAACGGCATGCGCCACTCGCTCGCTGCGGGTGCGCGGACCGCCGCCCCGGGCGGAGTAGCTTCACTCGCCGACGCGCTGATGGCGCCGATGCCCGGTAGAATTCCATTCGCACTCGCAAAAACATTTTTGGTAAACGCAATATCAGTCAGCGATACTGATCTGCAGGCCGCCGTAAGTTATGTCTGTCAAAGGTTGAAACTTATCGTTGAGCCAGGCGGAAGTGCGGCGCTCGCGGCTATTCTGAGCAAAAAGTACGACGTCAATAACAAGAGTGTCGCGATCGTCCTCACCGGCGCGAATTGCGAGATCGCTACAATCGCCGATTGCTGCGATGGCGTCGTCAATCCGTAATCACCGCTTGGTACCCTTTGCCAGAAGCATGCTTCTCTTATTCAAAGAAAGCTGTTTAGCTTTCGACAACGATAAAACACGGGCGTTGGGTCACATGGTAGTGGATGAGCGTAGCGGGTCACTCCGCTACGTCACAACAATTGCATTCGTGATCTTGGCATTGGCACTCGTCGGCTGCGGAACGCTGACGCTTCTGCCGCACCAGAACGACGCGTCGCCGTCAAAACTTCTGACATGCAGGGATCTGGCCGTTGCTTACGCGCGCATCCAGCCGGGCGTGACACCTGCTTCGCACCTTGTGCGATTCGGTTTTGACTCGACTTCCGCCAATGCGCAGGTGTTGTCCTATCTTGGTGTGCTGGAGCACTTCATGCCGCGCGATTCCGTCAAGTTCGACCGTCTCGATGCGGCGGTCCGGGATTGCATCGACGCACGTGACCGCTGTGCTGCTATGGTTTTCCGGTCTTCCGATCGTTCGGTCGCCGCGCCGGTCGACGGCTTTTTCTCGACCATCGGATTTGGCGCTACCGCGGCAGTTCAGCCGCCGCAGGTCACACTCCTAATTCGTGACGGACGTGTCGTGTTCAAGGCGATGTCCGGCATTCCCGCCGCATTGGAACGCGTGCACGGTGTGGCAGCGTCGCCGACAAACGGAACTGTGCGAGTGACACGTGTTTCTTTCCGGTCCGGCGACTAACGTCACGCAAGATTCATTTGCCACGAAACACCGTATCGGTCGTTGAGCCAGGCGAATTTGCTGCTGAATCAGTATGCGCCAAGCGACATGAGCGCCGCGCCGCCTTCGCCAAGAGCGGCTGCGAGGCGATCGGTCTCGGCATCGGTTTCGCACTGGATAAAAATAAAGAGGACGGCGTGAAGGTGAACGAGTGTTTCACCGGGCCGTCGTTGCACACCACGATCTGCTCGCCGATGCAGAATGTCGCCCGCATGATCGAGCCTTCTGCCCCGAGCTGTCCCTTCCCATAGCGCAGGACGTCGATGATCCGGCTGCCGGGAATGCGCGCGATGTAGAAATTCATCGCCTCCTCGCACTTGCCTTCGAACATCAGGAACGACTGGACTTTCATTTCACGCACTCCACCGTTCAAAAGAAAAAGGCGCCGGCAGCAATCGCTGCCAGCGCCTGCATCTTTCAAGGGGCAGGCCTCACCGCGGGGCCAGAACCATCATCATCTGGCGGCCTTCCATCTTCGGCCATTGTTCCATCTTGGCGATTGGCTCCACATCCTTGTGGACACGGTTGAGCAGTTCCATGCCGAGGTTCTGATGGGCCATTTCGCGGCCGCGGAAGCGCAGCGTGACCTTCACCTTGTCACCTTCGTCGAAGAAGCGACGCATCGCCTTCATCTTGGTGTCGTAGTCATGGTCGTCGATGGTCGGGCGCATCTTGATCTCCTTGATCTCGATGACCTTCTGTTTCTTGCGCGCTTCGGCGGCCTTTTTCTGCTGTTCGTATTTGTACTTGCCGTAGTCCAAGAGCTTGACCACGGGTGGTTTCGCTTCGGGCGAAACCTCGACCAGATCGAAGCCTTTTTCTTCGGCGATGGCGCGGGCTTCATCAATGCCGATCGGACCGTATTTGTGGCCGTCATCTCCGATCAGAAGGATGGTGCGCGAGAAAATCTCCTCATTGATACGAGGCCCGTCCTTGGCTGGTGCCTTGTCGGGCTGCTGGAAACGTCTGGGTACTATGACTTTCTCTCCTGTTGTGAACCCGCATGGAAACGCATCTCGCGAGGGCTGCCTCGCGAAACGATCTTTCGGATCATGGTCGTGGGCGTGTGTCCTCTATGCGTCGCGCGGGCGACTGCTGGTTTGGTAAGAATAGGAGCCGGGAGCGGATTCGCAAGGGCTATTCGGCCACATCCACCCGGGATTCCGCCTCCTTTTTGATCCGTTCTATGACAGTTTCGAGCGGCATGGCGCCCAGATCCTTGCCGGAACGCAGGCGAACCGAGACTTTGCCCTCGGCCGCCTCGCGCTCGCCGACCACGAGCATGTAGGGAATCTTCCGCAACTGGGCGTCGCGAATCTTCTTCTGCATGCGCTCGTTGGCGAGATCGATGTCGACGCGAAGTCCGGCCGTGCCGTTCACGACCGGCGTCTGGAACAGCGCGTCCACCACCTTGTGGGCGTAGTCGGCCGCCTTTTCGCTGATGGGAATGACGCGTGCCTGCACCGGCGCAAGCCAGGTCGGGAACGCGCCGGCATAGTGCTCGATCAGGAACGCGGTGAAGCGCTCATGGCTGCCCAGCGGCGCACGATGGATCACGTATACCGGATGCTCGTGGCCGTCCTCGCCGACATAGCTGAGGTTGAAAGTCTGGGTCGCAAGGAAGTCGAGCTGGTTCGTCGAGATCGCATACTCGGTGCCGATCACCGACTTGATCATGAAGTCGACCTTGGGGCCGTAAAACGCCGCTTCGCCCTTGGCCTCGATGTAAGGATAGCCGGATTCGTCCATTGCCTGCTTGATGATCTTCATGGCCGCCAGCCACTTCTCCGGCTGGTCGATATATTTCTCCAGCTTGTCGAGATCGGGCAGCGAGAACCGCATGTAATATTCTTTGATGTTCATCAAGTCGTAGTAGCGAGCATGCAGGCGCATCACGCGGATGAACTCGTCCTTCGCCTGGTCGTAGCGGCAATAAATGTGCGCGTCGTTCTGGCAGAATCCGCGCACGCGCATCAGACCCGACAACCCGCCCGAGGCTTCGTAGCGATAGTCCTGTGCGTACTCTGCGATACGCAGCGGCAACTCACGATAGGAGTGCCGCGTCGCAGCGTAGATCAGGTGATGGTGCGGGCAGTTCATCGGCCGCAGGTAATAGTTCTCGCCGTCGATATCGAGCGGCGAATACATATCGTCCTTGTAGTAGGGCAGGTGGCGCGAACGCAGGTAGAGCGCTTCCTTGGTGATGTGCGGCGTCGCCACGCGCTTGTAGCCGTCGCGCCGTTCTTCCTGCAGCGCAAGGAACTCAAGTTCCTGCCGGATGACCATGCCATTGGGCATCCACAATGGAAGCCCAGCGCCGACGTCCGGCGAGAAGGTGAACAGCTCCATATCGCGGCCGATCTTGCGATGGTCGCGCTTCTCGGCTTCTTCGAGCCTTGTGATGTAAGCGTCGAGTTCCTTCTTGTCGCGCCAGGCGGTGCCGTAGATGCGCTGGAGCTGTGCGTTCTTGGCATCGCCGCGCCAATAGGCGCCCGAGATCTTGGTCAGCTTGAACGCATCGCCGATCTTCGACGTCGTCTGGAAGTGAGGACCGCGGCACAGATCATGCCAGTCGCCGTGCCAATAGATCGAAACGTCTTCGCCTTCCGGGATGCTTTCGATCAGCTCGGCCTTGTAAGTCTCGCCCATCTCGCGGAAGTGCTCGATGGCCTTTTCGCGTGGCCAGACTTGGCGACGTGTCGGCAGATCCGCCTTCACGATCTCATGCATCTTGGCTTCGATCTTCGGCAGGTCTTCGGGCGTGAACGGTTCGTTGCGCGCAAAGTCGTAGTAGAAGCCGTCATCGATCGCCGGGCCGATGGTCACCTGGGTGCCGGGAAACAGTTCCTGCACGGCCATGGCAAGCACATGTGCCGCGTCGTGGCGGATCAGCTCCAACGCCTCGGGGTCTTTCCTGGTGATGATGCGGATCTTCGCGTCGTGTTCGATGGGCCGGAACAGGTCCCATCGCAACCCGTCGACTTCCAGAATCAGCGCAGCCTTGGCGAGACCCGGACCGATGGACGCAGCGATTTCCGCGCCCGTCACGCCCGTTTTGAATTCCATCGTCTTGCCGTCTGGCAGAGTGATGTGAATGGGCGCATTGGCGGCGGCAGGCATGGTGTTATCTCCATACGGAAGAGCGGGCGGACCATCTGTCAATGTTACGTGATGAGTCAAGGCAAACCGCCAGATTGCGGCTATGCGCTGTTGTCGCCGCGTTCATCTTGCGCAATTATGAAGGCGTTGGGGCGACGTTTCGGAGAACGACATGAAGACGATCGCAAAATTGGCTATCTTGATGGCGCTAGGCGCTGTCAGCGTCACGCCCGTGGCGGCAGGGACGGAAGCCGCCGAAAATGTGTGCCTGAAAACCTACTACATCGACAGCACACACGTCGTGGATGCCAAGACCATTCTGTTCCGCATGAAGGACGGGACGGTCTATCGCAACACGTTGCGGTTCCCGTGCAACGGTCTGATGTTCGACGGCTTCGTCTACACGCTGCACTACCCCGAACTCTGCAGCAATGACCACCAGACGATCCGCGTGTTGCGGTCGCATCAGGTCTGCCAACTCGGCGACTTCACCAAGGTCACGCCGACGACTCACAACTGACCGGCAATTGTGGCGGGCGCGAGCCGGGGATCGGCTCGCGCATTCCGCTGCCGGTTGCGCAGCCATGGACATATTATAGGGTAGGCGCGGAAGCGGCTTCCGCATCGTGCGGGATCGACAAGGGCGGAATCTGTATGCTGGTTGCCTCTCTGGGGAAAGGTCTGGCGGCGAAACCGGAATTGCCGCGATGAGACTTGTTCCGGCGGTTCTCTTTTCGATCGTGGCGCTGGCCTTGGCGGGTTGCGGCGACGATGCGCCCAGCGACAAGGCGATGCGCGAGGCGTTCGCCGCCAAGCGCCAGGCGTTCGAGGCGCTGCGCACCGAGCTGTGCAAGCTGCGCTACGACCTCACCATCAACCGCGATCCGGCCTGGACCCAGCCGCAGATTCCGGCCGCTGAGGAAAAGCGCCTGATCGCGGAACTGGATGGGCTCGGCGCGCGGAGCGTGAAATATCTGCGCGGCTGCCAGCTCTGGATCGAGGTGTGGTCGTCCGGCGTCGGCCAGGACGCGTCCTACAAGAAATACCGCTACGGTCCGCCGCTGTTCCGCATCATCGAGATCAAGGAACCGCCGCCGAAGGACCTCAACACCTATCTCGACAGCCGCGCCCGTATTGCCTCGTTCGAAAAGAATATCGAAGGCGACTGGTGGATCGAACTCGATCACTGGCGCTGAGGCGCACTTCAAGCCGGCAGATGGGATTCGATCCAGCGGTGCAGTTCACCGGGCGGCAACGCACCGGACAGCCGCGCAACCTCGCGGCCGCGATGCATCATGACGAGTGTCGGGATGGAGCGGATGTTGAAGCGTGCGGCGAGCGCGCCCTCGGCGTCTGAATCCACTTTGGCGAAACGCGCGCGCGGCTCGAACTCCTTGGCCGCCTTCTCGAACACCGGCGCCATCATCTTGCAGGGCCCGCACCACTCCGCCCAGAAATCGACGAGGAGCGGCAGTTGCGCGCTCGCGTGGCGATCGAAGCGCGCGGCGGTGAGCGCGAGCGGATGTCCCTCGAACAGCGACTGGTGGCAGCGGCCGCAATGGCCCTGATCGGCGCCGCGATCCTCCGGCACGCGGTTGAGCGTGTCGCAATGGGGGCAGGGGACGATGCGCGTTCCGGTCATGAAGACGACATGGTCATGGCCTGCAGCGATTGCAATATGCGTGAAGGGCTACAAAAAAGGGCGGGCCGCCGCCTGCGCGACGTCCGCCCTGGTCCTGAGCACAGGCAGGCAGGAAGAAGGCCGCGCGGCCAACCACAAGCACCTTTGCTGCAACCCCACGGTCCTTGCGAAAGCCGGGAGACGTGCCCCGCCATCCGGATAGGCGGAAACAGGCATGCCCGTGTCGCACGGGCGCGCGCGAGATCGCACCCGGACCTGTCTGATCTCGCGCTAGCCTCGCTCGAGCATGAACGTTCCTCTTGTTTCCTGAGGAACAGATAGGGTGTCGAACTAGGAATACAAGCACATTAATAGGATTTAATACTTTGGACGTAAACCTTCTCGTCATGGCCGGGGGTCAAGCCCGGCCATGACGAGAAGAGAGCCGCCACTCAAGCCCCGCCGAGGAAATCCATCTTGCCGATGGCGATCCCCTTGTGGCGCAGCAGCCCGTAGGCCGTCGTCACATGGAAGAAGAAGTTCGGCAGCGCGAAGTGGGTGAGGAAATCGCGGCCCGAGAATTTCATCTCGCCTTGCGGGAACTTCATCACGATCTCGCGGTCTTCCGCGCCGGCCATCTTGTCCGCGCTGACGCTCTTGAGGAAGTCGATCGTTTTGGCGATGCGCGCCTGCAGCTCGGGGAAGGTCGTCTCGGTGTCGGCCATCGCCGGCGCCTCGACGTTCGCCAGCCGCGCGGCCGCGCCCTTGGCGGCGTCGCTCGCGATCTGGATCTGGCGCGGGAAGGGATGCATGTCGGGCGCGAGCCGCGCTTCGAGCAACGTGGAGAGCGGCATGTCCTGCGCCTTCGCCTGCGCCACGGCCTTGTCCATGATCTTTGACAGGTTCGACAGAGCGCGGATCATGGTCGGAATGGAGGCGTCGTAAATCGTGAATGACATGGTGTTTCCTTCGGTGAATTTCGAAGCCGGAGAGAAGGACTATTTTTGGGATAGAGCAAGACTTGAAAATGGGTGGTGTCGGCCAGTGGTTAAAAAATGGCGGCAATCTCGAATTTGAAACTTGCAACGCTATTCGGAACTGGATCCCTTTTTTTGAATATCCTTAGTAGCGCGCAAAGCTGCCAAGTTTGCAAATCGATCTTCGCGTACCTTTCGTGCCACGTACCACTCTTCGAAAAGAGTTTCTATTAGCTCAATCAACAACTGAGCCTCACCCGTGTCGATGTCGACGATCAGATCGATATCTTTTTCCATGTGGGCGCCGATATTTCCCACCTTCCGCACGTTGTCGATGGCGTCGACGGACTCGTGCGTAACGCCTCGAGGAGCCTTTTCATTGTCAATCGCCGTCTTGAGCGCTTTAATTTCTTGGTCGAGCGTGTTTTCTGCGATTCCGCAAAAGTTGCGGATCATGCCTTGGAGACACCTACGTGCCAGCGTGGCGCTCGCCTTCGGACTCAGGTCGCGAATGCGGCACGCTTCGAGGTAATCCTCTCGCAAAGGTGCGGGTATGTAGTCGGGTTGTGGCTTTGCGCTGGACTCTGGAATTAGTCGCCAAGTCTCAAGCGCATCGCCAGCCAGAGCGGGTCCATTCTGGCCAGCGATTGCGCGATGCTTTGCGATAACCAACGTTATTTTGCTGCACTCGGCATTAAGACAGCGAGTCATATAGCTAAAGGTGCCAACTCGATCTTTGGCTGCGCCTCCAACGAAAGGCGCCCAAACCTCGCTTCTGTGATTCGCGTCTGTCGCAACTTGAGAGTGCGAGCAATGCGGGCATATCCAGGTGAAGACAGTCGTCATTACTCACTCTGCACTTTTGTGGCAGCCTTCGCCAAGTGTTGCAGCCATTGTTTTCCAGAGTAGCTTTAACAAAAACCGCCCAGTGCCGCCACCGCGCCTTTTCGGATTTCTTGCCTGCGCTGGATCGCGCTCCTGCGCTTCATCGGAGCCTTGGCGGGTAATTCGCCGGCGCGTTCGTAGGCTGTCGCTTATTCATTGCGGAGGAGATGAAACGCGGCGTGCCGGGTGCCGCGAGCCATTGGCTCCGGGCCACGCTTATCGGGCCCCACGCACTGCCGTTGAGATCACAGCTTCGAGAGCGCGGCCGGCACATTGTAAATCTCCTTCAAAAGTGTAGCGGCATTCTTTTTTTGTTAGCCACATTCCCCGACGCTTTTGCACGTATCGAATCTCGGATTCAGACCATGGATGCCGTCTCGCCTCAGCCGCTCTCAGTAAAGCGTTCCTTGAACGATATTCTCCAGTTCGACCGTTTCATCGCCGTTGGCGCAAACAGTGGCGGTGACCAGGTGCGGACCTGGCTCACCAGGCACGGCAAGGAGGTCCTTGCCTTTGCGGATCTTTCGCCAAATCTCCTGGGCACGACGCGCGCGGGACTGGATGTTCTCGCGCCTGCCGAGTGCCTGCGGCTGCTGGATGCGCGAACCGCCTTCGTTATCGGGACCGTCCGGCAGCAAGAAGTCGCGGAACTTCTGGTCGGGACTCTGGGTGTCGATCCGTTGCGCGTATTCCCTTTTGTGAATCCCATGTTTGCCGCGCACTATGATGCCGGCGCCCAGGATCGCCTCGCGCTGCATCACGCGCGCGTTCGTGCGTTACTGTCGGACGAAGCTTCCCGCGCTTATTTCGATCGTGCGATGTCGTTCTATCGGACGCTGGATCCGCGTTACCTGACGCCCCAGCCGAAGCGCATCGGTCAGTACGGCTACGATGCTCCCGGTGCCAATCCAAAGCCCGGCGCAACCATCGTCGATTGCGGTGCGTTCACGGGCGACACGTTCGCCGATTTTATCGCCGCAACGCAGAGAGATTGCCGGATCCACGCGCTTGAGGCGTTTCCTCCGAACTTCGAGCGGTTGGTCGCCAATGTCGCGCGCGACAATCTGTGGGATATCGTCAAACCACTCCAAACGGCTGTCGCGCGCGAGGCCGGTACTATCCGCATCTCCGGCGACGACACGATTGCCGACGGAGGCGCGCATCTTGGAACGACAAGCGGCCAGCGCGAACATCTCGTTCCGAGCGATACGCTCGACAATCTCTTTCTGAAGCGCCCGCCGGCGCCGATCGACTACCTCAAAATGGACATTGAAGGCGCCGACCTCGACGCCTTGATCGGCGGAAAACGGATGCTGAAGGAATATCGCCCAGTAGCCGCGGTTGCCGCTTATCACAAGCCTGAACACGTGATCGAGATCGCGGACTTTCTCCACGAAGCCCTGGCGCCCTGCCAGCTATATGCCGCGCACGACCCCAACTGGGTGTTTCACATCCACTATATCGCCGTGCCGGATGAGCGTGCCGTGTCGCGCCCGTAGTCATTGCGACCTTGAGGCAATTGCCGAAGGCGAGAGTCGGGGCCCTCAATCGGGAAGCTGAAACATACCCTTCTGTTTCAAGGGTTGGCGTTTCGAGAAGCGCGGCGATCGCCCTGCAGTCGCGGGCCGGAACGCCTGCCGGATAATCCGGTCGATTGTGCTATGCTCCACCGTCACTCGGGTTCTCGGGGACGCCACAAAGGTGCGTGGCAGAGTCCTGCGAGACTGGGGAAGGGGGACGCGTGAAGCTTGGCGCACAATTTCGGCGGCCGGCAATGTTGGGCCTTGGCGTGCTCGCGCTTGCCGTGTCCGCCGCGCTGCCTGCCAGAGCGGAATTTCCGCCCGAAGGCGCCGTGCCCGACCCGAACAATCCGTTGACGGCGACGGGAGATTTCCCAAGCCCGAAGCATGACGGCGCCACGCTGCCATACGTGTTCTATTTCGACTGCGGAAAAAGAAAATGGATCGGAGTTGCCGTGACGGGCGCCAAGCCGAACCAGACTTCCGCACCCAGTGCGATGGGACCTGCCCGTGAGTATCCGCCCGGTCCGCCGACAGGCTCGAAGCTGGATGGCGCCGATCCCGCCCACGCGACGAACCGCGCGACCGGAGAGCACTTTGCGCTGCGCGCCGGCGATTGGGTCGACGCCAAAACCGGGACGGCGGTCAAGTCGCCGAAGCTTTGCTCGGAGGCATCCGGCGTCACCGCGCAACCGGCCGTGAAGAACAAGTCCGGCGCGCGGCAAGGTGAGCCGCTGCACGCTGACGGCCCGCCGCCGCCGACGATCGCGCCGGTGCGTGGTCCTGAGAAGAAGCCGGACAACCTTCCTCCGCCGCCCAGCTACATCAAGAAATAAGCACCGGCCTCACGCATGCTGCGCCTAGGCTACTGAGGTCCGAGCCGAGCCACGGACTTTCTGGCTGTGACATTTTTAGGCCATTTAGGGACTCGGTAACGCTCATGCGCGTGAATGCGGGTGCGAGAGCAAGCCATGGCATCGCGTTTTGCGTTCTGGTTTCCCCCGTGCCCCGCGGCGCCATGGTTTCTCTCGTTTCTTTTGGGCAGCGAGCCAAATGGATCGGCAAGAATGATTTTGAAGAAACCGAAACCAACCATCACGGTAGATCTTTGCCCGGCCTGCGGCGGAACCGGCAAGGCCGTGCGCCCCCATCCCAAAACCGTCATGAGGCATTCAGTGCCGGACTGCCCCAGATGCAAAGGCGCGGGACGCCTGAAACCGGCTTGAAATCCGGCGGCTGCATGCGGGCGCCAAAAGCAAAAAAGGCCCGGTGTCGCCACCGGGCCTTTTCGCATTTCTTGGGTGGACTACCGCACTTAAAAGTCCATGTCGCCCATGCCGCCGCCCATGCCGCCGCCGGGCATGCCGCCGCCGGCCGCTTCCTTCTTCGGACGATCGGCGACCATCGCCTCCGTGGTGATCAGGAGCGCGGCAACCGACGCTGCGTTCTGCAGCGCGATGCGAACGACCTTGGTCGGATCGACGATGCCGGTGTCGATCAGGTCGACGTACGTCTCGGTCTGCGCGTTGAAGCCGAAGGTGGTCGACTTCTGCTCGAGCAGCTTGCCGACGACGATGGAGGCTTCGACGCCGGCGTTCTCGACGATCTGACGGATCGGGGACTGGATCGCCTTGCGGACGATGGCGATGCCGGCGTTCTGGTCGTCGTTGTCGCCGGTCAGGCCGTGCAGCGCCTTGGTGGCGTAGAGAAGCGCAACGCCGCCGCCGGGAACGATGCCTTCCTCCACCGCCGCCTTGGTGGCGTTGAGCGCGTCGTCGACGCGGTCCTTCTTCTCCTTCACTTCGACTTCCGTCGCGCCGCCGACGCGGATGACCGCAACGCCGCCCGCCAGCTTGGCCAGACGTTCCTGCAGCTTCTCCTTGTCGTAGTCCGACGTGGTCTCTTCGATCTGCGTCTTGATCTGGCCGACGCGCGCCTGGATGTCCGTCTTCTTGCCGGCGCCGTCGATGATCGTGGTGTCGTCCTTGTTGATGCGGACCTTCTTGGCCGTGCCCAGCATGTTCAGCTTGACGTTCTCGAGCTTGATGCCGAGGTCTTCGCTGATGACCTGGCCGCCGGTGACGATGGCGATGTCTTCCAGCATGGCCTTGCGGCGATCGCCGAAGCCCGGTGCCTTCACGGCCGCAACCTTGAGGCCGCCGCGCAGCTTGTTGACGACCAGGGTCGCCAGCGCTTCGCCTTCGACTTCTTCGGCGATGATGAGCAGCGGACGGCCCGACTGCACGACCGCTTCGAGGATCGGCAGCACGGCTGCAGGCTGGTCGAGCTTCTTCTCGTGGATGAGGATGTAGGGCTCTTCGAGCTCGGCCACCATCTTGTCGGCGTTGGTGATGAAGTAGGGCGAGATGTAGCCGCGGTCGAACTGCATGCCTTCGACGACTTCGAGTTCGGTGTCGAGGCTCTTGGCCTCTTCGACCGTGATCACGCCTTCGTTGCCGACCTTGGCCATCGCTTCGGCGATCATCTCGCCGACGTCCTTGTCGCCGTTCGCGGAGATCGTGCCGACCTGGCCGATTTCCTCGTTCGACTTGACCTTCTTGGAGCGCTTCTTGAGGTCGGCGACGACGACTTCCACCGCCTTCTCGATGCCGCGCTTCAGGTCCATCGGGTTCATGCCGGCGGCAACCGACTTGGAACCTTCACGCACGATGGCGTGAGCCAGGACCGTGGCCGTCGTGGTGCCGTCGCCGGCCGCGTCGTTGGTCTTGGAGGCGACTTCGCGCACCATCTGGGCGCCCATGTTCTCGAACCGGTCGGCGAGCTCGATTTCCTTGGCGACCGTCACGCCGTCCTTGGTCGTGCGCGGAGCGCCGAAGCTCTTCTCGATGACGACGTTGCGGCCCTTGGGGCCCAGCGTCACCTTCACTGCGTCGGCGAGAATGTCGACGCCGCGGAGCATCCGCTCACGCGCGTCGGCGCCGAATTTTACGTCTTTGGCTGCCATGATGAATTATCTCCTGAGTGGAATGTTCTGCGTCGAACAAGCTGCTTAAGCAGCCTTCTTCTTCGCGGCCGGGCGGCCTTCGAGGATGCCCATGATGTCGGACTCCTTCATGATCAGGAGGTCCTCGCCGTCGATCTTCACTTCGGTGCCCGACCACTTGCCGAACAGCACGAAGTCGCCGGCCTTCACTTCCGGAACGACGCGCTTGCCGTTGTCGTCGAGGGCGCCGGGGCCGACCGCGATGACTTCGCCTTCCTGCGGCTTTTCCTGGACGGTGTCGGGGATGATGATCCCGCCGGGGGTCTTCTGATCTTCTTTCACGCGACGGACGACGACGCGGTCGCCAAGCGGACGGAATTTCATGTGATAGCTCCCTAAGTAATTGGATATTCAGCGGATTTTCGGATAGCAGCACTCATACGAACAGAGTGCCAACTTCCACGCGGCTATTTAGGGAGGGTGACGGCGGGCGTCAAGGGCTGCGCCCAGGCAAAGTTCCCGAATTGACCGGCGGCAGGGATTGGAACCGAATAGGCCTGCGCGCGTTTGGAAGGAGTGCGGTGCGCGTTACAGGACCGATAGCGAGGCCTTGGATGATTGGAAATCACACAACATGCGATACCCGCCCGGCCCGGGAGTACATGGTCGAGGTGGAGGGCGAGGACGGTCTGCCGCATCATGTGGGCCCGTTCAGGCAGCGCGCGCAGGCCAAACGCTGGCTTGCCCTGAATACGCGGCCGCGATCGCAAAAACACGTCCCCGGCGAAACAGCCAAGCCGGGACTGTCCATCGTCTAGTGCAGGGCGAACTCGCGGCCGACGAGTTTCAGCTCCGAATCCGCGATCAGGCCACGCGAGGCGACGCGCACCGAATGGAGCTTGCCGTCCAGGTTGGTTTCCCAGAAGTGCAGGAATTTCTTGAGCATCGGGAATTGGGGCGCGAGATCCAGATCCTGCCAGATGAAGCTCTGCAGCATCACCGGGTGATCGGGCAGGCGGTACAGAATCTCCGCGGTCGTCAGGCGATAGCCGCGAAGCTGATGTGAAAGACTGCTCATACGACCTCTCTTGGTTGCGTGACCTTTCTTTCCTTCCCGATCGTCCCCGATTTGGCTGAACAAAAGATTGCGGCAATGCGTGGCCGTGTCGAGCCGAAAATCCGGCAGCAGTCCGGCGGAGCGAGTGCTTGCGCGGCGCAATTGCGGGCGCTAGAGCGTTGGTCTCGCCATTCGAAGGAATTCCATGTCCGCCAATATTCCCGAAGGCTTCCGGCCTTTGCGTTTCAACATCGGCTTTCTCGAGGCCATCGGTCCGCTCTACGGCAAGTGGGACGGCACGCGCCTTCTCATGGGCTTTCGCGTCGAGGAGCGGCACTGCAACCCGGGCATGGTCGCGCATGGCGGCATGCTGGCGACCTTCGCCGACATGTTCATCCCCATCGCCGCGCGCATGCAAAGCAAGGCCGATGTCGGCTTTGCACCGACGGTGAACCTCACGCTCGACTTCATCACGCCGGCCAAGCTCGGCTCCTGGGTCGAAGGCACGGCCGAATTCCTGCGCGCGGGAAAGTCGCTGTTCTTCGCGCAGGGAACGGCAACGGCGGACGGCGTCCTCTGCCTGCGTGCGAGCGCGATCTTCAAAGTGACTGCGCCGATGGGTACCATCCCGACGCCGGAGACGATGTTCGGCGATAGCTGACGCGAGGGCCAGATGGCGTTCGAGGGTTTTCCGAAGGATTTCTTCGCCTTCTTCCGCGAGTTGAAGGCCAACAACGAGCGGCCCTGGTTCGAGGCGAACAAGCAGCGCTTTCGCGCCAGCGTGCAGGCGCCGATGACAGAGTTCATCGCGGCGATGGAACCGCGCTTGCGGAAGATCTCGAAGAACTTCGTCGCCGATGCGCGGCCGAACGGCGGCTCGATGTTCCGCATCTACCGTGACGTGCGTTTTTCGCGCGACAAACGTCCGTACAAGGAACATGCCGCCTGCCACTTCCGCCACGCCGCCGGAAAGGATGTGCACGCGCCGGGCTTCTACATGCATTTCGGCGATGACGAAGTCTATTTCGGCGGCGGGATGTACATGCCCGAACCGCAATCGCTGGGCCGCATCCGCGACGCCATCGTCGCGAAACCGGCCGCGTGGAAGGCGGTGAAGGCGAACAAGGTCTTCGTGAAGACGTTCGGCGGACTCGGCGGCGGCGATGTGCTGACGCGTGCGCCGCGCGGCTACGATCCCGCCCATCCGCTGATCGAGGACATCAAGCGCAAGAGCTTCTTTGCGATGCGCGACGCCGATGTGAAACTCGCCGCGTCGGCGAAACTCGCCGACGCGGTCGCGGAGACGTTCAAATCCGCCACGCCGCTGATGAAGTTTCTCTGCGCGAGCCAGGGCGTGCCGTTTTAAGGGTGCCGCTCGCCCGATTGTCATGGCCGCCGGACAGCGGGCCATGACAGGGGAGACTGGTTGAGGGACGGCGAAATGCCGTTAGCGCCGTCTCGCCGTGTAGAGCGCGGTGCAGATGTTTCGTTCGACGCGGCCGGCGAACTGCTTGTCTGCGATCTCGGCGAGGCCGTCGAGAAGGCGCTCGCGTTCGCTCGGCTCCAGCACGCTGAATTGCGAAAATGTAGCGTAGAAGGCGCGGACCTCTGCGCTCGACATCGTCACGGTCCATTTTCGGATGTCGACGTCCATCTCCTCGAACGCGCCGATCGCTTCAAGGTCGCCGAGACGCGTTTGCGTGTCGAGGCCGAACGGATGAGGGAGGCCCGCATAGTGGCTCGGCGATTTCGGCTGGTTTGCAAGCAGATCCTTGGTTGCTTCGTGGAAGGCATCGTCGCGCTCGGGATCGCCATAGACGTTCCACCATGCCGCCCACCAGCCGCCGCTGCGCAGAGCATTCGCGACCTTTGCGAGCGCGGCGCGCTGATCCATCCAGTGCAGCGACGTTGCGGCAGCGCCGAGGTCGAAGCGTCCAGCTTCGAGCTTGGCGTCTTCGAACGTCGTGTTCATGACGGTCAGACCGGGCAGGCCCGCGAATTTGCGGGCCAGGAAATCGGCAAGGCGCGCGTCGGGTTCGATGGCGAGGATTTCTGTCGCCCCGCGCGCGGCGAGCTGTGCGGTGGCAAGGCCCGTTCCGGGGCCGATCTCGAACAGGCGCGTTCCGGGACCAAGTCCGCAGCGGCTTTGCAGCGTGTCGAAGACCCAGTCCGGATAGGGCGGCCGCGCCGCGTCGTAGTTCGCGGCGTTCTCGCCAAAGGCGCGGCGGCCTTCCTCGGCGCTGAGGTCGCGCAGGTTCATGCTTACAAACTCGCGAACGCGAAGGTGGTAGAGCTTGTCATGCGTCGCCCCGGGGGCAATATCCTGTGTCCGATCCTAACACAGCGACCGCGCCATGACCGATACCCCGCCGCCGGAACTTTCTAACGTCGATCCGCATGCACGCTGGAAGTTCATGCGCGACGTGCTGGTGTTCGAGGGCAAGCTGGCGCTCAACAACGTGCACAATTTCGTTCAGATTCCGCTGACCATCGCAGTCGCGATTTTCGATCTCGTCGTCAGGGGCAAGGAAGAGGGCGGGCGCTTCTACAAGCTCGTCGAGATGGGCCGGACGATCGACGACCATATCGACATCTATTCCGTGATCGAGCATCGCGAGAAGAAACTGAACGAAAACTTCACCATCGATGCGGTCGTGTCGCGGATCGAGCAGGTGATCGTGCGCGAATATCAGAAGGGCGGCACCGCGGCGTCTGTGAAACAGGCCGTCGACAAGGCGCTCGACGGCATGCAGTCCAAGACGGCGCCGCACGCGGAAAAGGCAGCCGATGCGATCAAGACGGCCGCCGGGAAACTGCAGGAGAAAATCCAGAACCTCGGCAACAACAAACCATGATCACGCTCTACCAATCCGCCGCCGGCCGCGCCTTCGTTGCGCTATGGATGCTCGAAGACCTTGGCGCGCCGTTCCGCATCGAGAACACGGACATCCGCAAAGGCATGAACAAAGCGCCCGAGTTGTTCGGTGGCGGCTCGTGAGCAAGGGCTGACCTCCCACGGACTTCCGGTCGATCTGCGGAAATTGGAGGCTGGGTGCCGTGGCCTCAGAGCCGTGAATGTTCTATAATCTAGGGGATTGGACTGGTGGGGGCCCTCATGCCCATGTTCATCGATATTCACGACATAGCCGGAGCAAGCGCGGACGACATCGCGAAAGCGCACGCGCTCGACGTGAAATATCAAGACAAGCACGGGGTGAACTATTTCAAATACTGGGTGAACGAAAAGCACGGGAAAGCCTTCTGCCTGTGCACCGCGCCAAGTGCAGAGGCAGCGAATGCGGTGCATCTTGCGGCTCATGCGCAGGGAGCCGCCCGCATCATGGAAGTGACTCCAGAGATGGCCGAAGCGTTCATGGGCGCGGCGGAGATCGACGGTTCTGGAGCCGCTTTGCTTCCCGGGAGCAGCGAACACGATCCCGGCACGCGCATCGTGCTCTTCACCGACATTGTCGGCTCGACGGACATGACCGGGCGCCTGGGCGACGAGAAGGCGATGACCGTTCTGGACGTGCACGACCGGATCGCGGACGCGTCGCTGTCGAGCATGGGCGGGCGCGAGGTGAAGCACACCGGCGACGGCATCATGGCCGTGTTTCATTCCGCAGCGGCCGCGATCCGATGCGGAATCAAGATCCAGCAGGACATTTCGCAGCACGGCAAGGAGCATCCCGACCTGGCGTTTCAGGTGCGTATCGGCGTCGCCGCGGGAGAACCGATCGAGCGTCACGATGATTTTTTCGGGGCAGCGGTGCAACTCGCGGCACGGCTGTGCGCCCATGCCGATCCGGAACAGATTTTGATGTCGAGCGCAGTCGCAGAACTATGCATCGGAAAGGCGCTGCCGATAAGAGATATCGGTGCGGTCACCCTCAAGGGATTTGCCGAGCCGGTGCGGGTTCACTGCATCGCAGTTTAGGCGCTCTCGAAACCTTCCAGCACGTTGACAGTAATTTCCGCCAACGCATCGAGATTGTAGCCGCCTTCGAACATGAAGAGCGCCGGCAGCCTTGCGCCGGCGATGGTTTCGCCCATGCGCAGATAGTCCTGCTTCGTCAATTTGAATTTTGAGATCGGATCGTTCTCGAACGTGTCGAGGCCGAGCGACACCAAAAGCACGTCGGGACCGAACGTCTTGATGCGCTTGAGCGCCAGCGCCAGAGAGTCCGAATAGCCGCGCCAGTCCGTATACATTTCCATCGGAAGATTGAGGTTTGCACCTTCGCCTTTTCCTTCGCCGGCTTCGTCGGCAAAGCCGAGGAAGTGCGGGTAGGCGAAACTCGGATCGCCGTGCAGCGAGGCGAAGAACACGTCGGCGCGACGATAGAAGATGCTCTGCGTGCCGTTGCCGTGATGATAGTCGACGTCGAGGATCGCAGGCTTCAGTCCCTGATCGACGAACCACTGCGCCGCGATGGCGACATTGTTGAGATAGCAGTAGCCGCCGAAGACATCGGCGCTGGCGTGATGGCCGGGCGGCCGCGTCAGCGCGAAAGCCGAACGCTCGCCGTTCCGGATCGCCCGCGCAGCCGAGAGCGCCGTGTTGGCTGCGGCCAGCGCGGCGCCCCACGTTCCCTTCACGATCGGCGTCGCGGTGTCGAACGCGTAGGTGCCGAGGCGCGATTCCACATCGCCTTCGAAGCGGTCGCGCAGTCCGCGCGCCGGCCAGGCGGACGGAATCGCGGGCGGTGCATCCTCGCCATAGCGCTGTCGCCAGAGCTCGCTCGCTTCGCCCAAGAACCGCACCAGCCCAGCATCGTGCACGCGCGCGATCGGCTCCATGCCGAATTCGCTGGGTGCGAGGATCGGGCCAAGCTTTCGCCGCTCGACCTCGGCGCGCACACGCTCGGCGCGCGCAGGCACCTCGACGGCCGGGTTCATCCGCCCGCCCTCGAACTCCTCGGACGGCGCATGCTCCAGATGGGCGGGCGAATAGAAGGTTTTCATCGCCGCCGATTAGGACAGCCGCGCCGACGCTGCGTCAACCGGCAAGCATCCGACTCCCGAAAAATGGGGACTTGGCTAACAATGTTCGGGTTCGAGGAGGAACGGCGATGGGACTGAAAAGACCTGAAGACTATGTCGCGAGCCTGAACGACGGCCGCGTGACGTTTTGGGACGGCGAGAAGATTGCGGACATCACCAAGCACCCGCGCTTTCGCGTGCCGATCGCGATCACCGCGAAGGACTATGAGTACGACGATCCGAAGTTCGGCGAGTTGCGCCGCTATCGCGCCGAGGACGGCAGCTATGCCCACCGCATCTACCAGGTTCCGCGCAGTGAAGAGGATCTCGCCAAGCGCGTCGAGCTTCTCATGCATACGTCCATCGGCACGGTGGTCTCGGGTGTCTACATGGCGCTTATGAGCGTGAAGGACCAGGTCGCGCTGGTGAATCCGCAATATGCCGAGAATATCGAGCGGATGTACCGCTACTGCCGCGACAACGACCTTCGCGCCGCAGAGGTGATCACCGATCCGAAAGGCGACCGCAAGCGCCGCGCGCATGAGCAGGACGATCCCGATCTCTATGTGCGCATCGTCGAGCGGCGCCCCGACGGCATCGTGGTGCGCGGCGCCAAGCTGCACATCACCGCGGCGTCGGTGATCCACGAGCTTGTCGTCATGCCGACAAAGGGCATGCGCCAGGACGAAAACGCCTATGCCGTGTCGTTCTCCATTCCCGTGAACACCAAGGGCGTATCGATCATCAACCGCAACTTCGCGCCGGCTGAATTGAACGAATTCGATTATCCGGCGAGTTCGCACCATTCGATGCCCGAAGGCTTCGTCGTTTTCGACGACGTCTTCGTGCCGTGGGATCGCGTGTTCCTCGCCGGTGAAGTTCAACTCGCGAGCAAGCTGGCCCAGTCGCTCGGCCTTTGGGAACGCACCGGCGGCGTGATCGCAGCGGTCGAGCAGTCGGAACTGTTCGTCGGTCTCGGCCAGCTCGTCACCGAGATGCAGGGCAAGGAGAACGATGCCGTGGCGCAGGCCTCGATCGCCGAACTCATCACCTATGCGCAAATGCTGAAGATGTCGCTCGATTATGCCTGCCGGCACTATGAGAAGACCGACACCGGCATGGTCTATCCCAACACGCTCGCCATCAACGCGGCAAAGTATTACTACGCGGCGAACTATCACCAGACCGTGCGCTATCTGCACGATCTGTCCGGCGGCCTGGTGATGACGCTGCCCGGCGAAGCCGATCTGCGCAATCCGGAAAGCGGCAAGTTCATCCGCAAATACCTGCACACAAAGAAGACGGTGGACGTCGAGCAGCGCATGCGCGTCTACAACCTGATCCGCGATCTGACGGCCGATGCCTATGGCGGCTGGAATTTCGTGGTCGCGCTTCAGGCGGGCGGCGGCCTGCCTGCGCAGCGCTTCATGATGAACCGCACCTACGACCTCGCCGCCGCAAAGGCGAAGGCGCTGGCCGCGGCGGGTGTGAAGGCAGGTTAGCCCATCTGCAGCATGATCGCGCCGGATGCGATCACGCCTGCTGCTATCCAGCGGCGCACGGTCATGTGCTCGCCGAGGAAGCTCATGGCGAGCGCCGTGCCGAAGAGGACGCTGGTCTCGCGCAGCGCGGCAAGCTGCGCCGTCGCGCCGAAGCGGTAGGCGAGCATCGCCGAACCATATGTGATGATGGAAAGCGCCGCCACGCCGACGCCGAGTTTCCATTGACGGCTCGCCTCGATGACGACGGCCTTGCCGCGAATGCCGGGCGCGGTGAGCATCACGCTGGCGCCATGCGCTACGAAGAACCACAGCACATAGGTGAACGGCTGTTCGACGGCGCGGACGCCGGACGCGTCGATCAACGTGTAGCAGCCGATCGTCAATCCGGTACCGAGCGCGTACAACAGTCCTGTCGTCGCGCCTTCGGTTGCGCGGTGCGATAAACCGATCGCGATCACGCCGCCGCAGACAAAGAGAATTCCGGCCAGCTCGATAAGCGGCGCGTGCTCATGCAGCAGAAATATCGCACCGAGCGCGGTGAACAGCGGGCCGGTGCCGCGCGCCACCGGATAGACAGCCGAGAACGCCGCGCTCTCATAGGATTTGACCAGCAGCAATTCGTAGATCGAATGGACGAAGGCCGTACCGATCAGGAACCAGACCGCGATGCCGTGCGGCAAGGGCACGAAGAACAGGGCGGGAGCGACGAGGACGGCGGAAAACACGCCGATCAGCAGCCGCATGGCGTACTTGTCCTCGGCGCGCTTGGTCAGCACGTTGACGACGGCATGCACGACGGCGGAAACGAGGATCAGAACGAGTGCGGTAGTCACGAAACGACCTTAGCCTGCCTGTCACGGCCCGCAACAGCGGGCCATCGAGCTGACGCCGGGACACGCCGCAGGATTTGTCTCCGAAGCCTCCTGCGAATATTGTTCCTGCAATCGCCCGGGTGGCCCGCTTTCGCGGGCCATGACAAGCTGGTGGGAATTGAAGAGTGGGGCGTCATGCTCGGACCAAGTCTCAATTCGAATCTCGTTGGCGTTCCCGGTGGACGCGCGAAGCTCCAGACTCCGGCGCTTCTGATCGATCTCGATGCGTTCGAGCGCAACATCGCGCATATGGCTGCGCACGCGAAGAAGGCGGGCATCGGCCTGCGGCCACACGCAAAGACTCACAAGTGTGCGGAGATCGCCCGGCGCCAGATCGCGGCTGGCGCCAACGGGATCTGCTGCGCCAAGCTCGGCGAGGCCGAAGCGCTGGCGGCGGCAGGCATCGAATCGATCCTCGTCACGTCGCCCGTCGTCAGCGACGCCGGCATCGCGCGCGTCGTGGCGCTGAATGCGCGCATGAAGGAGCTGATCGTGGTTTGCGACAATCGCGCCGTCGCATCGCGGCTCGACAGCGCCGCAGAGGCAAGCGGCAAGAAGCTCAAAGTGCTTGTCGACATCGATCCGGGAATGAGCCGCACGGGAATCCGCGCGAGCGATGCGCCGGCGCTGGTCGCACAGGTGGCAGGCTCGCGCGGCCTCGAATATGCGGGCCTGCAATGCTACGCCGGCAATGTGCAGCACATGGAATCGCCGAACGAACGCCGCTCGCTGTCGCTGCAGGCGATGAAAGAACTTGGCGTACTTCGCGATGCGCTTGCGAAGGACGGACATGCACCGAAGATCCTTTCGGGTGGCGGCACGGGAACGTTCGACATCGATCCCGATGCGCATGTCCTGACCGAACTTCAGGTCGGCTCCTACATCTTCATGGACAAGCAGTACAACGATGTGTGGGAAAAACCTGGAGCGCGCGCGCCGTTCGAAACGTCGCTCTATGTCCAGACCACGGTGATCAGCGCCAATCGTGCGGGTCTTGCGACGACCGACGCCGGATTCAAATCATTCGCCACCGACGCGGGTCCGCCGATGCTCGCTTCCGGTGCACCGCAGGGCGCGGCCTATTTCTTCTTCGGCGACGAGCAGGGCGGTATTACCTATCCCCGCGACGGTGCGTTGCTGAAGCCCGGTGACGTCGTGAACTGCGTGGTTCCGCACTGCGATCCCACGGTGAACCTGTACGACGCATTTCATTGCGTGCGCGGCGATACGCTTGAGGCAATTTGGCCTATCGAGGCGCGGGGCCGCTCCGCCTGACGCCGCAATCGCGCCTTATTTGTGAAAACAGCGTTCATCTGCGGTTCAGCCGCCAAGACGCATTCTCAGCCTCGGCAACGGATTCAACACGAGGTGAGCCATGAAACTTTTTGCAAAAGCAGCGCTTGGTGCGCTGATGCTGGCCGGTGCGACTGCCCTGACGGCGGTTCCCGCCGACGCCCATGTATCGATCGGAATCGGGCTCGGCGGTTATCCCGGCTATTACGGGCCGCCGCGCTACTACGCGTACTGCGACCCCCGCAGCCGCTGGTACGATCCCTATCGCTGCGATGGCTATGACGCCTATGACTATTACGACGGTCCGGTCTTCATCGACGGATTCTGGTTCGACGGCCCGTTCCGTTCGCGCTACTACCACGGACACCGCGAATTCTTCCACAATGGCGGATGGCATGGCGGGAGCGGATTCCATGACAACGGATTCCGTCACGGCGGCAACTTCAGCGGCCGTAGCGGATCCGGCGGCGGCTCCCACAGCGGCGGACATCACCATTAAGTTCGCAGAGTGAATCACGCGGCGGACGGCGCATTCCGAATTTGGTTGGCGCCGTCCGTTCATGATCGGAAACAGAGATGCCCGCTTTGATGCGGATGGTGCGGCGGGGCTCGAATATTTTTTTGGAGCGCAGGAGACAAAATGAAAAATTACGTGAAACTGACAGTGGCTGCAGCGGCGATGGCGGGAGCCACGCTGTTCGCAAGCGCACCGGCCCAGGGGGACAGTTTCCGCTTCGGCTTCGGACCCGGTGGCGGCGTCGGATTTTCCTATGACAGCGGCGGCTATTGCGATCGCTGGGGCTGCCCGGATGGATTCTGGGATTATCCGATTGCCTATTGCCCGGTCTTCTATCACGGCAGCTGGTATCGCGGGCCATTCTACTATCAATACCGGCACGGCTCTTACTACTACTGGGTCCACGGCAATTGGCGTCGCGACGAATGGCGCGACCGCAGGCCGCGCGAAGCCTGCGTAGGCCATTTCGGACCGGCGGTCGGCTTCGACTTCTACCAGAGCCACGGATTCCATTGGCGCGATGACTGGCGTCACCGCTGGAACCGCGAACATGGCGGCGACCATCGCGACTGGAATCGCGGCGGTGATCATGGCGGCGATCAACGCGACTGGAATCGCGGCGGCGACCAGGGTGGTGATCAACGCGACTGGAATCGCGGCGGCGACCAGGGCGGCACGCCCTTTGGTGGCAGCGGCGACTGGAATCATCGCGACCATCGTGGCGACAATGGCGGTGCTCCCCTCGGCGGCGGCACCGGCGGTGCGTCGGCTCCTCCGGCCACGCTAGGCACGACGCCGGGAACGGGCAGCGGAACAGGTGGCCATAATCATGGCGCCGGCATGGGCGGTACCGGCACGAGCTCAACCCGGTCGGGCGCAAGCTCCGGCACGGCGGGAACCACCGGAACGACGGGTACCACCGGAACGACGGGCACGACGGGCGGTACTGGCACAACCGGTACCGGCCACCATCACCATGACGACACGCCACCGGACTCGACGGATACCGGCGACGGTACGCATCACTCGCACCAGAACGCGCCTTAACTCGCGGTTTGTCGCTATGTTCAGCAGCCCCGACGTTTGCGCGCCGGGGCTGTTTTCGTTTGTTCTATAGTGTCCCGATGCTTCGAATCGATCGTCTGCAGGCGAGCGACATCCCGGCGATCGCTGCCGCGTTCGCCGCGCTCGGCTGGAACAAGCCTGCCGCACAATATGAGCGCTATCTCGCCGAACAAGGTGACGGCGTACGCGACTGTCTCGTGGCGCGCGATGGCGGCGAATTCTGCGGCTACGTGACGGTGTACTGGCAGCCGGATTATCCGCCTTTCCGCGATACGGCGATTCCCGAAATCCAGGACTTCAACGTGCTGCCCGATTTCCGCCGCCGCGGAATCGGCTCGCAACTGATGGACGAAGCAGAACGCCTCGCCTTTGCGCGCTCGCCGACCGTCGGAATCGGATTCGGCCTGCATCATGATGATGGCGCGGCGCAGCGGCTCTATGTTTTGCGCGGTTATGTGCCGGACGCGCTCGGAATCATGTCGCACGGACGGCGCGTGAATTGGGGCGATGACGCCAAAATTGACGATGATCTCGTTCTCTATCTCACGAAAACGAAATCGTGAAACAATCGGTCCGCGCATAGCTGCTCTGCGCAACGAGGTTCGATTGCTTGTCCGGCGCGTCATCGCTAATTTGCGCGCAACTTTTGAGACAGGCTCATGAGCCTCCCCAACGATCTGTCCGCCTTCTGGTTGCCGTTCACGCCGAACCGCGACTTCAAGCGAAATCCGCGCATCGTCGCGCGCGCCGAAGGCATGTACTTCTACGATGAGAGCGGACGCGCTCTGCTGGATACCTGTTCGGGCCTGTGGTGCGTCAACGCGGGTCATGGCCGCAAACCCATCGTCGAAGCGATCCGCAAGTGCGCCGGCGAACTCGATTTCGGGCCGACGTTCCAGTTTGCGCATCCGGCTGCCTTCGCACTCGCCGAGCGTGTCGCCGCGCTCGCGCCGGACGGCATGGATCACGTCTTCTTCGTCAACTCCGGGTCCGAAGCCGCGGACACGGCGCTGAAAATCGCGCGGGCCTATGCTTTGAAAACAGGGCAGGGTGGGCGCTTCCGGCTGATCGGGCGCGAGCGCGGCTATCACGGCACGACCTTCGGCGGCATTTCCGTCGGCGGCATCGCCAACAACCGCAAACTCTACGGTCCGCTTGTTCCGGGTACGGACGATCACTTGCCCCTGGCCTATGACAAGGCGTCGATGGCCTTCACGCACGGCGAACCTTCTGGCGGCGCGACTTTCGCCGATGCGCTCGAAGGCCTTGTCGCGCTGCATGGCGCCGAGACGATTGCGGCGGCGATCGTCGAACCCTTCGCGGGTTCTGCCGGCGTGTTCGCGCCGCCGAAAGATTATCTAAAGCGCCTGCGCACGCTCTGCGACAAGCATGGCATCCTGCTGATCTTCGACGAAGTCATCACCGGTTTCGGCCGTGTCGGCCATTCGTTTGCAGCGGAACGCTACGGCGTGACGCCGGACATCATCACCTTTGCCAAGGGCGTAACCAATGGCGCAGTGCCGATGGGCGGCGTGATCGTGTCCAACAGGATTCACGATGCCTTTATGAGCGGACCCGATCACGCCATCGAACTCTTCCACGGCAACACATATTCGGGCCATCCGCTCGCCTGCGCGGCGGCGCTCGCGACGCTCGACCTCTATCGTGACGAAGGGCTGTTCGAGCGTGCGCGCAAGATGGAGCGTGTGCTGGAGGAGGCGGTGCATTCGCTGAAAGGCGCGCCGTTTGTCGCCGACATCCGAAATTGCGGCATGGCGGCCGGTATCGACATCGAGCCCGACGCAAACGCACCGGGCCGCCGCGGCTACGAAGCGATCAGTCGGGCCTTTCACGATCGGGACATGGTCATCCGCGTCGGCGGCGACACGATTGCGCTCGCCCCAGCACTGATCGCAACCGAAGACGAAATCACCCGCATGGTGGAAGGCGTTCGCGCCGTCCTCATGCATATCACCTGAAGAGGAACATCCCATGCGCGTCGGCGTGCCGAAGGAAATCAAGAACAACGAATATCGCGTCGGCATGACGCCGCGCCGCGGTGCGCGAGTTGACGTCGCGCGGCCATGAGGTTTTCGTCGAGACGCATGGCAGGCGTGGGTATCGGCCTGCATGACGATCTGTACACGCGCGTCGGCGCGAAGATCCTGCAAGACCGCTGAGGAAGTCTTCGCCTCCGCCGACATGATCGTGAAGGTGAAGGAACCGCAGCCGGTCGAGATCAATCGTCTGCAGGCCCGGCCAGATGCTCTTCACCTATCTCCATCTCGCGCCCGACCCGGAGCAGACCAAGGGCGCTTCTCGCCAGCGGCGCGATCTGCATCGCCTACGAGACCGTCACCGATGCGCGCGGCGGCCTGCCGCTGCTGGCGCCGATGAGCGAAGTTGCGGGACGCATGTCGATCCAGGCCGGCGCGCATTGCCTTGAGATCGCCCAGGGCGGATGCGGCAGCTGCTCGGCGGCGTGCCCGGCGTGCCGGCGGCGAAGGTCGTCGTGCTCGGCGGCGGCGTGGTCGGCACCAATGCGGCGCGCATGGCGATGGGACTGGAGGCGCATGTCATCGTGCTCGACGTCTCGCTGCACCGGCTCAACGAACTCGACCAGCAGTTCGGCTCGCGCATGCACACCTTGTTCTCCACCATCGATGCCATCGAGGAGCAGGTGGTGAGCGCCGATCTCGTGATCGGCGGCGTGCTGCTGCCGGGCGCTGCCGCGCCCAAGCTGATCACGCGAGAAGATGGTCAAGCCAGATGAAGAAGGGCTCGGTGATCGTCGACGTCGCCATCGACCAGGGCGGCTGCGCGGAGACCAGCCACGCCACGACGCACGCCGATCCGACCTATCGTGGTGGACGATGTCGTGCACTACTGCGTCGCCAACATGCCGGGCGCGGTGGCGCGCACCTCCACCTTCGCGCTCAACAACGCGACGTTGCCGTTCACCATCGCCCTGGCGCGAGCAAGGCGCGGAGAAGGCGATGAAGGCGAACAAACACCTGCTCGCCGGCCTCAACGTCTACAAGAACACGCTGACCTACAAAGCTGTCGCCGACGCGCAGGGCCTGCCGTTCAAGAGCGCCGAGAGCGTGATCGGAGGGTAGGCGGCTCCCTCTCCAACCTTCGTCATCGCCCGGACAAGCCGGGCAATGACGAGCTTGTGTAACTGCGTCAAGCCAGCGAGCCACCGTCGACGACGATGGATTGGCCCGTCATCCACGAACCGGCCTTCGAGGCTAGGAACACGGCGGCGCCGGCAATGTCGTCGGGTTCGCCCAGGCGGCGCAGCGGCGTGCCGACGCTCGAACGTTTCTCGGCTTCCGGCGTGTCCCACAGGGCGCGCGCAAAGTCCGTTTTGACCAGACCCGGCGCGATGCAGTTGACGCGGATATTGTTTGGGCCGTTCTCGATGGCAAGGTTGCGCGCGAGCTGCAGGTCGGCGGCCTTGGAGATGCAATAGGTGCCGATCACCGGGCTGCCGCGATAGCCGCCGATGGAGGAGACGATGATGATCGCACCGTCCTTCTTCTCGATCATGTCGGGCAGCACCATCTGCGCCAGCCAATGGTTGGACTTGATGTTCGCGCCGAGGATCTTGTCGAAGGCATCGTCGGCGATCTTCGACATCGGGCCGTAGGCCGGATTGAGCGCCGCGTTGCAGACGAGGATGTCGATCTTGCCGAGCTGCTTGTGGGTTTCGTCCACCAGCATCTGAAGCTGTTCCTTGTAGTTGATGTTGCAGGGGATCGGGACTGCAACCTTGGCGCCGCGTTCCTTGTTGATGTCGCCGGAGACCTTCTCGCACGCATCGGCCTTGCGGCTCGAGATCACGACCTTTGCGCCATGCTCGGCCATGCGGTGTGCGATGGCTTCGCCGATGCCCTTCGTCGAACCGGTGATAAGCGCCACTTTTCCGGACAGATCGAACAGATTCATTTCCCCACCTCGTCAGTTTTGGATAGAAGTTCCGGCATGTTTAGCAGGGGTAGGGGGAACGGCCAAATTTCAGCCGCCATTTCGGGGCGGAATCCTGACGGGTGTCTCATCATGAAATTCACCGCCCTGCGCATTGCAAATCTTGCCGTTCCGCTGCTTGCGCTTGCCGTTTCAGCCTGTGCCGAGAGGCCTGCCGTCTTCGCGGGTCCGCCGCTTGCGCCGCCGCCGCGTCCGATATCGAAGCCGGTGATGCAGAAACCCGCGCCGCCGGCGCGCGCTGCCGCACCCATCGTCGTCGCCGGCCCGGCCGGCCAGCTGACGATTGCGCGCGTGGGTTCGTACATGGATGCGCTGGAGAACGAGCTGCGCCGCCGCGTTCATGGCCACGGCATTGTCATCGCGCGCATGGGCGACGACATCACGCTTGTGGTGCCGAGCGATCGGCTCTTCACCCGCGATGGAATGCTCGACGGCGATGACGTGCTCGAGCCTTTGGGCGCAGTGCTCGACGGCTATCTCCACACCTCTGTGACCGTCAGCGGCTTCACCGACACGGCGGGTGCTCCGGACCAGAACATGTCGGTATCGCAAAAACGGGCACGGACGATCGCCGACGCGCTGGCGCATGAAGGCGTTGCCGCCGGCCGTATCACATCCCAGGGATTCGGCGAGACGCATCTGAAAATCGCGACAGGCGACAGCAAGAAGGAGGCGCGTAACCGCCGGATCGAAATTCTGTTGAAGCCGCGTCCGGGCTAAATCGGCCGAACACGGTAAACTGATCGCGCGATCCTTGCGTATAAGCGGGAACTGTTGTCGATTGCGCCCAACGAATTTGGAGAAAACGCCTATGAAATTCCGCTCTTTGATCCTGGGAACGGCCTTCACGCTGGCTGCCGGCGCGGCTGTCGCAGCCGATGCGCCGCCCGCGATGCCCATGCTGATCCGCGGCACCATCGCCAGCATCGACGCCAAGACCGTCACCATCAAGAAGGCGGACGGCACCACCGTTACCGGCGAGATTGCGCCGACCACCGTCTATTCCGCAGTCGAACCGCGCCGTCTCGACCAGATCAAGCCGACCGACTTCGTCGGCATCACGTCGGTGCCCTCGTCGAACGGCAATCTGATGGCCGAGGAGATTCACATCATCCCGCTGAAGGGCCTCGGCGAAGGCTCCTATCCCTGGGATCATCATCCCGACGGCGCCAAGCCGATGGCCATGGGCAGCATGACGAACGCCACGGTCGCCACGGTGCATAGCGGCGCGACGACCGCCGGCAGCATGACGAATGCGACCGTCACGGGCTCCAGCAACATGCAGCTTCAGGTCAGCTACCACGGTTCCGCCATGGTCAACGGCAAGTGCGTCGGACTCGCGGCGCTGGCGAAGGACAAGCCCTGCACCGGCCTTGCGATGGTCGATGTGATGCCGTCGACCGCGATCGTTGCCATCGTTCCGGCCAAGAACACGGACGCCAAGAGCGGCCTCGCCGTGTTCGCCAACATGATGAAGGGCCCGGACGGAAGCCCCGTCGTCGGCTCCATCGTGATGGAAAAGAACGGCGTGAAGCCGGAGTTTTAAGTCGTTGGTGTTCGATTGAAAAAAAGCTTCACCATGGCCGGGTCAAGCCCGGCCATGGTGACATGGGGTTACTGGCCCAATCTTCCGCCTACTTCGCCAGCGCCTTGTCAATTTCCGCGTTCATCGCCGCGTCGTCGGGCGTGGTGCGCGGACCGAAGACGCCGGCAATCGTGCCGTCCTTGTTGATCAGGTATTTGTGGAAGTTCCACTTGGGCGCGGCGTCCTCGCCGAGCTCGCCGGCCAGCCATTTGTACATCGGATGCGCGCTGGCGCCGATCACGTCTTCCTTCGCCGTCATCGGAAAGTCGATGTTGAAGCGCGTCTCGCAGAAGGTCTTGATCTCGCTTTCCGTTCCCGGCTCCTGAGCGCCGAAATTGTTCGCCGGCACGCCGAGCACGACGAGGCCCTTGCCGCCCTTGTCCTTCCACAGAGTCTCAAGGCCGGAGTATTGCGGCGTCAGTCCGCACTGACTGGCGACGTTCACCACCAGAACTGCCTTGCCCTTGAATTTCGACATCGGCAGCGCGCCGCCATCGATGGATTTGAAACTGAAGTCGTGTGCCGTGGTCATGTTTTGCGTCCCTGCCTGTCCAGTGGAATAGTAAAGCGAAGAACCGGAAGCGAAGCCAGATGCCTGATACGCCGCCAAAGCCCGAATGGCTCACAAAGATGTTCCCGTGGGAGCAGAAATCGGTCGCCGTAAACGGCCGCCGTATGGCGTATGTCGACGAAGGCAGCAAAACGGCGCCGCCGGTCCTCTTGCTGCACGGCAATCCGACCTGGGGTTTTCTCTACCGTGACTTTGTCGAGCCTCTGAAAAAGGCCGCCTATCGCGTGATCGTGCCGGACTGCATCGGCGCAGGATATTCCAGCAAGCCGCGTGTGGATACGGCCTACTCGCTGGCGCATCACATCGCAGACCTCGTCGCGCTGATCGACAAGCTGGAACTGACCGGCTTCACCATTGTCGGCCAGGACTGGGGTGGACCGCAGGGCATCGGCGCGGCGCTCCAACGTTTGTCGCGCGTCAAGGCGATGGTGCTGATGAACACCTGGGCGTTCACCGACTACAAGGGGCCTTTCCATCAAAGCCCCAGGCCGTGGACGACGTGGCATGCGCCGCTGATCGGCCCGATCTTCATGAAGCACTTCAAGGTGCTCAGTCATGGCGGCACCTCGACCATCACCAAGCGCGGCATGACGAGTGCCGAGAAGCGGGCCTATCATCACATCTATGACGAGCCGGATTCCGAAACCGTCGTGATGACCTGGCCGCGTTCCATACCCCTCAAGGAAGGCGACCGCGGCTGGGCCGACATGCGCGCGATTGAATCGCGGCTCGGAGAACTCGCCAAGACTCCGATCCAGATGATCTGGGGCGTCGACGATCCGGTATTCAACGTCGAATATCGCGACCGCATGATGCAGTTGCTTCCGCACGCCGAGGGTCCGATTAATTTCGACCGCGCCTCGCATTTCCTGCAGGACGATCGCGGCGCGGACATTGTCGGGGCGATGATCCCGTTCCTCGATCGCGTGGTGAAGACATGAAGTTCGTCACACCGTCCGCCGCCGAACTCGCGAAACTGCGCGCCGATCCCTTGATCTTCGAGCAGGAACTCGATGTGCGTCCGCAGGTTGCCGAGTCGCTCGAGCGCGCCGTCGGTTTCCGCGCCGGGCGGAAATACTGGACGAGCGCGAACAACCATCTCTATGCGCTGGAGCTCGGCGATCTGGGTCGCGGTAGGCCCTCGCTCGCCTTCATCTACGGCTTCTGGGAGCGTTTCGAGCCGCGCCCGCCGGAAGACCAGATCGACGACGACTTGAAAGAGTTTGCGATCTGGATGGCCAAGGTCTGCGACGGCCTCGATCCGGCAGACGTCGAATTCGTCTTCGGCTCCATCGCCATCATCCGCGAAAGGGCGAAGTAGCACGATTGGAGTGCGTTTACCTCTTGTTAGGGATTGGAGTGTGACAGAGCCGGGATAAGTTTGGTTAAGCAATTAGAAATACCGGCCCTGCAATTATTGCCGGGTATTCGGCGGATGCTGCCATGACACGTGCCCTGATCGCTGCGACCTACCTCCTCGTATGTGCCACCATCGGTACGGCGGTGTTCCTGTTCGCAGGCGCCGCGACCGGAATTCTCACCGGCGCCGTGCTGTCGCTCAGCTGCATCCAGATTCATTCGGCGTTTCGCCGCCGCCGCGACAAGCAGGTCACCGAACGCGAGATCGCTGGCCTCAAGCGCGTCAGCTTTCAGTTCGAACAGGCGCTCGACGAGACGCGCACCAAGATGGAAGACGTGAGCAAGGCGATCGAAGCCAAAACGTCCGCACAGAGCCGCAAGATCGTCGCCGAACTGCAGGTTCTTGAAAGCCTGATGCGCGACTTCGCGGGCAAGGTTTCGAACAGCGCCAAGAACCAGCCCGTTGCCGAAGAAATCGTCGAGCGGCGCCAGACGGCCTCCGTGAGGGCCTACCTGGAACCGCTGGGAGAGTCGGATCTGCTGGAGACGATCCGCGCTTCGCTCGAACAGAACCGCGTCGATCTGTATTTGCAGCCGATCGTCAGCCTGCCGCAGCGCAAGCTGCGCTTCTACGAAGCGCTGTCGCGCCTGCGCGCCGAAGACGGCTCGGTCATCATGCCGGCGCAGTACATCAAGGTGGCGGCACCGGCCGGTCTGATGTCGGTCGTCGACAATCTGTTGCTCTTTCGCTGCGTGCAGATCGTGCGCCGCCTGACGCAGAAGCAGCGCGACATCGGCGTGTTCTGCAACATTTCCGGCGACACGCTGGTGGACACCGAGTTCTTTCCGCAGTTCCTCGAGTTCATGCATCACAACCGCGATCTCGCGGGACAGATCGTGTTCGAGTTCGAACAAGGCGCCGTGCTCAGGGCCGGCGCGCAGGGCGAGTCCAACCTGGCCTATCTTTCCAGCCTCGGCTTCGCGCTCTCCATGGATCACGTGGAATCCCTCGCGCTCGACTTCGCCAAGCTCAAGAAGCTCGGCTTCCGCCACATCAAGGTGCGCGCCCACACGCTGACCGACGGTATGAGCGGCGCCAACGCGGCCGTCGCCGCCGAGGACCTGAAGAAACTGCTCGAACGGCACGGTCTCAATCTCATCGCCGAGCGGGTCGAGGATGAGCGCACCGTGGTGCAGCTTCTCGATTTCGGCGTCGACTTCGCGCAGGGCTATCTTCTGGGCGAGCCGCGCGCGGTGCGCGACGATTCGCTAAAGGCGATGGAAAAGGAACCGGCGACCGCGCCGATCATCCCGTTCCGCAAAGTCGGCTGAGTCCCGGGGATGGACGCACTCACCGCGTTCGGGCTTTTCTCAGTTACTGCAATGCTTGTCTGCTATGCCCTGGAATCGCGGGGCGCGATATTCACACTGGGCTTTGCCGCCGCCTGCCTTCTGGGGTCGGCTTACGGTTTTCTTCAGGGCGCCTGGCCGTTCGGCATCGTAGAGGCAATCTGGTCGCTGGTCGCCATCGACAAATGGCGCAGGCGACTGGCAGACGGCCGGCCGCATTGACCGGCTCGCGGTCCGCATGCGACCGCTAGGCCATGACGGCCGAACCGCAACTCCTCGCCCATCTCTCCGAAATCGCGTCCGACTATGACGCACTGATCTGCGACATCTGGGGCGTGCTGCACAACGGCGCCACGGCCTTCACCGCCGCGTGCGACGCGCTGCGGCAGTTCCGGCACAAACAGGGCCGCGTCATCCTACTCACCAACGCGCCGCGTCCGGCGAAGGATCTGGAGGAGCAGTTCCGGCGCTTCGGCGTGCCGCTCGATTGTTTCGACGCCATCGTCACGTCGGGCGCGGCCGCGCGCGACGATCTCGCGCGTCGTTCGGCGGTTTCGAAACTCGCGATGCTGCATCTTGGACCGGTGCGCGATCGCAATGTGTTCGAAGGGCTGAACGTCGAAGTCACCGGCATCGCGCATGCGAAGGTGGTGCTCTGCACCGGGCTCTACAATGACGAGAGCGAAACGCCAGACGACTACACCGACATGCTCGGCGAGATGCGCGTGCGCGGCCTGAACATGCTGTGCGCCAATCCCGATCTTGTCGTGCAACGGGGCGGCAGGCTCGTCTATTGCGCCGGCGCACTGGCCCAGGCCTATGAAAAGATCGGCGGCGCGGTCGTTTATTACGGCAAGCCGCACCGGCCGATCTACGACGCCGTCATGGCGACGCTGGACGGCGCCAAACGTCCGCTCGCCATCGGCGACGGGCTGAACACGGACATAAAGGGCGCCAACGGCATGGGGCTCGATGCGCTGTTTATCGCCGACGGCATCCATGGCGAGGACGTCGCCGAATTTACCGGGCGGCACATGGCCGAATTGTTCGCCAGCGCGGGCGTACACGCCCGGGCGGCGATGCGGGCGCTTGTGTGGTAGGCGCCTCAGAGAATAGAAACGGCCGGCGCCACAGGATTCTGCGATGACCTATTATATTGACGACCTGAAGCCGGGCATGTCCGAGAGCTTCACCAAGACCGTGACGGAACGCGATATCGAGCTGTTCGGCGAAGTGTCCGGCGACGTGAACCCGGTCCATTTCGACGAGAATTTTGCGCAAGGCACGATCTTCAAGCGCCGCATCGCGCACGGGGTGCTCAGCGCGAGCTACATCTCCACCGTGCTCGGGATGAAGATGCCGGGACCCGGCACGATCTTCATGTCGTTGACCACGCGTTTCAAGGCGCCGGTGCGCATCGGCGACACGGTTGTCGCGACCTGCACGGTGCGCGAGGTGAATACCGAGAAGCGTCGCGTGGTGTTCGACTGCGTCTGCAAGGTCGGCGATACGACTGTCGTCGATGGCGAGGCGATGGTGATGGCGCCGTCGCGGCCGAAAGCCTGACCTCCGCCTCATGAAGATCTTTCGCCACTATCGCGACGTGCCCGATGCCTGCAAGGGCGCGGTGGTGGCGCTTGGCAATTTCGACGGCGTGCATCTGGGTCACCAGGCCCTGATCGGCGCGTCGCGCGATCTCGCACGCGAACGCGGCGCGCCGCTCGGCGTGCTCGCCTTCGAGCCGCATCCGCAGGAGTTCTTCCGTCCGTCGCCGGAGTCGTTTCGCCTCACGCCGTTCCGCGTCAAGGCGCGGCTCATCGCGGAGCTGAGTGCCGACATTCTCTATGCGCTGGCCTTCGACGCCCAGATGGCCGCCAAGAGCGCGGAGGAATTTGTGATGGATGTGCTCGTGCATGGCCTTGGTGTCGGCGCGATTGTCGTGGGTGACGATTTCCAGTTTGGCAAGGGCCGTTCCGGCAACACCGCAATGCTCGCCCAAATGGGCGCGGAGAAAGGCTTCGGCGTCACGCTGTTCAAGCCCATCGCAGGCGGCGGTCACGACAAGATTTCCTCCACCCAGATCCGCGATGCGCTGAAGCAGGGCAAGCCGGAAGAAGCGGCGCTTTTGCTGGGTCACTATTGGAGTGTCGAGGCGCGGGTCGAACATGGCGACAAGCGCGGCCGGACGATCGGCTTTCCAACCATCAACATGAAACTCGCCGATTGCATCCAGCCGGCCTTTGGCATCTATGCCGTGCGCGCCAAGGTGCTTGAGGACGACAAAGTCGTCTCGACGCATGATGGCGTCGCCAGTTTCGGTATCCGGCCTATGTACCAGGTCGATACGCCGCTTCTGGAAACGTTCCTGTTCGATTTCTCCGGCGATCTCTACGGCAAGCACA
The DNA here is from genome assembly GCA_963743765.1 of uncultured Alphaproteobacteria bacterium. Classification (GTDB taxonomy): domain Bacteria; phylum Pseudomonadota; class Alphaproteobacteria; order Micropepsales; family Micropepsaceae; genus Rhizomicrobium. The sequence continues at coordinate 107,220 of CAVUQQ010000001.1, forward strand.
TGTCCGTCGAACTTGTCGCCTACATCAGACCCGAGGCGAAATTCGACAATCTCGAAGCGCTCAGGGCCCAGATCGCGATAGACAGCGACGTGGCGCGCAAGGCGCTGGCGGCCGCGCGCTAGGACAAAATCTTGAACATCGCGTAGTTGTGAATCGCCACGCCGCGCAATTCGAAGTCGCGCCGTTCGAGCATCGAAAACCCCTTGCGCTCGAAGAGGCGCCTGGCCAACTCGCTGGCTTCGACATGAATTCGGGCCAGGCCGCGCTCGCATGCCGCCGCTTCCAGCCGGTCATAGAGCGCCGATGCGACGCCGCGCCCGACAAAATCCGGCCGGCAATAGAGATGGTCGATATGGCCGTCCGCCTCCAGATCGCCATAGGCAATCGGTTGGCCGCTCTCGGAAACGGCGACGAGCACAAGACGCCCATCGTTCGCGCGCACGTCGTAGCGCGCTGCGTCCGGAACGTCAGGGGCCCAGGCCCCGACCTGAGTTTGGCTGTAGTCGCCGAGCGCCGCCTCGCGCACCGAGCGGAAAAACAGCATAGCCAGCGCCGGCGCGTCGGCGGGCCGGTAGGGGCGGATTTGAAAGGTCATGGTGCGGTCTCGATTCTGCACAGAATAGCAGGCGGAAGCGCGCGAAAGCGTGTGGGTGGACGCCTAACTTCTGCACTGTTAGAAACCCCCGGTGATTTGCAGGCAGGCCGCAATGGAATTTCGGGGTTTTTCGCGAATTTGCCGCCCGGCTTCGCGCCGGGGGTGATGCACCCTTGTTTGCGGAGACCGGGTTGAAGCGTCCGCAACCACATCCCGCAAAGGCCTGAACGAAATGTCCGACACAAAAGATTCCGAAACCAAGCCGCGCGACTACCGCGCCAGCCTGTTTCTTCCCGCCACCGGCTTTCCGATGAAAGCGGGCCTGCCCGAGGCCGAGCCGAAATGGCTGGCGCGCTGGGAGGCGATGGATCTCTACGGCCGCATGCGCAAGGCCGCCAAGGGCCGCCCGCTCTTCATCCTGCATGACGGTCCGCCCTACGCGAACGGCGAGATTCACATGGGCACCGGCATGAACAAGGTGCTGAAGGATTTCGTCGTGCGTTCGCGCGGCATGCTCGGCTTCGATGCGCCCTACGTGCCGGGCTGGGACTGCCACGGCCTGCCGATCGAATGGAAGATCGAGGAGAAATACCGCAAGGAAGGCAAGTCCAAGGACGAGGTGCCGATCGATCAGCTGCGCCGCGACTGCCGCGATTTCGCCAATCACTGGATCGGCGTGCAGCGCGAACAGTTCAAGCGGCTGGGCTGCATCGGCCAGTGGGACAAGCCCTACACGACGATGGATTTCCGCGCCGAGGCGACCATCGCGCGCGAGCTGCACAAGTTCGTCGACAACGATCTGCTCTATCGCGGCTTCCGACCCGGTGATGTGGTCGCCGGTGGAGAAGACCGCGCTCGCCGAAGCCGAGGTCGAGTATCACGAGAAATCCTCGCCGACGATCTATGTGAAGTTTCCGGTGACTTCTGCTTCCGACCACACAGTCCGCCATGGCCAGACATATCGGAGGGCTAAATGACCTCTCGAGCGTCCTGAACGGCGCCTCTGTCGTAATTTGGACAACGACTCCTTGGACAATTCCAGGAAATCGCGCGATCGCGTTCTCCGAAACAATGGAATACAGCGTTTTTGAAGTTGTGGAAGCGGACGAGAGCGCACTCGCAAAAGTCGGCGAGAAGATTCTGCTTGCGGATGCGCTAGCCGAACAAACTGCGAAGCACGCAAAGATCTCGCTGAAGAGTCTCGCCCACATCGAGCCGACGGGCATGGTCTGCGCCCATCCGTTCCGCGGGCATGGCTATGATTTCGATGTTCCGCTTCTTCCCGGCGAGCATGTCACGGCCGACACCGGCACGGGCTTCGTGCACACGGCGCCCGGCCATGGCGAAGAAGATTTCGAGTTGATGCTGTCGACCTACAAGAACTACACAGTCGATCATCCCGAAGCCTTCAACGTCGTCGGCGAAGACGGTTCGTTCAATCCGCATGTGCCGCTTTTTGCCGGCAAGCGCATCCTCACGCCCGAAGGAAAAGACGGCGACGCCAACGGCGCGGTGATCAGGGAACTCATTGCGCAGCACAAGCTGCTCGCCAAGGGCACGCTTCGTCACTCCTATCCGCATTCCTGGCGTTCCAAGGCGCCGGTGATCTATCGCGCCACGCCGCAATGGTTCATCGGCATGGACAAGTCGATCACCAGGGATCCGAACGACACTTTGCGCGCGCGCGCCATGAAGGCGATCCACGACACGAAGTGGTATCCGAAGTCGGGCGAGAACCGGCTCGGCGGCATGGTCAAGGATCGCCCGGACTGGGTGGTGTCGCGCCAGCGCGCCTGGGGCGTGCCGATCGCGATCTTCGTCAACAAGAAGACCGGCAAGGTGCTCCCCGATCGCGCGGTTAACGACCGCATCTGCGAGGCGTTCGAAGCCGAAGGCGCCGACGCCTGGTTCAACTCGCCGCCGTCGCGCTTCCTCGGCAACGATCACGATCCGAACGATTACGAGCAGGTGAAGGATATTCTCGACGTCTGGTTCGACTCCGGTTCGACCCATGTGTTCACGGTCGAGAACCCGATCGAGCCGAGCTGGCCGAAGAAGGATCACGCCGATCTTTACCTCGAAGGCTCGGACCAGCATCGCGGCTGGTTCCAGTCTTCGCTTCTGGAAAGCTGCGGCACGCGCGGCCGCGCGCCCTATGACGCGATCCTGACGCACGGCTTCGTGCTCGACCGCGAAGGCGACAAGATGTCGAAGTCGGTCGGAAACGTGATCCTGCCGCAGACAATCGCGGAGAAGAACGGCGCCGATATCCTGCGCCTGTGGGTCGCGTCGGCGGACTTCACCGAAGACACGCGCATGGCGAACGACATCATCCAGTCCAATGTCGATTCCTATCGCCGGCTGCGCAACACCATCCGCTTCATGCTGGCGAACCTTTCGGGCTTCGACGAAGCCGAGCGGATCGCGCCGGAGAAGATGCCGGAACTCGAACGCTTCATGCTGGCCAAGCTCGCCGAGCTCGATGACGTCGTGCGTTCCGGCTACATGGAGTACGACTTCAACCGCGTGCTCAACGCGGTCTTCATCTTCTGCACCAACGAATTGTCGGCGTTCTATTTCGACATCCGCAAGGACGCGCTGTATTGCGACGGCAAAAGCAGCGTCCGCCGCCGCGCCGCCCGCACGGTGACTGATGAAGCCTTCCGCCGGGTTGTCACCTGGCTCGCGCCGATCCTCTGCTTCACCATGGAAGAAGCCTGGCTGCTGCGCTTCCCCGGCGAGAATGAAAGCGTGCATCTGCACACGTTCCCGGAAACGCCGAAGTCCTGGGCAAACGACGCGCTGATCGAAAAATGGAATCGCATTCGCACCATCCGCCGCGTCATCACCGGCGCGCTGGAAATCGCCCGCCGCGACAAGGTCATCGGCGCCAGCCTCGAGGCAGCGCCGACGATCTATGTCTCCGAGAAGAGCGATGCGGACATTCTCGCTTCGGTCCCGTTGGCTGAAATCGCGATCACCTCGGCGGTGCATGTCTCGATGCACGAAACGCCGACGGACGTGTTCCGTTTGGCTGACGTCGCGGGCGTTGCCGTGGCATTCCATCATGCGCAGGGCAACAAGTGCGCGCGCTGCTGGATGATCCTTCCCGAGGTCGGCGTGAATCCCAAGCATGAGGATCTTTGCAACCGTTGCGCTGCGGCGATCGATGCAGCGGAGGGCGCATGACGGCGCGCGACTGGGGTCTGGTGTCTGCCGCTATCGCCATGTTCCTGGATCAGGCGACGAAGATACTGCTTCTATATGTCTTCGGCTTTCGGACCATGCCGCCCGGCGAGTCGGTGCAAGTCTTGCCGTTTTTTAACCTGGTGATGACCTGGAACCCCGGCGTCAGCTACGGCCTGTTTCCGGCCACGGGACCGTTCGGAACCGTGCTTTTGGTGCTGTTTTCGCTGGCTGCCGTGTTTGGATTGAGTTGGTGGTTGTGGCATGCCGGGCGCAGAGCGCTTACAATCGGTCTTGGCCTTGTTGTCGGCGGTGCCTTGGGCAACCTTGTCGATCGGCTGGTTTACGGGAAAGTGGCGGACTTTTTCCACTTTCACGCCTTCGGCTATGACTGGTATGTGTTCAACGTGGCCGATGCGGCCATCACCTTCGGGGTGATCGCGCTGTTGTATGATGCGCTTGCACGCCCGGAGACGCGTACGGGGGACGAAACCGGTTAGATTGGGAGTGTTCATGCGTTCGCGACAGTTTCTTCACCTCGTTCTTCTTTGTGGGGTCGCCGCCAGTCTGGCTGGTTGCGATACCCTTCGCTCGGCCGCAGGCGGGGGCAAGGAATCGCCTGACGAATTCGCCGTCGTCACCAAGGCGCCGCTGGTCATTCCGCCGGACTTCAATCTGCGTCCGCCGGCCGCCGGCGCCGCAGCGACCAATCAGATCGCGCCAACCCAGGCGGCGCAGGCTGCCTTGTTCAGCGCCGATCCGGCCACGGTCGCCGCGTCGCTTCCGGCAACGATGAGCCAGGGCGAGCGCTTCCTGCTCGCCAACGCCGGCGTGCAGAACGCCGATCCGGCGATCCGCCAGGAAATCGCGTCCGACTCCGCTTCGACCCGCGCCGCCGACGACAGCTTCACCAACAATATTCTCTTCGGCAGCAGCACACCGGCCGCCGGAACCGCCGTCGATGCCGACGCCGAAGCGCGCCGGATCGATGCTCAGAAGGCCGGCGGCGCGGCAGCGCCCGCGTCTCCTGCGCCCGCATCGCCGCCGCCCGAAGAGCATCACGGCAGCTGGCTGGACGATCTGTTCAACTGGTAGTTCCAGCTCTTGGCGGGGCGCCGTGTCGATGATTGATCACGCGAAGGCCGGGCGGGGCATTTTTGTTGCCCTGCTTGCGGCCATGCTTGGCACGGCGCACGCTTCCGAGCCAAAGGTTTCCCAGTTCGCGTTGCCCAACGGCATGCAGGTCGTGGTCATCCCCGATCACCGCGCGCCGGTCGTCACGCAGATGGTGTGGTTCAAGGTCGGCGCGATGGACGATCCGCAAGGGCTTTCGGGTCTCGCGCATTTCTTCGAACACATGATGTTCCGCGGCACCAAGAACGTTCCGGGCGATCAGTTCGCGCGCAGCGTGGCGCGCAACGGCGGCGAGGACAACGCCTTCACGACGGAGGACTACACCGCATTCTACGAACAGATCGCGCGCGACCGGCTGAAGCTGGCGATGGATCTGGAGGCCGACCGGATAGCCAACCTCGATCTCTCGGACTCCAACGTGAACACCGAGCGCGACGTGGTCCTTGAGGAACGGCGTATGCGCACCGACAACAGCCCGCAGGCGCTGGCTGGCGAGCAAGTGGACGCGGCTCTGTTTCTCTCGCATCCCTATGGCAGACCGGTGATCGGCTGGCCGAGCGAGGTCCACCATATCGGCCGCGTCGAAGCGCAGGATTTCTACAATCACCATTATGCGCCAAACAACGCGATCCTTGTCATCGCGGGCGACGTCACCGCCGACGAAGTGCGCGCCGATGCCAACGCCACGTTCGGGCGCGTTCCCGCCCGCCCGCTGGTGCCGCGTGTGGAATGCGCCCAACCCGCGCGTCTCGGCGAAACGCGCCTTTCGATTGCCGATCCCAACGCAAAAGTTGCGTTCTTTTCGCGCGACTATCGCGTGAAGAGCTACGCCGAAGCCGCGCCGGGCCAGGCCGAAGCGCTGGAGGTTCTGGCGGCGCTGCTGGGCGGTGACCCAAGCGCAGCGCTCTACCGCAAGCTGGTCGTCGAAAAGAAGCTGGCGACCGATGCCGGCGCATCGTTCGACGGCGATTCCCGCGACGACGGCAAGTTCAGTGTCTATGCCGTGCCGGCGCCGGGCGTGAGCCTTGAGTCCCTGGAACGCGCTGTCGATGACGTGATCGCCCAGTTCGTCGCGCATGCGGTGCCTTCCGCGGATCTCGCGCGCGTGAAGACCCAACTCGTCGCGAGCACCATTTATCGTCGCGACAATCAGTATTCGCTGGCGTCGGCCTATGGGCAGGCGCTCGCGATCGGCCTGACCGTGGCGGACGTTCAGTCCTGGCCCCAGCGCATCGGTTCCGTCACGGCGCAGACTATTCGCAGCACCGCGGCGGCGAGTCTGATAAAACGCGAAGCCGTCACGCTCTTTCTGAAGCCGGGACACGCATGAAACGTCTTGCACCGTTCCTGCTCGGAATTCTGCTAAGCGTTCCCGCGGCCGCCGCGCAGCCGAAGTCCGTCGACGTCGGTGCAAATGAGTTGGTGTGGTTCGAAGAGGACCACACGGTGCCGATGGTCGCCGCGTCCGTGTCGCTGCCCGCAGGCTCGGTCTACGACCCGGCGAACAAGCCGGGCCTCGCCGCGCTCGCCGCCTATCTCTTCAACGAAGGTGCGGGCAACCTCAGCTCCACCGACTATCAGGGCGAACTTGCGCGCCGCGCCATCCAGCTGTCCCTGTCGCCCGAGCGCGACTATTTCACCGTCTCGTTCGTCACGCTTTCGTCGAACGTGAAAGACGCGTTCCGGCTTTTGGGCCTGGCGCTGGCGAAGCCGCGTTTCGATGCCGACGCAATTCTTCGCGTGCGAGCACAAATGCTGCAGAGCCTGCAGCAGGAAGGCGAGGATCCTGCCGCGGTCGCGTCGCGCCGATTCTATGCGACGTTCTTTTCCGGCCATCCCTATGCGCACGAAGTCGGCGGAACGGCTGACGGCCTGAATACGATCACGGCCGCCGATCTGAAGGCGTTCGCGCATGCGCACTGGGTGCGCGGCGGCGTGAAGATTGCCGTGTCGGGCGATATCGACACGGCAACGCTGACTGGCCTGTTGAAGAGCGTCTTCGGTCCCTTGCCCGCCATTGCGCCGCCCGCGCCACCGCGCGACACGCGTTGGCCCGGGCCGAGCACGGCAATGGTGCCGATGGCCGTTCCGCAGCCGACTGCGCTGTTCGGCCTTCCCGGCATGCTGCGCAGCGACCCGGACTATCTGGCCGGCTATGTCGCCAACTACATCGTCGGCGGCGGGGATTTTTCCTCGCGCCTGACGAATGAAGTGCGCGAGAAGCGTGGCCTGACCTACGGCATATCCACCAGCTTCGGCGACTATCGCGGCGCGGGCTATGTGATCGGGCAGGTGGCCACGAAGCGCGAAAGCATGAACGAGTCGCTCGCGGTCATCCGCGATGTCCTGCGCAAGTACGCGGAGGAGGGCCCGACCGAACAGGAACTGGCGGATGCCAAGACCTATCTGACCGGTTCCTATCCGCTCGCCTTTGCGTCGAATGCCGGCATCGCCGCGCAGCTCAATTCGTTTCAGCGCGAGGGTCTGCCGATCGGCTACGTCGCGCGGCGGAACAGCCTGATCAATGCGCTGACGCTCGACGATGTACGGCGCGCGGCCACGCGCCTGTTCAATCCGGCGCGGATGACCGTTGTCGTGGCGGGCACGATCGGCCGTCCACCGGACGCGAAAATCGCAGCAAAGCCGGGCGAAACCGCCAGGCGGCCCTGAGCGTTGTTGATAGCGGCCTGGCCGGCAGCGCCCTGAAGCTCAATTCTGCTAGGATCGTGCCATGTCACAGGAATCGCTCCCTTTTGCCGTTTCGCTCGACCTCGCGCTCGGTGGTCCCGGCTCCTGTCCGCGCGTGGCGTTTGATGCCGCCCTTACGGAAGCGGACAACGCGCTTGGCTGGCTGCGTGACCAGCACACAACCAAATCGCTTGAGCTGCTCGGCGTTCCTGCGCGCAGCGACGATCTCGTCGCGGCGCAAACTGTCGCCGATTCGTTTTCCAAGGACACCTCCGATGTCGCGGTGCTCGGCATTGGCGGTTCGAGTCTCGGCGGCCAGGCGCTGAAGGCGCTGGAAGCGGTGGGCCGCAAGGGGCCACGCGTCACCTTCCACGACAATCCGGATCCCGAAAGCTGGCAGACCTCGATGGCCGGCTTCGACCTCAAGACCTCCCGCTTTATCGTGATCTCCAAGTCCGGCGGCACGGCCGAAACGCTGATGCAGGCGCTGACGGCGGCAGATGCCATCGAAAAAGCGGGTGGCAGCAAGTATCTCAAACACCATTTCGCAATCGTGACCGAGCCGAAGCCCAGTCCGTTGCGCGCGTTCGCGGAATCCATTGGCGCGCCGATCCTCGATCACCCCACCGGTGTCGGTGGGCGCTATTCGGTTCTCACCATCGTCGGCGCGCTGCCGGCACTGGTGATGGGCCTCGATGTGAAAGCGCTGCGGAGCGGCGCACAGGCCGTGCTCGACAATGCGCTGGCCAAGTCCGCGAAGGATGTGCCGGCCGCCACCGGCGCGGCGCTGCATCACGCACTCGCCAACGAGGGGCGCCTGCGCGAAACGGTGTTGTGGGCCTATGCCGACAAGCTTGCCACTCTGAGCGGCTGGTGGCGGCAGCTCTGGGCGGAAAGTCTCGGCAAGAACGGCAAGGGTTCGACGCCGGTCGGTGCGGTCGGTCCCGTCGATCAGCACAGCCAGCTGCAGCTCTTTCGCGACGGGCCGGGCAACGCGCTGTTCACGATCATCTCGACCGACACCAAGGGCAAAGGTCTCGTCGCGCCGGTCGAGCGTTCCAACGCACTCGGCCTGCAATATCTCGCGGGCAAGCCCATGGGCGATCTCGTCGCCGCCGAAGCGCGCGCCACGGCAGAAACGCTCTCGCGCAACAAACGTCCGGTGCGCCAGATTCATGTGCCGAAGATCGATGAGCGCAGCATGGGCGCGCTGATGATGCACTACATGCTCGAGACTATCCTGATGGGCCGGCTGATGGGCGTCGATCCGTTCGACCAGCCCGGCGTCGAGGAAGGCAAGGTGCTCGCCCGCAAGTATCTCGAAGAGCAGAAATGAAGATCCGCCGTCTCGCCGAAGGAACGATCAACCGCATCGCCGCCGGCGAGGTGGTCGAGCGGCCGGCGAGCGCGGTGAAGGAGCTTGTCGAAAATGCGCTGGATGCGGGCGCAAAGCGGATCGAGATCGCGACTTCGAACGGCGGTGCGGATCTCATTCTGGTCGAAGACGACGGCGAAGGCATGGATCGCGACGATCTCGCCGTCGCCGTCGAACGTCATGCCACGTCCAAGCTGCCGCGCATCGGCGCCGAGGACGATCTCACCTCCATCGCAACGCTCGGCTTTCGCGGAGAGGCGCTGCCGTCGATCGGCTCGGTTGCACGGCTTTCCATCGCCAGCCGCACGAAGGCGGGCGAGGCGCACGAAATCCGCGTCGATGGCGGGATCCTGAAAGGTCCATCGCCCGCCGGTTTCCGCGCCAAGGGCCAGTCGGGTACGCGTGTCGAAGTGCGCGAACTGTTCTTCGCGACGCCCGCGCGGCTCAAGTTTCTCAAGTCGGCCCGGTCGGAAGATCTCGCCACGCTCGATGTCGTCAAGCGCCTCGCCATGTCGCGTCCGGATGTCGCCTTCACGCTGACGATGGACGGCCGCCGCGCCTTGGTTCTGGAGGCGGAGAACGATCTGTTCGAGGGCCGTTTGAAAAGGCTCGCGCAGATCATGGGCCGTGATTTCGCCGACAATGCCGCGAACGTGAACGTCGCGCGTGAGAGCCTGGCCATCACCGGCTATGCCGGTCTTCCAACTTACAACCGGGCCAATGCGCAGATGCAGTTTCTCTTCGTCAATGGACGCCCGGTGCGCGACAAGCTTCTGGTCGGCGCAGTGCGCGGCGCCTATGCCGATTTTCTGGCGCGTGACCGCCATCCGGCGTTGGCGCTGTTTCTGGAATGCGATCCTTCGTTCGTCGACGTGAATGTGCATCCGGCCAAGACCGAAGTGCGTTTCCGCGATGCCGGCCTCGTGCGCGGTCTTATCGTCTCGTCGCTCAAGACGACGCTGGCCGAAGCCGGCCACCGCGCTTCGACGACAGTCGCAGGCGCGGCTCTCGCGTCGCTCCGACCCCAATCGAACGCGGCCTATTATCAACAGAGCTATGCGCCGCGCGCCTCCGCGAACGATGCCGGCCGCAGCTTCTACGCGCCGCTCCTTTCGGCCGACACCGCACCGGCGGCCCGCATCGAGGAACCGCAGGCACTGCCCACATCGGACCTGCCGCTTGGTGTGGCGCGCGCGCAACTGCACGAGACCTATGTCGTCGCCCAGACCGAAGATGGCATTGTGATTGTCGACCAGCATGCGGCCCATGAACGGCTTGTCTACGAGCGCATGAAGAAAGCGCTTGAAAGTGGTGGCATCGCGCGCCAGCCGCTGTTGATACCCGAGGTCGTCGAACTCGACCCCGCGGAGGTTGACCGCGTCGCATCGCGCAGCGGCGAACTTGCCGAACTTGGCCTCGTCATCGAGCCGTTCGGGCCCGACGCCGTGATGGTGCGCGAAATGCCGGCCATGCTGGGCAAAGCCGATATCAAGGCCCTGGTGCGTGACCTCGCCGACGACATCGCCGAAACGGGCAAGGCCCTGTCCCTCAAGGAAAGGCTGGAGGACGTGGCCGGCACGCTTGCCTGCCACACATCCGTTCGTGCGGGCCGCCGGCTGAACGCCGAGGAGATGAATGCCCTGTTGCGCGAGATGGAGGCCACGCCCCATTCGGGCCAATGCAACCATGGCCGCCCCACCTATGTGGAGCTGAAGCTGGCCGATATCGAACGGCTTTTCGGCCGCAGATAGGACGTTTCCGGGTTGTCCCACCGGAGGTCGTTCCATTGTACGCAAAAATACGCGCCACCCACCTTCCATTTATGTTGCAAATTGATTGATATTTCGGCGCAGCTTGCGGCACAGAGTCCATGGGACTGCCAGGCATCGGATTCGATGTCCGCTCTCAGCAGTTTCCTAGGGACGTGTTGCGTATGTCAGGAAACTTACCACCGGAATTGCCGCCGCCGGCCGACCGAAGACCCGGCCGCCGCCGCCGCATGCTTTTGGGCGGGCGGGTGACATTTCATGATGGGGCGCAGGTCTTCGACTGCACGATTCGCGACCTCTCCGAAGGCGGCGCACGCATCACAGTGCCAAACGGACAAATAGTTCCGACGCATGTCTATCTCATCAATCTGCGCGACAGGCTCGTCTACGAATCGGTCGTGATCTGGCACAGGGGAGGCGAGGCAGGCCTTTCGTTCCAGAAGACGATGCAAATCGGCGATTTGACGGAAACCAATCTCGCCTATCTGAAGAGACTCTGGCTCGAACGGGCCTCGCGGTAAGGCCGTGCGTTTACGCCCGCTGCAAGACAGTGAGTCGGCGCTTTCCAAACCCAGTGTGACTCGAACGGAACCGCGGCAAGAGCGATAGTACTCCCGCCGACGGGAGGTACCGCCATGCTCACGCTCTACTTCGCACCGGGTGCCAGTTCGATGGCGCCGCACACTGCGCTCCACGAAGTGACCGCGCCGTTCGACGGCAAGCCTGTTTCTCTGGCGAGGACAGAAAACCGCAGCGCAGAATTTCTCGCAGTCAATCCTGAAGGCACATGGATGTCCTTCACCGCCGCGACGGTGCATCCCGCGCGCCGCCAGGGGTTGGACCACGCGTGGAAGATCTATGCGATTGCCGATGCGCGTCTGGGTGCACGCGAATGGGCCGTCGGACGATACTCCGTCGCGGACATTCACCTGTTCCGGCTCTTCTGGCGCTTCAACAATTCGCTCAAGCTGCCGCGTGCCGTACGATCGAGATCGAATCTGCAATCGGCTACGAGTTGCCGGGCTAGAGATTTCGCACAAGACGCCGGATGCCCGGCACGCCCATCGCCGCCTCGAAATCCTTCGCGGTCTTGTCTTCGGCGAATTCGAAGCCGCAGGCGCGATAGCATTTCTCCGCCGGTTCGTTGCCGATGAGAAAGCTGATCTGGGCACGCTCCGGTCCGCGCATTTCCGCGAGCATATGTCGGATCAGTTCGGCCGCGACGCCCCGTCCGCGAAAGACCGGCTGTGTTGCGACGTTCTCGATGGTCCAGCAATCATCGTCGCCGCTCGTCGCGCTCATGATGAACGCGCCGCGCGGCCAGAGCTGGGCCTGTTCAGCCTTGCCAATGCCGGTCTTGTCCGACGCTTCGGCCATCGCTTCGCCCGAAACCATGTAGGGCGTCTCGTCGGGAAAGGCGCAAGCCGCGGACGCCGCCCGGCCGTCCACTTCCGCAATCGTGAAAAACGAGTGGTGCCACCAGGATTTGGCCTTCGCATTGGCCAGCCGGGCACAGAAGTCGATGCAAAATGCTTCGGGCCGCTGCAGCACTATGTCGAACCAGCCGCGCGCAAGATGCCCGCGCGCCGCCATGACCATGACCCAGCCGAGGAACCCGGCGTCGTCCGGCGTCGCGGGGCGGAAGCTTGTGCTCATGAGCACACAGTATCGCAATTTCGCAGGGACTTCCGTCCCGCCCGATTGAATCGGCTTCCGAACGGGCCTACCGTGAACCCGTTCAAAGAGGGTTCGTCCCAGAGATGCTGGTTGGTCGACTGAGGTAGGTTCATCGTCGTTGTGCAGGCTGTCGCGGCCCGCCCGGACGATGAATCGCGTCGAACTCCAAACCATCTTCTTTTTTTCCGGGACAGCCATGGCCTTCTTCCACAATCGCACCGTCAATCTTCTCAACCTGCATTCCGTCATCGGCTCGATCGCCACGGGCGGCGGCGGCGCGTTCTATTCCGTCTATCTTCTGAAGGCGGGTTTGAGCGTTCCGGCGGTGCTGCTGACATCCGCGATCACGTTTTCGCTGCGCCTGATCCTGCGCAGCTTCCTTCTGCCGCTTGCGATTCGGATCGGTCTGCGGCGGACAGTTGTCGTCGGGGCGCTGCTCATGGCGATCTCCTATCCCTTTCTCGTGGGCGTGCACGGCGTCGGCTGGGGATTATTCTGGCTGGTGGTGGTTTCGGCCACGGCCGATACGATCTATTGGCCGAGCTTTCACGCCTACTTCGCGGCGCTGGGCGACGAAGATCATCGCGGCCAGCAACTCGGCATCCAGGTCGCCACCACGGCGATGTTCGGAATCGTCAGTCCGCTGGCGGCAGGCTGGCTGCTCGTCGCATTCGGACCGAGTGTCGCGTTCTTTGCCACCGGGGCCGTGCAGGCGATTTCGGCGCTGCCGCTGCTTTGGACGCCGGACATCGCGATCGCGCGCCGCGCACCCGGCGCGTTCCGCGCGGCGCTCTCAGGCGCCATGCTGTTCGTCGGCGACGGGTGGGTCGCGGCGGGATATTTCATCGTCTGGCAGGTCGCGCTGTTTCTGGCGCTCGGACAGAGTTACATCGCCTATGGCGGTGCGCTGGCGGTTGCTGCGCTCGTTGGCGCGGTCGGCGGCCTGATGCTCGGCCGTCTCATCGACTCCGGCAGGGGCACCCGGGCCGTGTGGTATTCGGTCACTCTGCTGGCGCTCGTCATTGCGATGCGCGCCGGCGTGCTCAGCTACCCGGTGCTCGCCGTGGCGGCGAATGCGCTGGGTGCGCTGGTCGGCTGTCTCTATGTCCCGACGCTCATGACGGCGGTGTACAATCAGGCCAAACGTTCGCCCTGCGTGCTGCGGTTTCACATTGCGGCGGAAGGCGGCTGGGACATCGGCGTCTCGACGGGCCTCAGCCTCGCTGCGCTGGTGACCTGGCTCGGTTATCCGATCGCCTACGGCATTCTGATTTCTCTGGCGGGGGCGGCATCTGTGTTCGTTCTGCTCCACCGTTACTATGCGCGCCACAATGCGGAGACGATCGACGCGGCGTTTGCTGTGGGAGAATTTCAAATTCAGCCCGGCGAGGCGCCAAAGATGTGAACGGACGTCTCGCCATAGTTGCGGCTGTCGAGCAAAGCGGAGCCTTCGGGCGTTTCGATTTTCTCGTCCGCTGCCGTCTCGGCAATCACAATTGCGTTTGGTGACAGCCAGCCGCCTGCCGCGAGACTGGCCAGCGCCTTTTCTGTCAACCCCTTGCGATAGGGCGCATCGAGGAAGGCGAGATCGAAGGGTCCGCCAGCGCCGGCACCCAGCGGTCCCATGTCCGTCGCGTCGCGCCGCCAGATCTTCGTCGCGCCGGTAAGGTTCAACGCTTCGACATTCCTGCGAATCAGCGCGCGGCTGTCGGCGCTGTCATCCACGAAGAGCGCGTAAGCGGCGCCGCGGCTGAGCGCTTCGATGCCGAGTGCGCCGGTGCCGGCGAAGACGTCAATGACCTTTGCGCCTTCGAGCGAGAAGCCGCCATCGAAATTATGGTGCGCCAGGATGTTGAAGATCGCCTGGCGCACCTTGTCCGACGTCGGCCGCACGCGATTGTCCGGCGGCTCGGCCAGCGCGCGGCCGCGAAACTGTCCTCCGGTTATCCTCACAAATCCTTCCGCAAGAAGTACCGCGCATATTTTCCGCCCGCATAAGGCAGCTCGCCAAACAGCCTATACCCAAGCTTTTCGTAAAACGGCCGCGCTTGCCAACTATAGGTGTCGACCCAGGCCAGGACAGCGCCACGTCTGCGTCCTTCATCCTCGGCCAGTTTCATCAGTTTCGTACCATAGTCGCCGCCGCGACGCGCCTCTTCAACCCACAGATTGTCGATGTAGAGCACGTCAAATCCGACGACGGCGACAATGCCACCGCGAAGGTTCCGCTCAGAGTCCCGCAACAGGATGTTGATATGTTGCGGATCGGGCTGGCCGCCGCGATCCCGGTTGAACGCGATCAATGCATCGTCAATCGCTTTTGCTGTTCGAGCGTCGCGCTTCTCGATCGAGATCGTCAAACCGTCCTTCATTGGTCCTCCGACACCTGCACCACCAACTTACCTGTGTTGCCGCCGGTGAAGAGCATGTTCAGGGCGCTCAGCGAGTTTTCGATGCCTTTGACGATCGTCGTGTCGTACTTGATCTTGCCCTCTGCGACCCACTTGTTCATGTCGGCGTAGAATTCGAGAAGCCGCGGGAAATAGTCGATGATGATGAAGCCCTCGATCCGCGCGCGCTTCATCAGAACATTGACGAGGCTGGGCCCCGGCCGTGGTTCCGTGTCGTTGTAGCCCGAAATCATGCCGCACAGCACGATGCGCGCCTTGAGATTGATCTGTTCCATGATGGCGTCGAGGATCTCGCCGCCGGCATTTTCGAAATCGACGTCGATGCCCTTCGGACATTCGCGCTTCAGCGCTTCGCGAATGTTTTCCTTTTTGTAGTTTATGCAGGCATCGAAGCCGAAGTCCCTCACGAGATGGCGGCACTTCTCGTCGGAGCCGGCAATGCCGACAACGCGGCAGCCTTTGAGCTTGGCGATCTGGCCGACGATGGAGCCGACCGCGCCTGCGGCGGCCGACACGACGACGGTTTCGCCAGCCTGTGGCTTGCCGAGATCGAGCAGTCCGAAATAGGCGGTCGCGCCGGTCATGCCGAGCACGCTCATATAGGCGAGCAGGGGCGCGTCGCCGCGCGCCACCTTCGTTGCGGCGTCGGCCACCGAATATTCCTGCCATCCGGCGATGCCACTGACGACGTCACCAGGCTTGTAGCCGGAATTGTTGGACTGTTCGACGATGCCGATCGAGCCGCCGCGCATCACGTCGCCGATCTCCACCGGCGGCATGTACTGGTCCATGTCGCTCATCCAGATGCGGTTGGTCGGATCCAGAGAGAGATACAATGTACGGACCAAAATCTGTCCCGGACCGGGCATGGGAAGGGGCTGTTCGACCAGCTCCAGATCACCGGGCTTGATGTCGCCGACCGGACGCTTCTTCAGGATCCATTGCCGATTGCTGTTTCGCACATTCGTCTCCTCGATTGCAGGCGCGCACCCTATCGCCGCGGTCACGGATGCGCGAGGGGCGCTGGCGGTAAAGGCCGGTCAACGCTATAGCCGTGGCATGAAATGGTTCGCCGCTTTTATTCTGTTGCTCGCTGCCGCGTCACCTGCCATCGCGCAAGTTGACGATGGGGCAAAGGTGCAGGCCCGGCTGATTGCCGAAAGTGCCAGCGTGGCGCCGGGCGGCACCGTCGCCATCGCGTTCGAGCAGGTGATCCGACCCGGCTGGCATACCTACTGGTTGAACCCCGGCGATGTCGGTCAGCCGACGACACTGACCTGGTCGCTGCCGGCGGGGTGGAAGGCCGGTGCTCTGCAATGGCCCTATCCGATGCGCCTGCCGGTCGGCCCGTTCATGGACTATGGCTATGAACGCACGGTGAGGATCCTCACGCATGTGACGGCTCCGGCGAATGCCACGCCCGGCGACACGGTGACGCTGAAGGCCGCGGCGAGCTGGCTCGTCTGCAAGGAAATCTGCATCCCGGAAGAGGCGATGATGAGCGTGCCACTGAAGATCGGCCCGCCGTCGAAGGATATATCCCACGCCGCCGGATTCTCGGCCGCACGCGCAAGCCTGCCCGTGCCGTCGCCCTGGAAGATGCGATACGCGCTCAGCCAGTCACTCGATCTTTTCGTTGCCGCCAAGTCACTTGCGCTCGCCCATCCCGGGAGCGCGCAGTTCTTTCCGCTCGCAGGCGGCGTTGTGAATGCGCCTGCCGCGCAGACGATGGGCTTTGCGCAGACAGGTCTCGTGCTGCACCTGACGCCCACCAGGTCTTTCGTCAAGAAAGGCGGGGCGCTGGAAGGCGTGTTGGTGCTGACTTCGTCCGATGGTTCGGTGCAGGCGCTGGAGGTGAAGGCGCTGCCGGGTCCCGTGCCACAGGTTACGTTCGACACGGGCGAGAAGGGCACTGGTTTTCCGCTTGCGCTGCTGTTCGCGTTCATCGGCGGGCTGATCCTCAATCTGATGCCCTGCGTGCTGCCGGTGCTGGCGATGAAGGCGTTCGCGCTGTCTTCTCAGGCGGGCCGCGACCGGGCCGAAGCGGTGCGCGAAAGTCTGGCGTACGGCATCGGCGCAATCCTGAGCTTCGTCGGGCTCGGCGCGTTGCTGATCGCGCTGCGCGCCGGTGGGCAGGCGATAGGCTGGGGATTCCAGCTTCAGGAGCCGATCATCGTCGCCGGTTTCGCGCTTTTGATGTTCGGCGTAGGCCTCAATCTTTCGGGCGTCTTCGAGATTGCGGCGTTCGGCGGCGGCGAAAGTCTCACCCGCACCAGCGGCGAGGTTGGTTCGTTCTTCACCGGCGTCCTCGCGGTCGCTGTCGCCGCGCCCTGCACGGCACCGTTCATGGCAGCTGCACTTGGATATGGGCTGACGCAACCGGCTATCGTTTCGCTTTCGATCTTCCTTGCACTTGGCCTCGGCTTCGCGGCGCCGTTCGTTCTGATCGGCATATCGCCCGCTTTGATGCGTGCGCTGCCGAAACCCGGCGCGTGGATGCTGCGCTTCAAGGAAGCGCTGGCGTTCGCGATGTACGGCACCGCGGCGTGGCTCGTCTGGGTGCTGGCGCAGCAGGCGGGCGCCAACGCTGTCGCGAGCGTACTCGCCGCGATGGTCGCGGCCGGTTTCGGCGCCTGGGCCTGGGGCGTCAGCCGCCGCTTCTCGCCACGCGGTCGCGGGATCGGTGCGTTCGTGACGCTGATCGCGATCGTTGTTTCCCTTTCCTGTCTCGCACTTCTCAAGACCTCAGCCACGCAGGCAAGCAGCGGCGTCAATGTCACCGGTCTTGCTTCGGAGCCTTATTCCGCCGCGCGTCTGGCTTCGTTGCGCGCCGACGGGCGGCCGGTGTTCGTCAATGCGACGGCGGCGTGGTGCATCACCTGTCTCGTCAATGACGAGGCCGCGCTCTCCAGTACACGCGTGCATGACGCGTTCAACGCGCATCACATCGCCTATCTCGTCGCCGACTGGACGCGGCGCGATCCGGAGATCACGAAACTTCTTGCGGAGCATGGCCGCTCGGGCGTGCCGCTCTATCTCTACTACGCACCGGGCGCTCCCGAGCCGAAGGTGCTGCCGCAAATCCTGACGGAAGGCGAAGTGCTGGCGGCGATCGAGCGTTGATCCCCTCCACGCATGACCGTCAGGGCATTGTTGCACTGCAATGTTTGGCCGAGCTGACCTAAGGCGTGGCAAACGGCTCATAAATCGCGACCTGTTCCATTTAACGCCCTGAAGAAGTGACGCTTTTTGAGGTCGTGACATTCGAATGACAAATTGCGGGAAGCGCCGGTGCGGCGTTCCACAACCTAGCTTTCGGGCTTAGAGTCCGGCCCATCGGGGAAAAAGCCGCAACGGTTTGCCGGCTTCTCATTTCCATGGATGTTCGGGAGGGAACAAATGCCAAATTTAAAGGGCCCAATCATTATTGTTCTGTTCGGCGCCGGTCTGCTGCTCAGCGGCTGCGCCACAAGAGAATCGGTTGAACGCGCGCAAGAGACTGCTGATGCCGCGAAGGCGGACGCCGCAGCAGCCATGAACGCCGCGCAGCATGCGCAAAGTGCGGCCGACGCCGCAGGAACGGCAGCGCACTCCGCCGGAGCCGATGCGCAGCGCGCGAACGACCGGCTGGACCATATGCCACCGCCGGGAATGCATCACATGCGCTGGCATCATGGCCGCCACGGACATTACCACCATCGCCACCACCATCACGGCCACCGCCATCACATGACCGGCGCGACCAAGCCGAAGTAGACCGAGCACGTTCCTGGTCCCGGCATCACCGCGGTTACGCTTGCCGCGACGGTGGCGCGCGCTCCAATTTCTGTTCCCGCCGCAATCAAAAAATAGTGCCCTCCACCGGTGGTCCGGCAGGTTGGTTCAAGCCGCGTTGTAGTTTTCGTCCCGGCTGCGCACGGATGGCATCCAAGTCGGGTCGCCGACGAATGTCAGCTTCTGTGCTCTAGTCTTTCAGTACAATATAGGTATTATTTCCGAATATCAAGTGGAAATAGGAAATAATACTGCATAAATTGCATCAACCGCCTCAATCTCGTCGATTTATCCAGCCGGTCTGCAATGGGGCTTCTTCTGGTTGCATTGTAAGTTACACTCTACCGAAGCGAGCAGAGGAAATTTCGTGAAAACCAGTTAATTCGCGGCCTTGCGGGCCTCGCAAAGCTGCACGCCGCCCCGCCGAGGCATTCCCCTGATGACGCCTGTGCCGTAAGGCGGTATTCCCCCGGCGCGCGTGCCGGCGGCACGTTGCTCGCTGGAGAACGCCATGCCCGGACCGACTTCCCACCTCTACTTCTCGCAGCGCCTGCGTCTGCACTATGTCGACTGGGGCAATGACGGCGCGCCGCCCATGCTGATGATCCATGGCGGCCGAGATCATTGCCGCAACTGGGACTGGGTCGTGGAGCGGTTGGCCGACCGCTACCACATCATCGCGCCGGACCTGCGCGGCCATGGCGACAGCGATTGGGCCACGGGCGCGAGCTACAACGAAGTGAACTACATCTACGACATCGCCCAGCTCGTGCATCAAAAGAAGATGGCGCCGGTCACCATCATCGCGCATTCGCTGGGCGGTTCGATTGGCCTGCTCTATGCGGGCGTGTTTCCGGAGACCGTGAGGAAGATCGTGGCCATCGAGGGCCTCGGGCCGTCGCCGCAGATGCGCGAGCGCATGCGCGGCGTCGCCATCGAGCAGCGCCTGCGCGACTGGATCACGACGCGACGCGAAAGCTCCGGCCGCGCGGCGCGCAAATATGCGACGCTCGAAGACGCGATCGCGCGCATGAAGGAAGAGAACAGGCACCTCAACGACGCGCAGGCGCGCCATCTCACCATTCACGGCGCGGTCCAGAACGAGGACGATACCTATTCCTGGAAATTCGACAATCTGGTGCGGCTCGGCGGTGGTCCCGGCGGCCTCGACCCCGAGGAACAGCACCAGATCTGGAGCCGCATCGATTGTCCCGTGCTGCTCGTCCGCGGCACGGAGTCCTGGGCCTCGGATCCGGCGGAAGACGGCCGCATCAAGCATTTCAAGAATGCGCGGCTGGCCACTATCGAAGGCGCCGGCCACTGGTCGCATCACGACCGCCTGGACGTGTTCATGGGCCACGTCGAGAAATTCCTGGCGGAGTGACACGAAACGCTTATGCCGCGTGGCTGCCGCCGATGTAGGTGTGCGTGCCGCGGTGGTGGAGATGGTCGCTCGGAAGGATATCGCCGGGTTTGTAGGTCGGACCGCTTTCGAGTTTTTTGTAGATCGCGGCGAAATCCTTGTAGGTCTCGGCGAACAGCTCGTCGAACGACTTGATGACGAAGTAGCTCTCCTGAAAATCGTCGATGCGGTATTCCGTGCGCATGACGCGTTCCAGATCGAAACCGATGCGGTTGGGAGAGGGGCTCTCGACTGCATAAATCGACTCCGCGCGGCTTGAGACGATGCCAGAGCCGTAGATGCGCAGACCTTCCGGCTTGGCGATCAGGCCGAACTCCACCGTGTACCAGTAGAGCCGGGCGAGATTGCGCAGCGCGCCGAATTCGTTGAGCGCGCGCTGCCCGCCCTTGCCATAGGCCTGCATGTAGTCGGCAAAAACGGGATGGGCCAGCATCGGCACATGGCCGAACACGTCGTGGAAGACGTCGGGCTCCTCGATGTAGTCGAGCTGGTCGGCTCGGCGAATGAACTGTCCGGCCGGAAAGCGCCGGTTCGCGAGATGATCGAAGAAGATCTCGTCCGGCACCAACGACGGGACGGCGACGACGCGCCAGCCGGTCAGCTTTTCGAGGTCGTCCGACAATTTGTCGAAGTGCGGAATCCGATCCGAAACGAGCTTCAGCCTGGCAAGGCCGTCGAGGAATTCGCTGCACGCACGCCCGGGCAGAATCCTGGCCTGATGTTCAAACAAAGTACGCCACACGCCGTGCTGCGCCGAATCGTAACGCTCCCAATGCTGGTCGATGGTGAAATCGGGGCGGATTTGCGGATGCAGCGCGCGAAGGGAGTCGAGACTGGGCATGGCGGAATAGAGAACCGCTCCGGGCGGGCTGTAAAGCCTGTGCGCCCACGATGAATTTATTGCGGGCCATGCGCTCCGTGCGCACCTTCCATTGCGGGAGCAGGCCACAAAAGGCAAGCCAATTGCCGCGTGCAAAAGGTATGGTCGAACAACTTTCCAAAAGAGTCGGGCAACCCCATATAGGGCTCCAGGACCAGCACATGACATTGATGCCCATTTCGCTCGACGACAAATACGAAGTCGAGACCGGCCGCGTCTTTCTCACCGGTATCCAGGCGCTGGTGCGTCTGCCGATGATGCAGCACGAGCTTGACCGTCGCGCCAAGCTGAACACAGCCGGTTTTATCTCCGGCTACCGCGGCTCGCCCGTCGGCGGTCTCGACCAGCAGCTCTGGCGGGCGCAGAAATTCCTCGACAAGCACAACACCGTCTTCAAGGCGGGCCTGAACGAAGACCTCGCCGTTACTGCGGTGTGGGGCTCGCAACAGGCCAATCTCTACCCGGGCGCGAAGTACGACGGCGTGTTCGGCATGTGGTACGGCAAGGCGCCCGGCGTCGACCGTTCGGGCGACGCCTTCAAGCATGCGAACGCCGCCGGTACGTGGAGCAAGGGCGGTGTGCTCGCCATCCTCGGCGACGATCATGCGTGCAAATCCTCGACTCTGCCGAGCCAGAGCGAATACGCGATGCTGGATGCGGAAATCCCGGTGCTCAACCCGGCTGGCATCCAGGAAGTGCTCGATTTCGGAATTTATGGCTGGGCGCTGTCGCGCTATGCCGGAACCTGGGTTTCGATGATCGCGCTGGCCGAGACGATGGATGCATCCGCGACGGTGGAGGTGCATCCGCACCGCGTGCCGATCGTCAGGCCGCTGGGTTTTCCGCTGCCGAAGGACGGTTTGAGCATCCGCCTGGGCGACAATCCGCAGGCGCAGGAAAAACGGCTGCGCGAGCACAAGATCCCCGCCGTCATCGCCTTCGCGCACACCAATGTGTTGAACCGCGTGGTGATGGACTCGGAAAATCCGCGCATCGGCATCGTCACCGCAGGAAAGTCCTATCTCGACCTGCGCCAGGCGCTGGACGACCTCGGTATCGGCGATACGGAAGCCGCCGCACTCGGTTTGCGCGTGCTCAAGATGGGCATGACATGGCCGATCGAGCCGACGCAGATCGCGCGCTTTGCCTATGGCCTCGAGGAAATCTTCGTCATCGAGGAGAAGCGCGACCTGATCGAGAGCCAGATCAAGTCGATCCTCTTCAACATGAATTCCGAAAAGCGCCCGCGCGTGTTCGGCAAGCTGGGACGCGACGGAAAGCCCTTCGTCCGTTCCATTCTCGATCTCGACGCCGGGCAGGTGGCGCTCGCGATTGCCAGGATCATCGGCGAGGACAAGTGGACGCCGCGCATCCGTGTGCTGGTCGGCCGCCTCGAAGCCAAGCATCGCGAGCAGGACGGCATGATTGCGCTTTACGAGCGCGCGCCGTTCTATTGCTCCGGCTGCCCGCACAATACATCGACGCAGGTACCCGAAGGCTCCATCGGCATGGCCGGCATCGGCTGTCACTACATGGTGACGTGGCAGCCGAGCCGCCACACCGCGCTGTTCACGCAGATGGGCGGCGAAGGCACGCCATGGATCGGCGCGTCGCCCTTCACGACGCGACCGCACGTGTTTGCCAACATGGGCGACGGCACTTATTTCCATTCCGGCATTCTCGCCATCCGCGCCTCGGTCTCGGCCGGCGTGAACATCACCTACAAGCTGCTCTACAACGACGCCGTCGCCATGACCGGCGGGCAGCATGTCGACGGCGAACTGACCGTGCCGGAAATGGCGGCGCAGGTGGCCGCGGAAGGCGTAAAGACGCTCGTCGTCGTCAGCGACGAGCCGGAGAAGCATTCGGCCGCCAATTTCCCTGCCGGAACGCGCATCGAACACCGCCGCGACCTAGACGCCATCCAGAAGCAGTTGCGCGAGATCGCCGGCGTGACGGTCATGATCTACGACCAGACCTGCGCCGCCGAAAAGCGCCGCCGCCGCAAGCGCGGCTTGATGGTGGATCCGCCCAAGCGCGCCTTCATCAACGAGCTCGTCTGCGAAGGTTGCGGCGATTGTTCGAAGACTTCGAACTGCGTTTCCGTCGAGCCGCTGGAGACCGAGTTCGGCCGCAAGCGCAAGATCAACCAGTCTTCGTGCAACAAGGATTTCTCCTGTGTCGAAGGATTTTGCCCGAGTTTCGTGACCGTGCATGGCGGCGCGCTGAAGACCCGCGCCAAGAACGGTGCTTCGAATGCGGTGTTCGATATTCCGCAGCCGGCGCTGCCGGAAGTGACACGCGAGACTTTCAACATCGTGATCGGCGGCATCGGCGGCACGGGCGTGACCTCCATCGGCGCCATCCTCGGCACCGCTGCGCATATCGAAGGCAAGACCGCCGCGACACTCGACATGATGGGACTTGCCCAGAAAGGCGGCGCGGTGACTTCGTTCGTGCGCGTCGCGGCGGAAAAGGCTCGCATCAACGGACCGCGCGTGCCGACGGGGCAGGCCGACGTTCTCATCGGCTGCGACATCGTCATGTCGGCCAAGCCCGACACATTCGGTTATCTCGATGGCGAGCGCACGGTGTCCATCGTGAATGACGGACTGACGCCGACCGCGGCCTTCGTCACCGACAACACGATCAACTACGACATGGCGGCGATGCGCTCGCGGATCGCACGCGCCTCACGCCGGCTCGAAAGCATCGATGCCGAAGAGCTGGCGCTGCGCCTGCTCGGCGACACGATCTACGCCAACATGTTCCAGACGGGCTATGCCTATCAGCTCGGCGAGATTCCGATCGGCGAAGAGGCGATCCTGAAAGCCATCGAGCTCAACGGCGCGGCGGTGAAGGCGAACCAGCGCGCCTTCCGGCTCGGCCGGCTCGCGGCGCATGACCGCGCGGCGATCCTGAAGCTGGCCGGGCTCGACAAGCCGGACGGCCCGAAATTCGCCGAGAGCTTCGAGGAGATCGTGGCGAAGCGCGTCGACTTCCTCACCGCCTATCAGAATGCGGCCTATGCGGAGCGCTATCGCACGACGCTGGACAAAATCCGTGCCGCCGAAGCGGTTCGGGCGCCGGGCAAGCATGGCCTTGCCGAAATGGCGGCACGCGCCTTGTTCAAGCTGATGGCCTACAAGGACGAGTACGAAGTCGCGCGGCTCTATACGAGCGGGGAATTCCACAGGAAGCTGAACCAGGAGTTCGAGGGCGATTTCTCGCTCTCCTTCCATCTCGCGCCGCCGATCTTCGGCGCGACCGACCCCAACACCGGACGTCCGCGCAAGATGGAGTTCGGATCGTACATGATGAGCGCCTTCCGCGTGCTCGCGGCGCTGAAGGGGCTGCGCGGCACATGGCTCGACATCTTCGCGCGCAATCCGGAACGCAAGCTGGAAGTCGCGATGATCGGCGACTACGAAAAGCTGATCGGCGAAATCGCCGCCGGCCTGACGCCGGCCAATCATGCGACCGCGCTCGCGCTCGCCGGACTGCCGCTCGAAGTCAAAGGCTATGGCTATATCAAGGACGCAAATTACAAGCAGGCCAAGGCGAAGGAAGCGGCACTTCTGCGCCGTCTGCTCATGACCGACGCCGCCACACCCGCACCGATCACCGAGGCCGCCGAATGAACGTCTTCGATTCTCCCGACTTCGATCACCACGAAGCGGTCGCTTTTTTCGACGACAAGAAAACCGGCCTCAGGGCGATCATCTCCATCCACTCGACCGCGATGGGTCCCGCTTGCGGCGGTACCCGCATGTATCCCTACGCAACGCCCGACGCTGCGCTGACCGATGCGCTGCGCCTGTCCCGCGGCATGAGCTACAAGAACGCAATCGCCGATCTGCCGCTCGGCGGGGGCAAGGCGGTCATCATCGGGAATCCGGCGACGGACAAGTCCGACGCGAAATTCGCGGCCTATGCCGACGCGATCAACACGCTCGGCGGTCGCTACGTCACGGCGATGGATGTCGGGATACTGCCGCCGGACATGCCGGTGATCGCGCGCGGCACGAAATTCATCGCCGGTTATGACCAGCCGGGCCGGGCGGGCGGCGACAGCGGCCCGGCGACGGCACTGGGCGTGTTCGGCGGCCTCAAGGCGGCCGTGAAGTATCGCCTTGGCGCCGACACGACGAAAGGTTTGCGCGTGGCGATACAGGGCCTCGGCAAGGTCGGCATGGGCGTCGCCAAGCGTCTGCATGCCGAGGGCGCGAAACTCATCGTCGCCGACACCAACATGGCCGCCGTGAAAGAAGCAGTGGAGAAACTCGGCGCGGTCGCCGCGACGCCGGACCAGATCGTGACGGCGGAATGCGACGTGCTTTCGCCCAACGCGCTCGGCGCAATCCTCAACGACCAGACAATTCCAATGCTGCATGCGCGCGTCGTCGCCGGCGGTGCCAACAACCAGCTCGCCCGCGATCATCACGGCGGAATGCTGCGCGACCGCGAAATTCTTTACGCGCCGGACTATGTCATCAATGGCGGCGGCATCATCCGCGTTGCGGCGCAGATCGAGAACTGGAGCGACGCCGAAGTCGAACGCCGTGTGCTCGGCATCGCCGATACGCTATCGGCGATCTTCGTGCGCGCCGCGAAGGACGGCCAGCCCACCAATGTCATCGCCGACCGCATGGCGCAGGAACGCATCGCCCGCGGCAAGGCGACTGCTCCTAAAGCGGCGGAGTAACTCGCCTCAGCTCGTAAGTTTGGTCAGGATGTGCGGGAAGAGGCCGACGAGTCCCACCAGGATCAGGTAGATCGCGACTAGATAGTTGAGAATTCGCGGCAACACCAGGATCAGAATGCCGAAGATTAGGGCGATGATCGGCTGGATCGTAACAATGTCGATATGCATGGGGGCTTCTCCTCGGACGTACAGAAACGCGCCACGACCCGTTTGGTCGCACCGCAACCAGTCGGAATTGTAACGATTGCCGCGTTTTAATGCAGCAGGCCCTGTGGCATGCTCTCAAAAAAGCACCGGGAGGCCGCCATGGCGACACGTATTCTGCGCAAGATCGAGACCGAGGAACCAAGGCTCGACTACAAGATCATTTCGGTCGAACCGCTGACGCCCGTCATCGGCGCCGAAATCCGAGGCGTGGACCTGTCCAAGCCGCTGTCGCCCGAACAGATCGCGGAGATCCGCAAGGCGCATGCCGCCCATCACGTGATCTATTTCCGAGACCAAGTTCTGACCAATGAGGGTCACAAGCGTTTTGCCCGCCTGTTCGGCAAACTGCACGTGCATCCATACCATGTGAAAAACGCTGCGCCGGACCATGCGAAGACTGCGGAGACCGACAAGGCGCCGTTTCCCGAAAGCGATCCCGAAATCCTGATCGTCAAGGCGGACCAGAAGTCGAAATACGTCGCCGGCGAGGGCTGGCACTCCGACGTGACCTGCGATGCCGAGCCGCCGATGGGCTCGATGCTTTATATCACGCAGACGCCGGAGATCGGCGGCGGCGACACCATGTTCGCCTCGACGATCCGCGCCTATGAGGCGCTGTCGCCGATGATGAAGGATATCCTGAGCAGGCTCACCGCGACGCATGACGGCGCCAAGCCCTACACCGGCGCCTACGGCACCGCGCCGCCGCCGGGCGGCTGGCCGAAGACGGTGCATCCGGTCGTCATCACCGTGCCGTGGAACGGCAAGAAATCTCTCTACGTCAATCGCGGCTTCACCACGCGCATCAACGAACTCGACCGCAACGAAAGCGATGCGATGCTGGAGATGCTCTGGCGTCACATCGAGAGCCATGTCGCATGCCAATGCCGCGTGAAGTGGACGCCGAACATGCTGGTGTTCTGGGACAATTGGAGCGTGCAGCATCACGCGGTGTGGGACTACTACCCCTATTCGCGTTACGGCCAGCGCGTCTCGATCGTCAACGGACGGCCGGCCGCGTAGGGGCAACCCCACGCTGACACGTGCGCTCGCCAAAACGAAAACGGCGGCACGATGGCCGCCGTCGTCATGCTCGATGTGAGCGATAGTTTGTCAGGCTGACGTCTTCTTGCGGCGCCGCATCGCGAACGCACCGGCAAGACCTGCACCGAACAGAGAGAGTGTCAGCGGCTCGGGAACGTTAATGTCCGATTGCACAAACGCAAAACCGCTGGGCATGTTGAAAGTGGAGCTTACGTCCTGATAAGCGCCCGTCTCCGCAAGAAACGAGACGTTGGTCGAGACGTTGCTAAAGAAGGTGGCCAGTTCAGATGCGGAAGCCCCATCCGAGACGAAGAAGACGTCTAAATGACCGTCCTGCGGGTCTGAGAACATCGTAAATCCATCACTGCAGCTTCCCAAACCAGCCGTAGCTGCGCTGGGTGTGCAGCTGGTAGCACCGTTTTCCGTGAGGTAAATGGTGGCGGACGTAAAGCCGTCGGGTGTGGGGAATGTGGCGGCGGGGAAGAAGGACTCCTGGATCTCGTTGAGAGCCGTATATGAGACGATCGTGCTGCCGTCCGTGACATACACGGCATCCTGCTGGCCTGGCACCAATGGCGGCGCAACGGCGGCGTTTGCAGGGACGCTGGAAAAAAGGCCTATTACAGCCGCAGCTCCTGCGATCGCGAGTAGTTCGTGCTTGTTCATGCGTCGCACTCCTTTTTTTCTTCTGGCCGCGTGGTCGAGGCAGTAATGCCTCAGACCTCCGTTAACCCTGACACGCATTTTCCATGCCAATCCCTCATTCCCGCGGTTTTGTGTCATTGCGGGTCCGAACAAGAGCTTGATTGTAAGAGATGTTTACAAGCTACACGACAAAAAGTCCGATTGAGCCCATACCTCTGGCTCGACATGTAAAGCTCAATAACAATTTGCATGTCGCTGTCGGGTTCTAACACCCGGCCGGTGGACGGAAATGATGCCGCCAGTCATATGAGACTGCGTCTCAAGACTCCGTCCAAGTTCCGGACTTAACCGGAATAGGCTTGCGCAGCAGTCGCCAGTTCGTAGTTGCGGCGCGCCGATTTGAGAAACCACCCGCGGGCGACAACTGACAAAATCACTCAGATTTTATCGTCGCTGCTTGTGCACCAGGAGTTGAAAGCAGACACGTCACGTTTCAGGCGTTGTCCATCGAACAATCATCCAAACGCAGGGTGGATTGGCCGGCTTGTTTCGATAAAAATACGCGTCGCTGAAATTCACCGCGAGGACGTTTTGAAAACCAGAGCCGCCGTCGCCTTTGAAGCCAAGAAGCCGCTGGAAATCGTCGATCTCGATCTCGAAGGGCCCAAGGCCGGTGAAGTCCTGATCGAGATCAAGGCGACGGGCATCTGCCATACCGACGCTTACACACTTTCCGGACTGGACTCCGAGGGCCTGTTTCCATCCGTCCTCGGCCATGAAGGTGCGGGCATTGTGCGCGAGGTCGGCGCGGGCGTGACAAGCGTCAAGCCGGGCGATCATGTCATCCCGCTCTACACGCCAGAATGCAGGCAATGTAAGTCGTGCCTGTCGGGCAAGACCAATCTGTGCACCGCAATCCGCGCAACGCAGGGCAAGGGCCTGATGCCGGACGGCACCTCGCGCTTTTCCTACAAGGGTAAGCTGATCCATCACTATATGGGCTGTTCGACCTTCTCGAACTACACGGTGTTGCCGGAGATCGCGGTGGCGAAAATCCGCGAGGATGCGCCGTTCGACAAGGCTTGCTACTGCGGGTGTGGCGTGACGACCGGCGTCGGTGCGGTGATCAATACCGCCAAGGTCGAAGCTGGCGCCAACGCCATCGTGTTCGGGCTCGGCGGCATCGGCCTCAACGTCGTTCAGGGCCTCAAACTCGTCGGCGCGCAGATGATCGTCGGCGTCGATCTCAATGACGACAAAAAGGAATGGGGCACGCGCTTCGGCATGACGCACTTTGTGAATCCGAAGAAGGTCACCGGCGATCTTGTTGCACACCTGGTGGAGCTCACCGGCGGCGGTGCGGACTACACCTTCGACTGCACCGGCAACACGACCGTGATGCGCCAGGCATTGGAATCGTGCCATCGCGGCTGGGGCGAAAGCGTCATCATCGGCGTCGCGCCGTCGGGCGCTGAGATCGCGACGCGACCGTTCCAGCTTGTGACAGGGCGCGTGTGGCGCGGTACGGCATTCGGCGGCGCGCGCGGCCGCACGGACACGCCGCGTATCGTCGACTGGTACATGAAGGGCCTGATCCAGATCGATCCGATGATCACGCATGTGATGCCGTTGGAGCGCATCAACGAGGCGTTCCGTCTTATGGAAGAAGGCAAGAGCATTCGCAGCGTGGTAGTGTACTGACCGGGGAGCCAGACGTGCTGCGGCAAAGTTATTTCAGCGCCATCAGCGACAAGCCGCTGGTCTATGAAACCATCGGCGCGTGCTTCGACCGGATCGCGAGTGCCTATCCGGATCGCGATGGGTTGATCGTCCGGCATCAGAACATCCGTTGGACCTATGGAGAATATCGCGCCGAGGTCAACCGGCTGGCGGCTGGGATGCTTGCGCTCGGCATCGGCAAGGGCCAGCGCGTCGGGATCTGGGCGCCGAATTGCTTTGAGTGGTGCCTGACCCAGTTCGCCACGGCCAAGATCGGCGCGATCCTGGTCTGCATCAATCCGGCCTATCGCACTTTCGAACTGGAATTCGCGCTCAACAAATCGGGCTGCGTCGCGCTGGTGACGGCGCAGAAATATCTCACCAGCGACTATGCCGGCATGCTGCGCGAACTGGCGCCGGAGTTGGCGACGTGCGAACCGGGCGAATTGCTGGCGGCGCGGCTGCCGCATCTCAAGCACATCATCGCGATGGGCGAGGCGCCGCCGGCCGGCATGTGGAAATTCGCCGGCATTTGCGCCACGGGCGAGAACCGCACGGCGCAACTCAACGACATCGCCAAGACGCTTTCGCCGGACGACGCGATCAACATCCAGTTCACGAGCGGCACGACGGGCGTGCCCAAAGGCGCGACGCTCAGTCATTTCAACATCCTCAACAACGGCCGCATCGTGGGCGAGGGCATGCACTTCACGGAAAAGGACCGGCTCTGTATTCCGGTGCCGCTCTATCATTGCTTCGGCATGGTGATGAGCAATCTCGCCTGCATCAGCCATGGCGCGGCGGCGGTGTTCCCGAACGATGGCTTCGATCCGTTGAAGACTCTGGAGGCAGTTGAGGCCGAACGTTGCACGGCGCTGCACGGCGTACCGACGATGTTCATCGCCGAACTGGAACACCCACGCTTCCACGAGTTCGATCTTTCCGCTCTGCGCACCGGCATCATGGCGGGCGCGCCGTGCCCGGTCGAAGTGATGAAACGCGTTCAGGCCGACATGCACATGACCGAAGTGCTGATCGCGTATGGCCAGACGGAAACGAGTCCGGTGAATCACCAGACAACGAAGGACGATCCGCTCGACAAGCAGGTCGAAACAGTCGGCCGGCCGGGTCCGCATCTGGAGATCAAGCTCATCGGCGAAGACGGCAATGTCGTGCCGATCGGCACGCCGGGTGAAATCTGTTGCCGCGGCTATTCGGTGATGCAGGGTTATTGGGACGAGCCGCAGCGGACCGCGGAGACGATCGACGCCGGACATTGGCTGCATTCTGGCGATCTCGGCACGATGGATGAAGAGGGTTATGTCCGCATCGTAGGCCGCCTCAAGGACATGATCATCCGCGGCGGCGAGAACGTCTATCCGCGCGAGGTGGAGGAGTATCTCTATACCCACGCCGCCATACAGGAAGTGCAGGTGTTCGGCGTGCCCGACCACAAGTATGGCGAACAGGTCTGCGCCTGGATCCGCCTGCGCGCAGGACATTCGCTCAACGAAGAAGACGTGCGCGCCTACTGCAAGGATCGCATCGCGCACTTCAAGGTGCCGCGGTATGTCCGCTTTGTCGAAAGCATCCCGATGACCGTCACCGGCAAGGCCCAGAAATTCAAGATGCGCGAGGAGATGGAGCGGATATTGGTGGAATTTCCGTCTTCCTCGTAGGGGTTAGGGCGAGGGCGCCGGTGTTGTCCCCACGCGGCCCCTTCCCCAAAGGGGCGTGGGTTGGTCTCTGCGCAATAAGTCATCTGTCGTTGACTTAGATCAAAGACAGAGTCATTTTGTCATTCACGGATGACAAACGCACAGGCTCTTGTTCCGGACCGTCCCGTTGCGCGCAGGCGCGACGCGGATGCGACGCGCGCCGCCATTCTCGCCGCGGCCAAGATTCATTTCGCCCGCTCGGGCTATGACGGCGCGTTCCTGCGCGACATCGCGGCCGACGCCGGCGCCGACGCTGCACTGATCAATCGCTATTTCGGCGGCAAGGACGGTTTGTTCGCCGCTGCGCTCAAGGATTCGATCCGGCCCGACGCGATCTCCGACTGGGATCGCAAAACCTTCGGCCGCGACATCGCCCGGATGATGGCGAACCATGCTCATCAAGATAACGACCGCATGCACGCGTTCCAGTTCCTGCTGCGCGCGGCGACCTCTCCAACGACCGCGCCGCTCCTGAACGAGGCAGTGCAAAACCGTTTCATGGGCCCGATCCGCGCCTGGATCGGCGGCGAGCAGGCCGAGGCGCGTGCGCGCATCGTCGCCTCCATCTTCATCGGACTGCTGGTGGAACGCCTCATCCGCGACGAGCCGCTGGCCGACAACGAACGCGACGTTTTCATCGAACGCACGGGCGCATTGCTGCAATCGCTCGTAGAACAATAACGACAGAATCGACAGGCAGGGAGAACAAGATGGCAGACGGGAATATCACCAAGGATATTATGTACGACGCGGTGGCGCCGGACGATTTCGAAGTCGATGATCGAGCTCGATCGATACGAGAAGCGCTCCACCGCGTTCGACAAGATCATCAGCGCGACCCACGATCACTTCTGGGATCCGCTGGACAAGAAATATATCGACTTTAACGAGCCGTGGGACATGAACGAGCCCATGCAGCCGGACGATCAGATTTTTGCGCTGCAAATTCCGTATGTCCGCGAGCACCTCGAGAAGACAGGCCAGAAGGCGAAATTCATCAACGAGATGACGCTGTGGAACATGTCTTCCATCCTGCATGGCGAGCAGGGCGCGCTGAATCTGTCGGCTTCGCTCTGTCACGTGCTAAAGGACCAGGGTGCGCAGGAATATGCCGCCAACCAGACGCGCGAAGAAGCGCGCCATGTCACGGCGTTTGCGAAATATGTGAAGGCGCGCTGGGGCCGTCCCAGGCCGTGCGGCGCGGTGCTGAAGCAGCTCCTCGTCGACATCATCTCGGCGCCGGAGGTCTACAAGAAGATCATCGGCATGCAGATGCTGGTCGAGGGTCTTGCCATGGGCGCGTTCGCGGCGGGTTACAAGTTCAATCGCGATCCGCTGGCGAAAAAGCTGTTCCAGCTCGTCATGACGGACGAGGCGTTCCATCACAAGTTCGGCAAGATCTGGGCGGACCGCACCATCCCGCGCATGACGGAGGAAGAGCGCAACATCGTCGAGGACTGGGCGGCGCACTGCTTCCAGTCGCTGATCATGAACTTGGGTTCGCCGCAGCAACAGGCGGCGATGTACCAGGAGTTCGGCCTTGATCCGGCGAAGGTCATGGAAGGGTTGATCGAGCTGCGGTCCAACGCCGCGCAGCGCGAGCGACTGAAGGAATCGACCAACATCTTCCGCGTCCTCATCAAGACACTGCTCAAGTCCGGCCTGATCACCGACCGCACTCGCGCGTTCTATGCGACCTATGTCGACATGGAAGAGCTGAAGGCGGAGGGCGATCGCATGGTCGGCGACGACATCGCCGAGGAAGGCATCAAGTATCTGCAGGAGATCAACTTCAAGGATCGCAGCAACGCCGCGGCCATCCGGATCGCTGCGGAATGACGAGTCGCTGGCGGGCCGCCTTGAAAACAGGGCGGCCCGTCCGCATTTCAATCTTACAATTCAAAACGAGTCTTCATGCCCAAGATCAAATATATCGAGCACAACGGTAAGGAACATGTGGTGGACGTGCCGGAAGGCTGGTCCGTCATGGAAGGCGCCGTGAAGAACATGGTGCCCGGCATCGACGCCGATTGCGGCGGCGCCTGCGCCTGCGCGACGTGCCACGTCATCGTTGACGATGCTTTCGCAAGCAAGATTCCCGGCAAGAGCGAGATGGAAGAAACCATGCTCGATTTTGCGCCGGAGGTGACGCCGAACAGCCGGCTGTCCTGCCAGATCAAGGTGACGCGGGAGCTAGACGGTCTGATCGTGCGCATGCCCGCAAGCCAGCATTAGGGAGAGCGTCATGAACATCGCCGTGAACGCCGTTGAAAAAGACGCCCGCGATGCGGCATATGCTCTGCCGCTCGACAAGCTGAACGTCGCCCAACCGCTGCTGTTCCAGTCGAACACGATGTGGCCGTACTTCGAACGGCTGCGCAAGGAAGACCCGGTGCATTACTGCGCCGAGAGCGAGTTCGGTCCCTACTGGTCGATCACCAAGTACAACGACATCATGGCGGTCGACACGAACCACCAGGTGTTCTCGTCGGACTATATGCTTGGCGGCATCACCATCGGCGGCGGCCAGGCGAATGTCGATCCGCTGCCCATGTTCATCGCGATGGATCCGCCCAAGCACGATATCCAGCGCAAGATCGTGACGCCGGTGGTTTCGCCGGCGAACCTGCAGATCCTCGGACCGATCATCCGCGAACGTGCGGGCAAAATTCTGGACTCGCTGCCCATCGGCGTGCCGTTCGACTGGGTCGACAAGGTCTCTATCGAGCTGACGGCCATGACGCTCGCCACGCTGTTCGACTTTCCCTTCGAGCTGCGCCGCAAGCTGTCGCGCTGGTCGGACGTTGTGACGGCGGCGCCGGGCTTTGGCATCGTCGACACGATGGAACAGAAGATGGCGGAGATGCAGGAATACCAGTCTTTCTTCAACGAGCTGTGGAACCAGCGCGTGAACTCGACCGAGCCGGGCGGGGACCTGATCTCGATGCTGGCCCACAATCCGGCGACACGGCACATGGAGCCGCGCGAATATTTCGGCAATGTCGTGCTGCTCACGGTCGGCGGCAACGATACGACGCGCAACACGATCACGGGTAGCGTCGTGGCGCTGAACCAGAACCCGGACCAGTACGCCAAGCTGCGGGCCAATCCGGAGCTGATCTCCAGCATGGTGTCGGAAACGATCCGCTGGCAGACGCCGCTGGCGCATATGCGCCGCACAGCGGTTTCGGACATCGAGTTCAAGGGCAAGAAGATCAAGAAGGGCGACAAGGTCGTCATGTGGTACGTCTCGGGCAATCGCGACGACGAGGTGATCGAGCGGCCGAACGACTACGTCATCGACCGCGAGAATCCGCGCCGCCACATCTCGTTCGGCTTCGGCATCCATCGCTGCGTCGGCAACCGCCTGGCCGAGCTGCAGCTTCAGATTATCTGGGAAGAGATCATGAAGCGCTTCCCGGTGATCGAGATGGCCGGCGAGCCAAAGCGTTCTTATTCCACGTTCGTCAAAGGCTACGAACACCTGGATGTCGTGATTCCGAAACGCAACTGAAAATACTAGAATCGAGTCCCCGGGAGGACGCCATGACCGACAACAACATCACCAAAGACGCGATGTACGGCGCCGTGGCGCCCAACGACTTTGAATCGATGATCGAGCTGGACCGCTACGAGCAGCGCTCCACCGCGTTCGACAAGATCATCAGCGCGACGCACGATCACTTCTGGGATCCGCTGGACAAGAAATACATCGACTTCGACGAGCCCTTCGACCTCGAGAACGAGGCGATGATGCCGGAAGAGCAGCAGCCAATTCTGCGGCTGCCTTACGTCGCCGAAAAGCTGAAGGACCCCAAGGAGCGCATTCGCTTCATCAATTACATGCAGCTGTGGAACTTCTCGTCGATCCTGCATGGCGAACAGGGCGCGCTCAACCTTTCCGCCTCGCTCTGCCATGTGCTGAAGGACCAGGGCGCGCAGGAATATGCCGCCAACCAGACGCGCGAAGAGGCGCGTCACGTCACGGCGTTCGCCAAATACATCAAGTCGCGCTGGGGCCGCCCGGTGCCCTGCGGCGCTGCGCTGAAGGCGCTGCTGATCGAAATCATCGACAGCCCGGCCGTCTACAAAAAGATCATCGGCATGCAGATGCTGGTCGAGGGTCTTGCCATGGGCGCTTTCGCCAACGGCTTCCGCTACAACCGCGATCCGCTGGCGCGTAAGCTGTTTCAGCTCGTGATGACCGACGAGGCTTTCCATCACAAGTTCGGCAAGATCTGGGCCGACAAAACGATCCCCAAGCTCAGCGAATCCGAACGCAACCTGGTCGAGGACTGGGCCGCGCACTGCGCACAGTCGCTGCTCTTCAACAACGGTTCGCCGCAACAACAGCAGGTGATCTATGGCGAGTTCGGCCTCGACCCCGAGCGGGTGATCGCCGACATCGTGGAACGCCGCAGGAACAAGGATCCCAAGAAGCGCTTCAAGGGCGAGACGAATGTCTTCCGCGTCCTGATCAAGACCCTGCTCAACGCCGGCCTGATCACGCCGCGCACGCGCGGCTTCTACAGCATGTACATCGACATGGACGAGCTGCAGGCAGAAGGCACGCGCATGGTCGGCGACGACATCGCCGAGGAAGGCATCCGCTATCTGCAGGCGATCAACTTCAAGGATCAGGGCCGCACGGTCTCGATCGCGGCGGAGTAGGGCGGGCGTCTGATCCGAATCGCGGGGGCATTCGCGCCGTGGATTGAAGAACTGCTGTCGCAAAAGTAGGCGGCGATCAACAATTCGCCGTTCGATTGGACCGCGGTTTCCATGGCCGACGCCCTTCCAAGGGCGTATACTTTTGTTTTCGAAGGTTGCGGGATCACTCGTGACCGACGGCAGGAAGGCCGCCAGGCCAGCGACGATCTTCAACCCTGGAACCAACGGTTCGGGAGGATCGCACATGACCATCAGGAATCCGATTGAATGGGGCGGGGCGCAGCTTGTACAGGTCGCGCACACGCTGAAATATGCCGGCCAGTCCTTGCACCACATCCAGGACACCATTCATTCGCCGGCGCCCACAGTGCGGCGCATAGGTGTTGCCGACCTGCGCGAGGCGCTGGTGAAAGGTTTCGCGGATTTCGAAGCTTATCGCAGCGACGTTCTGTTTCTTGGCGTGATCTACGCCGTCGCCGGCCTGGTTCTGGCGCGGGTGGCGTTCGGCATGAATCTGCTGCCGCTGCTCTTCCCGCTGGCTTCGGGTTTCGCGATCGTCGGGCCGTTCGCAGCGGTCGGGCTTTACGAGATGAGCCGTCTGCGCGAGCAGGGCGCCGAAGCGCGCTGGACCAATGCATTCGATGTATTCCGTGCGCCGGCGGTCGGCTCAATTTCCATCCTTGGCCTCGTGTTGATGATCACCTTCGGGCTTTGGCTCGCCGCCGCCTGGGTAATCTATCTGTCGGCCTTCGGAGCCGCACCGATCGATTCGCTCGGTCAGTTCGTGCACGACGTGTTCCGTACGCCGGGCGGACAGATGATGACCGTCGTCGGCATCTTTGTCGGCTTTCTGTTTGCGCTGTTTGCGATGACGATCTCCATCGTGTCGTTCCCGCTGCTGCTGGACCGCGATGTCGGCCTCGACACGGCGATCCGCACGTCGGTGCGCGCGGTGCTGCTCAATCCGGGGCCGATGGCCGTCTGGGGCTTGATCGTCGTCGCCGGGCTCGTGCTCGGTTCGATCCCGCTGTTCGTCGGGCTGATCGTCGTCCTGCCCGTGCTCGGTCACGCGACCTGGCATCTGTATCGCGCGCTTATCGTGCGCTGAGGGGGCGCACGTCTGAACGCAAGTCCGCCGGCCGAATGGGGATTGGCCCATCCGGCGGCGGGTAACCATTGACCCCAAAAGCCAGGAAAACGCCGGGGTTTCCCAAGCCGGGTAGCCCCTTTACCTGGGATTTACGCCGTTATCGGACAATCGGACTTCTTCGGTCCTCGCGAGCGGTGTGACGATGACATGGGTCACGCGCAATTTGCCTTCGTCCGCCGGTACGGCCCTCGGTTGGCCGTGCAGTAGACGCGCCCTGAAAGCCGGACAAGGGCGGGACTCGTGAAGCCGCAAGCAATTGGCCCCCCTGCGCGCATCAGGGCAGGCGTGCTGACCGCCGGCTCGGCGCTTTTCATCCTCGATGCCATGCTGATCGCCATTGCCTGGCCCATGACGATGTGGCTGGCCGTGAACCGCGCGCAACACGGTCCGTTCCAGGCGCTCGTCTTCGCGGTCATCGACCTGTCGTTTCTCTTCGCGCTCGGTCTCTATCGCAGAGACAGCATTGCAGACACGACGCGCGCGCTCGGCCGAGTCCCGCTCGTCGTCGCCATCGGCGTCGCTGCATCGAACGTGTTGACCGCCGCGCTTGGCGCTGTCGTTTCGCCCGGGCTGTTCATCTGGGCGCTACTCTGCTTCACAGGCTGCGCCATGCTGGCGCGTCTGGTCTTCCGCGTCTTGCGGCATCACCGGCGGTTCCGTCCGCATCTCCTGGTAGTCGGTGCGGGCGAGCGTGCCTGGGACCTCAACTGGATCCTGCGCGGACAAGGCGAGCACCTGCAGTATGACGTGACGTTCGTGCATCAGGAAAGTTTCGGCAACATCGATCCGCGCCTGGCGAACGATGCGGACAACCGGATCGTGTCGACCAGCGGCAGTCTGCTGGACATCGCCAATCGCATTCACGCCGACCAGATCGTCGTTGCACCCGACGAGCGGCGCGGCATGGCGCTCGAATCGCTGATCATGTGCCGTTCGGCCGGTTATCCGGTGCTGCAATATATGAGCTTTCTCGAAAAGGAAGTGCGCCGCATCGACATCAAGCGACTCGACCTGACCTGGGTGCTGTACTCCGAAGGTTTCTATTTCGGGCCGCTCGATCGCGCGCTGAAGCGTATCCTCGACTTCGTGGCGAGCCTCGCCATCCTCGTTGCGCTCCTGCCGTTTCTGATGCTCGCGATGCTCGCCGTTTGGCTCGACGATCATGGTCCCGTCTTCTATCGCCAGGTGCGCGTTACGAAGGGCGGCCGTCATTTCCACATCCTGAAACTGCGCACGATGCGCATCAATGCGGAAGCCGGCGGCGCGGTCTGGGCCGCGGCGTCCGACAGCCGGGTCAC
This sequence comes from uncultured Alphaproteobacteria bacterium, assembly GCA_963743765.1. Classification (GTDB taxonomy): domain Bacteria; phylum Pseudomonadota; class Alphaproteobacteria; order Micropepsales; family Micropepsaceae; genus Rhizomicrobium. Next base: position 145,289 of record CAVUQQ010000001.1, read on the forward strand.
GCGTGTCGGCGCATTCCTGCGCCGCAGCCGGCTCGACGAACTGCCGCAACTCTTCAACGTATTGAAAGGCGACATGTCGCTGGTCGGCCCGCGCCCCGAAAGGCCGGAATTCATCGACGAACTGGCGCAGCAATTGCCGCTCTACCATGAGCGCCATGCGGTCAAGGCCGGCCTGACCGGCTGGGCGCAGATCAACTATCCCTATGGCGCTTCGTTGGACGATGCCCGCTCGAAACTGAGCTACGACCTCTACTATGTGAAGAACTTCAGCATCTTCTTCGACGTACTGATCCTGATGCAGACCCTGCGCGTCGTGATCTGGCCCGGGTCGGGTGTGCGCTGAGTCGTCCGGTGCCCGCGCGCCATAGCTCGCGTTACGGTCGCAGTCCGCCTGCGCTCCGGCGAATGCGCCCTCTCTCGCTTCGCGAGCGAAGGCTGGTGCGGAGGAGGGAACAGAACTAAACTGCAGAAGCGTTGGGACACAGGCAGTTTTGACAATCCAAGTCGACCCGATACCAACAACTGTACCAACATCGGCTCCGGCGTGGCCAGCCCACAAGTGCCAGAGCGCCGAACAAGCGATCAGGGCCAAAGGAGCGTGGCTTCTGTTCTTGGCGTCCAATAGCCCCGACCTGAACCCCATCGAGATGACGTTCTCAAAGCTCAAGGCTCACTTGCGCACAAAGGCCGCCAGAACCCAGCGACGATCTTTGGCGAGCCATCGGAGATATCTGCTCCCTCTACGACCCAATCGAATGCTCAAACTTCTTCAAAGCCCCAGGATACGATCCGGCTTGAACGTCCGATGGTCTACGTGCGCTCATGCTGCCACTTTCTCGTCTGTGCGAGCGGCAGAATATCCGGACGTCGGCGTCAGGGCTATGTTCTAGTTTCGAGTGCTCAGATCGGAGATGACTTCCGCCGCGACGTCCGCATCTGCACCCGATCCGGGTTTCAACGCTCGTAGCGCCTGCAAGAGGATCGCCAGACGGTTCTCATAGTGCGTAACGTCATCGTCTAGCGTCCGCGCGCCGGTCGAGCTTGGCGGCGAATAGAACTGTTCTGACGCAGCGATCTTTTTTATCGGCCTTACCTTCGGCGGCTCGCCCCGGCGGTATTGCCAGACCTTCCCCTTCTTTCCCGATCCCCGATCTTGAAATCCCGGAGGACGGACTGGGGGATAAAATGTTGATTTTCACCAGACATTCCGACTCCTGTTGAGCGTGGGCCGAAGCGAAATAGTCAGAGATCGGTCGATTTTCCAGAGAACGAATAGCTCGTACTGCGGCCACCGGCTGCGTCTTTTTTGAGAATGCGCTTCTTGACCAAATCTTCTATGTCGCGGCTGGCAGTGTCCTGGGAGCACTTGGCGATTTTCGCCCACTTCGACGAAGTAAGCTTTCCTTCAAATCCGTTCAACAGCTTATTGAGCATTAGCTTTTGGCGTTCGTTGAACTGGACCTTGCGGTGCTTTTCCCAGAACTTCGCCTTGGCGAGCACGCCAGCCAGCGTCTCATTCGCTCCCTCGAATGCGCGCCCGAGGCAACCGAGAAACCAGTCGAGCCATTGTGTTATATCGAGATCGTCTTTTTGCGCCGCTTCCAGAATGTCGTAGTAGTCGTTCCGCTCGTCGCGTATTTGCGCCGACATGCTGTAGAAGCGTTGCGGCGTTTTCTCCGATCGCGCCAATGCCATGTCTGCGATAGCGCGGGCTATGCGCCCGTTTCCATCTTCAAAAGGATGGATGGTGACAAACCACAAATGCGCGATACCGGCCCTCAGGATGAGGTCGGTCCCGTCAAAGCCATTGAACCAATCCAGAAATTGCCGCATCTGGCCGTCGAGCAGGGGAGCCTTCGGCGCTTCATAGTGCACGCGCTCATGGCCTATCGCGCCGGAGACGACTTGCATCGGGCCATTGTCGTCCTTTCGCCAGTCTCCGACGGTAATTTTGCTCATGCCGCTTCTTCCGGTCGGGAACAATGCTGCATGCCAGCCAAAGAGTCGGTCCGCCGTCAGCTTCTCTTGGTAGCGCTGGGTAGCGTCGAGCATCATCTCGACCACGCCATCGACATTGCGGTCCGATTTAACGAGACCGGCGACATCCATTCCGAGCCGCCGCGCGAGGGAAGAGCGAACTTGGTCTTTGTCCAGATTCTCGCCTTCGATCTCGCTCGTCTTAATAACCTCTTCCGTGAGGCTTCGAAGTGTTGCTTCCGCGCGGAGATGAAAGCCGAGAGTTTCCATACGACCGAGCAGGCGTTCTTGAAGATGGTGCGCAGCGCCGAGGCGTGCCGAGAGCGCTTGCGCATCCCAGGTGAATTTCGGCCAGTTTTTTTGCTCATATATGTAGGGCATAATCTCCGCACCGTTGCGGAGATTATGCCCTACATTCTCCGCATGGGCAAGATTATTCTACGCACGCATGCGGAGGTTAAGACCTCTAATCTCCGTATATTATCGTAAGGTATTGATATATATCATAAATATAGTATCCGGACAGGGATGCAATAGTGCGGATCTATTGGACGCTGAGTTCATCTGAGCCACGATAGAGCGCAGGTAAGAATACGAGAGTCTAGACCGAGATGTTCGGGCTAAAGCTCTTCGCGCGAATTCCTGGCTCTTTTGCCGTTCGCTTTGGCCTTTAGAAAAGTTGCCTGCGCGGGATTTCGTATCGCCTCTATTTCCTCCAGCGCCTTACGCGCTTCGTTGTTGGGTGTTCCGATATCCGGCAGCGCCGGGCTGACCTCCCAATGCCGTCGATTTGTGGGCTGCATCGACAATAGTCCCACTATGTCGGAGAGGCCTTTATCCTCAAGCCACCCAAATGGTCAGCCCAACCAGTGGATCATGCGTACCCGCTCATCCCAATGCTCGTCGCGGGCGTGCGCACGGGTACGCTGTTAAGTACGCCGACAGATTTTGGTTCTCTGTTTTGGTGGTACGAACAGTTTCGCTGCTGGAGACCAACAAAAATACCAACGAATGCATTGGCTGTCCGCCGACGGCGACGGATTTACGTGGACCAGTTTCCCAGAGATTCTCGGGGTTTGGGTGGATCTTCGGACGGTGCTGGACGGTCTCAGAAGATAAACTGGTGCCGGAGGAGAGAATTGAACTCTCGACCTACCCCTTACCAAGGGGTTGCGCTACCACTACGCTACTCCGGCTCCGTGATACCCGGGCAGCGCCCGAAGGCGGCTGCTATACCTTACGAATCTGAACAGGGAAAGAGCCGCCAAACGGCCATGCCGACCAAGGCTTCCGACCGCGAAAAACGCCGCGCCGCCGCGCTTAGGGAGAACCTCTTCCGACGCAAGGCCGCCGTCCGAAGCCGGGCTGGCTCGCCCGCTGTCCCGTTGCAGGACGTTGCCCCGGAGAAGGCTCCAGACCGCCCGAATAAGGCCCAGAAGCCGCAGTAACGTGTGGCCGTAGCGCGACCGTCCGCCGGACGCTACAAGAGGCCGATTACGCGGCGTTTTCGCCGCCAGAGGGACAATGGACAGAATTCGAATCCGGGGCGGGAATCGCCTGAAAGGCGAGATCCCGATCAGCGGCGCGAAGAACTCGGCGCTGAAGCTGATGGCCGCGTCCCTTTTGACCGACCAGCCGGTGATCCTGCGCAATATCCCGCGGCTTGCCGACATCGGCGGTATGAGCGACCTGCTGATGCAGTTCGGCGTAAGCATGAACATCCGCCGCGGGGCCGCGCTCGGCCAGAGCGACACGATGCGGCTGCACGCCCCGACCATCGAATCCGCACTCGCCCCCTACGACATCGTGCGCAAGATGCGCGCCAGTTTTCAGGTTCTAGGCCCGCTTCTGGCGCGCCATGGCGAGGCCAAGATTTCGTTGCCCGGTGGCTGCGCCATCGGTGCGCGCCCCGTCGATTTCCACATCCAGGGTCTTGAGGCGTTGGGCGCCAGGATTGACCTCGAAGACGGCTATGTGATCGCGAGCGCACAGGGCGGATTGAAGGGCACGACGTTTACCGTGCCGCGCGCATCCGTCGGCGCGACCGAGAATCTGATGACGGCAGCCACGCTCGCCTCGGGCCGCACGATCCTGAAGAACACGGCGCGCGAACCGGAGACCGAGGACCTCGGCCGTTTCCTGATCGCGATGGGTGCGAAGATCACCGGCCTGGGAACTTCGGAGATCGTGATCGACGGCGTCGAGAAACTGTCCGGCGTCGACTACACCGTGATGCCCGACCGCATCGAGACCGGCACTTATGCGATTGCAACGGCGATGGCGGGCGGCGAAGTCGAACTGATCGGCGCGCGTGCAGAATCCAACGTCGCGCTCTATGGGTTGTTGCGCAGCATCGGCACGGACGTGACGCAAACCAATCGCGGTATTGCGATCCATCGCAACGGCGTGCGCCCGAACTCGGTCGACGTGACGACAGACGTGTTTCCGTCGTTTCCGACCGACCTTCAGGCGCAGTTCATGGCGCTGATGGCGATTTCCAGCGGCACCTCGCACATTACCGAAACCATGTTCGAGAACCGCTTCATGCATGTGCCGGAGCTGGCGCGCATGGGCGCGAACATCAAAGTCGAAGGCGACATGGCGACGGTGCTGGGCGTCGAAAAATTGAAGGGCGCGCCGGTGATGGCGACGGACCTGCGCGCGTCCGTCAGCCTGGTTCTCGCGGGCCTCGTCGCCGAGGGCGAGACGATCGTCAATCGTGTCTATCATCTCGACCGCGGCTTCGAACGGCTGGAGGAAAAGCTTTCCGGCGTCGGCGCCGAGATCGAGCGGTTGTCGACATGAGCCCGGTGCTTACGCTGGCTGCGGAGGACGCTGCGGATCTAGAAGTGATTTCGGCGCGGCTGCAGGACGCTGTCGCGAAGGTGAAGCGATCTCGTGTATTTGCCCAAGCGTCGTCGTTTCGCGGCGTTGTTCAACCGCTTTCGGTGGGAAGCGGGCGCGCGCAGCGGCGATCTGCGCGTGCAGTCGGGCCTGCATTTCGACGGCGTGCTGTCGGTCAAATCGCACAACATCAAGCGTGGCGCGCCCGATGCGGTCGTCTCGCTGCTCGCGATCAAGTTCACGCCCGAAGGGCGCGGAGGATCCGGCGGGCACGATCGAACTCATCTTCTCCGGCGGCGGTGCGCTGAAGCTGGACGTGGAATGCATCGACGCGGGTCTCGCCGATGTCAGCGGCGTATGGGCCGCGCGCGGCCGGCCCGCACACGAAGACATCTGACATGGCGCGCCGGCTCGATGCGCGCGCGCCCGGATTTGCGGCGCAGTTCGACGCTCTTCTGAATGCCAAGCGCGAAGAAGACGAAGATGTCGCGCAAGTCGTGCGCGGGATCATTGCCGACATCCGCGCGCGCGGCGACGCGGCTCTCGTTGAGCTCACCAACAAGTTCGATATGGCCGGCTTGACTGCGGCGACCTTGCGCCTGCCGCAAGCCGACATCGATGCCGCCGAAGGCCAATGCGGGAAAGATGCGCTGGCCGCGCTCGACGTCGCTGCGAAACGGATCGAAGCCTATCACCGCCGCCAGATCCCCGAGGACGCGTGGTTCACGGACGAGGTCGGCGCAAAGCTCGGCTGGCGCTGGACACCGCTTCGACAGCGTCGGACTTTATGTTCCCGGCGGCACGGCGCGCTATCCGAGTTCCGTCCTGATGAACGCTATACCGGCGCGGGTCGCGGGTGTTAGGCGCATCGTGATGGTCACGCCGGCGAGCGGCGGCAAGATCAATCCGCTTGTCGCTCGCCGCCGCAAAACGGGCCGGCGTCAGCGAGATCTACCAAAGTGGGCGGCGCGCAGGCCATCGCGGCGCTCGCCTACGGCACGGCGACCATCGCGCCGGTCGACAAGATCGTCGGGCCCGGCAATGCCTATGTCGCTGCCGCCAAGCGTGACGTGTTCGGCAAGGTCGGAATCGACTCCGTCGCCGGACCTTCGGAAATCCTCGTCGTTGCCGATGGCGCCAACAATCCGGACTGGATCGCGGCCGATCTGCTAAGCCAGGCCGAACACGATCCATCGTCGCAGAGCATCTTGATCACCGACGATGCCGCGTTTCGCCGACAAGGTCGCGTCCGCGATCGAGAACGCACTGAAACTCCTGCCGCGCGAAAAGATCGCGCGCACGAGCTGGAACGACAATGGCGCGATCATCCTGGTCGCAAAGCTCGACGATGCCGCGCCGCTGGTCGACGCCATCGCGCCGGAGCATCTGGAAATCGCCACGTCTGATCCGGACGTCCTGCTCAAGCGCGTCCGCCATGCCGGCGCGATCTTCCTCGGCCGCCATACGCCCGAAGCGATGGGCGACTATATCGCGGGTCCGAACCATGTGCTGCCCACGTCGCGCACGGCACGCTTCTCTTCGGGACTTTCCGTGCTCGACTTCCTGAAGCGCACGACGCTTCTGCAGTGCGATCCCGGCACCATCGCCGCACTTGGCCCTGACGCGATAGCGCTCGCGGAAGCCGAAGGGCTTGATGCGCATGCGCGGTCCATCGCAGCGCGCCTGAATTCGAAGGACGGACGCTAGCGGATGGCGACCGAGTCGCCTTTCCGCCTCTCCTCGATCGTGCTGGACGAGCGCAGCATCGTACGCCGCACGCGTGAGATCGAGCAGGAACGCGATATCGCGATCTACGATCTTCTGGAGTCCAACAGTTTCACGCCGGAAGGGTCGCATGGCGGTCCGTATCGGCTTGTCCTCGGTATCGAGGAGAACCGGCTGATCTTCGACATCCTTCTTGAGGACGGCACGCCGCACGGCAAGATCATGCTGTCGCTCACACCGATCCGCAAAGTGATCAAGGACTATTTCCTGATCTGCGAGAGCTACTACAAGGCCATCCGCAACGCGCCGCCGTCGCAGATCGAGGCGCTCGACATGGGCCGCCGCGGCCTGCACGACGAAGGCTCGACGCTGTTGCGCGAACGGCTGAAGGGCAAAATCGAGGTCGACATGACACTGCGCGGCGGATCTTTCACGCTCATCTGCGTGCTGCACCTGAAGGGTTGATGCGATGAGGGGGCCTCACGGCGAGGATTTGCCCGGCGCCATCCTCTTTGCGTGCACGATGAACTCGGTGCGCAGTCCGATGGCCGCCGCCATCATGAAGTATCTGTTTGGCAAGTTCGTATATGTCGAACTCGGCAGGCGTGCGCGCCGGTCCGCTCGATCCCATGGCGGTGGAGGTCATGGACGAGATCGGCATCGAGATCGGCAAGTACCATCCCAAGCGTTTCGAGGATCTCGTCGACAGTTCGTTCGACCTCTGCATTACCTTGTCGCCCGAGGCGCAGCACCGCGCCATCGATCTCGCCCACACCTCCGCCATCGAGATCGAGTACTGGCCGACGATGGATCCCACCATTGTCGAAGGTTCGCGCGAGCAGCGCCTGGACGCCTATCGTGCCGTCCGGGACACGTTTTTGCGCAAGATTCGCGACCGTTTTGAAGAAAAGCATGCTTCCGACACATGACCCAAACCCTTGCTTTTGGCCGGTTTCGGTGCAATCTCCCGGCCGGTTTGGAACCAACCTGAGGACGAATGGCAAAAGAGGAACTTCTTGAGTTCGAGGGCACCGTCAGCGAACGCCTGCCCAACGCGACTTTTCGCGTCATGCTGCAGAACGGCCACGAGATCATCGCCCATACGGCCGGCAAAATGCGCAAGAACCGCATCAGCGTGCTCACGGGTGACAAGGTGATGGTGGAGATGACGCCCTATGACCTTACCAAGGGGCGCATTACCTATCGCTTCAAATAAGACGGTGCCGCTCGTCCTGGCGAGCGAGAGTCCGCGGCGCAAGGCGCTGCTCGCCCAGGCCGGGATTACGCCCGATGCCATTCTGGCCGCCGCGATCGACGAAAGCATCCACAAGAACGAAACGTCCCGGGCCTACGGCCTGAGGCTTGCCGAAGCCAAGGCCCGTGCCGTCGCGGAGCGCTGGACCGGCGCGCCCGCCGTAATCCTCTCGGCGGACACAGTGGTCGCCTGCGGCCGGCGTATCCTGCCCAAAGCGGAGAGTGAAGCCGAAGTCCGCAACTGCTTGAAGCTGTTGTCGGGCCGCAATCATATGGTGCTGACCGGCGATTGCCGCGATTGCAGCGGACTGGAAAGTTCGTACACGGATCGTCGAGACGCGTGTCACGCTGCAGCGGCTGACCGACGCCGACATCGAACTCTTATGTGCGTTGCAGCGAAGGTTTGGGCAAGGCGGGCGGCTACGCCATTCAGGGCAGGGCGGAAACTTTCGTACGCCGACTCAGCGGCTCCTATTCGAATGTGGTCGGACTTCCCTTACGTGAAACTGTCGCACTGCTTCGTGCAAGCGGATATTCGTGTTAGCGTTTCGCGTCGCTATTGCCTGAGTACCCGTATGCAAAAGGATATCCTGATCAACGCAGGAGCCGGGGAAATTCGTGTGGCCGTCGTCGAAGACGGCAGGCTGCAGGATCTCATGCTCGAGCGGACCATCGGCCTGGAAGAGGGCGGTCCGCGCAAGAAGTCCAATGGCCGTTCCGGCCACAGCTTGATCGGCAACATCATGCTTGGCCGGGTGCAGCGCGTGCTGCCTGGCATGCAGGCTGCCTTTGTCGATGTCGGATTGGAGCGCGCCGGGTTCCTGGGCGCACGCGAGGCGCGTTGCCTTGCCGATCTTCCCGGCTTTGAAGAAGACCGCGCGCCCAAGATCGGCGATTGCGTGCACGAGGGCGAGGAAATTCTCGTCCAGGTCGTGAAGGATCCTATCGGCGAAAAAGGCGCGCGGCTTTCCGCCAACATCACCATTCCGGGCCGGCTCGCCGTGCTCGTCCCGAACACGCCGGGCGTGGCGCTGTCGCGGCGCATCGAGGAAGAAGGCGAACGCGAGCGCATGATGGCGTTAGGCGAAGCGATGATCGCGCAAGGTGGCGACAGGCTGGTGCCGGGTGCGGGTTACATCCTGCGAACCGCAGCGAGCGATGCGACGCTGACAGACTTGAAGGAAGATGCCGAGCGTCTTGCCGAAGCCTGGCGGCCGGTTCTCGCGCGCCGCCAGAGCACGAAGGCGCCGGCGACGCTTTATCATGATCTTGATCCCGTCGAACGCACAATGCGCGATACGGTGCGCAGCGAAACGTCGAAAGTCGTGATCGACGATGCGGCGGCCTACGAAGCGGCTCGCGCCTATTGCCGCCGCGCAATGCCGGAAGCCGAACACAAGGTTGAGCTGTTCACTGGACCGGGGGCTCTGTTCGATGCCTACAATCTGGAAGAGGAAATCGATCGGCTGATCGATCCGAGGGTGCCGTTGCCTTCCGGCGGCTGGATCACCATCGAAGGCACCGAAGCACTCACTGCCGTGGACGTAAACTCGGGCAGCTTCACCGCCTCGACAGGCCTCGAAGAGACAAGCTTTCGCGTCAATCTGGAAGCCGCGGACGAGATCGGCCGGCAGGTTCGCCTGCGTGGCGTCGGCGGATTGATCGTCGTCGACTTCATTCACCTCGGCGATCCAGTCAACATCGAGAAGGTGCTTGATACGCTGGCCGAGAGTCTCTCCAAGGATCACACGCCGACGCAGATCTCGCCCATGTCGGAATTCGGCCTTGTCGAGATCACGCGCAAGCGTGTGCGCGATCCGCTGGTGAAACTGATGAGCGAGTGCTGTCGCTCCTGCTCGGGCCATGGCCGCAAGCGAACGCGCGACAGCGTTGCCCTCGAAGTGTTGCGCAGAGTGGAGCGCACGGCGGCGGCGGCGCCGGGCAAGCCGATCATGGTGCGTGCCTCCGCGGAAGTTGTGCGCTGGCTCGACGAGCATGGCGAGGAAGTGCGTGGTGCACTCGCCCGACGCGGCGCCGCGCGCGTGACGTTCGAGGCGAACGAGGCCTTCGCTCGCGAGGGGTTCGATGTCACCAACGGGTGAAGGGGGAGCATGCCCCGTTTGCGGCAAGCCTCGGGACGCAAACTTGCGTCCCTTCTGCTCCAAGCGCTGCAAGGATCTCGACCTGGCGCGCTGGCTTTCCGGCGACTATGCGATTCCGGGCGCGCCGACCGGGGAAGGCAATGAGCCCATTTCCCCCGAGGAAGACCCTGAATTCCATTGATTTTCGGCCCGCTGGACAGGGCGCCACGGCTCGCCTAAAAAGCCCGTCCTTTCCGGACATTCCCGGTTGGCCCAGGTAGCTCAGTCGGTAGAGCAGTGGATTGAAAATCCACGTGTCGGCAGTTCAATTCTGTCCCTGGGCACCATTCAAATTCCAACGGCATCAATATCTTGTCGCCCGCTTTGCCTGGGGCATAAGAGCGCTAGATCGGCCGGGGGTGACGACTGGGGTGACACCGACCTTGCCAGGCAACAGCCCGCAATCGGCATCTCCGCTCGCGGCAGATCTTGAATTCTGTACAGTTCGAAATTTCGAGTGTTGGAATCGCACAAAACGCGACCACATCGTCTGCAGTGCCGAAACTACGGCGTTCTGGCGGCAACCTCAGTTGTGGCACGGCATCGATGAGTGAGGCCTTCCGGAGAAAATACATGTCTTCGGTTGCCATAAAGAAGCCCCGAACAATGACCAGCAGCTGAGTAATTTCGGTCTCGGTCAAATCTGCCTGAGAGGTAAAGGCTTTGCGGTACGTGCCCGCCCGGTGCGGCTCCAGGACAAGAAAATTTAGATCCGATTCTCGTGTGGAAAACCCTGATGCAAGACTGCTCTGTGGATTCGCTCCGTCTGACGAAGTTGGGCCGGGAGGAACACCAACGTCACGATAACGGCAACGCCACTGATGAAACTGCCAATAGACGCAAGGTCTGAAAGTGTCATGGAAGTCTCCCCTCTTAGACCGATTGCGTCAGCCTAAACGGGAATGACCGTCAATTCAGCCGGTCCGTTGGGACTCAGGCTGCACGGACGTATGCCACTCACTGTTCTCCCGCTCCTTGATATCGTCTCGCGCCACGCCGATATTCTGAAGGTCGTGGAGGACAAGCCCACATGAGCGAAGTCTTAATCCCGGCCGTCGAGGCGGCAGTCGTGGACAACGCCCAAGCGTTCGACCCGAAGGCGGTGCTGCGGTCGGTTGGAATCAGCATCTTCGTCAACGGCATTCTTCCGTTCGCGCTTTACAAGATCCTCGTGCCGCACTTCCCGTCCGGCAGCGTGATGCCGCTTCTTTATGCCAGCGCTTTTCCTGTAATCGGACTCACGGCCAGTTTCATCCGTACGCGTATTGTCGACGCCATCGCGATCTTCGCACTCTTCGGCATCGTCTACAGCGTGACCACGACGCTGCTGGCGGGTGAAGTGCGACTGGCGATGATCCTCGGCTCGACGCAGGGCTTCCTGATCGCTGCCGCGTTTTTCGTGTCCGCGCTCATCAACCGGCCGATCCTCTTTTTCATGGTTCGACAATTTGTGGCAGGCAATGATTTTGCGCGCCGAGCGCGCTTCGCCGCTGTCGACCATGCAGACGGCGGACGCACCTTCTTCATCGCCACGATGGTCTGGGCGTTCGGGATAGCGATGCTCGGCGCCGCGGCGCTCGCGCTCGCCACGACGCTCCCTCCGGCCACCTACCTTCTCGTCAACAACATCGTCAATACGGCCGTCAACGTGATCCTGCTTGTCTGGACGATCCGCTTCGTGCGCACCCGCCTGACGCGCGTGGGCGAAAGTCTCGCAGCAATCTGAAGGAGCCGGCGCGGACGTCCGCTTTCGACCCAAAGCGGACGTCAGCGGCTCGCCGGATCTGAACGAAGGCGGCGATTGGATAGCGGCGTGCAGGCCATGCTGATCCAGATCAAAGTACCATCACGCCGTAATGATCTGATCCATTTGCACAAGTGAGCGGCGATGAACGACCCGGATGTTTGCTTCAACGCGTTAACCGAAGACCGCCCCGACGGCGCTGCCGGCACGGCCGTACTCCAGGACCACCTTGTCCGCGCGATTATGATTGGCCAGGTCGACCGCAAGGCACTCCGCGACCGGGCGTACGCGCGCGCAGAACGTCGGAGCAACGGCTGTCAGCGAACGAAAATCGAACTTTCCGGGCCGAAATCGAAAAACAGGGAGTCGCAACGCACATGACGAGCCCAAAAAAAGAATACGACGTGATCGTCATCGGCGGCGGCATAAATGGCCTGACCACGGCTGCGTATCTACAAAAATCGGGTCTCAGCACTGCTGTCTTCGAACGGCGCGACGAATCCGGAACCTTCGCCTCAACCGAAGAGGTCATGTACCCGGGCGTCAAGGTGAACATGCATGCCTCGATGCTCATGCCCCATTTCGGACCGGCCTACGTTGATCTGGAACTCGAACGGTTTGGGCTAGAGCTTCTGCGAGCGCCGGGTGCCCGGTTCGCCTACTTCCACCCGTTCCTCGACGGCAATGCAGTGATGTTCTCGGGGCGGGACGCCCGCGAGACTTACGAAGCCTGGAAGATGATATCGCCAAAGGATGCGGAAACGTTCCGCAAAATCGCGAATTTCTTTGGCGCAACCAGGCAGGCGATGCCCCAGGGCCCATTGGGAGGAAAGCCTACGGACGAGAGCTTTCTCGCATTCGTCGAGGCCAGCCAGTATGTCCCCGTCTTCCCGAAAGATTGGTTGTGGATGACAGGCGTCGAATTCGCCGACTGCCTGTTTGAGAACGAACAAATCAAACTCGGAATTCTAAGTTACGCGGCTACCGGTGGAGTCGACGGCATCAGCAGCCGCATCGCCGGTCCGCTCGCGGTCATGACGTTCCTGGCAACATTCTCCGCCGAAGGCGGCTATACAGCGCGCGGCGGAAGCCACAGTCTCACCCACTCGCTGGTGCGCTGCTTCATCCACTACGGCGGCAAGATCTTCTACAATTGCCCGGTCGAGAAGGTCATCATCGAGAACAAGCAGGCCAACGGTATTCGCCTCTCCAAGCTGGCGACCTATCCGGAGGCAGAGTTCAAGGCTTCGCGTGCGGTGATCAGCGATGTCAGCGCCAAGCCGACCTTCTTCGGCCTGATTGGCGAGGAACATCTATCGGTTCCGGACAGGGTGCAGCTCAAGCGGTTCGACTATCGCGGCTCTTCGCTGTTCACGAACTACTACGTCATGAGCGAGCGTCCCAACTTCGCCTGCTCGAAGAAGTTTCCGGAAGCGAACGACACGTTCATGTACAATTTTGGCGCTGAGACTATGGCCGATGTCGGCCGACTGATCGATGGCTGCATGGTCCGCAATCTTCCGCCGGATCCACCGGTCGTCTGGGGAGGCTGCTTCAACTATTCCATTGCCGATCCCACACAGGCGCCACCTGGCCAGTACACGCTTCTGACTTGGGCGATAGTGCCCTATGAGTTGCGGCCGCTGGGCGGACCGGAGAAATGGGACGATATCCGAGAATCCTATGCCGACAAGGTCGAGGACGTCTTCGTCCAGTACCTGCCAAATCTGAAGACGGCGAAGATCGCCCGCTATGTGAACACGCCGCATGACTATGTGCGGCGCAATCCGCATTGCGGCGGGAACATGCATCCGAGCGGCGCGGTGACCGAGTCGCAGATGTGGAGCTGGAAACCCTTTGCGGGCTGCGGCGCGCCGAGGACGCCGATCGAAAGTTTCTATATCTGCCAGTCCGGAGGCGTGGCGAACTACACCACCCTTGGCGCCGGTTATGCGGCTGCGAACGAAGTGATGGACGGCCTCAGTCTCGCGCGACCGGAATGGTGGAACGGCGTCGCATTCCAGGGCGCGCGCGAATTGCTGTTGCGTCAGGGCGTTGAGCAGAGATTCACGGTCGACTGAAGAGAGACAGGATCAGATCGGGCACCGCACTGCGGGAGAAAAAAATGGTCGAACATATGCAATATGACGTCGTTGTTGTCGGTGCGGGCCATAATGGTCTGACGGCGGCTGCCTATCTGCAGAAGGCGGGCGCAAGAGTGCTGGTTGTCGAGCGGCGCCACGAGACTGGCGGCGCCCTCGTGACGGAAGAATTTTCCGGTTACCGTTTCAATCTCCACGCGAACTATATGCTGATGCTCGATGTGGCGCCTCCGTACAAGGATCTTGAGCTGGAGGCGGACGGCTGTGTCTATATCCGCCCCGACGTCGAAGCTTCGCTGCTGAAGAAGAACGGCGAAGCGGTGACGCTCTATGCCGATCTCGAGAAGAGCGTCGCGTCGATCCGCAAGTTCTCGCCCAAGGATGCGGAACGGTTCCGGGAGGTCTATCTCAATTACAAGCAGATCGCCGACGAGTATCTGATCCCGTCGACCTACGGCAGGCCGGTGGGCTCCGCGCAACTGGCTGCCACCTACATGGAGAGCGAACTCGGTCAGCGGATACTGAAGGTGACCGAGATGACGCCTTATGAAATCTGTCAGAGTTGGGGGTTCGAGACGCGCGAACTGAGCGCGTTGCTGCTCTATCTGATCTGCATGTGGGGAATCGATCCGGAGGAGACGAACTCCAGTTACCTGGTTCCGCTCTATTTCAATCGCATCCTCAACGCCACGCTGGTGCGCGGCGGTTCCCATCGCCTGTCTTCGACCCTGCAGAAGGCCGGCATCCTGGCAGGCATGGACGTAATGGAGAACTATGAGGTCAAGCGCTTCGTCGTCGAGAACGGTGTTGCCAAAGCCGTAGAGGTCGCCCCGACCGGGACGGAGGGCCCGATCGTGCGGATCGATGCCAAAACGATCGTCACCTCGACCGATCCTGTCACCACGTTCGGCAAATTCATCCCCGAGGATGAAGTCCTGAAGCGCTCCAAGCTCTGCCTCAACACCGCAAAGAACTGGGAATGGGAACAGAGTTCCCTCTTCCTGTGCCACCTCGCTCTGAAGAAGAAGCCGCACTTCAAGGCGGAGAGCACCGACCCTGGCGTCGAAACCGCTTTCATCCGGGTGTTCGGCGTGGAAACGCCCGAGGATGTCGTCAAGCACCTGAAGGGGGTTATGGAAGACCATCTGCTCCACGACATCGGTCACGTCACCTTCACCACCGACTTAGATCCAGCCCAGGCCCCAAGGGAGACCGACCCCGAAGGAGCGGTGTGTCGGATCGAAGCCTGCGTGCCCTATGCGCCGGCGGCAGGCGACTGGTCGCAGCTGTCGACGCAATATGGCGACAGACTGATCGCCAAGATGTCGGAGTACATGACCGACTTCGATCCTGCCAACATCGTTCGCCGTTACGACTACACGCCTGTCAGCATTGAAATGAAGATCCCGCAGATGAAGCGCGGCTCATTCAAGCACGGCGCATACATTATGACCCAGATGGGCTTTTCGCGGCCGAACGTTCAATGCTCGTCCTACAAGACGCCGATCGACAATCTCTATCTGTGCGGCGCCAGCGCTTTCCCCGGCGGCATGGTCACGTTCGGGCCCGGCTACAATGCCGCAAAAGTCGTTGCCGAGAACATGGGGCTGAAGATCTGGTGGCGCGAGCCAGAGGCCGTCGCCGCGGCTAGACAGAAGGGCTTCCTGTTATGATCGTCTGGTCCAAGGGTCTCGGAAAGCAGAGGCTGCCTCTGGAGTTGTCGGATGCGACGCTGCGTGCCACGCCGGACAACCTGGTGATGGAAGGAACGATCGAGCCCGTCTGCTGGAGATACGCGATCCGATTGTCGCCGGACGACTTGAGAGACTTCCTGAAGCTCCTCGCCGATCCCAAGACCGCGAAGTTCATGGCTGAAAAGCCTGGCGTACTGATCCCGTTTGTCGCGGGCCTCATCGCCATCATGCCGAGGCTGATAGTGAAGTGGCTTATCCCGAAGAAACTTGCCGCGCCTTCCGTAGGATGATTGATCATGCATTTTTGGTCTGAAGGATTGGGCGACAAGGAACTGGTCATGGGCCTTGACCGGGCGAAGCTGGAACGCAAGGGGGACAGCATCGCTCTGACGGGCATTGTGGATTCACCGGCCCCCTGGGAATACGAAGTCAAGATTCAGTTTGACGATTGGGCCACGATCCTTCGCACGGCCACAAGCAAGGAGGCCTGCGATTTCATGGCGAGCAACGTCGGGATCGGGTCTCTTGCCGTCATGGCGTGGTCGATCGTGAAATTCATCGTCCTGCTCGCGCGCTATCGCGTCACCCACTTGATCGGACTGGTTCCAGACACAATCGCGCCGATCAAAAGTCTGGAAGGCAGTGGGACGAAGAAGTCGTAGGCCGGATTGTATCGAGCCAAAGCATGTAGCGCCGCCCGAGAGGAGCAACTAGCTGAGAGTTCATGTCACATATATAGATTCGACGGGCGTGGCGCGTCTGGTGGAAGTGGATCCTGGGACATCCGTAATGGAAGGGGCCAAGCAGAATGGCGTGCCCGAGATCGAAGCGGCGTGTGGCGGGGTCTGCTCCTGTGCATCCTGCCATGTCTATGTTGATCCGGCTTGGCTGGATAAATTTGCGCCGATGTCCAAGATTGAGAACAGTCTTTTGTCGTTGCTTGAGGAACGCCAGCCAAATTCACGCTTATCATGCCAATTGAGGATGACCGACGAACTGGACGGACTGATAGTCCGAACCCCTGCCTCGACCGACTCTAACTGAGAATTCGTGTGGAATCCGGTCGGCAACGAGAGCGGTCGGGCTCTCGTTGAACCGACCTGTCGGGTTACTCCCGGGCCCACTTGAATAAAGTGGTGCTTCAGCTCAACGAACGGCCGCGTAAGACTTTGGGGTTCAAAACCCCGGCAGAGAGATTTGACGCTTGTGTTGCGTCGACCGGTTCAGGTCGCCACCAAGAGCGGACATTGGTCTGATCGCGCACAGACGTCGGCCTTCGGAGTCCGCTCCGAACCCAAAGCGGTTGTCTGCGCTAGTCAGCCGAGCGGCTGTGGCCGATGCCGCGTGCTGCTCTATTATGGAGAGGCATAGGTTAGGAACCGGCGAGCTACACCTCCACAGGTTCAGCCCGGTCGTCGTCCGAAGTCCCGCCAAACATCCAGTCGATCGACTTGATCTTGCAGTCCGTCCTTTGACCGATCACGCGCGTATCGCTCAATCGCGTCTTCGGTCAGTTGACTCGTCAATTCCGACCTGACCATTGACGCATGTTACCAGTCTGAAAATCCCAAAAAACCGAGATGCCAGAACGTCGCCGCGCAGGCGACGAAAACAATCAGCGTGAGAAGGTATCGCGCCTTGCGCAAAGCCGACCAATTCTTCGTTCGGACGGCCACGAGTCCCGGCAGGGACGCAACGGTCAGCGCGGTCGCCGCGGCAAAGGCCCAGCAGGCCAGGATCAGAGCCTGGGATGGGTACCAAAACATGCTCTCAGCCAGAACGGCGCCCGAGAGTGCTCTGCCGATGAACGCCGCAAAGAGGCCGAAGCCGGCGAGCCAAGCCACCGCCGACGCATCGACGACGGTAGCTGCGAACCGTTCGAAACTCGTCTCCGAGGTGCGGGCGACGATCCTCCGGACGCCACCGATCACGACGAGGAAGGACGTCAGAGCCGTAAGAGCGATGATAAGCTTCACCCATCCGGCTCCTTCGAAGTAGCCGACCCGCTCCCAAGCAGTTTCGTTATAGGGGTCGTAGAGCGCAGTTGCTCCGTCAAGAGGACGAAAGGCGATCCGATCCGGGCCCGCCGCATCACGATAGACACCGTGACCAAGTGGTACGAGCCGCGTGGGATCGCCGAACGCCGGATACAACAGCAGATCGCCGTTCCTTGCCGCGGTGACCGACATGGTATCAACCATCAGGTCGTACACGCCGTGTTCGGTGCGGAAGTACGGACGGCGGAGATTCTTGTAGGTCCCCGCATATTCGCCCGCCTCGGAGATCGCATTGGAGCCATAGATTGGAGCTGCAAGGTTCCCGCCGAGAAATTCCGAAACCACCGCTTGGCTCAGGCGCCGGACCAGTTTGTGCCCTCCGTTGGCGTTCGTAGAGATAAAAATGCCGAGCCCGGAATCCGGTATCAGCGTCATGTCCGCCACTTGATAGACGGAATCGCCGCCATGGCCGAAGGCATCGAGATCGCCGGGCATGGCGACCGCTTGAAAACCATGACGCATGTCGCCGAAGCCCGCAGCGCCTTTGAAAAGCGGCGTGCGCATGTCCAGCAGCGTTTGCGCCTTGAGAACGCCCGAGCGTGCCATCAATTGGGGGTCGAGCAGCATGCGCATGTAAGTCGCCATGTCCGTCGCGCTCGAAGATAGCGCGCCGGCAGGCAAATCAGCTGTGAACTCCCGAGGTCCGGCTTCCAGCCGTCCGGCGACTGCCCGGAAGCCTTCGGTCATACGCGCGGCGACGTCCGGCGGCATCGGCGCCGGCAGACCATATGCTCGCGCAATAGCCGGCGAATAGGGCTGGCGAAAAGTCGCCTGAACCATCGAAAGCGGCCGAATGATCCGCCGTTCGGCATAGTCTTCCCAAGGCATCCCACTGACATGGGCGACGATCACGCCCCCGAGCGTTGCGCCGTAATTCGAATAAACGACGACGGACCCGGGCTCACGCACGCGGTGGACGCGATACAGCGCCATATACCGATCCAGAGGCATAAGCCGCTCTGGCCGATCCACGAGCAGGTGTCCCAAACCGGAATCTTCGAAGCCGGTAGTATGGCTCATCAGGTTCCGGATCAGGATGGGCTTGTGAAAGCCTTCGTCGGGAATTCGCAGTTCGGCCGGAAGATATGCGTTGATCGGATCATCCAGATGTATTCTGCCTTGTTCGACAAGTTGCATCAGCGCGATCCAGACCATCGTCTTGGAGATGGATTGCATGGGAAAGAGTGTGTTGGCGTCGACGGCGCGTCCAGGCGCGGCGAGGCCGTAGCCCTTAATCAGTAGCGGGCCCGATCGGTCGACTATCGCGACGCTGGCGCCGGCGATCTGGTCCTGCCGCATAGCGTCATTCACAAAACCGTCGACGAAAGCTTCCAGTCGGCCTCGATCGATCGCGGGAGTTGCGCCCGGCTCGCCGGCAGATGCCACACCGCTGAGCAACGTGCCAACCAATGTGACAGTCGCGAAACAACCCGACATCAAAAACCGCGATCGAACCTTCCCGGAGAGTAGGTGCTTGTCAGCGAACTCCCGGTCGGGTTGCGTTGTCAGGAACAGTGCGCGCCAGTGCCGGAAATTTCTGCTCATGGGAAACCCCTTGCCCTGTGTGGACCTCTAAGCTAACATTGTTCACTAAGAAAACAACGTTAATTCTCGACCGGAAAGGAATATACGCTGTCACTCACATTTCGCTCTGAGCCCGAGCGACCCAAACGCAGACGCCAGACCTTTCTATCCCGCGATGAAATTGTCGAAGCAGCCGCGACGATTCTGGAACGCGATGGTTATGACGCCCTGAACATGCGGTCTGTCGCCGCTGAAATCGGTGTCCAGGCAGCGTCGCTCTACCGTTACGTGAAAAACCGCGCCGAGCTTGACGACTTTCTTTTCGACCATCTCATGGCCGATTGCCGCCCGAAATTGGTCGGAAAAGATTGGCGTGCGCACCTGCGTTCGATTTCCAATGCCTGGCGAGCGCGCTTGGTTGGCAAAAGGGACGCCACTCGAATCGCGCTAAATCAGGTCTCGATCGGTCCCAATGTCCTGCCTCTGATGGAGGCGTCGTTGAGTGCGTTGCGGAAATCGGGTCTGAACGACCGCGATCTCATCGAGGCCTATCAAACATGCGTGCTCTTCGTACATGCCTTCGCAACTTCGGAGGCTTCCTACAAAAGTCTGCTCGCCCGGAACGACGGAAGTGCGCCACGCTTCTCGCCGATCAAACCGGAGTGGATCAAGCCTTTTCCGACCCTCGCATCTTTGGCCACGCAAATGGCTCGACCCGTCGACTTCGACAGAAGGTTTGCGTTCGGGTTGAACGTATTGATTGGCGGAATCGAGCACCAAGCCCTACGCAAGTGACACACGAGAAGCGAAATTCGTTTTTGGTCCGGGGTTCGGTCGAATAATTCAGCAAAACCATTGCCGAGCAATCCGGTAACTATCCGATTGAGGATATGTCGCTCGCCTCTCCGCTGTTAGCGACGCTCAGCGATGGCGGTAGTTCATCATGGCCAACTCTGCGTCAATAAGATTTGCGTCCGCTGCCGGAAAGATCAGCAGATAGGGTCGCCCCAATTTGGAGACTGCGCCGGCCATCGCGATCGCATTGCGGTCGCGCAAGCCATTTGTGTCCAGAAGGCGCACTTCTGGCCAGACATCAGCCATGCAAGCCACAATTCGATCCGCAACGATATCCATGTCGTTGCCGATGTGAATGTTCGCGAAGAATGCACCGCCAAATGCGAGCCGGGAGCGTACCAATCGAAAGAACGAGAGGGATTGCAAGTGGGCCGGAATGCGATCTCCTTCATACGCATCGAGTACAATCGCGTCATAACTGCCCGCATCAGCCAGCAGGAAATCCCGCCCGTCCGCGACCACGCATCGAACACTATCTGGCAAGCTGAAATAGGTTCTGGCTAGGGGGAAGGAGGTCGAGTTTATGTCGACAATCGTGACATTGCACCCTTTGCGAACAAGCATGGTGCCGAGCGTTCCTCCGGCACCGCCAATCATCAACACGGATTTAGCCTTCGCCTCCCAGATCAAACCGAAGAGCGCGTGAATATAGGCGGCGAGGCTTGTGCCATCTTTGTCGCTCTGGCTCTGAAACTCACCTGCCTGTTCGTAGATGATGGCACCTGTCGAAGTCGCGCAAAGGACTGTGATCGTGCCGAAAGGCGAGTCGTAGTCTCCTAGCTTAATCATGGTTGGATCCGCCAGATTGGACTGGTCTGGCCGGAGACTCCATCAGCGCCAGGAGCCCTCGCAGCAGATCTGCCGGGCGCGGAGGACAGCCACGAATATGGAGGTTTATTGGCACCACCACGGAAACACCGCCGACCACCGCATAGCTGTCCTTAAAGAATCCACCGTCGATCGCGCAGTCACCGACCGCAACGACCCATTTTGGTGACGGCATGGCGTGATAGGTTCGCTCCAGGGCTTCGCGCATATTCTTGGTGACAGGTCCCGTGACGAACAGCACGTCGGCATGCCTCGGCGAAGCGACAAACCTGAGACCGAAGCGCTCGAGATCATAAAACGCATTGCTCAGGGCATGAATTTCGAGCTCGCAGCCATTGCAAGAACCCGCATCCACCTCGCGAATTGAGAGGCTCCGGCCAAGGCGCCGGCGCGCGGCTTCGTCAAGCCTGGATGCGAGCTCAGTCAATTCCGCGTCGTCTGTTTTGAGCAGCTTCTCAGTAAGCGGCGCCCGGATCAGACCTTGGAGTAGCAGCTTACGCATGGCGATCGCCTACAGGTCGTGGCCGGAATAGGAACAGTTGAACGACTTATTGCAGATGGGGAAGTCCGCCACGATATTTCCTTCGATAGCCGCTTCCAGAAGCGGCCATTGAAACCAGGAAGGATCGCGCAGGTGGCAGCGCGCAATGAGACCGTCGTCCGCGAGACGGACCCATG
Organism: uncultured Alphaproteobacteria bacterium; assembly: GCA_963743765.1. Taxonomy (GTDB): domain Bacteria; phylum Pseudomonadota; class Alphaproteobacteria; order Micropepsales; family Micropepsaceae; genus Rhizomicrobium. The sequence continues at coordinate 166,712 of CAVUQQ010000001.1, forward strand.
CCAAGATATCCCCGCGAAATCCTTCTACGACCGCGATTCCTTCACCGGCACGGTTTGGCAGTCCTGTTCGGAAAGCGCCATCCGGAAGGCGGGATAGAATCTGGTCGACGAGAGAGATGCTCTGTTCGACTTCGCGAATCCGTATCCAAACGCGGGCATTCACATCTCCGTCCGGGAGAACCGGAACTTCAAACGACAGTTGGTCGTAAGGTGGGTAGGGGAGTGCCCGACGGGCATCGAAGCCACGCCCCGAAGCCCTGCCGACAAAACCACCGGCTCCGAACTGACGTGCAAGCTCCGGCTGGAGGACACCCGTGGAGACCGTACGATCCTGGAGTGACGCTGTGTTGTCGTATAGTTCGACGAGTGCGGGAAATTTCTGCCGAATTTCAACGAGCAACGCCCTCAATATGACGACTTTCTGGCGATCAAAATCCACAGAAACTCCGCCGGGCACTACACAATCGCGCATTAAGCGATGACCGAAGCAGATGTCTGCTGCCCGCAAGAACTCGTTCGCGAAGAACTGCACAGTGTGCGTGCATCAACGCGAAAGAAGCGTCGTTGCAAATGGCGCCGATGTCTCCAAAATGATTTGCCAGGCGTTCGAGTTCTGCTGCCAGAGCTCGCAACCAATGCGCGCGCACTGGAACCTCAACGGCGACCGCAGCTTCGACTGCGCGCGCAAAAGCGGTTGCATAAGCGACCGTGCTGTCGCCGGATACGCGGCCGGCCAGTTTGGCTGCGCGTTCGATATCGGAACCCTGCAAAAGGCCTTCAACGCCCTTATGGGCGTAACCGAGCCGAGCTTCCAGGCGGACTATTGTTTCTCCGTTCGCGTTAAAGCGAAAGTGTCCCGGCTCGATGATGCCTGCGTGGACTGGTCCAACGGCAATCTGATGCAGGCTTTCGCCTTCGGCGGACAAGAATCCATAGGGCTCAGTGTTTGCGCCTGGAGTGTTCGCTCCCAGCGGATGACGCACACCCCAGCGACCATGATCGAGCCAGGGGCGCGAGTCGGGTGCATCCTCAGGTTCAATCCCAAACAAATCGCGGATGGTGCGTTCCAACCGAACCGCAGGAGGATGCCATTTCGCGACCGAAGGGAAGCTCCCCTGCGGACATGGCAGACTTACAACAGCAATAGCCGATGACGCTTCGTCGAGAAGCGCCATATTTACGGCATTGGTCTCGCCCCAGAGCCCGAACAATGTCCAGTGCGAGGCCGCAAGCTGTCTGACCGCCAGTTGCCAACCATCAGCATCCACTTCGATCCGCGGCCAGGGCATGTGGCGGTCAACCTTTTTGTAAGTACCGGCAAGCTCTGTGAATGGTGGCAGGTCTTGCATGGTCCTATCCCAACATCTGAGCAACGTGCTGGAACCAGGTCACAAGAACTGGCGGCAGATAGAGCCCGGCCGCCAGAACAAGTGCGAGATGCGCGTAAATTGGCAGGTAGGACGCCTGCGAAGGCGCCGAGCTGCCGGCCGGTTCGCCAAAAACGATACCTTGAAGTCGAAGCATCAGCGCTCCAAACGCAACGAGCAGACCGAAAACCAGCGCCAGTGCGAGCAAGGGCTCGCGTGCAAACGTCGAACTGACGATCAGAAATTCGCTCATGAAAATACCTAGAGGCGGCATTCCCGCGATGGCGATCACGCCCAGGACGAGTGCCCAACCCAACACCGGGTGCGTTTCGCTAAGGCCTCGGATGTCGGCGATCCTCTGGGTTCCCTTGATCTGGGCGATATGACCTACCGTGAAGAATATCGCCGACTTGGTGAGGCTGTGCATCGTCATTTGCAATAGCCCGGCAAAATTTGCGAGCGGCCCGCCCATACCGAAGGCAAAGACGATGATTCCCATGTGCTCGATCGACGAGTACGCGAACAGTCGTTTGATGTCGCGTCGCCTGTACAACATGAACGCGGCGAATATCACCGAGATGAGCCCAACGGTCACCATTAGTGGCCCCGGGGCCAGGGCGGCAGAGTTCAACGTCATGAGCATTTTGAAGCGCAGAATTGCGTACAGGGCCACGTTCAGGAGCAGGCCCGAAAGCACGGCGGAAATCGGCGTGGGACCCTCGGCGTGCGCATCGGGCAGCCATGCGTGCAAGGGAGCCAATCCGACCTTCGTGCCGTATCCGAGGAAGAGAAACACGAAAGCGACATTCAAAAGCGCGGGATCGAACGTTGAAACGTGCACAATGAGAACCGTCCAGGTCATGCCTTGAAGGCCCTCGCCCAATACCGGCTGGGCCGCCATGTAGACGAGGATTGTCCCGAAGAGCGCGAACGCAATTCCGACGCTCGCAAGGATGAAGTATTTCCAGGCGGCTTCGAGCGCCTCATGCGTGCGGTATATGCCGACCATGACCACAGTCGCCAATGTTGCCAACTCGATGGCTACCCACATGAGGCCAATATTGTTGGCGATCAGCGCCAGGTTCATGCCGAACATCATGACCTGGTACATCGCGTGATAGAATCGCAGGTTTATCGGAGTGAGGCGTCCAGTTTCCAATTCGTGGCCGATATAGCTGGCGCTGAACACGCTGGTCGTAAAGCCGACCAGCGTACTGAGCACGATGAAAACAATGTTGAGGTCATCGACCAGAACGTACGTGCCCGGCGGGCCATGCCCTATCAACAACGAGAGTGCGGCGAGGAACGTCAGCAAACTCGCCAACATGTTGAGGCGTGCCGAGAGCCGGTAGCCAGGAAGAACGGCGAGCAAGGCCGCGGCAATCGCGGGAACTGCCAGAACCAGGGTTACGCCGTTGAGATTGCCGTTCATGGCTGCTCTCCGCGGAAACGATCGAGCGCCTGCACGTCAACCGAGTTCGAATCGCTCACGGATGCGAAACAGGAATATCCCGATAACGATGAAGGCGATCAGGACGGAAAAGGCGACGCTGATTTCCACCACGAGCGGCATTCCCTTGGCACCCGTGGCGGCGAGGACAAGTCCGTTTTCAAGGGACATAAAGCCCACGACCTGACCGACTGCGTTCCGCCGCGTGACCATGATCAGCAGCCCTAACAGCAAGACGGCCAGCGCAAAGGCCAGATCCTCGCGCGCGATCAAATTGGCTTCGGTCGTGATGCGCAACATGACTGCCATGGAAAGGCCGACGAGTCCGATGCCGACAAGCATGATTGGACCGATACCGGCCGTGGTCTCGATTTCACGATGAATGCCGAGACTTACGATCATGCGATGAAGCACAATTGGAATAATGATGGCCTTGAATACGAGAGCGATCAGGGCCGTGACATAAAGATGTGGGGCATCCTGCATGTAGGCCTGCCAGCCGACCGAAAGAGAGAGCAGGAGCGCATGAAGAGCGAACACGTTGAGCAGAGCGTAGAGCCGATCCTGGTAGAGCATCATCAGGCTTACGAGCACGAGGCTGCCGGCCAGGAGGTGCGCAACGTCAAAAGCCAGACCGTGCATTTAGATTCCCCTCGAGACAAAGAGGAGAAGCGCACCAAGCAGTCCAAGCATGAGAGCCGCGCCGAGGAATGTCGGAACTCTGAACACGCGCATCTTGGCGATCGCGGTCTCGAACAGGGCGAGCCCAAAGCATCCAATAACCAGCTTGGCGGCGTACGCCGCCGCGCCAAACGCAAAATGGATTCTAGCATCACCGGCAGGCGCGATCCCCCAGGGAAAGAAGATACATGCGATGAGCGAGAGGTAGACCAGCAGCTTCAGTGATGCCGCCAACTCGATCAGCGCCAGATGGCGTCCGGAATATTCAAGGATCATGGCTTCATGCACCATGGTCAGTTCCAGATGCGTGGCGGGGTTGTCGATAGGGATACGTGAATTTTCCGCCAGGCCCACCATGATGAGAGATATGGCAGCCAGGCCGAGGGTCACGCGCAAACCGACATTGGGCGAGACCATGTACTGCGCGATACCTGACAGCTGGGTTGTGCCCGCCAGCAATGCTAGCGAGAAAACGATCATGATCAGGGCGGGCTCGGCGAGCGATGCGATCATTACTTCGCGGCTGGAGCCGATGCCGCCGAAGCTCGTGCCGACGTCCATTCCGGCCAGCGCGAGGAAAAATCGTGCGCTGCCCAGGAGCGCGACCAGGGCAATGAGGTCTGCCGTCCAGCTGAACAAGAGTCCGGTTGCGAAAGTCGGCACCAATGCCGCGGCAACCCAGGTTGCCGAAAAAATCAGATACGGGGCCGCCCGAAACAACCAGGACGCATTGTCGGCGAGCACGACTTCTTTCCGAAGTAGTCGGATCAGGTCGCGGTAGGGCTGAAGGATAGGAGGACCCCGGCGTCGCAATAGCCTGGCCTTCATTTTGCGCACGAGGCCGGTGACTAGCGGGGCCAATAGCACCACCAGAAACATCTGGACGCCTTGCACTAAGAGATCGCGGATCAGCGCCATATCGCGATCACCAGGAGCAGTACGACGAGCGCGCCGAAGACGAGGCTGAGATAGCGTCGTATAGTCAGAAACTGCAAAACGTTGAGTCGGTCTGCCAGGAAGGCAACCGCGCCCGAGATCGGAGCGTAGAAAACATCCCAAACAATATCGTCAAGTTCCAACCGAAGCTTTGCCGGCCGGATGTCTCCAGGCGGTGGGATTTCAACTTGTTCGCGAACCCGAAATACCAACGTTCCGAAGACGCGCCGAATGGGTTGAGCAAAGCTGCCCGCCGAGTATTGCGTGAGAGCGCTTGCGTTGGGAAAGCCACCGTCCCACGCCGGTGCTCGCCGCTTGGCTCTGGAGGCCAACATGTGAATTGTGTAGGCACTCAATGATGCCGAAAGAGTGATGAATGCGAAGACGAGTAGACCATTGTAGGTGCTTCGGCCTTGCGTGATCGGAACGATCGACAACCACGGCACGGTCGACTGCGTCGGCATATGGCCCCCGAGAACCACTGTCACAGCAGGCGCGATTGCGTCGATCACAAAGCCTGGAAGAATTCCAGCCAGCAGGCAGATCCCGGCGAGAAAGAGCATGACGCCTATCGAGAATCTATCGACCTCGTGCGCGCCCGCAGCGGCCACGGTTCGGGGACGCCCGAGAAAGGAAATTCCAAACACACGCACAAAACACGCCGCGGCCAGCGCAACTGATAGCGCCAGCGCGGCGCCGACCGCCGGAACCAGAAGTTTAAGTCCCCATTGGGGCAGTTCCGGGCTCAATAAAATGGCCTGAAACGTGAGCCATTCAGAGGCAAAGCCATTCAACGGTGGCAACGCTGAAATGGCCATGCACCCAGCCAGAACGGCGAACGCTGTGTACGGCAGGCGGTGTATCAGGCCACCCAAATGCTCCATGTTGCGTTCGCCGGTTGCCGTGAGCACCGCGCCCGAGCCGAAAAAAAGCAGGCTCTTGAAGACGGAGTGATTGAAGACGTGAAAGAGCGCGGCCGTGAAAGCAAGAATAGCCGCCGCCTCGAAATGGTCGGCGTGAAATGCCAGCGCAAGCCCAAGGCCCACGAAGATGAAGCCGATGTTCTCGATTGTGCTGTAGGCAAGCGCCCGTTTTATGTCGTTCTGAAACAGAGCGTAAAGGACACCCATAAGGGACGAGGCACTGCCGAGTGCGAGTACGACTATGCCCCACCACCAAACAGGCGGTCCCAGCAGGTCGAAGACGATGCGAATGAAGGCGTAGACGGCGACTTTCGTCATCACGCCACTCATCAGCGCAGAGACATGGCTCGGCGCCGCCGGATGCGCGAGCGGCAGCCAGACATGAAGCGGCACAAGACCGGCTTTGGACCCGGCGCCGACAAGGGCGAGTGCGAGTACAAACGCAGACAAAAGCGCATCAGGGTGATGCGAACGGATCGCTTCGAAGCCATAGTGGCCATCCGGGCCGGCCAGCAAACCATAGGCGAGCAAAAGCGCGAACGTCCCAAAGCTTGCCATGAGGATGTAGACATAACTCGCGCGGACATTGTCCGGGGAGCGATGGTGCGCCAACACCAGTGCCCAGGACGTGAGAGACATGAATTCCCAGGAAAGCAAGAAGGTAAACGCGTCGTCCGACAAAACGACGAGGTTCATGCCAGCGAGAAATGCTGCATAGAACGGCAGCACCCGTTCTGGCGATTGTTCGTGACGTCCGTAGCCAAGTGCGTAAAGGCTGGCCGCAGCGGCACCGAGATTGATTACCACGAGAAAGAAGGCAGACAGCGCGTCGAGATGAAAATTGGCGCCCATCCACGGCAAGCCAAGCGGCAGGCGAAGGCTTGCCTGCTGACTTTCGTACAGGGATGAGAGGGCGGTCGCGCTTCCGACCGCCGAGATGACCGCAGCAGCGCCGTAGACCAACACGGTTGCAGCCGATCGTTTCGAAAGACAAATGGCAACGCCCGCCGTTATGAGAAACGCGAACACACACCACAGCAAGATCTCTACTTGCATCGTGTCGTCCCTCAGGCGGCCCGTGAAGGCGGCGGCCTATTCGACCGATCGTAGCGCTCGCTTGTACGCGTTTTCAGGCGCACCCCGCGCCCACCTTCGTAGCTCGCAGTATTTTCTCCGATAAATTCCATGCCCGCGGCTTCAAGCGCTGTGATCAACTTTGTCAGGGAGTCGACATTACCGCGGATTACGCCGCTGCTGGCTTCCATGCGCTGGATCGTCGGAACCGATAGGCCCGCTAGTTCCGATAGGCGCCGCTGATCGATGCCTAAAAGAGCCCGAGCTGCGCGCAATTGATCCGGCGTAATCATGTCTAAGACATCAATTATGAGGTCAAAACATATACATGTCGTGTTTACAGCATGCTTTCTATTGGTGCAACATCCCTCGTGAGTGGTTTGCGCTCAATTCGGTTCCGTATCGGTGGGCCAGAAGTTTCGAGAGCCACAGCGGCGTTGGCTGGGCGCACGCCGAACCGGAGAATGAAGTCGTGCGTAGCCATGAAATGTTCGGTCGCTATCGGCAACTCGTCGAAGAGCTTTCGAATGGCAGTATCGTGGGCAGTGACTGGTTCGAAGAACTACAGGCAATCGTGCTCCAGCTCGACCTGGAATCTTGCGATCTCACAGTGTCGAGCTCAAAGTTTCTTTACGAGGAACTCTGTGGCCAATTCGAACAGGAGGCCTATCTGACCGACAATGAACAACGCAGAAAGGTGCTCCTGGCCGCAACCAAATTGTTGGAGCTTCAACGATCTGTCAGCTAGCCGCGTGATGACGAATACAATTCCGCTATCGCTGTGCTCAGGTCTTCAGGCGAACTCCTCGCCCCCCGCCTGGGCTGAGCATCCCCGTTCCGATCAAGACAATTCCGTACGTGTCCAGTGCTGCGATCAGCTTCATGAGTGAGTCGACATTACCTCTGATCACTCCCTCGCTGGCTTCCATACGCTGGATCGTCGGCACCGAAAGACCAGACTTTTCGGCGAGCTGGCGCTGATCAACACCGGCGAGAGCACGCGCGGCACGCATTTGGGCGGCAGTAATCATCGGGCCCCCGGCTGGAATGACGTGTTGTCGCGGATTATCGAACCGAGCTTCATTTTACTCATGTTCTAACAATGAGTTCTCATGTGTCAACCATATGCATAACGCGATATATGCCGTCAGTGGATCGTGCCGGCCGAACGACGAAGTTTTTGACGCCGCAGATTCCGCGCCGGTGCCGCTTCGAGTAGGTAGCGGACAAGTCGCGGGCACGTGACCTTTTTTGACATCAGGCGGATCCTGCGTTCGGCAGTCCCATCCGGTCGGCGGGCAGCGCATTGGCAGAAGTTCTCCATTCGCATTCGTCGATTACGAGACATGCAACAGTTTCGTTCATGCCCGCTCTCCACCCAAGGCGGACTTAGTGATCTGCATCTGCACATTAGGTTCTAATGTGCAGGTTGCCTGACAGGCGTTCGACCGGTAATTTTGTTGCCGGGGATTTTGTTGTCCCGGTCATGTCTGAGCGAGGTTTGACTGTTTGCAATCGGAAGGGCTCGGAAGACGGGAGAGCGCCAAGGCTGAGCGCCGCCATCGCATCGTAGCGGCGGCGCGCGACCTTATCCGCAAGACGGGTGACACCAATCTTTCCATGCGCACCATCGCCAAGCGGGCCAAGGTGAGCCTAGCCACGCCGTACAACCTCTTCGGATCCAAGCGCGCCGTCGTACTGGCGGTGCTGGAAGATGAGCGCAATTTCGCCGATCGCTTTGCCCGCCTTCATCCGATCAACGCGATTGAGCGCATATTTCAGGCTCTGACGCTTGCGATGGGCTTCTATATGGACGATCCGAAATTCTATCGCACGCTGTGGCGGGCGCTGCTGGATACCAGCGGCAAGAATGTCGGCGGTCTTGCCACGCCGCAACGGCGGGCCCAAAGCCACGCGCTGTGGCGTACGTTGCTCGAAAATGCGCAGCGTGAAGGCTATCTGGATTCCAAGGCCAGCATTGACGCACTCGAGCGCAGCCTTGCGCACACTTTCAACGGCGTCATGCTGTCCTGGATCATGGGCGCCATCGATACTGACCAGATGTTGCCCGCCGCAGGCTATGGCTACGCGCTCAAGTTGCAGGGCGCAGCGACGAAGAAAGCGCGTCCGCGCCTTGCGAAAAAGGTTGCGGCCTATCAGAAATTCTTGAACCGCCCGCGGCGCCACGCCGAAGCGACGTAACTCCGGCTATTCCATTTTGAAAAGCGTGAGCGCGGTTTTGCCCAGGATCATTTGCGCATTCTCGACGCTCGTCGCCTGGAACACCGCGTCGATTGAGCTGCGCGTGTAGCCGAAGGTGCTTTCCTGATGCGGGTAGTCGGACGACCACATCACGGTCTCCGGCCCGACGCGATGCAGCAGTTCGAGCCCGGCCGGATCGGTCATGAACGTGGCATAGCAGTGATTGCGCCAGTACCAGCTCGGCGGATGCTTGAGCTTGGGCTCCATCATCGATGGGAACGAGTTGTAGGCCATGTCCGCGTCATGCAGCATCGACGCGACCCAACAAATGCCCGCTTCGACGAACACTACCTTAAGCCGCGGAAAACGGTCGAACACGCCGCCAAAGGTCAGCATGCCCCACTGATGCCGAAAGCCCTGCATTTGCGCCAAGACCGACGTTCCAGCCGCACCCGCACGGGCCTGTACGATGGCCTCGCCGATATGAAAACAGAGCGGGATCTCGAATTCCGAAACCGCTTCCCAAAAGGGGTCCATCTTCGGATCGTTGTAGTGGATCGACCCGCCGTTCACGTCCTTGCCCGGCTTGTTGGGCAGCATCAGGCAGCGGCCACCGAGTTCCTTGATGCGTGCGATGGAGGCGCGCGATTTGTTCAGGTCCCAGTAGTTCGGGATCATCACCGCGAACAACCGGCCGTTGCCTTCGGCGCAGCGCACCGCGATATCCTCGTTGTAGATCGAGAAGATTTCTTCGCGCAGCTGGTCCTGGCCCATGATGTAGAGCCCGAACAGGCGCTGCGGAAAGATCAATTCCCTTTCGACGCCTTCGATGTCGAGATCCTTCAGGCGCGCCTCCACACTCGAAAGACCCGGATTGCACTCCATCGCCTCGCACAGCACGTTGGCGAGCTCGACGGGGATCATCTGCTGCCCTTCGCAAGAGAAGTGGAAGGCGCGGTCCTTAAATTCCATGCGCGGCGCCTTATCCTTGATCGCTTCCGGGAAGCGGCCGTACCAGCAGTCGCGCTCGATCATGTGACTGTCCGCCGAAACGATGACGGTGCCGGCGGGCCATTCGTGGGTTTTCGCCTGCGCCTTGCGCTTGGCGGCGACCGGAATGCCCACCATCTCTGGTATTTCAAGTACGAAGCCGTCGAGTGCCATGCTGTGCCGCTCCAATCCCGGCCGGCCGGCGGTCCGCCGGCTCGGGTTCCGGATAATTGAAACGCGTATCAATTATGCACGCAACCCGAAAATCGTGCTTGGCAGGCCGGTTCAAGGATTCGCGAACAGCTCACGCAACTCGCGTTTGAGCATCTTGCCCGTCGCGGTGCGGGGCAGGTCCGCCTCGACCAGCTTGTACGAGGTTGGAACCTTGAATGGCGCCATGCGCATGCCGAGCGCTGCTTTCAGTTCAGCCGGCAGTTCTCCTGCTCTCGCCAGTTCGCGCACCTGAATCACGGCGGCAACCTGTTCGCCATATTTGGCGTCCGGAACTCCGATGACTGCGACATCCTTGACCAGCGGATTCTCGAGGATCGCCGCTTCGACTTCGGCGCAATAGACATTCTCGCCGCCACGGATGATTACGTCCTTCTTGCGGTCGACGACGTAGTGAAGTCCTTCGTTATCGCGGTATCCGAGATCGCCGCTACGAAACCAGCCGCCGCCAAAAGCCAGCTCCGTCGCCTCAGGGTTGTTCCAGTAGCCCGGAATGATGTTGGGCCCGCGTATCAGGATCTCGCCGATTTCGTTCTCGCCGAGCTCCTTGCCCTGGTCGTCGACGATTTTCACGTCGGCGGTTACCACGGGCCGCCCGATGCTGTCAGGCTGCGCCAGATAGTCCATCCCGCTGTTTGTGATGACGGCGCTTGTGGTTTCGGTAAGACCATAGCCGTTCGAAGGCGAGGCCTTCATCTCGAACTGCTTGCCGATCTGGCGAATGAGATCTGGCGGGACCGACGCACCGCCGGAAGCAATACCCGCGAGCGAACTCACATTGGCGTTGGACTCGCGCGCGTTTTCGAGAAGCTGGCGCACGACGAGCGGCACGCCTGCAACACTGGAGAGGCGGTGACGCGCGACAAGTTCGACAGCCTCGGCGGCGTGCCATTTGTACATCAGCGCGAGCTTGGCGCCGGTTCCGGTGGCGAGATAAAGGCCGCTCATGCCGCCGATATGGAAGAACGGGAAGGTCTGCAGGATGCCGGTCTGCGGCGCATCCTTGAAATTAAGCGGCGAGAAATCGCCGAGCATCGCCTTCGCTACCGCACCGCCGAAAAGCGTGTTCATGAAGTTCGTGACATGGTTGCGATGTGTGGCCACCGCGCCCTTCGGCTTTCCTGTCGTGCCCGAGGTGTAGAGGATCGTCGCCATATCCGATGGAAAAATCCGGGCTGGCGGCAGATCCGTTGTCGGATCCGACGTGACGGCCGAAAAATCCACGCCTTCATCGCCCAATTCGTTGCGCCGCGCGACGATCAGGACCTTGGGGCGAAGCTGGCTCAACGAGGAGGCGAGCCGCGCCAGCCGCTCGCCGTCCACGATCAGCGCACTGGCGCCGGAATCCTCGAGCGCATACAGGATTTCAGGCGCGGTCCACCACGCATTGATCGCGACAACGACCGCGCCAATCGCCTGGCAGGCCCAAAAGCTGATCATCCACTCAGGATAGTTGCGCATGCCGATCGCGACACGATCGCCCTTCTTCACCCCGGATTCCAGGAGAAAGCGGGCGAGCGCGGCAACTTTGCCGAAATGGTCCTTGAAGCTGAGCGTCTCGTCGCCATAGACGAGAAAGTCGCGGTCGTCGAATTGGCGCGTCGATTCCAAAATCGCACGCATCGACGCGGGCGCGTTGCGGTAGACCCTGATCGGGTAGCCGAGCGAGTTGTCCTGCATCAGCTCGAACGCGCCGGAAGAAGTCAACTGTGCCAGTACTTCGCTGCGCGACGGCATTTCTCACTCCAGACGCTCACGCTCAAATCGCGGACGCGCGGGCATTCAAGATTATTATAGCGCCTTCGCCAAGGTTAAGTCGCGCGCTTGATTTCCCGCGCAGCCGACTCGAAATATCGCGCCAAATGCGGAAGCGGGGCGCCAGTCGCTCCCGGCGCGCCACTTCGATGTTGCCGACGCCTTTGGCCTGGCCGGGTGCGGCAGGCCAGCAGCCGCTACTTCGGCATGCGATAGGTCACCGTGAAGCCATAGGTGACCGGCATTCCGTTGTAACGATAAAGCACGTCGTTCACATGAGCCGAAGCCACCCAGTAGTATTCGTCCATCACGTTGCGTCCCCAGACCTGGAAGCGCCACGTGTCGTTTTCGACGCCGGCACGCAAATCGAGCAACGTGTGGGGTGAGATATTGAGCACCTTGGGCGGGAGGGGATTCGGACTGTGCGCCAGATCGGCCGGAGTGTATGCCGCACGGTTGTAGAAGAACCCGTTGGTGCCGGACTGATAGTTGGCGTTCGCACCGACGAAAGCCGTGTAGTCACCCCAGACGTGCCAATCGTACTCCGCATCGATGTCCCACTGCAGTTCGGGTGACGTCGGGAAGGCCTCGCCCGACAGGTCCACGAGATGGCTGAACGGATCGAAGTTGAAGTAATGCCCCGAATGGCAGCCCGGTATTCCCGGGCCCGCCGAGCCGGTGCACCCGCCCACGCGGCTATGCTGGAGGCTGATCATCGGCGACAGCGTGAAGCCGTCGAACGGTTGCCAGATGCCGGACAGTTCGAATCCGATGATGCTGGACTTGGGAACCTTCACGAGTGCCGGCAGAGGACCGAACACGGGATCGATAACCGCGCCCAGCAACTGCTTATCCTTATAGTCATAGTAGAAGAAGGCGCCGTTTACCTGCAGGTTGTCGAATACGGTCGACTTGAAGCCCGCTTCATAGGCACGCAAGCCTTCCTGCTTCGCCGGCACCAACTGGGTGAAGGCCGATGTCGCGGCCGTAACCGAAGCTTGCGCCGGCTTCCCAGTCGTCGCTTGGTTTGTTCGCGATGAAGTTGATCGCGCCGCCGGTGGCGTTTTCACCAAAAAGCGTGCCTTGCGGGCCTTTCAGCACTTCGACGCGCTGCACGTCGAGCGACGCAGCCGTCGTCATGATCGAATACGGCATTGGAACTTCGTCCGCATTGACGCTCACTGCCGGGCTCGCGGCCAGCGACGTGTCCTGGAAACTAACGCCGCGGATCGCGTAGATCGGCGTGCCGTAGAATGACGGGCTGTAATTGAAACCAGGAACGATCTTCACCAGATCCGATCGATCCGTGATGCCAAGTTTGAGCAACTGGTCGCCGCTCGCCGCCTGGATCGACATGCCGACGTCGTTGATATTCTCTTGGACTTTTTACGCCGTGACGACGACGGTTTCGATACCGCCGGTTTCGGCCGCAAACGCGTTCGACATGTTCGGTGCACAAAGGACGAAACTTGCGGCGGCGCCGTAGAGCGCCGTTTTGGGTAATGTCATCGTCTACACTCCCTGTTCGGCTAGGGGTCGAGCCCGCAGCCGCTGTTATTCGGCTTTGTGGAAGTGCGAATGCTGTCGGTTCTAATAGGATGCCCCCGACAACAGTCAGGCCCCAGGTGCTGCTCATTTATTCTCACAGTTTTATCTGTGCGAGGTTGTCTGTCCAGACATGGCGCCCCGCAGGCTGCCGAATTGGATCCACGTGTGTGATTTTGATGCCACTGGGGACGCGGAATCCACTTCGGTGTTGCCTTCAACAAAGCCAGCAATTCCGCGGATTTGTCCCATACGCACTCGTCGCGCAGGCAGCACAAGTCGCAGCGCAGGAGAACAAAATTGAAACACGTTCCATTAATTTCTTCATGGCTGGATTGACCCGGCCGGCATTTTTCGCCGCCTGTCGCGAATCGCAGCCGTCCTATCCGGACATCACGGCGCGTTAGCCCGACCCAATTTTTTGTTTATGCTACAGCCTGACTCTCCAAGCCCCGCCCGATGCAGGTGCTTTCCAGGACGATCACGCAATGACCTCGCTGGACGACATGGGAGCAGCGCTTGCGCTGCTAGTGCGGCGCATGATCAAGGGCGCCGATGGGATAGCCGATCTGCGCCGGCTCTCGGGCGGCGCAAGCCAGGAGACCTGGGCCTTCGACGCGGTGGGCCCGGGTGGGACGACGCGTCTCATCCTGCGGCGTGCGCCGGGCGGTGACCGGCAGCATGAAACGGCCGTCGGCCTTGAGGGCGAGGCACAACTGATCAAGGTGGCGCGTGAGGCCGGCGTGCCGGAACCGCAGGTCCATCACGTTCTCGTGCCCTCGGATGGAATAGGCAGGGGCTTCATTGTCGGCTTCATCGATGGCGAGACGCTTGGACGGAAAATAGTCCGCGAGGAACGCTTTGGCGAAGCGCGCAAGACTCTGGCGCATCGCTGCGGCGAAGTGCTGGCGCTGATCCACCAGATAGCTCTCGATCGTCTGCCGCCTTTGCGGACAGCAAGCGCGCGCGGCCGCTTTGAGGAATTGCACCGCCGCTACAAGATCGACGGCCGACCGCGTCCGGTGTTTGCGCTGGCCTTCGAATGGCTATGCGAGCGCATTCCGCCGGATCTCGTTCCGCCGCGCCTGGTGCACGGCGATTTCCGAAACGGAAATCTGATCATCGGTGAGGACGGACTTCGCGCGGTGCTCGACTGGGAGATCGCGCACCTTGGCGATCCCATTGAGGATCTGGGCTGGCTCTGCACGGGCGCCTGGCGCTTCGGTGCCGTCGACAAGCCGGTCGGAGGCTTCGGCCTGCGCGAGGAGCTCATCGCAGGTTATCGTGCGGGCGGCGGTGAAAGCGTCGATTTGGAACATCTCAAGTTCTGGGAATTGCTGGGTTCGCTAAGCTGGGGCGTGAGCTGCTCGTCGATGACCCTGACATTCCGCTCGGGCGTAGACGCCAGTTCGGAGCGGGCGATGATCGCGCGCCGCGCCTCCGAAAACGAAATCGATCTTCTCAACCTTCTTCTGCCGCGGAGTTGACAGCAATGCAGGATGCGCCGGAGCCCCTAGAAATTCTGACAGCCGTTGCGGCCCTGATGCGCGACACCGTCATGCCGCAGCTTTCGGGCCATTCGGCCTTTCTTGTCCGCGTCGCCGCCAATGCGATCGACCTCGTGCGCCGTCAGATCGAGCTGCAATCGGAATCCGACGCGCAGGAGATCGCACGCCTGCAGGCATTGCTCAAGCAGGACGGCACACTCGAAGAACTCAATCGCAGCCTTTGCGAGGCGATCGAGACCGGGCGCCTCAACGCCGGCACGCGAGGGCTCGCCGAACATTTCTGGGCGACGACGATGTCCAAGCTGGCGGTCGACCAGCCGGGCTATGCCGCTTATGCGCGCGAACTTGCCCGCACAACTCGCTGACACATCAAGCCGTTACATCACGCGCTCAGAGAAGGATGAGTTCGCCCGCCTTTATGCGGTCGCGCAGTTCGCGCTTCAGCACTTTTCCCGACGCGTTTTTTGGCAGCATGTCGATGAACACCACGTGTCGCGGTTTCTTGTAGCTCGCAATGCGTTCCTTGCAGAATGCGATCAATTCCTCGGCCGATATGTCGACGCCTTCGCGAAGGCTTATCACGGCCACGACCTTCTCGCCCCAGGTCGGATCGACTGTTCCGACAACGGCCACCTCGAGCACCGACGGGTGTTCGTAGAGAACCTCTTCTACCTCGCGCGGATAGACGTTCTCGCCGCCGGTCAGGATCATGTCCTTCTTGCGGTCGACGATGTACAGATAGCCGTTCTCATCCCAGCGGCCGAGATCGCCGGAGCGGAACCAGCCGTCGACGAAGGAATTTTCTGTCGCCTCCGGGTTGCGCCAGTATCCTGTCAGTACCTGGTCGCCCGTGATGACGATCTCGCCGGACACGCCAGGCGGGCAATCCCGGTCGTTCTCGTCGATTACCCGGACGCGGGCGAGCGGCATCTGCCGTCCGACCGAGCGCAGGATTTCGAGGCCATGTTCGGCCGCGCGCACATGGTCTTCCGGGCCCATGAACATGACGTTTCCCGAAAGCTCGGTCATGCCGAAGCCCGTGGTAAAGCTGATTTGTGGCCAACGCGTGCGTGCTTTTCTCAGCACCTCGCCGGGCATCGACGACGCGCCATAACCGAACCGGCGCAGCGACGAGAGATCGTAACGGTCGGTGTTGGGATCTTCGAGCAACATCGCGAGCATGGTCGGCGCCATCGCCATGTTGGTGACTCTGTGGTGCTGCACGTTTTTCAGCAGCGTTTCTGGATCGAAAGCGCGCAGCAGCACGACTGGTTGGGCCCGCAGATGCTGCATCGGCATGACATAGCCCGCGACATGGAAGAGCGGAAAGGTGAAGAGATTGACTTCATCCGAGGCAGTCGGCCAGGTGCACATGCTGTTCATGATGGCCGCCATGAGATTGCGGTGCGTCAGCATGGCGCCTTTGGGAAGGCCGGTGGTGCCGCTTGTGTAGAGCAGCCAGCAGAGCGCCTCCTCCGAAGGGCGGACGGTTGGTGCCGTGGCCGGCGCAGAGCCGATGAACTCCTCATAGCCAATGCAGTCTTCGGCGTTGCCGTCGATCAGGATGATCTTCCTCACCGACGGAATGTCGGCCCGGATTTGCCGGATCGTTCCCAGATATTTCGGCTCGGTGATGAGAACGGTGGGCTCGCTGTTGCCGATGATATAGGTCAGTTCGCGCGCGCTCAGCCGGTAGTTGAGCAGCGTCAGCGTCATGCCTGCGCCGGGGACGCCGTAATAGCATTCGACGTATTCCGGGCTGTTCTCCGACAGGATCGCGACGCGATCGCCCGGCTCGGCGATCTCAAGAAGCGCGTTGGATAGCTGGTTGCAGCGATCGCGCAACTGGGAATAGGTGATTGCCCGTCCCTGAAAATGGATCGCAACCACATCAGGTTCGTGATGGGCCGCCACTGTGGGAATTTCGCTCAACAGCATCGCAGGTCTCCGATATTGCCGCGTTCGATCGTCATCCTCGCGGAGGAGACAGCATACTGCTGGGTCACCTAAGGAGTGAATACGGACTTGGAAGACGTTCGCAAGCCATCTTTCCGCAGCGCATCACTGCGACGCGCACCATGCAAGCCGGTTGCGCGCGCCGCATCTTCAGAGCGAATATAACGCACCAATTCCGCGAACAAAGGCCGGAAAACAGGAAGCGGCGACAGCCCGAGGAAGGAACGACCCAATGACCGCGCAGAAGAAAGTACCGAGAGTTGAAGATCTGCCTAGGGATTCGCCCAAGAACTGGGGCAAATGGGGGCCGAACGATGAAGTGGGAAGCCTCAACTATCTGACGCGGGCGGAAGTGCTGCGCGGAATTTCCGCAGTGAAGAAGGGGCAGGTGTTCACGCTGCAGGTCAGGATGGGCGATCCCGCGGGAGGAATTCTTCCGAGACTATATCGAGCCCGGGCTCACCTACAGTCCCGAACTCGTCAACTGGTTCGACCGGCTCGAGATTCCCAACCTCGTGACCGACACGATGGCCAACGAGGTCACGATTGATCCCGTCACTGGCGTGGGCCTGCCGTTGCACAACGCTCTTATGCGGAATCTCGGTGTCAATTTCACTGAAATTGTTCAGCTCGATGCCCTGGCAGACGATTGCGTTGCCGACGGCCAATGGAACTTTCTTTATGCCGCTGCGCCGCTCAAAATCGTCGGCGGCACGGGCGCACCGGTGAACCCGATCGTGATCAAGTGACGTGGCAGTGCCTGGCCGCCTTGCACAGATTTAGAACGCGTTTCACTATCGCAGTGGAGTGCGGCAGCCGTCGGCCCCATCAGATGGTACAAGTGACCGTCGACTTTCTCGCGCAGTTTTCCATACTGTGATCAAGATAAATGCGTATCGGGGAGACGATCATGAAGATCAATACGGCGACCGGTCCAGTTGAGGTCAACCAACTGGGAAAGACCCTCATGCATGAGCATCTGGTGATCGGGTTTCCCGGTTGGGAAAGCGACACCGAACTGAACCCGCCGAATTTCCGCGAAATGACGGCGGTGTGCGTCGACAAAATCGCCGAACTGAAATCGGCAGGATTCAAGTCGATGCTCGATCCCTGCCCGAACGATCTGGGCCGCGACGTGCCGCTAATGGCGGAAGTGGCGAGCCGCGCCGGCTTCAACATCGTCTTCGCGACCGGACTCTATCATCATCACCTGGGCGGCTTGCCCTACTGGAGCTTCAAGTTCCAGTACGATCCGGATGCCGAGAAGAGGCTGGCCGATCTCTTCATCAAGGAACTCACCGAAGGCGTGCAGGGAACCGGCATCAAGGCTGGCGTGATTAAAGTGGCGACCGCTTCGCCGCCCTTCACCGACTACGAGAAAACCATCTTCCGCGCAGCGGCCAAGGCCTCGCTTGCCACGGGCGCGCCGATCACCGCGCACACCGATGCAATCCTCGGCGAAGAACAGCTCGCCTATCTCACAAGTCTCGGCGTACCCGCCCACAAAATCGTCATCGGGCATTCCTGCGGCAACGCCGATCACGACTATCACATGAAGATCGTGAATGGCGGGGCGTATATCGGCTTTGACCGTTTCGGTCTCGAACTGGTGCAGGCCGACAGCGTGCGCGTCGCCTCGCTCGTGAAGCTACTTCAGAAGGGACATTCCTCGTCTGTCGTGATCAGCCATGACAGCGTGTGGTGCTGGAAAGGCCAGATGCTGCCGCCCGCGCTCGTGAAGAAAATGGAAGAAGGTCACATGTCGATGCGCTTCACGCGCGTCATTACGCCGATGCTCAAGGAGGCGGGTATCAGCAATGCCCTTATCGAAAGCATGTTGACCGACAATCCCCGCCGTTACTTCGGCGGCGATCCCATTCCCGCGAGGCAGAAACTAGAATAATGTCGGGCCAATCGTATCCATCTTGGCCGATTACAACGGATGGAGCCGTCGACCAAAAAACCGCTCCTTCCTTGGTGAGTTAGGCGGGACGTTTTGGCGACCTTTTGCAGTTAGCGGGACATAGCCCTCCGGTCGTCGAGAATTGTTTGCGAGTCGAGTTCCTCTGGGATGCACAATCTTGAGGGTGCAGGCCAGGGAATTGACAGAAGGTCTACCTTCGCCGAAGCGACCCACAGCGCTGTGCGAAGTTGCTGCACCAGCATGCGGACAAATGAAAACAGAGTCGCGATAACCGATCGGGTGGATAGTTCTTGATCGCGCGGAAGTCCTCCCGCTCGGAGAACGCCCGTCGGCTAATACCCTGTTTTCAGGCTAAGAATATATGCAACCACGTCGTCGCGTTCATCGTGGGTCAGAACATAGTTGGGCATTGTAGGATGAGATGATTGTAGCCAAACACGAAGTGCTCTGTCTGTCATGCCTAAGGTCGTCGCAATGCTCGTGAAGTTAGGCGCCATTGGATTCGGAGAACGCAGTTGCCCAGCTCGCACGGCGTGACATTGAGCGCAGATAGTTTTCGCTACGGTTTCGCCTTTCATAGCGTCACCAGATTCTAGTGCGATTGCACGAGATGACAGTGCGATCAATGCAGCTATTGCGACAAAAGTGCGCCTCACATCGTCACCCCGGAATCCGATCAAATTGTAGTCGATCGTATCAGTGTATCACCCTCATCCCTCGGTTTCGAGGGATGTGCCTGTCAGGAATGCGATGCCTGCCAGGTTCTACGCTCTTGAATAAGAACCTCCGTCGTTGCGGACCGGTTCAGCCGCTCTTCGTGGCCTGGCCGATGTTATGCGTCGTACCGGGGGCCAGCACATCGGGGCCCGTGTCGGCTAGTGGTGCGTGCTCACCAGGCATATGCCCGCTCTCATCCGGAAGTGTCAGATGCGGCAGATTATCCAGCAAGCTCGGGACTTCTTCAGTCTTTGTGGAATTCGGAAACAGAATTTCCAAAAACCTTTGAAAAATGGACATGGTTGCCTGCTCCATTTTTTTTAATCTTACCACTGACGCCTGCCAAAAGTCGCGGCCAAATTAAGTCCAAGGAGAACTGGGCGTTTCGGCCGAAATGCTCGATTCGCGGGGGCCGCACGCAGGCAGCCAATGAAGCAGAAGACGCTCTGCGTTGCTTTGAGTGAAGTGCGCAGTTCGCCTTGTCTCCAACTGGTTGGCCTTGGCGATGCAACTATGCCGCACAATGACACTGTTCCGGACACCAGTTCGTTGATTCAGCGCAAAGTCGCTTGCGCGATTGGTTCCAGCATTGCTTTGGGTGCGATCCGGATTTCGAGACCGCGCAAACGGAAACAGAGAGCACCGAAGAAAGTGTGAACCTGTAGCCGATAGAATAAAAAAGGAACCTGCCATGGCATTGCTCGCAATAGATCTGGATCCAGAACTCACAGAAACGGAGTATGCAGCATGGGAGACCGCGCACAGGTTCGCGCGAGACGTTCTGCGTCCCGCAGGTGAAGCGCTGGACAAACTGCCGGCGGGCGAGGTCATCGCCAAGGATTCCATTCTTTGGGACGTCTTTCGTGTCTATCGCGAACTCGGACTTGGCATGTTCGAAACCAATTCCGAGCTTTCCCTTCACGACCAGGCCCGGCTCCGTTGCATCGTCGGCGAGGAAATGGGTTGGGGCGACTCTGGTTTGGCGATCAGCCTGGGCGTAGCCAACTTTCCGACGATGATGGCAGAGATGTCCGGCAATCCGGCATTGATAGAGCGTTTTCCTGCCGGAACTTTGGGCTGCTGGGCAATCACCGAACCGGATCACGGCTCGGACCTGATCAACTTCGATGGGACGCTCAATCATCCTAGTGGACACGCGGGTCGGCCCAATTGCCTGGCCCGTCGCGTCGGAAACCAGTTCGTCATTTCGGGGCAGAAATCAGCTTGGGTCTCCAACGGGACAATCGCCGAGGCGGCAGCCTTGTTCTGTTCGGTTGATATGGGCGATGGCCGTCTGGGCGGCGGCGTCTTCGTCGTGCCTCTGAACGAAGGCGGAGTGAAGAAAGGAAAACCGACCGACAAAATCGGCCAGCGCGCCTTGAACCAGGGTGAGATTTTTTTCGACGATTTGAAGGTGCCGGCGGACTCTCTCGTCGTGCCGCCGGAGGCGTATCGCGCGGCGGCCGACCGGGTGCTCTGCATGGCCAACGGCGGCATGGGCACGACTTTTGTCGGTTGCGCGCGCGCCGCGCTCGAACTGGCAATCAGCTATTCGAAAGAACGCGTGCAGGGAGATGTTCCGATATTCATGCATCAAAGCATGAAGTCGAGACTGTTCAAGATGTACCAAAAGGTCGAGGCCGCTCGCGCGTTGAACCACCGGGTTGTGCGGATCAACATGACGCGTGAGACGCCGCTTCTGGAGATGGCCATCGCCTCGAAGGTGACGTCTACCCAGGCCGCATTCGATGTTTCCAGCGAAGCGCTGCAGGTGTTCGGCGGCGCGGGAATCTCGAGGGATTGTCCGATCGAGAAGATATTCCGTGACGCAAGAATTTCGATGATCGAGGACGGCTGCAACGAAGTGTTGGGCATGGTTGCCGCTGCGCGTTTCTGAAGAAGATTTGTGCTTCAGACTGGAGACCGAGAAATGAAGATGAACGCCTACGTCGCCGGAATCGGAATGACACGGTTCAGCCGAATGATGGACCGCGGACTCAAATCCATTGGCGGCGAAGCCGTTCTGGCAGCGCTGGCCGACGCCGGCCTCGAAAAGAAGGACGTCGAGGCAGCATGGATGTCCAACGCCGCAGCCGGTGTCCTGACGGGTCAGGAATGCATACGTGGCCAGGTGGTGCTGCGAAGCATTGGCATGGGCGGATTGCCGGTGATCAATGTGGAAAACGCATGCGCCAGTGCCTCCACCGCGTTCAACCAGGCCTGCGCTATGGTGACGGCGGGCGTCTATGACGTGGTTCTCGCCTGTGGAGTCGAGAAAATGTACCTCGAGGACAAGGCCAAGGTCTTCGGTGCCTTTATGGGCGCGGTCGATGTGGAACAACTCCAATCGATCATCGAGTCTCTGCAAAAATCGGCCGCTGCCAGCGGTGCAAAAGCAGGTTCGAAAGGCGCGGGCCAAAACCGCTCCATGTTCATGGACATCTATGCCGCGGCGGCACGCGGCCACATGGCGCGCTACGGAACCACGGTCGAGCAGTTCGCCATGATCTCGGCGAAGAACTCTTTCCATGGGTCACTCAATCCGCGTGCGCAGTTCCGCGAAGCGATGAGCGTTGAGGATGTTTTGGCCGCACCGATGATCGCCGAGCCGCTGACACGGCCCATGTGCTCGCCAATTGGCGACGGGGCTGCTGCCGCCGTAATCGTCAGCGAACGCAAAATGCGTGAGTTGGGACTGACAAAGCCTGTCCGCGTTACATCCAGCGTTCTTCGGTCGGGCTGGGACCATGACGCCGGCGCCGAAGGCATGTCCGAGTTGTGCGCCCGGGAAGCCTACGACGAGGCGGGATTGGGGCCGAAAGATCTCAGCCTGGTCGAACTTCACGACGCTTCGGCTCCAGCAGAGTTGATGGGCTACGAGTTCGATCGGCTTGTGTCCGAAAGGAGAGGGTGGGCGACTCGTGGCCGACGGAACGACCAAGCTTGGCGGTCGCATTCCGGTCAGTACCTCCGGTGGGTTGCTGCGCAAGGGACATCCGATCGGCGCTACAGGCATCGCACAGGTGGTTGAGATCACCGAACAAATTCAGGGTCGTGCCGGTGCACGCCAGGTTGCCGGCGCCAAGGTTGGGCTCTGCCACAATGGTGGCGGCAGTATCGGGACGGATGCCGCCGCCCAGTGCGTCACTATTCTGACCAGCGGATAGGAGGCTGTCTTGCGCGCGCTCAACGAACTTGTTCTGGCCGATCTCATCGCAGCGCGCGCGAACGCGCGGCCGGATCTGGACGTGGTGACGTTTGAGGGCGGCGACACGGGGCGCGAAGAGATCCGCACCTATGCGCAACTTTGGGCCAATGCGAACCGGCTTGCTTCAGGTCTTCTCGCTCGCGGAATGAACTACGGCGATCGATTTGCGATCCTGCTCCGCAACCATCCGGAATTCATCGAACTTATGATCGCCGCTTCGCTGACAGGACTGGTGTTCGTTCCGATTGATCCGCGCACGCGGGGAAGCAAGCTCGCCTACACGCTCAACAATTCGGGCTGCCGCGGAATTATCTGTGCCGATTACTCTCTGTCTCAGGTCAGCGAAATACGCAGTCAGGTTCCCACGCTTGAATGGATTTGGGTGCTCGAAAGCGGCGAGGAGCCTGACGCGATGAGAACGGGTGACGTTCCCGGCGCGAGCGATTTGCGAGACGTGCTCGATCGGCCTGAGGTGTGGGTCGACATGCAATTGCGAGACCCGAACGATCCGCTGCAAATCCTCTACACGTCCGGCACCACCGGCGAACCCAAGGGCGTGGTGTTTGGCAATGCGCGTTACGGCGGAGCCACCTTGCTCTCTGCGATGCTCGGCATCGGAGCCAATGAGCGTCCCTATACGGGTCTGTCTCTCACCCACGGCAACGCCCAGCTGATGACTTTGGCGTCGGCGCTTCGTCTCGGGCAGCGGGCGGTATTCAGCAGGAAATTCACCAAATCCCGTCTCTGGGACATTACTCGCGAATATGGCTGCACGTTCTTCAATCTGCTCGGCGGTATGTCGACGGCCATCTACAGCGAACCGGTCAAGCCGAACGATGCCGACAACCCGGTGCGCTTCGTTCTCAGTTCTGGCATGCCTGCGGCGATCTGGGAAAATTTCGAGCGGCGCTTCAACGTCAAAATACTGGAAGCTTATGGCGCCATCGAGGGCGGAATGGCGTTCAAGCCGATCGGCGCCGGTCCGATTGGAAGTTTTGGCAAGCCACCGCCCAATCTGGAAATCAGGATCGTCGACGAAGCAGGCAAGGAATGCCCTGCCGATGTGCAGGGCGAACTGGTGAGCCGTGCCACCACCGGTGAGGCGACGGTCGTCACCTACTTCAAGAACAAGGATGCGTCGAACCAGAAGACCACGGGCGGCTGGTTGCGCAGCGGCGACATCTGCCACCGCGATGCCGAAGGCTGGCTGTTTTTCGACTATCGCAAGGGCGGCGGCATCCGTCACAATGGCGATTTCATCAATCCGGGTTTTGTCGAGGCGATTCTCGCCGAGAATCCGCAGGTGACCGACGTCTATGTCTACGGCATCCCTTCCGCCAACGGCTCGCCGGGAGAAAGAGACGTCGTCGCCGCCATTGTCGTAGACCGCGCCAAGTTCGATCCAGCCTCGATCTTCGCATATTGCCGAGAAAAGCTGGAGCCAAATTTTATTCCGAGCTTCCTTCAGATACTCGACGAGATTCCAAAAACCGCATCCGAAAAACCGCAGGACCGCTTCCTGATCGAGGCGCTACGGCAAAGCACGGCCGAAGTATACGAATGTCGAAATGGCGACGCGGTTCGATTGGAGCCCGTCGAGCTCACCGCACTCGGTAGCGGCTTCGCAGGGAAGATGGCGGAACAAGTCCGGAAGGCGCGGGCTTAGGGGGTGCTACGTCGCCCATGGAAGGGCAGTGGAGGACAAGATGGGTGATACACTCGACATTGAAGACACCGAACTGGAGGGGAAGGAGCTTCGCACGGCGCTCCGGCATGCTCCAATTCGTACTGTTGCGCCGGGTTCTGAGTGGAATGAAACCGAGGAACTGATCCTCCGGCGGCGGAGCGTCCGAAAATTCAAGGGCCGGCAAGTGCCCGAGCATCTTATCCGTCGCGTCCTTGAAGTCGCGCGATTTGCCCCGTCGCAGGGTAATTGCCAGCCTTGGTCGTTTATTGTCGTGCGAGACCGAGACTTGATCGCCCAGATGGAGGGATACTGCGTCGCGGTCTGCAAAGCGATGACGGCCAAGATCGACTACACGCACTACCCCAAAGGGTCCTGGAAACGGTTCTCCACCGAACTCAAGACACGCTTCATGAACCGGCGCGCGCCCAATGCGTTGCATCCGGTGCCGATGACTGCAATCAAGTCGATCGCCGCAGGTCGCTTCAGGGTCTTTCATAGGGCGCCGACGGTCATCCTGCTTCTGATGGACAAACGCGGTGTCGGCAGCCCGGAGATCGACATCGGCGTCGTCGGCCAGAACATTGTGATTGCAGCGCAAAGCCTTGGCCTCGGTACTTGCTGGATTGGTTTCTCGAAGCTGATGAACAGCAACAAGGCGCTGGTCGAAAAACTGGGCGCCGCACCGCCGTTCGAGATCGTTGAGGCAATCGCCGTCGGCTACCCGATCGGCGATCCGACCCTGAACCAGATCTCCCGCCAGACCCACGAAATCGTCTGGTGGGAAGGCGGCAATAAGCAGATTTTCTATTAGGAGCTTACAGCCATGATAACCCAAACCGTTCAGAAAGCCTCCGTATCGCCGGACCATCTGCCAGTGTGGGACGATCCTAGCCAAGCGATATTCCACAGAGTCGAGATCGATCTATCCATCTGCGACGGCTGCAAGATCTGCACGGTCATCTGTCCGGCGAACGTGCTGGAGTTGTACGGACCAAAGTCCGACCTGAAAGCTCGCGTCAAAGCCGATGCCACCGGGTGCATGAGTTGCAACAATTGCTATGCGATCTGTGCTGGCAAGGCGATCCAGGCTACCCAACCCTATGACTTCGCTGGCTACTATGAGCAAAAGCGAATTGGTCAGTTTTCGTTCCCACGAAAGTTTTAGGCCGCATAGCCCTCTCGCAATCGTCGGAGACACGTCGTGTCCGACGGATGTCAGGCACTCGCACCTGGGGGTACCGGCGACTGTTCCGAGCGTCGGCTCGTGAGAAGAATGCACGCGACGATAAACGCGGCGAGAATCGCTGACGCGAGGAAGCGATCAACCGCGAAGCCTCCCAGCGTGGTTGGCTTGTCGAGCAAGTCCCCCAGCGTCGCACCGAGCGGACGAGTGAGGATGAACGCGCACCAGAATAGAAGCGTGCGAGAGATTTTGGTGAAGAAGTATGCGGCCGCGATCAGGACCAGTCCGGCGCCGAACACCAAGGCGCCGCGCTCGTAACCGAATCCATTCGTGTCGGCCATCCAATCACCCAACGCCGTTCCGAGCGTTTGCGAGAACAGGATGGTTGCCCAGTAGAATATCTCCGCCTTCCGCGTGACGATTCTCTCAACTGATACCGAGCCCGCCGCCCAGTACCAGACGCCAAGAGACGCCATAAGAAGCAGGAACAGGATCGAGGAACCTCCTGTGTAGCCCACGCCTAACGACCGGTCCGCAAAGTCGGCCATGGTCGTGCCGGCGGTCGTCGTTGCGACGATGACCGCCCAATAAAGCAAAGGGTGAAAGGTTTTCCTGGTGACCTGAGCGGCGACCGCGACGCCAAAAATGCCGACAAAGATAATGCTCGCGACAGCGTAACCCAGGTTCATCGACATCGAGACGGCATCGCCGCCGGTTTCACCCAAGGTTGTCGCGACGACCTTGATGACCCAGAACATCAATGTGACTTCGGGAACTTTGCTGAGAAGGCTCGATGCAAGTGTCGATACAGCGGAGGTTCCGTCTTTGCTCATGGCGGATGATTTTCCTTGAGGTGTTCAGGCGCACGGCGGCCGGGCCGGGCAAATTGCTCGCATGGTTTGAACGCGGCCACAACCACGAAAACGTGATTGTTTGGACAGCCCGTCTTGCTGAAATTGGTTTCGTGGCGCGAGCAGTCGAGTGAATTCGCCCGGTCGCTCCAAGTTCGTGTCTCGTCAGCAATTGCCTTGGCTTGCCCCAGAGCGCGCGTTTGGAGACAGAGTTTCGCCCAGGCAGATCCGCGTTGCGCGTTGCTTTTTGTCGCCGCAGGCATTTCACTATCAATCGTTTGTGACCACCTTTTGTCACACTTCCGAACTATGACAGTCTGCAAGACGTGTCGAACGGCCGATCAGGCGAAGAAATCCGGAGAAATACATTGCGCAAATACATCTCGGTAGCTGCTGCTGCAGCGGCATTTTCCTTCGCTTCGGAAACGGCAACTGTCGCAGCCGACTCTTCCCCTGCGTATAAGCTCACTATGACCGTTGCTCTGGGTGGTCCAGACCGCTGGGACTATGTTGTCTTCGATCCCGATTCGGGTCGCGTTTATGTCGCTCATGGGTCTGAGGTCAGCGTTGTCGATGGCCAGAAAGGGACAGTGACTGGGACTTTCGGAAATTTTCCCGGCGGAACACATGGAATTGGAATCTCGACCGCCACAGGTACCGGCTATACGGACGACGGCAAAGCCGGTGTAGCAGTCCCCTTCAATCTGGCGACGCTGAAGACTTCCGCACCCATCGCCACCGCTCCCGATGCTGATGGGATTGTGTTTGATCCGGCTAGCAATCATATGCTCGTTATCAACGGAGACAGCGGTTCCGTGACAGTCATCGATCCGGTGAAAAACAAGCCAATCACCACAATCGATGCGGGCGGGGGCCTGGAATTTGGTCTGGTCGACGGTCATGGAAAGTTTTTTGTCGATGGCGCGGAAAAGGGAGAGATTGTTCGTATCGATACAATGTCCAACGCTGTTGATGCGCATTGGCCGATGCCTGGCTGCGTAAAGCCGCACGGAATCGCGATGGACATGGTCACACGCCGCATTTTTGCGACGTGCGCCAATCAGGTTATGGTCATCGTCGATGCCGATAACGGGAAGAACGTCGCCACGCTACCGATCGGGAGCTATACCGATTTTGCAGCCTTTGACCCCGTCCGAAAATTGGCATTCAGCTCAAATGGCGACGGAACGCTGAGCGTAATTCAAGAAAAGGATGCCAATACCTTTGTTGCGCTGGCTTCGGTCAAGACCGCTTTGAGTGCACGAACCATGGCGATTGACCCAAAGACCGGACGGCTCTTTCTCGCTGCGGCGGACCTGGCAAAAGTTGATCCGCCGGCAACGCCCGGCGGTCGGCCGCATGTAGAATTCGTGCCCGGCTCGCTCAAGCTGCTGGTCTTCGATCCGACGCCATAGTCGTCGCCCGAGCCAGTTCGGAGAACAAAATCGGAGTCGGCTCGTTTGATTTTGTACTATCGCATTCTAGCGGTACCGATCCATTGCTGCTCCACCAGTCCGTCAAGTGAAAACGCAGGCTCGCAACGCCCCTTATTTCTGCCGGCTTGAATTGCGCGATGGTCGCTGCAAAGGACGTCGACCTTTGTCGAACGTCGTGCAAACCCCGGATACCTGAAAGCGACCAGACCTTAAGCCTCTTGCACCTGCACTAAATCGCCCCGCCCAATTCTGTCGCTCGGTCGCCTCACGCGCCGGCCATAAAAAGAATTGAGCCGTTACGGGATCGTCACATCAACCGGGTAGTCACCTGTTTCTGACAGCCGGATTCCAGCGCACCGAGCTGTCTCTGCCAGAGCCTTGGGGGTTTCGATGACGACGAACCGTTTGTATGCGCGCCTGCTGTGTTCGGCAGCGACGCTATTGGTTTCCGCCTACGCGCAAGCTGCTTCCGCGCAAACACAGGTCGCCGAAAACTCATCGGGAGCGGGCTCGACCGTCGAGACTGTTGTCGTAACTGCCAGCCGCGTTTCTGAATTGGCGCGCATGCAGCAGAAAAATGCCCTAAACGTGATCAACGTGCAGTCCGCAGAAGATATTGCGAAATATCCCGACTACAACGCCGGCGAAGCGCTGGGCCGTGTGCCAGGAATTTCTCTTTCGAGCGACACGGGAGAGGGGCGATACGTCACGATTCGCGGCATTGATGGCAATCTGGACGGCGCTACCTACGGCGGCGTCGTGTTGCTCAACACCAATCCGGCACTAACCTATTTCACCGGCGCCGGCCGGGCAGTTGAGTTTGACACGATTCCGATGGGCGCGATCGACGGCATCGTGCTGACGAAGACCGGTATGCCCGATCAGGAAGCTGAAGGATTGGGCGGTTCAATTGAACTCACACCGCGCTCGGCTGCGACAATCGACAAGGACTTCTTCGTCGAAGCCACGTTGGGCGGTGGCTATGAAAATCTGCGGCCCAACTGGTCGCCGCGCCGGGGGGAAGTAACGATCGGTGGACGGTTCGATCTTACGAACGGTCTATCGAAAGATGGCCCGTTTTCCTTTGTTCTAACCGCTTCGGAATTCGACGACAGCCGGGCAATCGACGATGTCGAGGAGGGTTACGCGGACTCTGCGGGTATTCCTGACAAGGTTTTTTCGGCACTCGAACTGCGCCGTTACAATTATCATCGCCGTCGCTTTGGCCTTGGCGGAGACTTTGAATACCAGCCCGACGACAACGACCGTTATTACATTCGAGCCAGCATGGCCGGATACATAGAGAGCGTGAACCGCCAACGGCTCGTCTACGACAATCTTAGCGATGTGTTTGCGATCGATCCCAGCAATTCAAACGGTTTCCTCTCGAATAACACGCAAATGACGGCCAGCCTTCGCGACGAAGAAGAGCAGCATCGCAATACGGTAATCGCCGCTGGGGGTGAGAACCGCTTCGGCGAGGTCGTCCTTGACTATGAAGCGTCCTATTCGCGCGCGACGTTCACCAAAAACAAGGACATCAACCCGACTTTTGATGGACCCGCCGGTATTTCCGTCGCTTACGACAATGTTACAAATCCGAACTTCCCGACCATCAAGAATCTCAGCGGCGTCAATTTGCGGGATCCGTCGCTTTATACACTGAGCAAGATACAAAACAGTACGGAAGACGATGCTGACCAGGAACGCGCGCTGAAGGCCGACTTCACGATGCCGTTGCATCTCCTGGGTGACGCGGATGAGTTCAAGATTGGCGCGAAGGCCCGCATCCGGGACAAGACCTATCAGCCGCTCAATTTCGGCTACATGCTTCCGGGAACGACACCCACGCTCGCAGATTTGCTCGGATCGGGTCCGTTCACGAACTTCTACGACAATAACTACAATATCGGATCCAGAGCTGACTTTGAAAAGGTGCGCTCGTACATCGTCTCGGCGGGTCTGGTCGCCGTTCCCAATCTGGCGAGGAATGCGGCTGCGTTTGTGCACGCGAAAGAGGACATCTTTGCTGGGTTTGCGCAGTATGACGCAACCTTTGGGCCTCTCACGGCACTTGCTGGCGTCCGCGTCGAGCACACCCAGGCACGATACGACGGTATTGCGACTACAACCGACGCGCTCGGAAACGTAACGTTTACCCCGAACACTCACGGCAACAACTACACGAACGCCTTTCCGACTGTTCAGCTTCGCTATCAGTTCATGCCGGATCTCGTTGCACGCCTGACCTACTCGACGGGCATCGGACGCCCGGGATTCCTCCTGGCTTCGTCGTCGACACAGATCGACTTCAGCGCCGCCCATCCCGGAATTGTGGCCGTTGTCACCAGCGGCAATCCGAACCTGAAGCCGACAACCGGCAACAATTTCGATTTTTCGCTTGAATACTATTTGCCGGAGGGCGGCATCGTTTCCTTTGGCGCCTTCGACAAGGAATTTACGGACTTCATTTTTGCCCGCACGCAAAAGAACGTGTTGTTCCCAGGCGTCGGCACCGTGGATCTCCAATCATTCTCGAACCTCCCTTCGACCTGGGCCCGTGGATTCGAAGCAAGCTACTCGCAGAAATTCACCTTCCTGCCCGCGCCATTTGACGGTTTCGGTGCGAGTGCGAACGGGACGTTGGTCGACTCCAATGCTGAGATATATCCGGGCTTTCACGCCGCTATGCCTGGCACATCTCACATGACGGCCAATGCGGCCATCTTCTACGAGAACTTTGGCTTCAAGGGCCAGCTCGCGTTGGAGTATGTGGGAAAGACACAGTTTGGAATTACGGGTAGCCCAGCAACCGACAATTTCGAGGATCATCGAACGACTCTCGACTTCACGAGCAGCTACGATATCGCCGACTATCTGACGGTCTATTTCAACGCAAAAAATCTGACGAATAGCCCCCTTCGATTCTACGAACGCGCCGAGAACCGTCCAATTCAACGTGAATTCTATAGCTATACTCTGGAGTCGGGGCTGAAGCTCAGTCTGTAGAATCTGGGAGAAACACCGCGCGGTGCGAGCGGGTTCGTTCGGCCAATCCGCGCGAGCATGGGGTTGGATTTACGCATCTTCGAGTTCGGCGATTTTAAACCTCTCCAGGAGCACGCATCGGGGCGAAGCTCGAGTCTAATTCCGACCACGCTGGCGATGAACGCTCACGCGGCATTGCCGCGCCACGACCAATGGTCTTCTAGTGTTCAGACAACCGCACCAAACAATTTGCCAATACCCGCGGTCAGAGCCATTGCAAAGGCGCCCCAGAATGTTACCCGGGCCGTGGCCCGCCACAGATTTGCACCACCGGTCTGTGCGCCGATTGCACCCAAGAGTGCCAAGAAAATCAGAGAAGCTGAGAAGACCATCGGGACGAGCAGTCCCGAGGGCGATATGATGACCATGAGCAAAGGCATAGCCGCGCCCACCGAAAATGTGGCCGCTGACGTGAGTGCCGCTTGCACCGGACGAGCCGTCGAAATCTGCGAAATTCCAAGTTCGTCGTGCGCGTGCGCGGCCAGAGCATCCTTAGCCATCAATTGCCGGGCGACCTCGCGTGCGAGTTTCTGATCGACGCCACGCTTGATGTAGATCTGGGCCAGTTCGTCAAGTTCGAGTTCGAGATTTTCTCCCAACTCGGAGCGCTCTCGCGCGAGATCGGCGTGTTCAGTATCGGATTGCGAACTGACGGACACATACTCGCCAGCCGCCATGGACATCGCGCCGGCGACGAGTCCGGCGACGCCGGCGATCAATATGTCATTCTGAGCCGCGGCTGCCGCGGCGACGCCAACGATCAGGCTTGCTGTCGAGACGATGCCATCGTTTGCGCCCAGAACAGCGGCCCTCAACCATCCTATCCGGGAAACGAGGTGGCGCTCTGTGTGCTGCTTGAGGCGGCTCATTCAATCCTTCTGCTCAGTCTTCCAGCGCGCCAATGGTCGGCCGCAGTGACTGCTGTGCTGTCCACAAAAGAGGTTTCGCGAATTCAGAATGCCAATTGGAACGCTGACTTTCAATCCGCTCCAACGCACCCACCCGAAGTCTAGAGCTTCCCAAACGGTACTTCAGACCACCAGCGGCGTTTCAAAAAGATCAAGAAAATAGCACTGTGAACGTTGCGCCGCCGTTCTCGCTGCCGCGGGCAATCTGCAATTCGCCGCTGATTTTTTCAACGAATGATCGCACGATCCTCATGCCCAACCCCTTGGATGCCGCCGGATTAAATCCTTGCGGCAGAGCCGGTCCCTCGTTGAAAACCGAAAGTGAATAACCCGTATTTGGAGTTGCCTGCAAACTGACTGCGATCCGGCCGTTGCCATGCTTGGCCGCATTGGTCATCAGTTCGTTCACTATGAAGCCAAGCGGAACAGCGGTGACGGTCGCCAGATTGACTTCAATCCCTTCAACATCAATTTCACGCTCCGGCCGCTGGCGACCGACCAGCATTGTCGAAAAGTCGTTGCAAAAGTCCCGGAGAAATTGTGTGAACGCGACGACGCGCGAGCCATCCAGACAGTGCAGGCGGCGGTGAACCCGTTCGATTGTAGCAACGCGATTTGCCGCGACAGTCAATTCTGCGGCGACTTCGCCGGATTCTGTCGTCTTGCTCTGCAGTGACAGCATGCTCACGATCATTTGCAAGTCGTTGAGAAGCCTGTGGTCCAACTCGCGCCCTAAGAGCTCCTGATTCCTGATCAATTCTTCTTTTTCGCGAATGAGTGCATTTTCACGCTCGAGTGCCTCCCGCAGTTTGACTTCCGTACTCCGGAGATTCGTCAGTTCAATTTCGTAGCGTGCGTTCGGAAGGTTCTCCAGAGACTCGAACGTGATCGCCGGAACCAATTGTGTGGTTCTTGGAGTTGTTCGAGTTTTCATGACGTGGGCTTTCTTGGGTGCAACGAGAGTCCATCCGGGACGAATTCTATCACAAGAATCAATCCAGTGGCGGCGGACTCTCCGTACCGTCGACTCAAGCCAGCTAAGTTGGCGACCCGACAGTGCGCACTTTGGTTGGGCCGCTCTGGAGACCAAGCGCAAACGCCGATTGAGGTCTAACGAGAGACTTCGAGTGTTCGCAACTGCACGCCGGACGACCGGCTACCTTTCATATGCGACTTGCGAGGCAACGGCGCTGTTCAAAATTGCTCACAGCAGCGCAGTTCTGACCGCATTTATTTGTTTTCTTTGTCGGAAATTGTTTCCGGTTACATCTTGGGTATGCCATCGCGAAACGCAGAGAAAGCGTTATGCGGCAGTCATTGATTTATTTAATGAAAGCAGCCACTTGCATTCTGACCTCTTCTGCTATTACGCGGCTGCTCTTGCGGACGATCATTTTCCAAAACTGATTTGCCTCAATTCGCTTGTTCTCAACAAAGTGCATAAACTTTGCGAAATGTCTGGTCGCAGACAGAAGCAGGGAGCACGTCATGAAACGTCTCATCGTCCCAGCTATATCTGTGCTACTACTCGCTGGACTACCAGCCCAGGCGCAGTTTGCGCATCCGAAATCGATTCAGCTCGCTCAAAACTCGGGCGGCGGCGATCAGCAAGGACAAGGCGCATCGCGTGGCGGAAGCCAGGGCGATAACCAGAAGGCCGCTGACGACTCAACCGGCAGAAAGGCTCACGGCGATAAGAATCGCACGGACAAGGGCGCGGCATCCAACAACGGCGCGGGCAGTTCAGGTCCATCTGGCGGTGCCGCGACGGGTAGCCCCACTACAATCGGCGGCCGTGGCCAAGGCGGTGCCGCCATGGGCGACACAGGCGGCGCCGTTACAACCGGGGGTGCTGCTGTAAGGGGTGCCGGACCGACTGGTGGCGCCTCAACTCGATACCCGACAGGCGGCGCAGCAGTCACGGGCGGTGGCGGACAGGGTGGCGCCGTCTTTGGCACGCGTCCTTCCAACTGGAACCGATATCCCCGTCAGTTCGACAGAAACGTCTATCAGCGCAATATCACCGCGCCTCGTAGCTATCACTGGCAGAATTATAATCGACCAAGCGGTTGGTACTACCAGCGTTGGAGTTACGGCCAGATATTCCCCAGAATTTTCTGGGCTCAGGATTACTGGTTGACCGATTACTGGATGTTCGATCTTCCGATCCCGCCCTACGGCTATGTCTGGGTGCGGTACGGCGACGATGCTGTCTTGATCAACAGACGGACAGGCGAAGTTCTCCAGGTTGAATACGGTCTGTTCGACTGAGACCTTCAACGATTGCCTCTGGCAAGCTGATGTTGTCAGGGGCCGTCGCGGCTCCGGTCTCACGTGTCACCTCGATCTAGTTCCCCTCAACTACCAAGCAAACAAACCATCAGTCTCACTTCAAAAGAGGATACGTCCCATGAAAATGCTCATCGCTTCGATCTTTGCACTGGCCATGTTGGGCGCAACGGCGGCTAGCGCCGATGTTGGCGTTGGGGCCCATGTCGGCGGCGTTGGCGCCGGTGTGCATGTTGGCATTGGCGAAGATCATCACGATCGCGACCGCCATGACTATCGCGGTCGCCATCACCGTCGCCACTGCGTCCGCTGGAGCTGGCGCAACCATCACCACGATCGCTATTGCCGCCGCTGGAGTTGGTAGGCAGCCAGACAAGACGGGGCGTCGTTCCGTGGCTTCTGCGCGACCCGGCTGTAGCGTGCCGGTTCGATGCTTGCCCGGTCCAAGAGAAGGAATTGAAATATGACAAACGCACGGCGGATGATGCTGGCGCTGGGTCTAGCAGTTGCAAGCGCCTTTCCGGTCTCAATCGCAACGGTCGATCACGCAAGCGCTGCGACAGCGGAAGATCTCAACAGGGACTCCGATCAAGCCCTACAATCGCTCTACAGGTCCCATCCCTTCGCACAGGACATTGCAAAGCACGCCAAGGCTATTCTCGTTTTCCCCAATATAGTCAAAGCAGGCCTTGTGTTCGGCGGCGCATACGGCGAGGGCGAGCTGAAACGCGGATCGCAGGTCGACGGATATTATAATTCAGTCACAGCGTCCTGGGGCTTTCAGGCTGGCGCGCAATCCTACGGATACGTCGTGTTTCTGATGACGAAAAAGGCGGTGAACTACATTCATCGTTCGCAGGGATGGGAAATCGGCGTTGGTCCGACGGTCGTAATTGTGGATGAAGGCGTTGCCAAGAATCTGTCCACATCAACGCTGAAGGACGACGCTTACGCCTTCATTTTCGATCAGCAGGGTTTGATGGCTGGAATCAGCCTCGAAGGAACGAAGATTTCTCGCATCAAGCGCTGAACGCCAAACCAGGGAGGATCGTTATGCCTGTCGAAACGTTACTTATTTGGCTCGTGATTGGCGCGGTTGCCGGACTGCTGGCCGGCCTTGTCGTCAAGGGTGGAGGTTTCGGACTGCTCGGCGACATTGTCGTTGGCATCATCGGAGCTTTTGTCGGCGGATGGCTCCTGCCCCGATTGGGAATCCATCTCGGTGTCGGAATTGTCAGCATCATTGCCAGTGCCACGATTGGCGCGGTGGTGCTGCTGCTGGTCTTGCGGCTGGTTCGACGGGCTTGAAATAACCGAATTGCACGTGGTCCGAACTTTTCGGGCGCGAACACCAAAACCATTTGGAGGACAAAATGGCGGACAAGGATCGGATCGAAGGATCGGCCAAACAGATAAAGGGCGCAGTCAAGGAAGTCGCGGGCAAGGCAGTCGGTGATTCCAAACTGCAGGCGGAAGGCAAGCTCGACAAGATCGAAGGCAATATTCAGAACGCGGTCGGCGGTCTCAAAGACGCGCTCAAAGGGAAGTAGATGGTCGAACCATCGGGCTTCGCTCTCCCCCTAATCGAAAGAGCGAAGCTTGTTTAAGCATTCCGTCACTCAATTCGAGAGGGTAACGCTATGAGCCTATTGCTGATTATTGTAATTCTTCTGCTGCTGTTCGGTGGTGGAGGGTATTATGGCTACAACCGCTACGGCGGCGCTGGCCTGGGTGGCGTGCTCGGCACTTTGCTGATCATTATTCTGATACTCTGGCTGCTTGGAGTTCTGGGTAGCGTACGAATTTAAATTCTGGACGCGCATACCCCAAACTGCTGGAGTCTTTGCTTTCCTGGACGAGGCCGCCATGAACTTTGCGCGGCGCGGCCGATCCTATTGAAGCTTCAGTCTTGATGTGAGCCAATTGTTGCGAAAGGCGAGGGAACCCTTGATGGGACGAACAAACGGACTATTGATTGTCGGAGTAATTCTTCTGATTGCCGGTCTCCTGGGGTTCGCCATCCCGGTATTCACGACACAAAAGACAGAGGAAATTGTCAGGATCGGCGATGTGAAAATACAGAGCACTGAGGATATTTCGCACCGCATTCCGTCGATCCTGAGTGGTGGCGCGCTGGCACTGGGTGTCGTCCTGATCGGTACCGGCCTCTATCAGAGGCGTTAGTCTAGGCGCGCGCAGCCATGGTCGTTCGCTTGGAGTCAGTCTGGGTGGAATATTTTATGTTACGTTGAGCGTTCACCGTTCTGGCGATCGGTCTGTTGCAGCACTGCAAACACACGGTCCTGTGCTCGATCGTGTGTTTCGCCCGGATCGGAACTCGATTGACCAAGATTGCGAACGTAAAATAGCCGGGTGCCAAACAACCTGGAGAGAGAGGAAAAATCTCTGCTTCGGCATTCCTGCGGCGGCTCGATTTCCGAAGAGCTCTAGGTCGGGGGAGAGCTCCGGGAAGCCGCCTTGGTGATTACTGAATCACAAAGGCGCTCACCTCTTAATCCTTGGCTGTTCGTGCAACACAAGATTCAGCAATGAGCTGTGAACTTCAATTTTTCCATTGTAGCTTATGAGTCCCATCTTCCGAAATTTGTTCATAAAGAAGCTCACGCGCGAGCGCGTGGTTCCGATCATTTCGGCAAGCATTTCCTGACTTACGTGACCAATGATAGGTTCTGGCATGCCGTCCTTGCCGAAGTTTGCCAGCAACAGCAGTGCTCGCGCCAACCGCTTTTCGCTTGAATTGAAAAGCTGATCAACCAAATCCTCCTCAACGCGTAACGTACGGTTCAACAGATGATCGACGAAGACCTTCGAGAAGGCGGGCTCGTTATGGAGGGTAAGAACGAGTTCGCTCTTCTCAATTCTCATGATTTCGCACTCGGTCATCGCCGTCGCTGTCGCTAGACGCAATTTTTGACCCGCCATGCAACCTTCGCCGCAAAACTCGCTTTTGCCGAGAATCGCGACAACTGCTTCTTTTCCATGCTCGGAAATGACGGTGACTTTCACCTTTCCCTTTTGGATGTAGAAAACGGAATCGGCGACGTCACCCTGGGAAAACACTGGTTGCTTGCTGCGATACGTCGAAATCGTTCTCCCGCTTCCGGCCTTGGTCAGAAAATCGTTCGGATCAAACTTTGGACGTTTCAAATTTCTGGTGGCCATTGCATCACTTTTCGCTCGCCATCTCAAATTACCTAACAAAGTTTGCGCCAAAGACGCTGGAATAAAAAACCATCGCGAATATCTGGCTGGCGGATCAAGTCGAGGTCAGCTTGAAAACCCGCCTTCGCGCAGCATTTCCACAACTCGCAGCCTAGCAGCCGCGCCAGCCAAACGCGATGACAATGTCCGATAGCGGACAAAGCCATTGCCTTCACCAACAATAGAGCGCAGCGTTTTCGCGAGAGCGCGGGCCGTCTTCGGCTTGGGCGGGCCCCCGGAGAGCGAACAGTTTGCGTGCAGCCAAGGCTGCATGAATCCGTGCGCCTCATGCACGTACCCAACGCTACATCTTCCGCTGACCGCCAAGTCAGCGTTGAAATCGTTAGACAATAGCCCCGAAGGGAAAGACACCTGTGCCGAGAAGAAAAGCTTCGGAACCGCCTGCGAACCGGTTGCTCGGTCTGTTGCCGTCCAACGACTATGAGCGGCTTCGCCCGCATCTCCATCGTGTGCCGCTGGATTACAGACAATCACTCTACAGGGCGAACAAACCCATTGAATCGGTCTACTTCATCGAGACCGGCGTCGGCTCGCTGGTAAATACAGTGGCAAACGGCGACGCCGCCGAAGTCGGGACGATCGGCAATGAAGGCGTCGTCGGCCTGCCGTTCGTGCTGGGCGATGATCGGGCGCCCACGAGCGTTTACGTGCAAGTTCCGGGAGCGGGCCTTTGCATCACGGCAGAGCGTTTCAAGAGGGAGATGGCGCGAAGCGCTTCGATGCGTGCGGCCATGCTCCGCTACACGCACGCCTTCTTTAACCAGGTCGCCCAGTCAGCTGCATGCAACCACTTTCATTCTATGGAACAACGATGCTGCCGCTGGCTGTTGATGACGCACGACCGC
This sequence comes from uncultured Alphaproteobacteria bacterium, assembly GCA_963743765.1. Taxonomy (GTDB): domain Bacteria; phylum Pseudomonadota; class Alphaproteobacteria; order Micropepsales; family Micropepsaceae; genus Rhizomicrobium. Next base: position 204,669 of record CAVUQQ010000001.1, read on the forward strand.
ATGCAATCGGACCAGTTTCTGCTGACGCAGGAGTTTCTCGCAATGATGCTGGGGGTGCAACGCACCGGCGTCACCGTGGCGGCGAGCGCCCTGCAACGCGCCCGTCTCATTCGCTTACTCGCGGGGTACTGTCACGATGCTTGATCGGCGCGGCCTTACGCGCCGTTCCTGCGAGTGTTACGCAATTTCAAAGAAGGAATTTGATCGCCTGCTTGGAGAGCAAAAAAATCGCAAGAGCAGCGTCGCTCCAAAGCCAAAAGACTAAGGCCGCCGGACCTCAGGTGCGCACTTTTTGGGGGGCCATACTTCGGCGCGGGGCCCAGGATCGCACTTGATCCAAATTAGCTCGACCGGCCGCGCTCAAAAAGGTTGGTCAATGTTGACCGCCTCAGGTAGACCAAGCGCGATGCGGTCAAACCGCATGGTCGAATGGAAAGAGTTGGCCGCGGGATATGGTGAGGCATCGATCTTCGATTACTCGTAACGAAGAGCTTCGATGGGATTCAGACCAGCCGCCTTTCGGGCAGGGTAATACCCAAAAAACACGCCAACGACGGCAGAGAATAAAAAGCCGCCGGCAACCGCCGTCCAGGAGATGGGAGCGGGCCATCCTGCCACCAGAGATATTGTCAACGACGCAGCCAGGCCGCCCGCGATCCCGGCGACGCCACCCACGACGCTGAGCAGGACTGCTTCAGCGAGGAATTGCAGGAGAACCTGCGTGCGACGCGCTCCGATCGCCATGCGAAGACCGATTTCGCGCGTGCGCTCCGTAACCGACACCAGCAGCGTATTCATTATTCCGATCCCGCCGACCAGAAGCGAGATGGACGCCACCGCCGCCAATAGGTTGGACATGGTTTGGCTGCTGCCCTCTGCAGCGCTTGCGATCTGACTGAGGTTGCGAACCGAAAAGTCCTTGATTGCGTCGGGGCGTATCCGATGGCGCACTGTCAGTGTGTGACCAACCTGAGCAATCGCTTGTTGCACAAGATCGGGTGTCATCGCCTGTACGTAGATTTGATTTACGAGCCCCGTCAGGCGCGGTTGGATCCCATAGGGATTGCTGATCGTTCCGTAGAGTGCATTCGCCGCCGATGTTTGGCTTGGCGCAGCCGAGCCGAGCACTTTGCGCTCCGCCGTCGAGAACGGAATCATGACGAGATCGTCCTGATCCGTGCCAAAGCTCGATTGTCCCTTCGAACCCAGAACGCCGATGACGTGAAGCGGCGTGTTCTTGACAATCAGCATCGCGCCAATGGGATTGGTATATTCACCAAAGAGCTGGTGCCAGACGGTTTGACCGATCAGGACGACTAGGGCGGCATCATTCTCGTCCGTTTCGGAAATGCCGCGTCCGAACGCGATTTGCCAGTTGGTTGTCGGCGGATAGTTTGACGTCACACCCTGGATGCTGGTTGTCCAGTTCTGATTGCCATATTGGATCTGCCCCGATTGGCGGATCAGGTAGCTCACCTGGGCGACAGCGGTGTCGTCGCGTTGAATCGCACGGGCATCTTCCACGGTAAGTGTCGAGGCGCTTCCAGATCCGCCGCGCGCGCCGCCCGACGTCGTGGCTCCTGGCAAGACAACGACAAGATTGGTGCCCAAGCTCTCGATTTGCTTGCGAACGGTATCATTCGCGCCTTGACCCACATCGACCATGGCGATCAGCGCGGCGACGCCGATGAAGACGCCGAGCGTGGTGAGTGCAGAGCGCATTTTGTTTCGAAAGATCGCCTGCAGCGCGGCGCTGACGATCATCGTTCCAAACGCCACTGAGCCGTTGACCTTGACGACATGGTCAGTCGATGTGATGACACTGACCGTCCCGCTCTTTTTTTTAATGGCATCCGGCGCAGAGTGTGGCCCGGTTTCCCTCGATACATTGTGTTTGTCCGATTCCACGCGACCATCGCGCATGATCACCACGCGATCGGCATAAGCGGCAATATCGGATTCGTGGGTCACCAGGACAATCGTAAGGCCGCGGGCGCGATTGAGCGCCACAAGAGTGTCCATGATTTCGTGCGATGTGCGCGAATCGAGATTGCCGGTCGGCTCGTCCGCCAGCAGGACAGAAGGTGAGTTTATCAGCGCGCGAGCGATGGCCACGCGTTGTTGCTGACCGCCGGATAGCTGACCCGGCGTGTTTCGTTCACGGTCGGAAAGGCCAACAATGCGCAGAGACTCGCGCGCCCGTTCGGCGCGATCGAGGCCGGATGTCGGCGAAGTAGCGTAGATGAGAGGCAACTCGACATTTTCGATCGCGCTTGTTCGCGCCAAAAGATTGTAGCTCTGAAATACAAAACCGAGCTTTTCACTTCGGATACCAGCCAGCTCGGGCTCGGACAACCTCGCTACGTCGATGTCTTCAAAGAAATACTGTCCGTCCGTCGGTTTATCGAGGCAACCGAGTATCGACATGAGTGTCGACTTGCCGGAACCCGACGATCCCATGATCGCAACAAACTCGCCGCGATTGATCGATAGGTCGACGCCGCGAAGTGCGAGCACATCGACATCGCCGACATGATAGGTGCGTGTTAGGCTGCGTACCAGTATTACAGGCGCGGACGAGACGGCTTTTGCGTTCACGGCAATCGCATTCTCGGAGTGGCGGTGTTCGTTTTTGTACTCGTTGCGGAGCTTTCAGAGACAATAACCTTGTCGCCAACTTGGACCTCTCCGCTCGTGATTTCAGTAAAACTGTCGTCATCAAGTCCCGTACCCACAACCACGCGTGTTGGCCGCCCGTTCCGTAATATCCAAAGCTGCGGAGCCGGTGTAGCAGCGTTCCGGCCGCCAGAGGACAGGCCACCCGGCACATAGCGCAGCGCCTGGTCGGGTACCCGCAGGACATGCTCGCGTTTCGCGGTGAAAATTCTTACTGTCGCGGTCATGCCGGGCTTTAGAAGAAGCTCCCGGTTATCGACAGCAACTACAACGTCGTAGGTGACCACGTTCTGCACCGTCTGTGGTGCCTGTCGTACCTGCGTCACGAGACCGTTGAATGAACGATCGGGAAACGCCTCGACCCTGAACTGCACCGGATCGCCAACGCGAATGCCACCGACATCGCTCTCGCTGACATTGGTATCGACCTGCATCTTCGAAAGATCGGCGGCGATCAGAAACAATGTCGGTGTTTGAAAACTTGCTGCTACCGTCTGACCTCTCGTCACGTTGCGTGAAACCACCGTCCCATCGACCGGCGAAACGATGTTGGTGTAACCGAGATTCACTTGCGCGGCGTCGAGTACAGCCAAACGCTGCGTGACAAGTGCCTCATCCAGCACAACCTGAGCCTTTGCCTGACCGAGTGCGTTCACGGCGACATCGTAGCTGTCGCGGGATGCTGCACGCTGTGTTACGAGATTTGCATAGCGTGCCGCGTTGACGCGGGCATAGGCGAGATTCGCTTGGTCCTTTAGCAGCTGCGCTCTCGCAGAGGCGACGCTAGCCTGATCCTGCTCGACGATCGTCTGATAGGGGCGCGGGTCGATTTTGGCGCACAGCTGGCCTTTCGTAACCTTGGTGTTGAAATCGCAGTCGATCTCCTGAATGACTCCTGACACATAGCTTCCAACGGTGATCGTCAGAACCGGATTTATGGAGCCTGTTGCCGTGACAGCTCGCGCCACGGTTCCTTGGGTAACAGGCGCGGTAACATACGCAACGACAGACCCGCCACCGAAAATCCAGTAAAGCGTCCCCGCGATAAGCAAGACGAGCAATGCAATGATTGCGTAGATCGCGCGGCTGCCAAAAGTCGCGCGCCAACGCCGCAACCAAGTCAGGAAATCAACCGAGCCCTGCCGCTCGCCGGTCCTTTGAAATTCGGTGTTGCCTGCGTCCATGGAAGCCAACCTCAGGAACGCCGTTGGGTGGTTATAAATTGTCCAATTCGAGCGTTTTCCCCCTCATGTTAACTCTTTAGCTCTCCTATAGTTTCAGGCGTTGACGGAAATCAAAGTGGGGCAAGTAAGCGGCAAGTCCTTCGTGGCGCGAATGTTCGCACGTGGTCGAAAGCGGACATTCGCCTGACAGCGAGCCAATGGCCGTATTCAGCCGAACACGGGCTGGTCCTACCGGTTGATACAGGTCAATATCAGGTCTTTGCGGCGATGATATTTTTGAGTTGCCAGCGGGTTCTGCCCTTCGCAATAGTGGGCGGATCTTCGCCCCCATGACGGCCCGCCTCACTGCCCGCTGGTGTTTGTTTTACGAGGCTTGCCATGCGCACGCCGGTAAGATTTGCTCTATTGGTCTGTTGTCTCTTCGTCGCAGCTACGCCTGCCTGTGCAGAACGACTGACGATCCCAGATTACAAACCTGCCTCCTATGACGCCTATTCGTCGCAATTTAGCGAGTTGCCGTGGGCGTCTCGGCGCCCGAATTCTCAACTCGTAGAGCGTCCCCTTGCCGAATTGATCGCAGCGAAACTGGGCATGGCCCAGGGCAAAGCTGAATTGTTCCGCTATCAACTCGAACGAGCGCCTTCGAATGCCGCGATGCTGAATGGCGTGGTTGATGGTGTCGGTATCAAGCTAAAACTGACTTGGTAGTGCGCTTTTCGCTCTGTTGCATTTTCTGGCCTTATCAGTCCTGCGTTCTTCTGCAGGAATCATGAGCACACTCCATACCGTCAGCGCTTCTAGCATTGACCGCTGAATGGCCAATTGAGAAATGCGCTGGAAGATCAACGCTTTTGGCCGCACCACCAATCACCGCGTTCAGTATGGGTAAATTCTGAATTTCGGAGATGGCTGCACCGGCGATGGTGGCCAGAGGCCCAAGCGCGAACATGGCGGCTGCGAAATAGAAACTGGTCAGCGCCCGAACGATGAAATCCACACGCCTGTGCGCGTCGCGAAGCTCGTCCAGAACAGCGCCAGCCTGGTCGGACCGCTCAGCAAGGACCCGGGCGCGGTCAATCGCGCGGGCAAAGCGGTTGCTCGTAGAAAGGACGAGTAGACTGGTTGCGTTGGTGAGGAGCGCCGGCCCACCGACGTAGGAAAGCACAACGAACCGGTTTGTAGTCATTCTCGCACCCTTCCGCTTTCGGAGGAAATCCGCGACGGAGTTCGAAGACTTATAGACGGAGCCTATGTTCTGCTAGAAGCAGTCCGTCCTGTGCGTGCAGAGCATGTGGAACGCAGTGTTGCTTCTTCAAGCCGCAAACGATCTGGCGGCACGGACCGTGAACTTGGTCGCTGAGGAGTTCTCAAGCCGGTAACCCGTGGCAAATTCGCTCACGAGCGAATAGCCGTGCGGCTCAAAAATTTTGCGCAGGCTGTGGGCGTATACTTGAATGGCGCCCCTCGACGTATTCAGTCGCGCCATGATCCGTGCAAACGGCACTGTCTGACCGTTTGCGTTGAGGAGCATCTCGGCAAGCGATGCTCTCTTCCAATCCAGCGTGTAGCGCGTACCGTCGATCTCCACGAACGGTCGTTGCGAATTGATATGGATCATGAATACGTGCCCTCGAGTTACACTTTGAATTGTTTGAGGGTTCGGTCGCGTGGCGCCTTTCCAGCGGTGCGAACTCGCCCAGCGCAAATCACATTGAATGTTTCGTCACGACTCAATCTCAGTTTGCAGCATTCAGCTGGCTGGACGCCAAAATACGTCTGCGCCTGCCACGGCGAGAGAGAGTTAGTGGAGCGAAGGCGCGCTGACGTCCGCCGTCAGCAGGTGGGGGGCAGCGTGGGCCGGCGCCACCTTCGCTCCACTAGTCCGGTAAAATCGTCCCGCTCAGTGCATGTCTGCCTTGGCTTCGGACAGATTCTTGATATCGGCCGCAGTGAACGACGTCGTGTACCCGCCGCCAGTCCTTGGCTGCAGAGACGAGACGGGCAACAGCACGTTCTTTCCACCAATACCGAGGAACTTTTCGATTCCAACCACGGCTTGCTGCTGGCCTTGCGCATCAGTCGTCAACGACGAAACGGTACCAATCGTGTTTCCCTGCTCGCTATAGATCATCTGTCCGGTCAAATCGGCTTGTGTTGAGGCGGCCGCGCTTCGCGGCGGGGAGGAGGGTCCCGAAGCGGCAGGCGATGCCTGTGTCGTCGAATCCTGCGCCTCTGCCGGGCTCAGACAGCCGGCGGTTAGCGCGACCACGGCACAGGCGATCCAGAAAGTTTTCATGAAATCCTCATTGCTTCGGGCCCGGCTCGCCAGGCCGGTTTCAATTGCCAGATGAATCGCTGATGCGAAGCTAGCGGCAACGCGCTTGTTCGGTTGTGATAATTGTGGGACAAAAAAGAGTCGTTGAGCGTGTCCGTTGATGTGGGCGCGCATGGCGCCCGGAGGCTTCGCGAAATCGCGCGGCCCGCGTGCAACGCGGCACCGTCAGAGCAGCGGCCCAACGTGTGTGAGGGCATGATTGGAAAGAGTCGGTTTGAATTCCGAGTTGGAGGCGAGGGGCCGGTAAATCCGGATTTCCCCGGAAAACCATCATTTGGGCTTGGTTCCGCCCCGGCGTGCCGCCAGCGCGCGCTGCGACACCTTGTCGAGAAGATATTGCTGTTCGCGAGCATCGCCCTGACCGTTTGCTCTGCTCAGGCGGCCGATGGATATCGGTTTCTTGAGATGAACGGCCATGACGTGAAGTGGGGAACGCCGGCAATTGGGAGCGGCGCAACGCTTAGCTACGCCGTTCTGGATGGCCACTCTGAATTCTCGGGAACGTTCAATTGCCGCAGAATCGGTGGCATTGGCCAGGTACTTGCGACTTCCCAACTCACGCGCCGCACCTTCGACCGGGAACTTTCCGCAGCGTTCGCCATGTGGGAAGCGGCTGCAAACCTGCACTTCCTTGCTGTAAAACGTCCTGCGTCTGCGGATATCCTGATCAGTGCTGAATCGGTTCCCGAAGGCGTGGCGTATGCCGACGTGACCCTTTCGTCGCCGAATGAGAACGGTGTCGCTCTGATCAAAAAAGGGATAGTTTGCCTCAATCCCGAACTTCGATGGACCGCGGACGAGCTTGGGAAACCCGAACAAACGAGCGCAAATGTCGATCGGACTATCTACCGGCTGAGATATACGCTGGCGCATGAAATCGGCCATGTTCTCGGCCTGGATCATCCCGGGCCGGCTGGGCAATTGATGTCGTTCGAGTACAACGCCAATTTTGATGTCCTGCAGACTGGGGACATCGCCGGGATCGTCGCCCTGTATGGCTCGCCAATCGTCACGCCGCGTCTGGCGTTAAATGTGAAAGGGGTACCCGCCCGGTGAACGTGGCCAATGCGAAAGAAACGGGCGGTCCCTGTTATTCAGAGGCGCGCGCCGCCATTGAGGCTTCAGACATTTTGGCCACGCGGAGAGGGGCCGCTCCCAGGGCACTGCGTCTTGGGCGGACGACTCGAATCCTTTGGACAATCGCCGTCATTCTTGCTGGCAGCTCGTTTCTGGAGAGCTGCGCAGTTGTGGGTGAAATGAAAGAATGGTTCTCGCACGACGCAACGCCGCCGCGTGTCGTCGAGCGGCCCGTTGCGCCCGCGCCGCCCGTGGTCCAGACGCCGAGACCAAAACCGCAGGTTCACGAGCCAATCGTAAAACCGGAAAAACCCGAAAAACCCGAAAAACTGGCTTCGATCGACCCGGACAGCCTCATCGGAATGGAACCCTCAACGGTCGAAAAACTGCTCGGCTCGCCTTCAAAGATCACGAAGAACAATATATCGCTCGTATGGGTCTACGCGGGAGCAGGCTGCGCATTCCAAATATTCTTCTATCCGGACGTCAAAACTTCGGCGTTTCATGCGCTGAAATATGGAGGCACAGATGGCAATGGTGGACCGGTCGTCACGTCTCAAGCATGCATTCGCGACATTCTGACGGCGAAAAACAATGCTCCCGGCTAGCGCCCAGGTCCTTCGCGGTCATGTTCTTGTCGTCGATGACGACGAGCTCTTCCGGGAATCGGTGAGTACAAATCTCGCCGACGCGGGTTTCTCCACCGATTGCTTCGGCGAAGGGATCGCCGCAATTCGACACCTGACCAACAGCCCCAGTGCCGATCTAGTTCTGTTAGACTGGAAAATGCCCGGCATGACTGGAATCGAAGTGCTGCAGCGCATGCGCTCGGAAAACATCGATATTCCAGTCATCTTTCTTACCGTACTGGGGGCTCAGATCTACGAAGAAGCCGGCCTGCTTGGCGGGGCCGTCGACTTCGTCGAGAAATCCAGAAGCTTTTCAATTCTGCTGAGGCGTATCGAACTCATCCTCGGCGGCCAGAAGGCGCAAAGAAGCGCACAACCCACGTCCGACGGCGCAAACGTCGTTCAAAGAGATGCGCTGACTTTGCGTTTCGACTCGCGCCGCGCATCCTGGAATGGTGTCGATATCCTACTGACCTTGACCGAGTTCAACATCGTCGTGTTTCTGATCGAACGCGCCAACCGCGACGTCAGCTATCGAGAGATCTACGACATCGTGCGCGGGGAGGGGTTCGTGGCAGGCGATGGAGAAGTCGGCTATCGAACCAATGTACGCGCCTTTATCAAGCGTATCCGTCAAAAATTCCGCGATGTCGATCCGAACTTCGCACAAATCGAGAATTATCCCGGATTCGGGTACAGGTGGAGCGATGGCGGCGGGCATTAGGCGGGACACACCGATTTCACGCCTGCTGCGCTCGTTCTCGGTGAAATTGTTGGTCCTTGCTCTCGTTCTGCTGACGGTTCCGCTCATCCTCTATTGGGAATTCCAAAGGGCCGAACAGGCACAGACACGGCTGTTGCGAAATTCGGCCGCGCAAACAGGACGTGTGATCGCGGCGATGCTCCGGCCTCGGTTTCAGCAATTCAAAAGCGAGTCTCCGCAGGATTTGACGGATGCGCTCAAGGGCGCGGCGGTGGGCAGTACGTTCGTCAAGGTTTTGCTCAGGCCCGCCAACGCAGGGCGCGACGACTTCATCTACATCGCGGCCTACCCCGGGCTCTCGGCCAGTCTGCTTGAACAGGAACGCCGCGATCTTATCCGCTCTGGCGTGTTTGAACGACTGGCCCCCACTTGTGACGGCGCCACCGATCTCGCCATTCGCCTGGACAATGCAAAGCGGACGCCGGAAATTCTCACCTCAATGACTCCGGTGCATGTGAAGGGAGATTGCTGGATTGTCATCACCTCCCAAAACGCAGCGGATCTGGCGCCAGTTCCGCTTGAGCTTTCGTTCTGGACGACTCCTTCAATGCGCATCGCGGCGGCGACCTACATTGTCAGTACTGCCCTGATTTTCGCGCTATTCATCCAGATGTGGCGCAATGTGAGTCGTTTCCGCGAGGCGGCGCGCCGCATACGGTTGCGGGAAGCCGGCGCGATCTCGTTCCGCGAACTCAACACAATTCCCGAGCTCGGACGCGTCGCCGGCGACTTCGACTCGCTCGTTGCAGCGTTGATTGCCTCCCAAGAAGCGATAAAAAAAGCTTCGGAAGACACCGCGCATGCCCTGAAGGCTCCGCTGGCCGTCATCTCGCAGTCGATCGAACCGCTCAAGCGCGCGGTCGAACCCACCAACGCAGCCGCCGTGCGATCGCTGCACCTCATCGAGAGCTCGGTTGTGCGCCTGGACTCCCTCGTCACGTCCGCGCGCGATCTCGAGCAAGCCGGCGCGGACGTTGTGTTTCCCGAGCGCAAGCAGATGAATCTCTCCGGCTTCCTCAAGCGGCTGCTGGCGGGACACGAGGCGGCTCTTTCTTTGCAAGGCAAACGTCTGGAAACGCACATTGCCGACGGCATCGTGGCTTACGCAAATGAGGAGTTGGTCGAGACGGTTGTGGAAAATCTCATCGACAATGCGGCCAGCTACACATTCAAGGGCGACAAGATCGAAGTCACTTTGGCGAAACGCGGCGATTTTGCGTGCCTGACTGTCGCCGACAATGGCCCTGGTGTTGATCCGGTCGTAATTCCGCGGATATTCGATCGTTACGTGACCAATCGTCCGGTGCCCGATGGACCGATCGCCGATGCCGGATCCGGCGAACACCACCAGGGCCTCGGACTATGGATTGTGAAACGAAATATCGAGGGCCTAGGCGGCGAGGTTATGGGTCGCAATCGCGACAAGGGTGGATTTGAAGTGACGGTGAGCCTGCGCAGCAAAGTTTGAGGGCGTTCCGCGAACAGACGGTCGATAGCCACTGAATGCAAAGGTCCGCAGTCGGTCTCAACAATCCCAATTCCCGCGCAATATTGTGCCGAATTTTTCTCGGTGCGTTTGAGACGATTCGCTCCAGTCCCCAAAGCTGGACAAAACCTGCCCAACTTTTACTCACTGCAGCGAACGCAGGCGATTCACGAGAGGCGACGCGTTGAACGCAGCGGACTCCGAACATTTTCTGATGCAAGTGGAATTGCCCGATTGTCGCATCCGTATTCTCGCCGCCGCCGCTGCGCGTAAAATCACCGCATTCGTGCGGCTGCAATGCGTCAATTTTGCCAAGCTCGGCGAATCAAGGTGTGACAAATTTTGGACATCTGCGCCGCGCAACTCCTGAGCGCTGGTTTGCCAATAAGATAACGCGACTATCCATGTGATTGGAGCCTTTGGGCTTGTCGCGCGTTTTAGGTCGGCACATGCACAGTTCGCTGACTGCTCTTTTTGATCCGGGCACACCGACGCGACCGAAACGTACGAAAGAGATTTGGCCAGCGAACGGGACGACGTGAACATGGAACACATGAACAGCGAATTTCTTGTGGACTACTGGAACCGTCTCCGTAAAGGGCGCGCCGTTCCGGATCAGGCCGAAATCGATCCGCGCGCCATCAGACAGTTTCTGCCTGCGGTCTTCATTCTCGACGCTTCAAACCCCTCGTTTCCGACTTACCGCCTCGCCGGTACGGCTCTTTGCAAGCGGGTTGGATTTGAACTCAGGGGAACAAATTTTTTCGCGCAGTGGGACACGCAGTCATTCGAGACGTTGTCGTCGTTGCTGCGCCGGGCGCTCAGGCTTCGCCGCCCGCTTTGTCTTCGTTCAGCCGGCCGCATAGCTGACGATGGTCAGGTCGAGTTGGAGACTATCCTTGCCCCGATCAGCTACGATGGTTGCGACCCGTCGCGCTTTATTGGCCTGGCACAGACACTCAACAAGCCGGTTGCGCTCACGGGCGCGTCGGACACGTTCCAGCATCTCTCCGCGTGGAAACTCATCAACCAAGATGAATTGGTACCTGTCTTCACGGGATGGCCTTCGCCTCACACGAGGTCAGACCACCACGCGGTAAACGGGCGCCGATCTTTCGGCTGAGTGACGACGTGATCCTCCGCGCGATTGTCTCGATTGCGTTCGTGTGGCTGATGGCGCCACATGAACCCGATCTCGGACTCGACAGTCCCAGAACTCTTTCGCAGGTTTCTGCGTCAGCGCCCGCGAAATTGTGTGCGACCACCCTGAACGATGCGTGCGACCGGATTGTTTGGCAGGCAGTCAACGCTACGGCACGAACCCTTGAGGACATCCACGCGGGATTTCTGAACCACGTCGAACGCGTTCGGGCCGACTTCGACGCGAATTTGAAGCGCCCTTGACCTTTGTCATCGGGCACGAATTGACTCGTGTATGCGGGCTGCACGACTCAGCTTCAAGCTTACGCGCAGTCCGCGCCTAAGGGGGTTCGGGGCTCTCCCCGGCCGCAGGTCAGTCATTTGACGGGGGGGCATAGTCAACCATTGCAGTGTGACGGCCGTGGCTCGATCATGGCGTCCCACGCGATCGTAAAGGGCGGCCATCTGCTTCCAACAGTCGGTATTTATTGGTTCAATCGCTGTTGCGTGCTCAGTCGATGCGATTGCGGCGTTGAGATCGGCCTTTGACGCTTTCGGCCCTGAGATCAGCCGCGCAATCGCAGTCAGCGCCGCAGCATTGTCGGGCCAGCGTTGGAGGGATTTGCGAAATGCGGCCACGGCCTCCGCGTCGCGATGCCGGGCGTGCGATGCCTCGCCGCGGAAATAAAGAGCGAGCGGATCGCCCGACTCTGAGCCCAGCACGTTTTTGAAAGTTGCGTCCGCCGCATCAGGCGATCCGCTGCGCAGAAGTAGGACGCCTTGTGCGATCTGGCCATAGTGGCTTGTTGAATCGTCTGCTGATCCCAGACGTGCCAAGGCCATTCCGGCCGCGGTTTTGTCATTGCGCAGCGCCTGACAAATGGCAAAGACGCCCAAGGCGTCTGTATCCGGCGTCCGATCGGCACGCGTGCGTGTGGCCATAGCGCAAGCTTTGCTCCACAGGCCCCGGTTCACGGCGGCAATCAATTAAAGACTGGTGGTGTTCGTCAGGCGCGCATTTTCTCGGAGCGTTGTCGTGTCTCCGGGAGTTGTGTGTGGCGATCCCTGCAATGTGCTTGGTGAAACGAACCCGGCGCTTGCCGGATGTACGCCTACCGCGCAGAAGCCGGCGAGGAGAAGTGCAAATGAAAACAGACGTCGTCGTGAATCGATGGACATCAGTTCGAACTCCATCTGCTTCTGGCGTGAGAACTCGGCGAGGCCGGGGCACGAATGAAGGACGACAGGCCGATTTGAGCCGCCGTCCTGTCGATCGGGCGCTCGAGACTCAGGCTTTTTTCCGACGACCCATGGCCGCCATTCCGAGCAGGCCGACTGCCATGTGACTGATCGTTACAGGCTCCGGCACCTCACTCGGAATCGGAATCTGGGTTGCACCCAAGATGCTCACGTCGAAGGACGTGGCAAGCACGCCCGTCCAATAGTCGGTTCCGTTCCAGCTTCCATTACCCAACTGGTTGTCCACCAGCCACTGGTTCTGGTCCTGCAACCAATTGCACGCAACAGTACCCGGCGGAGTTCCCGGCAAGTTGGCGGGTGCGCCGCCCTTCGACAGCAGGTTGGTGATGGTGCTGTTATCGGTCAGGCCGATGGACGTTTCGAGACCCTTGTAGACGGCCCACATGGCATAAGGATCTCCAAAATTGCCATACCACGTGCCGGACGCGGTTTGCGGCTAATTGTTGTTGAGGAAACTCAGCGCCGCTGCGACCTGCGGATTGCTGTTGCTGTCGCCGCCGGGGCAGATGTTGACCCCGTCATTCCGCGTGGCGACCACTGTGGTGCTAGCCGTGCTCAGACGATAGCTGATGTCGTTACTCACCGCCGACTGATACGCGGCCGTATTCGCTCCCCAATTGGACTGCTGACTGAGAAACGCGGTCAATGCCGCGCCCGTGGCCGCCTGGTCGTAGCCACCATAGCTCCAGCTACCGCTGCCCGTTTGCTGCGAAGCGAGAAAGCTGAGGCCGTTGTTGATCGCAGTCAACTTCTGAACCTCTGTGGCCGCGTTCGCGCCAGTTGTCACGGCGAATACGGAGCTTGCGAAAATTGCTGACGTTGCGACAGGCCGCGCGAGGCTTTTAATCGGCGTTTTCATAATCGTCGTCTCAATGTTCTATCGTCAGAGCAACCGCGTACTGCGGGCTTTTAACTATGAGCAAGCGCCGTGCCAGTGGCGGACTATCGGGCTTTTGTTGACGCTATGCAGGGGCGACGGTTGCAAGTTGTAATTCTCGGAGCGAACCCAAAGGCAAATCGCAGGACATTTTTTGAATTTCAACTTTGTGCTCCCGATTGTGCGTGTGTTGCGCAAGTTGCGACCAAACTGTTTCGGGGCAGCGAGACATGTCGAGCGTTAGGGCAAGATATCAAAAGATCGAAGGTGATTTGACGTATCAGAAACCAAAGAGGCGATTATTTGCGCGCGTTCGACGCGCATTGATCCTGATCAAACCGCAGTTGGGCAAGAACTGTTTGTTTGACTTTGGTTCTGGTGCATTCGAGTTGCCGGCAAAAGCATTTTTGCCGCACGCCGGCTTCGTGCATCGCCGGGGTGGAGTGCGAATGATGGTCCAAGCAACAGTAGGCGAGCCCGGCAGTCCTGCTAGCGGCCTTGCAGCTGGATTTCGTAGTCTGGCGCTAATCTCCGCGTTCACGGCGGCGTGGATTGCCGCCTTCGATTCGGAATTGTTGGGTGTGTTGCCTTCATTCTGGACAACGTCGCCGGCTGAGTGGGTACTTGTCCTGCTACGCTAGCCGTATATCGCTTCGGTCCAAAAGCGGCCGGCAATGCCTTGAGGGGTTCTTTTCTGTTTGCAGAAGCTACGCTTTGATTGGCTTTGGCATGACTGACAAGTGAGGTATCGCAAGACGAAGACGCGCAAGTGAGCGCTCGGCCTCGTAGACATGGCTTTCGATGTGAATTCGGTCAGCCTTTTCAATTTGACTGCTCGAAGTCGCAATGTTGATATCTTTCAAAACTTCAAGCAATTCCTGAACCGTTCGCAACGCGGACATTATCGCATCGTCAGAACGGCCCCAACCGGTTTCATCCAGTCGCGGCACCGCCATAAAGTGCGTTTCTTGCAGAATTGAGTCCGCAAGCCGCGCATCCGGCAATTCGATCAACAGCGCGCTGGCTTCTTCCAGTCGAAAAGGTGTACGGCCGTTGAGGCGTGAATACAGTGTCGAATATTCCATTCCAAGTGTTTTCGCGACATCGCTGATCGAGCGCTGCTTCTCCTTGACCAGTATCTCACGTGCTACTTCACAAAACGTTTTGTTCATGCCGCTCACCAAACATTACAGATTGATTGATACAGCAGGCATGACTTCTTACCGACGCACCTTGATCGGCGTCAAAGCGCGCGACGCGCCCAGCGTGTGCATCGCACAATCTTGCCGGTTGCGTAAAATCATTGCTCGCTTGTTCGCACTTTTGGCGCGTATTCGCATCAGTCAACGCGCGTAATTTGGTATCGATGCGGGGCGCAAGGTGTTCGGGACGAGGTTCGAGCGCCTTCCCGAACGGAATGCGGTGCGGTTCCGTCTTCTCGAAGTGCTAAGCGCGCCAAGGGAGCATCTGGACCTTCTTCGATCGTCAATGCGGAACAAGCCGCAAGACGTCGAGATGCGTGGGACGTGAGATAGCCCACTTCATCGGCTGACCGACCTAGCCCGATTGAAAGGCGCGTTATGCATCGCGCGCCTGATCCTTGACCCAGATCAATGATGCAGGAGCCCAAAGACTGACAAATTGTCAGTTGAAAGCGTTTGTTGAATCAAGAAGGAGCGCCGATCGCTCGAACAAGGACGATCGCAGCGATTTAGGAACTGTAACGAAAGCGGCACACATGATTGGGGCCAACTTGGATCGGCGCCGATTCCTTGCGATTACCGGCGCCTCTGCGGCAATGTCGCAGCTGCCGCTTTACCACCTGACGCAGGACGCAAGTGCGGCGCCGACGAAGGCGAAGTTACGCGTCTGGTCCGACCTCTACAAGGAACGTTGGACGTGGGATGCTGTCGTCAAAGGATCGCATGGCTGGCTGAACTGCCGCAGCGCCTGCAACTGGGACATCTACGTCAAGAACGGCGTCGTCGTTCGCGAAGAGCAGGCGGCAAATTACGAGGCGTCTGAGCCTGGCGTTCCGGACTTCAATCCGCGTGGTTGCCAGAAGGGTGGCTGCTACACGGATGTGATGTATGGGCCGAGTTCGTCTGACGACGCCCCTCAAGCGCGCTGGTGCGCGCGGTGAAGGCAAGTGGCAGCGCATCAGTTGGGACCAGGCGATCCGCGAGATTGCGGAAAAGCTCGTTTCCATTGCGGAGACGCATGGGCCCAGCACGATCATTCACGACCTCGGCCCACATTTCGACTATGGTGCAACGACTGCGGCGCGGAACCGCTTCTTCTCGATGATGGGCGCGGCGATGCCCGACGATTGGGCGGAGATCGGCGATCTCAATGTCGGCGCAACGCTGACGCTTGGCATGCCGCATATCGGCGGCTCGAGCGATGAGTGGTTCCTGTCTGACTATCTCGTCGTGTGGATGATGAATCCGTCCGTCACGCAGATTCCCGATGCGCATTTTCTGTTCGAGGCGCGCTACAATGGTTCGGAACTCGTCGTCATCGATCCGATCCATAGCGCTACGGCGATCCACGCCGATCAATGGCTCCCGATCAAGCCCGGTACCGATGCCGGCCTTGGGTTGGCGACTGCGCGTCACATCTGGGCCACCAATCGGATCGATCTCGACTATGTCCGCGAACAGACTGATTTCCCGGTCCTGGTGCGGCTCGATACCGGCCGGTTCCTGCGCGAAAGCGATCTCCAGGACGGCGGCGGCGAAACGATTGTCTACGTCTGGGATCCCGATCAGAAAAAGCCCGTCCCGGCGCCTGGCTGCGAGGGCGACAGGAACGCCAAGCTGGATTTGCAGGGCTTGAAGCCGCCGATCGAAGGGCGGTTCAGCGTCGTGCTCAAGGACAACAAGACCGTCGGCATTGTGCCCGTCGGCGCGCTGATCAAGGAACATCTTGAGCCTTGGACGTTTGAACACGCGGCGCAACTGACCGGTCTCAGCGTCAAGACGATCGCCAAATTCGCCGAAGGTTTTGCCAACGCCAAACGTCCGATGGTGCTGTCGAGTTGGGGCTCCAACCGTTATCTCCACTCCGACCACATGAACCGCGCCAAGCTTCTATGCCTGTCGCTCAGGGGTGCGATCGGGCGGGTCAAGGGCGCCGGCTATCACTCGACTGGCTGGATCGGCATGACCGGATTCAGCTCCACAGTTGGCGACACCGCCGAAGGCTGGTGGGGCGGTGTCAAGTCATGGGCGCAGCTGCTCGGCGATTCCTACACCTTCGGCCTCATTCTCGATCAGATCGCAGGCCGCAAGTCGCAGGCACAGGTCGAGCATCGGATGGCGAAATACCTGACCGGCCGCTCCGGCACGCTGACGAATTCCGGCAGCCAGAACTACAACCACCAGGGCATCAAGGATCTGCTGGCGAAGGAAGAAGATCATCTCTATCCGCATGCACTAAATGCCTATGTCGATCAGTCCCAGCACAAGGGCTGGATGCCCGTGTGTCCCGCACCCAATGTGCCCCCGCGCGCGTGGATCACAGGCGGAAGCAATGTGCTGAGGCGCTCCAACATGCCGCAAAAGATGCTGGAACATGTGTGGCCGAAACTAGAGCTGGTCGTCGATCTCAATCAGAAATTTACATTCACAGGCCTGCATGCCGACTATCTTCTGCCGGCGGCGGGTTACTACGAGAAGCCAGGCGTCAAATACACGGTCGCCTACATTCCCTATCTTCACTATTGCGGCGCCGCGGTTAAACCCGTCGGCGAGGCGAAGGATGAGTGGGAAGTCTTCCATCTGCTCTCGCGCGCGGTACAGGACATTGCGAGGGCGCACAATACGCCGACGCTCACGAGCTGCAACGACACGCAGGTGGAACTGCAGACGATCGGCGATCGCTATTCCTTCAATGGCGACTACGGTCCGCACGACGCCGAGCGGATCAATACAAGGATCATCGAGAGCAGCAGTTCGACCACCGGCATGACGGTCGACCGACTGAAGGAGACGGGGATCGCAAGGTTTGCCAACACAGGCGGTACCGGCATCCAGGAAAACATCTTCAACTCGGACTGGACGGGCGGCGGCGTGCTGCAGGCGCTGACCGACTTCTACACGCACAAGATCTCGTGGCCGACGCTGACGGGACGCCAGCAATACTACATCGATCATCCCTGGTTTCTTGAGGCCGGCGAGTCGCTGCCGACGCATATCGACAGTCCGCGAGCGGGTGGCGATCATCCATTCCAGTTCATCTCCTGTCATGCGCGCTGGAGCGTGCACAGTGTCTGGCGCGACACGCCCCTACTGCTCCGGCTGCAGCGTGGCGAGCCTGTGGTCTATATCAATCCTGTGGATGCGGACGCGACTGGCGTCAAGGACGGCGACTGGGCGGCGATCACCAACGACTACGGAACGATGCGCATGCGCGCGAAGATCTCAAGCATGGTGCGTCCCAAGGTGGCCTATTACTTCCACGCTTGGGAGCCGCATCAGTTCCCCGACCACAGAAGCTACAAGTTCCTGATTCCGGGCCTGATCAACCCGATGCATTTCGCCGGCGGAGAACCCGGGCAACTCGGATACTTCTTCGGCCATTTCGAACCAGGAACGCATGTTCAGGACACCCGTGTCGCGATTGCGCCATGGACCGGCCCCGAGCAGAAAGCTTAGAGGTCGAGCCGTGACCGCAAATGCCAGCACGCACGACACCCCCCGTCAGATTGCGATGGTGCTTGATCTCAATAAGTGTCTCGGCTGCCAGACTTGCACGATCGCCTGCAAGAAATTGTGGAACAAGGATACTGGGACGGCATACGCCTACTGGAACAACGTCGAGACTCATCCCGGCAAGGGCTATCCACGGGATTGGCCGCCAATCGGTGGACGCACGCCCAAGGGCGAGATCAAGCGCGGATCGATTCCCGATCTGAAATCCGGCTACGGCGAGGCCTGGCACTTCAACCACCAGCGCGTGGTCAACTCGGATTCAAACAAGGGAAAAGAGTGGCTGCGCCCGACGGAAAACCCGAGTTGGGGCCCCAACTGGGACGAAGACCAGGGCGAGGGCGCCTATCCGCAAGACAATCACTACTTTTATCTGCCGCGGCTGTGCAATCACTGCACCCATGCAGCCTGTCTTGAAGCTTGTCCGAGGCGCGCCATTTACAAGCGGCCGCAGGACGGCATCGTTCTCGTCGACCAGGACAAGTGTCACGGCTATCGCTTCTGCGTCGAGGCCTGTCCCTACAAGAAAGTGTATTTCGATCCGGAGCGTGCGGTCTCGACAAAGTGCTTGTTCTGCTTTCCGCGGATCGAAGCGGGAATCCCGCCCGCCTGTGCGCGGCAGTGCCCCGGACGTCTACGGTTCGTCGGCTATCTCGATGATCCCGCCGGCCCGATCTGGAAGCTTGTTCACAAGTGGAAGGTCGCGCTGCCGCTGCACCCGGAATACGATACGGGCCCCAACGTGTTTTACGTCCCGCCGTTGAGCCCGCCAAAATTTGGTGTCGGCGGCGAGCCGCTGTCGGAAGACCGCATTCCGCTGGACTACCTCAAGTCCCTGTTCGGCGAGCCTGTCGTTGCCGCGCTGTCCACGCTTCGCGCCGAGCGTGAGAAGCGCCGCCACGGCAATCCGAGCGAACTCATGGCGCTTCTAATTGCGCACGACTGGAAAAAAAGCTTCAAGCTCGGCGGCGGGACACGGGAAGTGATCGAATGAGGACGAACCTCACGCTCATCGCGGCGCCGACTGCGATGCAGCCGGGCGAATATGTTCCGGTGGCCTACAAGGACGCCACGCGGCCGGCGACTCCCAACGCCAATCTTGTTGTCGAAAAAAGCCCTCTTGGCTGGAACGTTCAGTTGACCTGGCCGTGCGCAAAGCCCGTCGACGACATTAGGGGCGACACCAACCGCTTCGCGGATGCCGCGGCACTCTTGGTTCCGCTGAAGCCGGGCACGCCGATGATCACGATGGGTTCAGAGGGCTTTGGGGTCGAAGGCGTGCTGTGGCGGCCCGACTGGAAGGTGCCGATGAAGATTACGGCGGAGGGTTTTGGCACGGTGGTGCGTCATGCGCCACCCGCCGATTGGCACGCCACGGCAACATGGCAAAACGGAATACGCTCGGTTCTGTTCCGCCTCGCGAGGTGGCCCGCGCTGGACAAGACCGCAGAGCTTGGCGTCGCTATCTGGCAGGGTGCGCAAAGTGAACGCGCCGGCCTGAAGTCCGTCACCGCCGACTGGATAAAGGTGGTCACATGACCATGATGGATACTGCCCCGCTTGACGCACTTGTTCTGGCCGCCTGGTCATGCGTTTGGAGCCCGATTGTTCCACGCGCTCTCTTTGAACAATCATGGCTTGCGCTCGACTTGCCTGACGACGCATCTCTGCGCGATACCGAATTCTGCAGCGCGTTTCATGCCGGCTTTCCGGCTCCCGCAACGGCATTGCTTCTCCACGCGGCATTGCACCGGTCAAGCGATGAATCCCGCACCGACATGCTGCGTGCGATGTCTCACATGGGCATGAGATTCGGCGATCACGTCCTGGCGCCGGATCATTTGGCGATTGCATGCGAGGTCGCCGCAGTGGCACTCGCTCAGGAAGAGCCCGTAATCGCCGGATCCCTTCTGAACCGGTATCTGATCCCATGGTGTGGCGCGGTGCGGGCGCAGTTGGACGACAATGACACCGGACTGCGTCGCGTCGTCGAGAGATTCCTCTCCGATTGCGAACGCACGAGCGAGCTCATCGGTGAACGCACGGGACCACCGATGCACATATCCAAAACGAACGCGTGCTCCGCGCAGAACCATCGACCCAGTCGATAGCTCTCGCTATCCCTCCACTTCCTCGGCGTTGACTTCTTCCTTCGATGCTTCAGACATCGCTTGGCAGAATAATTTACGATGGTGCCGGCAATGTTGACGAGGAACACGCGCTCAAGGCGCGGCACGTAGCGCGTTCGATCAACGTAAACGATCACGACGCGGTTTTCTGATGGTTGCATTATATCGATCTTTACTCGCGGTGAGAATAGTCGCGCCTGCAAATTGAAACAGGTTCGCGACCACAACAGAGAACGCAAGAGCGCTCGCTGCCCCCACACAGAGGTTCTCCACCATGTCCATCAAGGCTCGTCTGCTCATCACGCTTTCTGCGCTCAGCGCGTTGCTCGTTGCCATCATCGCCGCAGGCTGGATTTTCCTTAGTCTGTCGAACGCCAGCATATCGACCGTGTTTCTGGATCGCGTCGTGCCGCTTCGCGATCTGAAAGCGGTCTCCGATCTCTATGGAGTGAATATTGTCGACACGGCGCACAAGGTGCGTGCCGGCACGCTCAGTTGGAGCGACGGCATTGCCACGATCGAAACGGCGCGGTCCGGGATTTATCAGCACTGGCAGGCTTATGTCGGCACCTATCTGATCGATGACGAAAAGCGCCTCGTGGCGCAGGCGGAGCCGCTCATGGCGACCGCCGACACGGCGGCCGGCAACCTGCTCGACATCTTCCGGACTAAAAACAAGGCCGCACTGGAAGAATTCGTCAACACGAAACTCTATCCGACCATCGAGCCGGTCAGCAATGTGATGGACGCACTCTCGGCCGTCCAGCAAAGGGTCTCCGAGGAAGAGTTCCATCGTTCGCAATCCAACTACGGCTTGGCGGAATGGATCATGTCGATCGGAGCTGGTCTGAGTTTTGCGATGATCGCATTCGCGTTGTGGACGACATTTGCGCGCGTCGTGCGGCCGATCGCCGGCATCACCGGGGCCATGACTGCGGTTGCGGCGGGCAGGCTCGATACCGAGATTCCCGCCCTTGGCCAGACCGATGAGGTCGGCAACCTGGCCTCCGCGTTGCAGACTTTCAAGGCGAACGCTCAGGAAAGACAAAGGATGCTGGCCGAGCAGGCGGAGCGCGACGCGCAGGCCGAGACCGAGAAGCGCCGGCTGATGAACGCGCTGGCCGACGAATTCCAGGCCAGCGTCAGTCAGGTGGTCGATGCCGTCGCAAGCGCGGCGACACAGATGCAGGCTTCGGCCTCTTCGATGACGCAGGCTGCCGAGCAGACCACGCGGCAATCGACCGCCGTCATGGGCGCGACCGAGCAGGCTTCCGCGAACGTGCAGAGCATCTCGTCCGCGACAGAAGAATTGTCGAGCTCGATTGCCGAGATCGGACGGCAAGTTTCGCAATCGGCGAAGATCGGCACGCGGGCCGTCGAAGACGTCGCCCGCTCCACCAATTCGGTGCACGGACTTGCCGAGGTTGCGCAGAGGATCGGTCAGGTGATTGCGCTCATCAACGACATCGCCAGCCAGACCAATCTGCTGGCGCTCAATGCCACGATCGAGGCGGCGCGCGCAGGCGATGCCGGCAAGGGCTTTGCCGTGGTCGCGTCGGAAGTGAAGGCGCTCGCCAACCAGACGGCCAAGGCGACCGAAGACATCGCCACGCAAGTCACGGCGATCCAGGGCGCAACGCGTGAGACGGTCGAGGCGATCCAGGGAATCACCACGACGATCCATGAGATGAGCGAGATCGCCACGAGCGTCGCGTCCGCCGTGGAAGAGCAGGGCGCGGCCACGGCCGAAATTGCCCGCAACATCCAGCAGACCGCGGCTGGAACGCAGGAGGTGGCTTCCAATATCTCCGGCGTGACGACGGCCGCCACCTCGACCGGCAAAACCGCGTCCGAGGTATTGCAGGCGGCCGGCAGCCTGTCGGAGCGTTCGACGGAGCTTCGCAGCCAGGTGGATAATTTCGTCGCTAAAGTGCGCGCGGCCTGAGGTTACGGCAACCTCGGGTGTGGCCGCACCCGAGGTTGATTTACGTCAAACTCGTCCGGCTCGCTAGCCGTCATCCTGCTTCGGTCTTCACTTTTGGGTCCGAACGCGAATTGGTCTCGTGAATCCGCGGGGCCGCGCCGCCGGCTCCGGCACCAGCGGGTTCACGCGATGCATGTTTCCGAAGCGCTCGCCACGCGGATCACCTGCCGCGCCTATCTCGATACGCCCGTCCCGGAAGAAACTATTCGGGCGATCCTAACCGGTGCGGCCCGTGCCCCGTCCGGCGGTAACCTGCAGCCATGGCGTGTTTGGGTTCTGGCTGGAAGCGAACTGTTGCGGCTGAAGGAGATCGTTGCGACAAAGCTGGCGGCAGGCCAGTTCGCCGACGGCGTGCCGGAATATTCCATCTATCCGCCGCAAATGAAGGAGCCTTATCTCTCTCGCAAGTTCAAGGCCGGTGCCGACATGTATGCCGCCATCGGCGTCACGCGCGACGACGCACCGGAACGAATGCACGAATTGGCACGGAATTTTGCATTCTTCGATTCACCCGTGGCGCTGTTCTTCGCCATCGACCGCAGCATGCAGCAGGGCCAATGGGCGGATATCGGCATGTTTATGCAATCCGTCATGCTTCTTGCACGCGAACACCAGCTACACACATCAGCGCTGGAGTCCTGGTCGCTGTGGTTCCGGACGGTCGCCGGTTTCGTCGCCATGCCGGACGAGATGATGCTCTTCTGCGGCATGGCGATGGGCCACATGGATACGGCGCACCCGATCAATCGCGTGCGGACCGAGCGCGCACCATTGAGCGGATTCGCGTCTCTGCGCGGATATTGAAATTCATTCGCGCGGGATCACGAGCAGGGTTGCAATGTTGACACCAGCCTCATCTTGACTCGCCTGAAATATGTCTCTGAAGGGACAGCCATAACGGATTCCAGCTTACGGCAAGTATTATCGGTAAGATTGATGTCTACAGAGCGACCAGAGAACGCACGAAAACAATTATCCAAAGCAGTGTGGCGACGACGATCGACGACTCGGACCCGCTTGTAGACGTGTATATTTTTGATAGTGCAATAACGCACAAATGAAGTATGCTTAATACTATACTGTTCTTGATATATATTTCGTCAGCAAGTCAAGACAAGTAAAAAAGAACGTATCCCATGGAAAGCGACACTCTGGCGCGCGCGCTCATCGCAACCGCCGTCGACGGCATTATTGTATTCGACGCGAAAGGCATCGTTGAGGTCTACAACGCCGCGTGTGAATCTCTGTTCGGTTACAGCCCGGACGAAGTCATCGGCCAGCAACTGCAAATGCTCATGCCGGTTCCCGATCATGTCGGGCATGACAGCTACGTCGAAAATTATCGTCGCACTGGTGAGAAGCAGATCATCGGCGCTGGCCGTGAAGTTGTCGGCCGCCGCAAAGATCAGACGAACTTTCCGATGTACCTGTCTGTCGGCGAAGGCCGCTTACACGACAAACAGATATTCGTCGGCATCATTCACGACCTCACCGAACAAAAGGCCGCCGAAGATGCAATCCGCGAGCGGGAAGCAACGCTGCGCTCCATTCTCGACACCGTGCCAGACGCGATCATCACCATCAACGAGACGGGCATCATGGAATCGTTCAGCCGAGCGGCTTCGCGCCTGTTCGGGTATGAGCCGTCCGAGGTCGTCGGAAAAAACGTGAAGATGCTGATGCCGCTGCCATACCGCGACTTGCATGACGGCTATCTCGAGCATTACCGCCGTACGGGCCAACGCCGGATCATCGGCAAGGCGCGCATCGTCGTCGGCCTGCGCCAGGACGGAAGCACTTTTCCGATGGAGATTGCCGTCGGCGAGGTCCATGGCGGCGTGCGGCGCATGTTCACCGGCTTTGTGCGCGACATTACAGAGCGGCAGGACACCAAGGACCGGCTTCAGGAACTGCAATCGGAACTGCTGCACGTTTCGCGGTTGAGCGCGATGGGCCAGATGACGGCCGCCATCGCGCATGAACTCAACCAGCCGCTCACCGCGATCACCAATTATGTGAAGGCTGCGCGGCGGACGCTGGACTCGAGAAACACCGATCCCGGTGCCATCATCCGTGCCCAGGACATGATCGACAAGGCGGCAGTGCAGACGCTGCGCGCCGGCGGCATCATCCGCAACCTGCGCGACTTCGTGGAAAAGCGCGAAAGAAACCGCGCGCCTGAAAATCTCAGCAAGGTCATCGAAGAGGCGCTGGCGCTGGCCTTCGTGGGGGCCGCCGACAAGAACATCAAGCTCAAGCTGAACCTCGACTCGACGCTTCCACCCGTGCTGATCGACAAGATCCAGATCCAGCAGGTGCTCATAAACCTGATCCGCAACAGCATCGAGGCGATGCTAGCCGTGCAGACGCGCCAATTGTTGCTGGTCACCGAGTGCGGCGATCCGGGTTTTGCAAACGTGACCGTCCGCGACACCGGCCCCGGCCTGCCGCAGAACATTTCTTCGCGCCTGTTTCAACCCTTTCAGACGACGAAGGACAAGGGCATGGGAATCGGATTGACGATCTGCCAGTCGATCGTCGATGCGCATGGCGGGCGAATCTGGCTTCTACAGGACATGCCATCAGGCGCAGGCTTCCGCTTCCGGCTGCCTCTGTCTGGAAACGTGGATGCAGCAGCATGACGAACAAAGCGACGATAATCATCGTGGATGACGACGCGGCGGTGCGCGATTCGATGCGCGCACTCATGGAGTCGGCCGGTTATGCAGTCAGAGACTATTCCTCGGCGAAGGAGTTCCTGAGGCAACCGGTCCCATCGGGCAGTTGCCTGGTCGCCGACATTCGTATGCCGGAAATGGACGGTCTCGAGCTGCAGGAAGAGATCACCAAGCGCGGGATCGACGTTCCGGTCGTGATCATGACGGGACACGGAGACGTGCCGCTTGCGGTTCGGGCCCTGAAGTCTGGCGCCCTGGACTTTGTGGAAAAACCCTTTGACGACGAGGTGATGCTGGCGAGCGTCCAGCGCTCGCTGCTAATCGGGCATCAGGAGCGTGCCCGCCTCGCGGAGGGTAAGGCGGCGCAGGAGTTGATCGCGCTGCTCACGCCGCGCGAGCGAAACGTGCTGGAGAAACTCGTCGCCGGACATTCCAACAAGGTGGCCGCCTACGAGCTCGGAATCTCGCCGCGCACGATCGAAATCCACCGCGCCAACATCATGGACAAGATGCACGCGCGCAGCTTGTCGGAAGTCGTGCGCATCGCGCTCGCCGCGGATCATTCGCCGTCCAATCATGCCTAGGCGAATGCGGTTGCATCAGTGCACCATTAGGATGGGAATGCGCGCGTGCGAGGCGATGTGGTCCGTCACGCCGCCGAAGATCGTTTCCAGGGTGCGGCTGTGGCCATAGCCGCCCACCACGATGAGGTCGCAGCCGGCACCCGCGGCCGCATCGAGTAGAGTTTCGCCGATGGGTCGAACGGTTCGGGCGATCGATTGATCTGTCACTTTCACCTGGTGCAGGGCAAGATATTCCTTAACCTCGGTCAGCTCGAATTCAGGCTGCGATTCCTTGCCGATGCACAACAGATCGACACGCCGAGACGATTCCAGGAAGGGCAGCGCAGCGATGAGCGCGTGCGCCGCAGCGCGTCCGCCGTCCCAGCCGATTGCCGGCTTCGTGCCGACATGTTCCGGCGCGGATTCTGGCGACAAAAGCACCGTCCGTTCTGCACGCAGCAGCATGTGAATGAACGCATCGTGCAATTCGCTGTTTTTCGATCCGGCGAGCGGGGGAAAGACGACGAGGTCCGCAAACTGCGTGCTCGCGTCTAACACCCGAGACAGCCGGCCGGCCTCCTCGCGATACGAGGCCGTGACCGAATCGGACTTTTCCGCCAGTGGCGCGATCCGCGCCTGGGCGTGGAGCGCGGCGGCGGCGAAGGCGGCACGGGCATTTTCCCGCAGCTGATTGGTCATTTTGGCACGCGCATCGGCGAGTTGCTGCACGACTTCTGGCATCGCCTGCCAGTCCGATACGGGAAGGGCTTCGCGCGCATCGGGCGACACGAACACCGCGCCGACATGGGCGCCAAACGGCTTGGCTGCCGCAAATGCCGTCGCCAGCACCACGTCGTCCTGCGATGCGCCGGTGAGCGGAACAAAGATGTTCGCGATAGTCATGATAGAACTCCCGATTCAGCGCTGCGGAGTCGTGCGGTCTATCTGGTCGAAGAATTTTCGCGCAAACGCCACGATCTGTCCCTGTGTCGACTGATCGAGCGCCTCAACGCCCATGATATGTGGCGCGAGAGCTGAGACATGATCGCGGATGAAATGGCCGAGCTCCGTCTTGGCCGTGCCATCGCCGACGATCAGGATTTCCTGGCTGTTCGTCAGCGCGTTTGCGATTTCGGTCAAATAGGCCTTGGCGTCATGCGAATGGCCCGGACCGACGGTGCCGGACTTGTGATGAATATGGCCTTCATGAGCCGGCGCGCGAATGCATTTTTCGCTCACCTCGTCCTTGCCGAGTTCGTAGATGCGCGCTTCGCGGTGATCGATCCAGACGACGGCATGAAAGTGATGGGTCATTGTCAGCTCCGATAGATGGCATCTAATGCGCGAAGAGAACGGGTATTTCGGCCCGTGCAAGAAGTTTCTCGGTCACACCACCGAAGAATGTCTCCCACAGATGGTCGTGGCCATAGCCCCCTGCGATCAGCATGTCCGCGCCGGCCGCCATGGCCTCCGCCATCAGTGCTTCTGCAGGCGCCGTATCGCCGGCATCAACAACGCGCAATACGAAGGAAAGACCATTGCGGGTGAGATAGTCCGTCACCTCCTGCATCGGAACGGACGCGACGCCGCGCCGATGCACCACGATGACGAGGATTTGTTCGGCATGCTGCAGAAACGGAATGGCACTACAGATGGCGTGTGCGGCAAAGGCGCTCCCGTCCCAGCCGATGGCGATTTTGCGAAGGCGGCCGCTGGGCGCGTGATTGGCGACCAGAACCGGCCGCCGCACTGAACGCAGCACATCGAGGAACGCTTCATTGATTTCGGGAGATTCGCGCCAACGCACCGGACCGAACACCACAAGATCGCTGAGCTTGGCCGCATCGCAAATCAGCCGATCGGCATTGCCCCAGATCTGACGGAACGAGCAGGTCGCCGCGAGGCGCGACTCCGGGGCCTTGATGATCTCCACGCTTTCACGTTGGCAGACGGCCGTCATGGACTCGCGTGCGCGAGCGGCGGCGGCCTGCGCGAACTTGGTCTGACCGTCGATGATCGCCTGCATGGCTTCGCCGGAGAGCGGCACGCCGAGCAGCGGAATGGCCTCTGCCGGATCGGGATGAACGAACTGAACCAACACATGGCTGTTGAAGAGCTTGGCCGCCTGAACGGCGGCCGCAATGGCCACGTCGTCTCGGGGTGTTCCGGTCGCCGGTACCAGGATCTTGGCTATCGTCACGTCTTCGTGCCCTTGCACTTCTTGATCAGCTTCGATCATGCGCAGATTCGCAGGTTGACCTAGGTCAGGCACCGACGAAAAAAAGTGTTTTCGGCACGTTTTCCGGCCTTCTGCCTCAGATTTTAAGCGTGGCCCGCATCAGATTCTGATCGTTTGCGGACGGCGCGATGCTGCAGCCGAACTCGCGGCACAACGCCAGCATGCTGGTGTTTTCGGCCAGGACGTCACCGAAAAGCTCAGTGATGCCGCGCTTCTGAGCATAGGCGCCGAGCCGCTGCATCAAAAGTCGGCCCGCGCCGTGACCTTTGAGATCGGTGCGCACCAGGACCGCAAATTCGGCGCGCGCATTGTCGGGATCGGCAGCGATGCGGCCAACTCCGGCGACGGCATTTGCGGCGTCGAACAGGACGAACGCCATTTCGCGGTCATAGTCGATCTGGGTGAGGCGCGCGAGCATTGCCAGCGGCAGCGACCGCAGTGGTGAGAGGAACCGCATGCGTACATCCTCCGGCGCCAGACGCGCGAAGAATTCGACGAAGGCGGGCGCATCTTCGGGCCGCACCGGCCGCAACAGAAAATCTCCGAAACCGGCAAGCGTCTCGTGGCTGACGAGCTCCTCCGGGTAGGGCCGGATGGCGAGCCGATCGCGCAATGCACCTTCGACAGGCAAAAGCTTCACTCTTGCGTCAAGTGCGATGACGCCGTTCTCGTCGGCCAGAAGCGGATTTATGTCGAGCTCAGAAATTTCCGGAAAATCACAGACGAGCTGCGACAGTTGGACGAGCGAGAGTGCGATGGCGTCGATCTGCGCCGGGGGCGTGTCGCGATAGCCCGTGAGCTGACGATGCACGCGCGTGCGGGCAATCAACTCGCGGGCCAGCTTGAGATTTAGCGGGGGGAGGGCAAGCGCCTCGTCGTCGATGATCTCTACCGCCGTGCCGCCCTGTCCGAAAAGGATAAATGGCCCAAATGTGCGATCGACAGCCATGCCCAGGATCAATTCCTGTGCATGCGGACGCTGGACCATCTGCTGCACGATGAAGCCGGTGAGGCGCGCGTTCGGCAGCAACTTGGCAATACGAAGGTCCATGTTCGCCGCGGCGGTGCGGGCAGCGTCTTCACCGACAATGCTCAGGATCACCCCACCGACGTCGGATTTGTGGGTGATGTCGGGCGAGAGGATCTTGAGCGCGATCGGTCCGGCGATCCGGCGCACGGCGGCGGCCACTTCATCCGGTGTTCTGGCGTGAACGGTCTGGACGATCGGGATACGATAGCTTTCAAGAAGTTCCTGAA
This sequence comes from uncultured Alphaproteobacteria bacterium, assembly GCA_963743765.1. GTDB lineage: Bacteria > Pseudomonadota > Alphaproteobacteria > Micropepsales > Micropepsaceae > Rhizomicrobium. The sequence goes on from CAVUQQ010000001.1 coordinate 233,658, forward strand.
CCGCGATGGCGTCGAGCCAGGGCGAGGCGGTCGCAAGCCCTTGTTTGACGATCTCGGCGGCTGTCTTGCGGTCCGGCTGAGAACCTTCCGGAATCGACGGCGGCACCTCCATCAACGTTTCCTGTCCGCGACGGTAGCGGACCATATGCATGAATCCGCGCGTCGCTTTCTCGGGCGTATCGTAGGTCGGAATCTTTGCGGCCTCGAATGCCGCCCGCGCGGCTTGCGCCGATTGCGCACCCAGCCAGTTGGTCAGGATCGGAACCTTGGAGGTGCGGGCCGCTTCCACCACGGCGCTGGCCGCTTCGACGCCGGAGGCCACGGCGGTTGGGCAGTTGAGCACCAGGATCGCATCATGTTCGGGTGAACCCTGCAGGATGTTCAGCGTGTCCGCATAACGCTTGGCCCCGGCATCGCCGATAATGTCGATGGGATTGCCGTGCGACCAGGTGGCGGGGAGCACCCCGTTCAGCACTTCAACCATCCCGGAGGGTAGTGCCGCTATTGTCCCGCCTTGAGAGATGAGTGAGTCGGTGGCCAAAACGCCGGCGCCACCCCCATTGGTGACGATCGTCAGCCGGTCGCCTTTCACGCTCGGGCGGACCGAAAGTGTTTCGACCGCATCGAAAATCTCGTCAAGATCGTAGGCGCGCAGGATGCCGGCGCGTTCGAACGCGGCGTCATAGACCGCATCCATGCCGGCGAGTGCGCCGGTGTGCGAAGCCGCTGCCTTGGCCGCGGCCGCGTGCCGTCCCGCCTTGATCACGATCACCGGTTTGAGACGCGAGGCCGCGCGCGCCGCCGACATGAACTTTCGCGCGTGCGTGATGGCTTCGATGTAGAGCAGGATCGCGCCGGTATCCTTATCCATCGCGAGATAGTCAAGCATGTCGCCGAAGTCGACATCGCTCATGTCGCCGAGCGACACAAGATGGGAGAATCCAATGCCACGGCCGTTGGCCCAATCCAGGACAGTCGTCACCATGGCGCCCGATTGCGCGACGAAGGCGACTCCACCTTTTTGGGGCATGGCTTGCGCAAAGGAAGCGTTGAGATTCGCCGGCGTGGAGAGAACGCCCAGGCAATTCGGACCGACGATCCGCATCACATAAGGTTTGGCTGCGTCGAGCATCGCTTGCTCGAGCGCGGCGCCGCTGGCGTTTCCGGCCTCGCGAAACCCAGCCGTGATGACGATGGCCGCTTTCGTGCCGCGCGCGCCGAGTTCGGCAATGAGCCCGGGAACAGTTTGCGCCGGCGTACAGATGACAGCAAGATCCGGTGTCATCGGTAGCGACGCGACGTCTGGATAGGCGAGGGCGCCGGCGACGGACTTGTGGGTTGGATTCACCGGCATGATCGGTCCGTCGAAATCCGCTTGTCGCAGGTTTTCAGCCGTGACGGCGCCGACCGAATGGGCGCGCGTGCTCGCGCCGATCAGGGCGATGCTTTTGGGGCGGAAAATCGAATCCAGATTGCGAACGCTCACGCATGCTCCCAGTGAGTGGCGTCAGTCTGACCGCGGAACGCGACAGACCCTACAGCACCGGCGTAATTTCCACGACCTTGAAGGGGCGCTGCACGCCGTCATGTTCGGTGATCGAGACGTACGAATCCTTTGCCAGAGGGTGCCGGTCGAGCTTGAAGAACGGCTCGTCTTCTTCGGATGGGTGGGCGGGATAGTCGAAATACCAGCCATGCTGGCCATGGCGCTTCAGCATCCCGTTCTCGTCCGGTTCCGAGCCCCAGAAGCGGCGGACACGGCAACGCTCCTTGTGCGACGACCACTCTGCCGCATCGATATGGCCGTCCTTGGTAATCGGCGCAACGAACTCGTAGCCATGTTCGGTGCTGCCGTTCGGAAATCCTTCCATGCGGCCCAGTTCAAGACGAATCCTGGTGAGAGGCATCGCGCCGTTCCTGTGTTCGTGCTCCGATTTGAAGTCTATACCGGCGCGCGTTCGATGCCTTGATCTGTCTCAACAGGCGCCTTACTCGACGAAGTGCTTCACGAACGTCTTGCGCGTGGTCTCCATGTCGGCCTCTACCGAGTCCGCACGAATACCGGGCACGACGCCACCGAAATGAATGTGCTCGACAAGCTGCAAGCCGCACACCGCCGCAAAGTGCCCGTCGAACAGTGTACGCATCGCTTGCCAGGCGCCTGTCTGTATCACCCACTCAGTCGGCGCTCCCGAAGATGTAAAGCTGATCATTCTTTTGCCCATCATCAACGGTGCATTGCCGGCTGCCTCCCGGCGGAACGCAAACCCCATGCCGAATACGCGCTCAAGATAACCTTTAAGGATGGCGGGCTGTGAGTTGAGCCAAATGGGATAGAAGAACGCGAAAACATTTGCATCTTTCAAAAGATCGCGCTCGGCCAGTACGTCGTCGCGCAACGCGAAATGCTTCGACCAGGGAATTTCGCTTTCGTGCAGGCAGGGATCGAATTTCATCCGGTACAGATCGCGAAAGACGATTTCTTGGCCCTGCGCCAAGCCCTCTTCGCGATAGGCAGAAGCGATGGAACCGACAAAACTTTCGCTGTTGGGATGGGCGAAGATGACCGCGTGTTTCATACCCAAAACTGCCAATGGCACTCTTCTATCTACAGAACGATCGGTGCGGCTGTCTTGACCCGGATCAACGCCGCCTAGGTTCCCGGCGGGCCGTTCGCCCGCAACTTGATGCCATAACCCAGGAATTCTGCCTCGATGCCGGGCCGAATTGCCTTCGCGGCGGCGAGGTCCTTGGGCGCGGTCCGGTCGTTGATCCGAAGTTTGGCAACGGCGCGTCCAAACAACGAGGTCGCGAGTCGGGGCGCGCGCTTGAGGGCGTTACCGTAGCTCTCGATTGAGTCGCGGTACTTGCCCAGCCGCAACAGGACCAGGCCACGGCTGTCCCAGGCATTGGCGTTCGCAGGCTGTAGGGCGATGGCCCTGTCGCAATCTGCGAGCGCAGCAGGGAGTTCGATGCCGGCCACGCCGCGGGTCCAGCAGCGCGAGTTCCATGCCGCTGCCAGCCGCGGCTGCATCGCGATGGCGGTCGTAAAGTCGGCAATCGCCAAACGGAACTTGCTTCTGATTTGATAAAGATATCCGCGCAGCTGGAAATTGATCGGATTGTTCGGTGTCAGAATGATCGCACGGTCATAGTCGGCGAGCGCAAGGGCGTCGCGCTTCTGCGCGACATAGGCGTTGCCTCGGAAGCGATAGGCGTCGGTGTCGCGCGGCACAAACTTGATGGCGCGGGTAAAATCGTCGACAGCCTGCTGCGGCCGGCCGGAATGCAGATACGCGTTGCCGCGCAATTTGTAGGCCGTGGCGTTTTTCGGGTCGAGATCGGTTGCGTGGGTGCAGTAGGAAACCGCGCTGGCGGTTTTGCCCTTGGACAAGGCGTCGAGGCACTGCAAAAGGAACCGCGTGAAGGCGATGTCCCTGTCGTGCGCGCTGTTCAGCGATAACCGGTCAATCGGGCGGCGGAGGTCGGCGGGATTGGGGTAGCTGACGCTGTGCGTGCTCCACACGAGCACGGCGATGGTTACTGCGATCAGAAGGCCGGCCAACAGAACCCAGTGGATCAGTCTGCCTCCGGTCGCTTTCATCGCTCGATCTTTCCTATTGGCGGCGCGGCTCCGCCTCGAAACCCTGCTGCCGGAGACGCTCGGCGATATGCAGGTATGTCTGGCGCAGCTTCAACAACTCCGTGCGAATCAATTGATCGCTCGCCTGATTGGCCAGCTGTACGCACTCGTTCGCCCGCGATTCGTAGCCTTCAACGCTATACGGCATCTCTACAACTCCCAACGATGCGCTGGAATGTGTACTCAGTTCTGTTCCTCCGGTTCGGCCGCGCGGCGCAGGGCCGCCGTGTTACGGACCACAATTTCGTGGCGGCTGGGAATGTCGATTATCCCGCTCTGCTTCAGCTTGGTCAGGGTGCGGCAGACGGTTTCGATGGTCAGGCCAAGATAGTCGGCGATGTCCTGACGCGTCATCGGAATGTCGATGGACCGCTTGTCGGTCTGCTTTCCGCGTCCCATGAGCTGGACGAGGAACGATGCGACACGTTCGTTGGCGCTCTGGCGGCCGAGAATGACGAGATGGTTCTGCGCTGCCCACAGATCGTGGCGCAGGGTGGAGAACAGCTCGGCGCGGACTTCGCGATTTTCATCGCCCAGGCGCTCGAGGCGGCCGCGGCCGTAGCAGATCAGGGCCACGTCGGTGAGCGCCTCGGCGGTGAGCGCATGGTCTTCACGCCAGTTGATGCCAAAGAAGTCGCCGGGCAGGGCGAACTCGGCGATCTGGCGACGGCCGTCGGGCATCATCTTGGACAGGCGCACCGCGCCGGTCATGACCCGGTACGAATACTCCGCGTCGTCGCCTTCGCTGAAGATCGTGTTGTTGCGCGAGAAATGCGAAACCGTACCGAAGGCGCTTAGCGGGGACTTGGCGTCGATTACGCGAAGCGACGCTGCGACGGCGTGGGGGGTGGTGCGGACTTCATGAGCGACTGCGGACATCGATCTCTCCATGAACTGTTTGTCTGGCTAGAGATTGACGCAGTCGGTGCCTCGCGAATATTGCGTATTACCTCTACGTAGTGGGCTGGAAAACAGCCGAAAACGTAGTGGCCACTACGTACGTAGACGGGTCGTTTCGACCGATTTTTCTCCCATTGCGATGCGTAAGGCGCCCAAGAGCGTGTCGGGAGCAATCGGTTTGCGCAAAAAGTCGCTGACGCCGACTTTTTTCATGCGACTCGCAAGTTGCGGATCGGCTCCTGCCGCGATCAGAATTGCGGGTTTGGAGTAAGCGCGCAGACGCAGCAGTTCCAACAATTCCAACCCGTTCATGCCCGGCAACTGGAAGTCGAGCACCAGGCAGTTGAAGCGATCGATTTCCTTGGTGAGCAGAAAGTCATTGGGTGAATTGAACGTCTGCACGCTGTAGCCGTTGCGTTCGAGCATAAGGCGAAGGGAATCGCGCACGGCCGCATCGTCTTCCAGAACGCAGACAAGCGGTTTATGGCCCGTGACAACCATTGATCCAGAGGCGCTGGGAAATAGCGCCATCATCCAAAATGCCTGCAGACACTAGGCATGTGGCAAGCGCTTACGCTGATCTTGATCAATCTTGGCGGACGCCGATTACGTACGCCGGCGCGACATGGAGTGCTTGACGAGGTCCGCCAGGTTACGCGCGCCCAGCTTCTCCATGACGCGGGCGCGATGCACTTCGACCGTGCGTGTCGAAATGCCAAGCTTGTGTGCAATCACCTTGTTCTGCTGGCCTTCGACCAGCAGATCGAACACCTCCTTTTCGCGATCCGTCAGCGAGCGATCCGGGCGCTGTTCGGGGTGCGGCTTGGCGAATTCGGTGGCGACCTTGACGTGCCGAAAGGCGCTTTCGATGGCGTCGAGGAGCGTCGCCTTCTCGAACGGCTTTTCCAGGAACTCGATGGCGCCGGCTTTCATCGCCTGCACTGCGAGCGGTACGTCGCCATGTCCGGTCATGATGATGACGGGCAGTCCGGGAATCGTCCGGTTGATCTCGCGTTGTAACGCGAGACCGTCCATCTCCGGCATGCGGATGTCGGCCAGCACGCAGGTGTCGGTCGCCTTGATGCCGGCCTGCAGGAAGCCACGCGCGGATTCGAACGCGAGGATCCGGTAGCCCGAGCGTCCGAGCAGCATCTGCAGGGAATCGCGTACGTCCGGATCGTCATCGACAACGCAGACTGTTCTCTCGCCGCTCATGGTTTCGTGTCCCGCACGACTGGCACGTTGAAACGGAATACCGCGCCGCCCCCAGGGTTGGACTCAAGCCACAGCCGGCCGCCATGCGCTTCGACGATGCCGCGGCAGATGCTGAGACCCATACCCATTCCGGTGGCCTTTGTGGTGACGAAAGGTTGGAATAGCTTTTCCACCATGTCTTGCGAAATGCCGGGTCCTGTATCGGCTACCGAAACCTGCACCAGATCGGGTGCAACGCGGCCGATCGTGACAGTCAATTCGCGCCTGTCGGAGCCATCCATCGCCTCAGTTGCGTTTTTCATGAGATTGATCAGAACTTGCTGGATCTGGACGCGATCGATCGAGACGTTGGGCAGACCTTGCTCGAAGAGAACGCGAAGCTTGATGCCGCGCTCCGTGGCGTTGATCTGGCCGAGGCGGATCGCTTCGTCGATCGTGCGGGTGATGTCTTCGTTCGTCCGGTTCGGGCCGCGCTTTTCGATGAAGGCACGCAGGCGGCGGATGATGTTTCCAGCGCGTGATGCCTGTTCGGCGACCTTTCCGAAGATCGACTTCAATTCGTCGTCGCCGCGCTCGTCCGCGATGTCCAACCCGGCATTGGTGTAGTTGAGAATCGCCGTCAGAGGCTGGTTGAGCTCATGGGCCAGGCCGGCCGCAACCTGTCCCATGTCGGTCAGGCGGCTGACGTGCAGCATTTCGGACTGCAGATCCAGAATGCGGCGCTCCCTGGACAACATGTCGGAGATGTCGGTGATGATGCCGAGGAAGATACGCTCGCCGCGAATGACGCCTTCGCCGACCGACAGGTTCATCGGGAACACACTGCCGTCCTTGCGGCGCCCCTGCACCTCGCGGCCAATGCCGATGATGTGTTTCTCGCCGGTCGAGACATAGTGCTTCAGATAACCGTCATGTTCGTCGTGATAGGGCGCAGGCATCAGCATTTTGATGCTGTGTCCGATCACTTCCGCCGCCTCATAGCCAAAGAGGCGCTCGCACGCCTTGTTGTAGATGCGGACGCTGCCCTTTTCGTCGATGACCATGATGCCGTCGACGGCCGTGGCGATGAGGGCGTCGAAGAGGGAATTGTCCTCCGCGCCGCGTCCCGCAGTTTGACGAACAGCCGTCATGATCATGGCCCTTGAGTAGCATTCAGCGTAACATGCTTTGGTCTTCGAGTGTCGCGACCCGAAGGCCATTTCCAAGCCGAATCTTCCCGTACGGCTTGATCTTCGTCAAACGCGGCGGGGCCGCAATATGATGTTATTTGCAGCGGAGCAAAACCGATGCCCAAGCGAATTCTTGTTATAAACGGCCATCCCGATACGCGCGAAGAGCGCTTTTGCTCGGGCCTGGCCAAGGCCTATGTCGAGGCCGCCGCCAAAGCGGGCCATGACGTCCGGCGGATCGATGTCGGCGCCCTGTCATTTCCCCTTCTGGTGCGTTTCGAAGAATTCCAGACGCCGATCGACAATGCCGACATCCGCAAGGCGCAAGAGGACATTCTCTGGGCTGAGCATCTCGTCTTTATTCATCCGCTCTGGCTGGGCACGGTCCCCGCTATGTTGAAGGCGTTTCTGGAGCGCGTTGCCTGTGGCGGATTTGCGTTTGACAGCGGCACGGCCGGAAACCCCAAGCGGGCCCTGTCGGGCAAGTCGGCGCGTCTGATCGTCACCATGGGTATGCCGGCCATCGCGTTCCGCATCATCTTCGGCGGTTACGGCGAAAGAGCGTTTGAGCGTGGAATACTCCGCCTGTCCGGTGTGTGGCCGGTGCGCAAGACCTATTTCGGCGCCATCGAATTGTCCGAACGGCACCGCGACAATTGCCTTGTCACGGTGCGCCGCCTCGCGGTCGCTGGGAAATAGGGAGAGACGAAGATGAAGCGGAGAATTCTCAGAACGGCGTTTCTCGCGATCGGCGCGTCGGTTTTCAGTTTTGAAGCAAGCGCGCATCTGCCCGTATCGGTGCAGGGACGCACGCTTGCGATTCAGGGTTGCTCAGCCTGTCATCAGGTGACCGAAACGCAAGGGCCTTCCACGCCCGTACTCAATCCCGACACGCTTGAGCATGTGACCGCCCCGAGCTTTGTGCAAATCGCTCGCAAGTACGGCAAGGATACAAAAGCGCTTCGCGCGTTCATTCTGACCCCCACCCATCCGATGCGTGAGCAGCAATTCCTGCCGCACGATCTGGACGCCATCATCGTCTATATCCGCTCCCTCGACACGCGTCATTGATCGCGGGCGGTTCTTGATTTCGCTCAATATCAAGCGGGCAGAAATTGGCGAACGTCCCTCATCGTCATCTGGGGATTTTGCTGATGGAACACTATTTTCTGATCTTGGTCGTGGCCACATTTTCCGCGTTCGCCGTTGCGCTCGCTTACGGCTCCTGGGTCGCGGGTGGAGACAACTAGTGCGCGGCGAAGCGTTCAGTTGAGCGCCGCCCACAGCGCGGCGGCACTCGCCGCCGTCGCAAGCGACACTGCCGCGACATAGATCGCCAACCGGCGCGAACCCAACGTCACGGCCAGCACGGTCTTGCAAAGCAGGTTCGCCCCGCCTGCGACGACAATCACGGTTGCCGCATAGGGCAGCGTGATTGTCTGCCCCGCGATGCGCGCCGTTGAAAGCGTGATCGGATCTACGTCGACCAGTCCCGACACCGCAGCGAGAGGGATCAACCCGATCTGGCTGGTGCCCGTGCCCGCAAATTTTGCGACCAGTGTCACGGCCGCGAGCAGGAGTCCGAATTTCAGAACTTCGCTTAGTTCAAATGGATTGGTCAGCACCAACGGGGACCTTTGGCTGAGCGCTTCGGAACGCCGATACATCAGCAAGGTGACACCGATGAGAAGTGCCACGGGCAGGCCCAAGATCAGGGCCAGCGGCCACGCAAGTGCCGGCGTCAAGGCAGTGGCGATCGCGCACATACGCATGAGGGATACTGCCCAGGCAGTCGTGACGCCCGCCGCCAGCGGGAGGCTACTGTTGGGGTGCGCATGTCCAAGCCGCGCATAGGTCCAGGTCACCGTTGTCGATGACACTAGCCCGCCCGCCGCTGCGGCATAGATCAGACCTGCGCGGTCGCCGGCGAGACGGATGCAGATGTACCCGACATAGGAGAGCGCGGCGATGATCACCATCATCAGCCACAGCTGGCGCGGATTGAGTGCACCCCAGGGATCAACTGGATGGTTTGGCAGCAGCGGCAGCAGCACGAACGTCATTACTAGAAGCAGCAACGCCGCACGCAGCTCGCTCCATTTGAGATTTTCGACGAAGGCGTGCAGTGCCTTGCGTTCGGCCAGGATAACAGTGGCGGCGATGCCGCTCGCACCGGCCACGACCATGTCGCCGAGCGCGGCGTAGGCGCCGAGAACGAACGCAACAAGGCCGGCGATCATACCCGTCGCCGACGCGCTGTTGCTGGCGTGGGCTTCACGCCATTCGAAAAGTGCGAGACTTCCCGCGAAGGCAAGCAGCGCCGAGCCAAGAAAGTAATTGCCGACGAAGGAGACGAGCAAGGCACAGACGCCGCCGAGCAATCCGATAAGCGCATAGGTGCGCACGCCGGCCGCGCGCGAACCTTCCTTGCCTTCACGCTCCCGCCAGCCCCGTTCGACTCCGATGAGGAGACCGATCGCGAGCGCCAGCAGCAGCCGTTCGAGCAGGGCGTAAGTGTCCATCGGGTCGCTCAATGCGACAGGAAGACAGGAACAGGAGGCTTGTCGAGCATCGATCGCGTTGCGCCGCCGAGCACGAATTCGCGAATCCGCGAGTGGCCGTAGGCACCCATGACCAGAAGGTCGGCCTTGTTCGACCGCACATAGTCCGTCAACACCTCGCCCGCACCGCGACCATTGGCATCGACGATATCGAGTTCTATGGCAATGCCATGGCGGAGCAGGTTTTGCGCAAGCTCGGCCGGCGAGTGAGTGTCCGGTATTTTCTTGTCGTTGGTGACGGTGACAAGCCGCACATGCTTGGCCAACTGCAGGATGGGCAGCGCGTCGGCAAGTGCACGGGCCGCGGAGCGGCTGAAGTCCCACGCGACGACAGCCGTATTGAACGAAATCGGGCTCGCTGTTTTCGTAGCCGGCAGGATGATTGTCGGGCGTCCGGAACCGAACATCACGGTTTCTGCGTACCACTGTTCGACGCTGTAGCCTTCCTGCATCGGGACGATGGTCAAGTCGTGCAATCGTGAATGTTCGACGAGAGCATCGGGAATCTGAAACGTGATGCACTTGTCCAGAATTTTTGCGTGCGGAACGGCGAGCCGGATCGCGGAATGTTCGAACACGTCAAGCAAGTGTGCGGCGTTGGTGGCGCTCCTGGCTTTTTCCTCCGCCATCATCAGCGGCAGATCCAGCAGCATGTTCGACAGTACGTTCGTGGTTCGCGTCAGCGTGACTTCGGCTTCGAAGGTCAAGGCCGTGACGTGCGCGTGTAACGCAGCGCAGAACGCTAGCGCCTGGTCGACGCTGGCGTCGGGTGTCGCATCCGGATAGCTCGTCAGCGCCAGAAGTACGTCTTTGATCGCCATATGACCCTCGGGAAGACGACGCCAAACTATGCCACAAAACCGGCCCGATATTGAGGCATATCAAGGCGTTCCCGGTCACTTCGTTTGAGCGCCAGGATTCATCGGCTCGTCCTGCAGCGCGAACCGGACCTGTGCCTTCGCCAGCCGCCGGTACAGCGCGCGCTGTCCTGCAACCGGCCACCATTCATAGAGAAAAATCTCGATCGGCCGCCAGTTGGCGACCCAGCCCAGGATGATCAGCCCTTCATTGATGACGGCGAAGATGCCTTCATGTCCAAAGGTGGCGAGCGACAGTTCACTCAGCACCACGCTCGACAGCAGAACGGCGACACCGATCTGGAGCGAGCGCCGCCCGACGCGAAACAATTCGCTCAGGTCCCTGCCAATCATGTCGCTGCGATATTCGAAGTAGCGGTGGAACGCGTCCTCAATGTCCTTGGACGTCCAGCTCTCGGCCTTCACGGTCGGAAGATGGATGATGATCTCAATCGGATGGGACGAGGGTAGTTCGCGCGCCCATCCGACGATGTATTCCTCGGCAGCCCTATCGAGATCGCGCTCGCGAAACGGAAAGGGATCAAGGCTGTTGAACAACTGCTCGAGCCCGGTGACCTGAACCTCTATGGCAGATGGCGGAGGGGGAGTTGTCACGGGCTGGCCAACTAACTTTGCAGGTCTATAAAAGGCTCATCACCGCCGGCAAGCAACCGCAGAATCCTGCCCCGGCCTAAGGCCGCATGAACGTATAATCGGTGTCCGGGTCGCAGTTCTCGGCGACGAACTGCAGTTCGGCGCGGACGTCCTTGAGTGTGCGATACTCCAGATACTTCTGGACGATTGCCCCCAGCATGTAGCGCGCCGTGGCATCGGCGTCGAAACCGCCTGCCTTGGCTTCGGCTAGAGCCTCTTCAACGTGGCGCTGGGCGATCTGTGCCGCACTCATGACTTCCCCCGCGAATTCTTTCCGGCAGCCTGCCGGGAGCCACCACGGCGGCAGCCTGTCAGGCGGTGGGCGGTTCGACCTTGCGTCAGATCAAGAACGCGCATGATTTCGGAATGGACGCGATTTGGCGTAAGATTCCGGGCCGTTCAATTTCTCTGCGAGAAGTTTCGCCTATGACAAACGGTCATGTCGTGACTGCGCTGCGCCTCGGCATCGAGACGCCGAACGAAGCGCATATCTTCATGCACAAGGATTGCCATGTCTGCCGCGCCGAAGGCTTTGCGGCACGGTCGCGCGTCGTGGTCTCGCATGGCGCAAAGTCTGTCGTCGCAACCCTCTATCATGTTACGTCCGGCCTTGTCGGACTGAACGAGGCCGGTTTGTCCGAATGGGCGTGGAAGGAACTCGAGCTAGGCGTCGGCGGAAAAGTCGCCGTCACGCATGCGCCGCCGCTGGAGTCCCTCAGCCAGATCCGCGGGAAGGTCCGCGGCAACCGCCTCGATGCGACGGCGCTGCGCGACATCATCAACGATGTCGAGGCCGGGCGGTACTCGTCGATCCATCTTTCCGCATTCATCACGGCGTGCGCGGCGCGCGCTCTCGACTATGACGAGATGCGCGACCTGACGCGCGCCATGATCGATGTAGGCGAACGGATCGAGTGGAGCAGCAGGCCGATCGTCGACAAACATTCCATCGGTGGCTTGCCCGGCAATCGCACGACGCCGATCATCGTTGCCATTGTCGCCGCGTGTGGCCTTACAATTCCCAAGACATCGTCGCGCGCGATCACCTCGCCCGCAGGCACCGCCGACACGATGGAAACGATGGCGCCGGTCGAACTCGATCTCGCTACGATGCGCCGGGTCGTCGAAAGCGAAGGTGGTTGCGTGACGTGGGGCGGCGCAATGGGCCTCAGCCCGACGGACGACATCATGATCCGGGTCGAGCGCGTTCTGGATCTCGACGGTGAAGGCCAGCTCGTGGCCTCGATCCTGTCCAAGAAACTCGCGGCGGGCGCGACCCACCTCGTGCTCGATCTGCCCGTGGGGCCGACCGCGAAAGTGCGCAGCTATGAAGCCGCGCAGATGCTGTCCGACAGCCTCGTCGAAGTCAGCCGGTCTTTTGGTCTACTTTCAAGGGCGATCATAAGCGATGGAACGCAACCGGTCGGCCGGGGCATCGGTCCTGCGCTTGAGGCGCATGATGTGCTCGCCGTGCTGCAGGGATATGCGATGGCTCCCGCGGATTTGCGCGCGCATTCGCTGGCGCTTGCCGGTGCGCTACTTGAGCTAGGTGGCGCAGCACCGGAAGGCGGTGGGCTCAAGCTCGCCGCCGAAACGCTGGCCAGTGGCAAGGCATGGACAAAGTTTCAGAGAATTTGCGAGGCCCAGGGCGGCATGCGCACGCCGCCGGTGGCGCAATATACGCGCGTCGTGAAGTCCCGCACGAGCGGCCTCGTCGATCGCATCGACAGCCGTAAGCTTTCGCGCGTCGCAAAGCTCGCCGGCGCTCCCGATGACAAGGCGGCCGGTGTCGAACTGCATTTGCGTCTTGGCGCGCCGGTAAGCCGTGGCGAACCGGCCTACACCGTCCATGCGGAGAGCCCCGGCGAACTCGAGTACGCCATGTCCTATGTTGCATCGAACCCCGACATTATCGGGTTGACGCACACATGAACGCGCCGATTTTTGCTCCGATGCCGGGAAACGAGGACATGGCCGCCGCGCTTGCGCGTCTGGTGGGCGGCGAAACTGTATTGCCGCAGATGCGTGCGTTTCCGGACGGCGAAACCTATTTCAGACTCGATGCGAACGTGCGAGGCCGGTCCGTCGCGCTGGTGTGCACATTCGACCGCGCCGACCCGAAGTTCCTGCCGCTCGTCTTCGCCGCGGAAACGGCGCGCGATCTCGGCGCGGCGTGCGTGGGTCTCGTCGCACCTTATCTCGCCTATATGCGCCAGGACCGCCGCTTCGAGCCCGGTGAAGCGATCTCCTCGCGCATTTTCGCGTCGGCGCTCTCGCCGCACATCGATTGGCTTGTCACGGTGGATCCACATCTTCACCGGCTGCATGCGCTCGGCGAGATATTCACCATACCGTCGCGGGTGCTGCACGCCGCCGCTGCGATCTCCGCGTGGATCGCAGCGAATGTGACGAAACCCGTTCTCATCGGTCCTGACTCCGAAAGCGCGCAGTGGGTGGCCGATGTCGCCAAAAATGCACGCGCACCGTTCGTCGTGCTGGTAAAAACCCGCAAGGGGGACCGCGAGGTTGAAGTTTCGGTGCCCGAAGTCGAAAAGTGGCGCGAGCACACGCCTGTTCTGGTCGACGACATCATCTCGACAGGCCGCACCATGATCGAAACGCTGGGACACCTGCGGCGCGCAAAAATGAAGCCGGCCGCCTGCATCGCGGTTCACGCGGTCTTCGCACCGGCCGCGTATGAAAGCCTGCTTGCGGCGCGGCCGGCGCGCATCGTCACGACCAATACGGTCAAGCATCCCACCAACGGCATCGACATTTCCGGTCTAATTGCCGATGCCATTCGAGAGGTCGCCCTGTGATGCGGATTACGTTCCTTGGCGCGGTTGGCACCGTCACCGGCTCGAAATATCTGCTGGAGACGGATCATCACCGGATTCTGGTAGATTGCGGTTTGTTCCAGGGTTTCAAGCAACTGCGCCTGCGCAACTGGGCGCCGCTGCCGGTCGACGTGCGTTCGATCGATGCTGTCGTCCTCACTCACGCGCATCTCGATCATTCCGGCTATCTGCCACTGCTGGTGAAACATGGTTTCAAGGGCAGGATATTCTGCACCTCGGCCACGCGCGATTTTTGCGGAATTCTCCTGCCGGACGCGGGCCACCTGGAGGAACGTGCGGCGGAAGACGCCAATCGCCATGCCTATTCCAAACATCATCCGGCGCTGCCGCTGTTTACCGAGGAAGATGCGCAACACTCGCTGTCGTGCCTGGCTCCGCTTGATTTCGATCGCCCCCACGATTTCGGCAAGGGACTTTCGCTTTCTTACCGCTATGCCGGACACATTCTCGGTGCGGCCATGGCGCAGTTCACCTTCGAAGGCGAGACGGTCTTGTTTTCCGGCGATCTGGGTCGGCCGAACGATCCGATTATGCGCGATCCGGATATCATCGCGCAGACCGACTACCTTGTCGTCGAGTTCGACCTACGGAAACCGCAAGCATCCCGCAACCAGCGCGCAGGACGAGCTGGCGCAGATCATAACATCGACCGCCCGCCGCGGTGGCTCGGTCGTCGTGCCGGCGTTTGCCGTCGGCCGCGCACAATTGTTGCTCTATCACCTCTATCGCCTGAAAATGGACAAGCGCATTCCCGATCTGCCGATCTTTCTCGACAGCCCCATGGCGATCGATGCCGGCGACATCTTCCGTGCCCATGCAAAGGATCATCGCTTGTCGCCGCTCGAGGCAAAGGCTGTCTGCGCCATCGCACGCCAGACGCCGACGGGCGAGGAGTCCAAGGCGATCGACCACAGCCAGGTTCCATCCGTCATCGTTTCCGCCAGCGGCATGGCGACAGGCGGCCGCGTTCTGCATCATCTCAAAGTGTTTGCGCCCGACCATCGCAACACGATCCTGTTCACGGGTTTCCAGGCCGGCGGCACGCGTGGCGCTGCGATGGTCGCCGGCGCGCAGACGATCAAGATTTTCGGGGACTACATTCCGGTTCGGGCCGAGGTGAAGACGCTCGACATGCTTTCGGCGCACGCCGACGCGGATGAAATCCTTTCCTGGCTCGGACATTTTGAAAAGCCGCCGAAGACGACGTTCATTACGCATGGCGAGCCGGACGCCGCCGATGCGCTGCGCAAGCGCATTGAGGAAACGCTTAAATGGCACGCCGTTGTGCCGGCCTATCGCGACGAGTTCGAACTCACGCCCTGACTGGTTTTCAGTGGCAGAGGAACACGGGCAGGGGCGCCTCGCGCATGACGTGCCGGGTGAACCCTCCGAACATGAGTTCCCTTGCGCGGCTGTGTCCATACCCGCCCATCACAAGAAGGCCGGCGTGCAGCTTGGTGGTTGCCGCTTCCAGGATGGCTTCGCAGGCATCGCTCTTGCCGGCCTCGATGTGACCGGCCTGCGGTTTTAACCCGTGATAGCGAAGATGTGCAGCCAACCGCTCGGTCGAGTCGATGACGGCTTGCGCGTCGTTGTTGTCTTCGCTGGCTCCAAGGATGACGATCTTGTCGGCCTTCGCCAGCAACGGCATGGCAGCCGTGACGGCGCGCGCCGAAGCGGGTGAATTTTTCCAAGCGATGACGATCGTGGTGATCGGATTTTCGCACGTCTTCGTCGGAGCGAGCAGCAGGGGACGCCCGCAACCCACGAGCACGTCTCCGACACCAAGCGTCGACAGCGTAGTGGGCGCTTCAGGGCGACTGAAGACGATGAGGTCGTTGTAGAACGCCTGGCGGATGGTTTCTTCCAACTCATTGCCCGATACTTCATGCCAAGACGCCGTCACCGCGTCGGCGCCGGTGATCTTCTCTTTCGCGATGAAGTGCGTGAAGTCCTCACGCGACAGGGCGGTGCGGGCCTTGTCGGCGCGTTCCAACGCCTGCCAGATTTCTCCAGCAAATACGCCCGACTCGACGTCGAGCGAAGCGGTGTAGCGTGCCATTTCGGCGGCATCGGGATGGACATGAAGCTGTTCGATATGTCCGTCGAACAGGCGCGCAACCTGAAGCGCCATGCCCATGGCTTTGGGTGTAGAGACTGCATTCAGTCCCGGAACCAGAATTGTTTTGATCATCGACGATCTCCGAGCACAACGGAGCGAGAACGCATCTCGCGAATGAGATGCATTTAGGCCCCTGCGGGACGGCGCATCTTGATCCGCGTCAACAGCCTCGGCTCTTTTTTAATGTCTTGATTTGCTTGTGTTTACTTCGTGAAATCAGGCGGCCATTCCGGAGCGGCGGCCGAAGCGCTTGTGATCTTCTCTCTGCGCCTTTTTGCGCTGGTATTCACAGAAACATGGAAACAACGCGTCGTCGCAAAGACGGGTCAGTCAGCGCGATAGGTGAACTGCAGGCCGACCACATTCACGTAAGCGTCCGTGGTACCAGCAAGACTGCCGCGCAATGCCGCGCCGGGGATGGTGGGATTGAGATTGATGTTGGACTGCAGGAAGAACAGCCGGGATGCCGTGAGGTTCACATCCATGCCGTCGCTCAAGCGATAGCGCACGCCCGCCGAAATCCAGATCCGGTCGGCATCTGGAATGCGCGGCTCGCGACTGGCATCGGTTGCCGGGCTCTGGTCGTAGCCGGCGCCGGCACGGAACGTCCAGAACGGGCTGGCACGATACTCCGCGCCGAGTGAAGCGAAGAACGCATCCTTCCAGCGCGTCGTCGTCACGTCGTCGGGCTGGGCCGGATTGACGGCGTTGACGCGAAGCTCGCGAAAGCGGCTCCAATGCGTCCAGTCCACTTCCAAAAGACCTGTCCAGCTGTCCGAGAGCGCCACGCGTGCGCCGGACGTGATCATGTCCGGCGTGGTCACTGGTGTCGTCTGCGTCGTGTTGGTGAAGAGACCGGTGAGCGAACGGATCGTGGTGCCGACGCCCGCACTATCGAGCGTGAAGGTCAGGGGACCTTTCAGGTCATGCTGCAGTGACGAGCGATAGGCGATGCCGAGCGTGACGTTGCCGATGCGATCGACGACACCGGCAGTGTATCCGAACGCCCAGCTGTTGCCGCTGAGGCTCGCAAAACTGTCCTGCGCGCCGGGGATCGAACCCGGAACAAGGTTCAACGCGCCGAGCGTTCCGGTGTCGATGAGGCTGGTCAGCGTGCCGCGCGCATATTCGATCTGCAAGCCGGCTCCGACGGAAAGGTTTGGCGTGACCTGGTAGGACACAATCGGAGTCGCGTTGACCGTGAATAGCGATGATTTCTGCGCGTAATACCGACCGGCCCAACTCAGCGGATAGTCCGTTCGCAAACCCCAGGGTGCGGAGATCGAGAGCCCGACCGCCCAACTGTCCGAGAGGCGCTGGCGGAATCCGATCGCGGGAACGGTTGCGTCGCTGATAAAGCTGCTCGGCTTCGCCAATCCGCCAGTCGGGTTGCCTGCCGACGTTGTGGCGCTGGTGTAGTCGGCCCTGGTGCCGGCGAGGATTTGTACGACGCTGACGGTGAAGTCCGTGTCCTTCACCGACGCCAGCGAGGCCGGATTGTAGACGAGATAGCTCGCGTCGGTGCCTGTCGCCGCGGCGCCGGCGTAGACCGCGGCCATCGCATCGGCGCTGTGCTCTTTCAAACCATAGCCAGCCGCAAGCGCCGGCGTCGAAATCAGCGCCGCAGCAGCAAGGCTGAACAGTCCGATCCGGCACATATTTCTCTCCACAAAGCGCAAGAACGCGCTGGGTAGTAGCATACGGCGTCTTCCGTTCAACCTGTTGCAAAAGGATAAACATGGAAAAGCGGTATTAACCTTCACCGCTATGCAATTCTTTACTAGGTGCATCGATGATGCCGTGGGGCGCCTTACAGATCCCTGGCAACGCGGATGTCTTTGCAGTTCGACAACAGCCTCACGACGCCCGACCAAGCGTACGGCCTCGACCGTCTGCGCCTGCGTTTTCGCGATTCGCTGATCGAGCGGCAGTACCTCACCGAGACCCTCAACGAATCCCGCACGCTCATCCGTACCTACCTGATCGCAGCCGCCGTTCTGTACTTGACCTTCGGCATCCTCGATTGGGTGGTGGGCGGCAGCATGGTCGCCACTCTGTGGTTCGTGCGGTATGCGCTCGTCTGCCCGGTCCTCCTGGGGGCGGCCGCGATGACTTATGTGCCGGCTTTCGACAAATTCGCGCAGACGGCCTTGTCGTTCGCGATGATCGCACCTGGCATCGGCATCGTGATCATGACGGCGATCATGCCGCCGCCCTTCAACAGCTTGTACTATGCCGGCCTCATCATGGTGGTGATCTACGGCAGCTCGCTTGTGCGCCTTCAATTCATCAATTCGGTCTTCATCTCGCTGTTGCTGGTCGCGCTCTATCAGATCGTTTCGACGCTGATCAATCCGATCCCGTTCAAGGACTATCTCAACAACAACTTCTTCCTCGTCATGGCGACGGCCGTCGGCCTGTTCTCCGCCTACATCCAGGAAACCTACATCCGGCGCAGCTACAAATCGCAGAAGGTCATCGAGGCGAAGAACGAGGCGGCGAACCTGCTGCTGCTCGAAGCCGACAAGGCGAACAAGGCCAAGAGCGAGTTCCTTGCGAACATGAGTCACGAGTTGCGCACGCCGCTCAACGCCATCATCGGCTTTTCGGACATCCTCAAGAAGCAGTTGTTCGGAGAGCTCGGCGACGCGCGTTACGCCGAGTATGTCAAGGACATCAACGACAGCGGCAATCACCTGCTTGCGATCATCAACGACATCCTCGACCTCGCCAAGGCCGAGGCCGGCAAGCTTACGCTGCAGGAAGAGGACATCAACATCGTACGGTGCCTCGACGACGCACTGCGCATGTGCCGCGGCCGCGCCGTCACGGCTGGCGTGAATTTGAATTTTGCCAACGCGGCGGACACGATCTATGCGCACGTCGACGAACGCCTGATCCGCCAGATTGTGCTCAATCTTCTGACCAACGCCATCAAGTTCACGGGCGAGGGCGGTCACGTCACGCTCCGCGTCGTCGCCGACCGCGAGCACGGCATCTTCATCCAGGTGCAGGATACCGGCATCGGCATCGCGCCGCAGGACATCGCGCGCGTCATTCGTCCGTTCGAGCAAGTCGAGACGGTGCTCTCCCGCAGTCACGGCGGTACCGGACTTGGCCTGCCGCTGACAAGCAAGCTCACCGAATTGCATGGCGGCACATTCGACATCCAGAGCCAGGTTGGAAAGGGCACGACGGTCGTCGTGCGCCTTCCAGCCGAGCGTTTGCGGGCATCCCCCATTGCGCAATTGCAGCAGGCGAGTTGAGACAAATCAGGGCTTGCGCACAAACAGCATGCGCACGCGGCCGGTCCGCTCGGTTTCGGTCCACGCCGCGGCGGCATTCAAACCGTCCGTCCAGTCCATCATGTCGGCGTCGCTCCGATATTGCAGCGACCAGTCCGCGATGAATTCCATCGGCCAGAAATTGCTGAGCGAGCACTCGTTCATATTGCCGATGACGAGCAGACCGCCCGGTATCAGCAGGTCGTAGAGCCGCTTTACCAGCGCCTTGGCGCGATGGGCCGTCAGATAGTCGAGCAGGCCAACCGAATAAACGAGATCCTGCGGCGGCAAGCCGGCGAGGCCCTGCGTTCCGCGCAGGATGTCGGTGAAGGAAATGTTCAACCCTTGCACCTTGATCCGGCCGTCCGAGTTCAGGACGTAGGGATAGGTCGTCTCATGGGCGTATTGTAGCGCGTCCATCTCCTGATCGATCAGCGAAAATTCCGCGCGATGACCCGATCCCGTATGACTGGACAGAAACGCTTCGATCTCGCGCGCCGGTCCGCTGCCCAGACTGGTGATGCGGGCAGGCCGGTCATGGCCGCGCGCATGCACCACATCTGCGATGTGCGAACGCACCACTTCCATACGCGTGCGAATGCACTCGGCAACTTCCAGTCCGACGCGATGCATCAGCATTTCATAGGCGTTGTTGCCGAGCCGCTCCCAGTCATAGACCTGGTTCATGATCTCGAAATCGCCCGGATAGCCGAGCGGCTTGGCATAGGAACGGTCCCAGATGGCGCCGAGGCGCAATTCGGGCGTCAGCACCATTTCGGTGAATTCCTTCGTCGCTTCTCGCACTTCGCGTTCGTTGACCATGGCGTGCGTGAGCTCATTGCCCGTGCGCCACAGCTGGCGCCATTGCTGAAGCAGGCGCGGCTCGCAGCTCTCGAACGCTTCGACCTGATTGAGACCGTGCTTGAACTCCAGCGCCACGCTGGAATTTGACTCCAGCACGGAGCGATAGGCGCGCAGCAGTTTCAGAACGTCCGCACAGAAGGCGCGGTATTCCTGCGGCACAAGCTGGCTCGTCTCGCTGACGAAAAGGGGAGAGCGCGCCGCGATTTGCGCTTGCGTGTTGCGCGTGAGCAGCTTGTCGAACTCGATGAAGCGGTCGACGAAGTTGAACGCAACCTTCGAGCCGAAGACCGTGTTCTCGGAACGGCACACGCGTGCCGTGGATTCGAAGATCGGCAAGCCCGACTGCTGTATGCTGAGATCGACCGTCTCTCCGACTTCGAGATGTTCGTCGTGAGTCTGCTTGGACAGCGCGGCAAGACCGCCCAGGCTGATGTCGTGCAGCCGATACGCCGTGGAGCGCACGCTTACGCGAGGCGCGAGGTTCGGAAAGAGCAGTCGCGCGTCGTAGCGCTGTGGCCGGAAACGGATCTGCCTGCCGGTAGATCCCTTCAATTCTTCATACGCAAGCATATCGGTACCCCATCGAGAACTGGCTCTGTCCCTCCGAAGGCACCCCACGAGCGCCGGTTTTTTGGCGCTCCACCCTGAAACCTATTGCGCCGATCGTTGAGTCGCCGGTCGCTCACGAAGAAAGTTAATGAAATATTAATAGTAGAAAGAGTTCTGACGAATCAAGGACATGCACCCCCCTCATTTGAGGGGTATGTTAACGTTACGCGTTAACCTTCGTTAAGAACGCACGAAGAGTCTGATCTGACTGAGATTTGAGTCACTTAGTATCCGCGTCGAGCGCGGCTGCAGGTCGTTTCGAATACATAAAATGCAACAGGATTGCGTAGCCGGCATTTAGGTTTTTTTTGTCACGCTGGGCCTGTTCCCGAAATGGGAGCAGAACCGAAGGTCCGTGATGTTCGTTTACCGAGTCAAAGTCGAAGAGCTGACAGAGCAAAGCCTGTCACTTCTCAAGCTCGACCTGTACCAGAGCGAAAAGACACTGCGCGAGCATTGCCCGATCCGGGAGATGAGCGTGGTTGCCGACGACGGCGCACACAAGGGCGAGCTCGACATCTATCTGGCGCTCGACGACTTCATCGATTGTGCACAAGTGCGCCGCCTGATGGGTGAATTGCGCACGATGATCGACCACGGCAGCGTGGTTGCCGAGGCGCCCGAGCCGCGCATCAGCACAGAGCTCATCAACATTTAGCTTGCGTCAGCCGTCGTAGAAGAACGGCGTATGCAGACCGATCAGCGTGCGCTCGCGCTCTGTGGTCGCGCGTGCTGCCGCGTCCGGTGTGACCTGGTTGTTCTCGCTGGTCATGACGATGCGCTGGGCGATGTCGCGGCGGGCATAATGAGCCTGAAGGAAAAAGCGCCCATAGCCCGGCTGGGCCGCAGTACCGCGGTGCCAGACGTCCGACACGAACAGGATTGCATCGCCCGCTCGTGCCGGCAGCAGCACTGCCGGCTTGTTCTCGAACGTCAGAGCCATGTCCGTGGTGCGGTCGCGCGGCGGCAAGCGCCCGGAGCGATGCGAGCCCGGCAGCACGGCCGTCGGTCCTGCTTCCGGCGGACAGTCCTGCAGGAAAATATGCACGCCGATTGCGAACACGGGATAGGGGATCGCGTCCGGCCAGGGCACATTCTCAGGCCGCGGCACATGCGGCCCCGCATCGCAATGCCACGGGCCGCCCTGATGGCCGGGTTGATTGCGCCAGGCGGTGTTGGCGATGACGTGACAGTCCTCACCAAGCAGCGGCTCGATGACGTCGAGGATGCCGTGCGCCGTGATTGCCTTCTGGGACAGTGGTGAACGATTCAGCATGCCGTGGCGGAATTCGTTGCGGGCGTCCTGCGGACGATCGGGATCGGAACTGTTGAAGACGACAGTAATCTCCGCACCGAGCGCTGAAACTTCGTCGGCAGTCAGAACGTCTCGAACAAGCGCGAAACCCTCGCGCTCAAGCTGCTGCGACGCTGAAGGAGCGGGCTCTTTCAGAAGGACGAGATTGCCGTGTCGGCGCTTGATCATGGCCAATGCTATGCGCGTGGACAGGTTTCGGGCAACGGCTTTGCATCTGCGAAAAAGAAAGCAGGCGGAACGAGGAGGATCTGCGTCCCGCCCGATTCTGGGTGCCCGGTCGTGCCGAGTAGGCGGGTCGTATCAGGTCTGCGCTCGCAACATTGTGATCTTATCGGCGCCAATTTTCTTCGCGCTGTTCTGGGCTCTGCGGTCGCTGGCGCCGACGCGATTGAGACTGGCCGGTGCCGTGGCCGGTTTGCTGGCCGGAGCGAGGGAAACGTTCATATATGCCTTTCATTGCAACGAAAGCGCCGCGCCTTTCGTGGCGATCTGGTACACGATGGGAATCGTGGCGGTCGGCACGCTGTTCGGCCGGCTGGCGCTGCGCTGGTAAACTGATCCGCTTCTGCCGTGTAACCGTGTTCGCGTCTGGTTCGTATGATATTGTGAGTGCGACCGGAGACGACGATGAACCCTACTTTGCACAGAATCGGAATTCTCACACTGGTAACCGCACTGGCGGGCGCCGGTATCTACAAGTGCGCGCAGGCGGATTCGATCGACAAGGCCGTGCCGGTTGCGTCCGTAGATGCGCCAAAGGCATCGGCCCCCGCAAGCGAAACGGCGGTTCTGGCCGGCGGCTGCTTCTGGGGCATGCAGGGAGTGTTCGAACATGTTCGCGGCGTCACGAAGGTTGTCGCTGGCTATTCGGGAGGTGCAAAGGCCACGGCGATCTACGAACTCGTCGGCACCGAAACGACGGGACATGCGGAATCGGTGCAGATCGCTTTTGATCCACGCGTCGTTTCGTTCGGCGAAATCCTGCGGGTATATTTCTCGGTGGCGCACGACCCGACGGAGCTGAACCGCCAGGGTCCCGATACCGGCAGCAGTTACCGCTCGGAGATTTTCTTTGCGTCGCCGATGCAGGAAAAGATCGCCCGCGCGTATGTTGGGCAACTTACCGCTGCGCGCACTTACGACGCCCCGATTGTAACGAAGATCGAGAAGCTGAACGGCTTCTATCCGGCTGAGGGCTATCATCAGGATTTCCTGATCCACAACCCGACCTATCCGTACATCGTCTTCAACGACCTGCCGAAGATCGATGCCTTGAAGCGCGTGCTGCCGGCGATGTACCGCGACAAGCCGGTGATGCTCGCCGCCAACGGGGTGCAGTAGCTACGCCAGCGTCCCGTCCAGAAAATCGAACACGGTCGCCTTGAACAGCGCATGTGGGATGGCGGAGAAGTGGTCGCAGCCGGGCAGGGTGACGGCGCGGCCATCCGGGAAAACTTTGGCCAAGCCTTCCGGATCGCCCGCCAGCTCGTCACGTGCACCGGCGACGACAAGAACGGGCACGTCCAATTTGGCGAGTTCCTCGCGCGTAAAGGGTTCGTCCTTTGCCCGCGTCAGGGCCGCAAGGGCCAGCCGGTCTTCGCCCTGATCGTCGGCAAACTGGCGGAAGCTTTTCAGCATCGGCTGGGTGATGGTCTCCGGGTCGGCGGCTTCCATCGCTTCGGCCATTGGGTTGCCCACGATCTCGCGCTTTTCGAACAGCTTCTCGCCGACGCCGCCGACGGTGAGCGTGGAAAACCGCTTTGGAGCCTTGAGGGCGGCGGCGAGGGCGAGGCGTGAGCCCATCGAGAAACCAAGCATGTGTGCCCGCTCGATATGCAGGTGATCCATCAGTGCCAGGATGTCGCCGGCCATCTGCTCGCGGCCATAGGCGGCCGGATCGTGCGGCTTGGCGCTTTCGCCGTGTCCACGACAGTCCAGCGCGATCATGCGGATGTGCCGCCGCTCGAACGCGCCGTACCAGCCGAGCCGCTGCCAGTTTTCCTTGCGATTGGAGGTGAAGCCATGGACGAGCATGATCGGCCGGCCTTCGCCGGGCCCGCCGATATCGTCATAGGCCAGCGTCAGCCCGCCGGATTCGAAAGTCGCCATACGGACATTGTCCGGCGAAGGCGGCGTCCACACAACCGGAAATTCGAGATTGGCCCTATTCCGGCCGGAAGGTCAGTGCCACGCCGTCCATGCAATAGCGCAGGCCCGTGGGCTTCGGCCCGTCGTTGAAGACATGGCCGAGATGGCTGCCGCAGCGCCGGCAATGCAACTCGGTGCGGGTTTCGATCCAGCTATTGTCGGTCGTGGTTTCGATTGCATGGGGCAACGGTGCCCAGAAGCTGGGCCAGCCGGTTCCGCTTTCGAACTTCGTGGTCGAGGCAAAAAGAGGGAGTGCGCAGCCGCGGCACAGGAACGTGCCCTTACGATGCTCCTTGAGCAGCAGGCTGGTGAAGGGCGCTTCGGTGCCCTGCTGACGCAGCACGTTGTATTCGGCAGGCGACAGCATTTTGCGCCACTCCGCGTCGGTGTGCGTGACCTCAAAGGTCTTGGCGAAAGCCGGCGTGATGCCCAACGCCGCGCCCGCGCTTCCGAGGAGAAGAAGTTGCAGAAGACTGCGCCGCGATTGCATCGAAAATCTCCGTTCCATGTGCAGGGCCGCCTTCACGCCAAAACGGGCGAGCCTCACCCCTCCTTATTCGTATTCGAAAGCCTGTCCGCTACAGCCAACAGTTCCGGGAGGTTCATGATCTCGTTGTAATGCGCAAAGGTCGAGCGGCTTTTGTCCAGGCTTTTACGGTCGCCTTTAACCAACAGATCATACGCCTCTTCCAGCCTTTTGGTGACGGTCAGCAATGCCGATATGGGGTAAAGGAGGATGCGGAAACCCAGCGTCTCCATTTCTTGGGGCGTCAGAAGGGGCGTCTTGCCGTCCTCGACCAGGTTCGCAACCAGCGGCGTCCCCTTGAACGCCGTCCCGACGCGCCGCAGCTCTTCCTCGCTGCGCGGCGCCTCGATGAAGAGGATGTCGGCACCGGCCTTCAAGAACGCTTCGCCGCGTCTCAGCGCTTCGTCAAGATCGTGTGTTGCGCGGGCATCGGTGCGCGCAATGATCTTGAAGGACAGGCTGGAGCGTGCATCCGCCGCTGCGCGAATTTTCTGCGCGGCTTCCTCGCGCGAGACGACTTCCTTGTCTTCCATGTGACCGCATCGCTTCGGGAACACCTGATCCTCGAGCTGGATGGCTGCTGCGCCGGCGCGTTCGTAGGCGCGCGCGAGTTTCGCTGCGTTCAGGGGACCGCCGTGGCCGTTGTCGCCGTCGGCAATCAGCGGCACCGGCGCGCAGGCGCCTGCGATCACGCCGACCCGCTCGATCATCTCCGCACCACTAACAAGGCCGATGTCCGGCACGCCGAAGCCGGCGCCAGCGACGCCGAACCCGGTCATGTAGAGAACTTTTGCACCCGCCCGCACGGCGACGCGGGCAGAAAGTGCATCGTAAACGCCGGGGACGATTGTCGCTCGCTCTGAGTGAAGAATGTCGTCAAGGGAAGCCATGGCATGTTGCGCCCGCATTGCCGCGGCACATTTGTATCAGAGCGAGGCTGCTTCCTGAAACTGCAGCTCGTAAAGCGTGTTGTAGAGACCGCCCTTGGCGATGAGCTCTTCATGCGTGCCGATTTCGCGAACATGCCCCTCGGTCAACACCACAATGCGGTGTGCGTCTTTGATCGTCTGCAAGCGGTGCGCGATGATGACCGAGGTACGCCCCTCGGTCAGCTTCAGCAACGCGTCCTGGATCACCAGTTCGGTCTCGGTGTCGATGCTGGCCGTCGCTTCGTCGAGCACCAGGACTTCCGGGTTCATGGCGAGAACGCGCGCGAAGGCGAGAAGCTGCCGCTGGCCGTGGCTGAGATTGCGGCCGCGCTCATTGAGCGGCGTGTCATAGCCCTGAGGCAGCGCTCGGATGAAGGGATCGGCATGAACGAGCTTTGCCGCGTGCTCCGCCACTTCGCGCGTGATGCGCGGATCGGATAGCGCGATGTTGTCGTAGACCGTGCCGGAGAAGATGTGGAAATCCTGCAACACCACGCCGATTCTCCGGCGAATATCGGCGGGCCGGATTTGCATGATGTCTATGCCGTCGAGGAAGATGCTGTCGTCGGGCACGTCGTAGAAGCGGCAGAGCAGGCGGATAAGGCTCGTCTTGCCCGATCCAGTCGGCCCGACGATGGCGATGCGCTCGCCCGGATTGATGGTGAAGCTGACGCCTTTCAGGATCGGATGCTCGGGAATGTAGCCGAACGTCAGGTGGCGGAACTCGACCTTGCCTTCGAGGCTGGCGGGCAGGGCGACGGGATGTTCGGGTTCCTTCAGCGCTTCCTTCCAGTCGAGTGCCTGGAAAATGCGTTCGCCGCTCGCCATGGCGCGGAAAACGATGTTCCACTGCTCGCCCATGGCGACGATCGGGCGGAACAGCATGTCGAGGAACTGCGTGAACAAGAGCAGCACGCCGACGGTCATCGTGCCCCCCAACACCAGGTGGCCGCCGAACCACACGATCACCGCGATGCCGATGTAGTTCATGCCGTCGATGAACGGCCCATAGAAGCTTTCGATGGTCAGCGCGCGGGTTTCGCTGACGCGATTTTCGTTGTTGATGGCGCTGTAGCGTTCGAAGTTGATCTTCTCGCGGCCGTAAAGCTGGACCACCTCCATGCCGGAAAGATTTTCCTGCAGGTTCTCGTTCAGCCGCGACACTGTCATGCGGATGACGCGATAGAGTGGCCGCGACATGCGCCGGAACAGCCAGGTGAAGAGGCCCGCAACCGGCATCACGGGCAAAAGCTCGATCGTCAAAGCCGGCGACAGCGTCAGCATGATGGAGATGGCGACGAAGAACGGCACGAACTGGCCGGCGAGCTGGCCGAAGCCGGCGAAAAGTTCGAACAGGGTCTCGACGTCGTTGGCGACGCGCGTCATCACGCGGCCGACGGCGACGCGGTCATAGAAGCTCGACGGCAGATGCTCCAGATGTTCGAACAGGTCGCAGCGCAGGTCGCGCAGCGTGTTCAGCGTGGCGCGGCCGAAAAGGATGCCGAAGCCGCGGCCGAGCGCGGCGGCCAGCAAAATCCAGAGCATGTACTGGATGCAGGCCGCGATGAGCGGCGTCACCGAAAGTGTCACCGCGATCCAGTGGTTGAACGCTTCCTGGCCGAGATCGGCGAGCACCGGCCCCTGGTGCTTCAGCACAATACCGTCGACGAGCACGCGGCTCATCACCGTCGGCGCCATGATCGATGCCACGGCCGCCAGCAACACCAACACGAGCGAGGCGATCGCCTGGCCACGATAGGGTCGCATCCAGCGCATCAGGCGCGAAACCTGGCCGACATCCAGGTTCTTGCCGTAAACGTCGTCGTCGAACGCGCCCTTCATGCGGCGCGGTGCGGCGGGAATCTGGCCGGCGGTCGTGTCGGTCATTTCACGGCCTCGACAGGGTGACCGGTCTCGCGCTCGAGTTCGTGGACCAGCTCTTCGCGGCGGCCCTGCACGCGCGCGAAGTTGGCATAGATCCCGCCCTTGGCGAGAAGTTCGGCATGCGTTCCCAGTTCCGCGACCTTTCCGGCGTCCAGAACGACGATGCGGTCGGCATGCCGCGCGGTCGACACGCGATGCGACACGAGCATGGTGGTGCGGCCGGCACGCAATTCCTTCAGCCGGGAGAGGATGTGTTCTTCGGTCTCGGTGTCGACGCTGGAAAAACAATCGTCTAGCAGCAGACACCGGCGTGTCGCGGATCAATCCGCGCGCCAGGCTGGTGCGCTGTTTCTGGCCGCCGGAGAGCGTCACGCCGCGTTCGCCCACCAGCGTCTTCAGATGATCCGGAAAGCGATCGATGGTGTCTTCGAGATCGGCGGCTTCGGCGGCGTTCCAGATCTCGTCCGCCTCGCGCGTGGGATTGTCATAGGAGATGTTGCGGCCGAGTTCGTCGGCAAAGAGGAATGGGTCCTGCGGCACCAGCGCGATCTGGCCGCGCACTTGCGCGATCGGCAACAGCCGGATGTCGCGACCGTCGAGATAGACGGTGCCGGGCGGAGGATCGAGCAAGCGCACGATGGACCGCAGCAGGGTAGACTTGCCCGAACCGACGCGGCCAAGGATCGCGATCGTCTCGCCGGCTTTCACATGCAGCGAAACGTCATCGAGCGCCGCCAATCCGGTGGCAAGCGCCCTGGGATCGGTGCCGCGCGCGTCCTTGGCCGAAGCGCGGCGCGGATAGGTGTAGGAGAGGTGCTGCAGCTTGATGTCCCCGCCGATCTTGTCTAGAGGCGTCGCCTCTGGCGCATCGCGGATTTCCGGTTCGTAGTCCAGAATCTCGAACAAGCGTGCCGCGCCCGATGAGCCGCGCTGGAACATGGAAACGATCTGGCCCGATTGCTGGATCGGCGCGACCGCCATGCCGAGATAGAGCGTGAAGGCGGTAAAGGTGCCGACCGTCATTTCGCCGTGCAGAACCTGATAACCGCCGAAGCCCATGATGATGACGACGGCGACGCCGGTAAACACGACCATCCAGGCGTTCAGCGCCGCGTTCATCACCATCAGGCGGAAGTAATTGTCGGCGTACGCGCCGGAGACCGCCTTGAAACGCGCGACCTCGCGGTCTTCCTGCGCGTGCGTCTGGATCGTGCGGATGCCGTTGAGATTTTCCTGAACGGACTCCGACAATGAGGAGAACCCTTCCTGCACAATCGTCGATTGTTCGTAGATGCGCTTGGAGAGGAAATAGCCCATGCCGGCGATGAACGGCATGACCGGAATGAGCCACAAGGTCAGCTTCATCGACAGGAAAAGCATGAAGGCGAATGCCACAAGACCGGAGAAGCCGAGCACGATCAGTGTGCGGCTTCCAACGCCAATCAGCTGACGGACCAGATTGAGATCGTTGATGGCGCGCGCCATGAGATCGCCGGTCGGAAAGCGCGCAAAAAATCGCGGACCCTGCAGCTCGAAGTGCCAATAAAGGCGCTCGCGCATGTCGTAGGTGACTGTGACGCCGACAAGACGCACGAGCTGACGGCCATAGGCAACGGAGATGTAGCGCACGATGGCAAGCGCCAGGATGCCGAGAACCGGTTCGAGCAAATTCCAGTCATGTCCCGCCATGCGGTTCACGCCCTGGCGCACGAACAGCGGCATCCCGGCTTCGAACACGCGGCCGAGGCAGATGAAGAACATCCCGCCCCAGAACGACCGGCCATGCTTTCGGATGAGCGGAAGCAACCGCCAGAGCGGGCCGCGGGCCTTGGTCGAAGACTGTTGTGCTTCGGAGACGCTCAATTCATTCCGCCGGCGCGTCGGCGCCGCCTGCCCTGTCCGCCGCGAATTCGCGCCGAGTCGCGGGCTTGAGCGTCGGTTCGGCCAAAGCGCAAATGTAGCGGCACCAAGACAAGGAAGGAAACGTCTCGACAACAGCAGGGCGGCGAGGCGAGTATCGTCTCATGATCTGGCGGAGTGGCGAGCGCCGCCAGATCGAGCGCGGATCGCGCTCGATCGAAATCCAATTCGGCATCGCTGGATGTCGACGCGAGCAACGCCCGCGCCGGTGCATAGCCCGCAGCCGCGGCGCGCCCGGCGAATGCGTTTCTGTCTTCGTAGCACTCGGGCAGCAGCAGGGACAGTTAAGTCAGCGCCCGCAAGTTGCCGAGCCGCGCGGCTTCGACGAGCCAGTCGCGTGCTGCATCCCAATCTTGCGGCACAAGCGTGCCCATGGCACTCAATCCCGCCCGAAGCAGGCAGGCGATGTCGTCGCCCGATCTGGCAGCCCGGTCGATGCGCGTCAGGCCCTCCTGCGGGTTCTTCGCGCAACAGCACCATGCTCAGATATTGTTGTTTGATTGCAACATTGTACGAACGCCGTATCGCCAGTACCAGCGCTTTCGGGCGGGTAGGTCAGTCTATGGCCAATTGCGACATTTGCTCCGTTTGGGAAGATGCTTGAGTTGCGCAGGAGCATTTCGTCTCGCCATTCGCTGCGGGGCGCAGATCCGTTCGAATCGCTGCCTTCGTGGTAGCCTTGGGGCACCGCCCCACTGAAATCGGCGCCGATTTGGCACAAACGCCCGCGGTCCGCGCGAGGCTCCGTGTCGTCTTCAGCCAGGGCTCTCGGACGCGGACACTGAATTAATAGTCGGAGAAATAACCTCTCAAATTCAGATGGTTATCGTTCAATACGGCGGGTCTCGCTGCAGCCTTCCAGGACCCCGCCCTTGGGCTTCCTTAATCTACGCTCCATATAACGGCGGACATCATTTGCCGTCACCCGGAGGTCAAGTCGCATGGTCGCGTTTCTTCGCTGGTCCAAGTCGATCAGTTTGGGCGTCCTCAATGGAATCGCCAAATTCTTGGTCTTCATCGTCCTGGTGACGGCGGTCCTTGTCGCCATCGCAATGTTCCAGGGCGATGGCCTGCCGGGCAACATGGTGCTCGCGCTCGACCTGCGCCATCCAATCCTGGATTCTTCCAACGTGAACTTGTCACTGGGTAATCAACCCGTCACTGTCATGGACGTCGTGTTGGGACTCGACGCCGCTGAACGCGACCGGCGCGTGAAGGGCGTCTCGATCCGCGTCGGCAGTGCGAACCTGACCATCGCAGAGGCCGAGGAAATCGGAACGGCGATCAAGAAATTCCGCAAGTCCGGCAAATTCGTCATTGCGCACAGCCAGGGCTTTCTGGCGACGGGGCTCGGCGACTATCTGACCGCGGCCTCTGCGGATCAAATATGGATGCAGCCCAATGCGCCGTTCACCGCAGCGGGCGAGGGCGGCGGACAGATCTTCCTGCGCGGACTGCTCGACAAGATCCAGGCCGATCCGCAAATCGTGAAGCGTTCCGACTACAAGAGCGCGGCCGATCAGTTCATGGAAAAGAACATGACGCCGGCCGACCGCGAACAGCTGACCCGGCTGATGCAGTCCTGGTACGACACGGCGACGTCGGGCGCTGCCGCCGATCGTCACCTGACTCCGGGCAAGGTCGTCGCCGCTTTGGATGCGAGTCCCCAGTTCACCGAGAATGCACGCTCCGCGGGCCTGATCGACCGCATCGGCTATGACGACGACGCTCAAAATGCGGCGCTCGCGCGCGCCGGAAACGGGGCCAAAATGGTGCCGATGCCGGAGTTTGTGCGCGTGGCGAAGGCGGGGGGCGACTTTGCCTCCGGTCCGCGCATCGCCTTGATCCAGGCGGCCGGCGAGATACAGGACGGCTCGGCCGGCGGCGGTTTCTTCGGCGCCAATAACGTCATTGCCGGCGACGATCTTTCCAAGGCGATCCGCGCCGCCGCGGCGGACAAGTCGGTGAAGGCGATCGTGTTGCGGGTCGACTCGCCCGGCGGTTCGGTTTCCGCCTCCGACCAAATTCTCGATGCAGTCAAGAAAGCCCAGGCGGCCGGCAAACCAGTGGTCGTCAGCATGGGCAGCGTGGCCGCGTCGGGCGGCTATTACATCTCACTGTCAGCCAACCGCATCGTCGCCGAACCAGGAACGATCACGGGGTCGATCGGCGTTCTGACCGGCAAGGTCTCGATCAACCGCAGCCTGGCGCTCGCGGGCATCGGCACGGATTCGGTCGGCGTCGGGCATAACGCGCTCTACGATTCGGAATTCCAGCCCTACACGCCCGACCAGCTCGCGGCGTTGAATCGCGAAGTCGACGTCATTTATGCCGACTTTACGTCCAAGGTGGCCAAGGGGCGCAAGCTGCCGCTGGCCCAGGTGCAGGACGTCGCCAAGGGTCGGGTCTGGTCCGGCGCCGACGGGCAGGTGCATGGGCTGGTCGATGAACTCGGCGGTTTGTGGACGGCAACCGACGCCGCCAAGAAGTTGGCCGGCATCGCGCCGAGCGAACGCGTCGCGTTCCGTTTCTATCCGCGGCAGAAGAATTTGTTCGACGTGGTCGGTGATCTGTTCGGCAATTCGGAAGCCAGCGCAAGAGCGGTGCAGGGCTTCGTCACGCTGATGAACGCGGCGCCAGTGCGCGCCGTCGTCGGCGCGGTGAGCGACCTGCCGAGGGGCGGCGTGGAACTTCGGGCGACAAACCTGCCGCAGTAGCGATCTCGGTGATGCGATGCGCGTCCTGTTGGGTTGGCGTCAGGTGAAGAAAATTTGAGCGAACCCGGGCACCGCTTGACCTCTGGCCCTGTGCACAAGCTGGATAAATTTGCGCATCGGTTTTCTGGTCGCTGTTTTGCCAATCACTAAGAGGGCCGGGCGCAAATTTTTGAACTCTCATGGATAGGTGATCTTTGGGACGGTTTAGGCCCGTCGGTCACGTAACTATTTAAAAATAAAAGGAAACCTACGATCGATCTTCAGAATTCATCGTGTCCCAACTGGGCAGCTGGACACCTTTTGGGACAGGATTCGAAAATCGTGAAAGTGTGTCAAATTTAGCCCAGAAATGCATGGCGTCCGAAACGCCGAAGTTGGGCTTGGATTTGAGGGCGTTGGTCGCCAGCGCCGGTCGGGCGCCCGGGTTAGGCCGAAAAGTGATTCCTCGCGATTGATGTTGTGGTCCTCAAGGGACCGCGCCTCTCTAGAATCGCATCGCGAACAGCAAACTTGGGTCAGAGCCTGTTCTGGTCGGCGCCTTGAGGTTCGGGCCGAGAGGAAGCGGGCGGCTCGCAAAGAGCCGAAGCGTCTTGAACGGCGCCCGGGGTAGGGCACGAGAGCCGGACCGTGAAGCAGCAGCCGGCCCGCAAAGGACCGATGGGTCTTGAACGGCGATTGGGATGGAGCGTGCGAGCCAGGCGGCGAAGATGCAGCCGGCCCGCAAAGGACCGATCCGTCCTGAGCGACGATTGGAATGGGCGTGCAGGGCGATACGCCGCCACTCATCTGGACGGACACGGTGTCTGAACGTGTCAGGTCGCGCAGGCATGTGTGTTGGTGCGCGACGGCTACTTTGCGGCTTCTCAGCCGACTTCATGGTGAAAAACTCCAACGCGCAAAGCATCAAAGCGTCGTGCGATCCTCGTCCTGTCCATGACCTCATTGCGAGTAGTCTGACTGTGGTCGCCCGCAATGTCCCTTCGGGAACACGGGCGCGATCCACGCTCCAGAATCTCGTTAAGCAATTCTGCAACGCGCGGAACGGCAACGACGCGGCTCTTCACGTTAGTCTACAGAAGCGCGGCTCCGTTCATCTTTGTGTCCGCATTGTGCCGATCAGCCTGCTTCAAAGATTTGCAAAATCCCAAACGCTGGAGCAAAGTTTTCATCGTAACAGATCACCGGAAGGGAGGAAGGTGCACACGAAAGAGTAGACTATGTTTGTAAAAGTTGTTTCTGAATGCGAGCAGCCGGGCGGTGAGATCAAGATCGTCACAGTGCACCATCACTTCGGTCGATATGAATTTCCCCTCAAGCGCAGACTGACGCGCCGCGCCGATGGCTGTTGGGCAATGACGCCAAAGGACGCGCGCGACTTTCAAGAGGCACTACGTCGTTTCAAGCGTAAGGCCCTTGGACTGCCAACGCCGAAGCAGATCAAAGAGCTGAGAGAAGGACTTGGCATTTCCCAGCGCGAAGCCTCGCGCATCTTTGGTGGCGGGTCCCGTTCGTTCCAAAAATATGAAAGTGGAACCGAAGTCATAGGAACAGCCATGGCGCGGCTGTTACGGCTGGTCTCGCGCCGGCCCGAACTTGTTTCTGAGCTGAAAGATCTTGGCAAATGGTAAGCGAGGTGGAGAGCTGGTGCGCGACGAAGTTGCGCCAACAGCTCGAGTGTCGCTGCGAAAAGCTGCGCGCGCTTTGGAACCGGCTGGAGCAAAAGCATCTGGATCGTCGTCGCCGTAATCTTCAGACGATCGACGCGTTGGCAGCCAAAAAGCTTGAGCGCGCCTATATCAAGCGCGCCGACCAGATCAGGCTAAGGCCCAAGTCGCGAGAAGACGCCGCGCGCTGTGCGCAATATGAAGGCGAGATCGCCATGATCACGGCTGCGCTGAGGGGTCTTGCTTCGCCCTCAGATTTTGCCGACGCCATCACCAAGGCGCGCGCTGGGACCCATTTGCACCTCAGCCGCGAGGAGGTTGCGAGCTATCGAAGGGGCTTGGAGCGCCAATTTATCGCGCTCTCGGCCTTGGTGCCAAAGGAGCTGTTGGCGACGCATATCTCACGGCGCGTCGTCAACACGCCAAAAAGGCCCGTTGGCTGGCGCGTGCGCTCCACCACATTTGAGGTCAGTTTGCAGCGCGCCGCCCCGATGCCGGAGCCTGAGTTTCTCCCAAGGGCGCAGCGTGAAGCACCTGAGCGTGTGCGCACTGCCATGCTGCTCCAGCGAATTCTATCAGTCGCTGAGCACGACCTCGCTCTTTGTGAGAATGGTCAGGCGCGCGAGCAAGACCAGCTTGGCGTCATCGCCAGAGCGCAAACGCTGAAGATTTTGCACCAACTTTCTGTGGGCGCCACCAGCTACGATGATTTGCGCAAGGCGATGTTGGAGGTGCCTCGCAAAAGCCGCTTCCGATTGCCAAGGAACGAAGATGCGGCGACGTTTCAGGCGTTGCTGAACGACACGTTTCGCCAGATCAAAGCCGATGTTAACATCGTACTTGCCGGCAAAAGTCCAAAGCTCGTCATTCGCGCGACACGACCAAGCTCTGGTCGCGTGCGCCAAGCGCGATCAAAAAGTCCGGGAGACATCGATCCGGCTGAACTCGCTGCTGCGCTAAATTATTCTTGCGAAAAATGATTTTTCTCTTTGCCGTCGTCGCCATTCAGCTACGCTTTTTCCATGTGCTCTTCGGCGTATCATTTGGCTTCGCTGCAATTTTATCGCGACCGTGTGGCGGCGGAGCTCGCTGAGGCAAAGCCCGACACGGATCAGGATCAAGTTGACCGCTTTAGCGCCAACTTTCCCGATGTCCATATTGCAAGTTCGTGTTTGCAAAAAGCCCTTCGCCGCGGCGAGTTCCAGTTTGCGTTCGCTGCTGGGCGATTTTTGCTGCGAAGCGATCCCGAACGTCTGTGGAGAAGGCTCTGTGTCTGTGCCTTTGAAGAGTTTGGCCTTGTTGATCTGGGTGTGACCGCCCGTGTCGTGGCGGTGGCGGCAAGCAAGGCGTTCCGTCTGGTGCAGGGCGAAGAGCGCGTGCTCGGCTATCTGCTTGCGTTGCTCTGTGATCTCCCCAAGGACCGCAGGCTCGATGATCTGTATGGCTTGGGTGCGGCAATGGTTGGAGACCACAGCCGGCTGAGAGCCCTGGAACAGGGGCCTCTCGCATCTGTGGTGGCGCCGCTGGTGCACGAGGCCTCTCGCCTGATCGCGGTTTGCGAACAGGCTGTTCCCCGCCGCTCGTTCCGGGTGGTGTCGAACGAGGCCTGCGAGCGGGCTCTCGCCAGAATGGCAGCTGAGGGCCTGGTCGATGAAGGGCTCATTGAGCTCTGCCTCAAGGGCGTGCGGCTGTCGCGCTGTTTGCTTCCCGTCTTGTTGCCGCTCGCCATCAGGGCGACCGAGGCCTGTGGTGGCCTGGGCGAGGCGATTCCCGAACCGCTTCCATCGGTGCCGCTGATCTCCGGCGTGCCCGCCTATGCGTTTGACGGCTTTACGCGCACCGGCCGCGCGTGCCTGGTGCAGCTTGGTGTCGAAGAGCCAAGACTGAAGCAGCTTTTGCAGACTGTGCCAGCGGCAAAGCGGCTCGACTATCTGCGTCACCTTTTATTCGTCGTCGAAGGCAGTCGCGCATCGCCGCTGATCCGCGATGACCTCGCCGACAGACTTCGATCCGAAGCTGTCGCCGACGGGATGACCCAGGATGCGGTCATGTCAGCCGTCGACCTGATCACCGACCTGCTTCCCACCCTTCACAGACTGCGGGGCGAACTCGCGCCTGCATCAACCTCAGAGGAGCAAGCATCATGAACAATGAGTTGTTACGCACCGAAGCAGCCCAGTACCGGGCCCTGCAGATCCAGCTCAAAGAGGACTATGCCAACCTCGATGACGAGACCCTGACGGATACGCTGGAGGGTCTCTCAGATTTGCCGCAGATGATCGAGGAGATCGTCCGCTCCAGCGTCGAGGACGAGGCGATGATTGCAGGGCTTAAGATCAGAGCGGATGCCATGGCCGGACGACTTTCCCGGCTCAAAGAGCGCCATCAAAAGAAGCGCCAGCTCGCAGCCTGGGCCTTGGGCTCGGCGGGGATGGGAAGGCTCAAAACCGTCGACTTTACGGTCTCGCTCTCAGAAGGCGCGGTGCGGCTTGAGATCAGCGATGAGAGCAAGCTGTCGTCTGACTATCTGATCCCCCAGCCACCCAAGCCCAACCGGGCCGGTATCACCGAGGCCCTCAAACAGGGTCGTACTGTCGAAGGTGCCAGCCTTGTCCAGGGCCAGTCCTACATCACGGTCTCGACCCGATGAGCGCCGGCTTCGCTCGCCACCAGCTCAAGAAGCTGGCAACCCCGCTCGACAGCGTCCGGGTTCACAGACGTGAGCAGGATGGCAAGACCCTTTCTTACATCGAAGGTTGGTTTGCGATTCATGAGGCCAATCGCATCTTTGGCTATGACGGCTGGGATCGCGAGATGGTGCATTTTGAACGCGCCTTTGAGCGCAGTCGTCGAGATGGCACCTCTTGCGGCTATGTCGCCCGGGTGCGGGTGTGCGTCAGGGCCAATGCGATCACCATCGTCCGCGAGGGGACGGGCTTTGGTCAGGCATCCGCCGCCAGAGCCGGAGATGCCCATGAGCGGGCTCTCAAAGCCGC
The DNA here is from genome assembly GCA_963743765.1 of uncultured Alphaproteobacteria bacterium. Lineage (GTDB taxonomy): Bacteria > Pseudomonadota > Alphaproteobacteria > Micropepsales > Micropepsaceae > Rhizomicrobium. The sequence continues at coordinate 270,493 of CAVUQQ010000001.1, forward strand.
TGAGACCGATGCCACCAAAAGGGCGCTGGCGACTTTCGGCAGCCGCTTTGGGTTGATGCTCTATGACAAGGAACAGCGGCCAGCAGCTCGAACGGGGACGCTTCGAAGCCAGGTCACTAGCCACCGTACTGGGTCGAGGGACACGAGCAGCATCAGTGCGGCACACAAGACGGCAACGGCTCATGACAGCAACGAGGCTGGAGCCGCGGGTGCAGGAGATGTTCGGTCTCAATCGGCTACAGCGACAACGACCATCGCGTTGGGATTTGGCGGCGCAGCGCAGACATCTGAGGCAGTTGCTTCAGGACAGTCAATCAGGGGCTATCGGCTCATCGCCAGTGACGGCAGCGCAATCGAACTGCGTTCGCCGGAAGGCTTTTGTTCCGGCCTGCGTCAGCTGTTGGACGCTGCAAGCGATCTTAACGAAGTCCTGTGCCTGCAGCACCACAACGCCCATACCATCGGCGCCTTGCGTGCCCTGTCCGACCTGACGACCCAGCGTGGCGAGCATTATGCCGATATTCTGGAGCGGTTGATCACCCAACGACGCGCGGAGTTGGCAGCAATTTGCGAACACGCACCCAACACGGCGGCCGAAACGTCCTCCGAGATGGATGATGCGCAGGCTGCTGACATCGGCGCCGCCGAGGAACAGGAATCAACCGAACCCGTGGCGAGCCAAGCAACGCGCTTGTATGGGCCGTTTGTCCCGGTGCCAGGCTATCCACTCGCCAGCCTCAAAGAACGAGTCGTGCGCGCGGGCAGGCCGGCTGGTCCCGCACCGCGTGTTGGTCAGGTGGTATCCCGCCACGGCGCCTCCGAGGATGGCGACGCCGTTCACCTCAAGTCGGAACCTGCGCCGACACGGCGCTCGCAGATCACAGGCGGCTTCTCGATCGACAAAAGCGCGCTTCTGGTTCCCAGCGAGCGGCGCTTGCGCAGCAAGGCACATTTGCAGTTTGTCGCCAGCAAGCCTTGTCTCGTCTGCGAGGCTCTTCCCTGCCACGCTCATCACATCACCTTTGCCCAACCCCGCGGTCTCTCGCAGAAAGTCAGCGACGAGTTTACCGTGCCGCTCTGTGCGGTGCATCACAACGAGCTGCATGCCTTCGGCAATGAAGCAAGTTGGTGGCGGGAGAAGGGGATCGAGCCGTTGGAACACGCGCTCCGGCTGTGGCGGGAGAGTGTTGTTGCACTGGCTGGTGGATAGTTGCTGGAGACGAAATCGTTGTCCCTCGAGAGCTCATCATCAGGCGCCAATACGCCGAAACGCGAACATCAGATCGGTGACGATTTGTTGCCACAAAACCCTCGATAAGCGGCGGAGGAATGGGGCGCTGTATCCGGCGGCGGGTATCGCATTCGCGGCCGCGCCTGATTGATGCGTGAACTAATTTCGAACCACAAAGTGCTTGTGTTTCACATGTCCGATGACGGGTTCGATGGCCGACAGGGGCCTCATCTTGGATTTGGTTATCGGCCTCGTGCGTCACTCTCGACCAGAAATGAAGACGCAGAACTCGTATTCGGGCGTTGTATTTTGCCCGACATGCCTCTCCCACACCCAAGCCGTTTGCCAGCCTGCCAGGTGGCGTCCCATGGTTGGCGAATTGGCTGCCCTTGGGATGGTATTCCGACAATAATGGTCTTGGCGCCGAACTTATGTGTCTTGTGTGTGGTGCACTTGCCACCGAACTCCAGCTCGGGCGCGTGCAGCAAGTACTTTACGGCATAACTGACCTGACCCGCTGTGGTTCAAGCGCTGGGTGTGACCGGCTGAAATCAACACGATCTTGTGATCAGTTCGAAACGGTTGAAGACTTGGCTCGCCACCAAAACTTGCTGACGAGACGTGCGCCCTGGGATTAATATTGGCTGTTCTCAAAATCGAGGGTTCTCGATGACTGTAAGGGCAACGTCAATTATGTTCGTCGCAATGCTGTTGCTCTCAGCGGCGCCGAGCAGCGCAGATGCAGCCGAGCCATCCTCTGTGCGGCACAGCTGTTTCTTCATTTCGCAATTTGAGAATTGGAGGGCTCTCAATCCGAAGACCATCTACATCCGAGTGGGCAGAATACGCTACTTTAGGCTGGACTTGTCCTCGCAGTGTCGCAGTCTCACTTGGCCGGGGGCATCTCTCGTTACGAAATTTCGTGGATCCGGCAGCGTTTGCACTGCGCTAGATTGGGATATCAAAGTTGTGAGCGGGCCGCATGGGATTCCCGTCCCCTGCATCGTCAATACGATGACCGAGTTGACGCCTGCAGAGGCCGCCGCGATTCCTAAAAAATTCAAGCCGTAGTCCAAGCAATTTTTAACTGGACCATCACAGGCGCGGATGCAGCCTGCCAATCCGACAGGGAACAGCGGGCACCGCGGCGGAACGGCTGGCAACGAGAAATTGTCTATCACAAGTCATCGCCACGGTGCGTGGTCAGAGGGACGCGAATTCGTTATGCGTCGCAGGCGAACCATTTGACCGCGATCAATATCTTCTATGAATTTAAGATAATGGGCCGCATCAACCGACGCTTGAGGCATCGCGGGATCGCTTTCCTTCGGACGGGCTGGAACGCCCTCCCCGCGGCCATTGCCGCCAACCTTGCATCTACTGGACCGGTCGCTTAGCCCTGCTAGGGCACGACGACTTTATTTCGACGCGATCGTCGTGAGCTCTTCAGGGCCATCGCGCCATTCACGTTAGACTGGCAACCCGGCAAAAGTGGCTCAAGAAACACAATTGTGGAGAAAGTAGGTCTGAAGCCGTCCGAATTCGCTGCCGAGTGCGATCCGAAATCGTCCTTGCGTTGCAATAAATTGTCTAGGAAAATGCCTATGGTGCTAAGGTTTGGAGAGGCAATATGCGCGGGACACATGCCATGTATTTTGCCGCTGGTATGACTTTGATTTGGGTCCCGTCTAGTTCAGCGGAGCCTTCAACTACCGCCGGAACTCCGGCGACACCGACCGCGGTTCCCGCCGCTACCACAGCCGCCAATGCAAATAATCCATCGCCAGACACGATCATTTGCAAATCCAGCCCACCCGAGACCGGTACGCGCTTTGGCGCCCATCGCGTCTGCCAGACTCAGCGAGCGTGGGACAACGAACAGAAGGACGGTCAGAACTTCGTCAAGGAGCAGAGCAATCACGGTTTGCTCTTCTCGACGCCTGGAAATTGACTGTCATGTGAAAGTGGCGCGTGCGCGTCGCTGAAAATTACATAGCGAACTGAGTGGGCAAGTTGATATTCCGGCGGACACTGGTTCGCATGACTTTCGGACCTCGGCCCATCCGGTCGATGACAGCCTAGACATATTGCTCGTGTTTCTCGAGCCGCGTTTTAATTTGACGAATTTCAGATATTCATGAGTGACTGCACTGACTCAACGAGTTCGTGAATCGGATTTAGCATGTTCAGTCCGACGATTCCTCGGTGAATTTGGCCAAACTTGTTTTGACTGGCTCATCCAATTCTTGCAAGCATGTTCGCGCGCGGTGAGACCCTCGCCGCAGAGAACCGGGAAATAGCCAGCGACTCGCTTGCCGTCGGTGGCTGGGCGCGGTCCGCGACAAGAGTTTCGGCGGCCAAATGGAGACAAGCGTGGCTCTAAGACGAACCTTCTGGAGAAGATCAACGTATCACCGCTCATCCAGCGGAGATTGCTTCTCGATTGATCGAAGGTCTCGAGCCCAGCTATGAATAGTGCCCGCCCTGTCTCGCTGAACACACCTGATCTCTATCCTCAGAAGTTCGATCTCAGCCGCGACGTCGTACTTCTGATCGCGTTAGCCGAAACTGAGTATCGTCGCGCGAGTTTCCTCGACGACCGAATTCTATCGCCAATGACCAGGGGACAATGGGTACCTTACATTGATCTCGCTCGGGCGATGTCGATACCCACGAACTCCCGACCACTACACTTTATATTTCACGCTGGTCACGTCGGATCGACTTTGCTCAGCCGTCTGCTCGACGAGACTGGCCAGGTGCTCCCGCTGCGTGAACCAGTGCCGCTGCGAACGTTGGCTGACGGTTACGACGTGCTGGAAGCTGGCAATTCCACACTTAAGCCGGCGGAACTAGAAGCGCGCCTCGAAACGTTTCTGCGACTCTGGAGTAGGGGGTTTGGATCGACGCAGTCCGTAGTTCTAAAAGCAACAAGTGTCGTCTCACGATTTTCTACGAACCTCATGACCGCATGGCCGTCCGCCAAGGCGGTATACCTGAATGTCCGTCCAGAGACTTATCTTGCAACGCTGCTGGCGGGTGCCAATGCAGCAATTGACTTAAAGGGACATGGTCCTGGCCGGCTCAAACGCTTCCAACAAATTGTCGGTGAGCCCGCACCGCCTTTGTCTGCGTTGTCTATTGGCGAACTGGCTGCGGTCAGTTGGCTGGTAGAACGGCTGACCCAACGCATCGCTATGCGCGCGCTCGGAGCGCGGATACTCGCGATTGACTTCGACGAGATGCTGCGAGATCTCGCTGCAACGATGAAGTCTGTCACCGGACACTTGGAGATAGCGGTCTCGCGAGATTTCCTGACGGGAATCGTGCGCAGTCCCGCTCTGACTAGGTACTCAAAAGCGCCAGAGTTCGAATATTCACCTCAGTTTCGATCCGAAATCTTGGCCCTGGCGCGACAGGAACATGCCGACGAACTGAAAAAGGGCCTGCGCTTCCTCGAGACCTGCGGCAGGCGTTACCCAGTCATTGCGGAATTGCTATGAATCCGACCACATTCGCATGAGGTTCTGGCGGACACACTCAAGTCTTACACGACCTTCCCAACTCATTTTCAGACCCTCGAGCGCACCGACTTCATTGAGCTCGTAGAGCTGGGAGCGTCTATGCTCGTCTTTGACGAAACTCTCGATAAATGTGATCGACACGAGGCGGACGCCTGACTGGACGGGTCGGACTTCATGCAAGAAGGTGGATGGATAACAGATCGCCTCGCCGGGAACCCCCTTCAAGACGATTGGGCGAGTCCCGGCATGAAGAACAAGTTCGCCGCCTGCATAGGTCGCTGGGTCTGAGAGAAATACCGTGCAGGAAACATCCGATCGGAGAGTACCATTTGCCAACGAAATGCTCGCGGCGTCTGCATGCGCGCCATACTTCATGCCTGGTTCGTAGCGACACAAAAGTGGCGGGGCAATGCGCTTTGGAAAGGCGAACTCCTGGAACTCGTGCGAGCGAGAAAATGCGGCTGCAACTATTTCCACGGACTCCGAATATTTCGGATCGCCGTGATCTACTTGCAGATTGTCTTTGGTCAGGTTGTGCGGATTTGACAGGCGCCCAGCTACAAATTTTAGCTGCCGGCTCAATTCGGTAAGGCGAGCTACTTCAGCTAGCGTCAAAAAACCCTTCAATTCTAAGATCATGTCGCATAGTTCGTCTTGGTTCAAATAACGTTAGCAAATGGCTGGGATTGGAACAATGTGGCAAGGGGGGAGGGGGCGAACCGTTCTCTCCTGCACCAAAAATTGAGGGCCGTGAACGGAGGAGCGCAAGGAGCGCAAGGAGCGTGTGTCGAAGTGGGATCTCCGACACTGCTAGCCGCCCTGAAGATGTAACAATTGACCGATCCTGACCCGCGTTCTGAGGTCAGCAGTAAAGCCGAAAGCGAAAGGACGGTGGATCAAAACCCGTCGCGACAGAAATTCAATTCTTGGGATGGGCAGGAAGAGTCTGGCAAGTGCAGTATACAGTGATTGAGATTTCTTCGGGAAGTAGTGTGTCCCCAAGTACAAGTCTACATCTACGATCGAAGCCAGACGGACAAATACAACACGCTGGACGACACTAGCTGGCGGAAGAGAAAGCCGACGGTGATCGTCGTCGAATCTAATCTTGCATATTTGCACGCTACGTGATTGCTTTTAAAATGAGCGCCTTCGACCGACCGTCACCCAAGACACTTGAGCGAAAGCCTTGTCACGATCTGAGAGCATCACGTACCTCTGCAGCATAGAGTTTAGCGCAACAAATAGCGCGCGGCATGGGCATTGAGGTCCGCACAATTCTTGAACAGGCACAGCACTTGCCCTTCAGGATTCGGGGCTGTTAAACGAAAACGCGTCTTCCTATAGCGCAAATTCGGTTGGAGTTCCGGAGAACACGAATGGAAAAACAGGAGAAGTCAACAGAGGGAGAGCTCAGCCGCATTGACTCTGCGCTCCGCGCTAACTTCGTTGGCACGCTGGCTTTGATCAAGGAGTTTTTGGTCGCACACCCAAATAACATTGATGGCTTGATTTTTCTTGGGCGTGCACACCAGGTGCGCGCTCAGTTTTCGGAAATGTTACAGGCAGCCAAGCGTGTAGAAGCGATTGACCCTCGGAATCCGATTGGGCGGATTCTGATGATTGAGGCGCTTCTGAGATGCGGCCAGAGCGAAACGGCATTTCAGGCCGCGAGAAAGCTCGAAGTCGAAAAGAAGTTCGATCCGATTATCCTATCGCAACTAGGCAACTTCTACTCGGAGACCAATCTTCACGCAGACGCCGCGCGGTGTTTTGAGCGTGTGCGCATACTGCAGCCGACAAATATCCGCGCACTCTATAGCTTGGCTGGCTCCCATGTTGCTCTCGGCGAGCTGGACAAGACGGAGCGCTTGTTCGACACGCTGCTCCGCAGGTCGCCCCATGAATATGACGCTTATTATAACCGCTCGACGCTTCGAAAACAGAAGCCAGGCGCGAACCATGTTGCCGACATGGAAGCTCTCTTAAAGGAGCCGCTTCGCTCCGAGACGGCAGAGCCTATTCTCTGCTATTCGCTGGCGAAGGAGCTGGAGGATCTGGGGGAATGGAACCGCTCGTTCAGTTATTTAAAGCGCGGCGCGGACGCGCGAAGGCGTACGATGTCGTACAACGTCGATGAAGATCTCGCCATGCTCGAAGACATCGGCAAGAGGTTCGATCGTTCATTTTTTCAGGAACATCGTTCTGGCTACGGTGAGCAAAGGCCGATCTTTGTTTTGGGCATGCCGCGCAGTGGAACAACTTTAGTCGACCGGATACTTTCCTCGCATAGCGGAGTGGGCAGTGTCGGCGAGTCGAGTGAGTTTTCAATGGCGGTGCTCCGCCAGGCTGGTGGTCAGAACGGGCGGGGCAACATTGGGCTCGAACGCGTACGTGAATTCAACTACGAGTTGATGGGCAAAGAGTATTGCGAGTCATTAAACGCGTATTTGCCTGGAACGACACACATCCTGGATAAGACGCCCAACAATTTTTACTACATCGGAATGATTGCGACAGCGCTGCCCAATGCACCTATCATTCACCTACGCCGCAATCCTGTGGCAACCTGCTATGCAATCTACAAGACTTTATTCCGCGCCGGATATTCTTACTCTTACAATCTGTCGGACATGGGGCGCTACTATCTCGGCTATCTCAAATTGATGGAACATTGGCGCCGCGTGCTGCCGGGCAGGTTTTTGGATGTGGACTATGAATTGCTGGTTGCAGACCAAGAAGGGGTAAGCCGGCAGATGCTCGAATTTTGTGGCCTGGAGTGGGAGGCAGCGTGTTTGTCGTTTGAAAAGAACGACAGTCCGAGCCTGACGGCCAGCGCCGCACAGGTTCGCCAGCCAATCTACGACAGCTCTGTTGGCCTTTGGCGTCGATACGAGAAGGAATTGGCTCCTCTCATCCGCATATTCCAGGACGCTGGCATTGCGGTCGATTGATGACGATGCAGTCGGTTCGACCGAAACGTCAGGTCTCTGGATAACCGAACTTCCGAATCCAAGGCTCAAGAATCGGCAGCACCGGCGTCAACTTCGACGCGTAGGCCCGCCAGCGACCGGCTCCTTCAGCATACAGGCCGCGGCGCACCTGCGATGCGCTGAGTGAGGATATTTCGCGCGTCGAAGCAAGCTTGGCGAAATCCTGAAATTGTTCAGTCCATTCGACGCCGATAAAGTCGCAAACGGCCCTGACTTGTCGTTCGAAATCATCGACCAATTGCTCGTAGCGTAGCAGATGACTGGAAATTGGCAGATTTATGCGCGACCAGTTGCCGATTTTCATGGTCGCGTCGTACAGGCGAGCCGTGCTTTCCAGAGTCAGAAACGCATAGGTAAGCGATTGGATTGCGAAATGCCTCCGAAAGCAGCTGAGAATCACGTCGCGAGGATCACGAACGGCAAAAAGAACGCGGGAGTCCGGAAACAGCCGGGCGATCAAGGGGAGCTTCGCGGTGTTGAGCGGAAGCTTGTCCAGAAGAATTTTCGCTTCCGGATCGAGTCCACGCTCCCTGACCGCCCGCCAATAAGAGTCGCGCACATCGTTCAACTCTTCTTCGGATGCCGCTTGAAGGCGTCGCAACCCGTCCGCCGTGCTGAGGTAGGTTTGCGCTGGCTCGGCGAGCAGATCGACTTCTTCCAGGCTTACGATTTTAGGATGGCTGGCGAGCACGTGCTCGAGAAGTGTCGTGCCGGACCGCATGAATCCGAGTAAAAAAACATGCTTCGCCGCACCACCTGGGACCCCTTTCGCAACTGTATTGCTCCATCTGTCCGTCATTGCTTCGAGATTCGAGGCCAAGGCCTGAAGATCGGTTAAGATAAGATCCTCAGGCGCTGTGTGATTAGCGTGTAAAGTTCGCAGCACCGCGTTTTCCGACGAATAGGCATCAAAAGCTTCATCGGTACGATCTTGTGCATCCAGCGCGTCGCCAAGGACGCCCCAGGCCACAGCTTGCGCGGCCTGGGAAATCGGCGATTTCAACAGGGTTCGCATCTGGCTTTCAGCCGCTGTGGGTACGCCGGCAGCAATGTCGGCCAGGGCAAGGGCCGTGGCGGCAGTTGGTTGGGTCGGCTCAAGTGCGAGTGCCTGCTCAGCCTTTTCCCGCGCGAGGTCAAAGTCGTGCATGCGAGCCCCAACAGATGCCAGTCCTGCGAGAGCTCCGACGTGTCGGGGACTGAGCGACAAAGTCCGCTCATAGGCTTTCCGTGCGCGTTTGGAGTCCCGCATCGCTTCGAACGTCCAGCCACGTAAGTAGTTGGTTGTCACTAACTCTGGATTAAGTTGCAGGGACGCATCGAGCATTTTCAACGCTTCCGGATGAGCGCCTGTGGCCGAAAGGGCCCCGGCTATGCCGTTTAGGATCATCGGATCGTTCGGCGTCAGAGCCCGCGCATGATGAAACGTTCTGAGTGCCTCCTGAAACTGGCCGGTCTCGAGCAGCCACAGCGCTTGCACTTTAAAAAGAAACGGATGTTCGACGCCGGCATCAATCGCATCTGCTGCGATCACATGCGCGGCGTCCAGATCAAGGGCGCGCATGGCGGCAGTTGCCCGCTCGACAGCTTGCCTGATCGTCTGGTCATTGATTGGGCCCGACATCATCTCCGCCATGGCCAGCGCTTCCCGGTCATCGTCATTCGAAGGTCCAGACTTTTCTTAACCGATCGGGCGGAGGTCAGCCAAGCGCCAAGCTCCTGCTGCTCAAACGCAAAGCGGCGGCCTTTTGGGCCGCCGCTCGCTCGAAATGCGATAGTTATTAAAGCTTCAAGGTAGCACTGACGAAGCCATAGCGACCCATTGCATCGTACGCGCCAGGGAAGGTGTTGCCATTCAGCGGCCCCGTCGGGCCAGCTACGACTCCACCACTCGGCAGTAGGGGCGGGCTCGCGTCAAACACGTTGTTCACGCCGGCATGGAATGTGAGCATATTCGTTGCCGTCCATTCTCCAGAAAGGTCAATGTAGTTAAATGAATTAATATGTCCACCACCGCTAGCCGTAAGAGGCGTGCAGGAGGCGTCGCCGGCAAGTGCGCAGTATCCGCCCTTGCGCAGGAACGGATTGAACTCGTTACCTGCGAAATCGACCGAGCTCACATAGCGCCAACCTAAGGATACCTGGAAGTCCCACGGCGATGCCCAGGTGACGCGAAGCTTGTTGCGCCAAGCCGGCGTCGGAGCACCGCAAGCCTGGCCATAGAGGCCCACGCAGTCATAGTCGGCGGTGGCTACTGTTCCGGCCGGGGCGGGCGACGAAGCCGTACAATTTTTAGCTACGTGGTTCTGCACGTATTGGCACGCGCCCGTGTAGGGCTGGACTCTGTATTCGTCGACATAGGTTCCCAGGAAGCTGAACGACAAGGTACCAGCGCTGTGCAGTCCCCAATCTTCAAGATCAGCATCGTAGTTTGCTTCGATGTCAACTCCGGCGGTCTTGGTGTAACCCGTGTTGACGTTGGTCTCGATGACGTAGCCGCCAGTCGTTGTAAACAAGAAGCCGTTCGCATCTCGATGCACGAGCGAGCAAAGTACGTTGTTGCCATTCACGCACCCCTGCACAGCGATGCTTGGATCGATCGTGCCGATCGCATTGTTCACCTTGATATCGTAATAGTCGATGGTCGCGTTGAACCCGGGGAGGAAGGTTGGCGTCATCACTATTCCGAGCGATCGCGTGTCTGACTCTTCAGGCTTCAGGAATTCATTTCCGCCCAAGAGAACATCGCACTGTGCCGCCGGACACTGAAGCAAGCTGCCATATTTGGCCGGACTAAGGCCGGAGGCCACGCAGCCAGCAAGGCTGGCGGTGGGTGAGGCGCCAGCGCAGGGATCCGAGAAGCTCCCCAAGCCGACAGCCTGCGGGGTGAACAGTTCAAGAACGTTCGGGGCACGCACTGCGCGGTTCAAGCTGGTACGCAGACGAAAGTCGTCGATCGGCTGCCATTCCACGCCAATCTTGTAAGCGTTGGTGACGCCTGCCGAGCTGTACTCGGAATAACGCCAGCCAGCGCTCACAGTCAGGTCCTCTGCATACGGGGCGCCCTGAATGATCGGCACACGCGTTTCCATGAAGCCTTCATACACACCATAGCCGGACAAGGGTTGGCCTAGCAGTTTTCCGCCGGCACCGAAAAGATCGCCCTGCTGGTCCGCTACGCTGGTGGTTTCGGAAATTGAATCATAGCGATACTCAGCGCCGACTGAGAGCCCAACAGGATCTCTTGCCCAAGGTGACTGTATGCCCCACTGGCCCAAATCGCCCGTGAGCGCACCTGTGATCACCTGTTCTTTCGTATAACCAGTCTGCTGGCCGTGCGTGTAAGCGTAGGCGAGCATGGCCGGCGTGATTCCGCCGACTCCATGGAAGAGATCGAGCGGAACGCAGCCATTGGCCACGTCGTTCGTGCATTGGCCGGTACCCGGATCGACGAGCAGGGCGTTCTGTACTCTGTTCTTCGACAGATCGTTCAAATAGAGCTCGCCATATAGCGACGTGGAATACTGGGCTGAGACGTCGTAGGTCCAGTTATTGCCTAGATCGCCCTTCGCGCCGAGAACCATGCGATAGGACGTATGCCGGAAGTCCGTTATGCGCGGTCCGCCCTCGACGTTGCGACGCCCAACGAACACCTCAGCCAGAGATGAGGAAGGAACACCGCCGGCGCAGAAATCCGCAACAAAGTCAGTGCCTGCGGCCAACGGATTGTCGCAATTGACGGCAAGCTGGCCGGAAGGCCCTGGCCCTGCGCCCAAGAAGGCGGCAGATGGTGCCGCCTGCCACGATGTGTGATCGTCGGTGAACATGAAGTTGGAATAGATGTCCAGCATCGGGTCGACTTCGTAATGCGCGAAGAAACCTCCCGTAAAGCGCGTGTCGGGACGGTTGAGGCTGTTGTACTTGCCGTAGTTGAAATACTGGTCCGATGCGCCCGTAAACGGAACAATGGCTCCGCCTGGCTTCATGAAGTAATAGCCACCTGCTGCTGGACCTGTTTGCGAATACCACAGATCGTAATTGGCCGAGCCGGCGCACCTGAGCGCATCATACGGACGCTGTCCGTTCGCCTGGGTCGGATGGGATCTGTAGGCCGAAACCGCGCAGGCCGAGACGTCGCGCGTGGACTGCAGTACAGGGTCCGAATGCTGCCATCCAATATAGCCGGTGACATTGCCTTTGCCATTTCCAGTGTTGGTGCCGACGATAATTGTCGTGTCAGCGCCCGCGCCATCCCAGACAGTGGAATCCGCCTGCGGGAATCCAGCTGTGGCACCACCAGCTTTCGTCAACAAACCATGCTGGAATTGATTGTTATTGGTGTGTCCGTAGCCACTGAAGGTACTATCGATTTCAACACCTTCGAAGTCCTTGCGCATGATGAAGTTCACCACGCCCGCAACTGCGTCCGATCCGTACACTGCAGAGGCGCCACCCGTCAGGACTTCCACCCGCTGAACAAGCGCCGCCGGAATTTGGTTGAGATCGGGAACTGGAACTACCGGATCACCTGGCGCCATGCGCAGTCCGTCGATCAGAACGAGTGTACGCGTTGGCCCAAGACCGCGAAGGTCGACCGTTGCTGTTCCAGATGAAGCGTTACCCGTGTTGCTTACTTGTCCTGACGCGATGGACGGCAGGCTATTGAGGAGAGTTGAGACGGAGGTCGTGCCCGAAAACTTCATTTCGTCCTGACTAATCGCGGTCACGGGACTCGCGCTGAGTAGGCCTGGTTGAGGAATGCGCGAGCCCGTCACGACCACCGTCTCGACCGTTGTTTGGTCGGCATTGGCGGCGCCTGAGAAGCTAATAACAACAGCAGTTGCAGCGCCTGCCAACAATGCGGTGCGCAGGTCAGTCTTGCTTGAGTAAAACACGTTGTACCCCCTCGGTGTAGGCGCATGAACGATGACTAACGGAAGCCTGATTGACGGTTTTAAGCTGATTTTTAAAACTGATCTGTGCTTAGCAAGCCAAGTTGCGACGCACTCCGGCCCCAATTGAGTCAACCCTATGGTCGTGTCACAAAAAAATCAAAAACCAATTGTGGTTTGGCGAAATTACTGCCCCATCTGTGGCAATTAAGTATCAAGTTCGGATTGGGCCAACTCGTTGAGCTGAAAACATTATTTGGCATAGGAATAATGATACTTTTCAGGGCGGGTAATTGAAATTTTCTTGAGAGCTTTCGCGCCCGTCTATTCGGCGTTCTGGCGCATGGCCGGCTCTGGGACCGCGATTCGTCTGAATACTTTTCGGCGTCGCAGATCGTTAGAAACGAGGCCGCCTTGAAATGGCGCACCTCCTGCGCCTTGGAGCGCGCCTAAGAACCGCTCAGGAGCCACAGTCCAGAAGCTTGTTCATGTCGCAAGACTCCACTTCATAGCCGGTGGTCGGCACGCAGGGAACAGCTCTGCCATGATCCGGCCGACGCCAAATGTGCCGCCCAAAAGTTCGGCCTGCCTTGGTCCTAATCTTAGTCGGCAAGATTATGAGGAGGGCGCGCTCATCCGCTGCGTTCGAGCCAACAAACTAAAATTTTATCATGCAGCGCCGCAAAATAATTCGAAATGTGCCCTATTCAATCGGACCTTTCGCTGGCCACCGCTCGATCCATATTCATTCGAGGGCTTGTCCGCTTGACTTGACGGCCGAGATGGCGCGCATCCTGTAGCGGTGGATCTGAAAGGTCGTGCAGGTTCCGCCGCAATCCTGGCATGGCACGGTTCTGTTCGTTTCGGGCGCCCTGCGCCGGACCGTGCATTCGAAGTCGCGCCGGACGCAAAACCGCTCTAGATTGCCCTGCCGAGACCCGATCAGGAAAGTTACACCGGTCCATGTCGACCAAACCCAAAGCCGAAACTTCAGCGCCCGTCGATCAGCTCAGTTTTGAAGCTGCACTCAAGGAGCTGGAGAGCATCGTTTCGCGACTCGAGCAGGGGGAGGTCGATCTGGAAGACTCGATCGTCTTGTATGAGCGCGGTCAGGCGCTTAAGGCCCATTGCGAAAAGAAGCTAAAGGCGGCAGAAAGCCGTCTCGAAAAAATTGTCCATGGGGACGGTGGGGCCATTGGCAGTGAACCGCTCGACTTGGGCGCGGCTTGATTTGGTCGGTGAAAAGGCCGAACTTTTCGCACTGCAACAGAGTTGGGCGCCGAAGCGTCCGGAGATCGATTGACGATGGGTCTGCCCACAAAAACGCCACTGCTGGATACCGTTAACGAGCCGCATCAGCTACGCGCGCTGGCCAAGCGCGACCTGCGCCAGTTCGCCGATGAGTTGCGCGCGGAGACGATCGACATCGTGTCCGTCACAGGCGGTCATCTTGGCGCCGGCCTTGGCGTCGTGGAGCTGACGGTCGCGCTGCACTATGTTTTCGACACGCCGAAAGACAAGGTTATCTGGGACGTCGGCCATCAGGCTTATCCGCACAAGATTATCACCGGCCGCCGCTCGCGCATGCGTTCGCTGCGTCAGGGTGGTGGATTGTCCGGATTCACCAAGCGCGCCGAGAGCGAATATGACCCGTTCGGCGCGGCGCACTCCTCCACATCGATATCAGCGGGCCTCGGCTTCGCCGTGGCGCGCGACCTGAAGGGCGAGCACAACAATGTCATCGCCGTGATCGGCGACGGCGCGATGAGCGCCGGCATGGCCTATGAAGCGATGAACAATGCCGGCGCGATGGACGCGCGCCTGATCGTCATCCTGAATGACAACGACATGTCGATCGCGCCGCCGGTCGGCGCGATGAGCGCCTATCTCGCGCGCCTTGTCTCGAGCCACACCTATCGCGGCCTGCGAAACATCGGAAAGCGCATCGCGCGGCATCTGCCGCGTCCGATGAAAGTTGGCGCACAGCGCGCCGAAGAATTTGCGCGCGGCATGGTCACGGGCGGCACGCTGTTCGAGGAGCTGGGCTTCTACTATGTCGGCCCCATCGACGGCCACAATCTCGATCACCTGATCCCGGTGCTCGAAAACGTCCGAGACATGCGCAACGGTCCGGTTCTCGTCCATGTCGTAACCAAGAAGGGCAAGGGCTATGCGCCCGCCGAAGCCAGCGCCGACAAGTATCACGGCGTCACCAAATTCAACGTGCTCACCGGCGAACAGAACAAGTCGAACGCCAAGGCGCCCGCCTATCAGAAAGTATTCGGCGAATCCCTTATTGCGGAGGCAAAGAAGGACACGCGCATCGTCGCCATCACGGCCGCCATGCCGTCCGGCACGGGTGTCGATCTCTTCCAGAAGGAGTTTCCTTCGCGCACCTTCGATGTCGGTATCGCAGAACAGCATGCGGTGACGTTCGCCGCCGGCCTCGCGGCCGACGGCATGAAGCCCTATTGCGCGATCTACTCGACCTTCCTGCAACGCGGCTATGACCAGGTCGTCCATGACGTGGCGATCCAGTCGCTGCCGGTGCGCTTTGCGATGGACCGCGCGGGCCTCGTCGGCGCCGACGGGCCGACGCATGCGGGATCTTTCGACATCGCCTATCTCGGCACGCTGCCCAATTTCATTCTGATGGCCGCAGCCGACGAGGTCGAGCTGATGCACATGGTGGCGACGACGGCGCAAATCAACGACCGGCCGAGCGCGCTGCGCTATCCGCGCGGCGAGGGCTGGGGTCTGCAGCGTCCGCCGGAAGGCATTCCGCTTGAGATCGGCAAGGGGCGGGTCCTGCGCGAAGGCACCTCCATCGCCATCCTCAGCTACGGCACGCGATTGTTCGATTCCATGCTGGCGGCGGAAAAACTGTCCGGGTACGGACTATCGGCGACAGTCGCCGACGCGCGCTTCTGCAAGCCGCTGGATCAGGATCTCGTCCGCCGCCTGGCGCGCGAGCACGAAGTGCTGATCACGATCGAGGAAGGCTCCATCGGCGGCTTCGGCGCACACGTCATGCAGTTCCTGGCCCATGAAGGACTGCTCGACCGTGGGTTGAAAATTCGCCCGATGATTCTTCCCGATCGCTTCCTTGATCAGGATACGCCGGATAAGATGTACGAAGCTGCCGGGCTCGATGCGAAGGCGATCGTGCAGACGGCGCTCAACGCGCTGGGACGTGAACATGAAGCGTCGGCGCCGGCGAACATCGCCTGAGCGCCGCACCGTTGCGGCCTGGCGTGTGCGGTCCCGTTTTGAAAAAGAGAAGAGATGAACACGTCTTCCCCCAATGAAGCGCTTCGCGCCGACGTTTTTCTGGTCGAGCATGGTTTTGCCAAGAGCCGGACGGAGGCTCAGTCGGCGATCCGTTCCGGCCATGTGCGCATCAACGGCCAGATTGTCAGCAAGCCGTCCTACCAGATGTCGGCGGATGCCTCGGTCGAATACATCAAGCCGCATCCCTATGTTTCGCGGGGCGCGCTGAAACTGGCCGCGGCGCTGGACCGCTTCGAACTTTCGCCCGCGGGTCTTGTCTGTCTCGACGTCGGCGCCTCGACCGGCGGCTTCACCGAAATCCTGCTGGAACGCGGCGCGCGGCGCGTCTACGCCATCGATGTCGGCCATGGACAGCTCGCCGCCAAGCTCAAGCGCGATGCGCGCGTCGTCAGCCGCGAGGGCGTCAACGCCCGCGATCTCGACAGCGAGAAGGTCCCCGAACCGCCGCAGGCCATCGTCGCGGACGTCAGCTTCATCGGGCTGAAGCTCGCGCTGCCGCCGGCACTCGCCATGGCGCCCAGCGGCGCCTGGCTGGTCGCTCTCGTCAAGCCGCAATTCGAAGTCGGGCGTTTTGCGGTCGGCAAGGGCGGCATCGTGCGCGACGCGGAGGCCCAGGAAGCCGCACTGACCGATATTTCGAACTGGATCAACTCGGTGAGTGGCTGGACCGTCCTTGGCCACATCGACAGCCCGATCGAGGGCGGTGACGGCAACCGCGAATTCCTCCTCGCCGCGAAGAAGGCGTGAGCGCGCGCTGCATTCACTTCGGTGTCTGCGGCGGCTGCACCTTGCAGGACATCCCACAAACCGAATATCGCGCGGAAAAGCGCGGCTCTGTCGTCCGTGCACTGACGAAACAGGGCCTCGGCGACGCTGACGTGGCCGAAGTCGTTGCCGTCGCGGGCGGATCGCGCCGGCGCGCCGTGTTCAAGATCGCCAGGAAGGACGGCACGACGCAAGTCGGCTTCCACGCGTTGAAGTCGCATTCCATCGTCGACATGCGCGAATGCCTGGTACTGACGCCGGCGCTGGTGATGCTCGCCGCCCACCTGCGCACGCTGATGAACACGCTGCTCGGCAACGGCCAGCATGCCGAGGCGCATGTGACGGAGGCCGACAACGGCATCGACGTAGGCTTCCGCGCCAATGTTCAGTTGAAGCCGGCACTGACCGCGGCGTTCGCGAAGGCAGCTCCGGGAATGGGTGTTATTCGCATCCAGTGGAATGGCGCGCTCGCGTTCGAGAACGCCGCGCCCACCGTCCGGTTCGGCAAGGCGGATGTGAAGCTGCCGCCGGAATGTTTCCTGCAGCCGACCCGCGCCGGCGAAGCGGCATTGCTCGCGCGCGTTCTCGCCGCAACGAAAGGGGCAAAGGCGATTGCCGATCTCTTTTCCGGCTGCGGGACGTTTTCGCTGCCTCTCGCCGAGCGCGCCCGCGTGCATGCCGTGGAGAAGGATGACACGATGCTTGCGGCGCTGCTCGCGGCGGCCAAGGCGACCTCCGGCCTCAAGCCGGTGACGACCGCCAGGCGCGATCTGTTCAAGGTTCCGCTCAATCCGGTTGAACTCGGCAAGTTCGATACCGTCACGCTCGACCCGCCCCGCGCCGGCGCCCACGCGCAGGCGGTCCAGCTCGCCAAATCGAAGATTGCGCGGATCGCCTATGTTTCCTGCGACGCCGGCAGTTTTGCCCGCGACGCGCGGATCCTGGTTGACGGGGGCTACCGCATGGGAACCGTCACCCCCGTGGACCAATTTCTGTGGTCGGAGCATATTGAGCTGGTGGCCGCATTTTCGCGGTGAGCGTGGGGACGCCGATGAGGATCGTTTCGCTTCTGTTCGTAGCACTGGTTGGCACGCTGTTTGCGGCGCCGGCGAGCGCTGCGGGTTTGGCGGACTGGGCCGCCATCGTCGTGGCCGGCGACTGGCATTCGCATTCGGGAGCGCCGTCGCAGGTGTTCGACAATGCGCGTCGCGACATCAGCGCCGACCTTGTGCGCATCGGTTTCAGCCAGAACAACATCCTGCAGTTCTCGGTGCAGTCGGACCGCTATCCGGGATCGGAACATTCCGACAAGCAGACGATTGCCAACGATCTGTGGGATCTTTCCAACCGCACCAGCGGCGGCTGTCTTGTCTATTTCACTTCGCACGGTTCGCCGGACGGCATCGTGCTCGATGAGGGGCTGATGTCGCCGAAGTCGATGGCGGCGATGATCGACAATGCCTGCGGCAGCCGCCCGACCGTGGTCTTCGTCGCGGCCTGTTTCTCCGGCGTGTTCGTCGATCCTTTGTCGGGTCCCAACAGGTTCGTCATGACGGCGGCCCGCCCGGATCGCCCGTCCTTCGGTTGCGGCGACAACGACCACTACACCTTCTTCGACAATTGCTGGCTGGATTCCATCGGCAGTGCAGGCGACTTTACAGACCTCGCACGGTCCATACGGACATGCGTGTCGAGCAAGGAACGCCAGATCGGCGCGCTGCCGTCCGAACCCCAACTGCAGATCGGCGCGAACGTCGCCGGCGAACTGCCGCGCTGGCGCTAGCCCATCTGCGCGCGATGGCGCAGCGCGTGATCGGCGAGCACGCAGGCCATCATCGCTTCGCCGACGGGAACCGCGCGAATGCCGACGCAGGGATCGTGGCGGCCCTTGGTGAGAATGTCCGTCTCGTTGCCGTTCACGTCGACTGTCTTGCGCGGGCTCAGGATCGATGACGTAGGCTTGACCGCGAAGCGCGCGACGATGGGCTGACCGGTCGAGATGCCACCGAGGATTCCGCCGGCATGGTTTGCGAGAAACCGCGGCTTGCCGTCGTTGCCGGCGCGCATTTCGTCGGCATTCTCTTCGCCGGTAAGCGAGGCCGAGCCGAAGCCGTCGCCGATCTCCACGCCTTTCACCGCATTGATGCTCATCATCGCGGTGGCAAGATCGCCGTCGAGCTTGGCGTAGATCGGCGCGCCGAGGCCGGCGGGAATACCTTCCGCCACCACCTCGATCACAGCGCCGACCGACGAACCGTTCTTGCGGATTTCTTCCAGATATTCCGTCCACGGATCAACGGCGTTGGCGTCCGGGCAGAAAAAGGGATTCTTCGCGACCTCCGCCCAGTTCCAGTTGGCGCGATCGATGGTCTTTGTCCCCATCTGCACCAGCGCGCCGCGAATGGTGACCGTCTGGTACAGCGAGGCCAGAACCTTGCGCGCAATGGCGCCGGCGGCGACGCGCGTCGCGGTCTCGCGCGCGCTCTGGCGTCCGCCGCCGCGATAGTCGCGCACGCCGTACTTGGCGAGATAGGTGTAGTCGGCATGGCCGGGACGGAACTTGTCGCGGATGTCGGCATAGTCCTTGGAGCGCTGGTCGACATTCTCGATCAACAGTGCGATCGGGGTGCCCGTCGTCACCTGCGCCGCCATGCGCTCGTCCTGGAACACGCCTGAAAGAATTTTCACCGTGTCCGGTTCCTGGCGCTGCGTGACGAATTTGGACTGGCCGGGCCGGCGGCGCTCAAGATCGGCCTGGATCTCCGCCTCGGTCAGCGCGATGCCGGGCGGGCAGCCATCGACCACGCAGCCGATCGCCGGCCCATGGCTCTCGCCAAAGGTCGTGACGCGAAACAGATGGCCAAAGGTGTTGTGCGACATGGTCCCGACTAGGAGCCGAACAGTGCTTCCGTACCCATCGACAGGCGCATCAGTCCGGCATTGCCCATGTGGTAGCCCATCGCTTGCTCCGGGGAAAGGTTCAGATAGTGCGCGCGGATCATCACGACCGGAAGCATATGTGTGACGATCACGCTGTCGCGTTTGAGCATTGCCAGGAAACGTCCGGTGCGTGCATGTATCATTGCGTGACTTTCGCCGTTCGGCCGCACGTAGTTCCAGGGATCGGCGACGAAGTCCGCATGGCGCAGGTAATCGCCGGTGGTCACGCGCGCATGATCACCGAGATTGCCCTCCATCAGCAGTCCGTCGGCGTGATAGCCGGTCGCCGGCAGCCCCGCCGCCTCGCGCAGCAATTCCATCGTGCAGCAGGTCCGGTGCAGCGAACTGGCGAAGAAACCGAGAGCGTCCAGACCGCCCGCGACCTCGCGCAGCGTCCGTCCGTTGGCGCGCGCCTGAGCCCGCCCGCGTTCCGTCAGCGGGGAATCGTCCTGTCCCGCCGCCCAGCCAGCGGCGTTGTGCTCGCACTCGCCATGGCGAATGACGTAGAGGGTGAGAGAACGGAAGTCCGCCATCGCCGTTACTTTCCGTCGAAAAGCTTCACCTTGTTTCCGCGCACACGAAACACCACGCCTTGCGGCTCGTCGAGGCCGGACATTTCCTTGGCGTTCAGGCCTGCGAACAGTCCGCGCAGGATGCGTGTGAAGCCGCCATGGTGACGGCGAACGTGTCGCGCTTGATGCCTAGCAGCCAGCGTTCGGCGCGCTTGGCTACATCGGCATAGCTTTCGCCACCGGGCACGCGGACATTCCATTTATCGGCCTCGCGCTTATTGAATACCACCGGATCGAGCGCGCGGGCCTCCTTGTGCGTCAGCCCATCCCACGCGCCGAGATTGATCTCGCGCAGACGCAGATCGGTCGAGTAGTCCTTTGGCGGTAGTCCGAGATGCGTGCGGACGATCTCCATCGTCGTTCGTGCGCGCTCGAGCGGGCTGGCGACATACTTCAAAGCGGCAACGTCGACGACATGATGCCTGAGGATTTTCGCAATCGCCTCGGCTTGCTTTCGGCCGCGCGGCGTCAGCGGCGTATCGAGCGCCACGCCCTGATAGCGCTTTTCGACGTTTGCCTCGGTCTCGCCGTGGCGGGAAAAATAGAGCGTGAGGCCGGACGGAAGCTTAAGCGCCATCGCCGTTCTTGCCGACGACGATATCGGGCGCATCTACGGCCTTCATGCCGACGATATGATAGCCGGCGTCGACGTGCAGGCATTCGCCGGTGACGGCTTTGCCCATGTCGGACAGCAGATAGAGCGCGGAATTGCCGACCTCTTCGATCGTCACGTTCCGGCGCAGCGGCGAATTGTATTCGTTCCATTTGAGGATGTAGCGGAAGTCGCCGATGCCGCTGGCCGCCAGTGTCTTGATCGGACCGGCGGAAATGGAGTTCACGCGGATCTGCTTCTTGCCGAGATCCTCGGCCATGTAGCGCACGCTCGCTTCGAGCGCCGCCTTCGCCACGCCCATGACATTGTAGTGCGGCATGACTTTTTCCGAACCGTAGTAGGTCAGCGTCACCATCGAGCCGCCATTCGTCATCATCTTTTCGGCGCGCTGCGCGACGGCGGTGAACGAGTAGCAGGAGATGTCCATCGTCATGCGGAAATTGTCGGGCGTCGTGTCGACGTATCGCCCGGTAAGCTGTTCCTTGTCGGAAAATCCGATGGCGTGGACGACGAAGTCGATGCTCGGCCATACGCGCGCGAGTTCGGCGAAGGCGCCGTCGATCGAGCCCTGGTTGCTGACATCGCAATCGATCAGCGCCGCAGGCTTCAGCGGCTCGACCAGCGGCACGACGCGTTTCTTGAACACGTCGCCCTGATAGGTGAAGGCGAGTTCCGCACCGGCCTTATGCAGCGCTTCGGCGACGCCCCAGGCGATGGAACGGTTGTTGGCCACGCCCATGATGAGACCGCGTTTGCCCTTCATGAGTCCTTCAAACGCCATGTCCACTGCTCCAAGTACGCGCAATCGTGACGGTTTGGCCCGAAAGGCCAAGAAATTCAAGGATAATTCGAACGGTCGCTGCCGTACAGTTGACGGCTCGTGAGACCGTACCCACAATTTGCACAACAAGAACAGAAACGCGGGAGAATCGATCATGGGATATGCGGGCGAACGCATCATGTGCGATGCCGACAGCCACATCATGGAAACATTCAATTGGCTGAAGGATCACGCCGATCCCGAGTTGCGCGAGTTGATTCCACCGCTGAAGCTGGGCGGAGCGGGGCGCCTTGCCGAGAAAGCGATTGAGAACGCGCTCGCCCGGCGCAAAGACCCTTCAAAGGCTGCGGAGTTGCGCGCCAACATCATCGGCGGCGCCAAGGGCTGGGGCGCCTACGGCGCCTTCGATCCGGCGGAGCGGAGCCAGGCGCTCAACGATCTCGGCTTTCGCTGTCAACTCGTGTTCCCGACTTTCGCGCCGACACAGTTCCTCGGCGAGAAGGACCCCAAGCTGAAATATGGCGGCGCGCGTGCGCACAATCGCGCGATGGGCGCGTTCTGCGCCGGCGACAAGCGCCTGATGGGCGTTGCCGTCGTACCGCTGGACGCGCCGGAACTCGCGGCGCAGGAAATCGCCAATGCGGCGAAGTTCGGCTGCAAGTCGGTTTGGGTTGCGGCGGCGCCCGCCGGTGACAAGTCGCCCGGCCATCCCGATCTCGACATCGTCTGGAAGGCGATGGTCGACAACGGCCTGCCGTTCATGCTGCACATCGGCGCGGGCACGCGCACGCTGCGCAAGGAATATGAAAACAATGGCCAGCCGCGCCCGAGCGACTGGCTTGGCGGCGGCGAGAACTTGCGCATTCTCGATTACATGGTGATGAACTTCGCGCCGCAGATGTTTCTCACCGCGCTCACCTTTCATGGCGTGTTCACGCGCTTCGCGGCGCTGCGTGGCGGCGTGATCGAGTTGGGCGGCGGCTGGGTGCCCGATTTCCTGCGCCGTCTCGATCACGGCCACAAGATGTTCAGGAAGTCCGATCCCGGCGTCGGCGCGCTCACGCGTCCGCCATCGGAGATCGTGCGCGAGCATGTGAAGTTCACGCCTTTCCCCGGCGAAGACATCGGCCGCATGATCCGCGACGCGGGCGACGATGTGTTCCTGTTCTCGTCCGACTATCCGCACATCGAAGGCGGCAAGGACCCGGTGAAGAAGTTCGACGACACGATGGAGGGCATCGATGCGTCTGCCAAGGACCGGTTCTATCGCCGTAACTTCGAGGAAATGATGGGCGTGGGTCTGAGCTAGTAGTGAGGCGTTCACTGGAATTCCCTCCCCACAAGGGGGAGGTAAAGACAAATAAAAGGAAACCGCCATGGACAAAGTCGTCACCAACCCCAAGGGCTTTTCGGCCGAAGGGCTTTCCAAAATTGCGCCAACCCTGCAGCCGATTGCCGAGGCAGGCGATCTTTCCGGCTTTGTCACGCTGCTGTTCCGCCATGGCGAGATCGCGCAGATCAACACCATCGGCCACCGCGACATCGACAAGAAGCTGCCGATGGAGCGCGACACGCTGTTCCGCATCGCCTCCATGACCAAGCCGATCACCTCGCTTGCCGCGCTGATGCTGATGGAGGAGGGCAAGTTCAAGCTCGAGGATCCGATCACCAAATGGGCGCCGGAATTCAAGAACCTCCGTGTACTGAAGGATGCGCAGGGACCGCTTGACGCGACCGTGCCCGCCGAACGCGACACCACGTTCGACGATCTCTTCACGCATCGTTCGGGTCTTGCCTACGGCTTCAGCTCGCTCGGCCCCATCGCGCACGAATATCAGCGCGTGCTCGGCGACGTGCTCAACAGCGCGATGACACCGGACGAGTGGATGGCGCGGCTCGCGAGCCTGCCGCTGCTCTACCAGCCCGGCGAGCGCTTCCATTACAGCCACTCCACGGACGTGCTCGGATTCCTCGTCGGCCGCATCGCCGGCATGCCGTTCCGCGACTTCCTGGTGAAGCGGATCTTCGGGCCGCTCGGCATGAACGACACCGATTTCTACGTGCCGCCGGAGAAACGCAATCGGGCCGCCGTCGTCTATCGCCTGAACGAGCAGAAGAACGTGCTCGAAGCCCTGCCGTTCAAGCAGTACGACACGCCACCCGCCTATTGCGGCGGCGGCGGTGGCTTGATCTCGACGGCCGACGACTATCTGAAATTCGCACGGATGATGATGAACCGAGGCGAGCTGAACGGCACGCGCCTGATCGGCACGTCGGCCGTCGAGCTGATGTGCACCAATCGTTTGACGCCGGCGCAGCGCGCGATTCCGTTCCTCGGCGCCATTCCGATGTGGGACGGCATGGGCTTTGGCCTTGGCGTGTCGGTGATCGACGCGCCGGAGAAGCTCGGCTTCCTCGGCATGGGCGGCGTCGGCTCGTTCGGCTGGCCCGGCGCGTTCGGCACCTGGTGGCAGGCGGATCCGGAGAACGACCTGATCATGATCTACCTGATCCAGAACTCCATGCCGCTCGAACCTGGCGCGATGGCGAACCTCGCCGCCGGTCAGCGCATGGGTGGCCGCCTCGCGCTGCCGATGTTCCAGCGCCTGACCTACGATGCGCTGGTGAAGTAGCTGATCGCGGGCGCCCGCTGGTGCCGGCGTGCGCTGGACGATCTCATCGAAACGGCGCACGCTTTGTGCGTGCAGTCAACTCGGGGAGCTGGACATGGTTGCCGCAACTCTTTCGTCCGCCAAACAAAGTGCCGGCCATTTCTATGTCTGGATGGCGGCCGCGTGCGCGATCGTCGCGTTCGGCGGATTCGCGCCTACATACTGGTTACAGGTTCCGGCCGGCACCTTCGTCGGGCCGCCTCTGCTTCACCTGCACGCCGCTCTGTTCTCCGCGTGGACGCTGTTCCTGCTTTCGCAGACGGTGCTCGCCGCGCGCGGGCAGTTGAGCCATCACAGGGCGTGGGGCCTGATCGGCATCTCGCTCGCAACCGCCATGGTGTTCGTTGGCGTCGCAGCGGCGATCCACTCGCTCAACGCGGGCCTGGCAGCCGCATATGGTGATCGCTCTCGCGCTTTCTTCATCGTGCCGGTGACCACGATCATCCTGTTCGCAGGTTTTTTTGCCGCGGCGATCTTCAACATCGAACGTCCGGATATCCACAAGCGGCTGATACTGCTGGCGACGATTTCACTTTTGCCGGCGGCGGTGGCGCGCCTGTTTTTCGTACTCACGACTGGTGGCGGACCGGGACTGCGGCCCGGGCTGGTGCCGCCTGTCACCGTCGCGACCGCCATGGCTCCCGGTCTGCTCGTCGAACTGCTGATCGTGGCGGGTATCGTGTACGATTGGCGGACACGCGGCAGGCCGCATCCGGTCTGGTATGTCGGCGCCGCGGTGATAACCGCCGTCACCGTGCTACGGACGCCGCTCAGCGCAACGCCGATCTGGCTGGCGATCGCCGATGCCGCGACGCGCTTCGCCGGGTAGCGAACGGAAACCTAGCGCCTCTCCGCGTTGATCTGCGCGCGTTGCACGGACGCCTTGACCACCGGAATCTCGTCGTCGGCGAGAGGCTTCATGTATTTTTTGCGCGCCATCGCCGCGGCGATGAAGGGCGCCAGTTCCGCGGCTTTCCTGGCTTCGCGCGCGGCGACTTCGGCCTTGAACTCGCCCATCACCTCGGCTGCGAAGAGTTCGAGGGATTCGCAGATATGCTCGTGCTTGTTGCGGCCCGCCTGCTGCAGGAAGATCACCTGGTCGACGCCGGCGTCCTGGAAGCCGCGGATGTGATCGCGGATGTCGGCCGGCGTGCCGATGCCGTTGGCATTGCGTTCCGCGCCGCGGATGGCGGCGATGATCTCGTCGTCCTGCCGCGCACGCGCCTTCTGGAAGTCGGCGAAAAGCTGCGAGCGTCCCGGCAGCACATCATGCGCGACCAGCGCGTTCACGGCATAGCCGAAGAATTCGAATCCTTCCTGTCCGCGCCGGATCGCTTCGGCACGGTCGCGATGCACCGAGAAGTTCGAGACCATCGCGATGTTCGCGTTCACGCTGTGGCCGATGGGCACGCACTGGTCGGACTTGACGATGCCGTAATAGATCTCCGCCCACGTCCTTGCCTCTTCCGGATTGACGAAGGAGAAGGCGAGCGCGCCGACGCCGATCGACGCCGCCACCTTGATCGTATCGCGATTGGTGCAGGCCATCCACATCGGCGGATGCGGCTTCTGCCACGGCTTCGGCAGAACGTTGCGGCACGGGAAGGAGAAACTCTTGCCCTCATAGCCGGGGTAGGGGTCCAGCACCATCATGTTGGCGATCTGTTCGGCCGCCTCCAGACACATGGCGCGTTTTTCCCGCGCCGGGATGCCAAAGCCGCCGAGCTCCAGCCGCGTCGCGCCTTCGCCGATGCCGAAATCGAGCCGTCCCCTGGAAATGATGTCGAGTGTTGCCAGCCCTTCGGCCGTGCGCGCGGGATGGTTGTAGTTCGCGATGACCTGGCGGATGCCGTGCCCGACGCGGATGTTCTTCGTCAGCGCCGCGCAGGCCGCGAGAAACACTTCTGGCGCGGAGGAGTGCGAGTATTCCTCGAGGAAATGGTGCTCGACCTCCCACGCATAGTCGTAGCCCAGACGATCGGCGAGCACGACCTGCTCCAGCGCCTGGTGGAAAAGCCGTGCCTCGTCGCCTTCGTTCCAGGGCTTCGGCAGCTGATGCTCGTAGAAAATCCCAAATCGCATGGCGTGTTCCTCCGTCTGTTCCAACCTTCACAGGTAGAAGCGGGGGCCGCAAGATTTCCGCGCCGTCAGTTTCCGGCGCTCACGCCTTCTTTTGCACTGCGAGATGCTCGATCTTTTTCAGATCGAGCACACCGGCCTTGCCCCATCCCGGGACGCCGGCGGGAATGGATGGCCGGAATGCCTCGTACAGATGGAAGGCTTCAACCGCGAGTTTGGCTGGCGTCTGCGACCGGGCGAGCTTTGTCATTGCCGCGACTACGGCGTCCTCGTGTTCGCCGAATTTCGCCGCGAGATATTTCTCCACCGATTTCGGCGGAATGGGCTTTCCGCTTGCGAGCGCGAGCGGCCCGGACGGCGATTGCGCGACGGGAATCCTGCGTCCCATGAACACGATGAACCTGGCCCTGGTCTCGGGCTTCTCCCTGCGTTCGCCCGGTTCATGCTTTTCGACCAGGCCCAGCGATTTGGCCTTGGCATAGGCGCTCATGCCGGCAATCGCCTTGGCGAGCGTCAGCGCGGTGTCGCGCGAATGGCCGAGCCGTTTCGCCACGACGAACGCCCAGAGCGACAGAACCGGCGCGCGATTGATCGTGATCTTCGTCATACGCACCCTCTGGATATCAGGCCGGCATTTCGCCCGTTTTGAGACAGTGGGCACAGTCCGGCGTCAGGTATTTCGCCGCAACTTCGTCGCGGCGCGCAATCTCAGCCGGGGTCAGCACATCGCGCCAGCGACCGTTCGTGCCCTTGTGCACGAAGTTGCGGCCGCCGCCCTCGAACATCGTTTCCAGGAACTCGACACGCGCGCCGCGCTCTTTCATATGGTCTATGCTGTAATGCTGAAGCATGAGGGGAAACTTGGCCTCGTCGATCAGTGTATCGAGAAAGCCGGCGATGCGCCGGAACTCCTCAAGCAGATCTGTTTTGAGATTCGCATAGTGAACCAACAGGACATTCGGCAGTTCTCTCGCATCCCACCGGCCGTGCACGTTGCGCCAGAACGATGTTTCGGACTTCGGATCATTCTCCCGCCAGATGCGATAGAAGTCGCGCACCTCGGGCGGGACCAGCGGCCGCGACGCCGCGCCGATCCGGCGTGCCACTTCGCCGAACCTTTCGGCTGCGACCGGCGCGTTGTGGATCATGTGGTGATGGAAGCTCCACGCCACGTCGCGCGCGTCGCCGCCGACATGGATATATTTCGCGGTTGGCGAAAAGACGAGCGCGTCGATCGGAAGATACGTTTTCATGAAACGCCGATGCGTCTGCGATTCCGCCATCGTCGGGGCGTGAGGCATCAATTGGAAATCGATCCAGGGCGACACGGCCTGTCCGAATGCCGTGTCCGAGCCGTCGAAGATCATCTGGGTGACGATCTGTGGAGTCCAGGTCGTGCCGGATTTCGACCTGGCCGTGATGACGATGTCGTCGTCGCGAAAGTGAAATTCGTTCCACCGCATCGAGTCCATCAGCGTGTCCTAGCCTGGGGAGGAATGGAAGTAACGCCAATCATAAATCTGTTCTGACCGTGGCGTTTGTGGTGCGCGTTGCCAAGAATCTCATAGTCGCTGGCGGACAGCCCAACTCAATCAATTACTGCAGTCATGCCGAATTTGCTGGCGCCGTCGATGTAGTATGGCTTCCAAGATTAACCTTGGTCACAATGCGACACCGCTATCGCGGCCGTCTAATTCCGCGCATTTCGCGCTGCTGTTGCAACCTCTTAAGGTAGGTTTTGCTCGGCATCATTCCGAGGCGTCGCTGTCGGCTGATCGTGCGGGCAACCCGGAAAGCCGCTCGGCGGTGTTATGGATTTCGCCAACCAGCGCTTCGATTTCGGCCGCGTTTTTCCGCCATTTATGTGGATCTGGTGGCGTCAGCGTATATCGCGAAAGCTGGCTATGATTGTCGACAGTCTTTCGCATCGCGTCGCTGAAGGGGACTTGGGCGAAGTCGCAAAGCCTGCGCAGCTCCCTCTCCGGATTGTCCTTGATATGTTCGTATCGAACCATGCACCAGGCCTCACCCGGTAGTGCTGCCAGGTCGTCGAGAATGATCTCATTTGTGTCGCGCCACTGCCGCATAGCGATCTGTTCTAGCGCCGCGCCGATTAAGTCTCGCCAGCCAGGTATCAGCAACAGGGACCACGGCGTTCCCCGCCAGCCCGGGAGTTGTGGATAGGTGACAAAGCGTCCCGAACGCCACGCTTCCATAATTGCGCTGATATTTGCCCGCGGTTCGCGATGCAAGAAGATAAATCTCGCATCCGGAAAAATCGCCCTAAGGAAGGGAATTCGCAATGCGTTCTTCGGAGTTTTCTCGAGAAAACGAAATGCCCTAGGCCCTGGCGCATGATCGCGCAAAAGGCGCCCTCCTGCATTGCGCAGTGTGATGAGATAATTGGCGCGAAGTTTTGCACCGATTTGCGCAGTTGCATCCTCGGCTACAAGTCGATTGGAATGGAAATTCCTTCGCCGCGGCTGCAGCTCCTCAATGGCTTCAACATGTTGGTGGCCCTCGCCACCCAGTGTCAGGAAGCCGTCGTTCTGCACTAGCATTTCGTAGAGCCAAGTACTGCCGGACCGCGGCGCGGACACAATGAAAACAGGGCGGTCGAACTGCGGTTCGTCGGTGGAGGTTCGCGCCGTTGGTCTAACCGCAACATGGGATTTCAACAGAGCATTGAGAGTCTCTGCCAACGCGGGCGCAAGTGTGAATCCGTTGCTGGCCATCTTAAGCGTCGGATACAGCGCAGCTGCATTTGTCTGCGCCCATTTCGCCAATGACGCGAAGTGCGCGAGTCCTTCTTCAGTAGGTCCCTTCAGATACCAAACAGTGCGCCATTCCCTGCGCAGATTTTTTGAAAAATTGCGGAATTGTTCTAGCGCCGCGCGATCGTTCCCGGCGTAGGCCTCTGCATCATCCATGAGTTCCAATAGTTCGAGGTCGAGTTCGGCCGGAGACATCGCCGCATCACCGATGTAGGATTCATAGAGTAGCTGCGTCTGCGCATTCCCCCTGAAGGGAATGAATCGCACGTCCTTCGCTTCCTGACCCAGGGGTTTTGCCAGGTCCCAAAACTCGGTGCTGCCGTAGGTATCCATGGTCAGGTGTATTCGTCGTGTCCGGGTTTTATTCACGACCTCATGGCCACGCCAATTGTCGAATGTCCAAGCCTCACCGGCCGCCATGTGAACGTTTACATCCTCGCAGTGGAATCGGATCGCGGGATCCGTGATGACCGGAACGTGCACGCGCGTGTGGCTGCGCCAATATTGCTTGCTATCGAAATGTAGCGGTACGCCGTGTCCCGGTTCCAACCGCATGAGGCGGCTGCGGCCGATCAGAGTTCGGAATTCACTTAGCGCCTGACGCAGATAGGGCGACTGGTCCAGAAACCGGGTGGGCAACATCGGCGGATCGAAATCATCGAAGGCCTCGCCGCGTGTCGCCACTAACGGCAGAAAGGAATTGCCCTTGAGGTCGTTGGGGTGTCGGCACCAAGCTTCCTCAGGGAATGCTGAAACTTCTTGTACCAGCCGCGATACGTCGAAGCGGAAGGGGAATTTGTAGAAGTGATGGGGTAGCTTCATAGACAGACCTCAATTTGATAATATTAGCTGAAAGGAGCCTCGTCGCCAAATTGGCCTGATGACGTGGACTGATCGCCGCTCGAGGCGTGTGTCTGGTTGCTTCGCTTCTCGCTACGGAAGTCGACTTCTTCTTTGCGCCCGCCGCTCGTAGGAGGCTCGTTGTCACCGGGGGCCTTCTTTCGGCCTGAGACTCTTCATGATGGCCCAGGCTTCCACCTGCGTGCCGCCCACCGAGAAGTGGTCCATCGATAGAAGCTGCCTGACGTTGGGTTGTGTCAGAACCGCTGCCATGAACTTGGCGGCGATCTCGCGTTCGAGCAGCCGGTCCTAGTTCTTGGAGAACATCGAGTGATCCGACATCGCATCGTCGATGCCCAGACCAACGAACCAGTGGAACAACAGATCGAACTCCGACCGCTCCATCAGCTGGCGTTCCGAGTTGATCGTTTAGAATGCCTGCGACAGCGATGCTCACAGCAGCTTCTCCGTCGGGATCGAGGGCCGGCCAAGCGGCGCATACTTCGCCTCAAAGTCCGCGCACAGCTCGGACAGCGCAGCATTCGCAATCTCGCGGATCCCGCGCAAGGGATGATCCTTCGGTACTCACGCCTCCAGATCGACATACGAGAACAGCGACACTGAGCGTTCGTCCCTGCCGCGCATCAGTCAGCCCTCGACGCAGTTGTGTAGGCGCCACGATCGAGCGTGTGCTGTCGCTCGATGAGAACGGACTCACGCACCCGATGCGGGCGGATGCGTGCGATCCGAACCTGCTGGCGAACGGCGCGATCTTCCTTCTTAAGCGGGCCGGGAAGCTGCGGCCGCGCCTAGTTGCCCGTTAGTAACGCCAGCGCCTTCTTGTAGTGCCAAAGGCCAAGCTTGTAGTACCCAAGCCTGCACGCTTGGGAGCCATCGCCGCGTTCGACTTTCGCAGCATCGAGGTTGGCCGACTGCGCATTCGCTTGGACCGCGGCCTTGATCTGTTCAGCCATCTGCCTGCAGCCAAGCTCGTTCGGGGCTGGGTCATCTGCATAGGCAGCGGTCGCGCCCAACAGCAGACCGAATATAGCGGCCGCAACCGCCGTTCTTGCAACTTTCATGGTGACCTCCTGATTGCCTCCGGGCTCGCCCCGGCGAATTTGGAGTTAGGATCGAATAGCCGAATTGAAAGGTGCGGGTAATCACCTTTTCGTGCGGAACATTCTGCGCGTGTCATGCAACCCGCGAAGAGCCGCGCAAATTCTCAAGAAAAATACGAAGAGCAGCAGATGAGTCGCTTTCGCATACGTGCCCTGCAAATTCACGGTGAATCCACAGTATTGAAAAATAGAACTAGTGACGTTCGATGACGCCCGATTCATTTTTAGTGGGGTCCCGAAAGTTTGAAAAGCGCGCCGCCGTAACTTCACGTACCGGCGTCCATTTCCGGTGTCCCGCAATGCGATATGTGCTGTTTACGTCGGCTGAGGATATCCAATTACTCGCCGGGCTAGCTCACGGGTGGCCATCGTCCCTGAGGGGGGCAGATTGTCCGAACGAGCCACGGGATTGGACAAAAAAGTCGCTTCCAGACTACGGATGATTTTTACTCGAATAAGGGTGGTGCCCAAAGTGTGGCTCGATTTCGAGATAGCACTATCTCCTCCCCACAAGGGGAGTGAGTAAGGTTCCCCGAAGTGCCGGCCTGAGTCGGCTGAGCGAATTAAGCTGATTCGGTGCCCACAATTCCGATTGGATCAAAGTGAAACAACAACAGACCGAGCTAATTCGAGGCCTGACATCTGCCGACGTAGCCGCGCGTCTGAAGTCCGAAGGCTTCAACGAACTTCCGGCGCCGGACCACCGCGGATTGCTCCGCATCCTGTTCGAAGTCGTGCGCCAGCCCATGTTTGCGCTGCTGCTTGCCGGTGGCGTTGTCTATCTTCTGCTCGGCGACAGGATGGAAGCCATCCTCCTTCTGCTGTTCGCTACGCTGTCCGTCAGCATCACGATTGTGCAGGAGTCGCGAAGCGAACGCGTTCTCGAAACGCTGCGAAATCTGGCGAGTCCACGTGCGCTCGTGTTGCGCGACGGCGTCCGATGTCATATCGCCGGGCGCGACGTTGTACGCGATGATGTTGTCATGATCTCCGAGGGCGATCGCGTTGCAGCGGACGCAACGCTGTTGTCGTCGCATGACCTTTTGCTCGATGAGTCCCTTCTGACCGGTGAGTCCGTTCCTGTGCGAAAACTGGCGGCGCCGGGATCGGCCGTTCGCGCCATCTCGCCGGGCGGGGAGGATTCGCCCTACATCTTCGCCGGCACGCTGGTTGTGCGCGGCACGGGACAGGCGCGCGTCCACGCCACCGGTCTTCGCAGCGAGATGGGCAAGATCGGCCGCGCGCTGCAATCCATCGAAATGGAACAGCCGCATCTTCAAATCCAGATGCGCTGGCTGGTACGCGATTTTGCGATCTTCGGCGCCGCGGCGGGGGGGCTCATCGTCCTGCTCTTTGGGTTTCTGCGCGGATCCTGGCTCCAGGCGATGCTCGGCGGTATCGCCATCGGCATGTCGCTTCTGCCGGAGGAGTTTCCGCTCGTCACCGCCGTATTCATGGCGATGGGTGCATGGCGCATCTCGCAGGCCAAGGTTCTCACCCGTCGTGCCGCCGCCATCGAGTCGCTGGGCGCAACCACTGTGCTTTGCACCGACAAGACAGGGACGCTGACCGAGAACCGCATGACGGTCGTTTCGGTTTTCGACGACAACGTGCGCTGGAACCGCGCAGAGGACCGCGCAGTTTCCGGCAAAGTGGAGACAATTCTCGAATCTGCGCTGCTCGCGTGCCCGCGCGAAGCGTCCGATCCGATGGATGTTGCGATTCATGCGATGGCCTCGTCTTCGCACGGCACGCGAAAACTGGAGCGCGCTTACGGTCTTCGTCCCGATCTGTTCGCGGTGGCCAATGTCTATTCCGGTGAAGACGGCGCCGTTGCGTACGCCAAGGGCGCGCTGGAGGCGGTGGCCGAGTTGTGCCGTCTGGCGCCGGATCGGATTGCAGCGATCTCAGCGCAGGCCGACGCGCTCGCAGCGGACGGCATTCGCGTGTTGGCTGTGGCGAAAACCAAGACCTTCGACCTTTCAAACGCTCTGCCGGAAACGCCGCGGGGTTTGACGTTCGAATATGCCGGACTGATCGGTTTCGCCGATCCGCTGCGCGCCGAGGTGCCTGCGGCGGTCGCTGAGTGCCGCACCGCCGGTATCCGCGTGCTGATGATCACCGGCGACTATCCGGCGACGGCGCGTGCGATCGGGCGTCAGGCAGGAATTGGCTCGGACGTTCTCACCGGCGATGAAATCGACGCCATGTCCGATGTTCGGCTGGCGGAGAAACTGAAGACCGCCACGATCCTCGCGCGCATCCGCCCGGAACAAAAGCTTCGCATCGTGCAATGCCTGAAGGCGGACGGTGAGGTCGTTGCCATGACCGGTGACGGCGTGAACGATGCGCCGGCGATCAAGGCGGCCCATATCGGCATTGCCATGGGCGGGCGTGGAACCGATGTCGCGCGCGAAGCTTCGGCCATCGTGCTTCTGAACGACGATTTCGGTTCGATCGTGAAGACGATCCGGCTCGGACGGCGCATCTACGACAACATGCGTAAGGCGATCGAGTACATCGTGGCTGTGCACATTCCGATCGCGGGACTTGCGATCGTCCCGCTTGTGCTGGGCCTGCCGCTGATCCTGACGCCCATTCACATAGCGTTCCTTGAGATGGTGATCGATCCGGCTTGTTCGGTCGTGCTGGAAGCCGAAGCGGAGGAGGACAATGTGATGCGCCGCCCGCCGCGCGATCCGTCGAGCCCGCTTTTGTTGCCGCGGCGGATTCTGTGGGCTCTTCTTCAGGGTGTGACGGTTCTCGCCATCCTGGCGGGCGAGTTCATTGCGGCCGCGCGCATGGGCATGTCGGAGCTTGACCTGCGTGCGCTGGTGTTCACCTCGCTCATCCTTGCAAATGTCGGCCTCATTCTCGTCAATCGTTCCTTTGACACATCGGTCGTGCGGGCGCTGCTAAGGCCCAATGCGGCGCTTCGCATTCTTTTGGGCGGCGTCGCCGCGGTGCTGGCGACCGCGATATTCTTTGCGCCCGCCCGCGCGCTCTTTCACTTCGGAACGCTGCACTGGGACGACCTGGCAGTCTGCCTCGTCGTCGGAGCGTTCAGCCTGTTCGTGCTTGAGACTCTCAAGTCGCGATGGTTCCGGATCGGCGCTGGTGACGGCGGGACCTGACCGCCAAAGAGAAAGGCCGGAGACTTTCGCCTCCGGCCTTTTCATTTCAAGTGCGCCGTTCGATTAGTGGAACACCTCGAAGAGCCCGGCGCCGCCCTGACCGCCGCCGATGCACATCGTCACGACCGCATACTTGGCCTTGCGACGACGGCCCTCCTGCAGCACATGGCCGGCGCAACGCGCGCCGGTCATGCCGAAGGGATGGCCGATTGCGATCGAGCCGCCATTCACATTGTACTTGGCCGGATCGATCTTCAGCGTGTCGCGGCTGTAGAGGCATTGGCTCGCAAACGCTTCGTTCAGTTCCCACAGGTCGATGTCGTCGACCTTGAGACCAAAGCGCTGCAGCAGGCGCGGCACGGCGAACACCGGACCGATGCCCATTTCGTCAGGCTGGCAACCGGCGGCTGCCCAGCCCATGAAACGGCCCATGGCCTGAAGACCGCGCTTCTCGGCTTCTTTGGCTTCCATCAGCACGACCGCGGCCGCGCCGTCGGAAAGCTGCGAGGCATTGCCGGCGGTGATGAAGTTGCCGGGGCCCTTGACCGGCTGGAGAGCCGAGAGGCCTTCCATCGTGGTATCGGGACGATTGCACTCGTCGCGATCGACCGTGTAGTCGACGATTGTCTCTTCCTTCGTGTCCTTGTTGACCTTCTTCATCTTGGTCTTCATCGGCACGATTTCGTCCTTGAACTTGCCGGCCTGCTGGGCTGCGGCCATGCGGCGCTGCGATTCCAGCGAGTACTCGTCCTGGTATTCGCGGGAAATCTTGTAGCGCTTGGCCACGATGTCGGCCGTGTCGATCATCGGCATGAAGATCGCCGGATATTCCTGCGTCAGGCGCGGATCGACATTGTTCGCGCCCGCGCCGCCGCCGGGGATGGAGATCGACTCGACGCCGCCCGCCACCATGCATTGCGCATTGTCGCCGCGGATCGAATTGGCCGCGAGCGCGATGGAGTTGAGACCGGACGAGCAGAAGCGGTTGATCGTCGCGCCTGCCGTTTCGATCGGCATGCCAGCGAGCAGCGCAGCCTGGCGGCCGACATTGCTTGCGCCATGCGCGACGTTTCCCATGTAGCAGTCCTCGACCAGCGCCTTGTCGATGCCTGCCTTGGCCACGGCGTGCTTCACGACATGTGCCGCCATCGACATGGTCGGTGTGATGTTGAATCCGCCGCGTCCGGACTTGGCGAGGCCCGTTCGGGCATATGAAATGATGACGGCTTCTCTGCTCATAGGTTTTCCTTCCCCGCAAAATTGTGGATTGCCCCAAACATGGCCCAACTGGAGGGTGGGCGCTAGGGGTGGCCTAGTTACATGTGCCTCGCGTACATAATGTCGCGGTTTCCGGGGGATTTCATGAGCACGCGAAAGTCGATCTTCATCACAGGTGCGGCGAGCGGCATCGGGCTGGCGACGGCCAAGTTGTTCGCGAAAAAAGGCTGGTTTGTCGGCTTGGCCGACATCAACGCGGCCGGGCTGAAGGCGGCCCTGGACGCGATCGGCCGGGATAATGGCGCAACCTATCTGCTCGACGTGCGCGACCGCGCGGCCTGGGACGATGCGCTCTCGGTCTTCACAACCGCCGCGGGCGGAAAGCTCGACGTTCTGCTCAACAATGCGGGCGTGGTCGCCGGCGGCTATTTTGACGCGTTGAGCGAAGCCGACATCGACCGGCAGCTCGACATCAATCTGAAGGGTGTCATCAACGGCGCGCGCGCCGGTGTCGGCTATCTGAAGAAAAATCCCGGCTCGCAGCTCGTCAACGTTGCGTCCTGCGCCGCGCTCTATGGTTCGGCACAAGCCTCGATCTACAGTGCGACGAAATTCGCCGTGCGTGGTCTGTCACAATCGCTCCAGGCCGAGTTCGCGCGTTTCGGTGTCGGCGTGAAGTGCATCATGCCCTGGTTCATCGACACACCGATCCTCGCCGTTCCCGTGCCGGGTAGCAACGAAACGTTCACCGGCGCGCTGCGCGCGAGAGGCGTAAAGATCTATCCGGTCGAGGACAGCGCGGACGTCATCTGGAACGCAGTCCACTCAAAGACGCTCGAACACATAGTCGGCAGACGCGGCAAACAGGTCGCATGGCTCCTGCGCCTGATGCCGGCCAACCTGATCGGCCGGCGGGCAACCGCGATCGACAGCGCCAACAGGGCGTAGGGGTCCTGAGTTTGGCCATTTGCATGTCCGGCGACGGCATGTCTGCCGTTCAGCAAGCGCTTCCCGCGTTCACCCTGCGCAGTTTTACTCTGTCTGGGACGTTGCTCCCGGCACGCGCGCGGCGGGTTTGTGGTACTATACCCCGCATATCACAAGAAGTCCGTACACGGATAAAAAGGGGGAATCATGTTTATGTTGGTCGGAGTGGTGCTTCACGTCACGGTGCTGGCGATTGTCGGCTACCTTCTTCTCTACACGGCGAGCCGGGCCGAAGGCCTCGTCGCGCTGATCGGCAGGCTGCTCGGGCTTTGGGTGTTCCTGCTCGCAATCCTTTCGGTCGTGGCCGTCGTGACCATGCCGATGTTCGGCGGCAAGCCGTTCGGCGTCGACATGATGCATGGTTATGCTCATGGACCTGGCTGGATGCATCATTGGGGACGCGACGGAGATCGCGATGGCGGTACGCCGCCGCCAGCGACTTCAGCGCCCGCTGCGCCGGCGAAGCCTGCTCCGGCCAAGCCGTAGCACTGCGGGTTGACGAGGGGGCGGGCATCCCCGCCCCCTTTTCGGTCACGGCCGTGGTGCGCCCGGTTCGCCGGCGCCTTTACCCAAATTGGTTGAACCGTCCCAACGACTGCGCGACAGATGCAGCGGCGCTGTGTAATGTAGGCGCCGGACACTGAACTGGGGGGCAGTCATGTCGATGTCGATGGCCGCGGGCCGCGCCGCAAATCCCGAGCGCCGTTTCTATCAGGGGACGATCGTTGTGATCATCGCCTGCGTCGTACTCGGCTTCGCACGGTCGTTTTTCCTCAGACCGCTCTTTCCGGCAGCGCACGCACCGCGCGAACTGTTTTTCTATCTGCATGGCGCGGTCTTCACCGTCTGGCTCGCTCTGCTCTTCACCCAGGCTTCGCTGGTTGGCGCGGGCAACATCGCGCTGCATCGCAGGCTGGGCGTCGCGGGCTTTGTCATGGTTCCGCTGATGGTCGTGCTGGGCCTGATCGGCGGCACCATCGCGGCGCACCGGCCGGGCGGCTTCATCGACATCCCGACGCCGCCGCTGGAATTCCTGGTCATTCCCTATGCCAACCTTCTGTTGTTCGCAGGCTTCTCGGGAACCGCGCTGGCCCTGCGGCGCGATCCGCAGACGCACAAGCGCCTCATGCTGCTCGGAACCATCACGATCGCCGAAGCCGGC
This sequence comes from uncultured Alphaproteobacteria bacterium, assembly GCA_963743765.1. Lineage (GTDB taxonomy): Bacteria > Pseudomonadota > Alphaproteobacteria > Micropepsales > Micropepsaceae > Rhizomicrobium. Next base: position 308,079 of record CAVUQQ010000001.1, read on the forward strand.
ATCGCGCGCTGGCCGTTCGAGCCCTATATCAGCACGCCGCCGCTGGCGATGTGGACGACGGCGGCGCTCGCCCTGCCGCTCGTCGCGTGGGATCTGTACTCGCGCAAGCGCATCCATCCCGCGACGGCGATCGGCGCGGCCGCGCTGCTCGCCGAAGGACCGTTGCGCGAGATGATCTCGCACACACATGTATGGCTCGCCTTCGCGAAGTGGGCGTCGAACCTGGCGGCCTAGGCGATACCCGGCACCGGATGACGGCGGCACATCGCGATCACCTCGCGGTGCGTTTGCCCGGTCGCCGCTGAATCGTCCGGCGCACGAAGTGTCTGCACCATCCATTTCGCAATGGCGCGCATATCGTCCTCGTCCATACCGCGCGTGGTGCAGGCCGGCGTGCCGAGGCGGATGCCCGATGGCCTCAGCGGTGGGCGCGGATCGTCCGGGATGATCTGTTTGTTCGTCGTAATGCCGATGCGGTCGAGCGCTTCCTCCGCCGCGCGTCCGTCCAGGCCGAAGCTCGCCACCGTGTCGATCACCAGCAGATGATTGTCCGTGCCGTCGGTGATGAGCTTCGCACCGTCCGCCATCAGCGCCGCGGCGAGCGCCTTCGCGTTGCGCAGGATTGCCGAGGCATAGGATTTGAATTCAGGTTCGGCGGCCTTCTTGAACGTGATCGCTGCGCCCGCGACGTTGTTCATGTGCGGCCCGCCCTGAAGACCGGGAAACACGCCCGCGTCGATCTTCTTGGCGTGTTCCTTCTTGCACAGGATCAACCCGCCGCGCGGGCCCCGAAGCGATTTGTGCGTCGTCGTCGTCACCACGTCGAAACCTGCATCGAACGGATTGCGCATCGCCCCCGCTGCGACCAGGCCGCCGATATGCGAGATGTCGGCCATCGTCAGCGCGCCGACCTCGTCGGCGACTTTCTTGAACGCGGCATAGTCGTAGTCGCGCGGATAGGACGAGTAACCGCACAGCACCAGTTTGGGCCGCGTCTCCTTGGCGACGTGCATCAATGCGTCGAAGTCGATGGCGCCGCCCTGGTGCGGCGCTCTCTTGTAGCGCACGAAGTTGAACACCTTGCCCATGTGCGAGACAGGCGCGCCATGTGTGAGATGCCCGCCATGCGACAGGTCCATGGCGAGCACGGTGTCGCCGGGGTTGAGGAAGGCGAAATACACCGCCTGGTTCATCGGCGAGCCGGACAGCGGCTGCACATTCGCATGCTCGGCGCGGAACAGGGCGCAGGCCCGGTCGCGCGCCAGGTTCTCGATCCGGTCGGTGAATTCCTGGCCGCCGTAATAGCGCCGGCCCGGATAGCCTTCGGAATATTTGTTGGTCAGCACCGAGCCGAGCGCCGCGAGCACTTCGGGATAGGTGTAGTTCTCCGACGGGATCATCTCCACGCCGTCAACCTGCCGGCGTTCCTCGGCCGTGATGGCGTTCGCGATGTCGGGATCGAAATTTTGAAGCTGTCGGCGGTGCGCGTCCATGGGCGTCTCCCCTTTTTGGAAGATGAACCGATCGATTGATCGGCTGCCCAGGCGAACGGCCAGTTGACGCCGCGCTCCCCGATGGTGACCCATCTTCTCGCCAGTCGCGCGGCACGGATTTCTTATCAAATTAAAGCGGACATCGGCAAGCGGTGACCGTGACCAAAATAAACCGTGGATTGGAAGTGGGTTATCTCAGGCGATAGTGCGAGAACCACACTAGCGCGGCGCCGAGTGCCGCGGACCAGCCGCCCAGGAACGCCCATTCGATGTGATTGACCATTTGCGGATTGGCCGGCCAGACGAACAGTCCGGTGCCTTGTCCGACCCAATGCACGCCGAACAGTGCCAGCAATGCGCCAACAACAAGCAGAACGATCTTCATCGCACCGGCTCCGACAAGGTTGTCATGTTATTCAGCCGCCGCTTCCTCTTTTTCAAGAATCGGCCGAGCGATGAACTCGGCCTTGGTCGAGGCATGCTGAATGTCGTAGCCGACGGGGCGTCCATCTTCGCCCAGATCGAGCATGATGTCCGGCTCCAGCTCGACAGTGCGCCGCGACGGCAGCGGCCGCACCTCCACGTACAAACTATCGGTCGTTTTGTCGTAGCGGGTCTTCATGGCACAAAATCTTCATCCGTGAAGGCGTTGTGGACCGTTTCACCATCGGACAATAACACAACCCAAAGATAGTTACCCAAGCTTTCGGAGAAGCCATAGAGCCGGATGCGGCCATCGCGCTGGACGATGCGCCGTTCCGGTCTCGACAGAACTTGCAGTATCTCCATCGAATCGAGATAGGGCCTTCGTGGTAAAACGTCGAACGCGAAGTATCGCGTTCGCCAAAATCGCGGCGGCGCCAGACGTTCGGGCTCAGCTTCAATCATCGGTTCTGACCTGCCACGACCGCGGACCAATTTCGATGATTTACTTCATCTTCGCCCTTGGATCGTAGTCCGCCTTCCAGTCTTCGGCGAATTTTGCCAGATCGGCGTCGGGTTTATCGGGCAGGGTGACGACGAGCTTCACATAAAGATCGCCGGCTGTCGCATTCGGCGGCGCGATGCCCTTGCCTTTGAGCCGCAACGTCGTGCCCGTATTCGAATTCGGCGGCACGCTCAGCGCCACCGTTCCGGTCAGCGTCGGCACCGGTACCTTGCCGCCGAGCACCGCTTCTTTCAGCGTGATCGGCAGTTCCATGCGGATGTCGTTGCCTTCGCGCGACATCGTCGGATGCGGCGCGATCGCGATCTGGATCAGGATGTCGCCCGGCGGCCCGCCATGGAGCCCCGCGCCGCCGCGGCCCTTGATGCGCACGTGCTGGCCGTCCTTCACGCCGACGGGAATCTTCACATCGATCTGTTCGCCGTTGGGCACGACGACGCGGCGCGTGCCGCCGCGCGCCGCTTCGTCGAAACTGACGGTCGTCGCCACGATGAAATCTTCTCCGCGCGCCGGTTGCGCACGGCCGCGCCGTCCGCGTCCGCCGAGCAGATCGGCGAAGATATCCTCGGCGCTGAACCCTTCCTGACCGGTGTTCTGATTGTCCCAGGTGAAGTGGAAGTCGCGCGCGCCCTGTCCGCCGCCCGGCCCCCCTGGATGAAATCCGCCGCCGCCCTGGCGCGGATCGAAGCCGCGCGGATTGCCGGCCGCGTCGATCTCGCCAGCGTCGAACTTGGTGCGCTTTTCCTTGTCGCCGACGATGTCGTAGGCGCCAGAAATCTCCTGGAACTTCTTCTTCGCCCCGGCGTCGCCCGAATGCGTGTCGGGATGATGCTTCTTGGCCAGGTTGCGAAAGGCCTTCTTGATCTCGGCCTCGCTCGCGGTCTTGGTCACGCCCAGAATTTCGTACGGATCACGCATGGAATCTCCTGGCCGCCGAGGAATCGCGCGGCCCGCCGACAATATAGGTACGCGATTTGCGGTGTTAAGGCATGGCCGGCGGCGATTCCGGCGGCTCGGCGCCGGGGACGGGCCCGCCCAGTGCCGCCAGACGTTCCTTAGCCCCTGGAACGCCTGCCGCCGCCGCGTCGGCGTAAAGCGTCCGCGCCACGTGCTCGTCTTTTTCGACGACCGCACCTTCCTCGTAGAGAAGGCCAAGCCGGTACTCGGCAATGGGGTGATGGGATGCAGCGGCCTGGGTCAGCCAGGGCAGGGCGCCCTTGGGGTCGGGCTCGCCTGCCTCGCCGTTCAGGAGCATTTCGGCGAGGTCGTATTGCGCCGTCGGCAGGCCCGCCTCGGCCGCGCGTTGCAACATCTCCTCCGCCGCCTGGGGGTCTTTCGGCGTGCCGAGGCCCTTGCGCAGCATCAACCCCTCGTTGCGCATCGCCGCCACGTCCTCGTCGTCGATGGACTTGAAGATGCGGAAGGCTTCGTCGTACTGGCCGGCGTCATAGGCCGCGACGCCCTGGTCGAAAATCGACTTGAGCTCACCGGAATCGTGCGCGACGGCGCAACCGCCCGCGAACGCGACGCAAAGACAGGTCAGGAAAACCGCGGTCAGACGCATGCGCATGGCAACCCCTCGCGGCCGAAGCTACCGCGGCGCAATTCAAGATGCTATTCGAAAGCCATGAGCGATATAGGCGGACCCGTGGACGATGGCGGCATCGGCGCGAAGGACGATCCCTTCGCGCTGTTCCATGCCTGGCTGGACGAGGCCAAGAAAACCGAACCCAACGACCACAATGCCATGTCCATCGCGAGCGTGGACGGCGAGGGGCGGCCGAATGTCCGCATGGTGCTGCTGAAGGGCGCGGAGGACGGCGGCTTTGTCTTCTTCACGAACTATGAGAGCGCCAAGGGCGTCGAGCTGATCGGCCAGCCGCATGCCGCGCTGTGCTTCCACTGGAAGAGCGTGGGCAAGCAGGTGCGCGTGCGCGGCACGGTGGAAAAGACGAGCGCCGCGGAATCCGACGCCTACTTCGCGACGCGCCCGAAGGACAGCCAGATCGGCTGCTGGGCGAGCGCGCAGTCGCGCGCGGTGGAGGGCCGCTGGGCGTTCGAAAAGGAAATCGCGAAATACGCCGCGCAATATGCGCTCGCCAAAGTGCCGCGCCCGGCGCATTGGGGCGGCTTCCGCGTCACGCCGTTCGAGATCGAGTTCTGGCGCAACCGCCCGTTCCGCCTGCACGACCGGCTGGTCTATCGCCGCGAAGGCGCGGGCCCCTGGCGCATCGAACGCCTGTTCCCATGAACGGGGAGACCGGGCACGGTCCGATGATGATCCGCGTCGCGATTGCGGCGGTGGGCGTTGCGGCACTTCTTGTCGTCATGAAGACGGTCGCCTACATCGTGACGGATTCCATCGCCATGATGGCCTCGCTCGCGGACTCCGCGCTCGACGTCTTCACCTCGAGCGTCAATCTGCTCGCCATCCGCCATGCGCTGACGCCCGCCGACCGCGAGCATCGCTTCGGCCACGGCAAGGCGGAGCCGTTGGCGGGCCTCGGGCAGGGCGCGTTCATCACCGGGTCCGCGGCCTTCCTCGTCATCGAATCCGTCAGCCGCCTCGTCGCGCCGCATCCGATCGAGCATCCCTGGCTCGGCCTTGGCGTGATGGCGGTGTCCATCGGCACCACGGTGATCCTCGTCGTCGCGCAGCGCATCGTCGTGTCGCGCACCGGTTCCGTCGCGGTCGGCGCGGACCGCATGCACTATATCGGCGACATCGTGACCAACGGCGGCGTCATCCTGGGCATCGTCGCTTCGACGGAGTTCGGCATTCTCGTCGCCGATCCGATCATCGGCATCGTCGGTCGCCGCGATCCTGACCTGGAGCGCGGTGCACGTCTTTCGCCAGAGCTACGACCAGCTTATGGACCGCGAACTGCCGGACACCGACCGCGAGAAGATCAAGGCGGTGGTGCGCGCGCATGGCGAGGTGAAGAGCATGCACGACCTGCGCACGCGCTCGGCGGGCGTGAACACCTTCATCCAGCTCCACATCGAGCTCGATCCGGAGATCAAGCTGTTGCGCGCGCACGAGATCAGCGACGCGGTGGAGGCCGACCTGATGGCCGCGTTCCCGCGCGCCGAGGTGATCATCCACCAGGATCCCGCCGGCGTGGAGATGCCGGTGCCGCTCGCGGTGACGTAGACGCGGCGAGTCCCATTTGCGATGCGCCGATGATAGACTGGCGCCCATGAGCACCACCAGGACACAGGACGACGAGCAGAAGACGCTCATCCTCACCGGCGCGAGCCGCGGCATCGGACACGCCACCGTCAAGCGCTTCTCCAGCGCCGGCTGGCGCGTGATCACCTGCTCGCGCCACGCCTTTCCGGAGAACTGCCCCTGGGCCGCGGGGCCGGAGGATCACATCCAGGTCGATCTCGCCAGCCCGGACGATACCGACCGCGCCATCGCCGAGATGCGCGAGCGGCTCAAGGGCGGCAAGCTGCACGCGCTGGTGAACAATGCCGGCATCTCGCCGAAGGGTGAGCGCGGACAGCGCCTCACCACGCTCACCACCGACCGCTCCACCTGGCGCCATGTGTTCGAGGTCAACCTCTTTGCCACCATCTGGCTGGCGCGCGGCTTGCGGGAGGAGCTGACCAGGGCGCAGGGCGCCATCGTCAACGTCACCTCCATCGCAGGCGGCCGCGTGCACCCGTTCGCGGGCGCGGCCTATTCCACCTCGAAGGCGGCGCTCGCCGCGCTGACACGCGAGATGGCGTCGGACTTCGGACCGCTCGGCGTGCGCGTCAACGCCATCGCGCCCGGCGAGATCGACACCGCGATCCTCTCGCCCGGCACCGACAAGATCGTGGAGACGATCCCCCTGCGCCGCCTCGGCCTCCCCGAGGAAGTCGCCAAGGCGATCTATTATCTGTGCACGGATCAATCGAGCTATGTGACGGGGGCGGAGCTGCACATCAACGGCGGGCAGCATGTGTGACTTTCTGCTCCGTTCCGGGCGAGCGCTCGTGCGCTGAATCCACGCTGTCGCCGCGCGACGCAAACAAACCAAACGATTGGCCGGCGCCGCACAGGCGCAGGCAGGGGGACGCATGACGATCAGGAATTTCACCGACCACGCCGCGAACGAACGCACCTTCCTCGCCTGGGTGCGCACGGGCATCGCGGTGATCGCGTTCGGCTTCCTGGTCGAGCGCTTCGATCTCTTCCTCTCCTATCTGGCGCGGGCGACGCCGCACGCCCGCCAGTTCGTGCCGGGATCGTCGCTCGCCAACGTCGCGGGGCTGATCCTGATCGTGCTGGGCATGATCATGATCGCCGTCTCTGCGGTGCGGTTCAGGCGCACCTCGCGCGAAATCGATTCGCCGGACGTCATGCCGGGAGTCAGCGACCGGTTCGATCTGGCGCTGGCGCTGCTTCTGGTCCTGATGAGCGGCGGGCTGCTCTTCTATCTCGCGCAGACGCTGGCGACGAGCGGCTGATCTGCGCCCGGCGCGGTTCTGTCCGCCTCACAGATGCTCTAGAACTTCGTCCGGTAACGAAGAGAGCGATGAGATGGCGAGGACATTAACAGGCCAGTGCTTCTGTGGCGCCGTGAAGTATCGCCTCACGGCAGGGCCGATGTTCGTGCATTGCTGTCATTGCACGGACTGTCAGCGCCAGACGGGGAGCGCCTTCGTCCTCAACGCGATCATCGAGGCGCGTCACGTCAAGTCGCGGGGCAAGACCGAGGTTGTCACCTTGCCGACCGACAGCGGGCGGCCCCATGACGTCACGCGCTGTCCCAAATGCGAGACGGCGCTGTGGAGCGATTACGGGCGACGCGGCGTGATGCTCTTCGTGCGCCTCGGGACTCTCGACAAGCCGGCGGCCTTGCCGCCCGACGTGCATATCTTTACGCGGTCAAAACTGCCCTGGGTCGCATTGCGGAAGGGCGTGCCGGCGTTCAAAGTCTATTACAGCACGAAGAAGCTCTGGCCCGCAGCGAGTTTGAAGCGACGCGCGGCGCTGGGGGTATGAGTTGGGTGTCTCTCAATCACCCTCGGCGTCATGGCCCGCCAGAGCGGGCCATGACGATTTGTGGTGTGTGTAGTGCAACAAGTTCTGTCTGAAACGGGGGAATGATGATTTCTCGTATGTTGAAGGCGTTCGCGGGCGCCGCCGCTTTGCTTGCCGCCACCGCCGCGTCGCAGGCGGGCGCGCTGCCGCCGATCAAGCACGTCTTCATCATCGTTCTGGAGAACCAGGACTATGCCAGGATTTTCGGCGCGGACACCGTCTCGCCCTATCTCGGGCTCGAGTTGCCGCGCAAGGGAGCGATGCTGAACAATTACTACGCGACCGGCCATGCCAGCCTCGGCAACTACGTCACCATGATCAGCGGCCAGCCCGAGGCGCCGACGACGCAGGCCGACTGCCACAAATATGTCGACTTCACGCTGGCCGGCGCGCCTTCGCCGATCGACAAGGACGGCATCGCGCAGGGCGACGGCTGCGTCTATCCCGCGGGCGTGAAGACGATTGCCGACCAGCTCGAGGAAAAGCATCTCACCTGGCGCGGTTATATGGAGGACATGGGCAAGGATCCGTCGCGCGAGGCGGCGACCTGCGCGCGGCCGCAGATCGGCGGCTCCGGCGTCTCCAAGGCGACGGCGACCGACGCCTATGCCTATCGCCACAATCCGTTCGTCTATTTCCACTCCATCGTCGACCGCAAGGCCGTGTGCGATGCGAATGTCGTGAACTTCGACCACCTCGCGCGCGACCTGAAGCAGGTCTCGACCACGCCGAACTATGTCTTTCTGACGCCGAACGTGTGCAATGACGGCCACGATGCTCCGTGTGCGGACGGAAGGCCCGGCGGCCTCGTCACGGCCAACGAATGGGTGAAGACCTGGGTGCCGCGCATCATGGCGTCGCCGGCGTACAAGAAGGACGGGCTCCTGATCGTCACCTTCGACGAGGCGGCAAGCGACGCGACCGCCTGCTGCAACGAGCCGACGGGGCCGAACACGAACGCGCCGGGCCGGTTCGGGCCGGGCGGCGGGCGCATCGGCGCGATCCTGCTGTCGCGCTTCATCACGCCGGGAACGGTGGTGAACGTGCCGATGAACCACTACGGCATGCTGAAAAGCGTCGAGGATATTTTCGGGCTGCCCTATCTCGGCTACGCCAACGATCCGCAGCTAGCGACCTTCGCCTTGGCCTTCACGGCGCCGTAGGTCGGGAAGGAACGCGGCGAAGAGGCCGATCAGCGGCAGGAACGAACAGACCCGATAGACGAACTCGATGCCCGTGCGGTCGGCGAGAAAGCCGAGCGCGGCCGCGCCGATTCCGCCCATGCCGAAGGAGAGGCCGAAGAACAGGCCCGAGATCATCCCGACGCGGCCGGGCAACAGCTCCTGCCCATAGACGACGATCGCCGGAAACGCGCTCGAGAGCACAAGGCCCGCGCCGACGCTGAACACGCTCGTCCAGAAAAGGTTCGCGTAGGGCATCGCCAGCGCGAAGGGCAGGCAGCCCAGGATCGAAAACCAGATCAGGTATTTCCGCCCGAAGCGGTCGCCGATCGGCCCGCCGGAAATCGTGCCCACCGCCGTCGCCGCGAGAAACAGGAACAGGTGGATCTGCGCCGCCGCAACCGAGAGGTGGAACTTGTGGATCAGGTAGAAGGTGAAATAGCTGGTGATGCTCGCCATGTAGACGAACTTGGAAAAGACGAGCGAAACGAGGATGGCGAGCGAGGCGCGCACGCGAAACGGCGACAGCGCCGTCGTCAGGTGCAGGTGCCCGTGATGCGCGGCGCGGATGGTGCCGTTGCGGCGATACCATTCGCCGACCTGCCACAGGATGACGATGGCGAGCAGCGCCGCGCCGGAGAACCAGGCGACGCCGCTGCGCTGTCCCGGCGAAATCGCGAACGCGGCGAGCAGCGGGCCGAGCGCGCCGCCGATGCTGCCGCCCACCTGGAACATCGATTGCGCCAGCCCGCGCCGTGTCCCGGCGGCCAGGTGCGCGACGCGCGAGCTTTCCGGATGAAACGTCGACGAGCCGACTCCGACCAGCGCCGACGCTGCGAGCAGCAGCGGATAGGTCGGCGCGAGCGCGAGCCCGATCAGCCCGAAAAACGTGAACACCATGCCGGCCGGCAGCGCGTACGGCACCGCGCGGCGATCCGTGTAGGCGCCGACCAGCGGCTGCAGCAGCGATGCGGTGATCTGGTAGGTGAGGGTGATGAGCCCGACATGCGTGAAGTCGAGATCGAACGTCGCCTTCAAATTCGGATAGATCGCCGCCAGCAGCGACTGCATCATGTCGTTCAGCGCGTGGCAGAAGCCGACCGCGAACAGCACCGCGAACACGGTCGAATGCACCTGAACCGGCGCGGATCTGGCGGTTGTGTCGGTCATCTGCGCAAACTGCCCGCGCTCGCCGGTGCGGGCAAGGCGCGATTGTGCATGGCCGCCAACCGCTACTTGTCGCGCTGCTTGGCCTCGTCCTCGATCAGTTCGGCGATCGCGTCCTTGCCGTCCGGGCTGTGCAGCCACGCTTCGGCCGCTTGCATGGTCGCGAACTGCTTGGGCGCGCGCAGCGGCTTGTTGCGCCCCTCGACCGGAACCAGAACCTCGAACGTGCCGGCATGGCGCGCATCCTTGGTCTCGGTGGCATAGGGCGGCGGCAATGTGTGGGTTTTCTTGCGCATGGGAGTCCCGGATCGGATGGCGAAGGCGGGCTTCTATCAGCGCCCGGTCGAAATGCCAAACCAGATCACGTTATAGGGCGCGGGAAGCCGCTCTATCTCCGCAAAACCGTACGCCTGGTAGAAACGGACGGCGCGCTCATTGGCCGGTCCGACGCCCAGATGCGCCTTGTCCACGCCGATATTCGCCATCCGCTCCAGCCAGGTGCGGATCAGGAGGCGGCCGATCCTCATGCCCTGGAGCCGCGGCAGAAGGTTGATGTGCAGATGCGCCGGATAGGGCTCGCAGATCCGCTTGGGCGTCCTGGGCGGATGATGGATCAGAAAGGCCATGCGCTGGTCGAGCGTCCATTGATCGCGCGGCTCCGGCGGATCGGCATAGTGCGTGCGCAGCTCCGGCCACCAGCCGGATTCCATCTCATGCTCGAAGGCGCGGGTGTCGTGCGGCCCGACGATGTAGCCGCCGACGCCATACTCGTCCTCCACCACATAGGCGGTCTCTGGCGACAGCACGGCATAGGGCCCGGCGTAGATGTGCCCCAGCACTTTCCAGTCGTGGTAGAGGTGCGAGGCATCGTTGCCCGCATCGCCCGTCGCCAGGCAGATCTGGTACAGCGCCGGAAGGTCTTCCGAAACATAGGGCCGGATGCTGGCGGACAAGGGCTGCGCCTTCTGTCTGTCATGGCCGCGGAAAGCGGCCGTCAACTCTCATTTTGTCACGGCCCGGGAAACCGGGCCATCCAGTTGACTGCAAGCTTGCACTCCAAGGAAGGCTTCTGCGCAAATTTCTTCAAACCCGGCGTCGTCACCCGGATGGCCCGATTTTGCAGACCATGACAAGATGGCGAGGGATGAAAAGGGAGGCAACGATGCCGACACTTGCCGAACGGTTGGGCTACGCGCCCGACGCGCGCCTCATCATCGTCAATTGCGACGATATCGGTTCGTCCCACTCCGCCAACGTCGCGAGCGAGACCGCGATGCGCGAGGGCATCGCAACCTCCGCGACGCTGATGGTGCCGTGCCCTTGGGCGCGCGAGGCAGTGGAGCGCTTTAAAGGTCTCGACGTCGGCATCCATCTGACGCTCACGGCGGAATATCCGGCCTATCGCTGGCGCTCGCTCACCGGCGCGCCGTCCTTGCGCGATGCGCAAGGCTACATGCCGCGCACGGCGGCGGAGTTCTGGGAGAACGCCGATCCGGTCGACGTGGAGGCGGAGTGCCGCGCGCAGATCGACCAGGCGCTCGCATGGGGCGTCGACATCACCCATCTCGACAATCACATGGGCACGCTTCAGGTCAACGCAAAGTATTTCCCGATCTATGTGAAGCTGGCAAAGGAATACAAACTCCCGCTGCGCATGGCGGGCGCAGGCGCCGACGCTCACCTTGGTTTCGGCAGCCGCGCGCAAGCCGACGCGGCCGGCATCCTCTATCCCGACCATTTCAGTTTTCAATGGGGCGGCAAGATGATGCGCGAGGTGTTCGACCAGTATCTCGCCGCGCCGCGCCCCGGCATCATGGAGATGATCCTGCATTGCGTCGGCGACACGCCGGAGTTGCGCGCCTATGACAAGACCGAAAGCGCGATCCGCATCCACGACGCGGAGGTTGGCGCCGACGCAGCGCTGAAGGCCAGGTTCGACAAGGCCGGCGTGAAGCGAATCAGCTTTCGGCCGATCCGCGATTCGATGCGGTCGTCCGCACACAGAGCAAGTGTCTAACATCAAAGACAAATCTTGCCGGCGAGGCTTCTGCTCGGGAGCACGTTTCCACCAATGTTGACGGTGCCCGCGCGCGTCCCTTCGGAGACTTCGCTTTCCTGAACAAGCGCATTTTTTGACTGAAGCCAATGTCATCTGGTCTTGCGTAACACTATAAACGCATATGCCAGACGACGAATCGCGCGACGAAGATAGGGGAAGCGCGGCGCGCGCGCCGTTCTTTCTGCCGCCGTCCTTGTCCATCTCTTTCAACCGGATCGACGAGCAGCACCAGGAGCTGATCGACATCGTCAATCGCGCCGCGCGCGCGCCAAAGCGGATGAACGAGCAGCTGAAGAAACTCAACGCGTCACTTGTGGAACATTTCGCACATGAGGAAGACGTGATGCGCGCGGAAGGATATCCCCAACTCGCCGAACACAAGATTCATCACGGCCACATTCTCTCGCGCGTGCAGGACATTTCCCGCGGCCTCGGCAAGGGAGGCTCCTCGCGCGCCGGACTCGACAGCATCTTCCATAGCCTGATCGACGACATCCTGCGCGCCGACCTGCCGTTCAAGACGTTCCTGCAGGGCAAGGGGTTGATTGAAAGCTGAAGCTGGCTCGGCGGCTCTCACGCTCCGCATACTTGTTCAGTTGACGTGTTCATTGTTGGAAGTCGCGTCAGCGGTCGTGACAGTGCCAGTGAATTGACGCCGTTCTAATTCGCATTGAAGAAATTCTTGGCAAGATGACAAATGTAGGATACTTTTCCTGCGACGAATGGATATCGCTAGAGAAAACAATGTCGGACGGCAGCGCAATTGAGTGGACCGACGCAACTTGGAATCCCGTAACTGGCTGCACGAAGATCAGTCGAGGTTGTGATCATTGCTACGCCGAGAGGTTTTCAGAAAGGTTTCGGGGCACACCCAACCATCCGTTCGAACTTGGATTTGATTTGACACTTCGGCCGGAGAGGCTTGGCCAGCCGCTAAAGTGGCGCACGCCTCGCATGATCTTTGTCAATTCAATGAGTGATTTGTTTCACAAGGAAGTCCCTCAAGAATACATCAGTCGCGTGTTCGACACGATGGAACGCGCGGACTGGCATACATTTCAGGTTCTGACCAAGCGTTCATCACTGATGCGCCGTTTTCTGGAAAGGCGTTACTCTTCCGTCCTTGCGCCATCACACATTTGGCTCGGCGCATCAATCGAAGACGGAAGCAAAATCTCCCGCCTCCGACATCTCCAGCAGAGCCCAGCGACCATTCGATTTTTGTCAATTGAACCTCTGCTCGGTCCAGTTGGAACTTTGGACCTGAGTGGTATTCAATGGGTGATTGTAGGCGGGGAAAGTGGCCCGGGAGCAAGGCCAATGGAAGCCAGTTGGGTTCGCGATATTCGCGACCAATGCAAGACGAAGCGCGTCTCATTTTTTTTCAAGCAATGGGGCGGCTTAAGGGCCAAATCAGGGGGCCGGTTGTTGGACGGTCGCGAGTGGAATGGTTATCCCACCATACGGCGTAGCATTTCGGTGTCAGGAATCGCTGCCGCATAGAATGTCATCTCAAAAGAAAGTTCTGGATTTGCCTGCCGTGTACCGCGGGCGCGAGCAAACTTTCATCAAGCACTGGATACTCAGGCACTATCTCGAGCGAGTTGCCCGGAACATTCTATGGGCAAGACAGGAATTTGTCTTTGTTGACGGTTTCTCTGGACCGTGGGCTTCGAGCGCAAGCGGGTATTCCGACACTTCGTTTGGAATCGCGATGCAAATCCTCAGAAAGGTCCGTGATGAACTAAAAGCGCAAGGGCGGGCGCGAAACGTTCGCTGTGTTTTTGTCGAGAAGGGAGCGGCAGCGTTCGAGAGATTGAGTCTCGAAGTCGATAACGCCAGGGATATTGAGGCCCAAGCGATTCGCGGAAGGTTTGAGGACAGAATTGATGATGTTCTAAAGAGCGTGGGCTCGGCATTCGCTCTGATATCAGTCGATCCAAAGGGGTGGAGCTTTGATCTTCAGAAGCTGGCCCCGCTGTTACGGATACCGCACACTGAAGTTATCGTGAATTTTATGTATGAGCATCTCAATAGGTTTCTTGAGGACCCTCGCGAAAAAATTCGCCGATCGTTTGTGCTCCCCTTCGGCGTAAGCGACTGGGACGAACGCCTCGATAGCCTGCGGAAGAGCGGGCTAAGTCGTGAAGAATCGGTCCTTGAACTATTTCGCAGTCAACTGAAATCCGTTGGTAATTTCAAATATGTGTTGAAGGCGCGAATCCAAAGATCGACAGCCGATCGCTCGCACTTCTACATTTTTTATGGCACGCGTAGTGTCAAGGGACTGGTCGAGTTCCGAAATGTAGAGCGCAGTGCTATGGAGGCCGAAGAAAGTTCGCGGATAATCGCTAGGCAAGACAAGCGTGTTGAGCGAGGTCGCCAGCCCGAGCTCTTTTCTGCGACCGAATTGACTCCGCCTCGAAGCTTGTCAGATCTGCGGCAGCCGGAAATGGAGCTCGCAAAAAGATATATTCTATCACGACTCTCTGTGAAGGGAGTTTGGCCGTATTTGGAGTTGCTAGCCGAACTCCTTGAAAAATTTTCAATGACTGAAGTCGAGTTGAAAAATTCGCTCGTCGCACTTAGTAAAATTCGAAAATTGGATTTTAGAGGAATGAAACCCCGGCAGCTCAAGCCGAGCGGGGGCGTGACGATCGTGCTCGTAGACTAGCGCGACGACGATGCGCCAGTTGGCCCGTGCAATGTAAATCGCTCGCAGGCTGCGGGCTCCACCCAAACTTATCCAACACCCCTGAACCTGCGCGTATAATGCGCGCATGGAACTGGAGCTTTCATATTCGCGCGTCGCGGGACGGCGCCGGACGGCGGAAACGCGCGTATCGTTTACGCGTGTCTCGTTGAGCGCGCGTGCAATTCGCGCGAAATCGCCGGGCGATGTTGTTGCCGAAGGCTCGCGGCGCTCGGCGGGCGCTCGGTGCCGCTTCGTGCAACTTCACGCGGCGCTTAAATTGGCGAATTCCGGCGCGCGATCAAATGCTTGGGCGGCGCGCGGCGAATTGATCCCGAATTTTTTGGATTTTTTAAAAATGGGGTGGGCAGACCACCCGCCCGCCGCTCAGCGCTTCTTGCGGCCGATGCCGAGTTGTTCGCGCCAGAGCCTGGCGGGGATTTCCTCGACCGCGCCCTCGGCGAGGTGGCCGAGATGGAACGGGCCGTACTGCACGCGGATCAGGCGCGAGACTTTCAGGCCGAGGCGTTCCATGAGGCGCTTCACCTCGCGGTTCTTGCCTTCCTTTAACGTCACGCTCGCCCAGGAATGCATGCCCTTGGTGCGTTCGAGGTCGGCGACGACCGGTCCGTACTTCACGCCGTCGATGGTGATGCCGGTGGCGAGCTTGTCGAGATCGGCCTGCGTGACCTTGCCGAACAGCCGCGCGCGGTATGTGCGCTGCCAGCCGCTGGCCGGCAGTTCGAGGCGGCGGGCCAGTTCGCCGTCATTGGTGAGAAGGAGGAGGCCCTCCGAATTGAAGTCGAGCCGTCCGACCGAGACGACGCGCGGCAGGTGCTTGGGCAGGTTGATGAAGACCGTCGGGCGGCCCTCCGGGTCCTTGTGCGTGGTCACCAGGCCGCTGGGCTTGTGGTATCGCCACAGCCGCGCCGGCTCCTTGGGCGCGAGCGGCTTGCCGTCGATGGTGATGGCGTCGTCCGCGCCGACATTGCGGGCGGGGGATTTCAGCGTCTCGCCGTTCACGGCAACGCGGCCTTCGACGATCATCTTCTCGGCGTCGCGGCGCGAGCAGATGCCGGCGCGCGCAATCGCCTTTGCTATGCGTTCGCCCTTCGGGCTCTCCGGCGCGATGCGCTCGATGGCTTCGGCGTCGGTCTTGGGCGACCATTTGGGCGTGCTAGTCTTGGCCAAACTATTGGTCCGATCATGAATGACGACGAAGCCATAGCATTGGCGCTCTCCGAAGCCCAAGCCGCCGCCGCGCGGGGCGAGGTGCCGGTCGGGGCCGTGCTGCTTTCGGCCGAGGGCGCGCTCCTGGCGGCCGACGGCAACCGCATCGTGGAGCGCAGGGACCCGACGGCCCATGCCGAGGCGCTGGTCCTGCGCGCCGGGGCGGCAAGGCTCGGCAATGAGCGGCTGACGGGCACGACGCTCTACGTCTCGCTCGAGCCCTGCGCGATGTGCGCGGGCGCGATCAGCCTGGCGCGGGTGGGGCGCGTGGTGTTCGCGGCCGAGGATCCCAAGGGCGGCGCGATCCTGCATGGCCCGAAGTTCTTCGAGCAGGCGACCTGCCACCACCGCCCCGCGGTCGCGCGCGCCGGCGACGCCGAAGCGGCGGGCGCGCTGCTCAAGGAGTTCTTCCGTGTACGGAGGGCTTAGTTGACGTCGCCGATGTCGATGTCCGGTTTGCCGCCGGGCAGGCGCACGATCAGCCCGTCATGGCCGACCTTCACGCCGTCGGGGCGCACGTCGTCGACGCCTTTGAGGAACGCGCGAACGGCGATCGCGTTCGGCAGGATCGGAAGGAGGTGCGTGTAGAGCAGCAGCTTCGCATGCGCGAGGTTCGCGATCTTCGCGGCATCGACGGGCGATGAGTGATAGCCCGGAATGTCATGCATGATCTTGGCGGGCCGCGGCCGTCCGGCGGCGAGCAGTTCGTCATGCATGATGCCGACCAGCTCGGGCGCCAGCGCTTCATGCACCAGGACGTCGCTGCCTTCGGCGGCATGCGCGAGGTCTTCGTCATAGATCGTGTCGCCGCTGACCGTGACGCTGCGTCCGGCGAAGTCGAAGCGGTAGCCATAGGCGGGATTGGCGGGCTCGTGCTTGACGCGAATCGCGGTGACCTTCAGGCCAAGCCTGTCGAACACCGCCGCGGTCGTCGTGTCCGGCGCAATGGCGATGGGAACGGCGACGAGGTCTGCGGCTTCGGGCGGCAGCATCGCAGCGCCGTGATGCTTGGTGCGGTAACTGTCGTCGAGGGCATAGGCCTCGTTGAAGCCGGCGACCACGCGCTCGATGCCCGGCGGCCCGAACACTTTCAACGGAGTCCTGCGACCTGCGACCCAGGTCTGCAGCCGGATCTCGGCAAGGCCGCCTATGTGATCGGAGTGCAGATGGGTGATCAGAACGCCGTCGATCTTGTCGAGCGGAACTTTCCAGAGCTGCAGGTTGCGCGCGGCATCGACGCCGGCATCGACGAGATAGAGATGCTCGCCCGCGGCGATCATCGTGCTCGGCCCGGCGCGCGACACATCCGGCAGCGGCGTGCCCGTGCCGACGAGCAGGACGGAGAGCTCGTTGGCATCGGCGAGTTTCGCATCGCCGCCGGAAACGGCATGGCGCACGACCTGCCGGAACAACCAGGTGTCGACTGCGACTGACTGCAACGCGATCGCGCCGGCAATCGCGGCGACCAGAACGGCGACGAGGCCGATGAGAAGCGCGCGCCTCATCTTGTCTTCAATCCCTTCTGCTTCAGCCGCCACAAAAGAACGTCGAGACGGTCCTGCCCGAAGAAGGGCTCGCCCTCGAACGTCATGGTCGGCACGCCCCAATGGCCGC
The DNA here is from genome assembly GCA_963743765.1 of uncultured Alphaproteobacteria bacterium. Taxonomy (GTDB): domain Bacteria; phylum Pseudomonadota; class Alphaproteobacteria; order Micropepsales; family Micropepsaceae; genus Rhizomicrobium. The sequence continues at coordinate 325,496 of CAVUQQ010000001.1, forward strand.
TCGCCAGGTGCGCCTTCTGGTTCTCCTGGATGATCGCTTCGTACTTGTCCGGATTTGCGGTGATCGTGGCGTCGAGTTCGGCAAGATCGAGCCCGGCGCGCGCCGAGGCCTTCGCGAGATGATCGCCTTGATGCCAGTTGTCGACGGCGCCGGACCAGATCGTGTGGCCGATCTCCTTGAGAAAGGGCAAACCGCGTCCGGCTTCCGCCGCCGCACAGCCGAGCCGCGTCAGGCGATGGATGTAAGGCTGGTTCGGCGTCGCCGCGCGCGTCTGCATATCGACGACGACCGGATCGGGACGCGGCCAGCGATAGGGCAGGCCGAGCATCTCGGCGATCCGCATGGTGTCGCGCATCAGATATCCGATCCAAAGCGGATTGACCTGCGAGAAAAATTCGCCGGACCTGACGGCGAGCGGATAGACCGGCCGCGTGTTCACGACGAGGTCGTATTGCTCAGTCATCTCCACAAGGCGCGGTGTCGCCAGATAGGAATAGGGGCTGCGGAAAGACCAGAACAGATCGATGAAAAGCGTCAAGCCTCACCCCTCATTGACGGCGCGGCGCGAGACTGCCTAACTCGGAACCGGAACACAAGTTCGCATTCTGGGGGAGGAAACCCATGACGGCCTATACCATTCATGGCGGGCTCGGTTCGCCTTATTCTATGAAGATGCGCGCGATCTTCCGCTATCGCCGCCTGCCGCATGTCTGGAAACAGGTCGACATGGCCGACCGCAGCATGTTTGCGAAGGTCAAGGCGCCGGTCATCCCGATCATCGAATTTCCGGATGGCTCCTGGCACAACGATTCCACGCCGATGATCTTCTTGCTGGAGAAGCTGCACCGCGAACGTTCGATCGTCCCCGACGACGCGGGGCAGGCGTTCCTCGCCTATCTGCTGGAAGACATGGCGGACGAGTGGGGGACGAAGGCAATGTTCCACTATCGCTGGTATCGCGAGCGGGACCAGAAGCAGATGAGCGAGTGGCTGTCGTTCGACCGGCTGCATGGCCACGGCCGCGAGGCGATCCTGCAATCCGCCAGCGTGTTCCGCGCCCGCCAGGTGGGGCGCATGGCGCTGGTCGGCTGCACGCCGGAAAACGCGCCGATCATCGAAGAGTCTGCCAAACAGATCATGGCGCTGTTCGAGGCGCATGTGACGGAGGAAGCCTACCTCTTCGGCACGCGGCCTTCACTCGCCGATTTTGGCTGGATGGGTCAATTGAGTCAGCTCGCCGTCGATCCGACGCCCGACGATCTGATGCGCGAGATCGCTCCCTTCACCTTCCGGTGGCTGATGAATCTGGACGATGCATCCGGCGTCGAGGGCACATGGCGCGATCCGTTCGCGCCACCGTCCGACGCAGTCAAGGGCCTTCTGAAGATGGCAGGTGAGATCTACTTCCCATTCCTTCAGTCGAATGCAGCAGCATTCGAGAAAGGCGAAAAGACGTTCTCGGTGAAATTGCTTGGTCAGACCTATTCGCAGGGGTCTTTCCGTTATCAACAACGATGCCTTTGGGATTTGCGTGAGGCCTACGCGAAGCTCGACGCGGGCGCGAAGGCAAAGATAGATCCGCTACTTGCCGACGCCGGCTGTCTCGTGCCGTTAAGAGGTTAAGCATGGGCCGCAAGATACTCTTCGTCACGACCGATCAGCAGCGCTGGGATTCGCTCGGCTGCAATGGCAACAAATTCTGTCGCACGCCAAACATCGATGCGCTGGCCGCAAGCGGGATTAACTACACGCGGGGTTATAACCAGAACACTGTCTGCATGCCGGCGCGGTCGACGATCCTGACTGGGCAATACGTCCGCACGCATGGCGTGTTCGCCAATGGCGTGCCGCTGCCGACGGACGCGCCGAGTTTTGCGCAATATCTCAAGGACAAGGCCGGCTACAAAACCGCGTTGATCGGCAAGGCGCATTTCGAGCCCGGTTTCGATCCGCTGTTCAAGTTCCTGGAGAATTCCCGCCAGCGCGAAGGAAATCTCGGTCCCTGGCGCGGCTTCGACTACGCCATCCACGCCATGCACATCGCGAGCTTCGGTGGCCGACCAGTCGGGCATTATGGCCGCTGGCTGCGTGAGAAGAACAAGGAAGTCTTTGACAACTGGCCGCCGCTGCTCAATGCGAGTCCGGGCGGCGAGACCGGGGCGCCGGAAACCTCAAACCACAACATCCCACGCGAGTTCTATCATACCGATTGGCTGGCGGACCTGGCGCTGGACTGGCTCGACAAGCTCGACACCGACGATGACTGGATGCTCTGGCTGAGCTTTCCCGATCCACATCATCCCTGGGATCCGCCGGTGAGCGAGCTTGGCCGTTGCGACTGGCGCGACCTGCCTTTGCCGGATGGCTATCCCGGATCACCTGATGAGATTCGCAAAATCCTCGCGCGCAAGCCGGCACATTGGCTCGACTATTACAACGGCAAATTCGTCAACGCCGAGGGCGGGCCGCAGAATTTCCGCCCGCAACAACTCTCGTCCGACAATATCCGCGAGATCAACGCCAAAGTGCATGTGATGAACGAGTTGATCGACGAAGCGGTCGGCAAAGTGATGGCCAAGATCAAGGCGTGCGGCTGGAACGACGACACGGATGTCGTCTTCACGACGGATCATGGCGAGCTGCAGGGCGATTTCGGTCTTGTCTACAAAGGGCCGTTTCACGTCGATGCGCTTATGCGTTTGCCGTTCATCTGGCGGCCTGCGCCGAACGCGAAGGTGAAGCCTGCGACAGTCAATCAGCCCGTCGAACAGGTCGATCTGGCGACGACGTTTTGTTCCATTGCCGGCGTCGAGCCTGCGCCATGGATGCAGGGCAAGGTTTTGCCCATTTCAGAAGATGGCTCACGCCAGCGTGCGATCTGTGAATGGGACAGTCAGTTTCCGGGCTACGGCTTCCACTTCCGCTCAATCTACCGCGATGGCTATGTACTTACGCGTTACGAGCCTTCCACGGCGGGCCAACCGAACGGTCTGGAGACGTATTTTCCCGCTTACGCCGGATTCGAGACGCATATCCGCTATGACGGTACCGAGGGCGAGCTCTACGATCTCAAGAACGATCCGCGACAATGGAACAATTTGTGGGACGACCCCAAACACAAAGAGATGAAAACCGATCTCACTGCCGATCTGTACGACAATCTGCCGAAAGAGCGCTCGCCGAAACTGGAAGTGATGGCGCCCGCTTGATTTGCACCGGCGAGGAATGACACTTTGGTCAAGATAATTTCAGGGAGATGGCAATGGCTTTGATTGTGTATGGCGGCAGCGTTTCGCCCTTCGTGCGCAAGGTGCGCGTCATGCTGACGGAGAAGGGTGTTGACTACACACTCGAGCAGGTAAACCCCTTCATGCCGCCGCCGGAGTTTCTGGCGATCAGCCCGTTAAAACGCATCCCTGTGCTGCGCGACACGGATCGCCCGGAACCCAACACGCTGCCGGACTCCTCGATCATCTGCGACTACATCGAACACAAATATCCCAAGCCTGCGCTCTATCCCGCCGATCCTTTCGAACGCGCCAAGGCGCTCTGGTACGAAGAATACGCAGACTCCGTGATGGCGACGAACATTGGCGGCGGATTGTTTTTCGAACGCGTCGTCAAAAAGATGATGCGCGGCCAGACCGATGAAGCGGTCTGCCAAAAGACACTGACCGAGAAACTTCCTCCGCTGTTCGACCATCTCGAGCTTGAGGTAGGCAGCAAGGAGTTCCTGGCCGGCGGTGCGTTCTCCATCGCCGATATCTCCATCGGAACGATGTTCGTGAACTTCGAACATGCCGGGGAAAAGCTGGATGCCAAGCGCTGGCCCAAGCTCGCCGCCTACGTCGAAAAAATCCACGCACGGCCTTCGTTCAAGGCGATGCTGGACGAGGAGCGTCCGCTGGTGCAACGCTTCCGGGCCGCCTGAAGGAGAATTTGATGATCGATTTGTACACCGCGGCGACGCCCAATGGCTGGAAGGCCTCCGTCACGCTCGAAGAGTGCGGACTTCCATATGAAGTTCACGCCATCGACATGGGCAAGGGCGAACAGAAGACGCCGGAATTCCTGAAGATCAATCCGAACGGCCGCATTCCGGCCATCGTGGACCGCGAGCTCGACAATTTTCCGATCTTCGAATCCGGTGCACTGATGATTTATTGCGCAGAGAAAAGCGGAAAACTCTTGCCGACCGACGTGAAAGGCCGCAGCCGCGTCATCCAATGGCTCATGTTCCAGATGGGCGGCATCGGGCCGATGATGGGCCAGGCGAACGTTTTCTTCCGCTATTGGCCCGAGAAGTATCAGCCGGCGATCGATCGATACCAGAATGAATCGCGCCGCCTCTTCGAAGTGCTGAACAACCGGCTCAAGGACAACGAATGGCTGGCCGGTGACTTCTCCATCGCCGACATCGCGAACTTCTGCTGGGTTCGGACCTATTTCTGGTCGGGCGTAAACGTTGAAGGCCTCGATCCGCTGATGAAGTGGGCCGAAAAGATCAACGCGCGGCCCCTGACGCAGGAAGGTCTCAAAGTGCCGATCGACCGCTCCAAGATTCTGAGCGGCGCGACCGACAGCGACGGCGCCAAGCGGATGGTCGAAAGCGCCCGGAAAATCGTGCAGCGCTAGGAATCGTCGGGTTTCTTCCCGGTCCTGCGGTGTGCCACGAATTGGTTGAGCATCTCGACCATGCCCGAGAATGCAACCGCGAAGTAGAGATAACCGCGCGGGATGTGGAAGTGCGCGGCGTCTGCGATCAATGCGGTGCCGATGAGCAGAAGGAAGCTGAGCGCCAACATCTTCACGGTCGGGTGCCGTTCGACAAAGTCGCCGACCGGACCGGACGCGACAAGCATGACGAGCATCGCCAGAACAACGGCAGCGATCATGATGGGCAAATGTTCCGCCATGCCGACCGCCGTCACGACCGAGTCTATCGAGAAGACGATATCGAACATGGCGATCTGAATGACGGCCGCGAAAAGCGTCGCGTGAACCGCAGCACGCCGGTCATGCTCGGCTTCGGCCATGTCGTGGATTTCGCGCGTGCTTTTGGTGAGCAGGAAGATGCCGCCCGCGCCGAAGATCAGGTCGCGCCAGGACAGGGCGATGCCCCAGACCGTGATGACCGGAGTAGACAGAGATATGATCCAGGCTACGCTCGACAGCAGCGCAATGCGCATGCCGAGCGCCAGGAAAAGTCCGATGCGCCGGGCCATTTGGCGCTGTGCCGGCGCGACCTTATTGGCCACCAGCGCAAGGAAAATGATGTTGTCGATGCCCAAAACAATCTCGAGCACCGTCAGCGTGAGCAGCGCGATCCAGGCATCGACGGAGAACAGCAGGGCGTACATCGGCAGCTCTTGGATCAGAACCAGGAGGGAGCAAGATAGGGAAAGGCGTACAACAAAGTCTCACGCGCTGCGAGCAGCCCGATACCGGCGCCGATGAATACATCGCTCAGGAAGTGAGCGGTGAGGAGGGCGCGTGTAATGCCCAGCCAAAGGGCGATGGCGAACCACAGCGGAGCAAGGTCCGGCCAGACGCAGGACGTTATGATTGCGACACATGTGATCGTCAATGCATGTCCGGACGGAAAGGAGTTGTAGTCGAGCTTGAACTTGAACCAGACGAAGCCGTAGAGCCCCATCTCCATATCGTCGCGGGGCCGCCGGCGGCCCACAATCAGTTTGATGCCGTGCAAGACGACGCTGCCGGCGCCAAGGCAGGCGATGAAGGCGATAGCGCAATTTGACGCCAGGCGAACATCGGCCTGCTCTCCCCAGATCGCGAGGGCTGCCTGCGCCACAGCAAAAACGACAATCGCCGCGACAAGCCAGTGCGCCGCCTTGGCCCAATGGGTGGTACGCTGCAGAAACTGTTCAAAAGCCTCGCTCTCATGGTCATAGAGCGCGCGCGCCACCCGCCGGTCGATGGGCAGGCACGCGGCACCGATGACTATAAGAAATACGCCCGCCCAAAGCAGCATGGACGCTGCTTGCCGCGCCTTGGCGCGCCTGTCAATTCCGGTCTTTTTGTCGTCTGGCAGGCCGCGCACGGGCGCGGTACAGTTAACTCCACCCGATATCAAAAATTGGAGGAAACGATGGATTTCGACTATTCGCCGCGCCAAAGGGAGTGGATGAAAAAAGTGGGCGATTTCATGCACGCCCATGTCTACCCGGGCGAGCCGGTCTACGCGAAACAGATGGAAGAGGCGCGCGCCAAGGGCAATCCCTGGATCGTCGTTCCCATTGTGGAAGACTTGAAGAAGAAGGCCAAGGCACAGGGCCTTTGGAACTTCTTTCTCAATGAGAGCGAGCACGGCGCCGGTCTGAGCAATCTGGAATACGCGCCGCTTGCCGAGATCATGGGTCGCGTCGGTTTCGCATCGGAAGTGTTCAACTGTTCCGCGCCCGATACCGGCAACATGGAAGTGCTGGAGCGCTACGGCAACAAGTACCAGCAGGACAAGTGGCTGAAGCCGCTCCTCGACGGTGAAATCCGCTCCGCGTTCCTGATGACCGAACCGGCCGTGGCTTCGTCCGACGCAGCAAACATCGCCACACACATCGAACGTCGAGGCGATCACTACATCATCAATGGGCGCAAATGGTGGTCCTCCGGCGTCGGCGACCCGCGCTGCAAGATCATGATCGTCATGGGCAAGACCAATCCGGAAGGCGGCCGCCACAGCGCGCAGTCACAAATCTTTGTCGAGAGGGACTCCCCCGGCGTCAAGATCGTCCGCATGCTTCCCGTGTTTGGTTATGACGACGCGCCGCACGGTCATGGCGAAGTTTTGCTCGAAAACGTCAAGGTGCCGGTCGAGAACATGATTCTTGGCGAAGGCCGTGGTTTCGAGATCGCACAGGGCCGCCTGGGACCCGGCCGCATCCATCACTGCATGCGTACCATCGGTGTCGCAGAGCGCGCCCTCGAAATCATGTGCAAACGGTTGCTGACACGCGAAGCCTTTGGAAAGCGGATTGCCGATCATTCCGTATGGGAACAGCGCGTTGCAGAGGCCCGCATCAACATCGACATGTGCCGCCTGCTCACGCTCAAGGCCGCCGACTTGATGGACAAGGTTGGCAACAAGGTTGCGCGCGCCGAGATCGCGGAGATCAAGGTTGCGGCGCCGCGCATGGCTCTGCAGGTGATCGACGACGCAATCCAGGCATGGGGCGGCGGCGGTGTGACCTCGGACCCGGGTCTGGCCAAGATGTATGCTAGCCAACGCACACTGCGTCTGGCCGACGGACCGGACGAGGTGCACTGCCGAACGATCGCACGTCTGGAATTCGGCAAGCACGCCGAAATGCCTAAGCGCGCCGCTGCGGAATAAGTCAGCCTCCCTAAAAGGGCGGCGGGATGCTGTGAACACAGCCCGGCCGCCCTTTTCTTTTCGAATTAGTCAGGAGAACGTCATGGCTCTCACTTTCTACCAATCGGACCTGTCGCCTTACGCCACACGAGTGCGAATCCTTGCCGATGCGAAGGGGATCAAGCTGGATTCAACCGCAGCGTTGGGCGGAGGCACGAAATCAGCCGAGTATTTGATGCTGAATCCGCTGGGCAAATTGCCTGTCCTCATTCTGGATGGGGAGGCGCTGCCAGAATCTGAAGTGATCTGTGAATATCTGGAAGACGCACATCCGACACCGACTTTGCGCCCGGTCGATCCGCAGGTCCGTGCGAAGGTTCGCCTGTTGTCGCGCATGGGCGATCTCTATCTCGCCCCTCAGTTGACCAAGCTGTTTGCAATGATGAATCCGAAGTCTCGCGATGCAAGCGTCGTCGATCAGGCATTCAAGGATATCGAAACCGCGCTAGGCCAGATCGCGCACTTTCTGGAAGGCCCCGATTACGCAGTCGGCAGTCGATTGAGCTTGGCAGATTGCACGCTCGCGCCTCTGTTCTTTTTGGTTGACGTCGTACTCGCTCCGACCTTTGGCCGTCCCAGCCCGCTCGTGGGCAAGATGCGGACCTACTATGACGGCATCTCAAAGGATGTGCACGTCGCAAAGGGGCTGCGCGAAATGCAAACCGTCCTTGCCGAGCGCCAAAAGGCGCAAGCCGCAGCGGCAAAAGCCTAGCCCACCGCGCCAGCCCGCTGGGCGTAGTACCAGGCGCGCTGAGCCAGCGGACGTACGGCAGCGGCATTCTGCGCCGCGTTGGCGTTAGCGGCCGTGCCGTCGCGTACGCGTCCGACGATTCCCTGCAAAATGCCTGCGAGTCGAAAGAAGTTGTAGGCCGCGTAGTAGTCCATATTCGGTGTTTCCGTGCGACCAGTCCGTTTGCAGTACGTCGCGACATACTGTTCCATCGTCGGAATGCCGAGGGCTTCAAAGTCCACACCCATGATGGAGCCGGCGCTCGTGCCGCGGCCATCCTGCTGCCATTGCATGAGGTGATAGGTGAAATCGGCGAGCGGATCGCCGATGGTCGAAAGCTCCCAGTCGATGACGGCCAGAACTTTGGGTTCGGTCGGATGCAGGATCATGTTATCGAGTCGATAGTCGCCGTGCACGACGGACGGCTTTCCCTCTGCAGGTAGGTGTGCGGGCAGCCATTCGATGAGCTTGTTCATCTCCTCGATCGTCTCGGTCTCCGACATCTGGTACTGCTTGGTCCAGCGCGATATCTGGCGCGCTACATAAGCCGTCGGCTTGCCGAAGCCTTCGAGACCGATTTTCACGTAGTCGAGATTGTGCAGGCGTGCGAGCGTCTCGTTCATCGCATCGTATGTGGCCCAACGCTGCTTCTTGTCCATGCCGGGGAGAACGCCTTCCCACAGGACGCGGCCTTCGACGCAATCCATCACATAGAACATTGTGCCCGTTATGCTCTCGTTCTCGCAAAGCAAGTACGGCTTGGCAACGGGGAAGCCTGTCGGGTAGAGGGCTGAGATCACCTTGAACTCGCGGTCGACAGCGTGTGCGCTGGGCAGCAATTTGCCCGGCGGCTTGCGGCGCATCACATATTTGCGGTTTGGCGTGACGAGTTGGTAGGTCGGGTTGGACTGGCCACCCTTGAATTGGCGCACTTCCAACGGCGTCTGAAACCCTTCGATGCGGTCGGCAAGATAAGCCTCCAGCTTCTTCACGTCGAACGCGTGGGCCGAAGTGACATCCTTCGTACCAGAGAACGTTTCCTGACGGCTCGCGCCTGCCTGGCTCATCGACATACTCCCGGTCTTAATTTCTTGTTGGACGCATTTTTGGCCCGGCTGGCAGGCGGGCACAAGCCTATAGCGCGCGTTCCCGCGCCAATGCGCGCCAGCCTATGTCGCGCCGGCTGAAGCAGCCATCCCAATGGATGGCGTCAACGGCTGCGTAAGCTCGAGATTGCGCCTCCGCCACGGTTCTTCCGATTGCCGTTACGCTCAGAACCCGGCCACCTACGGCGAGGATGCGACCATCTCGCCTTTCGGTACCGGCATGAAAAATCTGTACGCCGGGCAGTTTGGCGGCCTCGTCAAGGCCATGAATGACGTGACCCTTCTCATAGCTGCCAGGATAGCCCTTTGAGGCCATTGCGACTGTCAGGGCGACGTCGTCGCTCCAGCGGAGATCGATTTCCCTCAACAAGCCGTCGCGTGCCGCCACGAAGGCTGTGAGCAGGTCGCTTTTGAGCCGAACCATTAGGACCTGACACTCAGGGTCGCCGAAACGGCAATTATATTCGACAAGCTTCGGACCATCCTTGGTGAACATCAGGCCGAGATACATCACGCCCATGTAGCGAATACCTTTGGCTTTGAGCGCGGCAACGGTCGGCGTGATGAAACGCTCCATCGCAATCCTTTCCATCGCGGGCGACAGAACTGGAGCCGGCGAATAGGCGCCCATGCCGCCCGTGTTCGGTCCTTTGTCGCCATCGAAGACGCGCTTGTGGTCCTGTGCTCCGGCGAGGGGGATTACCGTCTCGCCATCGCATAGGGCAAAGAAGCTTGCTTCTTCGCCCGTCATGAATTCCTCGACGACGACCTCATGACCGCTTTTGCCGAAGCCGCCTTCGAACATGAAATCGATGGCCTTGTGCGCCTCGTCCTTCGTATCGGCGACAATGACGCCTTTTCCGGCTGCCAGGCCGTCCGCCTTGATGACGATTGGTAATCCCAACGCGTCGGCAAAAGCCCTCGCTGCTGCCGGTTCTCGAAAGCGCCGGTACGCAGCGGTCGGAATTCCCGATTCGGCGCAGAGATCTTTCACAAAGCCCTTGGAACCTTCCAGGATCGCTGCGGCCTTGCTGGGCCCGCTCGCCCGAATGCCAGCCTGTTCGAACCTGTCCCAGAGGCCGCCAACGAGCTGCGGATCGGCCGCGACGACTGCGAAATCGATTTTCTTCTCTTTCGCAAAGGCGACTAGGCCTTCGAAGTCCATGGCCGAAATCGGCACACATTCGGCGACCGCCTCGATGCCAGCGTTGCCGGGTGCGCAGTAGAGCTTGGTCAAAAGCGGGCTCGCGCTAAGTGCCCATGCAAGGGCGTGTTCCCGCCCGCCAGAGCCGACAAGAAGAACATTCATGACTAAACCCCAGCAGCCGTAGTGGTGAATTTCCAAACTCGTTTCCCGCCAGTTCCTATATCATCGGAATCATGTCTGAAGCATCCACGCGCGCAAATTTGCCCGAATTCTCCGTGAGCGAAGTCTCAGCGGCCCTGAAGCGCACGATCGAGGATGCTTTCGGTTTTGTGCGGGTCCGAGGCGAAGTCAGCAAGGTCACGTTCCAGTCGTCAGGTCATGTCTATTTCGACCTGAAGGACGACAAAGCGGTTCTGAATGCCGTGTGCTGGCGGGGCACGGCACAGCGGCTGAAAGTGAAGCCGGAGCACGGTCTTGAGGTTGTCTGCACCGGCCGGATCTCAACCTTTGCGGGTCAGTCGCGCTATCAGATCATTGTGGAGCAGGTCGAACTCGCCGGCGTGGGCGCGTTGATGGCCATGCTCGAGGAACGTAAGAAAAAACTCGCCGCCGAGGGGCTCTTCGATCCGGCGCGTAAGCGAAAGTTGCCGTTCCTGCCTGACGTAATCGGCGTCATAACTTCGCCGACGGGTGCTGTCATCCGTGACATCATGCATCGACTCGACGCACGCTTTCCACGCCGTGTCCTGCTCTGGCCGGTTGCCGTGCAAGGAGAGCGGGCGGCTGCAGAGGTCGCCGCCGCCATCCGAGGGTTCAATGCGATGAACCCTCGAAGTCCACTGCCGCGCCCGGACCTTCTGATCGTCGCCCGTGGCGGCGGGTCGATTGAAGACCTGATGGCCTTCAATGAAGAAACAGTTGTTCGCGCTGTGTACGAAAGTACAATTCCTCTAATTTCTGCCGTCGGTCATGAGACCGATACGACCCTGATTGACTTTGTGTCAGACATGCGAGCGCCAACGCCAACCGCAGCGGCGGAACTGGCCGTGCCCGTTCGCGCCGAGCTCCTGGCGCAAACGCTTGATTTTGAGCGAAGGTTTCTGCGCAGCATTACGGCACGCATGGATGAAAGACGCCGTCATCTCGCCCAGACGGCACGCGTGCTACCTCGTGCAGAGCAGCTTTTTAGCGGGCCACGCCAGAGGCTGGATTTCGCTGGCGAGCGGCTGGCAACGGCATTGCGCGCCAATCTGCAGGAGCATAGGCGTCTTTTCACCGAGACGGCCGCTGTGCTGCGGCCCAACCGCATAACTCGCCAGTTCGCGCTGGGTCGCGAACGAATGAGCGCGCTGGCACAACGATTGACTCGCGTACAGCGCGCCCGACTTATTGAAATTCGAAAACAATTGGATGCCTTGGGCCGGGTCATGGAGAGTGTGTCATATCGCTCCGTGTTGGAGCGCGGCTTCACGCTTGTGCGTGGCGAGGATGGCTCGGTCCGGCGCCGCGCCGAGGCTGTGGCCGCAGGCGAACGGTTGTCCCTTACTTTTGCGGACGGCACGCGAATAGCGCTTGTCGACGGGCCTGCGGCGTCAAAGTCAAAATCTCGCAGTCGAACATCAGGGGGCGGGCAAGACAGTTTGTTTTAACCAGTCCGTTGGCTAAACTGTGACCATGAACAAGATGGAACGCGACCCGCGACCCGAAGGGCTGGCCGATCTGGAATATCTCGACGGTGAGTACCGCGTCGTGACAGCTGGATCATTCGTCATCTGCGCCGTGACCGGCGTGCACGTTCCCGTGGACGCGCTTCGTTATTGGAGCGTCGACCTTCAGGAGGCCTATGCGAATCCCGCTGCCGCGCTGAAGCGCATGCAGGAAATGGGAAAAACGCCGAAATGATATCTCGCCGGATGCTGCTGGTGGGTGGGGCGGCACTCACCGCGGCGCCAAATGTTGTGCGCGCGTCGACACCTAGGCTCTCGCTGATAGGTTCAATGGAGCAGGGCAGCCTGATCGTCGGCCGGTCAGAACCAGGCGCGCGTGTCATTTTCGACGATGCCGCAATTCACGTCTCACCCGAAGGAGTCTTCGCTTGCGGTCTCGAATGGGACCGAACTGAACCTGCGCGCCTGACAGTTCAGTTCGCCGACGGTACAGCCGACATGCGAGAGATCGCCCCAATCGTCCGCGCATACAATATTCAGCGAGTGAACGGGTTGCCACCGAATACCGTCACGCCACCAGATGATGTCCTTGAGCGGATTCGCAGGGAAGGAGCCATGATAGGCGCGGCCAGGTGCAAGGACAGTGATGCAATCTGGTTCGCCGAGCCGTTCGATTGGCCAGCTCCGGGCATCATGAGCGGCATTTTCGGCAGTCAACGGATCGACAATGGCAAACCGATGTCGCCACACATGGGTGTCGACATGGCAAACGTGGAAGGCACGCCGATCCATGCACCGGCCAATGGCACGGTATCGATCTCAGACGATTATTATCTCGACGGCGGATTTACTCTACTTGACCATGGACACGGCGTATCGACCTGCTACTTGCACCAGAGCAGGCGGATGGTAAAGCTGGGCGATTTGGTGCAGCGCGGACAACTGATCGGACTTATTGGTAAGACAGGCAGAGCCACCGGTCCGCATCTGCACTGGGCCATGAACTGGTTTCAGCTCAAACTCGACCCTTCGCGATCGACACGCACGCCCGCGCCGCCCAAAGACTGAATGTTGCGCCGGTTCGTCATCTGGTCCTTGGAAGTCGGCCAGCGCCGATGGACCCACAACCATTGTGACGGCTCTTCGCGCACCATGCGTTCGACCTCCGCGTTGATGCGAATGGTGAGTGTCAGGATGTCGGCCTCGTGATTGCCCGATCGCACGAACTTCAATGGTGGATGGTATTGCATATGAAAGCGCGCGCCGCCCGTGCGCCTGAGCGAAATCGGCATCAGCGTGCCATCCAATTTCAATGCCAGCGCGGCAGGCGCAGGCGTCGTCATTGCCTCACGACCAAAGAAAGGTGCGGACAAGCCCTCATTTGTTTTTTGGTCGACCAGCATGTAAATCGGCATGTTGCGGCGCAGGAACGTAAACATCCGTTTTACACCCTGCGAGCCCTTGGCGATCAGCTCTTTGGAGCCGCACTTTGCACGTTGAGCCGCGATCCACGTGTCGACGAAGGGGTTGTTTGGCGGGCGATAGACGGTGCCGCCCGGGAATCCCGCCTGAAACGATCCGATCGCCATCATTTCCCAATTGGCCAGATGACCAGAGAAGAAGATCATCGGCTTTCCCGTTGCAACGGCCGCAGCTGGGAGTTCTGCACCGGAAACGGTTATGCGCGGATCGCTGCCCTTGATCGAGATCTTGTCGAGATTGGGGTATTCGCCAACGGTGCGTCCAAGATTGTCGCACATTGCAATCACGATCTCTTCGATTTCGGCATCCGACTTTTGCGGAAATGCGACAATGAGACTTTCGCGGGCGCGTTGCGCTGGAGGCAGGCGGTAATACACGTGGCGTCCGAGAAACCCTCCAAACGCGGAGCCGCCATCGAGACCGAGAAGACGAAACAGCGCCATCATCGCGAAGAAGCCGGCAGCCTCTGCGATATATCGCAGCCTGCTCGTCAGCGGCAATTTGGCCAATATGCTGGCGTTCATGATGCCTGCGGCGGTAGCCCAGGCTGGACAAGCCTGTCAAGCAATCGATCCAGCGCTGCCCGGTCGTCGAAGACTGCCCGCACGCGGACCAGCTCAATTCCGTCGCGTTCAGCCGGCGTCAGCCGCATATAGTCTTTTTCGGTCGTGACCAGGGTGGCGTTCTCTGCTCGTGCCCTCGCTTTAAGTCTCGCAATTTCCGACTGGGTATAAGCGTGGTGATCGCCATAAGGCCGCGCTTCAACAATTTCCGCGCCCAGCGAAGCCAGGGATCCAAAAAACTTCTCGGGACGGCCGATCCCGGCGAACGCGAAGGCACGCTTACCGGACCAGCTTTTGTCAACCGCCGGCGCCAGTCGCGAGCGAATAGTGGGCAACGCAGTTCCTGCAAAGTCCAGCCGGATTTCATCACCATTGATGATGACGGCGTCGGCGCGGCTCAGTCCTTGCGCGACGGGCTCCCGCAGAGGGCCGGCAGGTAAAACACGATTATTGCCAAAACCGGCCTCGGCATCGACAACGATTAGCGATAGATCTTTTTCCAGAGAGAAATTTTGATGGCCATCATCCATGATAATGACATCGAAACCATGCTCTTCAGCTAGTTTTGCTCCGGCCGCGCGGTCGCGAGAAACGACGACGGGTGCCACAGTGGCAAGCAGCAGCGGCTCGTCGCCGACATGGGTCGCGCGATCGTCCGCCGCGACAAACGCCGGACCGCGGACGCGTCCGCCGTAGCCCCTCGTAAGAAAAACCGGGCGAAAACCGCGCGCGATCAGAAGTCGCGCGATCTCCATGGCTATTGGAGTCTTGCCGGTTCCGCCGACCGTCAGGTTTCCAACACAGACGACTTTTGCGGTCGATCGGTAGGGTTCGGTGTGTGCTGATCGATAGGCGATGCTGGCGCCGTAGATCTGCCCAAGAGGTGAAAGCAGTGTCACAATAAGTTGTGACGCGAATCCCTTCTGATTCCAAAATTCAGGCTGGTGCATGGCCTGCCAGCAAAGCATTTACAGCCGCAAAAGTCTTTTCGACCGCGCCACCTAGAGATGCTGCGCCACATGCGGCAGCGTCGCCCAATGCCTTGGCTTGCACGGGGTCATCAAGCAGTCGCTCGGTCAACGCCGCAATGTCGCGGCTCGAAGTTACCCGACCTATGCCCTGCGCATTGAACACGGCATCGAACGCGGACGCCGAATTAAAGGTGTGGGGACCGGCCATCACTGCGCAATGCAGACGTGCAGGTTCAAGCGGGTTGTGTCCGCCTCGCGGCACGAGAGTGCCGCCCACAAATGCGAAGGGAACTAGCCGGTAGAACAGACCAAGTTCTCCGATCGTGTCGGCGATGTAGACGGCGGTGTTGCTTGCGACAGCGCCGTCTTCGGACCGTCGTTGGCATTTTCGAGTGGCACACAACTCGGCAATCTCGGCGCCGCGTGACGGATGGCGCGGAACGATGATGGTCAGAAGATCCGGATAGTGAAGGCGCAAAGAGTCGTGAGCGGGAAGAATTGTCTCGTCTTCGCCAGGATGCGTCTGGGCCGCCAGGAGGACCGGGCGGCCACCAATTGCGGTCTTGAGTTCCGTGAGTTTTGCGTCGTCGAACGGCAGCGGTGGTGCATCTTCTTTGAGGCTACCGACAACGCGAACATCCGCAGCTCCCAGCATGCGGAAGCGGGCAGCGATCTCTTCGTCCTGGGCAAGGCAGACATCGAAGGCCGCGAGAATGGCGCCTACGGTCTTGCGTGCCCATCGCCAGCTTTCGAATGAGCGCTGCGACATGCGCGCGTTGACCAGCGCCAGCCGCGCGCCTGCAGCTTTTGCACCCAAAATGAGATTGGGCCACAGATCGGAATCGACAAAGAGGCCCACGTCGGGACACCAGTGTTTCAGAAAGCTGGTGGTGGCGGCGGGTGTATCGATTGGGACAAACTGATGCACGGCACCTTGGGGCAGGCGCGCTTGCATTAGTTCTGCGGACGTCACCGTGCCGCTGGTCACCAACACCTTGAGCCCCTTAGAGACAAAGGCTTCGATCAGCGGCAGCGCGGCGAGGCATTCTCCATTGCTGGCACCATGGACCCAAATGAGTTGACCTTCAGGGCGCGGGACATTTGAAATGCCCAGGCGTTCTGAGGCGCGGTCCCGATCTTCTTTGCCACGCTTTCTTCGCCGGCGCAGAAGCAGGGGAACAGCGGGAGACAGGACGCGCGTCGCAAGACGATAGGCCCGGATGCCAAGCGGTGTGCACGCCATCAGGTCTGCTCCGGCGTTTCGCTGAAGTCATGTTGATAAAGCCGTGCGTAGAGTCCGCCTTGGGCCAACAATTTACTATGCGTGCCCGATTCGACAATTTTACCATGATCCAAAACATAGATCGTGTTCGCATCCAGAACGGTCGAGAGCCGGTGCGCGATCACTATTGTCGTGCGGTCCTTCATGAGACGTGTAAGCGCCTCCTGCACCTGTCGCTCGCTCTCAGTGTCCAGAGCGGACGTCGCCTCGTCCAAAAGCAGTATCGGTGCATTTCGCAGCATCGCGCGCGCGATGGCAATTCGTTGGCGCTGTCCGCCGGACAGTTTTAGCCCCCCTTCTCCGACGCGCGTTTCGTATCCTTGTGGCAACTGACGTATGAATTCGTCGGCAGCGGCATTCTTTGCTGCCCTTTCGATGTCGGAACGGCTCGCACTGAGATCGCCCAGCGCAATGTTTTCCGCAATGGTCTCGTCGAAAAGGATTGCATCCTGGGTCACGAGCGCAATGTTGCGGCGCAACGACTCCAGCGTCACATTCCGAACGTCCTGTCCATCGATGCTTATGCGACCTGCATCGACATCGTAGAAGCGCAATAGAAGATTGAAGATTGTGCTCTTCCCTGCTCCAGACGGCCCGACCAGCGCAATCTTTGCGCCTGGAGCAATCGACAGGGACACGCCGTTTATTGATGGATCGTTGCCGTGATAAGCGAAGTGGACATCTTCGATTGCGACGGAGCCGCCATATGGCGCTGGCTCCACAGAAAGCGCCACGGCGTTTGGCGCGTCAATAATCTCGGGCTTGGCATCTATCACGGCGAAGACGCGATTGGCGGCCGCGACGCCGCTTGAAACAAACGGCCAGAGTTGGCTGAGATTGCGCACCGGCTGTTGCGCCAAGAGCATCGCGGCGAGGAAAGCGGAGAAGTTGTTGAAGCCGAGCATTCCATGGCGGGCCTGATAACCGGCATAAAAGAGCGTGGCGGCTATTACGAGTCCGGCGAAAATGTCGGTGGTAGGAATGGCGGCAGCGCGGCGGCGAACGACTTTGAGCATTGTCCGCAAGCGAACCGCTAGGCGCCGATGGGCACGGTCGGCGACATGCCCTTCCAGTCCATAGGCCTTTACAATGCGGCGCCCATCGAGCGCCTCGGACAAAGACGTGGCGAGATCGCCAGTCTGTTCCATTCCGCGTGTCGAGGCTCTGCGAACCGAGCTTCCGAGTCGTTCCATAGCCCACGCGATCGGCGGTACGACGAATATGGCGATCAGAGTCAGTTGCCAATCTTCGTAAATCATGCCCGCTGCGAAAGCGATAAGTTGGGCGGACTCCAAGCCGATTGCCGCGACGCCGCGTGTGACTGCATCGCGCATTAAAGTTGCATCATACAACATCGTTGAGACAAACTGACTTGAGTGTACCGCGTTCAGCGAGGCGAGGTCGCGACGGATCAGTCGATCGAACATGTCGCGTTGCGCTGCCGTGACGACACGTTCACCTATCGAGTCAATCAACGTCTGCTGCCCGTACCAGCTCACGGCACGGGTTGTCATAATGACGACCACCGCCAATGGCACCAGCGCAAGCATTTCCGGCTGCTTCTCGATGAAGAGGTGCTTCACTGCGTAGTCCACGATCAGCGGGATCAAGCCACTGGCGGCTGACGTGACGATCATGCAGGCGATTGCGAGGCTGAGCATGACCCATTGCGCCCGGACATAGTCATGAAACAGGCGTCGCACCACAGTGTAGCTTCCGGAGCCAGAATTGAGCGCAGCGCCCCCCATGGCGGGCGTTGCCACGACTGCCGATGAAGCTTTGGTGCCCGCGTTACTTGTCATAGCGCGGCGGCATAGCACGCTCCGGCAGGTAGGTGCGAGTGCGGCGAAACCGCATTGTTCAAGCCTTGGAATCCGGCTCTATCAGCCGATGGATATGCACGACAAAATAGCGCATCTGGGCGTTGTCGACGGTCGCCTGGGCTTTGCCGCGCCAAACCTCCAAAGCGGAGGCATAGTTCGGATACATACCAACCAAGTCGAGCTTGGACAGGTCCTTGAATGTGATGTCTGCGGGCGAAACCAGTTCACCACCGAAGACCAGGTGGAGCAATTGCTCTGGCTTGTGGTCTGTCATGTCACCCCCTACGCGCGTGAAAGGTTCAGGTGGCTGACGCGCGCCATGAGGTGCGCGTGCAGTGTCGGTCCAGCCGCAACGACGGACGGCTGCAGCGTGTTTTCCCGGTTGTAGCGGAATTTGGAGCCACTGTGCGTGGTGACGACGCCTCCGGCTTCGCTGACGATGATTTCTGCAGCCGCCAGGTCCCAGTCATGCTTGGCGGAGAGCGCCATCATGGCGTCGAATTGTCCCGCTGCCACTAGGGCCATCCGATAGGCGATGGAGTTGCGCGTCTCAATCTCCATCGACGGCCACGGCACGTTCGGCGGATTGTCCCATGCGGCGTGAGCAAACATCGACCTGTCGCCAAGCATGCGGCAATTCTCGACGCTATTCTGGTTGCTCACAACAATTGGGGAACCGTTCAGAAATGCTCCGCCAGCTGCATGAGCCGTAAAACATTCCTCCGTGATCGGATTATAAACGGCGCCGGCGACCGGCAGACCATCGCACACGACGCCGGCACAAATCGTAAAATGCGGCCGGCTCTTCATGAACGCAATCGTGCCGTCGATCGGATCGACCACGAATACCGCTTCGGCGCTCAGCCGCGACTCGTCGTCCTCAGTTTCTTCCGAGAGCCAACCATAGTCCGGTCGGGCAGTTCGCAAATGTTCGCCGAGGAACTTGTCGACCGCCAGGTCGGCCTCGGTCACCGGATTCCCTTTGCCCTTGTCCCACCGCTTGTAGCTGCCGCCGAAGAATTTTCGGGCAATCTTTCCAGCCTCGCGGACACTTTCCTCGAGCAGCACAAGGTCGGCCGCGGCGTCGTCACGCGCCGGCAACGGTCATGCCTTCTACTCGAACCGTGGGCGCGTTCGTGCCATAGCGGAATTCGAGATTGTTCGCGGCCGTAAGATTAGGGAACATGTCCTTCAGGTTTCCGGCGATCGTAATCTCAGAAACCGGATAGGCGATTTTTCCGTTTTCGATCCAGAAGCCAGCCGCACCGCGGCTATAGTCGCCCGTCACGCCGTTCACGCCCATGCCGATCAGTTCGGTGACGTAAAAGCCTTCCTTGATATCGGCAATGAGCGCGTCCGGCGTCAGAGTTCCTGCTTCCATGTACAGATTGGTCGCTGAAGGCGAGGGCGGGCCACCGGTACCCCTTGCGGCGTGCCCGGTGGTCGCAAGTCCGAGCTGTCTTGCGCTTGCGCAGTCGAGCAGCCAAGTCTGCAACACACCCTTTTCGATCAACGCGCAGCGTTTGTTCGCGACACCTTCGCCATCAAACGGTTTTGAGCGTAGACCGCGAACCCGGTGCGGGTCATCGATGATCGTGATACCCCGCGCGAAGACTTCCTTTCCCATCATGTCTTTGAGAAAGCTTACGCCCCGCGCAATGGAGGCGCCGGATATCGCGCCCGCAAGATGGCCCACAAGTCCGTTGGAAACCCGCGGGTCGTACACGATCGGAACGGACTGCGACTTTGCTTTGTGCGGATTGAGACGGCGCACCGTGCGTTCGCCCGCGTTTCTGCCGACGGTTTCGGCGCTCTGCAGGTCGCTTCTGTGGCGGGCACTGGCCTGATCATAGTCACGCTCCATTGCCGTACCTTCGCCAGCCAGAACGGCAACGCCAATTCCGTGACTTGTCCCGGTATAGGCACCGTAGAAGCCTTCGCTGGTCGCGAGCGCGATCGCCGAGCGGCTGAAGCTGGCGCCGCCGCCTTCGGAATTTGTCACGCCTTTCACGGCCATCGCAGCGCCTTCAACGGTGCGTGCCAACTCCATCAGCGCGCCCGCCGAAGGCTCGTCCGGATCTTCGAGATCGAGTGACGGAATATTCGTTGCCAGCCGCTCGCGTGGGGCCAACCCCGCGAATTTGTCTTCGGGCGCGAGCCTTGCCATCGCCACCGCTCGTCCCGGCAGTTGTGAAAGTGCGTCACGGGAAAAGTCGGTGGAAGAAACAAACGCTACTTTCTGACGGACGAAGACGCGCAGTCCAAGGTCGTGCAACTCGGCGCGCTCCACATCTTCAAGCTTGCCCAGCCGATAAGACACACTCGCCGAAACGCTTTCCACGAGCAGCGCGTCGGCGGCGTCCGCGCCCGCAGCTTTGGCGGAGCGGATCAATGTATCGAGTGTTTCCTGTGTATTGACTCGCGCCATCCGTCAGCCCTTTGCCGGCATCGGTAACTGAAAGGTCAACCATATCACCGCTGTGATCGCGATGAGATAAGATATCCATGTCAAGATCATGCCCAGAAAGCGTGGCAAGGATGTGCCGACGTTTCTCGACAAGCCGATGGCGTGCAGGATTCGGCCGAGCGTCAAAGTTCCCCCGATCGCATGTATGACGAGCGTATTGGCCTGTAACGGGATCAGGATCAACATCAGAAGCAGTGCGACGGGAACATATTCGCTATTGTTGCCATGGGCACGAATGGCGCCCATCAGGGCGGGATTGGAGCCATCGCCGATTTCGGTACGCGTCTTGACGCGGGCGCGCACGACTAGAATGCCAAGCACCAGCATGATCAGCGCGTTGAGTGCTGCGTAGAGCGCAAGCAACGGATAAGGCGAAAGTAGCACGACGGGCATGGCCGCAATTTTCCCGAGTTTTGGCAAATATAAGTAGAGGACTTCCTCGCAGGGTCAAGCTGACATTTCGGGCCAGACACGGATTGATTTGGCGGGAAGACACGCGAGACCGGACGATTTCCCCGTCAATGAGCGTCCGCACCAGTTATGTATAGTTGATGCTCCCCGTAAGCGAGATAGACATGCAGCTTACGCAGTATGTTCAGTCCGAAAGTCGTCGGCTGTTCGTCAAAGGAAGTACGACCGCGACTTGCGTCGAACTCGACCTTCGACGTGCGTTTATTCCGAAATGCAGCATCTGCTGCGTCAGCAACGAGTGTGATGAGCGGATTGTTCGCCGCTACATTCTGAATCGAAAGACTCTTGAAACGGTATTTGTATTGCGGATGGGTTTCGTCACCTGAAGTTTCGACGCCCGCCGTATCAGTGTCGAGTCCAAAGACAAGGCAGGCTTCATTTGTAGTGAGAATGATAGTCGTCTAGCCCATGTCCACCGCGGTTCTTATATCGTGACCGTCTAAATTGGTGGTGACTAGGATGTGACTGCCGCCAGAAATTTTGAACGGAACGGTCGTGTACGATTTGGCCCAATAGACGACCTTCCCTTCGCAGTGATCTGGCGAGAATAGATTTAACTTCTTTCCACCGAAATCGAAGTCGACATCGAGTACCCTCAGAATATCAGGTCCAAGAATTCCTGCGACCGCTTCGTTCCCGTGATCATCCGGCAGAACAAGCATGTGCAGGTCCTTGACTTCATTATTCCCGGTTTTGAGCGAGTTTGCGATCGTGCCGAATTTGATCTGACTGCCGTTGGGCATGCAGAACTCGATCCCATTGTCCACCCTGCGGCGACCCAGATGGAGCTGATCGACGGCGCCGTCAAAGACTGCGGAATAAACTCCGGCGGTATCGACGATGAACAGCTTGCTGCTACCGTTTATCTCGAGCGGCACCAGCAATTGCCCATATGTGTCCTCTGTCATGTCAAGCGAGGCCATTAGTTTCAACGAGCAGTCACTCGCAAGCGCCGAATGGGCCGTGAAAGCTGCGGTGAAGAAGCACAGAAACAGCACGGCACTCTTCTGCCTCAGTCCATCAATCCGGCACTTATGGCGCATATTTCCCCCCAGTCCACGGACAGGAATAGCGTGTGGCCGTTCTTACCTATTCGCAATTACCCAAAGCGGGGACCGGTTCGACGACGAAAAGCAGCGAGTGTATTCAGGGCTTCCAGACGGTTCGTCCACTGCCTGGAAGCCCCAGGCGGGGCCACTTCTCGGTGACGGAGCGGACGACGTCATCATCCATGCGAATCTGCCTGCCCCATTCGCGATGGGTTTCGGGCGGCAATTTGTTGGTGGCATCGAGGCCAATCTTTGAACCAAGTCCGCTTTCAGGCGATGCGAAGTCGAGATAGTCGATCGGTGTGTTCTCAATCACCGTGATGTCGCGTGCCGGATCCATGCGCGTGGAGAGGGCCCACATCACATCCTTCCAGTCGCGTGCATCAATGTCGTCGTCCACAACAATTACCCATTTGGTGTACATAAATTGCCGCAGGTACGACCACACGGCCATCATCACGCGCTTCGCGTGGCCGGGGTAGGCCTTCTTCATACTGACCACAGCAATGCGATAGCTGCAGCCTTCAGGCGGAAGCCAGAAATCGACGATTTCCGGAAACTGCTGCCTGATCAGCGGCACAAACACTTCGTTCAGCGCTTCGCCGAGCACACTGGGTTCGTCCGGCGGACGTCCCGTGTACGTGGAAAGGTAGATCGGCTTCTGCCGCATTGTGATGGCGGTGATCGTAAAGACAGGAAATTGTTCGACGGAATTGTAGTAGCCGGTGTGGTCTCCATACGGACCTTCGTCGCGATAGTCCGTAAGCGAAACTTCGCCTTCCAGAATGATTTCCGCCTCGGCCGGAACCTTCAGCGGCTGGCTTACGCAATCAACCAGCTCGACCCGCTGGCCGCGCAGCAGGCCCGCGAACTGATACTCCGACAGCGTGTCCGGCACGGGCGTGACGGCCGCGAGTATCGTACCCGGGTCGGCGCCCAGCACGATGGCTGCGGGCAGGGGCTCCACCTTCTCCTTCGCCCAGCGCGCGTGATGCTGCGCGCCTCCGCGGTGGCGAAGCCAGCGCATGATGGTCTGGCTCTTGTTCAATACCTGCATGCGATAGATGCCGAGATTATAATTGTCTTCACGCGCCTCGCCCGGCCCCTTGGTCACGACAAGAGGCCAGGTAATCAGCGGCGCCGGCTCCCCAGGCCAGCAGGTTTGGATCGGGAGCTTGTTCAGATTGATCTGGTCGCCGCGCAGCACGACTTCCTGACATGCCGCGCGCGAGACACTCTTCGGCTTCATGGCCAGGATCGTCTTGGCGAGAGGAAGCAGTTCGAAAGCTTCTCCGAAGCTGCGCGGCGGTTGTGGCTGTCTCAGCGTCGCCAGCACCTCGCCGACCTCGCGCAGGGACCGCGCGTCGGTACGCTCTTTGCCATCCATGGTGACGCCCATGGCCACGCGTTTGACCGTGCCAAACAGATTGACCAGAACCGGAATATCGCTCGGGGTCCCGTCGGCCTTGATGGGATTCTCGAAGATCACGGCCGGCCCGCCATTGGCGATGAGCCTCGTCTGGATCTCGGTCATTTCGAGCACAGTCGACACAGGTTCGCGGACGCGAACCAGTTCGCCGGTGGTCTCGAGCTTTGCGATAAAATCGCGCAGAGAACGGTATGTCATGGATACAAACTAAACCGCTCTCCCGGTTCCGTCACTCCGCCGGATGTTCCTGAATGTGGAAACGTGTCGGCTTGGCATTGCGCGCTCCGTAGCCGAAGTAGATCGCCAACCCGATCAATGTCCAGCCTGCGAGCCGCAACCATGTGTCGAGCGGCAAGAACACCATCATGAACAAGCACATGCCGATTCCAAGCGGCGCCACGATCCACACGAAGGGCGTCCTGAACGGTCTGACTGCCCTCGGCATGCGCACGCGCAGCACCAAAATGCCGGCGCAGACGATCACAAACGCCGCCAGCGTCCCGATCGACACCAGTTCGCCGAGCACGTCCAACGGCAGAACGCCGGCCATCAGCGCCGCGAACAGGCCAGTCAGAATCGTGCCGCGCGACGGCGTGCGAAAGCGCGGATGAATGTATGAGAAGGCTTCGAAGAAAAGGCCGTCCGTCGCCATCGCATAGAAGATGCGCGACTGGCCGAGCAGTAGAACCAACACGACCGACGCCAGACCCACAACTGCGCCGATGTTCACGAACATCGCCAGCCACGCCTTGCCGGGGAGTGCCTCAACCGCCTGCGAAACCGGATGCGCGACGTTCAAAGACGAATAGGGCGCGATGCCGGTTACCACGTACGACATCAGCATGTAGAGGATCGTGCACAGGATCAGCGACCCGAGGATACCGATCGGCACGTCGCGCTGCGGATTGCGCGCTTCTTGTGCCGCGACCGACACCGCGTCGAACCCGATATAAGCGAAGAAGATCACGCCTGTCGCGCGGAATATTCCCGTCCAGCCAAACTGTCCGAAGGTGCCGGTGTTCTCAGGAATGAACGGAACATGGTTCGCCGGAACGACAAGCGGCAGGCAGACGCCGATCACGACCAGCACGATCGCCAGTTTGATCGCCACCATAAGATTGTTGAAGTTAGCGGAGAGATGCACGCCGATGATGAGGACTGTCGAAACGGCGCCGATCAGCAGCATCGCGGGCAGATTGAAATACGCGCCCGTCATGGCGAGGTGATCGACCCCGATCAGCTTGATCGGTGCGCCAGTGAACGCGGTCGGAAGCACGACTCCCAGATGTTTGAGCAAGTCGCCAAAATAGCCGGACCAGCCGACCGCAACTGTCGAGGATGCGGCGAGATATTCGAGTACGAGATTCCAACCAATGATCCATGCCAGGAACCGGCCCATGGTCGCGTAGGTGTATGTGTAGGCGCTGCCTGCGACGGGAATCATAGAGGCGAATTCGGCGTAGCACAGGCCGGCGAACAGGCAGCCAGCGCCGGCAATCGCGAACGAGATGACCACGCCTGGTCCGGCATAGCTGGCCGCCGCATGTCCTGTCAGGACAAAAATGCCGGCGCCGATGATTGCTCCTATGCCGAGTGCGATCAGATGCAACGGACCCAGCGTGCGCTTCAGCTGGTGAATTTCGGCAACGGGATCTTCCGGGATTCCGGCGGCCATATATGTCCCCTAAATTTTGTGTGGACTCGGCCGAACGACCGAAGCAGTCGACACTCTGGCAGAAGGGGCGGGCAGCGAAAAGCCGGGTCGGATGGCGCAACTGATCGCGCCATCCGGGTGGACGGCTTCTGATCAGTCTATGGCATTTCGCCGATATAGGCCGAGTTCGGACGCAGCAGACGTCCGCGGCGCTGCTGTTCACGCGAATGAGCGGTCCAGCCGGCCGCCCTTGCCACTGCAAAGATGGGCGTGAAGGCCTGCCGCGGGATTTGCAAGGCACCAAGCAGGATTGCGGTGAAGAACTCGACATTCGTGTCGAGCGGATGGTCGGGCTTCTTTTTGCGTAGCGCCTCGCGCGCATAGGCTTCGACGTCGGCTGCGAAAGGAAGGTCGGTGGAGTTGGCCGCGAGCTTGCCGATTGCGGATTTCAGCACGTCGGCGCGGGGATCGCGCACGCGATAGATGCGATGGCCAAAGCCCATCAGGCGCTCTCCACGCGCCAACGCGTCGTCGATCCAGGGCTTGATTCGCTCGCGTGTCCCGATCGCATCAAGCATCTCCAAAACGGGCTCCGGCGCACCGCCATGCAGTGGACCGGTGAGCGCGCAATAGCCACCGGCGATCGCCGAGAAAAGATCTGCCTGTGTCGAGGCAATAACGCGGGCCGTGAAAGTCGACGCATTCATGCCGTGATCGCACACCGTCACGAAATAGGCGTCCAGCGCTGCAGCTTCGCTCGCATTGGGCGCCCGGCCGTGAAGCATCGAAAGCGTGTCCGCCGCCTGGCTGAGCTTGATATTTGGAATATTGGGCAGGCGGCCCCTTGAGCGCTGGACCAGCGCACCGACAATCACCGGCAATGCGCCGAGGATCGTCGCGTCGTGCGTCAGCCCGTTCTCGGCCCGAAGTCCCGCGATGGCGGCACGGAAGCCGTCCATGATCGACAGCCCGTCGCTTGCGGCGAGAAGCTGCGGCAGTCTGGCGTAGGCCCGTACGCGGGCTTCCCCGAGAGCGGCGCGAACTTCGGCCTCGCTTATCGGCACGTCGGTCGCGGCCGTCCACAGGCGGGCCGTAACCCCCTCAAAGCTCGATTTGGCGACCAGGTCGGCGACTCGGTCGCCGGCAATAACGAGTTCTCCTTTCTGGCCATCCACATGGGACAGGGCGGTCTCGGCGGCAGGAACGCCATCCAAGCCAATGGGTGATTTGGTGGACTGGATTGTCATTTCGATCTCCTCTGCTGCATTGCACAAAAGATCGGACCGCTAGACACATTGATCAATCTTGATTAGCATAATCAATATGAATAATTCTGACGAGACCCTCTACCTTTCGGCGCGGGATGCCGCAACCGAACTCGCTGTCTCTCCGGCCACGCTCTATGCGTACGTCAGCCGTGGCCTCATACGTTCCGAGCCCGGCGAAAATCCGCGCAGTCGCCGTTACCGCGCCGAAGATGTCCGCGGCCTCAAGAGCCGCCGCGCGCCGATGGTCGAAGGTCATGGACTGAAAGGTGCCGATCTACCGGTGCTAAATTCCGCGATCTCCACGATCACGGAAGAAGGCTCCATATATCGCGGCGTCTATGCGGTTGCGCTCTCGCAGTCGGCGACGTTCGAGCAGGCGGCCAGTTTGCTTTGGGATTCCAAATCGTCCGATCCTTTCGCAAAAGGCAACCTGCCGGTCGTGTCGCCGGCGATGCACAAGATTCTCGAGGCGACACGCGATGCGACTCCGATGGATCGCGCGGTTGCAGTTCTGGCTCTGGCGGCCGAGGCGGATCCGCGTGCCTACAACAGCGTTGCCGAAGGGCGTGCGGCGATCGGTGCGCGCATTCTGCGCCTCGTCATCGCCGCGATGATCGGCGCCGAACCGTCCACCGATCTTCTGCACAGACAGATCGCACGCGTATGGGCGCCGAACCACAAGCATGCGGAGGATCTGATCCGTCGCGTCCTCGTCCTGCTCGCAGACCACGAACTCAACGCCTCGACCTTCACGGTGCGCTGCGCCGCTTCGACCGGGCTCAGCCTGTACGATGCCGTGATCGCGGGCATGGTTGCACTCAAGGGACCCCGGCATGGCGGCGCCGGACCGCTGGCGGCAAAGCTCGTCGATACACTGCTCGAAGGCGACGTCGCGGCGATCGTGCGCGAACGCGTGGCGCTCGGTGAGCGTTTCGCGGGCTTCGGCCACCCAATCTATCGCAAGGGCGATCCGCGCGCTGTTTCGCTTCTGACGGAATTGACTAAAGCCGGCGCCGACAAGCGGTTGACCATCGAGGTCCCCGAACGCATCACCGAGGCGACCGGCGCATTCGTCAACATCGACTATGCGCTGGCGGTATTGTGCAAGACACTTGGCCTCGCGCGCGGCAGCGAGACGGCGATCTTCGCCATGGCGCGCACGGCCGGCTGGATCGCGCATGCTATCGAACAGCTTGAAAGCCACGCCCTCATTCGTCCACGCGCGCGCTATGTTGGTCCCGCGCCTGGGCGCGCGAGCAAGCGGTAGACACTTGTCTCCCTGATCTCGCGGTCTTCCAG
The DNA here is from genome assembly GCA_963743765.1 of uncultured Alphaproteobacteria bacterium. Taxonomy (GTDB): domain Bacteria; phylum Pseudomonadota; class Alphaproteobacteria; order Micropepsales; family Micropepsaceae; genus Rhizomicrobium. The sequence continues at coordinate 353,297 of CAVUQQ010000001.1, forward strand.
ATCACGCGTCGTCCGGACACGATAGGTCGAGAGTTTCTCGACGCCGCCCTTCGGAAAGTAGGACCGGCCCGGATCGCCGAGCAGCACGGTTGCCCCGTGCGCCGCACGGTCGGTCAGCCACTCCAACAAGCGCTCCGCGAGCGGCCGCTCGTAGCACATGTCTCCGACAAGGATGATACGCCAGTTGCCGTCGGAGCCGATCAGATCATCTGTCGTGGCACTGACGATGGCGGTGTTGGCGATCGCGTTGAGCTTGATTGCGGCATGGGCAAATTCGTCGATGTCGGCTGCCGTCACCCGGTCTGCTCCGGCTTTCGCAGCGGCGATTGCAACAAGTCCCGAACCCGAGCCGAAATCCAGCACCGACTTTCCCGCAACCAGTTCTGGATGATCGAGCACATAGCGCGACAGCGCCTGACCGCCAGCCCAGGCGAACGCCCAGTAAGGCGGCGGAATCCCTTTCGCGGCGAGCTCGTCCTCGGTCAGGCGCCACAGCGGCACGACTTCGGTCGCCAGATGGAGCTTTATCTCGGGCACCAGAGGCGGCGAGACGAGTGCGGTGTTGGCGCGTATGAACTCAGCGGGATCGGTCACGCCGTCTGCGCGGCCATCGGTTCCGGTTTCGATGTCGCAAGGCGCAGCATCGTCAGATAGTCCGGCTGGATTTCCATCTTTTCTCCGAGGCCCTTCGCCAGCAGCAGCGCGTGCAGCTTGGTCAGGTTGTAGCAGGGCACGTAGAAAAGCAGATGATGATCGACGTGGTAGTTGACCCAATAGGGCGCGACGAGCGCACGTACCCACCATGAGGCGTAGGTCGTGCGCGCATTGCGGAACACGTCATTGTCGTCGGGCACCATCGCATGTTCGGCGATATTGCGCACGCGCGTGATCGCCATTTGCCACGTGATGTTCGGCAGCACCCAGAACATCAGATAGTAGTGCGGCTTGCCGAACGCGGTCATGAGCGCAAGCAGGATCAGTTGCACGGCATATTGCGGCCCGATCCTTCGCCAGAATGTTTTCACGCGTTCGCCGAACGATTGTCCCGGCTCGCCGAGCGCCCGCAGGAACTGCGCCTTGCGCTGCTTGAATCCGGTTTGTCCGGTGAGATCGCGGATCATTTTGCGACGGAAACTATCGCGCGTGACCGGAAATTTTGCGGAGAGGCCGAGATCCGGATCATCCGGCTGTTGCGTGCGGCGGTGATGCACCAGATGGTAGTGGCGATAGCCGATCATTTCACCCAGCACCGGATAGGCGCACAGCCATTGGCCCACCCACTCGTTAAGCCAGCGCGTCCGCATCAGAACGCCATGCGCCGCATCATGCATCAGGATCGCCAGACCAAGCTGACGGCTGCCGACAAGAATGACGGCCACGATGAATGTGAGAGGATTGGGCCACACCGCGTAGAGCGCCATCGCCGCGCCGATCACGACCCAGGCATGGATGACGCAAAGCATTCCGGTCAGGTCGGAGCGTTTGCGAACGCTCGCCATTTCCTCGAGCGAGAACAGATGCGTCGGATCGAAGCGTTGCACGTTCATATGGTAATTATAGTCCGTTCGATATCCTTGCGAAGGGCCAAGTTCCGCTGCGTCATCGCTACCAGATCCAGCTGGAAAGCAGGAATGCCAAGGCGATCAGGGCGCCGGTGTCGCGATTGGCGCGGAACAGTTTCAAGCACTTCTCGGGATCGTCGATGGCGAGCTTCCGAACCTGCCAGAGCAGATGACCGCCTGCCGCGAACATCAGGAACGCGAAGGGCCATCCCGCATGTTCGGCGAATCCGGCGGCGAGAATGAGCGCGAAGGCGACGGCATAGAATCCGAGGATCCAGTCTTTCGCCCGCGCGCCGAACAAAAGCGCGGTCGATTTCACGCCGATGAGCGCGTCATCTTCCTTGTCCTGGAGCGCATAGATCGTGTCGTAACCGAGTGTCCAGAAGAAGAGCCCGGCATAGAGCATCGCATCCGCGGCATCCAGCGTTCCGGTTTGCGCGGCGAAGCCGAGCAGCGCCCCCCAGTTGAAGGTGAGGCCGAGCCACGCCTGCGGCCACCAGGTGATCCGCTTCATGAAGGGATAGGCGGCGACGAGCAGCAGCGACGCAGCGCCGAGGGCGAATGCAAGGCGGTTGAACTGGAGGAGGATCAAAAGTCCGACGAGGCATTGTCCGCCGAGAAACAGCCAGGCTTCGCGAACCGAGACTGCGCCCGACGGAATCGGCCGGCCGCGTGTGCGCGCCACGCTCGCGTCGATGTCGCGATCCACGATGTCGTTGTAGGTGCAGCCTGCGCCGCGCATCAGGACGGAACCGGCGCCGAAAAGCGCAAGCATGAAGAGATCGTGCCAGCCCGCGAACTGCCGCTCGCTGGCGATGGCGCCGAGCACCAGACCGAACACGCAGGGCCAGAACAGCAGCCAGGTTCCGATCGGCCGGTCCAGCCGCATCAGCCGCAGATAGGGCCGCACGGCGTTCGGCGCGCTGTCCACCCAGGTGAGTGCCACGGCGTCGGCAGGTTTGAGATCGGCGGTTGTCCGGTTCATCGCGGACACATTACAAGTATTCGCCCATGAGCGAAAACGATCTCACCATTGCCGGCGGAAAGCTGCGCCTCCATGTCGAGGCTCCGCTCGGAGCCGGCCTGCACGTCACGCCCGACGATCAGCAGGCGCATTACCTGATCCATGTCATGCGGGCGAAGCGTGGAGATCGCATCGGCCTGTTCAACGGCCGCGACGGCGAGTGGTCGGCGCGCATTGCCGAAGTGACAAAGCGCGCGTGCTCGGTGGAATGCGATCGCAAAATCGCAGAACAGACCGAGGTTCCAGACGTCTGGCTTTGTTTTGCGCCGATCAAGAAAACGCCTGCCGACTATGTCGTGCAGAAGGCGACGGAACTCGGCGTGCGCGCTTTGCAGCCCGTGTCCACGCGGCGCACCATCGTCAGTCGTGTCAACCTCGAGCGCATGCGCGCCAATGCCGTCGAGGCCGCCGAACAATCCGGACGGCTGAGCGTTCCCGAGGTCCGCGAACCGCTCAGCTTCGAGAAATTCCTTTCGTCCTGGCCAAGAGATCGTCGCCTGGTCTTTTGCGACGAGGGCGGTGACGCGCAGCCGATCGCGGCGGCGCTTGAAGCCGAAGTGGCGCAGCCGTTCGCGATCTTCACCGGGCCCGAAGGCGGCTTCGATCCGGTTGAGCGCGAGGCTCTTCGCTCTCAATCCTTTGTCGTTCCGGTTTCGCTCGGACCGCGCATCCTGCGCGCCGACACGGCCGCGCTCGCGGCGCTCGCGGTCTGGCAATCGGTGCGCGGTGACTGGAAATAACATTGTTGTCATCCCCGGCAAGCATCGCCCGCAGAGCGCGCGATGTGACGGAAGGGGACCCAGGCAGTAGGACCCCGTTCGATCCATCCACCTGGGTTCCCTTCCCCTCGCGATGCTCGCGCATCGCTCGGCCGGGAATGACAGCGAAGTTTTGAATTCAGCGCGCAAGGTTGTCCATATCCACGTCGACCCGCAGATCGACGTCCGATCTGTCCAACCAGCGTTTCAGGATCGCCGGATCGGTCAGTGCAGACCAAACCTGCGCAGGCGGTTTGTCGAGCTTGCGTTCGTAGGTGAGGACGTATCCGCCGTCCTTGGTGCGCGTGATGATGCCCGGTGGATTCATTTGCGCAGTTCCTCTTCCAATGCATCGAGTTTCACAGACCAGAACCCCTGGATGCGGACGACCCAATCGGACAGTTCGCCCACCCCGGCCGGATCGAGTTCGTAGATCCGCTTCTGGGCCTGCGCCCGCACGCGGACCAGGCGCGCTTCTCGGAGAATCTTCAGATGCTGCGAAATCGCCGGAGCGCTCGCGTCGAACCGGCTGGCAATGTCGCCGGATGAGAGTGGACCTCCGGCGAGCATCTCGACGATGCGTTGCCGGGTCGGGTCGGCAAGAACGGAGAGCGGCGGTATCATTTTTTCTTCTTCTTTTTCAGTTTCAATTCCTGCTTAATTAAGTGAATATGCAAATACTGGCGGCTTCAAGCCCCAAAGTATTCAGTCCTAGACTGAGATAGGATAATTTACCTAATATAGAAGAACTGAGAAGACGCGTGCGAAAAAAATTTCTCGCGCGCTTGGACGAGACCGTCATACGCGGCGCTCAAGGCCCCGCTTGCCGAGTTCGAGCGTGACGCCTATTTAACAAACGACTGAACGGGCGATTTAGAATTTACACAACGCGATGGGGGCATCGAACCCCCGCACGAGGGAATAACTGCCGATGTCCATCCCGCAATCCGCCGGCGGTCCGATCGAGACGCGCGACGATCTCGTTCGCCATCTGTCGGACGGCTGCAAACCCATGTCCGAATGGCGCATCGGCACCGAGCACGAGAAATTCGTCTACGACCTGCAGACCCACAAGCCGCTCGACTACGCAACCAAGCCCGGCATCCGCCAGCTCCTCGAAGGCATGAAGCAGTTCGGCTGGGAACCGGTTCTCGAAGGCGAGAACATCATCGGCCTGACGCAGAACGGCGCATCGCTCAGCCTGGAACCGGGCGGCCAGTTCGAACTCTCCGGCGCGCCGCTCAAATCCGTGCATGAGACCTGCGCCGAAACGAATCTGCATCTCGAACAGACGCGTACAGTCGCCGACGCGATCGGCGCCGGCGTGATCGGCATCGGCTTTGCGCCGACCTGGTCGATGGAAGAAACGCATCAAATGCCCAAGGGGCGCTACCAGATCATGCGCCGCTACATGCCCAAGGTCGGCGGCTATGGGCTGGAAATGATGTTCCGAACCTGCACCGTGCAGGTGAATCTCGATTTCTCGTCCGAAGCGGACATGGTCAAGAAATTTCGCGTCGGACTTGCGCTGCAGCCGATCGCCACCGCTCTGCTCGCCAATTCGCCGTTCCGCGAGGGCAAGCCCAACGGCTTTCTTTCTTACCGTTCGCAGATATGGACCGACGTGGACAATGCGCGCTCGGGCATGTTGCCCTGGGTGTTCGAGAGCGGCATGTCGTTCGAGCGCTACGTCGACTATGCGCTCGATGTGCCGATGTACTTCGTCTACCGCGACGGCAAATATATCGACGTGGCGGGCCGCAGCTTCCGCGACTTCCTGGAGCGCCGCATTCCCGAGGTCAAGCACATCACGCCGACGATGAGCGATTGGGCCGATCACCTGACGACGATTTTCCCGGAGGCGCGCCTCAAGAAATTCCTCGAAATGCGCGGCGCCGATGGCGGCCAGTGGCGGCGTATTTGCGGCATGCCGGCGCTGTGGGTCGGCATCTATTACGACCAGGTCGCGCTCGATGCGGCGTGGGATCTCGTCAAGGACTGGTCGGCGGAAGAGCGCCAGGCCATGCGCGATGCCGTGCCGAAACAGGCGTTCAAGACGCCGTTCCGCAACACGACGGTCCACGCCATCGCACACCGCATGCTGGAAATCTCGTCAGCCGGCCTGAAGCGCCGCGCCTCGCTCGACAGCGGCGGCATGTCCGAAGACGGTTTCCTCAATCCGCTGCGCGAGATCGTGGCGCGCGGCTATACCCGCGCCGAAGAGCTCCTGAAGAACTACCATGGCGAATGGAACCGCGACCTGTCGCGGCTCTTCAAGGAATACAACTTCCTCTGAGCGTCAGGTGCGCCGGCGCGCGATCAGGATCAGACCCAATCCTGCGACCGCCACGCCGAGACCGATAAAGACCCAGTTGGAATGGCCGACCATGGTGAAGTGGCCCGGCTCGGGCGGCGGCCACTGGATCAGGCCAAAGCCCTGTCCGGCCCAAAATAGACCCATGATGACCGCAAGAACGCCCACGATCAGAATGACGGTCTTCATCGTTTCCCCCCGCTGAACGCGTTATTTGGGTTGCGGGCGGCGTTCGGCGCCCTGACGCGCCAGCATCCAGCCCGGATATTCCGGGGGCAGGGCGCTGACCTCGTCGAGTTTCTTCAACTCATCCCCGCTGAGCGTCAGTTTTGCGGCTTCGAGATTGTCGTCGAGCTGTTCCATCGTCTTGGCGCCGATAATCACGGTCGTGACGAAAGGTTTGGCGAGAACATACGCGAGCGCAACCCGGGCGACCGATGCGCCGCCATGCGCATGACCGATCTCGCGCATCACCTCGATGCAGGGCCAGGCGCGCTCCTTGTTTACCGGCGGAAAGTCGAACGCAGCACGGCGCGTGCCTTCCGGCCCGTTGCTGCCGGGGCCGAACTTGCCGGAAAGCAGGCCGCCGGCAAGCGGGCTCCACACCATCAGGCCGACCTTCTGGTCGTTCAGCATCGGCACGATCTCGCGTTCGAGATCGCGGCCGCCGATGGAGTAGTAGGCCTGGAGCGTTTCAAAACGCGCCCAGCCGCGATGCGCGGATATTCCTTGCGCCTTCACGATCTTCCACGCCTGCCAGTTGGAGCAGCCGATATAGCGCACCATTCCCTGGCGCGTGAGATCGTCGAGCGCGCGCATGGTTTCTTCGACGGGCGTGACCGGGTCGGTGGCATGGATCTGATAGAGATCGATGTGATCGGTCTGCAGGCGCTCGAGACTGCGCGACACCGAATCCATGATGTGGCCGCGCGACGCGCCGATGTCGTTCGGGCCCGGACCGATGCGGCCATAGCACTTCGTCGCGATTACGACGTCCGAGCGTTTCACGCCGATATCTTTCAGCGCTTGCCCGGTCAGCTTTTCGGAATTGCCCTGCGAATAGACGTCGGCGGTGTCGAGAAAATTCACGCCCGTTTCGAGCGAACGTGAAATCAGGGCCGTGGCGCCCTTCTGGTCGACCTCGCCGACGACCTTGAACATGCCCTGGCCGCCGAACGTCATCGTGCCGAGGCAGATCTCGGAAACGAACAGGCCGGTGTTGCCAAGCTGATTGTATTTCATCGGAACGCCTCACTCGGGCAGGGGAATGAATTCGACATCGTCGCCCGGAATTTTTCCGAAGCGGCCAGCTTTCCAGTCGGACTTGCCGCGTTCGATGCGGTCTTTCGAACTGGAAACGAAATTCCACCACAGATGCCGCGGACCGTCCAGCGGCGCGCCACCAAGGAGCATCACCCGTGTTGCGGTGCGCGCCGTGATCGTCGCCTTTTCTTTCGCGTCGAGCACGAGCATCGTGCCGTCGCCGTGCGCAGTTCCATTTACATCGGCTCGTCCGCCGACGACGAAGATTGCGCGCTCGTCATGTTCGCCGGTCATCTCGAGCGATGCGCCGTCATCCATTTTCGCATCGACGTAAAAGGTCCCAGAGAAAACACGAACCGGCGATGCAAGGCCGAACGCGCGGCCCGTGATGATTTTCAGCGTCACACCGTTTCTCGACGACGAGGGCAGATCGCGCGACGCGACGTGCTGGAAAGATGGAGCGATTTCCTCGTCTTTCATCGGCAGGCCGATCCAGCTCTGAATACCGTGCAGACGATGGCCGCGGGCGCGAGTTTCGGGACCAGTTCGTTCGGAGTGCGCGATGCCGCGCCCCGCCGTCATCCAGTTCACGTCGCCAGGATGGATTTCCTGCGCCGAGCCGAGCGTGTCGCGATGCATCTGCGAGCCTTCAAACAGATAGGTCACCGTCGCCAGACCGATATGCGGATGCGGACGCACGTCGATGCCTTTGCCCGGCGCAAATTCGACGGGCCCGAAATAATCGAAGAACACGAATGGTCCGACCATGCGATGGCCGGGGCTTGGAAGGATCCGGCTGACGTGAAACCCGTCACCCAGATCGCGCGGATTGCCCTTGATGATGATCATGCTTGTCCAGCCTCAAGCCGGCAGGATCGTAAGCTCAGGCCAGATTTCGCGCCAGAGTTCAGGCTTTTCCCTATGGCAAGCAGGGTGAAACGTCCGACTACCCTAGCAGCGACTGGATCGTGCGGCTCAGCGGATTGCTCAGAGTCGCGTCGACATCGTCGGCCCGCCATCCTGGAAATTTCACAGCAGCTCCAGGATGGCGTCCACATAGCGTTGTGCCCATCCGTGGAAAGTTTTCCCTTGCGACCATGATGCGCGATTTTCGGGGCGCGTAAAATATTCCCAGAACTTCATGCGATCATTGACGATGTAGAGCGGCATGCGGCTGTCGATCGCCGGATCGAGCGTCACGTGGGAGCGGTAGCTGTCGATGAATACCTTGGCCATCGTCACATCGGTGTCGAGATAGCTGCAGGTCTGCCGGACGAGGTCCAGCGAGCCGTCTCCGAAGCGCGACTCGTGCAGGTCGAACAGCCCGCTCACCCGCCAGCCCGCCCCGTCTTTCGTGACTGCCAGATTGTTGAGCTTGTAGTCGCCATGAACGTAGGTGCTCGGTCGATCGCCGCCGGAAACGGAAAGCGCTTGTGCGGCCGTATCGTCGATCCATGCAACGTCTTCGGTTGTGATCGATCCGCTGACTTGCGCCATGCTCATCATATCGTGCGTCTCGCGGACGACATGATGCGAGTATCCGCCGGGATAGGGGAGCAATTCGACGTTTGGTGCAAAATCTCCCGCAAAGGGCCAGGTAAGCTTCTGCATCTCCGCCAGCATGCTGCCGAGCGCTATCGCAACATGGCGCCTGGCGTCGACGGAAAGTGCTGTTCGGATTCCGCGCTCATCAAAGCAGGCGCCCGGCATGCGCGGCATGACGAGATAGGGCCAGTCGAAAATGTCGTCGCTTTCGTCGTGCAGCATCGGCCAAGGGACCGGAGCCTTGGTCTGTTCGTGAAGCTGGCGTGCGAAAAAGACTTCCTTCGTGAACTGCCAGCGATCCTCTCGCCGCCACTCTTTCTCGCCGAGACCTTTCACCCAATGCGGCGCACCGCGCAGCACGAATTCGCCTTCGGTCGTGGTGACGAAAACGTTTTGTCCGAAGAGCCCGCTGGTCGTCGGCTCGGCTTTGAGAAATCGGCCGAGGCCAAGTCTCTGAGCAGCCGCTTCGAATTGCGCATCGCCGATCCGGCCCAGACGCTCTGAGTAGACTTTGGCCTCGCCCATGCGCGCAGTTTGCGCTCAGTCTTTCGCGAACGCTATCTCCGGAATGACGGCCCTTCCTTGCGCATCGCGCAGGAGCGGATGCGTCCACTTCACGGCGGAAAGAAGGAGAGGGCCGTAGAGATGCGGGAAATCCTCGCCGCGCGACGGTGAGGGCTCCCACTTCAAAAGGGATCCCAGCTCGGACTCGTCAACTGCGATCAGCACCAACGCGTCCACGCCCGAATAATAGCGCGCCAATGTTTCGGCCAGCTGAGACGCAGTCGAGAAGTGAATAAAACCGTCCGCCTGATCGTGCGCCGAACCTGCAAAGCGACCAGTACGCTCGGCCCTGGCCCAATCCGCGGCTTGCGCGATTTTGAAGATCACGCCGCCTTCGCCGTGCCGCCTATCGTGAGGCCGTCGAGGCGCAGTGTCGGCTGTCCGACGCCGACCGGCACGCTTTGGCCGTTCTTGCCGCATGTGCCGACGCCGGTGTCGAGCTTCATGTCGTTGCCGACCATCTTCACGCGCGTCAGGGCATCGGGTCCGTTGCCGATGAGCGTTGCGCCCTTGATCGGCGCGCCGACTTTGCCGTTCTCGATCAGATAGGCCTCGGTGCAGGAGAACACGAACTTGCCGTTCGTGATGTCGACCTGTCCGCCGCCGAAGTTGGTCGCGTAGACGCCCTTCTTCACGCTGGCGACGATCTCCGCGGGGTCCGTGGTTCCGCCGAGCATGTAGGTGTTGGTCATGCGCGGCATCACCTGACAGGCATAGGACATGCGCCGTCCATTGCCGGTCGGCGCTACACCCATCAGCCGCGCGTTCTGGCGATCCTGCATATAGCCCTTGAGGATTCCGTCCTCGATCAGCACCGTGCGCGAAGTCGGCGTGCCTTCATCATCGATGGACAGCGAACCCCGCCGGCCATCAATCGTGCCGTCGTCGACGACGGTCACACCCGGCGCCGCGACGCGTTGGCCGAGCAATCCGGCAAACGCGCTCGTCTTCTTGCGGTTGAAGTCGCCCTCCAGCCCGTGGCCGATCGCCTCATGCAGCAGGATGCCCGGCCAGCCGTTTCCGAGCACGACCGTCATCTCGCCGGCGGGCGCCGGGATGGAATCCAAATTGACGAGCGCCTGGCGCAACGCCTCGTCGACGGCGCCGTGCCAGTAGTCCGGCGTCATGTAGGTGTCGTAACCGCCGCGTCCGCCTCCGCCATAGCTGCCGGACTCCTGGCGGCCGTCCTGTTCGACGACGACCGAGACATTGATGCGGACCAGCGGACGGATGTCGCGATAGACTTCGCCGCCGGGGCGCACGATCTCCACCTGCTGCCACTCGCCCGCGAGCGAGCAGGAGACCTGCCGCACGCGGCCGTCCTTGGAACGCGCATAGGCGTTCATGTCTTCGAGCAGTTTCACTTTTGTCTCGAACGCCGCCGACTGCAGCGGGTCGATGTCGCTATAAAGCTTCTTGTTTGTGCGGGCGGGGGCGCCTGCTGCTATGCCGGAGTGACCGCGCGCGACCGCGCGCACCGTTGCCGCCGCGCGCTTGATCGCTTCTTCCGAAATGTCCGAGGCGTGCGCGTAGCCCGTCGCTTCGCCGGCCACGGCGCGCAGGCCGAAGCCCTGCGTCGTGTCGAATGTCGCCGCCTTCAGGCGGCCGTCATCGAACGAGAATGATTCGCTCTGGCGGTATTCCAGGAACAGTTCTCCGTCATCGGAACCCTTCAGGGCGTCGTCGATGGTCGCCTGGACCCGGTCGCGGTCCATGCCGGTGCGGGTGAAGAACAGGTCGCTGGGATTGCTCATGGTCGGCTCCGGAACGGGGGGTGAATTGCCTGTGCCGTAGATATAAGTGCTTTTTCGCCGCCTTGCCCAGTTTACGTGCCTGCGGCGTTCCGGGGGCTTTCTGCGGCGTTGAAAACCTACCCCGTGCCAGAAGGTCGCAATGACTTTAGGGGCTTAGCGCCTCTAAATCCTTCGCAAGAATCCAAAAGCGGGGGGCTCGGCTACCCCGTCCGTCCAATTTGCGAGGTCGCCTGCATGTCCATCAAGAAAACCGGCATTGGCATGGGCCTGGCCGCGGCGGCCATGTCGTGGGCCACCGCCGCAGCGGCGATGCCCTACAACTACGAAATGGGCCTGCAGCCGGCTGCATCGCCTGTCATGGAGCGGATCGAGAGTTTCCACCAGCTCCTGCTCTACATCATCGTAGCTATCTGCCTTTTCGTGCTCGCGTTGTTGATCTGGATCATCGTCCGCTACAATCGCAGGGCAAATCCGACGCCGAGCAAGACGCATCACAACACGCTGCTCGAAGTCGCCTGGACCATCATCCCGGTCATCATCCTCGTCATCATCGCGATCCCGTCCTTCAAGCTGCTCTACTACGAAGCGGCCATCCCCAAGGCCGACGTAAAGATCAATGTGATCGGCAAGCAGTGGTTCTGGACCTATCAATATCCGGCCGATGGCAATTTCCAGTTCGACTCGCTGGGACTTTCCGACGACGCCGCCAAGGCCGCGGGTGAACCGCGCCTGCTGGGCGTCGACAATGTCATCGTGGTTCCGGTCAACAAGGTTGTCGAAGTCCAGACGACCGGTGCGGACGTCATCCACTCCTGGGCTCTGCCCGAGATGGGCGTGAAGATGGACGCGATCCCGGGACGTTTGAACCACACATGGTTCAAGGCGACGCGGACGGGAACATTCTACGGCGAATGCTCGGAGCTTTGCGGCGCCAAGCACGCCTTCATGCCGATCGAAGTGAAGGTCGTGACGGACGCGCAATACGCCGCCTGGCTCGCCACTGCGAAGAAGAAATTTGCCGCGATCGACAATGGCACCAACACGCGCCTGGCTGCGCAGTAACAAGGACGACGCACATGGCTGATCTGGCCCACGCGCATGACGACCACTCGCACGGTCACCCGACCGGCTGGCGCCGCTTCGTCTATTCGACGAACCACAAGGACATCGGAACGATGTACCTGATCTTCGCGGTCGTCGCGGGTCTGGTCGGCGGCTTCCTGTCCATGATGATGCGCGCCGAGTTGATGTATCCCGGCATGCAGATCTTCAAGGATCCGCACACCTTCAACGTCTTCGTGACCGGCCATGGCCTGATCATGGTGTTCTTCATGATCATGCCGGCCATGATCGGTGGCTTCGGCAACTGGCTGGTGCCGTTGATGATCGGCGCGCCCGACATGGCGTTCCCGCGCATGAACAACATCTCCTTCTGGCTGCTGCCGTTCTCGTTCATCCTGCTCGTCATGAGTATGTTCGTCGAAGGCGATAGCGGCGGCATCGGCGTCGGCGGCGGCTGGACGCTCTATGCGCCGCTCTCGACCTATGGCTCGCCGGGCCCGGCGATGGACCTTGCGATCTTCTCGCTGCACATCGCAGGTGCGTCATCGATCCTTGGTGCCATCAACTTCATCACCACCATCTTCAACATGCGCGCACCGGGCATGACCCTGCACAAGATGCCGCTGTTCGTCTGGTCGATCCTGGTGACTGTGTTCCTGCTGCTTCTGTCGCTGCCGGTTCTGGCAGGTGCGATCACCATGCTTCTGGCCGACCGCCACTTCGGCACGTCGTTCTTCAATGCGGCCGGCGGCGGCGATCCGGTCCTGTACCAGCATCTGTTCTGGTTCTTCGGACATCCGGAAGTCTACATCCTGATCCTGCCTGGCTTCGGCATGGTCAGCCACATCATCTCGACCTTCTCCAAGAAGCCGATCTTCGGCTATCTCGGCATGGCGTACGCGATGGTGTCGATCGGCTTCATCGGCTTCCTCGTCTGGGCGCACCACATGTACACGGTGGGTCTCAGCGTCGACACGAAGGCCTATTTCGTCTTCGCGACGATGGTCATCGCGGTGCCGACCGGCATCAAGATTTTCTCCTGGATCGCCACGATGTGGGGCGGCAGCCTGGAGTTCAAGACGCCGATGCTGTGGGCCGTGGGCTTTGTGTTCCTGTTCACAGTCGGTGGCGTCACCGGCGTCGTGCTCGCGAACGCCGGCGTCGACGTCGTGCTGCAGGACACCTACTACGTCGTGGCGCATTTCCACTACGTGTTGTCGCTGGGCGCGGTGTTCACGATCTTCGCGGGCTTCTACTTCTGGTTCCCCAAGATTTCGGGCTACATGTACAACGAGACGCTCGGCAAGCTGCATTTCTGGACGACATTCGTCGGCGTGAACCTGGCGTTCTTCCCGATGCACTTCCTGGGCCTTGCCGGCATGCCGCGGCGGATCGCGGATTATCCGGATGCCTTCGCTGGCTGGAACTATGTCTCCTCGATCGGTGCGTTCATCGCAGGTTTCGGCGTGCTGATTTTCCTCGTCATGCTGGCCGAAGCCTTCATGCGCAAGCGGGTGGCGGGCGACAATCCGTGGGGTCCGTATGCGACCACGCTGGAATGGACGCTGCCGTCGCCGCCGCCATTCCACCAGTTCAATGAGCTGCCGAAGATCAACTGATGACGACAGCCACGCTCACCGCTGAACCTGGAATCGCGACGGTCGGCGATTATTTCGCGCTGCTCAAGCCGCGCGTGATGTCGCTTGTCATCTTCACCGGACTGGCCGGCATCGTGGTGGCGCCGGGTGCGATCCATCCGCTCACGGCGTTCACGGCGCTGCTGTGCATCGCGATCGCGGCGGGTGCGTCCGGCGCGCTCAACATGGCGTACGATTCCGACATCGACGCCCTGATGACGCGCACGGCCAATCGTCCGATCCCTTCCGGGCGCATCGAGCGCGGCGAGGCGCTGGGCTTCGGCTGGACGCTCGCAGTCGGCGCCGTGACGGTGATGGGCCTTCTGGTGAACATGTTCGCCGGTGCGCTTCTGGCCTTCACGATCTTCGTCTATGTCGGCGTCTACACGCTTTGGCTCAAGCGCAGGACGCCGCAGAACATCGTGATCGGCGGTCTCTCAGGTGCGTTGCCGCCGGCGATCGGCTGGGCCGCGGTGACGGGCTCGCTGTCGCTTGCGCCGGTCCTTCTGGTTGCGATCATATTCCTTTGGACGCCACCGCATTTCTGGGCGCTGTCGCTTTGGCGTTCAGGCGATTACGCGCGCGCCGGTGTGCCGATGATGCCCGTCGTGCGCGGCAAGAAATCCACGCGCCGCCAGATCCTCGCCTACACGGCGGTCCTGATCCCCGCCGGCCTTCTGCCGGCCGCAATTGGTTTGGCGGGGCCGCTTTATCTTGCTGTCGCTGCGCTGACCGGCGCCTGGTTCGCCTGGGACGCGATCGCGGTCGCGCTTGAGACCGATGAAGCAAATGAGCCGGCCGCCCATCGCCTTTTCCGCGTTTCGCTGGTCTACATGTTTGCGTTGTTCGCCTCGCTGATCGCCGAGCGTCTGCTCCACATCGCCCCGTTTGCGGGATGGATGTGAGGCCATGCTCATGAGCGACGCTGAGGACAAGGCGCGGCGCAGGCGAAGTATTGCGATTGCCCTGGCACTCGGTGCCCTGGTGGTTTTGTTTTATCTGATGACGATGGTGCGGGTTCAGCCGTAGCGAGGAAGGGTTTCAGTCATGGCCAATTCAGAGGTCAAGCACGACTATCATCTGGTCGATCCAAGCCCGTGGCCCATCGTCGGCTCCATGGCCGCTTTCGTCATGCTGGTCGGCGCCGTGTTCTGGATGAACAAGGATTACACCGGCTTCTTCGGACTGCCGGTGAACGGCCAGCCTTGGATCTTCGTGATCGGTGCCGCTCTGGTTCTGTTCACGATGGCCGGCTGGTGGCGCGACGTCGTCAACGAATCCGTCGTGCGCGGCGATCACACGCCGGTGGTCAAGCTGCACCTGCGCTACGGCATGCTGCTGTTCATCGCTTCGGAAGTGATGTTCTTCGTTGCCTGGTTCTGGGCCTATTTCAACTACGCGATTTTCTTCAACGATGCGTCCATCGGCTCATGGCCGCCGTCGGGCATCGTCACGCTCGATCCCTGGCACTTCCCGCTGCTCAACACGCTAATCCTGCTCACCTCGGGCACAACCGTGACCTGGGCGCACCACGCCATCCAGCATGGCGACAAGAAGGGCGCGGTGCAGGGCCTGATCCTGACGGTGCTGCTCGGCGCGTCGTTCACCTGCGTGCAAGCCTATGAATACGCCCACGCGCCGTTCACCTTCGGCTTCAACCATCTGGCGCTGGTGCCGTTCACCGACGCGGCGCACGCCTCGCTGAGCGCGGGTGTCGGCAACTTCGACGCCATCTACGGCTCGACCTTCTTCATGGCCACGGGCTTCCACGGCTTTCACGTCATCATCGGCACGATCTTCCTGACCGTGTGCCTGTTCCGCGCCATCGCCGGCCAGTTCACGCCGACGCGCCATTTCGGCTTCGAAGCGGCAGCCTGGTACTGGCACTTCGTCGACGTGGTTTGGCTGTTCCTGTTCGCCTGCATCTATGTGTGGGGACAGGGGCCTGTCAGCGTAGGCTGAGATGGCGCACAGCCCCAGCGTCTTTATGGCGAGCCTACTGGGGCGTTGTCCGCGCTGCGGACGGGGCGCTCTTTTCAACGGCTATCTCTCGATTGCGCCGAGCTGCTCGGCCTGCGGTCTCGACTTCGCCACGTTCGACGTCGGCGACGGCGCGGCAGCGCTCGTCATCCTTGTCGTCGGCGCGCTCGTTTGCGGCGCGGCGCTGTGGGTGGAGTTCACGTTCCAGCCGCCGCTCTGGGTTCACGCCGTTCTTTGGGCGCCGACGATCACGATCCTGACCTTCTTTTTCCTGCGCGTGATCAAGGCCGCCTTGCTGGTGCTGCAGTACCAGCATCGGGCAGGCGAGGGTAAGATCGCGGACTGATGCCCGTCTCGTTCCGTCCGTTGCCCGCGCTCACCGTCGTCTGCACGATCCTGTTCGCCGCGCTCCTCGCGCTCGGCGTCTGGCAGTTGCAGCGGCTGCACTGGAAGCTTGGCCTGATCGCGCAAGTGAACCGCAACATGACGTCGGCGCCGGTCACGCTCGACCAGGCGCTCGCGATGGGAACAAACGCGCAGTATCACCGCGTGCGGCTCGACGGGCGTTTTGAAAACGCGAAGGAGGCGTACGTATTCGGTACCGGCCTGCAGGGCGCACCGGTGTTCCATGTCATCGTGCCGTTCAAGACGCCCGACGGCCGAACCCTTCTGGTCGATCGCGGCATCGTCCCGCGCGACCTGCGCGATCCTGCCACCCGCAAACGCGGCCTGATCGAAGGCAGGACGACGGTCGCCGGCGTCTGGCGCATACCCGATCCGCCGGGTGCTTTCACGCCGCCGCCGGACATGAACAAGCGGATCTGGTACTCGCGCAATGTCGGCGGGATCGCCAGTGCCGACCGTGAAGTGCTGGCGGCCGACGTAGTGATCGAGGCCGATGCGACGCCGAATCCGGGCGGCTGGCCGAAGGGTGGCCAGACGGAGGTGAATTTCCGCAACGAGCACCTGCAATATGCGATCACCTGGTTCTTGATGGCCGCAGGACTGCTCGGCGTCTATTTGGCCTATCATCTGTCCCGGGGACGCCTGACCTTCGGAAATAAGACGTGACAAACAAGTTTCCAGCGATGATCAGCACGCGCGGCAGCGCGCCGAGGGCCAGCTTCGCGGATGTCCTGCTGGCCGGTCTTGCGCCGGACGGCGGCCTGTACCTGCCTGAGTTCTGGCCGCAATTCTCGTCTTTCCAGATCGCGAGCTTTGGCACGCGGATCTACAGCGACACGGCGCGTGAAATTCTTGCGCGCTTCGCCGGCGACTCGTTCACCGACGATGAAATCGCGAGCGACATCTATGCCGCCTATGCGACGTTCGAGGATGCGAACGTCGCGCCGCTGGTCGAGATCGAACCTGGCCTCTTCCTGATGGAGCTCTTTCACGGGCCGACACTGGCGTTCAAGGACGTCGCGATGCAGGTGCTTGGGCGGTTGTTCTCGCGCGCGCTCGCCAAGCGCGGCGGCCGCGCGACGGTCGTGGCCGCAACTTCCGGCGACACGGGCTCGGCGGCCATCGCGGCGCTCGGCGGATTGCCCAACATCCAGGTCTTCGTGCTGCATCCCAAGGGGCGCGTCAGCGAGGTGCAGCGCCGTCAGATGACGACGTCGCCGCACGCCAACGTTCATAACATCGCGCTCGAAGGCACGTTCGACGATGCGCAGAGAATCGTCAAAGAGTTGTTCGCCGAGACCGAGTTTGCGCGCGCCGTTAACATGACGGCCGTGAATTCGATCAACTTCGTGCGCATCGCAGCCCAGTGCGTTTACTACTTCACGGCGACCGCCCAGATCGGACAGCCGGCGACGTTCGTCGTGCCGACGGGAAATTTCGGCGACATCTTTGCCGGCGAAGCGGCGATGCGCATGGGTCTTCCGGTTGAAAAACTCGTCATTGCAACGAACGTCAACGACATCATGGCGCGCGCGCTGAACGAGGGCGTCTACGCCTCGGGCGCGGTGCATCCCTCGCTCAGCCCATCGATGGATATCCAGGTCGCCAGCAATTTCGAGCGGGCGCTGTTCGAGGCGTCGGGCCGGGACTCGGCCTGGCTGAGGGGCGCGATGGAAACCTTCGCCCGCGACAGAAAATTGCCGCTTCCGGAAAAGGTTTTGACCAGCCTGCGCAGCCGCTATGCGGCTGCCAGTTGCGACGACCGGCAGACATTGGAGACCATCCGCAAGGTTCATGCCCAATCCGGCCGGCTGATCGATCCACATACGGCGGTGGCGTTGCACGCGGCCTACCAGATGCGGTCAAAGGGTGGCGGCCCGCTGGTTGTGCTTTCGACCGCCCATCCGGCCAAGTTCCCGGATGCCGTTAGGGAAGCAACGGGCGTCATTCCGGCCCTTCCGCCGCGCCTCGCCGGCCTCTATGAGGGAGTGGAAAGGCTGACCGTTCTGGGTAACGACAAGGCCTTGGTCCGCGCTCATATCGAGGCTAAGCTCGCTCACCCATGACACCTGAAATCACAAGACTTTCCAACGGCTTGACTATCGTTACGGATCCGATGCCTCAACTCGAGAGCGCGATGCTCGGCGTGTGGGTCAACGCCGGAACGCGCAACGAGACGCGCGCAGTGATGGGCGTCTCGCACATGCTCGAACACATGGCATTCAAAGGCACCGAGAAGCGCAGCGCGCGCGACATCGCCGAAGAGATCGAAGCGGTCGGCGGCTACCTCAATGCCTACACCAGTCGCGAGCAGACCGCCTTCCACGCGCGCGTGCTGAAGGTGGACGTGCCGCTCGCGATCGACCTTCTCGCCGACATCCTGACACATCCGACCTTCGAACAGGGCGAGCTGGAGCGCGAACGCCAGGTCGTGCTGCAGGAGATCGGACAGGCGCGCGATACGCCCGACGATATCGTCTTCGATCATCTGCAATCGGTGATCTATCCCGATCAGCCGATGGGCTGGCCGATCCTGGGGCTGGAAGAAACCGTCAGCGCCTTCACGCAGGACGAGTTGCGCACCTACATGGCCGCGAACTATCGCGCGGGCGACATGACGCTGATTTCGTCCGGCGCCGTCGATCACGCAAGCATCGTGCGGATGGTTGAAGAGAAGTTCGCTTCGCTCAGATCAGGCCCGGCGCCCGCGCCCTTGGCGGCGCGTTACGTCGGCGGCGATTTCCGCGCCGTCCAGGATCTCGAACAGGCGCACATCGTCTACGCGCTACCCGGCATCGCGAGCTCCGATCCCGATTTTTACACCGCACAGGTCTATGTGATGGCGCTCGGTGGCGGAATGTCCTCGCGGCTGTTCCAGGAAGCGCGAGAAAAGCGCGGCCTGTGCTACGCTATTTCTGCATTTGCGCAGACCCATCGCGACAGCGGCACGATCGGCATCTATGCCGGTACTGGCGAAAAGGAAGCCGGCGAGATTTCGGCCGTCATCGCCGGCGAGATGGAAAATCTCGCCACCGGCGCAACGGACAAGGAAGTCGCGCGCGCCAAGGCGCAGTTGAAGTCGAGCTTGCTGATGGGTCTTGAGCGGCCCGGCCAGCGCGCCGAACAGATCGCGAGCCAGATGTTCTCCTATGGCCGCGTGCTGCCCATCGAAGAGATGACGGCAAAGCTCGACTATATCGACGCGGCCGCCGTGCGCCGCTTCGGCGAGCGTGTGATGCAGGGTGCCAATCCGGCGATGGCCGCGGTTGGTCCCGTGCGCAAGCTCGAGAAGCACAGTGTTTTCGCGCGGCGTTTCGGTGGCGAACCCACCTTGCGCGCGGCGGAATGAATACAGGTCCGATGGCGTTCATGCGGGGCCTCACCTTTCCGGGTGGCCAGCAACCGATCATCAAGGGCGGCGGCGTCTATCTGCGATATCCGCGGATCGCCGATTTTCCCGCATGGGCGCGTTTGCGCGGGGAGAGCCGGGCGTTCCTCGCACCGTGGGAACCAGTCTGGGCAAGCGACGAACTGACCAAGGGCGCGTTCCGCCGCCGCATCAAGCGCTACCAGAAGGAAGCGAGACTCGATTCCGCTTACGCATTCTTCGTGTTCCGCGAGGAGGACGATATGCTCATGGGCGGCTGCACCCTGTCCAATGTGCGGCGTGGCGTAACGCAGTGCTGCGCGCTCGGCTACTGGATCGGCGAACGGTTCTCGCGCCAGGGTTACATGTACGAGGCTGTGCGCGCCCTTGTGCCGTTCATCTTCACAACGCTTGGTCTGCACCGCATCGAGGCCGCCTGCCTGCCGTCCAACCAGGCGTCGCAGAATCTGTTGATGAAAGTCGGATTCCGGCAGGAAGGGGTGGCGCTCCGCTACCTCCAGATCAACGGCGAGTGGCGAGATCACGTCCTGTTTGCTTTGCTCGCTGACGAGGCGCAGGTAAGTTAGTCGGGGACCGGCCGATTTGGGGGCGCCCGATCGTGCGACATTTCAATTGCCACGCGACGCGCCCGCAAGGCCTTCGCACATCAGGATCGTATAGACGCCGGTGATGAATCGTTTCGCAATCGTCGCGGTGCTGTCCGCCGCCCTCATCGCCGCCGCTGCATCGGCCCTGGCGGCGTCGCATGCGTCCGATCCGGCGCTGGTGGACTTCGCCAGTGCCGACCCCGTCCTTGAGATCGGCGATGCGATGGCGCCGTATCATGGCCCGTCCGGAACGCAACCGGACGGATCGAACTGGTACCTCATCAAGGCCACGAACAGCGCGGTGCGTCCGTCAAGCCGTGTCCTTCAGGCGACGCAGACGCCAAGCCTCAGTTTCCGCATCTTGCCGCGGCCGACGCGCCCGGCGATCGTTGGTGTCGCGAGTTCGGACTCGGCGGTCAGCATCGAGAATATGAATGCGTATGGCCGGCGCGCCTATCGCGTCATCATTCCGCCCGCGACGTCGGTCGCCATCGTCGTGCAGCTCGCCAATGCCGGTGACATGCCGTCATTGCGAGCATGGACCGAGCCGGCGCTTGCCGCTCACAACCGGCAAATGGCGATATTCACCACGGCGGTCTGGGCGCTGATAGGCGCTGCCGCACTGATGGTGAGCGGGCTTGCGGTCATGCTGGGTCACGCTCCGGCGCGCTGGGCCGCACTGACGCTCGTCCTCGTACTGCTTGAGCGGCTGGCGGAAACCGGACTGTTCGATGGCAGCCTCGCAACCGGAGTCGGCGGGCCGTATGGATTGATCGCGATGTTCGCCGGCTTCTCGCTTGCCGCCGGAACAGAACTTGCGGACGCGATCGTGCCGCTTCGCGAAATCTGGCCGCGCTATGTCCGATGGTTGCGGCGCGGGCAGGGCGGGCTCATCGGTCTTTCGATCTTTGCCTATATCGGTATCCCGGGCGCCGTGATCCTGTGCGACATCGCGGTGGTCGTTGGGACGGCGGCCATCTCGGCCTATCTGTTGTATCTCGGGCGGCTCGGCTCGCGGGTCGCGCGTGTTGCCATCCCCAGCGCTTTGGTCTTCGCGTTCGTCACGCTTGCCTCCGCGCTGGGAATGCTGGGCAACGCCGGCGACTCGCTGGCGACGTCGGCAGCCGGCGCATTCGCAGCGGCGGGCGCTATCCTGCTCGCTCTCGCGATAGCGGCGGGGGAAGGTATCGCAGTCCTTCCGTTCCAATCCGCCGCCGCGCCGCAGGGACTGGACGCGGCGTTGCGCGCAGAGAACCCGCCATCGCGCGGCGGGTTTACCAGTTCTGCCGTCCAGGCGATTGGCGCCTCGCATCAGGGTATCTTCGACCTCGATTTCGCCAGCGACACGGTCAAGCTTTCCCGCGAAGGCGCCGCCCTGATCGGCCTCAGCGAAACCAATTCGCGTTTTCGCCACGCCGACTGGATCGCACGCGTGCATGAAGAGGACCGCGAAGTCTATCGCCGTGCGCTGACCGACTATCGCGATCATCCGGGCCTTGCCTTCCGTATCGAGTTCCGTGCGCGCAGCGAAAGCGGCCGCTATCCCTGGTTCGAGCTGCGGGCCACCATGCTGGGCGAAGAGGCCAAGGCGAGCCGTTGCCTCGGCCTGATGGCGGATGTCACCACACGCAAGGAAACCGAAGCCGAGCTTTTGGACCGCACGCTGCGCGACCCGCTCACCGGACTGGGCAATCGCGTCTCGATGATGGAAGAGCTCGAACAGCGTGGACCGCGCTTTGCCGATGTTACGTTCGCGTTGCTCGACGTCGATCGCTTCAAATCCATTCATGCCAGCCTTGGCGACAGGGGCGGAGACGGCATCCTCAGCCAGATCGCCGAACGGTTGACCAAGCGATTCCAGGGCGTCGCGGAAGTCTTCCGTGTCGGCGGCGATGCTTTTGCAATCATCTTTTCACACGGCGGCAGCGAACCCGGCGCGATCGGCAACGAGCTCATCGAGACCTGCAGCGCGCCCTATAGTCTGAACGGCCGCAATGTCTTCGCGCAGGCCAGTGTCGGCGTTGCGCTGGGCCGCGATGCGCGCGATCCGCTCGACCTGCTCAAGAATACCGAACTGGCGCTGATGCAGGCAAAGCGCCTCGGCGGCGGTTGCGCGCGCAGCTATTCGCGCGAGCTGGAAATGCTGGCGCCCGGCGATGCGGTGACGCTGGAGACGGACCTGCGCCGCGCCATCGAGGACAAGCAGGTCGACGTCTATTACCAGCCCATCGTGCGGCTCGCCGACGGAGTCGTCGCCGGCTTCGAGGCGCTTCTGCGCTGGAACCACCCCGTGAAGGGTCTGGTGACGCCGGCGGATTTCATTGCGCACTCGGAAGAAACCGGTACCATCGTCGCACTCGGGCGCATCGCGCTGGAACGCGCGGCCAACGATCTGGGCCATTGGCAGAGGTTTTTTCCTCTCGATCCGCCTCTTTTTGTGAGCGTCAATGTCTCGCGCCGGCAGTTGCGCGATGAAGAGTTCGGACATTTCCTCGGCGCCGTCATGAGCAATGCGCAGATTGCGCCAACCTCGCTGAAGATCGAGGTCACCGAAAGCGCCGTCGCCGGCAGCCAGGATCTGCGCGAGGCGCTCGACCGTTGCCGCACACTTGGCGCCGGCATCACGATCGATGATTTTGGCACCGGCGCCTCGAGCCTTAGCCAGCTCAAGGATCTGCCGTTCGACACCATCAAGGTCGACCAGAGTTTCCTCGCCAAGCACAAGGATCCGCAGGCCAAGGCGGATGGCGACGTGGTGCTCAAGTCGATCGTCGCGCTTGCCCATGATCTCAAGCGCAGCGTCGTCGTCGAGGGTGTCGAGAACGAACAGGATGCATCCTGGCTGAAACAGCTTGGCTGCGAATTCGCGCAGGGCTTCTACTTTTCGCAGCCGCTGCCGTCGGCGGACGCGCTGAATTTCATCGCCATGCATTTCGACCAACGGGCGGCGCGCTCAGGCGTGGCCGATGTCGCTGGACAGGCCTGAGATGTTCGCGCCGAGCTTGGCTAGCGCCATTTCCCATTTTGACGCCGTATCGTCGCGGAAGATGATCTCTGTGTCCGCGTCGCAATGGATCCAGCCATTGCCGGCGATTTCGTCTTCGATCTGTCCAGGTCCCCAGCCGGCATAGCCGAGCGCGAAAAGGAACTTTTGCGGGCCGGTGCCGCGCGCGATGGCGCGCAGGATGTCGATGGTCGGCGTCAGCGCAATTTCCGACGTCACGGCCAAGGTCGTCTGTGTGTTGACGCGCTCATTGCTGTGCAAGACATAGCCGCGATCGGTTTCGACCGGCCCGCCGAACATGACAGGCACGCGCGGCGTCGCGTCCGTGACCGGAATGTCCATCTGGGTCATCAGTTCGCGGAAGGGCAGGCCTTCGAGCGGTTTGTTGACGATCAGGCCGAGCGCGCCCTCCGCCGAGTGCGAGCACACGAATATGACGCTTTTCTCAAACCGCACATCCGGCATTCCGGGCATGGCGATCAGCAGCTTTCCCGTCAGAAAGCCGTCGCTTTGCCTCCATTGCGGCGAGTCGAGCGATGCCATGCCTTTAACTTACGACTTTCAGGGCCCCTTTGCGACCGGACGAACTGTGCGCTAAAACGCCCGCCACTTCGCAACCACAAGGAGCAGGACATGACCATCAAAGTCGGCGACAAGATTCCATCGGCCACACTCATGCAGATGAAGGACGGCGGACCGAAGCCCGTGAAAACGGACGATCTGTTTGCCGGTAAAAAAGTCGTGGTCTTTGCGCTTCCCGGCGCCTTTACACCAACCTGCTCGGCCAAGCACTTGCCGGGCTTCGTGCAGAACGCCGATGCGCTCAGGGCCAAGGGCGTCGACGCCATCGCCTGCGTCTCGGTCAACGATGCTTTCGTCATGGGCGCCTGGGGCGACCAGCAGAAGGTCGGCGACAAGGTCATGATGCTGGCCGACGGCAATGGCGAGCTGACCAGGGCGCTCGGCCTTGAGATGGACGGCTCGCGCTTCGGCATGGGCAAGCGCAGCCAGCGCTTCGCCATGATCGTCGACAATGGCGTCGTCAAGGAACTCAACGTCGAAGAACCCGGCGCCTTCGCCGTCTCCAGCGCCGAACACGTTTTGACGCAGCTTTAAGCAGATCGTCTCGCGGGGATGGCCGCGCGGGCGAGAGCGTCCGCGCGGTCGTTTTCCGAGTGGCCGGAATGTCCGGCGACCCATTTCCATGAAATCTTGTGCTCGGTCATCTCCTTATCGAGCGCACGCCACAATTCTTCGTTCTTGACGGGCTTCCTGTCGGCGGTTCTCCAGCCGTTCGCCTTCCAGTTCTTCAGCCACTTCGAGGCGCCGTCCATCACATAGCGCGAATCGGTGTGAAGCCTGACGGAGGATGGCCGCTTGAGCGCCTTGAGCGCGCGGATCACCGCCATCAGCTCCATGCGGTTGTTGGTGGTCTGCTCCTCGCCGCCGGACATTTCGCGTTCATGTCCGCCGATGCGCAGAATGGCCGCCCAGCCGCCCGGGCCGGGATTTCCCGAACAGGCGCCGTCGGTGAATATGTCGATGATGCCGTCCTTCACAAGCCGTACTCGGCAGGGTTCTTGATGGTCCTGTGGAAGCGCAGACGCTTGCTGAAATCGCGCGGATCCTTCGGCCGGACCAGAGCCATCGGATCGTGGTTGAGCCGGTCATAAAGCCTGGTCAGCAGAAAACGCAGCGCCGCACCGGCAGCCAAAATCGGAAGCGCCGCGATCTCGGCACCCGTCAATTCACGCCGTTTGCGATAGGCCGCGATCAGGCTCTTGCCCTTGGTGATGTTGTAGCCGCCGTCAGTTTCGAAGCACCAGGCATTGAGCATGATCGCAAGATCGTAGGCGAAGGCATCGTCGCAGGCAAAATAGAAATCGATCAGCCCTGACACTTGCGCGTTCATGAAGAGGACGTTGTCCGGAAACAGGTCCGCGTGAATAACCCCGGACGGCAATCCCGTAGGCCAGCCAGCCGACAGATCGCGATAGCTCGCGGCGATGAGATCGCGCAGGCCCTGTTCGATGCTGTCCGCGCCGCTCGCGGTCTTGTCGACAAGATCGCGCCAGCCCGGAACGCTCAGCGCATTCGGCCGCTGGATCGCAAAGTCCGCGCCCGCTTCGTGCAGGCGTGCCAGCGCGTCACCGGCAGAGGTGCAATGGCCGACCTCCGGGCGCCGCACGGAAAGCCCGTTCAGAAAGCTGACCAGCGCAGCCGGGCGGCCGTTCACGTGCGTCCATTGCGCGCCGTCCTTTCGCCGGATCGGCTGCGGGCAGGCGATGCCGCGCGCGGCGAGATGCTCCATCAGGCCCAGAAAGAAGGGCAGGTCGCTTTCCTTCATCCGCTTTTCGTAGAGCGTCAGGAAATAGCCACCGCGATCGGTCTGCAGGTGGAAATTGCTGTTCTCGACGCCCTCGGCGATGCCCTTGAAACTGAGCGGCACGCCGACATCGTAGCCGGCGAGCAAAACTTCGAGCTCCTCAAACGAGACGTCCGTGTAGACCGCCATGGTCCATGCTTCCCATTGAGAGCCCGCTTGGCTACAGTCCGGCCCGTTTTGCGCCGGTTTTCAGAAGTCGGCTGCGACCCGTAAAAAGTCAAGCGAAGGGCACAAAAATGGCCGCTCCGGTCGTTGCGCAGAAGTCTCCTTACTCGGCGGAAGTCGAGGCTGGGAAATCCTATTGGTGGTGCGCCTGCGGCCAGTCCAAGCGCCAGCCTTTCTGCGACGGCAGCCACAACAAGGCGGGCGAATTCACGCCGGTCGAGTACAAGGCCGACGCCAGCAAGACGGTCTGGTTCTGCGGCTGCAAGAACACCAAGTCGGCGCCGCTGTGCGACGGCTCGCACAACGCGCTGTAGAATTCGCCATGAACCGTTTCCTGCGTACTGCCGCCATGGTCCTGATCGGGGGTCTTGCCTTGTCGGCCTGCTCGACGGACCGCAAACTCGGCCTGTGCCCGAGTGCGAACCTGCTGGCGAACACCGCGAACTTCACCGTGTTCAGGGACAAGATGGACGGCGATCCGTCCGGCATCCTCTACGAAGTCGAGATGACCGGGGTGAAAACGGATTGCAGTTTCGACAAGGACGAAGGCACCGCGGATTCAAGCGTCACTCTCACATTCCGCGCGACGCGCACACCCACGGGCACGGCCGCCGAGTATGCCGTTCCCTACTATGTCGCGATCACGAGGGACT
Organism: uncultured Alphaproteobacteria bacterium; assembly: GCA_963743765.1. Taxonomy (GTDB): domain Bacteria; phylum Pseudomonadota; class Alphaproteobacteria; order Micropepsales; family Micropepsaceae; genus Rhizomicrobium. The sequence continues at coordinate 379,348 of CAVUQQ010000001.1, forward strand.
CGACCACGATCATCAGCAAACAGACCCTCTCGGCGCCGTTCGCATTCCAGCCCGGAGAAGCGACTACGACATTCACCGCGGACGTGCCGTCGGTTCTCGTCCGGCTCGACAACGGCAAGAAGCCTTATGACTACGGCCTTCTCACTGGCTTGCAGCTGACGCAGGCGCAACTCGACTACAACAAGAAGATGGGACGCTTCGCGCCATGAGCGCGCTCAGCGCCGAGCTGGGTGCGATCGCGGGAGCCGCGTTCGCGGCGGAGGGTTTGTCGCCGTCTTTCGGCCAGGTGACGCGGTCTGATCGTCCCGACCTCGCACAGTTCCAGTGCAACGGTGCGCTCGCCGCCGCCAAACAGGCCAAGGCCAATCCGCGTGCGATTGCGGACAAGGTTGCGGCGCGCCTGAAGGCGGATCCGCTGTTCGCCAAGGTCGAGATCGCGGGTCCCGGCTTCATCAATCTGGACGTCACCGACGCTGCGCTGACCGCACGCGGCGTGGCCCTTTCCAGGGACGCGCGTCTCGGCGCTCCAGAGACGGGCAAGGGCCAGACGCTTGTCATCGATTTCGGCGGGCCGAACATCGCCAAGCCGATGCATGTCGGCCATCTGCGGTCGGCTATCATCGGCGACTGCCTGCAGCGGCTCTACCGCGCAAACGGCTGGTCGGTGACGAGCGACGTGCACCTTGGCGACTGGGGCCTGCAGATGGGCCAGTTGATCTCCGAAATCGAGCATCGCGGCATCGCGCCCGTCTACTTCGACGCGGCGTTCACCGGCCCCTATCCCGAAGCCTCGCCGGTGACGATGGACGATCTGGAGGCCATCTATCCGGCCGCGGCCGCGGCCTGCAAAGCGGACGAAGCGCGGCTTAATGAAGCGCGCCAGGCAACAGCCGAATTGCAAGCGGGTCGAGCGGGTTATCGCGCGTTGTGGAAGCATTTCTTCAACGTCTCCAAGTTCGGCCTCGACCGCGAATACGAAAGTCTCGGCGTGCATTTCGACCTGTGGAAGGGCGAGGCAAGCGTCGATCCGATCGTCGGCCCGATGATCGGGGACCTGAAGGCCCGACACGTCGCGATCGAAAGCGAAGGTGCCCTCGTGGTGCCGGTCGAGCGCAACACCGACAAGAAGGAGATGCCTCCGCTGATCCTGGTGAAGCAGGACGGCGCGGTGCTCTACGGCACAACCGACCTCGCCACCATCATCGACCGGGTCCGGGAGCAGAATCCGGATCTCGATTCTCTACATCGTCGACCAGCGCCAGCATCTGCATTTCGAGCAGGTGTTCCGCGCCGCCGAGAAAGCCGGCATCAAGGGGAAGGCGGTTCTCGAACATGCCGGCTTCGGCACGATGAACGGCACGGACGGAAAGCCATTCAAGACGCGCGCCGGCGGCGTGATGAAACTGTTCGACCTGATCGCCATGGCGACGGCGGAAGCCGAGAAGCGCCTTGCCGAACAGGGCATCGGCGCCGACTACAGCGCCCAGGAGAGGGCGGACATCGCCAGGAAGGTTGCGATCGCCACCATCAAGTTCGCCGACCTCTCCAACTATCGCCTCACCGACTACATTTTCGACCTGGAACGCTTCTCGCGCTTCGAGGGCAAGACCGGGCCGTATCTGCAATATGCGGCGGTGCGCATTCAGTCGATCATGCGTCGGGCGGCCGGCGAGGGCCAAGCGGTCGGCGAACCAGCCATCCGCTCACCCGAAGAGCGCACGCTGTTCCTGCAATTGCTGTCTCTGCCCGACTTCATGGCGAATGCGGAAAAGAGCCGGGCGCCGAACATTCTTTGCGACTTCGCATTCACCTTGGCGCAGCAGTACAGCCGTTTTTATGCCGAGCACCACATCCTCTCCGAAGCGGACGCCGCGGTCCGGGCATCTCGCCTCGGCCTGTGCCGCCTCACTTTGTCGGCGCTTGTCAAAACGTTGGGCATTCTTGGCATTGAAGTACCGCAAAGAATGTAGCCGGGGCTGAAGCCACTCTCGATGGGTTGGCCGGCAGGCGGGCCTATGCTGCGCGCCGTCGCTGCACTAACGTCGCCGTTGGTCCGTTTCGTGAGGGCCGGACAGCACGTTGGGGACTGCTGAACATGCAAACTGCGGCGCCGTCCGGCTCGGATGCCGCGCATCCTGATGAAAAGATGGAACGATCGGCCGACGCGAACTCCCCGCGGGTCAGAAGGAACTGCCCAATATGCGGCACCAGTCCGGACCTGGCGGCCGACTGCGCGTATTCGCACCCGGACTGGCCGATGAAAACTTGTCCCTCATGTGGATTGATCTATCTCGAATATGTGCCCCGATACAGCAAGCTGTTCGACGAGCTTGCCTGGACAGAGCAAAAGCGCCGCGAATGGGAACGCCGGCTGAAGGAACAGCCGATCCTGGCGCGCCTCGACCAATGGACTTTCTGGCGTCTGTCGCTGTTCGGCGATGCGACACCTGCCGGCGGCCTCAAGACGTGGGCGTCCAAGGGTCCCGTCCTGGATATAGGATGTTCGAGCGGGAAGGGTTTCGCCACGTTGCCGGACGGTTTCGTTCCGTATGGCATCGAAATCGAGTTTGCGGCGGCTGCGAAAGCGCATGAGCTTTTCAGCATGCGCGGCGGCAAAGTGATCAACGCGGATGGCGTCTCCGGCCTGTCCGCCTTTCCTGACAAGATGTTTACCGGTGTCTCGCTGTGGTCGTATCTCGAGCATGAGGCGCGGCCGCGCGAGGCGCTGACCGAAGTCAGACGCGTTCTGCGCGACGACGGAATTGTTCTGGTAAAAGTTCCCAACTTCGCCTGCTGGAACCGAAAGATTCTCGGAAAAAAGTGGCCGGGCTTCCGGCATCCGGACCATGTTCAATATTTCACGCCTGCGACGCTGGATGAGCTTGCCAGACACTGCGGATTTTCGTCCAGGTTCCGGCTCTACGGCCGTTTGCCGACCAACGACAACATGTACGCCATTTTGCGGAAGTCGAAGTTCTGAGCGCGCAGCGCCAGGGACACGTCACGCAGAGGGTTGCAGTGGCTGCCGACGATTCGCGTCGGGGGTGGGTCGCTCTGCGGCCAGAAAGCGGGCAGCTTGGGCGTTTTCGGCTTATCCCCTCCTTCCTGTTAGGGGAGCGGTTCACTTCAATTGACTCGTCAACCTTGCCCTTTAAAATGGCCGCAACGCGATCGCCCGTCGTGAGACGCGCGGTCATGGCCAACATATGATCCCTCGCGGGAGACATCGGGAAAAATCCCGAGGCCGAAGGAGCAACCGCCCCGGAAACTCTCAGGCAAAAGGACCGCGAAGGAGATGAACTTCTGGAAAGCGGGACAGCTGGTGGGGCTGTCTCCACCGAAGGGGTAACTCGCCGTCTGGCGGGGAAATCTCTCAGGTCCAATGACAGAGGGGCGCGAGTTCCGCAGGGATGCGGGCGCGCCGTCATAAACTCTGTATACGGACCTATTATGGCCGACACGAACGAAGTCCTTCACAAGACGCCGCTGCATGCGTTGCATGTCGAGCTGGGCGCCAAGATGGTGCCGTTCGCCGGCTATGACATGCCCGTGCAGTATCCTGCCGGCATCCTGAAAGAGCATTTGCACACGCGCGAGAAGGCGGGTCTGTTCGACGTCTCGCATATGGGTCAGGCGTTTCTGTCCGGCGCCGATCCGGCGAAGGCGCTGGAGCGGTTGACGCCCGCCGATCGTGATCGGATTGAAGGACGGATTGCAGCGCTACGGCCTGCTGCTCAACGATACCGGCACCATCAAGGACGATTTCATGTTCGTCGCGTCTCGTCGGCGAGGCGCCGCTTTATCTCGTCGTCAACGCCGGCACGAAGGAATGGCGATTTCGAATACATCGCAGCGAAGCTGAAGGGCATCGCGACGCTGGAACCGCGGCCCGATCGCGCGCTGCTGGCGCTGCAGGGGCCCGCGGCGGCCGCGGTTCTCGAGCGGCATGCGCCCGGCATTTACAAGCTCACCTTCATGAAGGTCGTGCGTTGCACCGTTGCGGGCGCGCCGGCCATCGTCAGCCGTTCGGGTTACACCGGCGAAGACGGTTTTGAGATTTCCGTCGCAGCGATCCATGCCGAGCGCGTCGCGCGAGCGTTGCTGGGCGAGGCGGAAGTCCTTCCCATCGGCCTTGGCGCGCGCGACAGCCTGCGGCTCGAGGCAGGTCTCTGCCTCTACGGGCACGACATCGACGAAACGGTCAATCCGGTTGAAGCCAATCTCGTCTGGTCCATCGGCAAGCGCCGCAAGCTGGACAAGGATTTTCCCGCCGCCGAAAAGATCATGGACGCCGTCTTCAACGGCACGGCCAAGAAGCGCGTCGGCATCCGCCCGGATGGCAAGGCACCGGCCCGCGAAGGCAGCGAGATCGCCGACAAGTCCGGCCGGGTGATCGGCAAGATCACCAGCGGCGGCTTCGGGCCGAGCCTGAATGCGCCGATTGCGATGGGTTACGTCGAAACCGCCTTCGCCGGCGACGGGACCGAGATCGATCTGATCGTGCGCGGCAAGCCCTTGCCCGCGCGGATCGCGCCAATGCCTTTCGTTCCACACCGCTATCGCCGCGCCATTTGAAATTTCAGGAGCAATCTCATGAGCGAAGTCCGATTTACCGATCAGCATGAGTGGGTCCGCGTCGACGGCGACGAAGCGACCATCGGCATCACCAAATATGCCGCCGAGCAGCTTGGCGATGTCGTCTATGTCGAGCTGCCCGAAGCCGGCCGCAAGGTCGGCGCCGGCGGCGAGGCGGCTGTCGTCGAAAGCGTCAAGGCGGCGAGCGAAGTCTATGCGCCGGTCGGCGGCGAGGTGACGGGTTCGAATGCCGCGCTCACCGGCGATCCGGCGAAGGTCAACGCCGATCCGGAAGGCGAGGGCTGGTTCTTCAAGCTGAAGCTCGCCGACAAGGGCGAGTTCGCCAAGCTCATGAGCGCGGACCAGTACGCAGAGTTTGTGAAAGGATTGTGATCCATGCGTTACCACCCGCTTACACCCGATGATCGTCTGGCCATGATCGAGCGGATCGGCGTCACCAGCGTCGATGCGCTGTTCCGCGACGTGCCCGCATCGGCCGTCGTGCCGCTGTCGGCGTTCGATCTTCCCGATACGCAGGGCGAGATCGAAGTCGAGCGCAAGCTGTCGCGCATGGCGGCCAAAAGTACGGCAGCCGGCGCGGGTCCGTTCTTCTGCGGCGCGGGTGCGTACCGGCACCACGTTCCTGCTGCGGTGGATCACCTGATCCAGCGCTCCGAATTCCTCACCTCCTACACGCCCTACCAGCCCGAAATCGCGCAGGGCACGTTGCAATACATGTTCGAATTCCAGACCCAGGTCGCGCTTCTCACCGGCATGGAAGTCGCCAACGCCTCGCTCTACGACGGCTCGACCGCGACGGCCGAGGCGGTTCTGATGGCGCAACGCATCACGCGGCGGCCCAAGGCGATCCTCTCGGGCGGACTGCATCCCCACTATTCCGAAACCGTCGAGACGATGGCCGAGCTTTCGGGCCAGGTCGTGCGCGCAAACGTGACGCCCGGCAAACCGGACGATGTCGTCGGCCTGATCGACGACAAGACCGCCTGCGTCGTGGTGCAGAGTCCGGACGTGTTCGGCCTGATCCGCGACCTGAAGCCGATCGCGGCGGCGGCGCATGCCAAGGGTGCGCTCTTGATCGCCGTCGTCACCGAAGCCGTTTCGCTCGGCCTGCTCGAAGCGCCGGGTTTCCAGGATGCCGACATCGTGGCCGCGGAAGGCCAGTCCATCGGCAACGGCCTCAATTTCGGCGGTCCCTATGTCGGGCTTTTCGCCACCAGGGAAAAATATCTCCGCCAGATGCCAGGTCGGCTGACGGGCGAAACCACCGATGCGTCGGGCAAGCGCGGCTATGTGCTCACCCTATCGACCCGCGAACAGCATATCCGGCGCGAGAAGGCGACGAGCAATATCTGCACCAACTCCGGCCTCTGCACGCTCGCCTTCACGATCCATCTCTCGCTCCTGGGCGAAGAAGGGTTGACGCGGCTCGCACGGCTCAATCATGCGAAAGCCTCGGCGCTCGCTGACAAGCTTGCCAAGGTGAAGGGCGTCGAACTGATCACGCCGTCCTTTTTCAACGAATTCACGGTGAAGCTTTCCAAGCCGGCTGCCGACGTCGTCGAGGCGCTGGCGAAGAAGGGCATCATCGCCGGCGTGCCCGCGTCGCGCCTGATGCCGCACGATCCGCACGTGCGCGATCTTCTGATCGTCGCCGCCACCGAAACCAGCACCGACGAAGATTGCGACGCCTTCGCCAAGGCGCTCGCGGAGGTTCTGTCATGACCATGAACAATCAGGGCCGCCCCTCGCGCCGGGCACGAGCGAGAGCCACGAACTGCCGACCATTTCCGGCGACCGCGGGCTCGACCATGAAGAGCCGCTGATCTTCGAAATCGGCCGCGACGGCATGACCGGCGTCGACCTGCCCGATGTTCAGATGGCCGACACGCGGCTGGGCGGCATGCGCCGCAAGCGGCCGATCGGACTGCCGGGTTTGTCCGAGCCGGAAGTCGTGCGCCACTATGTGCGGCTGTCGCGCATGAACTACGCGATCGATGCGGGGCTCTATCCGCTCGGCTCCTGCACGATGAAGCACAATCCGCGCCTCAACGAGAAGATGGCGCGGCTGCCGGGCTTCGGCGATCTGCATCCGATGGCGCCGCAATCGACGGTGCAGGGCGCGCTGGAACTGATCGGCGAACTCATGAAGTGGCTGACGACGCTCACCGGCATGCCGGCCGTGGCGATGTCGCCCAAGGCCGGCGCGCATGGCGAACTGTGCGGACTGCTTTCGATCCGGGCCGCCATCGCGGCGCGCGGCGAGACGCGCAAGCGCATCCTGGTGCCGGAATCGGCGCACGGCACGAACCCGGCGACCGCGGCGTTCGCCGGCTTCATCATCGACGAAGTGAGAGGCACCGGCGACGGCCACGTCGACATGATCGAGCTGGAAGGCAAGCTCGGCCCCGACGTGGCGGCGATCATGCTCACCAATCCGAACACCTGCGGCTTGTTCGAGCGCGACATCCGCCACATGGCCGATGCCACGCACAAGGCGGGCGCGTACTTCTATTGCGACGGTGCGAATTTCAACGCCATCGCGGGGCGCGTCAGGCCCGGCGATCTTGGCATCGATGCGATGCATATCAATCTCCACAAGACATTCTCCACGCCGCATGGCGGCGGCGGTCCGGGCGCAGGCCCCGTCGTGTTGTCCGAAGCGCTGGCGCCTTTCGCGCCGCTGCCGCTTCTCGTTCATGACTCGAAGGGCTTTCGCCTGATCGAGGATCGCGACGAACTTCCGCCCGGCGCGAAACCCTTCGGCCGCATGAGCGCTTTCCACGGCCAGATGGGCATGTTCGTGCGCGCGCTCGCCTACATGCTCAGCCACGGCCGCGACGGCGTGCGCCAGGCAAGCGAGGATGCGGTTCTCTCTGCCAATTACATTCTCGCCTCGCTCAAGGACGTGATGAGCGCGCCGTTCGGCGACGGCCCCTGCATGCATGAGGCGCTGTTCGACGATACATTCCTCGAAGGCACCGGCGTCACGACGCTCGACTTCGCCAAGGCAATGATCGACGAGGGTTATCACCCGATGACCATGTACTTCCCGCTCGTCGTCCACGGCGCGATGCTGATCGAGCCGACGAAGTCCGAGTTCAAGGAGTCGCTCGACCGTTTCATCCATGTCCTGCGCTCGCTTGCGCTGGAAGCGATCGCCAAGAACACGGTGCGCTTCGACGGCGCACCGCGCTACGCGCCCCGCCGTCGCCTCGACGAAACCGCCGCCGCGAGAAAGCCAGTCCTGCGCTGGAAACAGAAGGAACTGCCGCAGGCGGCGGAGTAAAAGAAAACCCCCGTCCGGTACATCCGCGGACGGGGGCTTGAGTTATTTCCCAGGAGGCTAAAACCGCATCTCGTGCGCGCTCGCAACGCGCCCGGAATGCGGGAACGAATTCAGCTACAAAAATGCACTTTCATGCCGGCGGGGACTTTTGTGTCGGCGTCGCCGCAGGCCTGGTCGAGTTGTTTCTGGTCGAGACCCTTCACACGCGTGAGGTCCGTTCCTTTCAAGGAAGTGATCGCCATCACCGCTCCGGTCAGATCGGCGTCGTCAAGGATCGCGTGCGCCAGGTTCGCACCCGACAGGTCGGTGCCGCGAAACGTTGCGCGCGAGAAATTCGCATACGACATGCACATCAGAACAGCCTTCGCGCCGTCGAAATTCGCGCCCGTCAGGTTCTTCGCCTTGACGCAGGTGTTGGTCAGGTCGGCGCTCTGCAAATTGCAGCTCGGGCAGTCGACGATACCGGCATGGATGCGGGCGACGGCCGCCTCGTCATAAGCGGGCGCCGACAGGGCCATCGAAATGGTCGCGGCGATCAGAGCAATCACAAAGGTCAGAATCTTGGGCAATGTCTCGTTCCGGTACAGGCAGCATTATCGTCGCAAACGCCGTGCCGTCGGGCGGAATCCGGCGATTTTCCGCAAGATTCGGGTCGATCGGACCGCGCGGGCGCACCAGATTGAGGCGGCGATCCAACAAGGGTTTCTGCCATGTCCTTTCGTATCCGCGGACTTTCTCCCGGCCAGTTTGAGCCGTTCCTGGCGCTCGACGATGCCGAACTCACGGCGCGCGGCATGCGGCGCGAGATCATCGACGAACCGCACGCTGCGCCGTGCCGCGTCACGCTCGTCGACGCCGATCCCGGCGAGCGCGTGATCCTGCTTTCCTTCGCGCACCAGACAGCGGCTTCGCCGTACCAGGCCGGCGGTCCAATCTATGTGCGCGAGCGGGCGCGTGAGGCGTTCGACCGCGTCGGCGAATTGCCGCCGGTGTTCTCCGGACGGCTCCTGTCGGTGCGCGCCTACGATGCGGACGGCATGATGATCCATGCCGATATCGCCGACAGCGATCCGCGCGAACTCTTTACGCAGTTCTTCGCCGATCCCGCGACCGACTATCTCCACGTCCACTATGCGCGGCGCGGTTGTTACTCGTGCCGCGTCGACCGGGCCTGAGCGGTTCTCGCACGACGCAGTTGCGGGGATTTAGCGGATTTGGTGATTTGACCGTAACGGTTCAAGAGCCGCCTGAAGATTTATCGCGTCTATTTGTCGAGCGTGACTTCGCCCGAATTGCTGCCGGCGCTCGAGTGAATCTGGAACTTGGCTTTCTTTTCACCGTCACGCGTCAGCGTCGCGCCGCCGTCCTTCCAGGTGATGGTCAGGACCTTGCCGTCCGGCGAGACGGTGGAGTGCATCTCGTCAGACAGATAGTCGCCGCGCCAGAAGATGCCCGTGACCTCATCGCCGACCATGATGATCTGCACGCCGTCCTTCTCTGACCCACCCCAGTTCCCCGCCCAAGTACCGTCCCAATCGGCGAGTGCGGCGGTGGTGGTGAGAGTGAAGATGAAAGCGAGGAGGGTGGTGCGGACGTTCATGGCGAAAAAAATGTACACGCTACTCCCCCAATCGTCATCGCCCGGTCCGCAGCGAAGCGAAGGATACGGGCGCTGACGAATAGGTGGAGCGCCGATGGGTGGCCGGGTCGGGCCCAGTCATGACGAGCAAAAAAAGGGCGCGGTACCTTTCGGTCCGCGCCCTTTGTCGTTTCACGCGATGCGCACTAGCTGCACCCGCTCGTGGACCCGCAGGTGTTGCACTTCATGCAGGTGCCGTTGCGCACGAGCGTGAAGTTGCCGCACGAACCGCAGGCGTCGCCTTCGTAACCCTTCTGGCGGGCTTCGGCGGCGCGCTTGGCGCGGACTTCGCGTTCCTTGAGGCGGGCGCCGAGCGCATCGACCATCTCGCCGACCGGGTTGGAGGCTTCCAGCACGCTGGCGCGGATCTGGCTCAGCGCCTCGCTGACGCTCGTTTCCTCGACGGTGAGGAATTCCTGCGTCTGCTGTTCGTGCGGGTGGGCGTGGCTGTGATGGGCATGGTCTTCCATCATCTTGGGCGCCGCGCCGCCGCGCACCACGGCGATGGAGCGCTGCAGACGTCCGCGCACATAGCCGGTGGAGGTCACGCTCTTGACCGCCTGCACGACTTCGCGCGTGCGAGCATCGTGCGACCCGTCATCCACGCCGCTGCCGATATCTTCGTCATCCGCCGGATGGACATGGGCAAGATCGCTGCGGTCGAGATAGGACACGGCGAGCTCGCGGAAGATGTAGTCGAGCACGCTGGTCGCGTTCTTGATCGAGTCGTTGCCCAGCACCATGCCGGCCGGCTCGAACCGCGTGAAGGTGAAGGCTTCGACGAATTCCTCGAGCGGCACGCCATATTGCAGGCCGACCGAGATGGCGATGGCGAAACCGTCCATCAGCGAGCGGAACGCAGCGCCGTCCTTGTGCATGTCGATGAAGATCTCGCCGAGACGGCCGTCTTCATATTCGCCGGTGCGCAGATACACCTTGTGGCCGCCGACGATCGCCTTCTGGGTGTAGCCCTTTCGGCGTTGCGGAAGCTTTTCGCGATCGTGGGCACGCACGCGTTCGATGACCGTCTCCACGATTCGTTCGGTGACGACGGCCGTGCGCGCGACGGGCGTCAGCTCCTCGGCCTCTTCCTCGTCGTCGTCGAACTGGAACACCTGGCTCGCCAGCGGCTGGCTGAGCTTGGAGCCGTCGCGATAGAGCGCGTTGGCCTTCAGGCCGAGACGCCAGGACAGAATGTAGCTCTCGCCGCATTCCTTCACGGTCGCGTTGTTCGGCATGTTGATGGTCTTGGAGATCGCACCGGAGATGAACGGTTGCACCGCGGCCATCATGTGGATGTGGCTGCCGACGGAGAGCGCACGCTTGCCGATGCGGCCGCAGGGATTGGCGCAGTCGAAAACCGGCAGATGCTCGTCCTTGAGGTACGGTGCGCCTTCCAGCGTCATCGCACCGCAGACATGCAGGTTGGCGAGGTCGAGATCGGCGCGGCTGAAGCCGAGCACTTTCAGCATGTCGAAGTCGGGCGCATCCAGCGCCGCGGCGTCGAGCTTCAGGACGTCGGTGCAGAACTCCGTCGCCCAGCGTCCACTTGTTGAACACGAAGCGGATGTCGAAGGCCGATTCCAGCGCGCCTTCGATGGAGGCGATCTGCTCCTCGCCGAAGCCCTTGGCCCGCAGCGCGTCGTAGTTCAGCGCGCCGCGATAGCCTTCGAGCGTGCCGTGGCCGACGGCATAGGCGACGATCTCGTCGATCTCGCCTTGCGTGTATTGCAGCGTCTGGAGCGCTTCGGGCACGCAACGGTTGATGATCTTGAAGTAGCCGCCGCCGGCCAGCTTCTTGAACTTCACCAGCGCGAAGTCGGGTTCGACGCCGGTCGTGTCGCAATCCATGACGAGACCGATCGTGCCGGTCGGCGCGATGACGGTGGCCTGCGCGTTGCGGAAGCCGAAGTCTTCGCCGAGCAGAAACGGCATCGTCCCAGGCGCGCTGGGCGGCATAGGCGAGGTCCTTGTTGCGCGACCGCGGCGAGATCCAGCGGCACGGGCAGGGTGGAGAGGCCTTCATAGCCCGTCTTCTCGCCATAGGCGGCGCGGCGATGGTTGCGCATGACGCGCAGCATCGCTTCGCGATTGGCGGCGATATTCCGGGAAGGGTCCAAGCTCGCCGGCCATTTCGGCGGACGTCGCGTAGGACACGCCCGTCATGACCGCGGAGATGGCCCCTGCGATGGCGCGGCCTTCGCGGCTGTCATAGGAGATGCCGGCCGCCATCAGGAGGCCGCCGATGTTGGCGAAGCCGAGGCCGAGCGTGCGGTAGTCGTAGGAGAGCTGCGCGATTTCCTTGGACGGGAACTGCGCCATCATCACGGAGATTTCGAGCACGACGGTCCACAGCGGCACGGCATGCTGGAAGCGCCGCCACGTCGAACACCTTCGCGCCGCCATCCTGGTCTTTTCGGAACTGCATCAGGTTCAGCGAGGCGAGATTGCACGCCGTGTCGTCCAGGAACATGTATTCCGAGCACGGATTCGACGCGCGGATCTCACCGCCCGCCGGGCAGGTGTGCCAGTCGTTGATCGTCGTGTGGAACTGGATGCCGGGATCGGCGCAGGCCCAGGCCGCGTAGGAGATCTTCTCCCACAGGTCGCGCGCCTTGATGGTGCTGGCGATCTTGCTGCCGAGCCGCGATAGGTGAGGTTCCAGTCCTCGTCGTTCGAGCACGGCGGTGAGGAATTCGTCCGTCACGCGCACGGAATTGTTCGAGTTCTGGCCCGAAACCGACAGATAGGCTTCCGAATCCCAGTCGGTGTCGTAGGTACTGAAGTCGATGTCCTTGTAGCCCTGCTTGGCGAAGGAGATGACGCGCTCGATGAAATTGTCGGGGATCATCGCCTTGCGCGCGGCCTTGACCTCGCGGCGCAGCGCCGGGTTCTTCTTCGGATCGAAGCAATCGTCGTTCGAGCCCTCGCAATTGACGCAGGCCTTCATGACGAGCTTGAGATGTTTTTCGGCGAGCCTGGAGCCGGCCACCATGGCGGCGACCTTCTGTTCTTCGATCACCTTCCAGTCGATGAAATCCTCGATGTCGGGATGATCGACGTCGACGATCACCATCTTGGCGGCGCGGCGCGTCGTGCCGCCCGACTTGATGGCGCCGGCCGCGCGATCGCCGATCTTGAGGAAGCTCATCAGGCCCGACGACTTGCCGCCGCCCGAGAGTTTCTCGTTCTCGCCGCGCAGCGCGGAGAAGTTCGTGCCCGTGCCCGAGCCGTATTTGAAGAGCCGCGCCTCGCGGGTCCACAGGTCCATGATGCCGCCTTCGTTGACGAGATCGTCGGCGACGGACTGGATGAAGCAGGCGTGCGGCTGGGGATGTTCGTAGGACGAGGACGACTTGGTCAGGCGGCCCGTCTTGTGGTCGACATAGTAGTGACCCTGGCTGGGGCCATCGATGCCATAGGCCCAGTGCAGTCCGGTGTTGAACCATTGCGGCGAATTCGGCGCGGCCTTCTGCGTCGCCAGCATGTAGGCAAGTTCGTCGAAGAAGGCGCGTGCGTCGGACTTCGTCGTCGAAATAGCCGCCCTTCCAGCCCCAATAGGTCCAGGTGCCGGCCAGACGGTCGAACACCTGCTTGGCGGAATGCTCGCCCACCGTGCCGGTGCTGTCTGCGGTCTTGCGCCAGAGGAACTCTGGAATGCCGTCTTCGGGAACGGGCTTCAGCGCAGTCGGGATTCCGGCCTTGCGGAAATATTTCTGGGCCAGCACGTCGCAGGCCACCTGGCTCCATTCAGCGGGAACCTCGATATTCGATTGGGAGAAGACGACAGAGCCGTCAGGGTTTCGGATCTCGCTGGTAGTGGAACGGAAAGCGATGCCTTCGTAGGCGGAACGACCCTCAACCGTGAACTGACGGTGAATGCGCATGGAATTATCCCCGAATATTTTGTTGCGGCCCTCTCCGCCGCCACTCGCCGCCGTTTTGGGGACAGTTTTCCCACCGCCGGGCGCGTGCCTGTTTGGCAGCAGCCTCGGCGGGAGGTTGGATTTCGTCCGCCAGATTTGGTGTCGCGAGCAGCGACAGGCCCCAAGTATGGGCACCGTTCAAAACGGGACGCAAGCAAGAAGTGGTAAACGAAATCTTACCCACCATATCTGGTAGGCTTTTCGAGATGCGTTTTGCTTGGGAAAAGATCGAGTCAAGCCGTTAACGGAAGCAGACCAGAAAAATTTTTCGCTTCCGTGACACCCCGATACGCCGTCCCTGTTTTGGATCGATTGTGGATAGTTTGCCGGAACCGCGTTACGCGAGAGGCGGTCACCGTGTCGCCATTGTCTCAATGGCATGATGACGACTTGCCTCTTATATTCCGGCGGCGAATCCGAGACTTGGCCAGACCAGCATGTCCTTTATCCGCATGATTTTTGCCTGGTGGCACCACGCCACGTTCGGGACGTTGGCCACGATCTGGTTTTCGGGCGCCTATGCCGGCACCGACAAATTCGGCAATCGCTACTACCAGGCCAAAAAAGGCAATCGCCGCTGGGTGACCTATGCCGGCACCGTCGAGGCGAGCCGCGTACCGCCGGACTGGCATGGCTGGCTGCACCACACCTACGAAGATCCGCCGACCAAGGTTCCATTCAAGGAACAGTCCTGGGAGAAAGAGCACACGCCCAATCTCACCGGCACGGCGGATGCGTACCGGCCCGACGGCAGTCTGGCGAAGAGCGGCGTGCGTCCCCCCGCGACCGGCGACTACGAATCCTGGAAGCCGGAGTAGGCATGAGCAGCAACAACACGGTCGAGACGATCATCGGGGCGATCGTCGTGGCGGTAGCCGCGGCCTTTCTTTACTTCGCCTATACGAATACGAGCTCTGGCAGTTTCACCGGTTATGAGGTCACGGCGCGCATGCCGCGCGTCGACGGCCTTGCGACCGGAACCGATGTACGTCTTTCGGGAATCAAGATCGGTGCGGTGAATGCGCTGACGCTCGATCCCAAGACCTATCTCGTCACGCTGCACATGAACATCCGCAACGACATTCATATCCCGGACGATTCGTCGTTGATGGTGACGTCGACGGGCCTGCTGGGAGGTTCCTATCTTTCGATCTCGCCGGGCGGCAGCGACAAGATGATTCCGCCTGGTGGCGCGATCACAAACGTGCAGGGCTCGGTCGACCTGATGGGCCTTGTCGGCCGCTTCATCGGCGGCGGCAACACTCAGAAACCTCAGCCGGGCGGCAAGTAGTGCGGCGCGGGCGCGCAATCGGTCTGATTTGCGCGAGCACGATGCTCGCAGGCGGCGCGTACGCCGCCGTGCCTGCCGCCAAGCCGGCGCCGAAGCCCGCAGCAACAGGGATTCCAAGTCCGGAGTCGCTTCCCCCCAAGCCGACCGGTCCGCTCACGCTGGTCCTGCGCGGTCTCGACAAGATTTCCGGTCACTCGACAACGCTGGTGGCGCCGATCGGCCAACCCATCCAGTACGCGACGCTCACGATAACCGCGCGCTATTGCTATTCGACGCCGCCGACCGAGACGCCGGAGACGGCGGCCTTCGTGCAGATCGACGATCACCGGCCGGATCAGCCGGAGCGGCGTGTGTTCTCGGGCTGGATGTACGCTTCCAGCCCCGGCCTGCACGGCATGGAGCACCCGATCTACGACGTCTGGGTGATCACCTGCAAAGCGGCCGAGCCCGGCCAGACCGTCGCGGTTGGTCCGCTCAAGCCGGTCAAGCCGGTTTCGCCCGACGCCTCAGACAATGAAAAGCCGACGGCGCTTCCCGAGGATGCCGGCCAGTAGGCGTGGTGGGCGAGCGCCGCGCGCAACCGTGCGAGATAGGCGAGCCTTGGAATTTCGATCGCGCCGAACTGTGACAGATGCTTCGTCAGAAACTGAGTGTCGAGAAGCACATACGAACCGGCCTTCATGCGCGCTATGAGATGCACCAGCGCGACTTTGCTCGCGTCGCGCATCCTTGAAAACATGCTCTCTCCGAAGAATGCGCCGCCAAGACTGACGCCATAAAGGCCCCCGACCAGCACGCCGTCCCGCCAGCATTCGATGGAGTGCGCGTGGCCGGCAGCGTGCAGCGCGGTGTAGAGGCGGATGATCTCCTCGTTGATCCAGGTATTGGGGCGGCCTTCGACAGGCTCGGCGCAGGCCCGCATCACATCGACGAAGGCGGCGTCGGAGGTGACGGTGAAGCGATCGCTGCGCACCGTGCGCGCGAGGCGCTTGGGGATATGGAACGAATCGAGCGGCAGGACGCCGCGCATCTCGGGCGAGACCCAGTAGAGGTCCGGATCGTCGCGCCGTTCCGCCATGGGAAAGATGCCTTCCGCATAGGCGTGAAGGACGAGCTCAGGCGTCAGGGGCGGCGAGCCGTGCATGGCGCGAGCATAGCGCGCCGCGTGTCAGCCGATAAGGTCGACGGTGGCCTTGGTCATTTGCTCTTCGGCCTTGATGGCCGCGATGTTGGCCCGGTAGTTGACCAGCGCCATCGTCATGCCGACGAGATCCGCGCCGAAATCCGTGCCCGCCAGCGACAAGGGCGGCGGCGGATTGGAGTCGGAGCTTGCAGGTGTGTTGTTCGCGGGAGGAACGCTGGCGCGCACGACGTTCGACGCCGCCGTTTCAAACTGCGCCGTGCTCGTCCGCAGACCCGAGAGGGAAATGTCGAAAGCGCTCATGCTGCGACGCTACGCGCCGCATCCTACCGGCGCGCAAACAATTTCGCGCGACTTTAAATCAAAGTTTATCGGACTTGCTGAGCGCCCACGGCCCCGGTCCTGCCGCCGCGATGAAGAGAAAGACGAAGCAGAACAGAATTGCGGCGTCGCCTCCGTTCACGGCGGGAAAGAATCCGCCGCGCGGAAAATGGCCGATCCAGTAGGCAATCGCCATTTCGCCGGAGCAGATGAACGCTGCGATGCGCGTGAAGAAACCGACGGCGATGAGCGTGCCGCCGACGAGCTCGATTGTAGCGGCCGTCATGAGTATCGGCACCATGGCGGGCGGAATTGTCATCGTCACGGGCGGAACGTGAAAGAGTTTTTGCATGCCGTGCTCAAGAAACAGCAGTCCCGCGACGATGCGCAAAATGCTGAGAAGCTGCGGTTGGTATTTCGCGAGCCATGCCATCTGCGTTTTCCCCCAGTTGATTCACTTTGTAAGCGTATCAGTGTTGGCGATGCTGCGCAGGTCCGGCGCGTCCTCCTTGAGGCCAACACCTGTGAGTTGAATCCGCCGCGATTCGGCCACCAGCCAGGCAAGGCGGTGCGCGGCGTCCTCAAGCGCCAATCCGCCGGGCCGGACGTTGGAGATGCAGTTGCGATCGGCATCCTTCGTGATGCGGGGGCGCGGTGCAAAGGTGAGATAGATGCCGATCGCATCGGCGGCGCTGAGGCCCGGACGTTCGCCGATCAGAACGATGCCGAGTTCCGCGCCAAGCGCTTCCGCAATCTCGTCGCCGATGGCGACGCGGCCGCCGGTCACGATGGAAACCGGGGCCCAGTTCAGGCCGGGCAGGCTGCCCAGAACAAGATGCACAAGCGAAGCGCCATGCGCATGAATTGCCGTCGAAGAGAGGCCGTCCGCGATGACGAGAGCCGCGTCATGGACGCCGCGCCCGAGACGCGCGCGCGAGTTTGCGTTGAGACTGCGGCCGGCATCGGGATTTATCAGATAGGTTTGCCGGTCCGCGGCCTGTGTTGCGAGCAACTGCGTTTCGGGGCGGCCCAAAGCGCTGGCGACGCCCTGCGCATCGAAGGGCGCATGCACGGCATCGCGTGCGCGGGCATGGGCAAGCTGGAACTCCAGCACGCGGTTCGTCGGCAAGCCGTTGCCGGCACGACCCAGCGCAAGCCGCGCCGGCGTGAAGGCGGCAAGGGCGTGCCACGCGTCGCGCCCGCTCATGCCGTCCTCGCGAAATCGAACAGCTTCGCCGCATCGGTGCCAGCAAGGCGCGGCCGGATGTGCGCGTTCTCATCCATGATGCCCATGCGCATCAGCCAGGCTTCGAACTCAGGAGCGGGCCGCAGATTGAGCGCGTCGCGGACATAAAGCGCGTCGTGGAACGAGGTGCTCTGATAGGAGAGCATCACGTCGTCAGCCCCTGGCACGCCCATGACATAGGTGCAGCCCGCGACGCCGAGCAGCGTCAATAGCGTGTCCATGTCGTCCTGATCGGCATCGGCATGGTTGGTGTAGCAGACGTCGACACCCATCGGCAGGCCGAGCAGCTTGCCGCAGAAGTGATCCTCGAGCCCGGCGCGGACGATCTGTTTTCCGTCGAAGAGATATTCCGGCCCGATGAAGCCGACGACGCTGTTCACGAGCAGCGGCTTGAAATGCCGCGCGACCGCATAGGCGCGCGTCTCCATTGTCTGCTGGTCGACGCCGTGATGCGCATTGGCGGACAGCGCCGCGCCCTGGCCGGTCTCGAAATACATCACATTGTCGCCGAGTGCGCCGCGCCTCAGCGACAACGCCGCGTCACGCGCTTCCTTCAGAATGGCGAGATCGACGCCGAAGCTCTTGTTCGCCGCTTCACTTCCGGCGACGGATTGGAACACCAGATCGACCGGTGCGCCCTGTTCGATGGCGCGCAGCGTGGTCGTGACATGCGCCAGCACGCAGGATTGCGCCGGGATGCTCCAGCGGCGGCGGATCTCGTCCACCATGAAAAGCAGGTTCGAGACGGTCGCCACATTGTCGGTCGCCGGGTTGATGCCGATCACGGCGTCGCCGCTGCCATAGAGCAGCCCGTCGACGATGGAGGCGGCGATGCCCTTGGCGTCGTCTGTCGGATGGTTCGGCTGAAGACGCGTTGAGAGCCGGCCGGGAAGACCGATTGTGTTGTTGAAGCGCGTGACGACGCTGACCTTCCGCGCCACCGCGATCAGATCCTGGTTGCGCATGAGCTTGGAAACGGCGGCCGCCATCTCCGGCGTAAGGCCGGGCGCGATCACGGCCAATGTTTCGGCCGTCGCTTCGTCGGACAAGAGCCAATCGCGAAACGCACCGGCCGTCAGCGAGCGGACGGGCACGAATGCTGCTGCGTCATGCGTGTCGTGGATGAGGCGCGTGACTTCGTCGCCCTCGTACGGAACCAGCGCGTTGTCGAGGAATGTCGAGAGCGGCAAATCCGCCAACGCCATGCGCGCGGCCACACGCTCTTCGCCCGATTGCGCCGCAAGCCCGGCAAGCCGGTCACCCGAACGATCCGGCGACGCACGCGCCAAAAGCGTCTTCAGATCGTCGAAGACGTAGCGGGTTGCGCCGAGGGTTTGCGCGTAGGGCATCGGCCAAGCGTCGCGCGCGATGAGAAATCGTGCAAGGCCGCTGTCCGACCGCCCGTCATGGCCGACTCAGGGGCGGCCATAACAAAAATGGAGGATGAGTTACGACGCCGCCTTCTTCGCCAGCCACTGTTCGAGCCAGTGGATGTTGTAGTCGCCGTCGATGATGTCCTTCTCGCGGACCAGGGCCTGGAACAGCGGGATCGTCGTCTCGATGCCGCCGACCACCAGTTCGTCGAGCGCGCGGCGCAGGCGCAAGAGGCACTCGTTGCGGTTGCGGCCATGGACGATGAGCTTGCCGGCAAGGCTGTCGTAATAGGGCGGGATGCGATAGCCGGAATAGATCGCGGAATCGAAGCGCACGCCGAGGCCGCCGGGCGTGTGGAACTGCGTGATCGTGCCGGGCGAAGGCTGAAAGGTGAAGGCGTTCTCCGCATTGATGCGGCATTCGATGGCGTGGCCCGAGAAGGTCACGTCTTCCTGTTTGAGCTCCAGCGGCACTGCCGGCGGCGATGCGGATCTGTTCGCGCACGATGTCGATGCCGGTGATCGCCTCGGTCACCGGATGCTCGACCTGCAGGCGCGTGTTCATCTCGATGAAATAGAACTGTCCGTCTTCGAACAGGAACTCGATCGTGCCGGCGCCGAGATAGCCGAGCTTCTTCAACGCCGTCGTCACGATCGCAGCCGATGTCGTCGCGCTGCGCGGCATTGAGCGCGGGCGAGCCGGCTTCTTCCCAGCACCTTCTGGTGGCGGCGCTGCAGCGAGCAGTCGCGCTCGCCCAGATGGACCACATTGCCCTGGCTGTCGGCGAGCACCTGGATCTCGATGTGGCGCGGCCTCTGGAGATATTTCTCCATGTAGACCTGCGTCGTTGCCGAACGCGGCCTTGGCTTCGGCGCGCGCGGTGGAGAGCGCCAGCGGCAGGTCGGCCTCGGTTCGGCGCGACCTTCATGCCGCGGCCGCCGCCGCCCGCCGTCGCCTTGATGAGCACCGGATAGCCGATCTCGCGCGGCCACGCGCAGAGCCTCTTCGCCGTCTCCGACCGCGCCGTCCGAGCCTGGAACCGTCGGAATGCCGAGCGGCCTTCACCGCCTGGTTGGCGGCGATCTTGTCGCCCATCATGCGGATATGCTCCGGCGTCGGGCCGATGAAGGTGATGCCGTGCTCCTTCACGATCTCGGCGAAGCTTGGCGTTCTCCGACAGGAAGCCGTAGCCCGGATGGATCGCCTCGGCGCCGGTGATCTCGCACGCCGCGATGATCGCTGGAATGTTCAGATAGCTCTGCGCGGCTGGCCGGCGGACCGATGCAGACGCTTTCGTCGGCCAGACGCACATGCATCGCGTCGGCGTCGGCGGTCGAGTGCACCGCGACGGTGGCGATGCCCATTTCCTTGCAGGCGCGATTGATGCGGAGCGCGATCTCGCCGCGGTTCGCGATGAGGATTTTTTCGAACATCAGCTGATGACGACCAGTATCTGGCCGAATTCGACCGGCTGGGCGTCCGTGACGCAGATTTCGGTGACCGTGCCGCCGCGCGAGGCGAGGATCGGGTTCATCGTCTTCATCGCTTCGACGATGAGGAGCGTGTCGCCTTCCTTGACGGTTGTCGCCGACCTTGACGAAGGGCGGCGCGCCGGGCTCCGGCGAGGCGTAGACGGTTCCGACCATCGGCGAGGGTACGCCGCCGGGACTGGGTCCCTTGGGCTTGGGTGCTTCCGCCGGAGCGGCGGGTGCCGCTGCGGGTGCGGGCGCGGCCATCATCGCGCCGCCGGCCTGCTTCGACACGCGCAGGCGTGCGCCATTGTGCTCGATCTCGATCTCGGTGAGGCCGGTCTCTTTCAGAAGTTCGGCCAGTTCGCGGATCGCGGACGCATCGACCAAACCGTCACCAGATTTTCCCTTCGGTCCGCTCGTGAGGCGCTGACCGATCGACTTCATGTCTTTCATGTTCATGACTGACCTTTGATGAGGGACGCCATGGCGTCCACGGCGGCAAGATATCCTTGCGCGCCCAGTCCGAAGATCACACCGTTCGCGACCATGCTCACATAGGAGTGATGGCGGAACCGTTCGCGCGCGTGCGGGTTGGAGAGATGCACTTCGATGATCGGTTTGCCGAGCGTCTTGAGCGCGTCGTAGATCGCGATCGAGGTGTGCGTGTAGGCGGCGCCGTTGAGGATCACGCCGCAACCCTTGGCGCGCGCTTCCTGGATCCAGTCGATGAGGTCGCCTTCATGGTTCGATTGCCGGAACACGATCTTGAAGCCGTGCCGGTCGGCACGCTCGGCGACCAGATCGCGGATTTCGGCCAGCGTGGTGCGACCGTATATCTCCGGCTCGCGGGTGCCGAGCAGGTTGAGCGTCGGTCCGTTGAGGACGTAGATCGGCAAGCTCTTGATTTGTTTGCCAGATTTGGCCAAGGGAACTCCGGGCAGGGGGCGATTCCGCTCCTTATAGTCGCAGGCGGCGGATACGGAAACACCCAAGATGCTGTTGAATTTGTTGACTTCCGGCCGCGGGGAGACACGATCAGCCCGTCCCAGGGGCGCCATGTTGGCTGAGATCGGTAGCTGCCGAGTCCCTTAGAACCTGATCCGGTTCATACCGGCGTAGGGAGCGGACGGCCGTCGTGCCGCCACTCCCTTTCATGTGCGAGAAGAGGCAGACGGCATGACCATGAACGTCACCATCAACGGCGAAGCTAAGCATCTGAACGGCGTCACGACGCTGAACGAGATGCTGGCCTTTCTGGGCCTCGATCCGAAGAAGATTGCCGTGGAGCGCAACCTGGAGATCGTGCCGCGCTCGACCTATGCGTCCGTGCAGGTGAAGGATGGCGACAAGTACGAGATCGTGCACTTCATCGGCGGCGGCAACGCAGCGGTCGACAAGCCGTTCGTGGTGGCGGGAAAGACGTTCAAATCGCGGCTCATCATCGGAACGGGCAAATACAAAAGCTACGAAGAGAATGCGCGGGCGCTTGAAGCGAGCGGAGCGGAGATCGTCACCGTCGCGGTGCGGCGCGTGAACCTGACCGATCCGAACCAGCCCAAGCTGATCGATTTCATCGATCCGAAGAAATACACCTACCTGCCGAACACCGCGGGCTGCTTTACCGGCGAAGACGCGGTGCGCACGCTGCGTCTGGCGCGCGAGGCGGGCGGCTGGACGCTGGTGAAACTCGAAGTGCTGGGCGAGAAGAAGCTGCTCTATCCCGACATGATCGAGACGCTGCGCGCCACCGAGATGCTGACCAAGGACGGTTTCCAGGTGATGGTCTATTGCAGCGACGATCCAATACTGGCCAAGCGGCTGGAGGATATGGGCGCGGCGGCGATCATGCCGCTGGCGTCGCCGATCGGCTCGGGCATGGGCGTCCAGAGCACGGTCAACATCCGCATGATCGTCGAGGATGCGAAGGTGCCCGTCATCGTCGATGCCGGCATCGGCACGGCGTCCGACGCGGCGGTCGCGATGGAACTGGGCTGCGATGCGGTGATTTCCAACACCGGCATCGCGCATGCCAGGGATCCGGTGAAGATGGCGGCTGCGATGAAGCACGCTGTGGAGGCGGGCAGGCTTGCCTATCTCGCCGGCCGCATGCCGAAGAAACCCTATGCCGATCCGTCGAGCCCGATGACGGGTTTGATCTGAATTTCGATCAACCCATCAATGTCATGGCCCGCCGGAGAGCGGGCCAGCCAGTTGGAGACATTGTCGCTGGCGGCAAGTGAGGCTGCGGCCCAATCTTTCGAGACGGCACGCTACCGTCGCCTGGATGGCCCGCGGCTGCGGGCCACGACACCATCGCGGTCAATCGAATTCCGCGCTCAGACCGGCTTTTCCTTTACCAGGTCTTTCAGATCATCGTCGCTGACCGCGCCGGCGTGGAGATGGCCGTTGATGACAAAGGTCGGCGTGCCGTCGATCTTGGCGCGCAAGGCGAGCTTGTGCGCGATGTCGAGCGCGACGTCGATCTCATGGCCGGCCATGTCGGCTTTCAGCTTGGCGACGTCGAGCCCGCATTTCGCGGCATCGTCGAAGATCATTTGCTCGGTGACAGCTCCTTCCTCACCCATCAACGCGAAGTGAAAGGCGACGAACTTGTCGGGCTGTTTGCGAGCGGCAAGCGACGCTTTCGCTGCAAGCACCGCACCAGGGCCATGTTGTTGCGGGATCGGGAATTCGATGAAGGAGAAGCGCGTGTCGTTCCGGTGCGCCTCGTAATAGTTCTTCACTGCCGGAAGCGAAGCACGGCAGAAGGGGCAGTCATAATCGTAAAATTCAACGAACGTCTGCTTTGCATTGACCGGACCCGTCACGAAGGCGACGCGTGGATCAAAGAAGGTCTTCAAGCCAATGGTCTGCATGGCGTCGCGCTGCTCGCGCGCCGCAGTCTCGGCGTCCCGCGCCTGAAGCTTGACCTGCATTTCAACGAAAATTTCCGGATGATCGAGCAGGTACGCATGCACCTGCTTGCCGTCCAGCCGCTGCGGCAAAAGACCGAGTGCGGAGGCGCCGAACACCAGAAGCAGCGCCAGAGCGGCTCCGCCCAATGCGCCGAGGGCGGCGATCTTCGATTGACCGTTCATGGATAGTCCCTTGGTGATCAGTGTTGCTGGCTGCGCGCCGCCGGAACGGCGACGGCCACGATGTCATTGGCGCGCTGCCAATCCGGCGAGCCTTGCGACAGGCCATGCCGCGCACGCGTGGCGAATTGTGCGGCCTGTGGCATCGCTCCGACATTGTAGTAGCGCTCGGCGGTCGCAAGGTCTGCCATCGGTTCGTTGCCTATCAGGCTGTAGGCCTGCGCCGCTTCGTACCAGGCAAAGGAATCGTCGTCTTCCTGCTGCAGGGCGATTTTAAGGTTGGAGAGCGCGGGCTTGGCGAGGTCGGGCCGCTCCGTGGCAAGCTGCGCCGCGGCGAGTCCGACGCGCAATTGAGGCGCATTTGGCAGCAGGTCAACGCTCTTCTGGTAGGCGCCGACGCCGAGAAGCGGCTTGGCCATGCTGACATAGATCTGGCCCAGCACCTCGTAGAAGTAGGGATTGCTCGGCTCGTCCTTGATCAGGCTGCTGATCTCGGCGAGGGCCTTCTGCAGATCGGGTTTGCGTGAATAGGCCATGGCGCGGGCGTAACGCGCCGGCTTGCTGGTGTCGCTCAGCGGATAGCGGTTGAAGATCGTCTGCATCGGCTCGATGTAGCCGGCAAGCTTGGCCTGCAGCATTTCATATTGATGTTCGACGGCCGGATCCTCCGGCACATCCTTGTAGGGCGAGGCTTCGACCTCGGTTTCGAGATTGGCGACGCGATCGCGGCCCACCGGATGGTCGGCGGCGTAAGGATCGATGCGGTCGGAAGCCATCGCTTCTTCATCGGCGAGGCGTTCAAACGTCGCAAGAAGTCCCCGCGAGGATTGGTGGGTCTTGTCGAGCAGCTTGATCGCGATCTGGTCGGCGGTCGCTTCCTGCACGCGGCTGAAAGCGTTGAACTGCGCCTGCGCCACGCCCTGGCCGCCCATCAGGATCAGCATGCCCGCTTCGCCCGCGCCTGCTGCGATGGCCGCGATGCCGATCACCATCGACAACAGCATCGGGATTGTTGCCTTTTCGATCGCCGCGCTGTCGCGCGACAGATGCCCGGCAACGATGTGTCCCGTCTCGTGCGCCATCACGCCTTTCAGCTCGAGGGAGTTCTTGGCGAACATGATCATGCCGGTCTGGATGAACATGTTCTGTCCTTCGGCGACGAACGAGTTCACGCTCGGATCGTTGACGAGATAGATGTGCACGCCGGCGGGATCGAGGCCGCCGGCGCGCAGCAGCGGATCTTCATAGCTGCGCATCGCGCGTTCGGTTTCGGTGTCCCGCAGGAGCAGGATACCTTGCGCTGCCGCCGGTGCGGTGAACGCGGCGAGGCAGCCGAAGAAGCCCGTGAAGAACGCAATGCCGCGTGCGACACCGCAAAGTGTTGTCTGGACGCGCCGGACGAGAGGCAAAGGGTTGCAAAAAGCCAAGGCTTGAACTCTCCTAATGGTCCCCGCGCCCCTTGTTCGCTCGGGACCGTATGTGGGCGCGCTACGGGCGTCAACGGACGGAACGGCGCGCCAGTCAACCACCAGGGAAATATTACATCTATGCTGCGATCACGGGTTTTGGCTTGCGTATCGAGCCTGCTGCTGTCCGCCTGCTCCGTCGATCTGGGCGGCTCATTGGGGCTGAACGGCGGCGGGGGCAGCGGCGGAACCGGAACACGGACGGGCTCGCTGGTGGTCGGCGACGAGCCTTTTGCGGTCAGGACGGGCGCTTCCATTCTGTCGCAGGGCGGCAGCGCGGTGGATGCGGTGACCGCCACATACTTTGCACTTTCTGTAACCTATCCGGTGGCTGCGGGGCTTGGCGGCGGCGGAATCTGCATCGTTCACGACGCGGCTACCGGCCGGAATGAAGAATTCGATTTTCTTGCCCGTGATTCCAGCGGCGGCGGCGCTTACGCGGTGCCCGGAAATGTCCGCGGCTTCGCCTTGATGCAAAGCGGCTACGGCGTACTGCCGTGGCAGCGCGATGTCTCGCCCGGTGAAGGCTATGCGGCGGCCGGTTTTCCGATCTCGCGTGCGCTCGCCGCGCGCCTGACCGCGGCGCAGGACGTCGTTCGCCTCGATGCCGCGCTAGCGGCCGAATTCCTGGATGAATCCGGCAAGGTCAAGCCGGAAGGCACGGTAGTTTCGAATCCGGAACTGGCCCAGACGCTGGCGGCCTTGCGCGTCGGCGGGCCCAACGGATTCTACAAAGGCCAGGTCGGCGCGCGGATCATCGCCTATTCGCAATCGCAGGGCGGCGGCATCGGCGTGCCGGAGTTTGGCGGCTATACCGCGCTGAGCGGCACACCGCAGGCGATACAGATGGGCAATGCGTATGTCTTCCTGCCGTCGCAGCACACAGGCGCGGGCGCCTTTGCCGGCACGCTGTTCGACAATCTCAATCGCGCGCAATCGACCAATGCCGGTGCGGCCGATCTTCAGGCGTCTGTGGTCTACGCCGTGAAGCAGGCACTCAGCCGGTACGCGATCACCAATCTGCCTGCCGATCTCGGCGCGACCGGATTTGCGGCGATCGATTCCAGGGGCCAGGCGGCCGCGTGCGCGGTCACGATGAACGGACCGTTCGGTTCAGGGCACACTGCGGCTGGCACAGGCGTCACGCTGGCGCGCGCACCATCATCCGGCCAGACCGGTGTGGCGTCTGCGTTCCTGACGCCCGTGATCGCCACGGAAGGCGGCAACGGCGGCGTATCGCTGGCCGGTGCGGGTGCAGGCGGCCCCAACGGGACCGCGGCGATCGGTTACGCGCTGGCGCGGCTGTCGAGCGGCGAATCCCTGTCGAGTTCCAGCGACATGCGATCGACGGGCGTGCCGTACGATACCGTCAATGCCATCGCGTGCCAGAACGGCTCTTGCGTCGCGCTGCCGGATCCGGCGGCGCATGGCATGGGCGCTTCGGGCGATACGGGACGATAGCATCGTCTGCGCGCCATCGATGGCGCGCAGCGATCGCGACTTCAGGATTTGAACGCGCGCTGCCACCAGCCTTTTTTGGCGGGCTCGGCGGGCTTGTCATCTTCCTTCGGCGTCGTGTCGATTTCTGCCGGGTCGTTGAGCGACCAGGATGGCGACGAAGACGTATTGGGCACAACACGCGGTCCATCCGTCGGCGTCGTGTCGATGTCGTCCGTCACCACGCCGAAGCGATCGTCGATCGCGGCCGGCGGAATCACCGCAGGCGCTGACACGTCGCCATTCGCAGCCGGCGGGCTGGCGGCGAATTGATCGCGATTGCCGCCTCTGCGGCCACGACGGCGGCGACGCTTGCGGGGCGGTCCGCCTTCGCCCGGCGCTCCGGCAAACTGGCCGGGCGCCTCCGGCTCATGTTCGAAACCGTCGCCTGCTGCCTCATCGCCTTTTTCGCTTTCCGGTGCGCCGGTCTCGGCGACTTCACCGCCTTCGATGGCGGGAATGCCTTCCGGCAGCGGAACGCCTTCGCGCGGCGCACCGTTCGGACGATCACGATCGCGTCCGCCGCGATTGCGTCCGCCGCGCCGGCGGCGGCGGCGTCCGCCTTCGCGGTTCGCCGGTTCGCTTCGCTCGCTGCGTTCGCGCGGTTCTTCCTGCTCGACCGCGGCAGTATCGCCGGCCTCGATGGCCTCGTCTTCCTCGTCGAGTTGTTCTTCCTCGATGATGTCGAGTTCTTCTTCCTGCATCACCGGTTCGACGACAGCCGTCATTGCCGGGCGCGGGAAATCTTCCGGATTGCGGTGACCGGCACGGTCGATCTCGAACTCGCCGGCCATCAACTCGGGCTTCGGCTCGAAATTGATGACGATCGTGTATTCGGTTTCGAGACGCGCCAGTTCGCGGCGCTTCTGGTTGAGCGTGTAGATCGCCACGTCGGGCGCGACGCGGACGGTGAGACCTTCGGCGCGCTGCTTCTGGGCTTCTTCCTCAAGGCCGCGCAGGACGCGCAGCGACGTGGATTCCACCGAGCGTACGATGCCCTGGCCGCCGCAATGCGGGCAGGGGACGGTCGAGCCCGCGATGACGCCGGCGCGCAGGCGTTGGCGCGACATCTCGAGCAGGCCGAACTGGCTGATCTTGCCGATCTGGATGCGGGCGCGATCGTTCTTGGCGACCGCATCGCGCATGCGCTTTTCGACGTCGCGATCGTTGCGGCCGTCTTCCATGTCGATGAAGTCGATGACGATAAGACCGGCGAGATCGCGCAGGCGCAGCTGGCGGCCGATTTCCTCGGCGGCTTCCAGATTGGTCTTGCGCGCGGTCTCCTCGATCGAATGTTCGCGCGTGGCGCGGCCCGAGTTCACGTCGATCGAGACGAGCGCTTCGGTCTGGTTGATGACGATGTAGCCGCCCGAGTGGAGCGTCACGGTCGGCGAGAACATCGCATCGAGCTGGGCTTCGATGTGGTGGCGCTGGAACAGCGGCACCGGCTCGCGATAGGGCTTCACGTTGCTTGCGCATGCGTGGGCATCAGCATGCGCATGAAGTCCTTGGCGTTGTGATAGCCCGCTTCGCCTTCGACGACGATTTCGGCAACGTCCTTGTTGTAGAGGTCGCGGATGGCGCGCTTGATCAGGTCGCCTTCTTCATAGACGCAGGCCGGCGCGTTGGATTTAAGCGTCAGTCTCGCGGATCGTGTCCCACATGCGCAGCAGATATTCGTAGTCGCGCTTGATCTCGACCTTGGTGCGGTTTTCGCCCGCGGTGCGGATGATGAGGCCCATGCCCTCGGGCAGCTCGAGCGCCTGCGCGGCCGACTTCAGACGCTTGCGGTCGTTGGCGTTGGTGATCTTGCGGGAAATGCCGCCGCCGCGCGGCGTGTTGGGCATCAGCACGCAATAGCGACCGGCGAGCGAGAGGTAGGTCGTGAGCGCCGCGCCCTTGTTGCCGCGTTCTTCCTTGACCACCTGCACCAGGATGATCTGGCGGCGCTTGATGACTTCCTGGATCTTGTAGTGGCGGCGGCGCAAGAAACGCTGCGACGGCCGCTGTGCCTGCAGCGGCTGCGTCTCGCCTTCGAGCGGCTGCTCGGACGCGGTCTGCATGTCCGGGATCTGGTCGGTGATCTCCGGCTCCGGCGTGTCGACATGCACGCCGTCTTCTTGGGGAATGTGCGAGGCGGAAGCCGCGGCCGTCTGCTCGTCCGCCACGCCGGCTGCGGACTCGGCATCGGCGACGGAATCGATCTCTTCGTCGCTGTGTGAATGATGGACGTGCTCGTGGCCATGTTCGTGGGCCGGCTCGTCCTGATCGTCATGGTCGTCGTGAGCGTGATTGTCTTCGTCGGCCGCGGCGCCGCGGTGCTCGAAGACTTCCTCGGGCTCTTCGGACTCGGCTTCGACCGGACGCTCGGGTTCGGGACCGTCTTCGGTCGGAAGGGTGTCCTGGGTTTCGGCTGGAGCTGCCTCGAGCGGTTCGCTCTCGGCATGCTCTTCGGAGGTCTGCTCGCCCTCGGCTTCTTCTTCGCCTTCCTCGTCTTCGCCGATTTCGGGCTTCGGGCCGGACGTGATTTCGAAGGACTCGATGTCGTCTTCCTGACGGCGGCGCGCTTCGGCTTCCTGCTCGGCGATCAGCGCCTGACGGTCGGCGATCGGGATCTGGTAGTAGTCGGGATGGATTTCGGAGAAGGCGAGGAAGCCCTGGCGGTTGCCGCCATATTCGACGAAGGCGGCCTGCAGCGACGGCTCTACGCGCGTAACCTTGGCTAGATAGATATTGCCTTTGAGCGGCCGCTTGGTTGCGGCCTCGAAATCGAATTCTTCAACTTTTTGTCCGTCGAGAACGACGACCCGGGTCTCCTCCGGGTGACTGGCATCGATAAGCATACGCTTGGGCATTGAAATCTCCGTGCGGGCCGCGCTCGCCCGTCGCGCGTCGTGGCGCTGACGAGGGGCTGAGGCTGGGCCGATCTGTTGTGGACACGCGCCGCCGCACCGCCATCCGCAGACTGGCTGCGGATCGGGGAGAAAGGTCAGACGCGAAATCGATCATGGGAAATGTAATCTTTTTGGCCGGTCGGACCGGCCGCGGGACGCTGCTGCAATGGAGGGATGCCGGCACCTGGGCGTAAAAGCCGTCTGGCGCGAACTCCGGACCACTGCACCTCACGATCCGGACACCCCTGTGTCTGGCCGGCGCAGCAGGCTTCACTTGTAGGAGTCCTCTGACCCAACGGCAAGGGGAACGCCTGGAAATCATGTAAGACGGGTGGGTGCTAAGGAATCATAAATGGTTTACGCCCAGCTTTTGACGGCTTTGCCCGAGCAAACTGCATGAATCGTCACCTGACTATTTTGCTGGGTCTTCTGGTCGGGGCCCTCTTGATCGGGGAGGCGGGCGCAGACCCCTCGGTCAGCCATGCGGCGGACGACATTATCTCCAAGATCTTGAGGGATTCACCGGCCGGCAATGGTCCCGAGCCGGTGCAGCCGTCCGCCCGGCCGGCCGCCAAGCCGCCCATTGGCGCCCCGCCGATCATCATGGGCGTGCGCATCGGCGAGCATCAGGATCGCACGCGATTCGTGGTCGAGGTTTCCGATCCGGTCGCGATGCGGACATTCACCCTCTCGAACCCCAATCGCGTCGTGATCGACATGCCGGTCGTCCAATGGCACCTGGAAGCGCCGCCGCGGCCGACCGGCAAAGGCATCGTCCGCAGCTATCGCTACGGGCTGTTCCGGTCCGGCAATTCGCGCTTCGTCATCGACCTGAATTCGCCGGTGAGCGTCAGCAACGCGCTCGTCATTCCGCCGACGGGCGGCTACGGCTACCGCGCGGTCATCGATCTGTTTCCCACGACGCAGGACAAGTTCGATGCGACGGCAGGCTGGCCGGCGGACCTTCGGGCGCGCGAGGCCGCAGCCGCACTGCTGGCGTCGCTGCCGCCGGCGCAGCAACAGGTGCCCGCGACGGGCGAAAAGCGCGTCATCGTCATCGACGCAGGTCATGGCGGGATCGACTCCGGTACGAATGGAGTCAATGGCTTGATGGAGAAAGATCTCGTACTGGATGAAGCGCTGCGCCTTGGCCGCACGCTTGCCCAGCGCACGAACTATGTCGTGCATCTGACGCGTGATACCGATGTCTACATTCCCTTGAAGGAGCGCGTGAACATCGGCCGGAGCTGGCGCGCCGACCTCTTCATCTCGCTGCACGCCGACTCCAATCCCGATCCGAATGTGAACGGGTTGTCGATCTACACGCTATCCGAATCAGGTTCGGACAAGGAGGCCGCCGCGCTGGCGCGGAAGGAAAACCAATCCGACGTCATCGCCGGCGTCGATCTGGCCGGCGGCAACTCGACGGTCGCGCCGATCCTGATCGACCTTGCCCAGCGCGATACGATGAACCGGTCTTCGCGGTTCGCGGAGGGCGCAGTTTCGATGCTCACCCGTGAGACGGACATTTTGCCGCGACAGCCTCACAGGGCGGCGGGGTTCGTCGTTCTGAAGGCCCCTGACGTGCCGTCGGTGCTCGTCGAGCTCGGCTATCTTTCCAATGCCGACGACGCCGACCAGATGAACAGCGTGCGCTGGCGCAATGGCATCGCGCAGGCGATCGCCGGGGCGGTGGACCATTATTTCTCCCCCGCCGGCGCTTCCAATCGTTAAAGGGCGCTAACGTGACGGAAATCCTTTCCATCGCCATAATCGACCGATAGAAGGGCGGCCCAAAAGGGGCTGAACACGCCGATGTGGCGCCGGATTTTACTGTACGCAGGCTTGGGGGCGGGAGTGCTGGCGGCTGCGGCCGTGCTGGGCGCGCTTGGCTACATCTATTCGGTGACCCGCGACCTGCCGAGCGTGGAGGCGCTGCGCGATTACCAACCGCCGGTGACGACCCGCGTCTATGCCGGCGACGGCACGTTGCTTGGCGAGTATGCGCGCGAGCGGCGCATCTTTGTTCCCATCGCGTTCGTGCCAAAGCTGGTCACCGAGGCGTTCACCTCGGCCGAAGACAAGAATTTCTACACCCATCCCGGCATCGATCCGTCCGGCATCATGCGCGCGGCGCTCAAGGACATCTTCAAGGTCTTCCAGCACAAGCGGCTGGAGGGCGCATCGACCATCACCCAGCAGGTCGCCAAGAATTTTCTGCTCAACAGCGACGTGAAGTTCTCGCGCAAGATCCGCGAAGCGATCCTCGCGATCCGCATCGATGCGACCTATCCGAAGTACAAGATTCTCGAGCTCTATCTCAACGAGATCTATCTCGGCGAGAACTCCTATGGCGTGGCCGCTGCGGCGCTGAACTATTTCGGCAAGTCGCTGGATGAGCTCGACATCGCAGAAGTGGCGTTCCTCGCCGCATTGCCCAAGGCGCCTTCAGCCTACGATCCTGTGCGCAATCACCAGGCCGCGCTCGACCGGCGCAACTGGGTGATCGGCCAGATGCGCGAGAACGGCTACATCACGCGCGAGCAGGAACAAGCCGCGATTGCCGAACCGCTCATCACCCAGACGCGGGCGATCGGCTCGCAGACCGAAGACGCCGACTATTTCGTCGAGGAGGTGCGCCGCCAGCTCTATGCGCGTTATGGCGAGCAGGCCCTGTACGATGGCGGGTTGCAGGTGCGCTCGACGCTCGACACGACGCTGCAGAACTATGCGGTGAACGCGTTGCGCGCGGGCCTGGTGCGCTACGACCGCCGCCATGGCTGGCGCGGTGCGATCAGCAACATCCATATCGCGGGCAACTGGAAAGACACGCTCGCGGCGGTCGAAAACCAGTCGGGCATCGACAGTTGGCGCATCGCCGTCGTGCTGTCGTTCAACGACAAATCCACCGAGATCGGTCTTGGCGACGGTTCGACCGGAACCATCCCGTTCACCGAACTCGCGTGGGCGCGCAAGGAACTGCGCAACGCGACCGTCGGCGCAGCGCCCACGAAACCCGAGGATGTGCTCAAGATCGGCGATGTCGTCTATGTCGAACCGGTCGACAAAAATCACAATTTCGGCCTGCGGCAAGTGCCCGAAGTGAATGGCGGCATCGTTTCGATGGATCCGCACACGGGCCGCGTTCTCGCGATGTCGGGCGGCTTCAGCTATGCGTCGAGCCAGTTCGACCGCGCCTTCCAGGCGATGCGCCAGCCCGGTTCGTCGTTCAAGCCGTACGTCTATGCGGCCGCGCTGGACAATGGCTACACGCCGGTGAGCAAGATTCTGGATGCGCCGTTCGAGATGATCGACGGCACCGGCAAGCTGTGGCGGCCGAAAAACTTCGAGAAACACTATCTCGGCATGACAACGCTTCGGCGCGGCATCGAGTTGTCGCGCAACCTGATGACCATTCGCCTGGCGCAAGCCATCGGCATGGACAAGGTCGTGCAGTATCCCGAGCGCTTTGGCGTATACGATCATCTGGCACCGTTTCTGTCGAATTCAATTGGTTCGGCCGAAACGACGCTACTAAAACAGGTGACAGGTTACTCGGTGTTCGTGAATGGCGGCAAGAAAGTCATTCCATCGCTGATCGACCGCATCCAGGACCGCAACGGCAAGACCATCTGGCGGCATGACAGCCGGGCCTGCGACGGCTGCGATTCGACGGATTGGCGCGGCCAGCCGGAACCGATGCTCGCCGACACGCGCGAGCAGGTGCTCGACCCGCAAACCTCCTATCAGATCGTCTCTCTGCTCGAAGGCGTCGTGCTGCGCGGCACCGGGCGTTCGGTGCTCGCCGTGGGTAAGCCGCTGGCCGGCAAGACGGGCACGTCGAACGAGTCCAAGGACGTGTGGTTCGTCGGCTTCGCGCCGGATCTTGTCTGCGGTGTCTATGTCGGATTCGACAATCCGCGCACGCTGGGTGGGATCGAGCAGGGCGCAACCGTGGCCGCGCCGGTCTTCCGCGATTTCATGAAGGGTGCGCTGTCGGGCCAGCCGGGCCTTCCGTTCCGCGTCGCGCCGGGCGTCGAGATCGTCAATGTCGACTATCACAGCGGTGCGCTTTCGAGCGGCCCGGGCTCGATCCCGGAAGTGTTCAAACCGAACACCGCGCCGGGTGAGCCCGATGCACCGAACGCAGACGTTGGCGAGGGCGTTGGCGTGTTCTCGGGTCCCGCCGCGGCTGCGCCAACGGGCACGACGGCCGAACCCAGCAATGGCGGGCTGTACTAGGCCGGCAAACTTTACGAAAGGCCGGACGCTGCCTATATGAGCGGCCGGAGAAATCATCATGCGCCCCGAAGTCCAACGCACCGTCGAAGAGATCCAGCAGGCTGTCGCCCTGCTGAGGAGGCATCTTTGACTGGGACAAGTCGATACGCCGTCTCGACGAACTGAACGCCAAGGCCGAAGACCCCTCGATCTGGAACAATCCGCAGGACGCGCAGAAGCTGATGCGCGAGCGCCAGAAGCTTGAAGGCGGGCTTTCTTCCGTGCGCGCGCTGGAGAACGAACTTGGCGACGCGCTCGGCCTGATGGAGATGGCCGAAGCCGAAAACGATGCGGCGATGGTGGCCGATGCCGAGAAGTCCCTCGCAGAATCTCTCCAAACGCGCCGAGCAGCAGCGCCTGCAGTCCATGCTGTCTGGCGAGGCGGACGCAAACGACACCTATCTCGAAATCCATGCCGGTGCAGGCGGAACGGAAAGCCAGGACTGGGCCGCAGATGCTCGAACGCATGTACACGCGCTGGGCAGAAAAGCACGGCTACAAGGTCGAGTATCTGGAAGAGAGCGAAGGCGAGGGCGCCGGCATCAAGTCCGCCACGCTGCTCATCAAGGGCGACAATGCCTATGGCTGGCTGAAGACCGAGGCCGGCGTGCATCGCCTGGTGCGCATCTCGCCGTTCGACTCCAACGCGCGCCGCCATACGAGCTTTTCGAGCGTCACCGTCTATCCGGTGATCGATCAGTCGATCGAGATCGACATTCCCGACAAGGACGTACGCATCGACGTCTATCGCGCCTCGGGTGCCGGCGGCCAGCACGTCAACAAGACCGAAAGCGCGGTGCGCATCACGCATCTTCCGACCGGCATCGCCGTCGCCTGCCAGACCGAACGCTCGCAGCACCAGAACCGCGCCAATTGCTGGGACATGCTGCGCGCGCGCCTCTATGAGATCGAATTGAAGAAGAAGCAGGACGAGACCGGCGCCTTCATCGGCGAGAAGACCGAGATCGGCTGGGGCCACCAGATCCGCTCTTACGTCCTGCAGCCCTATCAGCTGGTGAAGGATTTGCGCACCGGCGTGGAAAGCCGCCTGCCGCAGGATGTGCTCGACGGCGACATCGATCCCTTCATGGCCGCCGCATTGGCGCAGGCGATCGGCGGCAAACCGAAAGAAGAGATCAAGGACCTCGACTAACAACGCCAAATGAAAAACCCGCCGCGCATGAGCGGGCGGGTCTGTTCAATCCTAATGACGCGCCTTGAGGCGCCGCAATTGAAGTGCGTCAGCTCACGAGCGGGGGGCTCGTATCCGTTGCGGCGGGACGAGCGACGACCGTCGCAGGGCTGCCCGATGCCGGCGACATGGCCGCAGCAGCGATGGGCGCCGTCGACAGTGCGCGAAATTCGGTCGTGGGTTTCTTGGCGCCTGCGTCGTCGGCGAGCGGATTGTCCGCGTGACGGCAGTTGCCCTCGAAGAACGCGCCCGTTTCGACCGCGAAAGCCTCATGGAGGATGTTGCCTTCGACATGGCAGGTCGCAGCAGAGCAGGACCTTGCGGGCACGGATGCTGCCCTGGACCCGCCCGCGGACGGTGACGTCTTCCGCCACGACTTCGCCATTGATGAAGGCCTTGTCGCCGATGACGAGAGCGGCACTGCGCACGTCGCCTTCGACCCGGCCGTCGACCTGAATGTCGCCGGTCGAAATCAGCGTGCCGTTCACGATCAGATCGGCGCTGATGATGGAGGGTGCCGAAGAGCGCGCGGCGCGTTTCGCCTGCGGTATTGAGGCTGCGGCGGTGGCGGCAGCTGCAGCAGCGGAATCCTTCTTACTCGAAAACATGTCGGCCAGCCTCGATAAAGGTGCTCGGGTTTCGAACGACGTCATCGTACCAAACCTCATAGTGCACGTGAGGTCCGGTGCTGCGCCCCGTCGATCCGAGTTTTCCGATGGGAGCACCCTTGGGGACCTTAGCGCCTACCTGCACCAGAATCGATGACAGATGGCCGTAGCGCGTATGGATTCCAAAACCATGGTCAATTTCCACCATATTGCCATAACCACCGCGTTCACCGGCGAACACGACCGTTCCAGGCGCTGTCGATTCAATCAGCGATCCCCACGGGCCGGCAAAATCAACTCCGGGGTGAAACGAGTAGCGTCCCGTAAACGGATCGATGCGGGCGCCGAAGCCGCTCGTCCGCTCAAACTGCAAGCCCGACACGGGCGTCGTCAGCGGGATGTGATGCATGGCGGACAGCAGCGTGTTCATCTGGTCGAGCACGGCCGACGCACGCAGGAACGCATCGCTGAACTTCTGGTCCGCAATTCCGTCGACCCGCATGCCCTGAAGCGGAATGTCCGGACCGCCCATGCCATGCGCGCCTTCGAAGCGCCGCGTGTAGTCGGTGGGATTGATGCCGGCGTGACGGATGACGCTTTGCAGGTCGGTGACGCCTTCGGCCACTTCGCCCTGGGCGCGCGACATCAGCGCGGTTTCGGTCAGACCGATCCTCGCAACGCGTGTTGTCTGTTCGCCGAGCATGCGCAGCGCCGGGTGTTGAACGAAGGTCAGAGTGGTGGCGCGAGGGATGGGGCTCGAATGGCCGAAAATCAGGCCGGTCAGGTGTCCCACGGCGCCTCCGAGGTCGAGGAAGCTGGCCTTGGTCGGCTTGGCCGTGCGCGGCTGGGGCGCGACCGGTTGGGGCATCACGGGAAGCTCGGAGGCTCCCGATGGCATTGCGACTTTAGGCGACGGCGGCAAACTGGTAACCGGCACCGCATTGTCGATGCTGTCGCTGGGCGCGCCCGCATCGCCGGCGTCGGCCGGAGAATGATCCGCGCCTGCGCGGATTCCCGTATTCGACAATCCTGCCAGCGTCGAGTCCACCTGACGCTTGTGGTTCAGGAAGGTCATGATCGTATCTTGCTTGAGCTGCAGCTCGTCGGCCGTCGACTTGAAGCGGTCCTCGGCGGATACGAGCGCGCCGTTCAATTCGTCGTAGGAAAGCTGCAAGTCGGCGACGCGATTTTCGTAGGCCGATTGCATCTGCTGATAGCGATGATCCTTCGCCGCGATGATCCTGTCCTTGAAGATCACGTTCACGGTCGCGAACGCGACCCAGCCGAGGAAGATCAGAGACAGGCCGGCGAGCGTCGCCTGCAATGTCGGGCCGAAGGTGAAGAACTGCACCCTGCCGTCGCTTCGAATGTAGATCTGGCGCTCCGGAAATGTTTCGTGGAGCCATGCCCAGACGCGCTCGACGAGCGTCCCCGCCATGCCAGCTTTTCCCTTGTGTGTGTCTTGTGCGCCGATCCCGACGGCGCGCATTTCACTCAATTGACGATGCCGAATCAAGCTTTTGCCCCAGAAAAACGATCGCGACGTTAGTCTGGGCCCGAACGGCTTTTGTGACGGATGCGGTTTCATCGCAGCGCTTTGGCGGCGGCGAGAACCGCCTTCGACATGGCCGGGCACTTTCACCTTACGCCATATTTCCCGAATGACACCTTTGGCGTCGACCAGAAACGTCGCGCGCTCCATGCCCATATATTTACGACCGTACATGCTCTTCTCCACCCATACCCCGTAACTCAGGGCGGTTTCTGTTTCGGGATCCGAGGCGAGCACGAGCTTGAGTTTGTACTTGGCCTTGAACTTATCGTGTGACGCGGCGCTGTCCTTGGAAACGCCAATCACGGAGACGCCTAGTGCGTCGAACTTCTTTTTGCTTTCGGAAAAACCGATCGCCTCTTTGGTGCA
The DNA here is from genome assembly GCA_963743765.1 of uncultured Alphaproteobacteria bacterium. Classification (GTDB taxonomy): domain Bacteria; phylum Pseudomonadota; class Alphaproteobacteria; order Micropepsales; family Micropepsaceae; genus Rhizomicrobium. The sequence continues at coordinate 416,594 of CAVUQQ010000001.1, forward strand.
GCCCGATGTGTCGTCCTTCGGATAGAAGTACAAAACGAAAGGCTGGCCCTTGAGCGAGGCGAGCGATACTTCACCATTCCCGTCGGTCGCAAGCCGGAACTTCGGGGCCTTGTCGCTGGGCTTGAGGTCCATGCGGTCTCCGAAAGGGCCAATTTCGACGTTTACGTGTGGGCGAGGTCTAGGCCATAAGCTGATAGCCGATCTGGGGGCGAAGGCCAAGGTTCAGCCTCAATTGTCCGCGATTTAGGGGGGTTAGAGGTGCAAGTTCGTTGGTGCAGGACCCCATAGCAGCCCGGAACACCGGCCCCCAGGCTAACGGCGGAACGCTGTCCCAAGCCTGGAACGCGTCCTTTATTGGCCGCTACGTCAAGTCACACCATATCAGCCGAACGGCGGTGGCGGCGGCGGCCATTGGCGTGGCCGTGCTGTTTTTCGTGATCGGCGCGGCGCTGCGGCTTTTGGTCGGTCCGATCTCGCTGGGCCCCCTGTCCGGACAAATATCCGATGCCCTCGCTCAGGCTTTGCCGGGCATCACGGTCAAATACGATCAGGCGGCGATCGAATGGTCGCGCGACCAGGGCCGCGTCAACCTGGTCGTGCTCGGCGCCCGGGTGTTCGACACCAAGGGCCGGATCATCGCCCAGGCGCCCCAGGCGGACATCGACCTCGCGGCCCAGCCGTTCATTCAGGGCAAGCTGGTGGTCACGCGCATCACGCTTGTCGGCGTGCAGCTCACGCTCGTGCGCACGGAAGACGGCAGCGTGCGGCTTGGCGTGGAGCGGGACGAGACGCAACGCGACATCATCAAGCGGATCACCGACGCCATCAACTCGAACAGCACCGGCGCGTCTGCGCTGCAGGCCTTCGCGATCCGCGATGCTCGCGTTGCCTTCCTCGACGAAACGACCGGCATGTTCCTTGTTGCGCCCAAGGCGGATGTGAAGATCGCAACGTCGGGCGGCAATCTGGTGGCCACGCTGGCCGCGGACGTGGAGGTTTCGGGCCGCGCCGCGCACATCGCGGGGCAGATGAACCTGCCGCCCGAGCGCGGACCTGTGACGGGCGACATCGAGGTGCACGGTCTGGACGTGGCTGCGCTCGGGCGCAACGCGAAGATGTTCCACTTCCTGCGCAGCATTGCGATGGTTGCAGACTTCTCGGCGTCCTTCGCGATTCAGGGGACGCATCTTCTGTCGGCCAGTTTCGGCGCCGATTCATCGGGAACGGCCGTGCTGATCGGCTTCAAGCAGCCCGTCATCGTCAAAACGCTTCATCTGAACGCGCGCTATGATCGCGCCTCGGCGCGCATCATCGTCGATAACGCCATCCTGGATTCCAACCAGATGAAGGCGCATGTCACCGGCGAGAGCAACCTTGTCTATGACAATCAAGGTGCAATCGAGCGGCTGGGCGTCACGGTGAAGGCCGACAAAGTCGCGCTTTCGGTGCCGGGCACGTTCGCGCAGCCCCTTGCGATTTCGTCTGCGGTCCTGCACGGAAGCTATGTGCCGGCGACGCACGATATTCTCATCGATCATCTGGGCGTGACGGGAGCGGGTCTCCAGCTCGAAACTTCTGGCCTCGTCACGCTGATCGACAAGCAATCGCCGGTGACGGAGCTCAAGGGCCGCATCGCGGCCCTCAGCGTGCGCGATCTGATGCGCTATTGGCCGCTCGGCGCCGCGGACGGCGCGCGCGAGTGGATCAGCCGCAACGTCTTCAAGGGATCGGTCGGGCCGATCCTGTTCGAAACGCATTTTGTGGCCGGCCTGCTCGATCAGGACAAGTTGCCGGACGGGGCGCTGCTGATGACGTTTCCGATCGTCAATGCCGAAGCGAATTACGTCACCGGCCTGACGCATCTGACTGCGGTGCAGGGCAACGCCAAGCTCACCGGCAACACCTTCACGGTCGACGTCGCGAGTGCGCGGGTGGGATCGCTTGTTCTGTCGAAGGCGCACGCTTCGGTTCCGGATCTCAGCGCGCCCGACACGCCGGCCGAGATCCTCGCGCATCTCGACGGTTCGATGACCGACATTCTGAAAGTCACCGACCTTCAGCCTCTGCACTATGCGACGCGCTTTGGAATCGATCCCAACAGCACCAAGGGCGCAGCGAGCGTCGACCTTGATTTCAAGTTGCCGCTGAAGCGGAATTTGAGCATCGACAGCGTCGCCATATCAGTCAAGGCGGCCGTCAACGGATTCGGCGTTGCGCTCGGCAAGGACCTGCGGCTGTCCGACGGAAGCATGAAATTCGAGATCGACAACAACAAGCTTCACGCCAGCGGCGTGACCTCGCTGGCGGCGTCGCGGCTGACGGTCGACTGGGTCGAGGACTTCAAGACGCGCAATGCGATTACGACACGTGTGGCCGTGAAAGGCATGCTCGACGAAGCGGCGCGCGAATTGCTGCATTTCCATGCCAACGACTATCTGAGCGGCAGCGTCGGCGTGAACGGCACGTTGACGGGCCATCGCGGCCAGCTCCTGACAGCCGACATGAATATCGACCTGACGCCGGCGGTCCTCTCGCTGGACCTGGTGGGGATCGGCAAGCCCGCCGGCTTCCCGGCATCGGCGCACGGCACCGCGACGTTCGGCCCGCACAGCGCGCTGCAGACGGCGGATGCGCGCATCACCGGTCCTTCGATACAGGCGGTGCTTTCCGCGACCTTCAGTCCGGACGGCGTGATGACGTCGCTGAACGCGCCGACCGTGCGTTCGGGATCGTCCAACGATTTTTCGTTCAACCTCACCCGGACTGCGGCGGGCGAGGATATCGTGGTCAAGGGTCGTTCGGTCGATGGTTCGCGCCTTGCCCGGCGCGGCAGCGGCAACGGCGGCGGAAAGAACGGCGGTTCGGGCTCCAGCACCGGCTTCGACGGGCCGTTCCATGTCAGCGTGAAAGTCGATCGCGCCGTGCTGCGCAACGGCGTTGCGATTGCGCCGTTCAGCCTCGACGTGGCGGGCGTGGCCGATCGGCCTGCGACTCTTGCGCTGAATGGAACGCTCGGCAAAGGCGCGACGGTCAGTGGCAGCATCGTACCGTCGGGAAACGATCGCAAGCTGGTCGTCGCATCGAGCGATGTGGGGCTGCTCGCGCGCGGGCTGTTCGGCTTTACGAGCATGAAAGGCGGCAAGCTCGACCTGCAGGTGACGCTCCATGGTCCGGCGAACAATCCGCCGGCCGAGGATTCTGCGACCAACGACTTTCAGGGCGTCATGAAGCTGAAGGATTTCCGGCTGCTCAATCAGCCGTTCCTCGCGCGTCTGTTCAGCGCCGGATCGCTCATCGGTTTCGTCAATCTGCTGCAGGGACAGGGCATTGCGGTCGACGATCTGCGAATACCGTTCAGTTCGCGCAATAGTGTGCTCGCCATTAAGGACGCGCGCGCCTCGGGGCCCGCCATCGGCATCAGCGCGGAAGGGTGGCTCGACCGGCCGAAGAACCAGATCGCGATCAAGGGAACGCTCGTGCCGCTGTTCGGCATCAACAGCGTGCTCGGCTTCATCCCGCTGCTTGGCGATCTTCTCGTGTCAAAGCCCGGCGAAGGCATCATCGGCATGACCTACACAGTGGCAGGCGACCCGGACGAACCGCGTGTGAGCGTCAATCCGCTCTCGATGGTGACGCCCGGGATCCTGCGCCGCATCTTCGAAGGAAAAATGCCCGATGCCGCCAACGCGCCGTCGAACGCCAAGCCCGCGCCGGTGACGATCACGCCGGAAAATCCGGCCCCGGCGCCGCCGGCCAAGCCTTAGGCCGGCTTCACCAGCACGTGCTTCTTTTTTCCGCTGGAGAGCTTCACCACGCCGTCCGCCGTCACGTCACTTCGGGCCACGACTAGTTTCGGATCGCTGACCGTGACGTCGTTGATCTTGAGGCCGTTGTTGGCGATCAACTTGCGCGCTTCGGAGTTTGACGGGGCGAGCCCGCAGGCGACGGCGAGATTGAGAATACCCTCGGGAAGTTTGGCGGAGATCGTCGGCAGGCCCTCGGCAAGCGTGCCTTCCTCGAACGTCCGGCGCGCCGTTTCGCTTGCCGCTTGCGCTGCCTCGCGTCCGTGCAGGACAGCGGTCGATTCGGTCGCCAGGATTTTCTTGGCCTCGTTGAGCTCGGCGCCCTGCAGTTTTTCCAGCCGCGCGATTTCCGATACGGGGAGATCGGTGAAAAGGCGCATGAACTTGCCGACATCGCCGTCTTCGGTGTTCCGCCAGAACTGCCAGTAGTCGTAGACGCTCAGCATGTCCTTGTTCAGCCACACCGCGCCGGACACGCTCTTGCCCATCTTGGCGCCCGAGGCGGTCGTGATCAGCGGCGTCGACAGGCCGAATAGCTGGACGCTCTCCACCCGCCGGCCGAGATCGATGCCCGACACGACATTGCCCCACTGGTCGCTGCCGCAGGATTGCAGCCGGCAGCCGTACCGCTTGTAGAGTTCGACATAGTCGTAGGCCTGGCAAACCATGTAGTTGAACTCCAGGAACGACAGCGGCTGTTCGCGCTCGAGCCGGAGCTTGACGCTCTCCATCGTCAGCATGCGGTTGACCGAGAAGTGCCGTCCGATGTCGCGCAGGAACGGAATGTATTCGAGCTTGTCGAGCCACTCGGCATTGTCGACCATGATGGCGTCGGCCGGGCCATTGCCGAATTTCAGCAGGTGGCTGATGCCCGCCACCATGCTGTTCTTGTTCTCCTCGATCTGTTCGGTGCCGAGTATCTTGCGCACCTCGTCCTTGCCGGACGGATCGCCCAGCTTGGTCGTGCCGCCGCCCATGAGCAGGATCGGCCGGTGACCGGCCTGCTGCAGCCGGCGCAGGGTCATGAGCTGCACCAGATTGCCGATATGCATGCTCTTGGCGGTGCAGTCGAAGCCGATGTAAGCCGTCACCCGTTCCTTGGCGAAAAGAGCATCGAGGTCTTCGGGCGCCGAGCAGTCGTAATAGGCGCCGCGCTCCACGAAGGTGCGGAGGAATTCAGAGCGGAATTTTGGCGCGGCGGGCATGTTATAACTCGGGTGGAAAAGGGTCGGGTGTGTAGCACGAATGTCGGAAACTCTTAAAGTCATAGGCCTGATGAGCGGAACCTCGCTCGACGGCATCGACGCGGCCCTCGTCGAGACGGACGGCGTCGATGTCGCGGTGCCAGGACCGGCGCTGGGCGTTCCTTACGACCCTGAAACCCGCGCCCTGCTGCGGGCCGCCCTGACGGACGCCCAGACCGTGGCGGCCGGCGCGCCTGTGCCCTACGCGATCCGCGACGCCGAACGACGCCTGACGGAAGCCCATGCCGATGCGGTGAAGGCGCTTCTCGGCCAGGCCGGCCTCGCAGCGTCGGACGTCTCGCTCATCGGTTTCCATGGACAGACGATCCTGCATCGTCCCGAACAGCGCTGGACCTGGCAGATCGGCGATGGCGCCTTGCTGGCGCGGCTCACCGGCATAGATGTCGTGAATGATTTCCGCACGGCCGACGTGAAGGCCGGTGGGCAGGGCGCGCCGCTTGTGCCGCTTTATCATGCAGCCCTGTTGCGTAAGGCGTCCGGGATCACGCCGCCGGTCGTCATGGTCAATATCGGCGGCGTCTCCAACGTCACGTATGTCAGCGGCGACACGATCCTTGCCTTCGACACCGGGCCGGGCAATGCGCCGATCGACGACTGGGTCCACGGGCACACGGGCAAGCCGGTCGATTTGGGCGGCGCACTCGCGCGTGCCGGTCGCGTGAACGACGAAATCCTCTCGCAGATGCTCGACAACAAATTCTTCGCGCGCGTGCCGCCCAAGTCGCTCGACCGCATGGACTTCGGCATGGGTGCCGTCGCCGGATTGAACGCGGAAGACGGCGCGGCAACGCTGACGGCCTTCACCGCCGCGTCAATCGCCAGGGCGCGCGAGCACTTTCCCGAACCGGCCGCGACATGGATCGTGTGCGGAGGCGGTCGGCACAATCGCACGTTGATGGATCAGCTGCGCGCCCGCGTGAATGCGCCCGTGCTCGCGGCTGAGGACGCCGGCTGGAACGGCGATTTCATAGAGGCAGAGGCCTTCGCCTATCTGGCGGCGCGTTCGGTGCGCGGCTTGCCGCTGAGCCTGCCGACGACGACCGGCGTCGCGCAGCCCATGTCCGGCGGAAAATTGCACCGCACAAAATAGCCCGATTGCGGCCAAAAGCGCCGCGCATTGCAAATCGTTTAGGGTGCGTGAAACACTTTCTTTACTGTACGGCGAACAGCATAGGGCAGCAGACATGCAGGAGGATTGCATGAATGGTCCCTATTCAGATCTCCCGATGACGGACTATGAGCGCGCGCTGAGTGGCATCGTGCGCGTCTTGCTGGACACGATGATCGACATGGGCGCACCGAAGAGCCAGTTGGCGCACGGGTTCAAGACGCTCAAGGACAGCGCACAACTCGACGGCCATCACACCGAAGCGGCCGTGATCGAGCTGACGATGCGCAACGCGGGTCTGCGTTAAGCCTCAGCGCCCTTCGCGGGGCTTGCTCATCATGTCGTGGACATAGGTCTCGACGGTCTCGACGACTTCGGCCTCGTGCTTGTCGAAGAAGTGGTTCGCGCCTTCGATCTTCTGGTAGGTGATCTTGATGCCCTTCTGCGCGGTCAGGCGATCGACGAGCTTCTGCACGTCCGGTTCCGGCACGACCTGATCCTTGGTGCCGTGAACGATCAGGCCTGAGGCCGGGCAGGGCGCCAGGAACGCGAAATCGTACATGCTGGCCGGCGGCGCGATGGAGACGAAACCGGTGATCTCCGGACGGCGCATCAAAAGCTGCATGCCGATCCACGCGCCAAACGAAATCCCGCACACCCAGACATTCGACGGGTTGGGATAAAGCGTGTTCATCCAGTCCAGAACCGCCGCGGCGTCCGACAATTCGCCGGCGCCGGAATCGAATGTGCCCTGGCTGCGGCCGACGCCGCGGAAGTTGAACCGCACCGTTGTGCAGCCCTCTTTGTGGAACATGTGAAACAGGTCGTAGACGAGCGGATTGTTCATGGTGCCGCCGAACTGCGGATGCGGATGCAGCACGAGCGCCATGGGCGCGCCGGGGTTTTTCTGGCGCTGGTAGCGCACCTCGATGCGGCCGGCGGATCCAGGGAGAATGATGTCAGGCATGGAGGTCTTGGCTTCCCTGTAGCGCGGGGCAGGATTGCAGGATTGGCGTATAACGCTGATCGGAAATTGCAAGATGGGCCCCGCCATCAAAAGCAAGCAAAATCAGCCCGTTACAGAATATTTTTGGATGCGACACGCTAATACTTGACCACCGTAGTAGGGGAACCTATATCCGGCTGACAAGGATTCCCAAGCGCGCCGGGGTAGAGGGCCTGTTCTTACACCGACTAGACCCCCGAAAAGCAAGGCAAAACGCGTTGACGACAAGGAGACACTGATATGCGGCTGAGCACCAAAGGACGATACGCCGTCATGGCGATGGCCGATCTGGCCCAGCACGAGGCCGGAAACCGGCCGGTTTCGCTGGCGGATATCGCCCAGCGCCAGGAAATTTCGCTGTCCTACCTTGAACAGCTTTTTGCCAAGCTGCGGCGTGGTGGCCTGGTGAAGAGCGTGCGCGGCCCCGGCGGCGGTTATCGCCTGAGCCGGCCTTCGGAAGAGCTGCGCATCGCCGACGTCATCATGGCGGTGGACGAGCCGATCACGGCGACGCGCTGCAAGCCGGGAAGTTCCAAGGGCTGCACCACGCAGGGCGCGCGCTGCGTCACCCACGATCTTTGGGAAGAGCTCGGCCGCCAGATTCAGGTATTCCTGTCGTCCGTCTCGCTTGCCGACGTGGTCGAGAAGCGCGTGCTGGGACGTTCACAGCCCTGCGCGGCAGCCGAACAACAGCGAACCGCGCGAAGCGGCGTAAGCATCGGCGAACAGCTCATGCACTATCTGGATCACAATGCGACGTCGCCAGTGCGCGCAGAAGCCCGCGCCGCGATGGAGCATGCGCTGGCGGCCGGCGGCAACCCTTCGTCCGTACACGGAGCAGGTCGTGCGGCGCGCGCGGCCGTGGAGCAGGCGCGTGAACAGGTTGCCGCGCTCGCGGGTGCCCGCGCGCAGGACGTGATCTTCACCAGCGGCGGCACCGAAGCCAATGCGCTTGCGTTGTGCGGCGCGGTGCAGGGTGCGGCCGAAGCGGGCGCACGCATCACGCGGCTGTTCGTTTCGGCGATCGAGCACGACTCGGTCCTCGCAAACGCAGCAGCATTGGCCGAACGCGTGCCGGGTATTCGGCTCGAACTCATCCCTGTCACGACGAATGGCGTGCTCGACCTGGAAGCCCTGCGTGTGCTGCTGCGCGAAGGCAAGGGCCGCGCGCTTGTCGCCGTGATGGCAGCGAACAATGAGACGGGCGTGATCCAGCCGCTGGCGGATGTCGCAACGCTTCTGAAGGAACATGAAGGGCTATCTGTTTGTCGACGCGGTGCAGGCGGCGGGCAAGATCGCGCTCGACGCGTCTGCCGATTATGTCTCGCTGTCCGCGCACAAGATCGGCGGCCCGCAGGGCGTTGGCGCTTTGATCGTGCGCGAGGGCGCACCGCTTGCAGCCAATGATCCTTGGCGGCGGACAGGAACGCGGCCATCGGGCGGGAACTGAAAACGTTGCCGGCATCGCCGGTTTTGGCGCAGCGGCCAGCATCGCTACGATGCAGACTTCCGCATTGCGCGATCGTTTTGAAATCGGAGCTGAAGGCCATTGCGCCGGAGCTTGTGATTTTCGGCGACGACGCGCCTCGGCTTCCCAATACCTCGAATTTCGCGCTGCCCGGCGTTGCCGCAGAGACGGCCGTCATGGCGCTCGACCTCGATGGCGTGATGGTCAGTTCGGGCTCCGCCTGTTCGTCCGGCAAGGTGCGGCCGTCGCACGTGCTTGGCGCGCCATGGGCGTGCCCGAGGCGATGGCCGTTGCGCGTTGCGCGTCAGCTTCGGCTGGAATTCGACTGAAGCCGATGTCGATGCGGCGCTTGCCTCCATCTCCAATCTTCTCGACGCGCGTCCGTTCGCGCGCGGCGGCGTGAGCGCACCCATGTCTTCGCAGCCCGCGAAACCAAGGAGCAGGTCGCCGCGCTCGGCGAGAAGTACAAATACGGCTTCGTCACCGACATCGAGATGGAACGTGCGCCCAAGGGTCTTTCCGAGGACACGGTGCGATACATTTCGGCCAAGAAGGGCGAGCCGGAATGGATGCTGGAATGGCGTCTGGGCGCGTTTGCGTCGCTGGCAGCAGATGACGGAGCCGAACTGGGCACGCGTGCACTATCCGAAGATCGACTACCAGAACGCCTATTACTACGCAGCGCCGAAGAACACGCCGCTCAAGCAGAGCCTGGACGAAGTCGATCCCAAGCTGCTGGAGACCTACAAGAAGCTCGGCATTCCGCTGTCCGAGCAGAAGGTGCTGGCCGGCGTCGCGGTGGATGCGGTGTTCGATTCCGTTTCGGTCGCGACGACGTTCAAGGCCAAGCTGAACGAGGCCGGCGTGATCTTCTGCCCGATCTCCGAAGCGATCCGCGACCATCCCGATCTGGTGAAGCAAGTATCTCGGCACCGTCGTGCCGGTGACGGACAATTTCTTCGCGACGCTCAATTCGGCGGTCTTTTCCGACGGCACGTTCGTCTATGTGCCCAAGGGCGTGCGCTGCCCGATGGAACTGTCGACCTATTTCCGCATCAATGCCAGCGAGACGGGGCAGTTCGAGCGCACGCTGATCGTCGCCGACGAAGGTTCGTATGTGAGCTATCTCGAAGGCTGCACCGCGCCCAAGCGCGACGAGAACCAGCTTCATGCCGCCGTCGTCGAACTGGTGGCGCTGGAAGGCGCGGAGATCAAATATTCGACGGTGCAGAACTGGTATCCGGGCGACGAGAACGGGCTCGGCGGCATCTACAATTTCGTCACCAAGCGCGGCGATTGCCGCGGCGACGCGCTCCAAGATTTCCTGGACCCAGGTCGAGACCGGCTCGGCGATCACCTGGAAATACCCGAGCTGTATCCTGCGCGGCGACGATACGGTCGGCGAGTTCTATTCGATCGCCATCACCAACAATTTCCAGCAGGCCGATACCGGCACCAAGATGATCCATCTGGGCAAGAACACGCGCTCGCGGATCATCTCCAAGGGCATCAGCGCCGGCAAGGCGCAGAACACCTATCGCGGGCTCGTCAGCGTGCATCCGAAGGCCGCGAATGCGCGCAACTACACGCAGTGCGACTCGCTGCTGATCGGCGGCAAGTGCGGCGCGCACACGGTGCCCTATATCGAAAGCCGCAATCCGACCGCGCGCATCGAACACGAAGCGACGACGTCGAAGATCGCCGAGGACCAGCTGTTCTACTGCCTGCAGCGCGGCATTTCGCAGGAAGAGGCGGTGGCGCTGATCGTCAACGGCTTCTGCAAGGAAGTGCTGCAGCAACTGCCGATGGAATTCGCGGTCGAAGCGCAGAAGCTGGTCGGCATCTCTCTGGAAGGCAGTGTGGGTTAGTCATGCTTGAAATCAAAAACCTGCACGTCGCGGTCGGCGGCAAGGAAATCCTCAAAGGGCTGACGCTCTCCATCGAGGCGGGCCAGGTGCACGCCATCATGGGTCCGAACGGTTCGGGCAAGTCGACGCTGTCCTATGTGCTGGCGGGCCGCGCCGGCTACGAGATCACGCAAGGCACGATCACCTATCGCGGCGAAGACCTGAACACGCTGGCGCCGGAGGAACGCGCGGCCAAGGGTGTGTTCCTCGCCATGCAGTATCCGGTGGAGATTCCGGGCGTCACCACGCTGACTTTCCTCAAGACCGCGCTCAACGCCCAGCGCCGCGCACGCGGCGAAAGCGATCTCGACGCGATGAGCGTGCTCAAGCTGGTGCGCAAGAAGGCTGCGACGCTGAAGGTCAGCGAAGAGATGCTCAAGCGCGCGTTGAACGTCGGCTTCTCCGGCGGCGAGAAGAAGCGGCTGGAAATTCTCCAGATGTCGCTGTTCGAGCCCAAGCTTGCCATTCTGGACGAAACCGACTCCGGCCTCGACATCGATGCGCTGAAGCTGGTTGCGGAAGGCGTGAACGCGCTGCGCGCGCCGGACCGCGCGATGCTGGTCATCACGCATTACCAGCGCCTGCTCGAATACATCGTGCCGGACCGCATCCATGTCCTGGCGCACGGCAAGATCGTCGCCGAAGGCGGCAAGGAACTGGCGCATGAACTCGAAGCCAAGGGCTATGAGCATATCGTGGGCAAGGCGGCATGAACGCGGTCGTTCCCTGGATTGATGCGCGTCGCGCGGAGGCGTCGGCACGGTTCCGCGCGCTCGGCGTGCCGCATCGCCGGATCGAGGAATGGAAGTACTCCGACCTCAGGACCGCGCTCGACGGCGCCAACGATGTTGCGCCGTCCGCGAAATGGGAAATCAGCGCGCTTCCGACCGGCGTCGAATTGTTCGATCTGTCGAATCCGGCTGGTGCGCCCGACTGGGTCGTAAAGGTGTTTGGAACGCTGACTGCGTCCGATGCGATGTCGTCGGCGTCGCTGGCCGAGGCGCGTGTGGGCTTCGCGCTGAAGGTTTCGCGCGGAACGGTTGTGCGCGGCACGGTGAATTTGACCTTGTCGGGTACCGGCCCCCTGCGTGGACTGATCGTGCTGGAAAAGTCGGCGTCGCTGACATTGATGGAGACGGCCGCCGGCTCGGCGGGATTCACGAACGTTGGGATCGAGATCGCGCTCGGCGCAAATGCGCGCCTCACACACATTCGTTCGGCAGAGAATGCGCCCGATGCGGTGCAGGTTGAGGAGGTTGCCGTGAAAGTGGCGCGCGATGCGCTTTATCAGGCGCACTTCTTCAATGGCGGCGCGAAGCTGTCGCGGCTTGAACTGAAGATCGCGCTGGATGGAGAGGGCGCAAACGCGCAGCTTTCTGGCGTCAGCGTTCTCGGCGACGCCGCCCATGCCGACGTCACCACGCACATCACCCATGCGGTCGGCAATACGCAGAGCAGGCAGCTTTTCAAGCACGTCGCGGGCGGCAAGAGCCGCGCGGTGTATCAGGGCAAGATCACGGTGCGCGAAGGCGCCGACAAGTCGGACAGCCGCCAGACGGCCAAGGCGTTGCTGCTCGGGCTGCGTGCTGAAGCCGACCTCAAGCCCGAGCTCGAAATCTTCGCGGACGACGTGAAATGCGCCCATGGCGCCGCGGTCGGAGACCTGGACGCGGACTCGCTGTTCTACCTGCGCGCGCGCGGCATTCCGGAAGCCGAAGCGCGCAACATGCTGATCCGCGCGTTCCTGGAAGAGGCGGTTGCCGAGATTGCGGACGAAGCCATTCGCGCCGCCGTGTGGAAATCGGTCGAGGATGCCTTGCCGAAGGCGATGGCGTCATGACGACGCAAACGAAAATCCAGACGGCGTTCGATCCCTCGGCCGCGCGCAAGGACTTCGAAATCCTGGCGAAGACGGTTTACGGCAAGCCGCTGGTCTATTTGGACAATGGCGCCTCGGCACAGAAGCCGCGCCTGCGTTCTGGACGCGATGCGCGACTTCGCGTCGAACGAATACGCAAACGTCCATCGCGGCGTGCATTATTTGTCGGCGGCGGCGACGGACCGCTACGAAGCCGCGCGCGAGACCTTGCGCAAGTTCCTGAACGCCGGCAGCGTGGACGAGATCGTCTTCACCAAGGGCGGGACCGAGGCGATCAATCTGGTTTCCTATTCCTATCTCGCGCCGCGCATCCAGCCGGGCGACGAGATCGTTCTCACCGTGATGGAGCATCATTCCAACATCGTGCCGTGGCACTTCCTGCGCGAGCGTCATGGCGCGGTGCTGCGCTGGGTCGATGTGCGAGACGATGGCTCGCTCGACATCGAGGCGCTCGATGCAGCGATTGGGCCGAAGACGAAGCTCGTGGCGGTTGCGCACATCTCCAATGTGCTCGGAACCGTTACGCCGCTGAAGGACATCGTTGCCCGCGCCCATGCCAAGGGCGTGCCGGTGCTGGCAGACGGATGCCAGGGCGCGGTGCATGAGATCGTGGACGTGCGCGACCTGGACGTCGATTTCTATGCGCTGACCGGACACAAGCTCTACGGGCCGACCGGCATCGGCGCTCTCTATGCCAAGAAGGCGCATCTGAAGGCCATGCAGCCCTTCAACGGCGGCGGCGAGATGATCCGCGAAGTGACGCGCGCGTCCGTCACCTATGCCGATCCGCCGGCGCGGTTCGAGGCCGGCACGCCGCCGATCGTCGAAAGCGTCGGCCTTTCGGCCGCGATCGACTACATGAATTCCTTCGACCGTGTGGCGGTGAAGGCGCATGAGCACGATCTGCTGTCTTACGCGCGCGAGGGCGTGCGCCAGTTCAACTGGCTGCGCGTCATCGGTGACGCACCGGGCAAGGCGTCGATCCTGTCGTTCGAGGCGGAGGGGATGCACGCGCACGACCTCGCCACGATATTGGATCGTGAAGGCGTCGCGGTGCGCGCCGGACATCATTGCGCGCAACCGCTGATGGAGCGCTTCGGCGTTGCGTCGACGACGCGGGCCTCGTTCGCGCTCTACAACACGCGCGCGGAAGTGGATGTGATGATCGCGGCGCTCGCCAAGGCGCGAAAGATTTTGGGCTAGGACATGGACGACTCTCTGCGCGAGCTTTACCAGGAAGTGATCCTCGATCACTCGCGCCACCCGCGCCATTTCGGGAAGCTGGAGCATGCGACCAACTCGGCGCAGGGCTATAATCCGCTGTGCGGCGATCGCGTGACGATCTACCTGAACGTCGGCAAGGACGGCCGGATCGCGGACATCAGGTTCGAAGGCAAGGGTTGCGCGATCAGCCAGGCTTCCGCCTCTCTGATGACCGACATGATCGCCGGCAAGACGGTCGCCGAGGCCGAAACGCTGATGGGCGGGTTCCTCAATCTGGTGAAGGGCGAGGAGGTCGAGGGCCTCAACGAGGACGACCGCGAGACCCTCAACGTCATGGCGGGGTGTCAGCGCGTTCCCCATGCGCGTGAAATGCGCAACGCTTGCCTGGCACACGATGAAATCAGCATTGGAGGGCGGCGATCCCGCCAAAACGGAATGAACGTCGAACCGGTCAGGGCCGAGATCAATGCCATGGGTTCCGCGCTAAGCGCCGAGGAACTCGAGGATTTCACGCGCAAGCTGGTCGTCGCGCTGAAGAGCGTTTACGACCCGGAAATCCCGGTGGACATATACGAACTCGGTCTTATCTATAAGGTGGACGTGGCGGACAACAAGGATGTCGCCGTCGACATGACGCTGACCGCGCCCGGTTGCCCGGTTGCGGGCGAAATGCCGGGCATGGTCAAGAACGCGCTGGAAGGCGTGGAGGGCATCGGCGAGGTCACGGTCAACATGACTTTCGATCCGCCCTGGACGCCGGAACGCATGAGTGAAGAAGCGAAACTCGAACTGAACATGTACTGATATGCAAACGACAACGAACGCACCCAAGCCGCGCCGCGAGCGCCCCAAGGCCGTGAAGCTGACGGATGCTGCGGCCGCGCGCATTCGCGCCATCATGGCCGAAGCGGACGGCAAGTATCAGGGCGTGCGCGTCGGCGTGACGAACGGCGGCTGCGCCGGCATGAGCTACACGATGGACTATGCCGAAGAGGTCAAGCCGCTCGACGAGGTGGTCGAGGACAAGGGCGTGAAGATATTCATCGAGCCCAAGGCGATCCTGTTCCTGATCGGCACGGAGATGGACTTCGTGACCGAGAAGCTCGGCGCCCGCTTCGTGTTCAACAACCCGAACCAGACCGCGGCCTGCGGCTGCGGCGAAAGCGTGTCCATCACGCCCTCGAACGACGTTCACTGAACGTGGCCGCCAGGGCCGATCCGCACCGGTTCGACGATCTGTTCCAGGAATTCGGCTCCGTCACGCTCCGGCGCTTCTTCGGCGGCGAAGGAATCTATGCCGGCAGCGTGATGATCGGCATGATCTTTGACGATCTGATCTACTTCAAGACCGGCGATGCGACGCGCAAGGCGTTTGAGGCCGAAAAGTGCAAGCCGTTCTCGTTTCGGAAAGGCGGCGAGGTGGTCGTCACGACATGGTACGCCATGCCGGACCGCCTCTATGACGATCCGGACGAACTGTCGGCCTGGGCGCGGGACGCGCTACGCGTGGCTGGCGCGTCGGAAACAACGAAGAAGAAGTCGCGCACGCGGCAAGCCGATCGTGCCCGGGGTTCCATGAAGTCTTCCGCCAAGCCCAAGCGGCGAAAGAGCGCCAAGGCTGGCTCCGGCAAAGCCTGAGGCGGCGATCCGTGTACGACGCGGCCGAATTTCAATGTTATGACGATCGAGTGAAGCCATCGGCACTCCACTCTTCGCTGTCCACCCCGTGATGCACGAAGAAGAGACCCTCGGGGTCGTATTTTGCCTTGATCGCTCGCAATCTCGAATAGTTGCTTCCCCAATAGGCACGCTGCCATGAGCGATTGAAGTAGTTGCTCTCCGAAACATATGAACCGCCGTTCGGCGCGATTTTGCGCAGTTCCGCCATGGCCAGGTCGATTTGGCGCGCGTCGCTGCGAGCGGCGGCCAGATCCATGGCCGGACGTGCGAGGCCGGGATAGGCAGGCCGCTCTGCATCCGCGACGATCACAAGGGCAAAGGCATCGATTACTGCGGGGTTGGTCGCCGTGTCCTTGGTCGCAGCAACCGCTTCGGCCGGTGCGCCCGCAATTCCCTTGTTGAAATGCATTTCCACTTTCTTGCGGCGGCTCGCGGCGAACAGCGCGTCGGCCAGGCTCTGTCGCTTTTCTCGTTGCAGGAGCGCCGCAGGCAGCCAAAGCGAGTCGTAGCCATGTAAGAAGGCTCCCACTTGTTCCTGGTCTCCGGACCACCAGGCATGAAATTCCGGTGCGCCGGGGCGTGGGTCGCTTATCATTGAATCGTTGTTCTTGCTCTTTCTGTAGACGGCATCCCACCAATGCCGTGCGTGCCCGGCACCGGCCTGGAGGCCGGACGCGGAAAAATCGTTGGAATTCTTTATCCAATCGAAGAAGGACCGCCAGGCATCCCCGGCCTGCCGGTCGTCGAGGCCCTGGCACACCATGGAAACTTCGAACGTGTTGTCCGGCCCGAGACTGATGTGTTCGCCCCAATGCTGGTCAAATAGGCTGGCGTCATAGAAATCGATGAACCGCGAGATGAGTTCTCGAAAAGCCGCATCCGACTTCGCGCTTATCTTTCCCCCGGCGGAGCCAAAACGCTCGGGCAGTTCGTGGGTGCGAAGCGTGAGCCTGGTAACGACGCCCCAACTCCCGCCCCCGCCGCCCTTGAGCGCCCAGAAAAGATCCGGATCGGTGCAGGCGTTGACGGTGCGTATCGCGCCGTCAGCAGTGACGATTTCCGCCTGCAGCAGTCCCGCAGCGGCCGTGCCGAAACCCTTGGAGAAAGAGCCGAAGCCACCGCTTTGAACGAGCCCCGCCACACCGACATTGGTGCAGCCGCCTCCCTGAACGTAGCGCCCGGCTTTCGTCGTCACGGCGTCATAGGCATCGATCCACATCGCGCCGGCTTCGACCGTCACGGCTGGCGTGGGCGCCTGCTTGCCCTCGCAACCCTTGCCGATGAAGGCGTCGTGAAGCGTGACCGCGTTCATCGCCCGCGTCCAAATTAGCAGTGAGTCCGGCGCGTTAGAGGTGCCCTGATAGCTGTGGCCGCCACCTTTGACGACAAGTCGCAAATTATTGTCGCGGGCGAAATTGACCGCCGCGGCTACGTCGCCGGCGCTTCGGACGGCGACTGCATAGGCGCTGGGCGCTGGCGACCAGGCGTCGAGCCAGCCTGAGACCTGCGTCCCGGCCGCTTGGTCGCCGATGTAGTAAGGGTTTCGCATGTTCTTGACGGCGTCGAGACAGGCGGTCCCGTTCGGTTCGGTTTCACAGGCACCGAACAGAGAATGTACTTCGGTAAGGTTTCCGCCGACGGCTTCCTTTAAGTTCGCCCAGCTCGCCGCGTCCGGCCAGGCGGGATCGGAGGGACGCACGCGTCGGACAACTCTATTCCTCGTGGCGGCGTGAGCCGACAGGTACGGCCAGAGCATGGGTTGCAGAACAGCCGCCGCCGCGCCCTTGAGAACGTTTCTTCTGCGCATTTTCCTTGTTTCCCGACGGACTTGTTCGTCACTGTGATCGTGCGTCGCCAATTTTTTGAGCACCCATTCCAGGCGCTCATCGCGCCCGCTCACAATCGACCGAGCAGAACCTCGACGGCTACCACAATTTCACGCGCCGATCCGGGGGCAGGTACATCTTGTCGCCGGGTTTCACGTTGAACGCGTCGTACCAGGCATCGATGTTTCGCGTCGGTCCGTCGACACGGAAGTGCGGCGGGCTGTGAGGATTTGACAGAAGTTGCTGGCGCATCTGGCCGTCGCGATATTTCGCGCGCCAGACCTGGGCAAAGGCGAGGAAGAAGCGCTGATCGCCCGTGAAGCCGTCAAGAACCGGCGCCGGCTTGCCGCCGAGCGAGGCGTGATAGGCCTTGAGCGCGATGGTGAGACCCGACAGGTCGCCGATATTCTCGCCCATCGTCAGCTTGCCGTTCACGTGCAGGCCGGGAAGTCCCTCATAGGAGTCGAACTGCGCGCCGAGCATGCCGGTGCGTGCTTCGAACGCCTTGCGGTCATCGTCCGTCCACCAGCTCTGCAGGATGCCGCCGCCCGTGTACTTGCTGCCCTGGTCGTCGAAGCCGTGGCTGATCTCGTGGCCGATGACGGCGCCGATGCCGCCATAGTTCACCGCATCGTCCGCGTTCGGATCGAAGAAGGGCGGCTGCAGGATGGCGGCCGGGAAGAAGATCGAGTTGAAGAGTTGTGTGTAGTACGCGTTGATGGTCGGCGGCGTCATGCCCCATTCGTTGCGGTCGACGGGCTGATCGATGCGCGCCAGGTCGTAGTTCCATTCAAACGTGCTGGAACGTTCGGCATCGCCCACCAGATCGTCGCGCTTGATCGCGAGACCCGAGAAATCGCGCCACTTGTCGGGATAGCCGATATGCGGTGTGAAGGCATGGAGCTTGTCGAGCGCCTTCTGCCGCGTGACGGGCGACATCCATGTGATTGTGCGGATGTCGGCGTCATAGGCCTTCAGCAGATTGGCGACGAGTTGTTCGGCCTTGGCCTTGGTCGCCGGCGGAAAGTATTTCGCGACATAGAGCTTGCCGAAGGGATGCGGCAGCATCGAGTCGAGGAGATGCACCGCCCGCGTTTCGCGCGGAAGCTGCTCGGACTGGCCACCCAGCACCTTGCCGTAGAAATCGAAGTTCGCGTCGTCGAACGCCTTGGGCAGATAGGCCGCCATGGCGTGAACATAGTGAATCGTCAGGTAGTCGCGCCAGACCGCGATCGGCGTTTTCGCGAACAACGCGGCCAATGCCGGAAAGGCGGTGTTTTCGCGCACGATGACCTTGCGGCCGGAATCGATGCCCTGGGCCTTGAAGAAGGTTTCCCACGGGAATCCGGGTGCGAAGGTGGAAAGGCCCTTCACCTGCATCGGATTGTAGACCTTGTCGGCGTTGCGGCGATCCGCGGCCGGCCAATGCGCCGTGGCGATGCCATTTTCGAGTGCGTAGACTGCCGCGGCGCGCGCCTCGGCATCCTTGTCGCCCAGCATCGTGAGAACGCCGGCGAGATACTTCTTGTAGGCCTCGCGCGTCGCGGCGAGCGCCGGGTCGTCGCGCAGGTAATAGTCGCGGCTTGGCATGCCGAGACCGGATTGCGTGGCCGTCACGACATAGACGTTGGAGTTTTTGGCATCCGGCGTTATGCCGGTTCCGACGATGCTGTCGGCCGGAAAGCCCGGCTCGCCCATCAGCCTCGCCACGTCGTCTGGCGTTTGAAGCGCCGCGATGCGCGCGAGATCGGGCTTGATCGGATCAAGCCCGCGCGCCTCGATCTGCTTGGTATCCGTGAACGCGTCATAGAGATCGCGAAGCTGCTTCTCCTCCGGATTGAGCGTCGCCGGATCGCGCGCTTCCAGCTCCGCTACAAGCTCCTTCATGCGGTTTTCGCTGAGGATTTGAAGATTCTGGAACGAGCCGGTGCTGGTGCGGTCCGCCGGAATCTCCGTCCGGTTCAGCCAGGCGCTGTTGGCATAGAGGAAAAAGTCATCGCCCGGCTTTACGGTCTGATCCATTCCCGTGAGATCGACGCCCCAGGCGCCAAAGGCGGGTTTGGCCGCGGGCTCGACCGCGAGCGCGACGCAGGCGGTTCCGGCAACAGCGATGAGGGCGAGGGCAAGTTTCTTCATGATGTCAGTTCCTGTGTTCTGCGTTGCTGTCACCAAACCGGAACGCGCTTGTTCGGCGGAAGGTAGTATTTGTCCGTTGGCTGGATGTTGAACGCCGCGTACCAGCCGTCGGTGTTGCGCACCACGCCGTTGACGCGGAACTCCGACGTGCTGTGCGGATTGGAAAGCACCTGCGCGCGAATGGCGCCGTCGCGATGACGCTCGCGCCAGCTCTGCGCATAGGCGATGTAGAAACGCTGATCGCCCGTCAGTCCGTTCAGCACCGGCGCCGGCTTGCCGCCGAGCGAGATGTGATAGGCCTTGAGCGCGATCACCAGACCGGCGATGTCGGCGATGTTCTCGCCGAGCGTCAGTCGTCCGTTGATGTGCAGGCCGGGCAGCGGCTGATACTGGTCATACTGGGCCGCAATGGCATCGCCGCGCGCCTTGAAATTCTTCAGATCCTCGGGCGTGAACCAGTTCAGCAGAATGCCGCGCGGGTTGTACTTCGAACCCTGGTCGTCGAAGGCATGGCTGATCTCGTGGCCGATGGTCGCGCCGATCTCGCCATAGTTCACCGCGTCGTCGGCGTTGGGATCGAAATAGGGCGGCTGCAGAATGCCGGCCGGGAAAACGATCTCGTTGAAGTTGAAATTGTCATAGGCATTGTTGGTCGGCGGCGTCATGCCCCATTCCATGCGATCGACGGGAATGTCGATGCGGCGTAGCTGGCGGTGCCATTCGAACAGGGTCGCGTTCTTCACGCTGCCCAACAAGTTGGCGCGATCGGCGGCCAGCGCCGAGTAATCCCGGAACTTGTCCGGATAGCCGATCTTCAGGGCCATCGCGTGCAGCTTCTCGACGGCCTTGGCGCGCGTGGGCGGCGTCATCCAGGCCAGCGTGCGAATGTCCGCGTCGTAGGCCTTGAGCAGGTTCTGAACGAGCGCAAGCGCTTTCGCCTTGGCCTCGGGCGGGAAATATTTGGCGACATAGAGTTTGCCAAGCGCTTCGCCCATCGTGTTGTCGAGCAGGTGAATGCCGCGGATGGTGCGGTCAAGCTGCGCCGTCTTGCCGTTCAGTGCCGTGCCGTAGAATGCAAAATCGGTATCGTCCACCTTCTTCGGCAGATAGGACGCCCAGGTGTGGAGATAGCGCACCGTCAGATAGTCGCGCCACACATCGATCGGCGTTGCCGCAAAGACCTTTGCCAGATCGGGAAATGCGGATTTCTCCGCGACGATCACCTTGCGATCGCCATGCGGAGAGGTTGTGGGAATGCCCGCCGCCCCGAACATCGCATCCCAGTCGAAGCCGGGCGCCGTCTTCCTGAGATCGGAGAACGACATCGGATTGTAGATCTTGTCTGCGTCGCGGCGATCCGCGGCAGCCCAGCTCACTTTGGCCATTGCCAGCTCGAGGGCATAGACCTTGTCGGCGCGCGCCGATGCGTCCTTCACGCCGGCAATGGTGAGCATCTCGGCGATGTACTTCTTGTACGCCTCGCGCGTTGTGACGATGTCCTTGTCGTTTTTCAGATAGTAATCGCGGTCGGGCATGCCGAGGCCCGATTGGCCGAGATTGATCGAGTAGATGTCGGAGTTCTTGTCGTCGACGCCGATGCCGAACGAGAAGGGACCGTCCACGCCGAGCGCCGGATCGCCGATGGCATGCGCCACGTCGCCGAGCGTCTTCAGGTTCGCGATCGTTGCTAGATCCTTCTGCG
Organism: uncultured Alphaproteobacteria bacterium; assembly: GCA_963743765.1. Classification (GTDB taxonomy): domain Bacteria; phylum Pseudomonadota; class Alphaproteobacteria; order Micropepsales; family Micropepsaceae; genus Rhizomicrobium. Next base: position 437,598 of record CAVUQQ010000001.1, read on the forward strand.
CCGGCGCGAGGCCATTGGCCTCGATCTGCTTGGTGTCCATGAACGCGGCATAGATGTCGCGCAGCTTGCGTTCTTCGGCGGTCAGCTTTGCATCGGGCTCGGCGGCCAAAGTCGCGACGAGTCCCTTGAGCCGCGCTTCGTTCTGGCGGTCGAGTTCGAGGTTGACGCCGGAATAGGTGCGGTCGGCGGGGATGACGTCATGCTTCACCCAGTTGCCGTTGGAATAGAGAAAGAAGTCGTCACCGGGCTTGACCGTCTTGTCGATATAGGAAAGTTCGACGCCCCAGGGCTGCACGGCTGCGCGGCCGGCCGGTTGTGCGGCCAATGCCGTCGTGGTTGCGAGCGCAGCCACGCTCAGCAGCAGAATGGAACGTTTCATTTCTTTCTCCATGAATAACGGGATGCGGCGCGGTCACGTCCCGCCAGTGCGGGAGTGAGGCTACTTGCGCCGCACGAAGCTGTCGGTCGGAACGGGCAGCTTCGCAGTGGTAACGCTCCATGACTTTATTAAGGCAGCTCCGTCCCGGGCCCTTCAGCCGCTGTCACAATAGGTCAGCAGTTCGCAGCCGCTAGCAAATCACGGACGCGCGAGCTTGGACGTTTTTTGGAACATGAGACCGACTATTTCCCTTTGAACTTCGCCGGGCGCTTTTGCAGAAAGGCGCTGACGCCTTCCATGAAATCTTCTGTCTTGCCGGCGCGCTCCTGACTGATGCGCTCCAGGTCGAGCTGTTCCTCATACGTGTTGAGAGGGCTCTGCCAGTACAGACTGCGCGTCACCGCCAGGGACGAGGGGCCGTTCGCGAGCTGTTCGGCGAGCTTCATGGCTTCCGCCATCAGTGCGTTGTCATCGGCCACGCGATTTATCAGACCCCATTCGAGCGCCTTTTCCGCCGGCAGCCGCTCGGCCAGCAGCGACAATTCCTTGGCGCGCGCAAGGCCGATCAAACGCGGCAGGAGCCAGGTCGATCCGCCATCCGGCACGAGGCCGATCCGCGTGAACGCCTGCAGGAAGTAGGCCGAGCGGCCGGCGATCACGAGATCGCCCATCAGCGCGATACTCATGCCGACGCCGGCCGCGGCGCCGTTCACCGCAGTGACAAGCGGAATGGAAAGATCTCGCAGGCGGCGCAGGAAAGGATGATAGACGGTTTCGAGCGCGTGACCGACGCCGGTGTCTTCGCCGCCGCGCTCTGCGAGGTTTGCGCCGGAGCAGAATCCGCGTCCCTCGCCGGTCAGGATCATGGCGCGAAAGCCGCTGTCCTTCTTCTCGACGAAGTTCAGCGCCGCGGCTGCGCCCTTCACAAGCTTCGTGCCGGCGGCGTTCATCGCCTCGGGATGGTTGAGCGTCAGGACCGCGACATTGCCGTGCGCCGTGACATAGGCCCGATCGAAATCCGTACGCATGGTTTTCTCCCGCCGATTTTCAGCGGCGCAGCATACGCGGTTCGGCAGTGATGGAAAGGGTGCGAAAAAAAGACGATTACGCGGCGTCAATTTCCATTTCGACGGCGCGGGGATCGTTGTCCCCGATGACGCAATTGCGGCCGGCATGCTTGGCGCGATACAGACACGTGTCTGCGCGCTGGATGAGCGATGCAGCAGTTTCGCCTTCGGCCAGTTCGGCAACGCCGATGGAAATCGTGATCGAGCCCAGAATGTCGCCCGTCGACTTCTTGATCAGTCTCTTGCCCTGGACCTTGAGGCGAATCTGATCGGCCAACTTCACGGCATCGTCCACGCTGGCGCTGCGGACGATGACGGCGAATTCCTCGCCGCCGTAGCGGGCGGCCGTGTCGTAGCCCTTGGTGTTCTCGGACAGGCAGTTCGCGACGAGGCGCAGCACCTGATCGCCGGTCTGATGCCCCCATGTGTCGTTGAACAGTTTGAAGCGATCGATGTCGCACATGAACAAGGAGAGCGCCGCGCCAGCCGATTGAGCATCCTCGATGGCCGCCTGCAGGTTTGTGTCGAACGCCTTGCGGTTTGCGATGCCGGTGAGCGGATCGGTGAGCGCTTCCTTGCGCACATTGTCGAGCTGGGACTTCAGCTCGCTGACTTGCTGTGAAGTGTTCTGCAACTCGCCTTCGAGAGATTTGGAGCGGTCCTCCATGACGTTCGTCGCCGCGATGAGGCCGCCCACGAGCCGCCGCAGATCGTCCGGCGTGCGCTGGTCGCCAAGCTCGCCGCTGGCCGCCGCCAGGGTTTGGCCATAGTCGAAGGCCTGTTTGCTGGCGGCGTCCAGCTTCGCAAGGACGTCGTTCAACGATGCAGAGACGCCATCGCCGATCGCGTTCACGGCGCGCTCGGCGCGGTCGCGCGCAAAGCAGCGGTCGCGAAGGTCCTGCAGGAGCGAGACGGTAAAGGGCCGGCGCGCGGCGATCATGTCGCCTATAATCCGCCCCACGCCCGGATTTTCTCCGGCGGCATAATGATAGAAAAGCTCGAAATTCTCCGGAACGGGCGAGACATTGCACTCGGCCATGATGGCAAGAGTGGTCTTCGCAAGCGCCAGTTCCCGTTCGTTACGCAACGCCAACTCCCCGATCCAAACACGAGCCGCGACCGGCTTTTCCCATAGTGGCCAGCGGGTTCGTAACAAACTCTTAAGCACAGCCATTGAAGGCGGGCGCGCGCACTGATTAACTTGACAAAATATCAGCCGAGAGCCGTGAAAGGGCACAAAATGAGCGTTGCAGAGGCCAAGCCAGTTCAAGGAACCGACGCCGGAACAGCGATGCGCGCCGTGCTGGAGCGCCAGCGCCAGGCTCATCTCAAGGAAGGACCCGCCAGCGCCGAAAGACGAATCGACTGGCTCGACCGCGCCATCGGTCTTCTGGTGGGCCACAAGGACGCCATCGCCGACGCGCTGCGCGAAGATTTCGGGCACCGGTCCGTACACGCGACGATGCTGACCGACGTGTCGGGCTCGATCGGGCCGCTCAAGCACGCCAAGGAAAATTTGCGCAAGTGGATGAAGCGCGAGAAGCGCAAGGTCAGCCCGGCGATTCTCGGTCTGTTCGGTGCCAAGGCCTATATCGAATACCAGCCGAAGGGCACGGTCGGCATCATCTCGCCGTGGAATTTTCCGGTGAACCTGACCTTCACGCCGCTCGCCGGCGTGTTCGCTGCCGGCAACCGGGCGATGATCAAGCCGAGCGAGTTCACGCCGCGCACCGCCGAACTGATGGCGCGCATGTTTGCGTCCGCCTATGACGAGACGGAAGTCGCCGTGTTCACCGGCGGCGCCGATGTCGGCGGCGCATTCTCACGCCTGCCGTTCGACCATCTGCTGTTCACGGGCGCGACCTCCATTGCCTATCACGTGATGAAGGCGGCGGCGGAAAACCTCGTGCCGACCACGCTCGAACTCGGCGGCAAGTCGCCGGTGATCATCGGCGAGTCCGCGGACATGGAACTCACCGCCAAGCGCGTGATGATGGGCAAGACGCTGAACGCCGGCCAGATTTGCCTCGCGCCGGACTATGTGATGGTGCCGCAGGCGCGGGCGCGCGAATTTGTCGGCGCGGCCGCGAACGCCATCAGCGCGATGTTCCCGACGCTGAAGGACAATCCCGACTACACCTCGGTCATCAACCAGCGCCATTTCGATCGGCTGAATTCCTACATCGACGACGCAAAGGCGAAGGGTGCGGAGATCATTGAGCTCAACCCGGCGAAGGAAGATTTCCGCCAGCAGCCCTATCACAAGATTCCGCCGACGCTGGTTCTCAATCCGACGGACGACATGGCGATCATGAAGGACGAGATCTTCGGGCCGCTGCTGCCGGTGAAGACCTACACAAATGTCGACGAGGCGATCGGCTATGTGAACGGCCATGACCGTCCGCTGGGCCTGTACTATTTCGGCAAGGACGGCGCGGAGCAGGAAAAGGTGCTCACGCGCACCACGTCCGGCGGCGTGTCGGTCAACGACGTCGTGATGCATGTGTCGATGGAAGATCTTCCGTTCGGCGGCATCGGTCCGTCGGGCATGGGCGCGTATCACGGCATCGACGGGTTCCGTACCTTCAGCCATCCCAAGGCGGTGTTCCAGCAGGTCGGCCGCGACCTGACCGCGATGATGCGTCCGCCTTACGGCGCCGCCATCCAGAAGATGCTCGACGGCGGGATCAAGCGGTAGACCCAACCGGTAACCCTTGACGTGTGCAGCCTCAGGCCGCCGTCCAGCCGCCGTCGACCGAGATGTTCGCGCCGGTGATCTGCTTGGCTGTGTCCGAGCAGAGGAAGACGGCTATGCCGGCGACTTCGTCGGGGGTGACGAACTGCTTCGTCGGCTGGGCGGCGAGCAGCACGTCGTTGATGACCTGGTCCTTTGTCATGTTGCGCGCCTTCATCGTGTCTGGAATCTGTTTCTCGACCAGCGGCGTCCAGACATAACCGGGGCTGATGCAGTTCACGGTGATGCCGAACGTGGCCGTTTCGAGCGCGATGGTCTTGGTCAGACCGGCGATGCCGTGTTTGGCCGAGACGTAAGCCGACTTGAACGGGCTGGCGACGAGGGAGTGCGCCGACGCCGTCGAGATGATGCGGCCCCAGCCGCGCTTCTTCATGCCGGGCACTGCGGCGCGCATGCCGTGAAAGGCCGAAGAGAGATTGATGGCGATGATCTGGTCCCATTTCTCGACCGGGAAATCCTCGATCGGCGAGACATATTGAATGCCGGCATTGTTGACGAGGATGTCGACCGCGCCGAACGCCTTCTCGGCGGCGGCAATCATGCCGGCGATGTCGGCGGGCTTCGTCATGTCGGCGGCGGAGTAGAGCGCCTTCACGCCGAATTCCTTTTCGATGCCCGCGCGTTCCGTCTCGATTCCGGCCGCGTCGCCGAAGCCGTTGATCGTCACATTCGCACCTTCCTTGGCGAGTGCACGAGCAATGGCAAGACCGATGCCGCTGGTGGAACCGGTGACGACGGCGGATCTGTTCTTGAGCGGCATGTTCAGGTTCCTTTGGATTCTTCCAGAAGCTTGAGTGCGGTGAGCGTCGCCGCCGGCCAGGCCTTTTCGCGTTTCGGCTCCGGCGTGCGGTCGGCATACCACATCGCGGCGCTTGCATTGCGCGCAAAGCACCAGCCAAGAACGCGCCGGCGGTCGAGCGCCAACCGTTCGCAATAGATGCGGACGCGGCGGTCCATCTGGGCCGGCGACATGAAAAGGGCTGGGCTATCGAGGGGATTGCGCAGCGGTGCGGCGAGCTCGTAGGCGAGTTCTCCGATCTCTCCCTTCGGATCGACGGCGAGCCAACCGCGTTTTTCGTCGAGCAGGATGTTCTCGTGATGCAGATCGCCGTGCAGCAGCACGCGCGAATTCTGCGAAGCATCCAGTTCCAGAAATAGCGCGTGCGCCCGGGCGGCGATCTGCGACGTGATCGGCGGAACAGGCTTGCGGCGCGTGAACTGGTCGGCATGAGCGTCATGACCGGGCCAGCCGCTCGTATCGGCACCGCTCGATTGCAGCTTCTCGATTGTGTCGCAGATGATGTTGGTGGCTTCGTCGTCGCGGCCTTCGAGCGGCAAAGCCGTCAATCGCGTTCCGGGAAAGATGCGTTCGACCAGGATCGCCTGATCGTCGCCCTCCAGGGCACGAACCGCGCCGCGCCCTTTGTGCGCGCCGAGGTAGCGCGCACCCGGCGCCTCGTCGCTTCCGGGCTTGAAGGCCTTCAGAAGGGCGCGCTCGCCGTCGCGCTCAACGAAGCAGAGCCACGAACTGTGCGTCTCGAAAGGCTTGCCATCGGGCGTCAGCCGCCATTTGGCGATGTGATCTTCCAGGTGCGCGAACGCGCTCACCCTCCCGCGTCGGCCTTCTTGGGCAGCGGCACGGGGCGGAACAAGAACGCAGGCAACTGATGCTTTTCCGGCTTCACCGGCGTCGCGTCGTTCTTGCGATCGTGACTTGCACGATGTTCCGGCTCGCGCTTTTTCTGTGCCGGACGATACTGCTCACGCCGCGGCTCGTGTTTCTTCTCAGGCCGCGGTTCGGCGCGCGCCACCACCGGTTCCGGCGCACGCACGACAGGGGCTTCCTGCACGATGGGAGCGGCGGCTTCTTCGACGGCCGGCGCAGGTTCCATCGGCGCTACATGGTCGTGGAACTTGTCGGGACGGAACTTGTCCTTGCGATTGCGGTCGCGAGAAGCGTTGCCGCGCCGCTTGTCGTCGTCGCGGCGGGGCTTGCGGTCTTCGCGCACCTCGATGTTTTCCATGATCTGGCGCGCGATGGGTATCTTGGTCAGACGTTCGATGGCATCGACCTGCTTGTCGTCGCGCGGCGTCGCCAGCATGTAGGCGTAACCGGCACGTCCGGCGCGGCCCGTGCGGCCGATGCGGTGGATATAGTCGTCGGCGTGGAACGGCACGTCGAAATTGAACACGTGGCTCACGGCGGGAATGTCGAGGCCGCGCGCCGCCACGTCACTGGCGACGAGAATCTTCAGTTCGCCGGTTCGGAAACTGTCGAGCGTCTTGGTGCGAAGAGACTGATCGAGATCGCCGTGCAGCGGCGCGGCATTGAAGCCGTGCTTGGCGAGCGATTTCGCCACGACATCGACGTCGCGCTTGCGGTTGCAGAACACGAGCGCGTTGTTAAGCGTGGGCTCGGCCTCGCGGATGAGGCGGCGCAGCGCTTCGCGCTTGGCCCAGTCATTGGCCGGAATATTCACGATATGCTGCAGGATCGTCGTCGCCGCGGTCGCCGGGCGGCTGACTTCGACGCGGACCGGATTGTGCAGGAACTGTTCGGTGAGGCGCTGGATTTCCGGCGGCATCGTCGCCGAATAGAACAGAGTCTGGCGCGTGAACGGGATCAGCTTGCAGATGCGTTCGACGTCGGGAATGAATCCCATGTCGAGCATGCGGTCGGCTTCGTCGATGACGAGGATCTTGACCTGGCTGAGCATCAGCTTGCCGCGCTCGAAATGATCGAGCAGGCGGCCCGGCGTCGCGATCAGCACGTCGACGCCGCGATCCAGCTTCTTGTCCTGGTCGTCGAACGACACGCCGCCGATCAGCAGCGCCATCGAAAGCTTGTTGTACTTGCCGTAACTCTCGAAGCTCTCGGCCACCTGGGCGGCGAGTTCGCGCGTCGGCTCGAGAATAAGCGAGCGCGGCATGCGCGCCTTGGCGCGGCCGCGCGCCAGCATCTCGATCATGGGCAGGGTGAACGACGCCGTCTTGCCGGTGCCGGTCTGGGCGATGCCGATGATGTCGCGCCGCTGCAGCACATGGGGAATGCCCTGTGCCTGAATGGGGGTTGGGGTGGTGTAGCCGCTCTCGGCCACCGCCTTCAAAATCTCGGGCGAGAGCCCAAGGGATTTGAACCCGTCTTCGGGTAGGGTGATGGGCAAGCTGGCTTCAGCAGGTGAAGAAGTTGAATCAACGGCTTCTTCGATGCCGGTTTCCGTACCGGCGTTCGTCACAATGGTCGTCGCACGCTCCTAAATAGGGGCGTATCGCGGACGCCCAGCGGCTATCCCAAATTGGCAGCCGACTCCTATATGCAGTGCAACATAGGGTGGCGCGGCGTTTTGTCAACCAGTGGTGGCCCTTATGACGCGGACGCCGACGTCATCGGCTGCCCGCCAAAATGGTGTAAATCGACGGACCGAAAGGCGCCAGACGTTCTATCCGCATGATCCAGTTCACCCATCGCGCCATCGGCCTTCTCGTCGCCTTCGTCGTGCTGACGGCGCTTTATTGGCTGATCGCCCGGTTCTGGCCGTCGGTGCGCGGCCAGAAGATCCTGCGCAAGGGCTATCTTACCGACTGCATCTATTGGCTGTGGACGCCGATCGTCACCAAGGCCGTGACGCCTGTCGCGATTGCCATCGCCGTGCTGCCGCTCGTCGCGATCTTCGGATTGCACTTCAAGACACTGGCGCAAGGCCATGGAATCCTTTCGACACAGCCGGTCTGGCTCCAGGCCATCGAAGTCTTCGTCATCGGCGATTTCTTCGGCTATTGGCAGCACCGGCTGTTCCACGGCAGGCAGCTCTGGCGCTTCCATGCCGTGCACCATTCGTCGACCGAGCTCGACTGGCTGTCGTCCGTGCGGCTCCATCCGGTCAACGACATCGGCGCCAGGCTGATCCAGGCTGTGCCGCTCGTCGCGCTCGGATTCAATCTGACGACCGTCGCGCTCTACGCGCCGATCACGACGTTCTACGCCATCATGGTCCACGCCAATGTGAGCTGGGACCTGGGGCCGTTTCGCAAAGTCTTCGTCAGCCCCGCCTTTCATCGCTGGCATCACACCAAGGCGGACGAAGGTCTGGACAAGAATTTTGCCGGCGCATTTCCGTTCTGGGACATCCTGTTCGGCACGTTCTTCATGCCGCGCCGCCAGCCGACCGTGTTCGGCATCGACGATCCGATGCCCGAAGGATTTGCCGGACAGATGATCCAGCCGTTCCGGCCACAGCACCCGGCGCCGCCCGTTCCTGTCGCCGCCTGACCCCTCGACAAGCGAGGTCCGGCGGGCAACGCTCGCCCTTCAGGCGGAGGGGATTCATGGAGTTGAAAAGCGCAGACGCGATTGCGCGCGTCGTCAGTCTGGCGCTTGTCGCGTTGGCGATCTGGCTGATCGGCAGCGCGTTCAACGGACAGCCCCGGCCGCTCGGTCTTGATGCGCCCGCCAGCGAATTTTCCGCCGCGCGCGCGAACAAAACGCTGAAGCGTCTTCTCGGACCGGAGATTCCGCATCCCGTCTCCACCGCCGCCAATCAAGCGGTGCGCGACCGCATCCGCGCCGAGTTCGCGGCGCTCGGTGTCGAGACGAGTATCTATCGCGGGATCGGCTGTGAGGGCCGTGCGAAATACGGCTTCTTCGCCTGCGGCACGGCCGAGGACATTCTTGCCGAGGTTGCGCCGGGTGAAGGCAAGGCGATCGTCCTCATGGCGCATTACGACTCCGTTCCCGCGGGTCCGGGAGCGTCTGACGATCAGTCCGGTGTCGCCACCGTGCTGGAAACCGTTCGCGCGCTGAAGGCGCGTGGCATGAAGACGGTGCATCCCGTTCTTGCCCTCATCACCGATGGTGAGGAAGCCGGACTGCTGGGCGCGGCGGCGTTCCTGGACAATTCTGCGCTCAAGGCGCGCGCCGGCGCGGTCGTCAATGTCGAGGCGCGCGGCAATCAGGGACCGAGCCTGCTGTTCCAGACGAGTCCGGGCGACGGGCCGCTGATCGATCTCTATGCACGCAATGTCCCCGAATATGCGACGGGTTCGCTGTTCGCGGTGATCTACAAGCTGTTGCCGAACGACACCGATTTGACCTTGTTCATCGATCGGGGCTTTACCTCGTTCAATTTCGGCTTCATCGGACGGATCGCGCACTACCACACGGCGCTCGACCGCAGGGCCAATCTCAGCCAGTCGACGCTTCAGATGCATGGCGACAATCTGCTCGGCGTCGCAAGCGGACTGATGCAGACCGATTTTGCAACGCTTAAAGGCGGCGACGATGTCTATCTCACGCTGCTGGGCCAGTTCCTGCCGCGCCTGGCGGCAAGCTGGGCGCTTCCTCTGGCCCTCCTCACATTCGCGCTCCTGCTGCTCGCCGCGTTTCTGTCACGCGGCGAAGGTCTCGGAATTGGCCGCAGGCTTTCCGCCATCGCGGCGCCACTCTCAGTGATCGTGGGCAGCGCGGCGTTCGGCTGGATCCTGCATGAACTGGCAGCCCTGATATCCGAACAGCGTGATCCATCCTACGCGCATCCGATTTTCCTGCGCATCGCGCTAGGCCTGGGTGTCGCGGCAATGACGATCCTGGTTTCACGTCTCGCCAATGCACGCATGGCGGCGCTGTCTGTGTGGATGTGGATGTCGGGCCTCGGCGTCGTCACGGCGGCGCTCCTGCCTGGATTGAGCCCGTACTTTCTCTTCCCGGCGCTGATCGGATCGGTGCTCGTTCTGGCGCAATCACGGATTGCGGGGGCGTGGAACGGAACCGCCGGCATGACGGCGATGACGTTGGCCGCGCTGTTGCCGCTGCTGATCTGGTTTTCGCTCTCTGCGACCGCGGAAAGCGTGCAGGGCCTCGCGCTCCATCCGCTGTTCACGGTTCCCGTCGCGTTCGGCGCGATCACGCTTCTGCCGCTTCTGGCGGCGCATCCGCTGACGCATCGCGCCTGGGCGGGGCTTGTTTCGGTTCTCGGCGGAGCCGCGGTCGTCGCCGCGTTCGTGGCAGGCATGCAGCCGGCCCATAGCGAGATCGCGCCGCAAAGGCTGAATATCGATTTCGTCGACGATCATGTTGCCGGCAGAACGGTATGGGCGATCGACACGAGAGGTTCGCTGCCCAAAGCGTTCCGCGATGCGGCGCCGTTCTCGCGCAAGCCCGAGCGCATTGCGCCTACAAGGTTCCAGCCGTCCTACGTCGCGCCGGCCGGTGCCTCGCGCTTCGCCGCCCCGGCCGCCGTCGTCACCAGCACGCCGCAAGGCTCGGGCCGCCGCGTCACGATTACGTTGCAAGGGTCCGTCGACGCCAACGAGATGTTTGTCGCCGTTCCCGGCGAGGCGGGTCTCGTGAAGATCGAATTCGAGGGCAAGACGTTCGTTCCCGCCAAACAGTCGCTCAATCCCTGGGGCACGATCTTCGGCTGTGTGACGCGCGATTGCCGCTCCATGACCGTGGCGCTCGACTTCGATTCAAAACGGCCGGCGCAGGTCGTCGTCGGCGAACAGCGGTTCGGTCTGCCGCCCGACGGGTCGCGGCTGGAGAACGTCAGGCCTGCTACGACGGTTGCGTCCCAGTCCGGCGACACGACGATCGTGCTGGGAAAGCTGAAGCTGCCCTAGACGTCCACGTTGGTGGCGAACTGCGCGTTTTCCTGGATGTACTGGAAGCGCAGTTCGGGCTTCTTGCCCATCAGCCGCTCGACGAGGTCCTCGGTGCTCTCCCGCTCGTCTTCGGCGATGTCGACGCGGACAAGCGTGCGGTTGCCGGGCTTCATCGTCGTTTCCTTGAGCTGCGCCGGCATCATCTCGCCCAGGCCCTTGAAGCGGCCGACCTCGACCTTGCTGCTGCCCTTGAAGACAGTTTTTAGGAGTTGCTCGCGATGCGCATCGTCGCGCGCATATTCGGTTTTCGAACCCTGCGTCATGCGATAGAGCGGCGGCATGGCGAGATAGAGATGGCCGTGCGCGATCAGCCGCGGCATCTCGCGATAGAAGAACGTCAGCAGCAGCGAGGCGATGTGCGCGCCGTCGACGTCGGCGTCCGTCATGATGATCACGCGGTCATAGCGCAGGTCATCGTCGTGATATTTTGCGCCGGTGCCGCAGCCGAGCGCCTGGACAAGGTCGGCGAGCTCCTGGTTCTGCTGCAGCTTGCCGGCCGCCGCGCTCGCGACGTTCAGGATCTTGCCGCGCAGGGGCAGGATCGCCTGCGTCGCGCGATCGCGCGCCTGCTTGGCCGAACCGCCGGCAGAGTCGCCTTCGACGAGAAAGATTTCCGTTCCCGCCGCCGCGTCGCGCGTGCAGTCCGCGAGTTTGCCCGGCAGGCGCAGCTTTCGCGTCGCCGACTTGCGCGCGGTTTCCTTTTCCTGGCGCTTCTTGAGCCGGTCTTCGGCCTGCTCGACCACGAATTCGAAAAGCTTGTCGGCTTCCTGCGGACTCTCGGCGAGCCAGTGATCGAAGTGATCGCGCATGACGTTTTCGACGAGACGCTGCGCATCCGGCGATGACAGCTTGTCCTTGGTCTGGCCCTGGAATTCCGGCTCGCGGATGAACACCGACAGAACCGCGCAGCAGGCGGCCATCACGTCGTCGGCGGTGACGAGCGCCGTCTTCTTGTTGTTGGTGCGCTCGCCATGGCTGCGCAGCGCTTTCGTCAGGGCGTTGCGCAGTCCCTGTTCATGCGTGCCGCCCTGCGAAGTCGGAATCGTGTTGCAATAGGAGTGGACGAAGGGATCGATCTGCGGCGTCCACGTCACGGCCCATTCGACCGCACCCTTGCCGTCGCGATTTTCGGTGCGGCCGGAGAATTCGCGCGACGTGACCGTGTGGTTGCCGACCACTTCCGAACGCAGGAAGTCGAGCAGGCCGCCCGGAAACTTCAGCGTATCCTCGGCCGGCGTTTCGCCCTTGATCAGCGAGGAATCGCACTTCCAGCGGATTTCGACGCCGCGGAACAGATAGGCCTTGGACTTCGCCATGCGGTAGAGCTGTGCCGGCGAGAAGTGCGTGTCCCTGCCGAAGATCTGAAAGTCGGGCTTGAACGACACGATGGTGCCGCGCCGGTTCACCGCGCCGAGATCCTTCAGCTTGCCCGCCGCGTGGCCGCGCTCGAAGCGCATCTTGTGCGCATGCTTGTCGCGCGCGACATCGACTTCCATCCATTCCGACAGCGCGTTGACCACCGACGCACCGACGCCGTGCAAACCGCCTGATGTGTCGTAGACCTTGCCGCCGAACTTTCCGCCGGCATGCAGCGTCGTCATGATCACTTCGAGCGCGGACTTGTTCTTGAACTTGGGATGCGGATCGACGGGAATGCCGCGGCCATTGTCGCGAATGGTCAGCACATCGCCGGCCGCCAATTCCATCTCGATGCGGTTGGCGTGGCCCGCGACGGCTTCGTCCATCGCATTGTCGAGGATTTCGGCCGCCAGATGGTGCAGGGCGCGCTCGTCGGTACCGCCGATATACATGCCGGGCCGCCGGCGGACAGGCTCCAGCCCCTCGAGAACCTCGATATCCTTGGCAGTATAGCCCTTCGAAGAAGGTTCGCCGGCGTCGAACAGGTCAGGTGCTTTTGCCATCGTCTCTTTGCGGACAAGTTGGGTCTGGGCGCGATTCGCGAAGTTTTCCTACGTTAACGAAAACTTCCCCGCGCGAAACGGTTTTGACCCGGCCAGACGCGACACTCTACGCTCGCCGGCGCCAGCGACAGGGCAATTCGCGTGCTTTTCGCGACAATTCCGCACTGGCACTTCGCCGCGCAGGGACTTTTACCAATCGTTAGCCATCGATCCCGCTAAACACCAGCGGTGGTGCCGGTTGCGTTTACCCGTCTCAGAATATTTTAAGACACCGCCCGTACGATCCCCTCCAGTTCCGCAGAAAGTGGAGCGGAAGCAGGGGCAATCGGTGGGCTTCGGACAGCAATTGAGAGTGAGGCGGAGTGCGGACGTGCGCGTCCTCAGCGCTCAGCTCGATCTCATCGCCGAAGCCGTGCACACGTCGCGCTTTGGGTCGCCGATCTGGGCGCTGGTGCTGGCCTGGCTGGGTTCGGACTCCTTCGGCCGTCTCGGCCATCGTCCATTCGAGCAGACGATTCTTCTGCCATGCGTCATGGCCATCACGATGTTCCTCGCCTCGAACATCGTCTCGCACTACCGGACATCGACGGCGGGACAGAGGAACTACGAAGCCGTGCGGCCCTGGTTCGGCCGTATGACATTCTTGCAGGTCTTCATCAACGCCGTGTGGGGTCTTGCTCCCTGGCTGCTGTGGGATCCGTCGAGCCAGATCAACCATATCTTCCTCGCCGGCGCGACGATGGCGATGCTTGCCGGTCTCGCCGTCAGCCGCTCCAGCAATATGGACATGTTCCTGGCCTGTCTCGCGCCGATCACGGCGGTGGCGGCGCTTCGCTTCGCGTTCGGAAATTCCCTCGTCGACTATGGCACGGCGGTTTTCATTCCCGTCTTCACCGCGCAGATTTTCTACGATGGCCGCAGGCTGGCGCGCCGCGTCGACGAAGATGCGCGCCTGCGTTTCCAGGTCGAAGACCTGGCGCGCGAGCTCGAAGAGACGCGCGACGAAGCCCTGCGCAAGCGCTTCGAGGCCGAAACGGCCAACGCGTCCAAGACCGCGTTCCTCGCCAATATGAGCCATGAGCTGCGCACGCCGCTGAATGCCATTCTGGGCTTCTCGGAAATCATCGCCGAAGAGTGCTTCGGTCCGGTGGGTTCGAAGCGCTACAAGGAATATGCCGGCGACATTCACTCCTCTGGCGCCCATCTTCTCAGCCTGATCAACGACCTGCTGGACGTCGCCAAGATCGAAGCCGGCAAAATGGAGATTGCGCCGCATCCGCTGGATGCGCATCGCACCTTCGACATCGCGCTCAAGCTGATCGGCGCCAAGGCGCGCGAACGCCAGCAGACCCTCGCCATCGAGATCGATCCCGCGTGCCCGCCGCTCTATGCCGACGAGCGCGCGCTCAAGCAGATCCTGATCAACCTCTGTTCCAACGCGGTGAAGTTCACGCCCGAAGGGGGACGCATCGTCGTGCGCGCCGAAGCCGCGCGAAGCGGAGGCTTCCAGATTTCGGTTCAGGATAATGGCCCGGGCGTTCCGCGCGAAAAGCTCGACAAGATATTCACGCCGTTCAGCCAGGTCGACAATCGCTATGACCGTCAGGCTGGCGGCACGGGGCTCGGGCTCGCGCTCGTGCGCGGCCTCGCCGAGCTGCATGGCGGACGCGCGTGGCTGGAAAGCGAGCCGGGCAAGGGCTGCTGCGCCTATGTCGTGCTGCCGGTGAACGCGCCCGAAGCCGAGAGCAAAGGAGCCGCAGCGGCATAAAGCTTTCCCCCTAGAAAGGGGGAGGCTGTGTTATGTCGAAAGCGGACATTGGATATTGTCGGCGGCGTGAGGAGCCTTAGCTACGCAGTCTGAAGCCTGCTAGGTTGCCGATGAGCAACCGATCGGGGTGTCGTATGTGGGGCACATTCAACATTGTGATGAGAATCGTAAGCAGCGTCGTCGGACTGTTGATGATCGCAATGGGATCAGTATGGGTCCTGCAAGGTCTCAACCTTGCATTTCGCCGAGGTTTTATGGTTGGCGACCGTCATTGGGTCGTGTATGGGGCGGTCCTCGCGATCTTCGGCATCGGGCAGGTCGTCTGGAGCAATTTGCGCCAAGCAACGACTTAAAATACGCGGCGTTTGAGATACCAACAAAGGTACCTTCGAGCTCAGGTCCGTACGGGGCCTGCAGCGTTCGACAGCCCGGGCACCCGGCCGATGAACTCCGCTCTCGAGTTTTCCGATGGATAAGGCTCGTTGGGTACGGGTACGCCGAGGAACTGGCACAGACGCTCCCAACCCTCACCGACCTCGTAGATCAAAAGCCTGTTCGCGGGAATCGTGGCCTTCACCTCCTCCGTGTGCCGGCGGAAGTAGTCGGTCATGAAGGCGCGATCATGAATGTGCTCCCGGAATGGAACCACAAAACTATTGAAGAAGGCGGACATCGGCCCGTCGCGGAAGGCGGGCCCGCTTGGTGCGAAGATGGTCGCTTGGGTGGATTCAAACCATTTGTCGGGGTCGCGCAGCGTGTGCAGAACCTTTGCGTTGGGATAGTAAGCGGCAATTTCGCGCCAGTATGCGGCGCCCGGAAAGTCCACCATCGAATGATAGTCCTTGAAGATCGCATCCCAATCCGGCCGTCCGGCTCCGGCCTCGATCCACAGGGCCATGCTCTCAGGATGTTTGAACACCTCGATCATGTGGTGGCAGGGTCCAAAGCCCAGAATGTTCAATGCGGTCTGCATGGACTTGGTACCGGTGCGGCCCAAACCTGAGCCGACGACTTTCAGCGCCATTTTCGAGCTCTCCTTGTTTTTACTATTTAGACCCAAAACAAAGGGAAAAGCAGCTTGTCTACGCACTCGATCTCGTAAACCCTCATGATCGTCCGCCAATGAGATCAAAGGTGCGTGCGTACTCCCGACAAGGCCACGGCCCGCGAGCCGATCAAATGGGCCGCGAAACGCAGCGTCCATACATTTGGGTCGAGCGCGGACACTTGGGTGCTGGGCGGCCGAACGGCTGTCGTGGTGCACCGCTAAGCAGAGGAGGGAGCCGACACCGGGCCAGCCCCCTCCGTCTTGCTACGCCAGACGCCGCCCCGGAACGCCGGGGGAGGAAACATTCAGACCGAATAGTACATCTTGAATTCGATCGGATGCGGCGTGTGCTCGAAGGCATACACTTCACTCATCTTCAGCTCGATGTAGCTGTCGATGAAGTCGTCGCTGAACACGCCGCCCTTCTTGAGGAAGGCGCGATCCTTGTCGAGGCTTTCCAGCGCTTCGCGCAAGGAGCCGCAAACCGTCGGCACCTGCTTGAGCTCTTCCGGCGGCAAGGCATAGAGGTCCTTGTCCATCGGATCGCCGGGATGGATCTTGTTCTCGATGCCGTCGAGACCTGCCATCAGCATCGACGCATAGGCCAGATACGGGTTCGCACCCGGATCGGGGAAGCGGACTTCGACGCGCTTGCCCTTCGGCGAGGCCGAGTAGGGAATGCGGCACGAAGCCGAACGGTTGCGCGACGAATAGGCCAGCAGAACCGGGGCTTCGAAGCCCGGGATCAGCCGCTTGTAGGAGTTCGTCAGCGGGTTGGTGAACGCGTTGAGCGCCTTGGCGTGCTTGATGATGCCGCCGATGTAGTAGAGGCACATGTCGGACAGATCGGAATAACCCGAGCCGGCGAACAGCGGCTTGCCGCCCTTCCAGATCGACTGATGCACATGCATGCCCGAGCCGTTGTCGCCCAGGATCGGCTTGGGCATGAACGTCGCCGACTTGCCGTACGCCGCCGCCACCTGGTGGATGACGTACTTGTAGATCTGCATGTAGTCGCCGCACTTGGTCAGCGTGTTGAACTTGAAGCCGAGCTCATGCTGCGCGGTTGCGACTTCGTGGTGGTGCTTTTCCGGCTGGATGCCCATGTCGCCCATGATCGCGAGCATTTCGCCGCGCATGTCCTGCGCGGAGTCCACCGGCGGAACCGGGAAGTAGCCGCCCTTGACCTGCGGACGGTGGCCAAGGTTGCCCTGTTCGTATTCCGTGCCGGTGTTGTACGCGCCTTCGATCGAGTCGATGTAGTAGAAGCCCCTGTTCATCGAGACGTCGAAACGCACATCGTCGAAGATGAAGAATTCGGCTTCCGGGCCGAAATAGGTCGTGTCGCCGACGCCCGACGAATTGACGTACTTCTCGGCGGCCTTGGCGATCGAGCGCGGGCAGCGGCCATAGCGCTGGCCGGTCGTCGGCTCGACGACGTCGCAGATCAGAACGAGCGTCGTGGCGGCAAAGAACGGATCGATCACCGCCGTGTCCAGGTCGGGCACCAGCGTCATGTCGGATTCGTTGATCGCCTTCCAGCCCGCGATCGACGAGCCGTCGAACATCGTGCCGTTGGTGAGGAAGTCTTCGTCGACCATCGACAGATCGAACGTCACGTGCTGCCACTTTCCGCGCGGGTCGGTGAAACGCACATCGACGAACTTGACCTCCTTGGCCTTGATCATCGACAGAATGCTTTGCGGACTATTTGCCATGGTTTCCAGTCTTCCCCTTATAAAAAGTTGTCTTACCCAACATGGGATTTCAGATTGCGTCCGCGCCGGTCTCGCCGGTGCGGATGCGGATCGCTTCCTCGACATTCAGGACGAATATCTTGCCGTCGCCGATGCGTCCCGTGCGCGCAGCCTTCTGGATCGCATCCACGGACGCTTGCGACGCGTCCGTCGTCGACGACGATCTCGATCTTCACCTTGGGCAGGAAATCGACGACATATTCCGCGCCGCGATAGAGTTCGGTATGGCCCTTCTGGCGGCCAAAACCCTTGGCCTCGGTCACGGTGATGCCCTGCACACCGACCTCTTGCAGCGCCTCTTTCACTTCGTCGAGCTTGAACGGCTTGATGATCGCCTCGATCTTCTTCATGCATGTCTCCTCGGCGGTCTAGTTACACCGCGCTGTTAAGGATTTAGCAGGACTTGTGCCGGTTTTTCCGCAGATGCTCACAAGTAATTTCAAGGGGTTAGAGGGGGCAAAATATCGCGTGCCGGAAAACTGCATAAAAAACAGACAAAGAGATGAAATAACAGGCTCAACGCGCGCGGCTGAGATATTGTCAGTCATCGTCGGCCTTTGCGACAGTCGCCCCCAATGAGCGACAGCCGCAAGCCCCATTTCAATCCCGTTTTCGCCGGTCAGGGCACGACGATCTTCACGGTCATGTCGGCGCTGGCCGCCGAGCATGGCGCGATCAATCTCGGCCAGGGCTTTCCCGACGAGGACGGACCGCTCGCGTTGCGCGAGGCCGCCTCTCGCGCGCTGATCGAGGGGCCCAACCAATATCCGCCGATGAAGGGCCGGATCGAACTGCGCCGCGCCATCGCAGCGCATGCGAAGCGCTTCTACGATCTCAGCTTCGATCCCGAGAGCGAAGTGCTGGTCACCTCGGGCGCCACCGAAGCGCTGA
Source organism: uncultured Alphaproteobacteria bacterium (assembly GCA_963743765.1). Classification (GTDB taxonomy): domain Bacteria; phylum Pseudomonadota; class Alphaproteobacteria; order Micropepsales; family Micropepsaceae; genus Rhizomicrobium. The sequence goes on from CAVUQQ010000001.1 coordinate 455,842, forward strand.
CCGCTTCGATCATGGGCCTGGCCGGGCAGGGCGACGAAGTGGTGCTCATCGAGCCGTCCTACGATTGCTATCGCCCCATCGCGGAAGCGGTGGGCGCTGTCGTGCGCAGCGTGAAACTCGCGCCGCCGGATTGGCGACTGACCGAAGAAGCCTTGCGGGCAGTCGTCGGGCCGAAGACGCGCGCGATTCTGATCAACACGCCGCTCAATCCCATCGGCCGCGTGTTCGACCGCGAGGAGATCGCGACGCTGGCGCGCGTCGTGAAGGACACGGACGCCGTCGTGATCTGCGACGAGGTCTACGAGCATCTGGTATTCGACGGCAAGGTGAGCCCGCCGCTGATCGGCCTTCCCGGAATGCGCGAGCGCTGCGTGCGGATCGGCTCGGCAGGAAAGATGTTCTCCCTGACAGGATGGAAGGTCGGCTGGGTCACGGGTCCGCCGCCGCTGGTCGATGTCGTCTCCAAGGCGCATCAGTTCATCACCTTCACCACGCCGGCGGCGCTGCAGATCGGCGTCGCCTATGGTCTGGAACATGAGATGGACTTCACGCTGGAGCTGACGCGCGAGCTGGAGGCGAAGCGCGACATTCTCGCGAATGGCATCGCGCGGCTGGGCTTCAAGCCGCTCGTCTGCGAAGGCACATATTTTCTCACCGCGGACATAAGCGGGCTCACAAATGAACCGGATCGTGTGTTCTGCGAGCGGCTGGTGCGCGAGGCCGGCGTGGCTCTGATCCCGCTGAGCGTGTTCTACAAGGACGGCAGGCCCGGCAATCTGGTGCGCTTCGCTTTCTGCAAAAAGCGGACTGTCCTCGAAGAGTCCATCGCCCGGCTTGCGCGCCATTTCACAAACAAGAGAACCTGACCATGACAGAGATCGATCCCCGCACACCCATTCTCGTCGGCGGCGCGCAGTTCACGCAGAGGACGGCGCGCGAAGGCAAGCTTGCCGAGAGCCTTCATCCCATCGCGATGCTCGAAGAAGTTTCGCGCCGCGCGATGGCCGACACGGGCGCGAAGAATCTCGCGGGCGCGATCGACACGATTACTGTCGTGCGCTTCACCGCGGACTCTCCGGGCGATCAGGGCCGGCTGCCCAAGCGCATGTTCCGCAATCCGCCGCACAGTCTGGCCGACAGGCTCGGCGCCACGCCGCGCCGCATGTTCTACACCGCGACGGGCGGCAACACGCCGCAATGGCTGGTCAATCGCACGGCCGAAGAAATCGCCAATGGCGAATGCGACGTCGCGCTGCTCGCCGGCGCCGAATACATCGCGTCCCTGCTGGCCTCGATGAAGCAGGGCGTCGACCTTGGCTGGAACAAGGGACCCGATGTCGACCCGGGCGACGATCCGGTCGAGATCGGCGACACGCGTCCCGGCACGAGCGACTATGAACGCCGCCACGGTTTTGCATTCCCGGTGAACGTCTATCCGCTGTTCGAGAACAGCCTGCGCGGCGAGAAGCACCGCACTCCGGCGGAACAGCTCAAATGGCTGGGGAAATTCTTCTCGCCCTTCACCAAGGTTGCGTCGGAGAATCCGAATTCCTGGTTTCCGACCTATCGCTCGCCGGAAGAAATCTCGACGCCGTCGGAAAAGAACCGCTTCGTCGGCTTTCCCTACACGAAATATCTCAACGCCGTGATCGAAGTGGACATGGCCGCCGCCGTCGTGATGACGAGCGTCGCCAAGGCGCGCGAACTTGGCATTCCGGAATCGAAATGGGTTTTCCTGCATGGCTGCGGCGATGCGAACGATATCTGGAACGTCAGCGAGCGCGTGAACTATCATTCGTCGCCTGCCATCCGCACGATGGGCAGGAAGGCGTTCGCGATGGCCGGCATCGGCGTCGGCGATGTATCCTTCATCGATCTCTATTCGTGCTTCCCGTCGGCCGTGGAAATCGGCTGTCAGGAGCTCGGCATCGCAACCGACGATCCGCGCGGCCTGACGATCACGGGCGGTCTTCCTTACTTCGGCGGTCCGGGGAACAACTATGTCATGCATTCCATCGTGCAGATGATGGACAAGGTGCGGGCAGCGCCGGGCAAGTTCGGCCTCTGCACCGGCAATGGCTGGTACGTGACCAAGCACTCGGCCGGCATCTATTCGACGAAGCCGACTGTGGGTGCGTGGAAGCGCGAAGATCCCAAGAGTTATCAGAAAGACCTCGATGCGATGGCGCATCCGCAAGTCGTCGAGAAACCGAACGGCAAGGCGACGGTGGAAACCTACACCGTCGTGGTCGACCGCCGCGGCAAGCGCTTTGGCATTGTCATCGGCCGGCTCGAAGACGGAAAGCGCTTCCTCGCCCACACGCCCGACGACGATGCGACGCTTGACCGGATGACGCGCGAAGAAATGCTCGGCCAGCCTGGTACCGTCACGCCGGGCGACGTGACGAACCTGTTCCGACTAAATTGAATGGAGATGGTCTCAGGCGCTGGTTGTCACGGCCCGCTGTTGCGGACCATGCCACTTGCAAATAGAGGACAGTATTCCTATATAATCGTTCGACGGTTTCGCATGGAGGAGTGCAAATGAACGAACCTGCCGAGGAAAAAGTGTGGAGCAAATCGCCGAACAATTTTGTTGCCGAATGATGCTTCCAAGTTCGAAGGCTCCAGTATCCTCGAGGTCCGCTCACGGTGCGTCCCGGCATGAATGCGTCGCGGGCTATCCAGCGGCATTATCGTGCTCCGTCAGGCGGTTGGCTCAAACGAGACGGAATTGATCCCGAAATTTTTGAAAAAAATTTGGTGGCTACCGAAACCGGCAGATCGGAATCGAATGGCACACGTAAATCCAGGAAAGAACGATGGCACGCATTTACATGGTTCGGCACGGCAAAGCAGCCGCAGGCTTCGGCGAGGGCATGGACCCCGGTCTTGATGAGCTTGGCCATGCGCAGGCGAAGGCGGTCGCCGAGAAACTTCACCCGCTGGGGCCGCTTCCGATCCTTTCGAGTCCCTTGCGCCGTACGCAGGAAACCGCGGTGCCGCTCGCCAAACTCTGGACCCGCACGCCTGTCATCGAGCCGGCCGTTGCGGAGATTCCTTCGCCGAAGGGCATGACACTGGAAGGCCGGGTGCAGTGGCTGCGCAGCCTGATGGCCGGCTCCTGGCGCAGCGTGACGCCGGAACTGGCGGAGTGGCGCGAGGCGTGCATCGCCTCCGTTGCGGGGCTCACGACCGATACGGTGATCTTCTCGCACTATGTCGCGATCAATGTTCTGGCCGGCGGCGCAACAGGCGACGACCGGGTCGTGAATTTCTCGCCGGACAATTGCTCCGTCACGACATTCGAGACCGATGGCGCTATTCTACGCCTGATTGAAAAGGGCGGCGAAGCGCCACTCACCAAGGTCAACTGAGCCATGTCCAAAGACCCGCATGAGATGACGGCGTCTGAACTGTCGGCGCTGTTCGCGTCGCGCGACCTGTCGCCCGTCGAAGTCACCGAGGGCTGCATCGCGCGGATCGAGGCGCTGGACGCGGAGATCAACTCCTTCTGTCACATGGATACGGAGACGTCGCGCGCCATGGCCGAGGCGTCCGAGGCCCGCTGGCTCGCCGGTGAACCCTTTTCGCCGCTAGACGGCGTGCCGGTGGCGGTGAAGGATCTGCTTCTCACCAAGGGCTGGCCGACGCTGCGCGGTTCGCGCACGGTCGATCCCAACCAGGCGTGGGACGCCGATGCGCCGGCGGTCGCGCGTCTGCGCGAAGCGGGGGCCGTTCTGATCGGCAAGACGACGACGCCGGAATTTGGGTGGAAGGGTTCGACCGACAGTCCGCTCACCGGCGTCACGCGCAATCCATGGAACAAGCACAAGACGCCGGGCGGATCGTCTGGCGGCACGTCGGCGGCGATCGCTGCGAGATTTTGTCCGATCGGTCTTGGCACCGACGGAGGCGGTTCGATCCGCATTCCGGCGAGTTTCTCGGGCATCTATGGTCTCAAGCCGAGCTTTGGCCGCGTGCCGGCTTATCCGCTGTCGCCGTTCGGCACGCTCGCCCATGTCGGACCGATGAGCCGAACCGCGCTCGACAGTGCGATGCTGATGAACGTCATCGCGCGGCCCGATGCGCGCGACTGGCATTCGCTTCCTTTCTATCCGACTGACTATGCCGCCGAGATCGAGACGCCACTTGCGGGCAAGCGCATCGCGTTCAGTCCGCGCATGGGCTTTGCGGATCGCGTCTTGCCGGAGATCGAGACTCTGGCCGCCGCCGCAGCCAAGCGCTTCGAACGGCTTGGCGCGCATGTCGAACTCGTGGATCCGCCGGGCGGCGATCCCGGTCCGATCTTCCGCACGCTATGGTGGTCGGGCGCCGGCAGCCTGCTTGGTGATTATCCGGAAGAAAAAAAGGCGCTGCTCGATCCAGGTTTGGGCCAGATGGCGAAAGAGGGCGTCGCCATTTCCAAGAAGGATTATCTCGCGGCCAACATGGCGCGCGGCGCCTATGGCAGCGCGATGCGCGTGTTCATGGAGAAGTACGACTTCCTCCTCACGCCGACACTGGCGACGACGGCCTTCGAAGTCGGTCGGATTTCACCGCTCGACGATGACGGAAACGCCTGGATGGCGTGGACGCCGTTCAGCGTGCCGTTCAACCTGACGCAGCAGCCGGCGGCCAGCGTGCCGTGCGGATTCTCCAAGGACGGTTTGCCGGTCGGCCTGCAGATCGTCGGCCGGATGTACGACGATGCGGGCGTTCTGGCCGCGTCCTACGCCTACGAACTGGCGGACCCGCATTACGACGCCGTGCCCAAAGGATTTTGATGCATCTTGCGGCCGGAGCGATTTTGGATATTGTGCGCGCCATGAATTCGAAGAATGCCGCCTCGCGACGCCGTACCACCTTCCGATGGGGTGGTTGAGCGCGCGCATTTTTCGCGATGACTTTCACAAAGCCCCGCCGGATCGCGCGGGGCTTTTTGTTTTCGGGTTCCTCGCTGTCCGGTTCTGCCACGATGGAGAACGACATGGACACACCAAGACTGCATGCGCGCGTCGAAGAGACCTGCATGAACGCATGGCCCGCGCTGAAGGAAATCTTCTACGACGGCTGGCTCATCCGCCTCGCCAACGGCCAGACGCGCCGCACCAATTCCGTCAACGTGATCGGCGAGGGGACCCGCGCGCTCGCCGACAAGATCGCCTATTGCGAAGACGTCTATCGCGCGCACAGCCAGCCGCCTTACTTCCGCATCCTGTCGACCGGACCGAAAGCTCTCGACCTTGCGCTGGACGCGCGCGGCTATGCGAAAGAAGACGAGACCTGCACACTGTTCATGAACTTCCGCAAAAACCATCCGCCTGATCCCGACCCTTCGATCGCGCTCGACATCCATGAGGGCAGGCCGAGACGGGAATGGCTCAACGCCCATCGTCTCTTGTCACGCCGCACGCCCGAAGATGCCGCCGCGCTGCACGCCGTGCTCGGCAGTCTCGCCATACCGGCGTTCTTCGCCGAGGCGCGCGACGAAGGCGGCCAGATTGCCTCGGTCGCCTACGGCGCCGTCCATGAGCGAATGATGTGCCTGAATTGGGTGGTCACTGATCCAGAACAACGCCGCCGTGGCCTCTCGCGGTCTACCCTTTCGGCGTTGCTGCAGCGCGGCCGGGAGATGGGCGCAACGGGCGCCTGCCTTCAGGTCGTGGCGGCGAATGTCTCTGCCATTCGGCTCTATGAGAGTTTAGGATTCACCTGCGAGCTGTATCGCTATCACTACCGGGTGCGATGACCTCAGAAGTCCTGACCGTCGAAGAGATGTATGCCGCCGACCGCTATGCGGTCGGACACGGCACGCCATCTTTTGCGTTGATGGAGCAGGCGGGTCTGATGGTCGCCAACGAAATCTGCAAACGCTGGACGCCGCGCCCCTGCGCCGTGTTGTGCGGACCCGGCAACAATGGCGGCGACGGATTTGTCGTGGCGCACCATCTCAATGCCCGCGGCTGGGATGTCTGGGTTGAGACCCTGGCAGACATAGGCGGCTTGCGGGGCGACGCCGCTCTGATGGCGCGGCGCTGGACGGGCGATACGATCGCGCTGGAAGACAGCAGCCGCGTCGCCGATCTGTTCGTCGATGCGCTGTTCGGCGCAGGACTGTCGCGGCCGCTCGAAGGCGCGGCGCGGCGCTTGGCGCTGGCGTCCGAGGCCGATAAACATCGGATCGTCGCGATTGACGTGCCCAGCGGCATCCATGGCGACACGGCGAAGGCCTTTGACGGCGTCGCGTTTCACGCGGCGCTCACTGTGACGTTCTTCCGCAAGAAGCCGGCGCATCTTTTGATGCCCGGGCGCGGGCGGTGCGGAGAAGTCGTCGTCGCCGACATCGGCATTCCCGAAACCGCACTGGAGGAGATCAAGCCGAAACTCTTCGAAAACGGTCCGGCGCTCTGGAGCTATCCCTGGCCCAAGGCCGAAAGCCACAAATACGCCCGCGGCCATTGCATCATTGTCAGCGGGCCCGCCCACGCAACGGGTGCCGCGCGTCTGGCCGCACGCGGCGCATTGCGCACCGGTGCAGGTCTTGTCAGCGTCGCAAGCCCGCCGGATGCCGTGCCGATCAATGCCGCCGCGCTCACCGCCATCATGGTCAAACCGTTTTCCGGCGCGGGCGGCCTCGGCGAGCTGCTGAACGACAAGCGCTTGAATTCGGTCGTCATCGGTCCTGGCTGCGGCGTGGGCCGCGCGACCAGGGAACTCATCGCAGCGGTCCTTGCGAGCGGCGCGGCGGCGGTCCTCGATGCCGATGCACTCACATCGTTCAAAGACGAACCGCAAGCACTGTTCGCAATGCTCCGCGAGCCAACTGTCCTGACGCCGCACGATGGCGAGTTCGAGCGACTTTTTCCGGGCGTGCTTCAAAAGACGGCGAACAAGGTCGAGGCCGCACGCGCCGCGGCTGCCATTTCAAAATGCACCGTGCTTCTGAAGGGAGCGGATACGGTCATCGCTTCGCCTGACGGACGCGCGATCATCAACAGCAATGCACCACCTGCATTGGCGACGGCCGGTTCCGGCGATGTACTTGCCGGGCTCATCGGTGGTTTGATGGCTCAGGGTGTCGACTCTTTTGATGCGGCCGCGATGGCCGCGTGGCTGCATGGCGAGGCGGCAAACATGTTTGGACCGGGATTGATTGCCGAAGACTTGCCCGACCAACTGCCCGCCGTTTTGCGTGCGCTGAGAGACAATGTCTGACGTATTGATACGGCATGTGGAGCGGGGCGACCTTCCCGAACTCCTCGCCATCTACAATCACTATGTCGTCAACACCCCGGTCACCTTCGATCTCGAACCGCTCACGCTGGCGCAAAGGCAGGAGTGGCTGGACGGTTTTTCCAAGACCGGAAAGTATCGGTGCTTTGTAGCGGTGCGTGGCAACCACCCGATCGGCTGGGTGTGCTCGGCGCGGCTCAAGGAGAAGGCGGCCTACCAAACCAGCATCGAAACCAGCGTCTATCTGGCGCCGGGCGAGGGCGGGAAAGGTCTGGGCCGCCGGCTCTATCAGACCCTTTTTGGCGCACTTTCGGGCGAGGACATCCACCGCGCTTTTGGCGGTGTAACCTTACCCAACGACGCCTCAGTCGGCCTGCACAAGGCCGTCGGCTTTCAACATATCGGCACCTACAACGAAATCGGCCGGAAGTTCGGCAAGTTCTGGGATGTCGCACTTTATTTAAGGCCGATGCCCTAAGCCCTAGCACCATGAGAAATCCCCTGTTATAGGGGCGCCCTTCCGGCGGTTCGGCCTCAAAAATCGGCCCCGGCATGGCTCGGACGCGGACGTGGCGGAACTGGTAGACGCGCTGGATTTAGGTTCCAGTGACGAAAGTCGTGGGGGTTCAAGTCCCTCCGCCCGCACCAGTCTTCGCTGCGCAGCTGCGAAGACTGCCACGGCGTAGCGCGCCAGCGTGAAGCCGGGCTGATGTACGGTTCGCGCAGCTTTGCCTTGGCAGGCCGTTGGGAATTGAAAGAGTAGGAACTAGACATGCAAATCACATCGACCGTTTCCGAAGGCCTGCGCCGGGAATTCAAGGTGGTTATTCCACAGAACGATCTCAACGATCGGCTGACCGGGAAGCTGGAAGAGATGAAGCCGCGCCTCCACCTCAAGGGCTTCCGCCCGGGCAAGGCGCCGGTTTCCTTCCTTAAGAAGACCTACGGCAAGTCGATGATGAACGAGATCGTCGAGGCGGCGGTCAATGAAGTCGAGTCAGAAGGCGATCACGGACAATTCCCTGAAACCTGCGACGCCACCGAAAGTGGACCTGGTCAGCGAGTACCAGCAGGTTGTGGACGGAAAGTCCGACCTCGAATTCACGGTCAAGGTCGACCTGATGCCGGAGTTCGAACTGGCCGACGTCTCCAAGCTCCATGTCGAGCGGCTGGTCGGCGAAGTCCGGGACGCCGACGTCGATGAAGCGCTGAACCGTTTGGCGGAGCAGTCCAAGACCTATTCATCGCGCGAAGAAGGCGCGGCGTCCGAGAAGGGCGACGTCGTCGTCATCAATTTCGTGGGCAAAGTCGACGGTGCGGAGTTCCCCGGCGGCAAGGCCGACGACTTCCAGCTCAACCTTGGCAGCGGCCAGCTCATTCCCGGATTCGAAGACCAGCTCATCGGCGCCAAGGCCGGCGACGCACGCGAAGTGAAAGTGACGTTTCCGGCCGACTATCCCGAAGCCAAGCTGGCCGGCAAGGATGCCGTATTCGACGTGACGGTGAAGGAAGTGAAAAAGGCCGATCCGATCGCAATCGACGCCGACCTCGCCAAGAAGATGGGCTTCGACGATCTCGGCACGTTGAAGGAACGCGTTCGCGATCAGCTGAAGTCCGACTTTGCCCGCGCCAGCCGCCTGCACATGAAGCGCCGCATCCTGGACGCACTCGACGGCATGCATGCCTTCGAACTGCCGCCGGCCATGGTCGAGAGCGAATTCGAAGGTATCTGGAAACAGGTCGAAGCCGAACTCAAGCGCGAGGGCAAGACTCCCGAGGATGAGGGCAAGAGCGAGGACGATCTCAAGCAGGAATATCGCGAGATCGCCGAACGCCGCGTGCGTCTCGGGCTGGTTCTGGCGCGCGTCGGTGAGCAGAACGGCATCACGGTCGCGACGGACGAAGTGCAGCGCGCCATCATGGCGCGGGCGCGTCAGTTCCCCGGCCAGGAACAGCAGGTATTCAACTTCTACTCCAGCAACCCGCAGGCCGCCGCTGAAATCCGCGCGCCGATCTTCGAAGACAAGGTCGTCGATTTCATCGCCGAACTTGCCGAGGTCACGGACAAGAAGGTAGACCGCGAAACACTGTTTCTGGATCCGGACGAAGCTGCCGAGAAGCTGAAGGCCGGTTAGTCGCGGCCGGGTTGTCGTGACGGCAGCGCGCAAGGTTGGATGGCTCCGCTACAATTTGCCATTCAATAACCCTTTGTGCCGAATGGTCGCAAAGGAGCATCCGGCTATATATATGTGAGATTGACGCGCACTGGTGCGCGTAAGAGTCTCGGCTCGACAACGAATCGAAAGGCTTAGGTGCGATGGCCGACCCGCGCGACGTTTACATGAACACGCTGGTTCCGATGGTGGTCGAACAGACCGCCCGCGGCGAGCGCGCCTATGACATATATTCGCGTCTTCTGAAGGAGCGGATTGTCTTCGTCACTGGTCCGATTGAGGACTTCGGCGCCAGCCTTTTGACTGCCCAGCTTCTGTTTCTTGAGGCCGAGAACCCCAAGAAAGAAATTCACATGTACATCAACTCGCCGGGCGGTGTGGTCACGGCGGGCCTGGCGATCTACGACTCGATGCAGTTGATCCGTCCCGCGGTTCACACCTACTGCGTGGGCCAGGCGGCGAGCGCCGCGTCGCTGCTGTCTGATGGCCGGCAAAAAGGGCGAGAGGTTCGCACTGCCCAACTCGCGCGTCCTCGTGCACCAGCCGAGCGCCTCCTATTACGGCCAGGCGGCCGACATCGCCCGCCACGCCCAGGAGGTGATCAAATTGAAACACCGCCTGAACGAGATTTACGCCAAGCATACTGGCCAAACCGTGGCCGAGATTGAAAAGGCGCTCGACCGGGATACCTATATGACTGCGGACGAGGCCAAGGCTTTCGGCATCATCGATCAGGTGATGGCGCGCCGTCCGGAAGGCACGGAAGGCGGTTAGGGCGCGTAACCCTTCGGATTTACGAGGGATTTGGCGGAATTAAACAATTCTTGATCCGCTCGGCGCTAACGTGGTCGAATGAACTCGGTGGCGCCGATTCGGTTGGCGCAGGTCGTGCAAGGCTTTGATCCCAAACGGTCAAAGCGGTCGAAATGGACGGGCTGATTGTCCGGGAGAGCTCATGAGTAAGGCGAGCGGCGGCGAGTCGAAGAACACGCTCTACTGTTCCTTCTGCGGGAAGAGCCAGCACGAGGTCCGCAAGCTGATTGCGGGCCCGACGGTCTTCATCTGCGACGAGTGCGTCGAGCTCTGCATGGAGATCATCCGCGAGGAGAACAAGACCTCCTTCATGAAGTCGCGCGAAGGCGTGCCGACGCCCGCAGGAGATCTTCAAGGTTCTGGACGACTACGTCGTCGGCCAGCAGCACGCCAAGAAAGTGCTCTCGGTCGCGGTCCACAACCACTACAAGCGCATCAATTCGTCCGGCAAGAACGGCGACGTCGAGCTGGCGAAATCGAACATCATGCTGATCGGCCCGACCGGCTGCGGCAAGACGCTGCTGGCCCAGACGCTGGCGCGCATTCTCGACGTGCCGTTCACGATGGCCGACGCACGACGCTGACCGAAGCCGGCTATGTCGGCGAGGACGTCGAGAACATCATTCTCAAGCTGCTGCAGAATGCCGACTACAATGTCGAGCGGGCGCAGCGCGGCATCGTCTACATCGACGAAGTCGACAAGATCAGCCGCAAGTCCGACAACCCGTCGATCACGCGCGACGTGTCGGGCGAGGGCGTGCAGCAGGCGCTGCTGAAGATCATGGAAGGCACCGTCGCCTCCGTGCCGCCGCAGGGCGGCCGCAAGCATCCGCAGCAGGAATTCCTGCAGGTCGACACGACCAACATCCTCTTCATCGTCGGCGGCGCGTTCGCCGGCCTCGACAAGATCATCTCCAGCCGCACGCATGGCTCGTCGATGGGCTTCGGCGCCAATGTCCGCTCGCCCGACGAACGCGGCACGGGCGAAGTGCTGCGCGAAGTCGAGCCGGAAGATCTGCTGAAGTTCGGCCTGATCCCGGAATTCATCGGCCGTCTGCCGATCCTGGCGACGCTGGGCGATCTGTCGGAGCCGGCGCTGATCGAAATCCTGACGCGCCCGAAGAACGCGCTGGCCAAGCAGTATCAGCGCATGTTCGAGATGGAAGGCGTCAAGCTGCGCTTCCAGGAAGAGGCGATGCACTCGATCGCGCGCAAGGCAATCGCCCGTCGCACGGGCGCCCGCGGCCTGCGTTCGATCATGGAAGGCTTCCTGCTGGAGACCATGTTCGAGCTTCCGACGCTGAACGGCGTGCAGGAAGTCGTGATCACTGCCGATGTCGTCGAAGGCAAGTGCGCGGCCGCTGTACACCTACTCGGACAAGGGCGAAGCCGCACAGAAGAGCGCGTCGTAAGCGCCGTCTTCGTGACGCGGTGTCATCTGCCGGCCGCAACACAGCGGAAACCTTGCTCCCGTAATATTGCGGAGTGACGAAAAGGCGTCTGGTGTAACGCCTTGAAAGAGCCTTCGCTGGAGCCCACTTTAACCTCTCAGGAGTCGGCCCAGTCGGGAGGCTCCATCACCCGGTTCCTGCGCCCAGACGGGGCAGGGATTTGTACAGCACCCGGTCCACGGATAGTGGGACGGTCAGGAGATCAGAGATGTCAGATCAGGAAAGCTTGACTACGCCGAACACTCCGAAGGACGAAAACAGCGGCCATCTGGCGCCGGTTCTGCCCTTGCGCGATATCGTCGTGTTTCCCCACATGATCGTTCCCCTCTTCGTCGGCCGCGAGAAGTCCGTGCGCGCACTCGAGGAGGTGATGAACGATGAGAAGCAGATTCTGCTGCTCACCCAGAAGAACAAAGACGACGACGATCCGAGTTCGGATGGCCTGCATCGCATCGGCACGCTGGCGACGGTGCTTCAGCTTCTGAAGCTTCCCGACCAGACCGTGCGCGTGCTTGTCGAAGGCAAGGGTCGCGCCCGCGTGACCGGCTTCGTGCCGCGCAGCGATTTCTTCCAGGCGACGATCGAGACGATTCCCGACAGCGTCAGCGACGCCAAGGAAACCGAAGCGCTCATCCGCACGGTGAAGACCAATTTCGAGCAGTACATCAAGCTCAACAAGAAGGTGCCGGCCGAGACGCTGGCTTCGGTCGCGCAGATCGAAGACGCGGCCAAGCTCGCCGATACCGTCGCATCGCATCTGTCGGTCAAGATTGCCGACCGCCAGGCGCTGCTGGAGACGCTCGATACCGTCGAGCGGCTGGAGAAGGTGTTGTCGCTGATCGAATCCGAGATCGGCGTGCTTCAGGTCGAACGCAAGATCCGCATCCGCGTCAAGCGCCAGATGGAGAAGACGCAGCGCGAGTACTACCTCAACGAACAGCTCAAGGCGATCCAGAAGGAACTCGGCGAAGGCGACGAAGGCCGCGACGAGATGAACGAGCTTGAAGAGCGCATCCGCAAGACCAAGCTGTCGAAGGAAGCGCGCGAGAAGGCGAACGGCGAAGTGAAGAAGCTTCGCTCCGATGTCGCCGATGAGCGCCGAAGCCACTGTCGTGCGCAACTATCTCGACTGGCTGCTGTCGCTGCCTTGGGGCAAGAAGTCCAAGGTCAGCAAGGACATCACGCTCGCCGAGAAAGTGCTGAACGAGGACCATTACGGTCTCGAGAAGGTCAAGGAACGCATCCTCGAATATCTCGCGGTGCAGCAGCGCGCCGGCAAGATGAAGGGACCGATCCTGTGCCTCGTCGGCCCGCCGGGCGTCGGCAAGACCTCGCTCGGCAAGTCGATCGCCAAGGCGACGGGGCGCGAATTCGTGCGCATGTCGCTCGGCGGCGTGCGTGACGAAGCGGAAATCCGCGGTCACCGGCGCACCTATATCGGCTCGATGCCCGGCAAGGTCATCCAGTCGATGAAGAAGGCGAAGACGGCCAATCCGCTCTTCCTGCTGGACGAGATCGACAAGCTCGGCGCCGACTGGCGCGGCGATCCGTCGTCCGCGCTGCTGGAAGTGCTGGACCCGGAGCAGAACTCGACGTTCAACGACCACTATCTGGAAGTCGATTTCGACCTCTCGGATGTGATGTTCATCACGACGGCCAACAGTCTGCGCATGCCGCAGCCGCTGATGGACCGCATGGAGATCATCCGCATCCCCGGCTACACCGAGGATGAGAAGGTCGAGATCGCCAAGCGCCACCTGATCCCGAAGGAGATCAAGGCGCATGGCCTGAAGGACGACGAGTGGAAGATCACCGACGCGGGCTTGCGCGACCTGATCCGCTATCACACCCGTGAAGCGGGCGTGCGCAACCTGGAACGCGAGATCGCGAACCTGACGCGCAAGGCCGTGAAGGAAATCGTCTCCCACAAGGCGACTTCGGTCGAAGTCACGGCAGACAACGTCGACACCTATGCCGGCGTACGCAAGTTCCGCTATGGCGAGATGGAAGGCGAGGATCAGGTCGGTGTCGTTACCGGCCTGGCCTGGACGGAAGTCGGCGGCGAGACGTTGACAGATCGAATCCGTGATGCTGCCCGGCAAGGGCCGCTTGCAGACGACCGGCAAACTCGGCGACGTGATGAAGGAATTGATCGACGCGGCGCGGTCCTATGTCCGCTCCAAGGCGACGTCCTTCGGCATCAAGCCGCCGCTGTTCGACAAGATCGACATCCATGTGCACGTGCCGGAAGGCGCGACGCCCAAGGACGGTCCGTCGGCCGGCCTCGCAATGGCAACGTCGATCATCTCCGTCATCACCGGCATTCCGGTGCGCCGCGATGTGGCGATGACGGGCGAAGTGACGCTGCGCGGCCGCGCGCTGCCGATCGGCGGACTTAAGGAAAAACTTCTCGCAGCGCTCCGCGCGGGCATCACGACGGTCGTGATCCCGAAGGAGAACGAGAAGGATCTGGCCGAGGTGCCCGACAATGTGAAGACCGGTCTCAAGATCATTCCGGTGTCCAATGTCGGCGAGGTCCTGAAGGTTGCACTTGTGCGGCAGCCCGAGGCGATCGACTGGATCGAAACCGAAGTGACGGCGCCGCCGCCTGCTTCGAGCGACAGCGACGCCGTCGTCACGCACTGACGACAGCGTTAACGATTGACGAAGGCCCCGGGTCCGAGACGATCGGGGGCCTTTTTCACGAGATTTTTCGCTGAAATCTTGGGTTTTTGGGTTGGACCTGCAGCCATTGGGCCCTAAAGTCCTAGGTCTTGGAGCGAATTGCGCAAAGGAGCCGTCGCCGTGAACAAGAACGATCTAATCCAGAAGCTCTCCGAACACGCTGGCCTCGACAAGAATACCTCCGCCAAGGCCGTAGACGGTGTATTCGATCTGATCGCCGCGGCGCTCAAGGCGGGCGACGAAGTTCGCCTGACCGGGTTTGGCGTGTTCGTGGTCGCGACGCGGGCCGGCGGCAAGGGGCGCAATCCCCAGACCGGCGAGGAAATCACGATCAAGCCGTCGAAGCAGCCGCGCTTCCGCGCCGGCAAGCAGCTCAAGGATTCGCTGAACTAGGAAGACCTCTGCGAAGTCAGGCGTGAAACAGCGCGCTGACGGATTCGCCGTCGTGGATCCGTCGCATCGCTTCGGCAAGCGGCTTTGCCACCGACAGGACCGTGAGCTTTGGCGCGCGCTTGTCCGCTGCGAGCGCAACCGAGTTCGTGCAGACGATCTCCAGAATGTCGGGCTGGTCGCTCAGACGTTGGGCAGAACCGCTCGCGAACAAACCATGCGTGCAGGCGACGCGGATGGATTTGGCTTTGTGCGCACGCAGATGGCTGAGCAGTTCGAACATCGTGCTGCCCTTGGCGATCTCGTCGTCCAGGACGATCACATCCTTGCCCGCGACGTCGCCGATGATCGAGCTGATGCGCACCTGGTCGTCGGCGTAGCGCTGCTTGGCTGCGACGGCGACGCCGATCCCGAGCAGGCGTGCGAAATGCGCAGTCTCCTTGGCATTGCCGAGATCGGGTGACACGGCGACCGTGTTGGAGAGATCGTACTTGCGGAAATGGTCCGCCAGTTCATTCAACGCGTGCAGGTGATCGACCGGAATGCTGAAAAAGCCGTGCACTTGCGGCGAATGCATCGCCAAGGAGAGAATGCGATTGGCGCCCGCCGTCACCATCAGATCGGCGACCAGGCGTCCGCCGATTGAAATGCGCGGCGCGTCCTTCTTGTCGGATCGGGCATAGGCGTAGAACGGCATCACGACGGTGATCCGCGACGCCGACGCACCGCGTGCCGCGTCGAGCATCAGGAAAAGCTCGACCAGATGCTCCTGCACGGGAGCTGACAGCGGCTGGATGATGAAGACGTCGCGCTCTCGGCAATTGGCCTGAAGCTGAACCTCGAGACAATCGTTGGCGAACCGCGTGAGCCGCGATGGCAGCAGCGGAACCCGCAGATGCTGGCAGATCTCGGCCGCGAGTTCGGGATGGGCCGATCCACTGAAGACGGCGATTTCTTTCATTGAGTATACCCCAGTGACGCACAGTCCGCTCGCGACCTGCCAAGCCGTAGCTCGCGGAGGCCGGTCCGCCTTCGCACGGAGTGCTCCGGCGTGACAGCCTTCTCTCGCTTCTCGAGCGAAGGCTGGTGGGCGGTGACGGGATCGAACCGCCGACCCTATCGGTGTAAACGATATGCTCTACCAGCTGAGCTAACCGCCCTGACGTCGCCCTCATACACCAGCTTCGACGCCGGGACACCCCATTAACGATCCGCAATGGTACGAAAGTTTGCGACAGGGAAATGCTCGCGGACCGGACACGGCGCGGATAGGGTCTCCCAGTATCGGCGAGGCGTGGCGCGTATGCGTAAAAGTTCAGTATTGACGCTGTTGGCCATGTTGGCGCTCGCCGGATGCGGCACGACGCCGCCGCATCATGGCCGCTGGAATCCCAATGGCGGGCCGCCGCGCGATGAAAACTGGCATTCTCCGAACGTGTCGCTCATGCGCTACGACACCAATCACGACGGGATCCTTACGCGTGGCGAATTGGTGGCCGGCCTGAAAGCAGAGTTCGATACTTACGACCACGACCACAATAACTGCCTGTCGCCAGATGAAGTGCGAACAATCAATCAGATGCGCGTGCAGCAAGATGCATCGCAGGCGACGCCACTTGTGGACTGGAACCAGGATGGCTGCATCGATTTCCATGAATATTCTGGGACAGCGCTTTCTTTGTTCGAATCCCTGGACACAAACGGCGATGGCCAGCTCACGCCCAAAGAGCTCACTCCAGCGGGTCAGCGGCCGGCGGGCGGCGCCAAGCCTGAAGGCGGCGAATCCAATGGCCGCCATGGCCATGGGCACGGTCACGGCGGCGGCGAGGGCGGCGGGCAGGGCGATGGAGACTAACCACAGTGCACGCTTCGCTTGACGCAAGACGGCCTCGATGGCCGACTTGGTTGCATGCAGTCACGCCGGATTCTTGCTGCTTTCTTCCTGCTGCTGTTGGCGAACTGCGCTGCGCCGACGCGGCATTGGTTACCGTTTGAAGCCCCCAGACCGGAGAACTGGCACGACCCCGCGGTTCTGCTTTTGCGCTACGACGCGAACAATGATGGGACGGTGACGAAGCGTGAACTTGAGGCTGGCCTGCGGCAGGATTTCTGGCAGGCCGACACCAACCGCGACGACCGTCTCGATCCGGACGAAGTTCGTGCCTACAACCTGCGGCGAATTCGCATCGACCAGTCGACGGCCATCCCTCTGATCGACTGGAACCATGACGGCTATGTGGACTTCTACGAGTTCGCAGCGGGCATGCGTTCGCTGTTCGACCAGTATGACGCGGATGGCGATAGCAATGTCACGCTCAAGGAACTGCACGTCCGGCTCGAGCACGTTCCGCTAACGGGGCCCGTTCCCAGCAGTTCTCACTGATTTTTCGAAGGAATCGCCCGCTGTGCTTGACAGCGACAGAGGGCACGCCCTACACCGGCCCCCTTTCGCGGTCAGGGCCGATTGCCCGGATCCGGGGGCGTAGCTCAGTTGGTTAGAGTGTCGGCCTGTCACGCCGAAGGTCGCGGGTTCGAGCCCCGTCGCTCCCGCCATTTCCTTAGTTGGGAATGGTTCGCAAAAAGTCCAAAAAATCCTGTTTTTTCGTGCCGAATCTTAGTCTAAACCCCGCGTTGCTCGCGGGCCGACGCTGCCTATACTGCACCCGCGAAATGACACCGATTTGGCCTGTTCTTGGGCGCGCCAGTGCTCCGGGTCGAACGTCAAAGGGCCGGGGTATGGACAAGCAGCTTCTGGAATACCTTCCGATCCTGATTTTCATTGGAATTGCCGGTGTGATCGCGACGGCCTTGATCCTGGTGCCGGCCATCATCGCGCCGTCCAAGCCCGACCCCGAGAAACTCTCGGCTTATGAGTGCGGCTTCAACGCGTTCGGCGACGCGCGCATGAAGTTCGATGTGCGGTTCTATCTGGTCTCGATCCTCTTCATCATCTTCGACCTTGAAGTGGCGTTCCTGTTTCCCTGGGCGATTACGCTGGGCACGACAGGCGTATTCGCCTTCTGGTCGATGATCACATTCCTCGGCGTGCTGACCGTCGGATTCATCTACGAATGGAAGAAGGGAGCGCTCGAATGGGAGTGATCCCGGCAGGCACCGCCTCGCGGGCCGGCGTTGAAGGCGGCGCGGCGTCCATCAGCAACAACGATCCCTATTTCAAGGCCATGCAGGCCGAAATGGCGGACAAGGGCTTCATCGTCACGTCCGCCGAAGCACTCGTGAACTGGGCCCGCACCGGTTCGCTGATGTGGATGACGTTCGGTCTTGCCTGCTGCGCTGTCGAGATGATGCAGGCGAGCATGCCGCGTTACGATCTTGAACGCTTCGGCGCCGCGCCGCGCGGTTCGCCGCGCCAGTCCGACGTGATGATCGTTGCCGGCACCCTGACGAACAAGATGGCCCCCGCTCTGCGCAAGGTTTACGACCAAATGCCCGAGCCGCGGTATGTGATCTCGATGGGATCCTGCGCCAACGGCGGCGGTTACTACCACTATTCCTACGCCGTCGTGCGCGGGTGCGACAGGATTGTGCCGGTCGACATCTACGTGCCGGGCTGCCCGCCGACCGCTGAAGCGCTTGTCTACGGAATCATGCTGCTGCAGCGGAAAATTCGCCGCACAGGAACGATCGAGCGCTGAGATGACCGATCTTTCCGAATATGGCGAGAAGCTGAGCGGCGCCCTGCCGGGCGCAATCCGCGCGTATCACGTTTCCGTCGGCGAACTCACGCTTGAGGCAGAACTCGGTGAGATCGTGCGGGTGATGAAGTTCCTGCGCGACGATCCATCTTGCGAGTTCAAGATTTCTCGTCGACATCTGTGGCGTGGACTGGCCACAGCGCGAAAAGCGTTTTGACGTCGTTTATCACCTGCTGTCGTTGACGAAGAATCTGCGCGTGCGGGTGAAGGTGCAAACGAACGAGGAAGAATCGGTTCCATCCGTCGTTGCTGTCTATCCCGCTGCCAACTGGTTCGAGCGCGAAGCCTTCGACATGTACGGTGTTGCATTTTCCGATCATCCGGACCTGCGCCGGCTTCTCACCGACTATGGATTTTCCGGCCATCCGCTGCGCAAGGATTTTCCGCTTACCGGCTTTGTCGAGGTTCGCTACGACGATGAGTTGAAGCGCGTCGTCTATCAGCCGGTTCAGTTGGTGCAGGAATTCCGCGACTTTGATTTCATGTCGCCGTGGGAAGGCGCGCCACACATCCTGCCTGACGGCCAGAAGGCCGCGTCCGGCGATGCGGGGAAGAAGCCATGAGCGTCATCGTCGACAAGACAAACACGGAGTCGGGCGAGCCGAAGATGACGCTCAACTTCGGACCACAGCATCCGGCGGCGCACGGCGTGCTGCGTCTGGTGCTGGACCTCGACGGCGAGATCGTCACCCGCGTCGACCCGCACATCGGACTTCTGCATCGCGGCACCGAAAAACTGATCGAGCACAAGACATACCTTCAGGCAGTGCCGTACTTCGACCGGCTCGACTATGTCGCGCCGATGAATCAGGAGCACGCCTTCGCGCTGGCCGTGGAAAAACTGCTCGGTCTCGAAGTGCCCAGGCGCGGCCAGTATATCCGCGTGCTCTTTTGCGAGCTCGGGCGGCTGATGAACCACATCCTCAACACCACGTTCCAGGCGATGGACGTGGGCGCGATGACCCCGCCGCTATGGGGCATGGAATCGCGAGAGACGATGCTGTCGTACTATGAGCGCGTCTCGGGAAGTCGCATGCATGCGGCATATTTTCGCCCCGGCGGCGTGCACCAGGACGTGCCGCCGGGACTGCTCGACGACATGTACAAGTTCTGCGATCCGTTTCTGAAGGTGCTTGACGACATTGACGGACTGATCGTCGACAATCGCATCTTCAAGCAGCGCAATGTCGACATCGGCGTCGTCAATCGCGAGCAGGCCGAGATGTGGGGCTTCTCCGGCGTGATGTTGCGCTCGGCGGGCGTAGCGTGGGATCTGCGCCGCTCGCAGCCTTACGAGAGCTACAACGATTTTGACTTTCAGATTCCCGTGGGGCGCAACGGCGACTGCTACGATCGGTATGTGCTGCGCATGGAAGAGATGCGCCAGTCGGTCAAAATCATAAAGCAGTGCATCGAAAAAATGCCGTCGGGTCCGGTTTCGTCGACCGACAACAAAGTCGTCCCGCCAAAGCGCGGCGAAATGAAGCGCTCGATGGAAGCACTCATCCATCACTTCAAGCTCTATACCGAAGGCTATCACGTGCCCGAAGGTGAAGCGTATGCCGCGGTTGAAGCACCAAAGGGCGAGTTTGGCGTCTATCTGGTTTCGGACGGCAGCAACAAACCCTATCGCTGCAAGATCCGCGCGCCGTCCTTCGTGCATCTGCAGGCCATGGACTACATGAACCGGGGACACATGCTGGCCGACGTTTCCGCTGTGATCGGTTCGCTCGACATCGTGTTCGGCGAGGTCGACCGATGAGCCACCGCCGCCTCGCGCCGCCGGAGATTCAGCCGCCAAGTTTCGAGTTCGCACTCGCGAACATGGCGCGCGCCGAAAGGGAAATCGCGAAATATCCGCCCGGCCGACAGGCCAGCGCGGTGATCTCGCTTTTGTGGATCGGCCAGGAACAACAGGGCTGGGTCACGCATCCGATGATCGAATATGTCGGCCGCCGGCTCGACATGCCGTTCATCCGTGTGCTCGAAGTTGCGACTTTCTACACGATGTTCAACCTCGCGCCGGTCGGAAGGTTTCACCTTCAGGTCTGCACGACGCCACCTTGCCTCTTGCGCGGATCGGACGACATCGTCGCCGTCTGCAAAAACCGCATTGCGCATGGCCAGAGCGTCGTGACGCCCGACGGCATGTTGTCGTGGACGGAGGTGGAATGCCTCGGCGCCTGCGTGAATGCGCCGATGATGCAGGTCGGCAACGACTACTATGAGGACCTCGATGCGCCGATCACCGAAAAGCTGATCGAGGCTTTCCGCCGCGGCGAGACACCGGCGCCGGGTTCGCAGACGGGACGCGTTTCGTCGGAACCAGCAGGCGGCGCCAATTCGCTCACCGATCGTTCGATCTACACCAAATCGTCGGGAACGACCTGATGCTTGCCGACCGCGACCGTATCTTCACGAATATTTTTGGGCTGGAGGACAGGAGCCTGAAGGGCGCGATGTCGCGCGGCCTCTGGGAGGGCACCAAGAAGATCCTGGAACAGGGTCCCGAAGCGATTTGCGACGTCATGAAGAAGTCCGGCTTGCGCGGTCGCGGCGGCGCGGGTTTCGCGACGGGTCTCAAGTGGACCTTCATGCCGAAGGAAGTGAAGGATCGTCCCCACTATCTCGTCGTCAATGCCGACGAATCCGAACCTGGTACGTGCAAGGACCGGGAGATCATGCGCAACGATCCGCATCACCTGATCGAAGGCTGCCTGATCGCGTCCTTCGCCATGCGCGCGCACACTTGCTACATATATGTCCGCGGTGAGTTCATTCGCGAGCGTGAGCGGCTGCAGGAGGCCATCGACGAGTGCTACGCCGCAAAGCTGATCGGCAAGAACAATATCCACGGCTGGGATTTCGATCTCCTCCTCCATCACGGCGCCGGCGCCTATATCTGCGGCGAGGAAACCGCGCTGCTCGAAAGCTTTGAAGGCAAAAAAGGCCAGCCGCGCATGAAGCCACCGTTCCCGGCGAACATGGGCATCTATGGCTGCCCGACGACGGTGAACAATGTGGAGTCGATCGCGGTTGCGCCGACGATCCTGCGCCGCGGTGCGGAATGGTTCGCGGGCATCGGTCGTCCGAACAACACCGGGACCAAGCTTTACGGAATTTCCGGCCATGTGAACACGCCCTGCCTCGTGGAAGAAGGTCTCGGCATTCCGCTGCGCGAACTGATCGAGAAGTATGCAGGCGGCGTACGCGGCGGCTGGGACAATCTCTTGGCCGTCATTCCCGGCGGCGCATCGTGCCCAATGATTCCCAAGTCAGTCTGCGATGACGTCATCATGGACTTCGACGCCATGAAGGCCGTGAATTCCAGCTTCGGTACCGGCGGCGTCATCGTCATGGACAAGTCCACCGATCTCGTGCGCGTGATTTCGCGCTATGCCTATTTCTTCAAGCATGAAAGCTGCGGCCAGTGCACGCCGTGCCGCGAAGGCACCGGCTGGATGTGGCGCGTGTTGAAGCGGCTCGAGACAGGCGATGCCCGTGTCGAGGAAATCGATCAGCTTCTGGACGTGACCAAGCAAATCGAAGGACACACGATCTGCGCGCTGGGCGACGCGGCGGCCTGGCCGATCCAGGGCCTGATCCGGCATTTTCGGCCGGAACTCGAGCGGCGCATAGCCGAACGCTCCAGTGCGGTTAGCGGCAGCGTGCCGCACGCGGCGGAGTAGGTCATGGCGTCACGCAAGCTCATCATCGACGGCAAGGAAATTGAGGCGGACGACAACCTCACGCTCCTTCAGGCGTGCGAGAGCGCCGGCGGCGAGATTCCGCGCTTCTGCTATCACGAGCGTCTGTCGGTGGCCGGCAATTGCCGCATGTGTCTGGTCGAATGGGTCGGTGCGCCGAAACCGCAGGCTTCTTGCGCGCTGCAGGTCCGCGACATTTTCCCGAACAAGGACGGCACGCCGGCCAAGATCAACACGAACTCGCCGATCGCCCGCAAGGCGCGTGAAGGCGTGATGGAATTCCTACTCATCAACCATCCGCTCGATTGCCCGATCTGCGATCAGGGCGGCGAGTGCGACTTGCAGGACCAGGCGATGGGCTATGGCCGCGCCGCATTCAACCGATTCCACGAGAACAAGCGCGCGATCGAAGACAAGAACATGGGTCCGCTGGTCAAGACCGTGATGACGCGCTGCATCCAGTGCACGCGCTGCGTGCGTTTTGCGACCGAAATCGCGGGCGTGCCGGATCTCGGCGCAACGGGACGCGGCGAGGATCTGGAGATCACGACTTATCTCGAACGCGCGTTCTCGTCCGAACTTTCCGGCAATGTCGTCGATTTGTGCCCGGTCGGTGCGCTCACCGCCAAGCCGTATGCCTTCAACGCACGGCCGTGGGAGCTACGCCACACCGAATCCATCGACGTGATGGACGCACAGGGCTGCAACATCCGCATCGACACGCGCGGCCGCGAAGTCATGCGCATCCTGCCGCGTCTCAACGAAGAGGTGAATGAGGAGTGGATCGGCGACAAGACGCGTCATGCCTGTGACGGGCTGGCGCGCCAGCGCCTGGACCGCCCCTTCATTCGCAAGAGCGGCAAGCTGCAGCCTGCGACATGGGCCGAAGCCTTCGCCACGATCGCCGCGCGCATTGCGGCGACGAAGCCTGAGCGCATGGCCGCCGTGGTCGGCGATCTCGCCGCCGCTGAAGAAATCAAGGCGCTGAAGGACCTGATGGGTTCGCTTGGCGTGAAGAACCTCGACTGCCGCCAGGATGGCGCGCATCTCGGTGGTCAGCGCCAGTCCTATCTCTTCAATACGACCATCGCCGGCATTGAAGCGGCAGATGCGATCTTGCTCGTCGGCGTCAACCCGCGTTGGGAAGCACCCGTGCTCAATGCGCGCATCCGCAAGACCTGGCTTTCCGGCAACGTTCAGATCGCCGGCATTGGGGTGCCGATGAACCAGACCTATCCCTTGCGCGACCTGGGCGCGGATGTGGCGACGCTCGAGCAAATCGCCAATGGCGGCCATGAGTTTGCAGGCGTTCTTCGCGACGCCAAGCGGCCGATGATCATCGTCGGCGCGAGTGCGGTGGCGCGCAAGGATGGCGCAGCGATCCTGAAGCTCGTGGCCAAGATCGCTGCCGACACCGGCATGATCGGACCGGCCGGCGGCGCGGCCGAAGGCGGATGGAACGGCTTCAACGTCCTGCACACGGCGGCATCGCGCGTCGCCGCGCTCGATCTGGGCTTCCTACCGGGCGAGGGCGGACGCGATGTTGCCGCGATCGTCGACGGCGCCCAGAAGGGCGAAATCGATTTCATCTATCTGCTCGGCGCGGACGAGTTCGACGTCGGTCATCTCGGCCGCGCCTTCATCGTCTATCAAGGCAGTCACGGCGACGCCGGCGCGCACAATGCCGACGTCGTTCTGCCGGGCGCCGCCTATACGGAAAAAGACGGGCTATACGTCAATATCGAAGGCCGCGTTCAGCGCGCCCGCCGCGCCACATTCCCGCCGGGCGAGGCGAAGGAAGACTGGGCGATCCTGCGCGCTCTCTCCGACGTGATCGGTAAGCGGCTGCCCTACGACAATCTCGACGCGCTGCGCACCGCCATTGACGCGGACGCGCCGCATTTCGCCAAGCATGGCGAGGCCGTGCCGCATGGCGGCGCAGGCGCAACAAATTGGGCTACGGTCGGCGCCGACACGCCGCTCGACACCACGGTGCCGCTCGGCAGCACGATGGCTGACTTCTACCTGACAAATCCGATTGCGCGGGCGAGTGCCACGATGGCGATCTGCAGCCGTCAGTTCGTCTCCGGCTCCACCAAGATGGCGGCGGAGTAGGCGATGTTCCTCACGCATTATCTGCAGGGTTTGGGGCTTGAGTGGGGCTGGGCATGGGCCATCAGCCAGATCGTTTCGATCCTGTTGATCCAGCTGCCGCTTCTTATCTCTGTCGCCTTTTTCATTCTGGCGGATCGCAAGATTTGGGCTGCCGTCGCGCTGCGTCGCGGCCCGAACGTCGTCGGCCCTTTCGGCCTGCTTCAGACTTTTGCCGACGCGTTCAAGTTCATGTTCAAGGAAATCATCATTCCTTCGGGCGCGAACAAGGTGATCTTCATCCTGGCGCCGCTGGTCACCGCGACGCTCGCCTTCGCGGGCTGGGCGGTCGTGCCGCTGGCCGACGGCTGGGTGATCGCCGACATCAATGTCGGCATTCTTTATCTCTTCGCGATCTCGTCGCTCGGGATCTACGGCATCATCATGGCCGGCTGGGCGTCGAACTCGAAATACCCGTTTCTGTCGGCCATGCGCGCCGCGGCGCAGATGGTGTCCTACGAAGTCTCTATCGGCTTTGTCATCATCACGGTGCTGCTGTTTGCCGGTTCGCTGAACCTGTCGGCCATCGTGCGGGCGCAGGAACATGGCTGGTTCGCGTTTTCGATCCTGTTCCCGATGCTGCCGATCTTCTTCGTCTCGGCACTGGCCGAAACCAATCGCCCGCCCTTCGACCTCGTCGAAGCCGAAGCGGAACTCGTCGCAGGCTTCTTCGTCGAATATTCCTCGACGCCGTTCCTGCTCTTCTTCCTCGGCGAGTATGTCAGCGTCGTTCTGATGTGCGCGATGTTGACGATCCTGTTCTTTGGCGGCTGGCTGCCCTTATTCAACATCTGGCCGCTCAACGCGATTCCCGGGATATTTTGGTTCCTGGGCAAGGTATTCTTCTTTTTCTTCCTGTTTGCGATGGTGAAGGCCATGGTGCCGCGCTATCGCTACGATCAGTTGATGCGGCTCGGCTGGAAAGTGTTCCTGCCCACGTCGCTGCTCTGGGTGGTGGTCACGGCGGGCTGGGTGCTCGTCTTCCACCATCATGCGTGAGGCCGGCATGGCTACTCTAGACCGCACGGCACGGCAGATATTCTTCTGGGAATTCATCCAGGCGTTCATTCTGGCCACACGCTATCTCTTCAAGCCCAAGACGACGATCAACTATCCGTTCGAGAAGGGACCGCTCAGCCCGCGCTTCCGCGGTGAGCATGCGCTGCGCCGCTATCCCAACGGCGAAGAGCGCTGCATCGCCTGCAAGCTGTGCGAGGCGATCTGTCCCGCACAGGCCATCACCATCGAGGCCGAACCGCGCGAAGACGGCAGCCGCCGCACCACGCGCTACGACATCGACATGGTGAAGTGCATCTATTGCGGGTTTTGCCAGGAAGCCTGTCCGGTCGACGCGATCGTGGAGGGGCCGAATTTCGAGTTCGCCACCGAGACGCGCGAAGAACTCTATTACAACAAGGAACGGTTGCTCTCGAACGGCGACCGCTGGGAACGCGAGATCGCCAAGAACCTCGAGCTCGACGCTCCATACAGGTAACGCAGGATGTTGCAGGGAATTGCATTCTATTTGTTTTCGGCGGTCATGCTCGCTTCGGCGTTCATGGTCATCGCCGCGCGCAACCCCGTGCACTCTGTGCTGTTCCTTATCCTCGCCTTCTTCAACGCTGCGGGACTGTTTGTCCTGCTCGGCGCCGAGTTCCTCGCGATGATCCTCGTCGTCGTCTATGTCGGCGCGGTGGCGGTACTTTTCCTCTTCGTCGTCATGATGCTCGACATCGACTTCGCGGAACTTAAGCGCGGCGCGCAGCAATATGTGCTGGTGGGCGCCGGCGTCGGCATCGTGCTGCTGCTCGAACTGATCGGCAGCGCCAGCCTGTGGAAATTCTCGACCGCTTCGACGCAGGCACTAGCGCACCCGACGCCGGCGGGCGTGAGCAACACCGAAGCGCTTGGCCGCATCCTCTATACGGACTACATCTACTACTTCCAGATCGCCGGTCTTGTGCTGCTGGTCGCGATGATCGGCGCCATCGTTCTGACGCTGCGCCATCGCCCGGGAGTTCGCCGCCAGAATATCGGCATGCAGAATGCGCGCGTGGCGGGCGATTCGATGACTGTCGTCGACGTGAAGCCGGGGCAGGGGGCCTGATCATGACCATCGGACTCGCCAACTACCTGACCGTCGCCGCGATCCTGTTCACCATCGGGGTGTTCGGCATCTTCCTGAACCGCAAGAACATCATCGTCATCCTGATGTCGATCGAGCTGATCCTGCTCGCGGTAAACATCAACTTCGTCGCGTTCTCGTCGTTCCTGCACGATCTGGTCGGACAGGTGTTTGCGCTGTTCATTCTGACGGTCGCGGCGGCGGAAGCCGCCATCGGCCTTGCCATCCTCGTCGTCTATTTCCGTAACCGCGGCACGATTGCCGTGGAAGACGTCAACCTGATGAAGGGTTGAGGCGTGTACGCAGCAATCGTATTCCTTCCCATCATCGCCTCGGCCATCGCCGGGTTGCTCGGCCGCTTGATCGGCGCGCGCGCCTCCGAGCTCGTCACCACGGGCGCGCTATTCGTGTCCGCTGCGCTATCCTGCGTCGCCTTCTATGACGTCACCTTGATGGGCCATTCCCATCTGGTGCAGGTGCTGCCCTGGATTTATTCCGGAGACCTGCGCGTTGACTGGGCCATCCGCGTCGATGCCTTGACCGGCGTCATGCTGGTCGTGGTGACGGGCGTCTCCTCGCTCGTACATCTCTATTCAATCGGCTACATGGCTGAGGATCCGCATCGCCAGCGCTTCTTCTCGTACCTGTCGTTCTTTACCTTCGCGATGTTGATGCTGGTGACTGCAAACAACTTCCTGCAGATGTACTTCGGCTGGGAAGGGGTGGGCTTGGCGTCCTATCTGCTGATCGGCTTCTGGTACAAAAAGCCGGAGGCTAACGCGGCTGCCATCAAGGCTTTCATCGTCAACCGCGTCGGCGATTTCGGCTTCGCGCTTGGCATCTTCGGCATCTTCTATGTCTTTAAGACGCTGGATTTCGACGCGGTGTTCGCGGCCGCTCCGTCCATGGCCGGCAAGACGTTCCTTTTCGCCGGATACAATGTCGACATCCTGACCACGCTCTGCCTGTTGCTGTTCGTCGGTGCGATGGGCAAGTCGGCCCAGATCGGCCTGCACACCTGGCTGCCTGACGCGATGGAAGGCCCGACGCCCGTCTCCGCATTGATTCATGCCGCGACGATGGTCACGGCCGGCGTGTTTCTCGTTTGCCGCTGCTCGCCCTTGTTCGAGCATGCGCCCATTGCGCTTGCCTTCGTGACGTTCATCGGCGCGACGACGGCGTTCTTCGCCGCCTCGGTCGGCCTGTTCCAGAACGACATCAAGCGCGTCATCGCCTATTCGACCTGTTCGCAGCTCGGCTACATGTTCGTCGGCGCCGGCGTTTCGGCCTATGGCTCGGCGATGTTCCATCTGTTCACGCACGCCTTCTTCAAGGCGCTTCTGTTCCTTGCGGCAGGTTCGGTCATCCAGGCGATGCATCACGAGCAGGACATGCGCAAGATGGGCGGCCTGGCGAAGGCGATCCCGTTCACCTGGGCGATGATGCTGATCGGAAATCTGGCGCTGACAGGTGTCGGCATTCCGGTGCTGCATGTCGGCTTTGCAGGCTTCTATTCCAAGGACTCGATCATCGACGCCGCCTACAGCGCTCACACCGCGATCGGTACGTACGCCTTCTTCTTGACGCTAGTCGCTGCAGCCATGACGTCCTTCTATTCCTGGCGTCAGTTCCTGATGACGTTCCACGGCCGCTACCGCGGCGCGGATGCGTTGCACGGACACGATCACGGCCATGACGATCATCATGCGCCTGCGCTGTCCGAGGTGCACGAGTCGCCGCTGGTGATGCTGGTGCCGCTGGCCGTGCTGGCCGCCGGCGCGGTGTTCGCCGGCATTCTGTTCGGTCACTATTTCATCGGCGAGCAGGGCGCTTCATTCTGGCATGGTGCGATTGCCGCTATCGCCGGAAATCGTCTTGGCCCGCAGCTGGAGAATTTCCCGATGTGGGTGGAGGCAGCGCCCTTCGCCTTGACCGTCATCGGCTTCGGCATTGCCTACTACTACTACATCCTGAACCCGGAACTGCCGGCGCAGATGGCGGCCAAGAAGGGCCTGCTCTACACGTTCCTCTACAACAAGTGGTACTTCGACGAGTTGTACGATTTTCTTTTCGTCCAGCCGGCCAAGAAGCTTGGCCGCTTCCTGTGGAAGTTCGGCGACGGAACGATCATCGACGGTCTCGGTCCAGACGGCATCGCCGCACGCGTGCTGGATGCGACGCGCGGCGCGGTGCAGCTCCAGTCCGGCTATGTCTACCACTACGCCTTTGCGATGCTGATCGGCGTCGTCGCTCTTGCGACATGGTTCATGCTGGCGGGGGGCACGCCATGATCGCCTCGCACATACTCAGCATCGTTACGTTCCTGCCGCTCCTCGGCGCGGCATTCATCATGCTCACAAGCGGCAGCGAGGCGGTGGTCGCGCGCAATGCCCGCTGGATCGCGCTGATCACGACGCTGGTCGAGTTCGCCATCTCGATTTTCATCTGGGTGAAATTCGACGGCACGTCCTCCGCATTCCAGTTCGTCGAGCAGGCCGACTGGCTCGGACCGGGCATCGGCTATCACATGGGCGTGGACGGCATCTCCATGCTGTTCATCGTGCTGACGGCCGGCCTGATGCCGTTCTGCATCCTCGCCAGCTGGGAATCGATCGAGACGCGCGTCGCGGAATACATGATCGCATTCCTCGCGCTCGAGGCGCTGATGATCGGCGTGTTCTGCGCGCTCGATCTCGTGCTGTTCTATCTCTTCTTCGAGGGCGGCCTGATCCCGATGTTCCTGATCATCGGCGTATGGGGCGGCAAGCGGCGCGTCTATGCGAGCTTCAAGTTCTTCCTCTACACGCTGCTCGGCTCGGTTTTGATGCTGCTGGCGATCCTGGCGATGTACAACATGGCCGGCACGACCGACATCGTCACCCTGCTGCACTATCACTTCCCGCCCTCGATGCAGGTCTGGCTGTGGCTCGCCTTCTTCGCCTCCTTCGCCGTGAAGATGCCGATGTGGCCGGTTCACACATGGCTGCCGGACGCCCATGTCGAAGCGCCGACAGCCGGTTCCGTCATCCTGGCCGCCATTCTTCTGAAAATGGGCGGTTACGGCTTCCTTCGCTTTTCGCTGCCCATGTTCGCGAGCGCCTCGGCGACCTTCGCGCCGCTGGTTTTTGCGCTATCGATCATCGCGATCATCTACACCTCGCTGGTCGCGCTGGCGCAGGACGACATCAAGAAGCTCATCGCCTATTCGTCCGTCGCACACATGGGCTTCGTGACGATGGGCATCTTCACGTTGACACATCAGGGCGTTGAGGGCGGCATCTTCCAGATGCTGAGCCATGGCGTCGTCTCCGGCGCGCTGTTCCTCTGTGTCGGGGTGATCTACGACCGCATGCACACGCGCGAGATCGCGGCCTATGGCGGCCTCGTCAATCGCATGCCGATCTATGCCGCCTGCTTCATGGTCTTCACGCTCGCCAATGTCGGCCTGCCGGGCACTGGTGGTTTCGTCGGCGAGTTCCTGACCATGCTGGGCGCATTCGCGGTGAACACCTGGGTCGCGATCTTCGCGGCCACCGGCGTGATCCTGTCGGCGGCCTATGCACTTTACGTCTATCGCCGCGTCGTGCTCGGCGAGTTGGTCAAGCCGGCTCTGCAGACCATCAAGGATCTCAGCCCGCGCGAGATCGCGATCCTGGCCCCGCTGGTCGTCGTCACGATACTGATGGGCTTGTACCCCAAGCCCGTGTTCGATGTGACGTCGGCTTCGGTTGCCAATCTGATCACGGAATACAAGACCGCGCTGGCCATCGATCACGCGCCGCAGCTGGCGGCACGCACGCAGGGAGACGTCAAGTGAACCTGCAGGCAAATCTCATCGTTCTATTGCCGGAGCTGATCGTCGCCGTCGGTGCGATGGTGCTGCTGCTTGGCGGCGTCATTGCCGGGGACAGGTCAACCGGTGTCGTCTCGTGGCTGGCGGTGCTGCTGCTGGCGGTGGCCGGCGCGATCGTGTTCATGCATGCCGACAAGGCCGCAGCGTTCCAGGGCGCGTTCGTCGTGGATGGATTCTCGCGCTTCACCAAGCTTTTGATCCTCATTGGTTCGGCGCTCTGCGTCCTGATGGCGAAGGAGTTCTTTGCCATCGAGCGCACGGCGCGGTTCGAGCTTCCGGTGCTGATGCTACTGGCGACGCTTGGCATGATGCTGATGGTCTCGGCGTCGAGCTTCATCGCGCTGTATATGGGCCTCGAACTGCAGAGCCTGGCGCTGTACGTGCTGGCCTCGTTCAATCGTGACTCGCTGCGGTCCACGGAAGCGGGCCTGAAATATTTCGTCCTCGGCGCACTGTCGTCCGGCATGCTGCTCTACGGCATCTCGCTGATTTATGGCTTCACGGGCACGACGGAATTCGCCGGCATCGCCAAGGTGGCCGGCGCGGGTGGGATCCATATCGGCCTGATCTTCGGCCTTGTTTTCCTCGTCGCCGGACTCGCCTTCAAGGTCGGCGCGGTGCCGTTCCACATGTGGACGCCGGATGTGTATGAGGGCTCGCCAACGCCGATCACTGCCTTCTTCGTGACGGCGGCAAAGGTTGCGGCCTTCGCGCTGTTCATCCGCGCCATGATCTCGCCGTTTCCGGCCATCGCGCATCAGTGGCAGCAGATCGTCATCGCCGTCTCGGTGCTTTCGACGGTGCTCGGTGCGGTCGCCGCCATCGGCCAGACCAACATCAAGCGCCTGCTCGCCTACAGCTCCATCGGCCATGTCGGTTATGCGTTGCTGGGCCTCGCCGCAGGAACGCAGGCCGGCATTCAGGGCATGCTGGTGTATCTGGCGTTCTACCTGGTCACCAATCTGGGCATGTTCGCCTGTGTTTCCGCCATGCGCAGAGACGGCCAGAGCGTGGAGGACATCCGGCAGCTTGCAGGTCTCGCGCGTACGCAGCCGCATTTTGCGCTCGCCTTGGCGGCGCTGACT
Organism: uncultured Alphaproteobacteria bacterium; assembly: GCA_963743765.1. Lineage (GTDB taxonomy): Bacteria > Pseudomonadota > Alphaproteobacteria > Micropepsales > Micropepsaceae > Rhizomicrobium. Next base: position 487,228 of record CAVUQQ010000001.1, read on the forward strand.
CTAAGCCTCGCCGGCCTGCCCCCGCTCGCCGGCATCTTCGCCAAAGTGTATGTCTTTGCCGCCGCCATGCAGGCGCATCTCTACTTCCCGGCCATCATCAATATCGTGGCGAGCGTTATAGGCGCATTCTACTATTTGCGCATTCTGCAGATCATGTATTTCGACGAGCCGGTGCGCAGCTTCGACCACGATGTCGGCCACGGCACGAACGTCATCATGTGGGGCACAAGCGCGATCTCGATGTTCTTCGTCTTCGTTCCGGCACCTCTGATTGCGATCGCCGGTACCGCCGCACACGCGCTGTTTCCATGACCATACAGTGGCCGAAGGGCTATGCGCTGAAGTCGTTCGATGTGATTGACTCCACCAATGAAGAAGCCAAGCGCCTCGCTGCCGCCGGCGAACCCGGCCCGATCTGGATTTCTGCCGCGCGTCAAACGGCAGCTCGCGGCCGTAGAGGCCGGAGTTGGGATTCGCCTTCGGGTAATCTGGCTGCCACGCTGATGCTGCGTCCGGGAAAGTCGGCCACGGAGTGCGCACAGCTCTCCTTCGTCGCCGCCATTGCCGCCTGCGACATGCTGGCGGGGTTCGCACCGAACGCCGAGTTTCGGGTCAAATGGCCGAATGACATTCTGGCCGGCGGTCGAAAGATCGTCGGCATTCTGCTGGAGTCCGCGAGCCAGGGCGGTGACGCGCCAAGTTGGCTGGCCATTGGCATCGGCGCCAATCTTGCCTCCTATCCGGAAGGCAGCGAGTTTCCGGCCACATCGCTGTTGGCGCTGGGCGCGTCGCCGCCACCCGCCGAAGATGCGCTTCTTCACCTCGCGGCCCACTTCGCCAAATGGTATGACGTCTGGTGCGGCGACGGGTTTGCCGCCATCCGCGACCCCTGGCTGGCGCGCGCGGCGGGTCTGGGCGGTCGAATCCGGGCGCGACTGACCCATGAGGAGACGAGTGGTGTGTTCGAAGGCATAGACGAGAGCGGTGCCTTGCTTCTGCGCGAAACCCCCGATCGGGTGCGCGCGATCGGGGCCGGCGAAGTGTTTTTCGCGTAGGGTCGTCACATGCTTCTCGCAATCGACGCAGGCAACACCAACATCGTTTTCGCTGTGCATGACGGCAAGGTAATCCGCGCCGAATGGCGCGCGGTCACCGAGACGACGCGCACGTCCGACGAATATGCCGTCCTGCTCCAGCCGCTGCTGCAGCTCCAGGGCCTGACTTTTGCTGACATAGACACGGCGATCATCGCTACCGTGGTTCCGGCGGCGCTGTTCGATCTGCGCCAGCTCTGTCGCAAGTATCTGAAATGCGAGCCGCTGGTGATCGGCGATCCGGACGTCAATCTCGGCATCAATGTGAATGTCGATCGCCCCAGCGCGGTCGGTGCAGACCGTCTCGTCAACACCGTGGCGGCGCATGAGCGCTACAAAGGCGCGCTGATCGTCGTCGATTTCGGAACGGCGACGACTTTCGACATCGTGTCGGCGAAGGGCGACTATGAAGGCGGCGTGATCGCGCCTGGCGCCAACCTTTCGGCCGAGGCGCTGCACGGCGCCGCCGCCATGCTGCCACGCGTTGCCGTCGGCCGCACGCAGAGCGTGATCGGCAAGGACACGGTACCGGCGATGCAGTCCGGGCTCTATTGGGGCTATATCAGCCTGATCGAGGGGCTCGTCGCGCGCATCAAGGAAGAGTATGGACAGCCGATGACTGTGATCGGCACGGGCGGCCTCGCCAATCTTTTCTACAAGCAGACATCGGTGATCGAGCATCTTGATCCCGACCTGACCATTCGCGGCCTCATTCAGATTCACGCGCGCAATGCCGAGCGCGCGAAGGCGAAACCGCCCGCCGAATGAATACACCCAAGCGTGACGATGAGTTGGTCTTCCTGCCGCTTGGCGGTTCAGGCGAGATCGGCATGAACTTCAACGCCTACGGCTATGGACCGCCGGACGATCGCAAATGGATTGTGGTCGATTGCGGCGTGCTGTTCGGGCGCGAGACCACGTCGCCCGGCGTCGACCTCATCATGCCCGATATCCGCTTTCTCGCCGAGCAGCGCGAGAACGTCATCGCAATCATCGCGACCCACGCGCATGAGGACCATATCGGCGCGATCCCGCATCTGTGGCCGATGCTGCGCTGCCCGATCTACGCGACGCCGTTCACGGCTGTGCTGATCGAAGGCAAACTTGAAGAAGCAGGCCTGGCGGACCGCGTCCATCCGAAGCGTGTGCCGCTGTCGCGGCAAGATAGAGCTTGGTCCATTCAAAATCGAATTCATGTCGATCACGCATTCGATTCCGGAGCCGAATGCGCTCGCTATCCGCACGCCGCTCGGCGTGGTCGTGCATACCGGTGACTGGAAAATCGATCCCGATCCGCTCATTGGAGAAGTGACCGACCAGAGCGCACTCAAAAAGCTCGGCGACGAAGGTGTTCTGGCGCTGGTCTGTGATTCCACCAACGCGCTGGTCGCCGGCGAGTCCGGCTCGGAAGCGCGCGTGCGCGAGAGCCTGACCAACCTGATCGGCACGCTGAAGGGCCGCGTCGCGGTGACGTCGTTCGCCTCGAACGTCGCCCGCCTCGACACCGTCGCCAAAGCCGCCAAGGCGCATGGCCGGCAGGTCGCGCTGGTCGGCCGCGCCATGCACAAGATCACCGATGCGGCGCGGCAGACGGGCTATCTCAAGAGCTTTCCGTCCGTCATCGACGAGGCGGAAGCTGCGCAATTGCCGCCCAATCGCGTTCTCTATCTTTGTACAGGTAGCCAGGGCGAACCGCGCGCGGCGCTTGCCCGCATCGCCGACAACAATCATCCCAATGTCAGCCTCGGCAAGGGCGATGCGGTGATCTTTTCCTCGCGCATCATTCCGGGAAACGATCTGGCCATCTTCGAACTGCACAACAAACTCGCTGGCCTTGGAGTCGAATTGCTGACGTCGGAAGATCATTTCGTCCATGTCTCCGGACATCCCTGCCGCGACGAACTGGCGGAAATGTACCGCTGGACACGTCCACAGATTTCCGTCCCGGTGCATGGCGAGCTGCGCCATCAAAACGAACATGCACGCCTCGCGCGTTCGCTGCAGGTGCCGCAGGCCATCGTGCCGGAAAACGGACAGCTCATTCGCCTCGCGCCGGGCCGCGCCGGCGTGATCGACGAAGTGCCTTCGGGGCGCATCCACATGGACGGCCGCATACTGATCGAGGAGGGTGCCGGCCTTTCCCGGCATCGCCGCGCGCTCGGGTTCGCCGGCATGATCGCCATCACACTGGTGCTGGACGGCAAAGGAAGGGTCGCGGCCGATCCGTCCATCATTATCGAAGGGATACCGGAGCCCGTCCACGCTGCGATCCGTGGCGCGCTGGATGAGCCGATCAAGCGCCACAACCCGAAACGTTCGGACGCAGGCGACCTTAAAGAAAGCGTCCGCCGGGCCGCACGCCGGGCCGCCGAGAACGCCTGGGGCAAGAAGCCCGTGACGCGGGTGGAAGTCATCGAGATTTGACGCTAGAAAACTGCCAGCGAAATCGAAGGAACACCCCATGATCGGCAGGCTCAATCACGTCGCCATCGCGACCAACGACATCAAAAAGGCGGCCAAGGTCTATCGCGACACGCTGGGCGGCAAAGTGTCCGAAGAAGTGCCACAGCCCGACCATGGCGTCACCACCGTGTTCGTCGATCTCGGCAATACCAAGATCGAGCTGCTCGAACCGCTGGGCGAGAATTCGCCGATCGCGAACTTCCTCAAGAAGAATCCGAACGGCGGCATGCATCATGTCTGCTACGAGGTCGAAGACATCTACGCCGCGCGCGACAAGATGAAGGCCGAAGGTGCCACGATCACGGGAACCGGCGAGCCGCGCATCGGCGCGCATGGCAAGCCGGTGATCTTCCTGCACCCGAAGGATTTCGTGGGCACGCTGGTCGAGTTGGAACAGGCTTGATCGGCCTCGTCCACGGCGTCGTCCTGTTCGGGACGTTCGCCATCCTGTGGTTCCTCGCACTGTTATGCCTTCTGCCGGTTGGGCTGGGCGCCGCGCGCGATCCGGAATCGGGTGCGCCACTCACGCCGCAACTCGGCCGAAAGTCACTCATTGCGACCGGCATCGCCGTCGTGCTGTGGCTGTTGTTCTACGCGCTGATCGCGTTCAAGGTTCTCGATCTCTAATTGAGAAATCGCGCGCGCCGATGATCGTGCACAGCCCAAAAAAGCGAAAGGCCGGTTGCCCGGCCCCTCATCCCGCTTGACGCAGGCACTCTCCCTGAACTTGGCCGCTCTGCAGGCGCCTGATGTTCGCGTGGCGTAATACTGTAGTTCGTCTGGCCTGTCACGAAATTTCTATCCATGCCAAACGAATTTCACGCAATATAGTTACGAAAACAGAATCCGTTGATTTTCGGCGCTCGCGGCCCGCGAGGGCCCTGGGGGGCGCCTGTCCCTGTTGATTTGTGTTGTCACTAAACGCCCGTCGCATTAACTCAAACTGGCGCTAGCCAGACCGTGCGGAGGGGCAGAGTTGTCGAATGCGATGCGCAGGTTACTTCTTGCGATCATGTTGCTTTGTCTTTGTCCGGCGAGCGCGGACTCGGCCGGATCATGGCGAATTCTGAAAGACCACTGGACGAAGGCCGATGAAGCCGGGTTCGGAAGGTTCGTCGCGGCGATTGGTGCCAGCAATTGCAGTTCGTCGGAAAGCTGCCTGCGCGATCCGTCCAATCCCTACCGACTGACGGACCAGAATTTTGTCGACATCGATGTCGACTGCGCCAAGTGGCCCTATCTGTTGCGCGGCTACTACGCGTGGAAAAACGGTCTGCCCTTCGGTTATGTGGACAGTGTCGGCGGCGAGGGCGGCGATCTTCGCTACACGCACACAGCCAACCGGCCGACGTCTCGCAATGACATTGTTGACCGCGGCGAAGGCATAGACGGACCAGCCGTCCTGCGCGCGATGCTGGCCGCTGTGTCCTCGGCGACCTACCGCACCGACGCGTCAGAGCAGCGCGGCGTGCTTTCCGATTTTTATTCGCCCGAGCTGAAGCCTGGTTCGATCCGTCCGGGAACCGTGATCTACGACGTGAACGGCCATGTCGGCATCGTCTGGAAGGTCGATGAGATCGGGCGCATCTTCTACATGGACGCGCATCCGGACTTTACGATCACGCGCAGCGTCTATGGCGCACAGTTTGGGCAGAGCCCGTTGCGTCTGGGCGGTGGCCTGAAGAACTGGCGGCCGTTTCGCCTCGCCGGTGCGCACAGGGATGGCGGCCATCTGGTCGGCGGACATCTTGCCTATGCGCAGAACGATCAGATCGCCGACTTCTCGCTCGTTCAATATGGCGGCACCGAGCCCAATCCGGCCATGGACGCGGCCAAGGCGCGCTTTCGGTACAATGGCGACGAACTGGGTTTCTACGAGTATGTCCGCGTCGCGGTGTCCGGCGGCCGGATGGACTTCAATCCGGTCTACGAACTGAAGGCCACGATGAAGACGCTGTGCAACGATCTCAACGATCGTGCGCAATATGTCGATCTCGACATCAAGGATGGCGTGGTCAATAAGCCTCATCCCGAGCGCCTTCCCGACAATATCTACGGCTCGAGCGATAACGAGTGGGAGATGTATTCGACGCCTTCGCGCGATGCGCGCATCAGGGCGGCCGCCATCCAGTTCTACAAGGACATGCGTGACATGATCGACTTGTGGGTGAAGCGCGATCCGCGCATTGTCTATGACGGCAATTTCCTGAAGGAGGATCTGGCCAGGACCTATGCCGAGCAGTCGCAGGCTTGCACGATCACCTATCTCAATTCCGCCGGCCGGCCGGTGGCGATGACGTTCGACGACATGATGCACCGGCTGTTCGCCATGTCGTTCGATCCTTTCCACTGCGTCGAGCTGCGCTGGGGCGCGTCGGGCGACGAGCGCCATTCCTGCACCAACGGCAAGGCCAAACTACGCTGGTATGAGGCGGAGCAACGCCTGCGAAATCTGCCTGACGGGACGTATGAAATGAACATGGCGTTCACGCTCGAGGACCTCGACCGCCATGCGAAGGGCAGCGGGATCGACAAGCCGCCACCCGTAGACGTCAAGGCGCTGATCGACAACATGCCCGGGCGGGCCAGCTTCGAAGGCATGGGGCCGGTCGGCCGATAAAGCCAGCCGCCCGATTTCAGTAGGCGCGTGAGATCAGGACCTCTTCCACGCCCGGCTTGCCGGTAAAGATGCAGGCGCCAAAGCTCGTTGGCTGATCCAGCGGCGCGTTGCGCAATGTGAGTTTGAGCGACTTCAACTTTGTATCGATCGCGGCCAGTTCGTCGCCGCTCGGCTTGCTCCAGGCTGCGCGCACCCAGCCTTTGAACTCGACGCTCTCGTCGTCGTCTGCGCCGGCACCGAAATAAGCCTCAAGCGCCTCGAAAGTCTTCACGTCCGTCTTGATGTTGGCGTCGAGCCGGGCCTTGGCCTCCCTGAACAGAGTCGACTGAATCTCTTCCAGCAAAGCAGGCACCTTGGCCACGAACTCGTCGCGCGGCAGGACGTGCGACTTGATCTTGTCGCCATCACGCAACGAATCGCGGCGCATGAAGGTCACCTGGCCGCCCGCTGCATCGCGGGGACCGATTTCGACGATGATCGGCGCACCGCGGCGCACCCAGTTCCAGCGCTTGTCGGCCGACTTGGTCGCACGGGTGTCGAGCAGCACGCGCACGCGTTCGTCGAACGCCCGCAAGGTGCGCAGCGCGGTCACAAGTCCGTTCGCGAATTCGAGCACCTGTGCATCCTCGGGTTTGTCGCGCAGCATGGGCACGATCACGACCTGGCGAGGCGCCACGGCCGGCGGCAGGCGCAGTCCGTCGTCGTCACCGTGGGTCATGATCACGCCGCCGATCATGCGCGTGGAAAGTCCCCAACTCGTCGTGTTGCAGAAGACGAGTTCGCCGGTTTCGTCCTGGAAGCGGATGTTCTGCGCCTCGGCAAAATGCGTGCCGAGGAAGTGCGACGTGCCGGACTGCAGCGCCTTGCCGTCCTGCATCATGGCCTCGATCGAGTAGGTGTTCACCGCGCCGGGAAACCGTTCGTTCTCCGGCTTCTCGCCGGCGATAACGGGCAGGGCGAGCGTGTTCTCTGCAAACGATCTGTAGACCTCAAGCATCCGCATGGTCTCTTCGACAGCTTCCTGCGCGCTCGCATGCGCCGTATGGCCTTCCTGCCAGAGGAACTCCGTGGTGCGAAGAAACAGGCGTGGGCGGAGCTCCCAGCGTACGACGTTGGCCCATTGGTTCAGGAGCACCGGCAGGTCGCGATAGCTCTTGATCCAGCGCGACAAGGCGTCGCCGATAATCGTTTCCGACGTGGGCCGCACGACATAGGGCTCTTCGAGCTTGGCGTCGGGATCGGGCTGGAGCTTGCCGTTGATGTTCTTGAGCCGATGGTGCGTCACGATCGCCATTTCCTTGGCGAACCCCTCGACGTGCTCGGCCTCCTTGGCGATGAACGAGAGCGGGATGAACAGAGGGAAATAGGCGTTCTCGTGTCCGGTTTCCTTGATGCGGCGGTCGAGATCGCGCTGCATCTCCTCCCAGACGCCATAACCCCAGGGCTTGATGACCATGGCCCCACGCACCGGGGACGGCTCCGCCATGTCGGCCTCGCGCACGACGGCCTGATACCACTGGGCGAAAGTCGACCGGTTGCCGGTCATGCGGGACACGCTGAGGGCGCGTTGAGACATGGTGTGCTCGCGAATTGCTCTGTTAGCCCGGGTTTCGTAAGAAGGAATTGGCCGATTTGCAACCGAAGCCCGGGCACATAGCCAATATGGCGAATCATAGCTTGTCTGACGGCGCGACCAACAGCGCCCTGGAAGGCGTGCGCGCGGGTTCTCCGCCGGGCGGCCGCCGCACGTCGACACCCCCCTTTGCCGCGTTCGAATGGATGATCGCGCTGCGCTATCTGCGCGCCAAGCGGGCGGAGAGTTTCGTCTCGGTCATTTCGGGCTTCTCGCTCGTCGGTATCGCCCTCGGCGTGGCCACGCTCATCATCGTCATGTCGGTGATGAACGGTTTCCGCCACGAATTGCTGGCGCGGATATTGGGCCTGCAGGGGCACGTGATCGTGCAGGGCGACAGTCAGTACCTGTCCGACTTCGACTCCATCGCGCAGCGCGTGCGCGCGGTTCCGGGTGTGATCCGCGTCGCGCCGATCGTGGACGGGCAGGCGCTTGCATCCGGTGGCGGCACATCGCCGGGCGTTGTCGTACGCGGCATCCGCGCCAAGGATCTGAGTTCACTGACCTCCGTCTCCCAGTCGCTGTCAGACGGCGCGCTGGCGCAGTTTCGGGGTGGAGATTCGGTGATCGTCGGCGCGCGGCTGGCGAGCAAACTCGGCATCGGACCGGGCGGCACGATCACGCTGATCGCACCCAGAGGAAACATCACGCCGTTCGGCGTCACGCCGCGCATCAAGACCTACACGGTCGCCGGCACGTTCAACATCGGCATGAGCGAATATGACTCCACTTTCGTCTTCATGCCGCTGGACGAAGCGCAGCTCTATTTCAACATGGGCGATACGGTCAGCAGCCTTGAAGTGATGATCGCCAGGCCCGACGACGTGAACGCGATGGTCGGCCCGATCAGCCAGGCAGCAGGTCCTCGTGCACTCGTGCGGACGTGGCAATCGATCAGCCAGAACCTGTTCCAGGCTCTCGAGGTCGAACGCAATGTCATGTTCCTCATCCTGACGCTCATCATCGTTGTAGCCGCGCTCAACATCGTCTCGGGCCTGATCATGCTGGTGAAGGACAAGTCGGGCGACATCGCGATCATGCGCACCATGGGCGCGACGCGCGGCGCGGTGATGCGCGTGTTCCTTATTTCGGGCGCCAGTATCGGCGTCATCGGTACGATCCTGGGCTTTCTGATTGGCGTCGTCTTCTGCGCCAACATCGAAGGCATCCGGCAGTTTCTCTCGTCGCTGACGGGGACGACGCTCTTCAATCCGGAAATCTATTTCCTCAGCCGCATGCCGGCGGAGATCGACCCGGGCGAAGTAGCCTCAGTCGTCCTCATGGCTCTGGGCCTGACGTTCCTGGCCACGCTCTATCCGTCCTGGCGGGCCGCGCGGCTCGATCCGGTGGAGGCCCTTCGCTATGAGTGACACGCCGGCGCTGCAACTGAAGGACGTGACGCGGACCTACCAGCAAGGAATCGCGACGCTGGAAGTATTTCGCGGCATCAACCTGTCGCTGATGCCGGGTGAGCTTGTGGCGCTGGTCGGCCCCTCTGGCGCGGGCAAATCGTCGTTGCTCCACATGGCCGGACTGCTCGAAGCACCGACGAGCGGGGAGGTGTTCATCGAAGGTGTTGCCGCGTCTGCCCTGCCGGACCTGGAACGTACGCGCATCCGGCGCGACACGATCGGCTTCGTCTACCAGGCGCATCATCTTCTGCCTGAATTCAGCGCACTCGAGAATGTCGTGATGCCGCAACGCATCGCGGGCAAGGCTCGCGCAGCGGCGGAGCGTGACGCGACTCACATTCTGACGCATCTGGGTTTGGGTCAGCGGCTGACCCATCGGCCGTCGCAGCTCTCGGGTGGCGAACAGCAGCGCGTCGCCATCGCTCGCGCGCTCGCCAACCGGCCACGAATCCTGCTCGCCGACGAGCCGACGGGAAATCTCGACGGGCGCACCGCCGGCGGCGTGTTCGACGCCCTTGTCGATCTCGTACGATCGGAAGGGCTGGCGGCGCTGGTCGCCACGCATAATCTTGAACTGGCCGCCCGCATGGATCGCTCGCTGGTGCTCCACGAAGGCAAATTGCTCGACGGCGTCAGGCTAGGGGTGAGCCAGACGGCGTAAAGCCATCCGCCGACCCCTTTTCTTTCCCATGTCAGACAAAAATGATCACGGTTTGTTCTTGACAGAAATGAGAACATAATGAGAACATATCAGTTCGGGACAGGGAGAGAGCGGCGATGTGGTTCAAGGATGCGATAGCCGGCGTGGGCCTGATGCTTTTTGTGGCTTCCTCGTTCGTTTTGACGGGGGCTATGCAGGCCTTCCTGGCGAGTTAGGTCAGCTAGCTGTGGATGAGCTGAGACGGCTGCTCGCGCCTCGTTGCGCGGGTCCGATACTAATCCGGCAACAATGATATCGAATCGGGATGGTGATGGAGCGCAAATCGGCCGCGTTCGTACATTTGCGGGTGAAGAGCGCCTATTCCCTTCTGGAAGGCGCAATCCGCCCCTACGAACTCACTCAGCTGGCGCGCGAGAACGCGATGCCCGCCGTCGCGGTCACCGACGTCAACAACCTTTTCGGGACCTATGAGGTCAGCGATACGCTGGCCAAGTCCGGTATCCAGCCCATCGTGGGCTGCCTGCTGTCGGTCGAACTGGAAGAAGGCGCACCGGCCAACGTCGTAGGTTCGCGCCGCAAGCCGCCAGCTCTTGCGCTGCTGGTTCAGAACGATGTGGGCTATCGAAACCTCTCCAAGTTGCTGAGCGCCGCATTCCTGCAAGCCGAGCCGGGTGAATGGCCGCATGTGAAGTCTGCGATGCTCGCCAGGCACGCCGACGGGCTCATCGTGCTGACGGGAGGGCCCGGCGGACCTATCAATCGGCTTTTGGTGGACGGTCAGCCTGACGCCGCCAAGTCCGCGATCGACAAGCTGGCCGCGATTTTCGGCGACCGGCTTTACGTCGAACTGCAGCGTCACGGTCTTGCCGAGGAACGCGCGGCCGAAGACCAGCTCATCGAAATCGCCTACGCCAGGAACCTGCCGCTCGTCGCGACCAACGATGTGCATTTCGGCCGCGAGGACATGTACGAGGCGCACGACGCGCTGCTGTGCATCGCCGACAGTACCTTCGTCTCTCAAACCGACCGCAGGCACCTGACTCGCGAACACCGCTTCAAGTCCGGCGCAGAAATGGCGGCGCAATTCGCGGACCTTCCCGAGGCGATCGAGAACACCGTTGAAATTGCGCGCCGCTGTGCTTTCCGGCCCAAGAAGCGCGATCCGATCCTGCCGCAATTCGTTCCGGAATCCGGCCGGACGCCGGACGAAGAATTGCGCGTGCTGGCGAAAGCCGGCCTCGCCGCGCGTCTCGCCAAACATGGCAAGCATGCGGAGGAGAAAGTCTATCTCGACCGGCTGGATTACGAGCTCGACGTCATCATAAGGATGAAGTTCCCGGGCTACTTCCTGATCGTCTCCGACTTCATGAAGTGGACGCGGCAGCAAGCCATTCCTGTGGGCGTGCGCGGATCGGGCGCGACATCGCTCGTCGCCTGGGCGCTCGACATCACCAATCTCGATCCGATCCGCTTCGGATTGTTGTTCGAGCGATTCCTCAATCCCGAACGTATTTCGATGCCGGACTTCGATATCGATTTCTGTCAGGAGCGGCGCGACGAAGTCGTCCGCTATGTGCGCAACAAGTATGGCCATGACCGTGTGGCGCACATCATGGCGCTGGGCTCTTTGCAGGCGCGCGCCGCGGTGCGCGACGCCGGGCGCGTTCTGCAGATGCCGCTCGGCCTTGTCGATCGCATCGCCAAGCTCGTGCCCAATCCGCCCGGCAAGCCCGTGTCGATGCAAGACGCGCTCGCAGCCGAGCCAAGACTTCAACAGATCGCCGAACAGGAACCGGTGGCGGAAAAACTTTTCTCCATCGTCGAGAAGATCGAGGGTCTGTACCGGCACGCGTCGACCCATCCGGCAGGCGTGGTGATCGGCGACCGGCCGCTCGACGAGATCGTGCCGCTCTATCGCGATCCGCGTTCCGAAATGCCGGTGACGCAATTCGACTATGAGGACGCGGAAAAGGCCGGGCTGGTGAAGTTCGACTTCCTCGGCCTCAAGACGTTGACGGTGATTGCGAAGGCGGAGGAACTGCTCAAACGCCGCGGCATCATTCTCGACACCCAGAATATCGAGTTCGAGGACAAGGCGACCTACGAGATGCTGGCGCGCGGCGACAGCGTGGGCGTGTTCCAGCTCGAAGGCCAGGGCATGCGCGATCTGCTGCGCAAGATGCGCCCGGACCGCATCCACGATCTCATCGCGCTTGTCGCGCTCTATCGGCCGGGCCCGATGGATTCGATCCCGAAGTACATCGCCTGCAAGAACGGCAAGGAAGCGCCGGAATATCTCCATCCGCTGCTCGAGCCGATCCTGAACGAAACCTATGGCGTCATGACGTACCAGGAAGACGTCATGCGCATCGCGCGCGAGCTTGGCGGCTACACGATGGGCCAGGCGGATCTCCTGCGCCGCGCCATGGGCAAGAAGATCGCCTCGGAAATGGCTGTGCATCGCGAGACCTTTATGAAGGGCGCGGGCGAGAAGGGAATCCTTCCGTCGATTTCCGAACAGATCTTCGAGCAGGCGGCGAAGTTCGCCGGCTACGGCTTCAACAAGGGCCACGCCGCCGCCTACGCGCAGGTCGCCTATCAGACGGCCTATCTCAAGGCGAACTATCCGGTCGAGTTTCTCGCCGCTTCGATGACGCTCGATATCGGCAATACCGACCGGCTGAACGTGTTTCGTCAGGAAGCGCAGCGGCTCGGCGTCAAGGTCCTGCCGCCGGACATCAATCGCTCCGAAGCCTTCTTTGCCTGCGATGCGGACAAGGGCGTCATCTTCTACGCGCTGGCAGCCGTGAAGGGCGTGGGCCGACAGGCCATGGATCATGTCGTCGCCGAGCGGCATCAGAACGGTTCGTTTCGCAGCCTCGCCGACTTTGCGCGGCGCATCGATCCCAAGCTCGTCAACAAGCGGGCATTCGAGAGTCTGGCGCGGGCCGGCGCGTTCGACGGCCTCAACCGCAATCGCCGGCAGGTCGTCGAGTCGTCTGACATCCTGCTGGGCAGCGCAGCGCGCAACGCGATCGAGCGTGAAACCGGCCAGGCCACATTGTTTGGCGGCGGCCCGGAGGCACAGGAAGAACTGCGACTGCCACCGATCGCCGACTGGCCCGGGCATGAGCGGCTGAGTGAAGAGTTCGCCGCGATGGGCTTTTATCTCTCGGGCCATCCGCTCGATGCCTATGCCGCGCCGCTCAAGCGGTTGGGCGCAACGACCTATGCCGCACTGAGCGAAGATCGCCGTCGGTCCGGCTTCAAGGCGGTGCTCGCCGGGACATTGATCCGAAAGCATGAGCGCCGCGGCCGCAACGACCAGATGTTCGCGTTTGTGTCCTTCTCCGATCCGACCGGCATGTTCGAAGTCATGTTGTTTCCGGAAGTGCTGGCCGCATCGCGCGCGCTGCTGGAGGCCGGAAAGTCCGTTCTGATCACAGCCAGCGCGGAATGGGACGGCGACGAGTTGAAACTGCGCGCGGCGTCAATCGCCGATCTCGATGCCGCCGCCGCCAATGCTGGCGAGGGGCTTCGGGTTCACTTGCAGGACAGTTCGTCGCTCGGCGCCATCGCGGCGCAACTCAAGCAGCCGGGCAAAGGCATCGTGACGTTCGTGGTGCCGGGCGCCGTCGGCGAAGAGGTCGAGATCGCGCTGCCGAGGCGACTTCAGGTGACGGTCGCGCTGAAGAATGCGATCAAGTCGTTGCCCGGTGTCGCGACCGTGGAGTCTGTCTGATCAGGCCCGGAACAGATGCCCGATACGCACCGACACTTGCGTCAGGTGTGATTGGTACTGACCGAGCGTGTTCACGGTTGCATCGTCGCCAACGACGACAAGTAGTTCCGAACCCGGATCGAATTCCCAGCGATAGCGCACTGAATAGCCGAGGTCCTTGCTGATATTGTCGTACTGCGCCTGCATGCGAATCTGCATGTCGGGAGTGAAGTTCAACGCAGCGTCGATCGATCCGATATGAATGGCGACATGACCCGTCGGCAGGCCGATCAGCTGCATGGTGTGCTCTCCGCTGAATGTAACGGTGTCGCCCGGATGCAGATTGATAGTAGTTTGTGTCTGCAACATATGACCGCCATAAAAGCCGCAACACTGCACATCGAAAATACCGGAGATGAAGCGGTCCGTCGCGGTCTCGAAATGGCCGTGGAACACCTGCCAATCATAGTCGCCGGCAGGCACGATCACGCCATTGGGTAGACTGAACTCAACCGGAATTTTCTCATAGTCGTTCCAGGTCTCGATGAGCCCGAATTCGCCGCGCTGCGTGTAGGCGGCAGTCCACGCGCCTTCAAAACTGGACTGGGTCACGTTGTTCAGGCCGGTATAGACGTCATACCAGGCGCCCGTCTCGTACCAGCGCACGAAACTGTCCGCCGGCCTGATCCTGCGCACGATATTGCCGTTGTATTCGCGGATGCCCGGACGGCTGACAAAGCCGAGCGCCGGAGCAAAATTCTGGCCGATGTCCTTGAATTTGAAGACGGCGCTCCAGGGCTCGTTCGGGAAATTCAGGTCAAATCCGAACGAATTGTCGCCGCCGACCGTGCTCGAAAAACTGTGTTCGAAAAACGCGTCGCCCTGGAATTCTTTTCCTGGAAACAGTGTCGGGTCCCGGAACTGGAAATCGGTGCCGACGAGGCTGTTTTGCGATGCGCCCGTCGGATCGCCATTGGTAAAGATGAGGCCCAATTTGGAATGGTCGAGGATGGACATACTCACGCGCGCCGCAGACAGGAATTGACCGTCCGTTGTGCTCGATCCATTTGTCCGCACAGCCAGCGCGCCAATATCGAGGCCTTCATAGTTTCCCGACAGTTTTCCTCCGACGATCAGATCGACGGGTTGCGAGCCATTGATGAGGCCGATGTTGCGCGAGAAGAACGGCCGGCCATTGGGATCATCGTGCAGAGGCAAGCCGCCAAACTCGAAGGACGCCGCATCCTGCAGGAAGAAGTCGCGCGTTTCCGGAAAGAAGAGTCCGAAGCGCCCGATGTTAACCTGACGCCGATCGAGCGGCGTGTCCGAGAAGTCAGTATTGGCCGTGATCGTTCCGGTCAGCGCGGGCGTGATCTTGTAGAAGGCGCTGCCGCTGGGACGAAACTGGAAACCCGTATGACCGGGATCGTCCCAGTCCCGCTGATAGCGGATCGCAGAATAAGCTTGCAGGTCCAGGCCAATTCCGCCGTCGATTCCGGCAACGCCCGTGAGCGTGCCCGACCGCGAGATATCGGAAGACGGAATCGTCTCCACGATGGACGACCAGCGGATGCGCTCATTCTTGCGGCGGACGAGGCGGAACAGGTCGAATCCCCAGTCCGGGTTCGCCTTGTCGTACGAGATGCTGCGAAACGGAATGACCACTTCGGTAGACCAGCCGTTCGGCAGGATGCGGGACTTGGCGCTCCAGAACGTGTTCCATTCGTAGAGCACGTCGATGTTGTTCTGTATCAGACCTTCGCGTCTGGAGCCGAGCGGATTGATCTCGAAGATATAACCGTTGCGGCGCGTCTTGGTGGGATCCAAGTAGATGCGCACGAGATCGTCCTGATCGATCACGCCATCGCGCGCCTTGATGTGGGCTGTGATCTTCTGAGGCTCGTCGTCGAACGCCATGAACGAGATGTAGATATTCTTGTCGTCGTACAGCACATGCACGACCGTCCGTTCGTCTGCAGGAGCGCCTTCGCGGGGTTCGAGTTGATAAAATTCGTCCAGCGCCGGCGCCTTCTGCCAGACGGGATCCGAAATATCGCCGTCGATGTTGGGTGCTTCGGACTCTGAAATGTGCGTCGCGGGAAGGCTGGGGCGGTAGGTTTGGAAGTCATGCGGCGCTGAACTCTGCGCAGACGCGGGCCCGCCGAGCCAGGCGCCCGCCAGCAGCGCGAGCCCCGCAACGCCGTGAGATGCGTGCCGCCTTGCGGCCGTTCGCGTCATGACATGAGTCCGAAATCGGAAGATTTCGAAGTGGTTTTCGCACAGCCGCCGCGTTGACGCCGCTCACATTTGCGTTGTCCGGGTGAAACCGGAACGCACGGTGTTCACATAGTTGCGAGCGCCTTCTCGATCCGCGACAGGCCTTCCGCGAGAAGACCCGGGTCCTGGGCGAAACAGATGCGGACGAAAGAATCCGCATGGCCCGCGCCGGCCGGTCCGAAGGCAGACCCCGGCGCCACGCCGACCCGCGCCTGTTTCACAAGCGAGCGGGCGAATTCCAGAGAGTCGGTCAGGCCGTCCATATGAAGAAAGCCGTAGAACGCACCCTCGGGACGGATCCAGCGAATGCGATTTTGTCCATCGATGAATTTCTGCACGACGTCGCGGCCAACGCGGCACCGTTCCAGCATCTGGGCGCGGAACGCATCGCCCGGCGGGGACAGGGCGGCCAAGGCGCCGTACTGCACGAAACTTGTCGGGCCGGTGTTGTTGGCGATCGTGATCACGCCGAGTTGTTTCTCGAGTCTCGCTGGGTGCACCAGCCAGCCGATGCGCCAGCCAGTCATCGCCCAGGCCTTGGAGAAGCTGTTGATCACGAACACGTTGTCGTCCGGATCAGCGATCTGCAGGAAGGACGGCGCATGCGGCGCGCCGTCGTAGACAAGCGTGCCGTAGACCTCATCGCTTATGATCGCGATGCCGCGCTTTCGCGCAAAGTCGAGGACGGCCCTTTGTTCTTCGCGCTTCATGACCCAGCCGGTTGGATTTCCCGGCGAAGCGATGAAGATCGCTTTTGTATGTGCGTCGCAAAGCGAAAACATTTTTTCAAGATCGAGACTCCAGCCTGGAGGAGAGGAACGCCAGTCATCGTCCAACCGCGCGAAACGAACTTCCGCGCCGACCATCTGCGCTGCCTGAAAAATGCTCGGCCAGATGGGCGAGACCACGACAACATTGTCTCCGGGCTCCGCGAGAATCTGCAGCGCCGTGACCACGGCCAATGTGGCAGCGCCCGGCATCGAAATCCGTTCCAGCCCGACATCGGCACCAACCGTGCGCTTGTGAAAATCACGGATCGCTTCTCGCAAGGGCAGGATCCCGCGCGAAGCCGAATAAAACGTCTTGCCGTCGTCCAGGGCCTTCTTGGCCGCTTCGCGGATGAAATCCGGCGTCACAAGATCGCTTTCCCCGAACCAGAGCGGGATGAGGCCGGGCTCGCCCAGCGCCATCATGGCGACAAGGCCGATTCCGTTGGGTTCGAGGTTTTCGATGGCGGGTCGGATGGGGCTTTTCATGGCGCGACTGTATCGCGGCTCGCCCTCGATCTGGCAACGGCGGGGCGCACATACCCGCTCCGCGCGGGGTTGGGCGCGCTCCGGTACACGGTTACGCAGCGCTTGCGCAGGCGAGGTCAAATCCGTATAAGCCCGGCCATCTCGCACGCGTGGGTGGGTTTCGGAGGGCATTCCTTCGTCCCCGTCCGGTGTCCCAAAAGGGATAGCCCTCGCGTCTGGCCAACCGGAGAAGGAGACTGAACAATGGCATTGCCAGAATTTTCCATGCGCCAACTGCTCGAATCGGGCGCGCATTTCGGCCATCGCACACAGCGCTGGAATCCGAAAATGCAGCCGTTCATCTACGGTTCGCGCAACGACATCCACATCCTGGACCTGACCCAGACGGTCCCGTTGCTGCACCAGGCCCTGGTCGCGCTTCGCGACGTCGCCGCCGGTGGCGGCCGCATCCTGTTTGTCGGTACCAAGCGCCAGGCTTCGGAGCCGATCGCGGCCGCTGCAAAGCGCTGCGCCCAGTATTATGTGAACCATCGCTGGCTCGGCGGCACGCTGACCAACTGGCAGACGATCTCCAATTCGATCAAGCGCATGCGCAACATCGAAGAGACCCTGTCGTCCGCCCAAAGCTCGGGACTGAAGAAGAAGGAACTTCTCGGCCTGCTGCGCGAACGCGACAAGCTCGACCGCTCGCTCGGCGGCATCAAGGAGATGGGCGGTCTGCCGAACATGCTGTTCGTGATCGACACGAACAAGGAAGCGATCGCCATCTCCGAAGCCAAGAAGCTCGGCATTCCGGTCACGGCCATTCTCGACTCGAACTGCGATCCGGATGGCATTGCCTATCCGATTCCGGGCAATGACGATGCTGCTCGCGCCTTGGTCCTCTATTGCGACCTGGCGGCACGCGCCATCATCGACGGCCTCAGCCAGGGTCAGGTCGACGCCGGGATCGACACCGGCGCCGCTGAAGCGCTGCCCGACCTGACGCCCGCCGTCGACGCAGCGCCTGCCGAAGCGAACGCATAAGAACAGACTACGGAGCCTCACATGGCCAATATCACCGCAGGAATGGTGAAGGATCTGCGCGACAAGACCGGCGCAGGCATGATGGATTGCAAGGCGGCGCTTGCCGAAACGAATGGCGACATGGAAGCCGCCATCGACTGGCTGCGTAAGAAGGGGATTTCCAAGGCCGCGAAGAAGGCCGGGCGCGCCGCCGCAGAAGGCCTCGTCGGCGTTGCGGTCGGCAACGATGTCGGTGCACTCGTCGAAGTGAATGCCGAGACCGACTTCGTCGCCCGGAACGACGAGTTCAAGGGTTTCGTGAAGTCCGCCGCGCAGCTCGCCCTCGAGGAAGGTGGCGATCTCGAAAAGCTGCTGAACCGCAAGATGGGCAATGCCAGCGTTCAGCAGACGTTGACGGAAATGGTCGCAAAGATCGGCGAGAACATGAGCGTGCGCCGCACGATCGCACTCGCTGTCGATCCGGGCGTCGTCTCCGCCTATGTCCACAATGCCTCGTCGCCCGAACTGGGAAAGATCGGCGTGCTGGTGGCGCTGAAGTCGACCGCGGACAAGGTCAAGCTTGCCGCACTCGGCAAGCAGATTGCCATGCATGTCGCGGCCGCTGCACCGCTGGCGCTGACGCCTGCGCACCTGTCCAAGGAAGTCGTCGATCGCGAACGCGCGATCCAGACGGAAATCGCCAAGCAGTCCGGTAAGCCCGACAACGTCATCGAGAAGATGATGGAAGGGCGCATGCGCAAGTTCTACGAAGAGACCGTCCTGCTCCAGCAAACTTTTGTCATCGACGGCGAAACGCGCATCGAGAAGGTGATCGAGAAGGCGTCGAAGGATCTCGGCGCTCCCATCGAGATCGCCGGCTTTGTCCGCTTCCAGGTGGGCGAGGGCATGGAAAAAACCGACAGCGACTTCGCCGACGAAGTCAAACAGATGGCCGGTCGCTAAGGGGAGCCGTCATGGCCACAACGCCGAAATATCGCCGGGTTCTCCTGAAGGTCTCCGGTGAGGCGTTGATGGGCGATCAGGCCTACGGCATCGATGTCGGTACCGTCGACCGAATCGCCAACGATGTGGAGCCGGCCGTCCGCGCCGGCACGCAGATCTGCATGGTGATCGGCGGCGGCAATATCTTTCGCGGTATCTCCGGCGCAGCCAAAGGCATCGATCGCGCCACGGCCGACTATATGGGCATGCTGGCCACCGTGATGAACGCGCTCGCCATGCAGGCGGCGCTGGAGCGGGCCGGTGTGCCCAGCCGGGTGCAATCCGCGATCCCCATGAGCACGGTCTGCGAGCCCTATGTTCGCCGGCGCGCGATCCGGCATCTCGAGAAAGGCCGAGTGGTCATTTTCGCCGCCGGTACGGGCAACCCATTTTTCACGACGGATACGGCGGCGGCGCTCCGCGCGGCCGAGATGAACTGCAACGCCATGCTCAAGGCGACCCAAGTTGACGGCGTCTACAGCGCCGACCCCAAAACGGTCCCGACGGCCGAGCGTTATGATTATCTGAGCTATCACGAGGTGTTATCGCGCGATCTTAAGGTCATGGATGCGTCGGCCATCAGCCTTTCCCGCGAAAACAAGATTCCGATAATCGTCTTTTCGATCCATGATCAGGGTTCTTTGGCCGCGGTACTCAAGGGGCAGGGCCGGGCTACGATCATCGAGGACCGGACGTAAGTTTAGAGTAGGCTTTCACAGGCGCCACCGAGCGAGAGCGACATGGCAGAGACGTACAACAAAGACGAAATGATCCGCCGGATGAAGGGCGCCGTGGCGACCCTGCGCGGCGAGTTTTCCGGGCTTCGGACGGGCCGGGCCAGCCCCGCCTTGCTCGACCCTGTCCAGGTCGAAGCCTACGGCAACCATGTTCCGATCAACCAGGTCGGCACGATCTCGACGCCGGAACCGCGCATGCTGACGGTGCAAGTCTGGGACAAGGGCTTGGCAAAGGCCGTCGACAAGGCCATCCGCGACGCCAATCTGGGCCTTAATCCGCAAATGGACGGGCAGTTGCTGCGCATTCCGTTACCTGAACTTAACGAGGAGCGGCGCAAGGAATTGGCCAAACTGGCCTCGAAATATGCCGAGGCGGCCCGGGTCGCGGTCCGCAATGTCCGGCGCGACGGCATGGACCTGCTGAAGCGCCTCGAAAAAGACCACAAGATTGGCCAAGACGAACATCACAAGCACGGCGATGAATTGCAGAAGATCACCGACGCGCACATAAATGAAATCGACTCCGGGCTTCACGGCAAGGAGCAGGAAATCATGCAGGTCTGAAGGACCTGCCGCGAGGTAGAAAATGGCGCTCGCGCCACAGACGGCAGGTGTCCTCCCCAGCCATGTCGCCATCATCATGGACGGCAACGGACGGTGGGCGCGCAAGCGTCTGCTGCCGCGCGAAGCCGGCCATGTCGCGGGCGTGAGCGCGGTCCGTGAAGTGGTCCGTGCCGCCAGCGACATCGGCCTCGCCAATCTCACGCTCTTCGCGTTCTCCTCGGAAAACTGGAAGCGGCCGAAAACCGAAGTGGGAGCGCTCATGGGTTTGTTTCGCGCCTACTTCCGCAGCGATCTTGACGAGCTCGTGGAGCGCGGCGTGAGGGTTCGCATCATCGGCAACAGGTCGCGCGTCTCTCCGGATATCCACGGCATGATCGAGGACGCGGAGAAACGCACGGTCCACAACAAGGGCCTCAATCTCACATTCGCGTTCGACTATGGCGGGCAGGAGGAAATCGCCAACGCCGCCCGCGAGCTCGCGCGCGCGGCAAAGGAAGGCCGCCTCGATCCCGAGACGATCACTCCGGAGCTTTTCGCCGCGCGCCTTTTCACCAGCGCACTGCCTGAGCCCGATCTCGTCATTCGTACGAGCGGTGAACATCGCTTGAGCAATTTTCTGCTTTGGCAATCGGCTTATGCGGAATTGGCGTTCGTCGACACGCTGTGGCCCGATTTCACCAAAGAGAAGTTCCTCGAATGCCTTGAGGAATATGCCCAGCGCGAACGGCGTTTCGGCGCAGTTTCCGAAGCGGTCGCTTGACCAAGGTGGGCGACATCGCTGCGCAGTCCGGCAATGCACCCGGAATCCGAAACATGAAGTTCAACAGGGATTGGATTACGCGCCCGTTGTTCGGCTTTGCGCTCGCTGCGATAACGGTCGCGGCCATTTTCGGCGGTGCTTTGTATGTCGCGATCTTCGCCGGGGCGATTAGTGTCGCGGCTGCGCGCGAGTGGCATCGCATGATCACCAGCCGTGCATTAGGTCCCGATTTCTTTCTGACCGCCGCGACAATCGTAGCGGCGTTGGCCGCAGGACTCTTTTGGCCCCATTCGCTTGTTCCCTGGGCGATGATTGCGGCTGGCGCGGTCTTGTCGATGGTATTGGCCGCGAGGCGACGGGAACCGGTCCTTTGGCAGGGCGCGGGCGCAATCTATCTTTGCGTCCCGATGCTCGCGATCCTGCTGCTGCGCGATGCGCCGCACGGCGCGATGATCATAATCGGTTTGTTCATTGCCATCTGGATGACCGACACGGGAGCGCTGATTTTCGGCAATCTGATAGGTGGACCAAGACTCTGGCCATCGCTTTCACCGAACAAGACTTGGGCCGGAACGCTCGGCGGCATAGCGGCGGCCGCGGCAGCCGAGGCGGGCTTTGTGATGCTTCTGGGCGGGCATGCCATGACAGGTGTCGTTCTTGGCAGTGGCATCGCAATCGTTGCGCACTGCGGAGACCTCTTTGAATCCTGGGTAAAGCGCGTGTTCCGGCGTAAGGATAGCGGCAGCATTATCCCCGGCCACGGCGGCGTTCTCGACAGGATCGACTCAACGCTTGCAGCTGCGCCCTGTCTCGCCGCGCTTGTGCTGATTGCCGGCGTCAACCCGCTTTTGGGAGTCCAGTCTTGAACGCTCTTGCCGCAACGCGAAGCAGTCTTGAGATCACGGGGCTCGAGCCCGTTCTGGCGCGCAGCGTCACGATCCTCGGCTCGACCGGCTCCATCGGCGTCAGCACGCTCGACGTCATCGCCTATGCGAGGAGCGTGTACGGCGCGCATGCCATGCCCGTCGAGGCCCTCACGGCTCAGTCCAATGTCGATGCGCTCGCCAAGCAGGCACACGAAATCCATCCCAAGCTTGCCGTGATCGGCGACGAGAAACTCTATCGGGATCTGAAGTCCGCGCTTTCCGGAAGCGGGATCGAAGTGGCCGCCGGCAGATCTGCAGTCATCTCGGCAGCCGCGCGTCCGTCACACACGGTGATGGTCGCGATCATGGGCGCTGCAGCGCTCGAGCCCGCTCTTGCCGCGGTGGCGCGAAACGCTACCGTCGCGTTGGCAAACAAGGAATGCATCGTGGCGGCGGGCAGCGTGTTTCATCGCGCGCTCGCCAACTCGACTGCGTCGGTTATCCCGGTCGACTCCGAACACAATGCCGTGTTTCAGGTTCTGAACGGCGAGGGCGCGCAGGAAGTCGAAAAGGTTACGTTGACCGCCTCGGGCGGCCCGTTTCGTGACTGGTCGATGGAACAAATGGCCGTCTGCACGGTGGAACAGGCGGTGGCTCATCCCAACTGGTCGATGGGCGCCAAGATCTCCGTCGACAGCGCCACACTCATGAACAAGGGACTTGAACTGATTGAGGCGCACTTCCTGTTCGCGCTTCCCGTCGAGAAACTGGACGTCCTCGTCCACCCGCAGTCGATCGTTCATTGCCTCGTGTCCTATGCCGACGGATCGACGCTTGCGCACTTGTCGTCGCCCGACATGCGCACGCCGATTGCGCATGCACTGGCTTGGCCGCGCCGCATCGCATCGCCGTCGCGCAGACTCGATTTGGCGCAGGTCGGCCAGCTCACATTTCGTGCGCCAGACCATGAGCGCTTTCGGTGCCTCGGCCTCGCGCTGGAGAGCATGCGGACGGGCGGCATGGCCCCGACGATCCTGAACGCGGCCAATGAGATTGCTGTCGACGCGTTTCTCAACCGCCGCATCGGATTCTTGGATATCCCGCGAGTTGTCGAAACGACGCTCAACGAAAGTCCGAATGCCAACGCGTCCGTGGACACGCTGGATGGCGTTCTTGCCGTCGACGCGCGAGCCCGCGAAGTCGCCGCCGGCATTTGCCGTCGCGTCGTCAACTGAACCGCCGGAGCAGGAGAGCGCATGTTCGACGCGATACACGGTTTTTTGAGTTGGTCGGTCTACGGCATTCCGGCATTCCTGTTTCTGATCACGGTCGTTGTGTTTTTCCACGAGCTCGGCCACTTCTCCGTCGCGCGTCTCTTCGGCGTGCGCGTCGAGACTTTCTCCATTGGATTCGGCAGGGCCCTGTATTCGTGGAAGGACAAGAAGGGGACGCTCTGGAAGATTTCCTGGGTTCCGCTCGGCGGCTTCGTAAAGTTTTTTGGCGACGCAGATGGCGCAAGTACGCCAGATCGTGAAGCGGCCGCACGCATGAGTGACGCAGACCGCAGCGTGGCGTTTCCGTTCAAGCCGCTCTGGCAGCGGGCGCTGATTGTCGTCGCCGGCCCTGTTGCAAACTTCATTCTGGCGTTTGTCATCCTGACGGTCTTCTTCATGGCAATCGGCCGCGTGTTGACGCCCGCCAATGTGACGGACGTCGCACCCCACAGCGCGGCGCAAGCAGCGGGAATACGTGCTGGCGATCTGATCGTTTCGATCGATGGCGAAGCGATTTCCGGCTACGAGGAAATTCAACAGATCATATCGGTGAGCGCAGGTATTCGTCTTCCGATCGTCGTGAGCCGTTCAGGACACCTGCTGACATTGTACGTGACGCCGCGCGAAACGGAGATCACCGATCCGTTCAAGAACAAGATAAAGATCGGCCAGCTTGGAATTCTGAACCGGTCGAACTCGAACGCTCGTTCGACTTGGGCCCATCGCCGCGGCGGGTGCCGCGATCTCCGAGGTCCGCGACATTATTGCAGTCACGTTTCGGGCCCGCGAGCAGATTTTCAAGGGAAATTCGAGCCAACTGTCTGGTCCTCTTGGCATTGCCAAACTTTCCGGCCAGGTCGCTTCCGTCAGCTTTCTTGCGCTAATCCAACTGGCAGCTCTACTTTCGGTAAGCATTGGGCTGGTCAACCTTTTTCCCATTCCGCTGCTCGACGGGGGCCATCTTCTGTACTATGCATGCGAAGGTGTTTTGGGGCGGCCGCTCGGTGAGCGGGCCCAGGACGTCGGATTTAGGCTTGGGCTGGCGGTCGTGCTTGGAATTTTCATCCTCGCGACCTGGAATGATCTGGTACGGCTAAATCTTTTCTGAAACGTCGGCGAAACGCCGCACTGCGGTAGTCGAGCCCAGCAACGAGTGCCAGAGACGACTGGATGAGCCACATCACCCTGTTCGCCAGAGTAGCGCGCGCGGCATTTGCCGCGATTGTGCTTTTTTGCATGGCGGACTCGTCTGCTCTTGCCAAGGCGCGCGCGCCGGTCCCTTCCGGAATGCCCGCCGCGGCGATGCCGCTGGTGGCGCCCGATGCGAAGATCGTCCAGCACATTGTCGTGCTCGGCACACAGCGTATCGAACCGGCAACGGTCCAGTCGTACATCTCCATCCGCGAAGGCGACGTCTACAATGAGCAGACGTCGGACCTCGCGCTGAAGACGCTCTATCAAACCGGTCTGTTCGCCGACGTGCGGGTGAAATTCGACGGATCCACGCTCACGGTGAGCGTTGTCGAAAATCCGATCATCAACCAGATCGAGTTCGAAGGTAACAGCAAGGTCTCCCAGAAGGACCTCGAAAAAGAAGTCCAGTTGAAGCCGCGAACGGTTTTCACGCGATCCAAAGTGCAGGCAGACGTTCAGCGCATCATCGAACTCTATCGGCGCAATGGTAAGTTTGCCGCTTCAGTCGATCCGCAGATCATTCAGCGTCCGCAAAACCGTGTCGACCTCATCTTTTCGATTTCGGAAGGCCCGACCACCGGCGTTGCGCGCATCAACTTCATCGGCAACAAGGTTTTCGACGACTCGACGCTCAAGGCGCAGGTCGCGACCGAAGAAAGCGACTGGTACAAATTCCTTACGACCAACGACAACTACGATCCGGACCGGCTCACGTTCGATCGTGAACAGCTGCGCCGCTTCTATGTCAGCCATGGCTATGCCGACTTCCGCGTTGTGTCGGCCGTGGCGGAACTGACGTCCGATCGCCGTGAGTTCTACATCACGTTCACGGTGGACGAGGGCGACAAGTACAAGTTCGGCAAGGTGGAGATCGAGTCGGGCATTCGCGAACTCTCGCCTTCCACCCTGCGCCCGATGGTCAAGATCGAAACCGGCGATGTCTACAATGCCGATCTGGTTCAGAAATCGATCGATGCGCTGACCAATGCGGCGGGCACAAAGGGCTACGCCTTCGCCGAGGTGCATCCGCGTATCCGGCGTGACCGCGACGCACACACGATCGACGTGGTCCTCAAGATCGATCAGGGACCGCGCGTCTATATCGAAAAAATCAACATCGTCGGCAACAATCGCACGCTCGACAAGGTCATCCGTCGCGAATTCCGTCTTGTCGAAGGCGACGCCTTCAACCGCGTGCTGGTTGATCGGTCGCGTACCCGAATTCGGGGCCTTGGTTTCTTCAAGGACGTCACGGTGAAGCAATCGCCCGGCTCGCAGCCGGACCGCACAAATCTGACAGTCACAGTGACGGAGCAGTCGACGGGCGAACTGTCGCTCGGCGCAGGCTATTCTTCGACAAGTTCTTTCGTGGGAGAGTTCAGCTACACCGAGCGCAACCTGTTCGGGCGCGGCCAATATCTTCGCGCGAGCATACAGCTCTCAACGATCAGCAAGCAGTTTCAGTTCAGCTTTACCGAGCCGTTCTTTCTCGATCGGCCTCTCAACGCGGGCTTCGATCTCTACAAGATCGTGACGGACTACCAGCAGGCCGACTATCAGGGCGACACGACCGCTGCGGGCATCCGCTTTGGATTTCCGACATCCGAATACGGCAATGTGGGGCTTCGCTACACATACAAGATCGACAAGATCACGCCATTCGCTTCGGCGCCGTTCGAAGTGCAGCAAGCCGCAGGAACGACCAAGACGTCTTTGCTCGGATACTCGTTTGGCTACGATACGCTTGATGACCCCATCAAGCCGACGAAGGGCTGGGCTCTCAGCTTCTCTCAGGAATTTGCCGGATTGGGCGGTTCTCTGAAATATGTGCGGACACAGGGTTCTGTTGGCTACTACCACCCCATGCTGTGGGACACGTCGGTGGGTTCGATCAGCCTTCAGTCAGGCTACATAACCGGCTATGACGGCCAACACATCCCGATCCAGGAACGATTCTTCAAGGGCGGCGACTCGTTCCGCGGCTTTGCCCAAGCTGGTGTTGGACCGCGCGACACGTTGGTCACCGGCAACAATGGCGCCGTCGGCGGAAACTTCTTTGCAATCGGAAGCGCCCAATTGCGACTGCCGAATTTCCTTCCGGATAGCTATGGCGTGAACCTGGCGCTGTTCAGTGATTTTGGCACTGTCGGCCATCTGGATCAGCCCTTGTCGCCGAACAATTGCGTGGTTGGGAGCGGGAGCTGCATCAAGGACAACCTGGCCATGCGTGCATCCGCCGGAATCGCCGTCGCCTGGAAGTCACCGTTCGGACCCATTACGATTGACTTGGGCGTTCCATTCCTCAAGACATCGTACGATAAATCTCAAATCATCTATTTCAGCGCAGGAACGGGGTTGTAATTTCCATGAAAAACGCATCGCGCATCGTCCGCACCATTGCGGCTGCGGCCGCGCTTCTGGTTTTGCCGCAAGTCGCATTCGCGGCGCCACCGGCACCGCCGGCCAAGCCGATCGGGACGCCGAGCCCGAAGATTCTTGTCATCGACCGCGCCGCGATTCTGCGTGGCTCTGCCGTCGGTCAGAATATTATGAAGCAGGTTCAGTCGCTGACGGTATCCGCAGAGAATTCGCTCAAGGGGCAGGATGCTGCACTTCGCCAAGAAGGTGCGGCGCTGCAACAGCAGTTGGCGATTCTCTCTCCGGCCGTGAAGGCAGCCAAAATCAAGGCATTTCAGGCCAAGCAGGCCGGACTGCAAAAAAACGTGCAGACCCAACAGGGTTTGATCCAGGGCGGCGTTCTCAAAGCACGCCAGCAGGTGGAACAGGCGCTCGGCCCGATCTTGCAGGGCATCATGGTGGAGCGCGGTGCGAACCTGCTGCTTGATCGCAACGCGGTGGTCCTTGGCACCGTCGACGTTGACATCACTGGCGTCGCGATTGCGCGCCTGAATCAGAAGCTGCCGACCGTGAAGGTCACTCCGACGCCGCTGCCGCCTGGAGCAGCTGCGCCGCAATAGAAAGCAGGACGCCGAATGGCCGATCCACGCTTCTATGACAATCGCGGTCCGTTCACACTGGCTCAGATATGCGCCGCGTCCGGCGCGCCATTGCCCGCGGAAACGGATGGGCCGGCCCGTGTCCTTGATCTCGCCAGCCTGTCGGGAGCCGGCCCGGACCATCTGACGTTCTTCTCCGGTGCGGGCGCGGCTCTGACGGCCGAACTTGCGCAAACCGGCGCGGGCTTCTGTTTTGTTCCGGCGAAGACGTCGAAGCCGCTACAGATGCCTGTCGGCATGACGGCCATTCCGTGTGGCTCGGTGCAACACGCATTCGCGGCCGCCGCCCGTCTCTTCTATCCCGAATCCAGCCTCGTGGCGTGGTCGCAGCAAACGGCGGTAGATCCATCGGCAACCATCGGCGCGAACGTCACACTTGGTCCGGGCGTGGTCATCGGGCCCGGTGCGGAAATCGGCGACGCCACGCGGATTGGCCCCAACTCGGTGATCGGACGCGGTGTTGCGATCGGCAAGAAATGTGAAATCGGCAGCAATTGCACGATTTCCAATGCATATATCGGGGATGAAGTGCTCATTCTTCCGGGCGCCCAGATCGGCCAACCGGGCTTCGGCTTCGCTTCGGCCGCTTCGGGACATGTGAAGGTTCCGCAGATCGGCCGCGTCATCGTTCAGGACCGGGTCGAGATTGGCGCCTGCACAACGATTGATCGCGGTGCGCTCGGCGACACCGTCATCGGTGAAGGCACAAAGCTCGATAATCTGGTTCAGATCGGACACAATACCAAGCTGGGACGACACGACATGATCGTCTCGCAGGTCGGCATCTCGGGCAGCTGCGAACTGGGGGATTTCGTCGTTTTGGGCGGCCAGGCGGGCGTTGCCGATCACGTCAAAATCGGCAGCGGCGCAAGATTTGCGGCCCGCTCCGGCTTGACGCCGGGCGAATTTGCCGGTGGTCAGGACTATGGCGGCGCGCCTGCCAAGCCCGCGCGCGAGTGGATGCGCGAGATTTTCACATTGACGAATCTGGCGAAGAAGCCGAAACGGGACGGCAATGGGTGAAAGCGGACAGTCCGGGCTGGTGTTGGATGTGGAGCAGATCAAGAAGCTGCTTCCGCACCGGGCGCCATTCCTTTTTGTCGAGCGGCTCTCAGACATTGTTCCCTTCGAGAGCGCGGTCGGCCACAAGGCGGTGAGTTTCAACGAGCCACACTTTGCAGGCCATTTTCCCGACTATGCGGTCATGCCGGGGGTCCTGATTGTGGAAGCGATGGCGCAGACGGCGGGCGCCGTCATCGTGCACTCCATGGCGCTCCAGACGACGCCAAGCGTGTTCTTCATGGGCATCGACAAGGCGCGCTTCCGCAAGCCGGTGCTGCCCGGCGACCTGCTTCGGTTTCCCGTCAAGGCGCTTCAGCACCGCGGCCCGGTGTGGAAGTTCGAAGGCAAGGCCTATGTCGGCGATACCCTCTGCGCCGAGGCGGAATTCAGCGCGATGATCCGCGTCAACGACGCCGGCTGACGATGGCGGTGCATGCCTCCGCGATAGTAGAAGACGGCGCAAGACTTGGGGCCGGAGTCGAAATCGGGCCGTTTTGCATTGTCGGTCGCAATGCCGTTCTTGGTGACGGCGTTCGTCTTCTGTCGCACGCCATCGTGTCCGGCCATACCGAAATCGGCGCGCGCACGGTGATCCATCCGCAAGCCGTGTTGGGCGGCGAGGGACAGATTCGCAAAAACGATTTTGCAGAAGCCAGGCTCGTTATCGGCTCCGACTGCGTCGTTCGCGAAGCGGTTACGATGAATGGCGGAAGCCGCGACGGCGGTGGCGTCACGACAGTCGGCAACAACGGCTACTTCATGGCCTACAGCCACATCGGTCACGACTGTCATGTCGAGGACGACGTCACGTTTGCCAACAGCGCGACGCTGGCCGGACACGTTCATATCGGACAGGGCGTCATATTCGGCGGTCTTTCGGCGGTTCAGCAATTCGGCCGTGTCGGAAAAGGCGCGATGATCGGCGGACTAACCGGCGTGAACACCGATGTCATTCCCTACGGCATGGCAACGGGCGACCATGCTGTGCTGGCGGGCTTGAACATTATCGGCTTGAAGCGCCGCGGGATGAGCCGCGATGCCATTCATGCCGCGCGGGCGGCGTTCAGGGCGATCTTCCTCGACGGCAGGGGTTCGTTGTTCGATCGTGCGCGAAGGGCAAAAGACGCCTGGCCGGACATCACGCAGATCCAAGAGATAGCCGACTTCATATTGGCGGATGCAAAACGCGCCCTCTGTGTCGCCGATCCCTCCCGCATGCACGCGGACCAAGACTAATGGCGGGCGCGGCGTTGGGTGTCATCGCGGGCGGTGGCGATCTTCCGCGAGCCATCGCCGAAAGCGCGCGCGATTCCGGACGAAAAGTGTTCGTTCTGGCGCTGCGCGGCTCCAGTGAAGACTGGGTGTCGAATTTTCCTCACGAATGGGTGGCATTGGGCGAAACCGGCAAGGCGTTCAAGGCGCTGCGCTCCGGCGATGTCGGCGACGTCTTGCTCGCGGGAAAGGTCGAGCGTCCGAAATTCTCCGAAATCAAGCTCGATGCGAAGTCCGTGCTGCTCGCGCCCCGTGTGATGGCGGCCGCACTGAAGGGCGACGACGCGCTGCTGCGTTCGATCGTCGATCTGTTCGAGCGTGAAGGCTTTCACGTCGTCGGCGCCGCCGAAGCCGCTCCGAATCTGATTGCGGAGGCTGGCTCCCTGGGCCGCGTTCGGCCGTCGCCTGAAAACGAAAGCGACATCGCACTCGCCTTCAAGGTGGTGCGCGCGCTTGGCGAACTCGATGTGGGCCAGGCGGCGGCTGTCTGCGCCGGTCTGACGCTTTCGGTGGAGGCGGCCGAAGGAACGGACGCGATGATCGCGCGCATTGCCAGTCTGCCGGAACATATTCGTGGAACGTCCGCCAAACGCCGCGGCGTTCTCGCGAAGGCGCCAAAGCCGGTGCAGGACAGAAAAACCGATCTGCCCGTTATCGGCATACAGACGGTCCGCAATGTTGCTGCGGTCGGCCTGGCAGGTATTGCCGTCGAGGCGGGCGGCGCGTTGATCGTCGACAAGCGCGCGGTCGCCGACGAAGCCGACAAGCTTGGCCTCTTCGTCACCGGCATTCCGGCGTGAGCACGCTTCCGGCGAAGCCGCTGTCGCTCATGCTCGTTTGCGGCGAACCGTCGGGCGACCAGCTTGGCGGTCAGTTGATGAGCGCTTTGAAAGCGACTGTCGGCGAAAGCATCAAGATCACAGGCGTTGGCGGGCGGGCGATGGCTGCGCAGGGACTGAACACCCTCTTTCCGCTGGACGACACGGCCGTCATGGGATTGAGCGAGGTGGTCCCCAAGATTCCGATCATACTTCGTCGCGTGCGAGAGGTCTGCGACGTCGCGCTCGCGACCCGGCCCGATGCGGTCGTCCTGATCGACAGCCCCGACTTCACGCATCGTATTGCACGACGGCTGAAGCGGCTTGATCCAACGATGTGCACTATCGGCTATGTGGCGCCGCAAGTGTGGGCAAGCCGCGCCTATCGCGCGCGTGCGATGGCGCGAAACTTCGATCTGTTGCTTGCGCTGCTGCCTTTCGAGCCGCCCTTTTTCGAAAAGTACGGCCTGCACACAGTTTTCGTGGGCCATCCCGTGATCGAGCGCGCAGGGATGATGAGTGGCGGCGGCGAATGGCGTGCGCGGCTGGGAATTTCCGCGGACGCACCGCTCTTGGCGGTGCTGCCGGGGAGCCGTTCGAGCGAGGTGCGGTTCATCCTTCCCGTGTTCCGCGATGCGGTGGCGGAAATAGTCAAACGTGTGCCCGGCCTCGTCACCGTTCTTCCAACGGTGCCGCACGTCGCGGCGCGCGTGCGGGAAGCGACGAACAATTGGCCCGCGCCTCTGCACATCATCGAAGGCGACGAAGACAAATTCGCCGCATTCAATGCAGCAGACGCAGCTTTGGCCGCCTCGGGCACGGTCACGACCGAACTTGCGCTTGCCCGGACACCGATGGTCGTTGCCTATCGCGTCGGTTGGCTGACATACGCGCTCGCGCGGCCGCTCTTCGTGCTGCCCTGGTTCACGCTGGTGAACCTTCTGCTGGAGCGAGGCGCAGTGCCGGAATTCCTCCAGGGCGCGGCGTCGCCTCAGGCGCTCGCCGATGCGGTGATCCGCCTGCTGACAGACAAAACCGCCGCGGACGCCCAGCGCGCCGACCTTGACCGCGCCGCAAAGCTGCTCGGCCAAGGTGAAGACGCGCCGTCGCTGCGAGCGGCGCGCGCCATCGTCGAATTCGTCAACGCGGAGAAATAGCTAGCGTTTCGACAGGGGCGTGTAATCGCGCTGCTGCTTGCCGGTGTAGATCTGCCTGGGACGTCCGATCTTCTGGTGCGGGTCTTCCAGCATTTCCTTCCACTGGGCGATCCAGCCGACCGTGCGCGCAAGCGCGAAGAGGGCCGTGAACATGCTCGTGGGAAAGCCGAGCGCCCGCAGCGTGATTCCGGAGTAGAAATCGATGTTGGGATAAAGCTTGCGCTGGACGAAGTACTCGTCTTCCAGCGCAATTTTCTCCAGCGCCATCGCGATCTTCAACGTCGGATCGTCATGGTGGCCAATTTCGTCGAGCACCTTGTGGCACTGGATCTGCATTGCCTTGGCGCGCGGATCATAATTCTTGTAAACGCGATGACCGAAGCCCGACAGGCGGAAATTGTCGTTCGGGTCCTTTGCCTTCTTCACATATTCCGGGATGCGATCGACCGAGCCGATCTCCTCGAGCATCTTGAGCGCAGCTTCGTTGGCGCCGCCATGCGCCGGACCCCAAAGGCAGGCGATGCCGGCGGCGATGCAGGCGAACGGATTGGCGCCCGACGAGCCGGCCAGGCGGACGGTCGACGTCGAAGCGTTCTGTTCGTGATCGGCGTGGAGGATGAAGATCGTGTCCAGTGCCTTTGCGAGCACCGGATTGACCTTGTACTCCTCGGCAGGCACCGAGAACGTCATGCGCAGGAAGTTTTCCGTGTAGCCCAGCGTGTTCAGCGGATAGACGAAAGGCTGACCCATCGAATATTTGTAAGCCATGGCCGCAAGCGTCGGCATTTTGGCGATCAGGCGATGGCTCGCGATCTCGCGCTGGCGCGGATCGTTGATGTCGGTCGAGTCGTGATAGAACGCCGACAGCGCGCCGACGACGCCGCACATCACGGCCATCGGGTGCGCGTCGCGACGGAATCCGCGGAAAAATTGCGCAAGCTGTTCATGCACCATCGTATGGAAGGTGATGGTCTTGTTGAACTTGGCCATCTCTTCCTTGTTCGGAAGTTCGCTGTGCAAAAGGAGGTAGCAAACCTCAAGGAAGCTGGAATGCTCGGCCAATTGGTCGATCGAATAGCCGCGATAGAGAAGAATGCCCTTGTCGCCGTCGATGAACGTGATGTCGCTTTCGCAGCTTGCCGTCGAGGTGAAACCGGGGTCGTAGGTGAAAATGTCCGCGTCGCCGTACAGCTTGCGGATGTCGAGAACCTCGGGACCTTCCGTGCCGCTGAAGGTTGGCAGCTCGTAGGACTTGTTCTTGTAGGTGAGGGTGGCCGAGCCGGCAGGCTTGATCTTACTCTCTCTCATGGACGGGCTCCTTGAAGGCCACACAGAATGGGGCGGCCGAGTCTTTCTTGCACTGCAGCAACTATAAGCATTCTGGGTTAATGACGTCACCACCCCCGGGGGGAGCAGGACAGCGAGTCCGGTTTTCGTCAGGCGGCGTAAGCGCCCAGACGGGCGAGGGATTCCTCGCGCCCAAGCAGCGCCATCATCTCGAACAGGGGGGGAGACGTCGCCTTTCCGGTCAGGGCTGCGCGGAGGGGTTGTGCGACTTGTCCAAGCTTCAGCCCTTCGGCAGTGGCGAAGCCTCGGGTGGCCTCTTCAAGGGCCGGTCCCGTCCAGTCTGTCCGCTCCAGCGCCGGCATGACCCTTGTCAGAACCGAGCGGGATTCAGCCGGCAGGAGCTTCTCCGCCGCCGCATCGAGGGTCCGAGGACCGTCGGAGAACAGAAAGTCCGCGGCTTGAACCAACTCCACGAGCGTCTTGGCACGCTCCTTGAGCCCGGGCATCGCCTTGGTCAGTCTCCGGCGCGCATGCATGTCGATCACGCGCGGCGGCGTTTCGCGCGCCAGAGTGGCCACAATCTCGGCCGTCAGCGCTTCATCGCTGCTTTCTCGGATGTAGTGGCCGTTGAGGTTGTCGAGTTTCTTGAAGTCCATCCGTGCCGGACTCTTGCCGATGTTCTCGAGGTTGAACCACGCGATCGCCTGCTGGGTCGAAATGATCTCGTCGTCGCCATGGCTCCAGCCCAGCCGCAAGAGGTAGTTGCGCATGGTCTCGGGCAGGTAACCCATGTCGCGATAGGCTTCGACAGACAATGCACCATGACGCTTCGAGAGCTTGGCGCCGTCTGGCCCATGGATCAGGGGAACATGGGCGTAGATGGGAATGGACCAGCCCATCTGCTCGATGATCTGAAACTGCCGCGCGGCGTTGTTGAGGTGGTCGGCGCCACGGATGACGTGTGTCACGTCCATGTCATGATCGTCTACCACGACGGCCAGCATGTAGGTCGGCGTGCCGTCGCTGCGAAGCAAAACCATGTCGTCGAGCTGATCGTTGGCGAAACGCACGTCACCCAGAACAACATCGTTTACAATTGTCTCGCCTGTCTGGCGCGCCTTCAGCCGAATGACATAGGGGGCACCGGCTGGTGCCTCGGAAGGGTCACGATCGCGCCACCGCCCGTCGTAGCGCTGCGGCAGCTTTTGCTCCTTCTGCCGCGTGCGCATTTCGTCCAGTTCCTGCGCCGTGGCAAAGCAGCGATAGGCCTTGCCCGCCGCCAGCAATTGCTCGGCAACTTCGCGATGCCGGCCCGCGCGCGCGAACTGGTAGACGGTCTGACCGTCCCAATCGAGGCCCAACCATTCCATGCCCTTCAGGATCGCTTCGACCGCCTCAGGCGTCGAACGTTCGCGGTCGGTATCCTCGATGCGAAGCAGGAATGTGCCGCCGGTGTGCCTGGCGAACAGCCAGTTGAACAACGCCGTACGCGCACCTCCGATGTGCAGGAAGCCGGTGGGCGAGGGGGCAAAACGGACGACGGGTTTCTTGTTGTCTGTCATTGTGCTTGCATAGTTGGGGCCGGCGTTTGCGGCTGTGTCAGCTTCTAGCAAACGGAATCCCGTGGGGGTAGGCCTCCATCCGCTGTTACGGCGGTTTGTCCCGCCGTTCGACGTCCCCAATGCCGCGCGCTGGCCGCGGCTGGTGGGCGAGGCTATTTCCTTGCTTGCAGCGCAAGCTCTGAACGAGCGCGAACGGTGGCCGCTCTGGCTGCCGGTCGCGCTTGGCACCGGGATTGGGATTTATTTTTCTTTACCCTTCGAGCCCTCGCTTCCCTGGGCGGGCCTTACCCTGCTCGCGGCCGTCGCATTCATGTTCGGCGTCTCGGGCAGTGAGCGCGTGGCGGTTCGCTTGTGCCTCTCGCTCTTGGCTGCGGCGGCACTGGGATTTGCGATCGCAAAGGTTCGAACGGAGATCGTCGCTGCCCCTGTGCTCAGTCAGCGCATAGGTCCCATCGGCATCGATGGGCGCGTCGAGCAGTCCGAGCTACACGGCAAGGGCATTCGAATTGTTCTGGGAGATTTGCGTTCGCGGAAGTTTGCGCCGGGCGCCACACCGGCGCGCGTGCGAATTTCCGTTCGAGCGCAGACAACTCTGCCGCAGCCCGGCAACTGGGTGCATGTCACGGCGATCCTGATGCCGCCGCCGTCTCCTGCCTCGCCCGAAGCCTACGATTTTGGACGGGCGGCATACTTCATGCGTCTGGGCGGTGTGGGCTACGCGTATGGCCGTCCGTCTCCCATCGGCGTGGCGGGTGAGCCATCATTTCATGACCGTGTGTCGTTGCGCATTGAAGGTCTTCGGGCCCGCATGACCGAGCGCATCCATTCCATTCTTCCCGGCAGCACCGGCGGCATTGCGTCGGCCTTGATCACCGGCAATCGCAGCGCCATCTCGGACCAGGACGAACAGGCCCTGCGCGATGCAGGTCTGGCGCATGTTCTGGCGATTGCCGGGTTGCACATGGCGCTGGTTGGGTTGGGTCTGTTCTGGGTCATACGCGCCGTGCTCGCCGCCATACCCGCTTTGGCTCTGCGTTATCCGATCAAGAAATGGGCGGCGGGCGCGGCACTGTGCAGCACGGCCTTTTATCTCATGATCAGCGGCGCCACGTCCGCCTCGACCCGTGCTTTCGTCATGCTCGCGATGATGCTGGTGGCGATATTGTTCGACCGGCCGGCTCTGTCGATGCGTTCGCTCGCCTTCGCCGCTTCGATCATCCTCGTGCTGGGTCCGGAAAGCCTCATCGAACCGGGCTTTCAGATGTCGTTCGCGGCGGTGATGAGCCTGATCGCGATAGCCGAGTGGGAAGCCGCGCGCGTTACCCGTGATATCGGCATTGCTCCGCCGGCTTTCGCGCATGTTCGCCGCTATCTGAGAGGCATTGCGACTACGAGCATGGTCGGCAGCATCGCGACCATTCCCTTCGCGATCTATCACTTCGACCGCGCCACCCACTACGCGGTGCTCGGTAACCTATTGGCGATGCCGATCATGGGATTTGTCGTCATGCCTGCGGCTGCGGTGTCGGTGCTCCTGATGCCATTTGGCCTTGATGTATGGCCGTTACGCATTCTGGGCTGGGGCGTCGAGTTCATGCTGCTGGTGGGCCGCTGGGTTTCCAGTTTGCCCGGCGCCGTCTCGGTCATGCCGGCGTGGCCGGTCAGCGCGCTCGTCCTGGTGTCTGTGGGAGGACTTTGGATGGGATTGTGGCGCCGCAGGTGGCGGTGGCTCGGCGTGTTGCCGTTCCTGTCAGGCGTCGCTGTGGCGTATTGGACGCCGCAGCCTGATCTTCTGATCGGTCGCGACGGCGTGACGGTCGCCCTGCGCGTCAGGGATGGTTCCCTGAAATTGTTCAGAGCGGCGACGGACACCTATTCGGCCGATGAATGGCTCAAGCGCGACGGCGATGAGCGCACGGCGTCGGATGCGATCGCGAAGAGGAGCGACGGCGTGAACTGCGACGCGCTCGGCTGCATCGCACAGAGCGCCACTGGAGTGAAGATCGCCGACATCCTGCGCCCCGAAGCCTTGCCCGAGGATTGTGCCGCCGCGGACATCGTGGTCAGCGCGGTGCCGGTTCGACATTCCTGTAACGGGCCGAAACTTGTGGTCGACGCATTCGACGTTTCACGCAACAACGGATACGCGGTCTGGCTCGGACCGGCGCTCCGTTTTGAGACGGTCGAAGAGGAACGCGGACGGCGTCCGTGGAGCGCGCAACCAAAGCCGCGCAGAACTCAGTACCGGCGGATCAGGCCGACGAGCTTCCCCTGAATCCGCACCCGGTCCGCGCCGTAGAGGCGCGTTTCGTACGCGGGGTTGGCCGCTTCAAGTGCGATGGAATCGCCGCGCCTGCGCAGCCGCTTCAGCGTCGCTTCCTGATTGTCGACCAGAGCCACGACGATTTCCCCGGTGTTGGCCATGTCGACTTCCTGGATGATGACCGTATCGCCGTCCAGAATGCCGGCGTTGATCATGGAATCGCCGGTCACTTCCAGCGCGTAGTGATCGCCGCGTCCGATCATGCCGCCCGGAACCGGCACTTCGCCGACCTTGTTCTGCAGCGCCTCGATCGGCGTGCCGGCCGCGATGCGGCCAACCAGGGGCACGTTCACGGCAGCCTCGCCTTCGCCGACTGCGCGACGGGGGCTTCCCGCCGCCCGCGCATCGGACGAGATCCGGCTTTCGCCGCGTGCGTGGCGCACTGCCGGCCGCTGGGCCTGGCTGCGTGTGGTTGCCGGCCGCAAGGTTTCGGAGACGTTGTCAGGCAGCTTCACGATTTCGAGCGCCCGTGCCCGCTTTTCCATGCGGCGCAGGAAGCCCCGTTCTTCAAGGGCCGTGATGAGCCGGTGGATGCCCGATTTGGACTTGAGATCCAGCGCATCCTTCATTTCGTCGAAGGACGGCGGGATACCGGACTTCCGCACCCGTTCGTGGATGAACATCAGGAGTTCGTATTGCTTGCGGGTCAGCATGGGGTCCATGTCTTTCCAAAAGGTCCGACCAAATCAGGGCGAACAAAGCCGAAACATGGAGAATCGTTCTACTTTAGTTCTTTCTGAGCGTCAACGCGCAATATCCTGCGAATCGGCCATCATTTCCGTGTAAATCGCGCCGAATGTGGCAGCAGGTTGCGACGGCCGGGTCCTCAACCTCAGTCGAGCAGCAGGATCGAGACGCGGTCGCCGTTCTTCGCGGCGGGCGCGTGCGGCGGGCGGACGATCAATGCATCGGCGCGCGCAAGGCTGCTCAACATGGAGGAGTCCTGAACCGTAAACGGCTCGACGAAGCGTTCGCCATTCCGCAACTCAACGCGGGCGCGGATATAGTCCTGGCGGCCGTCATTCTCTTTGAGATTGGTCGCGAGCGTGGCTTTCTCTAATCCAGAGGTGTCGGTTGCGCCGAGCATGGCTGCAATGGCGGGCTTCAGAAAAAGCATCGCGCAGACGAGTGTCGACACCGGATTGCCGGGCAGGCCGAGCAGCGGAGTTTTCCCGAGCCTGCCGAAAATCAGGGGCTTGCCCGGCCGCATTGCGATTTTCCAGAAGTCGAGTTCGAACCCTCTCGGTCCAAGCGCTTTCTGAACCAGATCGTGTTCTCCGACGGAAGCGCCACCGAGCGTGACGATGAGGTCTGCACTGCTTGCATTGTCCGCGATGCTCGCCACGGCTTCCTGTGTGTCGGGCAGGATGCCAAGGTCGATCACATCTCCGCCCCAACGCTCGATCATGGGCGCCAACGCGTAGCCCGAAGACGCGACAATGCCGCCGGGCTTGCGCGGCGTGCCGGGCAGCGAAAGCTCGTCGCCGGTTGCGGCGATCGCAACCTTCGGCCGCCGGCGAACGCTGACGTGCGACACGTCGCCGGCTGCGATCAGCGAAAGATCGCGCGCCGTCAGCCTGTGGCCGCTCGGCGCCAGCGCATCACCGGATTTGAAATCGAGTCCGGCGACACGAATGTGGCGTCCCAGGGGCGGAGACACGCTGAGCGTAACGAGGTCATCCTCCGCCGCCGTATCTTCCTGGATGACAATGGTGTCCGCACCGTCCGGCACGACACCGCCGGTGAAAATGCGCACAGCCTGACCGGCGCCGACGCTTCCACCGAACGGATGACCCGCTGGCGCTGAACCAATGACCTTTAGTCTTGCTCCAGGCTTGGCGGCATCCGCAGCGCGCAGCGCGTAGCCGTCCATCGACGATACGGGTGAGGGCGGCTGGTTCAGTCTGGCGATTGCATCGTGTGCGAGCACGCGGCCCGCTGCCTTGCCGATCGCAACGGTCTCTGCCTCGAGTGGCGTGAAAGCCGCCACGATACGGACAACGGCGTCGTCAACCGAAATCATCTGAACATGTCTTCCACGCGGGAGCGCGCCGCGCGCGCCAGACGCTCGGCGACATCGCCGGGAATCGATCGGGTCTTGCCGGTCAGAAATGCATAGATTTGAGCCACAGGCACACCGGCGTCCTTCGCCCATTGCGTTGCGCGCAAATGGCGTGACGTCATGAAGGTTCGAAACGCCTCACGTTGGGCGCCCGTGTCCCGCTGGGCATTTGCGTCTCGTTTGGGGGACGGAGCCGAAACCGCACCCATCAACGTCGCCGGCTGTGCGCGCGAGCGCATGCCGGCAGAACGATAGGCCGGCTTTTCCGTCTGCGATTCCTTTGCGGCAAAATCGCCGCTCTTGCCGCCCGATTTCGAGACGAGCCGCACGCCCTCGATGACCGCGCCTTTGTCGACGGCCTTGATCATGTCGTAGATCGTCAGCGCTGCAATGCTGGCTGCGGTCAACGCTTCCATCTCTACGCCCGTTTGTCCTGTCGTTTTGGCCAGAGACACAATTCGGACTGCACTTCGCGACGCGTCCAGCTCGAAATCGATGTTCGCTTTCGCAAGCGCAATCGGATGGCAAAGGGGGATGAGTTCGCTCGTCTTCTTGGCGGCCATGATGCCTGCGATCCGCGCGGCGGCGAGCACGTCGCCTTTTTTCGCGGTGCCCGACGTGACAGCTTCGAACGCTTCCGGCGACAATATGATGGTGGCCTCTGCCGTGGCTTCGCGATCGGTGGCATCCTTCCCCGACACGTCGACCATTCTGGCCGCGCCATGTTCGTCGAGATGGGTCAACTTGTTCATGTGCGAACTTTAGCGCCAATCAGCCTGGCTGTCGCTGCCGCGACGTCCGCCTCGCGCATCAGGCTCTCGCCGATCAGGAAGGTCGAGACACCGGCATCGGCGAGTTGCTTGAGGTCCTCAGGTTGGCCAAGGCCGCTTTCGGCCACCACAAGAATTCCTTTGGGAATCCGGGGCGCCAAACGCAAGGTGACGTTCAGGTCTGTCACGAATGTCTTCAGGTCGCGATTGTTGATGCCGATCATGTCCGCGCCGAGTGCAAGCGCACGACCGAGCTCGGCTTCATCGTGCACTTCGACCAGCGCATCCATGTTCCAGGAACGCGCGGAGTCGAGGAGGGTGCGCGCGGTAGCGTCGTCCACCATGGCCATGATGATGAGAATGCAATCGGCGCCCCAGGCGCGCGCTTCGGCGGCCTGGTAAGGCTCCAGCATGAAGTCCTTGCGCAGGACTGGCAACTTCGTTGCCGCGCGCGCCTGCACCAGATAGTCGGGAGAGCCCTGGAACGAGGGCGTGTCGGTGAGGACAGACAGGCACGCCGCGCCACCCTCTTCGTAGGCGCGCGCAAGACGTGGTGGATCGAAATGGGCGCGGATGAGTCCTTTTGAGGGACTGGCCTTCTTGATTTCCGCGATCAGGCCGTAGCGGCCTGCGCTGCGCGCCTTCTTCAATGCTGCAAGAAAGCCGCGCGGCGCATCGGCGGCGCGAGCACGTTTGTCGATTTCAGCCTGCGGCACTCGCGATTTCGCGGCCGCGATTTCGTCGCGCTTGTAGGCGGCGATCTCGTCGAGGATGGTCATGCCGCAGCCTTCGAAACGGCGATCAACTTATCAAGTTTCGCTTTCGCCTCGCCCCTGTCGATGGCTGACGCGGCAAGGGCTGCGCCTTCCTTCAGATCGGTGGCCTTTCCGCCGACAATCAAGGCGGCAGCGGAGTTTATCAGGACGATGTCGCGGTATGCGCCCGTCTCGCCATCGAACAGGCGGCGCAGGGCGGCGGCGTTTTCATCCGCGGAGCCGCCCGCCAGCGCCGAAAGGGGCGACCAACTGAGGCCGGCATCCTCCGGCCCGATATCGCGAACGGTCACCTTGCCGTCCATCAGCATCGCGACCCGTGTCGGCCCTGAAATCGCGATCTCGTCCAGGCCATCGCCGTGCACGACCCATGCGCGATCTGCGCCAAGGCGGCCAAGCACTTCTGCCAACGGCTCCGTCCATTCCTTGTCGTAAACGCCGACAAGTTGGCGCCGCACGCGCGCCGGATTCGACAATGGGCCCAGCAGATTGAATATCGTGCGGAAGCCGAGTTCGCGCCGCACCGGCGCGGCGTACTTCATCGCCGGGTGATAGGCCTGGGCGAAGAGAAAGCAGAGGCCAGCTTCGCGCAGGCACCGCGATGCTCCCGCTGGGCTGAGTTCGATCGTCACGCCCAGTGCTTCGAGACAGTCGGCGGTTCCGCTTTTGGACGACATGTTGCGATTGCCGTGCTTGGCGACGGGCACGCCGCAGGCCGCGACCACGAATGCACAAGCGGTCGAAATGTTGAGCGTGCCGATTCCGTCGCCGCCTGTTCCGCACAAATCGATCGCGTAAGGGTTGGCCTCGATAGATTTCATCGCGCCGCGCATGGCGCGCACGGCGCCGACGATCTCATCGACCGTGGGCTTGCGCACGGCCATCGCCGTGACGAGCGCGGCGATCCGCATCTCGCTCACTTCGCCGGCCATGATCAGGCCGAACGCGCGTGCGGACTGTTCCGCGTCGAGCGTTTCTCCGGCTGCGACACGTTTCAGGAGCGAGGTGAAGTCCTCGTTGCTCATGCCGGCACGGCCGCTCGCGCAATCTGCAGGAAATTTTGCAGCAGGGCATGGCCGTTCTCGCTGGCAATGCTCTCGGGATGGAACTGCACGCCATGCACGGGATGGGTCTTGTGCATGATGCCCTGAATGACGCCGTCGTCGCTCGTCGCGGTGACTTCGAGCGTTGCCGGCACGCTGTCCGGAGCGATCGTCAGCGAGTGATAGCGCGTGGCGAGAAAATCGTTGTTCAACCCGCGGAAAACGCTTTTGCCGGTGTGGTGGATGCGCGAAAGCTTGCCGTGCATCGGCTCCGGCGCGCGCACGATGCGTGCGCCATAGACCTGTCCGATTGCCTGGTGCCCGAGGCACACACCGAGGATCGGGTAGCGGCCGTTCGCCAGCTTGACGAGATCCATGCAGATGCCCGCCTCGTTCGGCGTGCACGGACCCGGCGAGAGAACGATGGCCTCCGGCTTCAGTGCGAGGGCTTCCGCAGCAGTCAGTTCGTCGTTGCGCTTGACGACGACCTCCGCCCCCAACTGTCCCAGATAGTGGAACAGGTTGTAGGTGAAGCTGTCATAGTTATCGATCAGAAGCAGCAAAACGCACCTATCTCTCTCAAATCTCAGCCAAATCCGATATGCGGGCGCGGCGATGCGTCCCGTCCGGCCCCTATCTACGATGGTACGGCAGGGTGTTGGAAGAGTTCATTCTCATTCGAACAGGTCCGTTTTATCAGGGCGCCCCTACGGAATTCGCACAAGGCGAAACAGGGCCGCGGCAGAGTCGACAAAAGCAGCAAGTATCGGCGCGGTTGACGCTGTCTCGCGCACGCTTAATTTGGCGCGCCATCACGATTATCCGGAGAGTTCATGTCCAAAGCCAACGGCCGCAAGTCGATCTTCATCACCGGTGCCGCATCCGGCATGGGACGCGAGACAGCACGCCTATTCCATCAAAAGGGCTGGTTCGTCGGCGGCTATGACGTGAACGTCGACGGGTTGAAATCGCTCGAGGGCGAACTTGGTCCGGCGAACTGCATCGTCCGCAAGCTCGATGTCACAAGCCGCGAAGACTATCGTTCGGCGCTGGCGGAATTCGCAGCGTCGACCGACGGCAAGATGGACATCCTCTACAACAATGCCGGCATCGGCCGCGGCGGCATGTTCGCGGACCAACCGTTTGAAGACGTGATGGCGGTGGTGAACACCAACTTCGTCGGAGTGCTCATCGGCATTCACGAGGGCATCAAGTACCTCAAGGCCACGCCGAACTCGTTGTGCTTCACGACGTCGTCCTCGTCGGCGACCTACGGCATGCCCGGCATCGCCGTTTATTCCGCAACCAAGCATGCGGTGAAGGGCCTGACGGAAGCGCTCGCGGTCGAGTTCAAGGCGATCGGCGTGCGCGCTGCGGACGTGCTGCCCGGACTGATCGATACGCCGATCCTGCCGCCGGGAACGGCCGCCAACGCGCCGAAGGAGGGCATGTTCCGCGCCATCCCGCCGATGGACGTCGCAAAAGTGGTCTGGGAAGCCTATGGCTCAGACAAGCTGCACTGGTATGTGCCGCCGGAAATCTACGATCTCGACAAGGCAGCCACGCTCGCGCCCGAACAAACTCGGGACAATATGGCGAACGGCAGCCTTTTTGCGCAGCTGAACGCGGCCACTAAACCATGAGCGACGATCTCGTCGGCGAAGTCGCGCCGGCCCAGCGTTTCGACGAAGCGAAGCTGAAATCCTATCTGGAGCGGCAGATCGAGGGATTCGGCCGCGATCTGATCGTCCAGCAGATCAAGGGCGGCGCATCGAACCCGACATTCAAGCTCACCACGCAGGGCGCCAACGGCCCGCTTCAATACGTCTTGCGCAAGAAGCCACCCGGCCAGTTGCTGGCGAGCGCGCATCAAGTCGACCGCGAATACCGCGTGATGAAGGCGTTGGAAGGAACCGGCGTGCCGGTGCCGCGCATGCGCCATCTCTGCCGGGACAATTCCATCATCGGAACGGCGTTCTATGTGATGGATTTCCTTGAGGGCCGCATTTTCCGGGACGCGACGCTTCCCGGCCTCACGCGCGCCGAACGCGCAGCAATTTATGACGAGCTCAACGCCACGCTCGCCAAGCTGCATCAGGTCGACTATGTGGCGCGCGGACTTTCCGATTTCGGCCGGCCCGACGGTTACTTCGAGCGCCAGGTTGCGCGCTGGATCAAGCAGTATCGCGGCGCCGAGAGCGAACATATCCCGGCGATGGAACAGTTGATCGCCGAACTTCCGGCACTGATCCCGGCCGACAAGTCGGTCTCCATCGCGCATGGCGACTATCGTCTCGAGAACACCATGTTCCACCCGGCCGAACCGCGCCTGATAGCCGTGCTCGACTGGGAACTCTGCACCATCGGCCATCCGCTCGCCGACATTGGCTACAATTGTTTCCTCTGGCATTCCGAGGGGCAAAGCTGGGGCAGCCTGCTCGGCG
Source organism: uncultured Alphaproteobacteria bacterium (assembly GCA_963743765.1). GTDB lineage: Bacteria > Pseudomonadota > Alphaproteobacteria > Micropepsales > Micropepsaceae > Rhizomicrobium. Next base: position 531,357 of record CAVUQQ010000001.1, read on the forward strand.
TCGATTTCGCGGCGAGCGGCATTCCGACGGAAAAGGAATATGTCGCCGCCTATTGCCGCCGTACGGGGCGCGATCACATCGACAACTGGAATTTCTATCTGGCCTTCGGCGTGTTCCGTCTCGCCTCGATCTCACAAGGCGTCTATCGCCGCGTCCTGAACGGCGTGACGCCGAGCGACCGGCCGGCGGTCAACGGCACGCAGCGCCTGGCGGAGCAGGCGCTGGAGCTTCTGCACCGGAAAGACTAAGCGCCGCGCGGCAGCAGCTTCAGGAACGACGGGTCGCGGAACGCGTCGCCCTGTTTCATCCGGCTGTGGATTCCCGAAACGCGCGGACCGGCAGGTCCCGGCCGCTGGTCGTAGTGCGCATCGCGCCCGAAGAAGCGCAGCGTGAGCGTTCTTCGCCGCATGCCTGGATGCGTCGGCGCACCTCCGTGCAACATCGCGGGATGGAACAGCACCAGATCGCCCGGTTCGACCGCGAAGGAATTGATGTCGAATTTCGATCGCTCCGCTTCGATGTCGGGCAGGCGCGGCATGTCGGCTTGTGGATGCAGCGGCGCGGTGTCGTCACCGAGCTCAAATCGCGAGCCATTGTAGAGAGGCCCCTTGTGAGAGCCACGCACGAACTCCAGCGAGTCCGCTTTGCTGACCGGATCGAAGGTGATCCATGCCACTGCCAGATCGTCGCCGGCAATCGTCAGATACGATAAGTCCTGATGCCATGGCGTGCGGCGGCTTTCGCCGCCTTCCTTCAGGAACACCTGCTCATACATAAACCAGACGTCGGGCGTGCCCCAGATATCGGCGATCAAACGCGGCAGCGGCGAAGCCTCAAGCATCGCGCGGTACGCCTGAACGCATCCGGGATTGTAAAGGTCATTGTAAAAAGTCGCGTCCGTCGTTTGGGCGAACTTTGTTGCGAGCGGCCCGGGGTTCGAAAGGCTCCAGTCATACGCCGCATCGGCGTCGGCAAGCGCCTGTGCGTTCAGCGCCTTGGGCACAAAGACGACACCGTCGTCGCGATAGGCTTTGCGTGCAGCGGTCAGGTCCATGCCCAATCCTTGCCGATGGCGGGCCGCCAGTCCACATCGAAGGTCCATCCGTTCCGCAGCGGCATGTTGACCACGCGCGAGAGTGTGCAAGCATCCGTCATGGCCACGCTACCGCCCACCGTCGTTCCGCGCGGAGACCAGGACTGGGAAGTCTTGGTGCCGCTTGCTGCGCTTTCCGCCTGGATGGACAGCCAGGGCTTTGCGCCCGGTCAGATCGAGAATCCACACCTGCTGGGCGGCGGCACGCAAAACATTCTGCTGAAATTTGAACGGGCAGGGCGATCATTTGTGCTTCGCCGTCCGCCCAAGCATCTGCGCGCCAACTCCAACGAAACGATGCGGCGCGAGGCGCGGGTGCTGGCGGCGCTGGGCGGAACCGATGTTCGCCATCCCGGCATGATCGCGGCTTGCGGCGATAAATCCGTGATAGGCGCCGCTTTCTATCTCATGGAGCCGGTGGAAGGCTTCACGCCGCGCGAGGAAATGCCGCCGCTGCATGCGGGCGATCCTGCCATCCGCCGCGCGATGGGCTTTGAGATGATTGATGCGATCGCGGCGTTGGCGAAAGTGGACTACGCGGCGCGCGGACTTTCAGGTCTCGGAAAACTCGACGGCTATCTCGAGCGCCAGGTCGGCCGCTGGCGCGCGCAACTCGAAAGTTATGCCGAGCATCCCGGCTGGCCCGGACTTCGGCGGCATTCCCGGCGTTGACGAAGTCGGCGCGTGGCTCAACGCAAATCGGCCGAAAGAATTCGTGTCCGGCATCATTCATGGCGACTTTCACTTCGGAAATGTGCTGTTCGACCGCAACAGTTCGAAGCTGACGGCGATGGTCGATTGGGAACTGACGACGCTCGGCGATCCGCTTGTCGATCTCGGCTGGCTGCTGTCGGCGTGGCCGGAAGACGGCGCGGAGATCGGGCCCGTGAAGCCGTGGAGCGGATTTCCGACGCGCGCGGAGATCATCGCGCGCTACGCCGAACAAACGGGGCGCGATGTCAGCCATGCCGATTGGTACGAAGTGCTCGCCTGCTACAAGCTTGGCGCCATCCTCGAAGGCACCTATGCGCGCGCCTGCGCCGGCCGCGCGCCGAAGGAGACGGGCGATTTCCTTCACGCGTCGACGGTCAATCTCTTCACGCGCGCGCTGAAGAAGATTTCCTAGCGTGTTTGACCGCCGTCGACCGGTAGAACCACGCCCGTCACGAAACTTGCCATCGGGCTGAGCAGAAACGCGGCGGCGGCGCCGATCTCTTCCGGCTTGCCATAGCGGCGCAGCGGCACCTCACGCTTGATCCAGCGCGCCCAGGCGTCCGCACGCTCACCGGTTGAGCGCGCTTCCCAATCGCCGCCGGGAAAGATGATGTTGCCGGGCGCGATGGCATTCACGCGCACGCCGCTGGCGCCGGCCAGCTTGGCCAGCTCTTTCGCCAGATGGTTCATCGCCGCTTTTGCCGTGCCATAGGTTAGCGGTGTGCCAAGCGCGCCCAGTCCGGCGATTGAACTGATGAAAATGAAGGAACCTTCCTTGCGCGGCGTCATGCGCTTGAGCGCGCCACGTGCGAGGCGAAAGGCCGAGTCCAGGTTCTGCGCGAATGCGCCGCCCCAGGTTGCATCGTCCACCTCGTAGCCCGGCGGCGTGGGATGCAGGCCGACATTCGCGACGGCGCCCCAGATCGGACCGAATTCTCGTTCGGTTGCTTCCAGCGCTTTTTCAATCGTTGCGGTGTCGCGCATGTCACCGGTCATGGACCAGATGCGATCCTTGCCGAATTGGTCCGCTAGCCGTTTGCGCGTCGCTTCCAGTTCTTCCGCGCCGCGCGCGGTGATCGCGACCTTCGCGCCTTCCTTCAGGCACGCCTCGACGATGCCCAGGCCGATGCCGCGGCTACCGCCGGCAACGAAGACGACCTTGTCCTTGAGTTGAAGATCCACCGCGTTCTCCGCTTTCGTTCAAAGTCCCAGTACGGCCTTCGACAGGATGTTCCGCTGCACCTCGTTGGTGCCCGCATAGATCGAACCGGCGCGATCGTTGAGGTACTTGGCAGCGACCGTCCAGCTATAGTCGGGCCCGACCGGCACCTGATTGCTCGGCGGACGATAGTTGGGCGAGGGGCCGCCTGCAGACACCGCGAAGGGCTGATACGGCATCGCGTAGACACCCGCCGCTTCCACGGCGAGTTCGGTCAGGCGCTGGCTCAGCTCGGTCGCCACCATCTTCAGCATCGAAAACTCGGCGCCCGGCGCCTGACCCTGGCTGAGGCTCGACATGACGCGCAGTTCGACGGCTTCCAGCGATGCGATGTCGATCGCGGCCTGGGCGATCTTCGTTGCGAAATTTTCGTCATCGATGTCCTCGGCCTCGGCCATTGAACGAATCTTTTCAAGACGCACTTTAAGGCCCGGCGAACTCACGCCGCCGCCGCGTTCGAATTGCATCAGGTACTTGGCCACCGTCCAGCCATCGCCTATCCGGCCGACAACGTTTTTCTTCGGCACGCGGACATCGGTGAAGAAGACTTCATTCTGGATGTGCTCGCCGCTCATCGAAACGATCGGCTTGACGTCGACGCCCGGCGTCCTCATGTCGATCAAGAGGAACGTGATGCCGAGCTGCGGAATTTTCTCGCGCGACGTCCGGACCAGACAGAAGATCCAGTTGGCGACGTGCGCGTGCGTCGTCCAGATCTTGTGGCCGTTGCAGATGAAGTGGTCGCCATCGTCGCGCGCGCTCATCTGCAGCGAAGCGAGATCGGAGCCCGACCCAGGTTCGGAATAACCCTGGCACCAGAAGTCCTCGCCCGACAGCATGCGCGGAAGGTAGTGAGCCTTTTGTTCGGCAGTGCCGTGGCCGATCAGGACCGGCCCGCACATGCCAATCCCCATCGGCGATGTCGGAGGCGCACCTGCGGCGGCCATTTCGCTCGCGAAGATGTAGCGCTGCGCCACGCTCCAGCCGCAGCCGCCATATTCAACCGGCCAGGCCGGCGCCGCCCAGCCGCGCTTGTGCAGGATCCGCTGCCACTTCATGCCGACGTCGTAGTCGGCATAGACGCTGGTCATCGAGCGGCCAGCCTTGCGCAGGTCAGGCGTCAGTTCGGCGGCGATGAATTCACGCACCTCTTCGCGAAATCGCGTGTCGGCGGCGCTCCAGCTCAAATCCATACGGCTACTCCTGCGATGGCGGGGCGATCTTGCTGAGCGGACGTTGCGGAAGGCAAGGCTTAATAGATGATCGGACCGTCATTGCACGACACGCGCGCGAGTGCCGCCAAGGCCGGTCCGCGCACCGCAACAGACTGCGCGCGCGCCCTTCGCCGTCCTTGCGAGAATTCCATCTGCCGAACATCCCAACCGGCAGAGGCCGCTTGAACGGCTTCTTGCGGGCATCCATGATCCGGCGGAGATATGGTGCACGATTGAGAAATCGCGGCAAGGCCGCAAGAACATGGTGCCGCCGTTCGAAAGGCATGTGTAAGCTTTCCACTCCGAATTGCACATCAACGGGATGAGAGTTTCAAAATGCACGAATTGCTGCCTCTTGCGGAACAGGTTGGCCAGCGCCTGAAGGCGCGCAAGGAGACCGTGTCCATCGCGGAATCCTCGACCGGCGGATTGTTGTCTGCGGTGCTTCTCGCGGTGCCGGGCGCGTCGGCCTACTTCCTGGGCGGCGCAGTCGTCTACACCGCCAAGGCGCGCGTGCTGCTGATGGACCTGCCGCGCGAAAGCGTGGCGGGAATGCGATCGGCCAGCGAGACCTATGCCCAGCTGCTCGCTAGAACCGCTCGCGAAAGATTTTCTGCAACTTGGGGGCTATCGGAAACCGGCGCCGCCGGTCCGACCGGCAATCCCTACGGTGACGCGGCAGGCCATAGTTGCATCGCGCTCTGCGGACCGTTGGAACATGCGATAACTCTGGAGACGGCGCAGTCGGATCGCGTGGCAAACATGCGCGCTTTCACCAAGGCGGCGCTGGAACTGCTGCTAGGCGCGGTTACTTAACAATCGGTGCGCGTCGGGCGACGGCGGTCGGGACTTTCCGCCGAAGTGCGGGTCGAACTGACGCGCGGAGGCGCCAGTTCCGCGCCGTGTGATAAGAGTCGGGTCGCACATAGACGGACGGTCCATGCTTTATCTCGCGCTCAAGGCCTTGCTGTCGGGAATTATTATCGCGGTCGTGTCGGAAGTCGCCAAGCGCAGTCCCGCCTTCGGCGCGCTGATCGCATCGCTGCCGCTTGTTTCGCTGCTGGCGATCATCTGGCTCTGGCGCGACACCGGCGATACGCAACGCATCGCCAACCATGCCGAGGCGACATTCTGGTACGTCATTCCGTCCATGCCGATGTTTCTGGCATTCCCCTTCATGCTGAGGGCTGGCGTCGGATTCTGGTGGGCCCTGATTGCATCCTGCGCGCTGACCATCGGGCTCTATTTCCTGACGGTGGTTGTAGCCGGCCGTTTCGGCATCCGCTTCTAGTTGCAGGTGCCGGCGCCGTTGACAGGTTCATGGCCCGGCATAAACAGAGGCATGTACCGCCTCAAACCGATTCGCAGGGCACGGCGGCCACGGCCGCCACGCGCGCTGTTCGAGGGCGCCAACACCGCCTTCTGGATCATGCTCGGTCTTGCCGTCGTCGTCGGCGGAAGCCGCGCAGTCGGCGGCCTTCCCGCTTTGGCCAATGCGATAGTTCCTCCGGGTATCGTCGCGGCCCAGGCAAGCGACGCGCCGCAGCCCGAGGGTGTCGGGCTGCGCGTCGCCTTCGGCGACGTCCAGCCCGGCCGCTTCGCGCCGCAGGTTCTGTATCCTATCGTGGCGCATGCCTTTCCGGAGTGGCTGTTTGGCCGTGGCGCAGCAGACACCATGCCGGCAAGCGAACAGCCCGCATTGCCCGCCGACACAATTCCGAAGGTGGCAATCGTCATCGACGATCTCGGGCCCGACCTTGCGCATACGGATCGTGCGCTGACGCTGCCCAAGGCGGTCACGCTTTCGTTTCTTCCCTATGCCGAGGCAACGCCATGGATTGCTGCCGCGGCCGAGCGCCGGGGGCACGAAGTTCTGGTTCACATGCCGATGCAGGCCACGGGCGCGGAGTATCCCGGCCCGATGGCGTTGCGCACCGATCTTCTTCCCGGCGAAATTCAAAGGAGGCTTGTTGCGGCGCTCCTGCGCGTTCCGGGCGCCATCGGCATCAACAATCACATGGGAAGCGCTTTCACCGCGGACGCGAACGCCTTGATGCCCGTGTGCGAAGAACTGGCTGCACGCCACCTCGTCTTTTTCGACTCGCGCACGACGCCCGATACGCAGGTCGTGCGCGTCGCGCATGCCTTTGGCGTGGCCAGTGCCGAGCGCGACGTGTTCCTCGACGATGAGCAAACGGCGGGTGCCGTCGACGTTCAACTGGCGGAGCTGGAAGCCAAGGCGCGCCAGCAGGGCGTGGCGATCGCGATCGGCCATCCGCATGATGTGACGCTTGCGGCGCTGGCGGCGTGGACCGCGCGAGCCGCGTCGCGCGGATTCGTCATCGTGCCACTCTCCGAAGCGATCCGGTTGAAGACGGAACACGCCGTCCGCCTGTCGATGAGCGAAGCCAGATAGTCCCTGCGAGACGGCGTATCCGATGCGGAGAGCGTCGCTTTCGTTTACTGCACCATCGCCAAATTTAATGTTTGGGCCAGGCGCCGCCTCTTGAACCGTTACGGTCAAATCACCACTTCGCCTATATCCCCACAGGTGCGAGCGGACCGCGGCGTGCAGAAATGTGCGCAGTTTTTGTGTGTCGTCAAAACGAGAAGGAGATTTCAAACTGCAGGCTGGCGCGGTGTTGGATAACTCGCTTTTGCCAGCTAGGTCATTGACGCATCGGCGGAATTCGCCGTCGAGGGGTATTTGATCCTCAAAAAAGAGAAAAACTATTGTCCACGCCGACCGGCCGTCGCGTAGCGCACGGCTTCGTCGGCCGCCATCAGAAGAGCCTTGGCCTTGCTCAGGGTCTCCTGGTACTCGGCCTCCGGCACGCTGTCGGCGACGACGCCGCCACCGGCCTGCACGTACATGACGCCGTCCTTCACGACGGCGGTGCGCAGGACGATGCAGGTGTCCATCGAACCGTCTGCTGCAAAATACCCGACCGCACCGGCATAGACTGCGCCGCGCTTTTCCTTTTCGAATTCATCGATCAACTGCATCGCGCGGATTTTCGGTGCGCCCGACAGCGTTCCGGCCGGCAAACCAGCGGCAAGCGCATCGATGGCATCGAGCCCGTCGCGGATATTGCCCTCGACGTTCGAGACCAGATGCATCACATGGCTGTAGCGTTCGATGAAGAAGCTGTCGGTGACCTTTACTTCGCCGGTCCTGGCCACGCGCCCGACATCGTTGCGGCCCAGGTCGACAAGCATCAGATGTTCGGCGCGCTCCTTCGGATCGGTCATCAGCTCTTCTGCCAGAGCCTTGTCTTCGTCCGGAGTCTTCCCGCGCGGGCGCGTGCCCGCGATGGGCCTGATGGTCACGACGCCATCGCGCAGGCGCACGAGGATTTCCGGACTCGATCCGACGATCGAAAAACCCGGGAAGGCGAGGTTGTAGAGGAACGGCGAAGGATTGAGACGCCGCAGCGCGCGATAGAGCGAAAAGGGCGGCAAGGCGAATGGCCGCCGGAAGCGCTGGCTCGGCACCACCTGAAAGACGTCACCGGCACGGATATATTCCTTCGCGCGCTCGACGATGGCCAGATAGTCGTCGTGCGTGGTGTTGGAGTTGACGGCCGAAAACGCGGGCAGATCGAGGGGAGGCGCCGGTGTCGCGGGCGCGGGGCGTTCAAGATCGCCCACCACATCCATGAGCCGTTCGGACGCTCTGGCATAGGCGGCGCGCGCATCGACGCCACGCTCGGGCCATACCGGCGTCACGACGAGTATTTCGTCGCGCACATTGTCGAAGATCGCGGTGATGGTGGGACGAAGCAGAATGGCATCGGGCAAGTTCAGCGGATCGGCCGGTGCGGGTCCCAGCTTTTCGACCAGCCTAACCATGTCGTAGCCGAGATAGCCGTAGAGCCCGACGGCCATGGGCGGGACGGCCGCCGGCAGCGTCATGCGGCACTCTTTGATCAACGCGCGCAGCGACACGAGAGGTTTGTCCGCGTGTACATCGGGGACAAACTTGCCGGCATCGACGCGCGCGCCGCGATTGATCTCGGCCTTGCCGTCGCGACAGCGCCAGATGAGATCGGGTTTGAAGCCGATGATGGAATAACGGCCGCGAGCCTCGCCGCCCTGAACGCTTTCGAGAAGGAACGCGTTCTCGCGTCCTTCGCCCAGCTTGAGGAACGCAGAGACCGGCGTTTCCAGGTCGGCGATCAGCTTTGTGTAGAGAACCTGCGGCGTTGCGGAATCGTAAGCGCGCGCGAAGGCTGTGAATTCGGGTTCGATGGCCATCGGACGTTCACGATCCCGAGCCCGAGTTGCCGACCGTGCTGTCGACAAGCTTTTGATTGATCGTCAGGCCCTCGTGTGCCTGTTCGGCCTGGGCAAGAGAGGAACTAATGTCGTTCGCGATCTCGCCGGACAGCTCGCGGACGCCCTTGAGGTATCCAAGATCGTTTTCGGGCGGCAGAGGATGCTCAATTCCGCTGACCCGGGCGATGACATATCCGCCGCCCGCTGTCGGGCCGGACACCGTTCCGCCGGCGGGCGCTTTGAACAGCGACGCGACCAATGCCTTGCTGAAGGTGGCGTCATCCGTTCCGCGCGTCAGAGCCGGGCTGGCCTGAATCGAAGCACCGAGCGACTTGGCAACGTCGTCGAGGGAATGAGTCATGTTGGCTCTGGCGACCAGTGCTGCGGCTTTGGCTTTCAACTGGGCGATTTGTTGCTCTGCGGTCCACTGTGCCAATGCCTGGGCGCGAACGGTGTCGAGCGACTTGACCTTGGGCGGCGTCACGCCATCGACCTTGATCGCGATATAGTGGCCGTCGGCAGTGGGGAACGGATCGCCTTCATCGCCGACTTCGCTTTTGAAAATCTGCGCAAGGAACTCGGGGGTGGCTGCAGCGGCCGTCTTGCTGCCGTCGGACGCCAGGCCTTGCGCATCGACTGATGGAATGCGCGCGAAGTGCATGCCCGACTTGCGGGCAGCCTCTTCAATGCTCGCTCCGCCGCCGACCGCGTCGGTAAACGCGTTCGCCATGTCGGTGAGCTTGGCTGCGGCGAGTTTGCGCTGAAGGGCGAGCTTGATGTCATCGTGGCTCTTGGAAGTCCCGGCAGTTATCTTGCTGATATGGATCAGCACCCAGCCGAACGTGCCTTTCACGGGTGCGCTGACGCCGTTCACGGGGAGCGAAAACGCCGCTTTGGCGCGCGCCGGATCGATGGCGAGATCGGCCTCGGTGAGTTCGCCAAGCTTGTATTCGGCGGGTTTAAGCTTTTGGTCGGCCGCGAGGGCGTCAAAGGTCTTGCCGCCGTCGAGCACCGACTTGGCCGCCTTGGCTTCGTCTTCCGACTTGAATCCGATCTGTTCGATTTCGCGTTTTTCCGGCACGACGTAGTCGGACTTGTTGTTGTCGAGTTCGTCCTGGATTTGCTTGTCGGTGATCGCAATCGAGGGGGCGACGTCGTCGACGCCGATCGAGGCGAAACTCACAGCGCGATACTCCGGCGTGCTGAACCGGTCCGGATGTGACTTTACGTAGGCTGCAAGCACGTCGTCGCTGGGCGGCGTGATCGAGCCGATCATCGCGGGCGTAAGCACGACGTAATCCGCCGCACGCAATTCATTCACATAGGCGAAAATTGCGCGGGCATAGTCCGGCGGCATAAGATAGCCGCCTTCGATAGAGCGCAGCATCTGGTCGCGGGCTGAATCTTTGCGGATGGCGGCGACGAATTCAGCCTCGCTGTATCCTGCCCGGCTGATAACCTGGACAAATGCATCATGGTCGAATGTGCCAAGCGCACCATTGAAGACCGGCATTGCCTGGATCTGGGCGCGGATGCGCGCGTCTGTGGCCGTAAGTCCGAGCTTGGCCGCGATCATGTCCAGGGCAGTGCCGGTTATCATGCGATCGAGGATTTGTTGACCCGCCGCCTTGGACTGATCCGGCGTGAGTGCCGTGCCGGCGTTGCGCATGACGTTGTGGAACTCCCGCGCAAAGAGGTCGGCGCCCACTTGCGTGGAGCCGATAGAATAGATCGTGGTGTCGGCATTTCCCCGGAAGATGTCGGCAATGCCCCAAAGCGCGAAGCTGAGTGCCAAGGCCCCCATGAAGACGGACGCGACCCAAGACTTGGCGTAATTGCGTAGTTCCTGAAGCATGGAAATTCCAGTGTTCTGATTGGGCCGTGGCGGCGAAAAGCGGCGGATGATAGGGAGGGGCCCTGCTGACGGCAAGAAGTGCCCCAACGGGGGGCGAATTAACACAAGGATAGGGCCTGGGCCACTCTTTTGGAGCCAGGCTGTGGAGAACGATACGACATGCGCCAACTGATTGCCGGAAACTGGAAGATGAACGGCCTGGCCGCGTCTTTGGCGGAAGTTGAGGCCCTGACGCGCAACTTGAGCGACAAACCCGCCAATTGCGACGTTCTGATCTGCCCGCCGGCAACGCTTATTTCTCGTGCGGTCAAAACGGGCGGCGCGGACATCATGTTTGGCGGTCAGGATTGTCATGCCGAAGCTGCCGGCGCCTTCACCGGCGACGTCAGTGCCGAGATGCTCCGCGATGCCGGCGCGAAGGCTGTGATCGTCGGCCATTCAGAACGCCGCCAGCTACACGGCGAGACCGATACCATGATCGCCGCCAAGGCAAAGGCTGCGTGGCGTGCCGGATTGATAGCGATCATCTGCATCGGAGAGACTTTGGCCGAACGCGAAGCGGGGCAAGCGGAAGCCGTCTGCAAGAAACAGTTATCCGGTTCAGTTCCTTCCGGCGCGACGATTGCCAACACGGCGATCGCTTATGAACCCGTGTGGGCCATCGGTACCGGAAAAACGCCGACGAGCGCGGAAATCGCGGCAATGCACGCGCATATCTGCGCCTGTCTGGGATCCGACCTGCGAATTCTCTACGGCGGGTCGGTGAAACCGTCCAACGCGAAGGAAATTCTGGCGCTTCCGAATGTCGGAGGGGCGCTGGTTGGGGGCGCCAGCCTCAAGGCTTCCGATTTCACTACAATTGTAGAGGCTTCGCACGGCGCCGCTTAACCGCGTCCACCTACCGATCTTTAACCGGCAACGTGGCATTTGTTACGCGTTTGAAACTGCTGGCATTTGGCCTGGCGCGGGGCACATGAGCCGTCTGAGCTACGAATCCACCGAAACGCTGGTTTACGATCCGGTCGCGGCGAACCGCACGGCGACGCGTGCCGCGCTCTACACGCTTGGCTTTCGCCGGATCGAAACCGTTGCCTCGCTGGATGCGTTCCTCAGTTCCATCCGCAGGCGCCCGCCCGATCTGGCGTTGTGCGAAGCGCAGGGCGCCGATGCGCAGCTCTGCGACATGATTCAGGAATTGCGGCAGGGCGCGGCTGGTTTCAATCCGTTCATCGTCATCATCGTGACGGCGTGGGAAAAGAGCACGGCGCTGGTCACCCGCGTTGTGAACTCCGGTGCCGACGACCTGCTGTTGCGGCCGTTCTCGACGACATTGCTGCGCCAGCGCATCGAAATCCATATCGAACGCCGCAAGGGCTTCGTCGTGACCTCCGACTATGTCGGTCCCGACCGGCGCAAGGACATTTCGCGCCCGTCCAACGTAGAACTCTTCGAACCGCCGAATTCGCTCAAGATGAAGGCCAAGGACCGCTTGTCCACCGATGAGACGACGCAGCGTCTGGACGCCGAACTGAAGAGCGCGCGCGAAGTTCTGAACTCGGAGAAACTGCGTCGCGACGCATTCCAGATTTCGATCCTCTGGCGCCTGATGCAGGAAGAGATCCCCGGCGCTGCCTCGTACAAGCAGGAATTGGAAAAGATCGGAGTTCTCGCCCGGGGTGTGGCGCGGCGCTGCGCCGATACAAACGTGCCCAGAGCAGAGGAGTGGTGCGACTCGATCCTCGCTGCAGTCGAAGGTCTGGAAGCAGGCGTGGACCGCAACGCGTCGATGCATCTTCTCGGTCACGCATCCCTCAGCTTGAACCACGTGTTTCACAGCGAGAAATCGACCAACGACATTCTGGGCGAGATCGACGCGACGGTGGCAATCATCCGGGCGCGAGAGATGGCCAAGCTCGAGGCTCAGGCAAGCTAGGAAACGGCAAAGAGCGGCCGGCTGGTCTGTCCGCGATCTGCCCTATCTCCTTATTTTGATAGGGATTTGCGGTCTGGAGCCGGAACGAACGCTCGGTACTTTGCCGCGTCCAAGGCCGGTGCTTCCCTAAAACCGTGGTTTCGTCTATTGAGCGCCCCCTGAATGCGGCCCGGAGACCCTTGTGCAAGCCATTTTGATCGTCGTTGAACTCTTGGTTGCGGTGGCGCTGATCGTCACGGTGCTGCTCCAACGCTCAGAAGGCGGCGCTTTGGGCATGGGCGGCGGCGGATCGGGCCTCGGCGGGCTATTTTCGCCGCGCGGCGCAGCGGACACGCTGACACGCACGACGGCTATCCTGGCTGCGCTGTTCTTTCTGACCTGCCTCGGACTGAATTTGCTCGCGCTGCATGGCCGGAACGAGAAGTCCTTCCTCGATTCGCCGACCGCGCCGCCGGCAGCGACTTTGCCTGCGCAGAAACCGCTGCTCCCGGCCGGTGGCGTTCCTAAACCGGCGGTTCCGACGCCGCACTAAACTGTTTCAATTCAGGACGTTCGCGCCGAATGCTGTGAGCGCATTCGTGTTTGTGACGATTTTGAATCTTTCCGCTTGAGTGCGCGCACCTCTTTCGACATGTTGGCCTTCCATGGCGCGGTTGATCTTCATCACCGGCGGCGTGGTCTCTTCCTTGGGAAAAGGTCTTGCGTCTGCCGCACTCGGAGCTCTTTTGCAGGCTCGCGGGTACAAAGTCCGTTTGCGGAAACTCGACCCCTATCTCAACGTCGATCCGGGGACCATGTCGCCATTCCAGCACGGCGAAGTGTACGTCACCGACGACGGGGCGGAGACCGACCTCGACCTCGGCCATTACGAGCGCTTCACCGGCGTCTCGGCGTCGAAGTCCGACAATGTCACGTCGGGCCGCATCTACAGCAGGTGATCGAGAAGGAACGCAAAGGCGGTTATCTCGGCCGCACCGTGCAGGTGATCCCGCACGTCACCGACATGATCAAGGAATTCGTTCTGGCGGGAACGAACGATCTCGACTTCCTGCTGGTCGAAATCGGCGGCACGGTCGGCGACATCGAAGGTCTGCCGTTCTTCGAAGCCATCCGCCAGCTCGGCAACGAGATGCCGCGCGGTCAGACCGCATTCGTGCATCTGACGCTAGTGCCCTATATCGAGGCCGCCGGCGAGCTCAAGACCAAGCCGACACAGCATTCGGTGAAGGAACTGCGCGCCATCGGCATTCAGCCGGACATTCTTCTGTGCCGAGCGTCGCATCCGATCCCGGACGACGACCGCCGCAAGATCGGCCAGTTCTGCAACGTGCCGGCGGAGCGGGTCATTCCCGCGCTCGACCTCGACACGATCTATCGCGTGCCGATGGCCTATCACGATGCCGGTCTCGACACGCAGCTGCTCAAGGTCTTCGGCATCAACGATGCACCGCAGCCCGATCTGTCGCGCTGGAAAGCCGTCGTCGAGCGGGTGAAGAATCCCGAAGGCGAAGTGCGCATCGCGGTCGTCGGCAAGTACATGCAGGTCAAGGACTCCTACAAGTCGTTGTCCGAAGCGTTGGTGCATGGCGGCATCGCCAACAATGTGAAGGTTCATCTCGACTGGATCGACAGTGAAATCTTCGAGCGTCCTGATGCGCCGACGTTTCTCGAGAACGTCAACGGCATTCTCGTGCCTGGCGGTTTCGGCGAACGCGGCACCGAAGGAAAGATCCACGCCGTGAAGTTCGCGCGCGAACGCAAGGTACCCTTCTTCGGCATCTGCTACGGCCTCCACATGGCGGTGATCGAAATTGCGCGCGATCTCGCCGGCCTTGAAGGAGCGGGCACGACTGAAATCGGCAAGCCCAAGCATCCGGTCATCGGTCTCATGACGGAGTGGACTAAGGGTAATGAGAAGGAGACTCGCTCGGCCGACGGCGACATGGGCGGCACGATGCGGCTCGGCGCCTATCCAGCGACGCTCACGCCTGGCAGCCGTGTGGCTGAGGTCTATGGCGCGCTTGAGATCAGCGAGCGCCATCGCCACCGCTACGAAGTGAACACCGAATACGCCAAGGTGTTAGGCGAGAAGGGCTTTAAGGTCTCGGGCTGGTCTCCGGATGGACGCCTTCCGGAGATCATGGAAATCCCCGACCATCCCTGGTTCATCGGCGTGCAGTTTCATCCCGAACTGAAATCGCGGCCTCTCGAGCCGCACCCACTGTTCACGTCCTTCATCGCGGCGGCGGTGCAAAAGAGTCGCCTGGTTTAGCGTCTTGAAAAAACAACGCGAACTGAAAGCCGACTACAAGCGTGAGCCCCGGCCGATGGGCGTGTACGCAGTTCGCGATACAATTGCTCACGTCGCCTATGTCGGCACGGCAATGGATCTGCCGGGGATCCTCAATCGCCATCGCTTCGAGCTGAAAGTCGGCGGTCATCGCAATGCTGATCTGGTCGCGGCCTACAAGGCACATGGCCCAGAATCCTTCGTGTTCGAAACAACCGATACTCTCGAGCCCAAAAGCGAACCTGGCCAGGATTATGCCCGCGAACTGGAAATGCTGCTCGAACTTCGGATGGCGCATGGCCTCACCGAAGCGGACGGCACGCCGGTGCGCCTCACGCTGATGTATTGAGCTTGGCTAGGCGCGCGGCTCCAAAATCATCTGGATGCCGTCGCGCGGACGCATCGTGATGCGGTGCTGCAGGACGATGTCCTGATCCGGCACCAGCTTCAGCCGGTAACGTTGCGCGATGGTGGCAAGAATGAGTTGTGCTTCGGCCATGGCCAACGCCATGCCGATGCAAACACGCGGGCCGCCGCCGAAGGGCAGATAGGCAAAGCGGTGGCGCCCCTGGCTGCGTTCGGGCGAGAAACGCTCCGGATCGAACCTTTCAGGATGGTCCCAGAGCAGGCGGTGACGATGCAGCAACCACGGCATGATGCCGACCTGGGCGCCCTTGGGAATTTTCACGCCGCCGACTTCGTCGTCTTCCAGCACGGCGCGGTTCGAGATGCCCGGCGCAGGTGGATAGAGGCGCATCGATTCCTCGATCACCATCTTCGTGTAAGAAAGGTTTTCGAGATCGTCATAGGTCGGCGCCCGGCCGCCCAAAACGCGCGCAAGTTCTGCGTGCAGCTTTGCTTCGACTTCGGGATGCTGCGAAAGCAGGTACCAGGTGTAGGTGAGCGCAAGCGAAGTCGTATCGTGTCCGGCAAGGAAGATGATCACGACCTCATCGCGCACTTCGTCATTCGACAGGCGCACGCCGGTCTCGCCGTCGCGCGCAGCGATGAGGCGATCCAGCAGATCGCGTTGCGCCTGTCCTTCAGTCTTCTCGCGTGCCCGGATAAGCTTCTGGATGGTCGCGTCCATGTTCATGAAATTGGCGTGGATGCGATCCATTTTGCGCTTCATGCGCGGCGGGCCGATCAAAGGAAGGATGTCGAGCACGCCGAAGTCTATGACGTCGGTCATCTTGCGCAACGAGCTGTCCACTAACTCGCCAAGCATTTCGCCGTCGGCGGAGAACATGGTGTTGGAGATCACCTTCAGCGTGAGGCGGGTCATCTCGTCGGCGATGTCAACGACTGCATCCTTTCCCTTGACAGCCCACGCGTCCGCAAAGGTTTCGGCAGCAGATACCATTGCGGGGGAATAGGAGACGATCGATTTGAAATCGAAACTCGGCGACATCAGGCGCCTGTGCGACTTCCACTTTTCGCCCTGACTGACGAGAAGACCTTCGCCAACAATGGCGCCGAGCATCTTCGTTTCCGTTTCGGTCTTGGGATAGTTGGCGACGTTGTCGAGCAGGACGCGCTTCACACCGGCCGGATCGCTGATCACGAACATGCGGCCAAAGATACTCTTCCACTCCCAGATCGGTTTCTCATATGCGATGCGTGGAATGACCTCGTACTGATTGGGCACAGGGTCGAATATCTGCTTCAGCAGCGAGGGGGCCTTCTCAGGCGGCGGCGCCGAGCCAACGAGGACAGGCGGCGCGAGAGTTTGGGCAACGCTCATGGTTCTGGCTCTCCGAAGGCTTGTTGTGATGTAGGCAAGAAGGCTGTTGTCTTCAATGCGGCTCGGCTGGCCAGAATACGCAAATCTTTGTGAAGCCGTGCCGAGCCTCTGAAAGTTGCGGCCACAAGGCGGGGACCGGCCGGTATTGCCGAGACAAACATCCCCCAGAAGCCAATGCCGAATAGGAGTCCAAGGTTTAGCCACTGCAGTGGAGGAATCGGCTTCCCGCGGGACTGCTGCCAGCCAATCTGTGCCACGCTTGCGGCAACACCCAGAATAGTCGAGGCATGGCCGCCCCGTGTCACCCACACGCCGCCGAGCAGTTGCAGGATTGTCGTCCAGTCCGCTCCGGGCGGCCCGCCTCCGAGAGTGAGATGCTGCATTGACCCTGTGCCCCGAATTTCTCGATTTTTCAGATGCGACAGGCGGGCCGGATGGATGCAAATGGTTGCCAAAGTTTTGAGAACCTCCGCCGCGTGGGGCGTTGGCAGTGTCGTCGACGTTAACGTTTGTCTTACTGCGCCTGTAAAATCGTAGGAATTCAGAAAGATTCGGCGAATAGGATCGCGGCATGATTCGTGACCCGCATACCTTTTCGCAGGCATTGCGCGCGCTGACAGTCGCCTGTTTTGCACTATTCGCCGCGTCTTTTGCTGTTCCAGCATGCGCTGCAGCCGGTTCGGCCGACTATCATCTCGGTACCGGCGACAAGATCCGCGTCATTGTCTATGGCGAGGATGATCTCGGCGGAGAGTTCCAGATCGACGCCACAGGTCAGGTACGCCTGCCGCTAATTGGCCAGGTCAAGGCTGGAGGGCTCACCGCTCACGAAATTGAAGCAAATATCACGACCGCGCTTGCTGGCGGCTATATCAATCACCCGCGTGTCAGCGTGGAGGTCACGACCTATCGTCCGTTCTACATCGTCGGGGAAGTTCAAAAGCCGGGCGAGTATCCCTATTCCAACGGCATGAGCGCGGCGAGCGCCGTGGCGCTGGCGGGAGGCTTCACGCCGCGGGCCGTCGAAAGCGTAGTTTACGTACGACACCAGAACGAGAGCGGCGAAGAACGCATTACGCCCAACGAGACGACGATGGTCCGTCCAGGCGATGTTGTGCGTGTCAACTCAACGGCGTTCTGGGACGTGATGAACGTCCTGCTGCCAGTTGCGACCCTCAGCACATTCCGCTACGTGGTGCCGTAGCAGCGATTTCTCTGCTGCTTCAGCGGCTTTCTGCCTATTTCTGACAATTGAGATAAAGTCGTTCGCATGTCGAAACGGCCGCCTTGCTGTTGTATAGAGGCGCTGCGAACCTCAGGAACGTCAGATGACCGCAGTGCAGCCCAACGCCGTCGTGAAGGTCGGTTCCGTCGAATTCGGCAACGCCAGGAAGCTGTCGATTATTGCCGGACCCTGTGCTCTGGAGAGCCGAGCGCATGCGCTCGAGATGGCGTCAGCCCTGAAGGAGATGGCGGCGAAGGCCGGCGTCGGCCTTGTCTACAAGACGAGTTTCGACAAGGCGAACCGCACGAGTGGCAACGCGGAACGAGGTATGGGACTGGAACTGTCTGCACCGATCTTCGCCGAAATCCGCGAAAGTCTCGGTATCCCGGTCCTCACGGACGTACATGAGCGCGATCAGTGCGCCGCTGTCGCCGCAGCCGTCGACGTGCTTCAAATTCCGGCATTCCTCTCGCGGCAGACTGATTTGCTCATTGCGGCAGCCAAGACCGGCAAAGTCGTGAATGTGAAGAAAGGCCAGTTCCTGGCACCAAACGACATGAAAAACGTCATCGCCAAGATTACAGGCGCCGGCAATCCCAATGTGATGGTGACCGAGCGCGGTGTCAGCTTCGGCTACAATACGTTGGTCGTGGATATGCGCTCGCTCCCGATGATGGCGAAGTTCGGCGCGCCGGTGGTGATGGACGCGACACATTCGGTGCAGGAGCCGGGCGGTCAGGGCGACAAAACCGGTGGGAATCGCGAGATGGCGCCCTATCTGGCGCGGGCGGCTGTGGCCGTCGGATGTGCCGCGGTGTTCATGGAAGTTCACGAGGATCCGGACCGCGCCCCGTCCGACGGACCCAACATGATCAAGCTGAAAGACCTGCCGGCCCTGCTTGGCGAATTGGTCGAGATCGACCGCATCGCCAAGCGCCGGATCAATCAGGCGGCGTGAACCGCCATCCAGGCTTGCACCAGACCGATCAGTGACAAGATCAGTAGCGCCAGATTGGCGACCGCACTGATCGTGAAGCCGGTACCGCGCTTGTCTGGGTCGGCCATGTAGCCCTGCATGTACAGAATGCGGCCGACTACCCAGACCAATCCGAAGGCCGGTGCGAGATAGGCCATCGAGATTGGAAAGCTTGTCGCGATCCAGAGCAAGGGCAGGAACACTGCGAACTGCTCCAGCGTGTTCAGCTGTACGCGATAGGCGCACTCGAATTCCGGATTTCCGGTGACGGCGGGCGCTTTGATGCCGTGTTTGGCGCGCAGCCGGCCGACATTGAGTCCCGTGTAGAAATAGACAAGGACCGCAAGAATCGTGACGGCCGCACTCAGAATCGTGACAGGTACAGTATTCATGGCGTTCATCCCCGCATGGCTGAACTCCCGCACAGAACGCGCGGGAGCCTTATCCGATCAGCCTACAAGGATTCGCTGCGAGGCGGTTACTGAGTGGCTCCTCCAGCCTGGCGCGCGGCCATGAATGACTGCATTTTTGCCGTCATCGCCGTTTTTTGGTCGGCGGGAAGGGCGGTCCAGCGCGCGTCAAGGTCCGCCTTGAACTTGGTGCGATCGGCTTCGGACATCGACATGATCCGTGTACGCTGCTGGTCGCGATAGGCGTGTCTCTGGTCGTCCGACATGCTGGCGGTTGCCTTGAACATGTCGGCAAAAAGCATAATGCGCTCTTCCGGCGTGAACATTCCGCGCATCATGCCGTAACCGGCACCCATGGCGGGAGGTGAGGCCGGCGCGGCGTTGTCGGCGAGGGCGGCAGAACCCAGCAATGATGCGGCAATTACGGCCAAGGTAAATTTCGAAAAGGACATGTATGAACTCCGTTAGGGCGTACATTGAACGCTGAGGCTGCTTTGGTCCGTCGCACGCTTGCTGGCGTGCACTTGATCCCGTAAAGCAACCCCGAATTGAACTGTTACACGACGGAGTCCGCATGACTGCCATTGTCGACATTACCGGACGCGAAATTCTCGATAGCCGCGGCAACCCCACGGTCGAAGTTGATGTTCGGCTGGAAGATGGCTCGTTCGGCCGTGCTGCGGTGCCGTCCGGTGCGTCGACGGGCGCACATGAGGCGGTAGAGCTGCGCGACGGCGGAAAACGCTATGGCGGCAAGGGCGTCGAAAACGCGGTCGCCGCCGTTAATGGTGAAATCTTCGACACCTTGTGCGGCATGGACGCCGAGGATCAGGTCCGGCTCGACCGTCTGATGTGCACGCTCGACGGTACCAAAAACAAATCGCGCCTCGGCGCGAATGCGATTCTCGGCGTGTCGCTGGCCGTCGCGAAGGCGGCTGCGTCGGCCGCAAACCTGCCGCTCTATCGCTATGTCGGCGGCGCCAAGGCGCAGACATTGCCCGTGCCGATGATGAACATCGTCAATGGCGGTGTGCATGCCGACAATCCGATCGACTTCCAGGAATTCATGATCATGCCCGTTGGAGCGGACAGTTTCCGCGAAGCGCTGCGCATGGGCGCCGAAGTGTTCCACACGCTCAAGAAGTCGCTGCATGATGCCAGCCTCAATACGAATGTCGGAGACGAGGGCGGTTTCGCGCCGAACCTGAAGAGCGCCGACGAAGCGCTCGCCTTCGTTATGCGCGCCATCGAGAAGGCCGGCTACAAACCCGGCGACCAGATCATGCTGGCCATGGATCCGGCGTCGACCGAGTTCTTCAAGAAGGGCAAGTACGAACTGAAAGGCGAAGGCAAGTCGCTCGATCCGGCGGGAATGGTGAAGTTCTACGAAGATCTGTGCGCGCGCTATCCGATTGTCTCCATCGAGGACGGCATGGCTGAAGACGATTGGGACGGCTGGGCCCAGATCACAAAGGCATTGGGCACGAAGGTTCAGCTCGTCGGCGACGATCTCTTCGTGACCAACACGAAACGCCTTAACGAAGGCATTCAGAAGGGCGTGGCAAACGCCATCCTCATCAAGGTCAACCAGATCGGTTCACTGACTGAGACGCTGGACGCGGTCGACACCGCCCATCGCAACGCCTATCGCGCCGTAATATCCCATCGTTCTGGCGAAACCGAGGATTCGACCATCGCCGATCTCGCAGTTGCAACAAACTGCGGACAAATCAAAACCGGTTCGATGGCCCGCTCCGACCGGCTGGCGAAGTACAATCAGCTGCTGCGCATCGAAGAAGAGCTTGGCGACCAGGCAATTTACGCCGGACGGAGCGTTTTGAGAAAATAATGCAGCATTTTGAGCAGTTTGGACTTGACCGACCGAATCAGTCCGTGATTCGGTCATGCCATGCGAATCAGACGTAGCGTAACGAGATTTTTTGGCATTTCCGTGCTGCCTGCGATCACGTGCGCCATCGTCACCTATTTTGGCTACTACGCGATCTGGGGCGAGCGCGGCATGCTTGCGCTGGCCGATACGCAAGCCCGTCTCGGCGTGCAGCAGGAACAGCTGGCGCAGCTTCAGAACAACCGGCAGCGTCTTGAGCACCGGATAGATCTCATGCGGCCGGGGAATGTCGACAATGATCTGGTCGAAGAACTCGCGCGCGCGCAACTTATGGAAGGCGCACCGGGCCAGATTGCCGTTCCGCGCTCGGCCCACTAGGCTCTGACCAACGGTCAAAGCTTGCCAAAAAGTGCGGCGCTTGCCACAACGCAACAGGTTTTTCCGCACCCTTGGGAACACAAAGGTCGCACCGCGATGAACGAGCCTCTTAAGGCCGAGGTGACCGGTGGGAACGATCATGCCGAGACGTCCAAGCCTGTCTCGCTGAAACAGTTTTACGCCGACATGCTTCTCATACGCCGCTTCGAGGAGAAGGCTGGCCAACTGTACGGCATGGGTCTCATCGGCGGTTTCTGTCATCTTTATATCGGCCAGGAAGCTGTGGTCGTGGGCATGACGGCGGCCAAACGCGACACCGACCAGGTCATCACGGCTTATCGCGACCACGGACATATGCTGGCCTGCGGCATGGATCCGAAAATGGTCATGTCGGAGCTCACCGGACGCGCCTCGGGCTATTCCAAGGGCAAGGGCGGCTCGATGCACATGTTCAGCGCCGAGAAAAACTTTTTCGGTGGCCACGGTATTGTTGGCGCGCAGGTCCCGCTCGGAACCGGACTTGCTTTCGCAAACAAATATCGCGGCAACGAAAGCGTGAGCATCACCTATTTTGGCGACGGCGCTGCCAACCAGGGTCAGGTCTACGAAGCCTTCAACATGGCCGAGCTTTGGAAGCTGCCGGTCGTATATGTGATCGAGAACAACCAATACGCGATGGGAACGAGCGTGGAACGCTCTAGCGCTGAGACGCAATTCTTCAAGCGCGGTTCCTCATTCAACATTCCCGGCGAACAGGTTGACGGCATGGACGCCGAAGCCGTGCATGCGGCCAGCCAGAAGGCCATTGCGTGGTGCCGAGCGGGAAACGGGCCGATCATCCTGGAGATGAAAACCTATCGGTATCGCGGCCATTCCATGTCGGATCCGGCAAAGTACCGCTCGCGCGAGGAAGTGACCGCCGTTCGCGAGAAACGCGATCCGATCGAACATCTCGCCCAAAAAATCATCGCACAAAAGATCGCGAGCGAGGACGATCTGAAGGCCCTCGACAAGGAGACGCGAGCCGTCGTGAACGCCGCCGCCGAGTATGCGACCGCGAGTCCAGAGCCTGATCCGGCTGAACTCTTTACGGACATTCTGGTCTAGCTCATGTCCATCGAAATCCTCATGCCTGCGCTTTCGCCGACGATGGAAGAGGGCAAGCTCGCCAAGTGGCTCGTCAAGGAAGGCGACGTCGTGAAATCGGGCGATATCCTCGCTGAAATCGAAACAGACAAGGCGACGATGGAATTCGAAGCGGTCGAAGAGGGTCGCATCGGAAAGCTTTTGGTTTCCGAGGGTACGGAAGGCGTGAAGGTGAACCAACCGATCGCGACCCTTCTTGGCGGCGACGAGAAGACTGCGCCAGCCGCAGCAACAGCCCCTGTTGCCGCACCTGCCATCCCAGCAGCGAAAGCGGAACCGGCGCCGGCGAAGACTGCCGAGACCGCTCGCGCGCCAATCGAAACTGCGAGCCTGAACAACGATCCCGAAATCCCCGAAGGCACCGAAATGGTGACGATCACGGTGCGCGAGGCGTTGCGCGACGCCATGGCGGAAGAAATGCGCCGCGACGACAGCGTGTTCCTGATGGGCGAGGAAGTCGCGCAGTATCAGGGCGCCTACAAGGTCAGCCAAGGGCTGCTCGAGGAATTCGGCGCGCGCCGCGTGATCGACACGCCGATCACCGAGCATGGCTTCACCGGTCTGGGCGTCGGCGCAGCGTTCGCCGGGCTTCGTCCCATTGTCGAGTTCATGACCTGGAATTTTGCGATGCAGGCCATCGACCAGATCATCAACTCCGCCGGCAAGACGCACTATATGTCCGGCGGTCAGATGAGTTCGCCGATTGTGTTCCGCGGCCCCAACGGTCCCGCTTCGCGCGTCGGTGCGCAGCACAGCCAGGATTATTCGTCCTGGTACGCTCATATCCCGGGCATCAAGGTGATCGCGCCTTACTTCGCAGCGGATGCAAAGGCTCTACTCAAGGCAGCGATCCGCGATCCCAATCCGGTGATCTTTCTCGAGAACGAAATCGCCTATGGCCGGTCGTTCCCGGTGCCGAAGCTCGACGATTTCGTCCTTCCGATCGGCAAGGCGCGCGTCGTGAGGTCCGGCAAGGACGTCACGATTGTGGCCTACTCGATTTGCGTTGGTCTGATCCTCGAGGCCGCCGAGAAGCTGGCCGCCGAAGGCATCGATGCCGAGATCATCGATATGCGCACGTTGCGTCCGCTCGACACCCCGACCGTGATTGAATTGGTGAAGAAGACGAACCGGCTTGTGACCGTGGAGCAGGGCTGGCCGATCTGTTCCATCGGTTCCGAAGTCTGCTCCCAGGTCGTCGAAAGGGCGTTCGACTATCTCGACGCGCCACCGACCAAGGTAACGGGCAAGGACGTGCCGATGCCATACGCGGCAAACCTTGAGAAACTCGCGATCCCGCATGTCGAAGACGTCGTCGCGGCGGTCAAATCGGTCTGCTACCGGTCCTGATGATGAGCAAGAAGTCCGCCAGAACCTGGAAGAAGGGCAGCTGCCACTGCGGCGCCGTCACGTTCGAAGTTCGCACGGGTTCGGAAATTGAACTGGTCGACTGCAACTGCTCGATGTGCCACCGAACGGGATTTCTTCATCTTATCGTGCCGAAGGCCGACTTTCGCCTTTTGACCGGCAAGCGGAAGTTGACGACCTACACCTTCAACACCAGCACAGCGAAGCACACCTTCTGTTCGGTGTGCGGGGTTAAATCCTTTTACGTCCCGCGCTCGCATCCCGACGGCTGGAGCGTAAATTTCCGCTGCCTCGACCCCAAGGACTTCGCCTCGGTCATCACGATCGAATTTGACGGCAAGAACTGGGAAAATAACGTCACCAAACTCTCGCCGCTGGAGAGCGCATAGTGACGACGCAAATCCTCATGCCGGCGCTTTCGCCGACGATGGAAGAGGGCAAGCTCGCCAAGTGGCTCGTCAAGGAAGGCGACACGGTGAAATCGGGCGACATCATTGCCGAGATCGAGACAGACAAGGCCACGATGGAGTTCGAAGCTGTCGACGAGGGTCGCATCGGCAAGCTGCTCGTTCCAGAAGGTGCGGAAGGGGTGAAGGTGAACGCACCGATCGCGACGCTTCTGGACGAAGGCGAGGTGGCCCAACCCGACATCGCTTCAGCGATGCAATCGATCAAGTCCGCGGTCACGTCTGAATCCCACGCGGTCGAGACGAAGCCAGTACCAAAACCAGCCGCAGCTCCAGCACCCGCCGAGCCTGCCGCTGCTCAGCAAAAGCCTGCTGCGCCCGTTGTTCACGACGGAAATCGCATCTTTGCGTCGCCGCTAGCGCGCAGGATTGCGCAGCAGAAGGGCGTGGATATTGCCGCCTTGAAGGGCTCCGGTCCGCGCGGACGGATAGTCAAAGCCGATGTCGAGACGGCGAAACCCGGCACGAAGCCCGCTGCGGCTCCCGTCGCGCGCGCCGAGCAACCGGCTGCCGCATCGATCTCCGGCATCGCGCCGTTGCCGGATGCGCGTGCGTTCTTCAAGCCGGATGACTACCAAGAGATTCCGCACGACTCGATGCGCAAGGCGATTGCGCGGCGGCTGACATCGGCTAAAACGCTCATCCCGCATTTCTATCTCACCGTCGATTGCCGCATCGACAATCTTCTGGCGACGCGTTCTCGTCTCAACGACACCGCGCCAAAGGAAAACGGCTTCAAGCTGTCTGTCAACGACTTTGTCGTCAAAGCCTGTGCACTCGCCTTGATGCGCGTACCGGAAGTCAATGCGAGTTGGACCGACACCGCGGTCCTGCGCCACAAGCATGCCGATGTCGGCGTTGCGGTCGCGCTCGATTTCGGTCTCATCACGCCTATTGTGTTCCGCGCGGAAGAGAAGGGCCTTGCCGTCATATCCAACGAGGTGAAATTGCTCGCCGAACGCGCCCGCGCCAAAAAATTAAAACCGAGCGAGTTCGAGGGCGGAAGCTTCGCGATTTCCAATCTCGGTATGTTTGGCATCAAGGACTTCACGGCCGTCATCAACCCACCGCACGCGGCGATCCTCGCTGTCGGTGCAGGCGAGAAGCGCGCCATCGCCATCGGCGACAAGGTCGAGGCTGCCACGATGATGACCGTCACCATGTCCTGCGATCACCGCGTGATCGATGGCGCGACCGGCGCGCGTTTCCTGCAGGCGTTCAAGCAGTTCATCGAAGAGCCAGCGTCCATGCTCTTGTGAGGGGTCAAGGTGGACGATCTCGAAGCCATTCTTGAAGTTGGCGGCGCAGCGGCGGTCGAGCTTGCCGCATCGGCGCTGGCCGAACGAGGCACAAAAACCCGCGTCTGCGCGAACTGCGGCAAACCGCTGCTGGGCGCCTATTGCGCGGTGTGTGGACAGCCGGCGTATACCCATCGCCGGTCTGTGCGGGCGCTTGTGCACGATTTCGTCGTCGACTTCATAAATTTCGATTCACGGATATTGCGAACCTCGCGGGCGCTGTTGTTTCAGCCGGGTGAACTTCCGTGTGCGTTTCGCGAAGGCCGTACCCAGCGCTACGTTCCGGCGATAAGGCTCTATCTGTTCGTGTCACTGATCTTTTTCATCATTCTGTCGATGAGCGGTATTGCCATTCTGCAGCTTGAAGTATCCGCGACCCCAATGAAGATCGTCTACGACGCCAAGGGCAACGCTTTGATGCCGAACCCGGCATCTGATCCGAACGATCCCGACACGAAGATGCTGCCGAAGTTAATTCCGCTTTCAAAGGAAACGGCGAACCTCCCTGGCCGCCATTTCAGCTATTCGACGAATTCCTACTTCTTCACGCGGGTCGGCAAGCTTCATTCGACGATGACGAGCGAGGCCAAGGCGCGGCTCCTCAATTCGATCAAGGTGAACGACAAGAAGCAGAACGAAGTCAAGACTTGGTGGGAACGACAGATATTTTCCGGGATCAACAGGTTAGCCTCCGATCCGGCGGCGCTCAACGGTCCGCTGACGGACTGGCTGCCCCGCGCGTTGTTTCTGCTTCTCCCGCTGTATGCGCTGCTGCTTGCGCTCTTCCATATCCGCAGGCGAAAGGACTACTACCTTGTCGATCACCTAGTTTTTTCGCTTAGTGTTCACACATTCACGTTTGTGGTCCTCATCGCCGCCGCAGGGTTTGCGCAGGTCGCATCAGGCGAACTCGTTGCCCTCGCTCTTCTCGGCGTTCTTTCGCTCTACATCTTCCTCGCGATGAAGTGGTTTTATCGGCAAGGCTGGGTGATGACGACAATCAAGTTCATTCTCATCTCCGGCATCTACACAATCTTCTTCCTGCTACCCGCTATGGCCGCAATTTTGGCGGTCAGTTTCTTTGGAGGTTCGCTTGGCTGAATCATTCGACGTCATCGTCGTCGGCGGCGGGCCGGGCGGCTATGTCTGCGCCATCCGCGCCGCGCAGCTTGGCCTAAAGACTGCCGTCGTCGAACGCGACCGGCTCGGTGGAATCTGCCTCAACTGGGGCTGCATTCCCACAAAGGCGCTGCTGCGTTCGTCCGAAATCTGGCACCTGATGCACAGGCTGAACGAATTCGGATTCAGCGCCGACAATTTCAAGTTCGACATCGCCAGGATCGTGGAACGTTCGCGGAAGGTTTCACAGCAACTCTCCAATGGCGTCGCCTTCCTGATGAAGAAGCACAAGATCGCCGTCATCGCCGGCGAGGCGAAGCTGGCTGGGAAGGGCAAGCTTGCCGTCACCAAGGACGGGAAGACGGAGGAATTTTCCGCCAAGAATATCGTTCTCGCCACGGGAGCTCGGGCGCGAACATTTCCCGGCATGGAGCCGGACGGCAAGCTGATCTGGACCTATCGCGAAGCGATGGTGCCGCCGGCCTTTCCCAAGTCGCTTCTGGTCGTCGGATCGGGCGCCATCGGCATCGAGTTTGCGAGCTTCTACCGCACGCTTGGTGCGGACGTGACGGTGGTCGAAGTTCTCGATCGCGTTCTCCCCGTGGAGGATGAAGAAATCTCGACGCTGGCCGCCAAGGCCTTCGTCAAGCAGGGCATGAAGATCAGAACGGCCACCACGGTCGAGAAGCTTGAAAGGGGCGCCGACAATGTTACCGCGACGCTCAAGGCCAAGGACGGCAAGACCGAAACGCTCACTGTGGATCGCGTAATTCTCGCCGTCGGCATCGTCGGCAATGTCGAGAACATCGGTCTCGAGACGGCGGGCATCAAGGTCGACCGCACCCATGTCGTCGCCAACCAATGGGGCGAGACGGGCGTGCCCGGCGTCTGGGCGATCGGCGATCTCGTCGGCGCGCCCTGGCTGGCGCATAAGGCGATGCATGAAGGCGTGATCGTTGCCGAGCGCATCGCCGGCGAGAAAGGCGTTCATCCTCTGGATGCCTCCAAGGTTCCTGGCTGCACCTATTGCTGGCCGCAGGTGGCATCCGTCGGCATGACGGAGGCGAAGGCCAAGGCGAGCGGGCGCAAGATCAAGGTTGGCCGCTTCCCCTTCATCGGCAACGGCAAGGCCATCGCTCTGGGCGATGCGGACGGTTTGGTCAAAACGGTGTTCGACGCCGACACAGGCGAACTTCTCGGCGCGCACATGATCGGTGCCGAAGTCACCGAACTCATCCACGGCTACACGATTGCGCGCACGCTGGAGGCTACGGAAGCCGAATTGGGCTCGACAATCTTCCCGCATCCGACGTTATCAGAGATGCTGCACGAAGCCGTGCTCGACGCCGACAAGAAGGCGTTACATATCTAAAAGCTGCTTCAGGTCTGCGGTCAGGCCGGCGACGTCGTCGGTCTTGGTCGCGACAAGGCGCGCGCGGCCATTGCGATCGAAGAAGAACGCGGCGGCCGAGTGCATCACTTCGTAAGGATGTCCCGGTGAATCCGGAGACACGCTGTAGACGACGCGATAGCGGCGGGCGATGTCGGTCAGTTGATCGTCGCTGCCGCGAAGACCTTCGATCTGGGGCGCAAACGAACGGACATAGCCTGCAAGGATCGGTCCCGTATCGCGGTTCGGGTCGACCGTCACGAACAGCACGCGAACCTCGTTCGCGCGCGACCCGAGCTTCTGAATCGCGTCCGCCAGGTTTGCCAGCGTCGCCGGGCAGATGTCCGGACAGTGCGTGTAGCCGAAATAGAGAACGACGATCTTGCCCCGATAGTCCGATGCCTGCACCGGCGTACCGTCGCCGGCACGCCTCAGCGAAAAATCGAGGGCCGGCAGCGCCCCGGTTATGTCGGTCGCGTGCCAGTTCGTGCCGCTTCTGCCGCAGGCCGCGAGCAGGGCGAGAAGACAGAGCGCCACGAAACGCTGGAAGATCATGCTCGCCAAATAGCACGGGATGGACATTGCCTCCCTGTAACGCGCCTGTGTGCAGCTGTGACCAATCGCCTCGCAAAGTAGTACCGACGCGTTTTATAAGGCCCGAATGAAGCGCCCGGCTCCGGAATGGCTGATGTTTGGCGCGCTGCTCCTTGCGGGCGGTGCGATCGACATCCTGTGCCGCTTCTTTCCATCCGAGCTTCCGTTCTGGATGCCATGGGAATTCTCCTGGCCAACGTTTCTGGCGACGGCCCTGACGCTGGCCTGGTTCTGGCGCGGGTGGCGGACGATGCCGCGCGAAGAGCGGCCGGCTGCGTGGCGCGCCGCAAGCTTCGTTATCGGCGTGCTCTCTTTCTATGCCGTTCTGCAGACGCATATCGACTACCTCGCGCAGCACATGTTTTTCGTGCACCGCTGGGCGCATTTCGTGCTGCATCACGCGGGCGCCTTCCTGATCGCGCTCGCCGCATCCGGGCCCGTGATCCGTGCGGGCATGCCCGCGTTCCTCGTTCCTGTTGTCGATGCGAAGCCGGTGCGGCGTACCGTAGACTTCCTGCAGCATCCGGCGATGGCGCCGTTCCTGTTCGTCGGGCTTCTCTATTTCTGGCTGATCCCGTCGATCCATACGCGCGTGATGCTCGACGTCAATCTCTATGACTTCATGAATTGGACCATGGCCATCAACGGCGTGATGTTCTGGTCGCTCGTGCTCGATCCGCGGCCCAAGCCGCCGGCGCGGCTATCGCATCTGATGCGCGGGGCGATGATCATGATCATCGAGCTGCCGACGATGGTGCTGGGTGCGATCCTGTCCCTGTCGATGACGGACTATTACCCCGTCTACGAAATCTGCGGCCGCATACTACCGATGACGGCGTTGAGCGACATGCATTACGGCGGCCTGATTATCTGGCTACCCGGCACGTTGACGAGCTTTGCCGCGATGATTGCCGTGTTGTGGATCATGCGGATCAACGAAGAGAAGGCCGAAGCAGCGCAGGCTTTGGGTTAGGGCCGCCACCACGCAAGCGTGCCCTCAGAAGGTCTGAGCGGCTGTTCAGGCACCGTTGCTTAGTGAATAGCGCTGTTCGAGAGCCGTCTGAGATAGTTGAACTTGGGGTCGGTGAGTTCGCTCAGTTGGCTTGACCATACAAACGCCAGGCCGGCTTCGTTGGCATTGCTCCACACCACTTTGGCCTCGTGGACCACACGCTCGCGCAGGCTGATGAGAAAGAGCTTCGCAGGAAGCGGTTGGCTCCTCGGCTTGGAGATGCGCGCACCTTCAGCGGTCACATTGCGGATCGTGCAACCAAAGCTGCGCGCTCCGTCCCAATAGGTGACCAGGCCGCTGCGCAGCACGCGCTGACGCGATTGAAGCCTGCGCTCTGTCTCTTCTGGTACGAAGTAGGTGTCGTGTATCATTGAAACCTGCCGAACAACCTTTGCCCCTCTCCAGAACGCTGCGCGGGGGGCTTGTTAAGGAATCCCCGATCAAGGGGGTGTCACGAAGGACCACGCAATTCGCGTGCCGGTACCGGCCGGCAACCTTCTTAGTGCCTGCCGTTCCTGGCCTATTCGCCTCTGGCGCATGGCCGCGCGGCGTCAGGTTCGAGACGGCGCGTTTCATTCCGTTTCGCGTGCTGTGCCGAAGTGAGACTGCGCGAGGTTGCCGGCCTAGTACCCGATCGCCATGCCGTCTTTGCGCATCTCCGAGCCGCCCCAGTAGACGTGGTTCTTAGCGTCCCACTGAATCGCCTGATAGCCGCCGAAAGCGCCGGTGCCCGGCATGATGGTGTAGCCGCGCGCAGCCAGCGCCGCCTTCACCGCGGGATCGAAGCCCGACTCCATCTCAACGATGTTTGCGGTCGGCGGCTCGCCCGTCACCTCGCTGCCGCCATGATGGTACCAGCGCGCCGCGTCGCCGGCGTCCTGCACATTCATGCCGAAGTCGATGATGTTGGTCAGCACCTGCACATGGCCCTGGGGCTGCATGTCGCCGCCCATCAGGCCGAAGGACATGAAAGGTTGTCCGTCCTTCATCACGAAGCCGGGGATGATCGTCTGGAACGGCCGCTTGCCCGGCGCATAGACATTGGCCGCTCCCGGCGTGAGCGAGAAAAGTTCGCCGCGATCATGGAACATGAAGCCGAGACCGTCGGCCACAAGTCCCGATCCCATGCCGCGATAGTTCGACTGGATGAGCGAGACCATCATCCCGTCCTTGTCGGCGGTGGTCAGGTAGGTCGTGTCGCCCTGTCCAAGCTTCGGATCGCCGGGGCCGACATTCGGATTGGCCCTGGAAAGATCGATCAGCTTGCGCCGCGCATCGGCATAGGAGTCCGACAGCAACTGTTTCATCGGCACGTTCGCGAAGGCTGGATCGGCATAGTACTTCGCAAGATCCTCGTAGGTCAGCCGCTTGGCTTCGAGCAGGGCCGTCAGCGTGTCGGCGCTGCCCGCGCCCATTTTCTTGAGGTCGAAGCCCTTCAGGATCTGGAGCATCTGCAAGACGGCGGCGCCCTGGCTGTTCGGCGGCAACTCGTAGACGTCATAGCCGCGATAGTTCACGCCGAGCGGCTCGACCCATTCGCCGTGATGCGACGCGAAATCCTCGTAACGCAGATCGCCGCCGATGCGCTTGAAGTAGGCGTCGATCTTGTGGGCGATCTCGCCCTTGTAGTAGGCGTCGCGGCCGCCCTTGGCGATCAGCGACAACGTGTGCGCGAGATCGGGATTGCGGAACACTTCGCCTTCGGCCGGCGCGTGGCCGTCGATCAGATAGGTGTGCCGTGCATTGTCGGACTCTTCGAGCATCGCCGCGTCGCGCGCGAAGCCTTTCATATTGGCTTTCCAGTACATCGCGATGAGCTGCGTCACCGGAAAGCCGTTCTGCGCGTAGGAAATTGCCGGCGCGAGGTCGTCGGCCAGCGGCAACTTGCCGAACTTGGCATGCAGCGCGCCCCAACCGTCGACGGTGCCCGGCACGGTGATGGCAAGCGAGCCGTATTTCGGGATATGCGGCTCGTACGGCTTGCCCATTTTGGCGTAGACCGCCTTGATCTCCGCGACCATCTTGTCGAGATCGCGGCCCTTCGCCGAACGGCCTGAGCCGTTATAGCCGTAGAGCTTCTTCGTCTTCGGGTCCCACACAATGGCGAAGAGATCGCCGCCGATGCCGTTCGACACAGGCTCCATGAGGCCGAGAGCCGCATTGGCCGCAATCGCCGCGTCAACCGCGCTGCCGCCCTTTTTCAGGATGTCGATCGCGATCTGTGAGGCGAGGGGGACGGCCGTCGCCGCCATTCCGTGCTGCGCCAGCACCGGCGAGCGCGTCGCCCAGGTCGTGCCCGAATAACGGTCGCCGCGCTCGAGTTGTCCGAACGCGACGTTGGAAACCATACCCATGGCCATGATGAATGCTGCCCCTGCCAGGCCTTGTGAAAGTTTCATTGATGTTCAAGCTCTCCGTAGCTCACGTGACACGAGCCGCCATTCTTTTCGAAATAGCGCTGGTGATAATCCTCCGCGCGCCAAAAGGGCGGGGCATCTTCCACTGTCGTTACGATCGGCCGCCGGAATTTTCCCGAGGCGGAAAGCTCCGCGATCTTGGCTTTGGCGATGCGCGCCTGCTCCGAAGAATGCGTGAAGATCGCGGTGCGATATTGCGTGCCATGGTCCGGTCCCTGGCGGTTCAACTGCGTCGGGTCATGCATCTTGAAGAACAGGTCGACGAGTTTTTCATATTTTATTTTTTGAGGATCAAATGTGACTTCGACGACTTCGGCGTGATTGGTCGCGCCGGTGCAGACCTGGTGATAGCTCGGATTGGCGACGTGGCCGCCGGCATAGCCGGATACGGCGTCGATCACGCCGGGAACCTCGCGGAAAAAAGATTCAACGCCCCAGAAGCATCCTGCTCCGAAAGTGGCTTTCTCCATGGAACGACCTCCGTTTGAACGGCTGCGAATATAGGTAGCTCCTGCGGCGCGGTCACCTGTGAAGGTGTAACGGCACGACCGCGGGAGGTGTCGACGCAATTTCGGGGATTTAGCGGATTTGGTGATTTGACCGTAACGGTTCAAGAGGAAGCTGGAAAATTTTTTGCGCTTCGATGAATACGTCGTACATCGGCCATTGTCCTGCGGTTTGACGCTTTCTGCCCAAGTCCGTATGCCCTGCGCGACATGCTCGATCCCTTGATACGCCGTTACACCTCACCGCTGCTCGCTGCGCCGGCCGCACGCATCGCAGCGCTGGGCGTCAGCGCCGATGCGCTGACGGTCGCCAGCTTTGTCATCGGCCTTGCCGCGCTGCCGGCGATTGGCCGTCGCGCCTATCTTGTCGGGCTGGGACTGATCGCGTTGAGCCGCCTCATTGTCCTTGCTGGGAGCGCCGTTGCCCGCCTCAAGCCGCCAACGCCGTTCGGCACCTATCTCGGCGTCGTGCTTGACGTCGTATGGACTGCCAGCGTGCCGTTCGCCTTCGCGCTCGGCCAGCCGGACAGGGTGCTTGCCGCGATGTTTCTCATGCTCGGACTGGTGGCGCGCGCAGCGGCGCTGTCAGCCGAGGCCAAACTCAGCCGCGGCGTGGCCGGTACAGCGCTTCAATTTGGTGCAACGCTCGTCGGCAAGACCGAGGTTTTTGTTGCCTTCGCACTGGCCTGCGTCTTTGCGGACTGGTTCAGCATCATTGCCTATGTGCTTGGATTGGTGTGCTTTGTGATGACGGGGTTCCGCGTGGCGTATGTCTGGTTACATAGTACATGAAGATCATCATCATCGGTGCCGGGGTTGCCGGTCTTTCGATCGGCTGGCGTCTGCAGCAGGCGGGCGCCGCCGTGACTGTGTTCGATCGGGCACAGCCGGGCCAAGGCGCGACCTGGGCCTCGGCGGGCATGATCGCAGCCGGTGGCGAACTTGGCGCGGCGCAGACACCCCATGCAGAATTCGCGCATCATTCGAGCAGCTTGTGGCCCGGCTTTGCGACGGAGATCGAAGAGGCCTCGGGTCAGAGCGTCCTCTATCGCCGCTGCGGCGCCTTGATGGTTGCCCGCAGCGCCGAAGAAGTCGCCGCGCTGGAAGTATGGCCGGGGACGGAGCGGCTGGACGCGAGACAAGCGCTCGCCAAAGAACCGATGTTGACACCCGACATAGCTGGAGCCGTGTGGGCGCCGGATGAAGCGCAGGTCGACAGCCGAGCTCTGGGCCACGCCCTCGCCAGAGCGTTCGTTCGCGCCGGCGGAACGCTGGTCCCCAACGAGATCGTTCTCCAGATCAAGGTCGACGGCGATCGGGCGGACTCGGTCGCGACGCCGTTCACGCGACATGAGGCCGATGCGTTCATCCTGGCGGCCGGCGCCTGGTCCGGTGAGATCGATGGACTGCCACCCGGCGTCGCGCCGCCGGTCAAACCGATCAAGGGTCAGATGCTAGCGATCGCGCCGCCGCCTGGCGGGAAGCTTCCAGCGCAGATCGTGTGGGGCAATGGCGGTTACGTGGTTCCGCGCGAGGATCGGCTTCTCATCGGTGCCACGTCGGAAGACGTCGGCTTCGACACCAGCCTGACGGACGAGGCGGCGGACCTGCTTTCAAGCCGGGCCCGAGACGTGATGCCGGCGCTGGCGACCTGGGAAGTCGTCGAGCGCTGGGCGGGGCTTCGTCCCGGCTCGCCGGACGGATTGCCGATGCTAGGCCGCACCGCGGTCCAGGGCCTTTATGCGGCGACGGGTCAATATCGCAACGGCATCCTGTTCGCGCCGGCAATCGCGCAGCATATGTCGCGCGCCGTTCTGGAGGGTGCGCCGGAAATCCCAGCCTTCGATCCGCGGCGCTTTTCGAAGACGAGTCGATGAGCGACTTTCATTTGCATTCGCGGCTCGAAGCCGACACGGCGTTCGTCGCCGACTGGCCGCTGTCGCGCGTGCTGCTGATGAACAATTCGCGATATTCCTGGCTCGTGCTGGTTCCGCGTTGCGCCAACGCCGTCGAGCTGTTTGATCTCAGCCAAGCCGATCGCGCGACGCTGATCGAAGAAACGGCGCGGGCGGCGCAACTTCTCAAGACGGTCTGCGGCGCGGCGAAGATCAATGTCGGCGCACTCGGTAATCTGGTGTCGCAATTGCATGTCCATGTGGTGGCGCGGAACCCTGGCGATCCGGCATGGCCCGGACCGGTGTGGGGGCATGGTCCGGCCGTACCGTATGAGGCCGCCGCGCGCGACGCGCTGATCGCCAAAGTTCTTAAGGCGCGTTAACCGGATTGGCACGCCCATTGCTCCTGTATTCGCAGGAGAACCCGAAGCCATGCTGGCAGAAGCCGCAACCGCAACGAATAACCGCTCGACGATCGTCGCAGCGCTGCAGCAGGCAGCGGCCGCCACGGGCGCGGATTTCAACTATCTGCTCGGCACCGCAACCCGGGAATCGAGCCTCAATCCGTCAGCAAAAGCGGGCACTTCGTCAGCCGCCGGCCTGTTTCAGTTCGTCGAACAGACCTGGCTTGGCGTGGTCAAGACCTATGGCGCCAAACATAGCCTTGGTTCGTTCGCCAACGCCATCACGCAGGGTCCGGACGGCAAGTTCCGCACATCAAATTCGGCCGACCGCTCGGCAATTCTTGCCCTGCGCAAGGACCCGCAGATCGCCAGCCTGATGGAAGGCGAGTTCGCCCAGGCCACCCGTTCGAACCTCGAAGGCTCGCTAGGGCGCAGCGTCTGCGGCGGCGAGCTCTATGCCGCGCACTTCCTCGGCCCCGATGCCGCCTGCCGCCTTATCCGCATGAACGACAGCCAGCCAAACGCGAACGCGGCGAACTCTTTCCCGGCCGCGGCCGACGCGAACCGCAACGTGTTTTACCGTCGCGACGGCACGGCCAAGACCGTGCGCGAAGTCTATGCCTGGGCGCTGAAGCAGCCGAACGCCGGCGCGCTGAACGCTGCGCCGCTGACGCCGAAGACCAGCCCCGCGCCGTCGACGGTCGTCAGCCCCGACTTTGCGGGCACGCCCGACACGGATTCGATCCTGGCGAGCATCACGTCGTGGAATCCCAGCCACGGCTTCTTCAAAAGCGACGATGCGGACAGCAGCGCATCCGCAACACCGTTCCTGCTCGCGCCCGGCGTCATCGATCTGCTTTCGTCCATGAGCCCGGTTGCGGAAGCGCGCGTCGCCTCTTAAAGCCTTCCCCCCACTTCAGGGGACATCATGCGCGCCGCCGTCCGGTCCGTCTGGGCCGTCATTGTCACAATCGGTTTCGTTCAGCTCGCCAACGGCCTGCAAACGAGCCTGCTTGGCGTACGCGCGGGCATGGAGGCGTTTCCGGCGTGGACGATCGGCCTGATCATGGCGAGCTACTATGTCGGCTTCACCGCGGCGCCGCTGGCGAGCCGCCGGATCATCGGCCGGGCAGGGCATGTCAGAACGATGACCGTTGGCGCGCTGTTTGCGGCGATCGTGATCGTCTTGGCCGCCTATCTCGTGACACCGGTCGCCTGGGCGGTGTTGCGCGCGATTTCGGGTTTTGCGCTTTCAAGTCTGTATGTCGGCGCCGAGAGCTGGATTCACGATCGCGTCGAGAATGCCAATCGCGGGCGCGTGTTCAGCGTCTACATGGTGATGCAGATGATTGCGATGACGGGCTCGCAGATCTTGCTGAACGTCGGCAATCCCGGATCGGCATTTCCGTTCCTTCTGGCCGGCGCTCTCTTCGCGGTCTCGTGCGTGCCGGTGATCTATGCGCGGAGATCGGCGCCGGATCACGCGCCGCCGGAACCGTTCGGCATCGTGAAACTGTTTTTTGCCTCGCCGCTCGGTGCGATTGCGACGGTTCTGGCCGGCGTGTCCTGGTCCATCGTGTTCACTTTTGGACCGGTTTACGCGCAGCGCTCTGGATTTGATCTTTATCAGGTCAGTCTTTTCATGGCGCTCGCCATGGTTGGCGGTGCAGTCATCCAGTTTCCCATCGGCTGGCTCTCCGACGCCATGGGACGGCGCTTGTCGATCGCCTTGATGTCGATCGGTGGCGTTGCCGTCTCGCTTTTCGGCATCTGGACCGACGGTCAGGGCGTGACGGCGAAATTCGTCGCGTCGGCATTGGTTGGCGGACTGATCTTTCCGATGTATGCGATCTCCGCCGCTCATACGAATGATGCCGTCGCGCCGCAAAACCGCGTTTCCGCTGCGGCAGGATTGGTCTTGCTGTTCGGACTTGGCTCGATCTTTGGGCCTCTGTTAAGCGGCGGTGCGGTTTCGGCGATGGGCGCGTCCGGCTACTACGTCGTTCTTGCCGCAACCCTCGTGGCGAGCTTGGCGGCGGCGGCTGTCACTCGTTAGAGTGAATCAAGAACAGCGAGGAAACATGGCCGAGAACGAAAAACCCGCAGCGGTGCCGGTGCCCGCAGCCACGATACTCTTGCTCCGGGACGCACCAGGCGGCCTCGAAGTCTTCATGGTGAAGCGCCATCACCAGATCGATTTCGTCGCGGGCGCGCTCGTGTTCCCGGGCGGCAAGGTCGAAAAGGGCGATGCCGACGCGGAGCTCAACGAATTTTTCGACGGCGGCGAAAGCTGGACGGATACCATGCGTGCAATGGGCGCCGGCGCGATCCGCGAGGCTTTCGAGGAATCCGGCATCCTTCTGGCGCGTGACGCGCGTCACGGCGATTTCGTCACCAGCGAGCGGCTTGCCGATCTGCAGCATTACCGCGCTTTGCTCGACAAGCGCGAAGCCGTACTCGCCGATGTGCTGCGCAAGGAAAATCTGCGGCTGGCGCTGGATCAACTCGTCCATTTTGCGCACTGGATCACGCCGGCGAACATGCCCAAGCGCTTCGACACGCATTTCTTCCTGGCGTCATCGCCGATCGGACATGCGGGCAGCCATGACGGGCGCGAATCCGTCGAACTCGATCTGGACCACCCCGAGCGGCGCCATCTCGGATCGAAAGAAGTGGAACGTGATATTCCCGACCAAGCTCAATCTGATGAAGCTGGACAATTCCAAGACGGTCGAAGACGCGATTGCGACGGCGCGCAAGACGCCGGTGCTGCCGGTAACGCCCTGGATCGAGAACAGTACCGAGGGTCAAATCCTGCGCATCCGAGACGATGCGGGGTATGCGCAAACGTCTGCCAACATGCGCGAGGCGATGTAGCGCCTAGCCGGCCTGCGTCGTCAGAA
Organism: uncultured Alphaproteobacteria bacterium; assembly: GCA_963743765.1. Taxonomy (GTDB): domain Bacteria; phylum Pseudomonadota; class Alphaproteobacteria; order Micropepsales; family Micropepsaceae; genus Rhizomicrobium. The sequence continues at coordinate 569,054 of CAVUQQ010000001.1, forward strand.
GTGCCTCGGTGACGCGCGCTTCGAGCTCTTCGGTCACGACGATCGAGATGCGGTCGGTCGCGGTCTTGATCTTGTCGCGGAACACGATGCGGATCGCGGCGATGTGGGCGTCGACAAGCCCGAGCGGAATGGTTTCCGACGGCTTGGTTCCGTCGAAGAGCCGGGTCAGCGACGACGCCATGCGTGCGATCATCGGATATTCGAACGTCGTCGCCTGACCTTTCAAATCGTGCGCGATGCGGAACAGCTCTTCGCGCGCACTCCGATCCGGGTTCGTGGCGAAGCGGTCTCTGATCTCGCCCAGACGCGCGACGTCGGCTCCGACCCAGTCGTTGAACTCGGTCTTGAGCGATTCCATCGCCATTTCGGCCCGCTGGATCGCGGCCATGTCGATGCCGCCGACGGAATTTCCGGCCTTGGCCTTGAGGATGTTCGGCGGCATGAAGATTTCGATTGGCAGTTGCTTGGCCATGGTTTCCTCTTTTGGACCGCTAGTTAGCGGCCGTCTCCGTTGGCGGTTCGGCCGTTGCAGCCGCCGCGCGCCGTTCCGGTCCGCGATACTCATCGATCGCGCGGCGGCGGCGGCAGGGGCCGAAATAGCCCCTGGTTCGCACATAGGCGCGCGGATGTTCGATCACGGAGACGAGCCGCGACATGATCGCGCGCACCGATACGGGCTTGGCGAGGAATTCGTTGACGCCGGCGTCGCGCGCCTGGCGCACATGATCGATATGCGTGTGTCCCGTCAGCATGACGATCGGAACGAAAGGGTTCGGCGTTTGGCTCGACGTGCGGATCATCTTGACGAGATCGAGGCCGGAAATGCCGTCCATCTGCCAGTCGAGGAAGATGACATCGGGATTCGCTTCGCGCAGCATCGCCCAGGCGCGGGTGCCGTCGGCGGCTTCGAAGGTCTGGATGACGCCGAAGGCCTGAAGGATTGTGACGACGAGCTTTCGCATATGCTGGTTGTCGTCAACCACCATGATTTTGAGCCGATCGAACCTGTACCCACTCATGTTGCCGATACCAACGCTGACGCCGGGGCGCTAGGCCCCTTTGTCGTCACGCTAATTTACAGGTCTTAAGGCGCGGTGAAACGGTAGCGTGTTAATCGACGAACTGCTCGGCAAGGATTCGTTCATCAAGGCTGTGGCCTGCGTCGAACAGCATGGTCATCGTGACGTTGCGGTCCTCGGCGACATCGACTGCGGTGACGTCGCGCACCTCGAAGTCGTCGGCCACTGCGCTTACCGGCCGCTTGCCGCTCTCCAGGATTTCGAAGCGGACCATCGCGCGCCGTGGCAAGAGGGCGCCATGCCAGCGCCGCGGCCGGAAGGCGCTGATCGGGGTCAGCGCGAGCAGGGCGGCGTCGATCGGCAGGATCGGGCCATGCGCCGACAGATTGTAGGCCGTGCTGCCGGCAGGCGTGGAAACCAGCACGCCGTCGCAGATCAACTCGTTGATGCGCGGCTTGCCGTCGACCTGGATGCGGATCTTCGCCGCCTGGCGCGTCTGGCGGAACAGATACACGTCGTTGAACGCGAGGGCTTCGGACACGCCCTTGGCGCTTTCGGCCCGCATGCGCAGGGGATGGACTCGCGCGGATTCGGCCGCCGCAAGGCGCTCAAGCAAATCGCCTTCGCGGAACTCGTTCATCAGAAAGCCGACCGAACCGAGATTCATGCCGTAGATCGGTTTGCCCTTGCCGATGAAGCTGTGAAGCGTTTGCAGCATGAAACCGTCGCCGCCGAGCGCGACGACGATATCGGCGCTCTCCGCGCCAGTGTCCTTGTGACGCTGGCGCATGATCGCGAGGGCGGCTTGCGCGTCGGGCGCCGCCGCCGCGACGAAATGAAGGGAAGGAGCCATGATTCAGCCGCCCGTCAGCGACATATGGCGTTCGAGCGCCGGCGCGGAGTGCCTGCGATCGATGATGAAGTCGTGACCCTTGGGTTTGCGCCCGATGGCGTCGTCGATGGCGTTGTGAAGGCGTTCATCGTCGCTCGATGCTCGCAACGGCGCGCGCAGGTCCGCCGCATCGTTCTGGCCAAGGCACATGTAGAGCGTGCCGGTGCAGGTGAGCCGCACGCGGTTGCAGCTTTCGCAGAAATTGTGCGTCAGCGGCGTGATGAAGCCGAGCCTGCCGCCCGTTTCGGCGACGCGCACATAGCGGGCAGGGCCGCCGGTGCGATAGTCGCTGTCCTCAAGCGTGAACTGACGTGCCAACTTCGCGCGTACGAGCGAAAGCGGCAGATACTGGTCCATGCGGTCGCCGTCGATTTCACCAAGCGGCATGGTCTCGATCAGCGTGAAATCGAAGCCGCGGCCGTGCGCCCACAGCATGAGATCGGCGATCTCGTCTTCGTTGACGCCCTTGAGCGCGACCGTGTTGATCTTGATCTTGAGACCCGCAGCATCGGCGGCGTCGATCCCTTCCAGCACTTTTGACAGATCGCCCCAACGGGTGATGTCACGGAACTTGTCCGCGTCGCGGGTATCGAGCGAGATGTTGATCCGCTTCACACCGGACGAAACCAGATCGCGGGCAAAACGCGAAAGCTGGCTTCCATTGGTCGTCAGCGTGACTTCCTTGAGATTGGATTTGCCGATTTGCGCGCCGAGCCGGCCGAACAGGCTGATGACATTGCGCCGGACGAGCGGCTCACCGCCGGTGATGCGCAAGCGCTCCACCCCCTTGGCGACGAAGGCCATGCTGAGGCGCTCGAGTTCCTCGAGCGTCAGGAGCTCCGCCTTGGGCAGAAAGCTCATGTGTTCCGACATGCAGTAGACGCAGCGAAAATCGCACCGGTCCGTGACGGACAGGCGCAAATAGGTGATGTGGCGGCCGAATGGGTCGATCATGGCCGGAACCTAGCAGGAGATGCCGGCTAATTGAATGTCAGGCTGGCCAGCTCCGTCAGCGCGGAGGTTTTGGGCACGGCGGCGAAGACCCGGTCGACCTCGGCGAGGTCCGCATAGGACAGATTTGTCCGCATGTTGTGGGCCTGGCGCGAGAGGTTGAAGACCGTGGTGAACACGCATCGGTCGATACCGACGCCGCGGCAGGCGAGCGCCACGGCGCGCGGTCCGCCGCGATAAAACCTTCCGCGCAGTTCGGCGACGGGCAGGTTGGTCAGTTTGGCCAAGGCCAGGTCAAACAGGTCCGTCTGGCCCTGGTGCAGGACGCGCAGCAGGAAGCCGGCCTTGAGCTGACCGGAAGCTGCAAGCTTGTCGATGAGCTTTTGTGCGCTTTCGGCGGGCGGTGTCTTGGGCGGCGCAGGCTCACTCTTGATGGCGGTTTCGGCCTGTTCGAATGCCGCATTCAGCTTCTGGGGCGCGATGCTGTAGTTCTGTTTGATGTAGGTCTTCAGCGCGTCGGAAACCCATTCGCACATTCGGGTCGCAAGCTGCGGCGGCAGGTCTGACCGCTGCGCCAGCGGTTCGTGAAGGCTTGCGATGCCGCGCGATTTCTCGACAAGCGTATTGTAGGCGATCGTGGAAATCCTGGCGGTTGCATTGCGCACCAGCGCGACGAGAACGGACTCCGCGTCGCTCTTCGAAAGCGCTTCGGTGACGACTTCGCCGATATGGGGACGCGAAGCGACGGTTTCCTGATGGCCGATGCTGCATTCGGCGATGAGCCGCAGCATGTCTTCGTCGGAGAGCAGTGGGCTGCGCAGCAGCAATGGACGCGCGACTTCGATATTGTCGTCGGCCAGCAACAGGATGAGATCGTGCGGCGCCGTGGTGTCGTCAGCAAGACGTTCGGCCAACGCGATGCGGATCGCCATTTCGACGTCTTTGGTCAGACGGCGCAGAATTTCATGCATGAGCGCGCGTTCGCGCTCGTTCAGACCGCTGCCCTGAATCCGGTAAAGCGATGCGACGGCGAGAAAGATTTCCTCACGGCTCGTGCCCTGCGGGTTCACCGCCAACTGGGCAAGCCTGCCCATATCGCTCATATCGTGTGCGGTAAGCCCCACGCTCTGCCCCCATGCATTCTGCATGCGGCCATTCTGGCCGTAACCCAGCATTAGCCAACCCGCGTTAACACGGTGTTAACGAAACCGTCTGCCGTCCGGCGAACCCACGTTGCAGGAAAGAGTCGGCGAAGAAGGGGTCACAACCGGAACGCGCCGACGATGGTCCAGGATGCCGAACCGTCAGGCGAGAAGATCGGCAACAACACTGTCTCAAGGTGGAAGACCTCAATCTCATCCATGAGGATGCGTAAATCGACCATCGCGGGCTCGCGCGTCTCGGCGGCCCGGCGGCCCTGCTGCAGCATCAGATGTGCTCCGTCCGGATCTTGCGCATAGACCTGACTTGCCAACTCGCCCGCGACGTCGCGACCGAACCGCTCGATGAGGGCTGTTCCGGCCAAACGAATGCGTGCATCGTCCCAGTCACCCACGGGCTCGGTGATCAGGATAAACGGCAGCAGCCTGGCCACTGCGCGCGAGGGAATATCGCGGCCCATGCGCATGCCGCCTGTCGCTTCGTGTCCGCGCCAGCACTCCAGCAGCGAGATCGCGCCAGCATGTGTTACAGTGTCAAGCACCGTGCGGATATATCGGTAGACGGGCGATTGGTTTAGTACAGGCTTGCCCAGGACAACGGCTTCACTCATGGAAGAAACTCCGGCGGCGGAACGAAGCGCCTATTTTGCATGCCCGGGTTTCTGTGAGTTTAACGTGATGCCAAAACACGTTTTGAATTGGCAACATTGTTCTGCGTACATTGAAAAAACTCTGGATCGATGGAGCAGGTTTGTCGCGCGTCTCAATTCGAGTATTTCTTCGTCTTACACCGTATCTCATCTGAGACCTCCGATCGATGAACGCTGAAGCGCCTTACATTCTGGCGATCGACCAGGGAACGACCTCGACGCGCGCCATTCTGTTCGACTCCAGCGCGCAGCCAATCGCGTCGCACGCCGTCGAACTTAGGCAGATCTATCCGGCTAACGGCTGGGTCGAGCACGACGCCGAGGAGATATGGCAAGCGACCCTCTCGTGTTGTCGCGCCGCGCTGAAAGGCGTTCCGGCGGCGGATGTCGCGGCTATCGGCATTACGAACCAGCGCGAGACGACCGTCATCTGGGACCGGTTGACGGGTGCGCCGCTGCACAATGCCATCGTCTGGCAGGACCGCCGCACGGCTGATCGTTGCCGAGCGCTCAAGGTTCGCAAGTGGGAACCGAAGATCGCGGCGAAGACCGGATTGCTTCTCGATCCCTACTTCTCCGCCACTAAGATGGAATGGCTGCTCGATCACATTCCGGGATCGCGCAAGCGTGCCGAGCAGGGTGAGATCGCGCTCGGCACGATCGACGCGTGGCTGATCTACAAGCTGACGGGCGGCAGGGTTCACGCGACGGACGTGACCAACGCATCGCGCACGATGCTGCTCAATCTCAAGACGCTGAAATGGGACGCCGAGCTGCTCAAATTGTTCGGCGTGCCGGCCAACGCGCTTCCGGACGTGCGCGATAGTTCCGGACGTTTCGGCAAGACCGAAGAGTCGCTGCTAGGTTCGGAGATTCCGATCCTGGGGGTTGCCGGCGACCAGCAGGCGGCGGCTTTCGGGCAGGCCTGCTTTAGTCCGGGCGACGTGAAGTCGACATACGGCACCGGATGCTTTGCTCTGGTCAACACGGGCAACAAGGTGCCGTCGTCGAAAAACCGGCTGCTGGCGACATGCGCATTCCGCATCGGCAAGCGAACCGTCTATGCGATCGAAGGCAGCATCTTCATCGCCGGCGCCGTGGTGCAATGGCTTCGCGATGCCGTCGGCGTGATCAAGAGTGCCGAGGAAGTCGAAGCGTTGGCGCGCACGGCCACGGAAGCGCAAGGTCTCTACTTCGTGCCGGCGTTTACGGGACTCGGCGCGCCTTATTGGGATCCGGATGCGCGCGGCGCAATTCTCGGGCTGACGCGCGACATGGGTGCTGCGGAAATCGCACGCGCGGCGCTCGACGCCGTGTGCTTTCAGACTCGCGATCTTCTGGAGGCGATGGCCAAGGACATGAAGCGCTCAGGCCTGCGCGCGCCCAGGGCGTTGAAGGTCGATGGCGGCATGGTCCGCAATGACTGGTTCTGTCAGCGTCTCGCAGATCTGACGGGGCTGCCGGTCGACCGTCCGAAGGTCACGGAAACGACGGCACTGGGCGCGGCTTATCTCGCCGGTCTGGCGGCGGGCCTGTTCAAGGACACCAAGGAGATCGCCGCACGCTGGGCGCTCGATCGCCGCTTCCTGCCGGAGATGAAATCCCGCGCTCGCGACACGCTCTACGACGGCTGGAAAGCCGCCGTGAAACGCGTGCGATGACAGAACCGGACGAAGCCATGATGGCGCCGATCCGGCTTCTGGCACGCTTCATGGCGACGCTGGACGATTCGAACCTTGAAGGCGTGTTCGCCGGCGACCTGACAATCATCGAGAACTTCGCGCCCTATGTCTTTCGCGGCGCGGGCGCTGCGGACGCGTGGCGCGCAGGATTTCGCGAGCATGCGGAAGGATTGAGCGGGCTGACGCCTGAATTCGAACCTTCTCAGGACTTCAGCCGAACTGGTAACCAAGTCTATTTTGTCCTGCCGACCCGGTGGACGGGCGAATCGCGCAAAAGACCATTCACGGAAAAGGGTGGTTGGTCTTTCGTGCTGGTGCCGTCGGATGGCGGATGGCGCATTGCAGCCTATGCATGGTCGGTGATCGAGTTGCGCCCGCTCTAAAGCAGCGTTTTCAACTCCTGTGGTTTGACTGATGGCCGGGGCGGGTCCAATCTTGGTGCCTGCCATTCGCCAAAATATTGAGGACTCCCCATGAGTAGTGCAGCCCGAAAGATGCCCGATGTCCAGGACGTCACCTCCCTGAAGGGTAAGGTGAGCGCGGAGGAGTGGGCGATCCGCGAGGACCTCGCGGCGACCTATCGTCTTGTGGCGCTGCACGGCTGGGACGACATGATTTTCACCCACATCTCGGCGCGCGTACCCGGTCCCGAGCACCACTTCCTGATCAATCCCTACGGTCTGATGTTTGAAGAAATCACCGCGTCGAGCCTGGTGAAGATCGACGTCGAGGGGAACAAGATCGTGGAGTCGCCGTTTCCGGTGAACGCCGCCGGCTTCACGATTCACTCCGCGCTGCACATGAACCGCGAGGATGCGGGCTGCGTCATCCACCTGCACACGACGGACGGCGTCGCGGTGTCGGCGCAGAAGGACGGCCTTTTGCCGCTCGATCAGCACGCGATGATGATCTCCGGCGAGATCGCCTATCACGACTATGAAGGCGTGGCGCTGGATCTCGATGAGCGCGACCGCCTCGTCGCCGACATCGGCAACAAGAATGCGATGATCCTGCGCAATCACGGCACGTTGGCGCTCGGCAAGAACTGCGCCGACGCGTTCCTGCGCATGTTCTATCTCGAACGCGCCTGTTCGATGCAGGTGCGTGCGCTCGGCGGCGGTGCGACGCCGAACTGGCCGAACCAGGGCGTGGCCGAGAAGACCGCGATGCAGGGGCAGGGCGCGTTCAACGGCATGGTCGGTTCGCTCGCCTGGCCGGCGCTGCGCCGCAAATGCGACCGCGCCGATCCGAGCTACAAGAACTAGGTTCTCGTTCCGGGCCGGACATTCGAACAACATGCCACGCTGATGCGCGGCACGACGATTTAGATTTTGGGAGCAGAAGCATGAAATTTGGCGTCGGTCAGTCGGTCAAGCGCACGGAAGACATTCGCTTCGTCACCGGTCAGGGTCAGTACACGGACGATCTGCACTTCGACAACGAAACGTTCGCATGTTTCCACCGCACCTCCCAGTCGCATGCGCGGATCACGTCCATCGATGTGTCCGCTGCCAAGGCTGCGCCGGGCGTGATCGATGTTCTGACCTATGCCGACGTCGACGCCTTCGGCGCCAACCCCATGCCCTTGATGGCGCCGATACAGAGCCGCGACGGCACCGGAACGCACACCTCGCCCAAGCCGATCCTCGCCAAGGACAAGGTGACATTCACCGGCGAGGCGATCGCCATGGTGATTGCCGAAACCTATGCGCAGGCTAAGGACGCCGCCGAACTGGTGGAAGTGGAGTACGAAGTTCTCGAGGCATCCGGCACGCTTGCCGCTGCGCCCAAGGGCCGGCAGATCTGGGACGGCGCCGTCAACAACCAGTCTTTCGACTGGGCCGATGGCGACGAAGCGGCGGTGAAGGCTGCATTTGCGAAAGCAGCGCATACGGTCTCGCTCGAAGTCGTGCAGAACCGTGTCAGCGCGATGCCGATGGAAACCCGCAACGCGATCGGCGTCTATGACAAGGCGCAGGATCATTACACGCTCTATGTAACGTCGCAGGGCGCAGGCAATCTGCGCGGAGCCATCGCGCAAGGCGTGCTGAACCTCCCGGTCGAGAAGGTGCGCGTCATCACCAAGGATGTCGGCGGCGGCTTCGGCATGAAGGGCTTCCTTTATCCGGAACAGCCCCTGGTCATGATTGCCGCCAAGAAGGTCGGCCGTCCAGTACGCTGGAGCGCGGAACGCACCGAATCCTTCCTCGCCGACGATCACGGCCGCGACATGATCACGACCGGGGAGCTTGCGCTCGACAAGGACGGCAAGATCCTCGCCATGCGAATCACGGGGACGGCGAACATGGGCGGCTATCTGTCGGTCTACGCGCCGTTCATTCCGACGCTGGCCGGTGGGCGCATATTCGGCGGCGTTTATCGCGTGCCGTCCTTGTTCGCGAACATCAAAGGCTACTTCTCAAACTCCGCGCCGGTCGACGCCTATCGTGGCGCCGGACGCCCCGAAGCGGCCTATCTGATGGAGCGGTTGATGGATGCCGCGTCCGCGAAGACCGGCATCGACCGCACGGAGATTCGCAGGCGTAACCTGCCGTCGCCATCTGAACTTCCATTCGGCAACTGGGCCGGCCTGAAGTTCGACTCGGGCGACTATCCGCGCCTGCTTGAAGCGGGCCTGAAGCGCGGCGACCAGGCTGGCTTTGCGGCGCGCAAGGCGGAGTCCGCGAAACGCGGCAAGCTGCGCGGCTTTGGTTTTGCCTACTATGTCGAAATCACGGGCGCAGCGGGTCAGGAACCGGCGGCGATCAAGTTTACGGACAATGGCGGTGTCGAGCTTTATTGCGGCACACAGTCGAACGGACAGGGGCACGAAACGTCTTTCGCCCAGCTCGTCGCCGAAAAGCTTGGCGTGCCGTTCGAGTCCATCACCGTGAAGCAGGGCGACACAGAGTGGGTGAACGGCGGCGGTACCGGCGGTTCGCGCTCGCTCAACATGTCGGGCGGCGCGCTGATGGTGTCTTCGGACGAAGTGATCAAGAAGGGCAAGGCGGCGGCCGGACAGGTTCTCCAGGCCGAAGGCAAGGACGTCGGCTTTCAGGTCGTCGAAGGCGTCGGCAAATTCGCTGTGAGCGGCACGGACCGTGCAATCACGGTCGGCGAACTCGCCGTCACGCTGAAGCGCGAGAAGCTGCCGGGCTTCGAAGCCGGTCTTGACAGCGAAGGGATGTACAACGGCCAGGCGCCGACATTTCCGAACGGCTGCCATGTCTGCGAAGTCGAAGTCGATCCGGACACGGGCCAGGTGCAGATGATTTCGTATCACGTGCTCGACGATTTCGGCCGCGTCATCAATCCGATGCTTGTCGAAGGGCAGGTGCATGGTGGAATCGTGCAGGGCCTTGGACAGGCGCTGCTCGAGAACATTGTCTACGACGAAACGACAGGCCAACTCCTGACCGCGAGTTTCAGCGACTATGCGATGCCGCGCGCGTCGGACATGCCGGACATCGATTTCGCCTATGAAGAGATCGAGTGCAAAACCAATGCGCTTGGCGCGAAGGGTTGCGGCGAGGCCGGAACGGTCGGTGCGTTGCCGGCGGTGATGAGCGCAATCGCTGATGCGCTCGGCGTCGTGCATATCGACATGCCGGCCACACCGGAGCGCGTCTGGCGCGCGCTCCGGCAGAAAAAGGCGGCCTGAGTTACTGGCCGGCGGTTGTTGTCGCCGGCGCTGGGGTCGGTGCGGCTGGAGCCGTTGTGGCCGCGGCCGGCGCTGCTCCAGCGGGCGGCGTGTAAGCTGCGATCGCCTTGGTGAGCATGTCCCGCTCATCGCAGCCGCTCGGGCAGAGGCTGGCGAGCGTCGTCAGTTCGGCCTGTGCCGACGTCAGATCGTTCATCTGCAGATAGAGTTCGCCGAGATACTCGTGGACGCCCTTGTGATCGGGATCGATGGCCAAGGCGCGCTTGTAGAAAGCAAGCGACGAGGCGTAGTCGCCGATCATGCGATGCGTGTAGCCGAGATAGTTCAAGATGTCCGCGCTGTGAGGTTTGTCGGCAAGGGCCATCTCCAGATGCGGGATGGCGTCGGAATATTTTTGATGTTTGATCAGGCGAACAGCAACCGTGTAGTCGTCGAATGCCGGTGTGTTGGCAAATCCACCGCCGCTGTAACCCCCGCCGCCGCCACCGCCGCCTCCACCCATCGAAAATGACGGTGCCGTCAGGAAAACAAGGGTTACCGCCGCGGCGGTCGCGAGCAAGAGTTTGTGCATCGAAAATCTCCCTGCGTGATTACCAATACTACTGCGCCTGTGCGTTGCACCAAAGCCCTTTAGATTGACTCCGGGCTCGCCCGCGGGAGAAGTTTCGTCATGGCTCAGACGACACTCGCGAGCAAGCCGGTGGAAATTCGTGCTTTGCGGCGCAAGCCGGAGAGTTCTGGCGAAAATCAAACGCGCGGCGCGTAAACTCTTTGTGGAACGCGGTTATCACGCGACGCGTCCGCAAGACATCGCGCGCGAGGCGGGCCTGGGACATGGCACGTTCTATCTGCACTACCCCGACAAGAAGGCGTGCTTCCTTGCCTTCGTCGACGATGCGCGCGAGGAACTTCACGAATATATGATCGCGCGCCAGCCAGCGGAAAAAACGCTGGAGAACACGATCGCGGCCAACCTGAAGGGCATCTACGAATATTCTGCCGAGCATCCCGGCGTCCTCGCCGCCGCGATGACGGATGAACTGGTGATCGATGCGGAAGGCGCGCAGGCGACGCCGCTTCTGGTGCGCTGGGGCTTTGACTGGGCCGAAGTGGTGCGCGAAGCGATGCGCAACGGACAGGCCTGCAACAGCTACGACGCTGAAATCGTCGGCCAGGCCATCCTCGGCGCGATCCATCAGGTCGCAAGCGAAGGCGCGCGCTCGCAGCGGCTGCGCGAAGAAGTGCTCGACAATCTCACGCGTTTCCTGGTGCGCGCGCTCAAGCCGTAACCGCCTTTTCATGGCGCCCCCGCCGAGACACAAGCCCCCTTGTGTCTCGGACGAAGCGTCAGTTCAGCCTGAAGCTGAGACCGGCAAGCAACGCATGATCGGAGAAGTGCTGGTGCGCCGTGTCCGTCGCATCGGTCAGCGTCACCGACCCGCTTTGCGAGAAGCGATATTCTCCGAACATGGAGACGTGATCGCTCACCTCGGTGCGCAGGCCCGCTTCGGCCTGATAGGCCGGCTTCCAGTCACGGCCCGTCAATGTGCCGATCGTTCCGCCGACATTCTGAATGCCGAGTCCGGCGCCGACATAGGGCGTCAAGCTTGCGCTCGGCAGCAGGTCATAGGTGGCATTGGCCATCACGCTGGTCGAAGCCAGATGTCCGTTGACCGGCGTGCCATTGAGGCGGCCTGCATCGGAGTGCTGATAGAGCGAGTTGAGCTCGACGCGCACGCCTTCGCCCGTATCGTACCCGACAGCGCCTCCAGCCGCGAAGCCGGTGCCGAACGAGTCGCTCTGCCTGGCGACCGGCGTATCGTTGACGTGCAGGTCGGGCAGAAGCGAAACGCCGCCTTCGCCGGACACGTAGTAGCCCGGCGTGCCGGCAAAAGCTGTTCCGGCACCGGCGCCAATCGCGACGCCAAAGGCCGCAGCGAACATGATTCTTCGTTTCATTTTCTTCTCCTTGGTTGAGGGGCGGGGCGTCTCTGCACTCCGCGGGTGCAACGCTGGACGGGCGATGTCGTGAGAGTGTGTCGAACGCTTCGCAACGTCTTAAATACGTTACACAATATGTTTCGGACTTCGGTTGCCGGAACCTGTCCGTCCTGTCACCTGAGGATTGACAGTGGTGAGCCACTGACAAACTATCAGCGCCGTTTGCGAAGGCGATCACGCCCGCACGGGAGGCCGTTTCGATGACGAAGCTGACATACACGCGCGATGAGATCATGGCCGACCACGCCTATGCGCAGCCGCAGATAGAGGCCGGCTATCGTCTGCACGGCGGCTTCGATGCGAGCGGAAAGTACATCTCGCCGCGTACACTCAATCGCTGGCCCGCCGTCGAAGCCTGGCAGAATGAGATGAAGAAGCGCGGCGCGCCCCTGATCGACGCATCGCAGCGCTTGTTGAAACGCGGACCTTATCCGACGGTCGATCAGCAGAAGTTCCTGCTCGGCCACGGCTTCGGCGAGACGCTTTGGAACTCGCTGACCATCACCGGCATCATCGAGGCGCGCGGCAAGATGCTGGCACAGGCGGTCGCACCGGACTTCCAGGACATCATCGTCGAAGACATCGGCGCGACTTGCCTCGGACATTTGAACAAGGGTCTGCTGGTCGCCCACGGCTTCGACGAAGGCGGAACGAAGGAAGCGGGTATCGGCGGACACGACGACATGTGGTTCGCCGTGCGCGATGCGCTGTTTGGCAAGAACGCTTATCCGATCCCCGAAGTGCCGGCGAGCATTTCGCGCCCCGAAACCGGCCGGCGCATGCCGCAGATTCCGCAAGTTTTCGAGGAATGGATTCTGCTCCTCATGAACGTGCTGATGATCGAGGTGAAGGCGGAGAGCTTTTTCTCCTTCTGCCAGGGCATCATGCGCGATCCGACGAATTTCACCGACCGCAGGCCGGCCGCGGACCACGCCGCCGATGTTGTCGAGCGCATCCGCACGGATGAAGCCATCCATGTGGCGTATCTTGCGACCGTCGTTTCCGAATTGCGCAGCCTGACGATCAAGACTGTCGACGGCAAGAATGTGCCGGGTGCGCAAATCATCGATCCGATCTGGAACCAGATGATCGAATGGCACGCAGTCACGAACGCGGACTTCGGGCGCAATCAATCGCGGGAAGCCATACTGGGCCGACTGAAGGCGAAACCGAACGGCGCGTCGCTGGCGGCAACCTTCGACTCGCTCGAATTTCAACAAGCGGCGGAATAGTCATGAAAGAATTTAAGGGACGGACCGCCTTCGTCACCGGCGGCGCGAGCGGTATCGGATTGGGCATGGCGCGCGCGTTTGGTCGCGCCGGAATGAATGTCGTACTCGCGGACATCGATGAAAATGCAGCGAAAGCCGCTGCCGCGCGGCTCGCTTCGGAACAGATCAAGGCTGCGCCGGTCTATGTCGACGTGACCGATCGGGCCAGCGTGCGCAGCGCGGCGCTCGATGCGGTTGCAGCCTTCGGAAAGATCCACCTGGTCTGCAACAATGCCGGTGTCGCCGTGGGCGGGCCGATCGGCACCGTGCGCGAACGCGACTGGGACTGGATCTTAGACGTGAACCTCAAAGGCGTCGTCTACGGCACGGAGGTCTTCACGCCGCTGATAAAGAGCCACGGCGAGGGCGGACACTTCGTGAACACCGCATCGATGGCCGGCATGGTATCGCCACCGGGCATGGAGCCCTATTGCGCCACGAAGTTTGCGGTCGTCGCGCTGAGCGAAGGCTGGGCCGCGCAGATGGCGCCGCTCAACATCGGCGTGTCGGCCTTGTGCCCGGGTTTCGTGCGTACGCGCATTCATGAGAGCGGTCGTGCGCGGCAGGACAAGTATGGCGGCTCGGGCGTCGTCGACCCCGGCGTCGGCGCCACGCCGAGCGAAGCGGCGCAGAATGTGCTCGGCGGCATCGATCCCGACATTGTCGGTCAGCGCGTGTACGAAGGCGTGCGCGACAACGATCTCTATATTTTCACCCATCCGACATTCAAGGAATTCGTGCAGACGCGCTTTAATGCCATTCTTGCCGCGTTCGACAAGTCGGCGCAGAGCGAAGCGCTCAAGCAAGTGAAAGACTGGGGCCGGACAGTTCCGAGCAGCATGCAGGACAATTGAGTTTAGTCCTGCGTCCATAACACGAGGCTGAGGCCTTTCTCGTCGAGAGCGTTCTGGCCGCCGGGTGAGAGAAACCCGCCGAGCTGGAGCGACCAGTGACGGGAGATTCGTTCCACCAGCGACAACCCGACCTTGTGCGAGCGATAGTAGGTGAAGGGTGCGATCGCGTCGCCGCCGCTGATGGTATTGAAGCTCTGCACCATCACCATCGTGTTCTGCCTGAGCCAGAGGCCCGCCGTCAGATCGATGGGAGTTTCATCCGGTCGTTGATGATTGATCCAGCGCTGCGCAAACTGGACGTCGACAAAGCCATCGTCGCCCAACGCTTTGAAATTCGTGCCGTACAGGAGCCGCAACTCAATCTGACGCGCAGGATCATGGTTTACCGAGTCTGACAGATCGAATGCGCCCGCCGCCTTGTAGGAAGTCTGAAGCGACAATTTTCCAATGTGCGCGAAGAGCAGGAACCTGGCTCCGGCTTCCACCGAACTGGTTCGCGCGTTCGTCTCGGGCGTGGAACCCGTTTGCACCGATGCAACGACATAGGCTGGTGTTGCGAAGAGCGTGACGTTGTCGGTCAGGCCATATTCAACGGTATTCTGAACCAGGAACTTCTGGAATTTGGTGGGAGTCGAAGCATGTCCATTGCTGGCATAGCTTTGACTGGCCATGCTCAGCGTCGTGGAGTTGAAGGTCTGCCAATGATGTTTTTTGAGCGTCCAGGCGCCGGCGACGCCTTGGCTCTCGTTCAACATGAAAAGGCAGGCCGACAGGGCAATGACAGGCGCGAATCGCATGCTCAATTCCGGTCTTGTCCCAGCCGGCTCAGGCCATGCGCCGTCTTTTCCCAGTGAAACGGACGCGTGATCAGTTGCCAAAGTGCGCGCCATGCCGCGAGCGAAATCAGCCCCCAATAAAGTGTGACCGTGAAACCGTAGGGCGCCAGGCTGTTCCAGCCGCGCCGCTGAGGCGCGATGATGGCGAGCCAAGTCAACATGGCGTTGCCGCCTACCAGGCCGATCGCTGAGATTGATGTCAGCGATAGTTCTGCCAGCGGCGCTTGGGCGGGAACGCCAAAGAAACCAGACGAAACGAACATCAGCCAGAGCAGGGGATTCACGAGCGCCGAGATCACCGATCCTCCGAGGAAAAGCTGAAGTGACAAAAGCCCGCGCCAGCCTGTGCGGCGCCGGAGCGCAGCGGGATCGCGCATATGCACCAGCCAGGTCTGCATATACCCCTTGAGCCAGCGCGATCGTTGCTTCAGCCACGCGGCAAGAGTCGTCGGCGACTCTTCGAACGTCGTCGAGTTCGAGCATGGCGACCCGCATGCCCATCTGCGCCAGGCGAATTCCAAGGTCGGCATCTTCCGTCACATTGAACGGATCCCAGGCGCCGACAGTCTTGAGAGCGGATGTCCGAAAGTGATTGGAGGTGCCGCCGAGCGGCATAGGAACGCGCAATTTCTCAAGCCCCGGCATCAGGACGTCGAACCAGAGCGCATAGTCGAGCGCGAACAGGCGGGTCAGCGGTATTATGGCGCAAACGCCACTGGCCATCGGCTAGGGACTGAATAGGTCTCTGAGATGGCCAGTCGGCGGGAGCATCCCCAAAAGACCTCTGACGAGTCAGTTACTTGGCGCGCTGTATTGGCGTGTCCAAAGACTCGTGAGAGGAATTTGCAATGTTTAAGCGCCTACCAATCGCCTACTGGGTGCCGCTGGCCGTGCTCGCGGTCGTTTGTTGGCTTATCCTCCAAGAGGCGTTTTGGGGAGTTATTGTCGGCTGGCTTGCCGATCAGTTGGCAGCCGTTTTCCACATCACAGCCGCCAAAATGATCGCGGCTGTAGCAACATACGTAATACTGGGCGGCGTCGCCCTTGCCGCGGTCTATGCGGCGTATCTGATCGGTGTTCATGAACGAAAGGCATTTCCGACAGGCCTTCAGGTTGATTATTCGGAATATCTATCGGGATGCCGCGTCGAGACTGCGTTCAACTCTGTGCTAAAGGCCACTTTCTATCGAGTTCTTGTGCGCCCACCAGTTGGGCAAGTTCGGACCAAGTGTACTGGGACTCTCGTTGATATCATGGTGCCGGTAGACGCCAACAGGCTTGTGTCGCTGTGGTCAGCAGACCGTGTTCCGCTCACTTGGGCGACGTTCGCCCAGTCGTTGCCTACATCCATCGACTTGGACGACGACCATGGTCGCTTCTTAGACGTTTTTTTTATAGCCGAGACCAGCCAGATTGGTATCGCAACGCCCGGCTTTATGCAGCCGACGAGCTTCATTGCGGAAGGCATTTCACAAAAGCCGGGAATGTACGTTTTCTGCGTATCGATTAAGGACGCCGATGCTAGAGCGCAGGAGGTCCAAATCGCGCTCCAATGGTCCGGAAAACGCGACACCTCTACGACAACTCGACTACACCCGCCGAAGCCTACAAGTCCTCTAGTTGCACGCCTTCAAGCTCTAAGGCGGCCAAAGCGGCCAGAAGAAAAGACGCCGAAAACGCCGCTCGTTTGAGCTTCATGGTCAGAGACGCCTCTGTGTCCTTGAATCCGTGCTTTCTGAGCCGCTTGACCATTTCGGCATAGGTCACGCCGGCCTTTTTCATTTCGGCCTTCAGATGGTCCGCCGCTTTTTGACCCCATTCTTCCTCAGTCTTTGCATAAGCCATTGGCTAATCCTATCAATTTCGTGACCTATTATATTCGTTAGATTGCCGTTGACAAGCCCCACCAGAACTATCATATTCGTGAGGTAACGAATGAGTTAGACTTTGTGGCCCAGCACTTCCTCCTGTCCTCGAAAGCAAAGACGCTCACGCTAGCGGCCGTCTTTCGTATGACGGATGCGGAAGCCGAGACGGCCTTTCGCAAAATCCGCTGGTCTTCAACGGAGGGCGCTCCGGTTTGTCCCGAGTGCGGCTCTGTTGACGCTTATGAGTGCCGCCGCCGATCTGGCGCGCTCCGCTTTCGCTGCAAGGGCTGCAGGGCCGATTTCACAATCACCAGCGGGACGCTCTTTGCCAGTCACAAGTTGCCGCTCCGAGCCTATCTGGCCGCGATTGCGATCTTCTGCAATGAAGTGAAGGGCAAGAGCATGTTGGCCATGAGCCGGGATCTGGGCTTGTCCTACAAGGCGGCGTTCGTTCTTTGCCACAAAATGCGCGAAGCAATGGCCGAGGAAATGAAGGGCCGCATCATTGGTGACGATCACCCGGAAGCCTCCGTTGATGGCGCGTACTTCGGCGGCTACGTGAAGCCCGCAAACCTGAAAGAGGATCGCAAGGACCGCCGCCTTTGGAAGAACAAGTCAGGCAAGCGCCAGGTCGTGGTTGTAGTTCGCGAACACGGGGGCCAGTCGCTTCCGGCGGTGTTCAAGTCGGAAGGCGCGGCCCTGTCATGGATAAAGTCGCGCGTGGCCAAGGGAACGGTTTTGAACGCCGACGAAGCCAACTCTTGGAACGCTCTGCATGGCCGTTTCGAGATGAAGCGTATCAATCACGAGCAGGCTTACAGTCTTGACGGTGCCTGCACGAATTGGGCGGAAAGTTATTTCTCGCGTCTGCGTCGTGCGGAAGCCGGTCATCACCATCACATCGCCGGTGCATACCTCCTGCGCTACGCCCAAGAAGCATCATGGCGCGAAGATAACCGCCGCATGACCAACGGCGATCAGGTCCGGCAAATCGCGCACTTGGCGCTGAACCGCAAGCCAAGCGTGGATTTCAGCGGGTATTGGCAGCGGCACGTGAAGCCGGTGTGAACGCCTGCGACTTCGGTATGGGTTGACTGCCCCGAATCAGTCTATGTGGGAACCCCCTCAATGGTGAGGGGATTCCTAGAAGGAAAACTGAAAATGAAACGTTCACCGTGGAACTCAGTGAAAGAGAACCATCATCACGACAATGACCGCTGTGGTCCGGGAAGTGAAATCCCGGCCCACAATCGCCAGTCGGGCACAGGCGGAAAGCCGCTGTGCAAGGACTGCGCGAAACTCGACCGCGAAGGTCGTTGAGCGGTAGTCAAACTTCTCTAACGAACGTTAACTCCCAGTGAGGGCCAGTAGGTTCGCCATCGATTACATCCCAGTAACGCCTAAGCTCCGCGACACGAAGCCCATGCTGACTGGCAATCGCGAGTGCCCGAAAACCCTCACCTTTTCCACCGTGAAATCTGATTGTCGGCTCAGGAAACGAATGTCCCGGACCGCCCTCGCATGACTTCAAAGGTCTCGATCCCGTTCTCAGCCAGAACGCGAACCTCGTGAGCGATCCCCTTGTCGATTGGACGCTCGCCTTCGGTTTCAAATGGAAGAACATTCGCGGCAGGCATGACAAAAACTCCCGAGTCGAGTACCTTGTGATTCGGTACTCGACGGGCCTGCCATGGCGCGTCACCGATCCGCCTCGGGCTGCAACCCTAGCGAATCACACTTGGACACCTGACTGAATCAAATCATCAGTCGCGCCGCAACCTAGAAACTAGGTTGGCCGGCGTTGCTTACGCATGCTGGAACACAAACTCAAGAATGATACAGACAGAAGCGAGCGCAGTTAGGACCGTTACGACTAGAGGCCAAGTGCCGTGTTCACGCGATCCATCTGTCTTAGAGTTGTCCGCTTCGTCTGTCCGCATTGGATTGAGTCCCTTTCTCAAAGGCAAAATCCAATTATGGGACAGCGACGTTAACGAAGAGTAACGGCAACGCCAAAAAAACATAATATTATCAGACGGTTACAAAATATTTTTTGGGCACCAGTTAACAGCGCGCCCATAAC
This sequence comes from uncultured Alphaproteobacteria bacterium, assembly GCA_963743765.1. Lineage (GTDB taxonomy): Bacteria > Pseudomonadota > Alphaproteobacteria > Micropepsales > Micropepsaceae > Rhizomicrobium. The sequence continues at coordinate 587,982 of CAVUQQ010000001.1, forward strand.
CGGCTTTTTCCACCCTCCCGCTCTTTTCCAAGTAGGCGAGGTTGCCACGCACTCTTGGCGACAGAGACGATCTCACCTGCTCGCCATAGCCGCCTTTAGCCAAAAGGGCTGAGACGATCTCGTGCGTCGCTAGCGGCTTTGCAGCCCGCCTGAGGGCGTCGATTATCAACCGTCCTAATTCACCTTGCCGGAATAGCTTGACCCGTTTGCGGGGACGCTTGAGCCCGATTTGTCTGCGGGTCAAATCCGGGCTCGAAAATGTTCAGGCAGGCGTCAACGTGGTCCAACTGGGAGACGCGCCAAGCCAGTTGCTTTTTCAGGTCTGCAATCTCGCCCGCCAGCGTGGCGCGCTTGTCGCGTAGGGCATGGAGGGCGTAGCGGTTGCCCAGTTCGTTGTCGGTCATTCACACAATGTAGGCAGCGACCGGATTCACTTCTTGTGGCGTTTGCGCCATAATACCGCGGGTCAGCCAGTTCTCATTCGCATTGTAGAAGTTGAGGCGCGCCTGCAGGCAGGCGATGCTGCGTTGTCCGCCTCGGAATTGTGCAATGGCCTTGCGCAGTTGGTCGCGCTCGGGCCGGTCCTCGGCGTCGTAGATGACGGTGAATTCACCGCGCGCGAACGGGAAGGCGTAATTGCAGGCGCGCGGTTTTGTGCGCGGCGTTCCGGGAGGAACGCGCACGATGTGAAACGGCCCCTTGTGCTCGAGACTTTCTGCGACCGCAACCGTCTCGCGATCGTCAGCCTCGACAATGAGTTTGATGTCGAGCTTGTCTTGGGGATAGTCAAGCAGAAGAAGCGCCTCGATCAGCCCGGGCAAGACATTGGCCTCGCGATAAAGCGGCACCAGAATTGTGTAGAGGGGCAGGGATGCATCATCGTTACCGATTGGCGGACAGACCTCGCGCTCGGTTCCGCCAATCCAGGCCAGCGCCGCGCGGAACATTGTCCCGGCAATGAAGCCTGCGGACAAAATCCCCGTGAACACGCCATATGCCGCGGGCGGCCGCATTGCCAACACAGCCACAGCTATAATCGCGGCAAGGCTGATTAAGCATGCCTGCTTGCGCGTAATGACTGTCTTTGCGGACAGCGACGGATGCGCTCGCGCCAACGCGCAGACGGCGTCCTCGGCGAGCGAAGCGCCAAATTGCAGATCGAGCTCGGTTAGCAATTCCTTTTTGCTGGCGCCGACAATCCGCGCGCCCGGATAAGCGGCGCGTAACCATGAGAGATTTTCCGCAGAGGTGTCGGCCGTCGCGATAACGTGCCGACCATCGCTGCCAGCCGTGGGCAGATAGAGTCGTGTGAGACGGTGCTCGCGCGCGTCTGAAGCCGGCGCAATGCACGACGATGCGGACAGGCCTTTGCTGACCATGCGATGTGAAACAGTCTTGTTTGGAACTGGACTGACGCCGGGCCAACCGAGGAGGGCGGCCGCAATCTACCGAACGCTTCACTGGCGCAGGGGAATGCGCGTTTTGTTAAGTATGATTCGGTAGTGTACGGTTGTACAATAATGTCGATTGCAACCTGAAATTGGTGCGGCGGATTGCTTCGGGCTCTGTACTTGCGAATGAGTTGCGATTACATCTGCTCAGGCATGACATCCATATCAGTGAGCCTTCTGGCATGAACGCGTTGAAATTCTTGATTTTTGTTGGCACTACGGCGATATGCGTCTCGTCTGCACTGGCCGATGACGGGGTCATCCCGCTGAGCCTCACGAACCACAAATTTGCGCCGGGCGAGATCCATGTGAAGGCCAACGTGCCGAACGTGATCGCGCTCACCAACAATGACGACACGGCAGAGGAGTTCGAACTCGACGTCCCTGAAAGTCGAAAAGGTTGTCGCAAGTCATAGTAGCGGCAACATCCGCCTGCGACCTTTGTCCCCGGGCCGTTATCCCTTCATGGGCGAATATCATTCCGAAACGGCGCAAGGCGTCGTGATCGCGGAGTAGTTCATGCTGGCAAGCCTTCTCATTGTCTTTCGCGAGGTCATCGAGGCCGGCCTGATCGTCGGCATCGTATTGGCGGCGACGAATGGCGTAGCGCGGCGAGGGCTGTGGATCGCGATCGGCGTTGGATCGGGTGTCGTGGGCGCGTGCCTTGTAGCGGCGTTCGCCGAACAGCTTGCCGGATTGTTCCAGGGCTCAGGTCAGGAACTTTTCAACGCTGCGATCCTGCTCGTCGCGGTGCTGATGCTGACCTGGCACAATGTCTGGATGGCCGGACACGGCAAGCAGATGGCGCGCGAGATGCACCAGATGGGTACCGAGGTTTCAGCCGGCCAGCGCACGCTAACCGCGCTCGCCGTTGTCGTGGGCGTGGCGGTGCTGCGCGAGGGTTCTGAGGTGGTCCTCTTCCTTTATGGCATCGCTGCACAGGGCGGGATGACGACGGCATCGATGCTGGCCGGTGGCGCAATGGGCTTAGCCGCGGGTGCGGCAGTATCGGCGCTGATGTATTTCGGGCTTCTGACGATTCCGGCCCATCGCCTGTTCTCCGTTACGTCCTGGCTCATCACATTGCTCGCCGCCGGAATGGCGTCGCAGGCCGTGCTGTTCCTGCAGCAGGGCGGCTATTTCGAAGTCCTGACCGCAACGGTCTGGGACACGTCCTGGCTGCTGCCGGAAAGCGGAATTGCCGGCCGCTTGCTGCACACGCTGATCGGCTACAGCGACGCGCCAAATGGCGCGCAACTCGTCGTGTATGGCACGACTATCGTGACGATCAACGTTCTGATGCGCATCGTGCATGGCCGCAAGCCGGAGCCGAACGGTGTTCCGAGCACGGCTTCGTAGGACACGATTTATCTACAGCGAGGCATAGACTGCATCGAGCAGGGCGCGATTGCGCGGGTTCTGCCAGCGCGGCCCCATATCGTTCGTGACATATCCAAACGCGATGCGCCCCTCAGGATCACAAAAGCCGAGTGAACCGCCGGCGCCGAAATGGCCGAACGCGCCCGGATGGGGACCGAGCGGACGCTCCGGCTGCGTCAACTGGAAGCCGACACCGAAACGGCTGGGCCGCTGATTGATGATATCGGGTCCGTTGACCTGCTCGGTCGTCGCCGCCTCAAGAGCATCCCGGCTGAGAATCTCGACTCCGTCGATCGTGCCGCCATTGGCCAGCGCGGCATAGACGCGAGCGATGCCGCGCGCATTGCCGTGCCCGTTGGTTGAAGGTACCTCCGCTTCGCGCCAGCGCGCAGTGTTCACCCAGTGCGATCCGGAAAAGCCCGGCGGATTCCAATAGGTGTTCCAGCGCATCAAAGCGTCGTCGCTGTCGATCTCGGGTTTTGCGGGATTCCCCGGCCGGAGAAAGTCCGAAACACGATGATGTTCCGTTGCGGGCAGGCCGATATGAACATCTGCGCCCAAGGGCTGCGCGACGTCCTCGCGCAACAGCGTTCCGATGCTGCGTCCGGAAACGCGACGCACAAGTTCGCCCGCCAGAAAGCCGAACGTGTTGACGTGATATCCGTGTGCGGTGCCCGGCTTCCACCAGGGTGCCTGTCCTGCCAGGGCCCGCGTTATTACATCCCAGTCCATGGCCGCGCCATCGGGAAGCGGCTCGCGGATTGCCGGCAGTCCACCCTGGTGCGACATCAACTGGCGCACCGTGGTGGTTTCTTTTCCGGCTGCAGCGAATTGAGGCCAGAAGTCCGCCACTCGCGCGTCCAGATCGAGTTTTCCGCAATCGGCAAGCCGCATAATCGCGATCGCACACAGCGCCTTGCTGACCGAAAAGAAGTTGACGATGGTATTGCGCGCCCAGGGCTCTTGCCGGTCTAGATCGGACCAGCCGCCCCACAAGTCTACGACCACGCGTCCGTCGTACCAAATTGCGACAGAGCCGCCGCGTTCGCCGCGTTGGTTGAAATTCTCGGTAAATTCTTCGCGTACACGCCCAAATCGCTCGTCGCAAATGCCTGCGATGGGCAGCACTTTTTCCGTGACCAAGGCAGCCTTCCTTCACATTCGCGTTCACTATAAGCGGAATACTACGTAAGAGGACAATTCGTGTAGAAACCGAACTATCGACTTTCATGTTTGGTAATGCACGCCTGCCATTCTGCCAGCCCAGGCGAGGGTGCTGTGCAGACAATCGAACCGGAGATGATGTCCCATGAACGCGGCGATGCACGCGCTGCGATCCTGAACGCTGCGCGCGCCATTGCGGAACGTGAGGGCGTTGAAAATCTTACGCTGGGAAAAGTTGCATCCGAAGCTCTGCTGCCGCGGCCTGTCGTGTTCGGCCAATTCGTACGCAAGGAAGATCTTCTGCTGTGCGTCATCGCCGACAGCTTGGCGACATTGGCCCGCAAGATGGGTGGCATCGAAAACACGCCGGACGAATCCACGACGGACGCGACTCGCGACGGTGCCGTGATCCTCACGCTGCCTAGAGCCGATGACACCGCCAATATGCAGGAAGTCATGGTGGACGTTGCACGCGAAGCATCTGCCGCAATGGGCGGATCCGCAGGGACTGCGGGCTCGATGCCCGAGCGGCGCCAGTCGCGTCGAATCGACATGACGCGGCTGATGGAGCCGCAAAACCGCGCGGCGCCGTCGGACGATGTTGCCGTCGTTGACGACAAGACGGAGGACGCCTCCTCGCATACGGTGGATGCGGCCGCCGCCGCTCCGCGCGCGCCTGACGCATGGCTCGAACGCCGGCTACGCGTGTTCGAGCGCGCCATGACGGCGATGCAGGCGCGCCAGGAGCAGGTCGAAAAAGACAGCCGCGCCGTCGTCGTGTCGGCAGAGAACAGCATCAAGGCGATGGAGGGAACCCTCAACCAGTTGATCGTGCGCGTCGACGATTCCGAAGCGCGACAGAAGGCGGCCGCCAACGAACTTCGCATGGCGCTCAGCGAAGCCGATTTGCGCATTCAGACGGTCGAGGGCGTCGCCCGCGCCGCGTTGGTCGAGAACGACGCCGCCGCCTTTGAACCATCGCCGGCCGAAACACTGCCAGTCGCGCCGGAACCTCAACCTCACGCCGGTGAAACGCGCAACGAACCGGAAGTCGATGCAGACGAGCATGCGGAAACAGCGCACAAATCGTTTCTAGACTCGGCGCGCGCTTCAGCCATTGCGGCAGCGACGGTCAAGGCCGAGAGCGAGGCCGTCAAACAGAAGCCCAAGAAGCTCGACAAAAGTATTCGGTATGCCCTGATCGGCTTTCTTGTGGGCGCCATTTTTGTCGCAGCGGCCGGCGTCGCATTCAGCCAAGGCGTGCGCGATGGACGCAGCGAGGCGCTGCGTCATGCCCTTCACTCGTCAGTGCCAAGTGCGACTGCGGTTGCAACAACCGCCACGCCGCTCGACAAGCTGACGCGCCTCGCAGAGGCGGGCGATGCGGCCGCGGAACTGGCGATTGCAAACCGATATCTGGACGATGCTGGACCGGCCCGCGATCCGGTCGCCGGCCTGCATTGGATGACGCGCGCCGCCAGACACGGCAATGCCATGGCGCAGTACGAACTCGGATCGCTCTATCAGAAGGGCGTCGGCGCCAGCGCCGATCCCGTACAGGCGATGCACTGGTACGAAGCGTCGGCGCTGCAGGGCAATCGCAAGGCGATGCACGATCTGGCAATCGCATATGCGGAAGGTCTTGGCGGCCTGAAGAGCTCGTCGGAGGCGGTGCGCTGGTTCTCGCGTGCTGCCGGTCTTGGCTATGTCGACTCACAGTTCGATCTTGCGGTGCTTTACGAGCGCGGCGACGGCGTTCCGCAAAGCCTGCTCGATGCCTACAAATGGTATGCTATCGCCGGCGCTCAGGGCGACGCCGAGTTGAGGTCGCGCATCGACGCGCTCCGCACGCAGCTTTCGTCGGACGATCTGGCGGCGGCACAACACGCGGCCGATGCGTTCCGCGCGCAGGCTTACAACCCGGCGACCAATACTTCGCCCAAGATCTAGAGTTGCGGCGCAGCCCCGCGCGAAATCCAGATCTGCGAGCCTCGCGCCATCAAGCGACCGTCGGCATCGAACAGCGCGACGCCTGCGATGAACTTGCGGCCGTTTTGTTCGATGGGCCACGCCGTGACAATCGCGGGCTGACCGGCACGCGGCAGCGCGGTCACTTCCGCCGTCATGGTACCAAGCAGGCCGCCGCCCATGCCGGTCTTCACGATCCAGGCAAGCGAACCCGGACAATCGAGCGCGGCCCAGACGATCTCCTGAGGGATGGAGCCATCTGGACCTGCGAACACCGGATGCGGAGTCCAGACGCAGGCGATCTGGCCTTCGGGCGCTCCCTTGATCTGGCCTGGCAGGATGCGCAGGCCGTCGCCTTCCTCGCGGATCGAACTGCAGGTGAAACAGGGCGGGTGAAACGGCTTTTCGATCACCGGGCAGCGCGTGCCGGCGTCGCGCGCCTGCTCCAGGGTAGGCGGCGCCGGCGGATCGGGCAGGGCTGTTGCCGCGCGCGTGGCTTCGGCAATCAGCGTACCGTCGCGTCCCAACAGCCGAACCGATTGTTCGTTCGCCTCCAGGTCGAGTGGCGTGTCGACCGGGATCAGTGCGCGAAGGGCAACCGTTGACGGTCCTTTGATTTCTTTTCCAATCAGGCCGCAGACATAGCCACCATTTCCCGAATTGGGCGGCCCGCGGAACTGGCGGGCGACAACGACCTCACGCATCGACATTCCCTAGGAGAAGATATTTCAACCGATCGCGCACGTCTTCCCGACTACGGGACGCGGTGCGAAACGCGAGCTGTTTGCACTATTCAGGCGGCGGCGCGCGCGTGTTCCTTTGCCACACCAAGGTGGCGGACATAGAAAGACTGCCATGAAGCGCCTTCGAAATTCGGGATTTCGACATGGCCGCCCGGATTGATGTGCATCGACTTTTCCTTCGATGCGAAGGCGTTAAACAGCGCGATGCCGGTTTCTCGCGGCGCCACGGCATCTTCCCACTGGAAGACGAATTCGACGGGAATGGTGATCGCGTTGGCCGCCTGCTCGAGTGCCGTTGCGCCGGGGCGAAGGCCCGCAAGTCCGAATACGGCGCATTCAATCCGTGGTTCGCTGGCTACGAACGGCACGCCGATCGCCGTGCCCATGGAAACGCCCCAATAGCCAACTGCTCCCGCATCGCCAACGAAATCGAGGGATTGCGCCGCGTCGAGTGCGGCTTTCCATTCCGGGATCGCGCGTTGCGCGCGTTCGGCCATCGTCTTCATCATCTCCGCCGAAGGGCCACCGGTTCCGCCGATGCCGCGCACGCGCTCGCCAACTTCCCTGGCCAGACGTTCGGCCTGCTCGCGGCTGATACGATCGCCATGGCCTGGAGCATCGATCGCAAGCGTCGCGTAGCCGAGACGCTGGGCATATTGCCGGGCGCGCGCGGCGAGGGCGCCAATCTTTTTGTGCTGCGAGCCGCCATGTCCCATCAGGATCAGCGGCCGTCCACCCTTGGCATTCTCAGGTGACCAGATAACGGCTGGCACGCGCTCACCGGCGACGGTGAGATCAAACAGGCGTTCGGTGACGCCGCCCTCTGACTTCTCGCGTGCGAACGTGACCATCGTGCCTCTCCTGGTGTTCTTGGTGCCAGCGTGGCGAAACAAACCGTTCAGTCAAGCCGGAGCGGCACGGGTGCGACGAGTGAGGAGTGTGGGGCGCCGCTGTCGCCTGGCATGCCGCCGGACGGCTGCCGCCGCGCGATCGTTTCAGTGGCCAGGAATATGTGCGGACAGGGTGAAACGCTGCGCTGATCCCAAGGCTGCGCTGAAGCCTTCACTCCAGCGCGTACGTTGTGGGTCGGTGGGGAAAGGATTGAGTGCTGCGACGCGTTCGGGATCAGCGGCCTCGCGTTCATCGGCTGTGAGCTTGTTTGCGGCGCTCCAACCGGCGGCATAGACGCGACTCAACTGGAATGCGGACGTGCTGGCCATCTTCAAGCAACTTCCTGTGTCAGGAGCACCTGTACGATTTCGCTGGGCCGGCAAAGTTTGGCGGCCCGTTCGGTGGCGACGATCGGCCGATTGATGAGGGATGGATTCTCGATCATGGCCTCGAGAAGTTCGTTTTCTCCCACGTCCCTGTCATCAAGGCCGAGCTCTCGAAACAAGGTTTCCTTCGTGCGAACAAGATCGCGAACCGTCATGTTCATCCGCTCGATCAGCGACCTCAGTTCCTCGCGCGTGAACGGCGTCTTCAGATACTCGACGATAAGCGGCTCATGTCCGGCGGCTCGAATAGCGGCGAGCACGTTGCGAGACGTGCCGCAATTCGGATTGTGATAGATCGTAATCTGCACTCTGTCTCCTGACGAAGTTTTGCGTGTGATCGAAATCGAGGCCGTGCGCGAGTATCGCCACCTATAGGAGATGGTGTTGCGCAATTAAATTACAAGGCCAATTCAGCTCTTTTCCGTCCGGTCCGTTTCGGCGGGCTGCGTCGAGGATTCCTCGTTCAGAGCCTTTCTCCGGGCGGTCTTTTCGGCCTGCTTCTGGGCCTTTTCGTCGGCCTTTGCGCGCTGCGCGCGCTCGCGTTGGCTGCGCTCGTGCGAGTAGTTCGGGGGGCGTGGCGCCATGGGAAATCCTATCGCTCCGGCCAATCCTGGCCAGCTTGGCTGTTGTCATGTCGGCTGAGTTGCGTGTCACTTAGCACACCTTTGCGGGCGGCAGGACTTACTCCTGCGCCTGCGGGGCACAATTCTGCGCCCTGCGAGCGAAGCTAGCGGGGCACTATATCGACGGTCGGTGAAAAGAACACGGGTTTGGTCTGAGCGGTGTGAGGTTCGGTGTGCACGACAACCAGTATGGAGTCGGGCGCCGCGATGTCTGCGCCCATTGGACCAAACAACGTCTCGATCTTCAGGTAGGTCTGATCCCGAAATTCCATTCGGCCCGACGCCCGGGCGGCACACCGGGCAATAAGCGGAACATTCAGCGTTGCTTCCCATCGCGACCGGAATGGTTCGGGCAAGGTTTCGTCAATGAAGCCGCCTGTCAGACCGCCAAAGGTGCGTTCCAGGGCTGTTCCGGTCACTCTGATGCGAAAGCGTGTCCGGTTCTTGTCGCGCACCACGTCCATGACCGCGACCTGGGGCAGATAGCGCTTCATCAGTTTTGGCGTCATATCGGAGCGAAGCGGAAGCGCGCGCGCTCCGGCTGCGGAACGCCAGACGGCAAGTGCTTCGCGCAATTCGGCAGCCTCGAACGAAAGCGTTGGATCAACGCGATTGGGCCAGCCCACGAGCTCGGCCCGCCGGTTGTATTCTTCAAAGGCGGTATCGCTGCCCGCGTGCATCAACTCAGCCTAAGTGAGCGTGCTTGAAAGAGTATTAAGGGATCAATTCGCGCGCCGGAGTTGATCGGCCGATGCGACTGCAACTTCAATGCGACATGGACCGGTGCAATTGTCCGCAGTTCTGCTAGTAGGTGCCGATGAACAATTCTTACGAATCTCGGTCCCGCCGCATCCGCCGAGCGTTGGCGCGCAAAGGCCTCGCACTGCGGATGTCGCCGACCAAAAACCGGCGGTCGTCCGAATGGGGCAAGTTCCGCGTTATCGACCTTGAAACGAACAGCGTCGTGCACGGCAAAGGGTTCGATTTGACCCTCGAAGAAGTCGAAGTATTCGCTTGCCCGTAGCCGACGTAGGGCGCGGTGCGGACTTTTGTGTAGTTTTCGCGTTTTTCGCGCCGCGCCCGCGCAACCGCAATCACGCAATCGCCCCAGAGTTTGGAGCCAACGATCGCTCAGATCTATCAGTGCGCGGTTCGCTGCTCAACGCATTGATCCCCGCAGAGTCATGGCTCCTGAGCGACGCTCGCGCGGTTGACGGCCAGATGGGAGGCAGCGTTCGCTGAGCCGCCTTTTGTACTCGGAATTGAAACCACGAAGCGCGTTTCGAATCTCGGAGAGTGCTCTCTGAACTTCTCAATAGAGAGACGCAGACAGATTTGATCGCAGGATTGTGCCGTTCGTTCTCCAAAGCATCAGCGAAGAATTTGCGTCGAAATGAAATGAGCCCGACAGGTTGGGTTCCTGCCGGGCTCCGATTAATCGCTAACAGGGAACTCCAAGCTGCGAATGCTTGGTCGATTCGAAGCGCCTGCAACGCGACGTTTCGAACTTAAATATTACGACAATGGCCGTTCACTCGCAACAACGACCACGTCTTGTCGGCGTGGCACCTGCATTGCGGCAGTGCAGCGAGAGGATGACTTCAAGAGTCATATACGAAAGTTGCGGCATCGATGTATGACTCGCTGTCGGCTGCGGCGGTGTTGTGCTTCCGAATCCTCTTGAAATGAAAAGCATACTTCAAGGCGAATGCTCATTTTGAGCAATACCTTTTACCCAAAGACTGTTCCCTTGCTGTCATGACTCCAGCGTCATTTTTTTTAGCGAGCGCGAAGTGAACGCAGTGCTCTGACAAATTGTCAAAGACCTCACGCCACTCGTGACGGCCGGGAACGATTATGTCCTTGCGGCTTGGTCGAACTACATTTTATTGTGTAAACGTCGAAGCACTTAGCTCTGGGTCCACTCGGGAGGCGGGTGGGGTGCTTGCGGCCTACAGGTTTCGCGTCGAGCGAGACTGCAACGGGGAGCTCACAATGTCGGAGAAGCGTTCAATCGCGACCATTCGGTCCGCTACCTTCATCAGCGCACTTCTTTTAACCACGACTTTCACAGTGCCTGCGTTCGCGCAAATCGAAACGGTCGTCGTGACCGCCGAACGAAAGGCTGAAGATATTCAAACGGTTCCGATTGCCGTTTCTGCGTTTGGCGCCGCCGACCTTCAGGCGCACCAGATCAAGGCTTTCAAGGACCTTCAGTTCGCGATCCCAAACGTTACGGTTAAGAACGGCAACTTTGGTGGCGCGAATTTCCAGATCCGCGGCATCGGCTCTGCTGCGGTTACGACGTCGGGTGACTCCGGCGTCGCCATTCTGCAAAACGACATTTATCTGAGCAGTCCGCCTACGGCGACCGCAACCTATTATGACCTCGACGATCTCGAAGTTCTGCGCGGCCCGCAAAGCACGCTGTACGGCCGCAGTGCATCCGGCGGCGCGGTTACCATCAGGACCAAAAAACCGGACCTCGACAACTACTCAGTTGAAGCCGAAGGAACGGCGGGAAATTTCGACGGCTATGAGAGCCGCGGCGTCGTCAATATGCCTCTCATTAACGGCGAACTCGGCGTTCGCATCGCGGCCTTCTGGGAAGACAAGGGCGGCGACATCAAAAACATTTATCCGAGCCTGGCGCTCGGAGCCGGTTCGGGCGTGAAGTCAAACATCAACTCGCGCAACGACTACTCCGTCCGCGGTACGGTCCTCTGGGAGCCGAACGACAAGACCTCCCTTGAAGTGATGGTCCAGTATGGCAACGGAGCGGATTCTCGCGTTCGCCCGGTCGTTCAGGCCTGCCATCGCGATCCGTCCGGCATTCTGGGCTGCTTGCCGGACCATCTCGCGTTTGATCCGGTCAATACGAATGCAACGTTTGGCAATATCGCAGCCAGCGACATTTCGCTTCTGCATGCCCTGGGCGGCGGCGCGTTCGACCTTATCAAGGTCATCGGTGCCGGCGCAGATTGCAGCAATTGCTCCACGATCGTTCCGAGCGACTATCGCAGCGTGAACACCGACTTCACGCCTCAGAGCCATGGGTTTGACGATCTGGTGACGGCTCACTTGCACCAGACGATCGCGCCTTGGCTGAACCTGGACGCCGACCTGGGCTGGAATCACAATTGGGGTTGGGCACAACAGTCATACGGAAGCGCGGGCGAAGTCATTCCGGCCGGCCGTCTTGCCGTGGCACAGGGAACCTTCTGTTTCGTTGCACCAACATCCTGCGCCGCTTTATACGCGGGCCATCTCGGCACTCTTCCGATCTCCAATGTCGGTCCGTTCGATGCGTCGATCGGTGCGTCGGGCTTCGGTCTGAGCGGCGGGCTCATTCGCGACTACAGCAACAAATATCAAGCGTATGACCAGATCAGCGGTCACGACACGGAATGGACCGGCGAGGTTCGTGTGTCGTCAAACTTCGAGGGCCCGCTAAATTTCGTCATTGGCGGTTATCACATCTACAACCGCAATGATGCGGAATATTACGTCAACGCCTCAACGCTGGATTATTTTGGCACGATCCTTGGCGGGCTCATCGCTGATGGCACGACGTTCGGCCCAACACAGTACGATAACAACAACACCAACTATAAGCTGGAGTCGTCGTCCGCATATGCGGAAGCCTATTGGGATATTGTTCCGGAGAAGTGGAAGCTGACGGTCGGTGGCCGCTTCAGTCATGACGAAAAGAGTTTCGACTCGCGTCAGACGCTTTTCAACACGATCATTCCACTGGGTCTTACCAATGCCCAGATCAATTCCATTCTTACTCCGTTCGACCAACCGAACCGGGCCGCCTCGACCGATCAGCTGACCGGCCATGTCGTGCTGGATTGGACGCCGGAACTGGACTTCACCAACTCGACCCATATGTATCTGTCGGTCGCGCATGGCGCACGTCCAGGCGGCTTCAATCCGCCCTCGTTCTCCGGCGCGTTCCCCCCGACATTCAAGTCGGAATACGTCGACGCAGTCGAGCTTGGCTCCAAGAACCTTCTGCTTGACAGCACACTGACGGCCAATCTGACAGTCTGGTACTACGACTACATCAACTACCAGGTTTCGAAGATCATCGACCGCACGTCCGTCAACGCCAACCTCGATGCGAGGCTGTGGGGTGTGGAAGGCGAGTTCCTTTGGGCGGCGACTGACAAGCTGCAGTTCAACGCGAACGTCGGCTACAACGGTTCGCAAATCGGCAACAGCACGGCGCTGGATACCCGCAATCCGTCTCAGGGCGCTCCCGGTGTCACGCTGGTCAAAGACTCAAATGGTGCCAACTGCGTGATCTACAGTCCGACAGGTCTGCCGGGCTCGGCTCCGACGCCTGCGACCAATGCGGCGTTCGCTGCACTGCTCGCCGACGGTCCTGCTCAGCTCCCATCGTCGATCGCTGAGCACGCTTCCTATCTGGACTTCGCGACGTCGGGAACAAATTGCGGGCCAACACTCGCGGCGTTTCTTGCAACCAATCCACTCACGGTGGGCTACACCACGAACTCCGGTGTCGAGGCAAATCTTCACGGCAACCACATGCCAAACACGCCGGAGCTGACGCTCAACATCGGCGCGCAGTATACGTTCGATATCGGCGACGAGTTTCAGCTGATCCCACGCATGGACTTCTACTGGAAGGGACGCAGCTACGCGCAGTTCTTCAATGCGCCGACAGACCGCGTCCCGTCCTGGTACGTCGCCAACGCACAGCTCACGCTCGCCGCACCCGACAACAAGTGGTACGGACGGCTCTGGGTCACGAACCTGTTCGACGGCAAGCAGGTGACGGGATCTTATGTGACCGATCCGTCCTCGGGCTTGTTCACCAACCTGTTCGTGGAACAGCCGCGCATGTACGGCATAACGCTTGGGGCTCATATCTGAGCGTCTGAGAGACTGCTTCGGATCAGGGCGCCGGGAAACCGGCGCCCTCTTTCTTTGCAGTACTGTATTCGGCCAGACGGCAGTCACCGTCCAAGCGCAACTTCGGCGCGGATCCGGGTCGCGATGGAGAAGTGGCCGTCCCTCTATATTTGGGCAATTTTTGTGACTTGCTGGTGCCGGCTACAGGACTTCGAACCTGTGACCCCCTGATTACAAATCAGGTGCTCTACCAACTGAGCTAAGCCGGCGTTCAAGTGGATCAGATACTTACAACAGTCGCGAAAGGCAATCCGGTCAAGCCAACAGCGCATTTCCGCGACGTGCGCTCGGGGTCGTCCGAAGTCTCGTTCCCTTTATTTAAGTCAAGGCAAAGAGGTTTCACATGCGTCGGCTGCTTGACACAAGACGCGCGGCGCCAACAGCAAATGTCGACGGATGTAGTTTTCGCGCCACATTCGCTCGCCGGACGAAACATTAAATGTCTCTCATTGTTGCGGCGCACCTCAAATGCGTCGGGCACAAGCCCGTAGAATTCAAAGAATAATCTTGTAGTCACCGCAGGACTGCTGCAGTTGCGTTCCATTGATTCAAGAGTGCGCACTGTTCGAAGGCGCAGACACCGCAAACTTCAACGATCCCTCGCTTCTTGCCTGACTTGCGAATTGCGCCCACGATTTACCTTCGTAAATCGTAGAGTCTACGTCCTTTTGAACAGCTCATTTGGGCGTCATTCAAGTCGGGATCGTGAGGAAAACGAGATCATAGCGGGGGGCAAGATGACCGTATTGCGTTCCATCAGCACCATTCGTTCAGCCGCCATCATCAACGCACTCCTTGTGTCGACGGCGCTTACAACGCCTGCCTTCGCACAGATCGAAACCGTGATCGTGACTGCGGAAAAGAAGGCTGAAGACATCCAGACCGTTCCAATCGCGATCACCGCACTTTCCGGAAGCGATCTGAAGACCAGGCAAATCTCGCAGTTCAAGGATTGCAGTTCAACGTCCCCAACATGACCTTTACCAAGGACGGGTTGGGCAGCGGTCAAATCCATATTCGCGGCATCGGCCCAGGATTTTTAGCCCCGGCGTCGCTCAATATCAGGACGGCGTCTACACGGAGACCGCGGATCTCGCGACCGGGCAATATTACGACATCCAGTCGCTCGAAGTGCTTCGCGGCCCGCAGGGCACACTCTATGGCCGTGTTCGGTCGGCGGAGCGATCACCGTCAACAGCGCCAAACCCGATCTCGATAACTACGCCGCCAATGCCGAAGTCAGCTATGGCGAGTACAACACCGTCAACAGCGACGGCATGGTCAACATGCCACTGATCCAGGGACAACTGGGATTGCGCCTTGCCGCGAGCTTCGGCAGCCACGACGCGTTTACGCGCAACATCGGTTCAGGCGGAAACTACAACTCGCTCAATGATTATTCGGGGCGCGCGTCATTGCGGTGGGAGTCAACGGAAAATACGACGCTTGACGTCGTCGGTTCCTAATTCAACGAAGCGGACAGCCACACACGCATCGATAACACGGAGTGCTTGCGCGATCCGACCGGCGTCATGGGCTGCCTGCCGACGGGATTGGCGCTGCAGCCTGTGAACACATACTCTCGCACAGATGCGCTGTTCGACAGTGTCCAGTTCTTCCAGAGCATCGGCGCGTTGACGGGCGAAACTCTCGGTTCATTCGTATACGGCACGCCAAGTGGCGGCGCGGCCGGTCTACCGGCACTGCTTGCGGGTTACGGGGCGATCACCCCCGCTCAATATGCGGCAGCGGTTGCTGACAACACGTTCGCAGACCCGGCGCATTTCCTGCCGTATCTGGGAATTCTCGCTGGCGGGTATGCCGCCCAGACGGGTCTCGCAGGCATTACGAATGTCGCTATCGCAAACGGACCACAGTCCGGCGCAAGCACAGCATCGTTGATTCCGCAGGATCTGCTTAAGGTCAACTCGAGTGCGAAGCCACAGACACGCGCGATTGGATTCAGCGTCAACGTTCACCTTCATCAGCAAGTCACTGACTGACTGGAGGTGGACGTCCTCGCCGGCCACCGCGAAAACAACGAGAACCAATTCGGAAGTTACACAACTCAGCCTGACGAGAACGTTGCAGCGACGCTTAGCACTGCCACTGCCAATCTCTTCAATCTGGTCTTGCCCATTTATCCCGGCAATACACCGGCGCGCATCGCATCGCTCGGCAGCACGTTCTTTGGTCAGTTAGACGGGGCGGGAAACCAGTTGATCCCGCTGTCCAATCCCGTTCCCGGCGGTTCGATCAACTTGAACGCGGTCGGCGTGCGGAACTACTCGAGCAGCATCCAGGTAAATGACAAGACGTTCAACGAGTCCCACTAGAACAGCATCGAAATGCGTTTTCAGACGGACTTCACCGGGCCGTTCAATACGACCATCGGCCTGTTCCACTGGGAACGGGAGAGCCCGATTGCCGCCTATCGCGTCATGTTCAACGGCGGCGACTACGGTGCCGCGGTGCTGGGACAGACATTTGGTTCGTTACTGCCCAGCAATGTCGCTCTGTTGGTAGTACATGGGTCTCGAATTGGTTCCTTAAAGTGTTCGCGACCAACGTAATGGATTCGCGCAACATCCAGGGTCAGGGCCTTCAGTCGGATACGTCGGGTCTTGCGACGAACGTCTTCCTTGAAGACCCGAGAGTCGTGGGCGTGACGTTAGGCGGCCACTTCTAGGGCAAGCGTTCAGTCGTTAGACGGAACGGTGCCACACAGACGAGGTGAACCAAATCGGTGAGCGTTGCCTGCGTCGCCGCGATCGCCGCCTAGCGTTTGCCGAGCAGCGAGACGTGATCCGGCGTCACCGCGCCGCCTGAAAGGATCATGGTCATGGCCTGGTCGCCCTGGATGTCGGTCTGGATGAGACGGGCGAAGGGCACAATTTGAAGGTAGCCCGACGTCGGATTGGGCGCGGTCGGAACATAGACGGCCGCCAGTTCTTCGCCCGTTCTGGCGTCGGGGAATGTTCGCATCACGAAACCGATGGCTTTCAGACCATCACTTGGAAAGTCGATCAGGACAACACGCTGGTTGTGGCTTCCGGGTTTCTGGCGCAGCACGTCGACCAGCTTCTTGGCCGCCGAGTAAATCATGTGCACGCCCGGTACCCGGGTGATGATGTTTTCCAGCATCAGGATAAATTGCTGGCCGACGACGCGGCTGGCGAGGGCTCCAATGGCGTAAAGCGCCAGCAACGCAACAACGACGCCGACGGCGTAGCGCACCGCGTCATTGTCCAGCCAGGGCTGCAGGGCCGGGTAGTGGGTATCGAGAAAGATCGTCAGTTCGACCGCCAGCGGATGGCCCCATTCCGACAAAGTCGTGAGGAAAAAGTCGAATACCAGCCAGACGATCATGAGGGGCGTGACCGTCAGAAGGCCTGCGATCAAGTTGGTCTGAAAGTTGGCCTGGAAGTGGCGTTGGCGCGTCGGCGCATCGGTCATGGTGGTCCCGCCTGTCGGGCGCTTTTGCAAAGCTGCCCTGAGGTGCTTAAGGGTGGACGGATTTGCGTGGGAAGTTAATCTCCGCGACCCCTTATAGAGCAGCTTGGACCTTATGAAACGCGTTCTGATCACCAGTGCCATCCCTAGCGTCAACGGCGTCAAGCATTTGGGCAATCTTGTCGGCTCAATGCTTCCCGCAGACGTTTTCGCGCGCTTCTGCCGCGCGCGGGGCTACGACACTCTTTCGATCTGCGCGACGGACGAACATGGCACGCCGATCGAGCTGGCTGCAGCCGAGGACGGCATCCCGGTCAGGGACTATTGCGACAAGTGGCACGCCGTTCAGACGGATCTGGGCAACCGTTTTGGACTTTCCTGGGATCATTTCGGGCGGTCGTCGTCGCCGCAGAACCACGAGATGACCGATCATTTCGCGCGGGCGCTGTGGAAGAACGGCCTGTTGGACGTGCGCATCACCAAACAGGTCTATTCGGCGACGGACGGGCGCTTCCTGCCCGATCGCTATGTCATCGGGACCTGTCCGCATTGCGGCTATGACCGGGCGCGCGGCGACCAGTGCGAGAATTGCACGCGTGTGCTTGATCCGATCGACCTGATCGATCCGCGCTCGGCGGTATCCGGCGCCAAGGACATCGAAATCCGCGACAGTCAGCATCTGTTCCTGAAGCAATCGAACTTCGTCGACGAACTGCGAGCCTGGATCGCCAGCCACAAGAACGACTGGCCGGTAATCGTCTCGTCGATCGCCAACAAATGGCTGGACGAGGGGCTCCAGGATCGCGGCATCACGCGCGACCTCGAATGGGGCTTTCCGGTTCCCGACGATATCGCAGAGGGCAAGCTTAAGGGCAAAGTCTTCTATGTCTGGTTCGATGCGCCCATCGAATATATCGGCGCAACGAAGGAATGGGCCGACAAGAACCAGCTCGGTGACGATGCCTGGCGCGGCTGGTGGTACGGCGAGGCGGCCAAGGACGTCACCTATTTCGAGTTCATGGGCAAGGACAATGTGCCGTTCCACACCATCATCTTCCCAGCGATGATCATGGGTACGGGCGAGCCCTGGAAGCTTGTCGACCGGCTCAAGGGCTTCAACTACATCAACTATGACGGCGGGAAATTTTCGACCTCCGGCAAGCGCGGCATCTTCATGGATTCGGCGCTGGAGATTTTGCCGGCCGATTATTGGCGCTACTACTTGATGGCCAATTCGCCAGAAAGTTCGGACAGCAACTTCACCTGGGAACATTTCGCGGGCGTCATCAACAAGGATCTCGCCGACGTGCTGGGCAACTTCGTCAACCGAGTGACCAAGTTCTGCGTCGCGCGTTTCGACGGCAAGGTGCCCGTTGAAGGCGAATATGGCGACGACGAAAAAGCGCTGTGTGAGGAACTGGACAAGCGCGTTGCACAGTACACGGAACATCTTGAGGCCGTGGAATTCCGCAAGGCGCTCGGCGAATTACGCGCCATCTGGGTCGCTGCGAACGAATACATCACGCGCGCAGCGCCGTGGACGCATTTCAAGACGGATCGCGCCAAGGCAGCCGTGGGTATCCGCATGGGATTGAACCTTGTGCATCTGTTCGGGCATCTCGCCTGGCCGGTGATGCCGACGGCGGCACGCGCCATCCATCATGCGATCCAGGCCGCGCCGGAGATTATCCCGTGGCCCAGCGAAGCAATGGCGGAGTTTCTCGACCAGCTTGAGCCCGGCCAGACGATCAATCCGCCCGATGTGCTCTTCGCCAAGATCACTGACGAGCAGATTGGCGAGTGGCAAGTCCGCTTCGGCGGTACAGGCGCAGCGTGAGCGTCGCGCGTCTCACGCCTGCCGATGCGGAAGCTCTGCGCGATCTGAGGCGCGAGGCGCTGCTGTTGCATCCAACGGCGTTTTCGGCCGACCCGGATATCGAGAGCAAACTCACCCTCGAACAGTGGCGCGAGAGGTTGAACTCGCGTGTCTGGTTTGGCGGAAAACTGGACGGCGTCCTTTGTGGGATGGCCGCGTTCTCAACGGAAGCGTCCATGAAGACGCGCCATACCGGCCATCTTGGCTCGATGTACGTGCGCGAGGCAGCACGCGGAACCGGCATGGCCGGCGAACTGATCGAGGCGTTCATCGAACATGCAACTCAACACGTCGAGCAGGTGATTCTGACGGTCGAGGCCGGCAATGTCCGCGCGATCAAGTTCTATGAGCGCCACGGTTTCCGCGCGATCGGCAGAGTGCCTCGTTCGATATTCGTGGATGGCAAATACTACGACGAACTGCAGATGTTCCGGACCGTCTCCCCCAGCGACTAGATGCGCTGCCAACCCTCGCGGCCAAGCGCCTGCATCGGCTTGAAGCGCGTTTTGTAGGCCATCTTCTCGCTGCCCTCGACCCAATAGCCGAGATAGACATGCGGCAGCTCGCGGCTGCGCGCCTCACGAATGTGATCCAGAATCATATAGGTGCCGAGACTGCGTTCGTCCTCGCCCGGATGGAAGAAGCTGTAGACCATCGACAGGCCATCGCGCAGCAGATCGGTGAGGGCGCAAGCGATCAGCGGCCCGGGCTTTCCGTTCACGCCTGGGCGGCGGTACTCGATGATCTGCGTGTCGACCGGCGTCTCTTCGACCATCGCGACATAGTCGAACAGGCCCATGTCCGACATGCCGCCGCCGGCGTGGCGGGAGTCGAGATAGGTGCGGAGCAGGGAGAACTGTTCCCGTGTCGCTTCGGACACGACCTCTGTGCGCACGAGATCGTCATTGCGGCGCATGAGCCGCTTCTGGTTGCGCGATTGCTCGAATTCGCCGGCGAGGATTCGGACCGAGACGCACGCTGAGCAGCCGTCGCAGGCCGGGCGGTACGCGATGGACTGGCTGCGGCGGAAACCGGAATGGGTCAGCGCCTCGCTGAGCGGCTGGGCGTAGTTGCCCGTGAGCCGTGCGAACACCTTGCGTTCGGTCTTGCCCGGCAGGTAGGGGCAGGGTCCCCCTGGGGTTAGAAAAAACTGGGGAATGCGTGCGTTATTCTGATCTGTCACGGTCTAGTCCGAGGGCCCCACAGCGCGAATTATGTCAAAGGAAGGGCTGCCAACACCAGCCCGAAGACTGAAATTCCCCGATTAGAGTTGATGGCCGGGCGGTACCGGCGGCGCCTCACGAAGCAGAACAATGCTGAGCCTGCGGTTGGCGGACGCGTTGGGGTCTTCTGGCAGAAGCGGCTCGGAACCGGCCTTTCCGGAGACTTCATAGACGCGGTCCTGCACGAGGCCGCCGGCTGCCAGCAATGCGCGCGCGGAATTGGCCCGGGCCGAAGAGAGCTCCCAATTCGTCATCCCGTTCGGCCCCTCGAATGGAGTGGCTTCGGTGTGGCCGCCGATCGAGACCCGGTTTGGAAGGCGGTCGATGATTCGGCCGATTTCGGCGAGCAGGCGCTTGGTGTACGGCATCGGCTCGGAGGTGCCCTGTTGGAACATGGGCCTGCCATCCTGGTCGACGAGCTGGATCCGCAGGCCTTCCGGTGTGTTGTCGATCATGACCTGACGCGAAAGCGCCGCAATATCGGGATTGTCCTGGATCGCCTGATGGATCGCTTCCGCGGCTTTGGCGAAGTCGCCGTCCTGCGAAGAAGCATTCGCGTGACCGTCCGAGGCGCCGTCGGCGCCTTGGCCGGATGCGTTTGCGGCGCCGCCATGCGCCGTGCCGTTCTGATTCGATCGTGTCGGATTGGCGGGCGACGAGGGGCTATTTTTCTGGAAGACGGATGCTGCTCCTCCGGCGCGCGAACTGTCTTCGCCCATGACCTTGCCGCCCATCACGCCGCCGGCGCCGCTGACGGTTTCGGCGATGCTTTGCGGGGCGAAATAATCGGCGATACCGCGCTTCTGCTCCGGCGTCGTGGTGTTGATCAGCCACATCAGCAGGAAGAACGCCATCATGGCCGTGACGAAGTCGGCATAGGCGACTTTCCACGCGCCGCCGTGATGACCGCCGTGCCCACCCTTTTTAATGCGTTTGATAACGACCGCGCCGTCGCTGGCCATGGCCTTCGATCCCACTCAAATTACCCTCGAAAGGCGCCTCGCCCGGTCTTTTCGCCGCGCTGTAGCTCGCCTAACGTGGACCGGAGAATGCACCGACCCCTATTAACCGAGTGTGAAATGACATGACTTTCGACGTCCGCGCCTACCGCACCGCGCTTGGCTCGTTTCCGACGGGGGTTGCAGTCATCACGACTTCGGCCAGCGCCGAACACCATATGGGGATAACGGTAAACTCGTTTACGTCGGTGTCGCTCGACCCGCCCCTGGTGTTGTGGTGCCTCGACAAGAAGTCGGATCGTTACCACGCGTTTACCAAGGCGCGGAGCTATACGGTCAGTATTCTGGGTACGGAGCATCAGGGCGTGTCTTCGCGCCTCGCCAAGCAGGGCAATCACAGTCTGGATGGTATCGCGCTTTGTGACACGGCGCTCGGGCCGCCGGCGCTTGCGGATGCACTGTCGGTGTTTGAATGCAAAGCTGAGGGTGTCCACGATGCGGGCGACCACGCGATTCTGATCGGACGGGTGATGCACTTTTCCCGTCAAGGTGACGGAGAACCACTCGTGTTCTTCCGCGGAAAATATGGCTCGCTTGCGCAAGCGTCTTGAATGTACTCAGGAATCTCTCTGTCACATTAGCTTCACCTAACTGTCACGTCTCTGTCGCCCGCCACTGCAATCCATGCCGTGGGCAGAAGGGCGCGGCATCAGCGGCGTTCCCTCTCCCTGAACATTTCAAAGAGGGGTTCCATGCAGGGGAAGTCGTACTTGATGGCCGGTGTAGCGGTCGTCGCCTTGGTCGCATCCAGTGATGCCGGCCTTGCCAAGACAAAGCATCATGCCAGCGCGCCCGCACCGGCAGCCGCCACGACGACGCCGGCACCCGCCGCGTCGAACGGCCCGACGAACGCCGAGCTCGCCGACCGTCTGTCGGCGCTTGAGGCCGAACTCGCTGCGGACCACGACAGGCGCGACTCCGATCACAGTCGCTTGTCCGCGCTAGAGCAAAACTTCAACGACACCACATGGTCGTTCGACAATGCGCGTCCGACCGTCAAGAGCGGCGATGGACGATTTACGATGGCGATCCGTGTCCGCTTTCAAGCCGATTTCGCCGGTTTCATGCAGGACTCCGCGGCTCAACTCGCTATTAGCGCACCTCAGGCAACTCGCGATCTGTCGTCCGGCGCCGTAGTTCGGCGTGCGTTCTTCGGCGTCGAAGGCAAGGCCTTTAACGACTTCTGGTACGAATTCCGCCTGAATGGCGGCGGCTCCAACGGCAGCGCCGGCTCCGGCGTGACCGGCGGCGAGGGTGATCCGCTCGTCAGCTTGGCGCGCGTGGCCTACACTGGCATCGACCACTTCATGATCAATGCCGGCGTCATTGAGCCCGCGTTCATGTTCGAGGGCACGACGTCTTCGGGACAGTTGATGTTCCTTGAACGTCCTGAAATCGACAATATCGCCGCCGATTCATTTGGCGCGGCCGACTCGCGCCGGGGCATCGAACTGCGCTTCCAGAAGGACAGCGCACTCATGCCTGGCGACAACCTGGTCTTGAACGCTGCGTTCACCGGCTCCAAGACCGGCTCGAATGCGGGCCACGGTCCCGGTGGTGACGAACAAGCGCAAGTGCTCGGACGCGCGTCCTATCGATTCTGGACTGATGGTGCGTCGAACGCTTCGTTCGGTACCAGCGTCGCCAGCATCCTTAGCCCGGGGGGCGGTGCGTCAACGATTACGCTTCAGGATCGTCCGGAAATCCGCGTTGATGGCACAAGGCTGATTGGCACGGGCGGCATTACTGCGCAGCATGCCTTCATGTGGGCCCTCGACGGTGGAGTGAATATCGACAACTTCTTCCTGGGCGGCGAATGGGCGAACTTCTCGGTCGACCGCAAGGCGTCCGGTCTTCTCGCAGCTGATACGCCGACATTCACCGGTTGGTACCTGGAGGGATCGTGGGTCCTGACCGGCGAGCCCAAGAGCTACACCGTTTCCGCAACGAACAATGAGGTCGGCGGCTTTGGTGCTCCGAAAGTGGGACAACCCTTCTCCTGGAAAGGTGACTCGTGGGGAGCCTGGGAAGTGGCCGTCCGATACAGCGAAACCGACCTGAACTGGCATGATACAATCGCAGCGTCAGCGACGACGCAGGCCGGCATCAACGGCGGCAAGGAGCGCATCGTTGCGCTCGGCCTTAACTGGTACTTGAACAACAATGTGAAGCTGCAACTCAACGATTTGGTCACAAATGTGGACAAGTTTTCGTCGACCACGCACGACCTAGCCCACAAGGGCAGCCAGAGCTTCAATACGATCGGCGTGCGACTGCAGTTCTCCAACTAAGGACAGGACGGGGCGTTTGCTCTAACCATCAAGAGGATCAA
The DNA here is from genome assembly GCA_963743765.1 of uncultured Alphaproteobacteria bacterium. GTDB lineage: Bacteria > Pseudomonadota > Alphaproteobacteria > Micropepsales > Micropepsaceae > Rhizomicrobium. The sequence goes on from CAVUQQ010000001.1 coordinate 611,432, forward strand.
AAATGAAAAAGTTTGTGAGAAATGTGATTGCCGGTGTTGCGGGCCTCACGGCCGCGGCGGCAGTCACGAGCGCTCTCGCCGCGAGCATATCGGGCGCGGGCGCAACGTTTCCCTATCCGATTTATGCCAAATGGGCTGGTGCCTATCAGGGCGTGAGCGGCGTGGGTCTGAACTACCAGTCAATTGGTTCGGGCGGCGGCATCGCACAGATCAAGGCGAAGACCGTGACGTTTGGCGCCTCCGACATGCCGCTCCCTGCGGCCCAGCTCAATGCAAGCGGAATGGTGCAATTCCCGACCGTGATCGGCGGCGAAGTTGCGGTGTACAACGTTCCGGGCGTCGCAGCGGGACAACTGGTTCTCGACGGACCGACGTTGGCCAACATCTATCTTGGCCACATTTCGCGCTGGAACGATCCGGCCATCAAGAAGCTGAACCCGTCGCTCAATCTGCCCGATCAGGCGATTGCAGTCGTTCATCGTTCGGATGGATCGGGCACGACCTTCGTCTACGCGACGTATCTCTCGCGCGTGAGCGCCGAGTGGAAGAGCAATGTCGGCGCAGCGACCTCGGTCGATTGGCCCACGGGCATTGGTGCCAAGGGCAACGAAGGTGTTGCCGGCAACGTCGCACAGACCGCGGGCGCCATCGGCTACGTCGAATATGCGTATGCGCTGCAGAACCATCTCAAATATGCGCGCATGCTCAACAAGGACGGGAAAGTTGTCGAGCCGACGCTAGCAACCTTCGGTGCTGCTGCTTCGCACGCCGACTGGACGGCTGCCGCGCAGAACAACTTCTACGTGATACTCGTCGATGAACCCGGTGCGGATTCCTGGCCGATCACGGCGACGACCTACATCATCATGTACAAGCAGCCGGTTGATGCGGCGGCTTCTGCTGAGACGCTCAAGTTCTTCAAATGGGCGTATGCCAATGGCGACGACATGGCCAAGAGCCTTGTCTACGTACCGCTGCCGGACAACGCGGTGCAGGCCATCGAGAATAGCTGGAAGCAGATCCAGGGCTCGGGAATGTAATCGCGCCTGACGGTGTGGTTCTGACAGGGGCGGAGGCAACTCCGTCCCTGTTTTTTTGGGGCGTATGCGGAACAGTGTTGCCGCATGACGCGGCTGACGACTCGGATTGATTTCGGCAACGGTGCCGCCCTTGGCCCAGGCAAGGTGAAGCTCCTCGAGCTGGTCGCGCAAACAGGTTCCATCCGCAAGGCGTCCGCCGGGATGACGATGAGCTATCGGAAGGCCTGGCTGCTTCTCAAAGCCCTCAAGGAAAACGTTTGGCGAGCCGCTGGTCGAGACGGCCACAGGAGGGAAGGCGGGCGGAGGAGCCCGTCTGACGCCCCTGGGGCGATTTGTCGTGGGCGCGTACCGCTCCGCTCGAGCGGGCCTGCCAGCAAGGCCGGAGAGTCGTCCATGACTGCGCTGGCCATGCGTCTGGCCCCACCGGCCAAGGCAAAAACCCCCTTGCGCCGCAGGATTCGTTCTTAGAATTTGCGAACGAGTCGCAAATCCTTACGAAATAAAAGCTACCTTAACTTCTTGTACGATAATATAACGCTGCTTACCTTATCTGTGCTTAGGAAAGTGGCTTATGCAGTCCTTCGACCGCGATCTTCTAATCATCCTGCACGACGTGGCTCGCACGCTTCGCACGCGGTTCGACCAAAAAGCACGCGCCGCCCACGCCATGACCCGCGCCCAATGGGTCATCCTATCGCGCCTCGATCGCCAGCCTGGCATGTCGCAGAACGAGATGGCAGCGATCTGCGAGGTCGAACCGATTACCGTTGCGCGTTTGGTCGACCGTCTTGAGGCGCGGGGGCTCGTCGAACGGCGGGCGGATCCGTCCGACCGGCGCATCAAGCGCCTTCATCTCCTGCCTGCGGCAAAGCCGATACTGGAAACTATCACCGAAGCGCGCGATCTGATGAATGCACGCATCACCGCAGGTCTCGATGAAAACACGCGCAATACGCTGATCGACGCACTGCTGGTGCTCAAGGAAAATTTGGCAAACGAGGCACTGACTGGCGTCAAGCTGGCAGCGGCCGGGGAGTAGCTTTCGAATGTCCGCGATAAGAACAGATACAGCAGCATATGTTTCGCCCGGTGCCGGCTCGCGCATCCGCGATTGGGCCGGCGCCATCTGGGCCGACAAGGCGCGCCTTCGCCGTATCGGCATGATCTGGGGCTTGGCCGTCATCGGCTCGCTGGCGCTGTTCTTCTGGCTTACGGGCGGACGCTACGTTTCTTCTGACGATGCGTATGTCCACGCTGCCAAGCTCATGGTGTCGACCGACGTTTCCGGTCTCGTCCGGGACGTTGACGTGCACGAGGGACAAAATGTTCGCGCAGGCGACATTCTCTTCCGGCTTGATCCCCGTCCCTTCCAAATCGCACTTGCGACGGCCAAGGCCAATCTTTCGCAAGCCGTTCTCGACGTCGCAGGTATCAAAGCACAGTACCGTTCGGTTCTCGGCCAGATCGGCGCGCAACAGGCACAGGTCAATCTTGCTGCGATAACTTTTGGGCGGTACCAGGCCCTCGTGCGCCAGAATGCGATTGCGCCATCGCAACTGGATACGGCGCGCGGCACGTTGCAAAGCGCGCAGGCGACGTTGGTCTCACTGCAGCAGCAAGCACGTCAGACGTTGTCGCAATTGAACGGCAACCCGGACCTTCCGGCGGAGCAGGCGCCGGCTTACCAGCGCGCGCGCGCCGCCGTCGATGAGGCGCAGCGCCAGCTCGACCACGCGGTCGTGCGGGCGCCATTCGATGGCATCGTCGCCGCGGTGGATTCGTTGCAGCCAGGAACGCTTGTGATCTCGGCCATGTCGGCCTTCAGCACGACGAGCGCCGTCGGTTTGGTAGCCAGCAAGAACATCTGGGTCGATGCGAACCTGAAAGAAACGGAGCTCACTTACGTCCGCAAAGGCAATCCGGTGGAAATTACGGTCGACACATATCCAAGCTGCACATGGAGCGGTTCTGTCGACGCCATCAGCGCCGGCAGCGACTCCACATTCTCGGCACTGCCCTCGGAGAACGCGAGTGGCAATTGGGTGAAAGTGGTGCAACGCATTCCCGTTCGCATCAAGATCGGCACAAGCAGCTGCAACGTGCCGTTGCGCGCCGGCATGAGTACGGTCATCTCGATCGATACAGGCCATCGCCGCTGGTACCGGATGCTTCACGGCGACTGACAGCCTGAAAGGCACTTTTCATGCGGGTGCAAGCCCTCGGCCATTCCGCCGAGTCCTACGAGAACAAGATCGAGCTCTGGATTGTATTGATATCGTCCATGGCGGGCGTGCTGATGCAGGCGCTCGACTCCACGATTGCCAATGTGGCTCTTCCCTACATGCAGGGCAGCCTGTCGGCCTCGCGTGACCAGATAACGTGGGTGCTCACATCCTACATCGTGGCTGCAGCGATCTTCACCGCGCCCGTCGGCTGGATCGCTTCGCGTTTCGGCAAGCGCAACTTCTTTCTGGTGTCGCTGACCGGTTTCACGGTCACGTCCATGATGTGCGGCGCGGCCCAGTCATTGGACCAGATGATCCTGTTCCGGCTGATGCAGGGCTGTTTCGGCGCCGCGTTGTCACCGCTGTCCCAGGCGGTGATGCTCGATCTCTATCCGCCGCAGAAACGCGGCAACATCATGGCGATCTGGGGCATGGGCGTGATGCTTGGTCCGATCCTCGGTCCGACGCTCGGCGGCTATCTCACCGATGCATACAATTGGCGCTGGGTCTTCTACGTCAACGTGCCGTTTGGCATCGCGGCCGTCGCGGGCATCTGGCTGTTCTTCAAGGACAGTCCCCGCGATTCCTCCCTGCGCTTCGACTGGTTCGGTTTCGGCGCGTTGGCGGTCGGACTTGGCGCGCTGCAACTCATGCTGGATCGCGGCACGGGCAAGGGCTGGTTCGGTTCGGCGGAGATCATCCTCGAATGTCTGATCGCGGGTGTTGGAATTTATCTGTTCGTCGTGCACATGCTGACGGCCAAGACGCCGTTCATCCCGCCCAAGATATTCAACGATCGCAATTTCCTCTCGGCGCTGTTCCTGATGTTCGTCGTGGGCGCGATCCTTTTGGCCAGTTCGGCTCTGTTGCCGCCATACCTGCAGAATCTCGCGGGTTATTCCGTGTTTGACACGGGCATGCTGATGGCGCCGCGCGGCTTCGGAACCATGTTCGCGATGATGTTCGCCGGACGGCTCGCCATGCGGATCGATCCGCGCGTTCTCATGACGTGCGGCATCGCGCTTCTACTTTGGTCCATGTGGGACATGTCCGGCTGGACGCCGCAGATCGACAGCACCACGCTCATCGTCGTGACGTTCCTGCAAGGCGTCGGCATGGGGTTCGTCTTCGTGCCGCTGAACCTGACCGCATTCGCAACGCTCGCACCGCACTACCGTACCGACGGTTCGGCGCTGATGAATCTGACGCGGAACATAGGCAGCGCCATCGGCGTTTCCGTCACGACGACGGTCCTGGCCACAAGCGTGCAGGTCATGCATTCGCAGCTTTCGGGATACGCATCCGGATTTAACCGCGCGCTCGGCGTCAACGCGCCGGGTCTGATGATGAATCCGCAAATGCCTTTCGGACTTGCCAATCTCAACGGCATGATAGAATTGCGCGCGGAGGTCATTGCCTATTCCAATGACTTTCTGTTTATGACCTATGTGAGTCTGCCGGCATTCCTGATTATCTGGCTGATGAAGAAGCCAAATTTCTCGGCGCAACAGCCCGCTCAAGTCGAGGTAATGGAATAATGCGCGTCACTTTTCTCGGTCTAGGCGTGATGGGCTATCCGATGGCTGGCCACCTCAAGCGCGCCGGACACGATGTGACCGTCTTCAACCGCACGCGTGCCAAGGCGGAAGCCTGGGTCAAGGAATTTGGCGGTGCGCTGGCGTCGACGCCGGCTGAGGCTGCCGCAAATTCGGACGTGGCCTTAAGCTGCGTCGGCCGCGACGAAGACGTGCGCGAAGTGGCGCTGGGCCGGCACGGCGCGTTCATCACCATGAAGCGTGACGCGGTGTTCATCGACCACACGACTGCTTCGGCCGGCTTGGCACGAGAACTAGCCGAGCGCGCGCATCAACGTGGCATGCATTTCGTCGATGCGCCGGTATCGGGCGGCGAGCAAGGCGCCAAGAATGGCCAGTTGACGATCATGTGCGGCGGCACGCCTGCCGCCTACGCGAAGGCGGAGCCTGTCATGACTGCCTATGCGCGGCAGTGCCGTCTCATGGGAGAGGCGGGCGCCGGCCAGCTCACCAAGATGGTCAATCAGATCTGTATCGCGGGCCTCGTGCAGGCGCTCGCGGAAGGTCTGAGCTTTGCGCGCGCGGCGAATCTTGATCCCCTCGCTGTAATTGAGGTTATTTCCAAAGGCGCGGCGCAGTCCTGGCAAATGGAGCACAGACATAAGACGATGCTTGCAGGCGAGTTCGACCACGGATTCGCTGTAGAATGGATGCGCAAGGACCTCGCGATTTGTCTGGCCGAGGCGCGACGGAATGGAACTTCTCTTGCCGTTACATCGTTAGTTGACCAGTTCTACGCTGAGGTCGAAAAGATGGGCGGCAGGCGCTGGGACACATCAAGTTTGTTTGCGCGGCAGGAAGCCTACAAAAAGGGCACGTGATGGATAGATCGGACGGCACCGGGGAAATGGGGCGCGGGCGCTCCTATCACCATGGCGATCTGCGCAATGCGCTGCTTGATGCCGCCCGTTCAATTCTCGAAGAAGAAGAGCTGTCGGAGCTCAGCCTTCGCGCCGTTGCCAGGCGTGCCGGTGTAAGCCACGCGGCTCCATACAGGCACTTTCCCAATCACGAAGCGCTGCTAGTCGAGCTGGCGATGGAAGGTTTTGTGGAACTGCGTGAAGAAATCCACGCCGCCGTTGCGTCGCCGGAAGAGGAGGCCGACCGCATCGCGAAGATCGGCGCAGCCTACATGAGGTTCGTTGCCCGCAGGCCGGCCCTCGCGAGTTTGATGTTCGGTCCGCAACTGCCCAATCGCGACTCGTTTCCGAAGCTGGGCGAAATGGCGGACGCCGTCGGCAATGAGATTGGAACGGCGCTGCACGACTCTGCGCTCGGTCTTGCGGTTTGGGCCGCGGTCCATGGGCTTGCGATGCTGATCTTGCGCAACGTCGTCGATCTCGGCCAGCGCAAGTCCGGCCTCGACGTGCTTCCGTCGCGAGCCGAAATCATTCTGCGCAGCCTGTTCTCTACTAAACGCGACTGACGAAATCGTGGCTCAGCTCTTGCGAAGAAGCTTCGCCGCGTCGCGCGCGAAATATGTCAGAATCCCGCTGGCGCCGGCACGCTTGAATCCCATCAGGCTTTCGAGAATGACGCGGTCGCGGTCGAGCCAGCCGCGTTCGGCTGCGGCGGCGAGCATCGAGTACTCGCCCGACACTTGATAGGCGAAAGTCGGCACGCCGAACTTTTCGCGCACGCGATACACCAGGTCGAGATAGGGCATGCCAGGTTTGACCATCACCATGTCGGCGCCCTCGGCGATGTCGAGCGCGACTTCACGCAGGGCCTCGTCGCCATTTGCCGGATCCATTTGATAGGTGCGCTTGTCGCCCTTCAAAGTTTTTGATGAGCCGACAGCGTCACGGAACGGGCCATAGAACGCCGACGCGTATTTGGCGGCATAGGCCATGATCAGCGTGTTCTTGTGACCGTTTGCTTCCAGAGCCGTTCGGATGGCGCCGACGCGCCCATCCATCATGTCGGACGGCGCGATGATATCGCATCCGGCCTCAGCCTGGACCAGCGCCTGGCGGACGAGCACTTCGAGCGTTTCGTCATTCGCGACATAGTCGTCGATCAGAAGACCGTCATGGCCATGGCTGGTGTAGGGATCGAGCGCCACATCGCAGAGGACACCCACTTCCGGAACAGCCTTCTTGATTGCGCGGACGGCGCGGCAGATCAGATTGCCGGCGTTCGTGGCTTCCCGGCCATCCTCTGACCGGAGCGACGGGTCGGTGTAGGGAAAGAGCGCCACGACCGGAATGCCGAGCTTGGCGGCTTCTTCCGCAGCACCGACCGCGAGATCGACGGAAAGCCGATCGACGGCCGGCATGGATGGTACTGGCTCGCGCTTCTTCTCGCCATCGATGACGAAGAGCGGCCAGATGAAGTCGGCTGCGGAAAGCGTCGATTCCGCCACGAGACGGCGCGTCCAGTCATGGCGGCGCAAACGGCGGAGGCGCGTGGCAGGAAACTGGCTCATGTCAGTGTCTTGCCAAGTCCAGCCGTGGGATTCAAGGCGTCCGAAGGCCGTGCCGCCTTTGCTGACGGTGAAAACCCGGCTAATTCTGGCTTCGTGGCAGCACGATAGCTGGCCGGACAGCGACGGGAATGTGACAGGTAGCCATGGATTTTGAGCTCAACGAAGACCAGCGCGCGATTGAGGACGCGGCGCGCCGCTTTGCATGGGAGCGGCTCGCCCCCTTCGCCGCGGAGTGGGACGAGAAGGAGATTTTTCCGGTCGACACGTTGCGCGAAGCCGCGGCGCTTGGGTTCGCGGGAATCTATGTGAAGGCCGACGTCGGCGGCTCGGAGATGTCGCGGCTGGATGCTGCGATCATCATGGAAGAACTTTCGGCCGGCTGCACATCGACGGCCGCGTTCATCTCCATTCACAACATGGCATCCTGGATGATCGATCGCTACGGCAGCGAGGAGCAGCGCAAGCGCTTCCTGCCGAAGATGACGACGATGGAAAAGATTGCCAGCTACTGCCTGACCGAACCTGGCGCGGGATCGGACGCAGCGAGCCTCAAAACGAAGGCCGCGAAAGACGGCGACCATTATGTGCTCAATGGCGCCAAGGCGTTTATCTCGGGCGCCGGCGTTTCGGATGTCTATGTCTGCATGGTGCGAACCGGCGAAGACGGGCCGAAAGGCGTCTCCTGTCTTGTCGTGGAGAAAGGCACTGCGGGTCTGTCGTTCGGCAAGAAAGAACGAAAGATGGGTTGGAACAGCCAGCCGACGGCCCAGGTGATCTTCGAGGATTGCCGCGTGCCGGTAGCCAACCGCATCGGCGTGGAAGGCGAGGGCTTTCGCATTGCAATGAGCGGTCTCGATGGGGGGCGCATCAATATCGGTGCCTGTTCGGTCGGTACTGCTCGCGCGGCGCTCGATGAGGCAATGGCCTATGCAAAGGATCGCAAGCAGTTCGGCCGGGCGATCGGCGATTTCCAGGCTTCCCAGTTCAAGCTGGCCGACATGGCGACGGAACTCGAAGCGTCACGCCTGATGATCAGGAGTGCGGCGGCAGCACTCGACAGACGTGACGCCCGCGCCACGATGTTGTGTGCCATGGCGAAACGGTTTGCCACCGATGCCGGCTTCAAGATCGCCAATGATGCGCTGCAACTTCATGGCGGCTACGGCTATCTGAAGGATTTCCCCGCAGAACGGCATGTGCGCGATCTCCGGGTCCACCAGATTCTGGAAGGCACCAATGAAATCATGCGGGTAATCGTCGCGCGGGAACTTTCGCGCCAGTGATTTCGTACGCCGTAACCGATTTTACTGTGTTTTAACAAATAGCTCCTAGTCTCCTGTTCATAACAACAGGTGGGCCCCGCGAAAAAGCGGTGGGAAGACGATGACAGCTTTTGCGAAGCCGCAGACCGGTGCGCATGAAGGCGCACGCGTGGAAGCAAAGTACTATCTCGAGACGCTCAACCTTGTTGAGCGACTGCATCGGCAATTGCTCGATGTGATCAAGGACGAGCTTGATCGCCGCGACGAACGCGAGATCAACAGCGTTCAGGCGCTTTTGCTGTTCAATGTCGGAGACCAGGAACTTACGGCAGGCGAACTGCGCACGCGCGGCCACTATCTGGGCTCCAACGTGTCCTACAACCTCAAAAAGCTCGTCGAGGCCGGATATATCCATCACGAACGCTCCGAGGCCGATCGCCGCTCGGTTCTCGTACGACTGACGCGCAAGGGCGAGGCGGTGCGCGACATGCTTCGCGAACTCTTCACCCGGCATCTGGGGTCGCTCAACGCGGTGGGCAATGTGGCATCGGAGGATCTCGACTCGCTGAACGTCACGCTCAAGCGCATGGAACGTTTCTGGATCGACCAGGTCCGTTTCCGGCTCTAAGTCGTCAGCGACTCATGTACGAATGGCGGCGGCGCCCCTAAAGGGAGGCATCGCTGCCTTCGTTCATTTCCAGCCAGCTTCACCACCATAGCCGCTTCTACCTGGCGATGGTCATCGGCGTGGCCGCACTTGTGCTGTCGCGAAACTTGCGGTCGCCGCTGCCTGAAGCGATCGCCGGCGACTCCTTCTTCCTGTCCTTCCTGGTGATGAGCTGGTGGCTATTGTTCCACATGACCTCCGCAGATCTGCGGCGACGGGCAGATATTGAAGATGAGGGGGGAATCGCTGTCACGCTCATCACGATCGGGGCAATCGCGTACGCGTCTTTCGCGGTGTTTGCCACGCTGCATGAAAAGAGCCTGAACAGTCCGGTGACTCTTTCCTTCGCGCTCGCCGGTGCGCCGCTCGGCTGGTTCATGCTGCACACTGTATCGGCACTGCGCTACGCGCATCTCTACTACAATGACGACGAAGAAGAAGGCTACGTTCCGCCGCTCAAATTTCCGGAGTGCATCGAACCGGGGCCGTGGGATTTCATGTACTTTGCGCTCGTCGTCGGCATGACGGCGCAAGTGTCGGATGCGCTCGTTCAAACCACGGAGATGCGAAGGACCGTGCTGGCGCATTCCGTCGTGTCGTTCTTTTTCAACACAGTGTTGATCGCCATGGCGGTCAACGCTGCTGTTGCTATTGCCTCCTAGGCGGCCGAGGCACGAAGCCGCTGGTGCGTCGGACACAGTCGACATTTGAACACTGAGGAGAAGGGACCAGGCGTTGACCAGGGCCAGAACCAACCCGGCGCGAGGCCCCATGCTTGGTCCGGCGCGGGCGGTGGTCCAGGCGACGAGGGCAAATCACGGCGCCCCCAAAGATGTCGACAATGCTGGAATATTTAACGGTGAGGCTGATGAGCCAGAGTTCACTAGTGGCTCCCAACATGATGGCCAGCTTCAGAAAGTGGGCTGTCATGTGACAAATAGCTTAGGCAAGGGGGCAGGGGTTGGGTTAAGGTCTGAGCCGGTTGGAAGACTTGAAAACCGGGTGAGAAACCCGCTGCAAGAGACTGAAATCATGTCGTTTCCATATCTAACTCGTTTTCGCGATGCCCTTGCCGGTCTGAGGCGTGAGGGACGATATCGCGTTTTCGCCGACATCGTTCGCCAGCGCGGCGGCTATCCGAAAGCAGATTTCTATACGGACGCGAACAAGCGCCCGATCACCGTGTGGTGCAGCAACGACTATCTCTGCATGGGTCAGCATCCGGCCGTCCTCGCAGCGATGCATGAGGCGATCGACGCGACCGGCGCCGGTGCGGGCGGCACCCGAAACATCTCAGGCACGACCCACTATCATGTCGAGCTCGAGCGTGAACTCGCCGACCTGCACGGCAAGGAAGCCTCCTTGCTCTTCACGTCGGGCTATATCTCCAACGACGCCACGCTCGCGACCCTCGGAAGACTTTTGCCGGGTCTCGTCATCTTCTCCGACGAGCTGAATCACGCCTCGATGATCGAAGGCATCAAGCACAGCGGAATGGAGAAGCATCTTTTTCGCCACAACGATCTCGCACACCTCGAAGAATTGCTCAAAGCGGCCGATCCGTCTGCGCCAAAGCTCATCGCGTTCGAATCCGTCTATTCCATGGACGGCGATTTTGGCCGCCTCGAAGGATTGTGCGATCTGGCGCACAAATACGGCGCGCTCACGTACTTGGACGAAGTACACGGCGTTGGCCTGTACGGCCCGCGCGGCGCAGGCGTTGCAGCGCGCGATGGCGTGATGGACCGCATCGACATCGTCGAGGGTACGCTTGCCAAGGCGTTCGGCGTCATGGGCGGATATATTGCCGCGTCGAACGAACTGGTCGATTGCATCCGGTCGTTCGCGCCCGGTTTCATTTTCACAACGTCGTTGGCGCCGGCGATTGCCGCTGGCGTTCTGGCCAGCATTCGCCATCTCAAGACGAGCGAAGTTGAACGCACGCGTCTTCATGAGCGCGCGGCGCGGTTGAAGCGTCTTCTGACAGAGGCCGGATTGCCCGTCATGGAGTCGCCAAGCCACATCGTTCCCGTCTTCGTCGGCGATGCGGCGCTCTGCAAGTCGGTTTCCGACACGCTGCTGCGCGATCATGCAATCTATGTGCAGCCCATCAACTTTCCGACCGTTCCGCGCGGCAAGGAAAGGCTACGTTTCACGCCTTCCCCGATGCACACGGACGAAATGATGGACGCTCTGGTGTGCGCTCTCGACCAGGTCTGGACGGCGCACAAGCTGCAACGCGCCGCGTGATGGCAGCGCCCGGCAAACCGGGTGGCGGCGAGATCTATGTTGAGTTCGTCGTTCAGGGCGGCTTCGTCAAAGTAACGGCGATCGACTCCAAGTCCGGCACGGAGGCGAGTGTGATGGGCCCCGCAGGCGCGGCACGCGGCGCGCTCGCGGATGCGGCTGTCCGCAAATTGACCTACATGCTGAACAAGGAGCGCGGCAAAACCTGATCGCCGCGCCAACCTATCCGCGGCGGCGGCCCTTGGCCGGCGCGCTGCGGCCAAGCCCGATCTTCTTGGCGAACTCCGAACGTTGCGCCGCGTAGTTCGAAGCGACCATCGGATAGTCGGCCGGAAGGCCCCACTTGGTGCGGTACTGGTCCGGCGACAAGCCGTAGCGGGAACGCAGATAGCGCTTCAGCATCTTCAGCTTCTTGCCGTCTTCCAGGCAGATCAAATATTCCGGCGTGATCGATTTTTTGATCGGAACGGATGGCTTTTGCGACGTCACCGCATCGATGGCCGTCGAACCCGTCAGACCGCCCAGCGTGGCATGCACGCTGCGGATCATGGCCGGCAACTCACTCACCGGCACGGGATTGTTGCTCACATAGGATGCGACGATCTCGCTGACGAGTTTGAGAAGCTCGCTGGAGGTTTCGGCTGTTGCGGCTTGGGTACTCATTGAACACACCCTCTACTCATGGGTTAACGCGGAAGCACAAGTTTCATTTTGTATTGCGTGCAGTCGAGCCGAAATCAAGATGTCCTGGTCGCAAAAAGATGGAGCGAAATCCAAAATAGGTAATTACCAAATGACGGTTTACCGGAATGTCCGCTCTGAATCAGGTGCTTTACTGAAGTCTCATGCAGATTACTTATTTCATCAATTGGTGAATACTTGGCTGCCTTTGCGTCAAGTTTTTTCGGGCAAATTTGGCCATTCCGGCGCGACCTCCGGTCGGCGCACAGGTGGGATGGGAACGCCGGTCTGGCGCTAGATTTGGTAAAGGGGTAGGGGTAGCGGCTCAGTCGGCAGGATAGTCGGGCGACGGTTTTCTTTGACGGGGTTTTGGAATGGTGGCGTTGGCGAACGCGGCTGGAACGAAGGATTCGGAGTTTTTCACCCGTGGCTTGGCGGCCAGCGACCCCGCGGTTGCGCGCGCCATCGCGGATGAGCTGGGCCGGCAGCGCGACAAGATTGAACTGATCGCGTCCGAGAATATTGTGAGCAAGGCGGTCCTGGAAGCCCAGGGTTCGGTGCTGACGAACAAGTACGCGGAAGGCTATCCTGGCCGTCGCTACTATGGCGGTTGCGAATATGTCGACGTGGCCGAGGAATTGGCCATCGAGCGGGCGTGCCGCCTGTTCAACTGCTCCTTCGCGAACGTACAACCGCATTCCGGCGCACAGGCGAACCAGGCCGTGTTTTTCGCGCTGATGCAGCCGGGCGACACGTTCATGGGCCTCGATCTCTCGGCTGGCGGACATCTGACCCACGGCTCGCCGGCCAACCAGTCCGGCAAATGGTTCAAGCCGGTTTCCTATACGGTTCGCCGCCAGGATCAGCGCATCGATATGGATGAAGTCGAAAAGCTGGCGAAGGAGCACAAGCCCAAGATCATCATTGCCGGCGGATCGGCCTATGCGCGGATCATCGATTTTGCGCGCTTCCGTGCGATCGCAGATTCTGTGGGCGCCTATTTCATGGTCGACATGGCGCACTTCGCCGGTCTCGTCGCCGGCGGCGTGCATCCAAGTCCGCTCGATCACGCCCATGTCGTCACGACCACAACGCACAAGACGTTGCGCGGACCGCGCGGCGGCATGATCCTGTCGCGGGATGCCGATCTCGGAAAGAAGATCAACTCGGCCGTTTTCCCGGGACTGCAGGGCGGTCCGCTGATGCATGTCATCGCCGCCAAGGCTGTCGCGTTCGGCGAAGCGCTGCGTCCGGAGTTCAAGCTCTACGCCAAGGCTGTCGTTGAGAACGCGAAGGTTCTCGCCGAAACCTTGAAGGCTGATGGTCTGGACATCGTCTCGGGCGGAACGGACACGCATCTGATGCTCGTCGATCTGCGTCCGAAGAAGGCGACGGGCCGGCCAACTGAAAAAGCGCTCGATCGCGCCGGCATCACGACCAACAAGAATTCCGTTCCGTTCGATACCGAGAAGCCGGCGATCACGTCCGGCATCCGGCTTGGCACGCCGGCCGGCACGACGCGCGGTTTTGGCCCAGCCGAGTTCAAGGAAATCGGCAAGCTGATCGTCGACGTCGTCGACGCCGTGTCGAAGAATGGCGACGCCGGGGATCCGGCCGTCGAAGCAAGCGTGGCCGAGCGTGTCGGCGTGTTGTGCAAGCGTTTCCCAATCTACCCATAGACGAAAGAGCAGCCCGCCATGCGTTGCCCATTCTGCGGACATGACGACACCCAGGTGAAGGACAGCCGTCCAAGCGAAGACAATTCGGCGATCCGGCGCAGGCGCCATTGCCCGGAATGCGGCGGGCGCTTCACGACCTTCGAGCGCGTGCAGCTGCGCGAGCTGATCGTCGTCAAGAAGAACAATCGCCGCGAACCGTTCGAGCGCGAGAAGCTGGAACGCTCCATCACGCATGCCCTGCGCAAACGGCCCGTGGAACGCGAGCGAATAGATCGCATGATCACCGGCATCGTCCGGCGCCTTGAAAGCATGGGTGAGAACGAGATCCCGTCGCCGGTGATCGGCGAGTTGGTGATGCAGGCGCTGTCGAGCCTGGACAAGGTGGCCTATGTGCGTTTCGCGTCGGTCTACAAGAACTTCCGCGAGACCAAGGATTTCGAGGCCCTGATCGGTGAGTTGGAGGGCGGCGAAAAGGATTAGCCGCATCCGCCGTTGAACGATCTCTCTCACATGCGGCACGCACTCGCGCTCGGACGGCGCGGGATCGGTCGCACGGGCGCCAATCCATCGGTCGGTTGCGTCATTGTCTCGAAAGACGGGCGCGTCGTAGGGCGCGGACGCACCTCTGATGGCGGCCGCCCCCATGCCGAAGCCGATGCACTCGCGCAGGCAGGCAGCGCGGCGCGCGACGCCACAGCCTACGTCTCGCTTGAGCCCTGCGCACAGGTCACTCAAACGCCGTCCTGCGCCGACACGCTTGTGAGCGCAGGCGTGGCGCGAGTCGTCATCGCGGTCGAGGATCCGGATGCGCGCACGAACGGCCAGGGTATCGCCAAGCTGCGCGCGGCGGGTATCGAGGCCGTCACCGGAATTCTCGAAAAAGAGGCAATCGGGAGCCACGAAGGGTTCTTCAAACGCACGAGCGCATCGCGGCCATTCGTGACGCTGAAGATCGCACAGAGTTTGGACGGCAAGACTGCGACCGTTTCGGGCGACAGCAAATGGATCACGGGCGAAGAAGCGCGCCGCTACGGTCATCTGCTGCGCGCGCGGAACGACGCGATGCTCGTCGGCATCAACACGATTCTTGCCGACGATCCAGAGCTGACATGCCGCCTGCCTGGCCTCGAATCTCATTCGCCGATCCGCGTGGTGCTCGACACCCGATTGCGCCTCAGCGAACGCTCCAGGCTCGCGGTCACCGCGAAGCGGACGCCGACGATCGTGTTCACGACGGCGGTCGAAGGCGGCGACAAGCTGCGCGCGCTTGGCGTGGAGGTCGTGCAAGTCACGCGCGACGCGCGGGGCAGGCCGGACCTCATGGCATTGCTGACCGAGCTGTCGAAGCGGAAGATTACGCGACTGTTGGTGGAGGGCGGCGCGACCGTTCATGCCGCGTTTCTGGATCGCGGATTGGCGGATCGGCTGGAAATTTTTACCGCTCCGATGGCCCTTGGCGCCGCAGGGCACAGCGCGATCGACGCGCTGGCCGCTTTGACACTGGCGCAAGCGCCGCGCTTTCATCGTGTCGCGCAGAGGATGCTCGGAATCGACCTTCTGGAAAGCTTCGTGGCCAAGGCCTAAAAGGAACTCATGTTCACTGGAATCGTCACAGATGTCGGGCGCATTCGCCATATCGAGAAGCGTGGCGACACGCATATCGTGATCTCGACCAACTACGACTTGTCGAACGTCGACATGGGCGCGTCGATCGCCTGCTCGGGCGTCTGCATGACCGTCGTCGACAAGGGGACGGGCAAGGACAGCTGGTTTGCCGTCACGGCTTCGGGCGAAACGCTTTCCAAGACCACGATCGGCAGCTGGAAGGCCGGCGACCCGGTCAACCTGGAACGGCCGATGCGCGTCGGCGACGAGTTTGGCGGGCATATCGTCAGCGGTCATGTCGACGGTGTCGCCGAAGTGAAACTGATGGCGCCCGAAGGCGAGTCCACGCGCATCACGTTCGAGGTGCCGTTGGCGCTCTCGAAGTTCATCGCATCGAAGGGTTCCGTCGCGCTCGATGGCGTGTCGCTGACGGTCAACGAAGCCGAAGGCACCCGCTTCGGCGTCAACATCATTCCGCATACGTCCAAGGTCACGACGTTCGGCCGGCTGAAGCCCGGTTCGAAGGTCAATCTCGAGATCGACCTTCTGGCGCGATATGTGGCGAGGCTCGTCAAAGGATGAACGTTTCCGTCTACCACGACTACATCTCCAAGATCGAAGACGTGATCGAGGATGCGCGCAACGGGCGCATGTTCATCCTCATGGACGCCGACGATCGCGAGAACGAAGGCGATCTCGTCATTCCGGCGCAGATGTGCACGCCGCAGGCCGTGAACTTCATGGCCAAGAACGGACGCGGCCTGATCTGCCTTGCGCTGACCCAGGATCGCGCCAACACACTCAACATTCCGATGATGACGCAGGTCAACGGCACGCCGAACCAGACGGCGTTCACGATTTCCATCGAGGCCAAGGAAGGCATTTCGACCGGCATCTCGGCGCATGACCGCGCGCACACGATTTCGGTTGCGATCGATCCGACAAAGGGTTCGAGCGACATCGTTTCGCCGGGTCATGTCTTTCCGCTCGTCGCGCGTCATGGCGGCACGCTGGTACGGGCAGGGCACACCGAGGCAGCGGTCGACATCGCGCGGCTTGCCGGTCTCAATCCGGCCGGCGTGATCTGCGAGATCATGAATGACGATGGCACAATGGCGCGGATGCCCGATCTCGTGCCGTTCGCGCAGCTTCACGGCCTGAAGATCGGCACCATCGCGGACCTCATCGCCTATCGGCGCAAATACGACCACTTCGTCAAGCGCACGGTGGAGGCGCCGTTCGAGAGCCACAATGGCGGCACATGGCAAATGTGCATCTATGTGAATACGCTCGAATATGCCGAGCATATCGCGCTGGTGAAGGGCGATATCTCCACGCCTGAACCCGTGCTCGTCCGCATGCACGCCGTCAACATCTTCAGCGACATGCTCGACTGGAAGCCATATGAGCGCGACGTGCTCGGCGAATCCATGCGCATCATCGCCAAGGAAGGGCGCGGCGTCGTCGTGCTTCTGCGCACGACGCGGCCGACCTTCGTGTCGGACGTGGTGACGCGCAGGGTTGCCGAGGACATCGACCGCCGCCGCGTCAAGGAATATGGCGTCGGCGCGCAGATACTTCTCGACCTGGGCGTCAAGGACATGATCCTTCTGACCGACACGCCGGAAAAGAAAATCGTGGCGCTCGAAGGCTATGATCTCAACATCGTGGGCACCCATGCCATTCGCGGCAAGGCAAAGGGCTGAGACATGAGCAGCAATATCCTGATCGTCGAGGCCCGGTTCTACGCCCACATCTCGGACATGCTGCTCGACGGCGCGACTGCGGCGATTGAAAAGGCGGGCGCGCATTTCGAACGGATCGCGGTTCCCGGCGCGCTCGAAATACCGACGGCGATCGCCCTGGCGGCGCGCGGCGGCGAGCATGGCGGCAAATCGTTCGATGGCTATGTCGCGCTCGGCTGCGTCATTCGCGGCGAGACCTACCATTTTGAAATCGTCGCGAGCGAATCCGCCCGCGGTCTCCTGGATCTCGGGATCAACAGCGGCCTATGCGTCGGAAACGGGATACTCACCGTCGAGAACGAAAAGCAGGCGCTCGTGCGCGCCGCCGTCGATGACGGCGACAAGGGCGGCGATGCCGCGCGCGCCTGCCTGGCGCTGGTCAACATCCGAAACCGCCTCGGCGTGCACCGATGAGCGCGGCCGGCGGCACGCATGAGGCTCGGCGCGCGTCGCGTCTCGCTGCGGTGCAGGCGATCTATCAGATGGAACTGACCGGCGTCGATGCCGAAGCGGTCGCCAGCGAGTTCATCGAACATCGCTTCGAGCACGAACCGGAAATGAAGGACGCCGGACCGGGCGATGAGGAATTTTTCGGCGCCATCGTCCGCGGCGTGCCGCAGCACCAGGTTGAGATCGACCGGTCGATTGCCAAGTGCCTCGCGTCCGACTGGCGGCTCGAACGCGTCGACTCCATTCTGCGCGCGATCCTGCGCGCCGGCGCCTATGAACTGATTGCCCGGCGCGATGTACCGGCGAAGGTGGTGATCGACGAATATCTCGAAATCAGCCACGCCTTCTTCAGCGGCGACGAGCCGGGATTTGTGAACGCCGTCCTCGACAAGCTCGCCCATCGCAAGCGCGCGCCGGAATTCGGCGAGACGCCGCCCGAGGACGAGCTTCAGTTTTAGACGCCCGGGCTTTTTTCGCGGCCCGCGCCGGGTTTTCTCCATCATTCTCCCAAAGTAGGAGAGAAAAATCCTATTTCAAGGGCATGTAGTAAAATAATCCTATGTAAATTGCATTGGGCCGAACGCGCCTCGCTTATAAGAGACCAGAACCCTATGAGCGTCCCGTCAAAGAGCAGGCCATGCCGCTTTCCGAATTCAAGCTGATCGAAGAGATATTCGCGCCGCTGGCGACGTCGAAGGCGGCGCTCGAGCTGAAGGATGACGTGGCGGTGCTGCGCGCTCGCCCAGGCAAGGATCTCATCCTGAAGACCGACACGATTGTGGAAGGGGTCGACTTTTTTCCGAACGATCCTGCGAACACGATCGCCAGGAAGGCATTGCGCGTAAATCTTTCCGATCTCGCGGCGAAGGGCGCAGCGCCGTTCGGCTATCTTCTGACGCTCGTCCTCAAAAAGGATATTCGCACAAGCTGGCTACGCAATTTCGCGCACGGTCTCGCCGACGATCAGCGTGCATTCAAAATTGTGCTGCTCGGCGGCGACATGTCGTCGACGCCGGGTCCGCTGACCATCTCGATTGCCGCGTTCGGCTATGTGCCGCAGGGCAAGGCAATCCTGCGCAGCGGCGCTGCGCCGGGTGACCTCGTCTTTGTCTCGGGTTCAATCGGTGACAGCAGTGGCGGGCTCGAGGCACTCAAATCCAAAGCCGTGCGGCCGTTGCTCATCGCGCGCTATCGCGTGCCCCAGCCGCGCGTAGCGCTGGGGCAAAAGCTTCGCGGCATCGCGAGCGCCGCGCTGGATGTGTCGGACGGTCTGCTGGCCGACCTCGGTCATATTGCAGACGTCTCGAAAGTTCACATCGCCGTCCGCGCTTCACAGGTGCCCCTGTCAGACGCGCTGCGGAAGGCATGGGGCTCCGACGACAAGGCGGTGCTTCGCGCGGCAACAGCCGGCGATGACTATGAGATCGCGTTCACCGCGCCTCGTGCCAAGCGGGCCAAAGTCATCGCGGCAGCGAAGGCCGCCGGAGTGCCCGTCACCGAGATCGGCTGGGTGATGAAGGGCAGGGGAGTTGCGCTCCTGAACAGGCAAGGTGGCCCAATTGCGGCCAAACGTACCGGCTACACCCACTTCTAGGGCGTAAACGCTCTGTTAGCTCGGATTTGCGAGGCTGGCCGGATGCGTGCAGCTCTCGCCCTTTGCGCCCTTCTCCTTGCCTTTTCGGGCGGGGCGGCCATGGCTGGCGAAAAGGCCGGCGACCCCGGCACGAACGTCGAAATGCCGTTCCTCATCGCGCCCATGTGCGTCGACGGGAAGCTTACGGGCTACGCCTATATTTCCTCGAAAGTCGTTACGAGGTCACGCGATGCGTCTCTGGAGGTTCGCAACAAGATCCCGTTCATCCAGGACGCCTTTGTCCGCGACGTCAACGCCGCGCCGATCGCCAAAACGACCGATCCCAAGACCGTCGACAATGTGGCCCTTATTGCGCGCCTGACGGCCGATGTGGAGCGAATCGTCGGCGCGGCAAAGATATCCTCCGTCGTCATCATTCAGGTCCAGATCGCCGAGATGCATCCCAGCGAAGCCCTGGTCGCGACCCCGCCGAGCTAGGCACTCCCCGCCGTCCCTGCGACATCGCAGGAATGTTGCTTAGCGGCCCCGCTTTTGGCATATGTTCGCCGCCCTTGAAGCGGTAGGTCCTTCCGGCCGGCCATGGGGATCGGCGGTCACTTCGCGCCGTCCGGGGTATCCAAAAAAAGAGGGATCTACCATGGGTCTAGAGCTTGAACTTGTTTTGGCGGCTGGTGTGCTGGCGCTTGTCTACGGCGCCTGGACCATCCGTTCCGTCCTCAGCATGAGCGCGGGCAATGCGCGCATGCAGGAAATCGCAGCGGCCATTCAGGAAGGTGCAGCCGCCTATCTGAGCCGTCAGTACATGACGATCGCCGTTGCCGGCGTCGTCATCTTCGCGCTCGCCTTCTTCTTCCTTGGTTGGGAAGAAGCGGTCGGGTTCGCCATCGGCGCAATTCTCTCCGGAGCCGCGGGCTTTATCGGCATGCACGTCTCTGTGCGCGCCAATGTTCGCACGGCTGAGGCCGCCCGCCAGGGTCTGGCGCAGGGCTTGTCGGTTGCGTTCCGCTCCGGCGCTGTCACGGGCATGCTCGTCGTCGGTCTCGGGTTGCTGGGCGTCGCCGGCTACTACGCGTTCCTGACGGCCGGCCTGCATCTCAGCCTGGACGACTCGCATCAAGGCCGCGTTATCGTCGACTCGCTCGTCGCGCTCGGCTTCGGCGCTTCGCTGATCTCGATCTTCGCGCGTCTCGGCGGCGGCATCTTCACCAAGGGTGCGGATGTCGGCGGCGACATGGTCGGCAAGGTCGAGGCGGGAATTCCCGAAGACGACCCGCGCAACCCGGCCACGATCGCAGACAATGTCGGCGACAATGTCGGCGACTGCGCCGGCATGGCGGCCGATCTGTTCGAAACCTTTGCGGTGACCACGGTCGCCACGATGGTGCTCGCGTCGATCTACTTCCAGGGCGATGTTCGCAATTCCCTGATGCTGCTGCCGCTCGCGATCTCGGGCGCCTGCATCGTGACGTCGATCATCGGCACGTTCTTCGTGCGTCTGGGTGCGTCCAAGAACATCATGGGCGCGCTCTACAAGGGCGTGATCGCAACCGGCGTGCTGTCGTTGGCGGCGCTCTGGCCGTTGATCAACTGGATCCTGCGCGGCGTCGACGGCGGCATCCACGGCACACTGACGACCAGCGGCGGGCTCGAGTTCACGGGCGTCAGCCTGTTCGAGTGCGGCATCGTCGGTCTCGCCGTCACGGGCGCGCTGATCTGGATCACCGAATACTACACGGGCACGAACTTCCGTCCCGTGAAGGTGATCGCGCAGGCTTCGGTCACGGGTCACGGCACCAACGTGATTCAGGGCCTGGCCGTCTCGATGGAATCCACCGCTTTGCCGGCGATCGCGATCTGCGTCGGCATCGTTGTCGCCTTCAATCTGGCCGGTCTGTTCGGCATCGCGATTGCGGTGTCGACCATGCTTTCGCTCGCAGGCTTCATCGTGGCGCTCGACGCGTTCGGTCCGGTTACCGACAATGCCGGCGGCATTGCCGAAATGGCCGGTCTGGAAGGCGAAGTGCGTAAGACGACCGATGCGCTCGACGCGGTCGGCAACACGACGAAGGCCGTGACCAAGGGTTATGCGATCGGCTCGGCGGGCCTCGGCGCGCTGGTGCTGTTCGCGGCCTATACGTCGGACCTGAACTTCTTCATCGGCGAAGCCAACAAGGCCGGTGCGACCACGTTCAGTTACTTCAAGGGCGTGACCTTGGATTTCTCGCTCGAGAATCCGTACGTGGTGGTCGGACTGCTGCTCGGCGGCCTGTTGCCTTATCTGTTCGGCGGCATGGCGATGACGGCGGTCGGACGCGCGGCTGGCGCCGTGGTCGAGGAAGTGCGCAGGCAGTTCAAGGCCATGCCGGGTATCATGAACGGCACGCAGAAGCCGGACTACGGCCGTGCGGTCGACATGCTGACCAAGGCTGCGATCCGCGAGATGATCATCCCGTCGATGCTGCCGGTTCTGTCGCCGATCGCGTTCTTCTTCGTGATCGATCTGGTGGCCGATCGCGGCAAGGCGTTCAGCGCACTCGGCGCGATGCTCCTTGGTGTGATCGTCACGGGACTGTTCGTTGCGATCTCGATGACGTCGGGCGGTGGCGCTTGGGACAATGCCAAGAAGTACATCGAAGACGGTCACTTCGGCGGCAAGGGCTCGGACGCCCACAAGGCTGCCGTGACGGGCGACACAGTTGGCGATCCCTACAAGGACACCGCCGGCCCGGCCGTCAATCCGATGATCAAGATCACCAACATCGTGGCGTTGCTGCTGCTCGCAACCCTCGCGCACGCTGGCTGATCGCAGGGCACTGAAAGCAAAAAAACGCGCGGAACGAGAGTTCCGCGCGTTTTCTTTTGGTTTATGGGTAGCCGCCGCCACCACCCGGGGGGCCGCCACCGCCACCGCCAGGATTGGGGCTGCCGCCGCCGGGACCGCCGCTGCCGCCACCGATCGGAACGCCGGGCGTTGCGTTGAACAGCTGTTGGAGAAAGGTGAGCTCGCGTCCTTTGGTCGGCGTCTGGCGCGCTTCGAACGCGACAACATGTCCGTCGCGCAGCGAGTAGTGCTTCACGTCCGTGACCTTGCCGTCTTTGTCGAAATAGACCGCCAGAATGGCCCGCGACACGACCGTCGGATGGAAGAACGCGATTTCCTTCTCGACGCTCGAAATATAATACCAGGCGTCGCCGTTGAACGTCGCCGAAGTGGACGGAAAGCCAAGCCTTTGCTGAATGCTTGTCTTGGTATCCTTGCCGACGCCGATCGCGGCTTCCGCGTCCGGATCGGGCAGGTAGCCGCGGGTGTTCGTCACGGGCGTGCAGCCCATGACGAGGACAGCGGTGAGGGCCAGAACCATTTTACGCATGCGCTTCGTCCTCAAACCGGATAAATCCCGCCCGCCGGGGATGTGCTAGCCTCAGTGCGGCGCGCTGGCAAGACCGACGGTTTCGGAGAATTTTCTCATGTTGAATGCCCTGCGCCGGAATTCGGAAAAGACCCGGCTGGTTCGCGCCCTTTACGGCGTCCTGACCGCACAGGCGCGCCAGCCGGTGTTTTTCAAGGATTTTGGTGTCGCCGACTCTATTGACGGCCGTTTCGACATGGTTGCGCTGCATGCCTGGCTGGTGTTCGGCCGCCTGCGGGCTTGCGGGATGGACGATGTCGCGCACGGACTGTCCGATGCTCTGTTTGTCGGCTTCGACGAAGCCTTGCGCGACCTTGGCGCCGGCGACATGGGGATGGGTCGAAAGATCAAGCAGATGGGCGATGCCTTCAACGGTCGGATGCAGGCTTATGGCGCGGCGTCCGGCGAAGCAGCGCTGGCCGACGCGATCCGTCGCAATGTCTATCGCGGCGAGGCGAACCATGAAGATGAATCACTGGCTCTGGCGCGCTACGCGCTCACGGCCCGCGCCTGCCTCGACGCTTGCGATCCGCGCTCGGGTATTCTGAATTTTGGACCTTTGCCAAAGCGGCTCACCTGAACATGACGCACGATTCCCTGCCTTTTGAGCACATCTACAATCTCGGCAGTCTTGGCCGGGCCGGCGATGAAGTCGTCGTCACCGCGCGCGGCGACGAACTGCAGCGTATCGCGGACTGGGCGGAAGTTCGCCGCGTAGAGTCGTTTTCGGCTCACGTCTCGCTGCAAAAGCTTTCGGCTGCGCGTTTCACCTATGACGCGGACATGCGTGCCGAAATTGTTCAGGATTGCGTGGTGACGCTGGAGCCGGTGCGGTCCCTTCTGGAGCGCAAGATCCATCGTGAACTCCACCTGACCGAAACCAGACGGCCGCCCGCCGACAGCGACGTCCTCGTCGACGCCATCCCCTCGGACGAGGATGACGTCCGGGAGGAGATTTCGAACCTCCACTACGACCTCGCAGGCCCGTTGCTGGAAGAACTGATTCTGGCCATTGACCCTTACCCCCGCGCACCGGGCGTGGCGTTTAGTCCACCCCCGGACCCGGACGGACAGCCGGAAAGCCCATTTGCCGTGCTCAAGAACCTCAAGAAACCTGGCTAATGCCGGAGAATCGCCCGCCGATCCGGCTTGAATCCTGCAGCGGTTTCCTGCTACTTCCGCCCCTTGTTTTGCCCGCCCGGTCAAATGGTTCGCGCATGACAGTGCGCAACGCCTGACGATTCGGTCAGCGGTGCGGTCGTTGAATTGACGCGCGGCCAGACGCCGGACCGGAAAACCATTTCGGCGGGTCGCGCTTAAAGGAGTTACCCGCCATGGCGGTGCCAAAAAGAAAAACCTCGCCTTCGCGGCGCAACATGCGCCGGTCGCATCATCGCCTGGCTCCGACCAGCCATAACGAGTGCCCGAACTGCGGCGAGCAGAAGCGTCCGCATCACGTGTGCGGCGCCTGCGGCCACTATGATGGCCGCGAAGTGACGAAGACCGAAGCCTGATTGATTAAGGCTGAGGAACCAATCCTGACAGCGAGGCAATTGTGGCCCGCGATTTGACCGTCTCGATTGATGCGATGGGCGGCGACGCCGGTCCGGGTATTGTCGTGGCCGCACTGGTGCGCTCGGTGGTTCGCCATCCGGCGGTGAACTTCATCCTTCACGGCGACGAAGCGGAACTGAAACCCTTGCTCGCCAAGCGCGGCAAGCTCGCCGAACGCGTTGCGATCCGCCACACCGCCGAGCGCGTGCGGATGGAAGAAAAGCCAAGCCTGGCGCTTCGCCGCGGCCGAAACACCAGCATGTGGCGCGCGATCGAATCGGTGAAGAAGAAGGAAGCCGAAGTCGCGGTCTCGGCCGGCAACACCGGCGCATTGATGGCCATGTCGATGGTTCAACTGGGAACGCTTGAAGGCATCGCGCGTCCGGCTATCGCAGCCCTTTGGCCGACCAAGCGTGGACAGAGCGTCGTGCTCGACGTCGGCGCAAACATCTCGGTCACCGCCGAGCAACTTGTCGATTTTGCGGTGATGGGCGAAGCCTTCGCCCGCGCCATACTGGGACTGGAACGTCCCACGGTCGGTATTCTCAATGTCGGTTCGGAAGACGTGAAGGGCAACGATTCCGTGAAAGGCGCGGCGCACATCCTGCGCAACAATTCCTCTCTGCCCATCGAATTCGCAGGCTTCGTCGAAGGCGATGACATCGCCGAAGGCACGGTCGACGTGATTGTCACCGACGGCTTTACCGGCAACGTCGCATTGAAGACCGCCGAAGGCACGGCAAAGCTGGTTACGCATTTCCTGCGCAGCGCGCTGCGGCGCTCGTTCCTTGGTCGGCTTGGCGGATTCTTTGCCGGCGGCGCGCTGAACACGCTGCGCCGCAAGCTCGATCCGCGCGCGTCGAACGGCGGCATTTTTCTCGGGCTCGACGGCGTCGTGGTGAAGAGCCATGGCGGCACGGACGAACTCGGATTTGCCAGCGCACTCGACATGGCAATTGCCATGGTGCGCGCAGGCGTCGTGGCCAAGATCATCGACGACCGCCGCGGCGTTCACACCGTTGAGCCGGAGGCGGCCGCTTCGTGATCCGCTCTCAAATCATGGGCTGCGGCGCATTTCTGCCCCGGACCGTCCTCACCAACGCCGAACTCGCCAAGCGCGTCGACACCAGCGACGAATGGATTCGCGAGCGCACGGGAATCCATCAGCGCCACGTCGTCGCAAAAGGCGAAAAGACGTCCGACCTTGCGCTGAACGCCGCGCGCGCGGCGCTTGCGAGCGCGAAGATGGACGTCGGCGAACTCGACATGATCGTCGTCGCGACGACAACGCCAGACGAAACTTTTCCGGCAACCGCAACGACGCTTCAGGCCCGCCTCGGCATGACGCGCGGCGCAGCCTTCGACGTCCAGGCGGTCTGCTCGGGGTTCATCTTCGGGATGTCCATTGCAGACAATTTCATTAGGGTCGGGCAGGCCAAGACCGTGCTCCTGGTCGGTGCCGAATCGATGAGCCGCCTGCTCGACTGGAACGACCGGACGACCTGCGTTCTGTTCGGGGATGGCGCGGGCGCCGTCGTGCTTCAGGCCAAGAAGGGCAAGGGCGACAATTCGGACCGCGGCATCCTTAACACCAAGCTCTATTCCGACGGCCGGCTTCACGATCTTCTGTATGTCGACGGCGGTCCGTCGTCGACCCAGACGACCGGCCATCTGCGCATGCAGGGCAAGGAAGTCTTCCGCCACGCGGTAACCAATATTTCGGCCGCGATCGTTGCTTCGGTGGAGGAGGCGGGCCTGAAGATCTCCGACATAGACTGGTTCGTGCCCCACCAGGCCAACCAGCGCATTCTGGACGGTACGGCCCGCAAGCTGGGCATCCCGGTCAGCAAAGTCGTTTCGACCGTCTCCCAGCATGGAAACACTTCTGCCGCCTCGGTTCCGCTGGCGCTGGCCACGGCCGTTGCCGATGGCCGCATCCGTAAGGGTCAACTGGTCCTGCTCGAAGCCATGGGCGGCGGCTTCACCTGGGGCGCCAGCCTGGTCCGCTGGTAATCCACCTCTTTAGGTATGCCGTCTATCCCTTTGATGTTGACCCGAAATTTGCATACCCCTAACGTTCGTTAAGATTAGGGGAGTCGCGCCATGACAACCAATACCCTGACACGCGCCGATCTGACGGAAGCCGTTTTTCAGGCGGTCGGTCTGTCGCGAAACGAGTCGGCACAGATGGTCGAAGACATGCTCGAGGAAGTGTGTTCGGCGCTCGCGCGTGGCGAGACGGTGAAGCTCTCGTCCTTTGGAACTTTCGCTGTACGACAAAAAAGTCAGCGCATGGGACGCAATCCGAAGACGGGCGATGAAGTTCCAATCGCGCCGCGGCGCGTGCTCGTCTTCCGCCCCAGCCACGTTCTCAAAGCTGTCATAAACGGCCAAACGCCCGATCCGAACGCCAAGGATTGATGCGCGATGTTGGCATCATCATCTGCCTCTGTTGCCGCCGGCGTAAAATCGCCCGAAGCATTTCGGACGATCAGCGAGGTGTCGACCGACCTTGACGTGCCGCAGCATGTTCTGCGCTTCTGGGAAGGACGCTTCACCCAGATCAAGCCGGTGAAGCGGGCAGGCGGACGGCGTTACTACCGTCCGGAAGATGTCGATCTGCTGCGCGGCATTCGCGCGCTTCTCTATCGCGAAGGATTCACGATCAAGGGCGTGCAGAAGGTCTTGCGCGAACGCGGCCTGCGCTATGTCGCAGAGTTGGGCCGTGGAGACATGAAATTCGAAAGCCCGTCGCTGCGCAAATTGCCAGAGTTCATTCCCGTGCCGGAGGAACCGCAATTCGCGCGCGCCGCATTGGCCGTGCTCGAGCGCGTGCATCCCGTGCCCGCCGACGAAGTGATGCCCGCCGTCGAAGACATGCCGGCGCTAGAACTCGCCGAGGAGAAGCGCGTGAAGCTCGAAATCCTCCTGGCGGAATTGCTTCAACTGAAGGGCCGGTTGCGCGGCGCGCTCGCCCGGTCGAAGGTCTGAAACGGCGAAGTCAGGGCGGAAAACGAACCGTTTGCCCCTGCGCCGGTCGCCGACTATAGTCCGCGACCTTTCGCGAACCGGAACCCTCGACCGGCGGACCTGTCGGCCCTAAGCGAAGCAGACATTGGATACGGAGCGTGGCGCAGCCTGGTTAGCGCACCAGTCTGGGGGACTGGGGGTCGTGGGTTCAAATCCCGCCGCTCCGACCAAAATACCCCATATAAATCAAGGCAATCGCGCGCAGCGGCTTGCGGCGTCCGAAGCACAAAACGGAACCAAAAGTCCCGAAATAGCCCCGAGTGGCGCGCATAATCCCGAAAAAGTCCCGAGCGGCTGACGTGAGAAGCGACGAACTCTCATTCTTGCAAAAAGCTGGCTTGTTCCCAGTGCGGGCACGAGGCCTCGATGCTGTGTGTCGGGAAATCAAACCAAACTATTATTGGACCGAATCTCTTTTGACCATTCGAGAAGAATCGGATGTCTGATCTGTTTATTCCGGAAGGCCTCGTTTGTCGCCGTTGACCTCCAATCATACTTGGATTCGGACCGGGCATCTCAACCGCGATCGCCGAGAAGTTCGGCGCGGAGGGCTTCTCCGTCGCGCTTGTCGCGTGAAACTAGGAGCGTCTAGCCGCGGGCGTCCGAGCGCTGAAGGCAAGAGGCATCTCTGCGGCGGCGTTTCCGACCGACGCGGGAGGCCCCAATGCAATTCGCGCAGCCATAGGAAAGGCGCGCCGAGTTCGGCCCCATCACTGTCATTCATTGGAACGCCTTCGGCGGCGCCCCGGCGGGAGATGTGGTGACTACTGACCCGGCCGCCGTGCGGAGTGTCTTCGACGTCGCCGTGGGTGGGCTCCTTGCCGCCGTCCAGGAAGCGCTCCCCGATCTGAAGAGCACGAAAGACGGAGCAGTTCTCGTTACGAACGGCGCGTTCGGCGAGACGACTCCGCAGATGCACGAGTACGCCACCAACCTGAAGGCCATGGGCATCGCGTTCGCCAATGCGGCGAAAAACAAGCTCGCCGGTTTGCTCGCTCAGCGGCTGAAGGGTGACGGTGTTTATGTCGGCGAGGTTATGGTTGCCGGCACCATTAAGGGCACCCCGCCGGATAACGGCCAGGCCATCGAGAGCTCGGTGGTCGCAAACAAGTTCTGGGAGCTCTACCAAGCTCGCCGTGAGATCCGCGCACGAGTCTTCTGATGTGAGACTAAGCCACTGAGCTCTCCGACGAACGTCCGCTTTCGACAGCCAGCGGACTTCGCAGGGCGCACTCAGGGCGCGGTCCTCAGACCGCCGGGGTCCGAGCTGACAAAAGTCGGCGATCGTCTGCCCCGACCTAGCAATTTGACGCCTGCGTCATTGAAGCAACGACTGAGCTGAACCAGTCGCGAGCATCACGTGTTGCATTTTGGAAACATCACGCCGCTGACTGATTTTATGGGCTAGACGCAGGCCAGCGCGAGCGCATTATCTCGTAAATTTATATTGGCTTTCGAATCAAAAAACTGATCACAAGTGGGAGCGAAATCATGGCATCTTCGGCAGCACTCCGCCCGTCAAACTCGGCGGTCTTCACGTCTTTTCTTCTGATTTCAACGTGTTTGACAGTGCCCGCATTCGGCCAGATCGAGACCGTCGTCGTGACGGCCGAAAAGAAGGCTGAAGACATCCAAACGGTGCCAATCGCAGTCACGGCGTTCTCCAGCCAGGACTTGAAATCCCACCAGATCGTCGAGTTCAAGGATCTGGTGTTCGCGACACCGAACGTCACGTACTCGAAAACCAACTTCACAGGCGCCGACTTCCAGATCCGCGGCATCGGCATCGTGGCGGTAGCCGGCGATGCAGAATCTGGCGTCGCGGTCCACGAGAATGAAGTCTATCTCGCCGATCCCCCACTCGCCGAGGCAAACTTCTACGATCTGGACCATATCGAAATTCTGCGCGGCCCCCAGAGTACGTTGTATGGACGCGGCGCGACCGGTGGCTCGATCAACGTCATCACCGCAAAGCCGCAGCTCGATGCGTATTCGGGCAACGGCGAAATCACCTACGGCAATTACAACCAGGTCGAGGTGAAGGGGATGGTGAACATCCCGATCATCGACGGCGAACTCGGCGTGCGTCTTGCCGGCGACTATCACCGGCATGACGGTTTTGCGCTGAACATCAACGATGGCTCGCACATCAACGGCGAAGACACATACTCTTACCGCGGCAGCATTCGGTGGGAGCCGTCGACAGACACAACCGTCGATATCGTCGGCTCGTTCAGCAAGGAAGACGACAGCAAAATGCGTGCGCAGAAACAGCTCTGCACGCGCGATCCCACCGGCATCCTCGGCTGTCTGCCCGGTTCGGCCGGTACCGAAGCGCTGAACGTCAACGCGCAGTTCACCAACACGATCGCGAGCGAGCAGGGTCTGACCAATGCGTTTGGCAGCCCGCTGTTCGGGTTACTCGGATTATTCGATCTGACGCAGCCTGCCGCCGTGGCGCCGGGAAATTCGAATCCGTCGGATTTTCGCAAGGTCAATACGGACTTCAATCCCGTCTATCATGCGAAGGAAACGTTCGTTTCGCTGAACGTCAAGCACACGATCAACTCGTGGCTGAACGCAACGCTGGTCGCCGGCTACGAAGATCACAGCACTTTCTCGCAAGAGAGCTACAATAATGTCGGAACTACGCCGCTCAATCAGGCTCGGCTCGGTCAATATTCTCTTGCGCCTGCTTTCGCCGGTACGGCGTTGGGGACGCTCGATGAAATTCTCTCGGGCGCTTTCAATGGTTTCTTGCCGCCGGGTGTTCCGTTCAGTCCGGCCTATGCCGCGCTCTACGCGCCGTTCTTCTCTGTTCCGGGCACACTACCAGAATCGAGGATCAGTCCAACCGGCATCGGCCTGACTAGCGGCAACATCCTGACCAACTCGCCGAACCAGACTGTCTACGATCAGTCGGATGGATTTACCAAACAATACTCCGCCGAACTGCGCTTCCAATCGGACTTCCAGGGGCCGCTCAATTTCCTGATCGCCGGATACTATCTGCGCACGAGCGGATATGGCGACTATTATGTGCCTGGAAACGTGATCGACTATCCAGGCATTGTCTTGGGCTCGCTACTTGGCGGCCTGTCGGCTCCCGGTCTGTGCGGAACTACAGGCTGCATCCTCGGACCCAGCTACTATCACAACTTTGGCCGCAATCTCGATCTTGAGTCGAAGGCGGCGTTCGGTGAGGTTTACTACGACATCATTCCGGACGAGTTGAAGCTTACCGTCGGCGCACGCTTCACCGATGACCACAAATCGGAAAATGACCGTATCGCGTTCGTCAGCGGACTGATCCCGATCGGCAGCCAGAACGAAAACCAGGCACTCGCCACGCTCGTGTCGCAGGGCCAGGTCGACTTTGATCCGTTCACGCCAGGCGCACAGCTCTTTCAGAACCTGAGCAAGTCCTTCGACAAGTGGACGGGACGCGCAGTGCTGAACTGGACGCCGAAACTCGATTTCACAGATCAGACGACGGTCTACGGAAGCTATGCGCGCGGATACAAGTCTGGCGGCTTCAACCCCGGCGTCCAGTCCAACATTACGGCCGGAATCGTGACCGCCTTCGCTCCGGAAGGCGTCGATGCCTTCGAAATTGGCACGAAGAACACGTTTCTCGATGGCACTCTGCAGGCCAATCTCGATGCGTGGTACTACAATTACGAGGGGTTGCAGGTCTCCGCGATCATCCAGAACACCTCGGTCAACTCGAACATCAATGCCCGGATGTGGGGTGCAGAGGGAGAATTCCTCTGGGCGCCAGACGACAATTGGACGTTCAATCTGAGCTTTGGTCACACGCACTCGGGGCTTGGAAACACCTTCCTGGTCGATCCGCGCGACCCGAGTGCCGGGCGGTCCGACACGATCCTGATAAAGGATGCCACTGCGACAGGCGGCGCGGGCCAGAACTGCGTCCTATATCGCACGGCTGCTGCCGTATTCCAGACGCCCGCCGATGCCGGAATTACCGGCTACTTTGCACCGGCGGGCGGCAGTGCCGCTCTGGCGGGTTCAGGTATCCCGCTCGCGAATTTCGGACTGTGCGTGATTGACCCAACGAAGCCAGCTGGTCTAGCGACCCTCACAGCGCTCAACAATGCGGGCTTCTCGCTGCATGACCCCCTGCTGTCGGGAACAGGCGATAACTCCGGCGGCGCAGGCAAGCAGCTCAAGGGCAACGCGGTGCCCAACACGCCGCCCTGGACGCTGGCGATCGGTGGCCAGTACGCGTGGAAAATGGACAATGGCTTCAGCCTGGTTCCGCGCGTCGACTTCTACTGGCAGGACAGAATGTGGGGCCGCGTGTTCGAGGATGGTGCGGACCGCATCAAGCCCTTCGAGCAGGTCAACATGCAGGTCACGCTGAACTCCCCGGACAATCAATGGTACGTCCAGGCCTTCGCGAAGAATCTGACCGATTCGAGTGCGATCACCGGCGAGTACCTCACGAGCTCGACCTCAGCGCTCTATACCAATGCGTTCCTGGTCGATCCGCGCACCTTCGGCCTTCGCGTCGGTGCGAAATGGTAGGCTAGACCCCAATCGTAAATCGGAAAGAGCGCTGGAAACGGCGCTCTTTTTGTGTGCAGCGATTGTGGTTCCAGTTGACGCTTTGGTGCGTCGCGTAAGACGCCGTCGTGCAACTGTCCGCTGTCGACCCATAACCGACGTTCGCCCTGAACGCCTATACAAAGCTGCGTCCGATCGCGTCATCCCGAAAGACATAGGAAGCAAGAGCAATGCTCTGGCGAGCATTGCCAATGGCTGCCAGCATGGCCGCATAGGCTTCGTCACCGCCACGCAAAACCGATGTGGCATTTGCCGGCTATCAACGGGTTTCCCGTCACGCGCTCGCTAGTGGTATCAAGGGCTGCGATATTTTCGGACGCGATCGGCTCTGCAGCAGGTCCTGTTATGTGGCGATGCCGCGGCTCCAGCTTGCTGAGCCTTAAGGTCCGGCGTGTCACCCGATTGATCCCGAAGAAATAATAAAGGAGCTCGCCAAAAAAGGGCGACAGCCAAGCCAGATCAATTCACCCTAGCGCAGCGCGAACGTTGCTTTTTGTCAGCAGCGCATGCGACGTGACCATACCAGCAAGTACGACGTGTACCGTGATGATCAGAATCTGCGTCCATCCGGGCGGCCAATTTATAACGATCATCAGCATGGCGGCTCGGCGGGATCTCTTCCATTTGCTGTAGCGCTGTCCCCCCGGTCACCAATAACGGTCGCCGGCAATTGGCAAGAATTCGACGGCCAGGCACCGCGTCTCGATCCCTCTGGCGTCCTCGGGCGTGTCAGCCCTTACAACCCCATATTATTCGTTTAACTCCTTGAAACTGTAATTTAAGTTACTACGTTTTAGGCGTGTGTTCATTTCGGATTTGGTTGACTCTTGACGGTTGCGTCGCACGGCGCGGGGCAGAGGTTCGTGTAAGCGGCCGTCCCCAGGATTTGTTTGGCGCGTGACGCACGTTCATTGGAACCGTGCCCATACAGTCGAGGTTAGTGGGAATTTGTGATTGTGAGAATCATTAGCTGGAATTTGCTTCGCCGGACCGGCGCTGCGGTCAAAGACGTCGCTGCACTGATCGAGCAATATCGTCCTGATCTCCTGCTCATGCAGGAGGCCACGGAGGAATTGGCGGCGTTGCCAGAGATTGTCGGCGGACATTTCTTCCGCGAACACTTCGATCGTCGAATCTACGGCCTCGCCGCCTGGAGCCCCCATCCATTTCCGGCGCCTTACGCGCTTCCCCTCCCAGTGTCGCGGATGCCGGGACGGGTGCCGCCGCGCGTGGCTCAAATCATACGCTTCGGTGATGTGAGGTTTGCGAACGTTCATCTGTCGCACGGACAAATTCTGAATCGGTGGCAATTAGCTCGCATTGCGCGATCGCTCAACGGTCGCGCTGTGGTTGTCGGAGACTACAATGCTCTTGGGCCGATCAAGCTTTCGGGCTTCGAGGATGTCGGGCCCCGCAAGCGGACTCATGTCGCACAAAAGATCATCCCCTTTCGTCTGGATCGATGCATGGTGCGAGGATTATACTGTACGAACGCACGGGTGCTTGACCGTGGGCCCTCCGATCATCATCCCATTATTCTCGATCTGAACGTCAAGTCGGACGCCAGACACCTCTCTGAGCCGCTTTCTTCGCGTGAGGCCGCATAAATCTGGCGTCATCACCCGCATATGCGCGGTCGGAGCCGGTTACGCGCCATGGCCCGCGCCCGACTGTGAACGTTCGCGTTCGGACGCAAAATAGACATTCAGTGCGGGGTAGCTAAGGCCGTTCTTCGTCGGGCCCGCTGCCGGCTGTCCAATCGCTTGCGAGAAAATTCGGTGTACCACGAGGAGAAGGGTATCGAAAAAGGCACATGGTCGTTTTGAATCGCTGCCACGTTGCGTAACCGATTCCGATGTCCGCTATCCACCCAAAGCGGGCGCCGCCGACGAAAACATCTTTTGATATTCTCGCTGTTCCGTTGATGCGGATCAATAGCCGGTCAGGTCGTAGTGGTTTAATTCCCTTGTGCCAGTGGGTGCTCCTTACCGAAGAGCGGAGATACTCTCCCAAGGCAATCCATTCCCCGCCACCCGCCGTTGCGCATGACGAAACCCATCCCGATAAAGCGAAGAATGTTGCGGCGATTGCCAAACGCAATCTGGACTTGGGCGCTGAACTTCCAAATCTGACGTCGCTCATATGAACCTCGCCAAAGTCAACATTGCCGAACCGATTGAGGCTAGCGGTCTTTTTTTGTGACGAGAACACGGGTCGGCCCAATGAAAGGCCGGCTGCGCACGCTAGGGTATGCAATTATGTCAGGCCTCCAGAATTCAATCGGCCCAAGCGGATGTGCTTAGATTCAAGCAGGACCGTAATTCCTGAACGTTTAGCGCCCTTCCGACGACAGGCGTTTGTGGCCTGGATTACAAATTGCCAACCGTATCCAGCGATTGCGAAGAAGCCGGGTGGAGTAGCATTGATCATCGTTCCTGAGCGCAATGCATGCCATACTGATCGGCGCCGAAGGAAGCGTTACATCTAGCGCTTCTCGGAACTCCCCGGAAAAACGCCCTATGCACACTTCAATGCCGCGACTTTTCCTCCTATTTGCCCGCCATATTGCGATCATTCTGTCGTTCATAGTGGCAGGGGCGATCGCTGACGAAGGAGCCATTGCCCGGGCGGCGAACACCGCCGAGACACTGGTCTCCGACGACATCCAAAAGGGTCGGGAGATTCTCAGTGACACGCAGCTGAGTACGGCTCAGCGCCGCGCCCAGTTCCAGTTGTTCCTGCTTGGCGTGACGGACATGAAGCGCATCGCAATCTTCACACTCGGCCAATATGGCCGCACAGCATCCGCATCCGACAAGGACGCATTTGAGACGGAGTTCCAGGAATATGCGGTGGCCGTCTATCAGTCCTATTTCGACAAATATGCAGGACAGACTCTGCAAGTGACGGGATCGAGCGAACGTGCGCCAGGCGACTTCATCGTCGCGACGAGCTTGATGGATCCGGCCGACCACAGCGGACAACAGCCGTTGGCGATTTCTTTTCGCGTCCGGACCGATTCCGGAACGCCGGTGATTGTGGATTTCAGCGTCGAAGGCATCTGGCTTGCTTTGGAGGAGCGCGACCAGTTCAGCGCTTTTCTTGGCCAGAACGGCGGGAGCATCCCGGCGCTGATCTCACATCTGAACGATCTTCGCAACAAATTCGCCGAACCACACTGATCCAGTTTAGCGCTGATTGCGTGTCCGAATTGGACTTCGCCTTCGCCTGTTTGCATGCCGCTTGAGCAGCGGCCGTTGAGTGCTGACGAGTTCGAAGCTCAATGGGACGCCGAGACCGCTGCAATGGTGTTTTGAGAGCCGCTGGCGAGCGCTAACGATTGTGAATTCCAAAATTGAACTGGCACGCTTGCGATCTGCGCGCCAAAGCGCAGCGGTTGACTGACACGCCGTCGGGTTGACCCAAATCAATGTCCCGCAAGGTTTTCCGTGTCGAAATGTATGGTGTGAGCGATAGACAAGGTGAGGCGCTCCCAGAGCTCTGCAGCTCGGCGTCGGTAAGTAGGCGCTACGGCTTGGGAACCCGCTAAGGTCTAGTGGCGCATAGGTTGCGACACAGGCGGTGGAGTGGTCCGAGCCGCCTCGACGGCGCAGTCTCGTCCTTCACGGCACGACCCTCTCTTCCGGACACCGAGTTTAGTACAGGAGCAGCGTCATGACTCAGACAAAGACAGGCGGCGACCTCTTTGCGGAAACTTTGGTCGCAGCAAACGTGAGACATGTTTTCGCGCTGCACGGCGGACATCTGGAGGCACTGTTGAAAGGATGCCTCGACAACGACATCGCTTTGCATGACTTCCGTCACGAATCCTCCGCTGGACATGCCGCCGATGCCTATGCACGCGCCACGCGCACCCTCGGTGTCTGCGTGATCACCGCCGGGCCCGGCTTCACGAATGCGATCACCGCCATCGTCAACGCTCACCTGGATTGCTCGCCCGTGCTTTTCGTCATTGGCGCGCCGCCGTTGCGGGAATCGGAAACCAATCCCCTGCAAGGCGGCTTCGATCAGATCGCCATGGCAACACCCGCCGTAAAATGGGCGCACCGCATTACGAACACCGAGCGTATTGCAGAACTTACGGCTATGGCTGTGCGCAAGGCCATGACGGGCCGGCGCGGGCCGGTGCTACTTGAGATACCGATCGACGTACTGCACATGTCAGTACCCGCCGATACGGCAACTCCCGCGAGCGGCCTTGAAGTGCATCCGCGACCGGCGCCGTCGCCGGCCGAGACCGCAGCGCTGCTTTCACTTCTTTCGAAGGCCAAGCGTCCGGTCATCATCGCGGGTGGCGAGGCTCACTTCAGCAACTGTGGCGCAACGCTGCGGCAGTTCGCCGAACTCAGCGGTATTCCGGTATTTGCCAACACCCGAGGATTGGGCCTTCTTCCTTCCGACCATGCATTAAGCGGTCATTCTGCGTCCAATCTTGGTGCTTTGACTCTGGTGGGCGCTGAGCCGCCCGATGCGGTGCTGCTGCTCGGTGCAAGATTGGGCCTATTCTTGGGGGGACGCAGCGGAGCCGTTGTGCCGAGCACCGCGCGCGTAGCTCAGATTCATTCCGATGCCGGTGAAATCGGCCGCTTGCGTGAGATCGACGTCGCCATCGCTGCTGATTGCGGCGCGGCATTGGAAGCTCTCTTGGAAGCGTCGCGTTCTGCCGCCTGGTCAGTTGATAGGGCTTGGGTCAAACGCGCCGTCGCACTCCAGCACATGGCAGCGCAAATGTATCCTGCGAGAGAAGCCGAAGGCGGCATTCATCCCTATCACGCGGCAGCAGCGGTGATGGCAGCCGCGGGGCCGGACGCCGCCTATGTCCTCGATGGCGGCGAATCGGCGAGTTGGGCGGGAGACTGCGTTAGAATCAGTGGTCCCGGACGCGTTTTGTCGCATGGTTATCTTGGTTGCCTGGGCATCGGCCCGGGTTTCGCCATCGGCCTGCAGACCGCATTTCCAGAGCGCCGCGTCGTGCAAGTCACGGGCGATGGAGCGATGGGATTTCACCTGCAGGAATTCGACACCATGATGCGTCACAGTCTGCCCATCGTCACAGTCGTGCTCAACAATCGGGTCTGGGGTATGTCGATCCACGGCCAACAAATAATGTTCGGTGCCAACTACAACGCAATCACCAGAACTCGGTGACACACGTTATTCGGCGGTAGCCGCCGGCTTCGGTTGTCACGCTGAATACGTCACACGCTTTGACGAGATCGCATCGGCAATGGAGCGTGCGCTTAAGAGCGGTAAGCCAGCTTGCGTTGAAATTCTGGTGGACGAAACCGTAATTCATCCGATAACGCTTTCGATGCTTGGCAAAGCCGCGGAAGGCTCGCGGGAGGTCGTGATTCCCTACTACGAGAACATCACCGAGTAGAAGTGTTGCAACGGCAGTCCGCTTTGGGTCGAAAGCGGACATTTGAGTGCGTTTGCCAAATGGATGCGCCGAGTTTGTAGTAAAATTGCGTCCCTATGCTCCGCTTATGGGACGCCTATGGGGCAAAATTGTAACGCATCATGGCGCTTTACCAGTCCGACTCTTTTGATTGTCGACCCTCGCGCCATTGCAACGCTGCGGCCGCAACTGGCCCGCCGCCCGCGGGTGCGATCTGTTCGGTTGTGGTCGACAGACTCTCTGATTTTAGAAGGTTCGCTGCGAAGCCCGTGACAAGCTGAACCCGTGCCCGCGTGCATTTGTGCAGGTCAGGCCGCTTGTCTGCGACTTGCATGTGAAACCGCTTTCATTCCAGACCGAGCCATAGGCAAGCACCGGCAAGTCATCATTCTTGGTCGTGTCGCCGTGGCACACGCGCTGACCCGAAGAACCATTTTGCGTGATGGAGAACGCGTCGCCCCAACTCAGAGGACAGTGTGGAGGAGGCGCACGCATCCGGTTGTTCATCTGCTGGATGTCGCATCGCAGGTCGGTCGGCCGGGTATCGTCTGCTTGTTCGACGATGCAATAGATATTCCTGGACGGCATCTTGAAGCCAAGCTCTGACTGCGCGCTGGTACTTTGAATCGCAACGAACTGCGCCAGCGCGGCCAAGGCGGCGACTGCTCCTCTGCGATGCATCGCACCATTCTCCCAGACCGAGTTCATGCGGGACCCTCGATCGGAAGTGATAGTCGAGTTAACGGCAGCGCGGACCATTGATCCAGGTCAACTTCAATAGCTGCGGACCGCCTGAATCTTTGGCTGACGCGTCAGTGTCGCGCGGCATGGGTCAACGTGGACGATCCTGACCGGAGTTTGCGTTCTGCCATCGTGATGCAGGCGCGAGGTCAGGTTGTGCCCTGCATGCTCACATTAGGTTGCATGACGCTGCCGGAACGACAGCGATTGCATCGCACAAACCTGCCTCGGCTTGGGACGTTATGCGGCTTTACGCAGCGGTTGAAGCGTGCGCTCTTTGTGGCTGCCTCTGCAGTGCTGAAGTAGGCTTGTCGACGGAGGCGGCCGATCGCGCGATTCGAATTTTGTCGCCCGTCGCGATGATCGTCCGGATGGAGGCGATTATGCTCGAACTCAAGACAGCTTTCCTTTGCACACTGGAAGCCGAACTGAAGCCCAGCACGACGGTCGGGCAGACACCGATCGGACAACGCATCATCGCCGACATCACGGGCGGGCGCGTGTCTGGTCCACGCCTTTCGGGCCGCGTGCTTCCTTCGGGGGCGGACTGGCTTCTGATCGGCAGCGACGGCAGCGGACGGATCGATGTGCGCGCCGCGATCGAACTCGACGACGGCGCGGTCGTCTATGCAACATACAACGGCCGGCTGAA
Source organism: uncultured Alphaproteobacteria bacterium (assembly GCA_963743765.1). GTDB lineage: Bacteria > Pseudomonadota > Alphaproteobacteria > Micropepsales > Micropepsaceae > Rhizomicrobium. Next base: position 650,046 of record CAVUQQ010000001.1, read on the forward strand.
CATTCCGCCGGAGATTGCGGCCGTCGTGTTCAACCGCGAAACCGTCGAGTCGGTCGATCCGTCGAAATACTATTTCCGCACGGCGCCGACATTCGAGACGGCATCGCAGAAATATGCCTGGCTCAACCGCATTCAGGCCATCAGCGTCGGGCGCATCACGCGCGTCGGCGTCGCATATTCGGTTTATGAGATTTTGTAGGCGTCGCTCCACCGGCGTAACGCAAGCGTCGTTCGCCGCAGCGCGTATGGAAATTCAACAATCACGGAGAAACGGACATGAAGAAGACTGTCACGGTTTTTGGCGCGACCGGCACCGCGGGCAGCGCATGCGTCGCGGAACTGATCCGGCAACGAGAATTCAATGTTCGTGTCCTTGTGCGCAAGAGCGGCCAGCAGGAGAAAGCTTCGTCGGGCGTGGTTCGCGCCGATGACGAGAAACAAAGGCTGTATGACACGTGGAAGCGTGCCGGCGCAGAGATCCGCAGCGCTGACGCGACGGACCAGCATGAGTTGATACCGGCGCTACGTGGCACCGATTACCTCATTTCCTGCGTTCCCTATTCGGCGACGGAGTCGCAGTACCCGTTGATTTGGGCAGCGAAGGAAGCCGGCGTCGAGCGTTTCGTCCCATCCGAATTCGGTTTCATCTACGAATGGGAGCAGTTCTGGCCGACTGACACGTCGCACCGCCAGATGGCGCGTCAGAAAGCCTTCATCCGCCGCGTCATCGAACTCGCAGGTCTTGACTACACAATTATCCCCGCCGGACTCTGGCCGGAATACTACATGGTCGAACCGGTCGCCGTTCACGGCGACGGAAACCAGAAGGTCTCATGGTCGAGCGGCCGTGACGTGGGCCGCATCATCCCGCATGTTCTGGCACACCCCGCATCGCGCAATGCGGTGTGCCCGGTCGCAGCGACGGTCTACTGCTCGTGGAACGAACTTCTGTCTGTTCGTGAACGGCTGCTCGGGCACAAGGTCGAACGCGTCCATCTCGACAACGCGCAGTTCAGGGCGGCCTACACGCAAACACAATCGCCCGCCGCGCAGGTACTGCTAGGGATAGGCGTTGCAGCCACGGAGTGCCCAGATGGCATGCCGCTCTGGGCAAACTGGAATGCTGCCTTCATCCCGGAGTTCAAGGGCACGCCGCTGACCGATCTCTTTCCCAACTACATCGAGCCGTTCGTCGAGGCGACCAGGGCGGCCATGGCGGCGGTCAGCTAGTTGAGACCAGGAAACCGGCCGATGATCGCCATCGCGTTATCCGCCGGCTTGGCGAGCCTCAGTCGTATTTCCGGTCCGTAACGGACTTGCGCCTCAGACTTTGTCCGGGTCGACGAGGAGGCTACCGCCCTTGATGGAGAGCAGCTCGTTGCAGCCGTCCTCGATCAAGGACGCACGGGCATCACGCAGAAGCTTCTCCAGCGGATAGGCCTTCGTCATGCCGTTGCCCCCGAACATCTGCAGCGCCTCATTGGCGACCTCGAAAGCCGTCTGCGTGCAAGTGACCTTCGAGGCGATGGAGGCGTGCAGGGCACGCTTGCCGGAAAGAGCATTGAATCGCACGACGCGCCGAGCGAGCGCCCGAGCCGCCTCTGTCTTCCGCAACATGTGGAAGAGGCGATAGCGCACGTTCTGGTGGTGGATGATCGGCACACCGCCCTGTTTGCGTTCATGGGCGTAGGCAAGGGCATGTTCATATGCGGCGCGCGCGACACCGACGAACAACGTGCCCATGCCGGCATTGGCTTCGCAAAGGATGTCGTAGACCGCATCGGAATAGCGGTCTGGCGCGGCTGCGATGAAGCGAACGGGAACCTCGACTTCGTCGAAGAATATCTCGCCTTGCGGAACGGCACGCTGACCCATCTTGTCGAGCGGCTTGCCGCGCGAGACGCCCGGCTGGTTGAGCGAGACGTAGATGTTGATGCCTTCTCGGCCCTGGCCACGGTCGAACGTTGTGAACAGCGAACAGAAGTCGGCAGTCACGCCGTTCGAAACCCATGCGGACTTCTGTCCATTCAGCACGACCTTGTCGCCCTTGAGCGTCGCGATCATGGAGGGTCGTTCGTAAGTACCCTGCGGATGCGCGGCATGACGTTCCCAATCCAGCATGTCCGATCCGGCCACCGGCTCGGTAATACCCCAGCTTCCCAGAAGCGATTCCGGGAAGGCCTCGAGCAGGTCGGTCCGCCCCCAGCGGGCAGCCATGTTTCGGGGGAGACCTCCACCGCCGATCGCTACGGCGAGTCCGGAATCCCCCCAGCCGAGCTCCTCCGATATCATCGCCTGCAGATCGACCGCATCGGGCGGCGACAGGTCCGCGTTTGCCAAAGCACTCAAGCCGAGTTGCTTGTGCTTCTCGATCACTGACCAATAGGGCGAACCTTTGGCGATCATCTGCTCCGGCGTCAGCCGGTCGAGCAGCGTGCCTTGCGGCCGCATCACGTCGCGAGCAAAGCGGCGCACGAGTTCGAGGGTTTCCTTCTTCAATCCCGTCAACGGTTCCTCGAAACCCGTCTCTGGCAACTCGACGTAAGCCGCTCTTACGGGAAGCCCCGGCGTCTCGGGAAATGGGATTGACGCGTCCCTGGCAAGCTTGGTCATCGCGACTGCCTCCCGATGTTTCCTCGCGCCGTTCCATGTCGGATCGCCGCATCAAACGGTCACGCCGCTTGTCTTCGTCATGAATGTGGCAAGACGTAGCAATGCCCGGCATTTGCGAGAATCGATCGCACTCTTCGGCTTAGAGAGATTGTGCCGAGGCTTGGGAGTGACGAGTGCTGTCGTTCGCGCGTCGCAGTGCCGGTCGAAGGCGCAAGTCGTCCACCTGGTTGACAAATATTGAATATAACAGCTCGCGGGACATGCGCGATTTCGGGTTCTGGAGCCAAGTTTTCGGCTGCCGAAGAAGACGCAGGCGCCGTCGCATTCGCGTTGCATAAGCCCCCTCGGGAGGTTTCCGGATTGCCGCGCATAATGTCACATGCCGGCAATTCGAACGCCGGACTATCCGCTTCTTAATCCTGCACCGCGTAGGTTCCCACCACGGTTGTTGGATCAGGACAGTTAGCGGTTCAGCATGCGCTGGCTTACTCGGGGTCTCTGCGTCGCCGCGGCATTTGCCGCCGCTGGCTTCTTGTATCTCATCTACGCGACGCTTTTTGGAACACCTCTTTCGTTCGGTGCGCTCCTGGACCGGCAGGCGGCAATCGTGTTGCTGCAGCAACCCGAACTCCTGGTCCAAACGGGAATCGTCGACGGCTCTTGGTTCGATTTCACGGGCGGCAAGCTTGGCGGCTATTCGGTGCAGGCGCGAAGTCGGCGTTATGAGCAGTTTCGGGAATTCCGCGCCGAAATCCAGCAATGGGACCGGTCGAAGTTGCGGCCACAGGAGCAGCTCAGCTATGACATGCTGGTCTGGAGCTATAGCCGGAGTCTTGCAAATGAGAGATACGGCTGGCTTGGGGCCGATGGCGACCTCTATCCGGTGAACCAGGCATTCGGAGTGCAAAAGTCGCTGCCGAACTCTTTTCTCTCCGAATATTCGATCGTCAATGCGCGCTCTGCGCGAAATTATGTGGCGCGCCTCGTTGCGATGGGCGAGTTGCTGGATGCACTCCGAAACGATGTCGAACGTCAGGCCAGGCTCGGAGTCATTCCGCCCGATTTCGTCATTGATGACTCCATCAGTCAGATGAACTCGTTGATCGAATTGCCGCCATCGCGGAACGTGTTGGTTGAAAACTTTGCGCAGAAGTCCGCGGAAATCGGTCTGGCCGACAGCGTTCGTCGCGATCTTATCGGCCAAGCGACGGCAGCCGTGCGGACCGTCGTCTATCCTGGCTATCGCCGGCTGATCGCCGAAGAAAGCGAATTGCGCCGGCGCGCAACGCACGATGCTGGTGTCTGGCGCCTGAAAGACGGCAACGCGTATTATGCGGATCAGCTAAAATCGCTGACATCCACCGACATGACGCCCGACGAGATCCACAGAGTTGGGCTGGAGGAAGTCGCGCGTGTCACGATGGAGCTCGATTTAAGGTTGAGGTCGGTGGGGCTTGTAAATGGTTCGGTCGGCGCTCGTCTGGAAGGGTTGATGTCCGATCCGAAATATCTCTACGCGAACAACGACGCCGGCTGGGCGGCGGTGCTTTCACGCTACAAGCTGATACTCGGTCGTGTGCAACTTCTGCTTCCGCGATACTTCTCGCACGTTCCCAAGATGCGGCTCGCCGTGCGGATAGCGCCGCGCTTTGCGGAACAGGGCTCGGCGGTCGCCTACTACAGCCGGCCATCATTCAACGGTAGCCGTCCGGGCGTCTTCTTCGTCAATCTTCGCAATGTGGGCGAGACACCTATCTGGGCGATGCCGACCCTTGCTTTCCACGAAGGCGTTCCCGGTCATCACCTTGAGACGGCGACGGCGCTCGAAAATCCCGATTTGCCCGTTCTGCGGCGTCTTCAGTTTATGCCGGCGTTCGACGAGGGGTGGGCGCTCTATGCCGAGCGTCTGGCCGCCGAGACGGGATTTTATAAGAGCGATCCGTACGGCGACATCGGACGGCTCCAGTCCGAACTGTTCCGGGCCGCAAGGCTGGTGGTCGATACCGGCATTCATGCGAAACATTGGTCACGCGAATACGCGATCGCGTATTTGAAAGCGGCGACAGGCTTGACGACGTCTGAGGTGACCGAAGAAGTAGAGCGCTATGCCGTGTGGCCCGGCCAGGCCTGTGCCTACACGATCGGCATGCGCGAGATCCTTAGCCTGCGGGCGCGCGCGATGGCGCAGGTCGGTCCAAGATTCGACATTAAGCAGTTCCATGAACACATCCTGGAAAATGGTGCGCTGCCGCTGTGGCTGTTGCGTCGAAACCTGTTGCGCTGGATCGCCGCGCAGATACCCCACACGAGTCAGCCCGGTCGAACCTACGACGTTGCGAGGATGACTCACTGAAATGACTCACCGAAAGTACCCTGCTGCGGGCGGCTCCTGTTGCGTGGCGATCGCGCTCGCCCGTGTTGGCAGGTTCAGAGACGAAGGGCGTCCTGCACAAGTACCGTATCGGTGTACATGTTGAGGCTGGTGATCTTGGCGTCGTGCACCGACCAGCGATGTCAGCTTTCGACCCAAAGTGGACGTCCAACTTTCTACTGTCTTGCGCCGTTCAAAACCCAGGCCGCAGTACTGCCTCGGCCAAAGTTCGTGACGTTTTCCGCCCGCCCAAGGTAACGCTCACGTTGAAAGCTGCCGTGTGGTCGAGGTCGGTATTGGGCCCAACAGCGCCCAGCCGAGCGCAGCGACCCACTCAATGCCCGTCCAGCCAAACGCCACATTGAGAATGAAAATCCGAAGAAAGTTCTTGGACCTCAGCGTGATGACGCGAATTCTTCGGACGGGGAAGCGGGATACGATGCCCGGCGACATGCCACAAAGAATGACCGCAATAGCTGAAAGTCGCTGAAGCGCGGCGCGTTTGTCTCACAACGTCAGGTCGGAAGCGGCAGGCAGACACAGTTGCGACTTTCAATATCCGGCGCCGGCCAACGCGGCGGCTCAAAGATGTGCCTCGTTTATGTTGTGGAACGTCGCTACAATTGGATTGGGGTCTAGGAGTGGGGTCGAACTTTGGGGCCTGAAAAAGACACTCTTCCGACTGGGATGGTGAGCTTCTGTTTCACCGACATAGAGGACTCGACCAAGCTTTTTGCGCGGTTGGGCGTTCGCTATCAACCGCTTTTGGATGAGCATCACCAACTGATCCGCGAAGCGGCGACTGCCTATGGCGGTGTGGAAATTAGTACCGGGGGCGACGGGTATTTCCTCGCGTTTCAAAACGCGATCGCGGCTGTGAAGGCTGCTGGCGCCATGCAGCACGCGGTTGACCAGCACGGCTGGCCTAAAGACGCAAAGATCCGGATTCGAGTCGGCGTACATACGGGAGAGGCTCAGCCGACCGGCCGGGACTATGTGTCACTCGCCGTGCATCAGGCTGCCCGAGTCGCCGACTCAGGCCGCGGGGGACAGGTGATCGTATCGGCACAGACCGCAGCGCATTTGGACAATCAGTCTCTTGCGCCGTTCCATCTCGCGGATTTGGGCGAGTATCGCCTCAGAAGTTTTGACGAGCCGTGCCATCTCTTTCAGTTAGCGGGACCGGGACTGGCTGGCACTTTTCCACCGTTGCGCGCGCGCGCGGCGGTCAGCAAACACTTAAGGATTTTTCTCTCTTCGCCCGGCGACGTCGGGGCTGCACGGGAAATCGCAGCTCTGACCATCGAACGCCTGGCGCAAGATTATGCGCGTTTCTTCAAAATCGAGCCGTCCTTCTGGGACTATGAGGCAATGATCGCCTCGGGACAGTTTCAGGACGCGATCGAGCCGCCGAGTGCGTTCGATGTTGTGGTGCTGGTCTTGTGGTCACGCCTAGGAGCGCTCTTGCCGGAGCGCACGCCGGTTCGTGAATATCGCGGCATCGATGGTCGTGCGCCGTTGACGGGGACCGAATGGGAATACGAAGAAGCTTTACGGACGGCCAGAGAGCGAGGAGCTCCAGACATTCTCGTATATCGGAGTGCCGCGCCGGTGCGAGTCGATAGCCGGGACATTGGGCGACGCCAGAACGACATCGAGCAGCTCAGCGCACTTGATCGGTTCTGGTCGCGGCACTTCGCCAATCAGGGAGCCTTCCTGGGTGCGTATACCGAGTTTGCGAGCGATGCCGAATTTGCAGAAACGCTGGAAAATCAACTTCGCTATCTCATCGAGAAACGGATCGCCGCGGAAGGCTCCAGCCATGGCGAACAGCCTGTAAGAGTCTGGATGCAGGCTCCGTTTCGGGGGCTGGAATCCTACGAGTTTGAACACGCCCCCATCTTCTTCGGTCAGGACGAAGCTCTCACGAACGCGATGGTAAAACTCGTGGCGAACGCCGAAAACGGGTCGCCATTCCTTGTGGTGCTCGGCGCCAGCGGTTCCGGCAAGTCGTCATTGGTGAAGGCAGGCATCGTCCCAAAGCTGTTTGTGCCCAGGCGCATTGCGGGTGCCGCATTTTTGCGGCGCGTACTTTTCCATCCCAGCGATGCCCAAAAGGGCGAAGATTTGTTCGAGGCGCTTGCGCGAAAACTCGTCACACAGGTTTCTGAGCACGAAGGAATGTCGGAGCTCATCGGTCCTGGCCAATCGATATCCAGTCTTGCGTCCCACTTGCGCAATGCCACTTCGGAGCCGGCCTATCCCATCGGTACGGTACTTGGACAGCTTACGGTTTCAGCACGTAAAGAAGGCCGCATGCTCGAATACGAGACGGCTAAACTGGTTCTCGTGGTCGATCAACTCGAAGAGCTATTCACGAGTGAACTCCTAGCGCCGCAGGAGCGTCAGCGCTTCATCGCCCTCTTGTCCGGCTTGGTGCGTTCGGGTCTGGTCTGGGTAATCGCGACCATGCGAAACGATTTTTGGCATCGAGCTGATGAGACTCCTGAGTTGGTACAAATGTCGGAAGGTAACGGCCGGCTCGAACTCTTGCCGCCGTCTGCTTCGCAGTTGAGCCAAATAATCCGACGCCCTGCCTCCGCCGCAGGAATCTCGTTTGAGCACCACGCAACGACAGATGTACCACTCAATGACTTGATCGCGGAGGAAGTTGCGCGCGAGCCTGGGGCACTCCCACTGCTTTCCTATCTTTTGGATCAGCTTTATCGCAGCGATGTGCTTGATGCCCATGGCACAAACCTGACCTTTGCGACGTATGAAAGACTCGGCCGATTGGAAGGCGCAATTGCCACAAAGGCTGAAGCAGTGCTGGATAGTTGTGCACCCGAAGACCGGCAGGCTCTTGGGTCGGTGTTGTTTTCCTTGGTGCAGATGGGCAGTACCGACAGCGATATCGAGCTCGCAATTTCTCGTCGTGTGCCGTTGTCTACATTTCCAGTTGGCACGGCACGGCGACGGCTAGTCGAAGCTCTGCTCAATCCCGAAGCCCGGTTATTGGTCAGCGATGCTGAGCTGGGACGAAATCCGACTGTTCGCGTGGCCCATGAGGCTTTGATAAGCCGATGGGCCCGCGCGCGCGAATTCGTACGGGGCAATGCTGAAGCTCTCAAAATTCGACACCGGATCGAGGAGCGATACGCGCTATGGCGTGGGCTCGAGGACGCTAGGAAAAACAACCACAGCGAGGCAGCTCCTCTGCGCGTGAAGCTCGCGGAATGGCGGGCACGTGTGGGACGTGAAAAGGGACTTCTTTCCGAGCTCGACCTAATTGATGGACAACGTCTGTTGCGGGAGCATCGCTCGGACACCGAACCCCACTTAGTTGCTTTCATAGAGCGCTCCAGGGCCAATGACACACGGTTGCGCGCCCGCTCGTTCCGCGTGTTGGCCGTTGTCGCCAGCGTCGTGACACTGCTGGCAATTTTCGCTCTGGTTGCGCGCCAAGAGGCTGTAACAGCGGGGAACGAGGCTCGTGCCCAACGAGCCCAGGCCGAAGGTCTGGTGGAGTTCATGCTCGGCGACCTGCGCAAGAAGCTGGAGCCGAAGGCTCGCCTGGACGTCCTCGATGCCGTCGGCGCGCGCGCCATGACATACTATGCTCAGCAGGGCGACCGCACTCTTGACGCGGATTCGTTGGGGCGGCGCGCGCGGGTCCTGCACATGTTGGGCGAGATCGCGGGCGACCGCGGCGACTTGGTCTCGGCACTCAAACTGTTCCAACAGGCCTCGGTCAGTACCGCCGAACTCCTGGCGCGAGATCCAAACAATCTGCAGCGTATCTTCGAGCACGCGCAAAGCGTTTTTTGGGTTGGCGAAATCGCCATGCGGCGCGCGCAGCTACCGGTAGCCGAAGCCCAGTTCCGCGAATACCAGCGTCTGGCCAACGAACTAGTCGTCAAGGGTGGCCGCGATGACAAATGGCTTGCAGAGATCGGCTACGCCGACTTGGACCTGGGAACGGTTCAGCTGGACGAGCATCGAGTGGACGCGGCTTTAACCGCGTTTCAACACGCCCTGGTTACCACTAAAGAACTCGCCCGACGACTACCGAAAGACCGTGATCGCCGCCTTGATGTCGCCCAGGGGCTTGCGTGGCTTTCGGATGCAGAGTTGAAGTCCGGCGCCGACGATGCGGCCATGCGCGACAGACTGTCGGAACAATCGATCTACAATGGTCTGCTCTCCGAGACGCCTGACGACAGACCTACCATCCAAGCGCTCGTCGTCAATCGCATAAGGATTGGCCAGATTCTGCTTGGCGATGGACAGATCGAACAAGCGATCGGTGAGTTGAATCAAGCCGTCGTCGAGGGGCGGCAACTATTGGCGTCTGATCCGGCCAACGCTGCCTATCGGTCGAATGCCGCGTGGGCGTTACTCTCCCTGGGAGAGGTCTATCTGCAGGCTCATTCGCTCACGCAAGCGACAATCGCCGCCTCGCAGGCCCAGGCCTTGACTGATGGGCTGGTCAGATCCGACCACACCGTCGTCGAGTGGGGAGGCACACAACTGGGCGCCGTGCGGTTACTGCAGATCGAGATCGCGGCCGAAGCCGCACGAGATATTGGCGCCTGCCGCGCGGCGCTTGCGCCGGCCGTTCAGGAGTCGGAGAGGTTGGACCGTTTGTCCGAAAGAGTTCCGGGGTTGCTGTCTCTCGCACGTGTGGCGGCTCGAGGAGACCTTCTCAAGGGCGACTACGCGGCTTTGGGAGCGCGGCCTGACCTCGCGCGTCTTGCCTGGACACAGGCTATAACAACTCTAAATCGCATCACGGGCACACATGGGGTGGTAGGAGACCGGTCCATCCAACATCTGCGCTTCGTCGGATTGGAGCGTTTGCGCGCCGGCCCACCTCACGCCAGAGTAGAGAGACGGCTTGACCACAATTTTGCGTGTGTAATCATGTAGCGACAAATCTCAGGAGGGAGTTCTGTCATGGCTCGACCAATTGATTTGTATTTTTGGATATTTCCTCCAGGCACGTACGGTACGAACAAAAACGATTTTTGGTTCATTTCGTCAAACAATATTGGGACAGACATACAATTAAATTCGTACATTGGTCAGGTTGACTTGACTGACATGCGGGAGGCACAAAACACCCCCCACAGCGATCCTCGTCGACATGTAAGAATTAAATTTATACTTGAGACGCCCAATCTTTTTATCCATCCAGACGCTCCCAGCTATTCCTTTTGTTTTATGAAAGATCCGTTGGTTCCAAAAAACTCACCAACGCAGTATGACGACATACACTCAAAAGATAACTCGACATCATTTGACTTTTTGTACCGAAACAAATGGGACAGTTCATCGCCTCAGTCAAAATTCGCTGTGAAATACCGGGTGATTCACACGGCGCCCAACGGTTCCCAGACACATCGGGACGCACAGTGGGATCCGAACGTGATTAACACGCCCGGCTCCAGGTTGTCGCAGTATTAGCCGCAGCCTTGAGATCGCTATAGAGAAATTGAGCCCGACCGCTCGGATTCAAAAGTTATCCGAAACGGCCAAGTCAACCGGCCGGCCAAAATTTCGATTCCGCGCGAATCTATGTGAGCCGTTCAATCGGTGGATGGTCTGCTTTCGACCCAAAGCGGACACGTAGCAACGCTGTGTCGCGCCGGGTTCATCGATAACTTGAGATGCCCTCTGGGCTGACCGGCATCACGGATTCCGTGGTTGAGTATGGTTGTACTTTCCGAAGATTTTATCCGGTAGTATTTGAGGCGAAGTCCACCCACCGCGGGGCGTGTTAATGTAGCACCTCGCGCACCGCAAGGACTGCACGCATGAGACGCGCTCTACCCCAGACAGGCACCGACTGGCCCGAACTGAAAGCGCGGATGCTTGACTACGCCGACGGCGACGTACGTTGGCGCGAGGGAAAGACGGCCGTCTATGTGTTCAATGCTGGTCCCCAAGTCGAGCAGGTGCAAAAGGAGGCCTACGCCCTCTTCATGTCCGAGAACGGACTGGGGCCGCTCGCTTTCCCTAGCTTGAAACGCATGGAGGACGAGGTGACGGGCTTTGGTCTGTCGTTGTTACACGGACCGGAGGAAGCCGTGGGGACGATCACCTCGGGTGGTACCGATTCCATCACCATGGCGGTGAAAGCGGCGCGAGACTTTGCCCGCAAGGAGCGAGGCGTTCGCGGCGGCTTGAACATTGTCCTGCCCCGATCCGCTCATCCGGCGTTCGACAAGGCTGCCGCGATGATGGAGATCGAGGTTCGTCGTGCACCGTTGAAGGCCTACCTCGCCGATCCAACGGCGGTCGCAGCGGCGGCGGACGGTGCGACGGTGATGATCGTCGGCTCGGCCCCCAACTTTCCCTATGGCCTCATCGACCCGATCGGAGAGCTGTCGGACCTCGCTCTGGAGCGGGACCTATGGCTGCACGTCGATGCTTGTGTCGGCGGTTATATCGCGCCGTTCGTGCGAATGAATGGCGGCGATATCCCACCCTTCGACTTCGAGCTGCCCGGAGTGCGTTCCATCTCTGCGGATCTTCACAAATACGGCTACTGCGCCAAGGGCGCCTCGACCGTTTTCTTCCGTTCGGCAGCGCTGCAGCAATTCATGATCTTCGACTTCAATGACTGGCCGGGCGGTCGGATGGTCACACCGACTCTGGCCGGCACGCGGCCGGGCGGGGCGATCTCGGCCGCCTGGGCGGTGATGAACTTCCTCGGAGTTGAGGGCTACCGCGCCAAGCAGGAACTGGTTACGCGCACGCGCGAACGGATCGAGGCCGGGGTGGAGGCGCTTGGCTTTTCCGTGTTTGGCCGTCCACAGCTGGGCATCATGGCGTTCAGCCGCAAAGATGTGAACTGCCTGGCGATTTGGGCAAAGCTTCGCCAGCGCGGCTGGTTCGCCAGCCTGAACTCAGAGCCTCAAAGCCTGCACCTGATGCTCTCGCCGTTCCACGCCGAAGTAGTCGACACTTACCTCGCCGACCTGGCTTGGGCGCTGAAAGCGGTCCAGGGCTCCTCGGCGCCAACCGCGACCGAGGTGCGATATTCCTGAGCCGCCGGACGTGACGGGCCGTCGTGTGGGTACCAAGCGTCAGATTCTGACCACCAGTTTGATGCAGTGACGACGCGCCAAATGATTGGAATTCGACCAGAGACGATTAGATGGCAGTATCACTTCGCAGGCGAGGGCGCGCATTTTGCGCTCTCACCACTCGCAATTCTTGCGGCTTTCTCAGGTGCATGGTTTCGTGGTTCGCCTTAATTACGGGCGACTATCGACTTGATCGGCGGGCGACGCTCGAGCTTTCGTATACCCAGCGATTTTCGCCAAGTCAGTTGGTAGCCCTGGCCGGCGCATTCGTCATGCGACTGCATCCTTCTGCGGTGCGGCCTCGAAAGCTTCATCGCTCGTGGGGTTGCAGGCGATCAGAATGCTGCAGCTGACGTGATCGCTGAGATAGACCTGGGTCGATCCCGACCACCAGCGTGAGAGGAAGCTCTTGCGCTGGTGTCCCACGACCACCAGATCGGCCGCGACCTCCTTGGCCACCGCGCCGATGATCTGAGCTGGATCGCCAATGACCAATCTTGCGACCGGCTCAAGTCCGCGCTGCTTCAACCACGCGACGGCTTGCCTGAGCAGGTCCTTATAGCCGTCGATTTGTTCGGTGAAAGCGCCACCAACGCCCTCGGCGATCTCAACGCCGCCCGTTGTGTTGGGTATCACCGACAGGAGCACAACTTTTGCACCGCATGTCCTGGCGAGCAGAGCGCCTTCGCGCAGCGCCAGAGCACCTTCCATCGAACCGTCGTAGGCGAGCAGGATGCTTTTGTACATTCACGCCTCCCCCAATTTCGCGGCCAAGGTACATCACCGAATGGGCTTTGTGTCAGGCAATTTGGCCCGCCGCGCCGGCTATCTCATCCCGGCCATCTGTCGGACCGACAAATTGTTGCGGCCAGCGGTTCGTAGCGGCCTGACAGAGGACTTCGATTCATAGATGACTTAGAGGCAGCTCCGCGACGGGAAAGCGCCGCTCTTCGCGTGAAAGCCTGCAGACGCCCAATCGCAGTCGCCCCGTGGTAGAGTTCCTGGAGGCTCGCCGAAGAGATGGAATTCTGATCTATGCAAGGCCCCAGGTTCTCCGTTTGAGACATACTGATGGTAACCGTTGTCGCTTCATCGCCACCATTCGAAGAAAATCCTTTCGCGCTTCGCATAGCCGTCATCTGCGTGATGCTCGGCACATTTATGCAAATGCTGGACTCGACGATCGCAAACGTAGCCCTGCCTTACATGCAAGGCAGCCTGCAAGCCTCGCGTGATCAGATAACCTGGGTTCTGACTTCCTACGTCGTCGCGTCTGCGGTCATGACGGCGCCGGTCGGATGGTTGGCGACACGGTTCGGCAGGAAGAACCTTCTCATTGTCAGTCTTGGAGGCTTCACCCTCGCGTCCGCAATGTGCGGTGCCGCATTGAATCTTGATCAGATGATCATCTTTCGGTTGCTCCAGGGCATGTTCGGAGCCGCGCTGTCGCCACTCAGCCAGTCCATCATCATGGACAAATACCCGATCGAGAAGCGCGGCTCGATCATGGCGATCTGGGGCATTGTCGTCATGATGGGCCCAATTATCGGTCCCACGCTCGGCGGCTACCTCACGGACGCCTACAATTGGCGCTGGGTCTTCTACGTCAATGTGCCGTTCGGAATCATGGCCGTTGCGGGCATTGTCTTGTTCCTCAGGGAAGAAAGCCGCCTGAAGGCGCACCCGTTCGATCTTGCAGGGTTTGGGTTTCTTGCGCTGGCGATTGGCGCCCTTCAGTTCATGCTGGATCGCGGATCGTCTCAGGACTGGTTCAGTTCGACTGAAATTATCGCGGAGGCCACGCTGGCTGCAGTGGGCGCCTATTTGTTTGCCGTTCATTTTCTGACCTCCAGTCGTCCGTTCATTCCGCGTGCTCTATTCATCGATCGAGACTTTGTATTTTCTTCAATTCTAACGTTTGTAATCGGAATGCTTCTCCTTGCGACGTCCGCGCTTTTGCCGCCGTATCTGCAAACGCTCGGCGGCTACACCGTGAGCGACACGGGCCTCATGATGGCGCCGCGCGGTGTCGGTACGATGCTCGCCATGCTCTTCGTCGGTCGAATCGTCATGAAGGCGGACATTCGCATTCTCATGGCGTTCGGTTGTTTGGTCCTTCTCTGGTCGTTGTGGCAGATGTCGGGCTGGACCCCGGATGTCGGCTACTGGACACTCGCAAGTACGACTTTCATCCAGGGAGTGGGCATGGGTTTTGTGTTCGTGCCCAGCAACATTATGGCCTTCGCCACCCTGCCTCAGGTCTATCGAACGGACGGTGCGGCGATGATCAATCTCGTTCGCAACGTGGGTTCTGCCATCGGCGTCTCCGTGACGACAACAGTGCTGAGCAGTAGCGCGCAGACCATGCACTCGGTGCTTGCCAGTCATGCCAGCCCATTCAACCGGGCACTAGGCATCAATGCACCCGGCATCATGCTGAATCCGCAATTGCCTTTTGGTTTGGCCCAGCTCAATTTTCTCATCGAGCGCCAGTCATTGATCGTGGCCTACTCAAACGTCTTTCTCCTCATGTTCTACATGAGCCTGCCAACGCTTTTGATTATCGCTCTGATGCGAAAGCCCCAGGTCATGCCGGCGTCCAAGACGGCGGAGATTGAAATCACCGAGTTGTAGTGAGCGATCCGACAGGAACGCTCACGTCTCGATGGTTTCAAATAAACGAGAACGCCGGGCCTCGTAGCGAACAAGCGGGATACGCGCACATGCACCGGAATTTGGCGACAGCCTTGACCAGAAGCCAAGCGCCCCACCGACGCTCCCTGCCGGCTTCTCGTCAATTGCCATCCCGGCCGCCAGACCGGTAGAAAGATGAGCAATGCCGGGAGACGCCGATGAATAGATATTGGACATTATCAAACAAGCCGCTCGGCGGCTGGCCCGAGGCGGACACATTCGAATTGCGTGAAGGGCCTATTCCTTTGCCCGGACCGGGACAGGCGCTGACGCGCACGATCTATATTTCTCTGGACCCCTATCAGTGGGGTTACAAGAAGCGAGGCGTGGAGGCGCCTGGTGCACCCTGCCATGCGCGCACTGTCGCCCAGGTGATAGAGAGCCGGATGGCCGGCTTCGCGGCGGGTGACTTGGTGTTCAATATCAACGGCTGGGCCGAATATGGCTTGATGGGCGAAGGGGTCGCGCGACCGTCATATATGATCCCGCGCAAGCTCGATCCGGCCCAAGGGCGTATTTCGCAAGCCGTGGGCGTGCTCGGAATGCTGGGCCTGACCGCCTATGCGGGGATGGTGTTGATGTGCGAGCCCAAACCCGGCGAGACGGCGGTCGTGTCGGCTGCTTCCGGTGGGGTTGGGCAGATTGCGGGTCAGCTCGCGCGGTTGCGCGGCGCGCGGGTGGTCGGAATCGCCGGGCGCGAGCAGAAATGCCGGTTTGTCGTCGAAGAACTGCGCTTCGACGCGTGCGTCTCGCACCTGAGCCCGACATTCGCCGAAGATCTTCGCGCGGCCTGCCCGGCGGGCGTCGACGTCTATTTCGAGAATGTTGGCGGAGCGGTGTTCGACGCGGTCCTGCCGCTGTTCAACACCGGCGCGCGGATGACCATTTGCGGCTTGATCGCCCACTACGGCGACGCCGCGGGGACAGACGCCCGGGCCACCCTGATGAAGCGCGGTGAGAGCGTGTTCAGGGACCGCGGCGTAACCGTTCGCGATCTCTTCGTCGGCGATTTTGTCGAGAGCCACCACGACGCATTCTTGCGCGAGGTGGCGCCCAGGGTCGCGTCAGGTGACATCAAATACCTCGAAGACATCCGCCAGGGCATCGAGACGGTACCCACCTCATTCGCCGAGATGCTGCGCGGGGACAATTTCGGAAAAATGCTGGTGCAGGTGAGCCTCGATCCGACGCTGTAGCGCGCCAAATCAGCGTGCTTTTGAGCTGGTGAGCGTGGCACTGTCGTTAGCGATTTCCCGCTAGGGCAGCGGCCTCGCGCGGCGCGCGTCTCGATCGAGAGGACCGCTGTTAATGTCCGCTTTCGACCCAAAGCGAACACTTGAAGAGCGGACGGTCTTGGGCGCGCGGGAGGAGGAGAGTATGTGCGTTCTGATCCGACCATGCGTTTGAGAATACAAGAACTGCAACTTTCAATTGCCGGTCAGCGGGTGTAGGCGTTGCCCA
Source organism: uncultured Alphaproteobacteria bacterium (assembly GCA_963743765.1). Classification (GTDB taxonomy): domain Bacteria; phylum Pseudomonadota; class Alphaproteobacteria; order Micropepsales; family Micropepsaceae; genus Rhizomicrobium. The sequence continues at coordinate 666,276 of CAVUQQ010000001.1, forward strand.
TCAATTGCAAGCAGTTCGGGCACAGATGGCTGGGAGTTGTTTGTGCTCTTGCCCTGAACGGGAAGAGCTATGAATAAGTCAGTCGCATACCAACCCCAACGAAATCAATTGCTTTCTTCGCTCCTCGCTGCTGACCTTAAGCTGCTGAGGCCCCTCCTTCAGACTGTTGAGCTTGGGCTTCAGAAGGTTCTCATAGTGCCTAATAAGCCGATCAAGCGTATTTACTTCCCCACGTCGGCCATCGTTTCGGTAGTTACCGCAAGCACCCGGAAACGGCAGATCGAGGTCGGGATGATCGGCCGCGAGGGCATGACCGGTGTGAACGTCGTACTGGGCGAAGACCGCTCGCCCCACACCAGCTACGTCCAGATTGCCGGACAAGGCCAGTGCATAAAAGTGGATGACTTGCGCGATCTATTGAAGAGAAGTGCATCGCTGCAGGACAGCCTGCTGCGTTTCGCGCAGACGTTGATGGTCCAGAAGGCATACACTGCACTCGCCAATGGCCAGGCCAAGATTACGGAACGTTTGGCGCGTTGGCTTTTAATGGCGCACGACAGGCTGAACGGGAATGAGCTTCCGCTGACGCACGAGCGTCTGTCGCTGATGTTGTGTGTTCAACGCACGGGAGTGACCGCGGCATTGAACCTGCTCAAAAGCCGAAGGCTCATCGGCTTGAAACGCGGGGTCGTCATTGTACGCGACCGGGCGGGATTGGAGGCGGTCGCGAATGGTTTTTATGGGGCCCCCGAAGCCGGGTACCGACGTCTAATCGGCCGGAATGGGAGAGATCGACGATAGCTTGGAAATTGCTGAAGCCGGATTAGTTGTGGAGCGCAAGGATGATGGCGTTGTTCTCGAGCCGCATGACCTCGTATTGGGTTATGGCCGGTACCAGCGACCAATCGCGACCGACTGCAATGTCCGCTTTCCACCTATAGCGGACGTTCAGGGACTAGCCTCGGCTTGAAATGCGAGAGCTATGTCAGTTTGCGCTTCTTGGAGGCCCGCGTCCGACGAGTGCTTGGCTGGCGCGAGTAGGCCGGCAATCCACAGCGCGGTTTTAACAGCGACGGCATGCACAGGATCGACCGAGAGATGAGCATACCGTTTTCGCAACCAGTGGCCCGCTCGTCTGGGACCTGTAGCTTCAGGTATCTCGAGGCCTATGAAGTACAAGGGTTAGCAACTTAATCTTGCACTCATTCCTTTTGTGCGTTTGGAACAAGCTGCGCATTGCTCGTTTGCTGTTATATTGTTCACCGTGGTGTTCGCACCGGCTCAAAGACCTCTACCCAAACGCCGATCTGTTGACACTGGCGCGCTAGTGTTGCGCCATGCATGTACGTTCGGTCTGCGTCCCACAAAAGAGGATTGTCTCGGCGTTAGTTCGAGTGCAATTTGACTGCGAAAATATCCTGATCTTCCAGAACTGTCGCAAGCAGCCGCTTCGTACCTAGGACGCTCGCCCAAGGGTGGGAAATTGCGCGCGCGGCGACTGCTTGTCCAATCTCTGAGTCGAGCGACAAATGAACAATTCGATGAGCGCGAACAATTCCGGTCAATCGGGGCCGCCTTCGGACAATGCATTCGCTCGAGGACTTCGGGGCTTTGGTCCGCTCGGTATTCTGGCAATTCTGATCATATTTGCTGCGGGACAATGGATCGTCGCTCCGCTGAGTGCGGTATTGATTCTGGTATGGGTCTGGCTATCGAAGACGCCATGGCGCGACATTGGTTATGTGCGGCCGAAAAGTTGGGTTGGGGAAGCAGTTGCTGGAATCGCTTTTGGAATTGCATTGAAGTTCTTTCTAAAAGCCTTGGTGATGCCATTGCTGGGGGCGGCTGCCGTCAACCAAACTTTCCACTACCTTGCCGGTAATCCGACGCGCGTGTTTGGGTTTGTCGCCATCGTTGTCGGGGCGGCCTTCGCCGAGGAGACGATCTTCCGCGGATGGTTGTTTGAGCGGTTTGGCAGAATATTTGGAGCGAGCGTGGGCGCGAAAGTACTGATTGTGCTTCTCACAGCGGGCCTGTTCGGTGCGATCCACTACGCCAACCAGAATCTAGCCGGTGTCGAGCAGGGTGTCGTTGTCGGCTTGGTTTTCGGCGCAATTTTCACGATTAGGGGCAGCATCTGGTCATTGATGTGGGCGCATGCGGCGTTCGATCTAACTGCCCTGGTCATGATTTACTACGGTGTCGAATCTCAGATTGCCCATCTGGTCTTCAAGTAGGCAGACCAGATCGTAGAACGACACCAAAGTCGCGCAAAATTTATCCAACCGAACCAGACCTCAGCAAAGTGCAGGACTTCTATCTGATCCTCACCAACCAACTCGGTGCGACCAGCTGGCCGATCACAGCCGTTACATTCATGCTGATGCGCAAGGCCAATGCGGCAGGCAAGAACAAGGAAGTGCTGAAAATCCTGAATTGGGGGTCGTGGGTTTAAATCCCGCCGCTCCGATCATTCGAATCAGGTGTTGGCGCCGTTAGCAGACACTGCTGACCCGATCCAACAGCTTACGACAACGATTCGATCGCAGGAGCCGCGTGAAATGGTGCCCTCAATCTAGACAGCCTCCACTAGGATCTTGTCCGCCATACGCACGAGTTCGGCGAGCGAGTTTGCCTGCATCTTGCGCATGATCTGCGTGCGGTGGGCCTTCACGGTGGACTCCGTCGTCCCGATCGTGGCGCCGATCTGCTTATTGAGCTGGCCGGTGACCAGGATCGACATCACCTGGCGCTCGCGCGAGGTCAGTGTCGTCCAACGCATGCGAAGTTCCGCCAATTCATGTTCTCCCCGCCTCCTGGCGCGGTCGCGCGCGATAGCCAATTGGATGGAATCGATCAGTTCCTGGTCGCGGAACGGCTTGGTGAGGAACTCCACGGCGCCGGCCTTCATGGCCCGTACGGACATTGGAATGTCGCCATGGCCGGTGATGAAGATGATGGGGATATTTGCGTTCATCGCCGTCAGCTCGCGCTGGAATTCGAGTCCGCTTGAGCCGGGCAGGCGCACGTCGAGCACCATGCAGCAGGGCGCATTCGGCCGCTTGAAGGCGAGAAACTCGCGCGGCACGGCAAATCCCTCCATTCGCAACCCGACCGATCGCAGGAGACCGCCCAACGCCTCGCGGATCGCAACATCGTCGTCGATGACATAAACGATTGGATCGTCATCGCTCATTGTCAGTCTCCGGTTTCGGTGAGCGTAACTTCGAAGACCGCACCGCGCGGTCGCGCGGGCGACGCCGACAAGACGCCGCCATGGGCTTCCACAATTGAGCGGCAGATCGAAAGACCTAGTCCCATTCCATTCGGCTTGGTGGTGACGAAGGCATCGAAAATCTTGTCCAGCGTTCCCGCCAGGAAGCCGGGCCCAGTGTCCTGCACGGATACGAAAATCGCTCCGTCTCTGCGTCGACCTGACTGCAGAAAAAGTTCGCGATGCCTGTCGTCCACGAGAGACATGGCTTCTATCGCATTCAGGATCAGGTTCAGGAGTACCTGCTGAAGCAATATGCGATCGCCGCGTATGGGCCCCACATCGGGGGCAAGCCCCAGACGAAGCTTTATCCGTTGCTTCTTCAGTTCGCCATCCAGCAGCGTGAGCGAAACGCGGATGATGTCGTTGATATCGAGCGGTGCGCGCGCTGGCAGTGCCTTCCTGACCATCGCGCGAATGCGGCCGATGACCTCACTGGCGCGATTGCCGTCGCGAATGATGCGTTGCGCTGCGGTACGCGCTTCGTCGAGATCGACGCGACCGGAATCCAGCCAGCGCAGACATGTCCCGGCATTGGTGACCACCGCCGCCAGCGGCTGATTGATTTCATGCGCAATGGATGCGGCGAGCTCACCCATCGTCGTCAGACGCGCGACCCGCGCCAGCTCGGCCTGTGCGTCGCGAAGCGCAAGCTCGGCCCGGCGCCGTTCGGCAATCTCACTCAGCAGGGCCGTGTTGGTATGTTGCAGCTCGCCGGCCTTGATTTCCAATTGGCGGTGCGTGCGTTGCAGGCTCTCCTCCGCCTCTCGCTGGCGCGAGCTCAGGAAACCGCCTGCGATCGCGCAGCTTCCGAAGAATACGAACAGCACGACATTGTCGACGGTGATCGAAAACGTGTGGAGCGCGGCGGAATAGAAGTACAGGCCGGCAGGGATTGACGCGGCGACGGCAAAACAGCCTGGACCGGCACCGCCAAACCATGCCGCGGCTACAATTGCGGCGAAAAACAGAAAAAGCGTGGGGCGATCTTGTTCGACATGCTGCAGCAACAGCGTCAGCGCCAACGCGAACAGGACAAAGGCGAGCGCGAGTACATAGCGCATGACAGTAGAGTTGGCGTTGTCCGGGAATCCGAACAAGCGAACGTTTCGAAGCGCTTGACTGCCTGTCGTGAGAAGCACGCAATACCCCTTCGTCCGCCGTCACGCCTTTGCCTTGGAGAGGTCGGATAGGCTCCGCGGTCAATTCAGCTTGGCCGAAAGATCCCCGGCTCGGAACGCGTGCAGAGTTTTAGTTCTGTATGACAGTTGCATGAAGGTTCCACGACATTCATGCGAAACGCGGGCGGCCGGTTAGGTGGAAAGGCCACTCCGGGCGCACAGCGCATGGAAGTGAGTCTTTGCGGGCTGCCACTTCCGCGGTGCGACTTTCCATTCGCCGGTACATTTGCGTGCCAAATCCGCCAGATGCGCCAAGGCGGCTTCTTCGCTGGCGAAATGGCCAGGAATGCTGAGTGCCCGTCTTTGAAGCTTTTCCTGAAAAGAACCGGCCGCGTCGGCCGTTTCGAGAAACCTCCGCAGCGCTAACGGAAGCTCAAAAAAGCAATCGAGCCGTTGCCAGGCTTTCCGCCAATTTGCTGCGATGCTCGGGTATCGCTGCCCCCATCGTCCTTCCGTGAATGCCTGCAATGCAGCATTGCCCGACTCGAGATCGGGCGCGCGGTATAGCGTCCGCAATGCAGCGGAAATGGAAGCGCGGTCCTTTTTCGGCACCAAACCGAGCGAGTGGCGGACAAGATGAGCGATGCTCACCTGCGCCGAGCCGCCGGGAAAGTTGGCCCGGACGTACATGGCCGCGTCGTCCGTTTCCGAAACTGAAACGAAAATGTGCTCGACGTCTCTGTCGCGAAGGGTCGAAATAAAAGCGGGTATCAGGCCGATGCCCACAATGTCCTTTGCGCCATTGCAGTCGATGCCGAGCGCAAGATGAACGGCGACGCGTCGAACCGAGCCGGTTTCATGGATGTTCAAATGCAGTCGGCCGCAAAGCAGGAGAGCATATACTCGCTTAAGCTTCGCGGCGCTGATGAGTGTCGGATCCTCGAAGGCCGCGACCGATTGCGCAAATGGGCGCGTCCTGCCTGGATCAAGCGTGAATCCGGACGTTTCGTTTCGATTGCGGGCAATAAGCGGCGCCACAGTAGCCTTTCATCTTTCGATGAAATTGGTAGGGCCGCGGTTTGTGAACTTCCATTGAAATTGGGTCGTATGGATTCGTGCGAAAGTATCAAGCGCGCGCAACCTTAGTTTATGACGAATGCATGACAACGCGGATCGTGCGCTAACGGGAGAATACCCCACAACGGGTAACTGCGCGCATGCGAGCGCAAGCCGTCTCCGATTTCAAATTCAATTGGTTAGGCCTTGTCGCTGCGCTGCACGCATGCGGCTTTGTCAGTGACCGCATTCGTTGACGCATCACCCGATGCATCTCTCAGTTGCCCAACCAAAGTCTAATACTACAGAACTTTCGCACAGTCCGGCCCAACTCCTACCCAATAGAAACTGCCGCCGCTGCCACTTAACCCTAGCACCGAAGCGTGGGGGGCAGGGGATGAGAAGCCCCGCCGTTTCGGTTTCAAAACATTTGGCAGACGAACCGCGGAATCCACTGTGGACATTCCGGGCAATGCGAGAGGGGTTTATATGAATCGGAAGTCAATCTGGATGGTTGGTGCTGCGGCCGCGGCGCTGGCGTGGTCGGGAACGGCGCTCGCCGCCTCGGCACCCGCCGCGGCGAATTCGCCGGCGGCGTCGAATGCGGCAATCGCCCAGACCAACGAACGCATCGATGACGTGAATTCGCGTCTGGATGCGTTAGAAGCCGAACTGCAGAGCGCCGAAACACGGCAGGCAACCGATCACGACGCGGTGGGCGCATCGGCAACATCGATCCTGGGCGCCTGGTGGAACAACACCAACATCAGCGGTCGCATGTACTTCGACGCGAGCTACATCGACCAGACCACGAACGGCACGCGCACCGGCGTATCGAACGGTACAGCGTTCGACATCAAACGCTTCTATATCGGCATCGACCACAAGTTCAATGACGTGTTCTCGGCGAACGTCACCACCGATTTCACCTTTGACAGCGGCTCGGGCGTGAATCAGATCTACATCAAGAAGGCCTACCTGCAAGCCAAGGTTTCCGATGCGCTCGTCTTCAAGCTGGGCTCGACGGATATGCCGTGGATACCGTTCGTCGAAGACATCTATGGCTATAGATATGTCGAGAACACGCTCATCGACCGGCTCAAATACGGCAATTCGGCTGACTGGGGCGCGCATGTTTCGGGTAAACTCTATGGCGGCATGCTGAACTATGCCTTCTCGGTGGTGAACGGCTCTGGCTATAAGAAAGCCAATCTGTTCCGCACCAATGGCCCGGACGTCGAAGGCCGCGTCAACCTGAACGTCGACGACTTTGTGGTCGGCGTGGGCGGCTATTTCGGAAAGCTGGGCACCCAGTTCGGCACGGCGGAACATCATGAAGGGTCGCGTTTCGACGCGGTCGCGGCATGGACCCCGAAGACCGTTCGGATCGGCGTCGAATACTTTGAAGCCAACAACTTCCTGAGCGTTTCGTCGAGCACCCAGACCGACCACGCAGCCGGTGTGTCGGGCTTCGCGTCGTGGAACTTCGTACCGGAGTGGTCGGTGTTCGGCCGCTACGACTACACGAAGAAGCACGTGAATGCGGTAAGCCCGCAATCGGTGCCGGACGACTATTTCAATGTGGGCCTTGAATGGAACCCGACAAAGATCGTCGATCTTTCGCTGGTGTACAAACACGACCATGCGTCGCACGGCACGATCGCGACGTCGAACGGAACCATCGGCGGTTCTCTAAACGGAGACTACGACGAAGTGGGCCTGTTCGGCCAACTCCGCTGGTAACGGCTTGCTGCGCGCCGGAACCTCTCCGGCGCGCATTCGGCCACAAGCGCCTTGAAAGAATTCTCGTCCGATTTTCGCACACAAAGAAGGGACTTCGACATGAATACAAAGATCAAATCAGGGATGGCCGCATTGGCCATCTTGCTATCTACCTCGATGCTGACGTCTGGCGCGATGGCAGCGGCTACTTTGAACGGCGCCGGCGGCACGGCGATCTATCCGGTGCTCTCGGTCTGGGCACAGCATTACGACCAGAAGACGGGCATCGCGGTGAATTATCAGTCGATTGGTTCGGGCGGCGGCATCAAGCAGATCGAAGCCAAGACGGTCGACTTCGCCAACTCCGATAAGCCGCTCAAGCATGAGGATCTGGTCGCCAACAACCTGGCGCAGTTCCCGCAGGTGATCATCTCGATCGTTCCTGTCGTGCATCTTCCCGGCATCAACGCGGGCCAGATGGTGCTGGACGGCAAGGTCGTGGCCGACATTTATCTCGGCAAGATCACCAAGTGGAACGATCCGGCCATCAAGGCGCTGAACCCCCATGTTCCGCTGCCGAACATGTCGATCATCGCGGTGCATCGTTCGGACGGATCGGGCACGACCTTCAACTTCACCGACTATCTGGGCAAAGTCAGCGCAGAGTGGAAGTCCAATGTCGGTTCGGACACGTCGGTTGCCTGGCCCGTCGGTCTGGGCGGCAAGGGCAATGAAGGCGTCGCGGCCAGCGTTCAGCAGACGGTCGGCTCGATCGGTTATGTCGAATATGCCTATGCGATGCAGAACAAGCTTGCCTACACCGATATGATCAATGCGTCGGGCGCGCGCGTGAAGCCGACCATGCAGGCGTTCCAGGCTGCAGCGGCCAACGCCGACTTCAGCAAAGTGCAGGACTTCTACCTGATCCTCACCAACCAGCCCGGTGCGACCAGCTGGCCGATCACAGCGGCGACCTTCATGCTGATGCGCAAGGACTATGCGGTAGACAAGAACAAGGAAGTGCTGAAGTTCCTGGACTGGGCGCTGCATGACGGCCAGGCGGATTCGCTGAAGCTCGACTATGTTCCGTTCCCCGACAGCGTCGTGAAGCAGATTGAAGCGTCGTGGACGAATGAACTGAAGGCCTGGCCATAGTACCCGGTCTGGGATTAGCGTAGCCGTCAGCGACGGACGGTTCGAGTGAACCGGGAGAGGACATGGGTCCTCTCCCGGTTCATTTGCAGCAAACGTTCGTTATTTGATTCCTATGTTGGCGGCTCGGAGATGGAGAACAGATCCCGCTCACCCAATTCGGCGCTTCTGCGGCGTTCCAGTTCCTGGTTGTACCGTCTGAGCGCATAGGCTTCCGTGACATAGCCGATCACGTCGCGGCTGGACGACGAAGCCAGCACGGGTAGCGATTCCACCTGCTTTTCTTCGAAGCGCAGCAGAGCGGTTCGGACATTCTCGCCCGGCAAGAGAAATACACCGGCGTTTGAAGCCAAACTGCGCGCCTTGGTGGTATCCAGCACAGCGTCATGCTTCGAATCATGAACCGCTGTCATGTCGAGCGCACCGACATACTCGTTTCCGTGCTGTACGACGAAGACACGTTTTGCGCTGCCGAGAGGGTATTTCTCACGCAGCGGGCGCAAGGTCATGTCCGCATCGACGAGTTTGGGGTCCGATCGCATAAGCCTGGACATCGTCAGATCAGCCAGCCAACCGATATCGTGCGGGCTGCGGATTCCGAGGCCGCGCTGGTGGAACCGCCAGGTTGAAAAGGAATAGCCAAACGTCAGACGGACAAGCGTGGAGGCAATGACCACTCCAACCATCACGCCGACCGTCATGGCAAAGTCACCGGTGCCCTCCAGAACCAGGAAGACCATCGTGAGCGGGGCGCCGATGACGCCAGCGGCGACCGACCCCATGCCCACCATCATCAGCGCACCATGCTGTTCACCGAGCCGAGGCAAAAAGATGGCAGCGACATCGGCAAAGACGGCGCCGAAGAGACAGCCGAGAAACAGCGAAGAACTGAACATGCCACCGCGATAGCCCGATCCGATCGAAACGGCGGACGCAATGAGTTTGGCAAACAGGATGACCAGCAGGGGCAACAGCGCCCAATTGTGGTCGAATTGAAACTGGATGGCGCCGTGTCCGCTGCCCAGAACCTGAGGGACATAGAGTGCGATGATGGTCAACAGCAGGCCACCTATCGCGGGCCGCATCCATTGCGGCAGCGCCAGCTTTCTCAAACCGCGCTCCGCCCAGGTCACGGCTTGCATGGCTAAAATGCTGAATGCAGCGGCGAAGAATCCAAGCAGGGCGAAAAGCAGGTACACCGACTGCTTGAAGTGAAAAACCTGTCCGACAACAAACAGCGGTTCAGGGTTTATCAGTGCACGCTCGGTCAGAACACTGGACAAGGCCGCCACGGCAACTGGCGCAAGCGCGCGCGTCGAATAGTTCCCGAGTATGAGCTCGAAGCCGTAAAACGCCCCTGCCAGCGGTGCGTTGAATGCGGCGGCAATGGCAGCCGACGCACCCGCCGTGACGAATATCCGCTGATCGGCTCGGCGCAACTTGAAATATTGCCCTATCGAGGAGAAGACGCTCGACCCGAACTGGCTGTAGCCGGCCTCCATGCCGACCGCGGCGCCGCTCGCGTTCGACACGATCGTCGCAAAGACCAGACGCAGGCTGTCGAACATCGACATGCGCCCGCCGTGCAAAGCATTGGCCTCAATCGGATCCACGATCTCGGATGGGCGGTATTTCCGGACCACCAGGGCTGCTATGCCCAGCGCCAGACCTCCCAGGACGGGCACCAGGAGTATGCGCGAAGCGTCGACGCCTATGCCGGTGCTAAGGCTTCGGCCAGCCGGCAGATTGAAACTGATCTGATGGAGAAGGTCGATGCCGCGTCGCAGCCCGGCGACCAGAGCTCCGACGACCGCGCCACAGGCGCCGCACATGAATATCTGGAAGGGTTCGTTCGAACGCAGATCGCGCTGGAATGCCGCGACCAGAAGTTTCAGCGTCCTGGCCGCGCCTTTCAGACGATCAATCCGTTGCTTGGACTGGTCGAGAGTGGCCTGAAGTGTTGTCAAGGAGTCCAACCGCTGCGAAGTTGGCGCACGAATAATAAGATCCGGTTTGTTGCCATTTTTCTGCTCGTACCACCATGCCACACATTTCCGAGCGTCTTGGAAGACGACCAGCCGTCACATCCCGGTGACTACGCGAAACCAACCGACTTGGGAATGTCGAGCACACGGATCCAAAACGGCGTGGTTCGGCTTCGATTGACAAGCACGTAATGTGGACAGTGCCCACCCCGAGTGGTGGTTCGCAGGCACGACCGCGGTTGCACCAAACCTCAACGACGCAAGAGGCCGAAGCTTGGGAGGACCGCCTCCGAATTCGCCGGCGTACTCACACAATATCCACCGGCTTCAAAACTTCATGCCGAAGCGCAATCCGAACGTCCGCGGTGTGTTGGACGCAATATACGGCTCCCCGCCACAGACTTGCACTACGCATTCCGCAAAACGATAAAGCTGCGCACGCTCGTCGAAGGCATTCAGAATTGACAGGTCTACGGACCACTGATCGGTCTCGATCCCCGCTGAGAAGTCGACCGTCGTGTACGCTTTCTGAAGGCCAAGAACGCTTCGGATTGGGACGGGCATCGAGAGCGGTCCGCTGACGGGGTTGGCGGCATCTATACGCAAATCCGGCCAGCTGCTGCTCTGATACACCAGTCCGCCTTGAACGTGCGCGAGCCAGGCCTCGAGCGGGAACTCGTACCGAGCGGTCCAGTTTGTCTTGAACTTAGGCGTCGGCAGGGGAGTGCCCTTTGGCGCATTGGGAGCCCAGGGGTCTTGCGGGCCTGGACAAACTGTAATGGGTGGCTCTCCCGGAAGGATGGGTCCGCAATAATCCTTGGTCAGATGCGAATCCGTGAGAGTTCCCGAGCCGGAAATAGTCAGACCGTCGAGCGGAATCCAGGTGACATCCGCTTCGGATCCGTAGATGCGTGCGCTGCTGGCATTGTGAATTTCGGTAAAGGAGTTCTGGCCAAGGAAGGAAAACTGGAAATTGTTCCAGTCCTCGCGATAGATGGCGCCATTGAAGCGCAGCGAATTGTCGAACCAGGATGTCTTCCAACCGATTTCATAGTTGGTAAGGCGATCCGGCTGGTACGGACCGAGCGAGCCGCGGCGATTCACGCCGCCAGGCCTGAATCCAGTCGACCATGTGGCATAGACCAAGTGATCGGGGTCAATTTTGTACGACAGATTCAGCTTATGCGTGAATCCGCTCTCATACACGGTCTTGTCAACATCGGTGCATGGACCAGCGTCGACGGTCGTCGGTTCCGTGCATGTTTTTTCACCGGTGTGCGAACTGTATCCCGCACTAAATCCAAAAAAGCCCTTGAGCGAATTGGCTGCGTAGAATACCCGGCCGCCAGCGGTGAACGTCAGGTTGGACATGATGTCGTAGCTGAGTTCGCCGAAAGCGGCCGCGTCGCGATCGACGCGTTCCTGATCGGTCAGCCAAAGCGTTCCGGGCCAGCCCGTTACTGAGAGTGCGGCCACTCCCGGATCGGCGTTCGCGTCCGACAGATTGGCGATCTGATAATTCTGCAGGATGTAGTGTCCCTGCCGCTCGAAGAAAATACCGCCCACAAACCGAAGAGGCTGATCGGCGGGTGTCGAGACGCGCAGTTCATTGCTCATCTTCGTGAAGTGATCGGTCTCAAGAATGTACTGCGAGGGATCAATGAAGTTGCCGTGATTGTCATAGATGTACGCTCCGTATCCGTAGAGCGTGTCGTAGAAGAACGAATAGTCCGTGTAGTCGGACGCGCCGTTGATCGATCTTTCCATGTAGCTGCCGGCGTAGACGACATCGAGATTGCTGATTTTGCCCTGGATTGTCAGCGCCGCCTGGTACCAGCTGTCATGCGTGAATTCGGGGAAATAGTGAGCGACCTTCAGATCGCCGACGCTGGGATCGAAGGCAAACAGGCCGTTGGTGAGCGTACGCTGGGCCATAACCATCGGCGTAATCGTCCAGTTGTCATCGAGGTCGATTTCAAGCGCAGCACGGCCGCCGACCGTGTCGACGGTGTTGAAATTGTTCTTGACGAGCTTCGCGTTGTCGATCGTCACGCCCGACGTCGGATAGGTGCGTGTGGCGTGGACGTTGTCGATGTAGCCCGCATCGTGTTCGTCGTAGGCGACGAGACGGATCGCCACATTGTCGGCGAGCGGTAGGTTGACGTAGCCCTCGGCGCTGTAACCGACTCCGCCGTTCGTAACCGTATTTATGCCAGCATCGAAAGCAGCCGAGAAATGCGTGGGATCGGGCCGGTTGGTGATGATGCGGATCGTGCCGGCTTCGGAACTGGCGCCGTAGAGTGTTCCCTGCGGGCCCGACAGCGATTCAACGCGCGCGATGTCATAGACATGGATGTCGAGCGCGCCCCCTATGGTGGTGATTGGCGCTTCATCCAGATAAACGCCGACAGTGGGCAGTGAACCGGAGTGATTGCCGTCGTTACCGCTCGATACGCCACGCATCGAGACGTTGGCGAAGCCTGGGCCGCCATTGCCCGCGCCCGCGCCACCGACCGTATACGTGACGCTCGGGAGATATTTCGCGTAGTCGTTGAAGTTCGTGATGTGAAGCTGCTCGAGCTTCTCGGTGGGAAGGGCCTGAATGGCGAGGGGCGCGCTCTGAAGGTTTTCGGATCGTTTTTCCGCGGTGACGACGACCGTTTCAATTCCTGTCGGCCTTTCTGCGTCAGCCGCGAAGGCTGACGAGACGCCGGTCAACATGGTGGTGGTGAGAAGCAGTTGCCAAAGTGCCGGCCGAACGCGCGCGCCAGATGTCATGCTCCGCATCTGAAATCCCCCTCAAAAAAAGCTTCAAAGCGCCTTTCCTGATTCCCCGTAATATTTATGTCGTAAATTGAAGCCCTTAGGCGTTGCACGTCAATGGCGCAGGCCTCACGGGAGTCGTTTTTGGCAACGGAAAAGTCAGATGGCGGCGCTAGCCGGGTAATCTTGCAACACTCTGGCCAGGACGCTTGTCAACGGCCCCAGCCAGGGTTCGAAGTGCCGCCATTGGTCGACGCCTTCGCGGAAGATCGGTTGTCGTACCTGTTCCGAGCTTGCAGTGCGTACGGCACGGTCGTTCTGGTAGAAATGCAGGCACTTTTCCTCAAACGGCAGGCCGCAATAGTCGAGCAGGCGCCGTATCTCGCGTTCGGGATCTTCAACCATCTGTTCGTAGAACACGCGGTGAACCCGGCCGGGCAAAACGGTGTCGAAGTGCGACATCAGGCTCACATAGTCTGCGTAGTAGCGCCCGAGTTCGACCTGGTCATAGCTGAACGCCTGGCCGCGCGCGAAATGCTGCTTGAACACGGAGAAGCAGCAGCCCAGGGGATGCCGCCGGGCATCGATGATCCGCGCGTTCGGCAGGATCAGGTGGATCAGGCCGACATGCGCAAAGTTGTTCGGCATCTTGTCGATGAAGTGGGGCCGCCCAAGCTTGCGCTGGATTTGCGTGTGTTCGAGATATTCTGTGCCGAGCCGGTAAAACGCGTCGCCGTCGAGAGTCGCCAAGATCTCCGGGTAGCGTGACGTTTCAGAGCGCGCCTTTCGACCGCTCAGTCGCCGCGCGATGCCGATAATGTCCGGCAACTCCATCGTGCCTTCAACCGCCGAATGGGTGGCAAGGATCTGTTCGATCAGCGTGGACCCTGCACGCGGCAACCCGACGATGAAGATCGGATCGGGTGCGGGATTTCCAAATTCCTTGCGGGAGGTGAAAAAGTCGGCTGTGAACAGCGCCTTGGAGCGCCGAACGTGATCGGTCGTTTCGTCCGGATCGTAACTGACGCTCTTGCGGCGCAGCGCGTTGCCGGCCGCATAGTGCTCGAAAGCCTCGGCATATCGTCCATCATCCTCGAGCGCCTTGCCGAGCGAAAAGTGGAAGTGATAGCGATCCTCATCGGCAAGCTCGCTCCGTGCCACAAACGTCCGCATGTCCTCGATGTTTTGAGGCTCGAACCGAAAGGTCTTGAGATTGGCAAGGCTCCAATAGGCTTCGCCGAGCGTCGGTGCCAGCGCGATGCTCTTCGTGTACGCCGCGATGCAATCGCGCTGGCGGCCGACGGCTTTCAAGGCATGGCCATAGCTCATCCAGGCCTTGGGCTGATTGGGAAACGCCTTGAGCACATCCTCGTAACAGGCGATAGCCTTTTCATACTCTCCGATCTGACCCAGCGCAGCACCTTTCAGCGCACGATAGCCGGGATTGCCCGGTTCGCTTCGCAGCAAAATGTCGACCTGTTCGATGGCCTCTTCGGACTTGTTCTGTCGATGCAGGACCGTAGCGTAGTTGTGGCGCGCGACAGTGAAGCCGGGCGCGAGCGCAAGACAGCGCGCCAGCAAAGTTTCGGAATCGCCGTAGCGGCGCAATCGCGCTGCGACTTCGGCGAGCATGCGAATCGCCGCAACGTTCGTCGGATTGGATTTCAAAAAGTCCTTCAACTGACGTTCGGCGATCGCCAGCTTGTTGTCGCAGAGCGCCGTTGCAGCCTCGATGAGGGCGGGTTCTTTGGTCGCTCCGCGTATCTGCTGAGCCGTCGCGGTGTTTGCCGCGACATCGTCACCGGCGAGTGCGTATTGCTCTGCAAGCGCCTGCCATGCATCGGAGGAACCGGGGTTCAGTTTCGTCGCGCGGGAAAGAGCTGCGATGGCTTTGGACGGTTGACCCTGAACCGCCAAGACGAGGCCGAGCTCCAGCCAGACCTGCACTGCCTTTGGCTGGCTGGCGGAAAGCGATTCCAATGTCTCGCGTGCAGCGACGAGATCGCCGGCACGCCGCAGCGCGGAGCCCAGAATGAGCGTGGCCTGAGGCTGATGTGGAACCACCTTGAGAATTTCGCGCGCTTGCTCGATCGCCTTGGCCGGCTGCGAGCCAAGCAACTGCGCCGCGCGGGTGAGGGCGCTCGCGAGTGTTCCGGCCGGTTCTGGACTATGTGGTGGCAAGCGCGCGCCCGTGGCTATTCCAGCGCATCAGAAGGTTTCACCGCCAAGCCTGTCAACCTGTGCGTGACAACTGCTTGCGCTCGGCTTCGGACACGATTCTGATGGTTTGGAGGACGCTGGACGGGTTAACGCTGATGGAGTCCACGCCCCATTCGACAAGCATCTGTGCGACCTCGGGATAATTGGCCGGCGCCTCGCCGCAAATGCCGACATGCCGCTTGTTGCGATGCGCACCCTCGACCGCAAGACGCAGCATTTCCGTCATGCCGGGGTCGCGTTCGTCGAAGTCGAACGCCACAATCTCGGAGTCACGATCCACACCCAGCGTGAGTTGCGTTAGGTCGTTCGAACCAATGGAGAAGCCGTCGAACAGCTGTGCGAAGGCATCGATCCGGATGACGTTGTTGGGGATCTCGCACATGACATAGATTTCAAGGCCGTCCTCACCACGCTTCAGGCCGTTGGCAGCCATCGCCTCGATCACGCGCTTGCCCTCGACCTCTCGTCTGCAGAACGGAACCATGACTTTGAGGTTGGTGAGTTCCATTTCGCCGCGCACGCGCCGCAAAGCTGCACATTCCAGCGCAAAACCTGCTGCATAATTCGGGTGGGCATAGCGCGAGGCGCCGCGAAATCCGATCATCGGGTTGGCTTCCAACGGTTCGAACTGCGCACCGCCGAGCAGCTTTGCATATTCGTTGGTCTTGAAGTCCGAGAGGCGGATGATGACCGGCCTGGGATAAAAGGCCGCCGCTATCATGCCGACGCCCTCGGACAATCTCTGAATGAAATAATCCTGTGGCCGCTTAAAAGCGCGCGTGAGCTGGCGGATCGACCGGCGCTCCGCCGAGCTCGAGACGCGGTCGAGGTTCACGAGCGCCATGGGATGCACGCCGATGAACTCGTTGATGATGAATTCCATGCGTGCCAGGCCGACGCCATCATTGGGAAGCATCGCGCTTTTGAATGCAAAGTCCGGATCGCCAAGATTGAGCATGACCTTCGTTCGCGTCCGTGGCACGTCGGCGAGAGCGAGGTTGGAAACGTCGAACGGCACCGCTCCCTCGTAGACCTGGCCAATATCACCTTCCGCGCAGGCGACCGTGACGATCATGCCGGTCTTCAGCTTTTCCAGCGCATTCTCCGTTCCGACGACTGCGGGGATGCCCATTTCCCGCGCCACGATCGCCGCGTGACAGGTGCGCCCGCCGCGATTGGTAATGATTCCCGCTGCCTTCTTCATCACCGGTTGCCAGTCGGGTGTGGTGGTATCCGTCACCAGGATTTCTCCCTGCTGAAACGATGCGAGGTCGCGTTCACTCTTGACCACACGCACCTTGCCGCTGGCGATCCGCTCGCCGACGGCTCTACCGGACACAATCGATTTTCCCTTTTTCGTAAGCGTGTAGGTCTGAATCGTGTCGATCCTGCGCTGGGAGGCGACCGTCTCGGGACGCGCCTGAACGATGTAGAGTTTGCCGTCCACGCCATCCTTGGCCCATTCGATATCCATGGGTGTCGGGCGGCTGCTCAATTTTGAGTAGTGATTCTCGATGGCGACGGCATTGCCTGCAAGTGTCAACGCTTCTGCATCGGTCAGGCAGTACGTCTCGCGGTCGGATTTCGGCACCGCCCGTTCCTCGGTCGTCGCGTGGGAGCCGCGCCGCGAGAAGGTCAGTTTAAACTGCTTTTTGCCAAGTGTATGACGCAGGATAACACGAGACCCAGCAACATAGGTTGGCTTGTGAACGTAGAACTCATCCGGATCGACGCGGCCCTGAACGATATTCTCCCCGATGCCGTAGCTACCCGTGATCAGAACGACATCGCGGAATCCGGATTCGGTATCGAGGGTAAATGTCACCCCGCTGGCGGCGAGGTCAGAGCGCACCATCTTCATGACGGCGACCGAGAGAGCGACTTTGAAGTGATCGAATTTCTTGTCGTTGCGATAGACGATGGCCCGGTTCGTGAAGATCGAGGCGAAACAGCGACGGCACGCCTCGAACACGGCATCCTCACCGCGCACGTTGACGAAGCTTTCGTGCTGGCCGGCGAAGCTTGCGTCAGGCAAATCCTCTGCCGTCGCCGAACTTCGCACGGCGACCGATACATTCGGGCCGTATTCTTTTTCAAGTTCACGATAGGCCGCACCGATCTGATCCCGCAGTTCGGGTGTGCCGGTTGCGCGATGAACGATCTTGCGGGCGGATGCCGCGTGAAGCGACAGCGTGTGCACGTCACCTTGCGGAATAGATGTCAGAAGCTTGCGCAACGGGTCCCAGGCGCCGGCTTCGCTGAGCGCCTTGCGATAGGCCTCCGCAGTGATGGCGAAGCCGTTGGGAATGAGAATGCCCTTCGGTGTGAGCGCCGTGTAAAGCTCACCGAGTGAAGCGGTCTTGCCGCCGACGAGCGGGACATCTTTCATCCCGATCTCGCCAAACCAACGGATGTAAGTCTGTGCGGTCATCGCCTGTCACGTTTTTCAGCGGCAATAGTTTGCCGATTTGGCGCGGCCGTACTTTGATCCTGAGCAAGGAGGTTTGGCCCGGTCAGGTCCCTGCAGCGCCAAACGCCTTGAGTTGCGGCGCCAGACCGAGACCGCGCGCGGCCAGCACGCCGTATGCCGCAATCCAGACATAGCAGACGGCTGGAACGAGAAGCGACATAGCCAGGGTCGATGCGTCCGCAACGGCTCCGGTGATCAAGGGAACGATGGCACCGCCGACAATGGCCATGCAGAGCAGGCCGGAACCATTGGGTGTTTCAGGGCCCAGTTGCTCGGACGCCAGACTGAAAATCGTCGGGAACATGATGGAATTGCACAAGCCGACCGCGATCAAGGAGAAAGCGGCGATCTCGCCGTCCGAAAATGAAGAAGTCGTGGCAAGCAGACAGGCTCCCAATGCGCAGCAAGCAAGGACATAGCCCGGTTTGAATTGCTGCAGCACCACCGAGCCGATGAAGCGTCCAATCATGGCGCCTCCCCAGTAAAGACCGACCAACGTTCCGGCGCGTTCAGCGGCCAACGCAAGAACGCTTGGTTGCATGAGGTAGTTTGTCATCAGGCTGCCAATCGAAACCTCGGCGCCGACATAAACGAAAATCGCAAGCGCGCCGAGGACCAGGCGTGGCCGGCCGAGCAGGGCAGGAATTGCGCCAAGACGGGCTTGGCCGGCAACTGGCGGCGCGCTGCTTTTGCGCATCAGCCAGAATATCACTGCAAGGGCGATGAGCGTTCCGGCGATGACGAGAAAAGGCAATTGCACGGCATGGGCTTCGGTGCTGCGGGTTGCTGTAAGCGCCGCTTGAGACAAACCCGTGGTCTTGACGGTCACGCCGGTGCGCAGGATCAGGACGGCGCCTATCCAGGGACCGATTGTCGTTCCCAACGAATTGAAAGCTTGTGCCAGCGTGAGGCGACTGTGAGACGTGGCCTCGCTGCCCAAGAGTTCGATGAACGGGTTGGCAGCCACCTGGAGCATGGTAATGCCGGCCGCCATGACGAACAGCGCAAGCAAAAAGGCAGGAAAGTAACCCATCTCGGCGGCCGGCGAGAACAGCAATGCGCCAGCCGCCATGACGGCCAATCCAAGAACCGCGCCGCGGATATACCCAATGCGCGATAAAATGAGTCCGGCCGGAATAGAGAATATGAAATAGCTGAGAAAGAAACTGAACTGGGTCAGCATCACGTCGGTGTAGGAAAGCGAGAATAACCCCTTCAGCTTGGGGATCAGTGTGTCGGTGAGGACGGTTGCGAAGCCCCACGCAAAGAAAAGAAACACAACGAGCACGACGAGCAGACGCTGGTTTCCGCGAGTTGCAGTCGCGCTGTTTGGTACATCAGCCATGATTTAGGCTCCCCGCATTCGACGAACGAAACTCCAAACTCGCGCGCGCGGCGCCGAGAAATGCCGTGTTGCCGCTGAGGATCAACCTCGTCGGTATCGATTTGACGTATCCCGAAAGACGCCCCTTGCTTTCGAACCTTGCGCGGAACTGGCTGTGATCGAGGATGGACTCGATCTTCTGCGCTATGCCCCCTGCGAGATAGATACCGCCGCGCGCGCCATGGGTGAGCGCGAAGTCACCTGCGACTGTGCCATAGATCGCGCAAAACATTTGTACCGCATCGCGGCAGTCCACATCGGCACTTGCGTGAGCTACGATATCGGCGGCGGATAGTCTTTCTGCTTTTCGGCCCCCGAGTTCAGCAAGCGCGCCGTGCAGGTTTTCAAGGCCGGGACCCGACAGCACGCGCTCGATCGAAACATGATCAAAACGGCGCAACAGAACCCGCAAGACGGCGATCTCGCGTTCGTCGCTCGGTGCAAAGCCCGCGTGGCCGCCTTCTGTCGCCACCGGCACAGCACGGCCGCGGAAGCGGGCGAGGCTGGAAGCTCCGAAGCCCGTTCCCGCGCCCAGAATGGAAATTGTTTCGCCTTCAAGGCCGGGCAAATCGGGGCCGATGGTGTGCAAGTCCTTCGGGCCGAGTGTGGTCACCGCAAAGGCGAGCGCTGCAAAGTCGTTGATCAGAAGCGCGTCGCTAAACCCCAATTCGTGAAGTTCATTTTCGGAAATTCGCCAGTTCCTGTTGGTGAAAGTAACAGTTCCTGCGGTGACCGGGCCGGCCACCGCGATGGCAACTGTTTTCGGCATAGTCGGAAGGCCGGCGCGATCGAGATAGGAGCGCAACGCCGCGGCGAAGTTCGGAAAGTCTTCCGCAAGGTCCAGCGCATGGCCGATCTGCCAAGGCGACACAGAAACGTCGACGACAGCGAAGCGCGCATGCGTTCCGCCAACGTCGCCGACCAGAATCTGATCGCTCATGGTTTGATCTCGCGCTGCGCCATAGTGACTTGTCCGCTGGCAACAATATTTGTCAATGAAGTGCGGATACTTACCGCGTAGGAGCCGGACGCGATGCGCCACAGATTAGCGTCGCGGTCGAATTCGGCCAACAATCGCGGCTCGGCTGTGATCGCGACCTTTCGAGTCTCGCCGGGTTTCAAAAAGACTTTGCTCCAGCCAACGAGCCTGGCGACCGAACCGGGAGATGGCGGGGTGGCATAGAACTGGACGGTCTCGCTTCCTTCGCGCGTTCCGGTGTTGGTCACATTTGCGCTCGCCGTCACCGTGTCGCCGCTTTGCAGGAAAAAAGCGTCGAGCGTGAAGGTCGTGTAGGAGAGGCCAAAGCCGAACGGGAAGAGTGGCTTGAGGTTCTGCCGCTCAAACCAGCGATAGCCAACGTCCGCGCCTTCGGAATAGATAACGTCGAACGGCTGATAGGCCGGGCCGGGGTCCGGCAATGCCGGACGCGGTAGCTGCGTTTCGCTCTGCGGAAATGTGATGGGTAGCCGTCCCGACGGATTCACATCGCCAAAGAAAATCCGCGCGAGCGCGGTCGCGCCACCACTACCTCCGTACCAGGTCTCCAGAACTGCAGGCACCTTGTCCAGCCACGGCATCAGCACCGGGCCTCCAGTCTCGAGGACGACGATCGTGTGCGGGTTTGCAGCCGCGACGGCGTTGATCAGATCATTCTGTCTGCCGCCGAGAGAAAGATTGGAAACATCCTCGCCCTCGGTCATCCATTGCTCCGCGAACACGATCACGATGTCGGCCTGTGCGGCCTGGCGCGACACGTCGGCGATGTCGTTGCCTTCGATGTAGCGGACGGTGGCCTGTGGCGCCTCGTGCGCGATGGCCGCAAGCGGCGAGGGCGGATCATAAATCTCGCGCCCCAGCGGCATGATCCGGGCTCCATTGGACAACACGCGAACCGGCCCGCCCACAAAGACGTCATCGTCCGGATTGTGGTCCAAGGGGACGACCTGCGAGGATCCACCGCCGGACAGCATCCCCACATTCGCGTGTGCGCCGATGATGGCAATGCTCTTTGCAGTGCGCGCGAATGGCAGAAGATTCTGCTCGTTCTTGAGCAACACAATACCTTCTTCCGCGCTGCGCTCGGCCACGTCGGTATGTGTCGAGGGCGTTCGCGGCGGCATGGGAAAATCCATCAACCCGTTTGCGAACATGCTGCGCAGAATGCGATGCACCATGTCGTGGAGCCGTGCCGCGGACACGGAACCATCGGCCAGCGCCGTGCCGAGCAGGTCGCCAAAATACTCCTGCCGGTCGAATCCCGAGGCCGATTCCTGATCGAGGCCGGCATTCGCAGCGGCGGCCGTGCTGTGGACGCCGCCCCAATCCGAGAGAACCCAGCCCGCATAGCCCCAGTCATGTTTGAGAACGCGGTTCAGCAGGAAATCGTTTTCGCAGGAGTAAATGCCGTTTACGCGATTATACGCGCACATCACCGCGCCGGGATTGCCATGCTCGATCGCGATTTCGAAGGCGAGGAGATCGGACTCGCGCGCTGCGGCTTCGTCGATGTTTGCGCTCAAGATGCCGCGGCCGATCTCCTGATCGTTGAGCACAAAATGCTTGGTTGTGGAGATGACATGCTCGCTCTGGATGCCGCGAATCTGTTCGCCGACAATGGTTCCTGCGAGAAGCGGATCTTCACCCGCATACTCGAACGTTCGCCCGCCGCGCGGATCGCGCGCGAGATTTAGGGCGCCATCAAGTACGACGTTGAAACCGCGATCGCGCGCCTCGGTTCCGATCGCTGCCCCGCTGGCGAATATCAGTTCGGGATTCCAGGTTGCTGCATTCATGAGGCCGGACGGAAACGCGGTGGCGGTATCGCTGGGACGCATCCAGTTTGTGTTCGCGATACCGACACCTGCATCCGTTTCGTGGAGCGCGGGTATTCCGAGGCGGGCAACGCCAGGCACAAAGCCGGCAGAACCGGGCAGGAGAGGGCGAAGCTCCACCGGTGCAGGCTTGATCCATGACATTTTGACGTTGGCGCCGTAATAACCCTTGAGGAGCAGGAGCTGCTCGTCCTCGGTCATCTGCGCCTGCACAAGATCGGCGCGCGCGTCTGCCGAGAGGCTTTGGTCCATCCAAGGCTGTGCAACGGCTGGCTGGGCAAAGCCGGGACTTGCCAACGCGAGAGCAAGATACCCGAGCGCGACCAGCCTCAACGCATGAATCATGCCCACCCTCCTTCAGCGGAGTGATCCTATACCGCGCTCACGACGAGGCTAGCCTCTCTCCGCCATGGACGGTGTGTTACTCTGCAGAATGCTGTGTGTACTCACTGCAGCAAAAAAGTGGCCTCGTCCCAGGGGCAAGGAGGGACGAGGCCGATTGGAGGTTGGACTATTCGGCAGCCGCTTGCATTTGCGGCGTGCCACCCTCCATAGCTTCGAGAACGCGGGGATCCTCGAAGATCGGTATGCCGGCTGTTTCGTACTTCTTGCGGGCGGTCGGCGTGATGAGGCCAACGCGCGCAATGGCCGGAAGCATGAGGTCTTTCAGAGAGTGAATCTGGCCCGGAGGCAGTTCCTGCGAGATGCCGACTTTGGATGCTTCTTCAACACCGGCAAAGAAATCCTTCTGTTCGATGCCGGAGTTGACAAGCACCTGCACGAAACCCGGATCGAGTTTGTTGGCCAAACCATCACCCGCCATCATTGTCGCCTGAACGATCAGGTTGATGGCGTTGAACGTGAAGTCGGCAAGCTCTTCGCGCGACGCTTCGTCGAGCCTGGCGATGACCGGACCAAGATAGGCGTGGCCGAACGACACATGCCGCGACTCGTCGCGCATGACGTTGAAGGTCAGTTGCTTCAACAACGGGCAGTTGGTGGTGTGATACATATTGTTGAAAGCGCCGAGCGCGAGGCCCTCGACAATCATGTTCATGCCGATCATGACCTTCTCATAGCGATCGGACTTGAGTGTGGTGTCGATCAGGGCCTTCAGCCAGGGCGACATCGGATAGACGAGGGCGATCTTCTCGCAATAGCGTGCATAGACCTCGACATGCCGCGCTTCGTCCATCGTCTGCGTGGCAGCGTAGAGCTTGGCGTTCGAGTCGGGCACAGAATGGGTGACGCAGGCCGCCGTCATGAGGGCGCCTTGTTCGCCATGCAGGAACTGCGAGAGCAGTTGCGCGGTTGAATGCGCGTTGAAGGTTTCCTGCTGCGACTTGGAAAGCTTTTTGAAAAACGGCATGCGGCTGTAGATCGATGTTCGGTCCGCGATCAGCGGACTGGACGGATCAACCTGGGTGTCCCACGGCAATAGTTCGTCGGAGTCCCATTGATTCTGCTTGGCGCGTTTGTAGAGATCTTCGACCTTGCCCTTGCCGAGGGCGTAGTCAAACGTCCATGCGATCTCCATCGGATTGCGATAAAGGTCGTCGGGCGTCATCGTGACCTGAAATTGTCCCTTCTTGATGATCTTTGCTTCCCGCGGCTGAGCCATCATTTTCTCCCTCGGATCTCGTCGATCCGGGAAAAAGAGTGACGCCTCCGTCAGGATTGAAACTGATCCAGATCAACATTTCAGCCAATCAATCCGGGCGTCAGTATTGGGACTCGGGAGTTGTAACAGTCAGACCATTTAGCGTTGGGGTTGCAATGATCTGACAGGCCAGACGGCTATTTTCCTTCGGCTCGCTGGCGAATTTGAGCATGCCGCGCTCGAGTTCGTTCATTGGCGTCAGACGCTCGAACCATTCGGGCGCTACATAAACGTGACAGGTCGCGCAGGCGCACGCGCCGCCGCAATCACCGTCGATGCCCGGAATGTGATGTTTCAGGGCGCCTTCCATCAACGAAATGCCTTCGGGAACATCCACGGTGCGCTTTGTTCCGTTATGTTCGATGTAGTTAATCTGAACCATGTTCTGCGCGTTGCTCCCGGGCTTGTGTTCTTCGTGGTCCGACGGGAATCGATCGCCGGCCAGCACTTTCAAAATATTTAGCGCAGGTTCGGACGATTGAGTTTGACACAGGTCAAACGCTGCGGTGCTGCCGGTGCTGTGTTAAGCGTTTGCCAAGGAAGGAACCGCTCGAATGGCGAAAGTCGTCACGCTGACGCCCAATCCTGCGCTCGACATCGCGACGCATGTCGAAAAGCTCGTGCCGTCGCACAAGCTGCGCTGCGGAACCGTGCATCGCGATCCGGGTGGCGGAGGCATCAATGTCGCACGAGTGCTTCACCGGCTCGGCGGCAAGGTCGTTGCGGTCTATTCCTGTGGTGGCAGTTCCGGCAACGAGTTGAGTGATCTTTTGCGGCATGAGGGACTTCTTCATCGCGCCGTTCACGTCAGCGGTCGCACGCGCGAAAGCTTCAACATCACTGAAGACGATTCGGGCGAACAGTTTCGCTTTATCCTGCCAGGCGATCCTATGAGCGAGTCCGAGTGGAAACGCTGCATCGATGTCGCGCTGTCGCTGGTGGCGAACGGCGACTATTTCGTCGGAAGCGGAAGTTTGCCGCCCGGTGTGCCGGACGACTTTTATGCGCGCGCCGTGCGAGGGGCCAAGACGAAAGGCGCGACAACCGTCATCGACACGCAGGGCGCCTCGCTGAAAGCGGTTTTGGAGGAGGGCGTCGTCATCCTGAAGGCCAGCGCCCGCGAAATGGGAGGCTATTTGGGAACAGCACCGGCCGATCCGCGCGCATGGCGTGCGGCCTGCAGCGAGCTTTTGCGGTCCGGAAAAGTGCAGACCGTCGCGGTCACACTCGGCGAACAAGGCGCCGTTCTGATGAGCGGTGCCCTTGCGTGGCATGTCGCGGTGCCGCAGGTGAAGTCCTCGACGACGGTCGGCGCAGGCGACAGCTTCCTGGGCGGGTTGCTGGCCAAGCTCGTCGCAGGGAAGTCGCTGCCGGAGGCTCTAAGGTTCGCCGCCGCCGCGGGCACTGCCGCGCTCTTCGCGCATGGCACGGGGCTTTGCGATCCCGCGGAAGTCGAAAAGCTGGACGCCAAGCTGCAGGTCCGGGAGCTTTGACGTGCGCGCGATGATTTTCGAGAAGGCGGGTTCGCCGCTGCGTTTGCAGCGCGACGCGGCCTTGCTCGATCCGGGAGCACATGAGGTGCTCATTCGCGTTCACGCCTGCGGCGTCTGTCGAACAGATCTTCACATCGTGGACGGCGAGTTGGCCGAACCCAAACGAAACCTGGTGCTAGGCCATGAGATCGTCGGAACGGTGTCGGCGCTGGGACGAGAAGTCGGAAGCCGTCGCGTTGGCGAGCGCGTCGGCGTCCCCTGGCTCGGCTGGACGTGCGGCGAATGCGCGTATTGCAGGAGTGGGCGCGAAAATTTGTGCGATCACGCGCGGTTCATGGGCTATCAGATCGACGGCGGTTATGCGGAATACACGCTCGCCGATGAACGCTACTGCTTCAAACTGCCTGCGTCGTACAGCGACGTGGAAGCGGCGCCGCTGCTTTGCGCCGGATTGATCGGATATCGCGCACTCACAATGGCCGGGGGAGAAAAGCGTCTTGGCCTTTATGGATTTGGCGCGGCGGCCCACATTGCCATTCAGATTGCGCGCTTTCGCGGGCAAGAGGTTTTTGCTTTCACGAAACCCGGCGACGAGGCGGGTCAAAGTTTTGCGCGCAACCTTGGCGCAGTGTGGGCGGGTGGATCGGACACCGCGCCGCCCGACGAACTCGACGCCGCAATCCTGTTTGCACCGGTGGGAGCGCTCGTACCGGCAGCACTGTCCGCGACCGCCAAAGGCGGAACGGTCGTTTGTGCAGGCATTCACATGAGCGACATTCCGGCGTTTCCCTATCGCCTTTTGTGGGGGGAACGCTCGGTTCGTTCGGTCGCAAATCTCACTCGGCGAAACGGTGAAGAGTTTCTGGGGATTGCGGAGAGGGTCGGCGTTCGAACGACCGTCCGGAGCTACGCACTTCAATCTGCCAACGGCGCGCTGGCGGATCTGCGAGCCGGAAAGCTCGAAGGCGCGGCGGTGCTGGTGCCATAGTGTACAAAGACGTCCAAGCGTTCGCGGGCACCGCGAAATAGGAGCAATTTGTTGACTTGGGTCAGCAAAGCCGGGATTCGGCGGAATAGAGTCCAACGGTCTCTTGGAAAGAGGAGATTGATCATGACAAACGTACCTGTCAAATCCGAAAAAAGCCCCACCTCAATCAGTCCGGCAACTGTTCCATCCTGGGATAAGTTCCGCGATGAAATGGAGAGGCTGTTCGACCGCTTTTCGGCGGCCTTCGAGTTTCCGTCCCTCAAGCCTGTTCACGAGATCGGAAATTTCTGGCCGAACACCGTCAGCGGGCTTGCCGGAATGGCCGTCGATATCTCGGAGGACGACAAGTCCTACAAGATTGCGGCGGAATTGCCGGGCCTCGACGAAAAGGATGTCGAAGTTTCGGTGAGCGACGATGCGATCATTCTCAAAGGCGAAAAGTCGCAGGAGAAGGAAGAGAAGAGCAAGAATTTGTATGTCTCCGAACGCTCCTACGGCGTTTTCCGGCGCAGCTTTGCATTGCCCAAGGATGCCGATCGCAAGACGATCGACGCCAAGTTTGCGAAGGGCGTTCTGACGGTGGTTATCCCCAAGAACCCAGCCGCGCAGAAAGTCGAGAAGATCCAGGTTAAAGCAGCGTGATTGAAAACATGTCGCGGCTCGCCCATCTTCTGGGTGGGCCGCCCCTATTTTGATGCAATGGTGAAGCAGATTCGGCACCGCGGAACGGCAGGTTTCGTCGTTCGATTGAGGAAGAATTTCGTGGTGCACATTCGTCGCTTTTTGCGCTTTGTATCCCTGTTTCTTGCAGCTCTGTGCGCAAGCGCTGCTGCCGAGATCGCGTCGCCGCAGACGCAAGCGGTTTCGATTTCAATCGGAACCGTACTGCAGTCAGGTGCGGGCGTTGCCGCGTCGGACCTTGAGCCGCTGCGCAAGTTCTACACAGGACGACAAGATCAGCCAGCGTGGTACGATGCCCGCGGTCTCAACGGTGACGGCAAATTGGCGATTGCCGCGATTGCCGCATCCGCGGAAGACGGACTGGACCCGGCTCAGTACGAGCTTGCGAATATCTCAAAATCGCTTTCCGGGTTCGATCCAAACACGGTCGCATATCGTGAACTTTTTCTGACCGCGCAAGTGTTTCACTTCGCCGCCGATCTTCGAAGCGGGCGTGCCAATCTCAAACATGTGGATGCGGACGTCGACCTTGCGCCCAGTGGGTTCGATGTGGTCACCACGTTGTCGCGGGCTCTAGCGGAGCGGAGTTTGCCGGAGTTTCTTCGGACTCTGCGGCCGCAATGGCAAACCTATGTGGCACTGAAGGCGGCATTGGCGCGCTATCGCGCCATCGCCGCAGGTGGCGGCTGGCCCGAAGTTCCGGTCGAAAAGCCGTTCGACGCCAATAGCGCGAGTGCGTCGTCCTTAGTCCTTCTTCAGAACCGCCTGGCCATTGAAGATTCCGCGCTGATCGTGAGCACGCCACCAGCTGTCGCCGATGTCGATGCCGCGCTCAGGCGCTTTCAGCTTCGCAATGGATTGCCGGGAGACGGCGTCGTGGGGCCGGCAACGCTCGCCGTGCTGAACATTCCTGCGTCGGCGCGTGCGGCGCAAATTGCAGCGAACATGGAACGTCTGCGCTGGCTGCCATCGGTTCCTGAGAGTAGTTATGTGGCGGTCAATGTGCCGGACGCCACGTTGCGCGTCATCGACAACGGCGTCGAGATTCTGGCCTCACGCGTTATTGTTGGCCGTCCGGCGGATCGCACGCCGATCTTTCGGGCGCAGATAACGGAGGTGGTGGCGAACCCGCCCTGGATCGTTCCGGCGGCCATTGCTCGCAAGGAGATTCTGCCAAAGGTTCGCAAGAATCCAGGGTACCTCGCCAGACACGGCATGGTCATAACGAACGGGCAGATCCGGCAGCTGCCGGGCGCAAAGAACGCGCTTGGTTTTCTAAAATTGAACGTGACGGACCGGTTCGCGGTTTATCTGCACGACACGCCGTCCAGATCGCTGTTTGCCCGGGAGCGGCGATTTCTCAGTCATGGCTGCATACGCGTGCAGCAGATTACGCCGCTGGCGTCCTATGTAATCACCGGAGACATTACCGGCGGTGTCGATCGACTGTTGTCCGTGATTGCCACGGGCCAGACGATTCATTTGCCCATAAAGGCGCCGATACCGCTCTATGTGGACTACTTCACCGTGTTCCTGTCGGCAGATGGAACCTTGCAGTTTCGCCCGGATATCTACGGACGTGATGGCCGGATGATCGCGGCCACGTCCGGTACGACCTTTACGCAAGCTATTGGTTCCATTGGAAATTGCAGACGCGCCGCCTGATATTGTTTACATCTTAAACATTTATGCGTAGGTTGGGATTCTCCAAACGCGGATGCACAAATGAACGGGAACACGTCCCGCCGGCACTTTCTTGCATGTTTGGGGGGGGCCATTACAGCGACAAGCCTTGCGGATCCGGCGGCCGCAAGTTTGATCGCACCGGAGTCTCGTACTCTGGCATTCAACAACCTGCACACCGGCGAAAACGCCAAGGTGGAATATTGGGCGAACGGCCAATATCTGCCCGACGCGCTGAGCGAGGTAAATTTCATTCTGCGCGATTTCCGCAACGGCGAAATTCATCCGATTGAGCCCAAATTGCTGGATCTGCTCACCCAGCTTCACGCGAGCCTGGACAGTTCGAAACCCTTCGAAGTGATCTCGGGATACCGGTCGCCCGCGACGAACGCGATGCTTCGGGAAACAGGCCACGGCGCTGCGTCCAAGAGCCTGCACATGCAGGGGCAGGCGATCGACATCCGCTTGGCGGATTGCGCGCTTTCGAATGTGCACGCGGCTGCGGTGAGGCTCCGCCTCGGCGGCGTCGGCTTTTATCCGGGGCCCGACTTCGTCCATGTGGACGTAGGACGCGTGCGGTACTGGTAAAGCTTATTGGGCGGCAAGGGCAGGGTGGTCCGACGACGCCTTCACAAGCCGCGCCGCGTACTTTTCGAGGTCGGCCTGACCGAGCGTTTCGTGTGCCAACAAGTCGGCGGCGCCATCTTCGAGAAGCTTGCGGTTGGTCTCCAGTACCCTGCGTGCGGTCTCGAACGCGCTCGCGACGAGGTCTTTTAACGCACGGTCGATAAGCGCCGCCGTCTCATCGCCATAGGTGCGCGGGCGCCAGCTCATCGGACCGCCCAGCATTGGCGCGGCTTCTGACTCATAGGAGACCTGGCCGAGTTCGGCGACCATGCCGAAACGGACGATCATGCTGCGAGCGATTTCGGTCGCGCGCGCCAGATCGTCTGCTGCGCCCGTGGACACTTCCGCGAAGACAAGGTTCTCAGCCGCGCGGCCGCCCAAAAGAACGGCGATGCGGTTGAAGAGTTCGGTACGGTCCAGGATGAACCGGTCTTCGATCGGCCTCTGCATCGTATAGCCAAGCCCCGCAATGCCACGCGGAATGATCGAGACTTTCTGCACCGGGTCCGTGCCGGGAAGGGCCATCGCCACCAGCGCATGGCCCATCTCATGATGCGCTACGATCTGGCGCTCATGTTTGGTCAGGATGCGGCTTTTCTTTTCGAGGCCGGCGACAATGCGTTCGATCGCTTGATTGAAATCTTCAAGGTTCGTCGCGTTACCACCGCGCCTCGTCGCGACAAGGGCGGCTTCATTGACGAGATTGGCGAGATCGGCGCCCGTGAATCCCGGCGTGAGCGCTGCGATGGCGTCAACGTCCAGATTCGGCTCTATCTGGATTTTCTTGATGTGGACCCGCAGGATTTCGGCGCGCCCTTTTTTGTCGGGCCGGTCGACGAGCACGTGGCGATCAAAGCGGCCGGCGCGCAGCAGAGCGGGATCGAGAATCTCCGGCCGGTTTGTTGCGGCAAGCACGATGATCCCGGCGCTGGGATCAAATCCGTCCATCTCCGCCAGAAGCTGGTTGAGCGTTTGTTCCTTTTCGTCATGTCCGCCCAAGGGCATGTCGAAGCCGCGTGCGCGGCCTAACGCATCCAGCTCGTCAATGAAGACAATGGCCGGCGCACTGGCGCGCGCCTGCGTGAAGAGATCGCGCACGCGCGCCGCGCCCACGCCGACGAACATCTCGACGAATTCCGACCCGGTGATCGAGAAGAACGGAACATTGGCCTCCCCCGCGACAGCGCGGGCGAGAAGGGTCTTACCTGTTCCAGGTGGTCCGACGAGAAGAACGCCTTTGGGGATTCTCGCGCCGAGCCGTCCGTAAATCTGCGGGTTCTTGAGAAAACCGACGACTTCAGCCAACTCTTGCTTGGCTTCGTCCACGCCGGCTACATCGGCAAACGTCACCTTCAGGTCGCGTTCCGCATAGATCTTGGCCCTGCTGCGACCGATGGCGAGCAATCCGCCGGCGCCGGCACCATCGCCCGCGAACGGACGAAGCAACAGCATCCAGACGAAGACGAAGCCGACAGTCGGCAGGAGCCAGGAGAGGAAACTGCCAAAAATGCCCGAGCCGGTTTCTCCGGAAAATTTCACGCCGGAATTTTGAAGTTCCTTGGCCAGGCTGTCGTCCACGCGGGTCGTGACAAATCCGTCCGGTCCGTTCGGCGAGGGCTTTTTGTATTTGCCGGAGATTGTCGAATCGCCGATCACCAGATCGTCAATCGCATGCTTGTTCAGCAACACCTTGAACTCGCTGTAGGGAATCTGCGGGCTTATGTTCCAGGTACCTGCGAGATCGCGAACAACCAACACGGCCAGCAGCGCACCCAGCAGATAAACAATGTCGAAGTGGACAGATCTGCGTTTCTTGTCCGCCATGACTAAGAGCCGATCTCGACGTGCGAGCGGATGGGAACCCATTCGTCGTCAACTTTGCGGTAACTTCTCTTCACAGCAGCCCAGGCTACGCGATGCGCGATCTCCTCACGCCGCGTTCCGGAATCATCATATCTTTGCCAGGCGTGATTGAACGCCTCGCGGAAAATGCTCTGCGCGTGCGCAGGCAAATGCACGCGGATGCGAAGGGGAAGATCGCTGTTCGCCAGATAGGGCATGGCTTCTGTCCAACAAAACCAAAGAAAGACTATCGGCAATGCCGTGTGTTGAACTTGATGTGGATCACATTTCGCCGCCTCGAAAGCTCCGAAAAGGCGCCTTTCAGGCGATCTTTCCGTCCACGATGGTCACAATTCTGTCAGCGGTTTCTGCAAACGCGCGATCATGAGTCACGGCGATCACGGCGCGGCCCTGCTTGCGCGCGAGGCCGCGCAGAATGTCCTGCACGACACCGCTGGATTTTGTGTCCAGGTTTCCGGTGGGTTCGTCCGCAAGAATGATATGCGGGTCGTTGGCCAGCGCACGCGCAATGGCCACGCGCTGGCTTTGTCCGCCAGACAATTGCTTTGGGAGCTTTTGCTCTTGATCGTGCAGGCCGAGATCGGACAACAGAGCTGTCGCGCGCGTGGCGATTTCCGCCTGGTCGAGCTTTCCGAGCCGTCGCATTGGCAGCATCACATTCTCTGCGGCGGTGAATTCCGGCAGCAGAAAGTTCGACTGGAACACAAAACCGAGATGCGTGAGGCGCAAGTCCGCAAGCCGGTCCTCGGCACAGTCCGTTGTTTCGGTGCTGTTCAACCAGATGCGACCTTCCGACGGACGGTCGAGTAGGCCCAGCAAATAGAGAAGCGAAGACTTTCCGGACCCGCTTGGCCCCGTAATGGCGAGAAATTCACCGGCATGCACGTCGATGCTCACATTCTCGACCAGCGTGACGGGAACATCGCCCGGCAGGTGACGCGAGATGTGTTCGGCGCGGAGCAAGGTGTCCATCAAGTGCCTCCGCGCAGGATGTCCACCGGCTGGACGTAGGCTGCCTTGCGCGCAGGCAAGAGGGCAGCAAGAGTCGCGGCGGCGAACGCAAAGGAACCGGCGATGACGAACTGATACCAGCTCCAGTCCATCGGAATGCTGATCGGGTCCGAGCTTCCCGGAACCTTGAACGAAAGCTCCATGAAGGCGCCCATCATCGCCATGCCGAGCGGCAAACCGATCGCGCACCCCGCCAGACCGAGAACGCAGCCTTGCGTCACGAAAATCCATTCAATGTCACGGGCATGAAAACCCATGGATTTTAGAATCGCGATGTCGCGCTGCTTTTCCATCACGACGGTCGAGATGATGTTGTAGATGCCGAAAGCTGCGACAACGAGGACCGCGCTGACGACGGAATACATGATGATGTTGCGGATCATGAGCGTGCTCATGATATCCTCGGACGCTTCCTGCCACGACACGGCCTTGTATCCGATATGCGATTCAATCTGCGCTGCCACTGTGCGTGCCTGGTACGCATCGTTAAGCTTGACGATGATCGTGTTGATGCGGTTGGGGCGGTTCAGCAGCGATTGAACGCGCTTCAACGCAACGAATGCCTGACTCTGGTCATAGTTCGCGCGCCCCGTGTGGAACACGCCGAGAATCTTGAACGTGTGGATTTGGCCTGTGGTCGCTGCGACCGTCAAATTCTCGCCAATGCGCAATGACATGACGCGGGCCAATTCGCTTCCGATGATGATGCCGTCCGGATTGGCGATCAGATCGTCTATCGATCCGACGGTCATGTAACTGTGGAGTGTAGAAACCGTGTTCAGCTCTTCGGGAACGACTCCGTTCAGGGAAATTCCGACATCCTTGCCGGCAAAGCTGACCAGAGCCTGTCCGGCCAATACTGGTGACGCCCTGAGCCCATCAATCGTTCGCAGATAACCAAGCATCTGGAGATATCCGCGAATGCCCCTGGTTTCGGTTTCCGGCTTGACGCTGCGCAGTTCCAACACGGCGGAGGGAAACATGGTTTCGGCAGGCTGCAGGCGCGGATTGCGGTATTCGTCGGTAATGTTGATATGGGGCGTGTTGTCGACAAGACGCCGGATAAAGTCGTTTTCCGATCCCAACATCAGCGAAGAAATCGTCAGGAAAAAAGCAACACCCAGGACGATTCCGAACAGTGAAACGATACTTTGCCGCTTCCGTGCCAGCAGATGCTTGACTGCAATCGAAATCAGGAGGGAATTCATTGGGAACCGTCCGCCCGCGCGACGTTTACCGACTCCCCGTCCGTCAGAGTGGCATCAGGTTTCGCGACAACAATATCTGTGCGCGACAGGCCGCTCGTTACTTCGACATCGGTTTTTCCGATGATGCCTTTCACGACAGGTTGTCGCCGCAGGCGGCCATCGTGAACAACCCACACGGCGCCACCCGCTATGGCGGACGCCGGTACAAGCAGAGCTTGAGCTTTCTCATAAGTGACGATGTTCGTTTCGGTTGTCATACCGATTTGCAGGGGCGTATTGGCGTCCATCGTGATGCGAACGCGATAGCTTCTGGCAATCGGATCGCCCTTCGGCGTGATTTGCTGCACATGCCCGGTGAAGATACGTCCAGCGAAAGCGTCGGCGCGAATGAGGACCTTCTGGCCCGGCTTGACCAGGGCGATGTCTTCTTCGTCGACGTCTGCCGATATCCGCAAGGGTGAAAGACAAGAGAGCCAGAACAGGGGCTGGTTGATCGGAAGGAACTGCCCGACCTCGCCGTCGCGACGGATGATCCTTCCAGCAGTCGGTGCCGTGAGCGTCATATAGCCGATTTGCGCACGTGCCGCCGCGACGGCCGCCCGCGCCGCGTCCCATGCCGACTTCGCCTTGTCGTAGGTTTGGCGCGCAATGATACCGCCCTTAACGAGCGCGGCGTCGCGCAGAAAGTCTCGATGGGCGAAGTCTTCCTGCGCCGCGAGTTGTGCCACGTTGTTGCGGATGTCCTCGCTTTCGAGGCGCGCGAGAACCTGGCCAGCTTTTACGACGGCGCCTTCGTCGACGACGAGTTGAACGATGCGGGCGCCGATGCGCGGGGCGACCGGCAGCATGACAACCGGCTCCACTGTTCCGGTTGCATAAACTGCTTGCATGGCCGGGCCAAGCCTGGGGCTCGTCACGAAAACAGTCGGAGGGGACAGCAGCCAATAGCCTGCACCGACGCACGCGGCGATGACCAATGCGGCTGCAATCCAGAGGCCACGGCTTATACGCATGAAAAATCCGCCAAACTCCCATGGATTGGTAGGCGATCCGCGTTTGGCGGTCACTGATCAGAATCAATCGCAACTGGATCAAAGGATGAAATCGTCGCGAAGGCAGACTGATTTGATGCGTCCTAGTTTTGTCCCGGCATGCTGCACTCAGTCAAAGCGGGTTCGCCGGCTTCGCTCCCGCATCTGGGGACACATGCTCGCGCGCTTCAGGATGCTGCTCCAGAAAGTGGCGGAATGCTCCGAGAAGTTCGACGGCGTGACCGACATCGCCGTGATGAAGGGCATTGCGCACGTCGTCGATGAGCATTCCGCGAATTTCACGCGCGCCGCCGGCGCGGTGCAACAGATAGCTCGCGAGTGCTGCGGCTTCGATTTCCGGAAGGTGTTCGTGTTCCGAGATCGCTGCGATTTCAGCCGGATCGAGCCCGCACATTCCAAAGCAGTCTTCAAGAGTGATCATGACTAGCTCTCCCAGCCGAGCACCAGTAACAGCTCCAAAATGTGATGCCGACGGACTAGAGCAGCATTGATGCCGATCAACCCGAGCAGGGGACAACTCTGATATCGACGCCCTCATGAATATTTTCGCGGCAATTGGCCGGATTACGCTGCTCTTTTTTACGGAGACTGGCCGTTTGGCCATGTTTGCGGGCGCGACCGTCTCCGGCATTTTCTATCCGCCATTCTATAGCCGGCTAATTTTGCAGCAGATCATGCGGATCGGATACTATTCGCTGCCCGTTGTCGGCCTGACGGCGTTTTTTACCGGAAGCGTTCTTGCGCTTCAGATTTATGTTGGCAGCAATCGTTACGGTGCCGAGACATTTGTCCCCCAGATCGTCGTCCTGGGTATCACACGCGAACTCGGGCCCGTCATTGCCGCACTCATGGTCACCGGGCGCGTAGCGGCTTCGGTCGCTGCGGAGATCGGTACGATGCGTGTAACCGAACAGATCGACGCGCTGACCACGCTGTCGACCAATCCAATAAAATATCTTGTCGTGCCGCGTCTGATCGCGGCCGTTGTCACGATGCCCTTGCTGGTGGCGATCGCCGACTCTCTGGGCGTGTTCGGAGGATATGTGATCGCGACACGAAGCCTGGGGTTCACTGGCTCCGTCTATCTCAAGAACTCGGTTGATTTCGTGACCCGCGAAGACGTCATGTCCGGCCTGATCAAGGCGGCCGTCTTTGGCTTCATCATTGCGCTCATGGGCTGCTATCACGGATTCCATTCGCGTGGCGGCGCACGCGGCGTGGGAACGGCGACTACCAACGCCGTGGTGGCGGCTTCGGTGCTGGTCCTGGCGGCAAACTACATTCTGACGTCGCTCATTTTTCCGACGAAGTGAGGCAGCGCTCATGACACCGAAGATCGAGCTGCGCGGTGTACACAAGAAGTTCGGGTCAAAAGTCGTACTGGATGGCATCGACCTTCGTGTTGACGCGGGCGAGTCGCTAGTGGTGATGGGCGGTTCGGGCAGCGGCAAGTCGGTCATGATAAAATGCATCCTCGGCATCGTCGAACCGGAAGCAGGAACCATTCTGATTGACGGCGAAGACGTCACGAGTTTGCGGAGCCGCGAGCGTGATAGAATTCTGAAAAAATTCGGCATGTTGTTTCAGGGCGGCGCATTGTTCGACAGCCTGACCGTTTGGGAAAATGTCGCCTTCGGCCTGATCCAGGGTCGCGGAATGCCAACCAAGCAAGCCAAAGAAATTGCATTCGAAAAACTCGCACGCGTTGGATTGGGATCCGATGTGGCGATGCTTTCGCCGGCGGAACTGTCGGGAGGCATGCAGAAACGCGTCGGCCTGGCGCGCGCAACGGCGGCCGATCCGGAGATCATCTTTTTTGACGAGCCCACGACAGGCCTTGATCCCATCATGGCCGATGTGATCAACAATTTGATCGTATCGACCGTTCGCGACCTGGGCGTAACGGCGCTTTCGATCACCCATGACATGGCGAGTGCCCGCAAGATTTCGACGCGCATGGCAATGATCTACAAAGGCAAGATCGTCTGGGAAGGCCCGACGAAACATATTGATGACAGCGGCAATGCTCTTGTCGACCAGTTCATTCATGGCCGAGCCGAAGGCCCAATCCAGATGGAAATGCGCAGCTAGCCATTCAAGTTGGCCGCCACGCTCTAGGCGCGGTGCTGCGCCTGTTGCGGAAACTCGAAATAAGCTCTGAAAAACACCACGCCGCTCGCGAGGGCGGCGAAAAAGCACCACACGGACAGGAAGGTATAGAAAAACAGCAAATAAGAAACGGCAAGACCAACCAGCACAAATAGGCCCAACAGCTTCATGGAGTTTTGAGTCGACAGGAGCAATGGCGCACAGGTGCATACGCAATAGAGAAGTGAGTTTGAAAGCGGGAACGCCAGGCCGTTGGAGTACGAAATGCTCTGGCCCAGGATTCGTGCGCCGAACGGGTGCGACAGAATCAAGAAGCCCGAATAGCCGGCGTACGCCGCGCCCAATCCCAGGAGACCAATCAATATTTTCCGGCGGAATTGGTCTTTCTCCAGCAGAAGAGCGGCAAGCGGCGCGAGAACCGGCCAAACGACGAGTGCAAGGAGCACGAAGCTGTTAGCGACGGCTGAAATCGGCGCGGCGCCCGCGTGAGCGGGAATTTCCAGCCACAGCACGCCTTCCATCGTTTGCTGGACAGCGAACACCAAGGGAAACGCTGCAAGAACGCTTTCGCGCGTGCCAGCAGTTCGGCGCAATGCCGCGGCGCCGGCGGCTGCGTTCATCACCCCTGCGATGAAATTTCCCGTCGCTGAAAAACACATGGGATGCCCTTTCGAGTGCTTTGCCACGATTGGGCATTCTTGAGCCGCTGCAACGGCCAGTTCCTGTTTTGAGACGCTACCCGCTCTCGATCTGCGGTTCAAATTCCGCGCAAGCGGTGTTGATTTCGATCAGTTCTGTATCGACGTCTTATGTGAGTGTTTGCTCACTGGAATGTGCCGGGAAACGTTTATACGGTTCGAACGGCAAACAGGTGCTTTGTCGAATTGTTACGAGGCGGCGGATGGGTTTGTTGGCAAACGATCAGCGCGATGTCGTTGCCTATCTGTCGGACCCCGCCAGCTACGATATTGATGTTCCTGTCGAAGTTCATGAAACCCATGGTTCGCTGGTGTTTCTGGCCGGAACGCGCGCTTACAAGCTCAAGCGCGCCGTTAAATATCCCTACATGGACTATTCGACGCCGGAGCGGCGACGGCAGATGTGCGAGCGTGAGCTCGCCGTGAACCGCCGCATGGCGCCGTCTCTTTACATCGGGGTGAGTGCCGTTCTCCGGGATGGAACGGGCCTGCGCCTCGGATCGGCGGACGACCCGGATGCCGTGGATTGGGTTGTCGTCATGAAGCGCTTCGATCAGGCCGATTTGCTGGAGTCGCGTCGCAGGGCCGGAACGCTGACGCGCGGCCACATGGTGGCGCTCGCTGATGCGGTCGCCCACTTTCACCGCGCCGCAGAAAAGGTAGAGGGTTTTGGCGGCGCCGGCGCCATGCGCGCGGTAGTTGATGAAAGCATTTCGATCCTGAGCGAAAAATGCGTGGAAGTGGCACTGGCGCGCAAAGTTGAGCACCTTTCAGAGTTGTCGGAACACTGGCTTGCCCGGGTTCGGGATGTGATGGGCTGGCGTCGACAATCGGGATTCGTCCGGCGCTGTCACGGCGATCTTCATCTCAACAATGTGTGCTTGATCGACGGGTCGCCGGTTCTGTTCGACGCCATCGAGTTCAATGACGCATTCTCATGCATCGATGTGTTTTACGATTTCGCATTCCTGCTCATGGATCTGGATTGGCACGGGTTGCGTGGCCACGCCAATGTCCTGCTCAACCGTTACTTGGAAAAGACGGAAGACTACTCCGGACTTACGGCGTTGCCGCTGTTTCTGGCGTGTCGCGCCTCCATTCGCGCCCATGTCGCGATTTCAACGCTCCAGACTGCGTCGGCCGGTTCGACGGACGCGGCGGCACCTGCACGCCTTCTGGACGCCGCCAACTCTTATCTGGAACCCAGAAAGCCGGAGCTGATCGCAATCGGCGGGCTGTCGGGAACCGGCAAGTCGACGCTTGCGCGGCTTCTTGCGCCGGCGATCGGTGCTGCGCCGGGTGCGGTTGTTCTGCGCAGCGATGTGACCAGGAAAACGATGATGGGCGTGCCGGAGACGCAGAGGCTGAACGAGGGTGCCTATGATCTCAAAACGAACGCAGCGGTCTATGGTCGCTTGTATGCAACGGCGGCCGCCGTTCTAAGGGCAGGCCATTCGGTGATCGTAGACGCCGTTTTCGGGGGTGCGGACGAGCAGGCCCGCATCGAGGCCGCAGCACGCAACGCATCCGTCGAGTTCCATGGCCTGTGGCTCGCAGCGCCGCGAGACGTTCTGGAAGCGCGACTTGCTCAACGAACGGGCGATGCCTCCGACGCCACAGTGGCGGTTTTGCAAAAACAGATGGCGAACATTTCCGAACCCTCTTACTGGTCGAAAATCTCGGCCGGCGGTCCCTCAGGCGAGGTGCTCGCGCAGGCGGATTGGCTGATTGGTTTAGGCGCCAAGATGGCGGTGTGAGTGCGTTCAGTGGTGTTACGCGCAAGAAAGCCGTTTTGCGGGTTCAAATACGAGAGCAGACTCTGTCGAGCCGCTAATGATTCGCGGCGCATGATGGGGAAGACATGCCTGCGCCAGACGATCGCGGTTCGAAGGCCCTGCGCAGTATACGCGCGACGCATGCCATTCGTACCGCGTCGCGCAACGCCAACGATAGGCATCTCGCGCCCTTGCGCCTGCGGCGTGGACAGTTGAACGAATTCGCGACGGTGTGGCGCCGCTGCGATGTAGGAACGAACCAAATCGCCAGCTTTGGTGTTTGGAGAATTGGCACACGGCGTTCGGCGCCACGCGCAAACCGTTCGGGTGCGACGCGCTGGCTGAAATGCAGGCGGGAATCCATTCATACCTTGAGCCCGTTCCCCGCCAAGTTTTCTTGAACATCATGCCCGCCCCCGCCGCGATCAACCTGCCAATTCCGCTTCTCACGCTCGACTATCTGGGCGTCGGGCTCTTTGCCCTGACCGGCGCTCTTGCCGCGGCGCGCAATCGGCACGACATAATTGCCTTCGTGGCGTTTGCCATTCTGACCGGGCTTGGCGGCGGAACACTGCGTGATTTGCTGATCGGTGCACCGGTCTTCTGGCTGCATGCGAGCGGCTACATGTTCGTTTGCGTCGGTGCGGCAGCGGCGGTCTGGATCGCCGGCGAACGGCCATGGCGGTCAAGCGCGCTGGACTGGTTCGACGCGATCGGGCTGGCGGCGTATGCGGTACTCGGCGCGGCAAAGGCTCTCAATGCGGGTGTCGCCCCGGCGGTTGCCGTGGTGATGGGCGTGCTGACCGCCACCTTCGGCGGAATCCTGAGAGACTTGTTCGCAGGCCAGCCATCGGTGCTGTTGCGCCGGGAAATCTACATTTCGGCTGCGGCGCTGGCGGCGACGATCTTTGTCGTCGCGAGCAGTCTTGGGGCAGATTCACGCCTCGCAGCGCTGGGAGCATTTGTAGCGGGCATCGCTCTGCGCGGCGGCGCTATCGCGTTCCACTGGACGCTTCCGGGATTCGAAGCGGGTTCGAACAAGGAACACAGTTGATGCGCAGGCTGAAGCTGGCGCCTGCAATCGTAACGCCTCAGGCCAACACGTCCGTGGTGTCCTGGTGCCGGCGAAACCAAAGCGCCGCATAGCTGCACGTCGGCGTGATCTTGAGGCCTTCGGCACGAGCCTTTTCCACGATGCCATTCATGAGCCGGCCAGCGGTTCCGGTCCCGCGCAACGCAGGCGGTGCTTCGACATGCGGGATGACGATGTGCTGGCCGGTGCGGCGATAGTTGGCGAAGGCGATCAGACCCTTTTCTTCAAGCTCGAAGCGGTGCATCTGAGTGTTGTCTTTGACCGTCATGAAAAACCAACGGTTTGAGATTTTGCCGCGTGCACTGACTGGCGGGCACGAATCCGGTCCCAGGCGAAGAACGGTGCATAGTAGATTACGGTCGACAACAGTCCCAGCACGATCAGAACCGGGATGTACCACGGCCATTCGGGCATGAAATTGAATACGGTTGCGAAAGGCGGCTTGGCGCGGAGGAAAGCGTAGTTCGCGCCCAGCACCCAATCGAAGAAGCCTGCGACGGCTGCGTAGAAAAGCGACCAGCCAATCACGCGCGGTAGCGAAGCCGGATAGGGCCGCCAACCAAGCCCCAGCGTCAAATACAGCACCGATGCGATGATCCCGCCATGGAAGACGAAGAAGAGAATGAATTCAATGTCGGGATATTCGTACATCACGTCGGGCGTCATCATGCCCTGCAAGGTGCCGGCAAGCGCCCAGAAATAGGCGAGTTCATAGGTACGCTGATTTGGATGGAGCAGCGTGGCGACTGTCGCCACCGTTGCCCAGTCGCACAGGTTCAGCGGAAACTCGTTTCCCGGCCCGAGCCAGCCCTTTCTGTAGAGCAGGAACATCCAGGCAAACCAGTTCACGATCATCAACACTGCAAACGACCAGCGCAGGACGCGATCGAAATTCGGACGGCCGCGCGGCCGGATCGCTGCCGCCGCAGCGACCGGCACGACGAACGAAGCCGTCATGGCAATCAAATGCGGTCCGCCGAAAACGGCGAAGGGCACATTCACCTTGTCAGACCCGCACCATCAGTTTGCCGCGGTTTTGTCCGGCGAACATTCCGGCAAGCGCCGCCGGCATCTTGTCGAAGCCTTCGACGACATCGACTGCGGCCTTGATCTTTCCTTGCTCGACCCATGTCGCCAGCGCCATCTCCGCTTCGCGCCGGCGATGATAGAAATCCATCACCACAAAACCTTCCATGCGAATGCGTTTGGTGACCAGAAATCCCGGCACACCGGCAGGACCGGGCGCGGGAGTAGCAGTGTCGTAGTTTGAAACCGCGCCGCAACACGAGACACGTCCCCACATGTTCATGCGCGACAGGGCTGCTGCCAGGACTTCGCCGCCCGTATTGTCGAAATAGACATCGACGCCGTTGGGGCAAGCGTCCTTGATCGCCTTATGCAGATTGCCGGACTTGTAGTCGACGGCCGCGTCGAAGCCCAATTCGCTCACCAACCATTTGCACTTGTCCGCGTTGCTCGTCGTTCCGACAACGCGGCAGCCCATGAGCTTGGCGATCTGTCCGGCGACGGTGCCGACAGCGCCAGCTGCACCAGACACAAGTACCGTTTCGCCGGGACGCGGCTTGCCGACATCGAGCAATCCAAAATAGGCGGTTAGGCCGGTGATGCCGAGTACGCCGAGGATATGTTCCGGCTTGTGGCGCTTGTCGTGCTTGGTGAGCGCACGCGCAGGCAGGGAGGCATATTGCTGCCAGCCATATTCGCCGCTGGCGAGATCACCCGGCTCGAAGCCTTTGGCGTTCGACGACACGACTTCGCCGATTCCCCACCCGGCCATCACGTCGCCCGGATTGAGCATCGAGCGATAGGTTTGTCCCTGCATCCAGGCGCGGCTGGCCGGATCGAGCGACAACAGTGTGGTGCGGACCAACACCTCGCCATCCTTCGGCTGCGGCATCGGCGCTTCGTGGAGATCGAAATTGCCGGTGCCCACCTGTGCATTGGGTTTGCGGGCATATATCCATTGCTTGTTCATGGTCATACGTCGTCTCCCTATGCGGCTCTTGCGTTGACACTCATGTCCGCTATTTCCGATCCTGAAACAGAAAAGTGGAGGACGCCATGAAATACCGCAAGCTGGGTGCAAGCGACTTGAATGTCTCGGAGATTTCGCTGGGTTCCTGGCTCACCTACGGCGTCGGGGTCGAAAAGGACAAGGCGATCGCCTGCGTGAACCGCGCGTTCGACCTCGGCATCAACTTCATCGACACGGCCAATGTGTATGGGCGTGGTGCAGCGGAAACGGTACTCGGCGAAGCACTCGCCGCCCGTCCGCGCGACTCTTACGTTCTGGCGACCAAAGTGTTCGGACAGATGAGCGACACGGATCAGGGCCTGTCGCGCGTACAAATCGAAAAACAGCTTGACGCGTCTTTGAAAAGACTCCGCACGGACTTCGTCGATCTTTATCAATGCCATCGCTATGACACGAACACGCCGCTCGCCGAAACGATGGAGGCGCTGACGCGTGCGGTGAAGAGCGGCAAGGTCCGCTACATCGGCTTCTCGGAATGGTCTCCGCAGAATATCGAAGACGTCATTGCCATGCCGGATGTGGAGCGTTTCGTTTCCAGCCAGCCGCAATACTCGATGCTCTGGCGTCGTCCTGAAGCGAAGGTCATTCCGATGTGCGCGCGAAACGGAATTTCGCAGATCGTCTGGTCTCCACTCGCTCAGGGCGTGCTAACGGGCAAATACGATCCGAATTCGCCGCCGCCCGCAGGCACGCGCGCAACGTCGGACAATATGAGCGCGGCAATTGCGCGCTGGATGGAAAAGCCGTTGTTGGAGGCCGTGCAGAAGCTGAAGCCGCTGGCCAGGGAAGCGGGGCTGACGATGGGTCAGTTTGCGCTGGCCTGGGTGTTGCGCGAGCCCAACGTTGCCTCTGCCATCGTCGGCGCAAGTCGCCCCGAACAGCTTGACGAAAATGCCAAGGCGAGCGGCGCAACAGTCGATCCGGCGTTGTTTTCCGGGGCCGAAGCCATCATCGCCGAAGTCCTGCCGCGCCGCAGTTGATCGGCCTTACGTAAGGGAATAGCAATGCCGGGCTTGCGTACGGCCTTGCGGCGCTATTTGCTGGCGCAAAGAGTCAGGGAGAAAACCTATGTCAGCTGCTGCAGATACCGCAGCCTTGAAGTCCGTTGTGCCGTTCCTGCACGTTTCGCCCGATGGCGCGCACTATCTTGCCGGTTCGAAGTGCGGCAAGTGCGGAGAAGTCGTCATCGGCACGCGTGATGTGTGCGGCAAGTGCGGCGCACGCAAGTCGATGTCGCATATCAAGCTCGCCAACACGGGCCGGCTCTATAACTACACTGTCGTGTACCGGAATTTCCCTGGGGTACCCGTGCCGTTTATCTCGGCGATCGTCGATCTCGACGGCGGCGGCACGCTGAAAGGCAACCTGCTCGACGTCGAGCCGGATCCCGCCAAAATCAAATTCGACATGCCGGTAAAGGTTGTGTTTCGCGACGCCGGCCGCAAGGACAAGGAAGGCAATTCCTATCTTGCGTACTTCTTCGTACCCGCGAACAAAGCTTAAGGAGAAATGCGATGAGCGACGTCTATGTCGTAGGAACGGACATGATCAAGTTCGGGCGTTTCCCCGAACGCACGGTGCCTGAACTGGGCGCGCAGGCGGCGCTGATGGCGCTGGACGATTGCGGGCTGACCATCCAGGACATGCAGGCTCTCTACAGCGGCAACCTTTTCGAGGCGTCCGGTGGTGTCGGCCAGCGCATCCTGCGCGAGATCGGTCAGACAGGTATTCCTGTTGTGAACACGGCAAATGCCTGCGCGACCGGCGCAACGGCCTTCCGCGAAGGCTGGATGGCGATCAAGGCCGGTGTGTACGACATCGTTTTGTGTGTCGGCTGCGAGCAGATGGGCAGCGGACTTCTCGGCGGCACCGGCGGCGGGAAGGGTATTCCGACGGAAGGCCTACTCGGGTCCGGCACGATGCCGAGCGTGTTCGCGCATGTGGGTCTGGAACACACACGCAAATACGGCA
This sequence comes from uncultured Alphaproteobacteria bacterium, assembly GCA_963743765.1. Classification (GTDB taxonomy): domain Bacteria; phylum Pseudomonadota; class Alphaproteobacteria; order Micropepsales; family Micropepsaceae; genus Rhizomicrobium. Next base: position 710,223 of record CAVUQQ010000001.1, read on the forward strand.
CGACCTTCGAACAGTTTGCGAAGGTGTCGGTGAAGAACCATCATCACTCCACGCTCAATCCCAAGGCGATGTACCAGAAGGAGACGCCGCTGGAAGAAGTGATGGGCGCGGAGATGATCTCCTATCCCAACACCAAGCTCATGTGCTCGGTAAATGTCGACGGTTCGGCCGCGGCAGTGCTGTGTTCGGAAAAGAAGGCCAAGGAACTCGGCCTGATGGGCCGCGCCGTGAAGGTGCGGGCTTCGGCACTTTCAAGCGATCCTTACACCTCGCGCAACATCGCTATGATGGACTTCAACGCGGTCACGCGGCTTGCAGCCAAAACGGCGTATGAAATGGCCGGCCTCGGTCCCGACGATGTCGACCTGATCGAGCTGCACGACTGTTTCGCAACCGCCGAACTCGTGCACTACGAAAATCTCGGCCTGTGCAAGGACGGTGAGGCGGGCCGCCTCATCGATACCGGCGCGACGCAGCTTGGTGGGCGTATTCCGGTCAACGTGTCTGGCGGGCTGCTGTCCAAGGGCCATCCTCTCGGCGCCACCGGCATCGCGAACATCTACGAAATCACGACGCATTTGCGCGGCGAGGCTGGAAGCCGCCAGGTCGACTCCGCGCGTATCGGCCTGACCCACGTCGTCGGTGCCGGCAGCGCGTGCGCCGTGCATATTCTCGAGAAGGTATAGGCCCCTCCGCCGGCCGATGCGGACAAACGGGCGCGGCGGAGCTAGTCTCCGCCGCGCTCTTTGTTTTTAGGTCTGCGCAGAACTCTCATCGACGCAAAACACTCCTCGAAGAGTTCTGTCCAGGTCAAAAGGGGTTGGGTACATGGTGGCTCCACGCTGTATTTCCAAGCTTGCGATCCTGGCCGGGTGGCTGCTGGCGGCAAGCCAACCCGTATTGGGCGCGCCCGGTGACCATTTCAATGTGCTGCCAGCGGACATTGCCCCTCCGAACAGCACGCTCCCGAATGACATTGAGGCGAGTTTTGTCGAGCGCCTCAATGGTGCGGTTCCCGCCGTACCGGATGGATTTGCGGTTTCGCTTTTTGCGTCGAACCTGAAACATCCGCGATCGATTGCAGTGGCCCCCGACGGAGATGTCTTTGTCGTGGAAGAAGGACCGGGCAGCGTCGTGCGCCTGCGCGATTCGAAAGGTGACGGCCGGGCTGACCAGATTCAGCTTTTCGCATCGGGGTTCAGAACGCCGCACGGAATTGCCCTTCGCGATGGTCAACTCTACATCGGCGACTTGAACGCTGTCTGGCGTGCGAGCTATCTCAATCGCGACAGCGTTCCGACCGCGGAGTTCAAACGTGTCACCACCGCAGTCGATCTTCGCCCCGATGGCTGGCATACGACGCGCGACATTGTCTTCGATCCTTCCGGAAAGCTCTACCTTGCTATTGGTGCAAGGGACGACGTCTCTGAGGCCCCGCTACCCGATGCAACGATCGAAGCGATTGCCGAGAACGGCTCCATGGCTCCGTTCGCAACGGGCCTGCGAAATGTCGAGGGCCTCGCATTCTATCCAGGCACAAATGATCTTTGGGTGACGGTCAATGAGCGCGACGCACTTGGCGCACGGGTCCCGGCGGATTTCTTCGCGCATGTGCGCGCGGGCGATTTTTTCGGCTGGCCCTATGCTTATAACGGCGCTCACCCCGATCCGGTCTTCGGTGCCAAGCGGCCTGACTTGGTGATTAAATCCAAGGTACCTGACGTGCTCATCGAAGCGCACTCCGCACCTCTGGGACTTCTATTTTACACTGGCAAGCAATTTCCATCCGAGTATCAGGGAGACGCATTCATTGCGCTTCATGGTTCTGGACCTTACGACAAGCCTGACGCCTACAAGGTCATTCGCATTCGGTTTAAGAATGGAGAGCCGATCGGGGGATATGAGGATTTCGTCACGGGTTTCTCCCGGATCGAACATGGAAACTTGAAAGTGTGGGGCACGCCGTCACAAATGGCTGTCGCCAGCGACGGAAGCATCCTTCTTGTCGACGACAAAGGTGCCTGCGTATGGCGCATCGCATATGTGGGCAAGTGAAAAATCCCATGGGGTCGACTACTTAGCCCGGCTCCAGAGCTAACAAATGTTGCGAAGGTTTGAAGGAACGAAATGGATCAGGTCACCAGAGACGCCCACATCGAGCGCGTGAAGCGCGACGGATTCACAATTGTCGAGAACGCGTTTGACGCCGCATTGGCCGACGCGCTGAATGCGTCGCTGGAGCGGCTGGAACGCGAGTTGGATGCCAAGCCGGCGATGAACGGATTCGAAGGTCACAAGACCGTCCGCATTTACAATCTGCTTGCTTTCGGAGCGCCGTTCACGCTCGTTCCGGTGCACGAGAATGTCCTGCCGATCGTCGAAGGTGTGCTGGATTCGGGCTGCCTGATCTCGTCGCTGTCGTCCATTGCCATCGATCCGGGCGAGACGGCTCAGCCGATACACTCCGACGATCAGGTCATCCCTCTGGACAAGCCGCATCGCCCAATCGTCTGCAATTCCATGTGGGCGCTGACGGATTTCACCGATGCCAATGGCGCCACGCGGCTCGTGCCCGGTAGTCACAAGAAGCCAAGCCCCGAATATGGCGGCAAGTACGAGACGGTCCCCGGCGGAATGAAGAAGGGCAGCGTTCTGATCTGGGACGGCGCGCTTTGGCATGGCGGCGGCGCGAACCAGACTGACAAGCGGCGCACGGGCATCGCGATGAACTACTGCGCGGGATTCATCCGCCAGCAGGAGAACCAGCAGCTTGGTCTCTCGCCGGAGCTCGTGAAATCCTTTCCCTCTCGGCTTCAGGAACTGGTCGGCTATGGCGTGTACCAAGGACTGATCGGACACATCGACAAGAAAAGTCCGGCGCAGCTTCTCAATGGCGCCGGTGAATTCGAGTCCATCTGGAACAGGACATAACGCATGAAGAAGAACGCGTTCGGCGCCTTGGGTGACGTGAGCCGGCTGACGCTGGGCGGCGGCGGTATTGGGCAGGGCTGGGGGCCGACCAGCCGCGAAGAGGCCGTCGCCACCATCAAGGCGGCCATCGACGCAGGCGTCGATCTGTTGGATACGGCACCGCTTTATCGAAACTGCGAAAGCATCGTCGCGGAGACTTTCAACGGGCGTCTGCCAACTGGACTTCGCGTCACAACCAAGTGCGGCCTTGGCTCACCGGAGCCGGAACAGGTTGAGCGCGCGCTGACGCAATCGCTCGACGGCAGTCTCGCGGCGATGAAGGTCGATCATGTCGACATCTTCTTCCTCCATTCGAACATCTGCGCCGACGACTATGTCTATGCCAACCGGCCCGACCTGCAGAATTCCTACGCCACGCGCTGGTCGATCTATGCCGATCACGTCATTCCGGCGATGGAAAAGCTGAAGGCGTCCGGCAAGATCCGTCATTGGGGCATCACGGGCTCTGGCGTGCCCGATGCGATCATCCGTGCGCTGCGCCACTCCAAGCCGCCCGGGTTTGTGCAGGCCGTAACCAACCTTCTCGACAGTGCCGGCAGCCTGCGCCGTTATGCGGAACCAGCCAGACCGCGTGAAATAATTGCAGCCGCCGTCGATAGGGGCGTTGGCGTTCTGGGAATTCGTGCGGTGCAGGCCGGGGCGTTGACCGTACAAGTGGATCGTGAATTGTCTCCTAACAATCCTGATGCGAAAGACTACGTGCGGGCCGCGCCGTTTCGAGCGCTATGCAAGGAAATCGGCGAAGACCCGGCCGTCGTCGCCCACCGCTACGCGCTTTCCATGCCCGGCGTCGCGACCGTCATTCTGGGCGTGAAGAACCGCGACGAGCTCAGGCAGTGCGTCGACGCGGAAGAGGCAGGACCACTCGAACCTGCATTGCTGGCGCGGATCGACGGATTGGGCCTCCGCGTCTAGCCTTTTGGCTCCCGGTACATCCAGGGGAGCATCAGGCCGATGGGAATGATCCAGAGCGTTCCCGCAATCGCATAGAAAAAGAATGCGGCGTACCAGGTAGCGTGCGGCAGCAGATGCACCGCGACGCCCATGGCGAAAAGCGCATAGATCGGAATCCAGATCAGGGTGATGATCGTGCCGATGAGTTTCTTGATTCGGGGACTCATGTTGCGATGACGCGTTCTATCCAGTTCTTGAGATTGGTCACGACTTCGTCGCGGTTGGTCTCGTTGAGCATCTCATGACGACCGCCGGCATAGAAGTCTGTCGCGATATTCTTGATGCCCGCTTTCTCGTAGCGCTCAACCAGCGGCCACAATCGCGTCAGGTCCGCGTTGATCGGGTCCTTGTCGCCCGCGAAGATGTAGAGCGGCAAGTCCTTGCGGATGCGGCCGAGCGCCGTGGGATCGACCGCCACGGCGCCTGCCGCGAACATGGAATTGCGTGAGGCATCCTTGGCGGTGAAGCCGCAGAGCGGATCGGCGATGTAGGCGTCGACTTCCTTTTCGTCCCGGCTCAACCAGTCGAACGGCGTACGCGGCTCTGGCATTCCGTCACCCATTGCGGCAAGACCGCCCCGCGGCGCCTGAAGTTTATCGAACGCCGCGGAGCCTGAAAGAATGAACCCATCGATCAGATCGCTGTGGTCCACGACATATATCTGCGCCGCGAAAGACCCCATGCTGTGTCCCATCAGGATGAGTTTCTTGCCGGAATTTTCCTGGCGCGCGATTCGGCTGAGCCGGACCATGTCATCGACCAGCGCGTTGAACCCTGCCGGGCCGAAATCTCCCAAGTCATCCTTGCTCGGAGCTGTGCGGCCATGTCCTCGATGGTCGTTCGAGTAGATTGCAATGCCCGCATCCAGAAGCGGCTGCAGGGGTTTGCGATAGCGCAGCGAATGTTCCCCCATCCCGTGCGCGATCTGCAGGACACCGCGCACCGGCCCGGGCGGCAGCCACCGATAGGTGAAGATCTTTGCGCCGTCCGCGCCGTCGAAAGTGAAAGTGTCCTCTCTGCTCACGTCAAAACCGCGATGTGGTGAGTTTCACGTCTGCCAATTGCCAGACCGTAGCAAATTCCTTGCGCGTTGCATCTGCGTCCGCGTGATGCCCCTGTGCATCCTGCGCCAGGGCAAGGCCATAGAGGGCCCATCCATCCAACCGGTAGGTCATGAGACTTTCGCGATAGACCGCCTCCGCCTGCTGCGGCCGGCCGGCCTGCAAGAGAACCGCGCCGAGAAGCTGGCTCACCGGCTGATGCCAATAGGGTGGTTCGGTATAGGGCAAAGCGTGTTCGCGCGCCGCCGCCGCCGTGAAGTGCGTGATGGCCGAGGTGAGATCGCCTGACGTGCGCGCGATTTCACCGTCCAACTCATCGAGAGATATCTGCGCCATGTCTTTCGCCGGGATTCCGGAATAAGCGGCTAGCGCCGAATCGTCGACGAGCGCCGCGAGTGCTGTGCGTTCTACCGTCGCGTTTCTTGCGTCACCCTTGTTGGCAAAGGCGAACCCGCGCGCAAGATGCGCGATCACCAGATCGAGCTTGAGGTCGGCCGCCGGCATCGGTTCGGCCAATACCTCGTCCCACTTTCCAAAGCGCAACAACGTTGCAACCGGCGTGAAGTAGTAGAGTTGCGCCTGCGGCCCGAGCTTGGCCGCATCGGGTCCAACCGCCTTCACAAGTCGCCGCGCTGCATCGATGGCATCTCGATAGCGGCCTTGCATCTCCGACGATGTCCACAAGAAGTGAATGTTGTGGCCGTAGTATCCGACCGGGTAGAAGCCCTGCGCGTGGCACGCTGCGATGTACTGCTCGTCAACGAGCGCTGCCAAAGTGTTCACCTTCGCCGCATCCGCATAGCGCCCGACGCGATAGTAGATGTGCGATGGCATGTGCACGATGTGACCCGCGCCTGGCATCAGCGTTTCCAGTCGATCGGCCGCCGCTTCGGCGCGTTCGGGCGTGGTAGTTCCTTCGACCGAATGGATGTAAAGGTGCAGTGCGCCAGGATGGTTCGGTGCACGCTTGATGATCCCCTCCAGCGTGGCCACAATTTCAAGCGCGTGGCCCTTTGGCGTGACGCCGTCGTTCTGCCAATAGTCCCAGGGCTGAGTGTCCATCATCGCTTCGGCATAGAAGGTGCCGGCATCAAGATCGTTCGGATACTTTTTCCACAGTGCGCCCATGGCCTGCGCATACGCTTCGTCGAGCTTGGCGCGATCGGCTTTCGCATCCGGTGCATAACGTTGCGCGAGGGCATCGATCCAGTCGCGTTCTTCGGCGGATGCATAGCGCTTGAGCGCAATCGCATTCTGCAGCGCCTGCCACGCCGGCTTCACCGCATCGTCCGGCATGGGCAGGTTGATGTTCGAGCCGAGCGCCAACGCCACGCCCCACCAGCACATGGCGCAGTGGGGATCGAGGCGTGCTCCCTCGCGGAAGGAGCGGATCGCCTCGGCATGGTTGAAGCCGAAGGTCAGCCTGATCCCCTGATCGAAGAGAAGCTGCGTGCGGGCATTTCTGGTCGTGATTTTGTGATGATGGTCGCCGAGACCCTTGAAGATCGGCGCGCCCGGTCTGTCCGCCTGACCCATGTAAACTGATGGCATAGGGTCAATCATCTTCATGACCATGCCGCCGGGCATGTCCATGGGCATGGCGGCCGGCATATCGGCTGCACGAGCGGCGAGTGCTGCGGACAATGCCGCCGCGAAACCCAGTACTATGACGCTGCGCTTCATGATCTCCTCCCTCAAGGCATATAAGCATGCGGCTCGGCGGGCCCCGCGACAAGATGGCGGCAAGACCTTGACGCGCAAGGGCTTTATTCAGAGGACATGACGTTGGCGACGACCGCTTCCAATTCCTTTTCCCAAAGCCGCCGCGCGGTCGGAATCTGGCTGCTCACCATCGCCGCTGTGATCCTTGCGATGATCACCGTCGGCGGACTGACGCGCATCACCGGATCGGGACTTTCGATCACGGAGTGGAATCCGATCATGGGCGCCATCCCGCCGATCAGCGACGCGGCGTGGCAGGACGCGTTTTCCAAGTATCAGCACATTCCGCAATACATCCGCCAGAACAGCGGCATGAGCCTCGCGGAGTTCAAGGGCATCTTCTGGTGGGAGTGGGCGCATCGTTTTCTCGGTCGACTGCTCGGCGTTGTGTTTTTTATACCTTTTGTGTGGTTCGCGTGGATGGGTGCGATCAAGCGGGCCGAGTGGCCACGCATGCTGCTGCTGTTCACGCTCGGCGGACTTCAGGGTTTTGTCGGTTGGTGGATGGTCGAGAGCGGATTGGAGACGCGCGTCAGCGTTTCGCAATACCGGCTTGCAATTCATCTTGGCGTCGCGCTGATCCTGCTTGTGGCGATTTTATGGACGGCGCTCGAGTATCTGAGAGGCCCACGATCTGGTCGAAACCATATTGCGGCGCGCTGGGCTGGCGGTGGCTGGGCAATTGCGGTCGTCCTTCTTGTTTATCTGCAGATGCTGCTCGGTGCACTCGTTGCCGGCCTGCATGCGGGGTTGATCTACAACACCTGGCCTTTGATGGATGGGCGCGCGGTCCCGGAGGACGCGCTCGCGCAGACTCCCTGGTGGATCAACCTCTTCGAAAATCCCGGCACGGCGCAGTTCGACCATCGCATCGGCGCGTACATCGTCATTGCAAGCGTCACTGCGCTCTGGTGGACCGAGAGAAGTGCAAAACTGGAAGGCCTCGCGCGGCGCAGCAGCAATGCGCTGCTGCATATCACGGTGTTCCAGATCGTACTCGGCATCGCGACGTTGCTAATGCAGGCGCCGGAGTTGCTGGCTGCACTGCACCAGCTGACGGCGGCGCTGGTTCTGTGCACCGCCGTCTGGCATGTGTTCGAACTGCGCTACGCCGCCAGGGCCTGATCCAGATCGGCGATGATGTCCTCGACGCTCTCGATGCCGATCGAGACGCGCATGACATCGTTACCGGCGCCGGCTGCGGCACGCTGCTCGTCCTCGAGCTGGCGATGCGTTGTGGACGCGGGATGGATGATCAGGCTGCGCGTGTCGCCGACATTGGCGAGATGGCTGATCAGCTTCACATTGTTGACGATCTTCACGCCGGCGTCATAGCCACCCTTGACGCCGAATGTGAACACCGCGCCCGCGCCTTTGGGACAGTAGGTGCGATGCAGGCCAAAGGACGGATCGCCTTCGAGCCCCGCATAGTTCACCCACGAAATCTTGGGATGCTTCTTCAGCCATTGTGCGACGGCAAGTGCGTTGTCGCAGTGGCGCTGCATGCGCAAGGGAAGCGTTTCGATTCCGGTCAAGACGAGAAACGCGTTCATCGGCGAAAGCGCCGGACCGAGATCGCGCAAGCCGAGCACGCGGCAGGCGATGGCATAGGTCATGTCGCCGAACGTCTCCCACAGCTTCATGCCGTGATAGGACGGGCAGGGGTCGCTCAGTGTCGGATACTTGCCGCTGCCCCAGTTGAACTTTCCTGAGTCGACGATGATGCCGGCCATCGAGTTGCCATGACCCCCAAGGAACTTCGTCGCCGAATGCAGGACGATGTCGGCGCCCCACTCGATCGGACGAATGAGGTAGGGCGAGGCCAGCGTATTGTCGACGATCAACGGCACGCCTGCAGCATGTGCAATGCCGGCGATGGCTTCGATGTCGCTGACGATGCCGCCGGGATTGGCGAGGCTTTCGATGAACACGGCCTTGGTCCGCGGTGTCATCGCCGTCTTGAACGTCTCGGGATCGCGCGTGTCGGCCCAATTGACATGCCAGTCGAACTTGGCAAAGCCCTGGCTGAACTGGTTGATCGAGCCGCCATAGAGCTGACGCGCCGCGACGATGTTGTCTCCCGGACTCATCAGCGTATGCAGCGCGACGAGCTGGGCGGCATGACCTGATGCGACGGCCAGCGCGGCGCGACCGCCTTCGAGTGCGGCTACGCGCTCCTCCAGAACCGCGTTGGTCGGGTTCATGATGCGCGAATAGATGTTGCCGAAGACCTGGAGATTGAAGAGCGCAGCCGCGTGATCGGCATCTTCGAACACGAAGGCCGTGGTCTGGTAGATCGGTGTGGCGCGCGCGCCCGTCGCCGGATCGGGCTGCGCGCCCGCGTGCACGCTGAGAGTGTTGAAGCCGTAGTCCGCCATCGTCGTCTCCATTACAGAATTTCAAAAGTTCAAAAGGCCAGGCGGCCTTTCAGTTCGTCAAACGGAACCATGACATGCTCGCGATAGGCCGGGCGATCCCTCAACCGCGCATACCAGGCTTCGACATTTTCCAGATTGGGGCGGTCGATCTCGAGTTCGAAATAGCGATAAAGCTGCACGCCGGTGGCGATGTCGCCGATGGTGACGTGATCGCCGGCGATGAAATCCTTGCCTGCAAGCTCGCGATCCAGCATGCGGAACAGGATGGCGCTGCGGGCGATGCCCTGGCGGATCGCGTTCCAGTTCCGTTGCGGTTCGGGCGTGCGATAAAAATTCCAGAACACCCCGCCGACAAAGGCCGGCTGAAGGTCGGCCGTCGTCCATTCCATCCACATGTCGGAGCGGGCGCGTGCGCCGGCATCTTCCGGCCACAGCGAGCCTGCGCCATGCTTGGCTGCCAGATAGCGAACGATGGTGTGGGACTCCCAAACAACGATTCCGTCGTCATCGATGACGGGCACGCGCCGGTTCGGATTCATGTCGCCGAATTCTTCGGTGTCGAGTCCGCCGAATGGCCCGCCGCAGTCGATGTGCTCGTATGGAAGGCCAAGTTCGCCGGCGGTCCACATCACCTTCTGCACGTTGATCGAATTTCGGCGGCCCCAAATCTTCAGCATGACGACCGTCTCATACGCGCTTCAGGTTGCCGCCCTTGCCGAACAGCAGCGGCTTGCGATTGTCGATGACTTTGCGGTTGACGCCCATCCAGCCGATCTCGCCCGAGAAGCGGCCATGTTCAATCTTGGGGCAGCGGTCCATGATCACGGCAAGCCCCCCGGCACGTGCCGTCTCGGCGGCTTCCTCGCTGATTACGCCAAGCTGCATCCAGATCGTCTTGATGCCGAGGCGATCCTTTTCTTCGAGCGCTTCCCTGACGATGCCAGGCGCGGCGTCGGAGGTGCGGAAGATGTCGATCATGTCGACGGGTGCGGGCACATCCTTGAGCGAGCCGTAAACGGTTTGGCCGAGAATCTTCTTGCCTGCCATTCCCGGATTTATCGGATGAACGGCATAGCCCTTTGCGAGGAGGTACATCATCGCGAAGTAGGAGGGCCGCATGTCATTACCGCTGGCGCCGACCATGGCGATGGTTCTCGTCGAGCGCAGAATGGATTTGATGAGATCGTCAGGATAGGTGGGCATTACTGCGGCCATTTCGGTTCGCGCTTTTCAACGAAAGCGCCGATGCCTTCGGCGGCTTCGGCGGCGAGCATGTTTTCGGTCATCACGCGGCTGGCATAGTCATACGCATCACCGAGGCCCATCTCGACCTGCTTGTAGAATGCTTCCTTGCCGATCTTGAGCGTGCCGTGCGGCTTGGTGGCGATGAGTTCGGCGAGCTTCATCGTCTCGGCCTGCAGCGCTTCGGGAGCGGCGATGCGATTGATCAGGCCGATGCGGCGCGCTTCGTCCGCCGAAATCATTTCACCGGTCAGAAGCATCTCCATGGCGTGCTTGCGCGAAACATTGCGCGCAAGCGCCACCATCGGCGTCGAGCAGAAGAGGCCGATGTTCACGCCCGGTGTGGCGAACCGCGAGGTAGAGGACGCGACTGCAAGATCGCAGCTTGCCACCAGTTGACACCCGGCCGCGGTCGCGATGCCCTGAATTTGCGCAATCACTGGCTTGGGGTGGCGCACAATCGTTTGCATCAGCTTGGAGCACTGCGTGAACAGCGCTGCGTAGAACGCCTTGCCCTTGTCTGCGTCGGCGCGGCGCGCGGTCATTTCCTTGAGGTCATGGCCGGACGAGAATGCCGGTCCGTCGGCGGCGATGACGATCACGCTCGCCGACTTGTCCGCTGCGGCCGCATCCAACGCATCCTGCAGCGCGCCCATGAGCGCCTGGCTCAGGGCATTGCGCGCGCCGGCGCGGTTCAGCGTCAGGCGCAGAACGGCGCCGCTTTTCGCAGTGAGAACCAGCGGCTCTGTCGTCGGGGCGTTCATGTTGATCTCCGCCAAAGCTGTGACGCGTTTGAGGGGCTTTTGGGTCCTTGGTCAAGCCGGGAGTCAGCGGAGCGGCTTCACTAAAAGACATTTGGGTCCCGGATGGCCAGAAACGCCCGCCATGGATCCCTGATACGGTATTATGATACCGCGTCAACAAAATGCAGCAAAATCGGCCATTTCGCTTGACCGGCAGGTACGCTTTTCGTATATCCCGCGCCCGAACTGTATTTTCTGATAGGCCCCACATGAAAACCTACTCGGCCAAGGCGTCCGAGATCGAAAAGAAGTGGATCCTCGTCGATGCCGAAGGGCTCGTCGTCGGTCGTCTCGCGTCGATCATCGCACTGCGCCTGCGCGGCAAGCACAAGACAACCTTCACGCCCCATATGGACTGCGGCGACAACGTCGTCGTCATCAATGCAGCCAAGGTCGTGCTGACCGGCAACAAGCTGAAGAACAAGGTGTACTACCACCACACCGGTTACATCGGCGGCATCAAGGAGCGTACGGCGGGTGAGATCATGCGCGGCAAGTTCCCCGAGCGCGTGCTGCACAAGGCCGTCGAGCGCATGCTGCCGCGCGGTCCCCTTGGCCGCCGTCAACTCTCCAATCTGCGCGTTTATGCGGGTGCCGAGCATCCGCATGAGGCGCAGCAGCCCGAGAAGGTCGACATCGGCAGCATGAATCCCAAGAACACCAACTATCGCAAGGCGAGCTAAGCCCATGGCGGAAGACGTAAAGAGCTTCGGCGAACTCAAATCCACGCTGATCAAGGCCAAGGCGCCGGAGAAGGCGGAACCAGGCGAGCAGCCCAAGTCGAACCGCGACTCCAAGGGCCGTGCTTACGCGACTGGCCGCCGCAAGGACGCGGTCGCCCGCGTCTGGATCAAGCCGGGACGCGGACAGATCACGGTCAATGGCCGCGACGAGAAGGTCTATTTCGCGCGTCCGGTGCTGCGCATGATCCTGCGTCAGCCGCTGATCGCGGCGAACCGCGACGGCCAGTTCGACGTCGTCGTCACGGTGGCGGGCGGTGGACTTTCCGGCCAGGCGGGCGCTGTGCGCCACGGCATCAGCCGGGCTCTGGTGGCCTATGAGCCGAGCCTGCGCGCTGCTCTGAAGCCGGGCGGCTTCCTGACGCGCGATCCGCGCGCCGTGGAACGCAAGAAGTATGGCCGGCCCAAGGCTCGCCGCAGCTTCCAGTTCAGCAAGCGGTAACTGGATACCACATGCCCTTCGCGCTATTTGAGGAGGGAAAGGATCGGGAGACTAGCTCGATCCGTATCTGATTTACAACGCCGACGTTGCCAAACGGCTCGAAGGACCCCTATCGAGATCAGGACCAAGATGTCTGCGGCTCGAATTCATTGGCTGGAATCGTGCTCATTGCCCGATCTTCTCGAATCATTTTCTATCGACGCGCAACAGCGGGATAGTTTGGCGTCATCGATGAATATTCTGCAGAAAGGATTTTTTCACTCTGTGTTCATGGGACGTGAGATCCTATTTCGTGCACAACCCTTGAGTATGCCGTACTTGTCAGGACCACGCGTTCGATCGGAAAGCTCGCGGTTATTGTTGTGCCGATATTGGGCGCGCTCTCAATGGCTACGTGGCCACCGTGCAGCTCCATCAGTGAACGCGTAATCGGCAACCCAAGCCCCGTACCCTGATGCTGGCGTGCGAGCGTCAAATCGACTTGTCCAAACGGGGCGAGGGCGATCTCAATGTCCGCTGGCGTCATCCCGATGCCGGTGTCGGTCACGGAGATATTCACTGACCGCCCGGCTTCGATCCAGGCCCGCAATGTGACTATACCTGCTGGCGGCGTGAATTTCACAGCGTTTGACAAAAAATTGAGCAACACTTGCTTCACTGCACGCTCATCAGCTCGTAGTAACGGCAGTTGCTTCGGCAGTGCGAGGCAGAGTTCCACGCTGGATGCTTCCGCGCGGGGTCGGATGAGCGTCAGACACCGCTCAATGACGTCGGAAATCACAATCTCGGACTCCCGGAGTTCGAGCTTGCCGGCTTCTAGCTTTGCAAGGTCCAATATGTCGCTAATGAGGTCGAGCAGATGTATGCCGCTCTGGTGGATGTCGTTGGCGTAATCAACATATTTTGGTTGGCCGACCGGTCCGAACAGTTGGGCCATAATGACCTCGGAGAAGCCAATGATGGCGTTCAGCGGCGTGCGCAATTCATGACTCATATTGGCGAGGAATTGGGTCTTCGTGCGGTTCGCGAACTCGGCGGCTTCTTTGCATCGGACGAGTTCATTTTCCATTTCCTTCCGCGTCGTGACGTCGGTCATCCAGGACAGCGAAGCGGGTTGACCATCCCATTCGACCAGGGTTGCCAGCGTATCGACCCAGCGAATTGTTCCGTCAAGATGAAGTAACCGAAACTCATAATGCGAGACCTGCTCTTCGCCAGCAGTGCGCCGACGAACACGTTCAGCGACCAGCGGTATATCGTCGGGATGGATGCCCACATTGGTGCCGAGACTGTGGTTTTGCGTCATCAATTCGCGCGCCGAGCCGAACCCGCGCAGCTTGGCGAAGGCGTCGTTCATGTAGAGCACGCGCTTGCCGGTTCGCACGACAATTCCCTGAAGCGAACCTTCAACTACTTTGCGCATCTGCGCTTCGATCCGACACCATTCGGAGGGGGCTACCTGCACGAACGATACGCGGACGGATTCCGCGGAGTGTTTTGCGATGGTCGCATTGACTGTCAGCCACCTATTATCGTTGCCCAAGAATCGCAGTTTAATCGTTGGTGCCGGCGTGCCCCCGGCAACCACCCAATTCCTAACGAGTGCGAAGAGAGCCCGATCGCCAGCATCGAGAATGTCTTCGAAGAGTTGGCCCTGGAGTGCGGCAACTACATGGCCGCCGCCAACGCAGGACTGCACCACGCGCGCAATCCCATCTGCAGCGATGATATATTCGACACCGAGCGGGGCATCGCCGCCTTGTGAATACTGTTCAGCAATCACGTTCAGTCCCCGTTACATCGCCGTTGCTCAGCTTGTTGTTGACGGAACGGTAACTGACGCCGGGTTAAGAACCGATTGCGTGGGACGGGTAACCTTTTGTTAGCTTCGAACTTCGGGCAGAAAACCATCAGAAACCCCTTCCAAATTGGCTCCCAGAACCACAAACAGCTGCATCATACGCCGGGCCAATTGGAGCGGTGCGCGAGAACGTGTCCGAGTTCTACCGCCGGAACGACGCGCAGCGCTCCCGTTTTAATACCGAGGGTTTGGAGGCGTTTACTGGCTGCCCCGATCAGAGTGATGCAGCAGTGCGTCGGGCTTGCCTCTGCGCCAGATCGCCATCACTAGCGCATCGGTGACGAGCTGAGCAGTCATCGTCGCGCTCATCGACCAAGCTTGAACTCTTTCGTAAAACTCCGTCGTTCCATGTCCCGCCTCCGGTTTTACCAAAACACCTAATCTCGGTGTCTTCAAAACCGGCAGCAGCTCACAACGTCCTATTTTATCTCTCGTTAATCTACACCGTGCAATAGTTTAATCGGGAGTAGTGAATAAAATGACCGAACGAGTTCAGATGGTTGGACATCCTGCGCGACCGTCAAGGCTCGTCGGGGATCCTGATACTTTTGACAATCCAATTCTGGACTTCTTTCTGACGTACTGGCGTACGAAGCGCAGCGACGCAAATCTGCCATTGCGCAGCAGTTTCGTCCCTCAGGAGGTGAGGGGACACTTGCCATGGGTTGTGGTCGCTGACGCACTGCCAGATTACGTGGATTTTCGTTACCGCGTCGTCGGTTCTAACGTATGCCGATATTTTCTGAGTGACGGAACGGGCAAGACCATCCGCGAAGCATTCAGCGGCGCGAGCTCCGAAGTGATCGAAGGTACGCTGTGGCTGTACCGGCAAGCCTGCGTCGAGCGCACTCCTATCAGGCTCACCGGCCCTTCCAGTCGATGGAACGAAATCTATTTTCCGGACTTCGATGCAGCGTATTTGCCTTACTCAACTGACGGCGAGAGGGCGGATCGCATCGTCAACATATTTACGTTCAACTATCAGAAGTTTCTCGAGGCAAGGTCGGCGAAGTTGGTGTCGGGCACGGTCTAAGTGCAATCCTTGTTTCCCTCCACCACACCCGCGACGAAGCCGAGGCCCACAACGAGCACTTCAACGACAGAACAACGGAATAGGGGGTTCCGTGTCGGTTCACAATTCATGCACAAAAAAGATATGTCAAAAATAATGAATTCAAATCAGATACTTATAAAGCTTCCAGTTCAGCAAGCGCTGAGCGAACTTTTCTTATCACGACAAAACGGCCGGACGAGAAATCGCCCGGCCGTTTTCCTTTTCTTGCCTGACGCGAACGGCCTAGTTTGGCGTCCAGACCGGCGGAGCTGGACCATAGGCGTTGGCTTCGGCCTGTCCGGGTTGCGCGCAAAAATAGATGACGGCAATGCCGGCGACCAAGGCCACCAGTCCGACAAGCCAGCCGATGGTGGCAAAGATCAACAGAAAGCCAACCGCGCCGGCCACGCCGCCGATCATGGCGATCAGCGAGATTACGTTCAAGAGCGCAGACGCGCCGAAAGCGACCAGCGCCAGTATTCCGTTGCGGCCCGTATCCTGCAGCCGCCGCGTCGCCATTCCGTAGTTCGGGAGCAGCATTGCAAGGCCGAATAGTGCCGTCAGGACGCCGTGCAGGATAATGCTCTGCACGATGCCGAGTCCGACGCCGATCACAACCTCGACGAGGATAAAATACCAAAACTGCGCCCGACCGACCCGGCCATTTAGATCGAAGTAATGGTTGGTGACAGTATCGAGAAAATTCGCCCAGAGCTTGTTGAAGTCCATTGCGCCCCTCCTGCAGGTCTTGCCTGCAAATCCAGGGGCGGGATCGATCCAGGCGGTCGGACGCCGGTCTCCGGCGCCTCCTCCACCCCATATAGGAGTCGCCTTATTTTACGAGCTAAAGACGCATCAACTTGTGAGTCAAGTAAATCGCCTTTATGCACAGGGCATTATGACGACGACGATCTTCATTGATGGTGCCGCGGGCACGACGGGACTCGAGATTCGCGAGCGACTCGCATCTCGAAAGGACCTTTCTGTCGTCAAGCTATCGGAGTCCGAACGGAAAGATCTAGGGGCAAGAACGCGTGCTCTGAACGATGCCGGCGTCGTTATTCTTTGCCTTCCTGACGATGCTGCCCGGGAAGCGGTCAGCCTGATCAAGAACCCGGACATTCGCGTCATTGACGCGTCGACTGCGCATCGCGTGGCGCCGGGTTGGACGTTCGGTTTTCCAGAGTACGAGCCGGGGAACTACGAAGCTATTGCCACCGCGAAGCGCGTGACCAATCCGGGTTGCTACTCCACCGGGTTTCTCGCGCTTATCCGTCCGTTGGTGCTCGCCGGCGTGGTACCGGCCGATGCGCCGCTGAGCGTCAATGCTGTGTCGGGTTATTCCGGAGGCGGCAAGGCGATGATCGAGGAATTCGAGAAGAAGGATTCGCCGACCTACGTCGCCACTGTGGTGCGCACCTACGCGCTCAATCTGGCGCACAAACATGTTGCGGAAATGACCGAACGTGGCGGTCTCAAACATCCGCCGGTCTTCGCGCCCAGCGTCGGGCGCTATTATCGCGGCATGATCGTCGAGGTGCCATTGCAGCTCTGGTCGCTTCCGGGTGCGCCAACGGCTAAGAAAATTCGAGAAGTGCTTGGCGACAGGTATCGCGGACGGCCGTTCGTGGAAGTTGCGAGCGCAGCTGAGTCCGCGGCGATGAAAACGCTCGACGCCGAAATGTTGAAAAACACGAACAAGCTGAAAATCCATGTCTTCGGCAACGAGAAGACGCAGCAGGCGCGGCTAGTCGCCGTGCTGGACAATCTCGGCAAAGGGGCGTCGGGCGCAGCGGTCCAGAACCTGAACATCATGCTGGGCTTGCCGGAAACAACCGGACTGCTCTGATGTACAGGCCGGCGGCATTTTCTGTTGATGACGTCGTAAGACTCCACGCATTCATGCGCGAAAGATCGTTTGCGACCTTTGCCAGTGTCAGGAGCGGCGCTGTCACCCTCGCCTACGCGCCGGTCATACTCGATCCGCACGCAGGTCCGAAGGGTGCGCTTCGCTGCCATTTTTCTGCGAACAATTCCATTGTCGAAGCCGCCGAGGGCACGCAATTCCATGTCTCGTTTCTCGGCCCGGACGCATATATTTCGCCGGACTGGTACGAGACACCGGGCATGGTGCCGACATGGAACTACATCGCGGTTGAGGGCTGGGGTACCGCGCGAAAGCTCGACAACGCAGAACTTCGGAAGTTGCTGATCGATCTTTCGGCTGATCAGGAGCAAAGGTTTCTGCCGAAAAAGCCCTGGACGATCGACAAGGTACCCGAGCAGAAGATGGGTGCGCTGATGGGCGCAATCGTCGGATTTGAACTTCGTCTCGACGAGCTGGCGGGCAAGTTCAAGCTTTCCCAGAACATCAAGCCGGCGGATTTCGACGGCGCGGCGCGCGGACTCGAAGCGCGCGGCGATGTGAAGAGCGCGGCCGTCGCGCGGGCAATGCGAAAGACTACTGAGCCTTGATCTTCACATAGGAACCGGGCGCATTGCCAAGCGTCGGAAGCTTGCCATCGCCCGGCTTGCGTGCAGGTACTTTCCCGCCGGACAGCTTGGAAAGCCACTTGTCCCAGTCAGGCCACCATGAACCTGGATGCTCCCGGGCGCCTTCGATCCATTCTTCGACGGTCGCGGGAATCTTGTCGTTGGTCCAGTACTGATATTTTTTCGCAACCGGCGCGTTGATCACGCCCGCGATGTGCCCGCTTCCCGCGAGAATGTAACGGATCGGTCCCTTGAACAGCTTCGTCGACTTGAAGATCGAGGGATACGGCGCGATGTGGTCTTCCTTCGCCGACTGCAGATAGACCGGAATCTTCACCTTGGAGAGGTCGATCTTCACGCCGCCCAAGACCATCTTGCCCTTGGCGAGATTGTTGTCCTTGTAGCATTCGCGCAAATAGAACAGATGCGTCTTTTCCGGCATCCGCGTCGTGTCGGAATTCCAGTAGAGCAGGTCGAACGGCATCGGTTGCTTGCCGAGCATGTAATTGTTGATCACGAACGACCAGATAAGATCGTTG
Organism: uncultured Alphaproteobacteria bacterium; assembly: GCA_963743765.1. Taxonomy (GTDB): domain Bacteria; phylum Pseudomonadota; class Alphaproteobacteria; order Micropepsales; family Micropepsaceae; genus Rhizomicrobium. The sequence goes on from CAVUQQ010000001.1 coordinate 728,503, forward strand.
GCGCGCAGCATGTTGAAGGTGGTCGCCATCTTGCTGCCTTCGAGCACGCCGCCTGATGCTTCCATCTGCTGGTGAAGCGCCTCGAGTTGGGCGTCGTCGACGAAGACTGTGAGATCGCCGGCCTCGCTGAAATCGGCCTGCGCCGCCCAGAACGTCGCCGAATTGATCCGCGTGTCTTCTTTCGCGGCCATGTAGCCCAGCGTCGCGGTCAGCAATGTGCCGCCGATGCAATATCCAACAACGTTGGGATCGCGAACGCCGGTGGCCTGTTCGACGGCGTCGAGCGCAGCGAATATTCCGTCGCGCATATAGTCCTCGAAGGTCTTCTGCGCGAGGCGGCGATCAGGATTGACCCAGGATGCGACGAAAACCGTGTAGCCCTGCGCCACCAGCCAGCGGATGAAGGAATTCTCCGGCCGCAGATCCATGATGTAGAACTTGTTGATCCATGGCGGAAAGATCAGCAGCGGGCGTTCGTAGACTTCTTCGGTCGTCGGATCGTATTGCAACAGTTCGAGAAGTTCGTTCCTGAAAACGACTTTGCCCGGCGTAGTCGCGATGTTCTCGCCGACCTTGAAGGTGTCCGCCGATTGCCGGATCGAAAGCTGCCCTTTACCGCGCTCCATGTCCTCCAAAAGATTGTCGAGGCCTTTTACAAGGTTCTCGCCATTCGACTGCAGCGTTGCGCGCAGCACTTCGGGATTGGTCAGGATGAAGTTGGTCGGCGCGATCGCATCGGCAAATTGTTTGGTGTAAAAATTCACGCGCTTGCGTGTGTCGTCGTCGATGCCCTCGACCTTGGCAACCGTGTCCTGCATCCAGTTCGCCGTCAGCAAGTAGGACTGCTTGATGAAGTCGAAGATCTGGTTTTCGTTCCAGTCCTTGTCCCGGAAGCGTTTGTCTCCGGCCCGCGGCGCGACCACTGGTTCGGCTTCGCCGCCCATCATCTTGCGCGCCGTGACTTCCCACAGGCCAAGGAAGTCTTTCCAGAGTTGAAACTGGGCGTCGACGATCGCAGAGGGGTTCGCCGACATCGCCTTGATGAGCGCCATGAACGGCCCGGCAATGTTCAGCGGATCGAGAGGCTCTTTGCTGGCGGCGGATTGGCGCTTGAAAAAGTCTGTCAGCAAACGCTGGGACTGCTGGCCGACGCGGACCATGTTCTTGGCGAACTCGCCGGCGTCGTCGATCGCGTATGGGTTCGGGGGCTCAGCGCTTGGCTTTGGGTTGTCCTGCGCCTTGGAGTTCTTCCGCGAATCGCCGAGCTTCTCTTTCATCATGACCACCAGCTCGCTGCTCCAAACTGATAGCGTGCGCCGATACGCATCCGCAAGGCAGCCGCGAAACCCGCTTCGGGCCCTTTTTGCCACAAGATTTCATCGATTTGACAGGGAGTTGTGCTTGGAAGGCGCAGGGCGCGCCTGTATACCGGGAGCATTAGGATTCCGATGAGGCTGAGGAACGACAGCATGACCAAGACCTTGGTGCGCCTCGCCGCGGTGCTGACCGTCGCCCTGTGCACGAGCGCCTGTTCAACCATCTCGGACCTGATTGGCGACGATACTCCGGCCTCTACGGCAGCCGCCGATCAAAATGGATTTCCACCCGATACTGGGTCGCCCGCGGCCAACGCCGACGGCACCAAGCCTGATTTGGCTGGAATTCCCGATAGGCCTGCGGCCGCTACGACGCCGGACGCGCAGCGAGAAACCGCAGATTCCCTCGCTGCCGACGCAACGCGCTCGAAATACAGCTCCGACGCGCTTCGTGGCGGCACGGAAGCCGCCGCTGCCCCGCCGCCGCCGGCAAGCGCGGATCAGGGAACGCCTGTCGCGAGCAATCCGCCGCCCGCGCCGCTGCCGGCAGCCGATAATTCGGCCAATACACCTCCGCCGGACAGCGCCGCTCCCGCACCAAGAGCGGTGCCAACTCCTGCCCCGACCACGCCAGTAGCATCAATGCCCACCCCGCCGCCTCCCGGCACGCAACCTGCGGTTCCGGCCAATGGTGGAGTACCCGGTGCACAACCCATGGTCATGGCAGACGCGTCACTGGGCTTTAAGCCATCGACGGCCCCACCCCTTGACCCTTCCATTTCGCAGTTTGTCGCTCCGCCGATCATCGCGCGCTATCAGCAAACAGCGGCCAACGCGGGCGTTGCGACCGGTCCGATAGCGCCGGTCGACGGCACCACCGGTGCGGCGATGAGTGTAAAGCGTCCGAAGGGCCGCGCGGTCGGCGGTCCGGCGGCGATGTCGGGCGCCGTCGTCGCAAACCTCGACGTCCTGAATAATTCGGGCACACCCAGTGTCTATGCCAACGCAGTCGGCGGAACCCCTCAGGCGGTCGTGCTCTTTCCCGGTGATGGAACTGCCGTGACGGCAGCCGCACGAGCCCAGATTCATGCCGCTGTGGAGGCGTTTCGGCAGCGCGGCGGTACGGGCTTCATCAAGGTCGTGGGTCATTCCTCAAGCCGCACGGCCAATATGCCGGTCGAAAAGCACCTGATGGCAATCTTCGCCAAGTCGCAGGCCCGCGCGAATGCGGTGGCACGCGAGATAATTCGTGAAGGCGTGCCGGCGAGCCACGTTCTTGTCGAGGCTGTAGGGGATAGCCAGCCGGTTTATTACGAGTCCATGCCGCAAGGCGAAGCGGGCAATCGGCGCGCCGAGATATTCCTCCAGGGCTAACCTGAGGAACGGCTGCAAAGCCATTGACGGCACAACCTTTTTGCCGCGATGCTGCGGCTGCGAGGCTCTCCTTCGCGTTGAATTTACGGTCTCGGAACCATGCAAACCGATTTCTACCGCATCAAGCGGCTGCCGCCCTACATCTTTGAGGAAGTAAACCGCCTCAAGGCACAGGCGCGCGCTCGCGGCGAGGACATCATCGATTTCGGCATGGGCAACCCGGACATGCCGACGCCCAAACACATTGTCGACAAGCTGGTCGAGACGGCGCGGGACCCGCGCTCCAACCGCTATTCCGCCTCTCGCGGCATCAAGGGTCTGCGCAAGGCGTACGTTGCATATTACCAACGCCGCTTTGGCGTCACGCTTGACCCCGAAAATGAGGTCATGGCCGCGTTGGGTTCCAAGGAAGGTTTTGCGAACCTGGCGCAGGCGATAACGGCGCCGGGTGACGTCGTACTCGTTCCCAACCCGGCCTATCCCATCCATGCATTCGGCTTCATCCTCGCCGGCGCGGCCATCCGGCACGTGCCAGCGACATCACCTGAGGAATATCTGAGCCGCCTCGGGAACGCCGTACGCCACTCCGTGCCATCGCCCGTAGCTCTGGTGGTAAATTATCCCTCCAATCCCACGGCGCAGGTTGTTGGGCTCGACTTCTACAAAGAAGTCGTCGCGTTCGCGAAGAAGCACGAGATCTGGGTGCTCTCCGATCTCGCCTACGCGGATATCTATTTCGACGAGAACAATCCGCCACCCTCGATCCTGCAGATCGACGGCGCGAAAGACATCGCGATCGAGTTCCAGTCACTCTCCAAGACTTACGCGATGCCTGGTTGGCGCATGGGCTTCGCCGCCGGCAACAAGCATCTGATCGGGGCGCTCGGCCGCATCAAATCCTACCTCGACTATGGCGCCTATACGCCAATTCAGGTGGCCGCGGCAGCAGCGCTGAACGGGCCGCAAGACTGCGTCGCCGAAATCCGCGCAATCTACAAATCGCGCCGCGACGTGCTGGTGGACAGCATGCAACGCGCCGGGTGGGACATTCCTGCGCCCGACGCTTCGATGTTCGCGTGGGCTCCGGTGCCCGAACAATATCGCGAACGCGGCTCGATGGAGTTCGCCAAGCAGATGCTTATCCACGCCAAGGTCGCGGTGTCGCCGGGTATCGGCTTCGGCGAGTATGGCGAGGGTTATGTGCGCGTCGCGCTGGTTGAGAACGAACACCGCATCCGCCAGGCCGCCCGCAACGTGAAGAAGTTTCTCGCCATGCGGACGAACGAACCCGCGGTCCTGGAATCCGCGAAGTGACAACACCTCTTCGCATAGCGATCGCCGGTCTGGGAACGGTCGGCGGCGATGTCGTCAAGGCATTGCATCTGCGCGGGGCTGAGCTTTCGCAGCGCGCCGGTCGTGACCTCGAAATCGTTGCGGTCTCGGCGCGCGATCGCAGCAAGGTGCGTGCCGGCGATATTTCCAAAATCACATGGACAGCCGAAGCCGTCGATCTGGCCAAGTCCAATGCCGACGTTGTCGTCGAACTCATTGGTGGGGAAGAGGGCACCGCCCGCTCCGTGGTAGAGGCGGCGCTGACGGCGGGCAAGCATGTCGTGACCGGCAACAAGGCTTTGCTCGCTCGCCATGGCGCAAGGCTCGCGACGATGGCCGAAGACAAAGGTTGTGCGCTGAAATTCGAAGCCGCCATCGCCGGCGGCATTCCGATTGTCAAAGCATTGCGCGAAAGCCTGATCTCGCACGGCATTCTAGCGGTGCGCGGCATTCTCAACGGCACCTGCAACTATATTCTGACGAATATGGAGGCGACGGGGCGCCCTTTCGAAGAGGTGCTTCGCGACGCCCAGAAACTTGGTTACGCCGAAGCCGACCCAACCCTGGACGTTGGCGGCGGCGACACAGCGCACAAGCTGGCGCTGCTCTCGAGCCTCGCCTTCGGCACGAAGCCGGACATGGACCGGATGACGGTCGAAGGAATAGAGCGCATCACGTCCGACGACATTCGTTTTGCGCGTGAGTTCGGCTTTCGCATCAAGTTGCTGGGAATCGCGCGCCGGGTCGGTGACGGCATCGATCAGCGCGTGCAACCGGCCATGGTGCGCGCGAGCACGCCGCTTGCGGACGTCGACGGCGCATTTAACGCGGTCGTTGCGGATGCCGGTGCCGCGGGACCCTATTTCTTTGAAGGACGCGGAGCCGGCGCTGCGCCAACCGCGTCCGCCGTCATCGCCGACATCATGGACATTGCCCGCGGGTCCATCGGACCCGCGTTTGGCGTCCCTGCGCGCCTTCTCAGGACTTTGGAGCCGGCCGCGGAGGGCGCCGCCTCGTCGGCTTACTATCTACGGTTCGAAGTACTGGACCTTCCAGGCGTTCTCGCTGAAATTGCCGGTCATCTGGCCCGGTCGCACGTTTCGATCGAGAGCATGATCCAGCGCGGCCGTGCGCATGGCGAGCCCGTATCGATCGTCATGATTACCCACGAAACACCCCAAAATGCGGTCGAACACGCCTTGAAGGTGATCGCCACCTCGGACAAGGTTCGCGCGCGTCCGTGCATGATTCCCATGGAGGCAGCGTAAGCCGCCCCGAACGCCCAAGGAGAAGGCATGACAAGCAGGTCACTGGATCGCGCCTTCGCACTCGAAGCGGTGCGCGTGACCGAAGCCGCAGCGATTGCTGCTGCCGAACAAATTGGCCGCGGCGATGAACATGCCGCCGACCACGCCGCCGTCGAAGCGATGCGCAAGGCGTTCAACTTTCTGCCGATCTCCGGCACCGTTGTGATCGGTGAGGGCGAGCTCGACGAAGCGCCGATGCTCTACATCGGCGAGAAAGTCGGATCCGGCGGTATTGCGATAGACATCGCGCTCGATCCGCTCGAAGGCACGACCCCGACCGCCAAGGCGCTGCCCAACGCGCTCGCCGTGATGGCCATGGCAGAACCCGGAACCTTGCTCAATGCGCCCGACACCTACATGGACAAGATTGCAATCGGCGGCGGTTATCCCGATGGGATCATCGATCTTGATGCCGATCCCAAGGACAACATCCTGGCTCTCGCCAGGGCGAAGGGCGTCAGGCCGCGCGACATTACGGCGTGTATCCTGGATCGTCCGCGGCATGAAAAGCTGATTGCCGCGGTTCGCGAGGCTGGCGCGGCGGTGCGGCTGATCACTGACGGCGACGTTGCCGGCGTGATCGCGACAAGCGATCCGGCCACGGGCATAGACATCTATATCGGTCAGGGCGGAGCACCGGAAGGCGTTCTCGCTGCCGCGGCGTTGCGCTGCGTCGGCGGACAAATCCAGACGCGCCTGGTGTTCCGCAACGATGTGGAACGCGAGCGCGCAGCCAAATGGGGCATCAAGGACCTCAAGAAGAAATATTCGCTGATGGACTTGGCGTCCGGCGACGTGGTGTTTGCAGCCACCGGAGTGACCGACGGATCCATGCTGGAGGGCGTTCACAAGAAGGGCGGCTTCATCACGACCGAGAGTGTCGTGATGCGCTCGGCAACCGGAACCGTGCGCTGGATCAAGGCGCGCCATGTGCGTTCGCGCCACCTCAAGGATGGGCAGTGAGGCGATTTCCCTGACTTCTGCTGCGGCATTCGGCGTCGCGCGTTCGCTGTCGGGCAGTCGATGGAAGCTGCTGGAAACGGATGAAGGCGCGGTTCAGTCACTCGCGCGCTCGGCGAACATTTCGCAGGCGCTGGCGCGGATGCTGATCGCACGCGGCGTGACGCCGGACACCGCCGCTGCCTATCTCAATCCGACGCTGAAGCAGTTTCTTCCCGAACCGCTGACGCTCAAGGACATGGACAAGGCAGTCGCGCGCGTCCGCGCCGCGATTGAAGGTGGCGAACAGATCGCGGTCTTTGGCGACTATGACGTAGACGGATCGGCGTCCGCAGCTTTGCTGCATGGCTTTCTGTCATCGGTCGGCGCGCCGCCGCGGGTCTATATTCCCGATCGCATGATGGAAGGATACGGCCCGAACACGGCCGCGCTGCTGAAGTTGAAATCGGAAGGTGCAGCGCTTGTCATCACCGTGGACTGTGGGGCAGGGGCCGTTGCGCCACTGAGCGCTGCGCGTGACGCCGGTCTCGATGTGGTGGTGCTCGATCATCATGCGGTGGAAAACGCGCCTCCTGCCGTGGCGCATGTGAATCCCAATCAACCCGGAGACACGTCGCAACTCGGCCATGCCTGCGCCGCCGGCATCACCTTCCTGTTTGTCGTGGCGCTGAACCGCGCGTTGCGGGAAAGCGGATGGCATGCGTCAAAGAAAATTGTCGAACCCGACCTGTTCTCCTTCATCGATCTCGTTGGTCTCGCCACGATCTGCGATGTCGTGCCGCTGACAGGCGTCAACCGCGCCTTTGTGCGCGCCGGACTTTCGCGGCTTGCCAGGTTGGATCGACCCGGGCTTGCCGCGCTTGCGGCAGTCGCGGAGGTCGTGCCGCCTTTCACACCCTATCACCTGGGTTTTGTGTTCGGACCGCGCATCAATGCGGGTGGGCGCGTCGGCCGCAGCAGCCTTGGCGTGGACCTTCTGGTCGCGAACAACGCGTCCACCGCAAAGGAATTCGCGCTCAATCTCGATATCCACAATCGCGAACGCCAAGCGATTGAAAAACTCATTCTGGAAGAAGCGATCGGTATGGCCGGCACACAGGCCAATTCGCCATTCCTCTTCGTCTCAAATGAAGGCTGGCACGCGGGCGTCGTCGGCATCGTCGCCGGGCGTCTCAAGGACCGTTTTGCCAAACCGTCCTTCGTTGCGGGATTTGAGGGTGGGCTAGGCCGTGGTTCGGCGCGCTCCATCACCGGTATCGACATCGGCGCGGCAGTGCGCGCAGCGCGAGATCGCAATGTGATCGATTCCGGTGGCGGCCACGCCATGGCCGCCGGTTTCTCGTTGCGTCCTGAACAGGTGGATCCGTTCCGCGAATTTCTGGCGGAGGCCTTTGCGAAATCAAACGACGCGCTGGAGTCCGCCAGCGAAATCGAGATTGGCGCAGTGGTGTCGCCCGCGGGCGCGACGGTCGCGCTGGTCGAAGAAATCGCTCAGGCCGGACCGTTCGGCGCGGGAAATGCCGAGCCGCTGATTGTCCTGCCCGACGTGCAAGTGAATTTCGCCGATGTCGTCGGCAAGGACCACGTTCGCCTGCGGCTATCCGGCGGCGACGGCGCGGCCCTGGACGCGATCGCGTTCCGGACGGCGGACACTCCGCTCGGCAAGGGCCTGCTTGCAGCACGCGGACGCCGTATCCATGCGGTGGGCCGGTTGCGCATCGACGAGTGGAACGGTCGAAAACGTGTCCAATTGCAGTTGGAAGACGCCGCTCTGGCGGGCGGCTGAAGCCGATCCGGGGGGGCCCGGACCAAAGGGTTGCAAAGCGCCAATTCCGCCTTTATAGCCCGCCCCGGCAGGCGCCCTTCGTCTATCGGTTAGGACTCAAGATTTTCATTCTTGCAAGAGGGGTTCGACTCCCCTAGGGCGCGCCATCAAACATCCTTATTGGCGCCGCACACTGACGTGAGCATGACCAAGCCAAGTCCAGACCAGGGCGCAGCAGAACTCGCAGCGTTGCTGCGTGTGTCGCGCCGCGTCGTCGTTTTCACCGGTGCCGGCATTTCGACCGAATCCGGCATTCCGGATTTCCGCTCGCCGGGCGGCATCTGGACCAAGATGATGCCGATCAATTTCGACGAGTTCGTCGCCTCGCCGCAAGCGCGCCGCGAAAGCTGGCGCCGCCGATTTGAGATGGAAAAAACCTGGAACACAGTGAAGCCGAACGCCGGACACGAAGCCGTGGCCGAACTGGTTCGCCGCGGCACAGTCAGCCACGTCATCACCCAGAACATCGACAATCTGCATCAGGATTCCGGCGTCCCGGAGGAGCAGGTGATCGAGCTTCACGGAAATACGCGTTACGCCAAATGCCTCGACTGCGGACAGCGGATGGAAATCGCCGATATCCGTTCGCGCTTCGTGGCGAGCGGCGAGCCGCCCGATTGCCCCGCCTGTGACGGCATTGTCAAAACGGCGACGATCTCGTTCGGTCAGGCGATGCCGGAACTGGAGATGGAGCGCGCCAAACGTGCGTCGCTGGCCTGCGACCTTTTTGTCGTGATCGGCTCATCGCTGGTTGTTTATCCTGCGGCAGGCTTTCCGTTGCTTGCCAAACGTAACGGCGCGCGGTTGGTTATTTTGAACCGTGAGGTTACCGAGCAGGAACCATACGCCGATCTCGCGCTGCATGGCGAAATTGGCCCCACAATGCGTGCGGCTGTTAACGCCCTATAACGGCTTTTGTCCTATCGCTTCGGGCGGCTAGTATGACTGCCGGATTCGAACTTTTCAGGAGTATTCCCTTGCGCCGCCTTGATGAAGAAGACGAAGAAGAGAAGGACGACAAGAAGGGCCCGGATCCGCAATCCTCCCCGGTTCAGAACGCGTTGTTCAAGTCGCGCACGGTTCTGATCTTCGGCGAAGTCGACATGAAGATGGCGGAACGCGTGACCGCGCAGCTTCTGGCCTATGCCGCCGAAGGCGATGCCGACATCAAGGTCGTCGTGAATTCGCCTGGAGGCCATGTCGAGTCCGGCGACACGATCCACGACATGATCCGCTATGTCGGTCCGCGCGTGAAGATGATCGGCACGGGCTGGGTCGCCAGCGCCGGTGCGCACATCTTCCTCGGCGCCAAGAAGGAAAACCGTTTCTGTCTTCCATTCACGCGCTTCCTGCTGCACCAGCCGCTGGGCGGCGTGCGCGGTCAGGCGTCGGACATCTCGATCGAGGCGGAAGAGATTCTCAAGATGCGCGAGCGTCTGATCCGCGAGATCGCGTCGGAGACCGGTCAGACCTATGAGCGTGTCGTGCAGGACACGGAGCGCAACTTCTGGATGGACGCCGAAGAGGCGAAGGCCTATGGCCTTGTGAGCAAGGTTATCCAGAGCGCGAGCGAAGTGTGAGTAGCGCGGCGCACGCGCCATGGTGGCGTGGCGCCGTGATCTATCAGGTCTATGTCCGCAGCTTTTGCGACGGCAATGGCGACGGGCAGGGCGACTTCGCGGGGCTGCTGTCAAAGCTCGACTATATCCAGCGGCTCGGCGTCGACGCGATCTGGCTATCACCGATCCATCCCTCGCCGAACCGCGACTGGGGTTACGACGTCGCCGACTATGAAGGGGTGCATCCCGATTACGGGACGCTGGCCGACTTCGACACGCTGTTGCAGGCGGCCCACGCGCGTGGCTTGCGGATCATCCTCGACGAAGTGCTGTGTCACACGTCGGATGAGCATGCCTGGTTCCGCGAAAGCATGGACGCATCGAGTCCCAAGAAGGACTGGTACGTCTGGGCTGATCCGCGCGACGACGGCACGGTGCCCAACAATTGGCTGTCCGTGTTCGGCGGTCCGGCCTGGGCGTATCAGCCGGCGCGCCGGCAGTACTACCACCACAAATTCCTGCGCCAGCAGCCCAAGCTGAACTGGACCAATCTCGAAGCGCGCAGGGCGGCTCTAGATGTTCTGGAGCTTTGGCTTGGGCGTGGCGTGGATGGATTTCGCCTGGACGTCGCCAACGCCTATCTGCACGACGCCACGCTGACGGACAACCCCGCAATTCCGGCCGCGCAGCGCACGGCCATGAACTGGTCGCATGCAGCCAACATGCAGCATCACGTGCACGATTCAAATCTCGAAGAGAACAGGAGCGAACTGGATCTCATTCGGCGGACCGTCGAAAAATTCGACGACCGTTTCGTGTTCGGCGAATTCTCCGAAGAGTTCGAACGCTCCGGCGCCTATCTCGCGCCCGACAAGGGATTGCATGCCGGCTATACGTTTGCGTTGCTGGTCGCAAGCAGGCTGGCGCCGAGCTATATCCGCAAGCATTTCGACGGCCTGGCCAGACATCCCGGCCACTGGCCCTGCATCGCGTTCTCGAACCACGACGTGCCGCGCACGGTCACGCGGTTCGGCGCGCCGCCGGACGGCAATTCGGCGCTCGCCAAGCTGATGTTCGCGCTACTGTGTTCGCTGCGCGGCACGACGCTGATTTATCAAGGCGAGGAACTCGGTCTTCCGGAGGTCGATCTGCGACGCGATCAGCTGCGCGATCCGGTCGGCGATCTCTACTATCCGGTCGCCAAGGGCCGCGACGGCTGCCGTACACCGATGCCGTGGGACGCCGAGGCGCCCAACCTGGGTTTCAGCGCCGGTACGCCATGGCTTCCGCTTGGTCCGACGCACAAGGCGCTGGCTGTCTCCGAACAGGAGAGTAATCCGGATTCGACGCTCGGCTATGCAAGACACTTTTTGGCCGGGAGGCGCGCGAGCAAGGCATTGCGACTTGGAGAAATCCAGTTCCTCGACGCCGAAAAGCCAATACTCGCATTTACGCGCACGCACAAAAGCGAGCGCATTCTTTGCGTCTTCAACATGAGCGCAACCGATGCCGGGTTTCGCCATGCCGGCATCGCACGCGCGCAAGCGTTGGACATGGGATGCGGAAGCGCGGTCGTCAAAGACGACACGCTTGCGCTAGGACCGTTCGCCGCCCGCTTTGCCAGGTTCTAGCACTTCAAACGCGGCCATCACCGCTTCGATGGGCAGCAGCACGCATTTGTGCCGGTTGCGGTAATCCGCAACGCCTTCGAAGACGGAGAAGACATCGAACGGTGCCGACGGCGCCTCCGCGCCAGCCAGCATGGCGCTTACCGCAGTGTGCAGGCCTGAGACTTCCTCCCGCGTGAGGCCCGCGATCTCACCGCCCAGAATTGCGGCAGATGCCTGTGTGAGAACGCACGCCTTTGTGTCGTGAGCGATGGCCGTGATCCGTCCGCATTCGACGGCGACATCGACCGTCACCTGGTCGCCGCAGGCAGGGTTGCGGGCGGTAGCCGTGCCGCAGGGCACGGTCAGGCGTCCCGCCCCGGTCGCATCGGCGGCCAGACGGAGCAGCGCCGGTTTGTAGAGCGGATCGCTCATCGCGCCCGATACTCAGCCAGCATCTGGGGCGTGTCGATGTCCGTCAGAGGGCCATCGTCATCCGCCTCGACCTCGCAGACCAGTTCGCCGTTCTGGGCGATGAGATGACGCGCGCCAATATCGCCTTCCAGTGCCATGATCTCGGAGAAGAAACGGCGCGCCCACAGGACCGGATTGCCCCGCTTGCCGTGGTGAGTGGCCACGCAGATGGCGCGTCCCTCGGCTGGTTCGAAGGCCGCGATCAGCTTGTCGAGCAGTGCCGACGTGACGCCGGGCATGTCGCCCAGCAAGACGAGCGCGCCGTCGCAGCCGTCTGGCACGCGCGCGAGACCGCACTTCAAGGACGTACTCAAACCTTTTGAATAGTCGTGATTTTCCACGAAGAGGGGAGTGAGGGGAGAGATGGCGCGCTTGACCTCCGCCGCACCGTTGCCGGTGACAACAATGACGGTTTCGGCCGCGCTCGCCATGGCAGTCTCAACCGCGTGACGTACCAACGGCTTGCCGGCAACTGGGGCGAGAAGCTTGTTGGAGCCCATCCTCGACGACAGGCCGGCGGCAAGCACGATGGCGGCGACCCGAGGCAGCCTGGGTGCCTGTGCCGGCCGCTCGTCGCGAGGCTGCGGACGGCTCGGAATTTCGTTCAGGAGCCCGCCGACGCCCATGGCTGCGATGTCCGTTGGACCGACCGGAAGCCCCGCCAGAAGCCGCCAGAGAACGTAGTCGAAGCCGTTCAGCTTGGGCGACCGGGCGCAACTCGGCAGACCGACCACCGCGGTCGAGCCTTTGCGCGCCGTCAAAAGGAGGTTTCCGGGGTCCACCGGCATGCCGAAATGCTCGATCGTCCCTCCGGACAGCTCGATGGCCGCGGGGATGACATCGCGTCGGTCCGTGATCGCGCTGGCGCCAAAGATCATGATCGGGTCGGCGCCGGACGCAGCAGCCTCTGCGATTGCTTGGGCCAACTCGGCAGTTCCGTGGGGAACCCGCCGTTCGAAGACGATTTCGGATCCCAGCGCGTGCAGTCGGTCGGCGAGCGCTGTGCGGTTCTTGTCGAGCAGCGATGGCTTTGTGTCGGGCAGGTAGGTCGAGATGAGCGCCACCTCCTTCGTCCGGAACGCGCGCACACCGACGACCGTCCCAAGCTTGGCGAGCAGGCGTTCTGCTTCCTCGACCGCAGCCAGCGGGGCCGCGAATGGAATAATCTTGATCGTCGCCAGCATCTGGCCCTTGGCGACGCGCGAGAACGGAGCAACCGTCGCCAGCGTGACGGCTTCGTGGATAGCGTTGAGGGCATTCACGGTGTCACCCGCAATGACGGCGACACCATCCGCTACCGCATAGAGATTGACGCGGCCGGTAAACGCCGCGCCTGTCCGCACTCCGTCACCGGTGCAACCGGCGGCGATGCGCGTCGCTGCTTGATCCTCCGGTACATCGGCCGCTTCCAGGCGGGCAACGGTGACGGTCGCGACGCCCGCCTCCTGAAGTTGCGCCACGTCCGCACTCGTCAGGAGACGGCCCTTCTTGAAGCGCGTTTCGCCGGCGCGGACGCCATGGGCGAGAATTGCGCCGGCCGCCGTCGCCACGGGAACTGTTCCGAATTGCATGTGCGCAGTTTACGCGCTTGCAGCCTCGCGCGGCAAACGAAGCCGGGCGCGCAAACCGCCTTCGGGGCGGTTTTCCAGAACCACACCGCCGCCATGGCCTTGTGCAATGGCCTTCACCAGCGTCAGGCCAAGCCCGGTGCCGCCGGTGTCGGCGTTGCGCGAACTTTCGAGCCTGACGAACGGTTCGAAAACCCGGTTCTGATCGTCTTCGGAAATTCCGGGGCCCTGGTCATCGACCAGGATTTCATATGCGCCCTGGGACTCCGCAATCTGCACTTCCGCGCGCCGTCCGTACGCCACCGCGTTCTCGACGAGATTGCGTACTGCGCGGCGAATCTCATCGGGGCGGCAGGCCAGCGGCGCGGGGCCGTGCGCCTGCCAGGTCACGGGTTCGCCAAGATCGTCCAGGTCCGCGCAGAGGCTCTCGACCAGCGCCGACAGATCGATGTTGCGCTTGGTTTCGCCACCAGCGCCACGGGCTGCGGAAAGAACCGATTCCGTCAGGGCCTGCAGTTCGTCCAGGTTTGCCGCCAGCCGCTCGCGCAGTTCATGGTCCTCGACAAATTCCAGATTGATGCGCATCGCGGTCAGCGGCGTGCGCAGATCGTGGCCGACAGCGGAGAGCAACTGACGCTGGCTCTCCATCGTGCGCGTGACGCGATCTGTCATGGCGTTGAACGCCTTCGCGGCGTTGCGCACGTCATCCGGCCCTTCTTCCGGCACGGGAGGCGCCGTTCCGCCTTTTGCTGCGACCGTCGCCGCGGATGCCAGCGCGGACAATGGTCTGGCCACACGGCGCGCGATGTACGCCGCGGCAGCCGAGGCCACGACGATCGCCATGAAGGCCGCGATGATGACTTCCGTCGGCCAGCCCGGAGCAGGCGGGCGGAAAAACGTCGCGACCAACTGGCTGCCGCGCACGACGGGAACTGTGAACTGGATCGCATTCGTCGGCGGGCGATGCGCACGCCCCCTGCCATTGTCGGGCGGTTGCAACACCGCCATGTGGACCCACACGGGCAGCGCGGCCTTTTCAGGCGGCAGCATGGCTTTGAGCCTGGCCGCCAGCTTTCCTTCCGCATCGTTCATGGCGACGGGAAGCGCTTTTCCCTGGTGCATGGAAAAAGTCCAGAAACCGGTGCTCATCGCCGCCGCCGCATCGGACCGCGCACGAAAGGGAATTGCAGCAAGAAGCGTTGCGGTCGATGCGGCGCGTTCAAGCACGCGCTCGTTCAGCTCGCTTTCGGAAAGCCGCTCGTTGCCGAGTTCGAACCAGGCGGCGACGGCGAGATTGGAAACGAGCACGGCCGCCGCGGTCACGACGATGAGCTGAACGCCAAGCGTACGCGGCCACAGTTTCATCGCGTTTCGGGATCCATCGCGAAAATATAGCCACCGCCCCAGACGGTCTTGATGTAACGCGGGTTCTTGGGGTCGGGCTCGATCTTCTTGCGCAGGCGGCTGACATGATTGTCGATCGAACGGTCGAACAAATCGGCGTCGCGTCCTTTCGTGAGATCGAGTAACTGGTTTCGGGTCAGCGCAATCCTGGGCCGCTCCAGCAACGCGGAAAGCAGACGGAATTCGCCGCTCGAGAGGGGCAATGCGACGTTGTCGACGCCAATCAGTTCGCGCTGACCAGTGTCGAGTACCCAATCGCCGAACCGAATGCGCTCGGCCTCAGGCGGTTTCTGGCGTGGCGGCAGGGCCTGGGTCCGGCGCAGGACGGCGGCGACACGCGCGATCAGCTCTCGCGGCGAGAAGGGCTTTGGGATGTAGTCGTCTGCACCCATCTCCAGACCGATGATGCGATCCACTTCCTCTCCGCGTGCGGTCAGAAGGATCACAGGGATCTGGGATGTCTCACGGATGGAGCGGCAAAGACTGAGCCCGTCTTCGCCGGGCATCATGATGTCGAGCACGACGAGATCGATGGCCGACCCCTTCATCACCTTGCGCGCGGATGCGGCGTCCGGCGCGGTGGTTGCGCGATAGCCATGTTCGCGCAGATAGCGCGCGAGCGGCTCGCGGATGTCCCGTGCGTCCTCGACTATAAGCACGTGAGGCTTGGATTCGTCTTTTGTCATGGCCGTGATGAATCTGGAACCTTTACACTGCATCTGCAAATCCAGAATTGGTGCAAAGTTTAGGCGCCGGATGCCCGCGTACAATTTGATACGATCACGTTTTGTTCCGCCATAGTTTCGCGACTTGGGAACGCTTTTCTGCCGGCATCCGATTTGGGAGATGCCTTCATGAAAACCAACACCAAGGTCGCGCTGCTGCTGGGCGTGGCCATTTTGATCGGCGGCACCGGGCTGGCGATAGCCCAGATGGACGGCCCGCCGCCGCCCGACGGACCGATGCAGGGTCTGATGCATCGCGATAGGCTGGCGGACCGGCTGCTGGGCGACTTCGACACAAATCGCGACGGCAAAATAACGCACGCCGAATTCAACAGCGTGCTCGGCAGCCGCTTTGCATCGGCGACGCACGGCGCGAAAACCATGACGCCGGAACAGTTCTTGGCCGTTCATCAGGCTGACTTCCAAAAACACGCCGCGGACATGTTCCACCGCGTCGACTGGAACGGTGACGGCCGGCTGACGCTCGAGGAATTCGCCGCGCCGCAACGGGCGCATTTCGAGATGATGGACCGCGACGGAACGGGATCGGTGTCGTGCAATCCGGTCATGCACGCAGACTTTCGGCCCGGGGGTTCGCCGCCTGGCGATCGAGGCGGCAGGCGCGGACAAAATGACCATCGCGGATTCGGCGGGGCGCATGGCGGGCGCGGCTTCGCCGGCTTTGGCCGCGCACGTTTCTGCAACGATGCGGACCTGTCGCGCGACGGCAAGGTGACGCGCGCCGAGTTCGATTCAATCACGGCCAAGGAGTTCGCCGCGGCGACGAATGGCGCGGGCGCGATGACGTTGGCGCAGTTCATCGCCGATCAGGCCGCCCGCTACCGCGACATGAACGCCAAGATGTTCAAGCGTTTGGACAAGGATGGCGACGGCAAACTCACGCTCGCCGAATTCGCGGCACCACCCGAAAAAATGTTCGATCGCCTGGACCGCAATAATGACGGCGTGATCACGCCCGATGAAACGAAGCCGCGATTCCATGGCCGCGATCACGGCGGCAGGGGGCGTGGCGGCGATCGCAACGGCCCGCCGCCCGATCGCGAGGACTAGCCCTTGGCAGGGGCAGCAGCGCTGCGCTTGCTGCCCCGCAGTGTCTGAGTGATTTCGGCGAGTATCGAGACCGCGATTTCGGCCGGCGAGCGTGCGCCGATGTCGAGGCCGATCGGACCGTGAATGCGCGCGAGGTCAGTTTCGGAGAAGCCCTCAGCCTTTAACCGCGCGAGACGGCCGGCATGGGTTTTTTTGGAACCGAGCGCGCCGATATAGAAGCAGTTCGATTTAAGGGCGACGATCAATCCCGGATCGTCCAGCTTGGGGTCATGGGTGAGGGCCACGACCGCGCTGCGCGGTCCGAGCGGTTCTTTTTCAAATGCTTCGTCGGCCCATTGGTGGCTGAGCCTGATGCCCGGGAAGCGCGCTTCCGTCGCAAAGGCCGTGCGCGGATCGATGATGCGCACGCCAAATCCCGTGAGTGACGCCATGGCCGCGAGCGGCTGGGCGACGTGCACGGCGCCGATGATTGCGAGATCAAGCGGTGGATTGAAAACGGCAAGAAACCAGCTTTGGCCCTCGATCTCGGCCGGTCCGCTCTGATCCGCGCGTGCGGCTCCCGCGGCGGCCTCACCGAGCGGCGACGCGTCCGCGGCCGGATCGATCAGCCGGTCGTCGCCAGTCGCAAGATTGGTCGCGCGAACGATGGCGCGCCCGGCGCGGCGTGCCTCATTGATGGCTGCGAGGGTTTCTTTCTTCAAAGGACCGGTTCGACAAAGACTTCGATGCGGCCGCCGCAGGCGAGGCCAACAGACCATGCGGTCTCGTCGCTGACGCCGAATTCGAGCGTGCGCACTTTGAGGTCATTCATCGCTGCCTGTGCCGCCTCGATCACCTCGCCCTCGATACAGCCGCCCGATACCGATCCCACGAACGCGCCGTCATCACGGACCGCGATCTGGCTTCCGGCCTGACGTGGCGCGGACCCCCATGTCTTTATCACCGTGCCGAGCGCAACCTTGCGCCCGGCACCGAGCCATTGCGCGACGGTTGAGAGGACGTCGGTTTCGCCGGCCTGGCTCATGCCGCCTCGGCGACCGCCCGCTTGGCCATCACGCTCACAAGGTGGGCGCGATACTCTGCCGAGCCATGGATGTCCGAGTTCAGACCGTTCGCGTCAGCCGAAATGCCGGCGATGGCGTCCGGCGAGAACTCTTTGGTGAGAGCAACCTCCATCGCCGGAACGCGGAACACACATGGGCCCGCACCGGTTACCGCGACGCGCACGCCGGACTTCGTCCGCGCGACGAACACGCCGGCCATGGCGTAGCGGGAGGCAGGGTTGGGGAACTTCTTGTACGACGCCTTCTGCGCAATCGGGAACGACACTTCGGTCACGATTTCTCCGTCCTCGAGCGCGGTCGAGAACATGCCGGTGAAGAAATCATCGGCTGCGATGCTGCGCTTGTTCGTCTTGATCGCTGCGCCAAGCCCAAGAACTGCGGCCGGATAGTCTGCCGCAGGATCGTTGTTGGCGACCGAGCCGCCGAGCGTACCTTTGTGGCGCACTGCCGGATCGCCGATGATCGAGGCGAGGTAGGCAAGCGCCGGAATCGAACGCACGACGTCCGCGGACGTCGCAACTTCGAAATGCGTCGTCGCGGCACCGATGGCAACCGCATCGCCGGCGACGCGGATGTATGCAAGCTCCTTCAGCCCGGAAATGTCGATGAGATCTGACGGATTCGCGAGGCGCATCTTCATCGCCGCGATCAGAGTCTGGCCGCCGGCCAGTAACTTTGCGTCGGGCGAGCCTTTCAGCAGCGCTTCGGCCTCGGCAACGGATTTGGCGCGCTTGTAGTTGAACGGATAGGTGATCATCAGGAAGCTCCGCCCATGCGCTTGGCCGCATCTTCGATCGACGAGACGATGTTGTGATAGCCGGTGCAGCGGCAGATGTTGCCTTCCAGCTCATGCCGGATCGTCTCGCGATCCAGCTTCGGCTTTCTGCGAATCATGTCGACCGCCGTCATGATCATGCCGGGCGTGCAGAAGCCGCATTGCAGACCGTGATTTTCCCGAAACGCTTCCTGGACCGGATGCAATTTTCCGTCCTTGGCCAGGCCTTCGATGGTCAGTGACCTGGGCGCCTTCCGCCTGGACCGCGAACATGCTGCACGACTTCACGGCCTTGCCGTTTACATGCACGACGCATGCGCCGCATTGGCTGGTGTCGCAGCCGATATGCGTGCCGGTCAGCCGAAGCTGCTCGCGCAGGAAATAGACGAGCAGGGTGCGGTCTTCGGTTTCGACTGAAACCGGTTTTCCGTTCACCGTCATGGACACAACGGCCATATGCGTTTCCTCAAATATGAATTGTGAATGGAAAGTTTCGGCGTACAGAGCGGCGGCGTCAAGCGCTGCTATAATGGTAGCAGCCAGAGGAGATTTATATGCCTTTTATTGCAGTTCACATTGCCCGGGGCAGACCCCTGGAAAAGCGCCGCCGCCTGATCGCGGCCATCACGGACGCCGTCACGGACATCTTCGAATTGGACCGCGGCGCAACCCAGGTACTCATCCACGAGCACGACAAGGACAATTGGGCGATCGGCGGCGAATTGCTCAGCGAGCGCCCAAGCGCGTCGGCGTCCCAGCTTCCGGACCTCGATGCCTTGTTCAAAAAGCCCGCGGCCAAAGCTACTCCGAAGCCGGCGGCTAAGGCTTCACCCCGAAAATCAGCAGCAAAATCACGATCGCGACGATAAGACCGCCAACCCAAATGGCCGGGGACAATCCAGCCCGCGGTGCCACCACGGTCTGTGAGGTCTTTGCGGGAACAGCTTCGACCTCCGGGTCGGGCGACAAGGTAGGCAGTTCCAGGGTCGCCGCGAACCGCTTGAAGAAATCGTCAGCGATCTGCTTGGCTGCACCGTCGATCAGGCGCTGGCCGATCTGCGCCAGCTTCCCGCCGACGGACGCCTTGGCGGTGTAGGTAAGGATGGTGCCGGAACCTTCCGGCGTCAGCACGACCTCTGCGTCGCCTTTGGCGAATCCGGCGACGCCGCCTTGTCCTTCACCGCTCAGTTTGCAGCGGCGCGGAGGTTCAAGGTCTGAAAGCGTGACCTTGCCTTTGAAGGTTGCGCTCAACGGCCCGATCTTCAATCGCGCCGTAGCAACGAAATCGGTCGGGCTTGTCTTGTCGAGTTGTTCGCAGCCGGGAATGCAGGTTTTGAGAATGGCGGGATCGTTCAACCCCTCCCAGACCTTCTGCGGCGCCGCGGCAATGACATAGCGCCCGGTGAAATCCATCTAGCCGATCTCCGAATTGAATGTCGTGTGATGCCCTATAGGCCGCCTTGTCCCATCCCTCAAATAGGGGGGTATCGGCGCCGACGCCAGTCGTGAGAGAATTCCAATTCGAGTTGGGCTTGGCGGTTTCACTTTCCGCCAAGAGATATAGGGCAAGGAATGAGTGGACGCGCAACGACTTCGTCCGACGCCGGGGACGACGCCCTCGAGGTGATGGGGCTGATCAAGTGGTTCGATCTGAACAAAGGCTACGGCTTCATCAAGCCATCGAACGGCATTGAGGGGGACATCCTTCTTCACCAGACCTGTGTGCGCCAATCGGGCTTCAAGGCAGCGTATGAAGGCGCGCGGGTCGTCTGCGAAGCCGTGCAAGGACCGCGCGGGCTGCAGGCGCGGCGCGTGATCTCTCTCGACAATTCGACAGCCCAGGTCACACCGCTTCCGATCTCGCGAACGGACCGATTCGTCGCGGAACCGACGAGTTTGCCCTTCGATGCCACGGTAAAATGGTTCAACAGGGGCAAGGGTTACGGCTTCGTCTCCCGCGGCCCGAATACGCCGGATATCTTCGTTCACATGGAAACTCTGCGCCGTTACGGCATTCGCGAGCTGCGGCAGGGCCAACGGGTTCGCGTCCGCACCGGTGACGGCCCGAAGGGCGAGCTTGCGGCCGAGGTCGTGCTCGTCGATCCTTAGCGCGCAAAACTACGGATTCCGATCATGTCAGACGTCGCGGCGCGCTTCCGGGCGTTCCAAACCGAAGTGCCGCATTGGGTGGACCTGCTGGCCCAGATTCCCGCCCGCCATGTCCAGCGGCATGACACCAACCATCCCGCATTTCACGGTTGCATCGATTGGCACTCGGCCTGTCACGCGACCTGGGCGCTGCTCGCACATCGCGCGCTGACGGGGGACGCCCGTTACGAAAGCTTGGTCGACAGCATTCTGATGCCAGCCAAGCTCGCTCTGGAAGCCGCCGATCTCGCCGCCCGGCCGCAATTCGAGATGCCTTATGGCCGCGCCTGGTTCCTGCGCCTGGCGCTGGAAGATCGAACTCGTGACGGGTTCGACGCGCCTCCAATTCGTGGCGCGCGACGTCGCCGCGTCGCTCACCACTCAGTACAGGGCAAGGACCGCCGATCCTTTCGCGCGCGAATATGCAAATCCCTGCTGGGCGCTGATCAACCTGCTTGACTATGCAGACTTCGAAGGGCGGCCCGACCTGACCGCGATCGTCCAGGAGACCGCGGCTCGCATGGTGCTGTCGCTGGACCGATTGCCGGCGGAAACTGAAGAAGAGGGCTGGCCCGATTTCATGGCCGTCACGCCGACATTCTGTGAACTTGCCGTTCGCGCGGGAGCCATCGGTATCGATGAGCTCCTTGACAAGGCCGGTCCGCGTCTGCGCAGCCTGCGGCCGATCTTGACTCCTCAGAAGCCGCATCACTACGCACTGAATTTCAGCCGCGGCTGGGCGCTTTTGGCACTCGCCCAGGCCGGAGGTGGCGGCGATTTACTGGCGCTCGGGCTTGATCACATCGAGACCAATCTGCACCGGCCAAGCTGGTGGCGGGGCGACTATCGTGCCGTTGCGCATTGGGTGCCGCAATTCGGAATTTTTGCGCTTCAGCGCGCGATGCGGCAGTCTCCGGGAAAATAAGCGGAGGTCACTCGACATGCGGGCGGCTATGGTTTGCGCATTGGCGCTTTTTGCGGCTTCGGGGTGCGCGGCGAATCCACCGATTTTGCCGGTGGCAAAAATCACGGTCGACACGTCAAGCGGTCCCAAGACGTTCGTGGTTGAGCTGGCGGACGACACGGCATCGCAGGAACGCGGACTGATGTATCGGCGCGTAATGGCACCGGACGCTGGGATGCTGTTCGATTTCCACAACGATGAGAAGTTGTCGTTCTGGATGAAGAATACTGTTCTGCCCCTCGATATGCTGTTCATCCGCTCGGACGGAACCATTTCGACGATCGAGCCCAACGCCATTCCCTTTTCGACCACACCGATTCCCTCGGCTGAGCCGGTGCGCGCCGTGCTGGAGATTAATGGCGGCCGGGCCCATGATCTGGGCATTCGCGCCGGAGACCGGGTCCACGCCATGATCTTTCACAATGCCGATTAAGGTGTGGCGCGGAGGGTTCTTGCCGCTTGTGGCCTTGACGTGTATCTGACCCCCACCGGCGGGGCGTAGCGCAGTCTGGTAGCGCATCTGCTTTGGGAGCAGAGGGTCGCGTGTTCAAATCACGCCGCCCCGACCACCGGCCGAAGGAGAACGACATGCGTGCGCGCATTTACCAACCGGCGAAGAACGCCATGCAGTCCGGCAAGGCCAGGACAAAGCTTTGGCTTCTGGAGTTCGAGCCCGAACAGGCTCGCCAGATCGATCCCCTGATGGGGTGGACTAGTTCGAGCGACATGCTCCAGCAGGTTCAGCTCGAGTTCGACACCAGCGACGAGGCGGTCGCCTATGCCGAAAAACATGGCATCGCTTACCAGGTGTTCGAGCCTCACAGACCGGCGCCCAAGGCGAAGTCCTATGCCGACAATTTCCGGACTGACCGCAAGACACCGTGGAGCCATTAAGGGGCACGTGACAAAGTAGCCGGAGAGTCGTGTCCACGACCCCGTAGCTCAACTGGATAGAGCACCTGCCTTCTAACGCCTTGAACCGCCGTTTCGCGTGCACTAGCGTGCGACGCGATGAGAGCCGATGCAAACGCTGAACGGTCAAGAAACCCCCGCCATCCGGGCCTAACTCGAACCGCGAGAATCTTCAGCGCCGACGCACTCGTTCGCAGCGGCTCGCACCCTAGCGCGTGCTCAACTTGCCTATAGCTTACCTATTTTGGTCCGAGTGGATCTGCCGAGAGGGCACGATTCGGCCAATAGGTAAGCCATAGGCAAGGCGGCATCAGACGAAGAGGAAGCACGCCATGCCCCGCCGCTCGCTCACCATCAAACTCGTCGACGCCCTGACGTCGGGCGGCAAGCCGCAGA
Organism: uncultured Alphaproteobacteria bacterium; assembly: GCA_963743765.1. Classification (GTDB taxonomy): domain Bacteria; phylum Pseudomonadota; class Alphaproteobacteria; order Micropepsales; family Micropepsaceae; genus Rhizomicrobium. Next base: position 751,284 of record CAVUQQ010000001.1, read on the forward strand.
AGGATCACTTCGATGGGCTATGCCCTGGTTTGTCGATCCGGGTGACCAAGGCGAAGAAGAAGACTTGGAACTTCGTCTACACAAGCCCTCGGGACGGCAAGATCGCCCGCATCAGTCTCGGCACCTATCCCGCCTTCGGCTTGGACGACGCCCGCAAGCTGGCCGAGGCGACCCGGAAGAAGGTCCAGCAGGGCAAGGACCCTCGGGACGAGGACGACGAGGCGCCCCCGAAGACGATGGCCGAGTTGATCGACGAACGCCTCGAACTTGGCTTGAAGGGAAAGCGAAGCGCCGACCGGGCAAAATGGCGCTTCGAGAAATACGTGACCCCGTACGTCGGCAAGGTCCACGTCGCCGACTTCCGCATTGATCCCCACTACAACGAGATCATCGATCCCCTGTTGAAGGCCAACCGGGTCCGGACGGCGGGTACGATCTTTCAGGACCTGCGTGCGCTGATGAACTTTGCCATCCAGCGCGGCGTGATCGAGTTCTCGCGCATACAGCGTGTGAAGAGGCCGGACTCGAGCAATGCCCGCACGCGGTTTCTCACCGACGACGAGATCGTTGCCGTCTGGCGTGGGCTCGACACGGGACTGCCGCGTTCGGATCATATCCCCACGATCCTGCGTCTCTGCCTTCTCACCGGCCAGCGGCTTTCCGAAGTTGCCGGTCTGCGTCGGGAAGAAATCGCGCTCAACACGGCCATCTGGACGATCCCGGCGCGAGCGATCGAAAAACAAATTCAGCCATCAGGTGCCGTTGAGCGAACCGGCGCTGTTGCTGATCCGCGAGGCCATGCGCACGTCCAACGGCGACTTCCTGTTTCCTGACCGAAGCGGCGAGGGACCGACCGTGCACACGGTGATCGACTATGCCCTCAGCAAGGCGCAGTTGCCGCGCGATGGGCTGCCTCTAGGCAAATTCGGCATTCCGCGCTGGACGCCGCACGATCTGCGCCGAACCGTCGCCACGGGCATGTCGCGGCTGAAGATCGGCCAGATAGTCATCGGCCATGTTCTCAACCACCGCAGCGTCACGAAGGCGTCCCTGACGCAGCAGGTCTACGACCAGCACGACTTCACCAGCGAAAAGAAAGAGGCGCTGGAAGCATGGGCGAAGCACCTCGCAGCCATAGTTGGCGCCCCTCTCGTTGAGGTGAAGACGGAGACGAGACCCGCGCTACGTCGGAAGGCGGGTGTGTCGTGAGGAAAACGCAGGGCGAAATCGAGGAAGACCGGTGGTTCGCTCTGACCGACAAGGATCGGCTCGAAAAAGAACTCGGTGACGCGCGCGAGAAAGAAGTTAGCCTTGAGGGCCAGCGCGAGCGGGCAAAGTCGTCGGGCGGCAGAAAACTGGAATTGATCGAGCGACAGATCACGGACAAGGGCAGGGAAATTGTGCTCATCGTCAAGGTGCTCAAGCGCATCGAGGCATTGCAGAAGGCGGGCACCTATAACTCGGAACGTGCCCGCGTGACCGCCGAACTCAAAAAAGACGGCGATTGGGATTACAAAATTCCTGCAATCGACAAGGACATCCGCCACGAACTCTCAGAGGGGACTGCCCGCATGAGCCGCGCCCTCGAAAAAGCTGATCCCGAACGCAGAAAACAGATCGAACTCTTGAATGCCGTCATTCAGGAGAACCACCTTTGGGGTGTCATCCCGGTTTTATTCAAGCCGGTGAAGAAGAAGGGTGGCAGAAAGCCGGGACGGCAATATCCCGAAGACGAAGCCTTGCTTGAGGAGATTGAGTGCCGAGTTCGCGCAGGCATGAAAGACTCCAAGGCCATCACGTCGGTCGCCAAGGAGGCGTCGATAGGAAAAACGAAGGTCGACTACACCAGCATGCGAACACAACTCTCAAAGGCCTACTATGCGCGCGCGGGATCACCAGTTCGCAAATTGAGAGAAGAATAGCGCGCCTATTTTTCTCTCGGGACGAGCGCTATCGACGTCCCGTAGCTTCCATTCGCAACGCATTGCGCTGCGCAACAGGAGGCAAAAGTGAGCGACATCCGAAATCAACTTCTCAATACGACTGGCCGTGCTGGTCTCGACAATGTCGACGAGCCTGGCAGAGCCCACAACAATCCGCCCGATCTGTGCGAACTCGAATTACTCGATAAACCGGGGGCCTGCGTCTTATTCGGCGGTCCAGATAGACCGATCCATCCCGCGACACTGGCAAGAGGCGTGAAGTCGGGAATTTATCCGAAGCCCATTCGCGTCTCGCCGAATTCCGTTCGATGGATCAAAGCCGAATGCGTGGTGGCTCTGCAGAAGATGCTGGCCGCGCGCCAGCACGAGGCGGCGTAGCGATCATGTCCCAAAAAGAAAACCCGCCCGCTGCTGGGGACGCAGCGGACGGGATTTCTCAGGATGATCAATTCAGCACGATCACTTGCGAAGATAGCCCCAACGAATCCCGCGAACAAGTCGGCGACGCCGTGTTCTTCGACGATGCCCTCGTCGGCCATGTCTTCTCGACGCGTAGCGGCTTCGACGCTGTTCAGGCGAGCGGCTGCCCTCTGGGCCGCTTCGACGCGCAAACTGCCGCTGTGCGCGCGCTGATCGCGAGGTCGGCGCCATGAGCCGCGAACGCCTCGCGCAGCGTCGTCTTTCCGAGACCGTCGAGTCCGAACAGCACGGGATGGTGCTCCTCGGCGGGTTCAGCCGGTTCAACGACGGAAGACTGGCGGAATTGTTTTTGTCCGCGGGCAAGCCCGGCAGCGCCGCCGACATAATCGCCAGCGACGCGGCGGTGATTTTGAGCATTGCCCTTCAATATGGCGCGCCGCTGGACGTGATCAGGCACGCCCTTCAAAAGCTGCCCAACGGAAAAGCTGCCGGTCCCATCGGTCACCTGCTCGATCTCATAGAGGGAGGGCTCGATGGGTGATCGGATAACCGCCGACCGTCTTCGCCGGGCGCATGACATGCCTATCGGCGACGTCGCCTTGCGATATGGGATGGCGCTGAAGCGCGACGGACGCGACTTCGTGGCGCTCTGTCCATTTCACAAGGAAAAAACGCCGTCGTTTCGGTTGTCGCCGGACCGAAAGAGCGCGCATTGTTTCGGCTGCGGATGGCACGGCGACGTGATCCAGTTCGTCATGGAACTCGAGAGCGTCAATTTCCCGGACGCCGTTACGCGCCTCGTTCCTGACGACGATGGTCGCGTCAGCCCGGCCACAGTCGCAAAGCCCGTCGAGCCGAGCGAGGGCATCCGGATCGAAAAGCGCCGGTTTGACGCTGAACGCACAAGGCAGGCCTTGCGCACGTTTAACGAGGCCCAGCCGCTGGCCGGGACCGTCGGCGCTACCTACATCAACAATCGCGGCGTCCATCTGCCCGACTGGCCCGCGGATATTCGCCTCCACCAATCCTGCCCGCGCAAGGTAGACGGCGTCCTCGAGCGCCATCGGCCATCGTCGCACTGCTGCGGGATGTTCGCCACGACGACCGCGCGCGGTCAAAGGAATATTCCTCAAAGCCGACGCCAGCGACCGACTTCGCGATGTTATGGGCAAGGCCACACTCGGACCCGCAACCGGCGCCGTCATCAAGCTGACGCCGGACGAGGACGTCACGCTCGGCCTTGGGATTTGTGAGGGCGTCGAGAAGGCGCTGGCACTGATGGCGATCAACTGGTCGCCCATCTGGGTAACGTGCGGCACCAGCGGCATGGCCGCCTTCCCAGCGCTTACCGGCATCGAGGCGCTGACCATCTTCGCCGAACTTCGACGAACCGGGCCAGAAAGCGGCGCTCACCTGCGCGCAGCGCTGGTCCGACGCGGGAAAACAGGTGGCTATTTTCACACCCAAGATCGCGGGCACCGATTGGAGCGACGCGCTGAAAGGAACCGCGGCATGAGCGCGACCGACAAGCTACTCGACGAACTCGGTGTCGTGAGGCGTTTGCCAGTGCGCAGCGCGGCGGCCGAGCCGCTTATGCTCAACCCAAAAGCGCCGATGGAGAGCGCGAGACTTTTCCTCACGGCGCACTTCACCAAGGACGGCGAGCGGACTCTGCACCACCAGAACGACACGTTCTATGGCTACAACGGCACGCACTATCCAGAACTCGACAGCGCCGACGTGAGGTCTCGAACCTATGCGTTTTTCGACAGCGCGTTTCGTGCAACCGGGAAGGGCAAGAGAGCGCCGTTCAATCCGAACCGCACAAGTGTAGGCGACGCACTAGACGCACTGAAGGCCGTCGCGAACCTGCCGTCATCTGTCCAGGCGCCGACGTGGCTCGGCGGACAGGCTGGACCACCAGCACATGAAGTCATCGCTTGCACCAACGGACTTCTACATCTCAACACGCGCAAACTGTTGCCGCCGACGCCGAAATTTTTCACTCAAAACGCCCTGCCGTTTCCTTTCGACAGCACTGCGCCGGAGCCGACGGAATTCCTGAAGTTTCTCGATAGCATCTGGCCGGGTGATCATGAGGCCATCGATACGCTGCAGGAGATGACAGGCTATTTTCTAACCGCCGACACGCGGCATCAGAAGGCCTTCCTCATCATCGGGCCCAAGCGATCAGGTAAGGGCACTCTCGCAAGAATCCTCACCCAGCTACTCGGCCCGGCAAATACCGTGGGGCCGACCCTTGGCGGTCTGGCGACGAACTTTGGATTGTCGCCTCTCATCGGGAAGCGGCTTGCTATCATTTCAGACGCGCGATTGGGCGGCCGTTCTGATCCGCAAGCCCTCGCCGAGCGCCTTCTGGCAATAACCGGCGAGGACGCTCTGACTATCGACCGCAAGTTTCAATCGGCATGGACCGGCAGGCTGCAAACCCGCTTCCTGATCCTCTCGAACGAACTGCCAAACCTGAGTGACGCCAGCGGCGCTCTCGCCAGCCGCTTCGTGGTGCTCACGCTGACGAAGTCTTTCTACGGCGCAGAAGACCTAGGTCTCACCGACAGGCTGACCACTGAACTTCCGGAAATCCTGAACTGGGCGATAGACGGTTGGGTTCGCCTGAATGAGCGCGGCTACTTCCGGCAGCCAATGTCATCGGCGGAATCGATACAGGAGCTCGAGGACCTCGGCTCGCCTATCGGCGCCTTCTTGCGAGACACCTGTGACATAGCCCCCGGGCACACTGTCGTCGTCGACTACATCTACGACCGATGGCTGCGGTGGTGTCGTGAACAGGGCCGCGACCGTCCGGGCACGAAGGCCATGTTCGGTCGCAACCTTCACGCGAAGCTGCCCACCATAAAAAAGGCCCAGCCGAGAGACGGCGACGAGCGCGTCCCGACCTACTTGGGGCTGAGCCTCAAATGATCAAATTCAGGCTCTGGCAGCGGCTGGCAGTAGTGCCACACCATTGTAACGCATACGCGAGAGATCTTCTCATAGTAGAGTGTACAGTGCAGTGGCACTACTGCCAGCCGCTGCCACCCTGCTATTCCGGGCCGTCGTCGTGCACGGTTGCTACACCGAGAACAGCACGCGACGTCGACGTCGCCGCCCACCGAGTCCATAGCGCCCCGTACGCGGGCATGCCTGCCGCCCGCACCGTGCTGCGCCCCACGCCGGGCTCGGCCGCCACGTCCCCGCACGAAGGCACCCTCCGAGATAGAAGGCCCCACCCCCGGGATACGGGATCTCAAACATTTGGCGCATGCGGGCGCGGCGGCGGGGGCCTTCGCAAATCCAAACGAGAATTGGGCATAGGGGGGTGGGTCGATCATGAAACCCGGTAGAAAGCCGCAGCCGAGACGCCAGAAACAACTTCACGCGACGTTGGATCGGCGCTGGGATCGCCGCGAACCCGAGGCGCCGTCTGGGCCCTTCGAACCGAACTCGTTCATCGAGCGCCAGCCGTTCGCTATGCAAATCTGGAAGAGCCTGCTCGCCAACGCGCCGCTCGGACTTTTGGCGCCGATTGATCTGCAGATTTTCCGCAGGTGCGTAATCGCGCTTGCTCGAGCGAAGGAAGCCGACGAGCAGGTGTTGCGGCACGGCTTGGTGGTCCAGATAGGGCTTCGCAAGGACGAGAACGGCCAGATCACCGACGCCGGATCGCCGCAACAGAACCCATATTTGAGCATCGTCAACAGGCAGACAGACCTCGCGAGGAAATTGGCGAGCGAACTGGGCCTGCCAATCTCAGCGCGCGCCAGGGTCGGGCTGCAGGACGCGCCGCTTCCGTCAGCATCGGACGCTGGACGGTCAGAGGACGAGCCTCGCCGTCAAACGCTCGACGAGTTTCTCGAGAGCAAGCCGAAAACGGATCCGATCAATTGACCGCCCGCGCGCCCCTCGACGTCCTCGCTATCGTCCACGACTTTCAGCTTCGACGGCTTCTTGGCCTTGTAGGTCTTCCCGTCTTTGCCCTTCACCGTTTTCAGTTGCGGGATTCCCGCAACTGCCTCGAGGCGCTTTCTGAGATCGCCGACGGTCGTGTCGTCGACCCCCAGCGCGACTGCGATCTGGCGGTTGGAACGGTCGGGATGGTGCGGAAATTCCGCACGTCCCTTCGAACTGGGCGATCTGCCCAGTTGGGGAATGTCCCCAACAAACTTCGAGCGCCGTGCCGGTGAGATGCTGGCTGCGACGGAAAAGGCAAAGGGTGCGCGAGAGAAGGGTGTCGGGAAGGCTGGCCGTAACGCGGTATCAGACCGCGACCGCGTTAAGCCGCCCACCCTCAAAGACCTCGGCATCACCAAGACGCAAAGCTCGAAATGGCAGGGGCTCGCACCGCCATGACAATTCGCCCGAGATTTCCCGCTCAAGCCCTTCAAAAAGCAGCAGCCGCTATCAGGGCGGGTGTTCCTGTTCCCGCAGCGCTCGCGACGTGGATCGCGGACGCCCTCGATGCCCGCGCAACGGGTGATCAGCGAACGATTGATCACGCCGCCGGCCTGATCACCAAGGGTTTCAGCTGGGAACAGCGAGACGCTCAAGAGCGACGCGACGCAGCCCTATGCGCTATCGCAAATCGCCGCTGGCCACACCTCACCGCGGCCGACCAGGCCCGCGAACTCGAGCGCGCAATTCAGAGATTTGCATCGGTGACGTGGCGAAAGCTGGCGACGCGATCCGAGTTGCCTAAGCACGCATCAGATATCGACATAGAACTATTCGCGCTCTTCGAAGCCGGTCGAGTTCCGCGAAGTTGGAAGCAGCTCAACAGGATTTTGTCCAGACACAGCAAATCGGCTTTCGATGTCCCGCAGGAAGCCGCATGACTTCCCCCGAGATTGATTCGAGGCAACCATGAACATTTCAAAGCAGGCCGAGTTCGTCGAAAAGCTTATGACCTCGCCAGAGGCCATCGCCGCCAAAGAGCTCGAGGACGTCCGGATCGCAGCGGAACGCATGGCCGACATGCGCGAACTCGTCCAGGCCGAGACCGCCGGCGAAATCAGTTACCACACCCTCGAAAAAGAAATGGCGAAGGCCGCTGCTGTCGTCCACAAAGCTCGAGAGGCACTGAAGGCCGCCAACGCTGCGCAGGCCGCAGTCGCCGCCCGCCGGATGGCCTCCAGCTACGCGACTTCGGGGAAGATTGAAAAGCTTGAGGCCCGGCTCCGCGAAACTGCCAGCCCGCTGATCGACCAGTTCATTGCCGAGATGCACGATTTGCACGCCGCCGCTTGCAGAGATCCCGTTCCCCGAAAACACCACAGTGGTCGTTGATTTTGTGAGCGGCCGGAAGCGCAAGGTGCCGGGTCAGGCGATGGTGATGCCGCCGCAGCGAGCGCAGGCCATCCGTGACGCGATCGCCGCAGCCGAAGGTTTGAAACTTCGCGCCGACCAGAGCGGCGTCGCGGCCGAGCTTGCGGCGCTGAAAGCGGCCCTGCCGGTCGTCGGCGCCCCTATTGAACCCGAGAAGGACTGAGAACATGAGCGTTTCGAAGAAAAGATCGTGGCACGAGCAAGACTGGGGCCGCTCGCGCGGCGCTGATCCCTTCGAACCCCTGCGCGGCTTTCGCAACGGTCTGGACAGCTTCCTCAAGGTGACCGCCGCGCAGCGCCGCCGCCACCCCGAACTCGCAGCAGCCGAAGACGCGCGCGAAGAAAACAAGCTTTGCCGCGAGGTGGGTGAGAAACTCTTGCAGATCATCCGCGCCGAGAACACGCCGGATAGAACTCTCGTGCGCGCTCCGGCGGGCATGGGCGAAGTCGATCCCGCGGCGGGCGGCTTTTTAGTCCAATCGCATCTGGCAAATGCGTTTTGGGGTTCAATATTTGGCGCGTCCGTTCTTGCGCCGCTGACCGACATGCTCAAGGTCGATGTTCTGGCAGCCAACTACACGGTCCCGGCCGTCGACGAATCCAGCCGCGCCGATGGCAGCCGTAGTGGCGGCGGTCAGGCCGTTTGGGCTGCTGAAGGCGTGCAGGCGAGCGCGTCGAAGCCAAAGTTCCGTTCGACGCAGATGAAGCCGATCAAGCTGATCTGGGCAATGCCGGTCACGAACGAATTGCTCAGTGACGCGTCATTGCTCGGCGCACAGGCGCTCGAGATTGCTGGCAGCGAGTGCAGTTTCAAGCTGGACGCCGCGATCTTCAGCGGCACCGGCGCAGGCACGCCGCTCGGAATCATCAACAGCCCGGCGAAAATCACCGTTGCAAAGGAAACCGGACAAGCCGCCGGAACGATTGTCCGCGAAAACATCAGCAACATGTGGGCGCGCATGCCAGCGCCCTGTCGTCAGAACGCCGTGTGGCTCGTCCACGAGACGGCCGAGACGCAGTTGGACGCGCTCGCGGGCCCCGTCACCGGCACGATGGGTGCGCCTGCTGAACTCATTCCTGCAGGCAGCGCGGGCAATACTTCCGCGCTCTTGAAGGGCCGACCGGTGATTTGTGTCGAGCAGGCCAGCGTGCTCGGCACCGAGGGCGACATCGTTCTCGTCGACTTGAGCCAGTACTGCCTGCTGAAATTGCCGTCGCAGTTCATTCTGAGCGCGCATTTCGGCTTCGACAAAGACGAGTCGATGCTGCGCTTCACGCTTCGCTGCGATGGCAGGCCGAAGTGGGCGACGCCCATCACGCCATACAGCGGCAGCACGACGAGGTCGCCGTACATCACGTTGGCCGCGAGGTAAGCGGCATGAACTTGTTCCCTCTGTTGCGCGGATGGGAACGGCAGCCAGCCAGACGAAGTTGTATCTCCCGGCTCCGTCTGGCTGGCCCATTTTTCGGAAGTGGCATGAAGAAAGATCAGTCCCGCGAACTTGCCGAGGCCCTGGCGCGAGACAAAGTCACGAGCGCGTCGCTCATGGGTGCGCTGATCGGCGCCATCGCGACGGCTGTCAGTGAAATTCTCGAGGAAAACGATGTCTCGAGCCGGGCCGAGTTCGGTTTGAAGCTAGCCGAGATCAGCAAGCGCAATACCGGGTCTATCGCGCTGGCACTGCGCATGATGGCAGAGAGCTTCGAACCGAAGGCCGTGCCGGAGCCCAAGAAGCCCCGCACGCCGTTCGAGGTCATCGCTGGTGGGAAGCCGCCCGAGCCCGAACAGACCGATCCACCGTCACCCTTGCCGCCAATGGCGGCCTGATTTTCTATCGAGGTCGAAATGGCATCCAACATTGACGTCAAACTTACCGCGGACGTCGTCAACCCGCAGACGAACTTCGCCACTGCGAACGACTAAACCTAGGTTAAGAACAAACGGGCGACGTGGAGCGAAGCACGATAGTCGGATTGCCGCGTGAACGAATCGCCCGTCTATTTACATGCTTGGAAAATCAGATCAGCGTGAACGTAGGCGAGACCGGGGGGAGTCGCTGGTGCACGGAATTCCTACAGGGCGACATTCGTCACTCAGCGAAGACGATCAACCGCGCGACTTCTGGAGTGCGCGCCGAGGAATCGCGGTCATTCTAGCGACGGCTGCGCTTTTTTATGGCTTCGTGGTCCTCTTCGTTGCGCTCGTTTGAACCTCGCCAGCTATCGCCCCATGAACGCACATTCACTCTTCCGAAAGAGTCTGGTGTTCAAATTACGGCGGCCGGACATAGCGGCTCCTTTGGAATCCCTCGGGCGAAGAAATCCCCCATAATCAGAAAGCCCGAGGGACTTTCCTGCATGAGGTCATTTGATATGACTCACCTCCCGAAACTTTTGTTTGTGTTGCTGATTGTCGCCTTGCTGATGGCAGCGGTCGGAGCGATTGCCGCGCCGAATTGGATCGCACGGAGCCCGGCGCTCGCGATGACTGTCATCCTTGCCGTCGTGAGTGCCTACGTTTTTTCGACTGGAAATTCGCCGCGCTCGAAACCCTGAAAAGTCCTGAGTGATCGAGCGCGCGCGGACAAAGCGAGCGGTGCACGGCGAACGGCGTGAACGTCGCGGGGAAGACTGTCAATCACAAGGATCGGGAGACGACCGGCCAACTCGTGTCTTCCGACCGGCTCGAATATCTTTGCGCCCGCTATGACAATCAATCTCACAGCGAAAAGGCGATCACATGAAAACCACCTATCGCTGAATACAGTCGAGTATGTGCCAGATGCATGGAGATGGCGACAAACCTACAATCGCCGTGATCGACATCGTGGGACGGGAATTCGTAGCGGACATAGTCAGCAAATCGGTTGTTGCCTTCGAGTATCGACAGCGGTCCGGATTTGCTGTGACCCCAAAGTATAGGCAACGGCCAATCGCCGGGTTGGCCGCGAAGCGGAGCGGTCGGCCGTCGTTTTGCTACGCTCAACACTTCATTGAAATCGATACCGGGAGCGGTCCAGTCACTTGAATTGATGTGATGCAGCGCGTCTAAGTGAGCCGCCGTGATCGGCGACACTTCGTGCCATTTCGTGTCGGCCGGTATTCGATCTAGAAGCGGGCCGCGGCGCTCCCAAAGCACTAAGCGTCGAACTCCATTGTCGCGAGCGTCATTAAGATTCGGAGCGTCGATTAGCGCGGGAGAGATCGGGCGGAGTTTATCCCGCTCCGCTTTGACGAATTCGGCGATCATTGCGTCCACCGTCGTTCGCTTCCAAATGCACCCGGAAAAGTCCATGCCGCCTAGCCGTTCAGTCTCGCAAGACGTGCATTCTCATCCGCGCACCGTAGGTCTTCAAGTCCTCGACCTCGCGCGGCCAACATTTCTTCGCGGCCGCATTCCATACTTCGGCCGACGCCATCGAATCGAGATTGACGAGAGTGCGAAGGTTTCGGAGATGGCGTTTGAAAATTGGATTGGGCAGCCCTCGAAATCCGCCAATGCCACCAAGAATGCATGCAAGAACCAATTCCTTCTTGGCTTCGACGATATCAATCTTTCGCGAAATGAAGTTGAGGCGAACGCTGCCAGCGGTCGGCGCAATTTGCGAGGCGTCTCTCGGAATGCGGAAGCCGACGCCAAGCCCGCGTTCAAGGCGCTTGAAATAGACAGTACAGCCGGAACGCGATTGCAGAACTCGGATCGCTTGGCCGAGCGTGAGATTCGGCGAGCGCAACATGGGATCGAAGTCGTTCGAGAAAATCGTGTAGCGCGCGTCTGTGTCGGCGAGAATAAACTCGCGCAAATCATTGGCGCGTTGATCGCGCTTCGAATAGTTGCCCATGACGACGCCAGAATTTCAGTGTCGCGTCGCCACCCGCGTGTCGGGTAGCCTAAGGTAAGTCGCCAGTTCATTCGTAGCGTCGACTCGAGTTCGGAAGGTGTCGCGTTTCGACTAACTCTAGTTCTACTTACTAGATGTTGGGCCTATCTTCAGGCGGCTCTACTATTCAAGCAACAAGGTTGATTCGCGCACATGATTGATTTCAGTCTCTCGGACTCGAAATTTCAGTACTTCAAGACCAGAGTTCGTCATGCCCGGTACGCGGCGTTTTTCGCGATAAATCTTGGTTTCTCGGAATGAACTACGCCCGCGCCGACTGGACAATGGTCATCGCCGGATCATGGAACGCTGGAATATTTCAGCCGCCCTGGGTGTCCGGCCACGTGTTCCAAGCGCAACAGATGAACATGGAAGTCCAACTCGGGGTAGTCAGCCCGATCTTGCGCTACAATAGCGGTCTCTCAACGCTAATCGTCCAACCGGACATGATAGTCGGAGGCGTTCGGGAAGAGACACAAGCGGCTGTGGCGGAAGTGTCGCAGATACTTTGTCGAATTTTGGGTGAACTGCCGCACACGCCAGTCACTGCGATTGGCATAAACTTTGGATTTCATGAGGGCCATCCCGAGGGTCGGTTGCTCGAAAATTTCTCAATCGCAGACAATCAAAAAATAGTCGATGCCGGTGGCACTGTTAGGCAGACCACCATTTTGCGAGAAATCACATTGGATGGCGGATTGCTCCGCCTTCGCGAAACCAGTGAGGAAGATGGTTCAATCCATTTTCATTTGAATTTTCACTACGATGTCACGAGCGCTGAAAATGCAGCGGCTATATTGCAGGCGAGCGCCGAACCACGTCGACAATGTGCGATCAAATTGATGCGAGATGTTTACGGACTAGAACAGGAGGAAGTTCATGTCGAGTGAGAAAAATAAAACCAGCGCCGGTACAGTCCGGCGCTCTACGACCGATGCGGTCCAAAGCGCTGCCAAGTTCGTGACACCCACTGAAAAGAAACACGAGCCTGCGAAAACCAGCGTGGCTAGTGGATCGTTAGCATCGACGCCAACAATCATCGCGACGTACGACGCCGCGAAAGGGTTCCGCACGGGCAATGTTCAAGTGCCGTTCGATGCAAAACGTGCGGAACGTCAGCGCGAAAATTTGTCCGCCAACCAAGCGACGCGAAAACGCGTAGATACTAGTACCGGGGACTAACCCACGACGATTGGCTGTTGGGGGGCAAGTGCGTGCACTTCACTTATGGCGATCCAGAAGGTGATCTTTGCCAAGGCGACGTGTTGAGTCGAACCCCGGCCTTAGACGCCATTTTAGCTGACGTACATCCGCACTACCTGAAACCAGAATACAAGTTTTTTATGGTGCTGACGCAAACCTGCGATCTCGTCAGACGAAGTGGTGGCCATTGCAGTGCCCGATATGTAACGGTCGCTTCGGTGCGATCTCTTGATGTTGTGTTGCAGAGACAACTCGAAGCGTTTCAGGATGAATTTGACGAGAAGCACGGCTTTTGTTCGCAGAAGTTTCGTGATCGCTTTCTAAACTCTGTTCGAACGCTCTTCAATAATAACAGCCATGAGTATTTTTATCTTCGGCAGGAAGCGGAGATCGGGTTCTATGAAGACATGTGCACTTTTCTAAGGGAGTCGATACCACTTCGAACCCGTCAACACTACCAGACGCTTCTGGCCGCGCGCGTCACATCATTGAGTCCAACCTTTCAAGCCAAGTTGGGCTGGCTGGTCGGTGACGTTTTCTCGCGCGTCGCGACGGATGATTGGGTGCCAAAAGTGCTTGATCAGAAGGCGTTTGAAAAATTGACGGCCGACGTTGTCGATCTAGTTGCAAAGTGGATCGACGACAGAACGCTACGTCGCGCAAAAAAGGAAATGCCAGAAAATCTCTCTGATGCGGAAGTTAAAGCACGTGTACTAGAGGCAAAAGCGATTTCTAGGAAGACTGAAGTATTGAGTAGAGTGCGTGCTGTCATCGAACAAAAATATCCCGACCACTATCCGGCTTTGAAAAATCTCCAAGAAACACTGGCAAGCGATGTCGAATTGAAGACGTTGCTCGGTCCTTAAACCGCTGACTCGGCGCTGGCGGCCGGTTTTTTCGGCGGTTGTTCGGGGCCGGATCAGTCAATGTGCGTCGGTGAAGGGGTCGCGGGCTTGGACGGCGCTCGATTTCTCACGATGAGCCAAACCCCACTAACGAGACCCGCACCGCCGCCGATGCCCGACAGGGTGATGAATCGGACGGCCGCCTCGTCGGCGCTGAGTGCGACGGTGTTGACGCCGACCAGCCTCGCAACCAATGGCCCGAGCGCGATGGATAGAAGGAACGCGATCAAAAGGCCGCTCGCTAAAATGATCAACACGCCCATCGTTCGTCCGAGCCGTCTAGGCACCCGCATCACCCTCAGTTCTGCCGCCACTGGCGCTCAGGCTATCATGCTGACGGCCGGTTTCGTCGGCCGGTGTTCGTGGCCGGGCGAGGGGTTGCGTGGTGCCGCTGGTCGTGGGCGTCGTGACGGTCCCGGCTGCGATACTGTTGTTCAATGTATTGCTATGACATGGCGCTGAAGAGAAAAGGAACCTGAAGAGATGACGCACGAAGCGCAACCAAAACCCCGCGTTCCTCGCATTACAGGTTCAGCCGCGCCCCAAGAGACCTCCAAGGCGGTCCTGGCGGCCATGCGCTCGACCACAGAACTTCGGCGCGCTTCGGTGGCCGATACCGCAATTAAAATAAGCACTGCACTGGACGAAATGGTCGCCGCGCGCCCCAAAGGCGCATCTTTGAGAGGCCCGTTAGGCCTCCTTGTGCGAGAGTTGGCCCGGAAACAGCCGCAGCTGATGCGCCTGATCATGGAAGACGCCGACATCAAGGACGCATACCGGGCAGTGGCGGCCGCTCGAAAATCAAACAAATGACCGCTCATGGCGAAGCGCGCTCGGCGTGTCGGCGGAGAGCGGCCGCATCTCACGCATGATTGGAATAACGCCGCCTCCGCTTCGGCCATGTGGTCGGCGCAATAGAAGCTGACGCGCGCCCGCCGGTTGACCTCGATCGCTGCAGGCTCGCCGCAATGACAAGCCGGAAGAACCCGCACCGTGGGCAGCCGTTCGGCCAGCCACTGGCGCATCTCTCGCTTCCGAAGTTCCTGCTTCGTGTAGTTCGCTATGGCGGTGAGCCTTAGGGGAAGTTTCTGAGACCCCAGCACCTAAGGCTATTGGGCATCTGAGCGGCCGGATAGAGGACGTTTCCGTCGTTGGTGCAGGAGTTGGTCAGGCCCGCGTCGTCGTCGCCCATCTTCACCTTGATGCAATTGTCGAAGCTTCCGGCAGTCGCACACTCCTGCCGGATCCTTCCGTATTTCTCACAGACCGTTTCGAGGCGGCAAAAGTATTTGTCCTGCTCGCGATTGGCCGCGGCCGCCGCTTGTCGCTGCGCTTCGTCTTCCGTTCGGGCTTGAGCCTCTCTCTGATTTGCCTCCAGTTGGGCTTGAGCCGCTGCCTCATCGGCCCGAATTTCCTGAGCCGTGGGGATACCGGTAATCAAAATAGAAATGCCAAGCACAACGATCGCCAACAGCGGAACGAAGACGAACCACGTCAGGAGCGGGTGTCGCATCAGAAACCCGGAAGTGCGAGAAAAGACGCTCATGCCTTCCTACCTTCCCGCGAGCACGTACAAGGCGGCACGCCCGAGCAGCCAAACCGCGAGGGCGATGATCGAGAAAACCAGAAGCGGACCCAGTTGATTTATCCCCGTGGCCGTCTCGGTGAGCGTAATGGAGGCGCCGCCGGCGACGATCAACGCGGCGAGACCGCAACCCGTCCAATAAAGAACCTGTCCTAGTCGCGCGGTCATTTCTCAGAACCCCCATTGCCCATTAATTCGGCCCGCCTCGAAACCCGCGCGCGAAGCTACCTGCAAAAGCTGCCGCCTCACCCACGATGCGAGGGGAGAACAGGGGCAGGAGAACCCACAACCACAGAGCCCAATAGTTGCCGACCGCAGCTTGCTCTAGTCCGACGCCTGCTATCGCGAGCATCAAAAGCTTTCGAAGTCCAGCCCCTGGGGAGCCAAGGGCTCGACAACGCGCCCGCCAACGCTGCCGCGTGCACTTGCAACTCGTTCCGTTCCTCGGGAGTCAAATCAGGCCGTTGAAGTTCACTCTGCACTTCGGCCAGGAGCGCCTTCATTTCAGCGTAGCTTTTATTTGCGTCGCTCATTCTCGTGGCCCTCAGCCGACGTAGTGCGCGACGGCCATCAGAGCGGCCGAGACGGCGCTGGCGATTGCCGCCCGGGAATTCCACCGCCCCTGCTGCTGCAGATCCCCGATGAAGTAGCCGATGCTGTCGCGCACCTTGATGCTGGCCGATTTGATCCAGAGCCCGGAGGCGATCATAGGCGCGCCGATGGTGGCGACGTCGAGCGCCGCCCGAACCTGCAGAGCGATTTGCGTTGTCATGGTTCGGCCCCCGGAATTGAACACAGCCTATGGGCGGCACCTGCGGGCGTCTACGCGGTCGCTTCCCGGCCTGATCAGCCGGACGCAAATCTGACTCACAGGCGCTCGCTGGCGGCCGGTTTCACAGGCGGCTGTTCTGGGACGGGCGACGGAAGAACGCGGCTGTAGACCCGGCTCGTGAGTCAGCGCGGGACCAAGTCGATGGCGACCCCGGCTGGGCTCGAACCAGCGACCTGCCGCTTAGAAGGCGGCTGCTCTATCCAACTGAGCTACGGAGTCCCGAGGGGAGGGTCCTATAGCAGGCGAGTCGGCTCAAGGCGAAAACCCTGCCGGATTTCCTTGCCTATAGCTTACCTATGTCTCTGTTTCCAAAAGAAGAATCCGGAATCTATTCGTGATATCCGAAGCTTACACGGCTTCAAAGTACTGCCTTCTAAGCAGGATGTTGCGTGTTCGAGTCACGCCGGGGTCGCCACCATTTATCGGCGCGCAGAAGCGCGAGATCCGTGACGTCCAAGTCGTTCTGATTACGAATCGTCGCCGTTCACGATGTCGTCGAACGTGATGACCTCAAGCGTTCTGCCGCTGCCATCATTGATTTCGACTTCCAGCCGATGCGCGGCCCGGGCCTGACGAAGGGCTTCGATCGCCAATTCGCGCATCGCCGCGCGCGCTTCGGAGAGTGCGGCGGAAAAGTCCGGCAACTCGATCCCGTCATGGTCGCGGATCAAGTTCTTTCCGTCGCGAACGTGAAAAAAATAAAGCGACATGGAAGAGTGGCGACCTAAGCCGTTTTGCGCCAAGTAGCCTGATCGGCCGACAGCCGTGAAAGCGTAACGAAACTGATTACGCAGAGCGAGAGGGGTGAATCACTTTGTCGATTTCCAGCTAGTCAATCGCCTCTGCTCGTTCGCTTGTACACTGTACACTTCACCGGCAAGCGCTTCGAGGCCGCGCCGATCGCGTATTTCGATCACTTTCCGCTTGGTCGAGATCAGACCTTCCGCTTCCAGCTTCTGCAACCCAACGGTCACTCCGGCGCGTCTCACACCCAGCGTGTTGGCGAGAACCTCGTGCGTCAGCGGAAGCGCATCGCCCTGCAACCTGTCATGCGCCATCAGCAACCAGCGCGCCATGCGGTCTTCGATCCGCGATTTGCCGTTCGCAAGCGCCGTTAGCGACGCCTGGACAACAAACGCCTGCACCACAGCCAGCAGCGAATGATGCAGCGTCGCGCTCTGGCGCAGTGCGTGGCGAAAATGTTCGGCGCGGATGCGCTGCGCAAATCCGGCCACTTGCACGATAGCCGCACTGGGCGACCGGTCGGTTCCCATGACGACCGGCTGCGCGGTGAAACTGTCGCGGCCGAGAATTCCAACTTCGACACAGCTTCCGCCGCCGTGGGCGATGACAGAGACGATTCCATCTTCCGGAAAGTAGGCACATTCGATGGGCTGATTGGGCAGTTCCAAGTCGTCGCGAAAATTCAGTTCGACACGCTCAAGTCGAGGTTGCAAAAGCGCAAAGTCGCCATCGGAAAGCGATCTCAGGACATGGTTGGTACTCAACGCTGGCGACATTCGTTCCTCTAACGGGCAGCAGCCAGCGGAGAGCTTGTCTCTCGCCTGCGAGCCGAGGATCGCCCGCCGGGCACCATGCGCCCTGTTACACGAAACACCTAATTTCTCCGCGTGGCGTTCGCGCCGCTTCGAGAATGAATTCAACGCTCTCTTTGCGAAAAGGCGGCGTGCTTAAACCTCGCAGGACATCGACGCGAGAGCATCCTGTTGAGTCTGCAATTGTTCGCTTTGAATGGTGCAACGAGACTGAAGTTCAACGCGCAGAGTTTGCAAATGTATTCTGATAGCCCAATCAATTTTCTTGTACGATTTCGTACAGAACGCGCGGTAGCGGTCTGACGTTAACGTCCTTCGAACTTCGGTTCGCGCTTGGCAAAGAATGCAGCGACGCCTTCGCGCACATCTTGGCTGGGATTTGCGATCATGACCGACAGCGCCGCATCGTCGAGAGAGTTTTCGAGCGATGAATCGAGTCCTTTGCGCATCATGTTTTTTGCGAGACGCACTGCAAGCGGCGCACGCTTTGCGATGGCGCGTGCAAATGCGAGCGTGTGGTTCGACAACTCGGCGGCAGGAACAACCTCGGTGACGAGTCCGAGACGCAATGCTTCCGAAGCGGGATAAACCTCATTCAGGAGCGTCATCTTCAAGGCGCGATCCAGCCCCATGGCGCGCGGAAACAACCACGCGCCGCCTTCGTCCGGCAGCAGCCCGAATTTTCCGGATGTGTCTCCAAGCTTTGCGGTGTCGGACGCGATGCGAAAATCGCACGCGCAGGCGAGCGCGAGACCGCCCGCCACGGCCGGCCCGTTGATCATCGCGATAACGGGCTTGTCCATCCGGTGCAACGCGGTGACGACACGGTGCATGCCGACGCGCATTTCCTGGCCGTGCCCCATCTGCTTGGTGCGAAATACGGGGCGCTCGGTCTCGCTGCCGCTGCTACTGACATCGCCGCCAGAGCAGAACCCCCGGCCGGCGCCCGTGATGACGAGGCAGCGCAGCGCGTCATCTTCCATGTAATGGTGCAGTGCGGCGACGATCTCGTCGCACATGGGATTGGTATAGGCATTCATGTGCTTGGGCCTGTTCAGTGTGATCCGGCCGATTGCCGGCTCTATCGTCTCAAACAGGATGGTGCGAAAAGTTTCCGTCATGGAAGTCTCCCGTCGCGCTTGATGACACGCGCAAATATGGGAACATGTGCGCAGGTCGACTGCAACATGACGGGCAGCCAAAAAGCACCGGTGGAGGAAATCATGAGCCAGTATCCCGACATTCTGTATGCCGTGAAGGATCGCATTGCGACGATCACGCTAAACCGTCCGGACAGGCTGAATGCCTACACCGACAGAATGGCGGCCAGCATACGCTTCGCCATGGCGGACGCGGTGCGCGACAGCACCGTGCGCGTCGTCGTCCTGACTGGCGCTGGTCGCGGCTTTTGCGCGGGCGCGGACATGGAACTGCTGCAAGGCGTGCAGCGCGACGGTGGTGAGCGCCAGGCCTCGCGCGGCGAGGGTGACGTCGGCGACGCGTTCGACTTCGAACTATGGGCCGAAGCTCGACCAGGAATTCGCCGACATGCGCCGCTTCGCCTACTTCATGCGCACGAAGAAACCGATCATCGCGGCGATCAACGGACCGGCCGCCGGAATTGGCCTCATCATGACGCTTTATGCCGACATGCGTTTTGTCAGCGACAAGGCCGTGCTGACAACGTCCTTTGCACAGCGCGGGTTGATTGCGGAGCATGGAATCTCCTGGCTGCTGCCACGCCTGATCGGCCCTGCAAACTCGCTGGACATTCTGCTTTCGGCGCGAAAATTCTCGCCGGCCGAGGCGAAGGAGATGGGACTCGTCAACAAGGTGTTCGCGGCGGAAACGTTCATGGACAATGTGATGGCGTACGCCCGGCTCCTTGCCGAAACCGTGTCGCCGCGGTCGATGGCCGTGATGAAGGCGCAGGTCTGGAAGTCCTATTTCCAGGATTTTGGCGAAGCATTGGTGACTGCCGATGCGGAAATGCCGCCCAGCTTCAAATGGCCGGACTTCAAGGAAGGCGTCGACCACTTCCTGCAGAAACGCGCGCCGAAATTTGCCGATATCTGATTGTTCGCGAATTGCAAGATTGACCAGTTCGCGGCGAAGTCTAAAAGCCGCGCCCGGTAGGGGGCTTTGAGGGCGCAAAGGGCGATGGCGATTAGGGGTCGGAAATGGTCGAACTGGTCGGGTGGCGTGGTCTGCACGCCGCGTGAGATCGTTGCGCCGAAAGACGAGCTTGGCCTTGCTGCTGCCGTGCGGCAGGGAAAGGCCCCGGTGCGCGTTCCGGGTACGGGCCATTCGTTTACGCCGTTGAATGCGACCGATGGAACGCTGATCGACCTGGCGGCATTCACCGGGCTTAAGGGCTTCGATCCGCAAACCAACGTCGCCACTCTGGGTGCCGCGACGCGGCTGTGGGAAATCGGGCCGCTCCTATATCCGCACGGTCGCGGCCTGAAAAACATGGGAGACATCGACCGGCAGACGCTGGCGGGCGTGGTGGGCACGGGAACGCATGGCACGGGCGTGACGCTGGGCAGCCTGTCTTCGGAGGTCGCGGGTTTTCGCCTTCTGACCGCGAACGGCGAAATCCTGCATTGTTCGCGGTCAGAAAACGAAACGATTTTCGCTGCGGGCCGCACTTCGATGGGCTCGCTGGGCGTGATGATCGACATCGCGATGAACGTGCGGCCCGCCTACAAGCTCGTCGAAAAGAATTTCCTGCTGCCGATTGCCGAGTTGTGGGAAAAGCTCGACGGCTTTGTGAAGGACAACCGTCACTTTGAATTCTTCTGGTTTCCCTATTCCGAAGTGGCCATCTGCAAGACGTTGAATGAATCGCCCGATGCTGCGCCCGAGCCGCGGTCCGCCGAAGCCATGCGCGCGAGGGGCGAAAAGGGCGGGGGCGACGCGCAGACGTTCACGCTCATCAACGAAGTGCTCCCCTATGCGCCATTCGCGTTGCGCGCCGCGCACCGGCTCTTTTCCGGATCGATGTCGGGCGCGAGCAAGGTGCGTTGGAGTCACGAGATCTTCCCGAGTCCGCGCACGGTGCGGTTCAATGAAATGGAATACGCGATACCCTTTGAAAAGGGACCGGAAACCATCCGCAAGATCGTCAGCGAAATCCGCAAGCGCCGCATAAATACGGGTTTTCCGATCGAGTACCGCACCGTTGCTCCCGACGATGTGTGGCTCAGTCCCTTTTACCAACGCAAAAGCGCCACGATCGCGGTTCACCAGTATTTCCGCGTCAACACGTCAAGGCTGTTCGACATGTGCGAGAGCATTTTCCGCAGCGTCGAGGGGCGGCCGCATTGGGGCAAACGGCACACGCGCACGGCCGAGGAGTTCGTCGAGCTTTACCCGAAGTTCGATGAATTCCGCGCGCTCAGGCAGAAGCTTGACCCGGAAGGCAAGTTCTTGAACCCGCATTTGCACACCATATTTGACTAGCAGGCGGATGCTGCTGGGAGGCCCAATGCGGAAACGGACGGTTTTTTCGATTTGCGCGCTGCTCGGTGCCGTTCTTTTGATCGCGGTGGTCGAGTCTGGCTGGCTACTGGCCGCCATTACCGGAATAGGCCTCGGCACGACGGCGGCGCTGTTCGTCTATGCCTATCCGCGCGACGTCGCCCCACCCGCCGACCGCCGTCATGAAGCGGCGCACTGCAAGCGGCTCAAGTCTTCGGCTCGATCCTAGTTTGCCGGAAGAAGCAGGTCGGTGCGCCGGTGTGACACGCCGGTCCAATCTGGTCGACCTTCATCAATAGTGTGTCGCCATCGCAGTCGATCCATACTTCGACCACACGCTGGGTGTGGCCAGAACTCTTCACCCTTGACCCAGACTTTCTTTCGCGAGCGCGACCAGTAGGTCACAAAACCCGATTGAAGTGTGAGCTCCAATGTGTGGCGATTCATGTATCCAAGCATGAGAACTTCGCCGGTCTGCGCGCGTTGCGTGATGACCGGGACCAGTCCGTCGGTGTTGAAGGTCACCTCGGAAATGAATTTCGCGTGTGAGAGTGTCTCGCTCATGTCGCGGCCTTTAGACGTTCGAAGCCTTTGGTCAAGTCGGCCATGAGATCGCCCGCATCCTCAAGGCCGGCATGGATGCGAATCACGGGACCCTCAGCGGTGAATTTGGCGACCGTGCGACGAATGTCTGCCGGGACGGCCAGGCTTTCATAGCCGCCCCACGAAAAGCCGAGCCCGAAATGCGCCAGACCGTCCAGCATCGCCGACACGGCCTTGTGTGTCGTCGGCTTGAGAACGACACCAAACAGACCGCAGGCGCCTGTGAAGTCGCGTTGCCAGATTGCGTGACCCGGATCGTCCTCCAGAGGCGGATACAGAACGCGAGAAACCTCTGACCTCGTTTGGAGCCAGCGTGCGAGCGTCGCCGCGGTTTCCTCATGACGCTTCAGGCGAACAGCCAGCGTGCGCAGGCCGCGCAAAGCGAGAAAGCAATCGTCGCCGCTGACATAAAGACCGCTGTTGCCGTGAAACTCGAGCAGCCGCGCAGCATGGCTCTCGTTCGCGGCGACGTAACCCATCATCACATCGGCGTGCCCGCCGATATACTTCGTGACGGCCTGAATCGAAAGATCCGCGCCGCGCGACAGCGCCGGATAGTGCAGGGGCGTTGCCCAGGTGTTGTCGAGCAGCACCGAAGCGCCGCGGGCGTGAGCCACGTGCGCGATGGCCGCAACGTCCTGAACTTCGAATGTCAGTGAACCAGGGCTTTCGCAGAACACGGCCCTGGTGTTCGGCCGGAACAGGCTTTCGATCTTCGCACCGATGAGCGGATCGTAGTAAGTCGTCTCCACCCCGAAGCGTTTCAGCGTCTTGTCGCAGAACGCGCGCGAGGGTGCGTAACAGCTGTCCGCAACCAGCAGATGGTCGCCGGCACCGCACACCGACAGGATCGCTGTTGCGACTGCATTAAGTCCGGAAGGAACGAAAAGCGTTCGCGTGGCGCCTTCCAGCTCATTGATTGCTTCTTCAAGGCTCTTCAGCGTGGGGTTTCCACGCCTTCCATAGGTGAACGGCATGTCATGCGCGTCGAGCGCAGCCACGCTGGGGTAGAGAATGGTCGAGGCCCGGTACACCGGCGTGTTCACAACGCCGAAATGCTCCTTGCTCTTGCGCCCGAGGCTGGAGAGCTTCGTTTCCGGTTTGTCCTGATGGTCCGCCAAGGGTGGGCGCTCCCGATTTCCTGTTTCGCCTGTCCTTCAACTAACCCGCTTGTGCCCGTGCCGCAATGAAATCGGTTCGAACCGGATCGCTCGAATGGCCAATCCGGTTAATCGGTCCGCGCATGGCTTTCTAGCACCCGGTGCGCCTGTTACGTTCCAGACCATTCGAGCGTTTCGCGGGGACAATTTGACTAGATGAGCGACCCATCACTGACCGAGCCTAATCCGGTCGCAGAAAGCTATCACGAACTCCACCGCGCACTCGGCCCCGTCAGCCTCATCATGATCGGCATCGGCTCGATCATTGGCGCTGGAATTTTCGTGATTGCCGGCACGGCGGCGGCGGAACATGCCGGCCCGGCGGTCGTGATCTCCTTTATCGTCGCCGCGCTCGGCTGCCTGTTCGCCGGCCTTTGCTACGCCGAATTTGCCTCGATGATTCCGGAATCCGGCAGTGCCTACACCTATGCCTACGCCACGATGGGCCGGTTGATGGCATGGTTCATCGGCTGGAACATGGTGCTCGAATACCTGGTTTCGGCGTCCACGGTCTCTGTCGGCTGGTCGGGCTATTTTGTGAATTTGCTGAAGGGATTGGGGATTTGGTTTCCCGCGGCGTGGGCCAATGCACCGGTTTCCGGGACGAGCTTCAGCGCCATCCATCTCAGCGGCGCGATCATGAATCTTCCGGCTGTTGCCTTGATTCTCCTGCTGACGGCATTCCTCGTCGTTGGCGTCAGCGAGTCCGCGCGCGTCAATGCGGCGATGGTGATGATCAAGACCGCAATTGTAATTCTTGTCATCGTGCTCGGTCTGCCTTTCGTGCAGTCGTCCAATCTTCATCCGTTCATTCCGCCGAACACCGGCACATTCGGAAAGTTCGGCGTCAGCGGCATATTCGCAGCATCGGGCATGATCTTCTTTGCCTATATCGGCTTCGAGGCCGTTTCCGTCGCCGCGCTCGAAGCAAAAAATCCACGGCGCGATCTCCCGATCGGCATACTGGGCTCGCTCGCCGTCTGCACGGTTCTGTATATCGGCATGGCCGTCGTGCTCACGGGCATCACGGATTGGCGCACATTGGACGTTGCCAACCCTGTCTCGTTCGCGATCAGCAAGATTTCCAGTCTTGGCTGGCTGGTGCCGTTGATAGACGTGGGCGCGATGGTTGGACTGGCGTCTGTCGTTTTCGTGTCTCTATATGGACAGTCGCGTGTCTTCTATTCCATGGCGCGCGACGGTTTCCTGCCGCCGACTTTTTCGAAGGTTCACGCAAGGTTTCGCACGCCGCATCGCGGTACGATCATCACGGGCTTCTTTGCGGCGTTTCTCGCGGCGGTGTTTCCCCTCGACATCCTCGCCGAGCTTGTGTCGGTCGGCACACTTCTCGCGTTCATTGCCGTGTGTGGCGGCATCATGATCCTGAGGATCACGACGCCGAAGGCGAGGCGCTCATTCCGGACGCCGGCGGTGTGGTTCGTTGCGCCCGCCGGCGTTGCCACCTGCCTCGTGATGATGGCCAGTCTGTTCCGCTCGTCGCCGGACACCGGAAGCCGCCTCGTTCTTTGGACTGCGCTCGGACTCGCAATCTACTTCGTCTACGGCATCTGGCACGCCGCGCCATCCAAATGGAAAGTCGCGAACGAAGAGTGAGTCGCCGCGTCCGTCATTGCGCGGGGTGCCGGGCCGCATCCGCGTCGGCGGCCGGCGTCGGCACCAACTCGGGCTTCCCCGGTCCGCCTTCCAGAATTGAACGCAGCGGGCGGTCAAAGGCCCACGTTACGACCGACGCGAGCAGCCCCAGTGCGGCGCAGAGCAGAAAGAACTGCACCTTGTCCATCGTGCTGAAGAATGTGCCGATATAGCCTTCGAGAAGATTTCCGGTGAAGCTTGTGATGAACCAAAGGCCCATCATCGCGGACAGGATTTGCGCAGGTGCCACGCGCGCAACGAGCGCAAGGCCGATTGGTGAGAGATAGAGTTCACCCAAGGTTATTACTGCAAAAAACGCGAACAGCCAGAGCCAGCTGGCATGACCCATCGGACCGGTCACATAGGCAGCCGCTGCCATTACGAGATACGACAGAGCCAGCAGGAAGTTGCCAAGCGCCATTTTAATGACCGTCCGCGGCTCCTTTCCTTTCTGCGCTTGATAGCCCCAGAACCAGACGATCAAGGGCGTGAATGCGAAGATCATGAACGGGTTGAACGACTGGAACCACGTCACATCGATCTGCCAGTCGATAATTCCTGGAATGAGGCGGCGGTCAGTGAAGTTTGCCGCCCACAAGTTAATCGTATTGCCTTGTTGCTCGTAGGTCGCCCAGAAGAGCGTCGTGGGAACGCAGAGCAGGATCAATGCGACGACAGCTTTCCAGTCCTTGTTCGTGAGCGGTTTTTTCGTCTCGGTGGCGGATTTCATCCGCGTGATCCGATCGTCCGGCAATGTACGCAACGCGAACACATAGATTAGCTGCCCGACAGCCATGCCGATTCCGGCAGCAAAGAAACCCCACTTCCAGTCGACATGTTCGCCCAATGTCCCGCAGACCAGAGGCGAAAAGAACGCTCCAACGTTGATGCCGACATAGAATATCGAATAGGCGCGGTCGATGCGGCTGTCGCCGGGTTTGTAGAGATTGCCGACTTGCGTTGAGATGTTCGGTTTGAAGAAGCCGTTGCCGACAATCAGCAGGAACAGCCCAATAAAAAGCAGGCTTGGCGACATCAGAGTGAATTCGGCGATGGCCATCGTGAGCCCGCCCACGATTACGCTCTTGCGTTGGCCGAGCCAGCGATCCGCAATGATGCCGCCGAAGAACGGCGTCAGATAGACGAAGCCTGTATAGAAACCGTAGATCAGGGAAGAAAATTGCGGCTGGTATGTCTTGTCGACGACGGGGCCCGCGTCGAGTTGGCCGAACAGCAACTGGAGCAAGTGGTGCAGGGCCTGATAGCCGACGACATGGTCGAAGTTGCCAGGCGCGAATAGAAATTTTGTGAGGTACAGGACCAGCAGCGCGCGCATTCCGTAGTAGGAAAAGCGTTCCCACATTTCGGTCGTGAACAGCCAGGTCAGCCCGCGCGGATGGCCGAACAGTGTTTTTTCCGGCGTGGTTTCTGCCATTGCCATGCAAACAACTCCCCCTGATGCGGGCGGGAGTGTGCCCAAGGAATTGCGCTACGGCAATTCGATGTAGCGGTCTTCGCGGCTATACGGCACGAAACCGAGGCGCTGATAGAGCGGCAGCGCGCGCGGGTGGTCCAGTGTGCAGGTGTTGACTAACAGCTTCGTGATCGGGTGTGCCCAGGCGTTCGCAACTGCGTGATAGAGGAAGAAATATCCGAGTCGTTTTCCCACTGCTTCCGGCATCAATCCGAAATAAGCGAGCTGGCCAACGCCGTTCTCGCGCATATCGAGTTCGGCGAGACCGGCCGGATTGCCGTCGGTGTAGAGCACGTAGAGTTCCTGCTTGGGATCCTGGATGATCGCCGCCAGCGCCTCATCGGAAAGTTTACGGCGGTCCACCCAATAATAGTCGTCCCCAACCGTGTTGTAGAGGTAGCGATAAAAATGAACCGGCGGATTCGCCGCCCGCATGATGGCGATTTTTCCGCGCGGCGAAGGCGGAGGCAGGGCAGCTGGCTTGCTGGTCATCTCCAGAAAGGTGACGACCATCGGAATGCGGCGTTTTTCGTCGGCGCTCATGGTCAACCCGTCGCAACCGGCGCGTCGCTCGCGCCCCATTCTGCCCAGGAACCGTCGTAGAGCGAGACGTCCTTGGCGCCGGCGAGCGTCAGGGCCAGCATTTCGATGGCGGCCGTCACGCCGGAGCCGCAGGTGGTGACCGTCGGCCGGTGCAGATCGACGCCGTGTGCGGCAAAGACCTGCAGAAGCTCATCGCGCGATTTCATTGTGCCGCTCGGGTTTGTCAACTCCGTATACGGAACATTCAGGCTGCCCGGAATGTGCCCGCCGCGCGTGCCTGGCCTTGGCTCCGGCTCGATCGCCTTGAAGCGGGGTATGCCGCGCGCGTCGATGATCTGATAGGTCTTCGTTTCCAGATTTTCCTTCATCTGGACGAAATCCTTGACGAGGGCGTGATCCTGACGGGCCGTGAAGTGGCGCGCAAATGGCGACGCGCTCATATCCTCGAGCGGTCGTGCTTCACGGCGCCATTTCGGCAATCCGCCGTCCAGCACGACGACATCCGAATGACCCATGGCGCGGAGCATCCACCAGGCACGCGGCGACGAGTACACACCCGCGCTGTCATAGACGACGATCAGATTACCATCACCGAGACCGAGCTTGCGCATGCGGCTGGCGAATTTGGTGGCCGGCGCGAGCATGTGGGGGAGGGAGTTGGTTTCGTCCGACAGATCGTCGATATCGAAGAAGACCGCGCGTGGAATGTGCGCGGCTGCGTATTCGGCGCGCGGATCGCGATTGGCCTGCGGGAGATACCAGGACGCATCGGCCACGCGAACGTCCGGCGCGTTGATGCGGCCTGCGAGCCATTCCGTCGATACGAGGGACAAGTCCATGGTCATTTTTCGAAAGGCACTGTGATGGGACGCTGTCCATTGGCCAGCCAGCCGGGAAGGGGCAATCCCTTCGTTTTGAGGAACTCCGGATTGAACAATTTGCTCTGGTAGCGCGTGCCATAGTCGCAGAGCACAGTGACGATCGTGTGGCCCTTGCCCATTTCTTTTGCCATGCGAATGGCTCCGGCAATGTTGATGCCTGTTGAGCCGCCCATGCACAAGCCTTCATGCTCGAGCAGGTCGAAAATAACCGGCAAAGCCTCTTCGTCGGGGATTTCGTAGGCGTCGTCGATGGGCGCGCCTTCAAGATTGGCGGTGACACGGCCCTGGCCAATTCCTTCGGTGATCGACGATCCGTGGGCGCGCAGTTCGCCGGTTTTGATCCAGGAGTAAATCGATGCGCCGAGCGGATCGGCGGCTGCGATGCGGATTTTTGAATTGTGCTCCTTGAGCGCGATGCCAACGCCCGCGAGCGTGCCGCCGGTTCCGACGGCGCAGGTGAAGCCGTCGATGCGGCCGTTGGTCTGTTGCCAGATTTCGGGTCCTGTGCCCTCGACATGGGCCTGGCGGTTGGCGAGGTTGTCGAACTGGTTCGCCCAGATCGCACCATGCACTTCCGACTTCGCCAATTGCTCAGCGATACGGCCCGAAATTTTCACATAGTTGTTCGGATCTTTGTAGGGAACGGCCGGTACTTCGATGAGATGGGCGCCGAGCAGACGCAACGCGTCTTTTTTCTCCTGGCTCTGCGTATCCGGAATCACGATCACGGTGCGAAAGCCCAGGGCGTTGCCGACGACGGCGAGTCCAATCCCCGTATTGCCGGCCGTGCCCTCGACGATGACGCCGCCTGGCTGAAGCTGACCGCGGCGCATGGCATCGCGAATGATGAAGAGTGCCGCACGGTCCTTGACCGACTGGCCGGGGTTCATGAATTCGGCCTTGCCGAGAATTTCGCATCCTGTGAGATGGCTCGCGCGATTGAGACGGATCAGCGGCGTGTTCCCGATCGCGTCAACTACGTCTTTTTTGATGTTCATTGGCCGGTTTTGTGAAAAGCCAAGTGAACCTAATGGGGCGGAATGGGGGCTTCAAGGCGGCGAAAGACCCCTATATGCATGCAGGGTGCGATCGCGGGCCGCCACGAGGTCAAAATAGGTTCTGGATAGGATTTTAGACACCCGCCAAAAACATCTGTGGGCCCCAGCCATGGCTTGTGGATGTACTTGCTAGGCACCCTGCTCAAGCTCCCGCACCCAGCGGCGGACATAGTCGCCTGCGGGGTCGAATGTTTCGCCCTGCAGAACCGGATTGAAGATGCGAAAGAACGGGCTGACCGGTAGCAATCGCGGCGGTCAGGGCAGGGTTGTCGGGGAGTAGAAGATTCTCCCGGAACCAGCAGATCACGGGATTCAGCCTGGGTTTGCGATGGCTCTCTGCAGACGGATCGGCTGCGGCTGGCTGAAGTGATTTCGCCGCAAGCGATCACATGGCCCGGCTATTCGCACAGCGCTCGGGCATGCGGGAATAGCCGAACCCTACATCTGACGTCGGTTCGATTTTTCCCGTGCAGCGATACGGCCACCGTCACGCCGCCGCGGCCTGCTGGGCCACGGGATCACGCAATTCATAGCCGCGCCCCCAAACGGCCTTGATCTAATCCTCGGCGTCTGTTTCGAGCGATTTTTCGGCCCTGAGTGAAACTACGTAGGTTGAATTCCCAACTGTCGATGCCCCGGACGGCGTGAGACGTTGCATCAAGGCGAGTCAGCGACGGTGCCGCCCAGTCGCGTTCGAACGGAGCTGACCGGACAAGCGAGGAGACAAACCAGATGACCTTGAGCGTCTGCCTGATCGCGAGCGAATCCGAGACGGAGTTGAATCTGGCTTCCGTGCTCTCCAAAACCGGATTGGTGGTCTGGAGGTCACGGTCTGTCGACGACTTCTGCGCCAATGTTGCGCGCCCGGGTACGCTGTGCCTGGTCGTGGCCATACCCGGCGTGGCGGGACTGGAAATGGTCGAACAGCTCCGCGCGCTCCATATCGACACGCCGGCGATCCTGATCGCGGACATGAGAGATGTGCCACCTGCAAAGCGGTTGGCGGACGCCTGCGTTCTTGACGTCATCTCGCAGACTGCGAGCACGCGCGAATTGCTCGGCTGGATCGAATGCGTCTGCGTTACGCGCATGATCCTGACGCGTGAACATCTCGTGCGTGCCGAAGCGCGTCGGCGGCATTCGGATGCTTCGGAATTTCGTGAAGTAGCCTGATTTTCGTCGCACCAAGCGCGGCCAAATGGTCGGCGTCGGTTACGCGCCGCCCATTCCCAGCGTGTGCATCGTTTCCAGCCAGCGCTTTCGCTGTTCCGTGGAAATGACATTGACGCAACCTATGAAAGTCGGCGTCTCCATCCTGACTCCGGGAAGTGGCAGGGACGGCGCATGGAATGCCGCGCGGCCTTTCGCGCGATGCAAGGATCGGTGCGTGAAGGCTGGCATCTCCATCGTCACGATCGTGCGCGCCGTTTGCGGGCTCCTCGCGCTTGCGGGTCTTCCGGCCAGGGAATAGCTGCGGCTGCGCGCGGCCGCAGTCAGCAGTTGTTGCAAGGGTTTCGGCGCCTGGTCGAGCCAGAGGGGAAACACGATCGTCAGGTGACCGGCGCAGCGGAGCATGTCCAAAGCCCGTTCCACCTCATACGCGATCGGTTCGCGTTTACCCTGAGTCTGGGCCAGGAGAAGGGTCAGGTGACCTGCATCCAGACGACGCACCACACGGTTCGATTCCTCGGCACCGCTCACATAGGCATCACAGAGCGCGGCGCAGAAGCGTTCGGGCCTGGGATCGGGATGCCCGTTGATGACGAGCACATTTCGCATTTGCGCAGGCGCATGAGCCACCCGTTGCGGCGCAATCCTGTCCCGGACAATCGACAAAGAGTTCTCCGATTGCGTGTCCGAGCGCGGCAAAGACGTGCGGCCGCGACGATGCCGTGTACAGAGGGGCAGGAGCATCAAGCCGCATGGTGGGTTGCCTCGCTGAGAAGGGCCTGGAAGCGTTCGATGTCCGTCACATCATGGAATGTGATGAGCGTGGCGCCATTCGGCAGGCGAGCGGGCGCGAGCGAGATCACCCTGCCGTCCGGGCGCGTGATGTTTCCCCACTCGCCGTAGCGCTCTGGATTCTGGGACGTCACCGCCGACGAGACGATGTCCCAGATGCCGTCGCGGCCGATGCGCGTCATGCAGAGTGCGGCGATCTTCGCGAAGTGCGGCTCATTCGCCAGTTCTTCGACAGTCAGGTGCCAAAGTTTGGCGAAGGCCCGGTTGGCCTCGGTCATGCGGCCGTCCGGTTCGAAAATGGCGACGGGGTCCTCGATGGTGTCGAGCGTCGCCTTTTGCACGGCCTGGAGCGACGCAATCGTTGCCTTTAACTGAAGGGGTTCGCTCACATCTTCATAGGTGAAGAACAGTCCACCCTGCAGATGGGGTTCCGACACGACACGCAGGCTTCGGCCGCTTGGCATATGCCAGAAGTCCTCGACGTGCTTTCCGCGGTCGTCGAACTGTTCGAGACTGTGGTTCTTCCATGCAGCAAAGTCGCGCTGTTCGGGCAGCAGGCGTGACTCGCGAAGCCGGTCGAGTATTTCGCTCTGCGTCGGATGCGTGTCGAGCCAATCCTGCGGAAAACTCCACATGCGGGCATAAAGGCTGTTGTTGCTCATCAGGCGCTGATCGGCGCCGAATACGGCAATGGCGACTTTGATCTTGTCGAGCATGTCGGCCGTCGCGTCGGCGGCGATCTGCATGCGCGCTTCGGACCGCACCGTGTCGGTCACATCGATCGCCGAGGCGGCAATGCTGGAGTCGGGCAGGCGCGAAAGGTTCATGGTCAGTGCGCGGCGCTCACCCTTGGCGGTCATGTAGCGCTGGGCGTTGACGACTTCGGCTCCGTCACGCGCAGCGCTCGCCAGATCGAGTTCGGCGCGATCCAGCATAGCGTTTGTGTTGACCGCTTGCTGCGACGAGGTCGCGCCGGCCATTGCCAGAAATGCGCAATTCCCCCAGCGCAGTCGCAGATCCGGGCCGCGCACCCAAACCGGAATCGGCAGGGCATCGAGCGCGGCGCGATAATCCACCTCCGCGTCGCTTGCTGAAGTCTCTTTCAGGAAGACGGCTGCGTATCCCAGGACAGGAAGCGCCTGGATCAATATCCGGGTTCCTCTTGCGGACCGGACAGAAAACTCGAACGGCGTTCCGTCCTTGAAAAGTGCGCTGAGTGCGGACGCCAGGATAGAGGCGTCGCGTCCGGCGAGACCGGCCTCGAGAAGCGCAGCGCCTTCGCCGTAGCTGATCGGCGAGGCGAGGTCCGCGCCCAGGATGACGATCGATTGCCGGCTATGTGCGAGAACGCAGTCTCTCAGCCTCAAGGCGGCTTCCGCCCCAGCCTTTTCGCGCCGCACGTCCAGTTTGAAATTGCCAAGCCGGGCGTGCATCCAGGCGGCCCAATAGCTGCATACCAATCCGATCAGCACCGTTGAAACTGCAAACGCCGCGACAGTGAAGTCCGTGTTGGCGGGCGGGCGGTGTCCGGCGTCGGCCAGGGCCGGCGTCAGTGCATGCGCAAGCCACAGAAGAGGAGCTGCGAGGCACGTGACGATTTGAGCGAGCATGTGCATTGCCGCCCCTGTCAGGATTCGAAAGCCAGAGCACGCAACGCCCTCAGGTCGTTCAGGATCAATTGATGCGAGTACGGCACGGTGATGATGCGATCGTCGCGAAGCGCGGCGATGATGCGGCAGACCGTTTCGATGGCCATGCCAAGATGGTCGGCGATGTCTAGCCTACCCATGGCGAGATCCAGACGCTCGCCGGCCGTCACATCGGCGCGGTCGGCGAGACGCAGCAGAAAGGACGCGACGCGCTGCTTGGCAGGCTGGCAGCCGAGGATGAAAAGCTGCTTCTGCGTGCTGAGAAGATTTTCGGTGAGCAGAGAGACCAGTTGCATGCGCACCACCGGCGTCGTCGCGACGAGCCGTTCGAAACTGTTTCGCGTGTAACCTGTCAACGTTACCGGGGTCACCGCTTCGGCGCTGAAGGGATGGTCCGCATATTCGGCGAACCCGATTAATTCGCCAGGCAGGATGAAATCGGCAATGTGCCTGGCGCCACCCGGGGTGTGCCTGCAGATCCGAACCATGCCGCTGATAACCCGATAGACACGATCCGCACGGTCGCCTTCGTGGAAAATGGTTTCGTTGCGCTCAAAGTGCTGGCGCTTGCCGAAAGGTTGTAGTTCGCGAAGATAAGCGCCGAGCGATGCTGAAACAGGAATCTCGTTCTGTGCGTCTGCGCCGGTCTGCCGTGCGCGACGGACGACCGAATCTGGTCTAGGTTGCGTGCGCGCTACGCTGAGTGTCATCGGCATTTGTCTTCTCCACAGTTGCGATTCGATCTGCATCTGCGAAAAAGCTTGGTTAATCCTTGTCCAAATCGATAGCCGGGAAATCTCCCTAAGCAGTTTCGCGTTTCAGACACCTCGGAAAACACGTAGACACCTGCTTGTCTGCGAGTTGCCAATGCGCAAGACACGCAAATACACGTACGCCGCGCGACCGATCGTGTGTTCTCAGCCGGCCTCGCGGCGCGTCATTGGTTAAGAGCAATCTTTCGATTTTCGATCCCGCATCGCTGTTTTGAGTTTTGCCAATGCGCGATGCGCATTGCGCGGGCTCAATGCGCACATCAGCCCAAAGAAGATGGGTCACCATAAACAGGGGTCGTGCAGAGTGTTCGGACTTGATTGGAACTGCCTTGTCATGGCGTGGGGCGAACACGCATTTGCCGGTGCGCCGAGGCGCGGACGCGTTCGGAATAAACATAAAACGAACGTCTCAGGGCCGGCTCCGGAAACAAATCAGAACGTGCAATCCGAGTTGAAGTGGCGAGGCGCGGCGAGAACGAGGTGCATCGCAAGCAACATCGGTCCATCGATTGTGTGCCGCGCGGACACCTCAACATTGTTCCGGCCGTTTGGCTATCCATCGAATTGGGCACGAACCAGATTTCCTCCTTCGGCATCTGGAGATCCGCCGCACGCCGGCGAAACCGCACCGGCGAGACGCGCTGGCTGCGGCCCTATCGTGAGATGAGAATATATCCACCGGAAGCCGGCGGAGCAGCGGCCCGACGGCCGCTGATCGTTCTATGCCGACTTAAAGTCTTGCCTGCATAGCGGCGGCATCGATCTGGCCCACCAGATCGCTTTCGTCGAACGGTTTGCGCAGCAACGATGAAGCGCCTGCTTCGATCACGCGTTCGACTATGTGTTCCCCGTTGGCTGTCATGACAATCACCGGCGTCGCAACGTCGCGTGAGCGCAACAGCTCAAGCAATTCCAGTCCGGTCATCCCCGGCATATGGACGTCGAACAGTGCGCAGTTCGCTGCGCCGACAAGGCCGCTTTCCAGGTAATCCGCAGCGGAAGAAAAAGTTTGAACCCGAAAACCAAACGACTCGAGCAGGAGCTGGGTCGAGTCACGAATATCGGCGTCATCGTCAACGATATGGATTGTGCGGCTCTTGTTATGGACCACGAATGTCTGCGCCCCCGAGTCGGTAACAGTCGGCATCATAAAAGTCCGGCGTTTTGGCAGAAATACGCAGAAATGCGTAGGCATTCCGCCACGCCCCCTCGCGCTGCCGAGTGAAGGAAAGCTCCTGGTTGCACGAGGAACGGGAATTCTGCGGCCAATCGGCAACATCCCGATGCGGGCTCAAAAATCGTCGACCAGTATCAATGGCTTGGGGGGCGAACCCATACCCACGTTTCGAAACATCGACGGGAAATCCCCATGCATTTTGCAAAGATTTTGATGAGCGCAGCAGCTGTTGTCGCATCGAGCGTTCCGGCCGTTCGAAAATATTTGGCACGGATGCCGTTCGCCGGTGCCAGCTTCTGCGGCGCCGGTGGAGTGGAGATGTTCGCAAGCGGCCCCGCTCCGAAGGCGTTGTTTCAAGTTCCGGTTTGTTCCTTCGAACTACACCGCGCGCTCGCGGTTTTTCGTCAACATTGACACAGGTCAACATGATCATTTCGCACTTGCGAGAAGTTGAAATACGACTAGAGAGCAACATTTGCCGCGGGGACTATGAAACTGGAAATGCGAATTGAGCAGCCAATCCCTGGTGGATGGCTTGCCTACTGTGCGTGGGCCCGTGACCTCGAACGCGACGGGCCTGTCGGGTGCGCCGACAAGAATGACGAAAAAAGACAATTGATTGAGGGACGCAGCCTTGCCAACGGCGACTGAAAATCCACTCCGCCTGGACCTCATTGTAGTTCCGGTCCTGATGTTGTTCGGTATCGGCGCATCGCTCTTCGAGGCGATCAAGTCGCCCGATCCGCTGATGGTGATCCAGGCCTGGACGTTCCTCGCCTGCATGATTGGTATCTCGATATTCCTGCTTCGCCGCTATGCTGTCGGCGTTCCCGACGAAGAACGCGGTACATACGTCAATGACGTCGTGAAAGCCGGCGTGATCGCCTCCATGTTCTGGGGCGTCGCCGGCATGCTGGTGGGCGTCATTATCGCGCTACAGCTCTCGTTTCCGCATATCTTCTACTTCTCCGATCTGCCGTTCACAAATTTTGGACGGTTGAGGCCGTTGCATACGTCGGCGGTGGTGTTTGCCTTCGGCGGCAACGTGCTGATCTCCACGTCGTTCTACATTGTGCAGCGTACCTGCCATGCCAGGTTGGCGGGCGGCGCTTTCGCGTGGTTCGTATTCTGGGGCTATCAGACATTTATCGTACTCGCAGGCACCGGTTACCTGCTCGGCATCACGCAGAGTCGCGAATATGCGGAACCCGAATGGTACGCCGATATTTGGCTGACCATTGTGTGGGTCACCTATCTTCTGGTGTTCCTCGGAACGATCTGGAAGCGGCGCGAAAAGCACATCTATGTCGCGAACTGGTTCTTCCTCGCATTCATTGTGACGATCGCGATGTTGCACATCGTGAACAATCTCTCGATGCCGGTGTCGTTGCTGCAGACCAAGAGCTATTCGCTGTTCTCGGGCGTGCAGGATGCGCTGACGCAGTGGTGGTATGGCCACAACGCAGTCGGATTCTTCCTGACGGCGGGCTTCCTCGCGATCATGTACTACTTCATCCCGAAACGCGCGGATCGGCCGGTCTATTCGTACCGCCTGTCGATCGTTCATTTCTGGACGCTGATCTTCATCTACATCTGGGCGGGTCCGCACCATCTTCTCTACACGGCGCTACCGGAGTGGACGCAGACGCTCGGCATGACCTTTTCGGTGATCCTGTGGATGCCGTCATGGGGCGGCATGATCAACGGCCTGATGACGCTCTCGGGCGCATGGGACAAGCTGCGCACCGATCCGGTTCTGCGCATGCTCGTCGCATCGGTCGCGTTCTATGGCATGTCGACCTTCGAAGGTCCGGTCATGTCGGTGAAGGCCGTGAACGCTCTCTCGCATTACACGGACTGGACCATCGGCCATGTGCATTCCGGTGCGCTTGGCTGGGTCGGCTTCGTCAGCTTCGGCGCGATTTACTGCCTCGTTCCGTGGCTTTGGAAGCGGCCGAACCTGTACTCGATGCGCCTCGTGGAATGGCATTTCTGGGTGTCGACGCTTGGAATTGTCTTCTACATTACCTCTATGTGGGTTGCCGGCATCATGCAGGGCCTGATGTGGCGTGCGTATAACGACTTCGGCTTCCTCGAATATTCCTTCGTCGAAACCGTCGCCGCGATGCATCCCTACTACATCATCCGCGCCCTCGGCGGTTTCCTGTACCTCGCCGGTACGTTGATCATGGTCTACAACATCTGGCGGACAATCCGCGGCGACGTTTCGGTCGCGGAGGGACACGCGACCCCAAATGCAACACTTACCGTTCAGGGGGTGTGAGATGAATCACACTACGCTTGAACGCAACTCCATTCTGCTGGTCGTGTGCATTCTGATCGTCGTTGCAATCGGGGGCCTGGTTGAAGTCGCGCCGCTATTCTTTGTCGAGAGCACGATCGAAAAAGTGCAGGGTATGCGTCCCTACACGCCGCTCGAGCTCGAAGGACGCAACATCTATGTCCGCGAAGGCTGCTATCTCTGCCACAGCCAGATGATCCGTCCGCTACGTGACGAAGTCGAACGCTATGGCCACTACAGCCTGGCGGCGGAGAGCATGTACGATCATCCCTTCCAATGGGGATCGAAGCGCACGGGCCCGGATCTGTCGCGCGTTGGCGGAAAATACTCCGACGAGTGGCATCGCGCTCACCTGACCGATCCGCGTTCGGTCGTTCCGGAATTGGTGATGCCGCCCTACGCGTTCCTCGCGAAGACGCCGCTTGACTATCGCGACATCCAGGACGTGCTCGCCGCCAATCGTACGGTCGGGGTCCCTTACACCAAGGAGATGATCGACAACGCCAAGGCCGATCTGGAAGCACAGGCGAATCCCGACTTCGACGATGCCGCCAAGCTTGCGAAGCGCTATCCGAAGGCACAGGTCCGCGACTTCGACGGCAATCCCGAGATGGTCAGCGAAGCCGACGCGCTGATCGCCTACATGCAGATGTTGGGCACGCTGGTGGATTTCTCGACCTACAAGGCCGATGCGCCTGAGAACAAGAGATAAGCTATGGACGGATTTACATACGAGCAGGTTCTTCTCTTCACCCAAAGCTGGGGTTCGGTCTACTTCATGCTCTTGTTCGCGGCGGTCTGCACCTATGCGCTGTGGCCGTCGAACAAGGCGAAATTCGACGAAGCGGCACGCATTCCACTCGAGGATGATGAGGTATCGCCGTGAGCGATAAGGAAAGAGATTTCCATACCGGAACCGAAACCACCGGTCACGAGTGGGACGGAATCAAGGAACTGAACACGCCGCTGCCGCGCTGGTGGCTTGTAGTGTTCTATGGCTGCATTGCCTGGGCCTTTGCCTATTGGGTGTTCATGCCGTCCTGGCCGCTTCTGAACGGGTACACGCACGGCGTACTCAATCATTCTCAGCGAGAAGATGTCGCCGTCGCAGTCGACGCCCTGAAGACCCAGCGTCATGCGAGCGAAAGCCGGCTGGCCAATGCCTCTTTGCAGCAGATCCAGAACGACGCCGACTTGCAGCAGTTTGCGATGGCGGAAGGCCGGTCCTTGTTCGGCGACAATTGTGCGCCGTGTCACGGCTCCGGCGGGCAGGGCGCACACGGCTACCCCAATCTGAATGACGATGTGTGGCTGTGGGGCGGCAAGCTGGAAGATATCCAGCACACGATCACCGTCGGTGTCCGCTCGGCGAGCCCCGACACCAGGCAGTCACAGATGCCGGCATTCGGGCACGACAAGATTTTGAATGATGCCCAGATCGACGATTTGACGGCCTATGTAGTTTCGATCTCCGGACGGTCCGCGAATGCGGCAGCGGTGAAGCGCGCCACGAAGCTGTTCGCCGACAATTGTGCAGCGTGCCACGGTGCAAACGGTCATGGCGACCGCGCAATGGGCGCGCCGAACCTGACGGACGGCGATTGGCTCTACGGATCGACTCCGGCCGACATTCGCGACCAAATCTGGAATGGCCATGGCGGCGTCATGCCGACTTGGGCTGGCCGGCTTACACCGGAAGAGATAAAGTCTCTGGCAGTCTATGTGCACAGCCTTGGCGGCGGCGAATAGGCGAGGGCGCGAACTTACGCGCAACAAAAATGGATCGCATCGATTTGCTTGAGCGGGCCGCATCGACGGACGAAGCCGCCTATGACAGTGACGCGCGCGCCACGAACAGCGCAGCCGCTCGCAAATTGTACAAGGCGCGCGAGCCGATCTACCCGAAGCTTGTTCATGGCACCTATCGAAAGGCGAAATGGGCGCTCATGGCGGTGACGCTGGCGATCTATTACTTGACGCCTTGGATCCGCTGGGACCGTGGGCCGGGCGCGCCAAGCCAGGCTGTGCTTGTCGATCTTGTCCATGAGCGGTTCTATTTCTTCTTTATCGAAATCTGGCCGCAGGAAGTCTATTACATCACGGGCTTGCTGATCCTTTCGGCGGTTGCGCTCTTTCTCGTCACATCCTTGTTCGGACGGCTGTGGTGCGGTTATACGTGTCCGCAAACGGTATGGACCGACCTCTTCATCTGGGTCGAAAATCTTCTCGAAGGCGACCGCAGTGCGCGCATAAGACTGGCGGCACAGCCCTGGACAGCGGAGAAAATCGCCAAGCGCGTTTCCAAGCACGCGATCTGGATTCTCATCGCCATCGCAACCGGCGGCGCGTGGGTCTTCTATTTTGCAGACGCGCCGATGCTCGCGCAGCAGTTTCTGCACGGTCAGGCCCCACTCGTCGCCACGCTCTCGGTGGGCGTGTTGGCATTCACGACCTACTCGCTTGGCGGCCTTATGCGCGAGCAGGTGTGCACGTACATGTGCCCCTGGCCACGCATCCAGGCGGCCATGACGGACAACGAAGCGCTTGCGGTTACCTATCGCCGCGACCGTGGGGAGCCGCGCAAGCCACACAAGAAGGGCCAACCCTGGAGCACCACCAGCAACTGCATCGATTGTCATCAGTGCGTCGCTGCGTGTCCCATGGGGATCGACATTCGTGACGGCACGCAACTCGAATGCATTAATTGCGCGCTGTGCATCGATGCCTGCGACGAGATCATGGACAAGGTCGGACTGCCTCGCGGTTTGATTGCCTATGACACGGACGCAAACGTCGAACGCCGCATCAGGGGCGAGAGGTCCAGGTTCAAGTTCATACGGCCGCGCACAATCCTGTATGCCGTCGTTCTCGTGCTCGTCGGTGCGGTGATGCTGTATGGCTTGTGGGCCAGATTCTCGATCGGCATAGACGCGCTCAAGGATCGCAATCCGGAATTCGTCCGTCATTCGGACGGCGCCGTTTTGAACGGCTATTCGGTCAAATTGCTCAATCATGCCGATCGGACCCGGACGTTCTTGCTTACGGTCACAGGCGCAAAATTTTCTTCAATCAAGGTCATCGGCATCCCGAACACGACCTTGCCGATTTCAATTCCCGTCGAACCCGACCGCGTCCGGGCCGTTCGCGTGCTTCTGACCGTGGCGAAAGACGATCTGAAACCGGGCGGCCAGGAGATTGAGTTCCATCTCACCGATCCTGGAACGCACGAATCCGTTGAATCCGAATCTGTTTTTGTGAGCGGTGAGAATTGAGATGACGCGAACCTGGACCGGCTACCACATTCTCACCACCTTGATCGCGACGTTCGCAGTTGTGCTGGCTGTGAATGTCTTTTTCATCGTCAAGGCCTACACGAC
Organism: uncultured Alphaproteobacteria bacterium; assembly: GCA_963743765.1. GTDB lineage: Bacteria > Pseudomonadota > Alphaproteobacteria > Micropepsales > Micropepsaceae > Rhizomicrobium. The sequence continues at coordinate 791,047 of CAVUQQ010000001.1, forward strand.
GTTCAGCGGCGAGGACGAACAGAAGCCCTACATGCAAGGCATTGAATATAACGAAACGCTGGAGCGTCACGCATTGCAGGCGCAGCTGGGCTGGAAAGCGACGCTTGACGCGACGCGGAACGGCCAGTCGGGCGCTCGCATTTTGGTTTCCCTGTTTGACCGTGCTGGAGCCCCAATCAGCAATCTTTCGCTGACTGCTCTGCTCAAGCACCCTTCCGATGAGGCCAAGGACCGCGAGATCCCGCTGCACCCGGTCTCAATCGGCGTTTACGAAGGTGACGGTACCGGCATACAGCCTGGCGCGTGGGACCTGATCGTGTCGGTAACGCACGCACCTTCGACGCCGTTTGAAGCGATCCGGCGCGTATGGATACGCTGACGCGGGAACGACCAAGCGCACTGAGGGTCGCCGACGGCCCGAAATGGCTCGACCGCTCTGTGAAGGATTCCGCGATTGAGCTGCTTGTGCAGGGCGCTCATTGCGCCAACTGCATCGCAAAAATCGAAAAAGGCCTGTCAAAGTTCGACGATGTTCATCATGTGCGATTTAACCTCTCGACAGGCAGGCTGACGGTGCGCGGAATTCAATTGCGGCCGGACGTCGTCGTTTCACGCGTCGACGCGCTCGGCTACAAGGCGTCGCTCTTCAAACCGTCGGAGGCCATTTCCGCCGACGAAAAGGGCGAACGTTTTCTCTTGCAGTGCCTCGCGATTGCCGCGTTCGGCGTGGCGTTTGTGGTTCCTCTCACGGACTCGACGCAGGCGGTCTGGTTCGGCGTTGCCGATATGGGCCCCGGGACCCGCGCTGTCATCAACTGGATCGTGGCCCTCATCGCATGCCCGACCGCGCTCATCGCCTCCCGGCCGTTTTTCCGTTCAGCGCTGCGTGGTTTGTCCGCCGGCCGCGCCAACATGGACGTACCGATCAGCCTGGCGATCATTCTTTCGCTGGGGCTCAGCGTCTATCAATCGGTCCTGCACGGAACCCAGACCTATTACGACGCAGCCGTGATGTTGACGTTCCTGCTGCTGATCGGCCGCTATCTCGATTTGCGGGTGAGGCGTCGGGCAGGCGAAGCGGCGCGCCAGCTCGTGGCGATGCAGGCGGTGATGGTCCGCCGCATGGATACTGACGGAGCGATCCAGACAATCATGGCCACCGACGTTAATCCTGGTGAACGGCTCATTCTGGCCGCGGGCGAGCGGTCGCCGGTGGATGGCATTGTCGAATCCGACGACGCGTTGATCGACACATCGCTTGTCACCGGCGAAAGCGCGCCGGTTCAACTCGTGCGCGGCCTGGCGCTTCATGCCGGCTCCATCGTGCTGGATCGGCCGATCACCTTGCGCGCGACGGCGGCCGTCGAAAACTCGCTTGTCGCGGACATTGCCCGTCTCATCGAAGCAGGGCAGCAGATACGAAGCCGCTACGTGCGCCTCGCCGACAAAGCTGCGGTCGCCTATGTCCCGATCGTGCACATCACGGCGCTCGCTGTTTTTGCTGTCTGGCTCCTTTTCCTTCATGCCTCATTCGCCACATCGATTACCAATGCGGTCGCGGTCCTGATCGTGACATGTCCCTGTGCGCTCGGACTGGCCGCGCCTGCCGTTCAGATTGTTGCGACCGGCGCGCTGTTCCGGCGCGGGATCATCGTGAAGTCGGGGGACGCTTTGGAGCGACTTGCCGAAGCCGACATCGCCATTTTTGACAAGACCGGTACGCTGACGAGCGACCGGCTGGAGCTCAGCAATCGCGATTCACTGGCCGTCGCCGACATTCGCGACGCCGCCTTGTTGGCGCGCGCCAGCCGTCATCCACTCGCGCAGGCGATCGCGCGCGCGGCGGGCACAGGGCGTGTCGCCACGGACCTTCGTGAAATTGAAGGCTTGGGTCTCGAAGCGCGTGTCGATGGTGAAGTCTGGCGCCTTGGGCGTGCGGACTGGGTCGGTGCGGATGCTCCGAATGCAGTGTCGACGTCGTTCTGGCTTCGGCGGGGGGCACGCGCGCCCGTCTGTTTTCTGTTTGACGCGCCGTTGCGCCCGGCCGCGAGCAGCACGCTCGCCGCACTTTCCGCGCGTCATATTGATCCGCGTATCCTTTCCGGTGATCGCAGCGACGCGGTCGAACGCGTCGCCAGGGTTCTGGATATATCGAACTGGAAGTCCGGCGTCGGTCCGAAGGAAAAGGCCGAGGAATTGAACAGCCTCAAGACCGCCGGCCATCACGTTCTGATGGTTGGCGACGGTATCAACGACGCAGCAGCCTTGTCCCTTGCACATGTGTCGATGTCGCCGGCGTCGGCCAGCGACGCGGCGCAATCGGCGGCCGACATTGTCTTCAACGGCGCGTCGCTAAGTCCGGTCGTGGCCGCCGTGGATGTGGCGCGCCAGTCGCGCCGCCGCGTGCTCGAGAACTTTTCCGTCGCTACACTCTACAATCTCGTTGCCGTGCCACTCGCCGCCTGTGGTATGGTCACACCCTTGATCGCGGCAATCGCGATGGCGTCGTCGTCACTCATCGTGACGCTGAACGCCTTGCGAATTTCAATACCGCGCGCCGTGGAATGAAGGGCGAGACATGGGACTGATCCTGGCCGCAGCGTTTGTCATAGGGATCGTCGCGCTCGGCGTTTTGCTGTGGGCAATGAGCACTGGCCAGTATGACGACCCGGACGGCGATGCTGCCCGCATACTGCTGGACGATGACGAGTAAGCGAGGGGCCGCTTAGACCGCGAGGGCGTGGCGCGCCGCAGCCGGATCGAGATATTCGTCGAACACCGCGCAGACGAGCCGCACGGCGGCGCGCTGATCGGCCGGCACGGAAATTTTCCAGGCATCGAGCTCGACGAAACCAAGCTTCTGGAGTTCCTTGAGCCTCGCCATCTCATGGCTGAAATGCTCGGGAACGAAGTCATGCACGCGTGCAACCTCGGCCAGATCGACGCGCAGGCTGCACATCAATCGTTCGATGATCGCGCGCCGGACTTTGTCTTCGGCAGTCAGCGCCACGCCGCGCGCGGTCGGTAGCTTGCCCGCCTTGATGATCTCGCGATACTTAGGAACGTCCGTCTCGTTCTGCAGATAGCCTTGCGGCAGGCTGCTGATCGCCGATGCCCCAATGCCGATCAATGCCGGCGCCGTGTCGGTCGTATAGCCCTGGAAATTCCGGCTCAGAATGCCGTTGCGCGCCGCGATCGCCATCGGATCGTCGGGCAGTGCAAAATGATCCAGACCGATCGGTTCATATCCGGCCGCAATAAGCGCGCTTTGCGCGTGGTCGAATTGGGAGATGCGCTCGTCGGTCGACGGCAGAACCTTTTCGTCGATCAGTGACATGTGGCGTTTCATGTGCGGCACGTGCGCGTAACCGAACACGGCCAGCCGGTTCGGCTTCAGGGAGACCATTGCCTCGACCGTTTTTTCGACATGCGAAACCGTCTGGTGGGGCAGGCCGTACATGATGTCGACATTCAGATTGCAAATGCCAACAGCCCGCAACTTGTCGATCACCGCCCTGGTGGTTTCGAAGGGCTGAATGCGGTTCACCGCGCGCTGGACGACGGGGTCAATGTCCTGGACGCCAATGCTCGCGCGGTTCACGCCGGCCTTTGCCATCGCGGCGATCATCGCGTCGCTGAGCCCCCTCGGGTCGATCTCGACCGCAAATTCGGCGTTGCGCGCAACCGCAAAGTGGGCGCGGATCTGCGACGCGATTTCCGCGAAATCTTCCGGCTTGAGCAGCGTCGGCGATCCGCCGCCGAAATGGATGTGGGTGACGGGGTGACCGCGTCCGGTGATTTTCGCCACGCGCGCAAGTTCGACGCGGAGCAGGTCCAGATAGGACGCCACCGGCGGGTAGACGTTGACGACCTTCGTGTGACAGCCGCAAAACCAGCAAAGCGTGTCGCAGAAGGGAATATGCACATAGAGCGAGAGCGGCATCTTCGCGGGAAGCTGACCGAGCCAGTTCTCGCATGTCGCGGCGTCAATGCCTGCATGGAAGTGGGGCGCAGTGGGGTAACTCGTGTAGCGCGGAACCCTTGAGGCTAGCAACTCGGCGCGATGCATCATTTGAGCTCAAAAAAGTGGCCTCGTCCCAGGGGCAGGGAGGGACGAGGCCGATTGGAGGTTGGACTATTCGGCAGCCGCTTGCATTTGCGGCGTGCCACCCTCCATAGCTTCGAGAACGCGGGGATCCTCGAAGATCGGAATGCCGGCTGTTTCGTATTTTTTGCGGGCTGTCGGCGTGATTAGGCCGACACGCGCAATGGCCGGAAGCATCAAGTCTTTTATGGAGTGGATCTGGCCAGGCGGGAGTTCCTGTTCGATTCCTTCCTTCGTCGCTTCTTCCATTCCAGAGAAGAAGTCCTTCTCGTCGATGCCCGAATTGTTGAGCACCTGCACGAAACCCGGGTCGAGCTTGCTGGCCAAGCCCTGATTGCCGCCCATCATGGTCGCCTGAACGATCAGGTTGATGGCGTTGAACGTGAATTCGGCAAGCTCTTCGCGCGACGCTTCGTCGAGCTTGGCGATGACGGGTCCGAGATAGGCATGCCCGAACGACACGTGCCGCGACTCGTCGCGCATGACGTTGAAGGTCAGTTGCTTCAACAGCGGGCAGTTGGTGGTGTGGTACATGTTGTTGAAGGCGCCGAGTGCGAGGCCTTCGACGATCATGTTCATGCCGATCATGACCTTCTCATAGCGATCCGATTTCAGCGTCGCGTCGATCAGGGCCTTCAGCCAGGGCGACATCGGATAGACCATCGCGATCTTCTCGCAATAGCGGGCATAAACCTCGACATGCCGCGCTTCGTCCATCGTCTGAGTGGCTGCGTAGAGCTTGGCGTTCGCGTCCGGCACAGAGTGCGTGACGCAGGCCGCCGTCATCAGCGCGCCCTGTTCGCCGTGGAGGAATTGCGAGAGTAGCTGCGCCGTCGAATGCGCCGTGAACGTCTCGCGCTGTGACTTTGACAGCTTCTGGAAGAACGGCATTTTGTAGTAGGCGGACGAGCGATCGGCGATCAGCGGACTGGAAGGATCAACTTTGGTGTCCCACGGCAGCAGCTCATCGGAATCCCACTGGTTCTGCTTGGCGCGCTTGTAGAGATCTTCGACTTTGCCCTTGCCGAGCGTGTAGTCGAAGGTCCACGCGATCTCCATCGGATTGCGATAGAGGTCGTCAGGCGTCATCGTGACTTGCCACGGTCCCTTTTGAACGATCTTGGCTTGCTGTCCCATCGTCTTCTCCCACGGATCAAGTCGATCCCCAAAAAGAATGACGCAGACGTCAGAAACCCGAACTGATCCAGATCAAATTAGAAGGGTGGAGCGCACAAAATGTTCGGCTGGGCGACTTTGGTTGGCGGCGGTTAAAGCCCGAAAGTGGTACCCGCGGGGCCAAATTCGAATCCGCGACCAACCGGTGAATGCGCCAACACCGAGCGCCTTGGTTCTGGCCGTCACCCCGCTTTGGCATCTAGCATCGCGGCTGGGAACGATTGAACTATCAGATCTATTTTATTCGGCGCACGGTGTAAGAGGCGACTCCGTCGTTAAGTACCAAGCCGTAGCCACCCAGAAGCCCGCGAGATATCACCGCTGCGTTGGGGCGATTCTTCCTGAAACGCGCATGGCCATTATCGTTTTGCGATTGCGTCCAAACCTGGCCGTTGTCGAGCACTACAACAAAGTGACCAAGTGAATCCATTGTGTAGTCGGTGACCCCTGCGCTGATGCTCTCGATTGGTTCCGGCCGACGCGACGCGGAGTTCGAGCTATCGTTGACAGGCGGTTTCAAACTCTCCGAACCGAATTGTTCCGGCTGAGTTTGCTGCGCAGGACTAGTACCAAATATACGCCCGGGGTCGTACCAAGCCCGATGGTCACGTTCGCGCTCCTTGTCTGTATTCGACGGCGTCGAGGCTCTCGCTGGCTGAAGTGGCGGATTCGCGGCGTCGTAACAAGCAAGGCGCGCAACGCTGTCATCGATAGCAGCGCATTGCGAATCGCCATTGGGCCCGGCATTCGCAATCACGGGCGTCATCACAAGAATGAAGGCAAACGCAGATTTCGGGACTATCATTTGTGACTACTTTGCTCGTTTCGCCGAAAACAAAATCTAGGGCTTTCGGGTAAACGTGACGATTGGCGCTTGCCGTGCCGCCGCAAGTGATTCTGGCGGACGTGAGCGTCGTCATCTTGTCTATAAGTCTTTGAAAAGAATGGCTCCCCGGGCCGGATTCGAACCAGCGACCAACCGGTTAACAGCCGGTTGCTCTACCGCTGAGCTACCGAGGACCATGACGTGGACGCGGTGTCTAGCCTGTCTCTTTGGCGATGGCTAGCCAAAAGTCTGCGGCCAAAAAAGCCAGCATTCTTGGGACACAAAGAAAAAGAGGCCGGGTGTTAGCCCGGCCCCAAGGCGTTGGGTAATGGTGGGGTGTCTTCAAGGGAAGACGGGGAGAGCTTGCCCGGGCAAGGTTAATAAAGGCTTAACAAGCCCGATTTTGGTGCAATCTGCCCTGAAAGGGAGGTGGAGGCCACGCCCGGAATTGAACCGGGGTTCGCGGATTTGCAGGCTCTCCGATGGACATAGACCGGTGTTCTGGGGACTCGCTACCGTTGTTTTATCTACAGTAATATAAACTAAAATCCGTTGACATATACCGAGATAGGTGAAAAACGAGGTCCTGGGGACTCGAAAGGCATGTTCGCGGATGATCCCAAAACGCGCAGCACGTTCGAATAAGCGTGGCGAGTCCTCCGGGCCGGTTCGGTTAACGGAGGACCAGGTAGAGGCGCTCACTGTCGACGGCCGCGATCGGATCGTCTTCGACGTCCTGCAGCCCGGTTTTGGCGTGCGCATCACTCCCGCCGGCGCCAAGATTTACTTCGCGCAGGCGCGCGTCGGCGGCCGTCCCAAGCGGGTGCGCATCGGCCAGTTTCCAACCAAGAAAGTGGTCGATGCCAGACTGGAGGCGCGCGGCGCGCTGATCGACATGAGGGCGGGCCGCGACCCCAAGCTCGAGAAGGTTGCGCGCGCAAAGGCGGTCGAAGCGGGCCAGACGACTGTCTCTGACCTCGCCGAGCGCTGGTACCGCGAATATGTCGAGCCCAAATTGAAACCCCGCACGGCGTACGACTATCGGCGCCTGTTGGACCAGCGAATCAAGCCCGCGTTGGGCCACCTGATCGTCTCTCGCGTTACAAAAGATGACGTAAATATCTTTCATGCCGGAATGAAGGCTATTCCGCGGCGGGCAAACTATGCGACGGCCGTTTTCCGGTCGCTGATGACGTTCGCTGAGGACTGCAATCTGCGGCCGCCGATGTCGAACCCGGCACGCCGGATCAAGCTTTATCGTGAGACGTCCAGGGAACGGTTTCTGAGCGAGGACGAGCTGAGGGCAGCCGTCAGCGCGATTGCGTCGACGGAGAAGGCCGGCCGGATCGGCCCGCACGCTGCGGCTGGCCTGCGCCTGGCGTTGTTCACCGGCGCGCGCTCCGGCGAGATCCTCTCTGCCAAGTGGGAATATGTCGACTGGAATCGCCGCATCATCCGGCTGCCTGACAGTAAGACCGGTGACGCGCGCACGATTCACCTGAGCGAAGCCGCGTTGGCCGTGCTCGAAGGCCTGGCGCATGTCGGGCCCTACATCATCGCCGGCGCCGTAAAGGGCGAAGCCTACCGAAGCTTGACCAGGGCGTGGGTTGAATGCCGCGGCAAGGCCGGTCTCAGCGACGTGCGGCTCCATGACCTGAGGCATTCGTTTGCGAGCCACGCTGCGGCCAACGGCGTCTCTCTGCAGATGATAGGAAAGCTCCTTGGCCACAAGGTTGCCGCCACGACGGCGCGCTACGCGCACCTGGCGCGCGACGCTGCAGCGGACGTGAATGATCAGCTGGGCGTCTCCATGGCGGCGGTCATAGCGAAGGGCGACACGCCGAAACCGGACAACGTCGTGAAGTTGCCCAGACGCAGGCGACGCAAATGAAGCGCTGGACGAAGGCCGACCGCGAGCAGCTCTTCGATCTCCTCGAGAGGCACGGCAAAGCGAGCGTCGAGAGGCAGCTGTCGCGTGTCGAAACCGCTCCGCTCCGCGGCAAGGGGAGACCGCCCAAGAATTATTTCGGGAATCTCGTGCTCGTCTGGGCCCATGTAGAATGGCGCCGTGACCATCCTGGAGCGCGTAGGTCGGTGAGTTGGGCTGTCGAGCGGCTCGGCAAACACCTCAGCGGCGCGCCGGTTGAGAAGAGATATGCCAACGCATCCCTTCAGGCCCTCTACAATCACGCCGCCGCGAAAACAAAAGCGAACGCGGAGTTCAGAACGACAGCGACGCGATACCTGGAGGATCTAAGGCTCTACTCGGGCGATGATGGTCCATCGAAGGTCGTGCCGCTATTGCTCGAAAGCAGTTCGAGCTATCTCAAAGGCGTGCCGAAGGGCGAGTTGAAGCTTCACGCTCTCGTTCTGAAAAGCGGTCCACAATAGCTGTTTCGAAATTAGGCCGTTTATGGCCCATTTCTGCGACAACTATTTTTCAAGGACTACCTTCACTTCAGAAGAAGTTTCGTCATCTTCGTCATGCAAACAAAAGAGCGTGACGAATGATGGTGGACTTCAAGGAGCTTCTATCTACGGAAGAAGCCGCTCAACGGATCGGCCACAAGCCGCAGACGTTGGTGATGTGGCGTAGCCTGGGTCGCGGCCCAGCATTCATGAAAGTCGGCCGTCGGTGTTTCTACACGGCGACCGATCTCCAGGCGTGGCTCTCAACGTGCAGGCGCGTCCCGACAGACCGACATGCGGCAGCATAGGCGTCGCGCACATGGCAGAAGACGGCTTCAGAGAGGCACTGACGCGAGAAGACTTGTCGTGCTGGGAAATCGCACTTCTCGCGCATCCTGGCGTTCCCAATTTCGCAAAAGCCGTTGGCGAGACGCTCAAAACGCATCGCAACATGAAGACGGGACGCCTCAATCCGAGCGTCGGCCGTCTGGCCAAGGCAAGCAGCAACTCAAAGCGAACCGTCAACGAAGCACTTCGCATTCTGAGGTTCTACGGCTTCGTCACATCGCAAGGTTTGGGTCGGACAAGCTGTCACTTCCAGCTGTGGATACCGCGAAATGTAACAGCGATGCGGACTGCGTCGTTGGACGAACGCAACGACGAAGCGGAGCGCGCTGTTGGATGAGGGCAAAAAGAGAAATCGAATTGCGCTGTCACAACGCAGCCGACTGCGCTGTCACAACGCAGCGGGCTGCGTGCAGAAGAACCTTTGGTTTGAACCTTTGAAAGAACCTTTTCGCGCCGCGTCGTGCGCAAGTACGTTTTGAACGAAAAAGGAGAACGAAAAAGTGGCTGAGGAAAAAGACCGTGACCCAGAGAGGCTCGTGCTGATGGTCTCTCTTCTTCCCGACGGCAAAGTGGGGATTCGACATTCGGTGAAGTGCTTGGATCCCGAGCTGAACGATCCCGGCGTTTTCGGATTCCTGATCTCCGAGCTTCTGGACCTTCTCGGAAACGCATACGCGCAAACGACTGGAATCGACGAGCTCGCTTCTCGTGCGAAGATTGTGAAAATGTTGACCGAGACTGAGGCTGCAAAGAACCATGGCGAGTGGCCCAGGCAGTCGACGGGCGTCGTTGCTATCCCAAAAAAGCAAAATGAACTGACCGACATCACCAAACCGACAACCACAGGAGATCGACACAATGAACAACGAGACGAACCGAGAAGCAGACCTAGTCTCAACGGCTCTTAAGCAACCGAATATCGTGATTGGAGCGTCAAGATGGACTCCGGTCACTGACTACGCCGGCACGACGATCGGCGTAATGTTCTACAGGCTGAAAGCGTTTGCGCCGACAGCCTTGGTTGTGGACGCGCCCCCGGACGTCATCAACCAACTCATCGACCTTCACAACGAGCAAGTCGATCACATACGTAAGCAAGCTGTGGAGCTCATCGATTTCAATCGCAGCCATCGTGCCGGCGTTGCGGCCTAGGGCGATCGATGAACGCACGCGATCGTCTATTGCTTGAGGCATCGGCCGTGGTTCGCGACCACGCTTCGCCCGCTGCTCGAGCATGCGCATCGCGTGAAGCAAAAGAAATCGACACAGCGGAACTATCGAGAGCCCAACAGCACGAAGTGCATGCGTTGTTCGCGATCCGGTCAACGATGATGGCGCTCGGCTCGGCGCCAGCTGAGTCACGCTGTCATCTCGCCGTTGCATTGGATGCATTGGTCCGCGCGGCCAGGGCCCGACCAATGGAGACTGGCGTTCGCATCGGCGCGCGCGCTGAGACCACAGGCTTGTACTGGATGAACGAACGATGATGGGCCCTTCAGGCGACGATGGTCATACCGGGTGGGGGTCTCGATTTGACCTGCCGACTCAGCGGTCAGCCGCCCATGGTCCCATTCGGAGATTGTGCCGTTTCATTTTCAATTCGGGTTATCAAAGGGAAATCAAGATCTGATGCACGGAGGAAAACGAAAGGGTGCAGGGCGCAAGCCGGGTTCGCGGAACAAATTTCGTTTGCAACCTAAGGATGCGAGCGCCGCGACGCCGACGAAGGCGACGATGTTCGATCTTCGCCGCCGTGTCGCTCGGCTAGTCGCCGACGGGATGTCGGAAGACGATGTCGCGATCCTGATGTCACTCAGCGTCGACAAACTGCGTTCGATGTTCGAGTTCGAACTGCGATACGGGCGCTTGCTGCTTCGCGATCGGATGCTCGAGCGTCTCGAGAATGCGTCCGACAGCGGCAAAGTTCCCGCGATCCAGGCGCTCGCCGCGCTGTCGGCTTCTCCCGACGGTGCAAAATCGCAGCGAAACGACAAGCCTGTCGAAAATTCCGAGCCGGAAATGACCGAAGGTGCGCGCCGGTTCCAAGACCTGCTCGACGGCCTGCCCGGGAAGCCGAACTAGGATGGCTGACTGCTCCCCGGGGAACAACCCACACGCCGATCAACCCAACTTCACCCTGGGCGACTACTTCGCGATGGTGGACGCCGGCGAGGCAGAATTTTCGATCACGGAAGTGTCACGAATCCTTGGCGTCTCCCGAGTTCGCGTCCAACGCATGCTGTACATGGCGACTGTGCCCGAGGAGATCTTCGAGGAGGAGCTAGCGAGCGCGATCGCCGGCGGGCGGCGGGTGACAACGACCGGCTTTGTCGACCGACTGCGCCGCAGGACGGGCGCAGCACGCGCGTCGGCAGAGGTTTGTCCGAACTGTGGGCATGTACTTCGGGAGCGGCGTCGATGACCGCGACGCCTGACGACGTCGGACTCGCTGAAATTCTGCTCGCAAACGGCTGGCGGCACGAAAATATCGCGGCCGTGTTGGACATCGGCGTGGAGGAATTCCGGCGTGACTACGCGGATGCCATAGCGACGCGCGGCGCACGCGCTCTAGAGACCCTCAAGGGCGTGATGTACCGGGCGGCCGTGGAGGGCGACGTCGAGGCGATCGACCTTCTCAAGCTGATGCATAGTCGCGATCCGGACGGCTGGCCGAAGCTTCGGGATATCCGCCGCCAATGACCGATGTCGACATCGCCGTCGCGGCCTTCAGGGCGGAACTTCTGCGACTGTCGGGAAGGTCGGTTGATTTGAAAGTCGCGATACGTCGCGCAGCACGCAAGGCGGCGGCGAATGTCGACGGCGATGTCAACGGTGAACTGGAGACCGAAACCGAAGCGCGGATCACGAAGCAGTGGACTGATGAAGCCGACGCGATCGGCGGCAGACACTCCGCCGGAATTGTTGGTCTCAAGTACGCGATTGACCCCGACAACCCGGTTGAGGTCCGCAACAATATCGCTCGCATACACGCCGAGCGCCGGCGGCGCCGAAAGAAAAACGCATCCGATGCGTTTCGGAGCCGGAAAAGGTTCTAGACCTTGGCCATGGCAAGCAACAAAACGTCCGAAATCAGCCGGCAGCGTAGCGCCGAAATTGAACTTGAAATCCGCGAATACAGCCGTCAGCGCGACGCGATCACGGCGCAGCTGGTCGCGATTTTTGAAGGGCGCAAGGCTGGAATGCCCGAGCCCAAGCCGTCGGATGACCGCACTCTCCAGGCGCGAACCCGCGCGCTAGCACTCCTGCGGGGTGCCGAACCGCCGCCTCTGAGTCCAGCTCCGTCGTACACGCGTGAGCAGCAACTGTTTGTTGAACGCGAGGCGATTGATCTCGTTCTCAAGGCTTTGCAGGACCAGCGTGCCGAAGCGCGCAGCGACGAGTCCGTAAAGTCCTTTGAGAAGCAAATCGACGTCTACCGTGCATGTGCGCGCGACCATATTTTGACCGTGCTAAAGCTCCATGCGCTCGAAGCCTGGGCGGTTGCAAAGATCGACGAGCTTGAACCTGGTTCAGTGCAGCTTCCGTTCGCCGCGTATATGGGGACCGGCGTCCGCGTCGTCTATCCCAACGGCGACAGTCTCGAAATGGCAATCGCCGCCGCGCTTGCCGAACGCATCATCACACCTGCTGACGTCGAGGAGATCAAAAAGCATGCAAGACCTTAGTCGCCCCCGCGCCTTCGTCGGTGCGAAAGCTGAGCAGCGTGCTGAGCGCGCGGGACATTTTTTCAGAGCGCTCGCCGGCGTTGGAAAATCTCGCGCCTGGTGCATCGAAAACGGTATCGCGCTGCAGAAGGCGTCGAACGAGAGCGGCAACACCGCCGGCGGATTCCTTGTCCCGACGGACACTGACGCCGCGATCATCTCAGTGCGCGACACCGTCGGCGCATTTCGGCGCGGCGCAGAGACGCGGCCGTCGAGCACAGACAACATCGTCAGGCCGCGCCGAATTGGCGGCCTGACCGCGAGTTGGGTTTCAGAAGGCGGCGCAATTCCGGCATCGAGTTTCCAACTCGATGCCTTAAACAGCGTTCTGAAGAAGCAAGGCATACTTGCGCTCGGATCTGCGGAGCTTTTCGAAGACACGGCCGCCGATCTCGGAGAGTTTCTTGTCAGTGAAATCGGCTACGCCTTTGCAGCCGTCGAGGACGACTGTGGCTTTAACGGCGACGGAACCTCGACGTACCGAGGCATGTCCGGCCTCGCAACAATGCTTGTCGGTCTAAAGTCGGCGCTCACCGCAGCGTCCGGCCACAACACCTTTCTGACGCTCGACGCCACCGACCTGGCAAATCTGATGGGCGGCATTATCAGCAGCGCCGTGCCTGGCGCGCGTTGGTACTGCAGCCAGCTCTGTTTCGCCCAGACCATGTGCCGCCTTGCGGGTTCTGCCGGCGGCGGATACCTGTCGTCCGGCATCGTCGACGGAGTTCGAGACGCCGTTCTATCTCGGGTTTCCTGTGATGATGAGCGTGAAGCTGCCGAACATCTCGACGACGTTGAGCGGCAAATCGATGCTCTACTTTGGCAACCTCTCGATGTCGTCAGTGCTGGTCGAGCGGCACGATCAGACGATCGTCTCGACCTCATCTGAACGATATGCCGATTTAGACCAGGTCGCAGTTCGCGGGTCGCGACGCGAAGACATCATCAACCATTCCGTGGGCGACTCGACGAACTACGGGCCGATCGCAATGTTGGTCGGAAATTGATCATGAGTTCGCAGGGGTTTTTCGGTTTTCTTACCCTGCGCGTGGTAGTGGGCGAGTACACGAAAAATAACCCCCACACGAAGCGGCGACGTTCTCCTCCTTTCAGTCGCGCGGCCTCGACATGTCGAAGCAACCGGGGCGCCGACGAGGAAGCCGGCGCCCCGGGCGCTATCTGAGAGGTGACTGCGTGGATTTCTTCAGAAAGCTTGAGAGGACACAAATGAACAAGCGCAGGAAGAAGCTTCTTCAAGAAATCCGGCGTCACTCCGACGCGATGCTCGAGATCACCAAGCAGCAAGCCGCCATCATCGAAAATCTGAGCGCTCGAGTTGAAGCGTCAGGGCAACGCATCGCCTTCTGCTCGCATGCGCTGGATCAGGCGTGTGGGCTGAAGGACGCAAGCAAGTGCTGCATCCATGCCGGCGTCGAACGAAAGCGCGCTGCGCGTCGTTCATGGGCGGCCTATTCGAGCGGGTTGAACTGAGATGCGCGGACGGTTCAAGCCCAGCGCCCTGCATGAAGCCGACAAGGTCATCGGCGACCCGAATTGCGGCCGCGAGCCGGACGAGCCGTGCGGAATGGAAGATCCCGACGATTGCGCGATCCACGGAGTTGAGCAACCGGAGCCGGAGCCTGTGCCGATTGGCGATTGCGGGCGCCCGAGCAGCATTCCGTGTGGTTTGAAAATTCAGACGCAGTGCTTTCAGCACTTCAACGACCCGCCGACCGGCGGTGCATTCGGTTTCTGCGGCCGTCCTGAGGCCGATCCCTGTGGGATGAAACATCCCGACGAATGTACAATTCACTGCGACGCGAAGAAGCGCTTGTCGCCGACAGTAGCGCTCCAACGCTCGTGGGATGCCGTGCGTCATGACTAAGCTGAGATCGATCGGGCCGGCGGTTCGTGTGGTCGATACAAGATCCGTGAAGCCGCCGCCGAAGGTCTCGGACCCTTGGTACTCGACAGCGGATCACGCCGCCTGGCGCAAGCTCGTCGTCGAGCGCGCCGGCCACCGCTGCGAGGCTGTAGAAAACGGACGACGCTGTCATAGAACAGCTCCGGAGTACCGCCTTTACGCCGACCACCGGACGGAAATCAGCGACGATCCGCGTCTTCGCCTTGATCCAGCAAACGGAAAATGTCTCTGCGCGAGCCATCATGTAAAAAAAACCAACGTCGCGCGCGCCGATCGCGTCCGCGTTTGGCACGCGCCACCGTCTGAAGTTGAAACTGTGTTCCGCCCAAAGCGCGATGAGGTGTCATAAATGGCCAGCAACGTCTCTGTAATAATCAGGGCTGATGTCGTTGATCTAAACAACAAGTTCCAGATCGCGCAGGTTCAAGCGAGGGCGCTAACCGCCGAGTTTAATGCGCTCGCGAAACAATCACTGCAGATGGGGCCCGCGACCCAAGATTTCAAGCAAAAGCTCGATTTCAGCATCGGAAGCATCACTTCAGGCGAAAGCAAGGGTTAAGGAACTCAGCGCCGAACTGAAAGCGCATGGTGTCGAAACCGGCCGTGCCGGTTTCTCTGTGCAGGGCCTGACGTCGTCGGTCGGTGAACTGCAATCGGCTCTTGCCATGGTCGGTCTGACCGTCGGCATCGGTGAGATTGTTCACCTCGGAACCGCAGCGTTTGATGCAGCTGCGCAGCTGGAACACGAGGCCCAGGTATTGGGCCTTTCCACCACCGCACTGCAAGCGTTCCAGGAGTCCGCGCGTCTCGCCGGCGTTGAAACTTCTGCCGTCGACAGCGCCATTCGCAAGTTCAATGACTTCAGGGAAAGGCGCAAGAAGGAACCAAGGCACAAGCCGACGCGTTCCGCGAGCTCGGCGTTGACGCAAGCCTTCCGGCCGATCAGGCGCTTCCCGCGGTTGCCGCCGCGTTGCTCAAGATATCGGACGTGGCGCGCCAGTCGCGGCTCGAGGTTGCCCTCTTCGGTAAATCTGGCGAAGAGATCCGTCCAGCACTCGAACAATGGTCGCAGGGCACAGACGATCTCATCAAAAAACTCTCCGACCTGGGCCTTATGCTCGATCCAGGTGTGGCCGAATCAGCGGAACGTTCGCGGCAAGCTCTTGCGCAAGCCGGCGACACACTCGAAACGGCAGTCACGCCTGCGTTTGTCGATCTCTCTCATGCCTTAGTCGGATTGGCGTACGGGTTTGGCCTCGTCGACGAGAAAGCCCTCCAAGCGGTTCGCGATGCGGGCGAATTCAAGGGGATGGTTGAAACATCTGCCGATGCTTTGAAAGCGATTGCGGCAGCCCATCAAAATATCGTCGACAAAGCAGTTCTGGCCGCCGATGCCGAAGATCGATACGGCATCCAGATTGGACTTGTAAAACAACACATCGCCGATCTGAACGCCGGGCTCGCCGAACTTGCTCACCAACCTGGAACCGCCGACCAGGCCGCTCTGATGACCAAGTTCCGTGATGGGATCAAAGAGGCCGACGTCGAGCTCAAGAAGCTGCTGCATGAACAGGCCGGCCCGGCTGCAAAGAACACTTCCGGTTTCGGCAATCTCGGTCAAAAGGCGATCGAAGACGCCCGCCAGACGATGGCCGAGATCGATGCGATGGAGACAGAGGACAACATCGAGCGGCTGGCCCGCGATCACGCTGTCCTGGCGCAACTGCTTTCCGACCGGAGGCTGAACGCCAAGCAGCGGGAAGACGTCGAGCGCCAGCTAACGCAAAACGAAGGGGCCCTTGAGCGTGCGGAAGCCAATCAGGCGAGGTCGATTGCAAACGAACAGCTCCAGGAAATCATCCAGGCCTACCAAGAGCGCTTGCATCAAGCAATTCAGAGCATCAACGAAGAATATTCGGCACATCGGATTTCCGCGCAGCAAAGGCATGACCTCGAGGTCGCTCTTACGCTGCAAATCGAAGCTGAAGTCCTGAAGCGGTTCGATGCCGAGCATGCAGGGCTCGTGAAAGGAACGGCCGATTGGGCGACCGCAATGAAGCAACGCCTCGCGCTCGTGAAAGGCTTTGACTCACAGGTGAATGCGGCGAACCAGCAACTACTTACCGAAGAGCAGCAAAAGTGGACGCAGTTCTCTAGCTCAATCGCTTCTTCATTCGGCGGAGCGATTAAGGGAATGTTAAATGGCAGTCAGACGTTCAACCAGGGCATGCTGAATATCCTCAGCGGAATCGAAAATTCCTTCATCGATCTGGCCGCCAAGATGCTTGAAACGTGGATTGAGACCGAAATCGAACAGCTGATTTTTGGAAAATCTACATCGCAAGAAATTGCGCAGTCTGGCATCTCTGCGGCCGCGGCATTGGCTGGAGCAAACGCGGTCGCGTCATGGGCTGCTGCGCCGTGGCCGATCGACGCCGGCGCGCCTGCATTCGGTGCCGGCATGGCGGCCGCCGCAGGATCATACTCAGCGCTCGCCGCATTCGAGACAGGTGCCTGGAACATCCCCAGCACTGGCCCCGCGCTGCTCCATAAAGGCGAAATGGTGGTGCCTCAGACGTTCGCGCAGTCGTTCCGTGAGAACGGCGGTGGCGGCATGGGCGGCAGCCACGTCCACATGCATGTGAACGTTAACGCAATGGATGGCCCCAGCGTGGCGCAATTCTTCGAAAAGAACATGCACATGCTCTCCAAGAAGCTGGCGAACCACATGCGCGCTAATCCCGGCTCACGGCCGAACTATTAAAGGAGAACGACGTGAACTTCACCCAAGAAGAAATCCTGGCGCTGCAGTCGGCACCGCCGCTCACCCACGTCACCATCAACGGCCGTGATTACCCCGTTGGCACGCTCACGCCGGAGCAACAGGCCGATATTGGAGCATGGGGCATGCGTCGGATTGCTCACGACAAGACCGGAGCGCCGCTTGAGCGTGGCGACGAGGACCTGTCGCGTTCGCTGCAATGGCTATTGCACGCCGGAGATCCATCGTTCGTGGCGCTGGGTGAGCTCGCGCCTCATGTGACTGGCGAACATATCCGGCTAGCCGGTAAGGAAGTTCTGCGGCAGGCAGTAGTCGCCGCACTCGCGCCGTCAAAGTTCGCCGGACAGGCGTAGAACAAGTGAAACCGATCTCACTCGCGCGAATGATCAGGCTGATCGGAACGGCACCGATGACCGACATCCTCAAAACCTTGAACTGATACACGATGAAACATATCTCGCTGGCCCGCACCGATTGGGAAACCCGAATCCGCGAAGGGCGCTCGCTTGTTCCTGACGACGCCCACGGTATCAATCCCGCCGCTGCGCAGCGCGCTGTCGATCTCTTTGGCAGCCTTGTCCTTCCGGACGTGCGCGGCATGCCGCTCCTGAGCGACGCAGCTGGCGAGTGGTTCAAAGAGATCGTCGGCGTCTTTCTCGGATCAATAGATCCGACATCGGGCGCGCGGAAGATCCGCGAACTGTTCGCGCTCGTTCCTAAAAAAAATTCAAAGACCAGTTACGGCGCCGGGCTGATGATGACAGCGCTGCTGCTCAACACCCGGCCGCGCGCCGAGCTGCTCTTGGTTGGACCCACCCAGCTGATCAGTGATTTGGCGTTCGACCAGGCCGCGGGAATGGTCGAGCATGACCCGAATGGCCTTCTACAAAAGCGGATGCGGGTCCAATCCCATATACGGACTATAACCAACAAGGCGACGGGCGCAGAGCTGAAGATCAAGACATTCGGAGCGGATACGCTCACAGGCGTGAAGCCGGCCGGCATCCTGCTCGACGAGCTCCACGAGATCGCCAAGAACCCGCGTGCAGCTCGCATCATTGGACAGCTGCGCGGTGGAATGCTCCCGAATCCGGAGGCATTTTTCGCACAAATAACGACGCAGTCCGACGAACCTCCGTCAGGTGCGTTCCGATCCGAGCTTCAAGCCGCGCGCGCTATTCGCGACGGTCGGGCGTCGGGCGCGATGATGCCGATCATCTACGAATTCCCGCTCGAGATTGCCCAGGACAACGGCCACCCGCCCAAGTGGGAAAATCCGGCGCTCTGGCACATGGTCACGCCGAACCTTGGCCGATCGATCACGCTCGACCGCCTGGTTGAAGACTTCGATACAGCGAAGACCAAGGGCGAAGAAGAAATTCGGCGCTGGGCATCGCAGCATCTGTCGATTGAAATCGGAGTCGGGCTGCACACCGATCGCTGGGCGGGCGCGGAATACTGGGAGGGCACCGCAGATCCGACATTGACGTTCGACGAGATACTGAAACGCTCAGAAGTAATCGTGGTCGGCATCGATGGCGGCGGCATGGACGACCTTCTGGGCATCTCTGTCCTGGGCCGCGAGCGCGAAACCGGGACCTTGCTACACTGGGGGCATGTATATGCCTTCGAAGTCGTGCTGGAGCGGCGAAAGGACATTGCCGCGAAGCTGCTAGACTTCAAGGCCGATGGAGACCTGACGATCATCAAGCGCGTCGGCGACGATGTTCACGCTGTCGCCGATATCGTGGAGCAAATCGAAGCTACGGGACTGCTCGGCGAAACGGTTGCGGTCGGAGTTGATCAGGCCGGTATTGCGGAGACCGTCGAAGAGCTCACAAACCGCGGTATCGCTGTCGAGCGCATCGTCGGCGTCGCCCAGGGGTGGAAGCTATCAGGCCAGATCAATGGCGTCGCCCGCAAACTCGCCGGCGGCACGCTTCGACATTGCGGATCTAGGATGATGGCCTGGAGCGTTGGCAACGCCAAGGTCGAAGCGCGTGGCAACGCCCTGGTGATGACAAAGTCCGTGGCCGGCTCCGCCAAGATCGACGCCGTCATCGCTCTTCTGAACAGTGCTGTCGCGATGTCTCAAAATCCTGACGAAGAGGCGTCGGTTTACACCAAGGACCGGGGGCTGATTTTCGTGTGATGGAAGAGAGCGACCCTGATCTTTGGTTTATTTCCGACCGCGCGCTTTATCGGCGGCGATCCCAAGCGGCACGAGTTTTCGGATCGCTTCCGGCCGCGATAGATCACCGTCCTGATCCGCGATCCACTCGTCCAGCTTTGCAAGCGCCGGCGGCTGCAACCGCACGCCGATTAGCAGCCCTTTGCCGGTCGGCTTGGGCCCGCGTCTTTTCTTTGTTATCACGGTTGTTTGCTTTTTCGCCATGAATGTGTGATAACACAGTGACAAGCCGGACGAAAGATGCCCGGCTCTAACCTCGACCAAGGAGAAACTCGTGGCAAAACGTGACAAACGCTTTCTTCAATGGATCAAACATCCGGATCCGGTTGTGCGCGTCGGCGTAGAAATCCAAAGCCTCAGCGAACGGTTCCAGGACCTCGACAGTAAGAGGGCGTCAGTCGGTGGCGACGTTCACCTCCAAAGTGAGATGGACCATCTGTCCGATCGTGAGGAGGCGCTGCGCGATTATCTGTCCACGCTCCGCGCGGCCTCCGTCCAAGGCGCTGCCGTGCAAGCCGACGAACTCATCAAGGTCCTCGATAGCTATTGCGGCTCGATTTACCACGATGACGGAAGCCGCGAGGCGGCGGCGCGCAAAATGAAGCGGCTCATTTACTCGATAAAGGCGGCACTTCGCGAAGAGTGCGCAGCCGGCCGAACCTTGCCAGGCAGCAACGACGATCTCGATCCTTTCCTGGAGTCCAACGCGGCGGCGGCGGGGCAATGACGCGCAGGCGTGGCATTCCCGGGTTATCATTCAGCTGGCGCCGCGCTCTCGGCGTCTCAGCTGAGAGCGGGCGCATATCGCGCTTGATCGGCATCCCGCTGACGCGCAGCGGCCGGCAGCGCAAAGTCGGCCGCGCCATGGGCTGCGCATTGCCGTTGCTGCTCCTCGGCGGACTTGTCCCCGCCGCGATCCTGCTGTGCGGCGTATTGCTCTGAAGAACGGTTCGTCGCGGGGTATCCACGCCCCGCCATCCAGCAAAGGCTCAGCCGACAAACTTACTGGATGAAGATTTCGGCGCGGACTGGCAGACGAAATTGGTGAGTAGGCAGCGGAAGGTCGGTGCACCGAAGTCTCCGCCGCCGAAAGCCAAGCCAAAATCAAAGAGACGGCCGCCCACGGCGTTGCGTGGTTTCAGCGTGGTGGACATTGGCCACCTGACGCGCGGCTATAGGGGCCGTTCCCTGACGGTCTTAGGTTCGCCAACTTGGCGAACCTAAAGGCTGACGGCGGCCTGGGGCGCCAACCGCCATCACAAGTCCGTCTTCGTCACGTGACGAAGACGGACGAGTCCCCAGCGAGTCCCCAGAGGCTTTTTTAGGCCTAAAAATTGACTTTCAAAAAGTGGCGTAAGTATTTGAATTAAAAGATGGAGGCCACGCCCGGAATTGAACCGGGGTTCGCGGATTTGCAGTCCGCTGCGTCACCACTCCGCCACGTGGCCTCACAACTGGTTTGCCGGGTCCGAGCCTCGGATTCGGCGGCAGGCGCGGCCTATATCAGATGCATGCACCCGGCGACAACAAGGCGTGACAGGCTGCACGTTGTCAGGGGTCCGTCCGGGACCTTATAAGCCAGCGTCCTCAACGGTTCGAATCGCCATGTCCGACTATGCCGTTCAACGTTTCAACATGGTCGAGACACAGGTCCGGCCCAACGACGTCACAGATCCGCGCATCCACGCGGCCATGAACGCGGTTGCGCGCGAGCGGTTCGTACCGACGGCCAAGCGCGCCATCGCCTATGCGGACCTGCCGGTCGAAGTCGCGCAAGGACGGTACCTGCCGGACCCCCGCACCTTCGCCAAATTGCTGCAGCTTGCCGCGATCCACGCGACCGACAATGTGCTCGACGTCGCCTGCGCCACCGGCTATTCGGCCGTCGTGATCGCGCGGCTCGCGAAGTCGGTGACCGCGCTGGAACAGGACGCCGACCTGGTTCGAATCGCGTCGGACATGGTTCCCGCGAGCGGCGCATCGAACGCCACGGTCGTGCAGGGCGGTCTGACCGAAGGCTGCAAGCAGAAGGCGCCCTACGACGTCATCTTCATCAACGGGGCGGTCGAGACCGTTCCCGATTCCCTGCTGAATCAATTGGTCGAAGGTGGCAGGTTGGTCGCGATCGTACGTAACGGCATGCAGGGCCGTGCCCAGATATTCGTTCGCGAAAAAGGCCGCCTCGGGAGTCGCGAAGATTTTGATTCCGGCACCCCCCTGCTGGCCGGTTTCCGCAAGGTGGTTGGATTTGTCTTTTGAAATCCCCATGTGATGGGTGACGCAGGGGACTTTCGATGAAATTGACGTACCGTTTTGCCGCGGTTTCCACGCTGGCGCTGTTGCTGGCCGAGCCGTCCATCGCCGCCCATCACAGGACGCCGAAGGTTGCTCAGGCGGTCTCGCCGGCCGTCCCGATGCCGGTGCTGACGGCTCCGCCGCCGGCGGCAAGGCCCAGCCTGACATTGGCCGAGGCACTGGGCGTCGCCTACGAAACCAATCCGCAACTCGCGGCGCAACAGGCGTCTCTGCGCGCGACGGACGAGGGCGTGGCGATCGCCAACGGCGCCTGGCGCCCGACGATTTCTGCCGGCGGCACCTATGCCTATCAGCAGTACTTCTTCAATCCGATCACGATCCCGGGCTTTGGCACACTCTCAAGCGTGTCCGCACACCCGTTGGCAGGCGGGATCACAGTGACTCAACCGATCCTGCGCGGCGGACGGACGATCGCGGAAATCGGCCGGGCAAAAGCGTTGGTTCGTGCCGGGCGCGCGCAGTTGCTGGCGGCAGAGCAAACCGTTCTTCTGAGTGCAGCAACGGCTTACATGGACGTTGTGCGCGACACGGCGATCCTCGACTTGCGGCAGCACAATGTCGAACTTCTGAAGAAACAGGCCCAGGCGACGCAGGCTCAGTTCAATGCCGGATCGCTGACGCGAACGGACGTTGCCCAGTCGCAGGCGCGCCTTGCGGCGTCTCAATCGGATTTGACCGCTGCGCAAAGCCAGCTGGAAGTCAGCCGCGCGAATTTCATGCAGGCCATCGGCCGCGCGCCCGAAACGCTGGAAAGCGAGCCCGCGCTGCCGCCTTCGTTGCCGACCGGCGTGGACAATTCGATCACACTGGCGCTGCAGCAGAATCCGTCGCTTGTTTCGGCGCGGGAGAACGAGATCGCGGCGAACTATTTCGTCGACGACGAGATCGGCACCATGCTGCCGACTTTGTCCGTACAGGGACAATATGGCTATTCGCAGGGATCGCTGGTTTCGCCGACCGGCGGCGTCAGCCTTGGCGGCAACACCAGCCATTCCATGACCGTGACAGGCCAGTTGAACGTTCCAATCTATCAGGGTGGAGCCGAAGAGGCCGCCGTCCGTCAGGCCAAGGAGCTCCATGCGCAAGCGCAGCTCAACGTGCAGGTTGCCGATCTGCAGGTGCGCGACGCCGTCGCGGCGGCCTGGGCGCAATTTGTGGCGGCGGAGGCATCCATTGCCTCCTATGAAGCCGCCGAGCGGGCCAACGAAATTGCCTTCGAAGGCGTGACGAAGGAACAGCAGGTGGGCGGGCGCACCATTCTCGATGTCCTGAACGCCGAACAGGAGCTTCTGAACGCGTCGGTTGCCCTTGTGAGCGCGAAGCGCAATGCGGAAGTGGCCGCTTTCCAGGTGTTGGCCGCCAATGGCTCGCTGACTGCCAAAACCCTCGGTCTGAAGGTCAAATTGTACGATCCGCTCGAACACTATGACGATGACGCGGCCCGCTGGATCGGCCTTGGTGACTAGGAATTTTCTGTCGCGTTAACTTCTTTTTTGCCTTCTACCCGCCACTGTCTTAGGGTCATCCGGCATTCTGAGCCGAGCGAATCCTGAAGTCTCTGTCATGGCGTCAAGCCCGCAGCACGAACCCACGATGGA
The DNA here is from genome assembly GCA_963743765.1 of uncultured Alphaproteobacteria bacterium. GTDB lineage: Bacteria > Pseudomonadota > Alphaproteobacteria > Micropepsales > Micropepsaceae > Rhizomicrobium. The sequence goes on from CAVUQQ010000001.1 coordinate 814,447, forward strand.
GGAAATTCTCGCCTCCATACGAAAGATCATCTCCGAGGATTCGACCGAGGCTCCGGCGGCGCCCGCCGCGCCGGCGGCCGCAGCTCCTGCCGCGCCCGTCGAACCACCTCCCGCAGCGCCCGAAGCCGACGTCCTGGAATTGACTCAGGAATTGCCCGAAGAACCGGCCCTGCCTCCGCCGCCTGCATCCGTTCGTGCCGCTGCGCCGGTCGCACCGTCCAAGCCCGAAAACGACGTTGAGTTCCAGACGATCGAAGAACCTGCCCCCGTTGCCGCCACAGCACCGGCTGCCCTGGACGACGACATTTTCTCGCCCAAGACGCGCAAGGCGCTGGACGACACGTTCTCGAACATTCCTGAGGAAGAAGAACCGGCTCCCATGGCGCGCCCCACCGCCGCTCCCGCTTTCGGCGCCTCGGTCGGCAGTTCGGTCGAAGCGGTGTTCGAACGCGCCGTTACAAATGCCGTCGATCCGCTCCTTCACGAGTGGATGGACAAGAACAAGACAGACCTTCTCACGGCCGTGAAGCCGCTCATCCGCGAATGGATGGACGAGCACTTCCCGGCATTGCTCGAAGGCGCGGTACGCAATGAAGTCGAACGCGTCGTAAAGGCGCGCGGCAACAAGCGCTGATCCTGTCCCGTTCGGTCTGGATCGCCCCGGACCAACCTCATGACGAAACGGTCCGGGCTTGACCCGGCCGCCCCGGCTCATCAAAACCGGCGTCCAAGAGGTTTACATGCTCGACAAGACTTTCAGTCCCAAGGACGTCGAAGGGCGCATCTACGCCCAATGGGAAGCGTCAGGCGCATTCCGCGCCGGTCGCCGGCCGGGCGCCGAGCCCTTCTGCATCATGATCCCGCCGCCCAACATCACCGGACGGCTCCATATCGGCCACGCCCTCAACAATACGCTGCAGGACATCCTCGCGCGGTTCGAGCGCATGCGCGGCAAGGACGTTCTCTGGCAAGTCGGAACCGATCACGCCGGCATCGCGACGCAATTGATCGTCGAGCGTCAGCTTGCCGAACGGCAGCAGAGCCGCGTCGCGATGGGTCGCGAGAAATTCCTCGAAGCGATCTGGAAGTGGAAGGGCGAATCCGGCGGTGCCATCATCCAGCAGCTACGCCGCCTCGGCGCCTCGGCCGACTGGTCGCGAGAACGCTTTACGATGGATGAGGGGCTTTCGCGCGCCGTCCTCAAGACGTTTGTCGAACTGCATCGCCAGGGCCTGATCTACAAGGACAAGCGGCTTGTGAACTGGGATCCGCGCCTGCAGACCGCGGTCAGCGACCTCGAAGTCGAAAGCATCGAGGTGAAGGGACACCTCTGGTACATCAACTATCCCATCGAGAACGAGCCCGGCCGCTTCATCACCGTCGCAACGACTCGGCCCGAGACCATGTTGGGCGATACCGCGGTCGCGGTTCATCCCGAGGACGCGCGCTACAAGGACCTGATCGGCAAGAACGTGATGCTGCCGCTGGCCCATCGCGCCATTCCGATCATCGCCGACGAGCACTCCGATCCGGAGAAGGGCACCGGCGCCGTCAAGATCACGCCGGGCCATGACTTCAACGACTTTGAGGTGGGCAAGCGGCATAGACTTCCGCTCATCAATATCCTCAACAAGGACGGCACGCTGAACGAGAACGTGCCGCACGCCTATCAAGGCATGGATCGCGAGAAGGCGCGCGAGACGATCGTTGCCGATCTCGACGCCCTCGAACTGATCGATCGCGTCGAACCGATCACGCACGCGGTGCCGCATGACGAGAAGACAAAGACCGTCGTGCTCGAACCGTTCATGACGGAACAGTGGTATCTGAACGTCGGTCCGCTCGCCGAAAAGGCCATCGCCGCGGTCGAAAGCGGCCGGACCAAGTTCGTGCCGGAGAACTGGGCTGGCGTGTATTTCAACTGGATGCGCAACATCCATCCCTGGTGCATTTCGCGCCAGCTCTGGTGGGGTCATCGGATTCCGGCTTGGTATGGCCCACGCGTCGCAGGTGATCCGCTGTTTGGCACGAGCCCAAAAAGTTTTGTTGCGATTTCCGAGAAGGAGATGCTGGTCGAGGCTCAAAAATATTATGGATTAAATGTCTCCATTGGCGTCACTGACGAGGCGCTTTGGGCGCGGCTCGGAGGGGAAACTCGCTCATCGGGACAGCTGACCTCTGTGCAACTTTACCGCGATCCCGATGTGCTCGACACTTGGTTCTCGTCGGCGCTGTGGCCGTTCTCGACACTTGGCTGGCCGGATGAAACCGCTGAGTTGAAGCGGTACTATCCGACGTCGGTGCTCGTCACGGGCTTCGACATCATCTTCTTCTGGGTCGCCCGCATGATGATGATGGGCCTGTGGTTCCGCGACGATGTTCCGTTCAAGACCGTCTTCATCCATACGCGCGTGCTCGACGAAAAGGGCGCGAAGATGTCGAAGACGAAGGGCAACGTCGTCGACCCGCTCGAACTGATCGATGAATATGGCGCCGATGCGCTGCGCTTCACGCTGGCGCTAGCCGCCGGCCAGAGCCGCGACATGCGCATCGGCCCCTCGCGTGTCGAAGTGAACCGCAACTTCGCGACAAAATTGTGGAACGCTGCGCGCTTCTGCGAGATGAACGGCTGTGTGACCGTGCCTGATTTCGATCCGGCGGCAGCCGGATCAATAGTCAACAAGTGGATCATAGACGAGACGGCGCAGGCCATTCTCGAAGTGACTTCGAACCTCGAAGCATTACGTTTCAACGAAGCAGCGGCGACCACATATCATTTTGTCTATGACGTGTTTTGTGATTGGTACCTCGAAATTGCAAAACCGATCCTCAACGGAGCGGACGAGGTCGCAAAATTGGAAACTCGTGCCACTGCCGCTTGGGCACGAGATCAGATACTCAAAGTTTTGCATCCATTCATGCCCTATATTACTGAAGAGCTCTGGGCAAAGACCGCAGAAGGCGGAGCACCTCGGGATGCGCTTCTGATAGAGGCCACCTGGCCAGACGTGCGAAGGCCGCCCGACGTTGATGTGGCCGGAGACGAAATGCGTTGGGTGATCGCGCTCGTCGAGGGCGTCCGCTCGATCCGCGCTGAGATGAATGTTCCGCCATCGGCACGCATTGCATTGCTCCTGAAGGACGCGGACGCACGATCCCGCGACAGGCTGGCGCGTAACCTCGAGGTTATCCAGCAAATCGCGAGGCTCGTCATGGCTGAAACGACGGATGCCTTTCCGAAAGGTACGGCGCAGTTTGTCCTCGGCGAGGCCACCGTCGGACTGCCGCTTGGCGACGTGATCGACTTTGCCAAGGAGCGCGCGCGGCTTGAGAAGGATCTTAAGAAGGCCAACGACGAAATCGCGCGCTTCGACTCCAAGCTCTCCAACGAGCAGTTCGTTTCACGTGCGCCGGAAGACGTGCTGACCGAGCAGCGCGAGAAGCGCGCCGAGGCGGCGGCGCTTGCGGCGCGCCTTAAGGACGCCATCGCGCGGCTCGCGTAAGCCGTATACGCAGGAAATTGTTGTGGCGCTCTTGAAGTAAAGGAATGTGGTCCTATATCGTGCTTGCCGCAGGTGTCGTGCCAGTCAGGGGTTGGATTAAGCAGAGAAGTGCGTAAAACGCGCGAACAATTATGTTGCCGAAGAACGGAGCCGAGAGCACCAAATGACCAAGTTCGATAAGTCCAAGCTCCCTTCGCGCCACGTGACCGAGGGGCCGGAGCGAGCGCCGCACCGCTCCTACTATTACGCGATGGGCCTGACCGAGGCGGAGATCCACCAGCCTTTCGTCGGCGTTGCGTCGTGCTGGAACGAAGCTGCGCCGTGCAACATCGCGCTGATGCGCCAGGCGCAATCTGCCAAGAAGGGCGTGAAGCAAGCCGGCGGAACGCCGCGCGAATTCTGCACCATCACCGTCACCGACGGCATCGCGATGGGCCATGAGGGCATGAAGTCGTCGCTCGTGTCGCGCGAAGTGATCGCGGACTCCGTCGAACTCACCATACGCGGCCATTGCTACGACGCGCTCGTCGGCATCGCGGGCTGCGACAAGTCCTTGCCCGGCATGATGATGTCGATGCTGCGTCTCAACGTGCCGAGCGTGTTTCTCTATGGCGGCTCGATCATGCCCGGCAAGTTCAAGGGTAAGGATGTCACGGTCGTCGATATTTTCGAAGGCGTTGGCCAGTTCTCCGCCGGAAAAATGCCGGCTTGCGATCTCGATGAGCTCGAGCGCCATGCGTGCCCGGGCGCCGGCGCGTGCGGCGGACAGTTCACCGCGAACACGATGGCCTGCGTCGCCGAAGCGATCGGTCTCGCGCTGCCTTATTCGTCCGGTCCACCGGCAGTCATTCTCGAGCGCGATGATTTCGCGCTGAAGGCGGGGCAGGCAGTGATGGAGCTGTTGGCGAAGAATTTGCGCCCGCGCGACATCGCCACACGCAAGGCGTTCGAAAATGCCGCAATGGTTGTCGCGGCAACCGGCGGATCGACCAACGCCGCGCTGCATCTGCCGGCGATGGCGAACGAAGCGGGCATCAAATTCGATCTCTTCGACGTCGCGGAAATCTTCCGCAAGACGCCCTATCTTGCCTCGCTCAAACCGGGCGGTCAGTTCGTAGCCAAGGACATGTGGGAAGCCGGAGGCGTACCGATGTTGATGCGTGCGCTGCTCGATGGCGGGTACCTCCATGGCGACTGCATGACGGTCACCGGCAAGACGGTTGCCGAAAATCTGAAGGACGTGAAGTTCAATCCCGACCAGAAGGTGATGCGCGATACGAAGAATCCGCTCGCCCCGACCGGCGGTGTCGTCGGTCTGAAGGGCAACCTAGCGCCCGAAGGCGCCATCGTGAAGGTTGCGGGCCTCAAGCACACGCATCATCGTGGGCCCGCGCGGGTATTCGATTGTGAAGAAGATGCGTTCGCGGCAGTACAGCGTCGCGAGTACAAGGAGGGCGACGTCATCGTCATCCGTTACGAAGGTCCCAAAGGTGGGCCGGGTATGCGGGAGATGCTGTCGACCACCGCCGCCTTGTACGGGCAGGGCGTCGAAAACATCGCCCTGATCACCGACGGACGCTTTTCGGGTGGGACGCGCGGCTTGTGCGTTGGGCATGTCGGCCCGGAAGCGATGGAGGGCGGGCCGATCGGCCTCGTAAAGAACGGCGACATCATCGTCATCGACGCCGACAAGGGCACGATGGACGTGGAAGTGTCCGCTGCAGAACTGACGGAACGCAAGAAGTCGTGGAAGCCGAAAGCGCCATCATTCCGCACGGGCGCGCTCGCGCGCTACGCCAGGAATGTTGGCCCGGCGCGCGACGGCGCGGTGACAACACTGGGAGCGGCCGACGAAGTGCGCTGCTATGCGGACATCTAGACCGCTCAGCAATTGACTCAGCCGAAGATCACTTTCTCCTGGCCGAACCAGAGCGGCGAACGCGACAGGTCGATAAACTTGCGCTCGTCCTCCAGCAGCTCAAGCCCAGCGGCCTGGCGCTCAGGCGTCGGATCGGCGAGCGCATCCTCGATCGAGTCCCACCACAATTCGGCGACACCGTCATACATCTCGGGCCCTTTGCGCGTCGTCCGGATTCCGTCATTGGCGGGGTGCGTGACCGAATGCATTTGAACATAGCGACGTATCCGAAGGACCTCGCGGTTCTTGGCGACAAGCGGTGCGTGGTTCTCGTACCAGTATTTCTGAAACGCTTCGCGGCTCAGTCCTGGCAGGCGATGAAGGCAAAAGGTGAGCTTGATCATTCGGCTGTCTCCTCGCAGTGACGATGCTGCGGCAAGGGACGCACAGAACGAGCCTGGTTGCAAAAGGGCAGTGGGAAGCGCCTTCGTTTAATTGACAATGTTCGTCTGTGTTTTATGCAGTCCTGGGCAGGGCTTCTCGTGACGCCGCAGTCGTCTGTGGTAAGAATCAATCCAACGGGCAACGTCCCGGAGCTTGGAGACATCGATGTCGATTCAACTGAAAATCAACGGCAAGGTCCACGATCTGGACGTCGAGCCCGATGCTCCGCTCCTATGGGTAATTCGCGATGAGCTCGGCCTGACCGGCACGAAGTTTGGCTGCGGCATCGCGCAATGCGGCGCGTGCACGGTGCATGTAAACGGCAATGCGCTACGCAGCTGCGTGACGCCGGTCAGCTCAGTGGTCGGCGCGGAAATCGCAACGATCGAGGCGCTCGGTGAGAACGGCTTATCGCCCGAACAGCAGGCCTGGATCGATCATCAGGTTCCCCAATGTGGCTACTGCCAGTCCGGAATGATCATGGCCGTGAGCGCGCTGCTGAAGGCGAACCCGCATCCGACGGACGATGACCTGGCAGCCACGGTCACAAACATTTGCCGTTGCGGCACCTATCCGCGCATTCGAGCTGCGGTTCGCGCGCTGGCTGAGAAGGTCTGAACGCCATGGCTTCGACACGCAGAATGGTTTTGCTCGGCGGTCTCGGCACCGCGGGTGCGCTCGTTGTGGGCTACGCATTGTGGCCGAGCCACCGCGTGGAACGGGCGAATGCGCTTGCGGCCAAGCCGGGCGAGCAGTTCATCAACAACTGGATCAAGATCGCTTCGGACGACACGGTGACCGTCGTTGTTCCCCATTGCGACATGGGAACGGGCATCTTCACGGCGCTGTCGCAGATGGCGGCGGAAGAATTGGACGCCGATTGGAGCAAGGTGAAGGTCGAGACGGCGCCTTCCGACACGGTGTTCGCCAACGGTCCGCTCGGCGAAGGGTTCATCCTCACCACGCAAGGCATGAGCCGCGACACGATCCCTGCCTTCCTGCGCGGCACGGTCGACAATACGTTTCGGACAGTCGCCGGTTTCATGGACTTACAAGTGACGGGTGGCTCATCTGCAATTCGCGGCACGGGCGTCTACGGCATGCGCATTGCCGGCGCCGCAGCACGCGAAATGCTCGTGAAAGCCGCCGCCGCACGCTGGGGCGTCGACGCCGCCGATTGCGCGACGAAGGCCAATCGCGTCCTGCACACAGCGTCTGGACGAAGCCTTGGTTATGGCGAGTTGGTCGCGGACGCGGCGACCTATTCTCCATCGGCCAATCCGCCGCTGAAACCGCGAGGCCAGTATACACTCGTCGGTAAACCGATTCCGCGCGTTGACATTCCAAATAAGGTCGATGGCACGCTGGTCTACGGCATCGACGTGACGTTGCCGGACATGTTGTACGCTGCGATCAGAATCTCGCCAGTGTTCGGTGCCAAGCTCTCCTCTGTCGATGCAAGCGCGGTGACCGGCCGGCGCGGGGTTAAGAAGGTCGTGCAACTGGACGACGCCGTCGTTCTGGTCGCCGACCGCTTCTGGCGCGCGCGTGACGCCGTCGCCGCGCTCAATCCGGTATTTGATGCTGGCGCAAACGGCTCGGTCACGTCCGCGCAATTAACCGCTCGCCGCTTGGCGGCTCTGAAGGGCGATGATCTCAAAAAGGACAAGACGACCGGCAAGGGGGCTGAGGCCCTCAACGGCGCGCACGTCATCGAGGCGACCTATACGGTTCCCTACCTCGCGCATGCGACGATGGAGCCGATGAACGCAACGGCAGTGTTCAAGGACGGTGTGCTCGAAGTCTGGTCGGGCACGCAAGACGGACTGGGCGCGCGTGCATTCATCGCCAAGACCGCGAACCTGCCGATGGAGAAGGTGACATTCCATCTGCTGCCGATGGGTGGCGGCTTTGGCCGCCGCCTGCCGGGTTACTTCGATTTCCTGGGGCACTCCGTGCGCACGGCGATGGCGGTTCCCGGTACGCCCGTGAAGCTGATCTATACGCGCGAGCAGGATATGCAGCACGACTTTTATCGTCCGAACGTGGCGTGCCGTCTTCGCTCGGCGTTCGACAGCGCGGGCTTCCCCATTGCATGGGTCAGCGACTACACGACGGACAGTGGAGCGAATAGCGAAGCGCACATCGTCTATGGCATCGACAACCAGGCCTATCATACGGCCAAGGTCGAAACGCACGTTCCGGTCGGACCGTGGCGCAGCGTCGAGGCGTCGTGGCACGGTTTTTTCGTCGAATCTTTCGTCGACGAACTTGCTCATGCTGCCAAAAAGGACCCGTTAGAGTATCGCCGAGCTCTGCTCACCCATTCGCCGCGTCATCTCGCGACGCTGAATCTCGCCGCCGAAAAGGCTGGATGGGGCACGCCGATCCCTGCCGGCAATGGTCGCGGCATCGCGATGTTCGAATGTTTCGGAACAGTCGTGGCTCATGTTGCCGACGTCACGATTGGCAGTGATGGCTCTCTGAAAGTGGACCGCATTGTCTCTGCCGTTGACGCGGGCATGAGTGTGAATCCGGACGGCCTCAAGGCGCAGATCGAAGGCGCGATCGTCTATGGCCTCACTGCAGCACTGAACGGCGAGATCACCATCGACAAGGGCGCAGTCGTCCAAGCGAACTTTCCTGACTATGAAATGGTCCGTCTGCAAAACTGTCCGCAGATCGAAGTTCATCTGCATGAAAGCGATGCGCAGATCGGCGGCGCAGGAGAGCCCGGCGTTCCACCTCTCGCACCGGCGATCGCGAACGCAATCTTTGCCGCGACAGGGATACGGATTCGGGATCTGCCGGTCAAGAACCACAATCTGACCCTCGCTTCACGCTAGGCCGAAGGCGGCAAGCCGCTTGTTTGCGGCATTGTGCGTGCTTAAAGTGTTCGGACTCGGCGCATCAGAACGCAAAGGGCGAATTGAATGCCAATATCCAGGATCGGCGCTGTCATCGCCGCGGCGTTCACCTGTCTCTCGGCGGTCCATGCGGATCCGGTTCAGGATAATAGCGGTCGAATCGCGTTGTTCCAGCCGAAAACCATTTTTCATTCCGGCTTGCGTCGGGCGCATGTCGTGGCGCTGACGTTCGACGACGGTCCCAACTCCCATACGCCTGCAGTGCTCGACGCCCTCAAGTCGCTGAATGTGAAGGCGACGTTCTTCATTGTCGGCAAGATGGCGCACCGCTACCCCGAAGTACTGGCGCGCATTGCTGCGGAAGGTCATCTGCTGGCAAATCACAGCGCGACGCATCCGTTCCTCGGCCGCCGCTTCGATGACCATCCCGAGCTGCTGATCAATCAGCTTCGCGTCGTGGATCGTGAGATCGCGCCTCTCATGGCGGCAACCGACAAGTTTTATTTCCGCGCGCCATACGGTTCGTGGCGCCGGGCGCATGCGGCGATACTGAACGCCGATCCTGTTCTAAGAATCTATGTTGGCCCCGTCTATTGGGACGAGGGCGGCGACACCACCATGACCCGCGACGGATATGTGATGAGCGCCGCGGACTGGAGCTGCTGGCATCATCGCTGGACGGCTGAGACCTGCGCCAAAGGTTATCTGCGAGAAATCCGGCGTCATGATGGCGGTGTCGTGCTGATGCACTGCATCCACCGCCAGTCTGCGGCCCTTGTCGAAGCCGTCGTTCCGGCGTTAATCGAGGAGGGCTACCGGTTCGTCCGAGTGGATCAGATTCCGGAGTACCGGCAATACGAAACGCCGCCGGCCGCCGTTGCCGAAGCGAATGCCAGCGGTTCCAACGCAGCAACGCGCTATGCCGAGTTCATTCCACCGGCGCGGATGAAATAGTCAGAAGCGGGCGGGCCAGACCGGTTCATTTGTTCCAAGAGGAACGACGCCGCGACTCCATCGCGCAGGCGTTGCAGACATCTGAACCGGCGGACGCAGATGGGTCATGCCACCGAAGCCTGTCTCGCCGTGGATTGAGAAGGACTTGATCTCTGCTTCGCTGAGAGCCTCTGAATTCATCAACCGATCTTCACCGGCAAGTCCTAGTCCCCGCAGCCACACCGCCGTTTGGGCAAGCGACACGCGTACCAGATAGGAGCCGCCATAGAGCGCGCGGCGCTGCAGAGCGACGAGGCTGCCAAACGCGGCCAGGTAACCCGTCGTGTAGTCCGTCACGGCGCCGGGCTGCAGCCTTGGGCCTTCAGCGCCGCCATGGACAACGGCCATGCCGGTCACCGTCTGGCCAAGTTGTTCCCAACCCGGCCGAGCTCGCCATGGACCTTCATGGCCGTAGCAGTTGATTGCCGTACAGACGATGCCCGGACGTAGTTGCGCCAATTCGATCGGCCCGAAACCGTGCCGCTCCAGCGCGCCCTGGCGGTAGCCCTGGCTGAAGACGTCGCCTTCGCGCACCAAATCGCGCAATCGCGCGCGACCGTTTTCGGTTGCAAGATCGACAAAGGCGGCGAGCTTGCCGTGACCCGTGTCCGTCACGAAGAAGGGAACAGAGGGAAGTGTAGGCGACGAGATCACCATTGTGTCGGCGCCATACTGCGCCAAAGTTCGCGCACAGGTTGGGCCGGCCAGAACGCGGGTGAGGTCAAGAACCCGAATTCCAGACAATGGTGCGTCGCCACCTTTGAGGAAAGGTTCCGGCTCGCTGTCGCCGATTTTGATGACCTCGACCACGGGCCGTCCCGCCAGGATGCGGCCCTGTTCCGACTGATCCCATTCGTCCGGCGTTCGCGCGAGACCGGCGCAAGCGCCAGCCGCAGCGACCGCGTTCTCCAGATCAAGCCCGTTCCACCGGGCAACGGTTGTCCTGACCGCGTCTTGCTCGTCGGGACAGTCGAGCACGCGCAACAAACGCTTGGTGCTCTCGGGAAAGCTCGGATGCAGGAAAATATAACGTCCGTCGCGCGTCTTCTGAAAGCCATTCGCGGCCGTTCGTGCTGCGTCGAGCTGACCGCGCATCGGGGGCGCCTTTTCGGGATCATCAAATTTCTGATGCAAGAAACTCAGAAGTCCGGCGCCGGCTTCGCGGCTGTTCACTGTTAGCGTCTGCCGCTCCCCGCTGCGCAAAGTCCAGATATCGGCAGCGATTGCGGCGCCCGCCGCTATCGCAGCGGTGGCGGCCTCATCGGCATAGAAGCGTGTCTTCAGGGCTGGTGTTTCTGTTTCAATCCTGACGAAGTCCGGATTCTCACGGCCTGCCAGCCGCATCAGATGGCCGAGCGCGATTTCAGCGACGGTCATGCTGCCTATTCACCTCCCGCATTAGGCGTCGGAGGTGGCGGCTCGGGTGCACGCGCATCCTGAACGGTCTGCATCAACCTCAGAACGTTACCGCTCCAGATTTTTTGCAGGTCTTTCTCCTTGTAACCTTCCTGCAGCAGACGCGCCGTGATCTTCCAATTGCTCGCGCAGTCTTCCATGCCGGTGACGCCGCCGCCGCCGTCCCAGTCCGCCCCCACGCCGACATGATCGGGACCGACGAGTTTTAGCGCGTGAAGCATGTGGGCCATGAAGTCGTCGAATGTGGCGTGCGGTTCCGGGTACTTTGCGCTCACCGCGCGCATCTCGGCCGCAGCCTGAGCGACGGCTTTGGCGGCATCGGCTGGAGAGAGCGCCGAGAGTCCGCGCAACTTGGAAAAAATCGCACCCTGCGCCTTGTCTCGGTCCGCGTTGGGCGGAACCGTGACGAGGTAGGAGTTGAATGAGTTGATCTGAATGATTCCACCTGTCGCGGCGAGTTTTTTCAACCGTTCGTCGTCGATGTTGCGGGGATGATCGTGCACGGCGCGGCAACCGGAATGCGACAGGATGATCGGAACTTTTGACTGGGCAACCATCTGGTCGAACACATCGTCTGACGAATGTGACGCATCCAGAATGATGCCGAGCTCGTTGGCCAGTGCGACAAAGTCGTGGCCCATGGGGCTGAGGCCGTTCCACGTCTTGCCCTTTGGATCGGTCGCAGAGTCTCCAAGCTGGTTGTTTTGGAAGTGCACCGGTCCGGCCATGCGCACACCGAGCGCGTAGAAGCTTCGCAAGAGCGTGACGTCAGTTGCGAGGGGATAAGAGTTCTCGATGCTCTGGAAAACGATCCGCTTCTTCTTGACGGCAATACGGGCTGCGTCGGCGGGTATAAAGGCCAGCTCGAAATGCGACGAATTTCTCGCCACCATCTCGCGGATCGCCGCTGCGCGGACGAGGGCGGCGTCACGAGCGGCCATCATGCCCTCAGGCGTCAGGGGTCCCTGCGGCGTGTAGATCGCGAAGAAACCGCCATCCAGGCCGCCTTCAACCATGCGGGGGTAGTCTACCTGCGAGAAGTCGGTGTCATGGCTGTGGCGCTGCATGATGTCCCAGCCGGGACGGGCGAAGTTGGCCGGCGTGTCGAGATGCGTGTCGAGGCAGAGGAGCCGCTCATGCAGCGTTCTCGCTTGAACTTCGGCCGCAGAATGAGGCTTGCCGAGCGCTGGCGCGGCCGCCAGTGCGGCGCCTGTGGCGAGGAAAATTCTGCGCGAAATCATGGAAAGCAGCTTTCTGAAGGGGAACGCATCGAAACCCGCGAACAGACGGGGCACAAGCCCAAGTATCACGATTAACCCGATGCGCTGATGCGGTAGCTGACTAATCCTCAACGAAGGGCTTGTTTTCTGTGACCTCCACCGTCAGAAACGGCGCCGTACATGTCTTGGATGGGTGGCAGAGCGGTTGAATGCACCGGTCTTGAAAACCGGCGGACCCGCAAGGGTCTCGTGGGTTCGAATCCCACCCCATCCGCCATATCTTATTGAAATATTTGACATTTTTGTACTTGAAGCAACAATCGAACAATAACGCCCAATCAGCAAACCGAACGAAAGCCTAGTCCGGATTCTTACTGAGCTTCGCGCAGGCCATGCGATTTATCGTCGGACGTTATGATGATTAGTGGGACAGAGTTTGCCGTACTCTCATTCCAAGACAGTGTCTCGTTTGCCGTCCACGCTACTTGGCCTACCGCCATTTTCGCTGGCATCGCATCTGGACGGCAAGCGCGTCCGTTCACCACCAAGGCGGCGGTGTGCCAAAAATAAATGGCTCCGTTCATCGATGGACCGCACCGCGGCTCAATCCTGTTCCATTTGAGGACATCTCGCGTGCATGCCCTTTCGTTCCGAGTGGCATATTTCGTGAAGCGGTGACGGCGTCACTTTTTTTGTCCGTGTGCCTGGCGACGCCGGCTCGAGGGAAATTGCCACCATGTCCGGAATCGACCGCAACGTCTCCAACCGTGCGCTTTCTACGGGTTTGTGAGGGAGCATGCATAACATCAAGGAAGTTACCAAAGCTGCTGTCTTCAAGCTCATCGGGTATCGGCCCCAGCAAGTCACCGTATCCGCATGGGACAAGGAGTATCGCGATGGGGAGTGGAGATACCTTGAGAAAATCGGCAGCCTTGCCGGCCAAGTTTCGATTTTGGGCTATTGCCAGTTTCTCGCGCCGGACTCCATTCTTGACGTCGGCTGCGGCGCGGGGCTGCTTGCCGCCAAGTTGAAAGTTCTTCCGTACAAGTCCTATCTCGGCATCGACATCTCCGCCGAAGCCATCGCGCTGGCCAAGACACGGCAAGATGAACGCACGCAATTCGCCGTGACAGACGCCAACCAGTTCGACTCCGACGCTTCCTTTGACGTCATTATTTTCAACCAGAGTATCAACTACATGCCGGATCCAGCCGAGAGGGTCGTGCACTATACGAAGTTCCTCACGCCGAACGGCCGCATCATTGTCTCGATGTGCGATTCCGCGCGTGCGCGCGCGGCCTGGCCGCTTGTGGCAAAGGGCGTGACGGTCGAAGACTCAATGACGTTCGTTCAATCGGAAGGGCGCGGGACCACTAAGGTCCTGCTGCCGCGAGCGGCCTAGCGCGCGATTACGACTTGCGATTGCGCCATCTCGGCGTGTGAGCGGTGTCCCGCTTCGCGGCCGGAATAAGCATGTTCGGCAGCTTGAAGAGGTCGCGGCCAAACTGGTCTGCCCAGCGCACCAACCGAGCGGCCCATTCGTCAACTGGCGGAGCGACGGGAACAGGTGCCAGAACGGCGTGCGAAAGCTCCACGTCGATCGCCGGTTCGCTCTGAAATTCCCGGAGACAGAGGGCGTTCTGCAAGACTGCGCCTGCGATGTCGCGCCGGATCATGGTCTGTGTTCGGACAACATCCTGGCGAACGGCATCTAGTTCGACAAGCTCGCCGGCAAGCTGCTCCATTCGCCGAAAACCGGCGCTTACACGCGCAACTGTGAGCCAAATCGGCTCGATCCCTGCGATTTCCTTGGAATTTACAAAAGCTTCCACAACACAACCGATCTGTTGAGGATGTGGACGCTAGAGGGGTTAGGCTAATACGCAGTAAAAATATTGAGGCGGGTCGCAGATTTTTTTTGACCGTTCCTGAACCAAATTAAAAATCAACAATGGCGCGGAAAGGGCGGTAAGTTCACCATATTGGGTATGGCGGCGATAAGACCTTTTTTACAGTTGTATTGTTTAGTTTCACCGGGTCCAAGTTGTAATGCGATCATGGCGTTGTCAGATCGAAACCGGAACATCGCGCTCGATCCGAAAAAGGAAAGGCGTGCCCGCAGCCGTTCGCAGATTGGCGTCAAAGGCAAAATCTTTTTCCCGGCCCGGCAGTACGAAGAAGAGTGTCTCGTGTGCGACTTGTCGCCGGACGGCGCGGGTCTCAAATCCTCATGCGCCGGCGCCGTCGGCTCAATGGTTATATTGTATGTTGATGGGCTCGGCCGTTTTGAAGGAACCATTGTGCGGCACGACAGACTTCGCGTCGGCGTGCAGTTCAAATGCTCGGACGCCAAACGCGCCCGCGTTGCCGAACTCATCGCAAGTTATGTGGAGCTCGGCGCTGTCAGTTCGACGGCGCTGCGCGACCGCTCGCGCCAGAAACACAGCGTGGCGCTGCACTATTTCGTTATGCAATCCGGCCAGACCATGAGCTGTGAGATCGTTGACATTGCACTCAGCGGCGCGTCGCTGCGAACGGACGAACGCCCTGCGGTCGGGGAGACCATTTCATTCGGCAAGACGGCTGCGCTTGTCGTACGTCATACCGATTGCGGTATTGCCGTCACGTTCATGGGCACAAACGTTCGCGACGCCGCTCGTCCTCAAGCTGCTTCGACGGTCTGAACCGGTCTACCAGCATGTCTATTGAAGCACCCCGATTTGCCATGCTCACGGACTTGGCCAAGGAAACCTCGAGCGAGGGCCGACGCGAACTTTTGCGCAAGGTCACCGATGCATTGGCGGCCGACAATCAGAACTCCACCGCGGACGATCACGTCGTTCTCGACGAACTTCTCTGCGCGGTGGCGTCGGAATATTCTGCGCGCGCCCGCGCCGAGATTGCGCAGCTGGTCGCTCGCTCCAACGCGCCGATCGTGCAGACCGCTCGCCGGTTCGCACTCGATGAAATTGAAGTTGCGGCACCCATTCTGAAGCATTCCCGTGCCTTGACGGAAGCCGATCTCTTGAACGTCGTGGCGAGCAAGTCCCAGGATCACCTGCTGGCGGTAACGAAGCGGCATAGCATCAGCGAAGGGCTCTCCCACGCCCTGGTCGAGCGCGGCGATGATACGGTTGTGGCGTCTCTCCTGCAGAACGAGAAGGCTGACATCGCCGTTCCAACATATGAAGCGCTCGCGGTCCGAGCGCAGGACAGCAGGGCCATTCAAGGCCCGCTGGTCGGCAGGCAGGGCGTGCCGCTTGACCTGCTGAATGATCTCTATCTCCAGGTCGAAGACAATCTGCGCCGTGAGATTCTTGGCAAGTTTGATCAGGTTTCCAGCGACGAGGTCGACCGAGCCTTTCTGCGCAGCCGCAATCGCACTGCGAAATCGTTCCGCGACCTTCCCGAAGACTACGAAGCCGCAACGCAGCGTATTGATGCATTGGTCCGCCGCGGCGCTTTGGCGCCGACGCAGTTGGTTTCGTTGCTTCGTGAAGGACAAACTGCGCGCACGTCCTTCAAGCTTGCGCTCAGCCGCCTTGTGGATGTCGGCTTCGAACTCGTGCAGCGGGTGGTCGAAGGACGCGATCTGGACACGCTTGCTTTGCTCTGCCGCGGGGCAGGGTTCGAGCGGGCGCTTTTCGTCACGCTTGCCGTCGGTCTGGACAATCCCGAGCGTGCGCTCGCGGGAGCCGAAACGTTCGGCAAGCTTTACGAAAGTGTGCCCGTGAGCGCTGCACAGCGGGCGATCCGCTTTTGGAAAGTCCGCAGCAACGCATAGCGCCGACACCCGTGTCAGCATCCCGGCCGGCATGTTGCGTTGAGCACTGGCCGCCCATCGACTAAACTGCGGCCCGTCCCAACGCTTGATTCGGCAGGATGATTCAGACAGCCCGTTCCATCGTCGCCGTCACGGCCTTTGCGGCGCTCACGGCTGGCTGCGCCACAGGTCCGGAAGACAATAGCGTTACGGTTCCGCCGAATGCCGGCGTCTACAAGGTCGGCATTCCGTATCAGATCGGCGACACTTGGTACTACCCGCGCGAGCAGCCGGACTATGACGAGACCGGCATCGCATCCTGGTACGGCCCCACGTTCTACGGCCATCCGACCGCCAATGGCGAACATTTCGACGCCAGCGCCTTGACGGCCGCGCACCGCACATTGCCCATGCCCGTCAATGTACGCGTCACCAATCTCGACAACGGAAAATCGCTGATCGTTCGCGTTAATGATCGGGGGCCCTTCGCCAAGGGCCGCATCATCGATCTCTCCGAACGCGCAGCCACATTGCTTGGCTACAAGGAAAGGGGCACAGCGCGCGTCCGCGTTACGTTTGTGAGCCGCGCCGATCTTTCCGGCGGTTCACCGCCGCCGTCCGAAACTCCACCTGAAATCGCGTCGGCCGTGCAGGCCGTCCCAACGAACAAAATAGCGTCGTCCGATCTGGATCCCGTGCCGGGGACGGCGGTTGCGCCGTCCATCCGGGCCGCCGATTTGCCTGCGCCAGCCATCCGGTCGGCGGACACTGCGGTCGCCACCCAGCCGACCGGCATCGTGACCACTGTTCCGGTTCCGGCCGCTACACACCTTTATGTCCAGGCTGGGGCGTTCAGCTCTTACCAGAACGCACTGCGTCTCCAGACCAAGCTTCGCAACGGATTGCAGATATCCAGCATCACCCAGAACGGCCAGAAACTGTACCGTTTGCGGCTGGGACCATTTGATGAACTTGGCGACGCAGATCAGGCGTTGGCGCGGCTCACCGGCCTTGGTAGTAACGACGCGAGAATCGTCGTCGACCAATAGCGGCCCTTCGACAGGAGTTATGTTCATGCATCATCGCCTTATCGGCGCGGTTTTTGCCCTCATTGCGGGGCTTGGCCTCGGGACCGCTCAGGCTGCGATCGCGACCACTGCCAACCACGCGCTTCTGATGGACGCGGAATCCGGCGAGGTGCTTTGGCAAAAGGATGCGTTCACGCCGATGCCACCGGCGTCGATGAGCAAGCTGATGACCATCGACCTGCTGTTCCAGCGGCTCAAGGACGGACGCATGAAGCTGACCGATACGCTGCCCGTGTCGGAGCGGGCCTGGCGCGAGCGCAGCGGCTCGGAAATGTTCGTTCGCGTCGGCGACCGGATCGCAGTGCAGGACCTGATCCGCGGCATCGTCATCCAGTCCGGCAACGATGCCTGCGTCGTGGTCGCCGAAGCGATCGGCGGCACGGTCGAGGGCTTCGTCGCCATGATGAACACGCGGGCCAAGGAACTCGGCCTCAAACAGTCGCACTTCGTCAATCCGGACGGGCTTCCCGATCCTCCCGGCCAGATGATGTCGGCGTTCGACCTCGCGACGCTCGCGCGGCATATCATCTACACCTATCCCGATCTCTATCACTTCTTCGGCGAGAAGGACTTTGTCTGGAGCAACATCCATCAGCCGAACCGAAATCCACTTCTGTTCAACACCCAGGGCGCCGACGGGCTGAAAACGGGGCACATCGAGATCTCCGGCTATGGCCTCGTCGGTTCGGCCATTCGCAGCGGTCAGCGTGTCATCCTCGTCGCCAACGGCCTCACCTCCGAAAAGGAGCGTGCAGATGAGGGCGCGCGCCTCATCGAGATCGGTTTTCGCGAGTTCCGCCGCTACCAGCTCTTCAAGCCCGGCGACAGCGTTGCCGAAGCGGACGTGTTCGGCGGCAGCGACAAGACGGTTCCGCTGACTGTGAAGGCGCCGGTCACGATCACGCTGCAGGTGGACTCGAGGCCCGGCATGAAGGTCGCGGTGCACTACAATGGCCCGCTGCGTGC
This sequence comes from uncultured Alphaproteobacteria bacterium, assembly GCA_963743765.1. Lineage (GTDB taxonomy): Bacteria > Pseudomonadota > Alphaproteobacteria > Micropepsales > Micropepsaceae > Rhizomicrobium. The sequence continues at coordinate 832,565 of CAVUQQ010000001.1, forward strand.
GCCGATCGCACAGGGCCAGCAGGCCGGCACCATGTCCGTTACCGCGCCGGATTTTCCGGGCATGACAATTCCGCTCTATGCGGCGCATGACGTGTCACAAGTTGGCATCTTCGGTCGCATGATGTTGGGTCTGCGCGCCTTGTTCGGCGGCAATAAGTGAAATCTCCCGCGCGCTTCATCACGCTCGAAGGCGGCGAGGGCGCGGGGAAATCCACGCAGGCCAGAAAGCTCGCGGCTGCGTTGAAAAAACGCGGCATCGCATCGGTCTCCACGCGCGAGCCCGGCGGATCGCCGGGTGCGGAAGAAATCCGAAATCTCATCGTGCACGGCGAACCCGGCCGCTGGGACACGCTGACCGAAACTCTGCTCATCTTCGCCGCGCGCGCCGATCACGTCACGCGCACCATCAAACCGGAGCTGGCCGGCAAGAAGTGGGTGATCTGCGACCGTTTCACGGATTCGACCTTTGCCTATCAGGGCGCGGGACGCGGACTCGACCGCGAAACCATCCGCCGGCTGGACGCGCTTGTGCTTCACGATTTTCGCCCCGATCTCACATTCATACTTGACCTGCCTGTTGAGACTGGCCTCGAACGCGCCATGACGCGCGCGCACGGCGCTACGCGCTTCGAAAAATTCGACGTCGAATTCCATCAGCGTCTGCGCCAGGCGTTCCTCGCGATCGCCAAGCGCAACCATGAGCGCTGCGTTGTGATCGATGCGACGGCCGGAGCCAACGATGTCGCCGAGGACATCTGGAAGGCCGTCGCCAAACGGTTCAAGCTCTGACCATGGCCAAGCGCGCACGCAGCGAAGACGTTCCGGAAACCGACCGCATCGAAGGTTTCCCGCATCCGCGCGAGACGGCATGTCTCGTCGGACAGGACACCGCGCTTTCGCGCGTGTCGCGTGCGATCCGCAGCGGACGGCCGCCGCAGGCCTGGCTGATTTCCGGCCCGCCCGGGGTTGGCAAGGCGACGCTCGCCTACCGCATGGCGCGCTACATGCTGGCGTTCGGTGCGACGGACAAGGGCGCCGAAGATCTCTCCGTGCCGGAAAAGGATACAGCCGCGATTCAGGTCGCTGCCGCTTCGCATCCCGGCCTCCTTGTTCTCAAGCGCGGCCTCAATCCGGAGACCGGCAAGCTGATGAATGTTCTGTCTGTCAACGAGGTCCGCCGCCTCGCCGGATTTTTCGGCATGACGTCCGGCGCCGGCGGTTGGCGCGTTGCGATCATCGACACGGCCGACGACATGAACGACGCGGCGGCGAACGCGCTGCTGAAAATGCTCGAGGAGCCGCCTTCGCGCGCCATGCTGATCGTGCTCAGCAACGTGCCGGGCAGACTGTTGCCGACGATCCGCTCGCGCTGCCAGAAGGTCGACCTGCGGCCGCTCGATACAACGACTGTCGAGAAGGAATTGTCACGGCTTCTGCCGGACACCGACGCCAAGGAACGCGCCGCGCTGGCGCGCCTGTCGGGCGGTTCGATCGGCATGGCGTTGCAGCTTGCGGACGGGGAGGGCGTCGCTCTTGCCCGGGAAGCGGACCGCCTGCTCGACAATGCTTCGGTTCCCGATGTCGCGGCGATCCTTGCGCTGGGCGACAAGATCGGGCGCATGACGGATGGACTTGAATCCTTCGGAACCTTCCTGCTGCAGGCGCTGGTCGATCGCATCCGTGCGCAGGCGCTGGCCGGCAGGAGCAATCTCGATCTCTGGGTCGATTGCCTGAACAAGCTGGAAGCCAGTTTCCGCCGTTCGTCCGCGCTGTATCTCGAGCCGCGCCAGACTGTGTTGAGCGCGGCGCGTACCCTGGCCGCGACATCGCGGCGCGCCGGAGCGCTGTGATGCTCGTCGACTCGCACTGCCATCTCGACTTTCCGGAATTCGCGCCGGAACTCGACGCCGTCGTGGCGCGCGCCAAAGACGCCGGTGTCGGCGTCTGCGTCAGCATCGGCACGCGAATGGATGGTTTCCCGCGCGTGCGCGAAATCGCCGAACGCTTTGCCGACGTCTGGTGCTCGGTCGGCGTTCATCCGCATGAAGCCGAAAAGGAACTGCTCGACAGTCCGGCGCCGCTTGTCGAGGCGGCGCGCCACCCAAAGGTCGTCGGCATCGGCGAGACGGGTCTCGACTACTACTACGAACACAGTCCGCGCCCGCAGCAGATCGCCAACTTTCGCGCCCATATCGAAGCGGGACGGCAGACCGGATTGCCGGTGATCGTTCATACGCGCGATGCGGATGACGACACGATCAGGATCCTGCGCGAAGAAATGCGGTCGCGGCCCTTCACCGGGCTCATCCACTGCTTCACCGGCACCAAGGCGCTTGCGGACGCGGCTCTGGAACTCGGCCTCTACATCTCCGTGTCCGGCATCGCGACGTTCAAGAAATCCGACGAGCTGCGCGCGGTGCTGAAGGACGTGCCGCTCGACCGCCTCCTTGTCGAGACCGACGCGCCGTTCCTTGCGCCCATGCCGCATCGTGGCAAGCGCAACGAGCCGGCCTTCGTCAGGCACACCGCCGCCGCGCTTGCCGCGTTGAAGGGCGTCAGCGCGCAGGAGATCGAAGACGCGACGACCGCGAACTTCTTCCGCCTGTTTTCCAAAGTGGTCCCGCCAACGTGAGAGACCGGCTCGAAATCACGATCCTCGGCTCCGGCTCGTCGGGCGGCGTGCCGCGCATCGGCGGCGCGGACGGCACGGGATACTGGGGCGCCTGCGATCCCACGAACCCAAGGAACCGCCGCCGCCGCTGCTCCATTCTCGTGCAGCGCAAATCCGACAGCGGCACGACGAGCGTGCTGGTCGACACCTCGCCCGACATGCGCGAGCAGCTGATCGACGCGCGTGTGACGGGCCTCGATGCGGTGCTCATCACCCACGACCATGCCGACCAGCTTCACGGCCTCGACGATCTGCGCATGGTCGCAATGAACATGCGCCGGCGCGTCGACATGTACAGCGACGCGGCATGCTTCGCCGGCGTGATGGCGCGCTTCGGCTACTGCTTCGTGCAGCCGGCGGGAAGCGACTATCCGCCGATCCTCAACGCGCACCAGATCGCCGAACCGTTCGAGCCGTTCACGCTGGCCGGGGCAGGGGGCGACATTCCCGTCGTCGCCTTCTCCATGGGCCATGGCCAAATCGAATCCCTCGGCTTCCGCTTCGGGCCGATCGCCTATTCCAGCGACGTCGACGAGCTTGACGACGAAGCCTTCGCGGCGCTCGACGGCGTCGATTGCTGGATCGTCGATGCGTTGCGCTACATGCCGCATCCCAGCCATTCGCATGTCGAAAAGACTCTTCGCTGGATCGAACGCGTGAAGCCCAGGCTCGCGATCCTCACCAACCTGCATGTCGACCTCGACTATGAAACGCTGCGCCGCGAGCTGCCGCCGGGCGTCGAGCCGGCCTTCGACGGCATGATGATCGCCGCCGAGCTCTGACGGCGCCGCCGTGAGAAACATGTCCGCATCTTTGTCGAAAGCGTAATGTTTCCGCGATTGTCTTGACCCGGAGCCGGATCAAGAATGGCGTTGTGACAGTGTAAGCAGAACCTGGGGAGGGGCTTTCATGGTCAAATTCCTGGCAGTCATCTTTGTCGTCGCGGCCGCGAGCCTGGCCGCCGTTCCATCGGCACAGGCGCGCGAAGGCTGCGGCCTCGGCTGGCACCGCGGACTGTTCGGTGGCTGCGTACGCAACGCCGTCGGCCCCGTCGTGGTCGCGCCGAGGGGGGCGGTGGTCGTTGCGCCCGCCGGCCGCGTCTGTCCGTGGGGCTGGCACCTCGGACCCTATGGGCATTGCCGCCGCAACTAGCCGTTCGCGAAACGCTTCCTGAAGCGAACACCACGCCCCGGTAACAGGCGCAGGGAAATTATTGTTTTTTTCGGGATCAATTCCCCGCGCCGGACGGATTTCGCAAACCCGCCAAACCGTTAGGGCGCGTTGCTGAGATTTTCATTCCTGCACGAGCGGACATCCGGGCGACGTAAAGCGACATCCAGCGAACACCGTCACGGCCGGTTATGACCCGGCCATCCATCGCGCCCGCATCTGCGCGAGCAACCGAGCGTCTCTCGCGCGCCGACGCGCGCCAGATGGATCGCCGCCTCGGTGGGCGGCCATGACGGTTTAAGCTAGAACGCACGTGTGGGGATTTAGCCGATCTGGTGATTTGACCGTAACGGTTCAAGGGGAGGTTGAAGATTTACGAAATAAGACTTTCTCAAACGAGTTGGGACTTTGATTTAGCTCAGTTTGACGCCCTCAGCCAACATTCCTGTTGATGCCAGTGTAATTGGACGCGATTACCATGCTGTTTCGTTCGATGTCGTGTATCTGACCCCCGAAATCATTGGTCACTACTGTACTATGTTAGCACGCCAAGTTCGCTGTCGCTCATGCGGCGTCGTGAATCGTGTGCCACTTCGTAGTGCAGGTCGTACTGCTCGATGCGGAAAATGCGGCGCACTGCTTTCAAACTCGATTGGCACAATTTTTCGGCAGATTCTGTCGCGGCCTCGCATTAACGCGGCATCGGCAATCGGCATCACGGTCGTCAGCGTGGTCGGACTGTGGTTACTTGTTTCGGCCGTCGCTCGATTGTCTAGTGTTGTCAGTATTAGAAATCACACAGTAGTCACTCTTGATCGGTGCTTCACTCGTCCGCAGCCAACCCAAGGACTGTACAAAGTCTACGGCACTCAACCCGATGCAGTGGTGCCTTTGAGTATCGAGGCGGACGAAGGAAGCAATTATTTCGTAAAAGTTGAAGATGCCGTGAGCCTCGCGCCAGTCATGTCATTCTACATCTACGGAGGGTCTACGCTTAGTACGACGGTCCCGGAAGGCAATTATGTGTTGCACTATGCAAGGGGAAAATCGTTCTGTGGGGAAAAAAACAACGAACTTTTTGGCCCTGACACAACTATTGAGAGGGTTGATCAACTTTTGACATTCGGGGTTTTGACGCAAGGGGACCATTCAGTCTTTAGAGGACACAGGGTCGAGCTAGTGCCACGGGTTGCAGGAAATCTCCGGACAAGCCCTATAAGTCGCAATGAGTTCTGAATGGTCGATGCTGGCCGAGGATCTGGCCGAAGGCTGGCGCAAGATGTCTGAAGGTTTTTCTGTCGTTCCCGAGTTTGGTCGTTCTTAGTGGACTATAATTGGCGATTGTATACTTGACACATGCAACGGTAAGGCTTAGATTGGCTGCATAAGGAGTTAGTCCAATGCCTGCCAAATTGCCCGCCCGCTTCACAAACACCGATAACGCCCGCAAGCATCTTGAGGCGCTTCAGTGGCCTGACGGTCCGATCTGCCCGCATTGTGGCGTGATCGACCGCGCCAGCCGTATCAAGGGTGGCCGCGACGGCCTTCTATTCTGCAACGCCTGCCGTATGCAGTTCTCAGTCACGGTCGGGACGGTCTTTGAACGCTCCAAAATCCCCCTGAATACGTGGCTGTACGCCAACCACCTGCTTTGCTCGTCCAAGAAAGGCATCAGCGGCCACCAGCTCAGCCGTATGCTCGGCGTGACCTACAAGACTGCTTGGTTCATGGCGCATCGTATCCGCGAAGCCATGACACCTACCGAAGCCCAGAAAGGCCCCTTGGGCGGCTCTGGCAAGGTTGTGGAAGCCGACGAAATGTACATCGGCCAGAAGGACGGCAAGCGTAAGGCCGAAGGCGCTGCGGGTTACGCCCACAAGTGCAAGGTGATGAGCCTCGTTGAGCGCGGCGGCAAAATCCGTTCGTTCAAGATCGGCAGCGCCACCAAGGACCAGATCGTCCCGGCCCTGCACAAGAACGTCCACCCGAAAGCACGCTCCACACGGACGGCGCTCAGGTCTACAAGTTCACTGGCGCAGTTGCGAAGCACGAGAGCGTCGATCACAACAAGGAATACGTCCGCGACGGTGTCCACACCAACACGCTGGAAGGCTTCTTCTCAGTGTTCAAGCGCGGCATGGTCGGAACCTACCAGCATTGCGGCGAACAGCATTTGAACCGCTATCTCGCTGAGTTCGATTTCCGCATGAACAACCGCGCCAAACTCGGCATTGACGACGCCATGCGCGCCGATATCGCCCTCAAGGGCATCACTGGAAAGCGCCTCACTTATCGGCGGTCTCACCAAGCCTGAAGACTTTCCGCCAGAATGCGGCGAAGTTCATCGCGTGGCGCAAGGAGATTGGTGGGGCCGTGAGGCTCCGCAAGCGCCGTTTCTGGGGCAAGAAATCGTGGCACAAGCAGAAGCCCACCGAATGACTCCGGTGGGCTTCGCCGTTATCCTAGTTCCTGCGACAGACCTAGGAATGACAATGGGCACGTACTTTTTCCCGTTAATCCGCCGCGAGGATTTTGAAGCCTTCCGGCGTGTCATGAAGGGTGAATTTCCCGCGACTTTCGAGAAGTGGCACTACTTGCGCCTTAAGGAAGTCTCGGACGAACAAGGTGCTGGGCAGACCGCTGTTGATGTCCAAATTGATCCTGACGAGTTCGCGGAGTTCTGTCTGACGAGCGGGGCCAGCCCCGACCGAGACACGCTCTACCGCTTCGCCATGCGCAAGGGTCTCATCGACCACAAGTGAGCGACACCAGCCTTCGTTTGCTGGACGTGTAGACCCGGCAATCATCTGTGCCAATTCTTGAAGGTTAGCCGACAGGCGGGGCGATAGGCGTAACGTTTCAGCCGCCATTGAGAAGTTCTCCAATCACCGCAGACACGGCTCTGACGATTCCTTCGGTAGGGTGGTCGCCGCAATAGACATCTACGCGCGACATGATCCCCTGGACATTTGTTTGATCGGCTATGTCGCCAACAACATGCGGACCAAATGCTTCCCCGAACGCATTGTACCCTGAAATATACCCGCTGACCCAATCCATAAACATCATCTCGCGAACGGTGTGTTGAGTTCGCGCCGCCGTCCATTCAGAACACGCATATTGGCCGGTGCCATAGACGGCGCTTGGACGACCTTGGGCCGGGGCCGTCGCGGCGATTGCGATAACCGCGCTAACGCACGCCAGATATCGCCGCACACTCACTTGAACACCAGCTTTTTGGCCCGCTTCGCGCGACTCGGTTTAGCCTTGATCTTCGGCGGTAAATGAGGTTGCGGCGGCGTTTTCAACATGCGCCGCAGCACCTCATCTTCACGCTTGCGACTATCGCTTGGGGTCATACATGCCTCCGCAACCACTATCGAGGGTCAGATCAAAGGCGAAGTATAACTTCAGTCGCGGCGTATTTGTAGCGCACCCAGAACTCAGCGCCATCGTCATGAACGTTATCAACACTGGGTCGATGCTAGAGCACTATTTGTCCCTGATACTGGTCGATCTCCTTAAAGCCGATCCAGCACCGGGGATGGCTATGTATCAGGCGCTTTCCGGGGCCGAAGCTAGACGTGCGGCACTACTCGGCGCGGCAAGTGTGGCCCTTTCCGTGGATGACGCGCTGCTATTTCAGGCAATCATGACCGCCATCGCACCAGCTCGGCGAGTGCGGAATGCCTTTGCCCATCATCTATGGGGAGATGCGCCGGACATCCAAAACGCGCTTTTGCTCTGCGACCCCGATGAATTTCTTCGGGTCGATGTTGGGGGCGCCGCAGCCAATGCTCAAATGGCCAAGACGGGACAGGTTGCAGTACCGCCAGAAATGGACCGTTCAAAAATCATGGTTTGGCGCCAGACCGCGCTCAAAGAGGCGGATAGGGCGGCAGACGACGCTCTGGATACCGTCCGCGAACTTATGATCGGTCTTCACTGGTTCGGACCGGGAATAGACGGTGCCACGCGGAGGCACCTATTGCTTCGGCTTCCAGTCGCACAAGCCCTTCAACGGTTGAAAAAGCAAAATGCTCCTGAAGTTCCGCCGCAATAGCGCGAACGAAAGCGTCCTTTGAGATTGTAACTGTATCGGCCTGTCTATGACGCTTTGTCACGAATCACCTGCATGTGTCAAGTATACAATCGCCCTATAATTTCCCATAATATTACTTATACGATAATTGGACGTACGCCCGGGAATGGCGGCCTTGGCGCAACCTCGCCCGTGGCGCTGGGGCTTTGGGGCGTGTACTCAACCCTTCATGAGCGACCCGAAGCCGAGCCAGAACATCTCCGACCTCATCGAGATCATGCGGCGTCTGCGCGATCCGGATGGCGGCTGTCCGTGGGACCGCGAACAGACATTCGAGACCATCGCGCCTTACACGATCGAGGAAGCCTATGAGGTCGCCGGCGCCATCGAGGACAAGGACTGGACCGGCCTGAAGGACGAGCTGGGCGACCTGCTCCTCCAGGTCGTCTATCACGCGCGCATGGCCGAGGAAGCGGGCCTGTTCGCCTTCGGCGACGTGGTCGAGGCCATCACCGGCAAGATGATCGCGCGTCATCCGCATGTCTTCGGCGACGGCGCCGCGGTGGCGGATGCGCAGGCGCAGACCGTGGCCTGGGAAGACCATAAGCGGCGCGAACGCGCGTCCAGGCCGCTAAAGGCCGGTCTGCTGGACGATGTCACGCGCGCCCTTCCCGCCTTGCTGCGTGCGGAGAAACTTCAGAAGCGGCTCGCAAGCGTCGGATTCGACTGGGATTCGCCAGAGCGCGTGCTGGAGAAAGTCACCGAAGAAGCCGGCGAGATCGTCGAAGCGCGGGCGCAAGGCGCCTCGCAGGCCGAGCTGGAAGGCGAAATCGGCGATCTGCTGTTCGTCATCGCCAATCTGGCGCGCCACATGAAGGTCGACCCCGAGGCAGCCCTGCGCACCACCAACGCCAAGGTCATGCGCCGCTGGGCCTGGATCGAAGCCGCGCTGAAGGCCGAGGGCCGGACGCCGTCCGACGCGACGCTCGCAGAGATGGAAGCGCTCTGGACCGAGGCGAAGACGAAGGTGTTGAGGTCCCTCCTCGCTGTCATGGCCCGGATTCCGGCGGCCATGACATTTGGGCGTGCGGCCTCCCAAATCACCCACAGGATTTCCACACCATCTGAGCTCCCTGCTCTAGCCCCCTGTTTTGGTTAGAACATCACTTTTGAAGCGGCTCGAAAAACGGCCCACATCCTGTGGATCGATGGCGAGCATCAGCTCCACGCCCCTGGGTTTGTCGGTGCGTTTCAAAACCTGGGCGTGGCGATAGACCCAGGCGAGATTTTCGCCGTCGGAGTGCTCCAAAGTCAGGCGAAAACGGATGTTGGCACCCGTCAGCTCGTCCTCAAAGCGCGTCAGCAGCTTGTCCAGCCCATCTCCCGTCACCGCCGAGACTGCGATCGGTCCATCGGGCCGCGCGTTGGCGGTGAGCAGCCCCGCGCGCACATCCGCCGCCAGCAGGTCGATCTTGTTCAGGATCTCGACGAACGGCCGGTCCGTGCCCGCCTCGATCCCGAGTTCGTGGAGCACCTTCAGGACGTCCGCCTTCTGGGCATTGCTCTCGGCATGGGAGGCGTCGCGGACATGGGCGATGACGTCGGCCTCAAGCACCTCCTCCAGCGTGGCGCGGAAGGCGGCGACCAGTTCCACCGGAAGGTCGGCGATGAAGCCGACCGTGTCGGACAGGATCGCCTTGGTGCCCTTGGGCAGTTTCAGGCCCCGCATGGTGGGATCGAGCGTTGCGAACAGCAGGTCCTTCGCCAAAACGTCGGACGCGGTCAGCTTGTTGAACAGCGTCGACTTGCCCGCGTTGGTGTAGCCGACCAGCGCGATCACCGGGAACGGCACCCGCTTGCGCGCCTGGCGCTGAAGGCCGCGGGTTCGTTTGACGCCTTCGAGTTCGCGCCGGATCTTGGCCAGCCGCTCGCCGATCAGGCGGCGGTCGGTTTCGATCTGTGTTTCGCCCGGACCACCGAGGAAGCCGAAACCGCCGCGCTGGCGTTCCAAGTGGGTCCAGCTTCGCACGAGGCGGCTGCGCTGGTAGGTCAGGTGCGCGAACTCAACCTGCAGTCGCCCTTCCCGCGTCCGTGCACGCTCGCCGAAGATTTCGAGAATGAGCGCCGTGCGGTCGAGCACCTTCGTGCTCCACGCCTTCTCCAGATTGCGCTGCTGCACGGGTGAGAGCTGCGCGTTGACGATGACCACTTCGGGCTCGAGCGCGCGCACTTCGCCCGCGATCTCTTCGACCTTGCCGCTGCCGATCAATGTCGCCGGTGCCGGCCGCACCAGCGGGACCACGCGCGAGGCGATGACCGTAAGGCCGATTGCAGCGGTGAGCCCGACGGCTTCGGCCAGACGCGCTTCTGCATCGCGATCGATGCGCGCGCCCGCCGCACGCGCCTTCGGCTCCACATGCACGACGATTGCCTTGCGCGTCAGATCCTGCGCGCCGTCGTAACCGCCGCCCGGCTTTTTCAGACGGTTTCGGATGCGGCCGGATGTTCGTCCTGAAGCTGGATCGGACCCATCGGCATGACGGTCGAGATCGCGTGCTTGTAGACGAGTTGCGCCTGGCCGTCCCGGCGCAGAAGAACGCAGAAATTGTCGAACCACGTGATATTCCCCTGAAGCTTGACGCCGTTCACCAGAAAGATGGTGACGGCCGATTTGCTTTTTCGGACAGCGTTGAGAAACGTGTCTTGCAGATTTTGTTGTTTTTCGCTCATCGGGGAATCCCGTTATTGTGCCTCGCGCCCCTGCGAAGCACTAAACACAGCATAGTCTGCGTTGCTGCATTTGCGAAAGGGCCTAGCGGGACAGATCCCCTGCGCGCGCCGAAGACATCTGGGCATAAAGTTCCTGCACCCGGCGGGTGACCGGACCGGGCTGGCCGTCGCCGATCTTGTGTCCGTCGATGGCGGTGACCGGGAACACGCCCGCGGCCGACGAGATGAACGCCTCACGCGCAGCGGCCGCTTCGGCCGGTGTAAATTTGCGCTCCGAAACCGGCAACTGGCCTTGCGCTGCGGCTTCCAGGATCACGCGCCGCGTTACGCCGGGCAGGATGTCGTGGCTGAGGTCGCGGGTCGTCAGTTTTCCACCGGCATCGACGATCCAGGCGGTAGTGGAAGCGCCTTCCGTCACGAACCCTTCGCGGTCGACCAGCCAGGCTTCCCACGATCCGGATTTTCGCGCCTTCGTTTTGGCGAGCAGGTTCGGCAGGAGCTGGGTGGTCTTTATGTCGCGCCGGGCCCAGCGCTCGTCCGGCCGGGTCATGACGGTGATGCCCTTGCCGCGCAGGCGCGCGCTTGCGGACGTTCCCATGTCGCGCGCCGTCATGATCAGCGTCGGCCGTCCGGCATTTGCCGGGATGGCGTGATCGCGGCGGAACGCACCGCGCGTGACCTGAAGATAGAGCAGTCCGTTGCGCACGCGATTGCGGCGGACAAGCTCGCGCATCACGAGGCGAAGCACGTTGCGCGGCATCGGCATCGCCATGTCGATTTCGCGGACAGAGCGCTCAAGCCGGTCGAGATGCTCTTCTTCGTCCATCGGCGCACCGTCTATGACGCTGCAGACCTCGTAGATCGCGTCGGCAAGTTGCAGTCCGCGATCCTCGATGTGAACCGCCGCGCGCCCGTGCGGGAGATAGCGGCCGTCGACATATGCGATGCGGCCCGCGGGCGCGCGACCGTTCCAACCGCTCACGCGTTGAAGCCCTGCTCGCGGCCGGTCGGTCCGACGCCCAGCGACTTCAGCTTGCGATGCAGCGCCGAACGCTCCATGCCGATGAAGGCCGCCGTGCGCGAGATGTTGCCGCCGAAGCGGTTGATCTGCGCCACCAGGTAATCCCGTTCGAAAATCTCGCGTGCTTCGCGCAAGGGCATCGAGATGACGAGATCGCCCCGCCCTGCGCTGCCCCAGGGCGCGCTGGAGCCTAGATCGGAGGGAAGCATGTCGGCCGAAATCGCTTGCGCCGCATCGTCCGTGGCGAGGATCAGGAGCCGCTCCACGATGTTGCGAAGCTGGCGCACATTGCCGGGCCAGCCATGCGCCTGAAGCACCGCCATCGCATCGTCGCCGACGTCACGCACGGCAAGGCCCGACGTCGCCGAAAGCCGCGTCATGAAATGGGCGACGAGCAGCGGAATGTCGTCGCGGCGTTCGGCGAGCGACGGCACGCGCACCGGCACGACGTTCAGCCGGTGATACAGGTCTTCGCGGAACGTGCCGGCTGCAATCTCGGCGCGCAGGTCGCGCGTCGTCGAGCAGATGACGCGGGCATCGACCTGGACGCGCGTCGCGCCGCCGATGCGCGTGAAGGTCTGGTCGACCATGACGCGCAGGATCTTGCCCTGTGTTTCCAGCGGCATGTCCGCCACTTCGTCGAGATAGAGCGTGCCGTTGTGCGCCAGCTCGAACAGGCCTGTCTTGCGCGGACCCTCGCCGTCTTCGACGCCGAAAAGTTCGCTCTCGATGCGCGCGGGATCCATCGTCGCGCAGTTGATCGCGACGAAGGCATTGCCGGCGCGGCGCGAACGCACATGGATGAGCCGGGCGGCGACTTCCTTGCCTGCCCCGAACGGGCCGGTGATGAAGACGCGGCTGTTGGTCGGCGCGATCTTCTCGATCGCCTGGCGAAGCTGCGAAACCGCCGAGGAGTTTCCGACCATTTCGGAATCGTCGCCGGTCTTGAGCTTCAGTTCCTGCACCTCGCGGCGCAGGCGCGCGGCTTCGAGCGCGCGGCCGACCACATGAATCAGCCGGTCGGCCTTGAACGGCTTTTCAATGAAATCGTAGGCACCCTTCTTGATGGAGGCGACGGCCGTCTCGATCGTGCCGTGGCCGGAGATCATCACAACCGGAAGATCGGGTTGTTCGCGCTTGAGCGTATCGAGCACCTGGATGCCGTCGAGCTTGCTGCCCTGCAGCCAGATGTCGAGCACCACCAGCTGCGGCCGCCGCTGGCGCACGGCATTGAGCGCGCCTTCGCTGTCGCCGGCGACGCGCGTCTCATAGCCTTCGTCATGCAGAATGCCCGCGATCAGGTCGCGGATATCCTCTTCGTCGTCGACGATCAGGATCTCAGACGCGATCTGCGATGCGTGCTTGCTCATCCCCAGGTCCTTTTTCTTTCATTTTCTTTTGTCGTGGTGGAAACGTCAGTACGATTTCCGCCCCATGCCGGTCTTCGCCGGCATCCTGCAAGACGATGTCGCCGCCATGGTCTTCCATGACCTTGCGCACAATCGCCAATCCCAATCCCGTCCCTTTGGCGCGCGTGGTGACATAGGGTTCGGTCAGCCGGTCGCGATGTTCGTGCGGCAGGCCGACGCCATTGTCGGTCACGCGGAAAATCACTGCGGCGTCGCTCGGCTCCAGCGCAATCACGATGCGGCCGGGCGTTGCATCGTCGCCCTTGGCGATGCGCGCGCTGACCGCTTCTCCGGCATTCTTGAGGACATTGGTGAGCGCCTGCGCCACGAGCCGGCCGTCACACTCGAGATCAGACCGGATCCTTGGGAATGCGGGTCTCGAATGCGATCTGCGGATGCGCGACGCGCTGCAGGAACACCGCCTGCTGCGATGAGTTCCTGCGCGTTCTCGCGCCGCATGACTGGCGTCGGCATGCGCGCAAAGGAGGAGAATTCGTCGACCATGCGTCCGATGTCGCCGACCTGCCGGATGATGGTGTCCGTGCATTGGTCGAAGACTTCCGGATCGGTGGATATCTCGCCGGCATATTTGCGCTTGAGACGCTCGGCAGAGAGCTGGATCGGCGTCAGCGGGTTCTTGATCTCGTGCGCGATGCGCCGCGCAATGTCGGCCCAGGCGGCGGTGCGCTGCGCCGAGACGAGATCGGTGATGTCGTCGAAGGTCGCAACGAAGCCGCTGCCGTCGGCACCGCGTTCGCTCGATACCTGAACGCTCAGCGCGCGCGAGGTCGTGCCGCGCTTCACCGTCACCTCGCCGCTCGCCCGTCCCACGGGTTCGGAAATCGCGCGGCGGATAAGGGCCGCCAGTTCCGGCACGGCTTCGGAATAGTGGCGGCCTTCGAGTCTCGTCCGGCGCGGCGCCCAAGAGGCGCGCCGCGGCGCGATTGACGATGGTGATGATGCCATCGCGGTCGAGGCCGATGACGCCAGCGCTCACGCCGGCAAGAACCGCCTCGGTGAAGCGGCGGCGTTCATCGTTCTGGCGGTTGGCGGAGACAAGCGCGCTGCGCTGCGCGTCGAGCTGGCCGGTCATGCGATTGAAGGCTCGGCCGAGAAGACCGATTTCATCGTCGCCGCGTTCGACCTCGACCTGCGCCTTGAGATCGCCTTCCGAGACGCGTTCGGCCGCGCCGATCAGGCTGGAGATCGGCCGCACAAGACGGTTCGCGGCCCAAAGACCGAGCCAAATCGCGGACAACAGGATCACAAGCGACACGACCATATAAAGCGCGGCGAAGATGAGCTGGACCTGCGAACGGCTCGCGTTCAGCCGGTCATATTCGCTCACGGCCACTTTGGTGCGGTGGTAATACCCGAACACCTTCGGATCGACGTGCCGGACGACCAGCAGATACGCATCCTTGAGGAAGGGCAGATAGATCAGCGCGTGGATGTACCCGGTTTCGGGATCGCCATCGACCACGATCTGCCCTGCGCGCGCATCGGCGATGTCCGTCGTGCTCGGCTTGAGCGCAGCCGAGTAGACAAGCTTCGCGCTCTTGGCCAGTTCGCTGCCGCGTGAATCGATCAGGAACGATCCGACAAGGCCGCGATCGGTCGTCATGATCGCGATCTTTTCCATCATCAGCGACAGCCGCACCTGCTTGTTCTCATCGAACAAGGTGCGGTCGTGTTCGATGCTGCTTTCGATCTCGCCGGCGTCGTACAGGATGTGCCGCCCTTGCTCGATCATGTATTGGCGGGCGACGCCGACCGCATTGTCGAGCGCCGTCTGCACGCGCGTCGAAAACCAGGCCTCGATACCGAGATTGAGCGTGACCGTCGCGAAGATCGCGACAAGAATGGCCGGAACGACCGCGATCACGCTGAACATCGCCACCAGGCGCACGTGCAGCTTGGCGCCGGCGAGGCCGGACTGCCGCGCGCTCCACAGGCGGGCGAGGCGCCACGCAATCAGCCCGCCAAGCGAAACGCCAAGCGACAGGTTGATCAGCAAAAGCGTGACGAGGTTTTCAGGAGTCGGATTGTAGGGAACAAGGCCCGTGACCATGGCGTAGGTCACGACAGCCGATAGCACCGCCAGAACGCCTACGCCGAGCGCAAGCAAGGACGGCCGCGAAATGGCCCGCAGCCAATTCAGCAAGCCGACGCTCGGCGCTTCAACTGCGTTTGTCGTGGCCATCAATGTCCGTTGGCTAGGAGCGAACCCGTTAAATCGCCTTGCGGGTTCAACAATCCGTCACAGTGTAGCCAAGACACAGCCTGTTGCAAGAAAGCTGCGATGTATTTCGACAACAGAACACGGAGGCCAGGTTTAATCGGCCCGGAGGCCCTTTATCACCTCGAGGCCCAAATCACGGATTTTCTTGCGCAGCGTGTTGCGATTCAGGCCGAGCAGATGGGCGGCCCGGATCTGGTTGCCGCGCGTGGCGCCGAGGCAGATGGACAGGAGCGGCCGCTCGATTTCCTGCAGGATCCGGTCATAAAGGCCCGACGGCGGAAGCTTGTCGCCCTGCGCCAGGAAATAGGCCATGAGATGGCGTTCGACCGCTGCGCTCAACGTTGCGGGCTCGTCGCCCTCGTCCGCGTTGTTTGGCCGGGCCGGTTCTTTCAGCTCGGCCGCAATCGCGCTTGCCGGAATGGTCTCGCCCGAATGCAGGACGGCGAGACGGCGGATGAGATTCTCAAGCTCGCGGACATTTCCAGGCCAGCGATAGTGCTTGAGCAGGTCAAGCGCCTCGGCGTCGAGGTGCTTTGCGGGAAGCCCCTCCTCTTCCGCCTTGCGCAGAAAATGGCGGACCAGATCGGCCACGTCCTCCGCGCGTTCGCGCAAAGGCGGCAGACGCATCGGCACGACGTTGAGCCGGTAATAGAGATCCTCGCGGAACAGACCCTGCTGGATGAGTTGCCGCAGATCGCGGTTTGTGGCGGCGATGATGCGCACATCTGTCTTGATCGGAACGCGTCCGCCGACCGTCGTGTACTCGCCTTGCTGCAGCACGCGCAACAGACGCGTCTGCGCTTCCAGCGGCATGTCGCCGATCTCGTCGAGAAACAGCGTGCCGCCTTCGGCCTGTTCGAAGCGGCCGACGCCCCGATTGGTCGCGCCGGTGAACGCGCCGCGTTCGTGGCCGAACAATTCGCTCTCGACGAGCTCTTTGGGAATCGCCGCCATGTTCACGGCGACGAAGGTGCCGTGCCGGCGCTTGCCGTAGTCGTGCAGCGCACGGGCGACGAGTTCCTTGCCGGTGCCGCTTTCGCCCATGATCATGACGGTGAGATCGGTCTGCGTCAGGCGCGCGATGACGCGATAGATTTCCTGCATCGCCGGCGAACGGCCGATCAGCGGCAGGCGATCGTCGCTGCCCGCATGATCCACCGCTTCGCGCTTCGCGTTGGGCTGCGCCAGCGCGCGCTGAACGACAGACGTCAGTTCCTTCAGGTCGAACGGCTTGGGCAGATAGTCGAACGCGCCGCGCTCCGCCGCGGTGATCGCGGTCAGGATCGTGTTCTGCGCGCTCATGACGACGACCGGAAGGTCCGGGCGGATCTTCTTGATGCGTGGAATAAGATCGAAACCGTTCTCGTCCGGCAGAACGACATCGGTGATGACGAGATTGCCGTCGCCGGCGGACACCCAGCGCCACAGCCCTGCAGCCGTGCCGGTCGTGCGCACGTCGTAACCTGCCCTGCCCAATGCCTGGTTGAGCACGGTGCGGATCGCTGCGTCGTCGTCGCAGATCAGGATCGTTCCAGCGGGCATGTCAGCTTCCCTCGCTCGTATCCGCCGCCTTGGGCAGCAGGATGCGGAAAATCGTCCGTCGCGGAACGGAATCGCATTCGATGACTCCGCCATGATCGCCGACGATCTTGGCGACGAGCGCGAGCCCGAGGCCGGAGCCGCGCGGCTTGGTCGTGACGAACGGATCGAAGATGTGCGGCACGAGATCGGCCGGCACGCCGGAGCCGTTGTCGCGCACCGTGACTTCTAGCGGCAGGCTGAGGCGCTCGCCTGCGACCGCCGCACCGAAGCGTACGCCGGGGCGATAGCCCGTCGTCAGCGTGATCTCGCCGCCCGCTTCCGGCAACGCGTCGGCTGCGTTGCGCACGAGATTCATGAAGACCTGGATGAGCTGATCGCGGTCGCCGAGCACCGCCGGCAAGGAGGGGTCGAACGTCTCAACGATCGTCACGCCCTTCGCGAAGCTGGACTCCGCAACCTTGCGCACGCGGTCGAGTACCTCGTGGATGTTCACCGGCTCGCGGGGAATCGCGCGCGTGTCGCCGAACAACTCCATGCGGTCGATCAGGGCGCGGATTCGGTCGGCCTCGTCGCAGATGAGCTGGGTCAGCGTCTTGTCGGCTTCGGTGCCCGAACTCTTCGAGCAGTTGCGCCGCACCGCGAATGCCGGCCAGCGGATTCTTGATTTCATGCGCGAGCACCGCCGCCATGCCGTGCATCGACCGCACGGCGCCGCGATGCGAGAGCTGCCGGTCGATGCGCTGCGCAAGGCTGCGCTCCTGGAGCAGGATGACGATCGAGTCCTCCGGTTCGGGGAGCGGCGTCGCGATCACGTCGGCGACCCGTTCGCCATGGCGCGGTGTGGTGAGATCGACATTGCGCTCGCTGACCGAGGCGTTGCGCTCTCGGGCCTGCGCCACCAGCTGGAGCAGCGGGCTGCCGAACGGCACAAGGTCGGTCAGGTGCTGGCGCAGGAGAAGCCCGGCGCCGCTGTCGAAGAACTGTTCGGCGGCCGGATTGACGAACACGATCTGCTGTTCCGGGCCAACCACGAGCAACGGCATGGGCAGAGCGGCCGCAATCAATGCGGCTGACGCGTTGTCTTTCAACTCCTGCTGGTTATCCATGTTTCGGTATCTCTGCCTAATAGTTAGGCATAATAAGTACATGTTCACATTCTAGGCAATAGCAATGTTGCAGTGCGGCGAAAGCGTCGTTTTTCTTGCCCAAACGCGCTTTCGTGCTACCCAGTCCGCGAACTGCGGGAGAGGACAATGTCTGGCGTCGCCGTACTTGTGGTCGCTGCCGGCAAGGGCGAACGGGCCGGTGGCGCCGTCCCCAAGCAATACGCCCCCCTGCTCGGCAAGCCGATCCTGCGCTGGACACTCGAAGCGTTCGCGCGCCATCCGCGCGTGACGTCGATCCAGGTCGCCATCGGGCCGGACCAGGACGATCTCTATGCCGCTGCGGTCGAAGGCTTGGACCTTCTTCCACCCGTCATTGGCGGCGCGACGCGGCAGGAATCTGTTCGGCGCGGATTGGAAGCGCTGGCGAACGCTGCGCCCGACATGGTGCTCATCCAGGACGCCGCGCGGCCACTGGTCTCGAACCGCGTGATCGATGACGTGATCGCCGCGCTCGAGGGCGGGGCGGACGGTGCCGTGCCGCTGCTCGCCGTCGCCGACACGCTGAAGCGGAACGATGGCGGCAAGTGGACGACCGTGCCGCGCGAAGGATTGCAACGCGCGCAGACGCCACAGGGCTTTCGCTTCGCCAGGATCCTTCGCGCGCATCGTCACTATGCGACCCAGGAGGTCACGGACGACATGGCGCTGGCCGAGCTTGCGGGTTTGCATATCGCCGCCGTTGCGGGCGAAGACGGAAACATGAAGGTCACGACGCCGGAAGATTTCGCGCTCGCCGAAGCGCATCTGCGCGCGCGCCTCGGCGAAAGCCGCACGGGCATGGGCTACGACGTGCATCGCTTCGCGCCTGGCGATCATGTCTGGCTCTGCGGCATCAAGGTGCCGCACGATCACGCGCTTGAAGGTCATTCGGATGCGGACGCGGGCCTGCATGCGCTGACTGACGCGATCCTCGGCACCATCGGCGAAGGCGATATCGGCCAGCACTTCCCGCCGACGGACGAACGCTGGCGCGGCGCGCCGTCGTGGAAATTCCTCGACCATGCGGCCAGCCTCGTGCGCGACAAGGGCGGCGCGATCGTGCATTGCGACGTCACCATCATCTGCGAGCGGCCCAAGGTCGGCCCGCACCGCGAGACGATGCGCGCGCGCATAGCGGAAATTCTCAAACTCGACATCTCGCGCGTCAGCGTGAAGGCGACGACGACCGAAGGGCCTCGGCTTTGAAGGCAGGCGCGAGGGTCTTGCGGCGCAGGCCGTGGCGACTGTCCGGCTGCCGTGAAGATCATCCTCCTCAAAGCCGGCGACGAAGAGCTGCTTTTGAGGGCCGAGAGCGCATTCAACTCGGACGCACCCTCTCCTGCCCGTTGCGCAATGCTTCTGCGCGAGCCGAGCTATGTGATGGTCGTGGCGCTGACCGACGACAACGAGGTCATGGGCCGGATCTACGGAAATGTCCTGCATCGTTACGAGGCGACGGATCTGCTGCTCTATGAAGTCGACGTCGCAGAAGCGCACCAGCGCAAGGGCGTCGGGCGTGCGATGCTGGACTATCTCAAAAGCTTCTGCGCCAAGCGCGGTTATGCCGAGATGTGGGTGCTGACCGACCTGGACAATGAAGCCGGCAACGCGGTCTACAAATCCGCTGGCGGAGTTCTCGAGAACTCGCCTGCCAACATGTACGTCTTTCAGATCGCCAAACGATGATCGCGACGATGCTCTCGACTTTCTTCGGCGTCGGCTATGCGCGCATCGCGCCCGGAACGGTGGCGAGCGCGGCCGCCCTGCCCTTCGCCTGGCTTATCCTGTGGAAACTGGGCCCGTTTGCGCTGCTGCTCGCGAGCCTCATGGCCTACGCGATCGGCGTGTGGTCCTGCGGCGTGCATGCGGCGAAAACGGGTGGCGTCGATCCGTCGGAATGCGTGATCGATGAAGTTGCCGGACAATGGCTCGCCTGTGCTGTCGCGCCGCTTTCGCTGTTGGGGTTTGCCATCGCCTTTGCGCTGTTCCGTTTCTTCGACATCAGCAAGCTATGGCCGGTGTCCGCCGGCGAACGTCTCGCGGGCGGCTGGGGAATCATGACCGACGACATGATCGCCGGGGCTTTGACGGCGGCCATCATTGCGGGCCTGCGCTGGCAGGGCCTAGTCTAGTCATCCCTCAACGAAGGTTCCACGATGTTTCCCTCGCCCCTGCTCCGCCTTGCCGAAGTCGTTCTGGCCGATGCCCGCGTCGCAAGGTTGCGCATCGTGACGGCGGAAAGCTGTACCGGCGGGTTGATCGGAGGACTTCTGACCGAGATCCCAGGCTCCTCCGACGTGTTCGACCGCGGCTTCATTGTCTACACCAACCGCTCCAAGCAGGACCTGCTCGGCGTGCCCGGCGATCTCGTCGCGGACATGGGCGAAGTGTCGGAAGCAGTCGCGCGCATGATGGCCGAAGGCGCGATCGAGAATTCCAACGCGCAGCTTGCCGTCGCCGTGACAGGAATCGCAGGACCCGGCGGCGGGACGACGATGAAACCTATAGGCCTTGTGCATGTGGCGGCGGCGCGCGAGGGCCGTTCGATCCTTCATGAAGCGCACCGCTTCGGCGACATCGGCCGCACCGAAGTGCGGCTCAAGACCTGCGAAGCGGCTCTAACCCTGCTGCATCGGCTTATCTGAGAGTTCTTTCGCCCGCGCCTCGAACGCGTCGGCCATCTTCACATAGACTTTTCCAAACGCTGCGCCGGCGACGGCGTTGAGCACGCGATTACGGAATTCGTAGGCGAGCGAGAATTCTACCCGACAGCCTTGGACCAGCGGCGTGAAGCGCCAGTGATTTTCGAGCTGCTTGAACGGGCCTGACGTCTGCGCCACGTCGATCGTGTGCGCCCCACGATCAAGGATGACGCGGCTGATATATTTCTCGCGCAGCGCGCCATAGCCGACCGCCATCTCTGCGCTCAGCACGTCGCGGTTCTTGACATGCTCGCGCGACAAGACGCGCAGCGCGACCACCCAGGGCAGGAATTGCGGGTATTTCTCCACATCGGACACGACCTGGAACATCAGATCGGCCGTGTACGGAACGATGCGAGTCTCCGAATGCGCCGTCACGAGTTTGACTTGGAGAGCCTTGCGGCCTTCAGCGCCGCGAAGTCGCTGTCGGCGTGATAGGAACTGCGCGTCAACGGCGATGCGGAGACCATCTGAAAACCCTTGGCGCGCGCGGTTGCCTCGAGCGCCTTGAATTCGTCGGGCGTCCAGAAGCGGTCGAGTGCGGCGTGCTTTTTTGTCGGCTGCAGATACTGGCCGATGGTGAGGAAGTCGACGCCGGCGGCGCGCAGATCGTCCATCACCTGCATGATCTCCTCGCGGCTTTCGCCAAGGCCGACCATCAAGCCGGATTTGGTGAAGCCCGTCGGCGCCAGTTCCTTGGCGCGCTGGAGCAGTCGAAGCGATGCAAAGTAGCGCGCGCCTGGGCGGATACTGAGGTAAAGCCGCGGCACGGTTTCAAGATTGTGGTTGAAAACGTCCGGCGCGGCATCCATCACCACTTCGATCGCGCCGTCCTTGCGCAGGAAATCCGGCGTGAGAATTTCGATTGTCGTGCCCTGGCTCGCGGCGCGGATGGCGCGGATCGTATGCGCAAAATGTTCGGCTCCACCGTCGGCCAGATCGTCGCGGTCGACCGATGTAATGACGACATGCTTGAGACCGAGCTTGGCCACCGCCTTGCCGACATTCTCGGGTTCCTCCGCATCGAGCGGGCCGGGCAAGCCGGTCTTCACGTTGCAGAACGCACAGGCACGCGTGCAAGTGTCGCCCATGATCATCATCGTGGCGTGGCGATGGGTCCAGCACTCTCCGATATTCGGACAGGCGGCTTCCTCGCAAACGGTGTGGAGATTGTGCTCGCGCACGATCGAGCGCGTCGCGGCGTATTCCTTCGAGCCCGGCGCCTTCACGCGAATCCATTCGGGCTTGCGCAGCACTTGCGTGTCCGGGCGATGCGCCTTTTCGGGATGGCGCGGCGGATTGGTATGGTCGATCACAATAGTCATGCTGCCTTGATATAGTCATTCCGGGTTGCGAAAGCATGGAAAAATGAACTGTTAGTGCGATAGTGCGTTGTCATAGTGGCGAAGGAGACGGATATGGCCCCCACCAAATCTCGCAAGGCTGCGAAAAAGGCTCCTTCGAGGGCTGCCGCCTCCACGCGCGGCGCGCAAAGGTCCCGCTCGATTGTGGACGGATTTCCGATCCGAACCGCCTTTGTCGTTGTCGGGGTGCTGGGGCTGGCGGCGCTGGGCATCTCGCTGTTCGGTCCGCGCCGGTTCCGTGACGAGGTGATCCGTCCCATCGGTGCGGCGACGTATGTTCCCCTCGCCGCGGCGGTAGCGCCGCAGGCCGATCGGGTCTGGGAGGAAACGCGCGCCTGGCGAGACCGGGTCGGCAGAATATTGGAGTCGATCAACACCGAAGAAGTCCGCGAACTCGTCGCCGGTCGCCTGTCTCAGTGGATCGAACGTTTCCGCTGACGCGTCAGGGTGAATCTGTTAGGAAAATAGTCAACAAGGCTGGACGTTTCACGTCCGCGCGCTGCAAAATTCGCCAATCAGGTGGGTACCTGCCCCGAACAGGCGTGACGTTGTGTCGAGCGTTTCAAAAAGAACAAAATAACGGGTGGAAATGTGACCGTCGCGAGCATCGCAGCCGCATCAGGTGAGGAAACGGTTCCCTTTGACATCAGCCGCTCCGAACAACCGGTGTTCCGCGCACTGATCGACGCGCGTTCCCGCTATGGCGCAGATCGTGCCGCCCTGGTCGACGGCGACGAGCGCGTCCTGACCTACGAAGACATCGTTCGCGCGGCGCTGGCTCTCGGTCACGCGCTCAAGCGTGGCACGAAGGCCGGCGAATCCGTCGGCATCATGCTCCCCACCGGCGCGGGGTCGGTGATCGCGTTCTTTGCGGTTTCGGCATACGGCCGCGTTCCGGCAATGCTGAATTTCACCAGCGGCGCGGCCGGCCTGCGCAGCGCGCTCAAGACCGCCAAAGTCAGGCGCATCGTGACGGCGCATCGCTTCGTCGAGCTGGGAAAGCTGGATGGACTGATCGCGGATTTGAGCAGGACCTATGAGATCATCTATCTCGAAGATGTCCGCGAGAAGCTCTCGCTGATCGACAAGATGTTTGCCGCTGTCGGAACCTTCGTGCCGGGCCTGGTGGCCTCGCACGCGATGCATTCGACGCCGGCGGTGATCCTTTTCACTTCCGGCACCGAGGGCGAGCCGAAAGGCGTCGCGCTCTCGCACAGGAATCTGCTGTCGAATGTCGAGCAGGTGCGCTCGCATCTGGCCCTGTATGAGACGGACATCCTGTTCAATCCGCTGCCGACGTTTCATTGTTTCGGTCTGACGGTTGGCGTGCTGATGCCGCTGCTTCTGGGCATCAAGGTGATCTGCCATCCGACGCCGTTGCAGCCGAAGGAAATCGTGCGGCGCATACGCGACTCGAAGGCGACGATCCTGCTGTCGACAGACACGTTCATCTCGCAATATGCCCGTGCCGGCGAGCAAGGCGACCTCAACTCGCTGCGCCTCGCAGTGTGCGGCGCCGAGCGCTTGCGCGATGAGACGCGCGCATTGCTGCGCAAAAAATATTCGATCGAACTGCTTGAAGGCTATGGCGTGACGGAAGCAGCCCCGGTGATCGCTGCGAACCAGCCGGGCGCAAACCGCTCAGGCACGGTCGGCCACCTGATGGCGGACATGGAAGCGCGGCTCGATCCTGTCGAAGGCATCCCGAATGCCGGACGCCTTTTCGTCAAAGGCCCGAACGTCATGCTCGGCTACATCAAGCCGGAGAGCCCGGGCGTAATTCAGCCGCCCGAAGGCGGCTGGCACGACACAGGCGACGTCGTTTCGATCGACGATGAAGGCTACATCGCGATCAAGGGACGGCTGAAGCGCTTTGCCAAGATCGGCGGCGAGACCGTTTCCCTCGCCGTCGTCGAGAGCATCGCGTCGGCGCTTTGGCCCGACAACTACCACGCCGCCGTCGCCTTGCCCGACGGCCGCAAAGGCGAACAGATCGTTCTTGTCACGACGAAGACAGATGCCGACCGTCACGACCTCGTGGGTTGGGCGCACAATCACGGGGTGTCGGAGCTTGCGGTGCCGCGCCGGATCATTCTGGTCAGCGAGGTTCCGGTGCTCGGCACGGGCAAGACCGACTATGTCCAGGTTGAGAAAATCGTCGCGGCCGAAACGGTTCCGGCAGCGAGTTGATCGGGCCTGGAATTCAGAACTCCGCTTCGAGTTCTTCGACGGCGTCGGGCTCCGCCCTGGCGGCTTCGATCCACTCCAGCATGTCGGGCAGATTGAGGATCGTGTCGCAATAGTCGGCGCAGAGCCTGTCCAGCTTCACGTGATAGGTGACGAAGCGCGTGCATACCGGCGCGTACATGGCATCGGCAAGCGTCGGCTTGTCGCCGAACAGATACGGCCCGTCATAGGTCTTCAGGCATTCGCGCCAGATTGCGACGATGCGATCGATGTCGAGCTGCGCTCCGGCCCAAACCTTGAAGTTCGGATAGTCGGCTTTCAGATTCATCGGCAGCGCCGAGCGCAGGTTGGCGAAACCCGAATGCATTTCGCCGGAGATTGAGCGGCAATGTGTGCGCGCCTTGAAGTCCTTAGGTAAAAGCCCTGACTTCGGGTGGAGCTCATAGAGATACGCAGCAATCGACAAAGTATCCCACACCTTGATGTCGCCGTCCGTGAGGCACGGCACGAGGAACGACGGCGACAGCAGCAAAAGCTCGGCGCGCGAGTCCGGATCGTCGGTCGGCAGGAGTTTTTCGTCGAAATCCAGACCCTGCCATGCGGCAAAGGAGCCAGCCGCGCAGCGACCAGGAGGAGTAGTTTTTGCTCGAAATCGTCAGGAGTGCTTTGCTCATGGCAGACAATTCTTCCGCTAAGGATTAAACAATTATTTCGCACTGCAGCATAAATTGCACTAGTATTTTTCGCAGGTAGAGCGTGAAATCGGACAAATATTGCCGCACCGCACAAGCGGGCCGCACGCATATTTTGGGGGCGTTTATCTAGCGTGATGTTGTATGACGCCTACCAGGCCCAGTCCGATCTGCTCGCGCCGTTGCGCGCCTGGGCCGGGCTGACCAGTGCGCTCTACCGCGACACCTATGCCGGGCCGCGCGCCAACTACATCTTCAAGAGCATCGCCGCAGCCGCCGAAATCGTGAACCGCGCGCACCTTATCCATGAGCGACCCAGCTTCGAGATCAACTCGGTCGAGATCAACGGTCAGGCGGTTCCCGTCACCGAAGAGAAGACCCTCGACACGCCTTTCGCCACCCTGCTCCGCTTCAAGAAGGAAACAAGCGGCGAGCAGCCGCGGGTCCTGATCGTCGCGCCGATGGCCGGGCATTTCCCGACGCTGCTGCGCCAGACCGCGAAGACGATGCTCGCCGAACATGACGTATACATCACCGACTGGAAAACTGCGCGCGACGTGCCGCTGAGCGACGGAAGGTTTGGCGTCGACGAATATATCGA
Source organism: uncultured Alphaproteobacteria bacterium (assembly GCA_963743765.1). Taxonomy (GTDB): domain Bacteria; phylum Pseudomonadota; class Alphaproteobacteria; order Micropepsales; family Micropepsaceae; genus Rhizomicrobium. Next base: position 858,083 of record CAVUQQ010000001.1, read on the forward strand.
ACACACGATCAAATTCTTCGAGAAGCTCGGACCAGGCGCGCATGTCGTCGCCGTGTGCCAGCCTTGCGCGGCATTGCTCGCGACCGTGGCGGTGATGGCGCAGACCAACCACCCCTGCCAGCCGCGCAGCATGACACTGATGGCCGGCCCAATCGACACCCGCGTCAATCCGACGTCGGTCAATGAACTGGCGACCGGCCACCCGATCGAGTGGTTCGAAAAAAACCTGATCACGACCGTACCGCGGCGCTATCCGGGCGCGCATCGCCGCGTCTATCCGGGCTTTCTGCAACTGTCGGCGTTCATGTCGATGAACATGCCGCGCCATGTGCGCGCGCATCTCGATCTCTTCGAGCACATCCGCAAAGGCGAAGAGGAAAAGGCCGAGGCCAACAAGAAATTCTACGACGAGTATTTCTCGGTTTCCGACCTTCCGGCCGAGTTCTACATCGAGACCGTCCAGAAGGTCTTCCAGGAGTTTCAATTGCCCCGCGGTCTCTTCAAGTATCGCGGCGAACGCGTCGAGACGGGTGCGATCAAAAAGACGGCGCTGTTGACGGTCGAAGGCGAGCGCGACGATATTTGTTCTGTCGGACAGACCGTCGCCGCGCACGACCTGTGCACGTCGATCAAACCCTTTCGCAAGAAGCACTATGTGCAGCCCGGCGTCGGCCATTACGGCGTCTTTTCGGGCACGCGCTGGCACACGCAGATCTATCCGATCGTGCGCAACATGATCCTTGCGAACAATTGACCTGCCATCGACGCTGAAACCGCGTCAGGACTCCGCGGCGGCCTGTCTCTGCAGCGCGAGGACGTCCTCGTGCCGGGCACAGATCTTCGGCCAGATCGACGCAACCTCCGGGACATCGAGTTCGAATTCTTCGCGAAGAGCCTGCACGAGTTCGTCGGCCGTTTCGATTGTCGTGTCGACAACCGAACCGGGCCGGAGCCTGCGCAGTACTTTTCCGCGCAAGATCGCAAGGCCGTACGGCGTGTGACGCTGCACCACCAGGTTCTGCACGAACGGCGACTGCGGCGACGTCTGAAGCATGGCGCACTTCTGCGCCAGAAGAGACTCGTCCGCCCGGTTCACAGTGAAGTCGAAGCTCTTCGCACTGCCATTCGGATGATTTGCAAGACGCCACCAGCGATCGTCGATGCGCTTCAGTCCAAACGCAAAACCATGCGACTCGAAGGCGCCCGGAACGACGCAAATGGGATCGCGCGGACCGTCGCCGAAGCCGACATCGGCGAGATAAACGCCCTCCTTCAACACCACCTTCAGCACCAGATGGTTGCCGTCGGATAGTTCGCCCATCGCCTCGCGCATCACTGCGCCGGTCGCGCGCGTGACGTCGAAGCCAAGCTCGCCAAGCGCCCAGCCGAACACACCGTTCATTTCGTAGCACCACCCGCCACGGCGCCGGTTCACGATCTTGTCGTACGCGGCCATCGGGTCGGTCGTGAGCGGCTTGCCGAGCTGCACATCGAGGTCTTCGTATGGAATCGACAGCAGATGGGCATGGTGGAGGGTTCGCAGCCCGGCCAGCGTCGCTTCGGGGCGCTCTGTCAGGCCGATACGGCCCAGATAGTCGGATATGTCCATGAGCCCCATATAGTGCCGTAAGGCCCAGAGTGCCTATGCGCGGGATACTTACCAGCCATTAACCACCCGGAAGGCCGAATCGAATTATTTTCGACTCCAGTACAGTTCACTCTTGCATAGTACGAAGTTCATGCTAGATATGACTTCGTAATAGTTTGGGAGGCGGAGAAGGGCGCGTTGTGACCGAAGAATCTGCATTCACGCGCAAATTCCGTAAAGAACTGATGGCCGGGCTTTCCTCGCTCGTCCTGCTGGCCGTACTCGCGCGCGCCGGACGGGAAATGTACGGATACGAAATCGCCAAGGCGGTTAAGGCCGAGGGCGAAGGGGGACTGATCTTCAAGCAGGGTGCAATCTACCCTGTCCTGCGGTCCCTTAACGCCACGGGACTGCTGCAAAGCAGGGTCGAGGCTTCGGCCTTCGGGCCGCCGCGGCGCTACTACGACATCACCGATGACGGACGCAAAGCGCTCTCGGAATGGCAGTTTGCCTGGCGCGACATGCGCGAGTTCGTTGATGACGCCCTGAAAGCGGGAACCGTCCCTCCAGGAGTGACACCCGATGGTCATGCCGGCGCACCCGCCTGACACCGTTGCCGCTTACCTGGCCGCACTGCGGCGGGCTCTGAAAGGCGCCCCCGCCGGGCTGATCAGCGATGCTCTCGCCGATTGCGAAGACCATCTCAACAATGAGATCGCGCAAAATCCGGAACTGAACGAGACCCAGATCCTCGCCTCCGTGGTCGAAACATACGGCACGCCCGAGGAGATCGCAGAGGAGTACCGCGATATGGAAACCACGATTTCAACGCCATTTCCGAAGGCTGAAGTGCCGGACGAGCGCCACTTCGGTTTCTTCAATGTCGTGTCGGATCCGCGCACTTACGGCGCGCTTCTCTACATGCTTTTGTCGCTTGCGACCGGCATTTTCTATTTCACGTGGGCCGTCACCGGCCTCTCGCTCACGCTCGGCTTTGCGATCCTGATCATCGGCATTCCGTTCGCATTGCTGTTCATCGGATCCGTGCGCGTGCTGAGCTATGTCGAGGGGCGCGTGGTCGAAGCGCTGCTCGGCGTGCGCATGCCGCGCCGTCCGCCTGCCGAGCCGTCCGCAGATGAAGGCCTGTGGACGAAGATCAAGGAAACCTTCAGCGACATCCGCACCTGGTCCTCGCTGTTCTACATGCTGTTGATGCTGCCGCTCGGCGTCACCTACTTTGTGATCGCCGTCGTGGGATTGTCGGCTTCCATCGGCGTTGTCGGAGGCTCGATCTACAGCCTGATCACCGGCGAGTCGCACATCCAGATCGACGGCGCGCCCTATCTTGAACACATCCTGCACACCGCGCCGGGCCTCATCCTGCTCGCCTTCGTTGGTGCCATGCTCTTCTTCGTGGTCCTGCACATGGCCCGGGCCATCGGCTGGGTGCACGGCAAGATCGCTGAAGGTCTTCTCGTCCGGCTGTAACCCCCGTCGGCTGGATACTTCGAAAGGCCCGCGAGCCCAAGGCTTGCGGGCCTCTTTTTTGACGAATCGGTGGAAAACCCTGTCACCGCAATAGTTTGTTAACGCCGCCGTAAGGGTTGACGCTCATATTAAGCATAGGGCTATATGCACCGGCACGCCGGCTGGTACCGGGGGCATAACACTGGGCTGGGGTTGAAGCGCCACCTGCGCATCAACACTGAAAGACAGGAGCCGACGTGGATCGTCGAACGCTATCGACGCAGGTTTCATCGCTCGTTTCGAACTGGCGCGGCCCGCTGACCGCGGCGTCGGCGGCATTGGCAACATCCGATGGCCGCTGGGCGCTGGTATCGACCTCGATCACCGCACTCGTGGCCGGGACGATGTCCTGGCTAGCCGCAGGCGCCATGCCCCCGATCCATTCAGGAACAACGCAGCAAGCCAATATCGCTTACATGCCCTACGCCCTGTTTTCCGAGCTCGCGCATGCGGGCAGCAGGCTTGCTTCGGGCTCGTTATTCTCCGGCCCAGCCCACCAACAAGTTCCGCCCGCAGCACTCGCCGACCTTGACGGCGCGCTGGCGGCCGAAGATGCAACCGACGACGGCAATTCGACGCCTGGCATCGAAACCCACACGCTGACCCTGGAATCCGGCGGAACGCTTGCCGGCCTGCTCGAAGACGCCGGCGTACCCAGCACCGATGCCAATGCCGCGATCGCTGCGCTGGCCAAAGTGTTCGACCTTCGCGGCGCCAAGGCGGGCCAGAGCTTTCAGGTGACGTTCCAGTCGCCGCCGGAAGCCGCGGCGCTGCCGCCGGATACGACACCCGGCGTCATCAACATTCCTCTGCCCGACCAGGACGACGCCGATCCTAATGGCGTTGTGACACCGGCAGCGCCGACGCCGGTCGGCCGGATGCTCTCTATCGCGTTTTCGCCATCCGTCGAACACAACATCACGATTGCGCGCACCGCAGACGGCAGCTTCAGCGCCAACGATGTGGTCAAGCAGCTTGTGCAGCATCATCACCGCGCGGGCGCGACGATCGACTCATCGCTCTATCTCGCCGCCACCCAGGCCGGCATTCCGACGGACGTCGTGGTCGAGATGATCCACATGTTCTCGTACAAGGTGGACTTCCAGCGCGATCTGCGCCCGGGCGACTCGTTCGAGGTCTTCTACGACTATTACTACACGCCCGAAGGCCAGCCCGCGAAGCAGGGCAACATCTCCTACGCCGTGATGCGCACGGGCGGAAAAGAAATCGTTCTCTACCGCTTCCAGCCCGACCCCAACCAGCCGGCAGACTATTTCGACAAGAATGGCGAGAACGTCAAAGGCATGCTGATGAAGACGCCGGTCGACGGCGCGCGCATTTCATCGGGCTTCGGCATGCGTTTTCATCCGGTGCTCGGCTACACCCGCATGCACAAGGGCATCGACTTTGCCGTGCCGGTCGGAACGCCTGTCATGGCAGCCGGCACGGGCGTCGTGAAACTTGCGGGCCACATGGGCGGATATGGAAATTATCTGCGCATCGACATGGGCAATGGCTACGGCACGGCCTATGGCCATCTCTCGCGCTATGCGCCCGGCATTCACCCGGGCAGCCATGTGCATCAGGGACAGATCGTTGCCTATAGCGGCAATACCGGCATGTCGACCGGGCCGCATCTGCACTACGAAATCCTGGTCAATGGCGAACAGGTCAATCCGCTGACGGTGAAAGTTGCACAGGGACGCAAGCTTGCCGGCAAGGAGCTGCGCACCTTCCTCGATGCCCGTCTGCGTACGGATGCGGTGCTCGCTTCCACGCCTCTAGAGTCGAAAGTTGCCGACATGGCGACCGAACTGCGGCAGGCAAAGGCGCGGTAAGAGTCAGCGCGGGAATAGATGACCGCCCTGACAGATCCGAATTCCGACGGCGATTTCGTCATCGGACCTGACTATGCGCCCGCCGGCGAAATGACTTTCAATCCCGGCATTCCAGTTGGCGCGATCCACGCGTTCACGATGTACTCGCGGGACAGCACGATCTATCCAGGAATTCAGCGGCTCGACAACGACATCACCAAGCGTCGCGACGCGTATGGAAACCGCATAGCTGCAGTCGAGTCGGAGCAGTCCGTTGCTGCGCCTTACACGCGCACGGTCTGGGTTTATGTTTCGAGCCAGTATGTGCGCGGCACGCCCGCGCCCTTCATCCTGGTGCAGGACGGGTACGGCTATCTGAACCGCCTGCCGAACGTTCTCGACAACCTGATCGCAGCGCGCCGCATTCCTGTCATGGTCGCGGTGCTGATCGATTCAGGCGGCGGCGACGCGCAGGGAAGCCAGCGCGGATTGGAGTACGATACGCTCTGCGGCCGCTACAGCGATTTCGTCGAGAGCGAGGTCTTGCCGCGAGTCGCCAAAGAATACGGCATCGTCCTCACGAGAGATCCCGATGGACGCGCGACGATGGGCGCGAGTTCGGGAGCCGCCGCCGCGTTCACCATGGCGTGGTTTCATCCGGAACGATATCGCCGCGTGCTTTCCTATTCGGGCACGTTCGTGAACCAGCAATCGCCGCCGAATCCTGAGACGCCGCGCGGCGCGTGGGAGTATCACGACCGTCTCATCGCTGAAGCGGACCGCAAGCCCTTGCGCATCTGGATGGAGGTTGGAGAGAAGGACCTCCATCACGACGACCCCGAATCCACCTGGCACAACTGGCCGCTGGCCAACCGGCGCATGGCAGCCGTGCTGAAAGCCAAAGGTTATGCCTACCGGTTCACGCTTTCGCTGGGCGCGAGACACGTCGACCCGCGCGTGACGGCACAGACCCTGCCCGGCGCGCTCGAATGGCTTTGGCGCGGCTATCCACGCGGTTGAACGTTACATCCGCGCGTTGTTTGGCCGAAAAAGTCGGGGCACCGCCCCCACGGCGTTCGACTTAGTGAACCGCGCGGCTGGTCTGAGGCGTGTGCTCTACGTCGAGGTCGTCATCGCCGGACGAGGAGAACTCGACGCCGTTGATCGTCAGACCCTTCTTGCCGACCGTGACCTTCACCTTCGAACCATCGAGGATATTGCCTTCGAGCAGCATCTGCGCGAGCGGATCCTGCAAGCGGCGCTGGATCACCCGCTTCAGCGGTCGCGCGCCATAGACCGGATCGTAGCCGGCATCCGCCAGCCAGGCGCGGGCCTTGGCATCGAGCGTGATCTCGATCTTGCGGTCGACCAGCAGCTTTTCCAGCCGGCCGATCTGGATATCGACGATCTTGTCCATGTTCTCGCGCGACAGGCGGTGGAACAGGATGATCTCGTCCAGACGGTTCAGAAACTCGGGGCGGAAATGTCCGCGCACCGCCTGCATGACAGCAGCGCGCGCTTCGCGCGTCTCGTCACCCGTCGACAGCAACTCCGTGCCGAGGTTCGAAGTCAGGATGATCACGGTGTTCTTGAAGTCGACGGTGCGGCCCTGCCCGTCCGTCAGCCGTCCGTCGTCGAGCACCTGCAGCAGAACGTTGAAGACGTCGCTGTGCGCCTTCTCGACTTCGTCGAACAGGATCACCTGATAAGGACGCCGGCGGACCGCTTCGGTCAGCGCGCCGCCTTCTTCATAACCCACATAACCCGGAGGCGCGCCAATCAGGCGGGCAACGGAGTGCTTCTCCATGTACTCGCTCATGTCGATGCGCACCATCGCCGTGTCGTCGTCGAACAGATAGGCGGCGAGTGCCTTGGTCAGTTCGGTTTTGCCGACGCCGGTGGGGCCCAGGAACAGGAACGAGCCGATGGGACGGTTCGGGTCCTGCAAACCGGCGCGCGCGCGGCGCACCGCATTTGCGATCGCGCGCACCGCTTCGTGCTGTCCGACGACGCGCTGTTCAAGCGCGGATTCCATCTTGAGCAACTTGTCACGCTCGCCCTCGAGCATCTTGTCGACAGGAATTCCGGTCCAGCGCGAGACGATCTGCGCGATGTGCTCGGGCGTGACCGACTCATGGACGAGTGCGGTCTTTTCCTTGTCCTCGATCGCCTTGAGCTTGCGCTCGAGATCGGGAATGACGCCATAGGTCAGCTCGCCGGCCCGCGCGAAGTCGCCCTTGCGCTGCGCCACGTCGGCATCCATGCGCGCCTTGTCGAGTTTTTCCTTCAGGCCCTGTACGTCCTGGACGGATTTCTTTTCTTCCTGCCACTTGGCGGTCAGCACGCCGGCCTTGTCTTCAAGCTCGGCCAGATCGTGCTCCAGCGTGACGAGGCGATCCTTGGACGCCTTGTCGGTTTCTTTCTTGAGCGCCGCCTGCTCGATCTTGAGCTGGATAATCTTGCGATCGAGTTCGTCCAGTTCTTCCGGCTTGGAATCCACCTGCATGCGCAGGCGCGAGGCCGCCTCGTCCATCAGATCGATGGCTTTGTCGGGCAGGAAACGGTCGGTGATGTAGCGGTTGGAAAGCTGCGCCGCAGCCACGATCGCCGAATCCGTGATGCGGACGCCGTGATGAACTTCGTATTTCTCCTTCAGGCCACGCAGAATCGAGATCGTGTCCTCCACCGTCGGCTCGGAAACGAACACGGGCTGGAATCGGCGTGCGAGGGCCGCGTCCTTCTCCACATGCTTGCGATATTCGTCGAGCGTGGTCGCGCCGACGCAGTGCAACTCGCCCCGTGCGAGTGCGGGCTTAAGCAGGTTCGATGCATCCATCGCACCATCGGCCTTGCCGGCGCCGACCAGTGTGTGCATCTCGTCGATGAAGAGGATTATGTTGCCTTCCGCGCCCGTGACTTCGTTGAGCACGGCCTTCAGCCGCTCCTCGAACTCGCCACGGAACTTGGCGCCGGCGATCAGAGAACCCATGTCGAGCGCCATCAGTTTCTTGTTGCGCAGGCTTTCCGGAACGTCGCCGTTGACGATGCGCAGCGCGAGGCCTTCGGCGATGGCGGTCTTGCCGACGCCGGGTTCGCCGATAAGCACGGGATTGTTCTTGGTGCGGCGGGCCAGCACCTGGATGGTGCGGCGGATTTCCTCATCGCGGCCGATCACCGGATCGAGCTTGCCGGAACGCGCAAGTTCGGTGAGGTCGCGGGCGTATTTCTTTAGCGCGTCATACTGGTTCTCGGCCGTCGCACTGTCGGCTGTGCGGCCCTTGCGCAGATCGGCAATCGCCTTGTTGAGATTTTGTGCCGTGACGCCGGCATCCTTCAGGATGCGCGCGCTCTCCGTGCCAGTCGCCATGGCGAGCGCAAGCAGGAGGTATTCGGCCGTGACGAACGAATCGCCGGCCTTCTTCGCAACCTGCTCGGCATTGTCGAACAGTCGAGCGGATTCGGGCGACAGGTAGACCTGTGCCGACGATCCTTCGACACGAGGAAGCTTGGCGAGCGCGCGTTCTACGCCGTCGCGCACCTGTTCCGGCCTGCCGCCGGCGGCCGCGATCAGTCGCGCGGCAAGGCCCTCTTCGTCGTCGATGAGAACCTTCAAAAGATGTTCGGGTGTGAATTGCTGGTGGTTCGAGCGAAGGGCCAAACCCTGCGCAGACTGCATGAAGCCGCGCGACCGCTCGGTGAATTTCTCCGGATCCATTTTTGCCTCTCAAGCCCCTGTCACAGACGCTTTTAGAGCCGCCCGGACAAGTCTCATTGATTTAGAATAAGGCCCCTGATGGGCGCCTTCCCATCAGGCTATTTGGGTTTGAAGTCCTCTCGGTTCAAGGCCCCCCGGAGAGCGTTTTTGGCTCTTCTGCAGGGATTTCCCTCAGTCGCCAGAGGGGTGAAACGAAGGCCGTCAGCGGCGCCGCGACCAGACCCGCACCCGCGGCGAACAGCGCGAGACGCGGCCCGAGGAAGGTCCCGGCGAAGCCACCCGCAAGTGCACCGATCACCGCGCTGGCATTCGCGCCGACCGACATCAGCGCCGCCGTCCTGCCAAGCTTGTTTCGTGGAATGATGCTCTGGCGCAGGCTGGCGGCCGGGATCATCGCGGCGACCGCCATCGAGTCCCCGACGAATTGGGCAACCATCAGGGATGCCATCTTGAGCCAGAGCGGACCCGAAGCGAGCGGAACGAACACCGCCGAAACCGCCGACACAAGAAAGCCCAGCAGGATCGTCTTTCCCACGCCTAGCTTTCGCACCATCCACGGCGACATGGCCGTCCCGGCGAGCGATCCAATTCCGCCTACACCGACGGTAATGCCGATCAGCGCCGGCGACAGGCCGAGCGTCTTGATCGCGAAGATGACGTAGAGCGCGCTGAAGGTGCCACCGAACAACGGCGACACAACGGCGAGCACGAGCAAAGGCCGCAACATCGGATGGTGCGCCATCACCTCATAGCCGATCCGCAGGTCGCTAAGCAGTGTTGGACGTTTTTTCGAGGCGTCTGCCACATCTTCGTTCGCGCCGATCGAACCCAGGAAAAAGGCTGAAACCAGATAGGTCACGGCGTTGATCGCGATTGCGAATGGTGCCGTGAGGGTCTGGATGAGAATGCCGGCCAGCGCGGGACCGCCAACCTCGGCCAGCGATTCCGTCGTCGCCAATTTGGTATTTCCCTCGACCAGGTTCTCGCGCGCAATCAGATGCGGCAGGTAGGCATGGTCGGCGATGTCGAAAAGCAGACTTGTGGCGCCCATCAGCGCGGCGACGACGTAGAGTTGCCCCATCATCAGAAGGTGCAGCCATGCGGCGACCGGCACGGTCATGAGCACCACCATCCGAAACAGGTCGGCCGTAATCATGATCGAGCGCTTGCGCGAGCGATCGACGAAACCACCGGCGAAGAGTCCCAAAATCGCGCTCGGTCCGGTTATCAGTGCGGCGAGAATGCCGAGCTGGAATGGCTTGGCGTCGATCGTCAGGACGGATGCAAGCGCCAGCCCCTCGCGCGTGATTCGTGCGCCGAAGGATGAAACGGTCTGGGCGGCCCAAAGCCGCATGAAGCCGACGTGCGTCCAAAGCGCGCCGGACGGAAAAGATATCCGCAACGCAATCCCCCAATGATTTGAGTATAGGCCAACGACGCCCGCGCATTGCGCGGACGTTCGCACCTTCAGCGTCTTGCCCTCAGGCGCAGACGGGAAGGATCAGGCGATAGCGAGGACCTTCATGGGACTGCCTATTCTGCAGCGTCCGCCTCTTCGCCCTCTTCCTCGTCCTCGCTGGCGCCTTCGGCCAGCGTGAAGGAAGGAGCGCTTTGGCTCGGCTGCTGCTGCGGATAGGGCTGATCGCCGCCCTGACCGCCAGCGCCGCGGTTCTGGCCGGCGTTCTGCTGCTGCGCGGCCTGCTGCTGCTGGTATTGCTGCTGGGCCTGGGCTTGCGCGGCCATGATGCGGTAATAATGCTCCGCATGCTGAAGATAATTTTCCGCCATCACGCGGTCGCCTGAAGAATTGGCGTCGCGGGCGAGCTGGAGATACTTCTCGTACACGTTCGCTGCCGAGCCGCGGATCTTTACCTCGGGGCCCGATGAATCGAATGTGCGGTTCGGATTGTGTCCGCCACCACCACCACCGCCGCCGCCATTGTGTTGGCCGCCGCCTGCGTGCTGCGGCCTGCGGCCGCCTCTGCGTGAACGCTTCACTTCGTCCCCTATTCTAGAACGAGCTTGTTGCCTGCCGGATGCGTTTTCCGCGCGCCGATACGGACGCAACCGGATTGCCGCCATTCCATTCAGGGCTCGTCTTTCGCTTGGTACAAGAACCGCGGCTGTGCCGCTCCGGCGCCCCCCGGTCCAATAGACCGTTGCCGGCAGGGTCCTATGTCCCCACGGATCGGGAAGCTAGCGGCTTACCTTGCGGTTTCCAACTGTTTTCTGGCGGCATACTTACCCGCCCGGATCGCCCCGGCCCGCAACCACGCAGCGCGGGATTCCGGCCAAATCTGGAATAACGGCCACAACCTTGAGGTCCTGGGCCTCCAGTACGGAGCCCACGGCCGCAGCCTGGCCCGCCCCGATCTCCAGAAATGCCCGCCCCTGCGGCGTCAGCACCCGCGCGATTCGGGGGGCTAGCTCGCGAAAGGCGCCGAGTCCGTCCGTACCGCCGTCCAACGCCGACCAGGGTTCATACAGCCGGACGTCCGGCGCCAGGCCGGCGATATCGGCCGTCGGAATGTAGGGGGGATTGCAGAGCACGACGTCAAAGCCCGGCCTGGCTTCCTCCAGCCAGCCGGACTCGATGAGCGCCGCGCGTTCTTCCAGTTTGTGGCGGGCGACGTTTTGCGTCGTCCAATAGAGCGCGTCGGCTGACACATCGATGCCGACGCCATGCGCATTCGGATATTCCTTGAGGGCCGCTATCAGGAGGCAACCCGATCCGGTTCCGAGATCGAGGATCGACAGCGGTGCGTGCTTATCCGGAAAGGCATTGCACACTGCCTCAATCAAAGTTTCGGTGTCCGGACGCGGAATGAGTACGCCCGGACCGACCGCAATATCCAGGCTCCAGAATTCCTTGTGACCGACGATGTAGGCGAGCGGCTCGTGCGCGAGTCGGCGCCGGACGAGGGATTCGAACAGGACGACGGCACGACGTTCATCGCGCGCGACGAGCGCGCTGGCTTCGACATTCTGCGCGAAATTCCAGAGCAGACGCGCATCCAGTCTTGCGCTGTCGATCCCGGCGGCCGCGAGGCGCCGCGCCGCGTCGCCAACCGGGTCCGCGCTCAATTCTCGGATTCCATTTCGGCGAGGCGATCGGCCTGATCCTGCGCCACCAGGGCGTCGACGATGTCGCCCAGCTCGTCGCCGGAAATGATCTTGTCGAGCTTGTAGAGCGTCAGGTTGATGCGGTGATCGGTGACGCGCCCCTGCGGGAAGTTGTAGGTGCGGATTCGTTCCGACCGGTCGCCGGAGCCGACGAGCGATTTGCGCTCGCTGGCGCGCGCGCTGTCGACGCGCTCTCGTTCCATTTCATAGAGCTTGGCCTTCAGCAGCTTCATCGCATGCGCCTTGTTCTTGTGCTGCGACTTTTCCGTCTGCTGCGCCACGGCGATGCCGGTTGGCAGATGCGTGATGCGAACGGCGCTCTCGGTCTTGTTGACGTGCTGGCCGCCGGCGCCCTGTGCACGGTAGACGTCGATACGCAGGTCCTTGTCGTCGATCACGATGTCGACGTCTTCGGCTTCGGGCAGGACGGCGACCGTGGCGGCCGACGTGTGGATGCGCCCGCTCGCCTCCGTCACAGGAACGCGCTGCACGCGATGGACGCCGCTTTCGAATTTCAGCTTGGCGAAGGCGCCGTGGCCGTTCACTTCCAGCACGGCATCCTTGATGCCGCCAAGATCGCTCTCGGTGATCGACATCAATTCCGTCTTCCAGCCCTGCAAGGCGCAATAGCGCGTGTACATCTGCAACAAGTCGTGCGCGAACAAAGCCGCTTCGTCGCCGCCTGTTCCGGCGCGAATTTCTAAAATTGCGGATGATGCGTCTGCCGCATCCTTCGGCAACAGCTGTATCTGCAACGCGCGCTCGAGTTCCGCGAAACGCTTCTTGAGCTCGCCGCGCTCCTCCTCCGCAAGCGCGCGCATTTCCGGGTCGGTGTTCGGATCGGCGAACAAGGCTTCGGCGCCGGCAAGCTGGTCCTGCACCGAGCGGTATTCGCGCACCACCTCGATCACGGGCGCGAGTTCGGCATGTTCCTTGGACAGCTTCACGAACCCCGCGCCGTTGGCGCCCGAAGAAAGCTCCGCCTCGATCGCATGAAAGCGATCCAGCAGGCGTTCGAGTTTGTTCGTGGGGATCATGCCTGACTCACTACGGCCGGCCTCCGAGCCGGCCATCCATGCTCATTGCGCGCCGGGACGTGCGCTGACTGGTTGGCCGGGTCAAGCCCGGCCATGTCGAAAGCGCAAAACCGCATTTCTACTGCGCGGGTTCCAGCGCCGGCGTCGCGGCGCCGCGCGCGGCTTCGATCTCGGCGGCTTTTTTCTCGCAGAGCTCGACGACGTGTTCGAGAAGCTTTTCATTGTCGAGCCGATAGGCGGGCTTGCCGTTGAGGTAGATCATGCCGTGGCCCTTGCCCGCGCCGCCGCCAGTGAAGGCAAGATCGGTTTCGCGCGCTTCGCCCGGGCCGTTCACGACGCAGCCGATGATCGACAGGGACATGGGCGTCGCAATGTGCTTCAGCCGGTCTTCGAGCTGCTTGACGGTCTCGATGACGTTGAAGCCCTGGCGCGCGCAGCTCGGGCAGGAAACGATATTGACGCCGCGATGGCGCAGGTTCAGCGACTTGAGGATGTCGAACCCGACGCGTACTTCCTCGACTGGATCTGCAGAGAGCGAGACGCGGATCGTGTCGCCGATTCCGCTCCACAACAACATCCCCATGCCGATGGACGACTTCACCGTGCCGGAAATCATGCCGCCGGCTTCGGTGATGCCCAGATGGATCGGGCAATCGACGGCTTCCGCAAGCTGCTGATAGGCAGCGACAGCAAGGAACGCGTCCGACGCCTTCACCGAAATCTTGTACTCGCGGAAATCGAGGTCATCGAGAATTTTGGCGTGGTTGAGCGCACTCTCGACCATCGCTTCGGGGCACGGCTCGCCGTATTTCTCAAGCAGTTCTTTCTCCAGGCTTCCGGCATTGACGCCGATGCGCATGGAGCAGCCGTGATCCTTGGCGGCCTTCACCACTTCCCTGACGCGGGCTTCCGAGCCGATATTGCCGGGATTGATGCGCAGGCACGCCGCGCCCGCCACGGCGGCTTCGATCGCGCGCTTGTAGTGAAAATGGATGTCGGCGACGACGGGGATGTTCGCGGCGCGCGTGATGGCGCGCATCGCCTTTGTCGCGTCCTCATCCGGACACGAAACGCGCACGATGTCGGCGCCGGCCTCTTCGATGGCGCGAATCTGGTCGATTGTCGCGCGCGCGTCGCCCGTGATCGTGTTCGTCATTGTCTGCACGGAAATCGGCGCGTCGCCGCCGATGGCGACCTTGCCGACATAAATCTGGCGCGACTTGCGTCGGTGGATATCACGATATGCGCGTACGCTCATTGTCTGGAACCTCCGCTGTTCGAGCGGTCAACAATTGATTGCGGGTCGAGTGAAATCGCTTCGGCGACGCCTGCCCCCTGCCCGGCATAACCCATCGACTGTCCGTCGAGATCGACTTCCACTGCGCCGGCATTCGTCGTCGTGAGCGTCACGCCAACCTTGTTCGGCACCTGATAGGTATCGCCGGGATTGAGCGTGCGATTCATGTAGACGATGCCGTCCGGGCCCTGGACCAGAATGCGGGTGGCCACGTGAATGCGCAGCACAACCCGCGCATTGTGATTTTGCTGGCCATAGACCGTGCCGGCAGGCAACGGCACTTCGGGTGCAGGCGCGGTTGTCGGCGGCGTGGCCGTTGGGGCGGCGGCGGTGCTGGCCGGTGCGGTCATGGCTGGTGCCGGCGGCGGCAGCGCGACGGGATGCGGAGCCGCATGAGCGGCGACTGGCTTCGGCGCCATCTGTGACGGCGGTGGCGGCGTCGCCGGCTGCGAGAACATCGAACTGGCCGATGAAATCAAATAGTAGATGCCATAGAGCATCAGAAGCACGCCGACCGTGGCGATGATCTTCCAGCCCTGCGGTAGACGGCGATGTTCGTCCTCATCGATGACGGTCACTTGCGGCGTGCCGTCAGAGTCGGATCGTCCGGCAATTTCGGCCTTGTACCGTTCCACGCATTGCGCCGTGTCGAGCCCCAGATAGTCCGCATAGGAACGCACGAAGCCGACCGCGTAGGTCCGGCCCGGAAGCGCGTCCAGGCGATCTTCCTCGAGCGCTTCGAGATGGTCCTTGCGGATCTTCAGCACCTTGGAAACGGTCGCGAGATCGTCGCCGCGGCGCAGGCGGGCGGCCCGCAAATCCTGCCCGACCGTCTCCAGCGGCATGTCGCTGTCGCCGGAAATTTCGCGCAAATGGATGCGGCGGCTCTTCATTTGGCCGCTTTCATCAAGGGTCAGACGGGTCACTTTGGTCATCGGGCAACAAATATACGCACCGCAGCGTGCCAGCTAGCCAATTCTTTAATTTCCAGCCAGAAATCAACGTTTTCCTGCAAGGTGCGGGGCAAAAAGACCCTATATGTTGACGATAGAACCATCGGACCGGCATGGCATGGAAGCGTCCGCACACGAATCCACCCGGACATCTCCCCGGCGATGGCGCGCCACCCTATTTCAGGACGATGCCGCGTTCGGCCGCGAAGGCGGATAGGCGCGTGCGCAGGCTGTGATCGGTCCGGCCGCAAAGCTTGTCGACGAAGGGCGAAACCTCGCTCAGGTCCATGCTGCGGATCATCATTTTGATGGGCCCGATATTGGCCGGCTGCATGGAAAGAGTCCGAAGGCCGAGACCGAGCAGCGCCATCGCGTCGAGCGGCTTGCCTGCCATTTCGCCGCAGAGCGACAGCTCGCCATGCGCCTCGGCCGAACTGTTAACGATCAGCCGGATCAGCGTGAGCGCGGCAGGATTGAGATTGTCATAGCGGCGCGAGACGCGCGGGTTTGTGCGGTCTACGGCGAAGGCAAACGACAAAAGGTCGTTCGAACCAATCGACACAAAATCCGCGTTGCGCATGAGCTGCGGCAACATGAAGGCGAGCGAGGGCACCTCCAGCATGGCGCCGACGAGCACCTGGCGCGGGCGATCCATCCCGACAAGACGGGCACGCTCAATCTCACGGTCGACCAGGGCCCGGGCCCGGTTGAATTCATCGACGTTCGAAACCATGGGAAGCAGGATGCGAAGTGTGCGCCCGGCCGCGGCCATCAGCAGCGCACGGACCTGATAGCGCAGCAATGCCGGGCGATCGAGTGCAATGCGGATCGCACGCCAGCCAAGCGCGGGATTTTCCTCCCGCTCCCAGCGCGCATAGGGCAACACCTTGTCGCCGCCGAGATCGAGCGTGCGGAACACAACCGGTTTCTCGCCGGCCGCTTCGATGATCGAACGATAGAATGCCGCCTGATCCGCGAGCCGCGGCATGGTCTCGCCGATCATGAACTGTAGCTCGGTGCGGAACAGGCCGATGCCGTCCGCACCCGACTCTTCGAGATGCGGCATGTCGAGCTGAAGACCGGCATTCATCATCAGCTTGATGAGCACGCCGTCCTTGGTGACGGCGGGCAGCTCGCGCAACGCCGCAAACCGGGCCTGCGCATGTTCGCGAAGCGTGCGCTTGGCCTCGAACGCCGCAACGATTTCAGCCTGCGGCCGCAGATGCACTTCGCCGGATTCGCCATCGACAACGATGTTGTCGCCGACACGTGCAGAGTCCGTAATGCCCTCCGCCGAACCAATCAGCGGAAGTCCCATCGATCGCGCAACGATCGCAACGTGCGAGGTCGACGCCGCGTCTTCCAGAACGAGGCCGACCAGCCTTTCGCGCCCATAGTCCAGCAGTTCGGCCGGGCCCATGGCGCGTGCCACGATGACGGCGTTGAGTGGCAGCTCCTGCGCCGCGGATTCGCCCGTGAGATGCCGCAGCAAGCGGCGCGCAAGGTCGTCGAGATCGTGCAGGCGCTCGCGCAGCACCGGATCGTCCAGGCGTTGTACGCGCACACGCATCTCGTCCTGCACACGTTCGACGGCCGCTTCGGCGGTGAGGCCGGTGCGGATCGCGTCGCGCATGCGCTGGCGCCAGCCCTGATCATGCGCGAACAGACGATAGGCCTCGATGACCTCGCGCCCCTCGCCCGTCAGGTCGAGTTCGCTGGAGTCCAGCATTTCATCGACGGAGTCGCGCAAGGATGCCGATGGCATCTTCGAGGCGCGTCAGCTCTTCCGCCGGATTGTCGGCGATCATGCGCTCGACCATCACGCGCGGCTCGTGCAGCACCACGCGTCCGACGGCGACGCCTTCCGACAGTCCTTCGCCGTGAAAAATGCGCGGCCGGTCGATGCGCAGTTCCGGCTCGTCGAGCTCGGAGATATTGAAGAGACCGCCCTGGGCCACGACTTCGGCCAGCACCATGGCAACGGTCTGCAGCGCCTCGACTTCCTCTTCGGCGTAGAGAACTGCCGCGCGGTTCTGGACGGTGAGCACGCCAAACACCTGTCCGCCGCGCACGATCGGCACGCCGAGGAACGATTTGTAGGGGTCTTCGCCGGTTTCGGGGCGATAGGAGAAATGCGGGTCGGACGGCGCGTCGCTGAGGTTGACGGGTTCGGCCGTTTCCGCGACGAGGCCGACAAGTCCCTCGCCTTCCTTCAACCGCGTTTTGTGCACGGCGGCGCGGTTCAGGCCTTCGGTGGCGAACAGCTCCAGCGCCTTGCCGGCGCGGCGCAGATAGATCGAACAGACTTCGGCGACCATGTTGGTCGCGATGACGGTCACGAGCTTGTCGAGGCGCGTCTGCGCGCTCGTCTGCTCGGCCATGATTTCGCGCAGGCGCCGCAGGAGCAGACGTGGTCCGCCCGCCGCGACTGCCATCAGGCCGCGTCCAGTTCGTAAGCGGAATGCAGGGCACGCACCGCGAGTTCCACATACTCTTCGGCGATCAGGACCGACACCTTGATCTCCGATGTCGAGATCACCTGGATGTTGATGCCCTTTTCCGACAGCGTGCGGAACATCGTCTGCGCCACGCCGGGATGGGCGCGCATGCCGATGCCGATGATCGACACTTTCGCGACGTTCGCGTCATGCGTGATTTCGCGATAGCCGATCTGCGGCGCCGCCTTCTCGATCGAGGTCGAGCGCGCGCGCCAGCTCGCTGCGCGAGACGGTGAAGGTGAGATCCGTTTTCTTGCCGTCTTCGGAGACGTTCTGGACGATCATGTCGACGTTCACGCCTGCATCCGCGAGCGGTCCGAAGATTGCTGCCGCAATGCCCGGCCGATCCGGGATCTTGTGCAGCGTGATCTTCGCTTCGTCGCGCGAATAGGCGATGCCGGTAACGGGTTTCTTTTCCACGATATCTTCCTCGTCACAGAGAAGCGTGCCGCCTCCGTCGGGGTCGAAGGTGGAAAGCACGCGAGTGGGCACGCGGTGAAGCATGGCGATTTCGACCGAGCGCGTCTGCAGAACCTTTGCGCCGAGCGAAGCCATTTCAAGCATTTCTTCGTAGGCGATCTTCTCAAGCCGCCGCGCCTTGGGAACGATGCGCGGATCGGTCGTGTAGACGCCGTCGACGTCGGTATAGATGTCGCAGCGGTCCGCCCTGAGGCCGGCGGCGACCGCCACGGCCGAGGTATCCGATCCGCCACGCCCGAGCGTGGAAATACGATCGTGCGGCGCCACACCCTGAAATCCGGCAACCACGGCTACTTCGCCGCGCGCCAGGCTCTCATTCATCAGTTCCGAATCGACGCCTTCGATGCGGGCCGAGCCATGAACGGCGGATGTCCGGATCGGGATCTGCCAGCCAAGCCAGGACCGCGCGGGCACGCCCAGCGCTCCAAGCGCAATGGCCAGCAGGCCCGCCGTCACCTGCTCGCCCGAGGCGACGATGACGTCATATTCGCGCTGGTCCGGTACGCCCAGAACGTTTGATCCCGGCATTTTGGCGATCTCGTTGGTCCAGCCGACAAGCTTGTTGGTCTCGCCCGCCATGGCCGAAACCACAACCGCGACCTCGTTGCCGCGGTCACGTTCGCGCTTCACCAGAGTCGCGACATGGCGAATGCGGTCCAGGTCGGCCACAGAGGTGCCGCCGAATTTCATCGCAATCTTCGCCATTAACCTGTTCCGTTTGCCGCAAGCATGCTGGAGGCATACATAGACGGCAGTCGACCCACGCTCAACGCGAAATCTGAAATGAGTGACGCAACAGTAGATGAAGCCGAAGTCGCCAAGTTCACGGCGATGGCCGACGAATGGTGGGACCCCGCGGGCAAGTTCGCGCCGCTGCACAAGTTCAACCCGGTCCGTCTCGCCTTCATCCGCGACACCGTTGCGTCGCATTTCAGGCGTGACGCCAAAAGCCTGAAGCCATTCGAGGGCCTGACGCTGCTGGACATCGGATGCGGCGGCGGCCTTTTGACCGAACCGATGGCGCGGCTGGGCTTTGCCGTCAGCGGCGTCGACCCTTCGCCAAAGAACGTCGGAACCGCCAAAGCCCACGCCGTCGCATCCGGCCTCGACATCGACTATCGCGCGTCGGCGGCCGAGACCCTCGTGTCAGAAGGAGCGACCTTCGACATCGTGCTGAACATGGAGGTCGTCGAGCACGTCGCCGATCTCAGGGCCTATCTGCGCGCCTGCGCCAAGCTGGTGAGGCCGGGCGGACTCATGATCGTCGCCACGCTCAACAAGACACTCAAATCTTTGGCGCTCGCCAAGATCGGCGCGGAATATGTCCTGCGCTGGTTGCCGCCCGGCACGCATGACTGGAACCGCTTCGTCGCGCCAGCGGACCTTCGCAGGATGCTTGAAGAGTCGGGGCTCAACCCCCTGAGAACCCAAGGGGTTGAGTTCAGTCCTCTCGCCTGGGAATGGCGATTGTCGTCCGACGTGGACGTCAACTACATGGTTGTGGCGAGCCGATAGTCCGAGCTGCAGAACTACGGCACGAACAGGTCCATACCGATATTCATGTTCGACCAACCGGCCGAACCTGTCAGCGTCCAGATGGTCGGTATCTGGCCATTGGAAGGATTGAACCGGCCCGACCACGAGGTGACGGAATTGCATCCCGTAGCGGTCCAGTTCACGGCAAACGTCATCGCGTTGCTCGGCGTGTTGAGCCAACCGGTCACAGGCAGCGGCTTGCCGACTGCCTGACATCCTGGGGAAGCAACCGCCGTCACATAAGTTCCGGCAAACAGTCCGGAGTTTGGATTGTATGCTGTGATCGTCAACGTCGATCCGAGTTCGTTGTGCCACGTCGAACCGGCGGCAAACGCCTTTCCTGCGGCGAGCGCCGGCGAAAAAGTTCCGGCAGCGAACAAGACGACGGTGGCGGCGGCAATAGCTTTGGCTGACATTTGATCCCTCTTGCAACTGGAGGTAGAGGGGTAACACGGCCTACATGGGCGAAACAAGTAAAGATGGCAGATCGAGGATTAAAAGCGGTGTAAATACAGAACAAATGCCATTCTATACTTCGTATTCACAAACACGGGCATCTCTAACACTTATCGTTTCTTCGATATTTCGCTCAGAATTTATTCTTGACCCTGCCGAGACCCGAATCGCCTCTCGGTAGCGTCTCCCGAGAGCAAGGTTTACGCTGTTTTGGTATTTAACCGTCTTTCACTGGGGGTTTCATGAAATCGATTTATGTTCTGGCCGGCGCCGCGATTGCGGCAGCGGCACTAGTCGTTTCGCCGGCCTTCGCCAAGCCCAAGCCGGTTCACCACAAGCCGAAGCCGGCGGTGTGCTCGCTCGACATATCGCCGCGCAAGACCGGCAAGCTTGTCGCCGATGCGACGCGCACGTTCTACGATTTCAGCAACAGCATTCCCGACAGCGTCCTTCGTCACGCCAAGGCAGTCATCATCGTGCCCGCGCTGGTCAAAGTCGGCTTCATCATCGGTGGCCAAGGCGGCGATGCCGTTCTTCTGCGCCGTAACGGAAAGGTCTGGAGCTATCCGGCGTTCTATTCACTCGGTTCGCCGTCGCTTGGGCTTCAAGCCGGCATCAGCAGCGCCCAGGTCGTTCTCGTCATCATGTCGGATCGCGCGCTCAATGCCGTGCAGCAGGAACGTTTCCGGCTCGGAACGGAAGCAGGCCTTGCAATCCTCATGGCGGGCGGCAATGCCGGTTCCACCAGCTATGAAGGCGACATCATCGGATGGGCCCGCGCCGCCGGCGCCTATATCGGTCTGACGATCAACGACTCCACGCTGCAGCAGGAGCCGGAGATGAACGCCGAGTACTACGACAAGGCCGTTCCGTTCGACGACGTGTTCATGGGCCGCGCCTGCAACCGCGACGCCGATCCTCTGCGCGCCGCGCTGAAGTAGGATCGATCACGTCCGAAATCGAAAAGGGCGCCCATCGTGGCGCCCTTTTTTTGTCGCAGTCAGTTCGCGTTCTCGATGTCCGGCGGCAGAGGCGCGACGTCGACGCCCTCCTCCACCAATTCCTTGGCTTCCTCGAGAGTCGCTTCGCCATAGATGTGGCGGTCTTCAGATTCGCCGTAATGAATCTTGCGGGCTTCTTCGGCGAATTTGGGGCCGACATAGTCCGCATTCTCCTGCACATATTTGCGCAGGCCCGTCATGAACTGACGCATCTTTTTCGCTTCGTCCACAGCGGCGGTCGATTTCTTCGCGCCCGAGACCGCAGGCGCCATGATCGCTTTTTCGACCTTGCGCGTATCGCAGACCGGACAGAGCAGCCTTCCGGATTTCGCCTGCGCGTCGAACGCGGCGGAATCCTTGAACCAGCCCTCGAATTCGTGGCGGTTCTTGCAGCGAAGGTTGTAGACGATCACTTCGAAGCCTCTGTCCGGCAGTCCTGCCTTTTACGCGCGGAACATGGTGTTCGGATCGGATTTCCGCAAGCAATTCCAACTCGTCCTGACGTAGGGGAAAGAACGATCCGGTCAACTGCGCGCTGAAAAACCGCTGTCATGGCCATCGCTTTCACGGACCTTTGAACGGCCGGTCATGCTTAAGACTGGGCACACGGGCGCGTGCATCCTCCGCCGCGGCAGGATCGATATCGGCGAGAATGACGCCGGGATCTGTCCCGGCTTCGGCAAGTATCTCGCCCCACGGCGCAATGATCAGCGAGTGGCCATAGGTCTTGCGGCCGTTGGCATGTGTTCCGCCCTGTGCCGGAGCCAGCACAAAGGCGCCGTTCTCGATGGCGCGCGCGCGCAAAAGAACATGCCAGTGTGCCTTCCCCGTGGTTTCCGTGAACGCGGACGGCACGGTGAGAAGGAACGCGCCCTTTTGAGCCAGCGTCCGATACAGTTGTGGGAAGCGCAGATCGTAACAGATCGTCATGCCGATCTTGCCGAATGGCGTTTCGGCGAGTGTGGCGCTGTCGCCACCTGCGACGGTGTTGGACTCGCGATATTTTTCGCCAGACGGCAGATCCACATCGAAGAGATGGATCTTGCTGTAGCGCGCCGAAATCCGGCCTTTGGGATCGATGAGGAACGAGCGGTTGGCAGTCTTGGTGTCGCTGACCTTGATTGCGAGCGAACCGATCAGCAGCCAGACGCCGAGCTCTTCGGCCAGCGCCGAAAATGCGGGCAGCGCGGGATCGTGCGCCTCGTCGAAACTGCGCTCTAGCTTTGCGCCGCCGTCGGGCGCCATCAATGTGGTGTTCTCGGGCGTGGCAATGAATTGCGCGCCCTTGCCCTTGGCTTCGCGTATCAGCCCTGTCGTTGTGCGGATGTTCTCCTGAACGTCATCCGACGAGCGAAGCTGAACGCAAGCGGCGCGAAAAGTGCTCATCCGGCGTTCAGCAGCGGGTCCAGCTGCCCCCTGCTCTCCAGGGCATAAAGATCGTCGCAGCCGCCGACGTGTTTCTCGCCGATGAAAATCTGCGGCACGGAACGAGCGCCATTCGACTTGTCTTCCATTTCCTGGCGGGCGTCGGCATCCATGAACACGTCGACCTCGTCGAACGCGGCGCCCTTCTTCTTCAGAAGCGCCTTTGCGCGCACGCAGTAGGGACAAATAGGGGTCGTGTAGATCTTGATCTTTGGCATGGCAGTCGACTCAGCGGCACCCTTTCATGACACTCATATAATATCGCCTGCTAACGGACGAACAACGCGGGCGAGAGCCAGAACAAAAACTTTTGCAGCCCCTGCACGCTTCAGCGCACGTGCGCAGGCATCGACGGTAGCCCCGGTGGTTAACACATCATCGATCAGCAGAGTATTTCGCCCGGCAATGGCGGATTTATGGCCAGCCGAAACCCGGAAAGCGCCCTGCATGTTTCGCTGGCGCGCGCGGGCCGACGGCATGGCCCCCTGGCTGGCCGTGTGCCGGGCGCGGATCAGCACCTCAAAATTTACAGGCTTCCCCACAAGGCGACCCAGCGTGCGGGTCAACTCCGCCGATTGATTGTACCGCCGAGCCCACAGCCGGCGGGGATGCAGAGGCACCGGAAGTATGACGTCTGTCTGCTCAAGCAGTTCGCGCCCGCTCCGTTCAAGCCAGCGGCCAAAGCCCGGTGCCAGATCGAGCCGGTCGGCATGTTTCAGCGCGAGGATCGGTCCGCGGCTATGCTCGTCGTAGCGCATCACCGCCCGGGCCTTGTCGAAGGAAGGTGGGCTTGAATGACACGCGGCGCACAACGTTTGTGCGCCCGGATCCAATTCAAAAGGCAATCCACAACAATCACACATCGCACCGTCGAGAAACGCGATCGACTGCCAGCATTTCGAGCAGAAGGCGCCGGGGTCGGATACCTGCGCGCGACAAGAGATGCACAGCGGCGGAAAAAGAAGATCGACGACGATGCGCCCGGCTCGCCGTAACATGCTCTCCATTCCGCCGCTCATATGGCCTAGTCTAGCGCAATGACCAACGGACCGCCCCGCATTTTTGATCGCCACGCGCTGGCGCTTCATCGCGCACGTGCACGCAGGATCGCCGGCGATGCGTTTCTGGCGCACGAAGCCGCGGAAGGATTGGCCGAACGTTTGTCGTCGGTACGGCGTACATTTTCGAAGGCTCTCGAACTCGAACCGCACGATTCATCTGCGGCCACGTATCATCCACTCGCGAAGCATTGGACGGAAGCTCTCCTGCAGGACGATGAATCGTTTGCCGCCGGGAATGAAAAATTCGATCTGATCGTCAGTGTATTGTCGCTGCACGCAGTCAACGATCTGCCGGGCGTACTGGTTCAGGCACGGCGTGCCCTCAAGCCCGACGGACTGTTCATGGCCGCGCTTTTCGGTGGAGAAACCCTGTTTGAATTGCGGGACGCACTCGCCGCGTCTGAAATTGAAACGAGCGGCGGCATCAGCCCGCGCGTCGCGCCATTCGCCGATGTGCGAGACTTGGGCGGATTGTTGCAGCGCGCGGGCTTTAGCCTGCCCGTCGCCGACGTTGAACGAACCGTCGTGCGCTATCGGGATTTCACGACGCTCATTGCCGATCTGAGGGCGATGGGAGAAACAAACGCACTGACAGAGCGCAATCGCGGACCGATGTCGCGCCCAACCTTGGCCGCCGCGATGGAGTACTACGCGGCGCACCATGCGGACGCAGACGGGCGCCTGCGCGCGACGTTCGACATCGTGTATCTGACGGGTTGGGCGCCCCATGAGAGCCAGCAGAAACCGCTCAAACCCGGAAGCGCATCATCCAGACTGGCGGAAGCGTTGAAGACAACCGAGCACAGCGCCGGCGAACCTGTCCCGAAGGTCAGAGATACGCCACCAGAGACTGGAAGACGCCGCTGAGAGTCGATCCGACTTGCGTGACGCCGGCCACGATCACGATCGATATGAGACCCGCGATCAGGGCGTACTCGATCGCTGTCGCGCCGCTCGCATCGCGAAAAAGTGCACTCAAAGAAGATCGCGCAGCATTGGAATAAGAGGCAGATCGGCTGGCGGCATGGGGTATTGTGCCAGTTCGCGCGGCTTCACCCATTTCAACGCCGCGTGTTCGCGCGCGGTGACCGTGCCTTCCCAGCGACGGCACACATAAAGCGGCATCAGAAGCTGGAAGTCCGTGTAGGTGTGAGACGCGAACGTGAACGGCGCCAGACACGGTTCCTTGATCGTGATCCCAAGCTCCTCGCGAAGTTCGCGGATCACTGTTTCCTCCGGGCGCTCGCCCGGTTCCACCTTGCCTCCAGGAAATTCCCATAGCCCCACCATGCTTTTCCCCGGCGGGCGTTGCGCGATGAGCACGCGGCCGTCCGGGTCTATCAGGGCGCAGGCTGCGACGAGAACAAGGCTTGGTCCTGACGCTGTCACGATGACGGTGTCCCCGTTAAGGTTTTCTTAAACTCGCCCTTAGAATTAGCGCAAAATGCTCTGCCACCAAATCAGTTCACCGTCATCGGGGTCGTACGACGTCCCTGTTTGCGCAAAGCCATTTCGTTCCAGCACGCGTTGCGACACGACGTTCGCGACCGCCGTCGCTGCGACCACCGCAGAAATTGCCGGATCGCGGCGCGCATGGTCGAGCATGGCGGCCACGGCGCGCGAAGCATGGCCCCGGTCGCGCCGTCCCATGGCGATGCCGTAACCGATTTCAACTTTGCCGTCCTGCGACGGCGGCTGCTTGTATCCGCACAGGCCGACAACTTCGCTTCCCGCGACGATCAGCCAGCTGCCGCGGCATCCGGCGTCTTCCAGCCGCTTCGTCATGCCCCGCAGCAGGCGGAGGATTCCCGGCGAGTCCACGCCGTCCGGTGGCAATCGCAAATTCGAAAAAGGCGCCGGGATCTCGCCCAGCATCCACGCATAGTGCGCGTCCACCGCTTCAACCAGCGTGCCGTGTTCAGCTTCTGTAGCTGCCATTGATGTCGATATATCCGTGAGTGAGATCACAGGTCCAGACGCGCGCCTTGCCCTTGCCCAAACCGATGTCGATCGCAATTTCGACCTCGCGGCCTTTGACGGCCTTGGTCGCCGCCGCTTCATTGTACCTGGCCGCGCGTTCGCCGTTTTCGGCGACCACCTGATTGCCGAATGCGATCTTGAGCTTGTCGCGGTCGGCCGCTTCGCCCGACTTGCCGACGGCCATGACGATGCGGCCCCAATTGGCGTCTTCGCCGGCAATGGCGGTTTTCACGAGCGGCGAATTGGCGACGGAGAGCGCGATCCGCTTGGCGGCATCGTCGGTTTCGGCGCCGGTGACGTCGATGCGGATCAGTTTCTGTGCGCCCTCGCCGTCGCGCACGACTTGAAGCGCGAGATTGAGAAGCACGGCGTCCAGCCGCTGGCGGAATTCGTTGAGCCGCTTGTCGCTCGACTTCGAGATCGCGGCGTGGTGCGCGCCCTTGCCCGTTGCGAATAACAATAGCGTGTCGCTCGTCGAGGTGTCGCTGTCGACGGTAATGGCGTTGAACGATGGCTTGACGGCCGCAGATAGCAATTCCTGCAAGACCGTGCCTGGAAGGTTTGCATCGGTGAAGACGAAGGAAAGCATCGTCGCCATGTCCGGCGCGATCATACCCGAACCCTTGGCGATTCCATTGATAGTGACGCGCTTGCCGTCGATCATCGCCGATGCCGTCGCGAGCTTGGGATAGGTGTCCGTCGTCATGATCGCTTCGGCGGCCGCGCGCCAGCCGTCGGCTGCACCCGCGTCGGCCAGCGTCCCCAGAACCCTTGTGATCCTGCTTGCCGGCAGTGGTTCACCAATCACGCCGGTCGAGGCCATGAAGACTTCGCCCGGGCGGCAGCCGACCACGGCTGCGGCCGAACTCGGCGATTTGTCGCGCGCCCTCGAACCCGGCCTTGCCGGTAAACGCATTGGCATTGCCGCTGTTCACGACAAGGGCGCGGGCGCTGCCGCCCTTCAAATTGGCCTTGCACCAATCGACCGGCGCGGACGACGTCTTGGATTTGGTAAAGACGCCCGCGACCTGCGTGCCCGGCGACATCACGGCCAGAAGCACATCGGTGCGGTCCTTGTAGCGAACACCCGCGGCCCCGGTGCTGAGGCGCACGCCCGCCAGCGGCGGCAAGGACGGGTAGGATTTGGGCGCCAGAGGCGAGACAAGGGAGCCGGCTGCCTTGGCTGCTGATTTCCCCTTCGGCATCGACGCCCCCTCACCCCCTGTAACAGGGCGGGCATGTGACCGGAATCGCCTGATTTGACAAGGGGGTGAGGCGTTCTTATCTCTCCGCCGCGGCTGCCATGCCGGACAAGCGCCCAAAGGCCCGCACAATCAGGCCGAATTAAGAGGATTTCATGCTGGGTTTCAGCGGCATAGCTCAACGACTTTTCGGTTCGGCCAATGAGCGCAAGCTGCGCCCGTTCCAAGCCCGCGTCGCCGCAATCAACGCGCTCGAGCCGAAGTTCGCGGCCATGACGGACGATCAGCTGCGTGCCATGACGCCGGCACTCAAGGATCGCATCGCCAAAGGCGAGACGCTCGAAGACATCCTGCCCGAAGCCTTTGCCGTGGTCCGCGAAGCGGCCAAGCGCACGCTCGGCCAGCGCCACTTCGACGTGCAGCTGATCGGCGGCATGGTCCTGCATTACGGCAACATCGCCGAGATGAAGACCGGCGAAGGCAAGACTCTCGTCGCCACGCTGCCCGTCTATCTGAATGCGCTCGCCGGCGAAGGCGTGCATGTCGTGACCGTGAACGACTACCTCGCCAAGCGCGACGCGGAGTGGATGGGCCAGGTCTACAAGTTCCTCGGCCTGACGGTTGGCTGCATCGTGCATGGACTGAACGACGACGAGCGCAAAGAGGCCTATGGCTCCGACGTCACGTACGGCACCAACAACGAATTCGGCTTCGACTATCTGCGCGACAATATGAAGTATTCGATCGCGACGATGAGCCAGCGCGGCCACTCCTACGCCATCGTCGACGAAGTCGACTCGATCCTGGTCGATGAAGCGCGTACGCCGCTTATCATTTCAGGACCGACGGACGACCTGACGGCGATGTACGTCGCCGTCGACGCCATGGTTCCGCAACTCGTCAAAGGCGACTACGAAGTCGACGAAAAATCGCGCAACGTCACGCTGACCGAATCCGGCAACGAGCACATGGTGGAGTTGCTGAAAACCGCGGGCCTGCTTGAGACGGGCGATCTTTACGACATCGAGAACATCTCGGTTCTGCATCACGTGAACCAAGCGCTGAAGGCGCACACGATCTTCCAGAAGGACCGCGACTACATCGTCAAGGGCGACAAGGTCGTGATCATCGACGAATTCACCGGCCGCATGATGGAAGGCCGCCGCTATTCCGAAGGTCTGCACCAGGCGCTCGAGGCGAAAGAAAAGGCCGAGGTTCAGCCCGAGAACGTCACGCTCGCCTCGATCACTTTCCAGAACTATTTCCGCCTTTACGACAAGCTCGCGGGCATGACCGGCACGGCGTTGACGGAAGCGGCCGAGTTCATGGACATCTACAAGCTCGATGTCATGGAAGTGCCGACCAATGTTGCTGTAAAGCGCATCGATGCGGACGACGAGGTCTATCGCACCGCCGACGAAAAGAACGAAGCCATCGTCAAACTCGTCGAAGAATGCCGCAAGAAGGGTCAGCCGGTCCTGGTCGGCACGACGTCGATCGAGAAGTCCGAACTACTATCCGAATTGATGAAGAAGCGTAAGATTCAGCACAACGTTCTGAACGCGCGCTATCATGAGCAGGAAGCGGCAATCGTCGCACAAGCCGGCGCGCTCGGCGCGGTCACGATCGCGACCAACATGGCCGGCCGCGGCACCGACATTCAGCTCGGCGGCAACGCCGACATGCGAATTCGCGTAGAACTCGGCGGTGTCCTGGACGCCAGCGAACTCGCGCGCCGCGCCGATGAGATCCGCGCCGAAATCCGCGCCGACAAGGAAAAGGTGCTGGCCGCGGGCGGCCTCTACATCGTCGGCACCGAGCGGCACGAAAGCCGCCGCATCGACAATCAGCTCCGCGGCCGCGCCGGCCGCCAGGGCGATCCCGGTGCGTCGAAATTCTTCCTGAGCCTTCAGGACGATCTGATGCGCATCTTCGGAACTGAACGCATGGATTCGGTGCTGTCGCGTCTCGGCCTCGAAAAGGGCGAAGCGATTGCGCATCCCTGGGTGAACAAGGCGCTCGAGAAGGCGCAGCAAAAGGTCGAAGCGCGCAACTTCGAAATGCGCAAGAACATCCTGAAATACGACAACGTTCTCAACGATCAGCGCAAGGTGATCTTCGAACAGCGCCGCGAAATCATGTCGGCTGACGATGTCAGCGATCAGATCGCCGAGTTTCGTGAAGAGGTTGTCGAAGAACTGGTGGCGCGTCACATCCCCGAGAAGGCGTATGCCGAACAGTGGGATGCCGTCGGCCTGCAGGACGAAATCACACGCATCTTCGGCATCAACCTTCCCGTCGTCGACTGGACCAAGGAAGAAGGTATCGCCGACGAGGAAGTACGCGAGCGCATTCAGAGTGCGGTTGAAAAACGCGCAGCCGAGCGTGCTGCGAACTTTGGGCCCGAGATCATGCGCTATGCGGAAAAGACGATTCTGCTGCAGACGCTCGACCATGACTGGCGCGAGCACATCGTGCACTTGGACCATCTGCGCCAGTATGTCGGCCTGCGCGGCTATGGCCAGCGCGATCCGCTGAACGAGTACAAGGGCGAAGCGTTCGCGCTGTTCGAGGGCTTGCTCGTTCGCATGCGCAGCGACGTCATTCGCCAGCTCATGCACATCCAGGTTGCAGCCGAGGCACCGCCGCTGGTCGACCCGTCGCCGCAGCAAATGCGCGCCTCCCATATCGATCCGCTCACGGGCGAGGACGAGTTCGCCGACTCGCCACAGTCGGGTGCACCGCGGGCCATCCAGAGGCTGCGCGACCAGGCTGTCGATCCCAACAACCCGCAAACCTGGGGCAAAGTGCAGCGAAACGCACCCTGCCCCTGCGGATCGGGCCGGAAATTCAAGCACTGCCACGGTGCCCTGGTCTGATAAGGTAAGGCGTGTCGCAAAGTCGCCGTGATTTGGCTATTGGGTAGTGCGACACTGCGGGCCGGCGAGGTTCGCCGAGCCCGTGCATATCGCACAAAACCTTCAGGGGGATCATCATGGCAATTGGCTTTTTAGCCGCCGCGTCTCTCGCCGCGGCCATTTCCGGACACTCGGACGCCGCGGCCGGCACCCAACTTGCTGCCAACAGCGTGATCACGCTCAGGGTCTGCAATCACACCACCAACGCGACCCTCGTCGGATCGAGCTTCATTCCGATCGGCGGCAATCAGTGGCGGAACAAAGGTTGGACCAAGGTGAACGCCGGTGCGTGCAAGGACATCTTCACGACCGCGAACCGCACTTTCTACGCCCGCGCCGAGGTGCAAGCCCATTCCGACGAATATTGGGGCTCCGACATCAAGCAGTGCGTGGAGTATCCGGGTCCGTACGACTTCATGACCGGCTCCAACGACACGACCTGCCCGGAAGGCGACCCGGCGGAGTTCACGACGTTCCACTCAGACGGCCGCCCCGTCTATATCTGGAACCTCAATCCCTGAATCGCGCGATCGATTGACGCTGCGAAAAGGGCGCTCCGCGCGCCCCTTTTAGTTTTGCGTGCGGCGGACCAACATGGGCGCAGACCTTCGCGAGAAAGCACCTGCCATGACTCCGTTCAAGATCGAAGTACCGCAAGCCGCGCTCGACTCCATTCGCGTGAAAGTGCGCGCCTATGAGTGGCACGAAATGCCGCGCGGCGAAGGCCTCGACGGCAGTTGGGAGTATGGCGCCAACCTCGATTTCATGAAGGAACTCTGCGCCTACTGGTCAGACGGCTATGACTGGCGCAAATGGGAAAAAGCGCTCAATTCATTCCCGCAATTCATCGCCAAGGTCGAAGACATCGACCTGCACTACTATCATGTGCAAGGTTCGGGCCCGTCGCCGAAGCCGCTGATCCTCAGCCATGGCTGGCCGGGTTCCGTATTCGAATTCCTTCATATCATCGACAAGCTCACCCATCCCGAAAAACATGGCGGCGACGTGAAGGATGCCTTCACGGTGATCGTTCCGTCGCTGCCCGGCTACGGCTTTTCGGGAAAACCCAAGCGCCCGATTGGCCCGCGCATAACGGCGCGCCTGTTCGACAAGCTGATGACGGACGTCGTGAAGCTGCCGAACTACATCGCGCAAGGCGGCGACTGGGGCAGCGCGATCTCGGCACTGATGGGCTATGAAGGCAAAGGCTGTCGCGCGGTGCATCTCAACATGATGGGTTGGGTGTCGCCCGGCGTGGGACCCGAGACCGAAGAGGAAAAAGAATTCGCAGCGAAGGCCGGCGCGCTGTTTCAGGCGGAAGGAGCCTATTTCCTGGAACAGACGACCAAGCCGCAAACGCTTTCCTACGCGATGATGGATTCGCCGGTCGGCGTAGCGGCCTGGATCGTGGAAAAATTCCACGGCTGGTCCGACTGCCGCAAAGGATTCGAGAATACCTATACGAAGGATCAATTGCTGACGAACGTGATGATCTATCTCGTCACGCGGACCTTCAACACAGCGACCTGGATGTATCGCGGTCGCGCGGAAGAACAGTTCACGATGCCCATTCCGCGTGGCGCGCGCCTCGATAAACCGACCGGCATCGCGGCTTTCCCAATTGATCTCATCCCGTTTCCGCCGCGCAGCCAGGTCGAGCGCAGCATCAATGTCGTGCACTGGACGAGTTTCACGGAAGGCGGCCATTTCGCCGCGCTCGAACGGCCAGACGATCTGGTCGGCGACATCCGCGCCTTCGCCCGGACGCTCGGCTAGACCGCCAGGCTGCGGCCCATCTCGAGATATTTCTCGCGGCGTTCGCGGCGGAGTTGCTCGCCGGGTATCCTGTCCATCTCGGCCAGTGCGCGCGCGACCTGTTCGCCGACATTGAGGATCGCCTCCTCCGGCGCACGATGCGCTCCGCCGATCGGCTCGGGAATGATCGCGTCGATGACTTTGAGGTTGAGGCAATCCTGCGCCGATATTTTCATCGCGGCTGCGGCGTCCTGCGTCTTTTCCGGCTTGCGCCAGAGGATCGACGCGCAACCTTCCGGCGAGATTACCGAATAGACCGAGTGTTCGAGCATAAAGACGCGGTTGGCCGTCGCGATGGCGAGCGCGCCGCCCGAGCCGCCTTCGCCAATGATTGTCGAGACGAACGGCACGCGCAGGTCAAGACCCGCCTGGGTCGAGCGCGCAATTGCTTCCGACTGGCCGCGTTCTTCAGCGGCGACGCCGCTATAAGCACCTGAAGTATCAACGAGCGAAATCACCGGCAGGCCGAAACGGTTGGCCATTTCGAACAGGCGCTGCGCCTTGCGGTAGCCTTCGGGCATCGCCATGCCGAAATTGTGTTTCAGCCGCGACTTGGTGTCGTTGCCCTTCTCATGGCCGATGACGGCTACGGCCCGGCCGCGGAAACGCGCCAGCGCCGCGATGATGGCGTGATCGTCGCCAAAGGAACGGTCGCCGGCGAGCGGCGTGAACTCGTCGAAAAGGTTGCGCGCATAGTCGGAGAAATGCGGCCGGCCCGGATGACGCGCGACCTGCACCTTCTGCCAGGGCGTCAACTTTGTGTAGATGTCCTTGATCATGCCGTCGGCGCGGGACTGAAGCCGGCCGACTTCTGTCTCGATCTGCATCGCCGGGTCTTCCTCGGCGAGCTTGCGCAACTCGACGATCTTGCCTTCCAGTTCGGCAATCGGGCGTTCGAATTCCAGATAGGCGTGCATTGTCTCTCGCGTGGTTCCGGGGGACCCGGTAGGCGAAAAAGGGCCGGAAACTGGCAATGCCCGGCCGGCCTGTCAACAAATCTCCCCCCTGATATGCGCTTTCCCGGTCACAAATCCAGAGCTTGGCCCGTCTTACAGTGGTAACCGTTAGGGACAAGTCATGGCATCGCACATTCTGCTGTTGCTTTTGAGGCTGTTTCACGCCGCCAACAGTCTGATGATGCTGGCCTTTCCTGAAGCACGGTCAGCCTATCTGGTACGCAATCCGGAGAAACTGTCCCGGATCAGCCGCCAGTCTTCTGCCGGATCATCGCCATCTGCTTGACGATGACTTCCGCCTGGCGGATCGAGGCGGCATCAATCAGCACGCCGTTGAGAGACGCTGCGCCCGAACCTGTGCTGTGTGCGTCTTTCATGGAAGCCAGGATTGCTTCGGCGCGTTCGAATTCCTTCTGCGGCGGCGTGAATATCTCGTTGGCAAGTTCGACCTGGCTCGGATGGATCGCCCACTTGCCCTCGCAGCCGAGGATCGCGGTGCGATTGGCCTGGGTACGGAAGCCGTCCGGATCCTGGTAGTCGCCGAACGGTCCATCGATCGCCATGATGCCGTGCGCGCGCGCCGCCTGAACGAGACGAAACAGCGGATAGTGCCACAGGTCGTTCCAGTGGCGCTCACGCAGGCCGGCTGCATCCTTGTCGGTGAGCATGACATAGTCCGCATTGCCGCCGCCGATATTGGTCGTGCGCATGCCTTGCGACGCCGCATAGTCCGCCGCACCGAAATGCAGGCTCTCCATGCGCTTCGACGAACCGGCGATCTCGTCAATGTTCTGCAGTCCGAGAACGGATTCAATGATGACTTCGATGCCGATCTTCTTTTTGCGCCCGGCTGCCGCCGAAGCCTGGGTGATCAGCCAATCAATCGCGTAGACGTCTTTTGCGTTCGCGACTTTCGGGATCATGATGGCGTCGAGTTTCTCGCCGCCCTTCTCGACAAGCGCGATGACGTCCTTGTAGCACCAGCCTGTGTCGAGGCCGTTGATGCGCACCGTGACGATCTTGCCCTTGAAGTCCACGTCGTTGAGCGCGGCCACGACGTTGTCGCGCGCCTTGTCCTTGTCGGCGGGCGCAACCGCATCCTCAAGATCGAGGCAGACGCAGTCGGCGGGACCGGCCGCAGCTTTCTCGAAGAAGTTCGTCTTGGAACCTGGGACGAACAGCTTGGAACGATAGATGCGGACGGGCGCGAGGCGCTCAACTGTGGTGAAACTCACGGCAAATACTCCGGCGATGGCGAAGGCGGGACCGTGGCGCGGGCACGCGCGCCCGTCAACTGCGAGGCTTCGCCTTTTTGCTCAAGGGATGCGCGGATTCGACAACCTGCGTCAGCCGGTCCTTGGCGACATGGGTATAGATCTGGGTCGTGGCGATATCGGCGTGGCCGAGCATGGTCTGAACGCTGCGCAAATCCGCGCCGCCCTCGACAAGATGTGTGGCGAAGGCATGGCGCAGGACATGGGGCGAGAGCTTGTCGGGATCAAGGTTCGCCAGCAGCGCCAGTTCCTTGAGCATCTGATGACAGCGGCGGCGCGTGATGTGGCCTTCCGCCCCGCGCGACGGGAACAGGAAATCTTTCGGCATGGGTGCGGCGCGCGCCGGCCGGCAGGAACTCGTCACGCACCTTGAGATATTCCGTGATCGTCGCGCGCGCCGCCTTGTTGAGCGGGGCGAGACGCTCCTTCTGGCCTTTGCCCTTCACCAGCAAAAAACCATCGCGCGTTCGCGCCGCGGCGAGCGGCAAGGTCATCATTTCGGACACGCGCAGTCCCGACGCATACAGAACCTCGACCATGCACAGCAGTCGAAGGCCTTCGGCTGACTTCTCCGACCGCGCGCGCGCGGTCTGGATCAGGGCATCCATGTCTTCGTGCGACAGCGTCTTGGGCAGCGGTCGCTGGCGCTTCGGCGCTTCTATGGCATCCGTCGGATCGTCCTTGCGAACGCCTTCGGAATAAAGAAATCCGAAAAACTGGCGCAATGCCGACAGCCGACGCGCCTGGGTCGAACCGGTAACACCGGACCGCGACAGCACCGCGAGATATGCCTTGATGTCATCGCGCGCGGCATTGTTCGCCGAGCCGCCTTTCGCAGCGCGATGACCAGAGAAATCCAGCAGATCGCGGCGATAGGCCGACAAGGTGTTGATGCTGGCGCCGCGCTCGGCGCTCATCATGTCGAGGAAGGATTCGATCAGCGTGGCGTCGCCGGCTTTCATTGCACTGCAGGCTGGAGCGCCAGCGCTTCGATGGCAAGCGCCCGCGCATCGTCCTTCAGCCCCGCCTGAACGAGAATGCGAACACACTCGATCACGATGTCCACAGGCAAATCGAAGGGTCCGTTGGGTCCCACAATGTCGAGCACACGCAAGACAACTTCGCCCTTGCGGCCGGGTTGAGAAGCGGCCTCTTCGAGCTTGCGCATATCGTCTGCTGACGGTCTGCGCGTTGAGCCTTCCCAATGCATCGCTTCCAGCGTTGCGGCCAACGTCTTGGCGTCCGGCGGCATCGGCCTGCCTAGAACGTCGCTGAGACCAAGCGCAAGTGCCGCGACGGGTGATGGTGCCTGTTGCGGCGCGGAGCTGATCGCAAACCAGTTCAAAGCAGACTGCGCCGCGGCATCGCGGTCACCGTTCGGCGCGGCCAAATCTATCAGGATCTGGAATTCATGCAGGTCCATGTCGTCCGTCGCGCCGGCATACCAGGCTTGCGCGGCATCGGTTCGTCCGCTCAGGACAAGCGCCCGTGCGATCAGACTTCTTTGCGCAGCCAGCGTCGCGTCCGGCTTGATAGACGCGGCGAGGTCGCCCTGCAGCAAGGCCGTGAGTGCCAGCCGGTCCGGGTGGCCATCTGCTGACAACGCAGCGGCGAGCAGCGATGCCTTCGCGCCCGGACGAGTCTCAAGCTTCGCGGCGCGACGCAGCAGCGACTGTGCCGGAAGAAACGGGAGCTTGGCGGCGTAGTCCGTTGCGTGCGCGACCTGATCGGACGAAATCGACTGCACGTTGAGGATCGTCACGATCTCGCCCGCCTTCAATGCACCGGTTTGCGAAATGCGTGTCGCGGCGGCCAGGCGATCGGCAGGCGCATTGCGCGTGTCGCCCGCGGCCAAAACGTCCGCCGCAGTTCCGAGCTTCGCCGCGATCGAGGCGGTCACCGGCAATCCCGCCTTGCGCAACAGATAGATGTGCATGGCCGTCGGATGCGCGATATCGCCCGGCGGAGTCTTCTTGCCGGAGATCGCGTCGTCCGCAAGGATGTCGAATGCCTTGTCGGTGGCGCCTTGCGCGTCAAGAACCGAATGCGTGAGCTCTGCCGAGGCCGTATCGCCCGAAACCGCAAAGCACCATGTCCGCAGTTGCAACCAGAACGGTTCGCCGGATGTCAGACGTGTCGCCGTCAAGTCGGAGCACACATTCTTCTCGCGTCCGGCATAGAGCAGCGCGTCGGCCTGCACGCGCGCGAAATCCGCATCGCCGTTCAATGTGAGCCCGGCTGAGATCGCACCGGCCTCGGGAATCATTCCGGCCTGCAGCAGCTTTTCGATCCGGATGGTGACAAGTGCGCGTTTCGCCGGGCCCACCGGCGCCTCGGACGTCGTCAGCACCACGCGGCGCGCCAGCGAGCGGACAAACGGGTCAGCACTGACGAGAGGAATTCTTCCGAGCAGGTCTTCAACATCGGCGCGCGGCGCGTTCACCCACATGCTCTGGCCGAGGCCGCCATTGCTGTCGTCGAGCGTGCCGACCGGCGCGCCGTCGACGATACCGAGATCGTTGGCGGTGACGCCAGTTTGCGCGCCCTCCCCCAGGATTCCCGGTTTGAATTCGACGGGGGCGGATTCGGTTGCAGGCGGCGCAGCGTCATCGCCTCCCGTCAGGGGCTGCGGGGCGCCCGTCGCCGTGGACGGCGGCGGCGCGGGAGCATCCTGCGCAAAAGCCGTCGCGACCGCCAGAATCGCCAGACAGACGCCGGCAAGCCAACTAGTTCGGCAGGCGGTCATTGGGGACGATCTGCTCCACCGGGTGCTGAACGGGCTGGACCCGGCCGCCATAGACCGACAGGGCGACGGCAGCCACAACCACAAGCACGGCAACACCTGCCGCAATCCTCGATCCCCACCCCATCGCTTCGTTATTCCTTGGCCGCATATCCAATACTCCACGAGGTTTGTGGCGGAATTGGAGGCCGTCCCGCAAGTCCCGCTGGCGAGGTTGCGGCGGGGCGTGTAAGCGAAAGCCATGAAACTGAACCGGACCGTGGCGTTGGTAGGGATGATGGGCGCGGGCAAAAGCTCGATCGGCCGGCGCCTGGCCACGCGTCTGAAGGTCGAATTTCGCGATGCCGACAGCGAAATCGAATCGGCGGCCGGTTGCACGATTTCCGAAATCTTCGAGCGCTTCGGCGAACCGGCATTTCGAGACGGAGAGCGCAAAGTCATCGCGCGCCTTTTGGGCGAACCGCCGCACGTCATGGCGACCGGCGGCGGTGCCTTCATCGACCCCACGACTCGCGAGAAGCTGAAGCATCAGGCGATCACGATCTGGCTGAAGGCCCCGGTCGAACTGCTGCTTGCGCGAACGCAGCGGCGCGACACGCGTCCCTTGCTGCGCACCGGCGATCCGCGCGAAACACTCGAGCAACTTCTGAAGGAGAGGACTCCGATCTACGCCGAGGCCGACTTCACGCTCGACAGCGAGGACGGGCCGCATACTGCGGTCGTCGAGCGCATCGTCGCGATGCTGACGGGATGTGGAGCCTGCACACCATGACGCAGACCATTGCAGTCAAGCTCGCGGAGCGCAGCTACGACATTCATGCCGGCCCCGGCCTGCTGTCTCAGGCTGGTGTGTTGCTGAAACCGCTGGCGCGCGGCCCCGTTCCGGTTGTGACGGATCAGCATGTCGCCAAATTGCACCTCACCAGCTTTTGCGAAGCGTTACGCGCTTCGGGCATTGACGTTCGCCCAATTATTCTGGAGGCCGGAGAAGGCACCAAGAGTTTCGCCGGGCTTGAAAAACTTTGCGGCGAGCTGTTGAAGACGGGCGTCGATCGCAGCGGCCTGATCGTCGCGCTCGGCGGCGGCGTGATCGGCGATCTCACGGGCCTCGCCGCCGGTCTTCTGAAGCGCGGCATCGATTTCGCGCAGGTTCCGACGACGCTTCTCGCGCAGGTGGATTCCTCGGTGGGCGGCAAGACGGCGATCAACACGCCGCAAGGCAAGAACCTTGTCGGCCTGTTTCATCAGCCAAAAATCGTCATCGCCGACACCGATGTGTTGAAAACGCTTCCGCGCCGCGAGCTGCTCGCGGGCTACGCAGAAGTCGCAAAATACGGCGCACTGGGCGACGCGGCTTTCTTCGAATGGCTGGAAACAAACGGACCAAAGGCGCTGTCGGGCGAGTCCGCTGCAATCACAAACGCAGTCGCCCATTCCTGCCGCATGAAGGCCGAGATTGTCGCGCGCGACGAGCGCGAGACCGGCGACCGGGCGTTGCTCAATCTGGGTCATACCTTTGGACACGCGCTGGAAGCAGCGACGGGCTATTCCGATCGGCTGCTGCATGGCGAAGGCGTCGCCATCGGCATTGCGCTGGCATTCCGGCTATCGGTCGATCTGGGCCTGTGCAGCGGACAGGATGCCGAACGTTTCACCCGGCATCTCAAGGCCGTCGGCTTGCCAACGGCCGTCGGCGCCATTCCCGGCGCGCGCCCGCCGGCTGAAGAATTGCTGGCCCACATGGCGCACGACAAGAAGGTCAAGGACGGCCGCATGACGTTCGTGCTGGTGCGCGGCATCGGAAAGGCCTTCGTGACCAGCGACGTGCCGCTCGATTCCGTGCGCAAAGTGCTGGCCGCCTAGCCTAGCAGCCGCTGGCCCCCCGCCCCCCGGGGTGACATTCTATCTGCCCGCCAAGATCGAGATTCTGCGATGGACACGATTCTATTCATCTCCTTTGCACCGATCGCCATTCTGTTGGCGTTTGGCGCATTCTTCTCGGGCTCCGAGACCGCGCTCACCGCCGTGTCGCGCGGGCGCATGCACCAACTGGAAAAGGACGGTTCGCGCTCGGCGCGGGACGTCAACCGGCTGGTCGCGGACCGCGAGAGGCTGATCGGCGCACTCCTTCTTGGCAACACGTTCGTCAACATCCTGGCGTCGTCCATTGCAACGATGGTGCTGCAAACGCGGTTCGGCTCGCGCACGGTCTTCGTGGCGACGGGTGTGATGACCATTCTCATCCTCATCTTTGTCGAAGTTCTGCCGAAAACCCTCGCCATCGCCCGCACGGACCGTTTCGCGCTCGCGGTTGCGACGCCGGTGAGGCTTGTCGTGATTGTGCTAGCCCCGGTCGTGAACGCGGTTCAGTACCTGGTCTGGCGTGTCCTTGCCTTGTTCGGCGTCCGTCAACAGGATGTGGAAGAAGTTCAGGCGCACGAAGAGATCCGCGGCACGGTCGACCTTCATCACATGGAAGGGGCGGTGGAACGCGAACATCGCGACATGATCGGCGGGATACTCGATCTGCGGGAGCTTCATATCGGTGATGTGATGATCCATCGCAAGAACATGGCGACGATCGACGCCGACCTGCCGCCGCAGGAAATTCTCGAGGCCGTGCTCGAGTCCAAGCACACGCGCCTGCCACTGTGGCGCGAGCAGCCGGAAAACATCGTCGGCGTCCTGCACACCAAGGACATCGTTCGCGCCGTCATCGAACGCAAAGGTTCCGTCGAGGGCGTGGATGTGGCGCAGTTGGCGACGAAGCCCTGGTTCGTGCCGGAGACGACGACGCTCGAGGAACAGCTCGATGCGTTCCGCGTGCACCGCACCCATTTTGCGCTGGTGGTGGATGAGTATGGTGCGCTGCAGGGCCTCATCACGCTTGAGAACATTCTGGAACGAGATCTTCGGCGACATTCCGGACGAGCATGAAGAGATGGAGCGGCCAGACATCCGCCGCCGCCCTGACGGATCGTACCTTGTCGATGGCACTGTGCCGATCCGCGAGCTCAACCGCGACCTGGACTGGAATCTCCCGGACGACGAAGCGACGACCATCGCCGGCCTCGTGATCCACGAGGCGCGCACCATTCCGGAAGTCGGACAACGTTTTGCGTTTTTCGGCTATCAGTTCGAAATCCTGCGCCGGCAGAGAAACCAGATCACCGCGTTGCGGATCGTTCCGCCCACGACAACGAAGGCTAATGCTCCTGCCAAACCTCAGCAGGCGTGAGCGTCGTCAGCGAGAGCGCGTGAATGCCGTTAGGCTTCATCTCCTGCGCCAGCGCCGCGTAGACGCGGCGTTGGCGCTCGACGCGCGACACGCCCGCAAAGGTTTCGGCGACTATCCTGACGCTGAAATGCGTTTGGCCGCCCGGTCGCGCGCCGGCGTGACCGGCGTGCTTGGCACTCTCATCCTCGACCAAAAGCTCGGCTGGAGCGAATTCGGACGTCAATTTCGCGCGGATCGTCTCTGCGACCGTCATAGAAATAGCGTTTCATGTGTTCGCAGACGTAAGTCAAGCAATACGTTTTCTTTGTTTTTTCACGCTTCGACCCCATAATCAGTAAATGGCAGCAGCGAACAAAACGCCGCGATTCAAAGCCGACATCCGCATCAAGCCGGGAGGCAAGCGTGCGGAGCCGGAAAAGAAGGCGCGTCCCTGCGCCCGTGCAGGCTGTGCGGGTGACGGCAGTTACCGCGTCACGCGAAGCCGCGAAACCATGGGCGAGTACATCTGGCTCTGTCTGGCGCATGCCCGCGAGCACAATGAGTCGTGGGACTTTTTCCGCGGCATGGACGAGAAGAGCATCGAATCCTTCCGTAACGATGCCATCACCGGACACCGCCCGACCTGGCCGCTCGGCAAGCGCACAGCTCGTATGCACAATCCCCATGGCATTCGAGTCGAAGACGATTACGGCACTTTTCCCGGCGAAGCGGAGCCGCAAGGCCCGCGCCGCCCTGAGCGCACATTGACGCGGCTGCAGATGATGGCATTTGACACGCTTCACCTGCCTCACAGCGCCACCTTGATAGAGATCAAGGCGCGGTATAAGGAACTTGTGAAGCGGTATCATCCCGACGCGAACGGCGGCGATCGGGGCGCCGAGGAGCGTCTGAAGCAGGTTATCAAGGCCTATGGCGTTTTGCGCGCCTCCGGCATGACCTAGAGGGCCTCCAGCGCCCTTGCCTCATCCGGCGGTCTACTTCCGCATCGAGAGTTTTGAGCCGGATGCAAAATCATGACGACTGAACAGAAGGCCCTCGACGCTGCGGCCATGCCCGACACGACTGTCGATGTGGCAAGCGTTTTCGGCATCGAAACAAAGATGAAGGTGCCGGCGTTCCAAGACCCGAAACGAATATGTGCCGGACCACGACCCGGCCTATCGCTTCGACCGCGAGACGACGCTCGCCATTCTCGCAGGCTTTGCCTTCAACCGTCGCGTGATGATCCAGGGCTATCACGGCACCGGCAAGTCGACGCATATCGAACAGGTCTCGTCGCGTCTCAACTGGCCGTGCATCCGCATCAACCTGGACAGCCACATCAGCCGCATCGACCTGATCGGCAAGGACGCGATCGTCCTGAAGGACGGCAAGCAGGTCACTGAATTCCGCGAAGGCCTTCTGCCCTGGTGCTTGCAGCATCCGGTGGCGCTGGTGTTCGACGAATATGACGCCGGCCGTCCGGACGTGATGTTCGTCATTCAGCGTGTTCTCGAAGTCCAAGGCAAGCTGACGTTGCTCGACCAGAACAAGGTCATTCGCCCGCATCCGGCTTTCCGGCTGTTCTCGACAACCAACACGATCGGCCTTGGCGACACGACCGGCCTCTATCATGGCACGCAGCAGATCAACCAGGGCCAGATGGACCGCTGGAACATCGTTACGACGCTGAACTATCTCAGCCACGACGCCGAAGTGGACATCGTTCTGGCGAAGGCGCCGTCCTATGCGGCGACCCCTGAGAAGAAGAAGCAGATCGGTGCCATGGTGCGCGTCGCGGATATGACGCGAAACGCCTTCATCAACGGCGACCTTTCAACCGTGATGAGCCCGCGAACCGTCATCACCTGGGCGGAGAACGCGGAGATCTTCAACGATGTCGGTTTCGCCTTCCGCCTGACATTCCTCAACAAGTGCGATGAGCTGGAACGCGCGAGCGTGGCTGAGTTCTATCAGCGCTGCTTCGGCGAAGACCTGCCCGAGAGCGCGGCCAAAGTGTTGGTGACGTGAAGCCGGAGAATCCGTCAGAGCCCTTCAAGCGTGCGGTTGGTACCGCCGTGCGCGCCTTGTCGGGGGAGCCGGAACTCGAAGTCACGTTCAGCGCCGAGCCACCTGCCCTGCGCGGGCTGAAGGTGCGCCTGCCACTGCCGTCCCGCAACCTGCCGCCGAGCGAAGTGGCTGTCGTGCGCGGCGCCGGCGATGCCTATGCACTTCGCCGCGCACACCACGAAGACAAGGTTCACGAACAGTTCAAGCCGCAATCGGCGGACGCAGCCTTGGTATTCGAAGCCGCCGAACAGGCGCGCGTCGAGGCAATCGGCTCAATAGCGATGAGGGGCGTCGCGAGCAATCTCGCGGCGGGCCTGGAACAGCGCCTGACGCAACGCGGCTTGACCAAGGCGCGTGTGAAGGCGGATGTGCCGATCTGCCGATGTACTCGGTCTGATGGTGCGGGAAAAGTTGACCGGCGAAGCGCCGCCGGAATCGATGAAGTATGCCGTCGACCTGTGGCGGCCTTTCATCGAAGAAAACGCCGGCAAGGACCTTGAAAAGCTCGGCGACACGCTGCGCAACCAAGCGGCGTTTGCCAAGCTTACGCGCACGATCCTGCGGGATCTGAAACTCAGCGACGAATTCGACGCCGATGAAGCGTCGGACGACACTGGCGAAGGCGAGAATTCGGAAAACCAGGAACAGGACGGCGAGGAACAGGATTCGTCGAGCGAGTCCCAGTCCAGCGAAGCCGACATGCAGGAATCCGAGGGCGAGGAAGGCGACGAAGACGCCGCCGAAATGCGCGCGGAACAGACGGACGAGATGTCCGATGCCGAGGAAGCCGAAGACGGCATGAAGCCGCATCGGCCCGAGCAGCCGTTCAGCCATCAGGACGAATGGGGTTACAAGGTCCACACGCTTCAGTTCGACGAGGAAGTGGCTGCGCCGGAACTCTGCGATGCCGAAGAGTTGGGCCGTCTGCGCAACTTCCTCGACCAACAGCTTCAGGCGATGCAGGGCGTCGTCTCGCGGCTCGCCAACAAGCTGCAGCGCCTTTTGATGGCGCAGCAGAACCGCACATGGGAATTCGACATCGAAGAAGGTATGCTCGACACGTCGCGCCTGCCGCGCATCATCATCGATCCGATGTATCCCCTCTCCTTCAAGCGCGAGAAGGACATGACCTTCCGCGACACCGTGGTGACGCTGCTGCTCGACAATTCAGGTTCGATGCGCGGCCGTCCGATCATGGTGGCGGCGATGTGCGCCGACATTCTTGCCCGCACGCTGGAACGCTGCGCGGTAAAGGTCGAGATTCTCGGGCTTCACAACGCGCGCCTGGAAAGGCGGCCAGAGCCGCGAGAAGTGGATCGCCGACGGCAAGCCGCCGCATCCCGGGCGCCTCAACGACCTGCGCCACATCATCTACAAGGCTGCCGACGAGCCCTGGCGTCGCGCGCGCAAGAATCTCGGCCTGATGATGCGCGAGGGCCTGCTCAAGGAAAACATCGACGGCGAGGCGCTGATGTGGGCGCATAACCGCATCGTCGGACGTCCCGAGCAGCGAAAAATCCTGATGGTGATCTCCGACGGTGCCCCGGTCGACGATTTCAACCTTGTCGGTGAACGCGGGAAACTATCTGGAACGCCATCTGCGCCGCGTAATCGAAGAGATTGAAGAGAAGTCGGACGTGGAACTGACGGCCATCGGCATCGGCCACGACGTCACGCGCTACTATCGCAAGGCCGTCACGATCGTCGATGCCGAACAGCTTGGCGGAGCGATGACCGAACAGCTGATCGGTCTGTTCCACGAAGAGAAGGGCCACGAAGGCCATATGCGCGCGCCAAAGCGCGTAGCCGGGCCGCGTCACACGCCCAAGCACGTCGCGCACTAAAAAATTGGCTAGTAGCCGCCAAAGCCCGGCAAGGGCTGTATGGTCGCGCGCAGTAGCCAAAAGGGCACAAGCCCGGAAATCGCCGCACATGTGAGAATGCCGGCGTGTGTCAGCATGTGACTTCCCCACAAAGTGGCGGTTCCCGCATAGGCGACAGGATAGAAAATCAACACGTAGGCGACGCCGGCGACAAATGATCCGATCAGAGGTGCCATCCACCAGCGCGGGCCGCGGGCGGCATCGAAAGCGACGATCGCAAGAAATCCGGCAATGAAAAACGCCAGAACAAACGCGGCCACTTCACGCACACCCGGCATGACGGTCGCCGGTAATAGCTGGCGAACCAAATCCGATCCGAACAGTGTGATCGCGCCGCAGAGCAGGAAAGACAGAACGATTTGCGCCAAGGCGTAGCTGGGGCCGTAGCGGCGGTTTGTCAGGTGGATCGTGAAAAATGCGGCCGGAAGCAACACATCGCTCAGCCTGAGCCACTGTCCCTGGCTGTCGGCGAAATAGGGCAACGCCCGATCAATGTAGAGGTACATGACAAAGAGCGTGACGGTCAGAAACAAGACCGGAAGAATCGTTTTCACGACGGCACTGACGGCCTCACCCGCCAGGTGACCAATGCCGGTGCGCTGACCATACCCCTGGGCCGGCCAGGCTACTGCAGCCGCGCTTCGCAGCCGGTAAGGCCCGTCAATTGCGTCAGGAGCCAGACGCGCCGACGCTGTCGGCCGCCAACCCGAAACGCCCGATT
This sequence comes from uncultured Alphaproteobacteria bacterium, assembly GCA_963743765.1. Taxonomy (GTDB): domain Bacteria; phylum Pseudomonadota; class Alphaproteobacteria; order Micropepsales; family Micropepsaceae; genus Rhizomicrobium. The sequence goes on from CAVUQQ010000001.1 coordinate 902,376, forward strand.
CGAACGCCCGCACATCACCCCGCCCGCGCCGGCCATTTGTCCACAGGCCTGACGCATTTTGAGACACTAGGCGAAAGGTAGAGCAGGAGCCATGCCTGCAACTAGAGGTAACTTAGTAAATCTTTGAAAGGCTTAACCGGTGTTTTTAAGCCGCCGCCTTGGCCGTTTTCTTGGCGATTGCGCGCTTCAGGCGCAGAGCCTTGGGCGACAGAACGTCTGCCTTGGCCTTCAAAAGATACGGGTCGAGACCGCCATTCTTATCCACGGAGCGCAGGGCGTTCATGCAGATCTTCAGGACATAGGAATTGCCCAGGATCTCGCTCGCCAGCGACACTTCCTGCAGGTTCGGTCGGTAAACGCGTTTGGTCTTGTTGTTCGCGTGGCTGACATTGTTGCCAACCAAGACGCCTTTTCCGGTCAATTCGCAGCGGCGGGCCATAGTTTTCTCACCAAAAAGAGGGGCTCTCATAAGGGGAGCGCCCCGCCCGGTCAAGCACCGGCTAGTGCTTGAGGGAAGGCAGAATGGCCGCCATGAGACTTCGGGCGGCACCGTAAGGCGTTGCAATGCCTTCGGACACCGCTTTTTCCAATGCCGCAGCTTCGGCCGCCAGATGGGCGTTGGACAGGATTGTTTCGCTCACCACGGTCTGGACCTCGCCCCAGAACCAGCGCCTGGCTTGCTCGGCGCGCAGTCGGGCAAGCCGGTTGCCCCCCGACAATACCGCATGAATGGCCGCCATTTCATCCCAAGCGGCCGCGATACCGGACCCTTCGACGGACGAAACCGACAGAACCTTGGGCTGCAGGCCGATGTGCTTGGGCCGCATCAGATGAAACGCCATCTGATAGTTGGCGGCAGCACGTCGGGCAGCCGGCAACAAATCGGCATCGGCCTTTGTCACTATCAGCACGTCTGCGAGTTCCATTACCCCGCGCTTGATGCCTTGCAGATCGTCGCCGCCGCCCGGCGCTGCCAGCAGGACGAACAGGTCCGTCATGTCGGCGACGGCAGTCTCCGATTGACCGACGCCGACAGTTTCCACCAATACGACGTCGAAACCGGCGGCCTCGGCGATCAGCATGGATTCCCGCGTGCGCCGCGCCACGCCGCCCAACGTCGTTCCTGCGGGCGACGGACGGATGAAGGCATTCGGGTCGCGCGACAGTTTTTCCATGCGCGTCTTGTCACCGAGGATGGACCCGCCCGAGCGCCGCGATGAAGGATCGATCGCAAAGACCGCAACGCGTTTGCCGAGGCCTGTCAGATGTTGGCCGAAGGCCTCAATGAACGTCGACTTGCCGACCCCCGGCGCTCCGGAAATGCCGATGCGAATGGCCCGCCCGGTGCGCGATAACACAGAAGTCAGCAATGTTTCGGCCGCGTCCTGATCGACGGGGCGCGTCGATTCGACCAAAGTGATCGCGCGCGCCAGGGCACGCCGATCGCCAGCGACGAGCGCTTCCACCGTTTCCCTGTTTGCTTTAACCGTCACACGATGGCTTGGCGCTGTCATAATTGGACCATAGTAGTTTCAGAGCGTGCCCGCCGCCAATTCTAAGCCTGGAGACCGACCGATGAAGTTGCGCGCGCCCATATTGGCACTTGTTGCCGCACTGCCTTTTGCCACGGCAGCCCAGGCCGCGGGCGGCGCCGGTGCCGAGACCCCGATACAGTCCGGCTCGCAGTTGCAAATGGCCATGACGCTTTATGCCGGAGGCGTGACGCTCGGCAAGGTGGATCTGAACGCGACGATCCGCGGCGACCAATATCACGCCGTGTCGAACCTGCAGACCGGCGGCGTAGTCAACGCTTTCTGGCAATCGGAGATTCAGGCCACTTCGAATGGTACGGTCACTCCCAAGATGTTTCATCCCTCGCTCTACGATTCGTTCTACACGGGGCGTTCGGACAAGAAGCAGGAAGTCTCGCTCACTTACGACGGCAACGGCCCGGTGCGTCTGTACGCCGACCCGCCGTACAGCACGACCGGATACGAAGTAACGCCCGATGAGCAGAAGGCGACCTTCGATCCGCTGAGCGCTATCACCTATCTGGTTTCCGGAGTCGGTGCCGCCGCCGACAATCCCTGCGGCGTGGTGCTGCCCGTGTTCGACGGACGGCGGCGCTACAATGTCGAGATCACCAAGATCAAGGACACGACCGTCTCGATGGACAACGGTCTGTACAAGGGGCGCGCCCTGCTCTGTCAGATAAAGTACAAGCAGCTTGCCGGTTTCAAGCCGAAGGTCATCAAGGAGGGCGCGAGCTTTCCGACCATTAACGCGTGGATTGCAACGTTCCCAAGCGCTGTAACCGGACGCGACTATGTCGTGCCGCTACGTGTGTGGGCTGATACATCGTACGGCGTGATCGCAGCGGTGGCGACGACACTGAAAATCGACGGAACGACTCCCAAGCCGCAAGGCTGAGTGCGCTGCTACTCCGCCGCGTGATGGAGGTGGCGTGAGCGGATCAGCTTGAGCACGCTGCGCGCGGCGTCGGGGATGTTCGTGCCCGGGCCGAAGATAGCCGATACGCCTGCTTTCTTCAGCGTGTCGTAATCCTGCGCCGGGATCACGCCGCCGACCACGACAAGAATGTCGTCAGCCTTCTGTTTCTTGAGGGCATCGATCAGCATCGGCACCAGTGTGAGGTGTCCGGCGGCCTGGCTGGAAACCCCGATCACGTGGACGTCGGCGTCGATCGCGTCCTTGGCGACTTCTTCCGGCGTCTGGAACAGCGCGCCGATATCGACGTCGAAGCCGAGATCGGCAAAGGCGGTCGCGATCACCTTTGCGCCGCGGTCATGGCCATCCTGGCCCATCTTGGCGACGAGCATGCGCGGACGGCGGCCTTCTTCCTTCGCAAAGGCTTCAACTTCGCCGCGAATGGCGCCGAACTCATTGTCGCCCTCATACTGCGCGCCGTAGACGCCGGAGATGGAACGGATTTCGGCGCGATGGCGGCCGAAGACGCTCTCCATGGCGTCAGAGATTTCGCCAACCGTGGCGCGCGCGCGTGCGGCTTCGACAGCAAGTTCGAGCAGATTTCCGTTGCTCTCCGCGCCGGCCGTCAGTGCGTCGAGTGCGGCCTTCAGTTTGGCGGGATCGCGTTTGGTCTTGACGGTTTTTAGCCGGGCGATTTGGGACTCGCGCACCTGGGCATTGTCGATGGCGCGGACTTCGAGATGGTCTTCCTTCGTGAGCTGGAACTTGTTGACGCCGACGATGACGTCCTCAGCCTTGTCGACGCGGGCCTGCCGCCGTGCGGCTGCTTCCTCGATACGCAGCTTGGGAATGCCGGCTTCGACGGCCTTGGTCATTCCGCCCATCGCCTCGACGTCGTCGATGATGGCGCGCGCTGCAGTCGCTAGAGAATGGGTCAACGCTTCGACATAGTAGGAACCGCCGAGCGGATCGACGACCTTCGTCACATGGCTTTCGTTCTGCAGGATGAGCTGCGTATTGCGCGCGATGCGGGCCGAGAATTCCGTCGGCAGCGCGATGGCTTCGTCGAACGAATTTGTGTGCAGCGACTGCGTGCCGCCGAGAACGCTCGCCAGCGCCTCGATCGTCGTGCGCACGATGTTGTTATAGGGGTCCTGCTCGGTCAGCGAGACGCCCGACGTCTGGCAATGCGTGCGCAGCATCAGGCTTTCCGGATTCTTGGCGCCAAAGCCTTTCATGATCTGCGACCACAAGAGACGCGCGGCGCGAAGCTTCGCCACTTCCATGAAGAAGTTCATGCCGATGCCAAAGAAGAACGACAGGCGCGGCGCGAAGGCGTCGACGTCGAGACCCTTGGCGAGCGCGGCGCGAACATATTCGACGCCGTCGGCGAGCGTGTAGGCGAGCTCCTGCGTCGCGGTCGCGCCAGCCTCATGCATGTGATAGCCGCTGATCGAGATCGAGTTGAACTTCGGCATTTTCTTGGCCGTGTATTCGATAATGTCCGCGACTATGCGCATGCTCGGCGTCGGCGGATAAATGTAGGTGTTGCGCACCATGAATTCTTTGAGAATGTCGTTCTGAATCGTGCCGGAGAGTTTTCCCACCGGCGTTCCCTGCTCCTCGCCGGCCACGATGAAGTTCGCCATGATCGGAATGACCGCGCCGTTCATCGTCATCGACACACTCATCTTGTCGAGCGGAATGCCGGAGAACAGGATTTTCATGTCCTCGACGGAATCGATCGCGACGCCGGCCTTGCCGACATCGCCCGCGACGCGCGGATGATCGCTGTCATAGCCGCGATGGGTGGCGAGATCGAACGCCACCGACAGGCCCATCTGTCCGGCCTCGAGGTTCTTGCGGTAGAACGCGTTGGATTCTTCCGCCGTCGAGAAACCGGCATACTGCCGGATCGTCCAGGGGCGGCCCGCATACATGGTCGAGCGCACGCCGCGCATATACGGCATTTGGCCAGGCAGAGAGTTTGCGGCTTCGAATCCTTCCAGGTCGGCTGCGGTATAGAGCGGCTTCACATCGAAGCCTTCAGGCGTGGCCCAGGTGAGACTTGCGAGCGGCCGGTCACGCAATTCCTTTTGGGCCGCCTTTGCCCAGCCTTCCGGTGTCTTGCCATCGCTCATGATCGTCGCCCTGTCCTGTGACGTTGGTTTTGCTCCACTATTGCGGCTGCGAGAAGTGGGGCAATCCGCCGTCACGCAACCGTTGCGGAACCTTCGCAATTGTCCGGGTACGGATGGTTCGGTGGATAAGCCGGTCCAACTCCATGGCTCGGCCCTCTCCACAACATGTTGTGCCGTTTAAACCTTGACAATCCACTAAACGTATGAGAACAAAGGATGATATTCAATCAGTTAGTGATTCGGACAGTATTTGTTCCAGAGTTGTTCTTTCCGTTTACGGACGATGCACAGCGGGCCCAACTTAACTATCAGGCGGCACTCCAACTGACGCCGAAATAGCGGCGCAGCGCCGCGTATCCCTTGGGCGTGATCGTCAACGCTCGGCTATCGGCAGTCCGGCGCAAGGAACCCTGGGCTTCCAGGTCCGTGCAAATCGCGGCACCCAGCCAACCAGCCAGATGCGGCCGGCGCTCCGTCCAGTCGAGGCAGGGTCGCACGACCGGCCGGTTGGAATTCAATGGCGGCGCGAGGCGCATGGAACTCAACCATTCGCGTCCATTTGCACTCAGCATGAAGCCGTCGCCACCCGCGACGACACGTCCATCGGAAGTCAGCGCGTCGCAGATCGCAACGCCCAATTCGCCGGCGACGTGGTCGTAACAGCGCCGGGCACGCTTCAGCGCAGGATCGATCCGGCGGTGCTTGCGCGGCACGAAATCGGCGGCGACGGAAAGCGTTTCGATGGCATGCGCCACTTCGCCGTCACGCAAGCGGTAGTAGCGATGACGGCCATGGCTATTGACCGCCAGCAAGCCGCCGTCGAGCAGACGTGCCAGATGTGCACTCGCCGTTTGCGGCGAAACCCCCGACAGCGTGGCGAGCTCGCCCGCCGGACGCTCGCTGCCGTCCATCAATGCGCCCAGCATCGCGGCGCGCACCGGATCGCCGATCAGTGCGCCCACCAGTGCGACATTGGGAAGGCCGGTCATTGCCGCATTATCCGCGTACCGTCGGGCGAACGCTACGCAAATTTCCGAAACTTCGTTTGATCCCAGCCGCTACAACCGGGACATGGATACCAAAAACCTTGCGGCGGATTTTACCGTCGTAGAACCGGAAGTTCTGTATTTCGGAACACCGGTGGCCGTGATCAGCACGCTCAATCCCGACGGCACGACCAACCTCGCCGCCATGTCGAGCTTTTGGGCGCTTCGCGATCGCTTCGTGATTGGCATTGGAAGCGCCGGGCAATCCGGTATGAACCTGACGCGAACGGGCGAGTGCGTTTTGAATTTTCCGTCGCCCGAGGAGTGGCAATTCGTGGAGCGGCTGGCGCCGACGACCGGCCGCGAGACTCTCACCGACTATCATCGTAATGCCGGAATCGCCTTCGAGCCCGACAAGTTTGCGGTTTCCGGATTCACGTCCCTGCCCTCGGAAATCGTCGCGCCGCTGCGCGCGGCCGAATGCCCCATTCACGTCGAGGCGCGCATGGTCGACCGGCATACCGCCCCGGATGTACCCGGTCTGGCCTATTTCCAGGTGCAGCGTCTGCGGATTCACGTCCGGAAAAATATGCTGGATCGCGAGCGGCGCATCGACATCGATGCGTGGTCGCCGCTGTTTTACGTGTTTCGCCACTATTTCGGTAAGGGATTGCGCGTTGGCCGCAGCTTTAGGGCCAAATACTGATCGACGGGGTGCGCGGCTTGCAAATCGGGGCCGGACACACGATCTTCCGGTCAATGCACAAGAACAGCCCGCAAGCGCGGTCCGCCTCGCGCGTGACCGCGATCCTTGGCCCCACCAACACCGGAAAGACACATTTCGCCATTGAGCGGATGCTGGCGCACAAGTCAGGCATGATCGGCCTGCCGCTGCGTCTTCTGGCGCGCGAGGTCTATGACAAGGTCGTGCGGCTGAAGGGCGCGAATCTCGCGGCGCTGATCACCGGTGAAGAAAAGATCGTTCCGCCGAACGCGAAATACTTCGTCTGCACGGTCGAGGCGATGCCGCTCGATATCGGCGCGGCATTCCTCGCCATCGACGAAATTCAGCTCTGCGCCGATCCGGAGCGCGGCCATGTCTTTACGGATCGCCTGCTGCACGCGCGCGGAGAAGAGGAAACGGTCTTTCTCGGCGCCGACACCATGCGCGGCGCAATTCAGCGTTTCGTTCCACGCACCTATTTCATGACTCGCTCGCGCTTTTCCGACCTCGCCTATACCGGCTCGAAAAAGCTGACGCGGCTTCCGCGCCGATCCGCGGTCGTCGGGTTCTCTGCTGAAGACGTCTACGGCATTGCCGAACTCATCCGGCGCCAACGCGGCGGCGCGGCGGTCGTGCTTGGGGCGCTCAGTCCGCGCACGCGCAATGCCCAGGTCGAGCTCTATCAAAGCGGCGACGTGGACTTCCTCGTTGCGACCGACGCCATCGGCATGGGCATCAATATGGATGTCGATCATGTCGCGTTCTCGAGTCTCGAAAAATTCGACGGCCTTGGCGTACGGCCGCTGCGTCCCGAAGAGCTGGGACAAATCGCCGGCCGCGCCGGACGTCACATGAACGATGGCACATTTGGCGTTACCGGAGATGCCGAGCCGCTGTCCGACGAGATCGTCGCCCGCATCGAAGGACATCGTTACGATCCGGTGCGGGTCCTGCAATGGCGCAATTCGGCGCTGGATTTCCGCTCACTGGATGCTCTGCTTGCAAGTCTCGAAGAACCACCGCCCACCAAGGGTCTGGTGAAGGCGCGTCCGTCGAGCGACTATATCGCGCTGCGGCATCTGTCAGGCGACGACGACGTTCGCACACTTGCCATAAGCCGCGACGCCGTGCATCGGCTGTGGGAAGCGTGTCAGCTTCCGGACTTCCGCAAGCTCTCCGTCGACGAACATGTCAAACTCGTGCGCACGATCTTCCTTCACCTGATGGGCGATGATGGCGTGCTGCCCGACGATTGGCTCACGGGACAGATCGCGCGCCTCGACCAGATCGAGGGCGACGTCGCGACATTGAGCGGGCGCCTTGCGCAGATCCGCACCTGGACCTATGCCGCCAACCGTCCGGGATGGACGAAGGACAGTGCGCACTGGCAGGCCGCAACGCGCGCCATCGAAGACCGACTGTCCGATGCGTTGCATGAGAAACTCACAGAGCGCTTCGTCGACCGGCGCACATCCGTTTTGATGAAGCGGCTGCGCGATGACGATGATCTGAACTTGACGCTTGACGATTCCGGCGGCGTCGCTATCGGCGGCGAGTTGGTCGGCAAGCTTGAAGGCTTTCGCTTTGAAGCCGACGCGCGTGCCGAAGGCATTCATGGCCGCACCTTGCGCGCCGCAGCAATGCGCGGACTTGAGGGGGAGTTCTTTCGCCGTGCCCGCCGAGTTGTCGAAGCCGCCGACAAGGACATCACGCTAAGCGAGCACGGAAAGATCTGGTGGGACGGCGCGGTGGTTGCGAGTTTGGTTGCCGGATCGTCGCCGCTCGAACCGAAAGTGTCGGTGCTGGCCGATACAAATCTCAAAGGCGATCTTCGCGACGAGATTCAGACGCGCATGGACAAATGGGTCGCCGAACGGATTGCCGCGCGGCTCGAACCTTTGCTGGCGCTGCGCACGGCAATGGAAGCCAAAGCGGGAACTGAGCACGCCCTGCCCGCCGCCGCACGCGGCATCGCGCATCAACTCCTAGAGAGTTTCGGATCGCTCGATCGCGCCTCGATTGCGCTGCCCGATGATATTCGTCCGCTGCTTCGCGCACTGAAGATTTTCGGAGTGTGGTTCGGCCGGCGCACCATCTATCTACCCAGGATGCTGCGCCCCGAAGCAGCCTCCCTGCTCGCGCTTCTGTGGAGCGTCTGGAACAAACTGGAGAAGATGCCGGCCCCGCCACAACCTGGCCTGACGTCCTTTACCAACGATGGCAATCTGCCCGCACCATTTCTGGCCGCCGCCGGATTTCGCATTGTCGCCAAGCGGGCCATTCGTCTCGACATGCTGGACCGGCTCGAAGAAGAACTTGAGAAAGGCGCAACCAGCGCCGCGCAGGCAGAAAGCCTGTTGCCGAAACTTGTTTCGCTTTTGGGTTGCAGCAACGATGAATTGCGGGAGGTGCTTTCAGAACTTGGCTGGCGCATCGTTCATGTCGCCGACACCGGACAGGGCGTGGCGAAAGTCTGGCGCAAGACGCGCGAGCGCCACATGCGTCGCCGTCGCGATCGCCATGATGCGCCCAAGATCGAGGTTCGTTCGGACTCGCCTTTCGCCGAACTGGCCGTGCTGATCCGGAAATAAACGCTTGCCGAAAGAAGACCGCATCCGCATCGACAAATGGCTCTGGCACGCGCGATTTTACCGCTCACGCGCTCTCGCTCAGGAAGCTGCGGAATCGGGCATCGTGCGATTGAACGGCGCGCGGGTTGTGAAATCGGGCCACGGCATAAAGTGCGGCGACATCCTCACCGTGCCGCATGGACATGAAGTCCTTGCGGTACGTGTGGTTGCTTTCGGACAGCGCCGTGGCCCTGCGTCGGAAGCGCAGGCGCTGTACGAAATCGTCGCGGAGAACACCCTTGATCCCTGAACGCGCGCGCCGTAATGACGCTGGCCTAGCTATTCCTCACGGGACCGCCGCATGACCTATGTCGTCACCGAAGCCTGCATCAAGTGCAAGTACATGGATTGCGTCGAGGTCTGCCCCGTCGACTGTTTCTATGAAGGCGAGAACATGCTCGTCATCCATCCGGACGAGTGCATCGATTGCGGTGTGTGCGAGCCGGAATGCCCGCCCGAGGCCATCAAGGCCGACACCGAGTCGGGCCTGGAAAAGTGGCTGACCGTGAACGCCGACTACGCCAAGAAATGGCCCAACATCACCCAGCACGGCACGGCCCCCGCCGACGCCAAGGAGTGGGACGGCGTTCCTGACAAGTTTGAGAAGTACTTTTCCGAAAAACCCGGTGACGGCTCGTAGAATTGCCCATCGGGTGGGCGCTCCGCGAGGTTAAACCTTGGGTCGCTCAAATTTAACCTTTTGAATTAGCGCTATATTCTCCAAGTTTTTTGAATTAACGCCGCGAATTCAAAGACTTGTCACTTTGTCCTTCCGTTCACGGACAAAGTGTGTTATATAATTGCACGATCAGAAACGATGCGAAGGCCCCTTCCGGACTGGAAACATTCCGGTGCCCTTGCTTGTCTCTGATGCAGTGCAGTGTGACCGAGCTCTTGGGCGCGCTTCGAGCGCGACGGATGAGCTGAACGAAAGTGACCTATGACAACCGCAAAAGCAGCCCCCGCCCCTACCATTCCGAAAAAAGTCCCGGCGAACTCCAACAGCAAGAAGCACGAGTTCAAGATGAACGACCATGTCGTGTATCCCACGCATGGCGTCGGCCGGATCATGAAGATCGAAGAACAGGAAGTCGCCGGCACGAAACTGGAGCTTTTCGTCATCACGTTCGAAAAGGACAAGATGACTCTTCGCGTTCCCACGCTGAAGGCCAAGGCCGTCGGCATGCGCAAGCTTTCCTCGCCGGATATCGTCAACAACGCGCTCAACACGCTCAAGGGACGCGCGCGCATCAAGCGCACCATGTGGTCCCGCCGCGCGCAGGAATACGAAGCGAAGATCAACTCGGGTGACCTTGTCTCGATCGCAGAGGTCGTACGCGACCTGCATCGGGCCAGCGGTCAGCCGGAGCAGTCCTATTCCGAGCGTCAGCTCTACGAAGCCGCCCTCGCCCGCATGGCGCGCGAAGTCGCCGCTGTCGAGCGCACGGACGAAGTAACTGCCGTGAAGCGCGTCGAAGGCATGCTGCTGAAGAAGGCCGCGTAAGCTTCGAACGATCGACTATTGAAAAGGCCCGGGCAAACCCGGGCCTTTTTGCTATTGAATAACCTCAATACCCTGCGGATTTGGGACTTCGATTTCTGGACCGTTCAGCGACTGCACCCAGCCGCGCACGCGGATCGTCTGACCGACATAGGCAGTCGGATCGACGCCCGACTGGCGGAAGTTCGGCCTGTCTGCCGGGTCGACGGTTGCGGTGAAATCGGTACGCCAGTCCGCGCCAAAATTAAGATAGGCGCGTCCGTTCTTCACGCTCGCGTTCAACACCTTGCCCTCGACGATCTGGAAAGTTCCAATGTCCCGCCAGACATTCTGCGGATTGCGGACGGCATAGGCAGCCGACGCCCAGAGACCAACATGCGCCGCGCGCGCTTTGGCTTCGGCCGCGAAAAGCTCGGCGGCGCATTCGGTTCGATCAGGCGCAATCGAGACGCGCGCCAGTCCATGACTGAGAAGCTCATTCTGGATCCAGCGATCCCCCTCAAACGCCTGCACACGCACGCGGTCGTACCGGTCTTCCTTGGGCGGCATCGCGGTCAGCGTCATCGGGCCCGACCGCACCAGAGCCGTCACCGCAGCCAGTGCCTCATCGACAAACGCCTGTGATGCCCTGTCCACCGCTCCTGCCGGCAAACGAATGCCTTCCAGATGCAACGCGCGGCCGTCGGTCAGAATGATGGCGCCGTTCTTCTCGACACGCAGCAGGCGGCCGTCCGCAATTTCGACCGGACCGGCGCAATGCGGTCGCGCATGACCCTCTGCCGGCAGAACGAGAAGAAGCGCGGTCGATAGCGCGATTGCGGGGCAGCGCATGCGATTTTATCGAGCAGGTTCCAGGCTGACGCCCTTGGGCAGCGGCATGGAGTCAGGCACAAAAAAATCGGGCATCAGCGGTTTAGTCGGATCGACGCGATACCGGTCGAAGTCGGTCACTCCGTTCGCGGCGAGGAAAGTATCGTCGATCAGGAAGTTGCCGGTGAAGTCTTTCGCGCGCTTGTTGAAAATCAGATAGGCGGCATCGGAAAGGATTTCGGTCGTCCGGCACATCAGCATGCCCGCATCGCCCGCGAGCGCGTTGCGGATCGCCGCCGTCGCCACACCCGTGCGTGGCCACAGGGCGTTGAAGGCGATGCCCTCGTCGGCGAATTCCGCCGCCATGCCGAGCACGCACATGCTCATCCCGAACTTCGCCATCGAGTAGGCGGTGTGGCCCTTGAACCACTTTGACGCCATGTCGAGCGGCGGCGACAGCATCAGGACATGCGGATTTGCGGCGCGTCTCAGATGCGGGATGCAGGTGCGGGACACCAGATACGTACCGCGCGAATTGATCTGGTTCATCAGGTCGAAGCGCTTCATGTCGGTCTGGAGCGTGCCGGTCAACGAAATGGCGCTGGCATTGTTCACACAGATGTCGATCCCGCCGAACGTGGCCACCGTCTTCTCGACGGCGGCCTGGACCTGCTCCTCGAAGCGGATGTCGCCCATGATAGGCAGCGCCTTGCCGCCTGCCTTCTCGATCTCCTCGGCCGCGGTGTAAATCGTACCGGGCAGCTTGGGATGGGCCTCAGCCGTTTTGGCCACGATGGCGACGTTGGCGCCATCTTTGGCGGCCCGAAGCCCGATCGCAAGACCGATGCCGCGCGATGCGCCAGTGATGAAGAGCGTTTTTCCCTCGAGTGACATCAGATTGCCTCGTACCAGTCGATGCCGTTCTTGTCCGCGGTGCGCAGGATGCGGCCGCGCGCGCGCAGACAGTTGAGATGTGCCAAACTCTCGCCGGTCGCCATCCCGAAGTTGCCTTGCGTAATTCGGCTGCGGAACAGCGCCGGAAACACATCAACCGCACGCTTGGGCTCGGCGCAGAGCGCGTACAGCTTTTCGAGGCCTTCTTCGTGATCATCGATCAGCTCCTGCAGGCGCAGCGGCGCCTTGCGGAAAGGTTCATTGTGCGACGGCAGCACCAGTGCTTCGGCCGGCACGATTCCCTTCAGCTTGTGACAGGAGTCCAGCCAGTCCTGCAGCGAATTGGCTTCAGGTTCGGTCGGGTGGACCGAGACGTTGGACGAGATCTTTGGAAGAAGCTGGTCGCCCGAAATGAAGATATTCAACTCCGGACACCAAAGGCAGGCGTGCTCCGGCGAATGGCCATTGCCGCCAACGATGCGCCAACTGTTCGGGCCGATTTCGATCTCTTCGCCATCGATGATGCGGCGATAGGCGTTTGGCAGCTTGTAGACACCGTAACCAAAACCACCGAAGCGCGCCTTGTAGTTCTCCAGCAGATCTTCGGGAAATCCGGCGGCACGGTAGAAGCGCAAGCCTTCGGTCGGCGCTTCCTGTCCGGTGTCCGCCGCAAGATTGCGGCACATCAGAAACTCGAGACGTGTGATCCAGAGCTCGACGTCGAACTTGCGCACAAGCCATCCCGCCAGCCCGATATGGTCGGGATGCATGTGCGTGACGATCACGCGCTTGATCGGGCGGCCTTTCATCGGGCCGGCGAAAAGCTGTTCCCAGGCCTGTGTCGTCTCTTCATTCTTGATGCCGCAGTCGACGACGGTCCAACCGTCACCATCCTCCAGCAACCACAGATTGATGTGGTTGAGCTGCATGGGCAGACGCATCCGCACCCAATGGATACCGGGTGCCACGACGATACTTTCACCGGTTTCAGGCCGGGTTTCGAACGGATAGTCAAGATTACTTCCCGGGCGGACCCGGGGTTCAGTTGCGCTCACGCGAGAGCCTTTCGGGAATAAAGGTCGGTCGACTATGGGTAGTGCCTGCAAGGGCCGTCAAGCACGCCAAACACGAGATTTTTACCCCGTTACCACGCTGCATCATAGGTCCGAGCCAGTTATACCTGTCCCTGTCCCCTTTTTATCCTCCGGAGGTCTTATGCGCCGCATCGCTCTAACACTCTGCCTCGCTTCGTTCGCCCTTGCAGGTGCCGCGCGCGCCGACGGCGTTTCCACCGACCCCAAAAAAGCGCCTGCCGGCTCCTACGAGATCGAAACCCATCACACGCAGATCGTATTTGCGATTCCGCATCTGGGCATCACGGACTATTACGGCCGGTTCGAAAAGGTGTCAGGCACGCTCAATTTCAATCCCGGCGCACCGGAGAAAAGTTCCGTCTCTGTGACAATCGATACCTCCAGCGCCAATGTGATGAGCAGCGAGGTCGTCAGCCAGATCATCGGGCCCTCCGCATTCGACTCGTCGAAGTTTCCAACCGCCACGTTCAAGTCGACTTCAGTGGAGCGTACCGGTCCGACGACAGGCAAAATGACCGGCGACCTGACACTTCACGGCGTGACCAAATCCGTGACGTTCGACGTGACGTTCAACGGCGGCCTGCAGGCGCCGGTCGGAAACGCGTATGACATCGGATTTCACGCGACCGCCACGATCAAGCGCAGCGATTTCGGTCTCACCAAGATGATGTGGAACAGCTTCGTCGGCGACGACGTCAAGCTGATCATCGAGGCGATGTTCATGCAGCAGAAGGCATAAGCGATGGCCGTGCGAAACAGCCAACTGCGCTATGGAAGCGTCGCAATGACGTTGCACTGGCTCATCGCAGCGCTTGTGCTCGTCAATCTCGGTCTCGGGCTCTACATGGCAGATCTGCCCAAGACCGACGCCAGCCGCTTCATGCTGTTTCAGCTGCACAAGTCGGTCGGCCTGACCGTTCTGGTGCTCAGCGTGTTGCGCTTGGTGTGGCGTCTTGTGAATCCGGTTCCACCTTTCCCGCGCGGCATGAATGCGTTCCTTCGCCTTGGCGGCCACGTGTCACATTTTTTGCTCTACTTTCTGATCATCGCGATACCGCTGGCCGGTTGGGCGATGGTCTCATCGTCGCCAATCGGTTTGCCGACACCTTATTTTGGACTGTTCTCGTGGCCGAATATTTCGTTCCTGGCCAATCTGCCGAGGGCCGCGAAAATGGTGAATGAGGACATGTTTCAAGAAACACACGAACTGCTTGCCTATTCGGCGATTGCGTTACTCGTCCTTCACGTGCTCGCCGCGCTTTATCATCAATTCCTCCGTCGCGACGACGTGCTCAAACGCATGCTGCCCGGAACCGATGTGAGCGACCCCGCATGATCAGAAAGTTTGCTGTCGCACTGGCGCTCGCCTGCGCCATGCTTGCGCCCGCGTCGGCCGCGCAGTGGAACGTGGATCACGGCAAGAGCCACCTCGGTTTCACGGTGCAATGGAGCGGCCAACCTTTCGTCGCGACGTTCAAAGTCTGGAACGCCAACATCAACTTCGATCCCGCTGACCTTGGTCACGCCAAAGCGTCCGTGACAATTGATCTCGGCAGTGAGACCTCGGGTATCTCAGACAATGACGACGGTCTCAAAGGTGCAGAAGGGTTTGCGGTCGGCCAGTATCCGACCGCGCTGTTCCAGACGGCGGGCTTCACGGCCAAAGGTGGCCAGAACTATGTCGCGAAAGGCCGCCTTACGATTCACGGCATCACACGGCTCATAAGCTTGCCCTTCGCGCTCACCATCAGCGGAAACACCGCGCATATGACAGGCAGGACCGTCGTGATGCGGACCGATTTCGGTCTCGGCAGGGGCGAATGGGCCTCTGCGGAAACCATAGCGCACGAAGTGGCGATAAACATCGATCTGACCGCGACAAAAGCCCACTGATTTCCGCTATAGAATGCGGAGATGGAGATCGCCACCAAACCACAGGTCCGGCCCGCAGACGCGGCGGGGATCAGGGACGCCGCGAAATTGCTTCGCGACGGCGGTCTCGTGGCGTTTCCGACCGAGACGGTCTACGGGCTTGGCGCCGACGCAACCAACGGCCGGGCGGTCGCAGGCATCTTCGCGGCCAAGAGGCGTCCGCAGTTCAATCCTCTGATCGTGCACGTGCGCGATCAGGCACAGGCCGAGACTTATGCCGAATTCAATCCCACGGCAGAGAAACTCGCCGCTGCGTTCTGGCCGGGTGCGCTCACGCTGGTCTTGCCTCGTCGTCGGGACTGTCCCCTGTCTGCGCTGGTGAGCGCGGGGCTCGACACTGTCGCACTCCGCGTGCCGGCACACCCGACTGCCGTCCGTTTGCTTGCAGAAGCTGGCCTTCCGATAGCCGCGCCCAGCGCCAATGCGTCCGGCCGCATCAGTGCCACGACGGCCGCGCACGTTCGCGAAAGTCTCGACGGAAGAGTTGACCTGATCCTTGATGGTGGCGCGACGCCGATGGGACTGGAGTCCACGGTCATCGGTTTCGATAGCGGTAAACCGATTCTGCTGCGTGCGGGCGCAATTCCGAGAGCGAATGTCGAAGAAATTGCCGGCCCGCTCGCAACGCCGGCGAACATTGCCATTCAGTCTCCAGGGCAACTCGCGAGCCACTATGCGCCGCATGCGACCGTGCGGTTGAACGCCACCTCCGTCAGTCCTGACGAAACATTGCTCGCCTTCGGTGCCGATGTTCCAAAGGGCGCTCATGTCGCGTTGAACCTCAGCGCCGCCGGCGATCTGAAAGAAGCCGCCGCCAATCTGTTCGCGATGCTCCACACGCTGGATGCCATCGGCTTGCCGATCGCGGTCATGCAGATTCCGTTCGACGGACTCGGCGAAGCGATCAATGACCGATTGAGGCGCGCGGCCGCGCCGCGCGAGGCGTCATGAACCCCAAAACGCTCGCGCGCCTGAAGGCAGCGGCCGGACCGAGCGGATTCTCCGAAGACCCCGCCGTCATTGCGCCTCACCTCGAAGAATGGCGCAGCAAGTACAGGGGCAACTCTGCACTGCTGCTCAGTCCGGCGAGCACGTCCGAGGTCTCGGCGATCCTTGCGGTCTGCAATGAGACGAACACGGCCATCGTGCCGCAAGGCGGCAACACGGGACTGGTCGGTGGACAAATACCGTTCAACGGCGAGGTGGTTCTGAGCCTCGCCCGCATGAACCGAATCCGCAGTGTCGATTCGGCGGCACAGACAATGATCGTCGAAGCCGGCGCGATCCTCGCGGAAGTTCGGCGCACCGCCGACGAAGCCGGCCTGCTCTTTCCGCTCAGCCTTGCGGCGGAAGGATCGGCGACCATCGGCGGCAATCTTTCGACCAATGCCGGCGGCGTGAACGTCCTGCGCTACGGCATGGCACGCGACCTTGTGCTCGGTCTGGAAGTCGTGCTTGCCGACGGCCGCGTCCTCGATCTGCTGCGCACGCTGCGCAAGGACAATACCGGCTACGACCTCAAGCAGCTTTTCATCGGATCCGAAGGCACCCTCGGCGTCATCACGGCGGCCGCACTGAAGCTGTTCCCGAAGCCCGCGATGCGATGCACGGCGTTCGTCGCGATCCCTTCGCCGGCCGCCGCCGTGCAGCTGCTTGCCGAGATGCAGGCCATGACCGGCGGCCAGATTTCGGCGTTCGAACTGATGCCTCGGTTCGGTGTTGAACTTGTCCTGACGCACATTTCCGGCGCCCGCGATCCGTTGCCGTCGCCCTCACCCTGGTACGTGCTGGCAGAAGCGTCCGGAGCTGCGCAATTTGATTTAAACAGCATTGTGGAGAACACCCTCGCCGAGGCAACCGAGAGAGGTGTCGCCACCGATGCGGTGATCGCCTCGAGCGAGACACAGCGCGCGGCGCTCTGGGCGCTTCGGGAAAATATGTCCGAAGCGCAAAAACGCGAAGGCGCCTCAATCAAGCATGATGTTTCGGTTCCCGTCAGCGCGATTCCGAAGTTTCTCGAGCAGGCGACAACGACCGTTCTGCGTGCAGTTCCGGGCGTGCGGCCCGTGAGTTTCGGCCATATGGGTGACGGGAACATTCATTTCAACTTCAGTGCGCCCAAAGGAGAAAACGGCACAGCGTTTCTCGCCCGTTGGGATGAGCTCCAACGCATCGTACATGGCATCGTTCAAGAGTTCGGCGGATCCATCAGCGCCGAGCACGGCATCGGCGTGCAAAAGCGCGACCAGCTCACTCTTTACAAGAGCCCGCTGGAGATCGAACTGATGCGTACCCTCAAGCGTACGTTCGACCCGAAGAACATCCTCAATCCCGGAAAAGTCGTCGCGATCTAGGCGGCCTTCGGCAAGGCCGGCTCCTCGTGAGGAGCAGAAACGCTCGCCGGCGTCGCGCGAATCGATTTGTACGACATGGCGCTGATTGCAGCGGTGACGATGGTCGCGAGATAAGGCAGACTCTGTACCCCGATCATCACCATCCACAGCTGGATCGACGGGTCATCGAAGCTGCCGCCGGTACCGAGCGAAAGAAGCGCGAGCATGCAGAGGCCGAACAGCGTTGTTTCCTGCCAGACTTTTCGCAGCGCCTGGGAGAGCAAGGCCTGATCTTCGCATTTGGGCGTGCGCAGGAATGGCTTGCCCTTCGTCACAAGACCCGCGATCACGGCCTTGCCGACTGCATGGGTCAGCGACAGGCCGGCGATGGACGCCATGATTGCGCCCTTCAATCCGGAGCGCACTTTCTGCGGATAGAGCAATAACGTCTTCATGGTTTTGGCGAAGAACAGAGCCAGCGCCGCGGCCGAAAGCGTCGGCAGCGGGACGTCGAAGGTCTGCGGCGAAACCCACATCAATCCGGTCCAGATCAGCGCCATGTATGTCACGATCATGCCGAGGCCGTCGGAAATCCACGGTAGCCATCCGACGAGGAACTGGTAGCGCTGAGCCCATGAGAGCTTGTTTCGACCGAGGAAAATTGCGCCGGCGTGATGTTTCATGATCTGCATCGCGCCGTAGACCCAGCGATAGCGCTGGCTCATGAACGCGTCGAGCGTGTCGGGCATGACGCCGCTCCCCATGGTCTCGGGGAGATACGCCGCGCTGTATCCGGCTTCGAACAGCTTGAGGCCGAGTTCGGTGTCTTCGGTGATGCACCACGTCGCCCAGCCGCCGACCTCCTCGAGCGCATCCTTGCGAACGATGGTCATTGTCCCGTGCTGGATGATCGCGTTGTGCTCGTTGCGCTCGACCATTCCGATCTGGAAGAAGCCGCGATATTCCTCATAGGCCATAGCCTTGAAGATGTTCTGGTGGGCGTCGCGATAGTCCTGCGGTCCCTGCACGAGCGCGATATTCGAGGACGCGAAGAGCGGCAAGGCGCGCCGCAGCCAGAACGGTTCAACCTGATAGTCGCTGTCGATCACGCCGATATAGGTCGCGTTCGGATCCGTCAGCTTGAGCGCCTCATTGAGCGCACCGGCCTTGAACCCAGCCATGTTGTCATAGTGGAAGAAGCGGAATCTCTCGCCCAGTTCCGCGCAGCGCTTCTGCACCGGCAGCCACGTTTCTGCGTCGGGCGTGTTGTTGTCGAGCACAATGACTTCGAAATTGTCGTAGTCGAGGTGCGCGAGCGCATCCAGTGTTTCGATCACCATCGCCGGCGGCTCGTTGTAGCAAGGCACGTGGATCGAAACGCGCGGGCTTTTTTCCGGAATTGCGACGTGGATCGCGCGCCGTTCGACCCGCCAAAGACTTGCCGCGAGTTCGATGCCCTCGGTCAGGATCACAGTCGAAGCCAGCAGCACGAGCGGCGTCATCGCAATGATCATGATCAGATCGGTCGGCTCGACATACTCCAGCGAACTGGCGTCGAAGAGCACGAGCAATCCTGTCGTCACAACGGCAACGAGGCCTCCCATGACCAGATACCCTTGTTGGCGCATGCGCGGCATCCAGCCGAGGATCAGCATGCCAAGGGCAAGCGTCAGAGCGGCGGCAAAAACCGCATATGTGCGCCATTGCGGGAAGGTTCGCAGCAAGCCTGTAAAACCAAATTTCGGATTGCCGAGCGCATCGTAAAGACCCCAGCTTGCGCCGACCGAACCTTCGCTGCCGCCCTTCCACGGCTGGTCATAGGCTTCCAGCAGGTAATAGTCGTAGCCCTTCTCCATCGCGAGCTGCACAAAGGCGCGCATGAAATAGGCTTCGTTGGCTACGGACGGTTCGGCAAAGCGCTTGGTGCGCCCTTCGGACGGCCAACCCGCCTCACCGATGATGATGGGCTTGTCGGGGAACTCCTCCTGAACGTCGTTGTAGGCATGCTCCAGGAATCGCAGCGAGTCATGCGCCGACATGCCTTCCCAGTAAGGAAGCAAATGCACGGATACGACGTCGACATATTGGCCGATCTCGGGCGTCAGAAGCCAGGTCGACCATGGCTCGGCGGTCGTGATCTTGATGCGTGACGGCAGCGCTTCCCGCACGCGCTTGATGTAGCCGTTCAGCTGATCGGGCGTGACGAAGCCGAACAGGATCGCCTCGTTGCCGACAAAAACGCGATCGATGACTCGGCGATTGGCAAGCGCGGTTTTGATGCAGAGCGAAAGCTCCGTCTCGTTCTGGTCCAGATCGGCCGAAATCCAGCAGCCGAGCGAAACGGTCAGGCCGTAGCGCCGCGCAATCTCCGGCACCTTGTCCATGCCGCCTGCCACGGTGTAGGTGCGCACGCGCCCCGTGAGCAGCGAAAGCTGCGCCATGTCGCGGTCGATCTGTTCGGGCGTGATGCGGCCGTTTTCTTTCAGCGTGAAAACGTGGCTGGGGTTGTAGGCAATGCCGCGGACCTGTCCGTCCCAATCGGGCGCCACAACGGTGTAGTCCCGGCTGGCCCAGAACAGAACCGACGCGCCTACGACGAGGGCGAGCGCGATCGCGATCCGAAGCTTTCCGCTTCCAATCCATTGCCGCCAGTCACGAAGGACTGTCTTGAACACGTTACGTGACCCCACCGCGCGGTCCGGCCTGCGCAATTATCCCACTATATCAATATGCGGAACCTGCGTCCGGTTCCCCTAGCGGTCTTATTGCCGCCCACTAGAATCGTCGTCCGGATCGCTGCCGGGCGGGGCTCTTTCGGCTGGCTTCGTCGACAGAAGCTCCATGTCGAAGACCAGCACCTGGTTGGGCGGGATAAGCCCGTCGCCCGCTCCCCGCGCCCCATAGGCAAGGTCGGACGGGATGACGAGGTGCCACCTATCACCTTCACGCATCAGGCCGAGGGCTTCGGTCCAACCCGGAATGAGTTTGTTGACCGTGAATTGCGCCGGCGTCAGCGGTTCGGTGCCGTCGAAGACCTTGCCGTTGATCAGCATGCCTGTGTAACTCACCGTGACGATGTCGGTCGGCATCGGACGCTTTCCAAAGCCGTTTTTGAGGATGTTGTACTGCAGCCCGCTCGGACGAACGACAACGCCCGGCTTGTGCGAATTCGCGGTGAGATAGGCCGCATTCGCTTCGGGGCTCAGAGCAGGATCTGCCGCTTTGACCTCTGCCGTCGCAAGAGTCAAAAACGCGGCCAGCGCGGCCAGGAAGGCCCCGATACGCTTCATGTTGAATTCCCTTTCAATCGCTGGCGCAACTTATGCCAAAAGCGCCCCTCACGCTCAAATCCTTACCGGTAAGGCGCCGTAACGCCAAGCCGGCACCCCAAATCAGAGTTACAAGGCACATTCGGGGCGTGCGGTTGCCCGTCTGGTGGTCAGAGACTACGTTCTGGACAGCCAAAAACAGGAGAATTTGCTTGTACAAACCATTCGATCTGTCGGGAAAAGTCGCGCTGGTTACTGGCGGGAACGGCGGCATCGGCTTGGGTATGGCGGATGCCATGGCACAGGCCGGCGCTGACATCGTGATTTGGGGAACCAACGCGGAAAAGAACGCGGACGCTGTCAAGAAGCTCAAGGTACATGGCAAGCGCGTCAGTGCCCACAAAGTCAACGTCGCCAGCGAAGCTGAAGTGGTCGACGCGATGGGCGCGACGATCGCGGAAATGGGCCGCGTCGATACCGTGATCGCCAATGCCGGCATTGGCGGCGGGGCACCTTCCTTCAGCCAGATGACTATCGAAATATGGCGTCGCGTCCACGCCGTGAATGAAGAAGGCGTTTTCTTCACGCTGCGCGAGGCCTGCAAGCACATGGTCGAACGCGCGGGCAAAGGCGATGCGGGCGGCTCGCTCGTCGGCGTGGCAAGTCTGGCCGGCCTCGAAGGCGCCGGACGCAACGAAGCCTACAGCGCCACCAAGGGCGCGGTGCTGGCGATGATGCGTTCGATCGCCGTCGAACATGCCCGCTTCGGCATCCGTGCAAATTCCATCGCGCCCGGCTGGATCGCCACCGACATGACCCAGATGGCACAGAACTCGTCCGCGTTCTCGGAAAAAGTCATCCCGCGCGTGCCGATGCGCCGCTGGGGCAAGCCCGAAGATTTCGGCGGCATCGCGGTGTACCTCGCCAGCGACGCCTCGAAATATCATACCGGCGATACATTCATAATCGACGGCGGCTACATCATTTTCTAGTCGGTACGTGCTTCAGCGTGAGCGGCAGGAACGACTTCAGGATCGCGTTCTTGCCGCCGCGCAATTTTGATGGCCGGTCAAGCTGGCCTCCGAGCGCAAGATGCGCAAAGCCGTGGACGATGGACCACATCGCCATCAACAGGCCGTAGCCGTCTTCCGTCATTTCGCCGGTTGGCTTCAGGCCTGATGCCGCGCGTACGGCGCTTTCAAGCACATTGAAGGAACGGTCTGCGACCTCCGCCAAATTCTTGTAACCCATGTCGCATTTACCCGGCGCGAACATGAGTTGGAAGCGTGCGGGATTCTTGAGCGCGAACGTGACATAGGCGAGGCCCTGCTCCTGGAGCCGCTTCTGGGGATCGGTGCCGCCGCGTTTGTCGGCTGCGATCAACGCGTCGCCGAATTCCTGAAAACCCTGCAGTGCGACTTCGGACAGCAATCCCTTGGCGTCCTTGAAGTGATGCGCCGGCGCGGCCGGCGATACCCCTGCCCGCCGCGCAGCTTCGCGCAAGGTGAAGCCGTCGACGCCGCGTTCCAGGATGATTTCCTCCGCCGCCGCAATGAGCTGCTTGCGCAAGTTGCCATGGTGATAGGGAGATTTTCCCTTGGCTTTCGAAGCCGATTTTATCTTGACACTGTTCAAATGGATGCCTATTGATCTATACACTGTTTAGATCGTAGCGCAGGAGCGGGCTTTGGAAAAGGGAAAAACGCGGTACAGCCTCTACACCATGACGTTTCTGGCGGTTGGCGTCGCGATCCATGCGATGCGTTACGACGCGGTTCCGGCCAACAGCTATCTGGGCGTGGACAGCGCCATTCGCGGGGTGATCGAACGCGTGCCGGTGCAGGCGCTCACCCACATGATATTCGGCCCCATCGCCCTGCTGGCAGGTCCGTGGCAATTCTTTCCCAGGATTCGCGCGAAGAATCCCAAGCTGCATCGCTGGACCGGACGGGTTTATGTCGCAGCCTGCATCATCTCGGGCATCGGCGCATTGTTCACGGCGCCCTTTGCCTCTGGCGGACCAGTGGCGAGCGTCGGCTTCACAATGCTTGCGGTTCTTTGGATCGGCACGACGTTCGCGGGCTGGCGGACGGCCGTCGCGCGAAATTTCGAGCTGCACCGCATCCTTATGCGCTTCAGCTACGCCATGACTTTCGGCGCGGTGACGCTGCGGCTTCAGATTCCGTTCGGCTTCATCGTCTTCGGCTTCACCAGCTATCGCGAGATGTCGGTCTGGCTGGCCTACACGTCCTGGATTCCCAATGTGATCGTTGTTGCGCTCTACACGCTGGCGACGACGGTGCGCAAACGCAGCACCGCGGCGCTCGCCGCCTGATCGTCCGTATACAAACAAAAAGGGACGCCCGATTTCCGGGACATCCCACTATCAGGAGATATTTTAGGCACAAACAAACAGTCTGGCAAGATCACTTTTATCGTAATAGATGACGTCCCCTCACACGTGTAACAGGGGACATTCATGGCAGCCTGCGGACTCGACTTCGGCACATCCAACTCGGCGATCGGCCTTATGCAGGGCGGCATGCCCGCGCTTGCGCCGGTGGAGGGACGCGACACGCTCATCCCAAGCGCCGTGTTCTTCGACTATGAAACCAAAGGGCGCGTCTTGTTCGGGGCCGAGGCAATCGGGACCTATGTGGGCCAGCATGACGGCCGCCTGATGCGCGCGCTAAAATCCATCCTCGGCTCGCCACTGATCGACGAGAAAACCGCCCTTGGAAGCAAGATGGTGGCTCTCACCGAAGTCGTAGAAATCTTCGTCCGGCATTTGAAGACGAAGGCGGAAGCCTTTGCCGGCGAAGAATTAACTGCCGTCGTCCATGGGCGTCCTGTGCGCTTCGTCGACAATGACGATGCCGCCGATGCGAAGGCCGAACGCGTGCTGACGGGTATCGCCAACCGCGTCGGCTTTCGCGATGTTGCCTTCGTCTACGAACCCATCGCGGCGGCCTACCACTATGAGGAAACGGCCGCCGGAGAGGAGACCGTCCTGATCGCCGACATCGGAGGCGGCACGTCCGACTTCACCGTCATCCGCATCGGGCCGAAGCGGCGCGCCCTGCCCGACAGGACCGGCGACATCCTTTCCAGCGACGGCGTGCGGGTCGGCGGCACGGATTTCGATTCGCTGCTGAGTCTCGACGCGGTTATGCCACTGCTGGGATTGGGCACCCATCTCGTCGAAAAGAATCTGCCCATGCCCAATTCGCTATATTTCGAGCTTGCGACCTGGCCGACCATCAACTTCACCTACACATTCCAAAACGAGCGAATGCTGCTCGAACTCGTCGCTGGATCGCGCGAACCTGAGAAGGTCGCCCGCCTGCTCAATGTTATTCGCGCGCGCCTCGGCCACCGGATTGCTTTCGCCGTCGAAGACTCAAAGATCGAGCTCAGCGATGGGACAACTGCATCTCTGGAGTTGGAGTTCATCGATATGGGACTCGCTGCCATCGCGACTCGCCACGGCTTCGACGAGGCCATCGCATCGCGAACGGAGCGCCTTTACGCGACTGCGGCGAAGTGCATCAGGGATGCCGGTCTCACGCGTAACGCCATACAAACAATCTTCTTCACCGGTGGATCGAGCCGCGTTCCTGCTGTTCGCGAGGCCATCGCACGTGCAGCGCCTGCGGCGCGCGTAGCAACCGGATCGGACTTCCTTTCCGTGGCGTTAGGCCTGACGCGCGAGGCCCAGAAACGCTTTGGGTGACTTGCTCTCCGCGTTCTCCCGGTGAATGCTCCGGCCAAAGAAGAAAGAGGAAAACGCCATGGCCATCCACACCGCACTCTGCGACATGCTCGGCATCAAATATCCCATCATGCTCGCGGGCATGGGCGGCGTGTCTTATGGCGAGCTCGCTGCAGCGGTGTCTGCGGCCGGCGGCTTCGGCACGCTCGGCATGGCGGGCCGCTCGCCCGACGAAATCAAGCACGAGATGCGCATCGTGCGCGACCTGACCGACAAGCCGTTCGGCGTCGATCTTCTCGCCGCCGTTCCGGAGTCGCTCGAGCGCACGGCCGATATCATCATCGAAGGCGGCGCCAAGGCATTCATCTCCGGCCTCGGCGTGCCGCCGCCGCACCTGGTCAAGAAATTCCATGACGCCGGTCTGAAAGTGATGAACGTCGCCGGCGCGGTGAAGCATGCGCGCATCGCAGAAGCCGGAAAGCTGGACGCCGTCATCGCCCAAGGCACCGAAGCCGGTGGCCATACCGGACGCATCGCAGGCATGGCGCTTATTCCGCAGATCGTGGACGCGGTGAAGATTCCGGTGATCGCAGCCGGCTCCATCGTCGACGGTCGCGGGCTCGCGGCGGCATTGGCGCTCGGCGCGCAGGGCGTCTGGATGGGTACGCGATTCATCGCCTCGACCGAGGCGCATGCCGGCGGTCTCTACAAGCAGGTCATCGTCGACGCGTCCGATGAGGACACGATCATAACGCGCTCCTATTCGGGCAAGCCGATGCGCGTGTTCAAGAACGAATGGGTCGCCGATTGGGAAAAGCGGCCGCAGGACATCAAGCCGTTCCCGCAGCAGGCGATGCTTTCCAGTCAAGCCGGCGTGATGGGTGGAATCGGCGGTCAGATCGAAGGCTTGTCGCGTGAACGTTCGGCTTTCGCCATGGGCCAGGGTGCGGGCGGTATCTCGGATGTGAAACCGTCGGCGCAGATCATCCGCGAGATCATGCAAGAGGCCGAAGAAGTGATTGCGCGCATTGCCGCCCTGGCGAAGAAGGACGCGAACGCCTAGAGCAGCTTGATCGCCAGATGAATCAGCACCGCCAGACCAAATCCTACCACGGCGAAGCCTGACCCTTTGTTGATGATCGCCATGACGTTATCATTGATGCTGGCGTGAAACAGGCCGACGATGGTCGTCAACGCCAGCCACCAAAAGGTCGAGCCCGCGGCGACGCCGATGACGACAAAGGCGGCGGACGCAAAATTGGGATGACCGCCGGCGAGGCCGCCGAGCCCCGCAAAGAGCGCGGCAAACCCCAGCAGCGTCGCCGGATTCGTGATCGTAAGGAGAAATGTCGACGCCATCGCGCCGAACAAAGTCGACGCGCCCTTCTCTCTCGACGCGATCTTGTCCTCAAGCCGTGCCTCGATCTTGGCGAGGAAGGTGTGGGCGCCGAAATATATCAGCATCGCGCCGCCAACGAGTTCGAGATAGGAAGAGTAGCCCTTGATGAGCTGCGCAACGGCCGTCAGACCGAAGCCTGTGACGATCGCAAACACGGAGTCGCCAACGGCAGCGCCCAAGCCGGAGACAAATCCGTTCACCGGCCCGAAAGCGAGCGTGCGCCGGATGCAGATGAGATTCACCGGCCCGATCGGCACGGCCACGATCAGTCCGATCACAACCCCGGACACGATGAGAAAAAAGTAGTCCATCCCCCGATGAGCCTGCCGACCTAAATCTCGACGACCAAACGACCGCGGATCTTGCCGGCAAGAATATCTTCGGCTGCCTTTCGAACACCCGAAAGTGGAATCGTGTGGGTCATTGATGCGAGCTTGGCCAAGTCCAGATCCCTGGCGAGGCGGTTCCACGCCTGAATGCGGCGGGGTTTGGGCATCTGCACCGAGTTCGATTCCCAACAGCGAGATGCCGCGCAAGATGAAGGGCGCAACGCTTGTGGGAAGATCGAGACCCGCCGCCAATCCGCATGCCGCGACTGCACCGCCATAGGATGTCGAAGCGATCACGTTGGCGAGAGTCTTGGAGCCGACACTGTCGACACCGCCGGCCCAGCGCTCCTTGCCGAGCATGCGAGGTTCGCCGGCGAGTTCTGTGCGCGGAATGATTTCGGCGGCGCCAAGATCCCTGAGGTAGTTGCCTTCCTCGGGCCGTCCTGTCGACGCGATGACTCGGTATCCAAGCTTGGCGAGCAGCGACACCGCGACCGAGCCCACACCGCCGGCGGCACCCGTCACGACGATCGCGCCTTTTGCGGGCGTCACGCCGGCGTCTTCAAGCGCCAGCACGCAGAGCATCGCGGTATAGCCGGCCGTGCCGATCGCCATTGCCTGTGCCGGTGTGAACTCCTTGGGCAACGGCACCAACCATTCGCCCTTCACGCGCGCCAATTCCGAATAGCCGCCGAAATGCGTTTCGCTGAGGCCGAAGCCGTTCAGCAAAACCTTGTCGCCCGGCTTGAAATTCGGGTTGGTGGATTCCTCGACCGTTCCGGCGAGATCGATGCCGGGGATCATCGGAAACTTGCGTACCACCGGTGAACGGCCGGTCAGCACCAGCCCGTCTTTGTAATTAACAGTTGAATGAGACACCGCGACGGTGACGTCGCCTTCCATGAGGTCGGCGGGCGTGAGTTCCACATCGTCGACGGTCTGCTTGTCATTGTCCTTGCGGATCAGGATGGCCTTGAAACGGCTCTTCATGGCGGGATTACTCGTCTACGGGATGCTGCCCGGGAGGCGACCCGAATTCGCGCGCCGCGTCAAGGCGTTGGGAAAAGCGTCTCGCCAAACTGGATTGGTTTACCTTGACTGGCCACAACCAGCGCGCGGTCGCGCATGATCGTTTTGCCGCGGATGATCGTCGCAACCGCCCAGCCTGTGGTTTCCATGCCGTCGAACGGCGTCCAGGCGCATTTGGAAGCGATCCAGCTGTTCTCGATTTTTTTTCTTGCCTTCAGGTCGACGATCGTGAAGTCGGCGTCGAACCCGCGCGCAATGCGTCCCTTCCCGGCAATGCCGAAGATACGCGCCGCGCCGGTACTGGTGAGATCGATGAAACGTTCCAACGAAAGCCGCCCCTCATTTACGTGGTCGAGCAGGATCGTGACCAACGTTTGCACGCCCGGCATTCCTGACGGTGTATCGGGATAGACCTTGTCCTTTTCGGCGCGCGTGTGCGGCGAGTGATCGGAACCGATCACATCGATCACGCCCTGCGTCACGGCCTGCCACAAGGCCTCACGATGATGGGCGTCGCGGATCGGGGGGTTCATCTGGGCGTAGGTTCCAAACCTCTCGTAACATTCGGGCGCGGCGAGCGTGAGATGCTGCGGCGTCGTCTCCGCGGTGGCGACGTCTTTGGCGTCGGCAAGCAACGGGATCTCGTCTGCGGTCGTGACATGCAACACATGCAAGCGGCGGCCTGCGGCACGCGCGAGGCGGATCACGCGCTCGGTCGACATTCGCGCGGCTTCGGCATCGCGCCAGACAGGGTGCGAACGCGGATCGCCCGTGATCGCCAGATTTTTGCGCGACTTGAGCCGGTCCTCGTCTTCGGAATGCACGGCAACGCGACGACGTCCCGCGCGCAGCATGGCGGCGACGTCTTCTTCGTGATCCAGAAGCAGCGTGCCCGTGGACGATCCCAGGAATGCCTTTACGCCGGCAACGCCCGGCATGCGTTCGAGTTCGGCAAGCGCACCGATATTGGCCGGCGTCGCGCCGATATAGAATGCATAGTCGCAGTGCATGCGGCCGGCGGCGCGGCGGAGCTTGTCTTCCATGGCCGCGCGCGTGGTCGTCGGCGGCGAGGTATTCGGCATTTCGAAGATGCCCGTGACGCCGCCCAGAACCGCGGCGCGGCTGCCGCTCTCCAGGTCTTCCTTGTGCTCGTTGCCGGGCTCTCGGAAGTGGCACTGGCTGTCGATGACGCCGGGCAGGACGTGCAGGCCCCTGGCATCGAAGGTTTCTGCGGTCTTGACGCCGCCAAGCGCGCCGATGGCAGCAATCTTGCCGGCCCGCACGCCGACGTCGCCGATCGCGATGCCGTTGGGGGTGGCGACGGTGCCGCCGCGAATGATCAGATCGAACGTCTCAGACATCTAAAATGAGTAGGACGGCCCTTCGGCCTTGGCAACCGCGGCGGCGCGGACTAATTCAGTGTCATGCCAGTCGCCCATCTTGAAGACCGTGCTGTCATCGCCGTGACCGGGCCCGAGGCCCGCCCCTTCCTGCAGGGCCTGATTACGAATGACATCGAGCGGCTCGAGCCGGGCAAAGGCGTTTACGCCGCGCTTCTGACCCCGCAGGGCAAGATCCTGTTCGACTTCTTCCTGGTCGAAGGCGACGGCGCAATCCTGATCGATTGTCATGCGCCGTCCCGCGATGCGTTGCTGAAACGCCTTACCCTTTACAAGCTGCGCAGCAGGATCACGCTCGAAGCACGCGATCAGCTTGCCGTTCTGGCGGAGTGGGACGGCGCGGCGGTACGCTACGCGATCTCCTATCTCGACCCTCGCCTTGCGGCACTTGGCCAACGCGCGATCATCGCCAAGGGCGAAATGCGCAACAATCTCCTCGCGGCGACCGCCTATCACACGCACCGGCTCGGGCTCGGCGTTCCGGAAAGCGGCGATTTCGGTTCGGACAAGATGTTCGCGCTCGATGCCGATCTCGACGAGTTGCATGCCGTTGATTTCAACAAGGGGTGCTACGTCGGACAAGAGCTGACCGCGCGCATGAAGCATCGCGGAACGGCGCGCAAACGGTTGCTGCCGGTCGAGTTCGCGCAGAGCGTCGGGCACGATGCGTCCATCAAGGCCAAGGACAAGGAAATCGGAGAGATCACGTCCGATTATGGCCAGCGCGGCTTCGCGCAAGTGCGTCTCGACCGGCTGGATGAAGCCGGATCGGCCGCACTGCACGCGGGCGAGCAGGAAGTGAAATTGATCAAACCGTCATGGCTTTTCCCTTGACGTTTCCGCGCACGAGTGAAAGTTTTTCTTTTGTTCCAGTCCACTCGTGAGGAGAACCAGATCATGCTCCATCATGTTTCCGTCGGAGTAACCGACGTTGCGCGCGCTGC
The DNA here is from genome assembly GCA_963743765.1 of uncultured Alphaproteobacteria bacterium. Taxonomy (GTDB): domain Bacteria; phylum Pseudomonadota; class Alphaproteobacteria; order Micropepsales; family Micropepsaceae; genus Rhizomicrobium. The sequence continues at coordinate 931,951 of CAVUQQ010000001.1, forward strand.
CAAGTTCTATGACGCCGTTCTCGGCACGCTGGGCTACAAACGCGTGATGGAGTTTCTGCCTTACGCCCTCGCCTATGGCGAAGATCATCCCGAATTCTGGATCCAGCTGCCGCACGATCAGAAACCGATGAGCATCGGCAATGGCGTGCATCTCGGCTTCACGGCCCGCTCAAAGAATCAGGTCAACAAGTTTCACGCCGCAGCGCTCGCCCATGGCGGCAGCAACAATGGTGAGCCCGGCCCCCGCCCCGACTACGGCCCCGATTATTACGGCGCCTTCGTCTACGACCTCGACGGCAACAAAATCGAAGCGACGTTGCACGCAGCGCCAAAAGCCAAGACGCAGGCTGCAAAGCGGCCGATGAAAAAGAAGGCCGTAAAGAAACCTGCGAAGAAGGCCGTCAGGAAAACTGCCCGGAAAAAGACAAAGAAGAAGGCGAGGCGTTGAGCGCATCCGACGTCATACGATGCGGCTGGTCGGTGAAGGAGCCGATCTACATCGCCTATCACGACGAAGAATGGGGCGTTCCGGAGTATGATCCCGGGGCGCTCTATGAAAAGCTGGTGCTCGACGGTTTCCAGGCGGGACTGTCCTGGATCACCATTCTGAAAAAGCGCGAGAATTTTCGTGCGGCGTTCGACAATTTCGATCCGCAAAAGATCGCGCGCTACGGCAAGCGCGACGTCAATCGGCTGATGCAGAACGCGGGGATCATCCGTTCGGGATCAAAAATCGAGGCGGCGATCCGCGGCGCGCAGCTCTGGCTCGATATCGAAGAGAAGGAACCGGGCGGTTTCACCGAACTGATCTGGAAGCATGTGGGCGGAGCACCGAAAGTGAACCGCTACAAAACGTTAAAGCAGGTTCCCGCAAAGACCCGGATGAGCGAGGGCCTTGCGAAAGAGCTCAAAGGCCGCGGTTTCAATTTCTGCGGACCCGTCATCGTGTACGCTTTCGCGCAGGCTGTCGGCATGGTGAACGATCATATCGTATCGTGCCACCGCCATGCGCCTTGCGCTGCCGTCGCCGAGGCTCACTGATCCGAAGCGGATCAGAGCGTGTCAGGGAACGACGAAAGTCTGTTCCAGCCGCTCTTTGCCCTGCCCACCGACATAGACACGCTCCTGGAACGGATAGCCGGCGATGACGCGGTGCCAGAACGAGACCGCGACCGTGTGCGCGCGATATTGCGAAATTTCCCACGAACCGGGAAAGCGTCTGATGATCTGCCGCGCGAAATCGAGCGCAACGCCCGTGCGGCGGAACTCGGGAAAGGAATAGAACTCCGCCATCTCGGTGCGCTCTTCACAGAGCACTAGCGCAAAAGCTGCACGTTCGCCGTCCGCCATGGCCCAGAAGGGGAAACGGTTTGGTTCCTTCCAGTAGAGATCGAACGGCTCGTACGCGAACACGCCGTTGACGGGACCGAAATTTCCAAAAGACATCAGCTCGGCGATATAGGCCTGCATTCGCTCCCAAAGCAGGGCCTTGTCCGCTTCCGGAATTGGAACGACCTCGACGCGCATCAGCCGCGGCCGCGATAGGAAGCGACGCCGGTATCCGGCAGCCACACGCCGGCCGGCAATTTTCCCGTCTGCCAGAACACGTCGATGGGCATGCCGCCGCGCGGATACCAGTATCCGGCGATGCGCAGATATTTAGGCTTGATCGCCGCGACGATGCGCTTACCGATCGCCAGCGTGCAGTCTTCGTGGAACGCCGCGTGGTTGCGAAAGCTGGTGAGATAGAGCTTCAGCGATTTGGACTCGACGATGGATTTCGCGGGGACGTAGTCGACAACGAAGTGTGCGAAGTCCGGCTGGCCTGTTACGGGACAGAGTGAGGTGAACTCTGGCGCTGTAAAGCGAACCAGATAGTCCGTGTCGGCGTGCGGATTGGTCACGGCTTCGAGCCGCGCTTCGTCGGGCGACCGCGGCGTCGTGGTGGAACGGCCCAACTGGGTCAGTTTCTTCGCCATAACCAAGCCTTTGGCAGGGAGATGTATTTCCGTCAAGGAACCGGCATAAGGGCCCAATGGGCTTGAACTGCGGGCTTAGAATCCCGAGATTGAAGAATAGCGCGACCGGAGCAGCAAATGATGGAAGAAAACGGCACAATCGGCCAGAGCAAAGTCTGGCGTGCCTTCAAGCATTTGCTGGGGGTTGAGGACGGTAAAGGCGCGCTCAGGGCAGTCCTGGAACCCGTTGCCATCATCGCCATCACTTTTGCTTCGACCACCGCGATAGCACAGCCCTTCTACGTGCCTTCCGGATCGATGCAGCCGACTCTCGCCATCGGCGATGCGTTCGTGGCGGCGAAGTATCCTTATGGTTACAGCCGCTACTCCGTGCCGTTTGCGATCGGTCCGGCTTCTTCCACGCGGCTGCTGCAAAAATTGCCTCAACAGGGCGATGTGGTTGTGTTCCGCCTGCCCCGCGATCCCAGCCAGACCTATATCAAGCGCGTGATCGGCCTGCCCGGCGACCATGTGCAGATGATCGCAGGACGTCTGTGGATCAACGGCAAGGAGCTTTCGCTTCGCGCCGACGGCCAAGGCAAGGTGGAGAGCGAAGACGGCAGCATTTCGGATTCGCCGCGCTTCATCGAGACCCTGCCCAACGGCAAGACGCATCCGATCTACAAATGGACCTGGACAGGCCCGCTGGACGATACGCAGGACTTCGTCGTGCCGGCCGGACACCTCTTCATGATGGGCGACAATCGCGACAACTCGCTCGACAGCCGCGTCTCGGCCGAAAATGGCGGCGTTGGTTTCGTGCCGGCCGAAAATCTCGTCGGACGTGCAGAGTTCGTCGTCGGGTCGTACGACTTCCTAAACGCCCATGCGATCTGGTCATGGATCGCTGAATTCCGCCTGTCGCGCTTCTTCAACGGCGTGAGTTGAGCGGCGCCCTCGCCGCCTGGCCCATAGGCGTTACTTCCGGTTGCGGATTTCTTCGCGCAGCGGCGCCAATGCTTCCGCCCATTTGTGCAATTCGTTCAACGTGGCCGCGACGCCCTGCTGATTGAGCTCGTTGCCTTCGAACTTTCCATCTTTGATTTGCGCGAAAAAGCCCGGGATGGCTACGCCCTCCGGAATCGGCATCATCTTCAGCGTCGATACATGCGTGCGCGCAGGTTGGGCAGACCGCAGTCCGGCCGACACGCCGCCATAGCTGACGAATGCCACGGGCTTGTACTGCCATTCCCAGAACAGGTAGTCGATCGCGTTCACGAAAGACGGCGGCGGCGAGTAGTTGTACTCCGGCATGACGAAGACGTAGGCGTCCGCCGAATTCACGCTGGCGGACCACTTCTTGGTGTGCTCGTGCTCGTACTGGCGGCGCATCGGATGATGGGGTTCGTCGTAGAGCGGCAGATTGAAATCAACGAGGTCGACTAGCTGCGCGTCGAACTTGCTGTGCGCCTTGGCACCCTCGTGAAACCATCGCGCGATGGCAGGGCCGGCGCGACCCGGACGAGTACTGGTGATGATGGTCTGCAGCTTCAGGGCCATGGGCCTCTCCTTGAATAAGTACCTGTTTGGTGCCAAGTTACTAATCGTAACTGACGCTAAGATGATGCCTATCGACGCATCGCGCAAGAAGGCACGCAAATGAAACAGGGTAACATACGTGACACTGGCGACTGCCGCGCGATCAGCGGCGTTCTCGCACGGATCGGCGATAAATGGTCCGTGCTCATCGTGAGCCGCCTGGGCGCGCGGCCGATGCGCTTCAACGAGCTCAAGCGTGAGATCGGCGGCATATCCCAACGCATGTTGACTCTGACCCTGCGCGGGCTCGAGCGTGACGGGCTGATTACGCGGACGATTTTTCCAACGATACCGCCGCGTGTGGACTATGAGCTTACGGCACTCGGCCGTTCGCTTCTGGAACCCGTCATGGCCCTTAGCGCCTGGGCATTGAAGAACATTGGCAAGATCGAGACCGCGCGCGCCAAGTTCGACGGCGCCACACCAAAGAAGGCTGCCAAGCCGGCGAAAGGCGAGATGACGGCGCGCGTCTAGAGCGCGTCCGCGTCTCTTTCCCCCGTGCGAACCCGCAGCGCGGATTGCAGGTCGAGCACGAAGATCTTTCCATCTCCGACCTTGCCGCTGCGTGCCGATTCCTGGATCGCCGAGATGACGTCTTCCGCACGATCGTCGGCGACTGCCACTTCGATCTTCAACTTCGGCACGAACGAGATCGCATATTCGGCGCCGCGATAGACTTCCTTGTGGCCCTTCTGGCGGCCATAGCCTCGCACTTCGGTGACGGTCAGGCCCTCGATGCCGAGGGATTGCAGCGCATCGCGCACGGCGTCGAGTCGATACGGCTGGATGATGGCGATCACGAATTTCATGGCGCGTTCCTCAGCTGTTCGGGTTGTAGGCTGTCTCGCCGTGCGACGAGAAATCCAGGCCCTGGGTTTCATGGTCCGCATCGACACGAAGGCCGACCGTCCATGTCACGATCTTTACGAGGACATAGGTTGCCACAACGGACAAGACCGTCGCCGCAACCACACCTTCCACCTGCACGACAAACTGATTTAGCACGGAACGACTGAGCGTGACGCCTCCGGAACCCAATGAAACCAGGAAGGGCAGCGACAGAGTTCCCAGCGCACCGCCGACGCCATGCACGCCGAGCACATCGAGTGCATCGTCCACGCCCATGACGCGCTTCACCAGAAACACGGCAGCGTAGCAGACCACGCCGCCGAGAATGCCCAACAGCACGGCGCCTTCAGGACCCACAAATCCCGATGCAGGTGTGATCGTAGCAAGACCTGCAATGGTGCCCGTCACCGCGCCGACAACACTAGGTTTTCCGAACCAGACCCATTCGATGGCGACCCAGGTCAGTGTCGCGGCAGCCGCTGCAAGATGCGTCGCGAGCATCGCCATGCCGGCGTCGCCGCCCGCGCTGAGTGCACTGCCGGCATTGAATCCAAACCAGCCGACCCAAAGAAGGCTGGCGCCCACCATCACCATCCAGGGCGCATGCGGCGGATGCACACCGCGCAAGAACGATTGCCTTGGCCCGAGCATCCACGCGATCGTCAGAGCGGAGGCGCCCGCGGTCACATGCACGACGATGCCGCCGGCAAAATCCATGACGCCGCGCGAAGCAAGCCAGCCGCCGCCCCACACCCAGTGCGTGACGGGCGCATAGACGACGAGCAACCAGAGCGACGAGAACAAAAGCACCGCGCCGAATTTGATGCGCTCGACATAGGCGCCGATGATCAGTGCCGGCGTGATGATCGCGAACGTCATCTGGAACATGACAAAGACAGATTCGGGAATTTTCGTGCCCGCATGGATCGTTTGCCGGCCGACGCTGCTCAGCAACGCCTGTCCGAGATCACCGATCAACGCGCCGCTGCCGGAAAACGCCAGGCTGTATCCGACCAGAAACCACAGAAGAGACACCACAGCGGCCACGCCCACGCACTGCGCGAGAACTGAAAGCGTGTTCTTCGACTGCACCAGTCCGGCATAAAAGAAACCAAGTGCCGGAAGCGTCATCATCAGAACGAGAACGGTGGACGTCAGCAGCCACGCGGTATCGGCGCCGTCGATCATATTTCCCCCAAGCCGCCGCTTTAATGGGCGGCCTTATCTGCCCGGAGATTGGACATTGCCTGCCAAAGTGGCAATTGGCTTTGAGGGGTTTGCGACAAGTCGCGCGGTTTCAGCTCGCCCACGTCGCGTCGAAGCGCGAAACCAGCGGTATCACGGCTACACATACTTCCGATGCCCGCCGCTGCTCCCGCTCGATGGCGACGTCGAGCAGCAAGGTGACGAACGTGCGGTTGCGTTCGGCATAATCCAGGTCCGAGCCCAGCAATGGCCAGAGGCTCTGGCGCATGAACGAGTTCGAGCTCGTCAGACCAGCGTTCCTGTCCGGCGCTTGCCAGGAGCTTGGCGCGGCGATGGATCAGCACCGGCATGTGCGGCGCGATAAGTTCCTTCAACTCGGTCTCGAATGCGCGACGCCTCTCAGCCTCGAATTCGATCCCTTGTGCGAGAAACCCGAGAACCTGCTTGAATGCTCCGACAAACTGCTCACGCATGGCTTTCTGCCCCCGCCCTACACTGGTAGGTTGCGCGTCCAGCGGTTAAGGCGTGACTGAGAGAACTGGTTAGCGATGCGTTCCGGAATGCCGGACTGAATCGGACCAACTGTGGCGTCCGAACCCCGCGACACCACGGCTAGTGGTGGATTGTTGCGCCGCTTTAACACGCATGCTAACTGCATCGCGCGCGTCGGGGCTGACTCGCGAGCAGAGTAATTTCACGAACGAATTCAATTATTTAGGCGACTGACGCGATCGTCAAATGCGCAGGTTGCCGAAGGGCGAACGTGGCAACGGAACAGGCTCAGGAAACCGGACTGGCGGGTCGCTATGCGAACGCCGTTTTCGAACTGGCCCAGGAAGAAAAATCCGTCGAGGCCGTGGAGCGCGATTTCATCGCCCTGCGTTCGCTGATCGATCAGAACCCCGATCTTGCACGCCTGGTAAAGGCTCCCGTCTTCTCGCGCGACGAACAGGCCCGCGTGATGAAGGCCGTGCTCGAAAAGATGGGCGCAGCAGAGCTCACCACCAAGTTCATCCTCACGATGGCATCGAAGCGGCGCCTCTTCGTGCTGACCGACATCATCCGCTCTTTCGACCGTCTGGTCGCGAAGCTGCGCGGCGAGGTGCAGGCGCAGGTTACGTCCGCGCGGGCCTTGTCGGACGCGGAAACCCTCGAACTCAAAGCCATTCTGAAATCCAAGCTGGGCCGCGACCCGCGCCTGGAAACCAAAGTCGATCCCAACCTGCTCGGCGGCCTCGTCGTAAAGGTGGGTTCGCGCATGATCGAATTCGTCCTTGCGCACGAAGCTGACCAGCATTCGTGCGGCCATGAGAGGTAAGTGAAATGGATATCCAGCCCGCCGAAATCTCGGCAATCCTGAAGCGCGAAATTCAGAATTTCGGCGCCGAAGCGGAAGTCAGCGAAGTCGGTCAGGTTCTGTCGGTCGGTGACGGCATCGCCCGCGTCTATGGGCTCGACAACGTCCAGGCCGGCGAGATGGTCGAGTTCCCGGGCGGCATCAAGGGCATGGCCCTGAACCTCGAGAACGACAATGTCGGCGTCGTCATCTTCGGCAGCGACAGCACCATCAAGGAAGGCGACACCGTCAAGCGCACGGGCGCCATCGTGGACGTGCCGGTCGGCAAGGGCCTGCTCGGCCGGGTCGTCGATCCGCTGGGCAATCCGATCGACGGCAAGGGCGCGATCCAGAATGTCGCCGAACGCCGCCGCGTCGACGTGAAGGCGCCGGGCATCATTCCGCGCAAGTCGGTGAACGAGCCGATGCAGACGGGCCTCAAGGCCATCGACTCCCTGATCCCGATCGGCCGCGGCCAGCGCGAGCTCATCATCGGCGACCGCCAGACCGGCAAGACCGCCGTTGCGATCGACACGATCATCAATCAGAAGGCCACCAACGGCGGCGACGACAAAACGAAGCTATTCTGCATCTACGTCGCCATCGGCCAGAAGCGTTCGACCGTCGCGCAGATCGTCAAGACGCTGCAGGACGCCGGCGCAATGGAATATACCTGCGTCGTCGCGGCGACGGCGTCCGAGCCCGCGCCACTTCAGTTCCTGGCGCCGTTCTCCGGTTGCGCCATCGGCGAATGGTTCCGCGACAACGGCATGCACGCCCTGATCATCTATGACGATCTGTCCAAGCAGGCCGTCGCGTATCGCCAGATGTCGCTGCTGCTGCGCCGTCCGCCGGGCCGCGAAGCCTATCCGGGCGACGTGTTCTATCTGCATTCCCGCCTGCTCGAACGCGCGGCGAAGATGAACAATGATTTCGGCGGCGGCTCGCTGACCGCTCTGCCCGTAATCGAGACGCAGGCCAACGACGTCTCGGCCTATATCCCGACCAACGTGATTTCGATCACCGACGGCCAGATCTTCCTTGAATCCGATCTTTTCTATCAGGGCATCCGCCCGGCGGTGAATGTCGGCATCTCGGTCAGCCGCGTCGGTTCGTCGGCTCAGATCAAGGCGATGAAGCAGGTGGCAGGCTCGATCAAGCTGGAACTTGCGCAGTACCGTGAAATGGCCGCCTTCGCGCAGTTCGGCTCGGACCTCGACGCGTCGACGCAGCGCTTGCTCGCCCGCGGCGCCCGACTCACCGAACTTTTGAAGCAGCCGCAGTTCAGCCCGATGCCGATCGAAGAACAGGTCGTCATGCTCTATGCCGGCGTGCGCGGTTATCTCGACAAGATCGCGGTCAACGCGATCGGCCGCTTCGAGTCCGAGCTTCTGCGTTCGTTCCGCTCGAAGAATGCGGACGTCCTCGCGGAAATCCGCAATGCCAAGCAGATCGCGCCCGACACTGAAGCCAAGTTGAAGTCGATCCTGGAAGCGTTCACGGGAACCTTTGCCTGATGGCAAGTCTGAAGGCCATACGCACGCGCATCGCGTCCGTCACGGCGACGCGCAAGATCACCAAGGCCATGCAGATGGTGGCCGCGGCGAAACTGCGCCGTGCGCAGGACGCGGTGACCGCGGCGCGCCCCTATGCCGAGAAGATGAACAGCGTCATCGCAAGTCTGGCGAGGGGGCTCAAGGGAAATCCGGGTGCGCCCGCCCTGCTCGCCGGAACGGGCCGCGACCAGGTTCATCTCCTGATCGTCGCAACCGCGGACCGCGGCCTGTGCGGTGGCTTCAACACCAACATCGTGCGGCTCGCACGCCAGCAGATCCATGCACTACAGCGCGAGGGCAAGACGGTGAAGCTTCTCACCGTCGGCCGCAAAGGGCGCGACCAGCTCAAACGCCAGTTCGCCTCGCAGATCGTCGTCGAGCTTGAACAGACGGGCGTCAAGCAGATCGGTTTTGCAAACGCGCTCACCGTGGGCCGAAAGGTCCTGGAGATGTACGCGGCCGGCGAGTTCGATGTTGCGACGCTGATCTACTCGCGCTTCAAGTCGGTCATGTCGCAGGTTCCGACCACCCAGCAACTCATTCCGGCCGCCGTCGACGAAACCGCGGCGGCATCAACCAGCGGCACGGTCTACGAGTACGAGCCGGAAGAAGCCGAAATCCTCGCCGAACTTCTGCCGCGCAACGTCACGGTCCAGATCTTCCGCGCCCTGCTGGAGAATGTCGCCGGCGAATTCGGCGCCAAGATGAGCGCGATGGACTCGGCGACGCGCAATGCGGGCGACGTGATCGATGCGTTGACCATCCTGCGCAACCGCACGCGCCAGGCGCAGATCACCAAAGAACTGATTGAAATTATCTCGGGCGCGGAAGCGCTTTAAGGAGAAGACCATGAACGCGATCACCAGCAGCAACAAACTCGGACGCGTGACCCAGATCACTGGCGCCGTCGTCGACGTGCAGTTCGAAGGCCATCTGCCGGAGATCCTGAACGCGCTGGAGACCGACAATAACGGCCAGCGCCTGGTCCTCGAAGTCGCCCAGCATCTTGGCGAATCCACAGTCCGCACCATTGCGATGGACGCGACCGAAGGCCTCGTGCGCGGCAACAAGGTGACCGACACGGGATCGCCGATCTCCGTCCCCGTCGGCGAGGGCACGCTCGGGCGCATCATCAACGTCATCGGCGAGCCGGTCGATGAAGCCGGCCCGGTGAAGTTCACGCAGCGCCGCGCCATCCATCAGGAGGCGCCCCCGTTCACGGATCAGTCGACCGAGGCGCAGATTCTCGTCACGGGCATCAAGGTCATCGACCTCCTGGCGCCCTATGCGCGCGGCGGCAAAGTTGGCCTGTTCGGCGGTGCCGGCGTCGGCAAGACCGTTCTCATTCAGGAACTCATCAACTCGATCGCCAAGAACCATGGCGGTTACTCGGTGTTCGCCGGCGTCGGCGAGCGCACGCGCGAAGGCAACGACCTCTATCACGAGATGATCGAATCCGGCGTGAACAAGGATCCCAAGACCGGAGTAGCGGGCAGCAAGTGCGCGCTGGTGTACGGCCAGATGAACGAGCCGCCCGGCGCCCGCGCGCGCGTCGCGTTGTCGGGCCTCACCGTCGCCGAGCATTTCCGCGACCAGGGACAGGACGTGCTCTTCTTCGTCGACAACATTTTCCGCTTCACCCAGGCCGGTTCCGAAGTGTCCGCCCTGCTCGGCCGCATTCCTTCGGCCGTGGGCTATCAGCCGACGCTCGCCACCGACATGGGCGCGCTGCAGGAACGCATCACGACGACGACCAAGGGTTCGATCACGTCCGTGCAGGCCATTTACGTTCCGGCCGACGATTTGACCGACCCCGCACCCGCCACGTCCTTCGCACATTTGGACGCGCAAACCGTCCTGTCGCGCGCCGTATTCGAAAAGGCGATTTTCCCGGCCGTGGATCCGCTCGACTCCAACTCGCGCCTGCTCGATCCGCGCGTGATCGGTCAGGAGCATTACGACGTCGCCCGCCAGGTCCAGTCGATCCTGCAGAAGTACAAGTCGCTGCAGGACATCATCGCCATTCTGGGCATGGACGAATTGTCGGAAGACGACAAGATCACGGTCGCGCGCGCCCGCAAGATCGAACGCTTCCTGTCGCAGCCGTTCTACGCGGCGACCGTCTTCACCGGCATCGAAGGCATTTCGGTCCCGCTCGCCGAAACGATCAAGAGTTTCCAGGGCCTTGTGAAAGGCGACTATGACCACCTGCCCGAGCAGGCGTTCTACATGGTCGGCACGATCGAGGATGCTGTGGCGAAGGCCCAGAAGATGGCGGCGGAAGCGGCATAATGGCCGACAAGATCGCATTCGACCTCGTCTCGCCGGAGCGGCTGCTGCTCTCCGACCAGGCCGACATGGTCACCGTGCCGGGCACGGAAGGCTATATGGGCGTGATGGCCGGCCACTCGCCCGTCATCTCGACGCTGCGGCCGGGCACGATCAGCGTGCAGGGCGCGAGCGAAGGCGATGTGCGATTCTTCATCCGCGGCGGTTTTGCGGAAATCACGGCAGGCAAGATCACGGTGCTCGCCGAGGAAGCCATCCCGATGGCGGAACTCGATCTCTCTGTCCTCGATCAGCGTATCCGCGATGCCGAGGAAGATGTTGCCGCCGCCAAGACGGATGCCGAGCGCGCCCGCGCCGCCGAGTCACTTGACGATCTCAAGCAGGTCCGCGCCGCGTTCTGAACCGCGAAAAGCTGACGGCCTGTCAGCAAGATGCTCGCGTGCCGGGTTCACACCGGGCAGCCGGTCTTGCTATAAGTCGAATGACAGACCCATGACGGAGCACGGATGACGGACGCCGCCATCTACAGGCAGGGCTGGCAGTTGGACGATGTCCAATGGGCCGCTTTCGACCGCTCCAAGGCCGAGCCCTGGATGATTGCGGCCATCAAGTCGGCATCCCTGGTCGAGCTCAATGCACCCGACTATGTCGCTTACCTCAAGCGGGTCTTCAAGGATGCGGGGCCTGAAACGATCTCTGCAATCGAGCAATGGGGCTGCGAGGAAAGTCAGCATGGCCGCGCGCTCGGCCGCTGGGCCGAGATGGCCGATCCGACCTTCAGCCTCGAGGAGGCCTTTTGCCGCTTCCGTGAGGGCTACAAGCCGTCCCATTTCGAGGGACCGGAAGGCACGTCGGTGCGGGGTAGCCGCCGGGGCGAAATGATCGCCCGTTGCGTCGTCGAAAGCGGCACCTCGTCCTACTACACCGCCATTCGCGACGCGACCGAAGAGCCTGTGCTGAAGGAGATCGCAGGCCGCATCGCCGCGGATGAATTCAGGCATTACAAGCTCTTCTTCGAGACTCTTAACGCACAGGATGAACCGGACCTGTCGTTTTGGAAGAAGCTGATGGTCGCCGTCGGCCGCATCACGGAGTCGGAGGACGACGAACTGGCCTACGCTTATTACTGTGCCAACGTGGCCGCCGCGGAAGTATCTGCGAAGCCCTACAAGCGTACGCTCTATTCCCGCATCGCAACCAATGCAGGCATGCGGATCTACCGTAGGCATCACATTCAACGGTTGGTCCAGATGGTCGCCAAGGTCATCGGCGCGGCGCCACAAGGCAGGTTTGCACGCATCGCGGGCGCCGTTCTGTGGGGCGCCTTGCGCCTGCGCGGAAGTATCGTTCCGGCGAAGTCCCTGCCTGCTTAGACCCTTTTTGCGCGTGTAGCTGATCACCCGCTGTCCAACCAGGTCTTGCCGTCGGCACGCGCCTGCCGTCGCCAGATGAACTGTCCGGCTTGATGCCGGTGAAGATCATCCGGCTTGCATGGCCGCTCGGCCGCGGCAGCGATAGCCGACGTCGTCGTTTACGACCGTCACACCTTGGTGAGTTCAGACGCTGCGCTTGACCAGCATTTGCTTGATCTCGCCGATCGCCTTCGCCGGATTCAAACCTTTGGGGCAGGCGCTGGCGCAGTTCATGATCGTGTGGCAGCGATAGAGCCGGAACGGATCCTCGAGATTGTCGAGCCGCTCGCCAGTGTTCTCGTCACGGCTGTCCGCCAGCCAGCGATAGGATTGCAACAGCGCGGCGGGGCCAAGATAGCGCTCCGAATTCCACCAATAACTCGGGCATGACGCCGAGCAGCAGGCGCAAAGGATGCACTCGTAAAGACCATCGAGCTTGGCGCGCTCTTCCGGCGACTGCTTCCATTCGATTTCCGGTTGGGCCGTCTTGGTCTGCAGGAACGGCTCGATCGAAGAGTATTGCGCGAAGAAGTTTGTGAGATCCGGCACGAGGTCCTTGACCACCGGCATCGCCGGCAGCGGATAGACCGAGATCGGTCCGGAGACGTCCGTGATCGCCTTGGTGCAGGCCAGTGTGTTGCCGCCGGCGATGTTCATCGCGCAGGAACCGCACACACCTTCGCGGCAGGAGCGGCGAAACGTCAAAGTCGGATCGATCTCATTCTTGATCTTGATGAGCGCGTCCAGAACCATCGGACCGCAGCTTTCGAGGTCGACCGTGTAGGTGTCGACGCGCGGATTGGCATCCTTGTCCGGATCGTAGCGGTAGACTTTGAAATCCTTCGAGCGCTTCGGCTTCTTGCCGTTGGCCGTCTTGGGGCCGGGCCAGACCTTGCCCTTGGTGACCTTGCTGCCCTTCGGCAATGTGAACTGAACCATGAAAAAACCTGCTGGATGCTGTGGTTGTCAAATCGCTTTGCGCCATGTTGGCATGCCGTGGCGCGAGGAAAAAGCGTCACGATGCCCCGATCTGTTCGAAGATCCAGGCGGTTTCGACGGGTTTATCCTTGACCGAGCCGGAGATTACGAGTTGCTCGGTCCGGCGCACCGTATCGCCTCCCAGATAGACGCTTTCTTCGACGGTCAATTGGGAGCCGGTGCGGAACCGCCAGCCCTCACCGTTCGGCAGCTTGAGAAGAATACCCCCGCCTTGCGACGGCGAAACGCGCACATCGGGATGAATGTGGAACCGGATGGTGAAGGGGATTGTCTGGTGCGTCCGTGCGGGCTTGGGCAACACCCGGTCGGCGCCGGTCACCGCCAAACCCTGTTGCGAGACTGTGACCTGCCGCTCATGGCGCAAGCCGAATGGAACCATGTAGCCGTCGTGGCTGGCTTCAACGCTCCAGCCCTGCGGGGTTTCGACGCGGCGTGTCTCGATCTCAGCCGGCCCGCCGAGCAAGCGCAATCCAAGGAGGTCGCGTCCGATGCCCGGCGGCAGGATGATGGCCATGGAGGCGTCGGCGACGCTCAACGTCGAATGCGCCGCGGTTGCGCGAAGTGCAGGCTCCCATCTGGAATGCGTCGAGCCTGCGGCGCCGCAATTGACGACGATGCGATGATGCCCGCTGCTGAGCTCCATCGCGAGACAGGCGGCATGGGCTCTGGTCGAGAATGCGCCCGGCGGCACACCACCACAATCGATGAGCGCCAGCGTCTTTCCCGCCGTGATGCGATGATAGCCGGAATGCCGTGCATAGGCGAACGGCTGCCCACGCACTTCATCGCGCGCGAGCAATCCGGCGATCATCTTCTGATCGCTTTCGGTACCGCCGTTGAACAGAGCGAGCGAGCCATCGCCATGGCGAAAGAACCGGATCATCGGCGCGATGCGGTCATATGCGCTGCGGATCGGATGTGGCACTTCGATCGAGCCGGCCGCCAACGCATCCATCACCATCATGATCAGCCGATAGCAATGCACCAACGCTTCGGGCGAACGGCTGATGTGACCACCGTCGGGAAGTATCTGACGCGCGATTTCGCCCTCGAGGCATTTTAAACCCTCGTCCAGCCGGCGCTGACTGTCGCCAAGACATGCTCCCGACAACGCATAGGCCGCAGCCGCTTCGAAGCGCGGCATGCCGTCCGGCGCTTCCTGCGCAACGCGCGCCAGCATTCGCGACTGCTCGCGAAGCGAGACGAACACTTTGGAACGCCAGAGCAGTTCGCTGTTGGCGATCACCATCCGGCCATGCGCGAACAGATGCACCAGGCGGCGGGCCATCACCTCCGGAAGCCACGCTGGTTCCGAGTATCGGGAATAGCGCTTTAGCCATTGTGTGATGAGGTTGGTCGCGAGAATTTTTGCCGGATCGCCACCCGCCAGCGCCAGCGGCGGCAGCCAGGCAAAACCGTGCAGCGATTCGGCCCATGCGGCCGACGGCGGCGTGACATCGAATATTGAGCCGTCTTTGACCTCCTTCGTCTCGCCGACGAAACGGAAGCGTCCGCGCAAAAGCGAGTCTGCGTCTTCCAGGCGCCTCGGCAGCGCGTCGTAGGGATGAAACAGGATACGGTCCGATAGCGGGCCGGTCAGAAACCGCCGGTACAGCCATGTCCGGCGATACCAGATGCGAACGCCGCGAAAGCCACGCCACAATGAGACCCGCGCCATTTCGGGAAACAGGCGAATGGGAGGCAGGCGTCGGGGTACCGGGCGCTCCGCCACAGCGTCAGCCGCGCAACGCGGCGATGTTGGCGGCATATTGCGCCGCCCCGCCCTTGAAGACCGCAGTTCCCGCTACAAGGACGTTGGCGCCGGCGTCGATGGCCTGGCGTGCCGTTTGCGGATTGATGCCGCCATCCACTTCCAGTGCGATTTCGCGTCCGGACTTGGCGATACGATTCGCTATCGCCTCGATCTTCTTCAACTGGCTCACGATGAAAGACTGTCCGCCGAAACCCGGATTGACGCTCATCACCAGGACCAGATCGACAAGATCGAGCACATTGTCGATCGCATCGACGGGCGTACCAGGATTGAGCACCACGCCCGGCTTTTTTCCGAGCGAGCGGATCAACTGAAGCGTGCGATGCACGTGCGGGCCAGCCTCGGGATGCACCGTGATGCCATCGGCGCCCGCGTCGGCGAATTCCATCACGTAAGGGTCGACAGGCGAGATCATAAGATGCACGTCAAGCGGCCTCTTGGCGTGCGGCTTGATGGCGCGAACGACGAGCGGTCCGATCGAGATGTTCGGCACGAAATGCCCGTCCATCACATCCACATGGATCAGGTCGGCGCCGGCCGCTTCAACTGCCGCAATCTCGGCGCCAAGCTGTGCAAAATCAGCCGATAGAATCGAAGGCGCGATGCGGATTTTTTTGACCATGCGCGATCATAAGTGCCGGATTCTGTCTTACCCCGCAAGGCAAATGGGGGTCAGCCCTTGCTCTGTGGTTCACCAAAACGGGTGCGCATTTCGGCCTCAACTCGTGGCCACGCGATCAGCACCACGGCGAAGGCCGGCAGCCACATGATGCGCGACTGGTAGCGGCCATGCGGGCCTGAAAATACGCCGCAAACGAAAGCATTGCCGAGCAAAGCGAGCAGAACGAAAGCGGGAAGCGTGCCTTTGCGCCATTCGCCTTGCTTGACGGCGTGGCGCAGCAGCAAACCGAGTGTCAGAAGCGCCAGAAACGCGACCGGAACGTGGACGAGGTTCACCGGCAGGAACCAGATCGCGCCTTCCTGCTGATAGGCATGGTCATAGTCCGAAATCTGCTGGGGAATCGCGATTTTGAATTCCTGGTTCAGGACCCATTCCTGCGGAACAATCCCGTCGCCGGTCTGGAACAAGACAAACTGCAGCGCCGCGTCCTTGACCACGGCGATGAAGTTGCCGAGCGGGTAGCGCTTGAGGCTTTCGGCGACGAGCGCAGCCAACTCCGGTTCGCGCTTCTCAAAGCCGCCAACCTTGTGGAACGGACTGACCCATGCCTCCCACAGCCAGGCGTCGGCGCGTTTTGGCAACTTGTCCTTGTAGGCGCAGATCTTGTAGCCGGCCTTTGGGCAGTCTGAGTCCAGAACGGGCTTGATCAGACCGTCCTCCATCATCCGCGCTTCCAGGAAGATCGCGCCCGAGCGCGACAGGAATACATGCCGGGTGAAGGCGTAGTTGCAGGCGACGACCGTCGAAATCGCCACCACGAAACTCAGAATGCCAAGAAGCAACCTGGGACGCGGCAGAGCATTGGCCTCGATCCAGCGCTTCGGCGCAACGCGCATTGCAGCAAGGGCGGTAAGTAAGCCGGCTGAAAGTCCGATGTGCGACGGGTGGGAAGCTACGGCAAACGCGACGATCACGAACAGCACGCCGCTGCGCCAACGACCAAGTGCAGAACCGTGGAACGCGAAGAGGTAAAGCCCTAGCGGAACCAGCGCGACGAAACAGTCAGGCTCGATCTGCGCCGCGTACCAGGGAAGACCCGTGCCGATCGAGACAATCGAACAGATGCCGAGCAAGGACCAAAGAGACAGGGATGGGCGAAGAGCGCGGGCGAATTCCGTGATGACGAAAGCGGTCATCACGCATTGCGCGATGGCCACCAGCCAAAGGCTTTGCCGTCCGCCGGCGACTTCCAGAAATACGGAGTAGACCGACGAACGCTCGGCGATGAATACGTGCCCCAGACCCTGGAGCATGTAGGCGCCGGTATCGTAGAAAATGATCGGAAAGCCGTTCCAGATTGCGACCGAAAGCAGGATCGGACAAAGCAGCAAGACCGAGAGCGCCTCGTAAAGCGGCGCGCTTATCGACGCGGCCGGGAGGACAAGCCGGACCGGACGCGCAGTTGTTTGGCCGGCAACGGTGCTGCCCAATTCGCTCATTCTTCGTGTATTTCCCCAACGACCGGCGGGACAATGCCTGCACTAATGCTGCAGCGCAAAGTGACAAAATGGACATGCGAATTGGCCGCCAAAAAAGCCGCGGATTTCTTGGCGATTCGCGCGGCCAACTCGGTTGACTACCACGCCCCCCGCCCTAAACTCCGGCGCACTTTGCTTTCGGTTTTTTCGAGGATATTCATGGCGGATACTCCGCATCCGGCGCCGCGTGCGCGGCCGCTTTCCCCCCATCTCGGCATCTATCGCTGGCCGGTGACGATGGCGACGTCGATCGTCCATCGCGCAACCGGCGTCGCGCTCTCGGCAGGAACCATTCTGCTGTGCTGGTGGCTGATCGCCATTGCCAGCGGCCCCGAAGCCTTCAACCAATTCACCAGCCTCGCGACCACGCCGCTCGGCGAGGTGATCCTGTTCGGGTTCGTCTGGTCGCTCGCCTATCACCTGCTGAACGGCATCCGCCATCTCGCCTGGGACCTTGGCTTCGGCTTTGCCGTTCCGACGGCGAACAAGTCCGGTGTTCTGGTGATTGCTGCATCGGTCCTTCTCGCCATCGCTGCGTTCGCCCTCGCCTACGCCGGACACGGAGGCTACTACCAATGAGCCTCGAAACACCGCTGCACAAAGTCCAGGGCATGGGCTCCTCGCATTCGGGCGTCTCACATTTCTGGCGCCAGCGCGTGACTGCGGCTGCGCTCATTCCGCTCACGCTCTGGTTCGGCGTGTCCGTTCTCGGCCTGGTCGGTGCGCACGAAGCCTCAACGCTTGCGTTTCTCTCTCAGCCGTTGAACGCGATCCTCATGGCTGCGTTCGTCCTCATTCTGCTTTATCACATGACGCTGGGACTTCAGGTCATCATCGATGACTATGTTCACAGCGACGGCCAGAAGTTGTTCCTCATGCTGCTGATGCGCAGCTTTGCCATCGCGGCGGGCGCGACTTCGATATTCGCTCTTCTTCGCATTGCGGGACCGCTCTAGATGACCGCCTACACAATCGTTGATCACACGTTCGATGTCGTCGTCGTCGGCGCAGGCGGTTCGGGTCTGCGCGCCACGCTGGAATGTGCGGCGCGCGGTCTCAAGACTGCCTGCATCACCAAGGTATTCCCGACGCGCAGTCATACCGTCGCGGCTCAAGGCGGGATTTCCGCCGCGCTCGGCAATATGGGCGAGGATGACTGGCGCTGGCACATGTACGACACCGTGAAGGGTTCGGACTGGCTGGGCGATCAGGACGCGATCGAATATCTCTGCCGCAATGCGGCGGAGGCGGTCTACGAGCTTGAGCATTTCGGCGTCCCCTTCTCGCGCACCGAAGAAGGCAAGATCTATCAGCGCGCGTTCGGCGGCATGACATCGAACTATGGCAAGGGTATCGCGCAGCGCACCTGCGCCGCGGCCGACCGCACCGGCCACGCAATCCTGCACACGCTCTATGGCCAGTGCGTGAAGCATGAGGTCAATTTCTTCATCGAGTATTTTGCGCTCGACCTGATCATGGAAGACGGCGCAGTGCGCGGCGTGATGGCGTGGAACCTCGACGACGGCACGATCCATCGCTTCCGCGCCCACAAAGTCATCATCGCGACCGGCGGCTATGGCCGCATCTATCTCTCCTGCACGGGCGCCCACACGCAGACGGGAGACGGCAACGGCATGGTGCTGCGCGCCGGCCTGCCGCTGCAGGACATGGAGTTCATCCAGTTCCATCCCACCGGCGTTTTCGGCGCGGGCGTTCTCATCACCGAAGGCGTGCGCGGCGAAGGCGGATACCTCACCAATTCCGAAGGCGAACGCTTCATGGAGCGTTATGCGCCCAACGCGAAAGACCTCGCCTCGCGCGATGTCGTCAGCCGCGCAATGACGATCGAGATCCGTGAAGGTCGCGGCGTTGGTCCGAACAAGGACCATATCTACCTGCACCTCTCGCATCTCGACCCGAAGATCATTCACGAACGCCTGCCCGGCATCGCTGAAAGCGCCCGAATCTTCGCCGGCGTCGACGTGACCAAGCAGCCGATCCCAGTGCTGCCGACCGTTCACTACAATATGGGCGGCATTCCCTGTCGCTACACGGGCGATGCGCTGACGCTGAAGGACGGCAATCCCGACACGCCGATCCAGGGCCTGATGGCCGTCGGCGAGGCGGCGTGCGTCTCCGTGCATGGCGCCAACCGTCTGGGTTCCAATTCGCTGATCGACCTCGTCGTCTTCGGCAAGGCGGCAGGAACGCATGCCGCGGAGTCGCTGAAAGGCATTACCGGCCATCACGACCTGCCGAAAAACGCCGGCGACGAAGCCATTGCGCGCCTCGACAAATACCGCAATGCCAAGGGCGGCACGCCGACTTCGGAGCTTCGCCTTGCCATGCAGAAGGTCATGCAGGCCGATGCGGCCGTGTTCCGCACGGGCGATACGCTCCTCAACGGCCAGAAGGGCATCGCCCAAGTCTATGGGCGCCTGAAGGACATCAAGGTCAGCGATCGCTCGATGATCTGGAACACCGATCTCGTCGAGACATTGGAGTTTGAAAACCTGATCCAGCAGGCGATCGTTGCGGTCGAAGGCGCGGTCGTTCGCCACGAAAGCCGCGGCGCCCACGCGCGTGAAGACTTCCCTAGCCGCGACGATGTGAACTGGATGAAACACACGCTGGCCTGGCTTGATCCTGCGACCGGCCGCCCGCGTCTCGACTATCGTCCCGTGCACGCCTACACGCTGACCAACGAAGTCGAATACATCCCGCCCAAGGCGCGAACATACTGAGGCGCAGGCCCGTTCTCGCGCCCCGAAAGGAGCTGGCATGGGCAAACGTCTGAATATCGCAACGCTGGTTTCGCATGTCGGGTCGGGTTACCCCAAACCGTTCGACATCCCGGTCGCACGCCGCGAGCGCAAGCGGCTTGCCGAGGCCGCGGGCCTCACCAAGATCGGTGTCACGCTTCTGCGCCTGCCCCCGGGTGCCTGGTCGACGCAAAGGCACTGGCACATCAACAGCGACGAATTTGTCTATGTCCTGTCCGGCGAAGTCGTGCTCGTGACCGACGATGGCGACGAAACGCTGAGGGCCGGAGATGCAGCGGGGTTCAAGGCCGGCAACCCAAACGGGCATCATCTGCAAAACCGTTCGCAAACCGATGCGCTCATTCTGGAAATCGGAAATCATCTTTCCAACGACACGGCCCTCTATCCCGACATTGATCTGATTGCGTCGCTCATCGACGATCGTTCGGTCCTGACTCACAGGGATGGAAGGCTTTATGGCGGCGCATAGCTCAGCGCGCGGCTGACAACGCAGACGCAACTTCCGCACCCTTCGCCTTGCGGAACGCGATGCAGCGGTCAATCTTTTCATTGATGTATGCGAGCCGGCGCGCGCCGCCATCCATTGTGGCGATCCGCGGCTGGAAAAATGCGTTCAGATCCGTGCGCGTTCCCGCATCACAGGCTTGTTCCAGCATCGTCGCAAGACGTGGCATGCGCTGAACCCTCAGCCGCCGGACAAACATGTGATAGTTTGCGACGAAATATTTCCACAATGTGCTGCTTGCCACCGGCTCGCCCGCCATGATCTCGGAGAAGTTGCGCAACTCTCCGCTGCGTACGCTCGAACCGATAAGGGCCAGGAGCTTGCTCACTACGGCCGGATCGTCGCTTCCGGCGAACGCATAGATGATATCGCGGCGGACATATTCGGAGTCCGTGGTCTGGAACATATTGACCAGCGCGTCTGCGAAGACGGGATAGGCGATCAGAGCGGCGCGCATGGCCTCCGCGCGCAATTCGGGCGCCAGTTTGCCGGTGATCTCGCCGCCCGCGTTCAGCTGCGCGCGAGCTGCTGCCGAGAGTTCGGCGATTGCGGCCGGATCGCGCGCCTCAGATACCATCAGCTTGGCAAGATATTGCCGAACCAATGCGTCGCCAGGCCTTTCGCCACGATGTGGCGTCGCGCCCAGGGACTTCCAGCGCGCGCCAAAATTGTTCGCGACGAAGCGGCGATAGTCGGCGACGGCTATGGGCGGCAGCGCTTGGCGGAGAGCATGCAGTCTGTCCGATAGGGTTTCCAGAACATCCCAACGGGCGGTGGACGCCAACGCATGAACGCTATTCAGAAGATCGGGCGCCTTGGCGTCTCCGGCTCGCAAGGCTGCAACGACATTGTTGATGAGCGCAATCTGTTCCGCCGGATCGAGATGGGTGGCCAAACCGATCTGCGTCTCCCATCCTTTTTCGTCCAGCGAGAAACGGAAATAGCCGGAGCCTTCCGCGTTGGGGAATGTCGTGCACACACTGCCAAGCGGCAGAGACAACTTTGGCCGGTCGACAAGATTGCAGTTCTGGCCGGACGTTGCCGCCAGACACACCGGCACGCGCCATGTGCGTTGTTGCAGCTCGGATGCGACTGGCGCGTACATCGACTGAATGATGTCGAGCGACGGCGGCGTGCACTGCGCGGTCATGCGCAGATAAGGAACGCCGGGTTGATCGATGAAATCGCTGAACGCGGCAACCAATTCCGGGCGGCGCGTCGTTTCGGCGATCGTGCTGATGAAGTCATGCGCCGTCGCATTGCCAGATGCATATTTGGTCAAATAGGCGTGGATGCCCTTTCGCCATTCTTCTGGCCCAACATAATTCTCGAACATCCGCAGGACGGATGCGCCTTTGCTGTAGGTGATGGCATCGAAGGCGCCGAGGATATCGCCCGTGTTTTGAATCGGCTGATGGATTTGCCGCGCCGATGGCAGTTCATCCAGGTCCATGACGTTGAACCCGTTGCGCAGCGTTTCGGTGTTGAATTCCTGCGCGGGCAGAACGGCTTCGGCGGCCTTGTACTCCATCCAACTGGCGAACGATTCGTTCAGCCAAGCGTCATCCCACCACGCAGGAGTCACGAGATCGCCAAACCATTGATGCGCCAGCTCGTGCGCTTGCACCACCAAACTCTCGCGCTTCTGTTCCAATGGCGCGCCGGGATCGACGAGCAAAAGTCCCTCGCGAAAAGTTATCGCCCCGGCGTTTTCCATTCCCTCAGCGGCGAAGTCCGGTACGGCGAGAACGTCAAGTTTCTGGAACGGATAAGCCATCCCAAAGTAGTTTTCGAGCGCCTGGACGAGGTGCGGCGTGAGCGAAAGCGCGTAGGCGATACGCGGTCCGTTCCCGCGCGCCGTTACGCCTCGAACGTGAATGGCGTTGCGTCTGAACTGGTTTGGCGGAACGACCCCGCCATCGACCACATCCAGTGGCCCGATCGCCAGCGCCACAAGATAGGTCGGTAATGGTTTTGTGGTCGCGAAGTTGACTTCTTCCATGCCATTCGAAACAGGCTTCGCGAAAGCAATCGGCGCATTTCCGATTACACGGTCGGCGCGCGGCGCAATGACCGTGATGTCGAACGGCGTCTTGAAGCCCGGTTCGTCGAAGGAGGGAAAGACACGCCTTGCTTCGGTCGTTTCAAACTGCGTGAAGGCGTATGTGTCGCCGCGATCTTCTATCTTGTACAGACCGACCAGGCCCGGGCTGAACGGTGCGTCATAGTCGAATATGAGAGTCGCCCTCCCTGCTAGCACCTGATCGACAAATATCAGTCTCGCCACGCCGGAAGCGTCGACCTGGTCATAGTGCGCTGCAAAATTCTGTCCCGACGAAAGCCGCACGGTCACGCCCGATACGTTCAATCCAAGTCCGTGCAGGAACAGCGCCCGTCGCGCCTTGAGAAAATTGACGTCGATTTCGACGTGACCGGAAAATCGGTCGGTCTTTGGATCAATTCGCAGAGCAATGCGATAACGCTGAGGAACAGCGATCCGGGGTAGGCGGCCCAGCGGAACGATCTCACCCCGCAAGGAAATACCATGCGCCGGATTGTGCGGCTTAACGGCCGTTTTGCCGCAACCCGAAAGGCAAACTATCAGGCCCAAAAAAAGAAGGCCGGCAACGCGTTTCATGCGTGATCCTGCAAACGAAAGGGTGTCACCATACGCGACGCCATTAAGCTGCCAAACTTCAAACTAGAGTTGCCTGCGTCACATCGGGCGATTCTCACTCGATAGTGAGCCGATTCTGCCCTATTCTATTCATGCAGGGTTCATGCAGAGTCTGGAAACTGTAGCGTGAAGAAGGTGATCGCCGGCCGTAGGCCGCCGTAATCTGATCTCAAGGGAGAATGGAATGCTGAATAAATCAGGATTGATTGCCGGAGTGGCCATGCTGGCCTTGTGCGCCGGCACGACGTCTGCCTTCGCAGATGACTGCAGCAGGCATGACCATGCCGGCGGCACGGTGCTCGGCGCGATTGCCGGTGGTCTGATCGGCGGCGCGGTGAGCCACGGCAATGGTGGAGCTGTAGTCGGCGGTGCAATTCTCGGCGGCCTCGCGGGCAACGCTATTTCGCGTGATATCGACTGCGACGATCGCGACGCTGCTGCACGCGCCTATCACGACAGCTTCTATGGCGATGTCGGCGAGCGCTATGAGTGGCGCGGACACGATCGCGGTTACATCGTCACAAATCGCGAGTATCGCAGTCACGGTCGCACGTGCCGCGACTTCACGCAGGTCGTGTGGCGTCATGGCGAGGAATTCTCACGCGACGGCACCGCCTGCTATCGCGACGGCGAATGGCAATTTGAATCCTGAGCCGAGTTACTTTTAACGGAGCCCCGCGCCTTTTTCTGCGCGGGGCTTTCGCTCATTTGCCTTTCCATTGCGGCGCGCGCTTTTCGGCGAACGCACGCGGGCCTTCGCGCAGATCATCGCTCTTGTACATCGCCGCGACGGCCGGATAGCTGTTCTGGTTCTTCAGCGCATCGGCGACCGACGCTTCCATCAGGCCGCGATACACAGCCTGCTTGGATGCACGCACGGACATCGGGCTCAGTTCCATGATCTGTTTTGCGCGTTCTCTTGCGGTGGCCATCAGTTGCGCCGCCGGAACAACGTCATTCACGAAGCCAAGTTCCTTGCCTTCGGCAGCGGCCACGCGACGCCCCGTCAGGATCATGCCGAGCGCACGCTTCGTTCCAATTTCCCGCGGCAACCGGTGCAGACCGCCAGCCAGCGCCGCCAAGCCTACGCGCGGTTCCGGCAACGCGAACACGGCGGTGTCGGCCGCGATGATGAGATCGCACGCCAGCGCAATCTCGAACCCGCCTCCCATCGCGATGCCGTTGACCGCCGCGATCAGCGGCTTGTCGAGGTCGTAGCGGCTGACGAGCCCGCCGAAGCCGCTGGGATGTGTCGCGCTGCGGGCGCCGCCGGCAGCCGTGACCTTCAGATCGTTGCCGGCACTGAACGCACGCTCGCCTGCCCCGGTCACGATCGCGACCCATTGTTCCGGATCGGCCGCGAAATTGTCGAAAACTTCGGCCAGCTCCAGATGCGCCGGCGCATGCAGCGCGTTCATCACTTCAGGCCGGTTGAGCGTGACAATCGTCAGCCGTCCCTCCCGCTCAACTTTGCAGAATTGGTAGTCCGCCATGGCATTTCCCCTGGTTTTCGGGGCGAGTGTCCCGTTTACCGCGGGCATCGGCAAGGCTTGGGTAACTATTTAATTCTATTTTAGTCGCGGCAACGGAAGCTTAATTTCTAATGTCGGACAACTGGAACATCAGCGTTGGCGGGCGGAGCTACGGCCCGTACAGCCTGTCGCAGATGCAAGCCTTCGTTGCAGAAGGACGCTTGGCCATCCATTCCCAGGTTGCGCGCGAAGGTGGCGAACAGTTTCACCCCGCCGGCGAGGACGACGAACTTTCCGCTCTGTTCGGGCCGCCCAAGAAAGCCGAACCAACTCCTTCCGCAACAGGCCGCTTTCTCACCGCAAGACGTTCGGCCGATGAAGATCTCATCACGAACAGTTTTGGACGCGGAGGCGAGGAGACGCGCACAGGCGAGCGCGGACGTTTCCTTATCATCGCCGACATGAAGTCGAAATCGATATCCGGCCTTGAAGAGGAAATCCTCAATCTTGGGCCAGCCTATTCGCTGTTGCCGCAAATCTGGATACTTGTCAGCGATCAAAGCATCAACGGCGTGCGCAACGCGCTCGTGCCAAAGTTGGGCAAAATCGACACGCTGTTCATCATCGACGCCGCGCACAACAAGGCGACCTGGTTCAATTTCGGTCCCGAGACCGACGCGCGCATCCGTCGCGTTTGGAACGCGAACCACGCGGAACCCGCGACCAGAGCCGGCGTGCGCTGATCAGCCGATCTGCTTCAACTTCTCGCGAAAGCGCTGATGGTTGTGGACATAGCCGGCCGACGACATTTTCAGCATCGCCAGTTCCATCTCGCCCAGTTTGCGCGCGACGCGAGCGGGCGAACCCAGGATCATCGAGCCGTCCGCAAACACCTTTCCTTCGGTGACAAGCGTATTCGCGCCGACCAGGCAGTTGCTCCCAATCCGGCTGCGATTGAGCAGTGTCGATCCCATGCCGATCAGCGAACCGTCACCGATGGTTGCCGAATGCAAAATCACGCGATGTCCGACAGTGCAGTTCGATCCGATGGTGACGGGCTGCCCCGGATCGGTGTGAATGACCGAAAGGTCCTGAACGTTGGAGTTCTCTCCCACCGTGATCCAGTCATTGTCGCCTCGCAACACGCAACCCCACCACACGCTGGCGCCTTTCAGAAGGCGCACGCGCCCTATCAGGATCGCGTTTGGCGCCACCCAACATTCGCCCTCGGGCGGAAGTTCCGGCGTTGCATCTTCGAGGGCATAAATCGGCATGAGGTTTCCGTCGCGTTGCTTTGCGGCGGCATTGTGACAGCGCTTTTCGCGACTGGCGAGCCTTCGCACGCGGCTTCGTTCCGGCCATACTGCGCGAATGACTCATG
Organism: uncultured Alphaproteobacteria bacterium; assembly: GCA_963743765.1. Taxonomy (GTDB): domain Bacteria; phylum Pseudomonadota; class Alphaproteobacteria; order Micropepsales; family Micropepsaceae; genus Rhizomicrobium. Next base: position 957,907 of record CAVUQQ010000001.1, read on the forward strand.
CTTCGGAAACACGGCTTCCCGCTCTCGACAGCGCCTTGGCGCGGACAATCGTCGAAGACTCCATCCGAACCTATTTCCGCAAGCGCCGTTCGCGCGTGCCGGGCTTTGTCGAACGGACATTCTCCCTGTCCGGAGCGCTGCAGACGCACCGTCACGCGCTTGGTCATGATTTGTGGCGGGCGCCGCTCAACGCCGCGCTTGCCGGTCCGCAGATCGGCCTGAACGCCGTCGCGGGCGTTCTGGCGCTGGCGGGTCAGCGCGAAGCGGCTGAGTGGCTGAAGTCTCGCGAATTGTTCTTCCGCACAACCGTCACGCGGGAGATCGAACGGCGGCTTTTCGTGGACCTGTTGGAACTCCCCTACACGGGTGCAGGCGAGCCGTCGTTCCATGATGCGCTGGCAGTCGAAATCCTGGGCGACAGCCGCCTCGACGGGGCGCTTGGCGTCCTCAATGGCCCCTGGGGCGAGACGCAGCGTCTGCAGATGGACGACAAGCTCGCACGGCAATTGGCGATCTATCTGAATGCGCGCGGCGCCGCGGGCGAGATCGTGAGTGCTGGCGTAACGATGGCAGCCGGCGGCGCGCTGCTGCATCAGGCGACGCCCGGATTCCTTACGCTCGGACCGGCCCTTGCTCAGGTCCTCGGCGCAAAGATCGGCGGCGCGGCCGCGTTTACTGTCGCAGGCGCGGTGCTTGCGGCGAGCGCGACGGCCGCGGCATTTGCGGGCATCGTAACCGATCCGATACAGAGCGCGCTCGGCATACATCATCTGCGTCTGATCGCTTTGCTGGACTCCCTGGAATCCGCATTTCTCGGCGGCGATGCGCGCCTTGCGATACCGGAACAATATGCGGCGCGCCTCATCGATCTGGTCGACGCCATTGTGACGGTTGCTTCACACATGCGCGCAGGCTGAGAAGTTTCGAATGCTCGCACACAGATTTCACGTTGCGGTTGCTTAAAGACTGATACGCTTTTCTTGTCGGAGTTTGATTCGACGCGGACTTGTCGGGGGCAGACTGAGTGCAGAATTGCACTGTGCCGTTCGTGACAGACCGGGGCCAAACCGCCCCATGCAAACACGCCCGTCAAGCGTTTCTCTCAAACGCGATACCACCTTACCCAACCCCCTCAAGCGTTCGTTTACTGACCAGGGAGCATCCATGGCCAAGCGTTCTGCGCGTTACAAATCCCGTGAGACCAGTTTTGAAGACGAAAGTGACAAAGTGCATCGCCTGTTTCCTACCCGCGGCGGCTGGAACCCGCGCGACTCTGACGAAAGCCGTGACCGCAAATATGTAAAAAACATCCGCGCGATGAGCGCGACGCAACAGTTGTTGCTGGACTCGATTGAGGAACGCTCCGTCGTGCTTGCGCTTGGACCGGCCGGTACGGGAAAGACGTATCTGGCCATCGCCAAGGCCGTGGAGGCGCTCGAAGTCGGTCGCTGCGGCCGCATCGTGCTGTCACGTCCCGCGGTCGAAGCGGGCGAGAGTCTTGGATTTCTACCGGGCGACCTTCAGGAGAAACTCGCGCCCTACCTTCGGCCACTCTACGACGCGCTTACCGAACGGCTCGGCACCAAGCGCCTCAAGGCCCTTGTCGCCGATGGCGTAATCGAGATCGCGCCCGTTGCCTATATGCGGGGTCGCACGCTCAGCGACTGCTATGTCGTTATCGACGAGGCCCAGAACTGCACCTACACCCAGCTCAAGATGCTTCTGACACGTCTGGGCTGGCGCTCGACCATGGTGCTGACAGGCGATCCGGATCAGACCGACTTGCTGAAAGGCATGTCAGGCCTGGGCGACATCGCCGATCGGCTGGAGCGCGTGCCGGAAATCGCCGTCGTCAGGCTGGGAGAAGCGGACATCGTCCGCCATCCGCTGGTCGCCGGTATGTTGACGGTGCTGTGATTTAGACGGCAAGGCCGATCTGAATGATGAATATCCCGAGGGAGAAGCTCCAATAGGCCGAGATCGCAGCCGCCAGCCAGAACGCGAAGCCCGAACAGTCTTTGGCGCGAAAGGAGGCGGCTGCGTTCTCGAACAGCACGTTCGGGCCGGCCACAACCATGACCGCGGCGTAACCGATACGGGCACCTATCGTTTCCGGCTTGGCAGCCAGCAGGCGATAGAGGTTGGAGATGATGCCCGAAGCCGTGAACCCGGCCAGGGTCGCGAACGCCACCAATAGAATGTCTTTGTACACTTTTGATCCCCAGCCGGGCCTGCCTGGAGCCTCCAATGCAGGCTGTGTGCCTCCCCATCGGGCCAGAGACGGTGGGGTTTGTGCCATTTCGAGCCGCAGGCGATGCAACTCCGTCCCGTTTCGAGCGCGAACGATGGTTTCCCGACAGCGAGGGCGGTAGCGGTTTCCTTGCCACGCCCGCAAAGAATCAATCGAGCTATGACGAACCGGGCGGCGGAAACTTGCGATTGCCATGTTAGAAATCGCGAGCGCGAGTCGGAGGGACGCGCGTGGAAACGGCGATGACCTATTCGGACACCGATGAGACCATCCGAAAGCGCTCCGGTTGGTTGATTCCGCTGGGCGTCTTTCTGGTCACGCTCGTGTTGTCCGCGCTCATCCTGCTCTACTACCTCGCACCAAGCGCGCCAAATTTTCTCGAGGAGCAAGTCGCACCGACGTCGCGAACCGACATCGTGGCGCTACGCGTTCACGGTCTGAAGCTATGGATTCCGGCAAACTTCCTTCAGTACGAGAGCAGCCGGCAGGGCGGCGCGCAACAGACCGTGGCGATGTTCGCGCTGCTGCCCGATCTGGCGGGCTGGTCAAATTGGGAAGCGTCCACCTTTGCCGGCAACAGCGCGGACTCGTCGGTCGTCTACCTTCTGATCCGCGACGAACGGCTCAATCTGACCGAGGCGGACCGGCTTTCGCGCATCTACCTTGCTTACGTTACCGATCCCAAAGGCACGCCTGGCCCGTTCGGACTAACGCAATACACGTTCCGCGACGACACCGGTTATCGCAACGAGGATTTGTTTGTCGGCGACACGCCCACCGGTCCAGTCGTGCTGCGTTGCGTCCGGTTCTCCCCCCAGGTACCAAGCCCAAGCTGCCTTCGCGACATGCCCATCGCGCACAATGTCGCCCTCTCCTACCGGTTCAAGCGCGCCCACCTCGCGCAATGGCATGAGATCGGAAAGGCGATCGGCAACCTTGTCACGGGTTTCAAGAAAATGCCGAAGCAGGAAACCGCGGGTCTGGATCGGCCTCGTCAGTAGCGTTCCCAAAATGACGGACGTATCCGCGGCGGCCTGTTTCACGGTTTGGGGCGGCGGGACGCGTACGAGCTACTCGACCGTGAAGCGCGGCGCATGATCACGTGCGGCTGGAGGGAGCCTCCGGCAGATCCATTTCCAGGATCGCCATGTTGAATGCGTAGGACACTTCGCCGTCCTCTTCGTCCTTGAAGATGACGCCGATGAATTCGCCGGCCACCTGAACCTCGACGGAATCCGCCTGCTTCGGACGCTCGACGATCGAGATCGTGTCAAGGCGGAACAGGTTGCGCAGATATTTTTCAAGGCGCCAGATTTCGCTACGGGTCAAGTTTTGCTCCTTTTCCTGAGCTCATCGAAGGATGTTGTGCAGGCGGCTCAAGTCGCATGTGTCTGCCCGCCGGTCAAGACCGGCTTGACCGGGCCCATGCCGTTCCTGCAATCACGCGTGATGAGCGGCGAAGCGCCACAAGGCTTTTATGCGGCAAGCGCCCGACCGGCGACTTTCGCGTCGCCTGTCGCGGGCCAGGTGCCAGCCGAAGTCTGTGTCATAGGCGGCGGCTATACGGGCCTGTCGACAGCGCTCCATCTCGCCAGAGCCGGTGCAAAAGTTGTGCTGGTCGAGGCCCGGACAGTCGGCTTTGCGGCGTCGGGGCGCAACGGCGGTCAAATCCATCCCGGCCACCGCAAGAACCAGGCGGAACTGGAGCAGTGGCTCGGCGATCGGCACGCGCGCGATCTGTGGTCGCTCAGCGAGGAAGCCCGCGATCTTGTGTTTGAACTCGCGGCTGAAGACTGCGATCTGAAACGCGGACTCGTCATCGCGGCCCATGACGAGAAAGCTGCGCGCACTCTGGCAGCCGAGACCGAGCATCTCGCCGCGAACTATGCCTACCGCGAAGCGCGCATGATGGATGGGGCCGAAACCGCGGCGGCGTTGGGAACCGGCATTTATCCTGCCGCGCGCATGGATATGGGCGGGGGCCATCTTCATCCGCTGAAATATGCGCGCCGTCTCGCCGCAAAAGCCGTTCAGGCGGGCGCCATCATATGCGAAAACACGCCGGCACTGGGTGTTGAAACCGATGGCCGCCATGTCGTTCGCTGCACTCAGGGCCGGATCGTCGCCGATCAGATCGTGCTGGCCTGCGACGCGTTCACCGCGCAACTCGCGCCGCAGCTCGCGCCCTATATTGCGCATGTCGAAAGTTTTGTCATCGCGACCGCGCCACTGACCTCGGAACTGGGTTCGCGGATTATTCCGAGCGACGCCGCCGTGGCCGACACGCGTCATGTTCTCGACTATTACCGAAAGAGTTCCGATCAACGCTTGATCTTTGCCGGACGCGAAGCCTATTGGACGCCGCCCCGCGACATCGCAAACCTGGTGCGGCCGCGCATGCTCAAAGTGTTTCCCGCGCTTAAGGACGTTTCAATCGACTATGCGTGGAGCGGCACGGTCGGCATAACGCGAACGCGCATGCCGCATTTTGGCACGCTCGGCCCTCGTCTGTACTTTGCCCATGGCTATTCAGGTCATGGCGTTGCGTTGGCCACTCTGGGCGGCAAGGCATTGGCGGAAGCGGTACTGGGAAATACGGAGCGGTTCGACACGCTCGCAGCGGTGCCGGCACGGAAGTTTCCTGGCGGCGCGCTGTTGCGCAAGCCGATGGTGACGGCCGCGCTTCTCACGTTGAAATTCCTCGACGCGATCTGAACGACGAGTAGCCGGTTCAGATCTTGAAATCCGTGTCGTCTTCGATGAGCTGGTTCATCTCGTGCGACGGGCGGTCTGCGCCCGCGCAGTTCGTCAGATGCGCCGGAACGCCCACGGCGGTGCAGCCCGGCGGAACGGATTTCAGGACAACCGAGCCCGCGCCGACGCGCGAATATTCACCGATCTCTATGTTGCCGAGCACCTTCGCGCCCATCGACAGCAGTACGCCACGGCGCACCTTGGGATGACGGTCGCCTACTTCCTTGCCGGTGCCGCCCAGCGTCACGCCGTGCAGCATGGACACGTCGTCCTCGACCACTGCGGTCTCGCCGATCACCACGCCGGTGGCGTGATCGATCATGATGCCCTTGCCGAGCTTGGCGGCGGGATGGATGTCGACGTCGAACAATTCCGAAATCCGGCTCTGAAAGAACAGGGCCATGGCGTGACGATCGTTGTTCCAGAGCCAGTGTCCGATGCGATAGCACTGCAGCGCCTGAAAGCCCTTGTAGAAGAGGAAGGCGTCGATGTGAGCGTGGCAGGCGGGATCGCGCTCGAACACCGCCGAGAGGTCAGCACGCACCGCCGCGCCGATCTCCGGATTGGCCGCCATCGCCTCGTCGAAGATTTCGCGGGTCATCATCGGGCTGAGATCTTCACCGCCGATTTTCTTGGCGAGATGGTAGGAAAGAGCATTCTCCAGCCGCTCATGCTTGAGAACGGTCGCATGGACAAAGCTGGCGAGCGCCGGCTCGCGCTGCGCAAGCAACTCGGCCTGGTCGCGCAGGGCGCTCCAGATTGGGTCGCAGGTTGCGATTTTCTCGCGTATGACGGCCATGTTCACTCCTGTATCCCGCCTTATAGCAGCGGACGACTGATTATTACAAAACAACGCGTCAGGAACGTGAATAGATCCCAAAAAGGGTCGCACGACTGCGCCTGATTGCTTAGATAAGGGCGGAAATCGAGCCCACAACCCCCCAATCGGCATAGGCACGTCATGGATTCCGCAACCCCTGCCCTTAACCGTCCGGCGCCCGCAACGCTCGACCTCTTGCTGTCGCGGCGTTCGGGCTCGGCGAAGACCATGGCCGGGCCGGGGCCAAGCGCGGCGCAGCTTGAACAAATTCTGACCGCCGCCAGCCGTACGCCGGATCACGGCAAACTCTTCCCGTGGCGCTTCATCCTGTTCGAGGGCGATGCGAGACGGCGCATGGGCGAGCTGCTGGCCGAAAGCGTTGCCGACGTCGAAGCGCAACCTTCGCCGGAACGTATCGCACTCGAGCGCGGCCGCTTCCTGCGCGCACCGATCGTAATCGGGGTCGTCAGCCGCGTGCGAGAGGGCATCCCAATTCCGGAATGGGAGCAGGTCCTCTCTGCCGGCGCGGTTTGCCAGAATCTGCTTCTCGCCGCGCACGCCATGGGTTTTGTCGCCAACTGGATCACCGAATGGCCGGCCTACAATCCGCGGGTCAAGGAACGCCTTGGCCTGCAAACGGGCGAACGCATTGCGGGCTTCATCTACATCGGCCATCCGGCCCAACCACTCGAGGAACGCGTACGGCCGGACCTGGCGAAGCTCGTGACTCGTTTTTGAAATCAGGATTCGGCCGGGGACCATGGGACGCAAGATACTTTTCATTACGACCGACCAGATGCGCTTCGATGCGATCGGAGCCAACGGTCAGAAGATCGCGCGCACGCCGGCGATCGATGCGCTGGCGCGCGACGGCATCAACTACACGCGCTGCCACGCGCAGAACGTCGTCTGCATGCCGGCGCGCTCGACGATGATCACCGGCCAGTATGTCACCACGCATGGCGTATGGATGAACGGCGTGCCCTTGCCGGAGGATGCGCCATCGGTCGCGCGTCTGCTGAAGGAAAAAAAGAATTATCGCACGGCCCTGATCGGCAAGGCGCATTTCGAGCCCATGCTCGATTTCGGCGGCAAGTATCCCGAGAATACGATGGGACGGACGGGACAATTCGGGCCGCACCGCGGTTTCGATCACATGGAGCTTGCCGGTCACGGTCCGCGCGGGCCGTTGCACTATCCGCAATGGCTGATGAAGACGCACCCGGAGGTGCTGGACAATTTCTACCCCGTGCTGGGCCCCAATCTGCACCAAAATTCGTATGGCGGGGGCGACACCGGTGCGGTGCAGGTCAAGCACAATCCGACACCGCGAGGACTCTACCATACGGACTGGGTTGCCGAACGGACTATCGCCTATCTGGACACGCTCGCTGCGAATGCCGACTGGTTCGTGTGGATGAGCTTTCCGGATCCGCACCATCCCTGGGATCCGCCGCAGAGCGAACTTGGGCGGGTCAACTGGCGAGACATTCCCGTACCGGCCGGTTATCCCGGCAGCAGCGACAAGATCGACGAGATTCTCTCCGGCAAGCCGCATCACTGGCACGACTGGTGGACGGGAAAGCTCGTCACCTGCTTTGAGGCGCCGCCGGTATGGGTTCCGCAATCGCTGACGACCGACCAACTGCGCGAAGTCGATGCGATGATTCACATCAAGAACGAACTCATCGATGAGGCGGTGGCGCGGGTGCTGGGCCACATCGCCAGGCGCGGCTGGAACGACGACACGGACGTCATCTTCTCAACCGACCACGGCGAATTCCAGGGCGACTTCGGCCTGCTGTTCAAGGGTCCGCACCATGTCGACAGCCTGATGCGCCTGCCGCTGATCTGGCGTCCCGCGCCGAACGCCAGGGTCGCGCCTGCAAGCTTCGATGCGCCAGTCGGTCAAGTCGATCTCGCGCCGACGTTCTGCGAAATCGCCGGCATCGAAGCGGCCGAGTGGATGGAAGGTTTTGCGTTGCCGCGCGATGCGAAGGCCGCATCGAAGCGCCAAGCCGTCTTCACCGAATGGGATTCGCAGTTCGAAGACGTGTCGGTGTCCATGCGGACGCTCTATCGCGACGGCTGGACGATCACCGCCTACAACAAAACGTCGCTCTACGAAGGAACCGAGGGCGAACTCTACAACATGGCGGAAGACCCGCATCAATGGCGCAATCTTTGGAATGAGCCCTCCGCCGCAGGAATGAAGCGCGATCTGCTCGACGATCTGCGCGCCCGCACACCAAAGGGTGACACGCGCCGCAGACAGGTCGAAGCGCCGGTCTAGGGTATTCCGATCGCCTTGTGCGTCTGAACGCTGAGCCGCCATTGCGGATGCGAGAGACAGTATTGAATGGCCGCGGCAGTGTTGGCGTCGCGTTGCGGACTGTCCATCGGCTGCAGGAAGAAGTTGGCGAATGCAAGTCCTGCATAGCGCTCCGGCTCCGCGTCCTTCTGCGGATAAACCAGCTTCAACTCGTTGCCATGCGTAAGAACGAGGTCCGCGCCCGCCTTCGGGCTGACGCAGATCCAGTCGATGCCCGGTGGTGGCAATTGCGTGCCGTTGGTTTCGACGCCGATTTCGAATCCCCTGGCATGGAGCGCCGCGACCGCTGCCTCGTCGAGCTGCAGCAGCGGTTCGCCGCCAGTGCAGACGACATAGGGCCGTCCGCCGCCGGGCCACTTTTGCGCAACGGCTTGCGCCAGTTCTTCGGCGCTCGCGAATTTTCCGCCGCCGGGACCGTCCGTGCCGACGAAATCCGTATCGCAAAACTGACAGATGGCCTTCTCGCGATCGCGTTCGAGCCCCGTCCACAGATTGCAGCCGGCGAAGCGCAGGAAAACGGCTGCGCGGCCCGTCTGTGCGCCCTCGCCCTGCAGCGTGTAGTACATTTCTTTGACGGAATAGGTCATGCGGCGCGGTACTTCGCGTATCCCCTGGCGCGCAGATCGCAAGCGGGACATGTTCCGCACCCCATGCCCCAATCGTGCGGCGTGGGATTGCCGGAATAACAAGTGACCGTCTCGCGCACGATGAGATCGACGAGCGCCGCGCCACCCAACTCTTCCGCAAGCTTCCAAGTCGCCGCCTTGTCGATCCACATCAACGGCGTATGAATGACAGTCTCTCGTGCCAAGCCCAGCGAAAGGGCACGCGCCGTCGCCTGGATCGTCTCGTCGCGGCAATCGGGATAGCCCGAGAAATCCGTTTCGCACATGCCGCCCACCAGATCGGAAATACCGCGCCGGTAACCGAGCGCGCCGGCGGACATCAGGAACAAGAGATTTCGCGCCGGCACGAAGGTGGTCGGCAGGCCGTTGGCACCCATCTCCATCTTCATGTCGCCCGTCAACGCCGTGCCGCCGATCGCCTTCAGCGTGTTGATGGGAAGAACATGATCCGCACCAAGCCGGGCGCCCCACTCCGGACATCCACGCAGCGCATCCAGGACACGCGGCCTTGCCGCCAACTCGACGATGTGCCTCTGGCCGTAGTCGAAGCCCACCGTTTCGACGCGCTCGAAACGCGAAAGCGCCCAGGCCAGACAGGTCGCTGAATCCTGTCCGCCCGAAAAGAGCACGAGTGCCGTCTTGCCGATCATGGGCGGTGTTTAACGCCGGACGCGCCGCAATGCGAGCGTCAGCTTGCGAGCGCGGTTAGCGGCTTTGTGCGCGCCGCAGGAAGCACAATCGTTACCGTCTTGCCCGAGCCGACGGCGCTTTCGATGAGCAGGACACCGCCATGCAACTCCACCGGCGATTTCGTAATCGACAAGCCGAGGCCGGCGCCTTCAAACCGGCGGGCCAGAGAGCGCATCCAACTGGCGAAATGGCTCCAGCGCCGCGGCACTTGAGGCGACAATGATCGCCAGATGCGTTGCGCCGCTCAGTCCGGCACCTTCATAACTGGCAAAACCTGAACGAGGGGTTTATCGTTCAATGACTTACTTGCCTTTGGCGGAGGCCTGCGCCAGCCTCGCGGCTGCAATTTCAAGGGGATGGCACGCGTGACAGCGCTAGCCGTAAGTGGAACCGGCCTTTACACGCCGCCTCAGTCGATCTCGAACGAAGAGCTGGTAACGGCCTTCAACGCCTATGTTCGCAAGACAAACGCCGCGAACGCCGGCGCCATCGCCGCCGGCAAGGCGACTGCCCTTGTCGAGTCCTCGGCCGAGTTCATCGTCAAGGCGTCCGGCATCAAGTCGCGCTATGTCGTCGACAAGGCCGGCATTCTTGACCCGGAAATCATGTGCCCGCGCCTTCCGGAGCGGCCGAACGAGCAGATTTCGATCCTGGCCGAGATGGCGGTTTCCGCCGCTCGCGACGCGTTGAAGGCGGCCGACCGCACGCCGGCCGATATCGACGGCGTGCTGGTCGCCGCGTCGAACATGCAGCGCGCCTATCCGGCCATCGCCGTGGAGGTGCAGGACGCGCTCGGCATTGAAGGCTTCGGTTTCGACATGAACGTCGCCTGTTCGTCGGCGACGTTTGCGCTCCAGACGGCGGCCGACATGGTGGCCGCCGGTCACGCCCGTGCGATCCTCGTCTGCGATCCCGAAATCTGTTCCGGTCACCTGAATTTCCGCGACCGCGACAGCCATTTCATTTTCGGCGACGTCGCGACCGCGTTCATCGTCGAAAAGGCCGAGACCGCTGTCGGCCGGAACAGCTGGGAAATCGTCGCGACAAAACTGAAGACAAAATTCTCGAACAACATCCGAAACAATTTCGGATTCCTCAACCGTACGTCGCCGGAAACGATCGGTGCGCCGGACAAGTTGTTCGTCCAGGAAGGCCGCAAGGTCTTCAAGGAAGTTGTGCCGATGGTGTCCGAACTCATCACAAGCCACCTCGCCGAAAACGGCATCGCACCTGTTCAGCTCAAGCGCATTTGGTTGCACCAGGCCAATCTCGGCATGAACGAGCTGATCGCAAGACGCGTGCTCGGCCGCGATCCGGAGCCGAGAGAAGCGCCCAATATTCTGGACGAGTATGCGAACACAAGTTCCGCGGGATCGATAATTGCCTTCCACAAATACAGCAACGATCTGAAAGCGGGCGACATCGGATTGCTATGCTCATTCGGCGCGGGCTATTCCGCGGGCAGCGTGATATTGAAGAAACTGTTCGGCGCCTGATTACCCAATTTTTGTAATGTACTTTTGAAGCGAAGCTTTCGCATGAGTATTTTGCACGCGATCATTCCTGCATATGTGCTGTCGGGTTTTGTCGTCGGTTTCCTGGTCGGAATGACGGGCGTCGGCGGCGGCTCGCTGATGACGCCGTTGCTGATCCTTCTTTTCGGAATTTCGCCGGAAAAGGCGGTGGCGACAGACCTGATCTACGCCAGCGTCACCAAGACGGGCGGCTCGGTCATTCACGCCATCAACCAGACCATCGACTGGCGCATCGTGATGCGGCTGGCCAGCGGCAGCCTGCCCGCCTCGCTGTTGACGCTCGCGGCGCTGCACTTCCTGGGATTGGACAGTGCGGCCGCGAACGCCGTGATTACGAGGGTTCTGGGAGTGGCGCTCATCTTCACGGCGATTGCGCTGATTTTTCGGCCCTGGCTGCTGGACGCCTATGTGCGCCGGGTCGGCGAAATCAGCATCAAACATACTGCGCGCTACACCGTCCTGACCGGTGTCGTGCTCGGAACGCTGGTGACGATTTCATCCGTGGGCGCCGGCGCGCTCGGCGTTACGGCGCTGATCGTGCTGTATCCCAAACTTCCGATTGTACGCATCGCCGGTTCGGATATCGCACACGCCGTGCCTTTGACTCTCATTGCCGGCATTGGTCACCTCGTCGGCGGCAGCATCAACACCGCAACGTTGCTGTCGCTGCTGGCGGGCTCGCTGCCCGGAATCATGATCGCAAGCAGCTTCGCGCCGCGTCTTCCGGACATAGCCCTGCGCCTCGTGCTGGCCGCCACCTTGTTGCTGGTGTCGTTCAAACTGCTCTTCTAGTGCACAAGGAACAACGGCATTGCCGCGTGGCTCACCACATGTCGCGTGACGCCTGAGAAAAACATTTCACGCAAGCGGCTGTGGCCATAGCCTCCGGCGACGAGCATCCCCGCACCGCTCTTGATCGCTTCCTCGAGCAAGACATCGCCGACGACGCGATTGCCCGCATCGACAACACGTTCGGTTGCAGAAACTCCCTGCAGTTGCAAATAGGTCTTGAGCTCGCCGCTGTCGATCGGCTGATCCTTGCTGCGCGAGACGCTGAGAATTTCGACGCTTTCCGCGCATTGGAGAAACGGCAGCGCCGCCGTCACGGCGTGCGCGGACGCGACGCTTTCATTCCAGGCGAGTGCGATCTTCTTGCAAAAGGAAGACTGGACCGGATTGGCGCTTAAAAGGACCGGACGGCCGGTTTCCAATAGCGTCGCCTCGAACGCTTCGGTCAGACCGGGCCGGTCGCCTTCCTTCAACGGTCCGAACACGACGAGATCTGACAGGCGCGCGGCCAGCGTCACCTGATCCGCAAAATTGCCGAGCACTTCCCGGAACGATGCGGTCATGGCGCCGCCCGGCGCAGGCGACGCGACGATTTCGGCGCCCGCCGCTTTGGCGGACGTCTCGAGCGAGGCGCGCGCCAGCTTGACGGCCGCGTCGGCGGCGACCTTGGCCGCTTCCGCGATTTCCTGCACCACCGTCGCCGAAACGCCGTCGCCGAAGAAGGGAACCGCCTCGGTGGCGTCCGGGCGCACGAACAGCGCGGCGACATGCGCATGGAACGGCTTCGCCGCCGCGAAGGCGCAGGCCAGGACAACAGCATCGCGCGCGCCCCCCGTGAGGGGCGCAAGGATCTTGACGAACGACATGGCGCATCTCCGCATGGGTGCGGGGCAAGCGTTCATGGAACCGCGACCAGCCGTCAAGATGCGCTGGGTACGAACTGGGCGCGCGCGAAGGCAAACGCCCAGCCGGGCGCCCGCCGCTCTATGCGCTCGCTCGTCCCTCCCGTTTCGGGGTAAATGGGCGCCCTTCCGATCGAGATTCGCATGGCCAAAAAACAACCCCGCGCCTGGCAGCGCATGCTCAGCGGTCGCAGGCTCGACCTGCTTGACCCTTCGCCACTCGACGTCGAGATCGAGGATATCGCCCACGGCCTCGCCCGCGTCGCCCGCTGGAACGGCCAAACCAAGGGCGAGCACGCCTTCTCGGTCGCCCAGCACTGCGTGCTGGTGGAACGGATCACGGCCGACCTGAACCCCCGGCTGACGCGCGAAGTCCGCCTCATGGCGCTCCTCCACGATGCGCCGGAGTATGTTATCGGTGATCTCATCAGCCCGTTCAAAGTCGTAATTGGCACTGATTACAAGGTCTTGGAACTGAAACTTCAGAGTGCAATTCATCTTCGCTTTGGACTGCCGGCAAAGCTTCCTGCGGCGCTCGCGACCTTGTTCAAAAAGGCCGATCTCATCTCCGCCTACTTCGAGGCGACCCAGCTCGCGGGGTTCGAGATCGAGATCGCCCGGAAGCTTTTCGTCGTGCCGCCGAAGGCCGTGAAGACACCCCGGTTAGTGCCTCTGGCGACCGGGGAAGCGCAGGCCCAGTTTCTCGACCGGTTCCGCCGTCTGACAGCTTAGCCTTCCTCCTGTCGCGTTCCTCCGCTAGCTAGGGACAGCCATGTCCCGGATCCTCGTCACCCCGCTCTCCGCCGTCCCGGATATCATCCGGAGCCACAGGCCGTCCCATCTGGTCACGCTGTTGTCGCCTGAGCACATGATCGAGACGCCGGTCGGTTTCGCGGCGGAACGGCACCTTCGCCTCGGCGTGAACGACATCGTCGACGTCCTTGCCGGGGACAACCCGCCTGCCCGCGCGCATATAGAAGAGTTGCTCGCGTTCTCACGCGGGTGGCCGGCCGACGATCCGATCCTCGTCCATTGCTGGGCCGGCGTCAGCCGCTCGATGGCCGCGACCTACACGATCCTCTGCGACCGGCTCGGTCCGGGCAGCGAGCTCTACGCCGCACAGGCCATCCGCAACCGCGCGCCGCACGCCTATCCAAACGCGCTACTCGTTCAATATGCCGATGAGATTCTTGATCGGCAGGGCCGCATGATCGAGGCGATCAAGAGCATCGGCCCAGGTGCCATGGTTGCCGAAGGCGTCATCGTCGAATTTCCGCTTAAGGGGCTGTGACGATGCCCGCCAAGCACGTCGTCAGCATCGGCTTGTCGGCGGCGATCGTGTCGGTCGCCGACGAGCGGCCGAGCGTTCTGGTCGTGCATCACGCCGGCGCCGAAGACGGCCTGCCCTTCGGCCCCTTCGATCCGCTCAATCACCGCACGCTCGACAGTGGCCTGCGCAAATGGGTCGGCGAGCAAACCTATCTCGAACTTGGCTATGCCGAGCAGCTCTATACGTTCGGAGATCGCGGCCGACATTTGCCGACTCCGGACGAAGGCGCCCGCGTCGTTTCGGTCGGCTACCTCGCGCTGACACGTCAGGCGAAGGAACTCAGGGCGCCCGATACGCGCTGGAGCGACTGGTATCGCTACTTTCCGTGGGAAGACTGGCGTGACGCCAAGCCGGTCATAATCGACCAGGTGATCGTTCCGGCGCTGAAGCAGTTCGTGAAAATCGCGCCCGACAGCGAGACGGCCGAAGTCCGCCGGGATCGCGTGCGGCTTTGCTTCGGCACCGACGGTCTGCCCTGGGACGAGGAAAAGGTGCTGGAGCGCTATGAGCTCCTCTACGAAGCGGGACTAGTCCAGGAAGCCGCGCGCGACGGCCGCAAGGCGTCCACGAATTCCGCACTCGGCGTGAGCATGACGTTCGATCATCGCCGGATTCTGGCGACGGCCATCGCGCGTCTGCGCGGCAAGATGAAGTACCGGCCGGTCGTGTTCGAATTGATGCCGCCGTCCTTCACGTTGCTCGAACTGCAGCGCACCGTCGAAGCGATTTCCGGCATCCGCCTGCACAAGCAGAACTTCCGCCGCCTGATGGAAGATCAGGGACTCGTCGAGCGCACCGGAAAATTCGCGACGCAGGCACGCGGCCGGCCCGCCGAACTCTTCCGCTTCCGTCGCGAAGTGCTGCGCGAACGCCCGGCGCCTGGCGTTCGGCTGGGCAGCGCGGAAGACTATCTGAGCCGCCAAATACCGCGGAAACCGCGGTTTTCTGTCGCTTGACAGATTTATGCTCAGATGTAGCATAACAGCCCAATGACATCCGGCCCTTGAAGGCCGGTCTTTTTGCCCTAGATATATACTCAAGTTGAGCATTAATCTGAGGCAACCACGGGAGATAGAGGGATGGGGCTGGAACTGCGCTACACGCCGGAAATCGCGCGTGAGACCAGCGGCCTGTACCGGAAGATCTCGCACGTCGTGCCGGAGATCGAATGGCCGACCTTTGCGCCGACCATCTCCGCCATCAACAAGCTGAAGCGCGAGAAGAACGCGGTCATCCTCGGCCACAACTACATGACGCCGGAGATCTTCCACTGCGTCTCCGATTTCGTGGGCGACAGCCTGGCGCTGGCGCGCGAAGCCGCCCGCACGGACGCGAAGATCATCGTGCAGGCCGGCGTCCACTTCATGGCCGAGACGTCCAAGATCATCTGCCCGGAAAAGACGGTCCTCATCCCCGATCCGAAGGCCGGTTGCTCGCTTGCCGCTTCGATTACCGCTGCCGATGTGCGCCTTTTGAAGCAGAAATATCCCGGCCTGCCGATCGTCACCTATGTGAACACGTCCGCCGACGTGAAGGCGGAAAGCGACGTCTGCTGCACGTCCGGCAACGCCGTCGCCGTCGTCGAAGAGATTGCACGCGAATATGGCGTCGACACGGTGATCATGATCCCGGACAAATATCTCGCGCAGAACATCGCCAAACAGACCGGCGTGAAGGTCATCACCTGGGAAGGCGCGTGCGAAGTGCATGAGCGCTTCACGGCTGCGGAAATCCGCGAGTATCGCAAATCCAATCCCGGCATCGTGGTGCTGTCGCATCCCGAATGCCCGCCGGAGGTCGTTGCCGAATCCGATTTCTCCGGTTCGACCGCGGCGATGATCAACTATGTCGGCAAGAACCGCCCCGCGCGCGTCGTCATGGTCACCGAATGCTCGATGAGCGACAACGTCGCCGCCGAATATCCCGATGTCGAGTTCGTCAAGCCGTGCAATCTGTGCCCGCACATGAAGCGCATCACGCTCGCCAAGATTCTGCACTCGCTGCAGACGATGACGACCGAAGTGCTTGTCGATCCCGCCGTCTCCGTGCGCGCGAGGAAAGCCATCGACCGCATGCTTGCCGTGAAGCTGCCCGCAAAGGCCTGAGCCATGTCCCGCCACATCGACAGCATCATCGAATGCAAGGGCGCGCTGATCCTCGGCGCAGGCGTGGCGGGCCTGTTCACGGCGCTCAAGCTGGCGCCCTTCCCGTCCCTGGTGCTGGCTGGCACGCGCCCTGGCATGTCGGGCTCCAGTGCCTGGGCACAGGGCGGCATAGCGGCCGCTGTAGGCGCAGGCGATAGCTGGCAGAGCCACGCCGCAGACACGCTGGCCGCCGGCGCGGGCCTCTGCGATCCGGAGATTGCAGCGATGGTCGCTCGCGAAGCGGCACCGCGGATCGACGATCTCATCCGTTTCGGCGCTCCGTTCGACCGCAACGCCGACGGCACGCTGGCCCTCGGGCGCGAGGCCGCGCACAGCGCCAACCGCATCGTTCACATCAAGGGCGACCGCGCAGGCGCAGAAATCTCACGCACGCTTGCCGAGCGGGCGCTGGCCTCGCCATCGATTTCGCTGCTCGAAGGATTCCACGCCATCGAACTGGCGATGGAGGACGGGCGCGTGATCGGCCTCTTCGCACGCCACGGCCTCGGCACGCATACCAGGCTGATCCTTTTCCGTGCGCCTGCGATCGTCTTCGCAACGGGCGGTCTCGGCGCGCTCTATGCCGTGACGACCAATCCGCTCGAGTCGCGCGGCGAAGGACTCGGCATGGCGGCGCGCGCCGGAGCGTTATCGCCGATCCCGAATTCGTGCAGTTCCATCCGACCGCCATCAATATCGGTCGCGATCCCGCGCCGCTGGCAACAGAGGCCCTTCGCGGCGAAGGCGCGATCCTCGTCGACGAGGCCGGCCGCCGCTTCATGCCGGATGTGCATCCCGATGCGGAACTCGCGCCGCGCGACGTCGTCGCCCGCGCGATCCATCGCGAGATCGCAGCAGGCCACAAGACGTTCCTCGATTGCACCAAGGCGATCGGCGCGTCGTTCGGACAGCGTTTCCCGACCGTCTACGGCGCCTGCAAGGACGCCGGCATCGATCCTGCGATGCAGCCGATCCCCGTCTCGCCCGCTGCGCACTATCACATGGGCGGCATCGCCAGCGACGAACGCGGCCGCTCCTCGCTCGCCGGACTCTGGACCGTCGGCGAATGCGCCGCCACGGGTCTTCACGGCGCGAACCGGCTTGCCTCAAATTCTCTGCTCGAAGCGCTCGTATTTGGCGCGCGCGCGGCCGAGGACATCGCCGTCAGTGTCACGACCCAAGCTGGCCGCGGCACGCCGCCGGCGCCGCAACGATTTGCCTCGCCCGCACCGCCGCACGTCCTGCGCGATGCGATGACACGACTGGTCGGTTTGGAACGCGACGAAGCCGGTCTGCACGGAAGCGCTCACGGTCATTAGCCAGGTCGAACGCGCGGGCGGCGCGGAACCGGCTCTTCTCAACATGACTGCTGCCGCCAAGCTCGTGACCACGGCCGCGCTGGTGCGTCACGAAAGCCGCGGCGGCCATTATCGCACCGACTATCCCAAGACCGACCCGGCCGGACGGCGCACTTTCATCACGCTGGCGGAATCCGAAGAAATTGCCGGCGCACGCCGCCGCGAAACTGTCCCGCTGGCGCTGCACAACGCATGAGCGCCGACCTGCCCTTCACGCGCCCGCCGCACACGCTTCTCATTGAACCCATAGTCCGCCACGCGCTGGAAGAAGATCTCGGGCGCGCGGGCGACATCACAAGCGAACTGACCATCCCCGCGGACTCGCGCAGCAGCGCGCGGCTCGTTGCGCGCAAGGGCGGTACGATTGCCGGACTTATCGCCGCGCAATGCGCGTTTAGGCTCGTCGATCCGGCGCTCGAGTTCGAAGTAAAGGTTCCCGACGGAACGACCGTTCCACCCAATACCGTGCTCGCGGCCCTCGACGGCCTCTCGCGCGCGATCCTCACCGGCGAACGCGTGGCGCTCAATTTTGCCGGCCATCTTTCGGGCGTCGCAACGGCGACGCGTGCGCTGGTCGATGCGGTGGCGGGCACCAAGGCGCGCATCGTCTGCACCCGCAAGACGACGCCGGGCCTGCGGCTGCTGGAGAAATATGCCGTGCGCTGCGGCGGCGGTTTCAATCACCGCTTCGGCCTCGACGACGCGGTGCTGATCAAGGACAATCATCTCGTCGCTGCGGGCGGCATCAAATCCGCAATCGAGCGCGTGCGCGCCGGCCTCGGCCACATGGCGAAGATCGAGCTGGAAGTCGACAGCCTCGCGCAGCTCGAAGAAGCGCTCGGGCTCGGCGTCGATACGATCCTGCTCGACAACATGAAGCTCGATGATCTGAAGCGCGCCGTCGCCATGGCGCACGGCCGCGCGACGCTCGAGGCCTCCGGCAACATTACGCTGTCTACGGTTCGCGCAGTGGCCGAAACCGGCGTCGACTATATTTCCTCCGGCGCCATCACGCATTCCGCGCCCAATCTGGACGTCGCGCTCGACTTTTGAACCGGCGCTCCTAAAGTGCCGCCCGGACAAACACGGGAGTGGTTCATGGATCTGCAGCTCAAGGGAAAGAACGCCGTCATTCTGGGCGGAACACGCGGCATCGGACGCGCGATCGCGGACACGCTGGCCGCCGAAGGCGCCAATGTCGCCATTTGCGCGCGCAATCCGGATCAGGTGAAGGACGCGGTCGCGGCACTCAAGGACAAGGGCGTCAGGGCCACCGGCGCCTCGGTCGACATCATGGACGGTGCGGCGCTCAAGACCTGGGTCGAGAAGGCGGGCAACGAGCTCGGCGGCATCGACATACTTGTCTCCAATGCCGGCGCGATGGCGCAGGGCGGCGATCCGGCGTCGTGGGAACAGAATTTCAAGCTCGACGTGCTCGGCATGGTCAACGCGTTCGACGCGGCCCAGCCGTTCCTGCTCAAGGCGGCCGAGACCAACGGCGACGCATCCTTCGTGATCATCTCGTCCGTCTCGGCGGCGGAAACCGACAATGCGAGCTCATACGGTCCGATCAAGGCCGCACTCATCCACTTCGCCAAGGGGCTCGCGCGCCAGCACGCGCCCAAGCATGTGCGCACCAATGTCGTGTCGCCCGGCACGGTCTATTTCAAGGGCGGGGTGTGGAACATGATCGAGACGAACATGCCGCAGGTCTTCAAAGGCGCGATGGAGCGCAATCCGATGGGCCGCATGGCAACGCCGCAGGATATTGCGAACGCCGCCGTGTTCCTCTCCAGCCCGCTCTCGTCATTCACCTCCGGCATCAACATGCTGGTGGATGGCGCGATCAGCCGCCGCGTGAACTTCTGACAAAACTGGGTCTATATCTGCCGCCAAGGTCGTCGCCCTTCGACAAGCTCAGGGTGAGGACCTTGGCTGGATCCTCATCCTGAGCTTGTCGAAGGATGGAGCGAGAGCGCTACTGTGCTTCAGACCTCAGGCGCCGCTAAGGCGGACGTGGTTGCGGCGGTAGAAGACGTGGTTGCCGATCTGGACGGTCTTCACATAGGACCCGCCCCAACCCGGCTCGACCGAGGAGGCGTGGAAATTCACGGCGCCGCCGGTCACATCCGTAAGCTTCTCCTCGCCGGCCATGATCCGGGCCGCCAGCGCCTGGGCCTCGCGCCAGGGCTCCGGCTCGTGGCTGGTGTCGCGCGACCCGTCGCAGGCGAACGAGAACTGGCAGGTACCGGTCCCCACGCCCTCATAGACCACGGCGCAGATGGAATGGCCGTAATTACCCGTATTCATGCGGTGGAATATCACTTCGGCGACGGCCTTCTGGCCTTCCTCGCCCTCGCCACGGGCCTCGTAATACATGACCTCTGAGAGGCACTTGTGTTCCTGCAGCAGCCGCGCAAGCACGACGTTCGTCGCCGCCCCGTGTACCGCGATGGGAGCCGGGATGGCCGGCGCCTGCACCACGCGCACCACCCGCTTTTCGACCTTGATCACGCGCACTTGATCCGTGTGCTGACGAGTGCTCAGCGACGAACCGACGGCTGCGCTTGCAGTCGCCAGAACAATCGCCATCGCAGCGACCAGCACGCGATCGGATCGCGAGATTGCATCTTTTGTTTTTTCGATCATCGGCAATTTGACTCTTTCGGCTTCGGTAACAGAAGAAATTAATTCCGAATGGTCCCCGCCTCTCTTCGTTCAAGGTGGCGGCTTGTGCCAACGAAAATCCGAATCGTCAAATTAAAAATTTCCGATTCGTGACGCTCCGTCATTTGACGTAGAAAAACCTAGGGTTTCCCTGCGTCGTCCGTACACAGATTAATCAATATCATTAACGTTCATGAGTGCGGCCTGTGCTGCAGCGAGTCGCGCGACCGGCACGCGGAATGGCGAACACGACACATAATCAAGTCCCGAGTCGTGGCAGAAGCGTATCGAATCCGGATCGCCGCCATGCTCGCCGCAGATGCCGAGCTTCAGATTCGGGCGCACGCTGCGTCCTCTTTCCGCTGCAATCTTCACGAGCTCGCCTACTCCTTCGATATCGATGGTGATGAACGGATCGCGCGTGATCACGCCCTTGTTGAGATAGTCGGTGAGGAACATGCCGGCATCGTCGCGGCTGATGCCGATGGTGGTTTGCGTCAGGTCGTTTGTGCCGAACGAAAAGAACTCTGCGGTCCTGGCGATCTCGGCCGCCCGCAGCGCCGCGCGCGGCAGCTCGATCATCGTTCCGACCATATAAATCGGGACTTTTCCGCGTTCCGCCTTCACCGCCGTGGCCACGACATCGATGCGCTCCTTCATGCGGTCGAGTTCCTGTTTCCAGGCCACGAGCGGGATCATGATCTCAAGCTGCACCGGTTTTCCTCCGGCCGCTTCGACATTCAGCGCCGCTTCCAGGATCGCGCGCGCCTGCATCTCGTAGATTTCGGGATAGGTGATGCCGAGCCGCACACCGCGATGACCGAGCATCGGATTGGATTCGTGCAGCGCGATGGCACGCGCGCGCAACTTCGCCGGATCGCCGCCGGCGGCGCGCGCCACTTCGGCGATTTCCTCATCCTTGTGCGGCAGGAATTCGTGCAGCGGCGGATCGAGCAAGCGAATGGTGACGGGAAGTCCTTCCATCGCCTTGAAGATTCCTTCGAAGTCATGGCGTTGCATCGGCAACAATTTCGCGAGCGCCGCTTTTCGTTCGCTTTCGGCATCCGCCAAAATCATCTGGCGCACCGCGATGATGCGATCGGCATCGAAGAACATGTGTTCGGTGCGGCAGAGGCCGATACCTTCCGCACCGAATTTGCGCGCCGTCGCCGCATCTTCGGGCGTGTCGGCGTTGGTGCGCACTTTCAGCGTGCGAATGGAATCGGCCCAACCCATCAGCACGCCGAAATCGCCCGTCAATTCCGGCTGGCGCAAGCCGACGCGGCCCTTGTAGACGCAACCCGTCGCGCCATCGATGGTGACGATGTCTCCGCGCTTCAGCGTGTGTTTGCCCGCTGTCATGACGCCGCTGGCGACATCGATCTTGATCATGCCTGCTCCGGAAACGCAGGGGCGGCCCATGCCGCGCGCCACGACGGCGGCGTGGCTGGTCATGCCGCCGCGTGCGGTCAGAATCCCCCGCGCAGCATGCATACCGTGAATGTCTTCCGGGCTGGTTTCGGTTCGCACCAGGATGACGTCGCGGTGGTCGGCGGCGATCTTTTCCGCTTCGTCCGCCGTGAAGGCGATTTCGCCCGTCGCCGCGCCCGGCGAGGCCGCGAGACCGATGGCGATCTGTTCCTTTTCGGCGTTCGGATCGAGCGTCGGATGCAAAAGCTGGTCGAGCGCAGACGGATCGACGCGGCCGACGGCAACGCGCTTGTCGATGAGCCCCTCTTTTTCCATGTCCACGGCGATCTTCAGCGCGGCTTCCGCAGTGCGCTTGCCGTTGCGGGTCTGGAGCATGAAGAGCTTGCCTTCCTGCACGGTGAATTCCAGATCCTGCATGTCGCGATAATGCGCCTCGAGCCGGGCGCAAATGGCGCTGAGTTCGGCGAACGTCTTGGGCATCGCCTCTTCCATCGACGGCCGCTTGCCGCCTTGGCGGTCGCGCACGATTCTCGTGATCGGCTGAGGCGTGCGAATGCCGGCGACCACGTCCTCGCCTTGCGCGTTGATCAGGAATTCGCCGTAGAGAAGCTTTTCGCCGGTCGACGGATCGCGCGTGAACGCGACGCCCGTGGCGCTCGTCTCGCCGCGATTGCCGAACACCATCGCCTGAACGGTAACTGCAGTGCCCCACTCCTCGGGAATATTATGAATGCGGCGATAGGTGTTGGCGCGCGGGCTGTGCCAGGAGCCGAACACGGCGCCGATTGCGCCCCAAAGCTGCTCATGAACATCTTCCGGGAACGGCCGGCCCAGTTCCTTGTGAACGCGATCCTTGAAAAGGCCGGCGATCGTCTTCAGATCGTCGGCGCTGAGTTCGGTGTCGAGATCGAAGCCCTTGGCTTCCTTTTCGCTGTCGAGAATTTCCTCGAAGAAGGAATGCTCCACACCGAGTACGACGTCGGAATACATCTGTATGAAGCGGCGATAGGAATCATAGGCAAAGCGTGCGTCGGTGAGCTTGGCGAGGCCTTCCGTCGTCTTGGCGTTGAGACCAAGGTTGAGAACCGTGTCCATCATACCGGGCATCGAGACGCGCGCGCCCGATCGTACCGACACCAGCAGCGGCCGTGCAGGATCGCCGAGCCGGCCGGCTGCGAGGGCTCCGATCTTTTCCAGCGCCGCCTCGACAGCCTGTTTCAGATTCGCGGGATAGGTTTCGCCATGCGCGTAAAAATAGGTACAGACCTCGGTCGTGATCGAAAAGCCGGGCGGCACCGGCAGGCCCAGATTGCTCATCTCGGCCAGGTTGGCGCCTTTGCCGCCGAGCAGGTTTTTCATGCTCGCTTCGCCGTCGGCCTTGCCGTCGCCGAAGGAATAGACCCATTTCGTCATGACGCTGATCCAATCAATGCTGCACTGCCCCTAATATGCATGCCGGAGCTAGCGCGGGCCACCACAGACTCGGCTAACGTGGTCGCACCGCTTCGCCATAGGAGTCGCCGTGTCCCATAATCCGATATTCCTGCCCATGGGCGTGCTTGCCTTCTGGACCTTTGCCGTCCTCTTGCTGATACCGTTCCAGCGCTTTCGTGCCGCCTTCGCGGGCCGCGTAAGCGCCGCAGACTTCAAATTCGGCGAATCCGGCAATGTGCCCGGCGACGTTTCCATCCCGAACCGCGCCATGATGAACCTGCTGGAACTGCCGGTTCTCTTCTACGTCATCTGCCTGATTTTCTACGTTACCAACGGAGTCGATTTGACGGTCATCGAGCTGGCCTGGGCTTATGTCGGATTTCGCCTGGCGCAAACGCTCATCCACATCACCTACAACAACGTCCTGCACCGGTTGACCATGTTCGGGATCGGCAATTTCGTGCTCATCAGCCTGTGGGGGCTGTTCTTCCTGCGCTAACCCTCGATCTTCGAGAAGTCCGCGACCGTGTGCAGCGTCTCGCGCAGGCGCGCGAGCATTTGCAGCCGGTTCTTGCGCAGCGCCGCGTCTGGCGCGTTCACCGTCACCTTGTCGAAAAAGGCATCGACCGGTCCGCGCAGCCGCGCCATCGCACTCATGGCCTCGCCAAAGCGTTCGTGTTCCAGTTCGGCGGCGATGAGTTCGCGTCCGGCCGCCATGTCCATGAACAGGGTCTTTTCTTCCGCCATCGAGAGAAGCGCCGGATCCGGCTCGCCGTCATAGGCGCGGCCGTCTTTCTTTTCTTCAATGCGCAGGATGTTGGCCGCGCGCTTGTAGCCGACCAGAAGGTTCGCGCCGTCTTCGGTCTTGAGGAACTGCTGAAGCGCTGTCACGCGCGTGACGAGGCGCACGAGATCATCCTCCCCACCGAGCGAGAACACCGCATCGATCAAATCGTGGCGAACGCCCTGCTCGCGCAGTGCGACTTTAAGACGGTCCGCAAAGAATTCCATGACTTCCGCCGCCGTGGCGTTGCCGCCGGCCGACGCGGTTCGCGTCCTCGCGGCGCGGAGCAGATCGTCGGCGATGCCCTTGACCAGAATCCGGTTCGACAAGGCATTGTCCAGCCGATCGACATAGCGCTTCTCGCGCTGGCCATCGCCAAGCTCCAGTACCGCGAAAACCGGTAGCAGCAGGTTCAGCCTGATCTTGTTCTCCAGCAGGATGCGGATGATTCCGAGCGCGGCGCGGCGCAGCGCGAACGGATCCTTGGAACCTGTCGGCTTCTCGCCCGCATGCCAGAGCGTCACAAGGCTGTCGATCTTGTCGGCCAGCGCGACGATCATCGAGACGGGTGCCGTGGGAACATGGTCGCCCGGGCCCAGCGGCCTGTAGTGATCGCGCACGGCCTCCGCCACATCCGGCTCTTCACCGTCGTGCAGCGCGTAATAGCGGCCCATCATGCCCTGAAGTTCGGGGAACTCGCCCACCACGCCGCTTGTCAGGTCGGCCTTGGCGAGCAGGCCGGCGCGCTTGGCCTTTTCAATATCGATCTTGAGCAAGTCGGCGAGCAGCATGGCGATCAGCGCGACGCGATGCGCGCGCTCCAGCATCCGCCCGGCCTTGGCGTGGAAGACGATGTCGGCCAGCGCACTCACGCGATTGGCCAGCGGGATTTTGCGATCCTGGTCCCAGAAGAACTTCGCGTCCGACAGGCGTGCGCGCAACACGCGCTCGTTGCCGCCGACGATCGTCTTGCCGCCGTCCGCAGCGACCATGTTCGCGACCACCGCGAAGCGATTGGCGAACTGGCCGGTCCTGGGATCGCGCAGCGAGAAATACTTCTGATGCGTGCGCATGGAGGTCTGCAGGATCTCCGCCGGCACGTCCATGAACTGGTCTTCGATCGTGCCGATCAGCACGACCGGCCATTCCGCAAGCCCTGCCACTTCGTCGAGCAGGCCCTCATCCTCGATCATTTCGAGCCCGAGCGCGAAGGCCTTGTTCTTCACGTCATGGAGAATGATCTCCTTGCGCTCCTCCGCGTCGACAATGACATGCGCATCGCGAAGCTTCTTCACATAGTCGTCGAAACGGCGCACTTCGATCTCGCCCTTCGAAAGGAACCGGTGGCCGCGCGTGCGATTGCCGCTGGTCACGCCGGCGAATGCAAAGGGAACGACCTCTCCGTCGAGCGTGCAGAGTATGGAATGCAGCGGCCGCACCCAGCGGACGGGCACGTTCGACGCCTGCGGCCAGCGCATGGATTTCGGCCAGGGCAGCCTGGCGAAGCAGTCCGGCAGAACTTCGGCCAGCACATCGGCGGTCGCGCGGCCCTTGCGGTGGACGACCGCAACATAGAACTCCCCCTTGCCGTCGTCGCGCTTCTCGCACTGTTCCAACGTCACGCCCGCCGAGCGCAGGAAACCATCGATCGCCTTGGCCGGCGCATTGATGCGCGGGCCCTTCTTTTCTTCGCTGACATCCGGCTGCTTCGACGGCAGCCCCATCAGTGCAAGCGTCAAGCGACGCGGACCGGCAAAGGTCGTGGCGCCCTCGAACAGAAGTCCACGGTCCGACAATGCACCGACGACCAGGCGTTCGAGGTCCTTCGCCGCCTGCACCTGCATGCGCGCGGGGATTTCCTCGCTGAACAGTTCGAGCAGAAGATCGGCCATCAGCCGAACCTCGGCTTGTAGTCGCCCATCGGCGTCGCAAGCCACGCTTCACAACAGGCTTTGGCGAGCGCCCGCACCCGCGCGATATACGCTGCGCGTTCCGTCACGCTGATGACGCCGCGCGCGTCGAGAAGATTGAACGCATGGCTCGCCTTGATGCACTGGTCATAGGCGGGCAGCGCGAGCTTCTTGTTGCCGCCGATCAGGTCCTGGCACTGCTTCTCGGCGTCCTTGAAATGCTGAAAGAGAATGCCGGTATCCGCCATCTCGAAATTATAGGCGGAGAACTCCTGTTCGGCCTGGTGGAACACCTCGCCGTACCGGAAGTCTTCGTTGAAGGCGAGGTCGTAGACGAACTCGACATTCTGCACATACATCGCGAGGCGCTCGAGACCATAGGTGATCTCCGCACTCACCGGATCGCAGTCGATGCCGCCGACCTGCTGGAAGTATGTGAACTGGGAAATCTCCATCCCGTCACACCATACCTCCCAGCCAAGGCCCCAGGCGCCGAGCGTCGGGCTTTCCCAATCGTCCTCGACAAAGCGGATGTCATGCAGCGCCGGATCGAGTCCGATGGCGCGCACGCTCTCCAGGTACAGGTCCTGGATGCCGGCGGGCGCCGGCTTCATGATCACCTGGAACTGGTAATAGTGCTGCAGACGGTTCGGGTTCTCGCCATAGCGGCCGTCCTTGGGCCGCCGGCTGGGTTGGACGTATGCCGCGCGCCACGGCCTGGGCCCGAGCGCGCGCAGCGTCGTCGCCGGGTGGAACGTGCCCGCGCCCATCTGGTCGTCATAAGGCTGCAGGATCAGGCATCCCTTGGACGCCCAGAAGTTCTGCAGCGTCAGGATCAGGTCCTGAAATGTCCTCTTTTTTTCCTTGGGAGCGGCCACGATTCGTACGTCCTGAAATCGAGCGGGAACCTATAGTCCGTCACCGAATAGAACAAGAAGCGCGGCGCGCCCGTCTTTGAGCTGCCGGTGCAAGGTCGTGTTCGGCAAGTAGCCGTTAATAGGTGAACAGCAGCGCCGCGTACCAGGTCGCCTGATTGGTGGGATCGGCGTTCTGGATGCCCGGTCCGGCGGATGCCATCAGGTGGTAATGCTCGTTGAGGTCGTAGATCGCACCAAAGCCGAGGCCTGTAGAGTGCCTCGCGCCCTTCTCACCCGGGGTCTGGTGATACAATTCAAGTCCGAGTTGCAGCTCCGGGATGACGCGGCGCGCCACGACGAGACCCATCTGGCAGAAATCCTGTGAGCTGCCGCCGCGATTGATCGTGCATCCGCCGCCGCCGAACACGTTCCAGTCGCCCCAGTCCTTTTCGGCAAAGATCGGAATGAAGAGCGATGCGTGTTTGCTCCCCAGCGCAGGATTGGAATTCGTCGGCAGGAACAGCCGTGGAAAAATCGCCACGTCGAGTCCGAACGTGTCCTGATGCAGGAACTTGTATTTCGCCGCGAGCTCGACATCGCCAAAGCCGGTCACGCTCGCACCACCTCGCGGACTGTCATAGGCGAACGGCAACACCATCGTGAGTTGGAGGTTCTCGGCGCCGCCATAGTTGAAATCGATGCCCGCCTGGCCGCTGCTGCCATCGATCGTGGCCGTGCCGCCCGTGAAGGCGTAGATTTCGTAGTGCCCGTTGTCCGTCGGCTGCGGATCGTCCGTGACATAGGGCGGACCCGCCAGCGCGGGCGTCGCAAGCCAAATCAGCGCCACGCCGGCAAAAACGAATGACTTCATGTTCGGCGCACCGGCCTTATCGCGCGCGTCCCGTCCCAGTTGGCGGCAGCCTGTCCGATGCGTTCGAAGAAAGCGCCTTTGCTACCGGAAATGTCGGAAACTTCGATGACGGTGCCGGGATGCGTCTCGGTGTCGAAGTCGCGCACGACGATACCGTTCTGGCAAACTTTCCCGAAGATCCGGCTCACAGGTTCAATCCCTTCTCGCCGCGCAACACCGAATCGGCTTCATCCGTATACGAACCATCGTCCTTGTGCAGCACCAGTCCGGCGAGAAGTTCGAGGGGGCCGCGCGAACCCTTGCGGACCTGTACGATGACACGCTTCGCCGCTTCGCCCTGGCGCGGCCAGAGCGGAAAGACGCGGACGCCAGTCGCGGGAATCGCAGCCAAAGTTTCGGCCACGCGATCGGCGCGGACGATGCAGGTGAACGTACCGCCAGATGCGGTCCGCTTGACACCGGCGCTGAGCCACTCGGCGAGCATACCGTCATCGTGCGTGGCGGTGGCGCGTCCATCGTCCGGCGAACGCTCGCCTTGCGGGCCGTGAAACGGCGGGTTGCAGAGCACATGGGCATAGTCGCGCTTCATGTCTGCCGGCAGATCGAGCACATCGACCGTCACGAACACCGCGCGACCGCCAAGCTGGTTCGCGGTGGCGTTGCCGTTCGAAAGTCTGACAAGTTCGGTGTCGATTTCCGCACCAGTGACCGACACACCGGACACCCGCGTCGCAAGGCAGAGGCTGGCAGTGCCCGCGCCGCTTCCCAATTCGAGAACATTGTCACCGGATCGTGCGGGCACGGCAGCGGCGAGCATCACGGCGTCGAGCCCGGCGCGAAATCCATGCGCAAGCTGCCGGACCGTCAGCCGGCCGCCGAGGAATTTGTCTGTGGTGGTCTCCGCAGGGCGGTCGTTTGGCGCAACCCCTTCACGCAGGACGGCCTGCCCGCGCTCGAAGTCGTCGTCGGCCACCATCAGGCGGCGCGGCAAAATGCCCAGACTGCCGTCCATGACACTGGCGTTCTCGTCGAATACCACGCATTCGATTTGTGCATCGTTGAGCAGGCTCTGCGCGAAACTCAGCAGTACCGGATTGTTGGTCTTGAGCACTACACGCATGGCCCGGTCCGTTCTCGGTTTGTTGATGCGCCGTCAGGGATATGACCTGCTTGACCGGGCCATAAACGCCTCGCAATGTCGCAAAAGCGGGGGCTCTCCCGCAAGGACGGACTGATGTTGAAGCCTGGGACACGCAAGCCTGCCGCGGACGGCGTATCGCCCGTTGAGCGGCTGCATGCTCTGGTCGCCGCCGACATGAACGCGACGGACAAGATGATCCATGCCCGCATGGGCAGCGCCGTCAACCTGATCCCGGACCTTGCCCGCCACCTGATCGATTCCGGCGGCAAGCGCCTTCGGCCGATGCTGACGCTCGCCGCCGCCAAGATGGGCGGCTACACCGGCAACAAGCACATCAATCTCGCCGCCGCGGTCGAGTTCATCCACACGGCCACGCTGCTTCACGACGATGTGGTGGACGCGAGCACCCTTCGCCGCGGCAAGGTCGCGGCCAATCTGGTGTGGGGCAACAAGGCGACCGTTCTGGTCGGCGATTTTCTGTTCTCCAGGGCTTTCGAGATGATGGTCGACACGGGAAGTTTGCGCGTGCTCGAGATCCTCGCCGGCGCGTCGGCCATCATCGCCGAAGGCGAGGTGATGCAGCTGAAGTCCGAAAGCAATCTCGGAACCACCGAAGAGCACTATCTGAAAGTCGTCGGCGCCAAGACGGCCGCGTTGTTCGCCGCCGCCGCCGAAGCCGGCGCCACGCTCTGCAAACGCGGCCCGGAGTTCATCAAGGCGCTGCACGCCTATGGCGAAAATCTCGGCATCGCGTTCCAGCTTGTCGACGACGCGCTCGATTACTCAGGCAGACAGGCGATGATGGGCAAGGCGGTGGGCGACGATTTCCGCGAGGCCAAGGTCACCCTGCCCGTCATCCTCGCCTATGCCCGTGCCGATGCGCAGTCCGGCACGTTCTGGAAACGCGTCATCGAAGGCGGCCCGCAAAGCGAAGCCGATCTCGAACAGGCGATCACCTATGTCGAAGAGACGGGTGCGATCCAGGAAACCATGACGCGCGCCCGGCACTATGCCGACAGCGCCGTCGCCGCGCTCGAGCCGCTAAAGCCCAGCGAGACACGCGCCGCGCTCGCCGATATCGCCGACTTCTGCGTCGAACGGGCTTACTAGGACGCGATCCGCGTCGCCTGCACCCACCACTGCGGATGCGAATGGGAGAGCGCGATTGCGGCCATTTCGGCCGCGCCCTCGTCTTCGAACAACGCAAAACAGGTCGCGCCGCTGCCGCTCATGCGCCAGAGCTCGACGCCCGGCATGCGCGAGAGTTCGCTTAAGACTTCACCGATAACGGACGCGAACGCACGCGCGGGCATTTCGAGATCGTTGCTCGTGGTTTTCAGAAAGGCGATCAATTCGCGCGGCAGCAGCATGCGCGCAGCATGATCGATCGTTCCTGTTCCGTGGCGCGTCTTGAGATTTCGAAACACGCCGGCCGTCGGAACGGCGACACCCGGATTGACGAGAACCATTGCCATCTCGGCCAAAGCGCCCGCCGGCGTCACGCGCTCGCCGCGCCCTTCCATCCACGACGATTTGCTTTCGACGCATACCGGCACATCCGAACCAAGCGTTTCGGCGATGGCGCGAAGGTCCGGCCACGACATATCGAGCGCCCACAATCGGGTTAGACCGCGCAACGCGGCTGCGGCGTCCGCCGATCCGCCGCCGATGCCCGAGGCGACCGGCAAGTTCTTGGTGAGTGTGATGGCCGCGCCCGCCGAACGCCCGGCATGCGCCGCAAGCGCCCGCGCTGCGCGCAGGACCAGATTGTCGCCCTCCGCTTCCAAACCCTTGGCGAATGGTCCGTCCAGCGCGAGCGTCAGTTCGCCCGACTGCGCGAATGTCAGCGTATCGCCGGCTTCGGCGAACACGACAAGACTTTCGAGATCGTGGAACCCGTCCGCGCGTTTTTCGCCGACATGCAGGAACAGGTTGATCTTCGCCGGCGCGAAGGCCCCGATGACGTCAGTTCGGCTTGTCACCGGTGGCCAATCCGTCCTTGAGCTTCTTCTCGATCAGCGCCTTCTGATCGACTTCCGGTCCGAAGCTAAGCGCATGGCTCCACTGGAACCTGGCTTCGACCTTGCGCCCGACGCGCCAATAGGCGTCACCCAGATGATCGTTGATCGTCGGATCGCCCGGAATGAGTTCGACTGCATTCTCCAGCGTTCGCGCCGCGTCGGCATAGCGGCCGAGCTTGAAAAAGGCCCAGCCGACGCTGTCGGCGATGTAGCCGTCCGTCGGCTTCAGCGCGTGCGCTTTTTCCAGCATGGCCAGTGCTTCGGGAATGTTCCGGTTCTGATCGATATAACTATAGCCGAGATAGTTGAGGACGGCCGGCTCGTCCGGCGCAAGCTGCAGCGCCTTCTTCAGATCGACTTCTGCGGCATTCCAGTTCTTGGCGCCCTCCTCGGAAACCGCGCGGGCGAAATAGATCGGCCAATCCTTGGCGCTGCCCGGACCAAGAAGAGCGATCGCGTGGTCATACGCGTCGGACGCTTCGGCGAACTTCTGGCTGCTGCGGTAGGTGTCGCCCAACGCGGTCCACGCGTCGATATCGGTCGGATCGGTGCTTGTGATCACCTTCAAATCGGCGATGGCAGCGTCGTTCTTCTGGAGCCGCGCCTCGTCCAGCGCGATCTCGACGCTCGCAAGACGGAAATAGGCCGAACTTTTGTCTACCGTGCGATAGACCTCGATCGCGTCTTCGTATTTCTGCAATCCTTCCAGACGGTCCGCCAGAAGAACTGCACCGAGATCCAGGCCCGGGCGCAGATACAGCGCGAGCCGCAGATAGAGGATCGAAACGTCGACGCTGCTCTGATCCGTTAGTGCCGACGCAATGCCGAACAGCGCCTCGGCCGCACCGTCCTCGGGTTTGGTTACGAGCGCATCGGGCTTGACGGCCGCCTTGATGCGGGCCAGTCCCGCCGCAGCGATCTGTTTCACTCCGGAGTCGGCGGAAAACTTTGTGTAGAAATTCGTCGCGTCGGCTGTTCTTCCGCTGCGTTCCAGAAAGCGGCCATAGGCGTCGATCACGCGCGGCGTCGCGCCGTCATTCATCACCGTCCGGTAGGACGTCTCCGCCAGCTCCTTGTCGCCGAGATAGTCGGACAAAAGCGCCAGATGGAACATGCCCATGGTATCCGCGCCGTCCTGCGCGCGCATGGTGGCGATATCTGCCGTTGCGGCGGCCTTGTCGCCCAGTCCCGCAGCGGCCCAGCCGTCGATCAGCGAAACGGTGAGCGACGTGAACGGTCCTTTGGCGGACATGGCGATGATTTTGCGTGCGCCTGCATAGTCGTGGTGCTTCATGGCTACGACAGCGAGCGTCAACCGCCCCGCGCGATCGTCGGGCGTGATCGCGACGACCTTTTCGGCCAGTTGTCCCGCCGACTCGATGTCGCCGGAAGACGTTGCAAAGAAGAAAGCCAGGCCAAGCAGCTGCGGGTTGTTGGGGTTGGCTGCGACGCTGGCGCGATAGTACGCCGCCGCATCCTTCAGATTGTGCTGGCTGGCGGCGAACCGCGCCGAAAGATAGTTGCCATACTCGGCGGCCTGGGCATTTTCGGCCGGCGATGCGCCCTGCATGCCGGTACTCGCGCAAGCTGAAACCAATGCGGCCAATCCGAAGGCGGCGGCGAATCCTGCTATGCGCAACGAGTGCTCCTACATGTTCGGGTAATTTGGCCCGCCTCCGCCTTCCGGCGTTGTCCAGTTTATGTTCTGCGCCGGATCCTTGATGTCGCAGGTTTTGCAGTGCACGCAATTCTGCGCATTGATCTGAAACCGCGGACCTGACGCGTCCTGCACGACTTCGTAAACGCCCGCGGGGCAATAACGCTGCGCGGGTTCGTCATACTCGGGCAGATTTACGCGGATCGGGATCGACGGGTCGGTCAATTTCAGGTGAACCGGCTGGTCTTCCTCATGGTTGGTGTTCGACAGGAACACGCTGGAAAGCTTGTCGAAGCTGATGACGCCGTCCGGCTTTGGATAGACGATCTTCTTGAACTTCGACGCCGGCTTCAGCGTCGCATAGTCCGGCTTGCCGTGTTTCAGCGTGCCGAAGAACGAAAATCCGAAGAGCTGGTTGGTCCACATTTCGAGTGCCGCCAGCGGTACTCCCACAATGGTACCGAATTTTGACCAGAGAGGCTTAACATTCCGTACGCGTTTCAGGTCCTTGTAGACATGGCTGGCGCGCCAGGCTTCCTCGTAGCCGTCCACCACATCGGCGCAACGCCCTGCGGCCAGCGCGGATGCCACCGATTCCGCGGCCATCATGCCGGTCTTGATCGCATTGTGGCTGCCCTTGATGCGCGGGACGTTCATAAAGCCGGCGCCGCAGCCGACGAGCGCGCCGCCCGGGAACACAAGTTTGGGCACGGACTGCAGCCCGCCCTCGGTCAGCGCGCGCGCGCCGTAGCCGATGCGCTTGCCGCCTTCGAGCATCTCGCGGATCTTGGGGTGCTGCTTGACGCGCTGCATCTCGTCGAACGGCGAGATGTAGGGGTTTGAGTAATTCAGATGAACGACAAATCCGATGGAAACGAAATTCTCGCCCCAGTGATACATGAAAAGGCCGCCGCCGGTTGAATTGTCCAGCGGCCAGCCCATCGTATGTATCACCAGACCGCGCTTGTGCTTGTCCGGCGGCAGTTCCCAAAGCTCCTTCACGCCGATGCCGAACTTCTGGTAGTCGCAGTCCGCATCGAGCTTGAAGATTTTCATCAACTGCTTGGTCAGCGAACCGCGCGCGCCTTCGGCGAACAGCGTGTATTTGCCAAGTAGATTCATGCCGGGCGTGAATCCGTCCTTGTGGTGGCCATCTTTCGCCACACCGAGATCGCCCGTCGTCACGCCCTTCACGACACCATTCTCGATCACGAGCGAAGCGGCCGGAAAACCCGGATAGATTTCCACGCCAAGCGCTTCTGCCTGCGTCGCCAGCCATTTGCAGAGGTTCGACAGGCTGACGATGTAGTTGCCGTGATTGCTCATCAGCGGCGGCATCGCGAAGTTGGGCAGGCGGATCGCGCCGGCCGGTCCAAGGAAATAAAAGCGGTCGTCGGTCACCGGCGTGTCGATCGGCGCACCCTTCTCCTTCCAGTCCGGAATGAGTTCGTTGATGCCGACCGGATCGATCACCGCGCCCGAAAGGATGTGCGCGCCGATCTCCGAGCCTTTTTCGAGCAGGCAGACGCTGATCTCGGGGTTGATCTGCTTCAGCCGGATCGCCGCGGAAAGCCCCGCGGGCCCGCCGCCGACGATCACGACGTCATATTCCATGCTCTCGCGCTGAATTGCTTCTGCCATCTGCCAAAAACCCGATTTCATCCCCGTATAGCCGTTATGGGGCGGTAGGATTCGGCGGTCAACCGCGACTATCATCGCCGCATGACAGCTTCCCGAGAGGAATCCCTGGCCGCCCTGAACTGGCTTGTCGAAGCCGGTGCGGACGAGGCTACAGGCGACGCGCCGGTCGACCGGTTCAGCGCGCGCGCGGCTGTGGCTCCTGTTGTGCCGCAGGCCGCGGCGACCGCTCCAAAGGCTGTTCCGCGGCCCAATCCTCCGCTCGCCCAGATCAAGCCAACCACGCTTGCCCCATTGGCGACGGACGGGTTCGGCTCGGCCGTGGAGATCGCAGCGAAGTGCCGCACCCTCGCCGAGCTCCGCGCGGCCATGGAAAGCTTCGAAGGTTCCCAGCTCAAAAAACTGGCGACCAACACCGTCTTCGCCGACGGCAATCCGAACAGCCGCATCATGTTCATCGGCGAAGCGCCCGGACATGACGAGGACAAGGCGGGCCTGCCCTTCGTCGGACGCGCGGGCAAGTTACTCGACAAGATGATGGCCGCGATCGGTTTAGACCGGACGCGTGCCTACATCATCAACGTGATGCCGTGGCGCCCACCGGACAATCGCAATCCCGATCCGGGCGAAGTGGCGATGTGCATCCCGTTCCTGCGCCGACATATCGAACTCGCGCAACCCAGGATCATGATCATGCTCGGCGCGGTATCGGCGCGTCATGTTCTCGGACTCAATGACGGAATCATGAAGTTGCGCGGCCGCTGGCTGGAGTACCGGATCGGCACAGAAATGATTCCCGTGTTACCGACGCTTCATCCTGCCTACTTGCTCCGGCAGCCCGCACATAAGAAACTGGCGTGGCGTGATTTGCAGGCCGTCGCGGACAAGCTCGACGCGCTCGGGTTGCCCGCCAAAGATTGAGCACAGTTCGCTTGCACCGTGAGCGACACAGCGAATCGGAAAACAATGATGCGCCTTTCGACCTGTAGCCTCGTTGCGTTTGTCTTTGCCGCGGCCGTCGGGACCGCAAGAGCGGAACTTCCGCTACCGGCCGATGGCGGCGAAGCGGCGAGCGTGCCGATGACGGTCTTGTCGCCGAACGATGTGTCGCTCTATGGCCGGATCTTCGATTCCATCCGCGCCGGCCGTTTCGACACGGCGAGGAGTTTGTTCGGGCAAGTCTCCGACACATCGCTCGAAGGTTATGTGCTTGCAGAGCGTTACCTGTCGCCGCGTTCCCATGCGACGTTGGCGGAACTGACCGAGTGGTTGCGCGCCTACCCCGAACTTCCGATCGCCGACCGCGTCTATCGCCTCGCAGTCCAACGCGCCTCCAAGCGGGTTCACAAGCGCCACCACAAAGTCGTCATCGTGATGACGGCGAGCGTGCCCGTTCCGGCCGGACCGGCGCGGCGCAGGGGTGGTGGATATGAAGAGTTCGACCAGCCCGATCCGCCGCTCAGCTCCGAGGCCGGCCGCGCGGCGCAGCCGCAGATCGAGCGCTTCATCAAGGCGGATCAGCCCGACCAGGCGCATCTGGTCCTGAACGAGGCGATCGCAGCCGGCGCAGCCAACTACGACATCGCGCGGCTGGCTCATCGCGTCGCCGCCTCCTATCTCGCGGAAGGCATGGATCAGCCGGCCTGGGACGTGGCCATGAGTTTCCAGGCGCCGGAGCGGCCCTCCGTGCCGTTGCTCGACTGGGACGCGGGCCTCGCCGCGTTCCGGATGGGCAATTACGACGACGCTGCCAGGCATTTCGAAATTCTGGCGCAGGCCGCCAACGTGGCGAACTATACGCGTGCGGCCGGCGCGTTCTGGGCATCGCGCGCCTATTTGCGTCTGGGCGATCCGCAGCGCGTCATCACCCTGCTGACGGCCGCCGCACGCGAAAAGCCGACGTTCTACGGCGTGCTCGCAGAAAAATTGCTGGGCGAAGACACGCAGAGGGGCTTCGTCGATCCGGTGCTCACTGCCGCCGACTTCACCGCGATCATGGCCGTGCCATCTGCGCATCGCGCCGTTGCGCTCATGCAAATCGGCGAAGAACGCGCCTCCGTACCGCAGGAACTCAACCGCGCCTTCGGCGCCAGCGATGGCAGCCACGACATGGGTTATGCCGCGCTAGCACGGCGGATGAATGTGCCGAACATCGAACTGCGCGCCAGCGAGACGGAATCGGCGCGCGGCATTCAGCTCACGGGCCTTTATCCCGTGCCGCAATACAAGCCCGAAGGCGGCTACACGATCGACCCCTCGCTTGTGCTCGCATTCACGCGCATCGAAAGCCGCTTTCAGGCCGACGCGGTATCGCCGATCGGCGCGCGCGGGCTGATGCAGCTCATGCCGGCAACCGCAACGAAAGTCGGCGGCGAAGGCGCAGTCTCTCAGTTGAACGATCCCAGCTACAACATGTCGCTCGGCCAGCGCTACATCGCGCAATTGCTCGACCAGTATGGCGGCAATCTTGTTCAGGTGCCGCTGCCTACAACGCAGGCCCGCATGAAGCTGGCCGGATGGATCAATGCACGCGCCGGCAAGGAAGACGATGCACTTATGTTTATCGAGAGCATCCGCGCGTCGGAGACGCGCTCCTATGTGAAGCGCCTCCTCATGTACCACTGGATGTACAGCCGGCGCATGGGACAGCCGACGCCGAGCCTGGACGAGACGGTTTCCGGCCAATGGCCGATCTACAATCCGCCGGCGCAGCCGCCCGCCCCGCGTCCGCCGGCCGTCACAACAACGCCAGACACGGTGGTCAGCGATGCCAGGTATTGACGAAAGCACCAAATTTGTTCCCGTCCGCATCGCCGTCATGACGGTGTCCGACACGCGTGACGCCTCGAACGACAAGTCGGGCGATACGCTGGCGGGACGCATCAAGGATGCGGGTCACGTGCTCGCCGCGCGCACGATCGTCACCGACGACGTCGCAAAGATTTCCGCGCAGCTTCGTCAGTGGATCGACGATCCCACGATCGACGTTGTGATCTCGACCGGAGGCACCGGACTTACCGGGCGCGACGTGACGGTCGAGGCATTCCGGCCGTTTTTCGAAAAGGAAATCGACGGCTTCTCCGTCATCTTCCATCAGATCAGCTTCGGGAAGATCGGCACCTCGACCCTGCAGTCGCGCGCCTGCGCCGGCGTCGCCAAGGGAACCTATCTTTTCGCCCTGCCCGGCTCGCCCGGTGCGGTGAAGGACGGCTGGGACGGAATCCTGAAATATCAACTCGATATCCGCCACCAGCCCTGTAACTTTGTCGAGATCATGCCCCGCCTGACCGAAGACCCCCTCTCCCGCCGCGACGGATAATGGCTATTCTCCTCCCCGCGTCGAGGAGCAAACGTCATGCCCGTCTCATTGATCGTCGGCACGCCCAAGGGCGCCGCCATTCTGAGCAGCAGGGATCGCCGCAACTGGGAAACCGAATTCGTCCTGCGCGGCTGGCCCGTCACGGCTTCAACCCGCGACGACGGCGGCCGTACCTATATTGCGGTGAACAGCCCCAACTATGGCGTCGCGCTGTTCACGAGCGATGATCTCAAGAACTGGAAGCAGCTCGAGAGCGCGCCACGTTACCGGCCCGAGGATCGCGGCAATCCCGAACATCATCGCCTGATCGCCAAGGAGGATTTCACCGGCCTGCTGAAGGGCGGCGGGCGCTTCGTCGATCAGATATGGACGCTGCACTGGGCGCACGGCGCGCTCTATGCCGGCGTTTCGGAAGCGGGCCTGTTCGTCAGCCGCGACCGCGGCCAATCCTGGCAACCGGTTGACGGATTCAACGAGCAGCCCTCGCGCAGCGGCTGGCAACCCGGTTTCGGCGGCCTCGGTGCGCATACGGTCATGAGCGATGCGAACAATCCGAACCGCATGTGGGTCGGCGTCTCGTCAGCCGGATTCTTCCGTACCGACGATGGCGGCAAAACGTGGAGTCCGAAGAACAAGGGGGTGAACCCTGCCGATGACGCAGCGCCTGCGTCCACGGGACAATGCGTACACAGCGTCACTCACGATCCAAAGAACGCGAACGTGATGTTCCGCCAGGAACATCGCGGCGTGCATCGCAGTGATGATGGCGGCGACAACTGGCAGGTGATCGAGGACGGACTTCCCGTTGCCGAACTGTCCGATGGTCACCGTTGCAGCTTCGGGTTTCCGTCGGCGATGGACCTTAGGTCCGGCCACGTCTTCGTGGTGCCGCTCGACGGTGACAATTTCCGCTTCCCGCGCGGCGGGCAGCTCGCCGTCTATCGCACAAAAAATGGACGGACATGGGAAGCGCTGACCAATGGTCTTCCCGCGAACTGTTTCACGGCCGTGCTGCGTGGCTCGCTCGCAGCCGATCAGATGGACCCGGGCGGCCTCTATTTCGGCACCGCGTCGGGCGTGATCTATGGCAGCGACGATCTTGGCGAAAGCTGGCGCGAGGTGGCGAGCGGCCTGCCGCGCATCATGAGCGTCGAGGCCTACGCAAGTTGAGCATCCGCGTTCAGTTGCCGCCCATCCTGCGCCCCGTGATGGGCGGCGAGCGTTTTCTTTCCGCAGAGGGAAGTTCGATCGGCGCCGTGCTGAGCGACCTTGCCCATCGCCATCCGGCGCTCGCGCTGCATTTCTTCGACGAAGGCGGCGGCATCCGCCACAACATCGTCTTTCTGCACGGCGGCCAGATGGTCCGCGCCAAGGATGCCGGCGCGCACCGCCTGAGGCCGGGCGACGAGGTCGTCATCACCAATGCCCTGGCGGGTGGCTGAGCCAGAGCCAATTTGGGCCCGCGCGTTTTGAATTATTCAACCATGGCCCCATCCCGCGCTTGTCGAGATATGGTTAGAGGGCTCAGAGTACCGCCGGGATTCGTCCGAGGAGCGCGTTGGTGGCGTACGAGGCAACACGGCAGATGGCGGAAAGTTTTCTGAACGCGATCGAACGCGGCGATCTTGAGGCTGTGCGTGCGATCTACGCGCCGGACGCGATCGTCTGGCACAACAGCGACGGTGCGTCCGTTACCGTCGAAGAAAATCTAGAAACGCTGGAGAGTTTCATCCGCAACGTGCCCGAACGCCACTACACGCGCCGGCGTCTCGACGTGTTCGAGGGCGGCTTCGTCGAACAGCATCTGCTGAAGGGCAAGCTTGCGAACGGCAAGGAGGTCTCGCTGGCCGCCTGCATCGTCTGCAAGGTGCGCGAAGGACATATCACGCGACTGGACGAGTATTTCGATTCCGCCGCACTCGCCGACTGGCGCTAGATCGGTGGGACTATCTGAGCCGGATCGGCGGGTTCGTCCGTCCGCGCACCAAGGCGCGATCTAGCCGAGCAGAGCCACGACAGACTTCGGCACGCGCAGTGCGTGCAGGATCGTCAGCAGCACGGCGCGGCGGTGTCGCAAGGGCGCAGCCATGTTGATCGCGCGGCTGCGCAGCATCAAGAGACGTCCGCGCCCGATGCGGCGAACGAGATCGGCATCCTCCATCGCCACGGCGCGATAGCCGCCGAGCTTCTGGTAGAAGCGCCGCGGCAGGAGCAGACCCTGGTCGCCATGCGCGAGACCGAACAGGCGCCAGCGCCATGCCGCCATCGCCTCGCTGCGCCGCGCCTTTGGTTCGAAATCGTCGAGCGCGAAGCGGAATGTCGCGGCGCGCGGCCGCTCCAGCGTGGCGCGCGACATGAACGACTCCGCCTCGTTCTCCCAGCCTGCCTCGAGCGCCGTCTCGGGGTGCAGGAACAACAGCCAGTCGCCACGCGCCGAACCCGCCCCGGCAATGAGTTGCGATGCGCGATCCTTGCCGGCGTTCACCACATGCGCGCCGGCGGCGTCCGCGATCGTCAGCGTGTCGTCGGTCGAGCCGCCATCGGCCACGATCACTTCCTTCACCAGACCGCGCACGGTGGCGGCGATCAGGCTGTCGAAGCAGTGCGGCAGGAAATCCTGCGAATTCAGGGCCGGGATGACGACGCTAATCATCCATGGACTATGCCGCGATCCACCCGGCCCGCCAAAAGCTTTCCTGCCGCGCGGGTTAATTGTGGTTCAGAAACGGCGGATCGGCCGTGGCGCCGCGGCCTCGCCCGCTTTAGCATCCGCGCGGGAATTGGCCATTCGCAGGGCATATGATGGGCGAACTCGACGGATTGAAGATCTACGGCGAAACCAGCGTCGGCTGGGACGCTGCGACGCCGCCCAACGAGACGACCGACGACAACGGAATGCCCTTTGTCCCCCCGCTGAACTCCGGCCAGGTCGATCCGCGCGCGCCGCGCGCCCGGCGCTATGACGACCCGGACGTGCAGCGCCTGCGCAAGGTTTTCCGCCAGAAGAACGGCATCCAGGGCCTTGAGATCGTCGAGCCGCACGAGGTCGAGCGCGCCGCGCGCATCTTCTTCCGCGACGGCTTCGTCGTGGTGAACAACCTGCTCGATCCGGAGCGGCTTGCCGTCTGGCGCGAGGCGAGCGCACGCGTCCTCAGGAAAATTCTCGAGATCAAGGGCGAAGGCGGCCGGAAATACGTCACCGAGACGGGCCGCCTGCCCCACCGCTACTCCTACGGCACGGCGTCGGCGTCGCGCGAGCTGCTGCACGATCCGGTGTGGGCGTCGATGATCGATCTTCCGGCCACCACGCCGATCCTGACGCGGATCTTCGGCACGGCGGACTATTTCGTGCGCGGCGCGGGCGGCGATCTGTGCCTGCCCGGCGCGATCGAGTATCAGGGCCTGCACGCCGACACGCGCGACACGTTCCAGATTTCGCCGGCGCGCCGCGCGCAGGCCGAGCGCGTCGGCATCCGCCTCAACAAAATTCCGGGTACGGACGAACTGGACGCGGCGACCGTCGGCCTCATCCTCGAGCGCACGCCGCCGCATGTCACGATCAACTTCCTGATGAGCGATTTCACCTGGGAAAACGGCCCGATCCGCCAGATCGCCGGCACGCAGGGCCGCGTGCCGAAGCCGCCGATGCTGGCCGACGAGCCGGAATGGATGCGGCTCTCCACGCTTGTCGGCGCCAAGGCGGGCGCGGGCGTGTTCCGCGACAACCGCGCCTGGCACGGCGCGACGCCGAACCTGTCGAAGGAAATCCGCGCCATGCCGAACGTGGAGTATCACGCGCCCTGGGTCGATCCGGCGAATTACTGGAAGTCCATGCCGCACGAGATCTGGGAGACGCTCTCGCCGCATGCGCAAAAGCTCTGCCGCTACATCAAGACCGAGCCGGGCGTGTGGCCGGCGGGCGCGGGCGTGATGCATCCCCTCGCCGCCAAGCGCAAGGAAGCCAAGGCGCGGGTCTGACCCGCGCGACACAATTCGACACAAAACGGCACACGCCGGAAATCCCGGCGTCGCAATCAGGTTGGAGTTTTCTACGCCGCGCGAACACGGGGGTGTTGCGCCCGGCTGCGTGAAGCGAAGGGGCTGCCTGTGCCAAAGTTCAATATCAAGACCGGCGTCACGATTTTCGGCATCGTGGTCGCGCTCGGATTTTCCGCCGTCCTGCTGACGGGCGTCGTCGCCCTCTCCAAACTCAAGGTCGGCGGACCCGTCTATACGCAGATCTCGCTCGGCAAGGACCTCGTCGCGGACATCCTGCCGCCGCCGGAATACATCCTGGAATCCTATCTCGAAGCGACGCTCGCGCTCGACAATCCGTCAGAGCTTGCGCAGCACCGCGCGCGCCTCACCGAGTTGCACAAGGAATATGACGACCGCCGCGCCTACTGGACCAATGCGGACATAGACGGCGGCATCAAGCAGCTTCTGACGCAGAAGTCGGACGCCCAGGTCGGCGAGTTCTGGAGACAGACGGAAAACGTGTTCCTGCCCGCGCTCGCAAGCGGCGACCAGAAGACGGCGCGCGAAGCCTATGCCGCGATGAGCCGCGCCTACACGGCCCA
Organism: uncultured Alphaproteobacteria bacterium; assembly: GCA_963743765.1. GTDB lineage: Bacteria > Pseudomonadota > Alphaproteobacteria > Micropepsales > Micropepsaceae > Rhizomicrobium. The sequence goes on from CAVUQQ010000001.1 coordinate 999,748, forward strand.
TCGCGCCGTGATCGACCAGATCGTGACGGCCACCAACGCCAAGGGCGATGAGACCGAAGCGATGGCCGAGCACGCCGACAGCTTCTTCTCCATTGTCATGTGGGCCGTGGCGGCGTTCGTGCTCGCGGCGCTGGCCGGCGGCATCGGCTGGATCGCGTTTCGCGTCATCCGCCCGCTAAGCCGCCTCACCCATTCCATCACGCGCCTCGCTCATCACGATCTCGCCGTCCAAATCGAAGGCGTCGGGCGCAGCGACGAGATCGGCCAGATGGCCTCGGCCATGAGCATTTTCCGCGACGCGATGGCCGAGAAGGATCTCCTCAGCGAGGCGCAGGAACGCGCGCGGCTCCAAGCGGAAGGCAGGACCGGTCAGCTCAATGCGCTCGCGAAGAATTTCGACGCCAATGTCAGCGCCATCATGCGCTCGGTCTTCGGTCAGGCGGAGCAGATGGAGTCCTCCGCCTCCTCCCTGAGCGCCACCGCCTCGCAGACCACCGAGAAGGTGAGCGCGGTGGCCGCCGCGTCGGAACAAAGCTCCGCCAATGTGCAGACCGTGGCGGCGGCGACCGAGGAACTCTCCGCCTCCACCCAGGAAATCGGCCGACAGGTGGGCGAATCCAGCCGCATCGCCGCGAACGCCGTCGCCGAAACCGAAAAGGCCAACCAGAAAGTGAAGAGCCTCGTCGGCGCGTCGCAGAAGATCGGCGAGATCCTCTCGCTCATCAACGAGATCGCGGACCAGACGAACCTTCTCGCCCTCAACGCCACCATCGAGGCGGCGCGCGCGGGCAATGCCGGCAAGGGCTTTGCCGTCGTCGCGGCGGAAGTGAAGAACCTCGCGACGCAAACCTCCAAGGCGACGGAGGAAATCGGCGCGCAGATCGCCGGCGTGCAGGCCGCGACCGACGATGCGGTCCAGGCCATCGCCTCGATCAGCAAGACGATCGGCGAGATCGACCAGATCTCCACCTCCATCGCCGCGGCGATCGAGGAGCAAGGCGCGGCCACCAGAGAGATTGCGCGCAATGTCGACGAAGTCGCCAAGGGCGCGCGCGACGTCTCGGCCAATGTCGGCGCGGTGAAACTCGCCGCCGATCAGACCGGCTCGGCCGCCGACACCGTCAAGATGGCCGCCGCCGAACTCTCATCGCAAGGCGGCAAGCTGCGCAGCGAAGTCGAGACGTTCCTCGGCAGCGTGCGTGCGGCGTAGGAAGAGCGCCATAAGAGACTGCATCAGCGTCTTTCCGGCATTAGTGTCAAAGCGCTGCGACAACATCTCGCGCAACTGTTGAGAATATCCCCGGTGTCGAAAAACATGGCAGAATATGAAAAGCACTTCGACAATACTTTCGGAAGTCAGCCGCGACTGGATTTACAAATCGCGCGCTATTTCTTGCCCCATCGCGCAGCTGCAGCCTTCTTGGCAATGGCTTTCCGCTTCACATTAGACAACGCTGAGGCGCGCGCTTTTCCACCCTTGCTACCTAGTTGGGCTGCCGCCGACTTGACGCTCTGACGGTCTTCAACCTCGCCGGTCGCAATGCGCCCGACCAAAACAGCAGCACCGATCACGTCCGCTAGTCGCTTCTCCCCTCTAGGCCATTAGGCATCTATCCCTCCGATGCTGACATAGTCCCGCGCGATTTGAGTCGCTTTAACGCCAGACCAATCAATCTCTCATCGAAGAGTTCTAGTTTTCGCTTGGCGGCGGCGGCTCCCCCCGGCCATGTGCGAAGTCCAGTAACTATGTCAGGAATTTCCGGGGTGACACCTTCTTTGGCGACAAGCCAATCAACTGTGGCAAGCAACTCCATTCCTAATGGAGACTGAAACCCGTCAATAAAATCGTCTGTTGCTTCCAACAGGTGCGCATATGGTTTTGCCTCTCCACTCGATAGATAGGCAGCAACGAAATCCTTCTTTGCATCTTCAAACCAAATCACATCGCTTGGCTTTGCATCGTCCAATCTTTTTTCGCAATGAAGATAGCTGCCATCCAATCCATTCAACAAAAACATGAGCTTTTGCGCGTAGGGACCAAACTTGTTGGCTTTGAACTCAAGTTTGAGCGGATTTTCTAGACCGGATGTTTCAAGATTGCGCTCTAGGAAATACGCTAACTTTTGCACTTCCAGAAGCGAACACTCGATCCCGAGAATCCAGTAACGACGCACAAGCTCTGCGACGAGCGCGCGCGCCACCGTCAGCTTCTCCACACCGCTTCGCTTTGCGACGTTTTGATATTTTGAAGTCGGTTCATATACGATGACGTCAACGTCACCCAATGAAGCAAGCGCATCCTGGATCAGGGCGCGTACATCGCGCCAGTTTAGCCCACCATTTCCGCTACCAAGCGGCGGCAGCGCGACCGACCGAATATTACGCTCAACGATCACCCGCTTAAGGTCCTTCAGACCATCCTCAATCCATTCGATCTTTGAAGGGTGCTTCCAATCCTTCTTCGTAGGAAAATTGATGATCCACTTGGGGCCGATGAGGCTTCGTCTTTCGGTGACAAACATCTGACCGACCGAAACTTCATGCCGTTTGCAGGCTGCCTCATAGGCCCTATAGTTCTCGTCAAATGCCTCCTTGAACATGAGCGCGATCCCCTTCCCCATCACGCCAACAGTGTTGACGGTGTTGACGAGCGCCTCGGCCTTTGATTCCAACAAGTTCCCTTCGGTGAATGTGATCATTAGAAGTACCACGCTGGTCTAATCGTTACGGGGACCTGCAATCCTCGCTGTTGAAGGTGAGTTCTCAGGGGTGCAGCCACAGAATCATTGTAACAGGCTATACCCTGAATCGCGGTGACCGGGAGTTCCCAGTGCACTAGGGCTTCGGCCTGATAGCGCTCGAACTTGGCTAGATCATTCTTTTTGAACGATCTCGCTTGCAGGCTCGGCCAATCGATCCAATCGAGTCGCGCAAGATCGGACGAGAACTGCGCGGCCTCCAAATAGGCATGACGATCGGTAAAAACAAATTGTAATTGCAACGCCCTCAATCGATGCAGTGATGACGCCACGATCACTATCTCGGCATTTTCGCGTTTGCGGATGCCTCCGTAGCCAGTCTTGATATTGTAGAGCATCGGAGAAAATGGAGTGAAATAGAATGGCACGTAATCGCTCAGCGTCCCGCCCGGCGCGCAATCAACGGCGCGATGATGTCTCCGGCCAATGAGTTCAGGGTTTCCGATTTCCACATAGTTGGGATCGGCAATGGGCGAATTCCTGCAATGCAACCCGTGATCCAAGACCCAAGGCATGTTGTCCCGGTGCATAATTCGGAAAATGAGCGCCCGTTGAGGATTCAAGTCTGTGTAGGTGGTCATGCTGCTTCGATAGTTCGGGCGATGCTTACCGGTAAGCATACAGATTCGACCGGCCCTACACATCGCTTGCTCGAATGGCTAACCGAAAAAATCCTCAACTCTTTGATATCGCTTAAATATCGGTCTGGAAAATAATCCTCTCGAACTGATTAAAGTATTCGCACGATCACCGTTGTCAATTTTGTACTTGCTTTGTTCTCATACCGGCCTTATATTCCTCGGACCATGACAACGGTCCTAGATATCACGGCAGACAGGCGGCTCCTGAGGGGACGCGGGGCGCTTTCCAATGCGGTGGGGCGCTTTGAGAAGCAGACCCGCACGCTGATCGACGATGGCTGGAGCAGCGGCCAGGGCACGTGGCCTTCCACGATCCCGCCCCACCGTGCGACCGAGTTGAAAACCGACGATGGTTGGCGCGACGAGGATGGCACGCCGCCTCCCCTGCGCACCGAGGTCATCCGCGACGCGACACGCACGATCATCACGCGCAACAACTCGCCGGACATTTCTTTCGACCGCTCGATCAATCCCTATCGCGGCTGCGAGCATGGCTGCATCTATTGCTTCGCGCGGCCGACGCACGCCTATCTCGGCATGTCGCCGGGCGCCGATTTCGAATCCCGCCTCTTCGCCAAGCCGAACGCGGCCGAGCTGCTGGCGAAGGAATTGTCGGCGCCGGGCTATGTGCCCAAGGTCATCGCCATCGGCACCAACACCGATCCCTATCAGCCGATCGAGAAGAAGATGCGCATCATGCGCTCCATCCTCGAAGTGCTGCGCGATTTCAAACATCCCGTCGGCATCGTCACCAAATCGCCGCTGGTGCTGCGCGATATCGACATCCTCTGCGGAGATGGCGCGCGAGGGTCTGGCGAAGGTCGCGCTCTCCGTCACCACGCTCGACCGCAAGCTGGCGCGCACGATGGAGCCGCGCGCCGGCACGCCGCAGCGGCGTTTGCAGGCGATCCGTGCGCTGAGCGAGGCGGGCATTCCAACGGGCGTCATGTTCGCGCCGGTCATCCCCGCGCTGAACGACGGCGAGATGGAATCGATTCTCTCCGCCGCCGCCGATTGCCGGCGCGCGCTCGGCCGGCTATGTGCTTCTGCGCCTGCCGCTCGAGATCAAGGACCTGTTCCGCGAATGGCTCGAGGCCAATGAGCCGGACCGCGCCAGGCATGTCATGTCGCTGATCCGCCAGATGCGCGGCGGCAAGGACTACGACGCCCAGTGGAACACGCGCATGAAGCGGCACCGGCCCCTATGCCGAGATGATCGCCCGGCGCTTCCACATGGCGGCCAAGCGGCTCGGCCTCAACAAGGAGGCCCGCCCCCTCGTCGTGACCAGGTTCCGCAAGCCGCCCCGCAGCGGCGATCAGCTTTCCCTGTTCGGCGGCGAAGCGGCTTAAGTGCCTGCAATACCTGCAAAAATCGTCGATGGAGCCGAATTGATCCCGAAAAAAAGAGAAAATAAAAAACGCTTGTCGGTGGGGATAGGGGACGGGGGCAGCCCCCTTGCATCCGGGCCCGTGTCTGCGCGCATCTAACCCTTCTGAAACTGCCCGATCGGGCGGAAATGAGGGGAAATGGCCATGATGTTCGGCTTCGTGCTGGTCGCAATTGTGTTCTGGGCGGTTATCGGTTTCGTGCTCGTGGCGAACGGCTATTTCGTCTACCAGGTCCGCGCCGCGCGCTATCGCGTGATGCAGACGCTGGCCGAGAAGGGCCAGCCGGTCCCGCCCGAGCTCTTCAGCGCGCCCAGGCGCGCCGCGCCGGTCGGCCTGATGCGCGGCGGCATCGTTCTGGTCTGCATCGGCGTGTCGCTCATGATGTTCTTCTGGTCGATGACGGAGCAGTCGATGTTCCACGGTCCCATCGAAAGGGCGAGCTGGCTTCCGACCATCGGCTTCTTCCCCTTCATGATCGGCGTCGCGCTGCTGCTGATGGCGACGATCGAGCGGCGCCGGCCGCAATAGAGAAAGGAAAGCGGCCTTGGCGTAACCGGCATGGAAGACGGCACGCTGGTCGAGCGGGCGGTGGCGATGCGCGATGTCGCGGCGTTCAGCGCGCTGGTGAGGCTGCACCAGTCCAAGGTGCGCGGCCTCCTGCTCCGGCTGACGCGCGGCAATCATGCGGCGGCCGACGACCTGGCGCAGGAGACCTTCCTCGAAGCCTGGCGCGGCATCACAAATTTCCGCGGCGAGGCGAGCTTTTCGACCTGGCTCTATCGCATCGCCTATTCGCGCTTCCTGATGCAGGCGCGAAAGCGCAAGTCGGACGAGCAGCTCGGCGAGTGGCAGGAGACGACGGCAAGCGGAGAGAGCGCGACATTGGCGCGAGTCGATCTGGAGCGCGCCTTTGCGAAACTTTCGCCGCCCGAAAGCGCCGCGCTGACGATGTGTTTTGCGCTCGGCCTGTCGAACAGCGAAGCGGCGGCGGCGATGGATATTCCGCTCGGCACGTTGAAATCGCATGTGCTGCGCGGCCGCGAGAAACTCAAAGCGATCCTTGGAGATCCGTGATGAACGATACAGAACTCGACGCACTTCTGTCGGAACCGCTGCCCGAACGCGACGCCGGCGACTTCTCCGTCGCGCTGATGGAGCGCATCGCGCAGCACGAGGCGCGGCCCGCGCGCATCCTGTCCTGGATCAGCGCCGGGGTTCTGCTTGTCGTGATCGCGGCGGCCTGCGTGTTCGGCGCCGTCTCCTTCGGCAAGGTCGATCTCGGCGCCCAGAACATCGCGATCCCAACGGCGCTGACATTCCTTGCGCTGCTGCTGTCCTACGTGGTGATGCAGTCGGTAAGGGAATAGTATCGGCAGGCGAGCTGGCCCCAAGGAGTCCCTATGGCATGTGCATAAGTCGCCTGCCGGGCCGAACGTTCGCTTTTCGCCCCAAAATGGCCTGCTAGGGTCGGGCGATGCCGCACTACATCTTTGAATCGCGCGTTTTGAAGCGGATTGACGGTCTCGTCGCCGGCGTGGACGAAGCCGGCCGCGGCCCGCTGGCAGGGCCCGTACTCGCGGCGGCCGTGATCCTCAACCGCGCGAAGATTCCCAAGGGCCTCAACGATTCAAAGCAACTCTCGGCCGAACGGCGCGACGAACTCTTCTCGCACATCATGTTCAGCGCGATCGCGGTCGGCGTCGGTGAAGCTTCCGTCGACGAGATCGATCTCATCAACATCCGCCAGGCGACGCACATGGCGATGGCCCGCGCCGTTCGCGCGCTGCAGTTTCAGCCGGCCTTTGCGCTGGTCGACGGCAACGACGCGCCGGCGCTGCCCTGCCCTTGCGACACGATCGTGGAGGGCGACGCCAAGTCCGTCTCTATCGCCGCCGCTTCCATCATCGCCAAAGTCACACGCGACAGGATGATGACGGCGCTGCACGACGCCCATCCGCACTATGGCTGGGCGCGGAACAAGGGATACGGCACGCCGGAGCATCTTTCGGCCCTGACGCAATTCGGCCCGACCCCCCACCACCGGCGAAGTTTCGCGCCAGTCCACAACATCTTGTATGGTGGGAATCTTGAGGACTCAACGATAACACTTTGATTTATCGAGACTCTTGACCTGCGGACTCCGCCGAATCATTGTCGCCCCTAACTGTGCATAAACGGGTGGGCAAATGGCGGGACTAAAGCTGGATCAGGTCATCGAGGGCGATTGCGTGGCGAACATGCGCGCCCTACCCGATGGCTGCGCCGACCTGATTTTCGCCGACCCGCCCTACAATCTGCAGCTCAAGAACGAGCTGCGCCGGCCTGACAATTCCAAGGTCGACGCCGTCGACGACGAATGGGACCAGTTCGGAAGCTTCGCCGAGTATGACCGCTTTACCCGCGCCTGGCTGACCGAAGCCCGCCGCCTGCTGAAGGAAAATGGCGGATTGTGGGTCATCGGCTCGTACCACAACATCTTTCGCGTTGGCACGATCCTGCAAGATCTCGGTTTCTGGATCCTGAACGATGTCGTTTGGCGCAAAACCAATCCGATGCCGAACTTCCGCGGCAAGCGCTTCACCAACGCGCACGAAACGATGATCTGGGCGGCCAAAAGCGCCAAGCAGCAATACACGTTCAACTATGAAGCCATGAAGGCGCTCAACGACGATTTGCAGATGCGTTCGGATTGGACCATCCCAATATGCGCCGGTCACGAACGCATCAAAGGTGCGGACGGACAGAAGGCGCACTCGACGCAAAAGCCTGAAGCCTTGCTTTATCGCGTGATCGTTTCGTCGACCAAGCCCGGCGATGTCGTGCTCGATCCCTTCTTTGGTTCGGGCACCACCGGCGCCGTCGCCAAGCGGCTAGGCCGCCACTTCATCGGTCTGGAGCGCGACAAGGAATATGCCCGCGTCGCGCGCACGCGCATCGCCGCCATTCAGACCGCGCCGGACGAAACCATCGAAGTCACGAAGTCCAAGCGATCGGAACCGCGCATTCCGTTCGGCTGGGTTGTCGAACGCGGCTTGCTGCCACCCGGCACGGTCCTGCACGGTACCCAGAAGCGCCATCGCGCCAAAGTGCGTGCCGATGGCACACTGGTCAGCGCGGATGCCACCGGTTCGATCCATCAGGTCGGCGCACATGTGCAGGGCCTCGATGCCTGCAACGGCTGGACATTCTGGCAGTATGAGCACAACGGCACGCTCGTGCCAATCGACGTACTGCGTCAGCGGTTGCGCGCGGATCTTGCGTGACAGGTGAGCGACCCCCGCGCTAGCGGTGTCGCGCCTCGCTCACCGGAAAGAAAAGGCAGCCTTAGCTGGACGCGGCATGCAGAAGGATCTTTTTCATCACGGTTGGCAATGCGGCGGTTGATATGTCCTCAACCCAACGGCCTTCGAACTTCGGGCGCTTGCCCAGATCGGCCGCATAGACCTCGATCTCGAGCTCGAAATGCGTAAAGCCGTGGCGCACCAGGCCGCTGCGCTTTTTCCAGTTGGCGCGGAACGGCGCCTGCGAGAGCGCGTCTTTCGCTGATGGAAAGTCCTCGCCCCATGGACCGAGCGGCGGCTGCATCATGCCGCCGAGCAACCCTTTCTCCGGGCGTTTGATGAGCAACACGGCACCGGTTGCATCGCGCGCCACGAATGCCGCTCCGCGTTTGAGCGGGCGCACCATCTTTGCTGCCTTTTTCGGCAACTCGTCCTGAATGCCAAGTGCGCGCGCCTCGCAGCCAAGCGACCATGGGCATCGCGCACACGCCGGCCGCTTCGGCGTGCAGATCAGCGAGCCCAGATCCATCAACGCCTGGGCAAAGTCGCCGGCGCGCTTTTTCGGCACGAGCGATTGTCCGAGTTCGCGCAAACGCGCCTTGGCCTTCGGCATAGGTTCTTTGACGGCGAACAGGCGCGCGAGAACGCGTTCCGCATTCGCATCGACGGCGGTTTCCTGCCGGTCGAAAGCGATCGCCGCGATCGCGCCGGACGTGTAGCCGCCGACGCCGGGCAGCTTGCGCAATTCTTCTGCGGTATCGGGAAAGCGCCCACCCATCTCCCGCGCAACCAGCTTTGCCGCGGCGTGCAGGTTTCGCGCACGCGCGTAGTAGCCTAGCCCCGCCCAGGCGGTGAGCACATCGTCCTGCGGCGCTTCAGCCAAGGCCCTCACCGTCGGCCAGGCCGTGAGGAACTTCACATAGTAGCTACCGACGGCCTGCACCGTCGTCTGCTGCAGCATGATTTCGCTCAGCCAAACGTGGTAGGGGTCCGCCTTGCGCCCTACCCGCGCGCGCCAGGGCAATTCGCGGCGATGCACGTCGTACCAGGCGAGCAGCTGCGCCGCGGACGCGACTTTTCTCTTTTGCTTCGGTGTGCGTACTGGCGGCATACTCGCCAGCATGGCGCAAACGTCCAAGGACAGACAACCCGAAGAACCGCCCAAGCGCCGCGCCCGCGCCGAACCCGTGGGGCGCGATACGTCGCTTGCCGCGCGAGCCGCATTCGCACGTGCGGGATTTTCCGACCCGACGCTGATTCTACGCTGGGCCGATATCGCCGGACCTGACACGGCGCGACTCGCGCGGCCCGTCAAACTGACCGAGGGTCCCTCGGGCGGCGTGCTCACTCTTAAAGCCGAACCGGCAGCCGCACTTTTTCTCCAGCATGAGAGCCGGTCGCTTTGCGAGCGAATCAATGCATTTCTCGGCCGGCCCGCCGTCGCCAAACTGCGATTCGTGCAAGGTTCACTTACGTTGCCTGCTGCGCCGCCAAAACCGCGCAAACCGTCCGAACCGCCAGCCACCGACCCGGCGCGGGCCTGGCATGGACCCGAGCCGCTCGGAAACGCCCTTCTGAATCTTGCCCGCATACGCGCGCGCGGCCGCGGACCGGATTGAACCGCGGCGTCACCTCTGCCAAAAGCAGGCGGCCCTTTGCGCGGAGACTGCTGTGAGTCGCAATCAAGTCCTTCTCGGCATTGTCATTCTTGCACTGCTGGCGCTCGGCGCAGGCTTCTATTTCTACATGCAAAGCACTCCGCCGGTGGCCGTCGCGATGATAAATGGCGGCGCCGTTCCCGGCGACAAGACACTCGGCTCGCCCAAGGCGCCGATCACACTCATCGAATATGCAGCGCCCATGTGCCCGCACTGCGCGCACTTCAATGCCGAGGTGGTGCCGCTTCTCATCTCGAACTATATCAACACGGGCAAGGTCTATTACGTCTTCCGGGTGTTCCCGATCGGCGCGGCAGACGTTTCGGCCGAGGCGCTCGCCCGTTGCCAGCCTGCGGATAACTATTTCCAGTTCATTGACCTTCTGTTCCGGAATCAGGCGAAGTGGGATCCGGAGTACGGCGCGACGGATGTTCACGGGGCATTGGTGGCCCTGGGCCGAATCGCCGGCATGAGCGCGGAGCAGGTCGACGCATGTATGAACAACCAGGATGAGCAAAAGCGCATCATGGCTGTCGCGCAGGACGCTTCGACACGATATGGCGTCACGGGAACACCGACGCTCGTCATCAATGGTGAAGTGCAAGAAGCGGGCGGAATGCCCTGGACGGCTCTGAAGACAAAGTTGGATTCCCTGCTGGCCAAGAAATAATGGCTGGCGCATCAGCGTAGGACGGCGCATTTCATTGAAATTCACACGGCTCAGGCTTTCCGGTTTCAAATCTTTCGTTGAGCCCACTGAGCTCCACGTGGAACCTGGCCTCACGGCCGTGGTCGGGCCGAACGGCTGCGGCAAATCCAACCTGTTCGACGCTCTGCGCTGGGTGATGGGTGAAACGCGCCCCACGTCCGTCCGCGGCAGCGAAATGGATGACGTGATCTTTTCCGGCTCGGCTGTGCGTCCGGCGCGCAACATGGCCGAAGTCACGCTCTTCATCGACAATACGGATCGCACCGCCACCGGCGCATTCAATGAATATGACTCGATCGAGATTTCGCGCCGCATCGAGCGCGAAGCGGGATCGGTCTATCGCATCAACGGGCGCGACGTGCGCCAGCGCGACGTGCAGTTGTTCTTTGCCGATGCCTCATCGGGCGCCGGTTCCACAGCCTTCGTTCGCCAAGGCCAGATCGGCCTTTTGATCAGCCAGAAGCCACTCGCGCGTCGCGCGATCCTCGAAGAAGCCGCCGGCATTGGCGGATTGCATCAGCGCCGCCATGAGGCGGAGCTCCGCCTGCGCGCCGCCGAAACCAATCTCGGCCGCCTCGACGACGTGATCCGCGAGGTCGAAAGCCAGGTTGCGAGCCTGAAGCGACAGGCGCGTCAGGCTTCGCGCTATCGCAATCTGTCCGGTCATATTCGCAAGGCCGAAGCGCTCGCGCATTATCTGCGCTGGACCGCCGCCGAACTGCGCATGCGCGCGGCGGAGGAAGATCTCATGGCAGCAGCCGCGCTGGTGGAAGCTTGCACCGGCCGCGCTGCGGAAGCGTCGACCGCGCAGGCGAATGCTGCGAACGAACTGCCGCCGCTGCGCCAGATCGAGGCGGAACGGTCCGCCGCTCTGCATCGCCTTGTCGTCGAGCGCGAAGCGCTGGACGCCGAAGAAGCGCGCGCCCGTGAAACTGCCCAGCGCTTGCGCCAGCGTATCTCGCAGACCGAGCAGGACATCGAGCGCGACCGTATCCTCGACAATGACGCCGGCATGGCGCTGGACGTGCTTTCCGGCGAAGCGGACTCCCTTGAAGCCGCGATTGCGCGCTCCGGCGAAGAACTTCACGAGGCCGAGACAAGTGCGGCGGCGCTCAACGAAGCGCTGGCGGAGGCCGAACGCAATCTCGAGCGTCTGACCTCCGAACTCGCCGAATGGCATGCGCGCAAATCGAGCCAGGAACGCTCGCGCGAGCTCGCTTCCGCGCTTGCCGACACAAGCGGCCAGCAGCTCGGCGAATCACAGGCGCGCCTCGATCGCGCCATGCAGGCAGCGGCCGAAGCGCCGGACGTTCGCGCTGCCGAAGAAGCCGCCGACGCTGCGCGCGCTCTTGCCGGGACAGCACGCAACGCGGCTGCCGCGGCGCGGGCTACGCTTGTCGAAGCCGAGCGCGCCGAAGCAGAATCCCGTAGTCCATTGGAAAATGCGGAACGCGAATGGCAGCGGCTTTCCGCCGAAGCGAAAGCACTTGGCGATCTTCTGCGTCCCGAAGGTCAGGATCTCTTCCCGCCGCTGATCGACGCCGTCGCGGTCCGGCCCGGCTATGAAGCCGCACTGGCCGCTGCGCTCGGCGACGATCTCCAGGCCCCGCTTGACGAAGCCTCCCCGCATCACTGGCGCGACCTGGGCGAGTTCGATGAATCGGCTTCCCTTCCGAACGGCGCCAAGCGGCTCGGCGAGTTTGTGCAAGCCCCCGCTGCACTCGCCCGCCGTCTCGCCATGACCGGCGTCGTGTTTCCGGATCAGGGCAAGGCACTGCAAGGCGCGTTGAAGCCCGGACAACGCCTGGTGTCGCCGCGCGGCGATCTGTGGCGCTGGGACGGTTATTCCGCTTCGGCCGATGCGCCATCGGCTGCAGCGGTTCGCTTGTCGCAACGCAATCGCCTCACCTCCCTTGACGGCGAGATCGAAGTGGCGCGCGAAGCCCGTGCAAGGGTCTTTGCGATCTATTCCGTCGCACGAGAGGCGGCGATCGCTGCGCGCGATGCGGCCCGAGCCGCGGAACAGGAAGAGCGCAACACCGATCGGGTGCTGATCGCGGCGCAGGACAACTCGACCAAGGCCGCGCGCGCCGCCGCCGAGCGTGCCTCGCAACTCGCCTCGCTTGAGGCGGAAATCCGCCGTCTTACCCAGTCTCAGGAAGCGGCGCTTGAATCGCGCCGTCAGGCGCAAGCCGAACTCGCGGCGCTCGGCGACGGCGTGACGCTCAACCAGGATGGCGCGTCTGCCCGCGCGCGCATGGCAGAAGCCCGCACTGCGTACAGCGAAGCACGTGCCACGCTCGATGGTCTGAAGCGCGAAGGCGAAAGCCGCGCCCGCCGACTGGTGTCGATCGCCGACGAACGCACGCGGTGGGAAGAGCGCCGCAACGCTGCCACGTCGCACATTGAAGAGTTGGAGCGTCGCCGCGAGGAACTGACGGGCGAACTGACAAGGGCCGAGGCCGTTCCCGAACTCATCGTCACCAAGCGCAACAGCCTTCTCGATGCCATCAGCACCGCCGATGCGGCACGCAGCCAGGCTGCCGACGCGCGCGCCACAGCCGAAGCCGTGCTTGCCGATGCCGACAAGGTTGCCAAGGCCGCCGATGCCACGCTCTCCGAGGCCCGCGAAGATCGCGCCCGTGCCCAGGCACTGACCGAAGCAGCCGTCGCGCGCATCAACGAACTGCGGGACCGAATTCGCGACGAACTCGAAGCCGTGCCGGAAGAATTGTCGGAACGCGCCGAGATCAAGGAAGGCGAAGAGCTCCCGCCACTCGACCAGGCCGAAAAGCGCGTCGAGAAACTGAAACAGGAACGCGAACAGCTTGGCGGCGTGAATCTGCGCGCCGAGGAAGAGGCAGCCGAACAGGAGGCTCGCCTCCTCACGCTCACGACCGACCGCGACGACCTGATCGGCGCAATCGAACGGTTGCGCCGCGGCATCCAGAGCTTGAACCGCGAAGGACGCGAGCGCCTTCTCGCGTCGTTCGAGAAGGTGAACGCAAACTTCCAGGTTCTGTTCGGCAAATTGTTCGAAGGCGGCGAAGCCAAGCTGACACTGACCGAATTGGAAGACCCGCTCGAAGCCGGCCTCGAGATCTTCGCTCGCCCGCCGGGCAAGCGGCTGCAGTCCCTCGCTCTGCTCTCTGGCGGCGAACAGGCGCTGACCGCGATGGCGCTGATCTTTGCCGTGTTTCTGGTGAACCCGGCGCCAGTCTGCGTGCTGGACGAAGTGGACGCGCCGCTCGATGACGCCAATGTCGACCGTTTCTGCAACATGCTCGAAGAAATGACGCGCCTGACGGATACGCGTTTCCTGGTCATCACGCACCATGCCCTGACCATGTCGCGCATGCACCGGCTATTCGGCGTGACGATGGCCGAGCGCGGCGTCAGCCAGCTCGTTTCGGTGACGCTGGCGGAAGCCGAAAAGGTCGCGGCGGAGTAGCTTTCGGAAAGTTCACGCGCATTTCGCCGCGCCCCTGTTTTTTATAATTATTCCAACCGCTTATGACCGTTCTAGCGTCATTGACAGCCGGTATACCCAACCCTATGTTCCGCGCGCCTTCGAGAGAGCCGTGAAGGCCACCTTTTGCGCGGTTTTTTTTGCAAATACCGGGAGTGGGGAGCATGGCTGCTCAGGAACCCGAGAACCTGCGCGAACTGGGGCAGCGGCTCGACGAAGTCCAGAAGCGGAACGCCAAGCGGGACATGCGCCCGCCGCCGACGCAACTGGGCATCGCGTCCCGTTTCGCAACGGAACTCGTGGCGGCGTTGCTCATCGGTGGCGCCTTGGGGTGGGGACTGGACTGGCTTTTCGGATTCTTCGGAATCCATACGCGGCCTCTCTTCATCGTGGTGTTTTTTGTGCTGGGCGCCGCCGCGGGTATCCGTAACGTGATGCGTGCAGCGAATGAGATAAACGCCGAGATCGCGGCTCATCCTGCGCAATCGGCCGAAGACGACGAGGAGAACTAGACCCGTGGCCATGAACCCGATGGAGCAGTTCGCCATCAAGCCGATCGTGCCGCTGCACATCGGCGGCTACGACGTGTCGTTCACAAACCAGTCCCTGTTGATGGTGGTTGTCGCCCTCGCCGCGTCCGCCTTTCTGACGCTTGCAATGTCGAAGCGCAGCCTCGTTCCGTCGCGCTCGCAGTCGATGGCGGAGATGTCCTACGAATTCGTCGCCAACATGATCCAAACATCGACCGGCGAAGACGGTCTGAAGTTCTTTCCCTTCGTCTTCACACTTTTCATCTTCGTGCTGTGCAGCAATTTCTTCGGCATGATTCCCGGTTCGTTCACCGTCACGAGCCAGATCGCCGTGACCTTTGCGCTGGCCTCGCTCGTCATACTCACCGTCATCGTCACTGGTTTCGCCAAGCATGGCATCGGCTTTCTAAAGCTGTTCGTGCCGCACGCACCACTGCCGCTCCTCTTCCTGCTCGTGCCGATCGAAGTGATCTCTTTCCTCACGCGCCCGATCAGCCTTTCGGTCCGTTTGTTCGCGAACATGCTTGCGGGTCACACGATGCTTGCGGTGTTCGCAGGTTTTGTCGTGCTGCTTGGCGGCGCCGGCGGCGTGCTTTCGGTTCTTTCCATCGCGCCGATGGCGCTGATCGTTGCAATCATGCTGCTCGAACTGCTCGTCGCGTTCCTGCAGGCCTATGTGTTCGCGATCCTGACCTGCATTTATCTGAACGAAGCTCTCCACCTCCACGACCATCACTGATCAGAAGGGAAATTCATTATGGAAGTCGCAGCAGCAAAAATGATCGGCGCGGGCCTTGCCTGTATCGCCCTCGTCGGCGCCGGCATCGGCATCGGCAACGTGTTCGGCAGCTATCTGTCGGGCGCGCTGCGCAATCCTGGCGCCGCTGCCTCGCAAACGACGAACCTGCTCCTCGGCTTCGCGCTGTGCGAAGCGACGGGTCTGTTCGGCCTCGTCATCGCGCTCATCATCCTGTTCACGTAAGCCGCAATGGCCGCCGTCACGACAGCCTCGACGGAAGTTCCCGCAAAGCCGCAAGGTGCGGGCTTTCCGCCGTTCAAGACAGAGACGTTCCCGAGCCAGATCTTCTGGCTCGTGATCACGTTCACCTTTCTGTTCGTCGTGCTGTGGCGCGTTGCGGGTCCGCGTATCCAGGGTGTGCTGAGCACGCGTCGCGGCCAGATCGACGGCGACATCGCCAAGGCGCAGCGGCATCGCGCCGACGCCGAAGGCGCTTCCGCTGCGTATCAGGCCGCTCTGGCCAGCGCACGGGCGCGCTCGCAGGCGCTCGCGGAAGAAAACCGCAAGCGCATCACGGGCGAAATCGACCGTGCCAAGGCCGAAGCCGACGCGGCGGCGCAGGCCGATATCGCCAAGGCCGAAGCACGGATTGCGGCCTCGCGTGGCGAAGCCCGCACTCATGTCGCCAAGGCTGCGCAGGAAGCCGCCGTCGCGATCGTCGCGCGTCTGACTGGCGAGAACGTGCCCGCCGACGAAGCGGCCACTGCGGTTCGCGCCGTTACGGGAAACTAGGCCATGGAATTCCTGCAGGAACCGGAACTCTGGGTTGGCGTCGGCTTTGTGATGGTCGTCGGCCTGCTGCTCTATGCCGGCGTGCCGAGACTCGTGGGCGGCATGCTCGATGCCCGCTCCGCCGCGATCAAGGCCGAGCTCGACGAAGCGCGCCGCTTGCGCGAAGAAGCCCAGGCCCTGCTCGAAGGGTTTAAGCAAAAGGCCGCCGGCGCCGAAAAGGAAGCCGAAGCCATCGTGGTCGAAGCCAAGGCCGAGGCCGAGCGTTTCGCGGCCGAAGCCCGCGTTACATTGAAGTCGCTGATCGAGCGCCGCGCGCAGGCAGCGCAGGACAAGATCGCCCAGGCCGAGGCCGCCGCGCTTGCCGAGATCCGCACACTTTCGGCCGATGCCGCTGCTGCTGCCGCGGAAAAGCTGATCGTCGCCCGTATGGACGCGAAACGCACGGCTGACCTGATCGCCGCGAGCATCAAGGACCTGACGTCCAACCTGAACTAGTCAAGTTATCCACAGACGCTTTGTCCGGCCCCGCTGGCGCGACCAGTTACAGGCGACACACTCCCTAATCTGGTTAGCGGGAATTCGCACGATGGTTCGCAGCATGGGACGCGCCTTGGCGCTCGCAGCCACGCTCTTGGGCGTGGCGGCCTGCCAGTTTTCCCCCGACATACCGACCCGCGCCATCGACTACAACCGGTCCGTCGCGCGTACGACCAACGAAATCCTTCTGCTCAACATCATGCGCGCCTCCGATCGCGAGCCGCGCTATTTCACCAGGCTGGGCACGAACAGCGCGCAAAGCGGCATCACCGGCGGCTTCGCTCTCAACCTTCCGTTCCCCAACGTCGCCAAGGGCAGCGCCGGCGCGAGCGGTGCGGGCACGTTCGCGAACACATTCACACTCGAGAATCTCGACGACAAAAAATACCAGGACGGCGCGATGCAGCCGATCGCCGCTTCGACCATTCATGCGTTGTGGTCGCAGGGCATCCAGACCGACATACTTGGACTGCTTTTCATCGCCTCGTTCTCGATTCCAAAGGCGGAACTGCCGATCCTCCGCGAAACGCTGGACACGTTTTGCGCCGACATGCGGCACTACCAGAAATACTGCGGCAGCGGCGACTCGCTCGTCGCATCCGAACCGCTCGCCAATTCATGGAAGGCGAACGACTGCCTCGATCCTGATCGCGTTCCCACCGACCGGCGCGGCGGCGTCGACTATGCCCTCTATGTCAACGATCCCGCCGCCGAGGACACTGCCGGCGCCTATCACCCCGAGCTTTGCTTCCAGATCGTGTTGCGCGACCTGCTTGCGATCGGAATTCACATGGAAAAACGCAAGACCGTGACAGACGTTGATCTGCACGCGTCGGCCGCGACGCTCGACAATGCGACATTCCGCGCCGAACTCGTCAAGGAGGGTCTCCAAATCACGCCTGATGGAAAAGTACAGAAGGAAGGTTCGGAAATCGTGATGGCATTCGACCCTTCGGCCACGGCCTATATCCGGCTGCACAACAATTTCCGCGCCGTCGTGCTGCAGTGCCTCGTCTATGCCTCGCGCGGCGTCGAGTCCGATGCTGCGAACCACTGCCCGCCGGCGCGCCAGCCGAACGAGACAGAAGCGGCCTGGCATGCGCGGGTCGCTGCGGCCGACCGGGATTACGAAAAACTCGTCACAACCGACGAGACGAAGGCGCGCCCCGTCTCGCTCGCCGAGCTCAAGATTGGCGTCGACATCCGCTCATTCGAAAGCCTGGTCTACTATCTGGGCGAGATCGTGCGCGCCTCGCGCGGAGAGGCCGCAGCCAATTCACTGCCCTATGTCGTGCGCGTTCTCGGCAGACAGCCCTGGGATCCCGAACATCGCTCCGTGTACGAAGAGACGCTCTTCGATCTGCGCAAGGGCTCGCCTGATCAGCGTGCAGCCGTCGTGCTCAAGGATGACAGCGGCAACACCAACTGGATACCGGCGTTCTGCTATTCGCCGTCACCCGCGCGTCCCGGTGCAACCGAAGCGGCCAGCCAGTGCTCGAGCGAGTATCCCGATCACGACACGATGACGGTGCTCGCGCTCGTCAACCAGGTCTGGGGTCTGCAGAAGGAACCTTCCGCAACGCCGCAGCCAATCCTGACGCTGGGCGGCTAGCACCTAAAAGGCTCTCACCACAGATCGTGGCGATTGATCCAGAGGCGCGCCTCCGCGGCGTGTGCATTGGAGAAAACACGCACGGGACCGTGAAAGAACGGCGCGAAGAATTGCACCGCATGCCGCATCCAGCCTTCGTCCGTGATGATCGCGATGCGGCCGAAATCACGCCACTGGCCGAAGCCGAAGGTCGAGGCTTCAAGGATCTCCGCAGCGCTCGCGGGTTTCTCGCCGTGCAGGACTTTTGCCAGCAACCGCACATCGTGACGGCCGGCGAGGCGATCACGCTCCGCCGATGTCATCCCGGCACGAACATCGCCGCTTGAAATCGGATCGTGCCAAATGGCCGAGAAGACATCTTTGGAATCGCTTGAGAGTATTTCCATCATGGCCGTGCCTCCCAATACTAAAAGGATACACCGCCGGAAAGTTCCCGTCCCGAACGTTTGTTTAAGACTGGGCCTCGGAGAAGCAGTCTGTGACCAGCGCCAACATCTGGACGCTTTGCAGCTCCGACGCTGGACAAGCGGGATTTGCCATACAGGCCGGCGAGAAATTCAATCAGAGTCGTGTTGACGGCGCCGACGTCCTCAAGCTGTGGACTGCGGCCGACCTTGGGGATCGCCACTCCAGCGCGACAGCGAGCTTGTGAAACAACTCGGCGATCGGCTCACGCCTTCTCCGGCATCACCACGCGCAAGTGCAATTCGCGCAGCTGCTTGGGCAGCACTTCGGTCGGTGCATTCATCAACAGGTCCTGGCCCTGCTGGTTCATCGGAAACATCGTGACTTCGCGGATGTTCTCTTCGCCGGCGAGCAGCATCACGACGCGCTCGAGCCCGACGGCGCAGCCACCATGCGGCGGCGCGCCGTGACGAAACGCGTTGAGCATGCCGCCGAATTTGGCTTCCGTGAAATCGCGGCCATGGCCGGCAATCTCGAACGCCTTGAGCATGACCTCGGGATCGCGGTTGCGTACCGCGCCGGACAGCATCTCATGGCCGTTGCAGACGACGTCGTACTGGAAGACCTTGATGCCGAGGATCGTATCCTTGTCGCCGTCGCTGAGCGCCATGAACTTCTCGCGGTCATGTTGCGGCAAAGAGAACGGGTTGTGCGAGAAGTCGATGCGCTTCTCATCCTCGTTCCACTCATACATCGGAAAGTTGACGATCCAGCAGAACTTGAAGCTGTTCTCCTCGATCAGGTTCAACTCGCGGCCGATGCGCGTACGCGCAAGGCCGGCGAGCGTCGCCGCGCGGTCCGTCTTGTCGGCGGCGAAAAACAGCGCGTCTCCGGCCTTGATGCCCGACTTGGACACAAGTTCGGCCTGCGCCGGTTCGGGAACGAATTTCGCGATCGGTCCTTTGCCCGTCAGCTTGCCGCCATCTTCCTCGAAGATGATGTAGCCGAGTCCGGCCGCACCTTCACTGCGGGCCCAGTCGTTCAGCTTGTCGAAGAAGGAACGCGGTTGCGTGGCCGCGCCCGGCGCCGGAATCGCGCGCACGGTCTTGCTCTTGAACGCCTTGAACGCGACATCGTCGCGCGCAAACACATCGCTCACATCGGCGATAACGATCGGATTGCGCAGATCCGGCTTGTCGGTGCCGTATTTTAGTGCCGCTTCCTCATAGGTGATGTGCGGAAATTCCGGCACAACCTTGCGGCCGCCGGCGAACTCTTCGAACGTCCCGCGCAGCACCGGCTCGATGGCGTCGAACACGTCCTGCTGCGTGACAAAGCTCATCTCCATGTCGAGCTGATAGAACTCGCCGGGACTGCGGTCGGCGCGGCCATCCTCATCGCGGAAGCACGGCGCGATCTGGAAATAGCGGTCGAAGCCCGCCACCATGATGAGCTGCTTGAACTGTTGCGGTGCCTGCGGCAGCGCGTAGAAGTGACCCGGGTAACGGCGTGACGGCACCAGAAAATCGCGTGCGCCTTCCGGCGACGAGGCGGTCAGGATTGGTGTCTGGAATTCCGTGAAGCCCTGCCCCAGCATGCGCATTCGCATCGACTGGATGATCTTCGAGCGCAGCATGATGTTCTTGTGCAGCCGCTCGCGGCGCAGGTCGAGGAAGCGGTATTTCAGCCGCGTCTCCTCCGGATAGGTATGGTCGCCGAATACCGGCAGCGGCAGTTCCGGCGCCTGGCTCTGGATCGCCACCTGTTCGATCCGGATTTCGACTTCACCGGTCGGGAGGTCCTTGTTGATCGTGTCGTCGGTCCGCGCCACGACCTTGCCGGTCAGCGTCAGCACCCATTCCGAGCGCGCCTTGTCGGCCTCGGCGAAGGCAGCCACCTCGGGCTCGATCACGCATTGCGTAACGCCGTAATGGTCGCGCAGGTCGATGAACAGCAGCCCGCCATGATCGCGCCGGCGATTGACCCAGCCGGACAGCCGGACAGTTTGTCCGACATGCTCCTTGCGAAGCTGGCCGCAGGTGTGGGTGCGATAGGCGTGCATGGCAAAAACCCTTTAAAACAAAGGCTGTGTGACGGTTATCGGTCCCCTGGTCAAGACCCGGAGGGGCATAGCGCAACTGTCGCAATTGGCGGCTTAAGTTGCCGCATCCAAAGGTGATTCCCGCTCCATGACATTCGTCCGCCTCGCCGCCGCCGCAGCCTTCAGCATCCTGCCCGCCTTTCCGGCACTGGCCCAGCCGCGCAACGTGGTGATCTTCATTGCGGACGGCCTGCGCTATGACAGCGTGACCGCCGAAAGCGCGCCCACCATGTACCGCGTCAAGAAACAGGGCGTGGACTTCGCGAACAGCCACGCCATGTACCCGACCGTCACCACGGCAAACGCATCGGCGATTGCGACCGGTCACTATCTCGGCGACACGGGCGACTACGGAAATACTCTGTTCACGGACTTTCCGGTGCCGTGCCGGCTCGGCGCTACGGTGACGTTCCTCGAGGACGATTGCATCCTGCGCGACATGAAGGATCATTTCGGCTCAGGTTATCTGGGCCAGACGACGCTGCTCAAGACGGCCCACGCCTCGGGCTACAACACCGCCATTCTCGGCAAGAAGGGCCCGGCCGCGATCCAGGACATCGCAGCACTCGACAGCAAGGATGCGCGCGTTGACGACCCGCTGGGCATCTTCGTCGATGACGCGACGAACCATCGCAACGAACATCGACGCGACGCCGACAAAGAGCACCGTCCTGCGTGGCGGACTTGGCTGCCGACGTTTTCGCGGCCACCGGCGAAGACAAACCCGCGCTGACCAGCACGCCCAACCTGGTGCAGCAGGCTTACTTGCTCTCGACGGCGACGCAGGTTCTCATTCCGGGCCTTAAGGATTCCGGCAAGCCGTTCGTGCTGCTCTTCTGGTCGCGCGACCCCGACGCGACACAGCATGGCGCCATCGACAGCGAAGGCCGTCTCATTCCCGGCATCAACGGAACCAACGCAATGCAGGCAATCGGTAACGCCGACAACGACCTGAAAGGTCTGCTCGCCGCGCTCGAACAATACGGCCTACTCGCGAACACCGATGTGTTCGTGACGGCCGACCATGGCTTCTCGACGATCCTGAAAGGCATCCCGACCGCCGACGGCCAGGCCACGCCCGCGTCGCTGCCGCAAGGCTTCCTTGCCTTCGACATTGCCGACTGGCTCGGTGGACAGAAGGTGTTCGATCCGGACCGCTCGAATACGGAAGTGGATCGCGACAGCGGCGATCGCCCGCAACAGGGAAGCGCACTGATCGGTGCGAACCCCGATGCGCCCATCGCAATTGTCGCGGCGAATGGTGGCACGGACTTCATCTACACACCGGGCGCAAACGGACGCGCGACGGCCAGGACGATTTTCGCCAGACTGGCGGGCGCGCCTTATGTCGGCGCGCTGTTCGTCAATGACGCGCTTTTGAAAGAGCATCCAGCAGACTTCGCCGGCGCGCTGCCGATGAGCGCGATCAACCTGATCGGTTCGTCCACGGTACCGCAACCATCGATCATCGTTGGCTACCGCTCCTTCGTCATCAAGGGCTGCAAGCTCATCGCGCTGATGTGCACGGCCGAGATCGCCGACACGCCGCTGCACACCGGACAGGGCATGCACGGTTCCTTCAGCCGCGCGGATACCCGCAATTTCATGGCCGCGATGGGGCCGGACTTCAAAAAGGGCTTTGTCGACCCGACGCCCGTCAGCAATGCCGACATCGCGCCGACCCTCGCCCAGATCCTCGGCTTTCATCTCGATGGGCCGGCGGGCTGACTGGGCGCTCCGCGACGGAAGCCCTGGTAGGCGGCAAAGCCGTCGGGTTCCTGAAAAAGACGCTGGTTTCGGATTCCGGACCGGAAGGCATCCGGACTGTTCTCGACTATCAGGAGGCTGACGGACGCCGCTATTTCGACGCGGCGGGCGTTCCCGGCCGGACGGTCGGCCTTACCGCCAAATAGGGCGCGCGCGCGCCGCGAATCCGGTATCACGGTCTAATGCGGATCGTAGAAAACACCCCGGATTTGAAGGCCCTGATCATCGAACTGACGGGTGCGCCCTATCTCGCGCTCGACACCGAGTTCATGCGGGACCAGACCTATTGGCCGAAGCTCTGCCTCATTCAGGTGGCGGCGCCTGGCGTCGAGGCGATCATCGATCCCCTCGCCGATCGCATCGACCTTGCGCCGTTCTATGAACTTCTGAAGACGCCCGGCATCGTGAAAGTGCTGCATGCGGCGCGACAGGATATCGAGATCTTCCATCACCAGGGCGGCATGATCCCTGACCCGCTGTTCGACAGCCAGATCGCGGCGATGGTGTGCGGCTTCGGTGATGCGGCGTCGTACGAAACGCTCTGCCGCAAGATCGCCCATGTCGAGATCGACAAGTCCTCTCGCTTCACCGACTGGAGCCGCCGTCCGCTCAGCCAGAAGCAACTCGACTATGCCATCGGCGACGTGACGCATCTGCGCACGATCTACGAGTCCCTGAAGAAGAAACTGGAACAGACCGGCCGCTCGGCCTGGGTGCAGGAGGAAATCTCTGCCCTGCAGGATCCAGCGCTCTATGCCTTGCATCCGGAGATCGCCTGGAAGCGGCTGAAGCCGCGCACCAGCAACAAGCGGTTCCTTGCAATGCTCGCGTCGCTCGCCGCCTGGCGCGAACGCGAGGCGCAGGAGCGCGACATTCCACGCGGTCGCGTTCTCAAGGACGAAGCGCTGACTGAGATTGCCGCACATCCGCCGGAAAGCGCCGAGGCGCTCGAGCGCATCCGAGCCGTGCCGAAGGGGTTCGCCAATTCGCGTCTCGGCAAGGGACTGATGGACGCGATCGAGGAAGGCAAGACCGCCACGCCGCCCGAGCCGATCGAGCATGACCGGCCGCGCCGCCGCCGCGAACCGTCCCCCGCGGCTATCGATCTGCTCAGGACGCTGCTGCGCCTGCGGGCGGAGGCTGTCGGCGTCGCGCCGCGTCTGATCGCCAACGCCGACGACATTGAGCGGCTGGCCGCGAACGAGGACGAAGGCGTGCCCGCGCTCCATGGCTGGCGCGCGCAGGTCTTCGGCAACGACGCGATCGCACTGCGCAAGGGCGACCTCGCCATCGCGCTTGAACAGGGCGAAGCGGTGGTGGTGGAACTGGAGGACTAGTCCAGGTCCGGTCCGCCCGTTGCGAGCTCGGCGACCTCTTCGCCTTCGACAAAGGGATCCTCGTCGGAACCGAGTTCGTCGGTCGGGCTTGGCACGTCGAAGCCGGACGGCGGGATGGCCTCGAGGAAGCCGGCAGCCTTCAGCTCATCCACGCCCGGCAAATGGTTCACGCTCTCCAGTCCAAACTGAACGAGGAACGCGTCCGTCGTGCCAAAGGTCACCGGGCGGCCAGGCGTGCGCTTGCGGCCCCGGATCTTCACCCAGCCGATTTCCATCAGGACGTCGAGCGTGCCCTTGGACAGCATGACGCCGCGAATGTCTTCTATTTCAGCGCGGGTCACTGGCTGGTGATAGGCGATGATGGCGAGCGTCTCGATGGCAGCGCGCGACAGGCGGCGCTGTTCGGGCTGTTCCTTGCGCAGGAGGAAGGCGAGATCCGGCGCAGTGCGGAATTGCCATTTTCCTGCGACGCAGACGAGGTTTACGCCCCGTCCTTCATATGTCCGTTGAAGCTCGGATAGCAGCCCGCCAACGTCCGAACCTTCCGGCAACGATGTAGACAACGCTTTCGCATCCAGTGGTTCGGCTGCAGCGAACAAAAGCGCCTCGGTCATGCGCAGATGCTCGGGGTTTACGCCCAAGGCCTCAGCCGGCGTCTCCGTTTCCCCGTTTTCCACTTCCACTCCCATTTCCGTTTCTATTTTGGCGACCAGGCGGGCTACTCCACTCATGATACGGCCTCTGCGGTTGGTGCGACCCGGTCGCGAATGTAAATCTGTTCGAAGGGCGCCATCTGGCGGATTTCGACCTTGCCGTCCCGCGCCAGCTCCAGACACGCCAGCAGCGTGCTCGCCAGCGCCGAACGGCGGCGGGTTCCTCCCGACCATTCGAAGGGCAGCAGCCGCTCCAGCCCGCTCCAGTCCGCTATGCGTCCGAGCATCCGCTCCAGCCGCTCACGCGCCTCTTCGATGGCCAGCACGGGCGCGTGCACAGGGCTGTAGCTCTTGTGGCCCATCTTCTTGACGCGCTGGCTCGCGTAGGAGGTCAGCAAATCGTAAAGCGTGTCCTTGTACGTGCGTAACTTGATGACGTTGATCGGCTCCGGCGCACCGCGAGCGAACACGTCGCGATCGAGCCGGTCGCCCGCCATCAACCGCGCCGCTGCCGAACGCATGGCCTCAAGACGCTGCAGGCGCCAGCGCAGGCGCGTGGCCATTTCGTCCGCCGTCGGTTCGCCATCGGCGCTCGGCGGTTGTGGCAGGATCAGCCGCGACTTCAGATAAGCGAGCCACGCCGCCATCACCAGATAGTCGGCCGCCAGTTCCAAATTCATCTTCTTGGCGGACTCGATGAACTCCAGGTATTGATCCGCCAGCTTCAGGATCGAGATCTTGGCGATATCGACCTTCTGGTTGCGGGCCAGCGTCAGAAGAAGATCGAGCGGTCCTTCGAAACCGTCCACGGCGATGAACAGCGTGTCCTCGGGCGCGGCAATCGCCGTCGCCTCGAAGTCCTCGAAATTCTCGCCCGCGTCGCTCATGCGGTCACGCTCAGAAGTTCCGTCAGCCTGGCTTCGGCGGCGGCAGGATCGAATTCGTCCGGCTCGCTCAGGTACGACAACGCATGGTCGGCGCGGCGCAACGCCTGCCCGTCCAGCGGTTTCACTTCCGATGCCACTTCCTTCATTTCATCCATCTTGCCGTTGCAGTGAAGCACGACGTCGCAACCGGCGAATAGTGCAGCCTTTGTACGCACGGACAAAGGCCCGTCCAGCGCGTTCATCGAAAGATCGTCCGATATCAACAGGCCATCGAAGCCCATCTCGCCGCGAATCACGTCGCGAATCACTTTGGGGCTGGTTGTGGCCGGCCTGTGCGGGTCGATCGCTTCGTAAACGACATGCGCCGTCATCGCCATGGGACAAGTATCGAGGCTGCGGAAGGTCACGAAATCGGTGGCGCTCAACTCTTCGGCGCCGGTCGCGACGCGCGGCAGTGCGAGATGCGAATCAGCCGTGGCCCGGCCATGGCCGGGGATGTGCTTCATGATCGGAAGGACGCCGCCTTCCAGGAGGCCCTCGATCTGCGCGCGTCCGAGATCGATGATCGTGGCCGGATCGAAGGCAAAGGCACGATCGCCGATCACCGCGTCTGCGCCTTCGACCGGCACATCCAGAACCGGCAGGCAGTCGACATTGATGCCGACCTCCGCGAGATCATGGGCGATCAGTCTCGCGTTGAGATAGGTGGCTTCCAGTCCGGCTTCGTGCTGGCTCGCATAGATGGCACCGAACTTGGAAGCCGGCGGACGCTCCTTCCAGCCGGGCGGTCTGAGGCGCGCCACGCGGCCGCCTTCCTGGTCGATCAGCACCGGTGCCCGCGCATCGCCCACGATTTCGCGCAAGGAATCGACAAGCGCACGAATCTGCGCGCGGTCATGGATGTTGCGCGCGAACAGGATGAAACCCCAGGGCTGAACCTGGCGAAAAAACTCCCGCTCCTCTGCGCCCAGCGTCATGCCGGCGCAGCCATAGATCGCGCGCGTGCGCATTTCCCCTACCCTCTGCCGGCTTACCCGCTCTTATTTCGTCGGGATGCAGACGGCGCCTTCAGCCTTCAGTTTTTCGCACAAGGACGCAGCGGCACTTTTGTCGCCGGCAACAATCCGCAGCCGATACCAGGTACCCTTGGCGGCCAGATCGACCTGCATGACGTTTGGCGATGTGCCGGCGAGCAACGAAGCGTGCTTGGCCTTGTACGCCGTCCAGGCCGTATTGGCATCGGCCTCCGACTTGTAGGAACCGATCTGCAACAGCCCTCCCCCGGATGGCGGAGCGGTGGCGACCCGCGCTGTGACAACCGGCGCGGCTGCAACTGGCGCGATGCGCGCGGGCGGCGCGCTCGCCACAGGCGCGGTGCGGGCAGGCGTTACGGGAGCCGACTTGGCCGGCAGAGGTTCAGGTGCCTCGATCTGATAAGGCGCGAGCGGCGGCTGCGCTGCCGCGGCCTTGACCGGCGCCGGCTTCGTCTGGGCCGGCGTGACGGCTGGTACCGCCACGACCTTCAGCGGGAGCGTCGTAGCGGGCGCTTCTGCGGGCATGGACGGCGACGGCGCAGGCATCGCGGCAACAGGAGCCGGTTTCGTGGCCGGGGCGGCCGCCGGCTGGGGTGCCGCGGAATTCGAATCCGCGTCCTCGTTGGATGGGGCCGGCTGCTGATAGATCTTCAGACCGGTATAGGGCGTCGGCGTTCCGCCGGCAGATACTGGCGGCACCTTGACGGGCCCTTGTTCCGCCGCGATCACGCGGGGCACTTCGGCGTGACCTTGCTGAACCCCGCGCTGATAGGCAAGCCAGACGACGCCGCCAAACGCGGCGAGCACGAGCAGCGCAATGACAATCAGAAGCGGAAGGCGCGAGCCCTCCACGTCTTCGTCATCCTCACCACCGTCGAAGACGCGGACATCGTCCGAGGGTTCGTAATTTGTTGGCATCACGTGGCTCCGAATCTCAGTTGGGCAATCTAGCACCAGCCTGCGCCCGAATCATGACGCGGCCATGGTCTACAATGCGATATCAGTATGGAATACCCGGCCATATTCCAGCATAGCGAACCGGTCGGTCATGCCTGCAATATAGTCGCGGACTACCCCGCCGGTCACGGCGTCTCCGGCCGCCCCGCACTGGGCAGCCCAGTCGGGCGGCAGCAGTGCGGGGTCGTCGCTGAAGGCCCCGAAAAGCTCCGTCACCAGCGCCTGGGCCCGACCCATGGGCGCCATGACGCGGGGATGGCGATACATGTGGGCGAACAGAAAGCGTTTCAGGGCTGTCACGTCGTCCGCGACACCGGCCGAAAAGCCTGCCAGCGCGCCCTTCTGGGTCCGGACATCGGCGGCGGACGCGAGATCTGAGGAAGCAATCCGCTTCCGGGTCTCGGTCAGGAGGTCGTCGACCAGCGTGCTCATCAGTGTACGGACAAGTTCGCCGATGAAGCGTCCCAGCTCGAGCTCGCCATAGCGGGCGCGCACGCCCTTCACCGCCTCGCCGGCCAAAGGCGCGCCTGCGAGATCGTCGATGGTGAATAGTTCGGCGCGCAGGCCGTCGTCGATATCGTGGTTCACATAGGCGACATCGTCGGACAAAGAAGCAACCTGCGCTTCCAGCGAAGACCAGTGACGCACGTCGAGCGGCCATCGCCTGTCGAACGAGGCGATCGGACCGGCCAGCGGCGGCTTAAGCGGGCCGTTGTGCTTCACAAGACCTTCGAGTGTTTCCCAGGTCAGGTTCAGTCCGTCGAAATCGGCGTAGCGGTGTTCGAGCTTGGTAACGAGCCGCAGCGCATGCGCGTTGTGATCGAAGCCGCCGAAATCCAGAGTCGCGGCGTTGAGCGCTTCTTCGCCGGCATGGCCGAACGGCGTGTGGCCGAGATCGTGGGCGAGCGCCAGGGCTTCGGCGAGATCCTCGTCTAGCGCCAGAACACGCGCGAGACTGCGCGCGATCTGCGCGACCTCCAGCGAATGCGTCAGGCGTGTGCGGTAATAGTCGCCCTCATGCTGCACGAAGACCTGCGTCTTGTGCTTGAGCCGGCGGAAGGCGGCGGAGTGGATGACGCGATCGCGGTCGCGTTGGAAACAGGTGCGCGTAGCGCTTTCCGTTTCAGGGTAAAGACGGCCACGGCTGGTCGAGGGCTGCGTTGCATAGGCCGCTCGGCTTGAAGGAGGCGTGAATATTGGCCCGGACAGCCGCCCAAGCGGTCTATTTCCTCCTTCAAAAAGGGTCTTTGGGGCCTTTGCGTCGGCCATCGCGAGTACTACATAAGACTCGTTCCAGTATGCCACGAAAGGCACAATGACCACCGAAACCGCTTTGCCCGTCACAGTCTCCGCCCGCGCCGCCCGGCGGATCGCGGAGATTCTGAAGTCGGAACCCGCGCCTGTGATGCTGCGCCTGGCGGTGACCGGCGGCGGCTGCTCGGGCTTTCAGTACAATTTCGCGCTCGACGAAACGCGCATGGACGACGATCTGGTTGTGGAACGCGACGGCGCTGTCGTTCTGATCGACCCGGTGAGTCTCGACTTTCTCAAAGGCTCGGAGATCGATTTCTCCAACGACCTCATCGGCGCAGCCTTCAAGGTCAACAATCCAAACGCGCAATCATCCTGCGGCTGCGGGACGAGTTTTTCGGTTTGACTTTTCAGCCCCGAAACGAAAAAGGGCCGCCCTAATGGACGGCCCTTCGCATTCGAACAGAGCGGCGTTCAGGTCGATTTCACGGCCTTCCGGCGGCGTAGCGCCACTGCACAGACCAAACCGGAACCGAACAGAGAAAGTGTGATTGGCTCAGGAACGTTTTCGGGACCGGGGCAATCCGGACCCGTACACGGAACAAATCCAGTCGGTGCAAGTCGGATTTGTTTCACGTCATCAACGCTGCCAGGGACCAAGATCTGATTATTGTGGGTTCCGATATTCACAAGAGCCATGTCGTGGATCGTGAACTGAAGCGTGGTGAACCCTCCTCCAATGCCCGTAATGTCGAAGAAGTTGTTGCCATTCCCGGTAAGCGCCCAGTTGTTGTTCGAGAAGCTGCCGTCAGCCAGGAAATCAACCTGTCCGTTCGCGTTTGTCTCGATGTTCAGAATCAACTCGTCGATCGTATTTCCTATGAGCTGAACCGTCAGATCGTTGAACGTGCCGCTGGTCGCGACGATCTTCGCCTGTCCACCTGCAGCGAACGTGATCGTTGCCGTCGAAGTCAGATCGATCTGCGCGTTATGATCGCTATTGAGGCACCCCTGAATCGTGTTGGCCGGACCGTTGATCGGTGACGTGCACGCCGCTGAGACCATGTTGTCACCGAAAGCGCCTCCTGTAGCGGTAACGCCGATGCCCGTTATGCCGGCGGCATTCGCCGCGCCACAAAATGCAAAGCTGGCGACTGCGGCCAAAGCGAGCTTCCGGAAATTGCGCATGGACATTGAAGTCCTCCTCAAATCGACCACGCAACGCGCCATTGCGTTTGAAATCTTCGACCGCTCAGCAGCGGCCGGCGCGCACTAGTTAATTAACAATAAGCAATAATTGTGCCAGAAACACGAACTTCTTTTATTTCCATGGCTTGAATGATCGCTGAAAATGCGGAAGCGCGATTGTGTAAACGAATTTTACGAACCCTGCGTGTGTTTTGAACATAAGGGAGGCGATGGCGGCAACGCCTATTCCCTACGATGGAGGAAAAACTCTCCCTACCATCCTTACTCGTCTCGCCTCCGCGTCTCGGCACAAGCCAATCAACTCCTGGGTCGCCTGCCACTTCAATGCCGGCCAACGGGCCGCGCAATCGATGTTTATCCGCCGTCGAAACATTACGGTGTAATTCGTCAGCCTCCCCTTGAACCGTTACGGTCAAATCACCAAATCGGCTAAATCCCCACAGTTGCGTACATTCAGAACGGCGGTTCCCGGATCGACGCTGCGTCACGGTTAATGTCTTAACGAAGACCCGTTTCTGCCGACGCCCGGATTGCGTCTAAAGTGACGGCGGAAATTTGAAAAAAGTGACCAATGAAGATTGCCACCTGGAACGTGAATTCCGTCCGCAGCCGCGTGGAGTCCGTCGTCGCCTGGCTGAAGGAGGCGTCACCGGACATCGTCTGCCTGCAGGAGCTTAAATGCACGGACGACCAGTTCCCCAAGGAGGCGTTCGAGGGCCTCGGCTACAATTGCGCCGTACACGGACAAAAGACCTACAACGGCGTCGCCATCCTGTCGAAAAGGCCGATGGAGGACGTCACCCCTCGCCTGCCGGGGGGCGACGACACCGACGATCACGCCCGCTACATCGAAGCGATCGTGCCGACGGATAAAGGAGTGGTGCGCGTCGGCTCGATCTACGCGCCCAACGGCAACCCGATCGGCACCGACAAGTTCGCTTACAAACTTGCCTGGCTCGACCGCCTCAACACGCACGCCAAGGGCTTGCTGGCGCTCGAGGAACCGGTCGCCCTCATGGGCGACTACAACGTGATCCCGCAAGCCGAGGATTGCTACGACCCCAAGGCGTGGATGGAGGATGCGCTCTATCAGCCGCAATCCCGAGCCGCGCTGCGTCGCGTGGAATATCTGGGCTACACGGATGCATTCCGCGCCTGCGATCCGCAGCCGAACCAGTACACGTTCTGGGATTATCAGGCCGGCGCATGGCAGAAGGACCATGGCATCCGCATCGACCATATTTTGCTGTCGCCACAGGCCGCCGACCATCTCAAGCGCTGCGCCATCGACAAGCATGTCCGCGGCCGCGAGAAACCGTCCGACCACGTTCCTGTTTGGTGTGAATTGGAGATTTGACCATGTCGTTTGAAGGAGGCTGCCATTGCGGCGGCCTGCGCTATCGCATCGAAGGCCCGGTAAAATGGGGAACTTATTGCCACTGCCGGATCTGCCAGCTCACCATGGGCGCGTCCGTGAGCGCGTTCGCCTCCGTGTCGGATGACCATTTTCAATATACGAAAGGCACGCCGAGGATTTACCGTTCGTCGGCGACCGCCGTCCGTGAGTTCTGCGGCGATTGCGGCGCGCAGCTTGTATTCCGCCGCGACGGCAAGCATCGCCTTGGCGTCAACATCGTGACGTTCGACGATCCATCGGTCATCGAACCGACCATGCATATCTGGACGGAAAGCCGCATCCCATGGTTCGACACCAAGGACGGCCATGAACGGCGCCGGCAGGTTCACCCGCCCACTTAAACGCGGATATCCTTGATATCGCGCTGCATGATCGTCTCCAGGCTTGTGAGATTCATGCCGTGCTTGAGATAGTTGTGCGGCGTGATGTTGACCGCCTTAAGCAGCGCGCGGCGCACGCCGCCCGCGCCGTTCAGATCGAAGTCGATGATGTTGATGCAGGCGGTGTCCTGCTCGTATGAACTCATCGCCATCAGCCCGGCCCCGCAGGCCCAACTCAAGAGCACGCGGTTGATGCCTTCATGCGCCACGACAAGCGCGGTGTGCCAGTCCTTCGCCTCGAGCAGCCTCTCGATACCGCGCACTGCGCGTTCCTGTGCGGCGGCAAAGACTTCGCCGCCTTCATGGTTGGTCGCGCCCGGCTCATGGGCGCGGGCAAAATAGGAATTCATCGCCGCGATCAATTCCTCGCGGCTCTGCACCGGCGGCAGCGTGCCGCCGCGCAACTCGACGAGGTCCGCATCGATCTCAAGCTTCGGACCATCCTTGACGAAGGACAAGACGATCTGGGCCGTCTGGCGCGTGCGCGGCAGGCCGGAACAAATGGCGCGCTCGAACGTGACGTGCGACAACGCTTTGCCCGCGGCTTCGGCTTCGCTCCGGCCACGTTCGGTCAGCGGCACGGAATGTATGTCACCGGTCTCGCGGACCCTGGGCGCGAAATAGTCGACATGGCCGTGACGCATCAGATAGAGGCGCCGGCGCGAAACGGTTCCGGGAAGAGCACGCATGGGAACTAGATCGCACCCGCGCTTTGCAGTTTTGCGACATCGGCGTCGGCAAAGCCCCAGGCCCTGAGCGCGACCTCGTTGTTCGCGCCTTCGGGCGGGCCCTGTACTTCCGGCACGGTGCGCGAGAAGCGGGGCGCCGGGGCGGGCTGCACGATGCCATCGACCTCGACGAACGTCTTGCGCGCAACATTGTGCGGATGTTTCGGCGCTTCGCTGAGCGAGAGCACCGGCGCGTAGCACACGTCGCTGCCGAGCATGACCTTGTCCCATTCGTCGCGTGTCTTGGTCTTGATCACGGCGGCGAGTTTTTCCTTCAGTGAGGGCCAGGCGTTGCGATCCATCTGGGCGGCGAAGGCGGCGTCGGTGATGCCGGTCTTTTCGATCAGTTCCTTGTAGAATTGCGGTTCGATCGAACCGAGCGCGATGTATTTGCCATCCCTTGTTTCATAGGTGTCGTAGAAATGAGCGCCGCTATCGAGCAGGTTGACACCGCGCTCGTCCTTCCACATGCCCATCGCGCTCATGCCGTAGAACATGGACATGAGAGACGCTGCGCCGTCGGTCATAGCCGTATCCACGACCTGGCCCTTGCCGGAACGCTTGGCTTCGAGGATGCCGCAGACGACGCCGAACGCGAGATAAAGCGCACCGCCGCCGAAATCGCCGACCAGATTGAGCGGCGGAACCGGCTTGCCTTTCGCATTGCCGATGCCATGCAGCGCACCGGTGAGCGCGATGTAATTGATGTCATGACCCGCGGCGTCCGCGAGCGGCCCCGTCTGGCCCCAACCGGTCATGCGTCCGTAGACAAGCTTGGGATTGCGCTTGAGGCAGACGTCGGGACCGACGCCGAGACGCTCCATCACGCCCGGGCGAAACCCTTCGAGCAGCGCATCGGCGCTGTCGATCAGCTTGAGCGCGGCTTCGACGGCTTCGGGCTTCTTCATGTCGAGAGCCACGGCCTTGCGGCCGCGATAGGTGATTTCGGATTTGGCCGGCGAACGCCCACCCTTGCGGTCGATGCGGATGACTTTGGCGCCCATGTCAGAAAGCAACATTGCTGCGAACGGCCCGGGGCCGATGCCAGCAAACTCAACGATCCGAATTCCCTGCAGGGGACCCATGTCAAACCTCATCGCAATTGCGCCGCAATTCCCTCATAGCTGGCCGCGGGAAGCGGGACAACAGAAGGTGCAGACCATGCGCAATTTCATCGTTGCGGCCATTGCGGTCGCCCTTGCCGCAGCTACGGCAACCGGCGCAGCCCCGACGCCGAAACTGATCTACAAAGTTGACGCTGTCTCGGTGAACATCGACCACAATCAGATGGTGGTGACCGCGAAAGGAGCCGTGAACAGCGGCGGCTGGACGCTGCCGCACCTGCACCGGAAGGAATTCCACGTTCCGGAGTCGGATACAGAGGAGTTCGAATTCCTGGCGACGCCGCCGCTCGCTTCGGAAACGGTTATCCAGGCTCTGCTGCCGGTTTCCGCGAGCGGGCGATTTCCGCTGCCGCGCTACGGCGCCGTGCAGGTCAAGGTCGTTGCAGAGTCGAACAGCATTACGGCGCCGATACGCTAGCGGCTTCAAGCGCCTTGTCGATGACGCGGACAAGAAGCTCGGCCTCACGCGCGCCGGAGATCATGAACTTGCTGTCGAAGATGAAGGTCGGAACGCCGCTGATGCCCATCTCGTTGGCGAGGCCGGCTTCGCGCTCGACCTCGGCGAGGTCTACGTCACCGGCAAGAAGCGTCGCAACGAGATCGCCGTCCATTCCGGCCTCCGTTGCGATGGCGGAAAGCACGGCAGGATCGCCGACATCCCGGCCGTCTATGAAATAGGCCCGGAACAGCCGCTCTACCATGTCGTCCTGCACGCCAGCGCCGGCGGCCCAGCGGACGAGACGGTGTGAATCGAGCGTGTTGGGCGTTTTGGCGATCTTGTCGAAGGCAAATTCGATGCCCTCGCCCGCGCCTTCGCTGCGGATCGCGTCGCCCATCGCGGAGCTGCGCGGGCTATCGCCGAACTTCGCCTTGAGATAGGCCCGACGGTCGACGCCTTCGCGCGGAATCGTCGGGTCGAGCCGGTACGGACGCCAGAAGACGTCGAATTTTACGTTGGGGCGCAACGCCATGGCGCGGCCGATCCGCCGCTTGCCGATGAAGCACCAGGGACACACTGTGTCGGACACGATATCGATCTGCATGGTTGCGGATTACAATCCAATTGGGCCGGCGGATAAAGACCTATTCTGATTTGGAGACTGTCATGGAATTCGATTTGAGGGGGCGCACGGCCTTCGTTACCGGCGCCACCAGCGGCCTGGGGCGTCACTTCGCCAAGGTTTTGAGCGGCGCAGGCGCCGCCGTGGCGCTGGCTGGGCGGCGCACCGATCGGCTCGAGGCGGTCAAGCGCGAGATTGAGGAAGCGGGCGGCCGCGCCGCAGCGATCGAACTCGACGTGACGGACGAGAAGCGCATTGCGCCTGCGCTCGACAGGGCGGAAGCCGCGCTTGGCACCATCGACATCCTCGTCAACAACGCGGGACTGAGCGTGTTTGGTCTTGCCGCAGACATTTCGGCTTCCGACTTCGACAAGGTGATCAGCACCAATTTGCGTGCACCCTTTCTACTCGCGACCGAGGTGGGCCGCAGGCTGATCGCGGCCAAGCGTGAGGGCCGCATCATCAACGTCGCCTCCATTGGGAGTTTTCGCGTGCTGCCGGGCGTGACTGCCTATTGCATCTCGAAAGCGGGACTCGCGATGATGACGCAATGCCTCGCGCGCGAATGGGCCCGCAAGGGCATCAATGTGAACGCGATCTGCCCGGGCTATGTCGAAACGGAGCTGAACGACGAATGGTTCGCGAGCGAAAAAGGCAAGGCCCAGATCGACGGCTTTCCGCGCAAGCGCCTCGCCAAGGAATTGGATCTCGACGGCATGCTGTTGCTGCTGGCGTCCGGCGCCTCACGGACAATCACGGGTTCATTGCTGACGGTGGATGACGGTCAGTCCTTGTAGGAGACCAGACGCTGCGACCTTGCGCAGCGTTTCGAGCGGCACCAAGATGTTCTCGGGGTAAACGGGAGGCAGCAGGAATGAGCACGCCCAAAACCGAGCCTAAAAAAGACAATCGAGGCGCCGAGCGGCCGGCCAATGGCGCAAAGCCACAGGACTATTACGACCGCATCAAGGACAAGTTCGCGCAAGAACGTGACCTGCGCCTCAAATACCGCCCCGAAGGCACGGCCCAGTACACGTCGGACCTGACAGGTGATCTCGCCAAGTATGAAATCGATCCGTATGCGGACTATGGCGCGGCGCGGGTCCCGGTCAACGACATGGTCGAATGCCTGTTCATCGGCGGCGGCTTTTCGGCGCTGCTGACTGCTGCACGCCTTCGCGAGCGCGGCGTGACAAGCATCCGCATTGTCGAGCGCGGCGCGGATGTCGGCGGCACATGGTACTGGAATCGCTATCCGGGCGCCGCCTGCGACGTGCCTTCCTACGACTACCTGCCGCTGCTGGACGAGATGAAATACATGCCCTCGCGTCTCTACGCCAGGGGCCCGGAAATTTTCGCCCACTGCCAGGCGATCGCCCGCCGCTACGATCTCTATGACCTCGCCGTTTTTCGCACGACCGTTACGTCCACCGTTTGGGACGAGAATGAGAAGCTCTGGCGCATCGGCACCGATCACGTCGACACGATGAAGGCGAAGTTTGTCATTTGCGCCAACGGAACCCTCTCCAAGCCCAAGCTGTCGAAGATCAATGGCATGGAGTCGTTCAAAGGCCACTCCTTCCACACGTCGCGCTGGGACTACGCCTATACCGGCGACGATCTTTCCAGGCTTGCCGACAAGGTCGTCGGCATCATCGGCACCGGCGCCAGCGCCGTGCAGGCGATTCCGCGCCTCGCGAAGGCGGCGAAGGAACTCTTTGTCTTCCAGCGCACGCCATCCGGGATCGACTTCCGCAACGACCGCCCCACCGATCCCGAATGGGCCGCATCGCGCCGACCCGCCTGGCAGGAGGCGCGCCGCATGAAGGCCATGCGGATTCGCGAGGGCGATCCGGAAACGAAGGCAGAGCTCGCCGCGCTGTCGCGGGAGGAAAAAATTCGACGGCAGGAGAACGTCAATATCGACATCATGATGCGGATCCACCGGCGCATCGAAGAAGTAGTCGAGAACAAGGCGACGGCCGAAGCACTGAAGCCCTGGTACATGTTCATGTGCAAGCGGCCCTGCTTCGACGACGAGTACCTCCCCGCCTACAATCGGCCCAACGTCCATCTGGTTGACACCAAGGGCAAAGGCATCACCGAGATCAATGCTGAAGGTCCCGTGTTCGACGGCCGCACCTATCCGCTCGATGTCCTGATCTACGCGACGGGCTTCGAGGTGCAGAAGACAGGCATCTACAACGAGATCCGGGGCAGGAATGGTGTCGAAATAAACGAGACCTATCGCGATGGACTACGCACGCTTTTGGGCGTGCACACACATGGCTATCCCAATCTCTTCATCATGGGCGGCTACCAGGCGTCGTTCCAGTTCAATCTCACCTTCATGCTTCAGACGCAGGGCGACCACATCGCAGAGTGCATCAAGCATGCGCGCGAACATGGATACGACACGATCGACGTCTCCCCTGAGACGGAGGAATGGTGGGTGCAGGAAGTGATCAAGCACCGCGGCAAGACCAGCCGCAACCAGGATTGCACGCCCGGCTACTACAATTTCGAAGGCGAGTTCAATCGGCGCCAAGACGGCAACTACAATGGCGGCTTTCAGCAGTACTACGAACATATGAGCGCGATCCGCGAACAGCTGGACAAGCACTTCGTGTTTTCGTGACTGTTTTTGCCGCACCTTCGTGAATGATCTATGCACAAAGAGCAGAGATTCCCGGGCGATCTCGCGGGGCTTGCCTGACGCGATTGATGTGCGCCATTATCGAAACGGGTAGCGCGGGGGCTCTGCCATGGAACGAGGAACGCCCCCAATATGTCATTTTTGCTTCGGCGCAAACCTGCTTCAACGTCGCCGGATCCTGATGGCGCTGAATCGCCCATTTCGAACCTCGGCAAAACACTCACGGTTACCGGCGTTCTCGACACCGACGGTGAACTTCACGTTCACGGCAACGTTGTCGGCCAGATCTATGCTGATTGCTTTGTGCTTGGCATTGGCGGACACGTCGAGGGCGACGTGCGTGCGCGAGAGGCGCGCATCGGTGGGCGGCTGAACGGCCGCGTGTTCGCGCTGAACGTCGCCATCGACAGTTCCGCCGAGATCACAGGCCGCATCTTCCATCACTCCATCTCTGTCGCATCGGGGGCGCGGATTGACGGGCGCGTGCCGTGGCGGCCGCTCAACTACTTCGAAACTCTCGACCAAATTCCAGAGGAGTAATGACCACGATGTTTACTCGCAACGAAAAGCCGGCCAGTCCGGCCACAGGCGCCAAGACGCAGACACCGGAAAAAGTCGAACCGCCGGCACCACCTAAGCCCGAAACCGGCCGGGTTCAGGCAACCGCACAACCTTTAGCAACCATGGGAGCACCACGTATGTCGTCCGTCTCAGTCATAAGCAAAGCTTTGAAGATCACGGGGCAGCTCGAAAGTTCGGAAGACATTCAGATCGACGGTACCGTGGAAGGCGACATCCGTGCCGTTTCTGTCACGGTTGGAAGCAGCGCGCGCGTTAAGGGCACCGTCTACGGCGAAACGGTAGAACTGGCGGGAACAGTCGAAGGCAAAATCGAGGCCAAAAAGGTGGTGCTCACAAGCACTGCGCACATGTCCGGCGACGTCATTCATCAGGACATCACGATCGCATCAGGTGCCTTCATTGATGGCCATTGCCGGCCGGAATTCGGCAAGAACGAGATCAAGCCCGTTCAGCCGGTTCACAAGCCTGTCGCTGCCGTGTCGGAAAAAGTGAGCAGCGTGGGTTCGTAGCGCGAGTCTCGAACAGCCAGGTAAGGCCGCAGCCGGCACTGGCGCGGTTGCGGTTCATGCGCTTGGCCGTCGTGCCCTCGCGCTTGAGCGCAAGGGCGCGACGATGCCTATTCCGGGATTTGCTGGCCCGACCCGCCGAATTCAGACGGAAAGTCTTTCAGCTTCGGAAGGCCGTCTTTCATCGGCAGCACGGTCTCCGAATAGTTGATGTGAACGCCGGGGGCGAACTTCAGCGTTGGGATGGTCGCCGCAAACACGTCCACCAGGCCAAGCGGAGGATGATTGGTCATCAGATGCCCGCCGCATTTGGTGCAGAATTTCCGCTCGCTCAGCGGGGTCTTCTTGAACGTCCCGACGTTTTCCTTGCCAGCGGTAATGGCCACCGACTCGGGCTTCCACAGGCTGAAGGCGTTCACCGGTCCGCCGGACCAGGACCGGCAGGACCGGCAATGGCAATAGCCCATGCCCGCCGGTTCGCCGGTAACTTCGATGTGAACAGCTCCGCAAAAGCATTCGCCCTTGTGTGTCGTTGGCATGATGTCTCCTCGGTCGTGACCCCAGAATTTGAGCACAATTGCGCTCTCATGGGCAGAAAGATTTCTGTCGCGTTGTCGTCAAGAAATGCAAAGCTGAATTGCACATTCGCCGCTGCTGTTGATCGAGGGCGCCCTTGACGGCTTGCCTTCAGATCCTACGCATGCGGAACATCGCGTGCCGCACGATACTCCGCGCAATGCCCTCAGACGCGTGAACTGGAAGACTTGAGAAACTAGGCTGCAGCCGCGACGACGCGGTTGCGGCCGGTCCGCTTGGCGCTGTAGAGCGCCTGGTCGGCGCGGTGCAGCAGCGCTTCGGCCGTATCGGTTGCGCCTTCAGAGCCGGCGATGCCGATCGAGATGGTGATGTTGAGCTTGCCCGGCGCACGGCTGATGGGAACCGGGTTCGTCTCGATGCTTTTGCGCAAACGCTCGGCGATGGTGAAGGCTAGCGAGACGTCGGTTTCGGGCATGACAACGACGAATTCCTCGCCGCCATAGCGGCAGGCGAGATCGATTCCGCGCACATTGGCGGCGATGCGGTTGGCAAATTCTTTCAGCACTTCGTCGCCGATATCGTGGCCGTGCCCGTCATTGACGGCCTTGAAGTAGTCGATGTCGAGAATAAGGAACGCGAGCGGCTTGCCCGAGCGGCCCGCCGCCGAAATCAGATTGTCGAGATGCCGCGACATGTAGCGGCGATTGTGCAGGCCGGTGAGCTGGTCTGTGATCGCCATTTCCAGACTGAGCTGAACGTTGTGGCGCAGCCGGTCCGCATAGCGCTTCTTGCGCAATTGCGTGCGCACGCGGGCGACGAGTTCGTTTTTGTCGACCGGACGCGTCAGATAGTCGTTGACGCCCATCTCCAGCGCCTGGGTTAGTTTACGGCGGTCACCGTCGCTGACGACGACAAGGATTGGAACGTTGCGGCCCTCGGGCAACGAGCGGAGCTGCGAACACAGGCGAAGGCCGTCAAAGCCTCGCATGCCGAGGCTGACGACAATGAGATCGAAGTCGCCGCCGCGAACCCGCACCAGCGCTTCCTCGAACGTGTCGACCGAAGAAACCTGATGACCCGGTTCCAAAGCAGCAGCGAACCACGCCACCGATTCCGGCCGGTCTTCGATGACGAGCACGCGCCCCGTGGGATTGGCGTCCATCAGCGTCATTGCCGGATCGACAAGACCCATGCTCTGACCGGTGGTTTCGCGCATGCGAAGCTCGTCGGTCATCATCTTGAGTCGGACAAGGCTGCGCACGCGCGCGAAAAGGGCGGCGTCATCGACCGGCTTGGTCAGGAAATCGTCGGCGCCAGCCTCGAGTCCCGCGACGCGGTCGCTGGGCTGATCGAGAGCCGTGACCATCACGACAGGAACGTGCGCGGTCTTGGGATTGCTCTTGATGCGGCGGCAGACTTCGAAACCGTCCATTCCGGGCATCATGACGTCGAGGAGTACGATGTCGGGCAGCGACTCGTCCATCTTGGCAAGGCACTCAAGGCCGTTGAACGCGCTGACGACTTCGAAATACTCAGCCGACAGCTTTGCTTCCAGAAGCTTGACGTTGGAGAGTATATCGTCGACGACAAGGACGCGCGCCGTCATGGCTTGGTCCTATCCGATGAAACGGCGAACGGTGTCCAGGAAGCTCGTGACCGAAATCGGCTTGGAGATGTAAGCCTCGCAGCCGCCCTGCCGGATCACTTCCTCGTCGCCCTTCATCGCAAATGCGGTAACGGCAACAACCGGGATCGACTTGAGGGAATCATCTTCTTTCAGCCATTTGGTGACTTCCAGTCCCGAGACTTCCGGCAACTGTATGTCCATGAGAATCAGGTCGGGGCGATGCTCGCGCGCGATGTCGAGGGCTTCCATGCCATCCTTGGTCTGCAGGATGTTGTAGCCATGGGCGTCGAGCAGATCATGGAAGAGCTTCATATTCAGCTCGTTATCTTCAACGATCAGAACAGTCTTGGTCTTCGCATCCATGACTTTACTCTCCAAAGTGCGCGCACGCCGCTTGGCCACCTGCCCGAAAATCGCTCGGCTGGGAGGCCCCGTGATGGTTAGTATTAGTGTCGAACCCTTAACGCTCCCTTGACGATGCGCGGACGAACTACCTTGGCAGAGGCCGAAACGATTGCCCTCAACGTCTTGGGGTTTTTGGCTGATTTGCCGGAAAAGCTGGACAGTTTGATGGAACAGTCCGGCCTGGACGCATCAACTATTCGCGTAAGGGCCGCCGACCGGGACTTTCTGGGGGCAGTACTGGATTTTCTTATGGCAAATGAAGCGCTTCTGGTGGACTTCTGCGAAACCAGTCAAACCGATCCCAAGGCCGTACAAATGGCTAGCCACGTCCTGGGGGGCGGATGAGCCACGATTTGTCCTCCGCCTTTGCCCGGCTCACACCCGGCCGACCGCTGATGATCGTCGACGCGGACGAGGTTCTTTTGCGATTTGTGGAAGGTTTCGACCGCTACCTCGACCGGCAGGGTCTGTTTCTGGATCTGACGAGTTACCGGCTGCACGGCAACGTGAAGCGTCAGGATGACCGGACACCGATTCTCGACGTCGAAGTGACCGCCCTGCTCGACGACTTCCGCCGCGATCTCGATTGGCTGGAACATGTTGAAGGCGCACGGGACAGTCTGCATGCGCTGTCGCGGAAGCTCGACATCGTCGTGTTGTCCAATATTTCTCCGGCGCAAGCCGTGGCGCGCCTCCGTAACCTGGAAGGCTTCGGCCTCGATCTGCCGCTTGTCGCCAACAGCGGCGTGAAGGGTGAGGCGGTCAAGGCGCTCGCATCGCGGTCCGGCCGGCCGTCTTTCTTCGTGGACGACATTCCGCAGAATCTCGCTTCAGCGGCGCAACAGGCGCCGGACATCACACGTATCCACCTCATCGGTGATGATCGCCTCAAACCATTGCTCGCGGCGGCCGAGCACGCGCATTACCGCGCAGAGGGTTGGAAGGATGCCGAAGCCTATATTGTCTCCAGGCTCGGCGAAGCAGGACTTTGACATGCGTCTCGGCATCGACCTTGGCGGCACGAAGATCGAGATCATCGCGCTCGACAAGGGTCGTGAAGTGTTGCGTGAGCGCGTGGCGACGCCGCAATCGGCGTATGAAGACACAATCCACACCATGCGCGACCTTGTTCTTTCGGCTGAGAAGTCACTCGGCCGCCGCGGCAGCGTCGGAGTGGCCATCCCAGGGACGGTGAGCCCCATGAGCGGCCTGGTGAAAAACGCCAACTCGACGCGTTTGATCGGTCACCCGCTGGACCGCGATCTTGGCGCGGCGCTCAATCGGCCGGTGCGCGTCGCCAACGACGCCAACTGTTTCGTGTTGTCCGAGGCGTCCGACGGCGCAGCCGCCGGTGCGGACATCGTCTTCGGCATCATCGTGGGCACAGGTTGCGGTGGCGGCGTCTGT
This sequence comes from uncultured Alphaproteobacteria bacterium, assembly GCA_963743765.1. Taxonomy (GTDB): domain Bacteria; phylum Pseudomonadota; class Alphaproteobacteria; order Micropepsales; family Micropepsaceae; genus Rhizomicrobium. The sequence goes on from CAVUQQ010000001.1 coordinate 1,041,895, forward strand.
GTCGGCGGGCGCGTGCTGATCGGCGCACACGCGATCACCGGCGAATGGGGCCACAATCCGCTACCAAGCCCGACGCCGCAGGAAGTTGCAATCTCGCCACGGTGCTACTGCGGCCGCATCGGCTGCATCGAATCCTGGATCAGCGGCACTGGCTTGCGCGCCGACTATGCGCGAAGAGCCAGACGCAATCTGACAGGTGATGAGATCGCGGCGCGTGCCGCGACCGGTGACGCCATGGCCGCCGCCGTGATGGAAGATTTCTACGACCGCTTCGCGCGATCCGTCGCCGGAATCGTGAACATTCTCGATCCCGACGCCATCGTCATCGGTGGCGGCCTGTCGAACATCGATGCGCTTTATTCCGAATTGCCGCCACGCGTCGAGTCCTATGCCTTCACGCCGGAAGGCCGCACGCGGATCGTCAAGAACATGTACGGCGACTCCAGCGGCGTTCGCGGCGCGGCCTGGCTGTGGAGCGAGGACGAGGCAGCCGCCCTGCTCCACGAATGAGCGCGTTCTGCCGCGACTGCCTTGCCAATGCTGGCGATGGAGCACGGCGTTGCGGCGCCTGCGACAGTTTGCGGATCAGGTCGCACCCGGAACTGGCCACTCTCGGCATCGCGCATATGGATTGCGATGCGTTCTACGCCGCAATCGAAAAGCGCGACGATCCGAGCCTGCGCGACAAGCCCGTCATCGTCGGCGGAAGTTCGCGTCGTGGCGTTGTGTCCACGGCTTGTTATGTCGCCCGCATCAATGGCGTGCGTTCGGCCATGCCGATGTTCAAGGCGATGGAGCTTTGTCCAAACGCCGTCGTCATCAAGCCGAACTTCGCGAAATACACCAAGGCAGCCCGCCAGATACGCGAGATGATGCGCGACCTGACGCCGATGGTGGAGCCGCTGTCGCTGGACGAAGCCTATCTGGATTTGACCGGAACCGAGCGGCTGCACGGCGTGCCGCCGGCAAAATCCATGGCGATTCTGGCAAATAGGATTGAGGGTGAAGTTGGCATCACCGTTTCGATCGGCCTCAGCTTCAACAAGTTCCTGGCCAAGCTGGCTTCGGAACTCGACAAGCCGCGCGGCTTCGCCGTGATCGGCAAGGCCGAGGCGCTGACCTTTCTGCGCGACAAACCGGTCGGCTTCATCCGCGGCGCCGGTGCGGCGCTGCAGGCGCGGCTCGCGAAGGATGGAATAACGCACATCGCCCAGTTGCAAGACCTGAGCCAGAAGGAATTGGCGCAGCGTTATGGCAACACCGGCCTCTGGCTTCATCGCCTGTCGCACGCGGAAGACACGCGATCCGTCGAGCCGGACGGCGAACTCAAGAGCATTTCGTCGGAAACGACGTTCGACGGCAACATTTCCGACTACAAGCAACTGGAGGCCATTCTTTGGCGGCAGGCCGAACGCGTTTCGACCCGTGCGAAAGCCTCGGAGCATGGCGGTCGCACCGTTGTCCTGAAGTTGAAGACCTCGTCGTTCAAGATCCGAACGCGCAGCGTCTCGCTCGACGCGCCCACACAGCTTGCGGATCGTATTTTCCGCACGGCTCGGGAAGCGCTTCGCAAGGAAGCAACCGGTACCGCGTTTCGTTTGCTCGGCGTAGGCATCAGCCATCTCGCGCCGGCCAGCGACTGCGATCCAGCCGATCTGGTCGACGACGGAGCCGTCAAACGCGCGGCCGCGGAACGCGCCATGGACAAGGTGCGGGAAAAATTCGGCGGCGAGGCGGTGACGAAAGGCCGCTCAACGCTACGGCGGTGACAACGACTATTTGCTCTGGCCATCATGGCTGACAAGCGCCCCGTACAGGTCCGGCCGCCGATCGCGGAACAGGCCCCAGGACGCGCGCGCCTTCGCGATCTCGTCGAGATCGAAAGTCGCCGTCGCAACACCCTCGTGAGTGCGGTCGAGCTCTGTCACGATTGCGCCCGATTGGTCGGCGATGAACGACGAACCATAGAACGTGATTTCGCTCGTCTGTCCCTTTTCGGTGCCGATTCGGTTGGAGGCAATGAGCGGCATGACGTTGGCGGCCGCGTGGCCCTGCATAACGCGGCGCCAGTGATCGCGGCTGTCGACGGGCGGCGCAGGCGGAGGTTCCGAACCGATGGCCGTCGGATAGAACAGCGCTTCTGCGCCCATCAGCGCCATGGCGCGCGCACCTTCCGGGAACCATTGGTCCCAGCAGATGCCGACGCCAAACGTTCCGAAACGTGTCCGCCAGACTTTGAAACCGGTATCGCCGGGCGTGAAGTAGAATTTCTCCTGGTACCCGGGACCGTCGGGAATGTGGGACTTGCGATACACGCCCATGACCGTCCCATCGGCGTCGATCATCGCGAGCGAATTGAAATGCGCGTGTCCGGCCCTTTCGAAAAAGCTGACGGGCAGCACGACATTCAGCGATTTGCCGAGTTCCGCCATTTCCGCAATCAGCGGATTGCCTTCGAATGGCGCGGCAAGTGCAAAGTGATCGGCCGACTGGTCCTGGCAGAAATAGGGCGTCTCGAACAACTCCTGAATCAGGACCGCATTGGCGCCATTCGCAGCGGCGTCGCGCACCAGCGTCTTTGCCTTGTCGATGTTGGCGCGCTTGTCCCAGGAACTGGCAAATTGCGTGGCAGCGAACGTGACCTTTCTCATTCCGGTTCCTGTTGCGTGATGCAGTGTATGCCGCCACCGCCCTCGACAATGTCGAGCGCCTGGATCTGCAAGATATCGCGCCCCGGAAAACAGGCGGCGATCGTCTCGCGCGCCTTCTCGTCATTGCGGTCGTCGAAAGCCGGCATCACAACGCCGCCATTGGGCAGATAGAAGTTTACGTAACTGGCCTGCAGCGGCCGGCCGCGCCAGTCGGCGCCCACCTTTTGCGGCTGTTCCAACTCGATGACTTCGATGCGGCGGCCTTCGGCGTCGTGCGTTTCGGACAGACGGTGGATTGCCTCCATCACTGGCGCGAAATCGGGATGCGAACGCGAGCTCGGCACGCCGACGAGAACACGTCCCGGCGCCACAAAGCAGGCAATATTGTCCACGTGACCGTCGGTCTCGTCGTCGGAGAAGCCCTCACCGAGCCAGATCACGCGGCGCGCGCCGGTGAACAGGGCCAGTCGTTCCTCCACCTGCTGGCGGTCCAGATGTGGATTGCGGTTGGCGTTGAGCAGGCATTGCTCGGTCGTGAGCAGCGTACCCTGCCCGTCCGTGTGAATGGCGCCACCCTCGCAAACCAGCGGCGCGAAGTAGAGCCGGACATCGGACTGGCGCGCGACGCGGCTGGCGAACTGGGCATCGTCCGTCCACGGTTGATATTTGTTGCCCCAGGCGTTGAATTCCCATTGCACGGCACCGCGGCGGCCATCTTCTGCAGTGACAAAAGTCGGCCCGGAATCGCGCGCCCAGGAATCATCGATCGAAACTTCGAAAATTTCGACCTTGCCGGAGGTCGCGAGTTTAACCTCAGCCCCATCAAGTGGCCGTGCCGCGATTACGACCGGCTCGAACGACGAGATAGCGCGAGCGACGCGTGCCACTGCCTGCTTGGCGCGAAGTAGCCCTTCCGGCCCGCCCCAGCTTTCGGTGCGGCACGGCCAGCACATCCAGGTCCGCGTATGCGGCGACCACTCTGCGGGCATTGCAAAGCCGTCGCGCGCAGGACAGGGGTCGTCGGCATCGAGCCGTTTGGTCATGTTCGCTTATAGCGCGTTGTCCGCAGGGTCAGGAACCCCTCGCGCACGGCAGCGCGGCGCGTTACTCTTTGCTCGCAGAAGGAACAGAAATGACAGTCGAAGCCCGCCTGAAAGCCCTCAACATCGTCCTGCCCACGCCGCCTGCACCCGTGGCCAGTTATGTGCCCTATGTCGTAAGCGGCAAAAATGTTTATATCTCCGGTCAGGTGACGCTGACGCCAGAGGGCGTGAAATTTATCGGCACAGTCGGCAAGGACCTGTCCATCGAAGACGGCAAGGCGGCCGCAAGGCTCTGCGGGTTGAACGTAATCGCCCAGGCCAGGGCGGCTTGTGGCGGCGATCTGGAGCGCGTCAAACGCGTCGTCAAGGTGACCGTTTTCGTCAACGCAGTACCAGGCTTTACCCAGCACCCGGAAGTTGCAAATGGCGCGTCGGACCTGTTCGTCGAAGTCTTTGGTGATGCCGGACGCCATGCACGCGCGGCCGTCGGCGCCGGTTCCCTGCCCCGCAATGTGGCCACCGAAGTGGAAGCGATACTCGAAATCGCGTGACGAAAAACGCCATCACCGCCCGCATCGCAGGACCGGCCTCCGAAATTGGAGAGGCGGCGTGGACGGCCTGCGCCAACCCCGAAGGCCTCGCCGACCCGCACCCGTTCACACGGTATGAATTTTTCACCGCGTGCGAGGAGTCGGGCTCGGCAACCACGCGGACGGGATGGAAGCCGGCTCACCTGGTTGTCGAGCAAGACGGCCGGATCGTTGCGCTGCTGCCGACGTACCTGAAGAATCACAGCCAGGGCGAGTATGTCTTCGATTCCGCCTGGGCCGATGCGTTGGAGCGGTCTGGCGGCGACTACTATCCCAAGCTACAGGCGTCAGTTCCGTTTACCCCGGTGACAGGAAATCGCCTCTTGGTGGCCGCCGGAACCGACCTCGCGGCCGGACGCGAAGCGTTGCTGGCAACTGGTGCTACGGCCGTGAAACAACTGAAGGCTTCGTCGCTGCACATCACGTTCCTCACAGAAGACGAATGGAAAGCGGCCGGCGAACGCGGGTATCTGCTTCGAACCGACCAACAATTTCACTGGGTGAACCGCGGCTATCAGAATTTCGACCAGTTCCTCGGTGAGCTTTCATCGTCCAAGCGCAAGAATTTGCGCAAGGAGCGCGCGGCGGTTCGCGACGCCGGCGTCGAATTCGACTGGCTCACCGGCAGCGACCTCAAGGAAAGCCATTGGGACAAATTCTTCGAGTTCTATATGGACACGGGCGGCCGCAAATGGGGCCGCCCCTATCTGACACGTGATTTCTTCAGCCGTATCGGCGCGACCATGGCCGAACAGGTCGTACTCATCTTTGCGAGGCGGGCCGGCCGCACCATCGCTGGCGCGCTCAACTTTTCAGGCGGCGGGACACTGTTCGGCCGCAACTGGGGTTGCACCGAGTTCGTGCCTTTCCTGCATTTCGAGACCTGTTACTACCAGGCCATCGATTTCGCGATCGCACGAGGGCTTGCCAAGGTTGAAGCCGGAGCCCAGGGCGCGCACAAGCTTTTGCGCGGTTACATGCCGACACCCACCTACAGCGCGCACTACATCGCGCACGAAGGTTTGCGCCGCGCGGTGAACGATTATCTGCGCCGCGAGCGCGAAGCCGTGGCCGAGCATATCGAGGAACTGGCCGCGCGCGGCCCTTTCAAGAGAACGAACGCACCAGAGGAAGCAGACTGATGGCCTACGACACGAACAACATCTTCGCGCGCATCCTGCGCGGCGAACTGCCGAAGATTGCGGTGTATGAGGACGACCTCACGCTCGCCTTCCTCGACATCATGCCGGCCACCGACGGCCATACGCTGGTGATTCCGAAGGAAACGGCCGAAACCATCCACGACATCTCGCCCGAAGGCGCGGCGGCCACAATCCGCACAACGCAAAAGGTGGCGGCGGCGGTGAAGAAGGCGTTCGCCGCGCCCGGCATCATGCTGGTGCAGCTCAACGGCGCCGAAGCCGGCCAGAGCGTGCCGCATCTGCACTTCCACATCCTGCCACGCGCTCATGGGCTCGACATGACGATGCACGGTCGCGCCATGGCCGATCCAAAAACTCTGGCGCCAATCGCCGAAAAGATCAGGGCCGCACTATGATCCTCGAACACGCTGTCCTGAACATCAAAAAGGGCCAGTCGGGCGCCTTCGAGGCCGCCATGAAACAGGCCCGTCCGCTGATCGAGGCGACGGAAGGCTTCCACAAGATGGAAGTCCGTCCGTGCGTGGAGAGCAAGGACCGCTATCTCCTTCTTGTGTGGTGGAGCACGGTGGAGGCGCACACGGTCGGGTTTCGGCAATCGGCCCGCTATTCGCAATGGCGCGAGGCGTTGCACGCCTTCTACGAGCCCTTCCCAACGGTACAGCACTATGGAACCCCGCTTTGAGAAACGATAATTTGGTTCAGTCCTCAAACACGAAGGAGGCCGCATGAGGCGAACGACGTCAGTGATCATCTGAACGGGGACGACGCCGATTATCGCCAGTGAGATCATGACTACACCAACCGGTGGAGTGTGGCCTGAGCCGCACTACAGTGCCCAGTCCAATCGAACAAAGCTGGGCGTGGTTCGGATGGGGCTTCGTACGCCTTAAGCCCCTGAAGCTGGAACCGGAAGTAATCGCCGACGGCAAGGCGGTGAATGGGTCACTGACACGATCAAGCCTGGAACGGCCTGAAGGCCGAAGAGCAAACGGAACCCGGCTCCCTTGGATCTCAAATCCAGGGAGTCGAAGATGGCGCGGGAAGACGAGAACCGCGGATTCATTTGCATCAATTGTGGCGCGAACGTTTGTGCGCTGACCAACGGAAGCTATCGCAACCATTGTCCGGTTTGCCTGTGCTCCGTTCATGTGGACGTGCGCCCGGGCGACAGGCGGAACGAATGCCGGGGTCTCATGCGGCCCGCCGGCCTCGCCTACCGGCGGAAAAAGGGCTGGCAGATCGTGCATGTCTGCGAGCGCTGCGGCGCGCGGGGTGCCAACCTGATCGCCGAGCGGACGGCGCAGCCCGACGACTCCGTCAGCGTCGCGAGGCTTGCCGGCGGATCGCGCGAGATTGAACCGGCCGCGATTGGCACTATATCCAGACGACAATGATCTACCTGGTTGCCATATTCTGTTCCCCACTGGCCTTGCTGCTAGCCGGCAAGCCGATTTCGGCGCTCTTCAACCTGATCCTCTATATCCTGTCGATCGTCTGCTGGGTCACAATCATCTTCTTCCATGTCGGGTTCGTGCTGTGGGCTCTCGCCTTTGTACACGCCGCCATGGCCATCAGCGATGCGCGCGAAGACCGCCGCGCACGGCGAATTGCCAACGCAATGCGTTGGCATCGATAAGCCGTTCAGGGCGCGAAGGACGAACGCGCCTTCACGCCCCAGTGGCCGTTCTCACAAGTGATCACATAGATTGAGTCGAAGCCGCCGATCATGCTGCCGTCCTTTCGGTAGCGCGTGAAGCGCGTGTCGATGTGAACCTTGTCCGCGCCGGCATGGATAACGTCGCGCCGCTCCCAGGCTGAGTGATCCCACTCGGCCAGCGCGCCGGTAGTGAATCGCTCCGGCTTCATGTCACCCTTGTTCAAGGTGACGAGCGTATTCGACGCCAGGCGTACCGAGGGGAAATTGAACGTCGCCTCGAACGCGGGAATGTCGCGCGCATTGAACGCGGTCATGAAATCGTCGAGCACCTTTTGCGCCGTGGCGATAGAGGCCGAGTAGTCCGGCATGTCTAAGCCTTCCTGAAGACGCTAAACGCTTTCTTCGGCCTTGGGCTTCTTCTTCGGCGGCGGCGGCAGGGCCTTGGGCTTGCGGTCCGAGTTCGCGATGAACTCAAACGCGAGCTTGTCGTTCTCGCGGTCGAGCAGCACGCGCACCGTGCCGCCATCCTTGAGTTTGCCGAACAGAATCTCATCCGCCAGCGGCTTCTTGAGATTCTCCTGGATAACGCGCGCCAGCGGCCTTGCGCCGAACGCATCGTCATAGCCCTTCTCGCCCAGCCAGCGCGTGGCTTCCGGCGTCAGGTCGAACGTCACGTCGCGGTCGGTGAGCTGGGCTTCGAGTTCGAGCACGAACTTCTCGACCACGCGGTCGATCGTGTCACGTCCGAGCGAAGCGAAGGTGATCGTGGCATCGAGGCGATTGCGGAATTCGGGCGTGAAGAGCCTCTTGATCGCCTCTTCATCCTCGCCTTCACGCTTGCCGCGGCCAAAGCCGATGGCTTCCTTAGCGGCATCCGACGCGCCCGCATTCGTCGTCATGATGAGGACGACGTTGCGGAAGTCGATCTTCTTGCCGTTGTGATCGGTGAGCTTGCCGTGATCCATGACCTGCAGAAGGATGTTGAACAGGTCCGGATGGGCCTTCTCGACTTCGTCGAGCAGCAGCACGCAATGCGGATGTTGGTCGACGCCGTCGGTGAGCAAACCGCCCTGGTCGAAGCCGACATAGCCCGGCGGCGCGCCGATCAGGCGGCTGACCGTGTGGCGCTCCATATACTCGGACATGTCGAAGCGCAGCAGCTCCACGCCCAACGTCTTCGCAAGCTGCTTGGCTGCTTCGGTCTTTCCGACGCCGGTCGGGCCGGAGAACAGGTAGGAGCCGATCGGCTTTTCCGGCGCGCGCAATCCCGCGCGGGCGAGCTTGATGGCCGAAGCCAACGCATGCAGCGCCTTGTCTTGGCCGAACACCGCCTGGCGGAGATCATCTTCGAGCGTGCGTAGCGCCTGGGTGTCGTCCTTCGACACCGATTTTGGAGGGATGCGGGCCATGGTTGCGACGACGTCTTCGACTTCCTTCACGCCGATGACTTTCTTGCGGCGTGATTCGGGCAGCAGCATCTGCGATGCGCCAACCTCGTCGATCACATCGATCGCCTTGTCGGGCAGCTTGCGGTCGTTGATGTATTTGGCCGAGAGCTCGACCGCCGCCTTGATGGCATCGGTCGTGTAGCGGACTTTGTGGAACTCTTCATAGTAGGGCTTGATGCCCATCATGATCTTGATCGTGTCGGGCAAGGTCGGCTCGACGACGTCGATCTTCTGGAAGCGCCGTACGAGCGCGCGGTCCTTCTCGAAATACTGGCGGTATTCCTTGTACGTGGTCGAACCGATGCAACGCAGCGTGCCGGCTTGCAGCGCGGGCTTGAGCAGGTTCGACGCATCCATTGCGCCGCCGGAGGTCGCGCCCGCGCCGATCACTGTGTGAATTTCGTCGATGAACAGGATCGCGCCCTTCAGCCCCTCGAGTTCCTTCACGACGGATTTGAGTCGCTCTTCAAAGTCGCCGCGATAACGTGTCCCAGCGATGAGCGAACCCATGTCGAGCGAATAGATGACGCTGCCGCGCAGGACTTCGGGCACTTCGTTCTTGATGATCTTGCGTGCGAGGCCTTCGGCAATGGCCGTCTTGCCGACGCCGGGATCGCCGACGAACAAGGGATTGTTCTTTTGGCGGCGGCAGAGGATCTGGATCGTGCGATCGACTTCGGCGAGTCGCCCGATCAGCGGATCGACGCGGCCGGCCTTGGCCTTCTCGTTCAGATTGACGCAATAGGCTTCCAGCGCCTCGGTGCCCTGCTTGTTCTTCGGCTCGCCCTCTTCGCCCTCTTCTTCCGTGCCGCGCGCAGCCTTTTGCTGGCTCATGCCCGGACGCTTGGCGATGCCGTGGCTCATATAGCTCACTGCATCGAGCCGCGTCATGTTCTGCTCTTGCAGGAAATAGACGGCGTGGCTCTCGCGTTCCGTGAACAGTGCGACGAGCACATTCGCGCCGGTGACTTCCTCCCGGCCGGAATTCTGGACGTGCAGAACGGCGCGCTGGACGACGCGCTGAAAACCGGTGGTCGGCTTGGCGTCCTCGCCATCCTCGATCACCAGAGTCATGAGCTCTTCGTCGACATATTTCTGAACGGTCTTGCGCAGGGCATCGGTATCGACGTTGCAGGCCTTCATGACCTGCGCCGCGTCGGTGTCGTCCATCAGCGCCAGAAGCAGATGTTCCGGAGTCGCGTATTCATGATGCCGATCACTCGCGAGCTTTATCGCGCGGTGCAACGCTTGTTCCAGGCTTCGCGAGAGTGAAGGCATCTAGGCGCTACTCCTTCTCCATCGTGCATTGCAGAGGATGCTGGTGGCGACGGGCGAATTCAATGACCTGCGCAACCTTGGTTTCCGCGACATCGTAGGTGAAAACGCCGCAGATGCCGACACCATGGCGGTGCACATGCAGCATGATTTCGACCGCCGCTTCGCGGCTCTTGTTGAACACCTTCTCAAGGATGTGAACGACGAACTCCATCGGCGTGTAGTCGTCGTTGAGGATGAGTACCTTGTAGAGGCTCGGTTTCTTGGTCTTGGGGCGCGTTTTTGTGACGATGCCGGTGCCGTTGTCACCGTCCCGCGTACCCTGGCCCCGCCCGTCACGTCCGTCCTTCATCGCCGTTTGTCATAAACCTATATGGTGATGCATATCCTAATCGATAAGGGGCCGAAGCAAAGCCCTGCGACAGGATACTGCGAACGCGGGAAACCGCGAATCAAAAGAAAAAGGGCCCGGGAATCTCCCAGGCCCTTTCCGTAATTTTACGTACCGGAATTAGGCGGCGCGTGCGCTTTGCACGACGTCGACCCATGCCTGAACGCGGCCCTGGATCGGAGCAAAGGTTTCCTTGCTCGTGGCGGTCAGCAGTTCGCTCATCTTCGTAAGCTGGCCGACATAGGCTTCAAAAGCGGCCTTCGCGAAACCGGTCTGGAGCTCGAACGCCTCATGGGCCGACTTCGACGCCATGACGGCCTTCGCAGCAGCGATCGAATCTTCGATGGACTGCTTGGAATAGGCGTAAATTTCGTTGTGGAGGGTCTCGGCGCCCTTGCCGGCGACGTTTGCAGCCTTCACATAGGCTTCAACCGTGTCCTTGCTGAATCCGAGCATCTGATCATAGCCCTTCACGGCCTTGTCGAAGTTCGTCTTGAGAGCTTCGGTACCATTCTTGAAGGCAGCTTCGATCGTTTCCGTGGTGCCGTTGATTTTCTCGCCGGCCGTTTTTGCTTTCGCCATTATGGTTACTCCAGTTGAGTTTCATGGCGCACCGTCTCGGGGGACCAGCGGTCTTGCTGCGGTGCAACATAGCTTATATGCGGTGCACCAAGCCCGGTGTCAAGGGCATTTTGTTGCACTGCACCAAAACTGGGAGAAACGCCTGACTGGCGCACGAAGTGGAAGAGCGTTAACACTTCGTAAATATCGGAATTTTATCATCTATTCCTGATTGCTTGCGGTCCGGGTCACATTTTGATCTCTTAACTGTCGGTAGGGGTGCCGCGTCTTACAGGATTGGGAACTGTGAATGCTTGAATGGCCGCGCACCCTACGCAGCGCGCTCCCCGGATTGGCGCTACTGGCCTTGGCACTGCTCGCCGGGCTGACGCCAGCGCTCGCGCATAGCCATCGCGTCCACCACCACGCCTGGCGCGGCCGCGTGGCGATGCCGGCGAGTGCAACCGATCCGGCAAAGGATGCCGCGCTCATCCTCGACGGCGAAACCGGCCGCTTACTCTATTCCCGCAACGCCTCGGCCGAACGACATCCCGCATCGCTTACAAAGATGATGACGCTCTATCTGCTGTTCGAAGCAATAAAGCGGGGCGATGTAAATCTTCAGACAGTACTGCCGATCTCCCAGCATGCCGCGTCCCAGCGGCCAACGAACCTCCATCTTTATGCCGGCGATTCAATTCCGGTCGAAACGGCCATAAAGGCTATCGTCGTGCGGTCCGCGAATGATGTCGCGGTCGCGATCGCCGAAGCGCTTGGCGGAACCGAAGGCCACTTCGCCGAGCTTATGACGGCCAAGGCGCGCGCGCTTGGCATGCACGACACCTTTTATCACAACGCATCTGGTCTTCCCGACGAGTTGCAGATCACCACAGCGAGCGATCTGTCGATTTTAGCGCGCCATCTCGCTTACGACTTCCCGCAATACTTCCCCTACTTCGCGACGCCGGCCTTCAACTTCCGCGGCACGACGTATGTCACGCACGACAATCTGATCGGCCGCTACGACGGCGCAGACGGCATCAAGACCGGATACACCGGCGCGTCCGGCTTCAACCTTGTCTCGTCGGTTGTCCGCAACAACATGCACATCATCGGAATCGTGATGGGCGGCCGAACTGCACACCGCCGCGACGCCGAAATGGTTCACCTGCTGGACCAGGCATTCGTCCAGATCGGCAACAATCCGGCTCTCGTCGCGCGCGCCGGGGTGCCATGGCGTCAGGTGGCAGTGAATGCACCGCCGGTACCTGCCGGAATCAATGTCGCGCCGCAGTCAAGAGGCAGCGACGACGAGGATGCGGCAGAATCAGCGCCTGACGATCAATTGGGCCAGGACACCAATGTTATGGCGCCGCCGCTCGCTCCGGTGCCCCGAACGAATGCACCCGTCGCCGCCGCAACACCCGCTCCAGCGCAACAGCCGCGCATCGTCATGATGCAGCCGCTGCCGTCGGTCCCACCACCCGCACCAGTCAAGCCCGTGAAGGCGAGTGCACCCGCGAAAATGGCAAACGTGCCCAAGCCTTCGCCCAAGCCTGTCATGGTCGTTGCCACGAATGTTCCAACTCCCCTGCCGCGCCCGATAGCGTCGTTGGTCCCATCCGCCAAGCCGATTCTTAGAAATGACACTGGCGAGGGCGACATTGGCGATTCAGGCGTGCCCACTTACCTGCCCCGCGGTCCGGCATGGACAATCCAGATCGGCGCCTTCGCCGATATGAATCAGGCGCGTGGACAGCTTGCCGCCTATGCGGAAAAATCCATGGATGTGCTGGGTCAGGCCGCGCGCATCGTTATTCCCTTCACCGGTGTCGATGGCCATACGCTCTATCGCGCGCGCTTTGGCCCGTTCGTCGAACGTGAAGCGCGCGAAGTCTGCGCGCGCCTGTCGCAGCGCGGCCAGACCTGCTTCGCCACGCTTGCGTCATCCCGTTAAGAGAACGTCTTTCGCTTCGTTTATCTTGGCGGCGATGTAGTCCGTGCCACCCTTGTCGGGATGGTTTTGCAACATCAACCTTCGATGCGCCGCGCGAATCTCATCGTCGCCGGCGCCTTCCATCAATCCGAGGACCTTCAACGCTTCGGCCCGCGACATGCCCGTCGTGGCGCGTTCGGCGCGAGGTTGCTCTTCGTGCGCCGCGCCGCGCCAATCGGCGCCAAAGGTCCGGTCCAGATAGGCCTCCAGAAGACGTGCACTTTCGGGATCATCTGCGCCGGCTTCGTGATAGAGTGCAACAATCGCGTCCTTGCCGATCTGGTCGAGGCGTTGGCCGGCGTGAGCGCCTTTCAGGACCGTTCCGAGCATGTCGCCGCTGTCGTGATCGAGTTCCATCTCGAGCCATGAGGTCCGCACGCTGGTCGACTGACCAGCCGAAGACCGCGATCGGCCAGGAAAATTGTAGTGCGGCCAACCGCCGGGCCAAATGTGACCGCGCGTGAACAGACCCCAGGCGGCGCTGGCGATGAACAAGCCAGGGGCAAACCTGTCCGTCACCAATAACCAGATTGCCACCAACCCGAGCGCGCCGGCGCCGGCATAGCGCAATGCTTTCACCAAGGCCTTCGGGTCGGCACCGACAAAGGCGCGAAGCAGAAAGAGTATGGCGATCAGAGCGACGGCGCCGAGCAGGATCTCGCCCATCTATTTGCGTTCCATCGCCTGAAACAGGCGAAGCACTTCACCACCCTTTTTCTTCGCATGTTCGCGTAGCGCAACCGCGCCGCCCGTCGCATAGATCGCCGCCGCCATCAGCAGTTCGCGAAGCTGTTTCGCGGCTCCTGAGTCAAAGCGGGCATAGACCCCCTTGGTGAGCCGGGCCACGTCGCGAAACGCTGCCGCCGCGCGCGGATCGTCGCCCTCATGGAACATGAAAGCCGGAACACCAAGCAGCGCGAGGTTTGCAGCTTCCGCGACGACGGAATCATGATCCTCTTCGAAGCAATCACCGACATAGACAAGCGCGCCGACTTTGGTATGGCGCGCTTCTTCCGCGGCATGCGCCAGAACACGGCGAAGTTGCGTGAAGCCGCTGCGGCAGGTCACGTCGCGCATGCGGCCGGCGAGAACGTTGGCCGATGCCGTCCACTCACTGGCGTGAAACTCACCTGCACCGCGAAAGAAGACCAGTTGCACGGCAAGGCCACCGATCGAATGCGCGACGTCGAACATGTCGCTCTGGATTTGCGTGGCACGGTTCCAGGTCGGTTGGCGACTCATCGTCGCGTCGATCGCGAAGATCAGCCGACCCTTGGTCTGAGCAAGTGTCGGCAGCTTCGCGGCGCGTTTCAGAAACGCGTCGATGTCGCGCGCAGAAGACGTCTTGGCTGGTAGCTTGTCGTCGGTCATGGTCCGCCCTCTCCCATTATGTCGGCGTTCCCGGAGCGGAATCCAAGCCCTAGCCTGAACTCAGCAACGCCGCGTTGCCGCCGGCCGCGGCAGTGTTGACCGTGAACGCCCGCTCCAGCGCAAAGCGACGAAGATAGTCGGGCCCACCCGCCTTGGGGCCCGTACCGGACAGGCCCTCGCCGCCGAAGGGCTGAACGCCAACCGCGGCGCCGACCTGGTTGCGGTTCACATAGATGTTGCCGGCATGCACGCGCGAGCGAACAAAGGCGGCCGTTTCCTCGATCCGGCTGTGCACGCCGAGCGTCAAGCCGTATCCCGTGGCATTGATTGCCTCGCAAACCTCGTCAAGCCGGTCGCCGGCAAAGCGCACGACGTGAAGGACAGGGCCGAACACTTCGTGCTGAAGCTGGGAGATGCTTTCGATTTCGAACGCATGCGGGGCGAAGAAAACACCGTTTGCACATTCCGGCGGAATCTCGAGCTTGCGCAGAAGTTTCGCCCTGGAAGCCATAGCCGTTGCGTGAGCCGACAGTATCTCACGCGCGGATTCATCGATTACGGGGCCGATATCAGTATCAAGACGCATCGGATCTCCGAGTTTCAGCTCGTCCATCGCCCCCAGGACAATGTCGAGCATCTTGTCGGCTACATCGTCCTGCAGAAACAGGACCCGCAATGCGGAACAGCGCTGTCCTGCACTGTCGAACGCCGACGTCAGCACATCGCGTGCCACCTGTTCGGGCAGTGCAGTCGAGTCGACAATCATCGCGTTTTGACCGCCCGTCTCGGCAATGAGTGTTGCAATAGGCCCGGTTCGCGCGGCCAAGGCACGGTTGATCGCCGTCGCCGCGTCGGTCGAACCCGTGAAGGCGACCCCCGCGAGCCTCGGGTCGCCGAACAGCATGTCGCCGATTCTCGGACCATCGCCGGGCAGCAAGTGCAGCGCACCTGATGGAACACCGGCCTGAAGCAGCAGCTTTGTGGCAGCGGCGGCAATGAGCGGCGTCTGTTCGGCAGGCTTTGCAAGAACGGCGTTTCCCGAGGCCAATGCGCCCGCAACCTGACCTGTGAATATCGCAAGCGGAAAATTCCAGGGCGAGATGCAGGCAAACACGCCGCGCCCATGCAGCGTCAGCTCGTTGAACTCACCGGTTGGCCCGGGAAGCAGGAGCGGTTGATCAAAATCTGCGCGCGCGCGCGCGGCATAGTAGCGAAGGAAATCGACCGCCTCGCGCACTTCACCGAGCGCATTCGGCAAAGTCTTTCCGGCCTCGCGCACGGCGAGCGCCATCAGTTCCGCGCGATTGGTCTCGAACAGATCGGCAGCGCGCAGCAGAATGTCCGCACGAGCGCTACCGCCTACTGAATCCCACTGCGGTTGCGCCGCGTGTGCCAGCGAAAGAGCCTGGGCCACATCCTGAGCCGACGCTTCGACTACCGTGCCGACAATCCGCCGTCTGTCAGACGGATCGCGGATTTCGGCCGCCACACCGATTCGTGTTTCGCCACCGATCAAGGCAAGCGCCGCATGTGACTTGCCGACAAATGCGTCCATCTCGAGCAACAAGGGCTCGTTGATTTTCGGGTCGCTCAGCACAAAGCCCGACGAATTCCTCCGGTCGGGCAACATATCTGCAGGCAAAGGAATTCGCGGATTGCGGTGCGGCCGGTATTTTGAAATCAGCTTCACAGGATCGGCGACAATTTCCGCAATCGGCGCTTCGCCATCGGCCAGACGATTCAGGAACGAGGTATTGGCGCCGTTTTCCAGAAGCCGCCGCACGAGATAAGCCAACAGGTCTTCGTGACCGCCGACCGGCGCATAGATGCGCGTCGCAACGCCACCCTGGCTGTGGTGGATTTCGTGCAGCGTTTCGCCCATGCCGTGAAGCCGCTGGTACTCATAGTCGCGCCGTCCGGCTGCGAACACGTCGATCGCGGCCAACGTATGTGCGTTGTGCGTCGCGAACTGCGGATAGATCGCTTCGCCCGCAGCAAACATGACGCGCGCACAGGCGAGATAGGATGTGTCGGTTGCCGCTTTGCGCGTGAAGACCGGATAGTCGACGAGCCCTTGTTCCTGTCCGCGCTTGATCTCGCTGTCCCAATAGGCGCCCTTGACCAGGCGGATCGGAATGCGCCGCTTCTGACGCCGCGCCAGGTCGTTAAGCCAGGCGAGCACCGGCACCGCGCGCTTCTGATAGGCCTGCACCGCAATCCCCAAGCCGTTCCAGCCGCGAAGTTCGGCGGTATCGCCCAAGAACTCGAAGACATCGAGCATGAGATCGAGGCGGTCGGATTCTTCGGCATCTATCGTGAGTGCGATGTCTGTGGCGCGCGCGCGAGCACCCAGTCCGATCAAAACCGGAATAAGCTCTGCAAATACACGCTCGCGCTTCACCCATTCGTAGCGCGGAAAAAGCGCCGAGAGTTTCACCGAGATGCTGGGCCGTTCGAAGATTTCGCGCGCATCGGGCGGATTGTTCGACGCCAATCCCTCCAACGCATTCCGATAAGACTGCGCATAGCGTGCTGCGTCGGCTTTGGTGTAGGCCGCTTCGCCCAGCATGTCGAACGAGAAACGACAGCCGCTCGCGACGAACGGTTTGGCCTCCTTGAGGGCTTCCGAGATCGTCCGGCCAAGAACGAATTGGCGGCCGAGAACGCGCATCGCATAGGTGACGGCCTGACGAATAACCGGCTCGCCCGAACGCGCGACGGCACGCTTGAGGATTCCCTCGAAATCCCACTTCGCTGCGTCGTCGAGGCGAACGATGCGACCCGTGAGCATGAGCGCCCAGGTCGATGCGTTGACGAACACGGATTCGGATTTGGCGCGATGCCGGTCCCACTTCGCGCCGCCGATCTTGTCGCGGATCAGCCGGTCCGCCGTATCGCTGTCCGGAATCCGCAGCAACGCCTCGGCGAGACACATCAGCGCCACGCCCTCCTCGCTGGACAGCGCATATTCCTGCATGAAGGCGTCGACGCCGCCGCTCTTGCTGCCGCCGGCCCGAACTTTCGCGACAAGCTCGGTCGCCAGTTTCTGCGTCCGCTCCGCTTCGGCCGGCGACATCCGCGCCTGAGCAATGCGATCGGAGACGATGGCGTCTTCGCTGGCAAGATAGGCTTCGGAGATTGCGTCGCGGAGCGGCGAAGGGGTCATGTGTGACGTGGCTGGAATCGCAAGTCCATTCTAGCGCGCCGCGCATCCCGCGCGCTATGTTGGGCGCATGAAAACACCAGAGATTGTCACGACAGTTTCGGACCTGCGCGTCCGGATATCGCAATGGCACAAGGCAGGCGAACGCGTCGGTCTCGTGCCGACCATGGGTGCCTTGCACGAGGGCCATCTCTCGCTTGTCCGCGAGACACAAAAACACTGCAAGAGGAGTGTGGCGAGCATCTTTGTGAACCCGGCACAGTTTGCGCCGCATGAAGATTTCGACCGGTATCCACGCACGCTTGAGAGCGATTCCGGGAAGCTTGGCAATGCCGGCCTCGACCTGATCTTCGCGCCCTCGGTCGCCGAGATGTACCCGTCCGGCTTTGCCACAAAAGTCGAGGTCGGCGGGCCGAGCGCCGGTCTGGAGACAGACTTCCGGCCGCACTTTTTCGCGGGCGTGGCGACCGTGGTGGCAAAGCTCCTGATCGCGGCCTTGCCGGACTACGCGATCTTCGGCGAGAAGGACTATCAGCAGCTCCTCGTGATCCGGCGGCTGACCGCCGATCTTGGCCTTCCGATCGAGATCGCGGGCGGTGCGATCATACGCGAGCCTGACGGCCTCGCCATGTCGTCGCGCAACGCCTATCTGAAACCGGACGAACGCAAGGTCGCAGGACAACTCAACCAGATCTTGAAAATCGCGATAGCCGATGCGCGCAACGGTACGGAGCTTGGACAGGTCGAGGGCGACGCGGCATCTAGGTTGCTTGGCTGCGGTTTCGCGTCGGTCGACTATGTCGCGATCCGCGATGCTGCGACTCTGGAGAAGCTCGAGAGGCTGGATCGTCCGGCGCGCGTTCTGGCTGCGGCAAAGATCGGCGGTACGCGGCTGATCGACAATATGGCGGTCTAGAGCAATCCGAGTTCGGCGAGTTCCGATTTGAGGTCCTCCGGCAAATTCTTCGCGCTCTTCGGATCGGTGATGTCCGGCGGCGCATTCTTGGGCAGCAGATAGCGCCATCCCTGGAATGGACGATGGCGGCGGCGCGCAACCAGGATCAGCTTCGGCTCGTACACCAGCGCGCAATGCGGCTTGCCTTCTTTCTTGACGGGTTTCAGTTCGACGAGTTTCTGGCGCGCGACGATCTGGCCCTTGATCACCCAGTAGATCGAACCGCCGTCCAGCAGCTCGCCGGCACGCTTCGGCGTCATGCGCGTGACGTGCTGCAGCAGCAGCGGCTGGCGCTTCTTCTTCTTTTCCTTCAGTCGCGCATTTTGCCAGCGGGACAAATCCGCCAGCGACTCCGAGCCGACGGAAAGCTTGATCAGATGAAGCGTCACGCCGTCTTTTCCCTCGCAAAGCGGATCACGATTGTGCCTTCCGCAACCTGATCGCCGGTTGAGACGCTTACGGATTCAATCGTCTCGTCGGCGGGGGCGGACAATGTGTGTTCCATCTTCATCGCTTCAAGCACCGCCAGCGGCTGGCCGCGTTTCACGGCGTCGCCTGCCTTCACCAGCAACTGGATGACTTTTCCGGGCATCGGCGTGACGATCCGGTCTGTCGCCGCGCCTGCTTCGTCGGCCGCCACGAACGGGTCGTAGGGCTGCACCACAAACGTCTCGCCGCGATCCATGACCGCGACTGCGCCGGAAGAAAGGCGGATGGCGGTCTCGGGAGCCGGAGCATCCATGACATCGACCAGTGTTCGCTTGCCGTCTACGACGAACTCCAGCGCGGGCCGCGTCTTCGCTCCGAGGCGGAATCCGTCATGCGCGCTCCACGGATCGGAAGATCCCTTCGGCGTGAATTCCGAAAGGATCAGCTGCGCGGCCGCCTGCAGGCAGCGCGCCGGCGTCGTTGCGGCCGGCACGAGCTCGCTCAAATGGCGGTCGATGAAGCCCGTATCGACATCGCCGCGAACGAACTCCGGCTGTGTCAGCGCGCGGATCAGGAATGCGTTGTTGGTCTGAAGTCCCGCGATCTCCGTCTCTTCAAGCGCCGCGGCGAGCTTTCCGGCCGCACCTTCGCGCGTTGCGTCGTGCGCGATCACCTTCGCGATCATCGGATCGTAGAACGGCGTCACCGTGTCGCCTTCGCGCACGCCGGTGTCGACGCGAACCGCATGCGGAAGACGCAGGCGTTCGAGCGTGCCGATCGACGGCAGAAAGCCTTTCTGCGGATCTTCCGCGTAAAGCCGCACTTCGATGGCGTGGCCGTCGATGTGCAGTTCGTTCTGCTTCTTGGGCAACGGCTCGCCCGCGGCGACGCGCAACTGCCACTCGACCAGATCGGTCCCCGTGATCGCCTCCGTCACCGGATGTTCAACCTGGAGCCGCGTGTTCATTTCCATGAACCAGATCCGGTCCGGCTTCAGACCGTCGGATGCATCCGCGATGAACTCGATCGTTCCGGCGCCGACATAGTTCACGGCTTTCGCGGCCTTCACGGCCGCCTCGCCGATGCTGGCGCGCATCGCCTCGCTCATGCCCGGCGCCGGCGCTTCCTCTATCACCTTCTGATGGCGGCGCTGCAGCGAACAGTCGCGCTCGAACAGATGCACGGCGTTACCCTGCGTGTCGGCGAAGACCTGCACTTCGATATGCCGCGGGCGGGAGACATATTTCTCGATCAGGACCCTGTCGTCGCCAAAGGCGGATTTCGCTTCGCGCTTGGCGCCTTCGAGCGCTGCGGCGAACGCCGGCGCATCGTCTACCTTGCGCATGCCCTTGCCGCCGCCTCCCGCGACCGCCTTGATGAGAACGGGGTAGCCGATCTTTGCAGCCTCTTTCGTCAATTGCTCCGTTGACTGATCATCACCGAGATAGCCCGGAACGATCGGAACGCCGGCCTTGGCCATCAGCGCCTTGGCGCGATCCTTCAGGCCCATGGCGCGGATCGCAGCCGGTGGCGGCCCGACGAAGACAATGCCGGCCGTGGCGCAGGCTTCGGCGAACTCGGCGTTCTCGGAAAGGAATCCATAGCCGGGATGGATGGCGTCCGCGCCGCTCGTTTTCGCCGCGGCAAGGATGGCAGGAATATTGAGATAGGATTCGCGCGGGCTCGGCGGCCCGATCCGCACCGACCTGTCGGCAAGCGACACATGCGCCGCATTTGCGTCGGCATCGGAGTAGACGGCGACCGTCGCAATGCCCAGACGTTGCGCCGTGCGCATGATGCGGCAGGCGATCTCGCCGCGATTGGCAATCAGAAGCGTTCGGAACATGGGGTGGGTCGCGATGCGTGGCCTCGTAAGCGTTTGTAGCGTGTCTGGCGCAACGGAAAACTTTTTTATTTTTGCGGATCAATTCCCCCGATTGTGAGCCAAGCGCCTGATCCGCGCGACAATTTCCGCTGGATAGCGTTTGCATTTACGTGCATCGAGTTCGACTGAACCGGCATTGTGCGTCCTTCTATCTTTTTTGCGGGACCGACGACGACGGATCCCGCGGGGGCGAGAGATAGAGCAGCAACCCGGCCGTTCAAGATGCCGCTCCAGGCGCCGGCCAACCGCTATCCAACACCTGACGGACGAAAAGCCGCGCGATGCGCCGCCCCTCTTCGGCGGAGTGTCGGATAAATCGGGAAAAAATATTTTCACATCCGGAACACGCCGAACTTCGTCGGCTGGATCGGAGCGTTGAGGCAGGCGGAGAAGGCGAGCGCCAGCACGCGGCGCGTGTCGGCCGGCGCGATGATGCCGTCGTCCCAGAGGCGCGCCGTGGCGAAATAGGGATTGCCCTCGTCTTCGTATTTCTGGCGGATCGGCGCCTTGAACGCCTCCATCTCCGCCGGCGTCCATTTCTCGGCGTCGCGATTGACCGTCGCCAGCACGCTTGCCGCCTGTTCGCCGCCCATCACCGATATCCGTGCGTTCGGCCAGGTGAAGAGGAAGCGCGGGGAATAGGCGCGCCCGCACATGCCGTAATTGCCCGCACCATAGCTGCCGCCGATGACCACCGTGATCTTCGGCACCTGGGCGCAGGCGACGGCGGTCACCAGCTTGGCCCCATCCTTGGCGATGCCGCCCGCTTCGTATTTCTGGCCGACCATGAAGCCTGAGATGTTCTGAAGGAACAGCAGCGGGATCTTGCGCTGGCAGCACAGTTCGATGAAATGCGCCGCCTTGAGCGCGGACTCCGAAAACAGGATGCCGTTGTTGGCAATGATGCCGATCGGAATGCCTTCGATCCTGGCAAAGCCCGTCACGATGGTCGTGCCGTAGAGCTTCTTGAACTCATCGAACTCCGATCCGTCGACCAGCCGCGCGATGACTTCGCGCACGTCATACTGGATCGCGAGCGAAGGCGGCACGATGCCGTCGAGCTCGGTTGTGTCGAAGGCCGGTGGCTTCGGCGCCGCCAGCGGAATGTTCGGCGCCTTTTTGTAGTTCAGGTTCGCAACGCTGTGCCGCACGATGGCAAGCGCATGGGTGTCGTCGTTGGCATAGTGATCCGCGACGCCCGACTGGCGCGTGTGCACGTCCGCGCCGCCGAGATCTTCCGCCGAGACGATCTCGCCTGTCGCAGCTTTCACCAGCGGCGGCCCGGCAAGGAAGATCGTGCCCTGCCCCTTGACGATGATCGTCTCGTCGCTCATGGCGGGCACGTATGCGCCGCCGGCCGTGCAGGACCCCATGACGCTGGCGATCTGCGGAATGCCCGCCGCGCTCATGTTCGCCTGGTTGTAGAAGATGCGGCCGAAATGTTCGCGGTCGGGGAAGATCTCCGCCTGGTTCGGCAGGTTCGCGCCGCCGGAATCGACGAGATAGATGCAGGGCAGATTGTTCTCGCGCGCAATCTCCTGCGCCCGCAGATGCTTCTTCACCGTGACCGGATAGTATGTGCCGCCCTTGATCGTCGCGTCGTTGCAGACGATCACGCATTCGCGGCCCGAGACGCGGCCGATGCCCGTGATAATGCCTGCGCCGTGAATGTCACCCTCATACATGCCGAACGCGGCGAGCGGCGACAGCTCAAGGAACGGAGAACCGGGATCTATCAGACGTTCGACGCGGTCGCGCGGCAAAAGCTTGCCGCGTTCGGTATGGCGCTTGCGCGAACGCTCGTCGCCGCCAAGCGCCGCCGCGGCCTGCCGCGCCTTCAACTCTTCCACGAGCTTCTTCATCGCGGCCGCGTTCGTCTTGAACGCGGCGTCGTTGGAGGAAACGGAAGATTTGAGCAGGCTCATTGGGCCATGCACCCACTTACCTCCCCCTTGTGGGGAGGTCGGCGAACGCAGTGAGCCGGGTGGGGGGCGGTTTCTACGGCGCGCCCCCACCCGGAAAACCTTCTCGCATTCGCTCGAATGTTTTCCGACCTCCCCACAAGGGGGAGGTAATGCGCAGCGTCACTCACAGAAGTTCCACCGCCACGGCCGTCGCTTCGCCGCCGCCGATGCAGAGCGCAGCCACGCCGCGCTTCAGGCCACGCTTCTCCAGCGCATTGATGAGCGTCACGATGATGCGCGCGCCGGACGCGCCGATGGGATGGCCGAGCGCGCAGGCGCCGCCATTCACGTTCACCTTGTCATGCGGCAGGCCGAGATCGCGCATCGCGATCATGGCGACGACGGCAAAAGCCTCGTTGATCTCGAAGAGATCGACGTCTTCCTTCTTCCAGCCGGCGGATTTCAGAACCTTTTCGATTGCACCGACCGGCGCGGTCGTGAACCATTTGGGTTCATGCGCATTGCTCGCCTGCGCCACGATGCGCGCGATGGGCTTCAGCCCACGCTTCCTGGCTTCGTCCGCGCTCGAAAGAACAAGCGCAGCGGCGCCGTCTGAAATCGAAGACGAATTCGCGGCCGTCACCGTGCCGTCCTTGGCGAAAGCGGGCTTCAATGTCGGAATCTTCGACGGATCGGCTTTGCGCGGCTGCTCGTCCGCCGCCATGCTGACGTCGCCACCCTTTGCCGGAACCTTCACGGCAATGATTTCGGAAACGAAAGCGCCTAAGTCCTGCGCGCGCTTGGCGCGGGCAAGCAATTCCGTCGCGTAGGCATCCTGCTCGGCGCGCGTGAACTGATAGTGGCGCGCCGCGTCTTCGGCGTAGGTGCCCATCAGGCGATGCTCATAGGCGTCCTCGAGGCCGTCGAGGAACATGGAGTCCTTGATCTCGCCATGGCCGAGGCGGAAGCCGCCGCGTGCCTTCGGCAAAAGATAGGGCGCGTTCGACATGCTCTCCATGCCGCCGGCAATGGCGAGCGTGGCGCGACCCGCGGAGATCTGGTCGGCGGCCATCATCACGGCCTTCATGCCGGAGCCGCACATCTTGTTGATCGTCGTTGCCGGAACGTCGAACGGAACGCCGGCATAGACCGCCGCCTGGCGCGCAGGTGCCTGGCCAAGTCCGCCGGGGAGGACGCAGCCCATCACGGTCTCGTCGATGTCGCTGGCCGAGACGCCGGCGCGCTTCACGGCTTCGCCAATCGCGGCGGCACCAAGCTCCGGTGCGGTGCGCCCTGAAAGCTCGCCCTGGAATCCACCCATCGGCGTGCGGGCGCCGGAAAGAATGACGACTTCGGTCGCTGACATGGCTGTGCGTTTCCCTTGCTTGATCCCCGCCCCCGGCTTGAGGGCCAGAGGCACTCCTGAGTTACCACCAAATGGCAAGTTCGGCCAACAAGCCACTCTTTTAGTTGCCGGATTCCTCGAACAGTTCGCGGCCGATCAGCCAGCGCCGGATTTCCGACGTGCCTGCGCCGATCTCGTACAGCTTGGCGTCGCGCAGCAGCCGGCCGGTCGGATAGTCGTTGATGTAGCCGTTGCCGCCCAGGCACTGGATCGCCTGTAGCGCCATCCACGTGCCCTTCTCCGCCGCGTACAGGATCGCGCCCGCGGCGTCCTTGCGCGTGGTCTGGCCGCGGTCGCAGGCGCGCGCCACGGCATAGACATAGGAGCGCGTCGCGGACAGCGCGACATACATGTCGGCGAGCTTGCCCTGCATGAGCTGAAACGAGCCGATGGGTTCGCCGAACTGCCGGCGCTCATGCACGTATGGCACGACGACGTCGAGGCAGGCCTGCATGATGCCGAGCGAACCGGCCGCGAGGACCGCGCGCTCATAGTCGAGGCCGCTCATCAGCACGTTCACGCCGCGCCCCTCGCCGCCGAGCACGTTCTCCTCGGGCACTTCGCAGTCTTCGAACACGAGTTCACCCGTGTCGCTGCCGCGCATGCCGAGCTTGTCGAGCTTCTGCGCCGTCTTGAATCCCTTGAACCCTTTTTCGACGATGAAGGCGGTGATGCCGCGCGGGCCTGCGTTCTGGTCCGAGCGCGCATAGACGACGAGCGTGTCGGCGATCGGACCATTGGTGATCCACATCTTGGTGCCGTTGAGGACGAAGCGGTCGCCCTTCTTGTCGGCGCGCAGCTTCATCGACACGACGTCGGAGCCCGAGCCCGCTTCGCTCATCGCGAGCGCGCCGACATGCTCGCCGGAGATCAGTTTGGGCAGATAGCGCCGCTTCTGGTCCGGCTGACCGTTGCGGCGGATCTGGTTGACGCAGAGATTGGAATGCGCGCCGTAGGAAAGCCCCACCGACGCCGAACCGCGGCTGACCTCTTCCACGGCAATGACATGCTCGAGATAGCCGAGGCCCGAACCACCCCATTCCTCTTCGACCGTTATGCCGTGCAATCCGAGCGCACCCATCTGCGGCCAGAGCTGGCGCGGAAAGACATTGGTGCGGTCGATCTCTTCGGCGATGGGCGCGATCTTGTCGTCTGTGAAGCCGCGCACCATGTCGCGCAGCGCATCGGCGGTTTCGCCGAGATCGTGGTCGAGGGAGCGATAGGTGGAGGCGGTCATGTGGGCTCCATGCGGCGAGTGCGGCGGAGACAATCAAAGTATGGCCTGCCAAGCCGTAGCTCGCGGACGCGATGGTCCGCCTTCGCCCTTCGGGCTACGGCGTGACAGCCTTCTCTCGCTTCGCGAGCGAAGGCTGGTGCGGTCGAGAAGGGTGGCATATCGGTCTGGCGCAAGGACTTACCGAGGGTGAGGGCGTTAAAGTGTGGCTTTGAAGTCATAAAGGCTTTTCGGCGCGGCGTCCCCACCTTTGAAAGCTCTCGACAGCCTCGCGAATCGGTTCCTATCCTCGTGGCAAGCGGGTGGCGACGCGATACTGATTTTAGATTGCGTCGCTATGGCCAATTACACGAAGCGCGAGCAACGCGCCGCAGACATGCGTGAGGCGACAGCTCGCGACACGAACGCCCGTTACACCATCTTTTCAAACGACTTCGATCCGGCCTTACGCACTCCCAACCTCACGCTCGGCCAAGCCATCCGGGTCCTGATGGCTCGCACAGGCTGCCGGGTTTACTTTGAGCGCCTGGAGCGTGGCCTTGGTGTCGGCTTCCACATTCCTCACGATGCCAGCCAGATCGCTCCCACTGCAGGCTCGGTGCGCCTCAACATCGCCTCAGAGAAGACCGACATCATCGAGGCCAAGCGCGAGCTGGTTCTCGCCTGCATCCTCGGAGGGGTCG
Source organism: uncultured Alphaproteobacteria bacterium (assembly GCA_963743765.1). Taxonomy (GTDB): domain Bacteria; phylum Pseudomonadota; class Alphaproteobacteria; order Micropepsales; family Micropepsaceae; genus Rhizomicrobium. The sequence continues at coordinate 1,067,699 of CAVUQQ010000001.1, forward strand.
GCGGCTTTCGTGGCCTTCCGAACCCTGCATTCAGGCAACATCTCCACAACCTTCGAATGCTCGTCAGTCTCGACGCCCTAGCACCGGCAGAGGTTTGGAACAGGACGGCAGCGAAATGCTGGCCGCGAGAGATAGAAGACCTGAAAACGTATGGTGCCAGGATGCGGGCGAACGTGTTGCGGGACTAGCTACCCAGACCGGGTGCGATATTAAGCTAACGGACAAAACGACTCGGAGATGCTCTTCGCCGCGTGCACAATCCCCGGCCTGGTAGCAGGGGCCGGTCAAGCCGCCGATGCTTCATTTGATGGGGGTGGTGGACATGGGGAAGTATCAGGCGGCTGCGATTGTCGCCATAGGCCTCGCAGTTGCTTGTGTCAGTCCAGCAAACGCAGGCGCAACAAATCTTGTCACGAACGGCAGCTTCGAGCTTGGGAACAACGATGCGCCCGTGGGTGACTGGACGATGCAGGGCGTTGGTTCTACCGACCTCACAGGTTGGTCAATCACCCAAAACAACATCGATTGGGGTAACGGCTTTTGGCAGGCCGCGGACGGCACTCACAGCCTGGATTTAAACGGCAATATCGGTGCAGGCGGCATTTCCCAAACAATTAGCACCGTCGCGGGAATGCAGTACGTGCTCAAGTTTAACCTCTCCGGAAATCCAAACTTAGACAGAGAGCGCGGCATCGCAGGCGATTTGTTGGTTTCGTTGACGGTGTTCGCTAGCAACGCGTCGGCCGATTTCGATTTCACTGTTCTAAGCACGCAGAACATTTCGAATATGGATTGGGCAGATGAAGTCTTCAATTTCACTGCCGTATCAGACACGACGCTGGTCCAATTCGTGAGTACGACCTACCTGCCGTATTTTCCTCGCACGAGTGGCGACCCTCCCACGGCCAATTGTTGCTACGGCCCCGCACTCGACAATGTTTCGGTGACTGCAGTCCCGGAACCATCCACGCTCGCCCTGTTCGGTGTCGGTCTGGCCGGAGCGACTGCAATGCGCCGTCGTAAGCAGCGGTCAGCCTGACGACAATTGATCCTAGAGGGCATGATGACCGCCGTCGAAGTCCCGCTGTTTTCGTTTGTGTGGAGCACGGTCCTCAATATAGCGAACGACCGATTTGACCTTGGATGTCTTTAAGCCCTGGGTTTGCGTAATGTCAGCAGCGCCAGTGCGCATACGCCAGCCAATAGCGCCGAACCGACTATCGCCGTCATGCGCGCCTCTGACGATGGCAACGACCAAATCCAAACCGCCAAGAGCGCAAATCCTAGTGCGCTGGGTACGCTCAAAACGAGCCAATACCACTTGATCGCGGGGCGAAACTTGGGCGCAGACATTCAAGCCTCCATCATACCGGCCCCGAAATCTCCTAACCCCGCTGCGCTAAAGCCTCCAGCAGCAACGCCGCTGCCGCTTTGGAGCGCGTCGTGCCCTCAACCTTTGCCAGCTTGCCTAACTTCTCCAACGCTGGCCGAGACAAGCGCAGCGATAGTGTCGTGTCCGCCCCCCCGGGCTTCTTCGGCCTGCCCCTCGCAGCCTTCTTAACCTTGCGCGGTTTCTTTTTCGTGTGCATCTATTGCATCCCATTACTATTAATCGTACACCATTAACAGGACGGGACGGCAGTTTCAATGCCGCCCACGCCCCTAACCTCGAAGGCAAAGGAATGAACCCAATGCGTAACAAGGCTAAACGGAAAACTAGCACACCGCGTCAGGTGTCGCTTTCTTCTCTCACAAAACAGCTGGCGGGCCTCAAAGACCTCCCCGCCAACCGCACACCGCTCAAGAATGATCCAATCTTTCCCGCCCTCACGAACCACATAAAGGCGGCAGAGGCGCATCGTGTGGCAGTCGATATCCGCGAGTATCGAGCCGACACCAAGCACGCGAACACACGGAACGCGGCCCGTGACCGTGCAATCGACAAGGCGCTGAAAGTGCTGCGCCGCGCCGATATCAAGCTTTTCGGCACCACGCCCACCACGCTCGCCGGTCTTACTGTTCTGGGTGCCTATGTCCTTGGCGTGGAGCAAAGGGGTGATTGTTTTTTTGATGCGAGCAGTCTCCCGGCCACCTCATTGCCGAAGTGCGGGGCCATTCCACAGGAAATGATCCACTACCACGCGCAAGTGCTTCGGAGCCTTGCGGTGGTTCAGGGCCTCGACGCCAAGTCCATCACGCAGTTGATGAACTAGTGGAGGCGGCGATGACCAAACGCACCAAAGAAAATCCATCCCCGTTTAATGTGTTCGACAGGCTTGGAGAGAAAACCGAGGACAAGCTGGACCATCTGTCCGGCCTGCTCCACGCCCTCAGCGGCACAGTGGAGGGTGGTATGTTGGACACCATGACGGAGGAAACAGTCGGCAAAGCACTCCGACTGGCGGTGGAGCTGGCGGACGAAGCCAGCGAATTGCTGGAGCAGCTGAGGAAACACTGCTCGCCTCACCTCGGCGGCGTGACTGCCGCAGAACTCAAGGCCATCGTGCGCGATGCAAAGCGAGCCGAGCAGGCAGACACACCATGACCAAGAAACCCCGGGGAGCATCGGCACAGTCTCGCTACTACGCCCTATGCGCTGATCTCGACACCAAGGTCCGAAACGTGCGCGCCATCGTCTGTGCTCTCAGCGCCTCATATGATCGAACAAACGGCATCACCCTCCCGGAACGGGAACTTGGGATGGTCTTGGACTTGGCTGTCGATCTTTCGGGCGAGATGGAGACGGCGCACGCCGATCTGATCCAGTTCACTGACCGGCATATCTGACGGGACGGGGTTTGGAGAGTTTGAGGGGCGTGGCTTCACCGGCTGCGCCCTTTCTCTTTGTGGGTGAGAGCGCCGATCAGAGCTGACAATCCTCTGAGGATTACGGTCACGACTGCGAACACGGCGACTGCCAGCAGACCGATCACCGACCTCAGGCCGTGCATGTCCGGCCAATCTCTGACCATTGCCGCCACGACCGCGCACAAGGCTATGGCCGGAACCAAGGCCGCCCACCAGTTAGTCCTTTGTCGTCTGCGACGCGCCATCGTCAGAGGATAGCGCCGCGCAGTAAACGCCCTCCCAACTTCGCGCCACATCTCAATCGATCGCACTGACGGCCCAGATGCCCTCAAAACCCGGCGAGGGGTCCATGCAGGACGGACGTTTGGCTTTCACCCCTTGTTATGGTCGCCGGAAATTTGCGCCCGTCTGTGAGAGGACCGCCCAAGGTGATTTCGCGCCAAGTGTAATCGAAAGGGTTAATTCGTGCTCAAAAACTGGGCAGGACTGGAGGTCTATATCTTGTGCCTATAGGGTGGAGATTACGCCATATATCGCGTTTGTTCTGTGTTTGATCCGCCTGCAAAACGTCCCGAGTACGTAGTAATTTATTAACGTCGATTGGGTAAAGATACGTCTCCGACCGTTCACTAGGAGCGCCGCAGATGTCTATGCATACCCCACTGGCCAGCTTGCGCGACAAGCTCAAGCCGCTCAACAGCCCTGCCGACCTGGAGCGGGTTCTGGGCGAGGAATCCAGCCCGCAATTTTGGTGGAAAAATCGTGAGCAAGGCACAGGCCCGGCGTATTGCCGGATCGGTGTCCGATCTATCGCCTATCCGGTGGATAGCGTGGTGGCGTGGTTTGAAAGCCAGCTGCAGTCGCAGGGCCAGCCAAACACCCCCAACAACGAACTCAAAACAGGTGCCGAAGGTGTCTGAAACGAGAAGGCCGGAAGCGCTCACAACGCCCCCGGCCGAAATTGCGTCTCTCCAACCCGTCAAGGAATTCAAGACATGGAACGTATAGCCTACGCACGCCCAAAATACAAGATGCAGAGGGTTTTTAAGCCTCTGCGGGGCCGCCTTCAGAAGCGGATCGCCTTCCTTCAATCCCAAGGCATCCCCACGCCCTCCGCTGATCGTCTCGCGCTCAAAATCACGGGTGCTGCACGATGAACGAGCGCGCAGCTGACATCACCTATCTGAAGTACCGCATCGACGGACGCGAAGGAATTGTGACCGGGCGTCTTGCTTGGACGCTTCACGCCCTCATCTTGGCTGGCAGCACAGGCATCACCTCACTAACGACGCCAGGGCCACGCCTCAGCGCCTACATTCTCAAACTGCGACGCGCCGGTATTCCCAATCCTCAACTCTCACAACGATGCATGGCGGATCGTTCCCCGGCCATCACGCGACTTATCGGCTTGGTGTGCATGTTGAACTCGTCGAAGCGAGGGCGGCAGCATGAAAATAGACAACACACGGCTCGTCCACCTGGGTCGCGTGCCGCGCGATGATGACGGCGGCGAATTTCGTATCGATCTCGGAACGGTCAAAGGCCTTCCATCGATAATCATCCGACGCTTCGATGCATCGAGGAACAACAGGCCGCATCCTGAACGAGCGAGGCAATCGCGTTCGATGTGAACTTGCTGCCGATGATACGGCACTGTCTCGACAAGGGCGAGAAGGTCGCGCGCGAAATCAATCTAATCCAGGAAGCCGCCTGATGGCCAGGAGAAACGTAAAACCCTCAGAATGGTTCACGATGGTGCGCCGCGTGATCTGGCGTTCAAAGCGGTTCACGGCTCTGCCGGATGACAGTGCGCGCCTCCTGTTCTTCTACTACCTGACGCACCCCCACCAGACTCACACGGGATGCTTTGTCATCCCCGACAACTACGCGCTCACTGATCTAACGTAAACCGGGCCAATTCCTTCCCGGCCAATCTGGCAACCCTGCCGGTCGCCCTCAGGGCAGCCGTAACCGTGCAAGCACTTTGCTGGACCGGATCGGAGACGAAGCTGCCGAGGCCGTTCTCCAAACCGTCATTAGCAAGGCGATGGATGGTGACCACGCCTCCGCAGCGCTTGTCCTCTCGCGCGCCTGGCCTGCAAAGAAGAACCGCAGCGTTGCGGTGGACATGCCCACCGTTGAGACGACCGCCGACATCATGGTCGCCCTGAGCGCGGTCCTGTCTTCTGTCGCAGACGGCACTCTCACGCCCGACGAAGGCACAGCCCTTTCCGGAATCCTTGAAGTGAAACGCAAGGCGATTGAGCAACTCGCCCTAGAGGAAAGAATCGCTGCGCTCGAGGCGAAGACGCAACCATGAACAATCTAAACCGCCGCATCGTGGCGCTGGAATCCGCCAACACCGGTCAACGCCCCATCGTGATTTACGAAGGCGAGCCGGCCCCACCGCGCCGACCGACCGGCTGATCGTCATCATTCAACGCTTCGGCCCCAAACCAGAAAGGACGGAATGAACATGGTCAGATTGATCGAGACTCGAATTCAGAAGCTTGAGACGGTCGCGGCAAGTTGCAGCGGCACACGATCCGCATGGCATCGACGCGAAGTATGGCCTCTCCAAGATGAACGACACGGAGCTAAAGCACTTTTGGCATGAGCTGACCCTACTAGGTAATCAATCACCCAAGCGACTCCACGCCCGAGATGATTGCGGAGGCCAAGCAAGCTGGAGGCAATGGAGGCCGAAGTGCGCAAGCACCTAGCCTTCAATCGCCAGCCAGATGTCGCAGCGGCGATTGCCAAGAATCTTGCGGACAACGGCGGCGTTCGCCAACCGTGGTGGCATCCTCATTGGGAAAATTTCGTTCCCACTTTGTTCTTGCGTTCCGCGCGGAATAGGCGCAGAATTTTTTTAATCGCGAAAGGTGCCCCCCTGCAATTGGGATGCGGGCACGAAGCGACCCCCAAACATCTTGAAACGCGTTCGTGCCTACCAGCACGGCCAGAGGCGACTCTCACGAGCTGAGCAGATCGCGGCCCTGCTCCCGTCACGACGCAGGGAGCTTTGAATACGCATGTCTGGCACGGCACACCATTCGACTTCAATCAGTTTTTCATGCAACTGGGCATGGGCATGGTCGGGCAACCGAACCTGGCTGCGAGCATCGGCAACGGCTGGCCAACGTCGGGCAGAATTTTCAATACCAGCATCAGCTCAACAATCTGTTCGCGCCTCCCGGCTCGCTTCCAAACTCCGTTGCGATCACACCGAAGCAGACGCCCGACGCATCGGGCAACGTTCCCAACAACAACGCAGCCTATGCAGCAGAATCGCGACAGGCAACCGTTCCAACTCCGGGCGGATTGCTTGCCGGTGCCGATCCGCGCTTGCAGAGCTTCTTGCAGAACCTGCAGGCACCGCAAGGCTCGCCGATCGTCAGCTCGCTTCTGACCAACGCCATCTCTCCGCACGAGCAAGATTTCATCGCGGACGGCAACGGCATCATTCATGTCTTCGACAAGGTAACGGCGCAGGAAATCGGTCGCGGCGGCGAAGGCAAGCCTATCGAAATTCACAATGCAGACGGCTCAACCTCGCTCGTTCCATATTCCTACTAGGCGGACAGGTGCAGCAAGGCGGCACGGCCACAGGTGGCGCTCCCAACGCTCCGGCGAACACCGGCCCGACTTCGATGCGCTCCACGGCAACGGGTGGCACAATGGGCTCGCTTCCGCTCTTGCTGCAGACAGGCGGCTCACCGTCCGCCGCCATCGGCCCCGCTGCGCCTCCCGCTCTGCACTTCGGCGTGCGCCAGGCCGAGTCAAACGGCAGCCCCAACGCAGTCGGGCCTTATGTTCCCGGCCAAGGAACTGCCAAGAGCGACATGCAAGTCATGGACGCCACCAACGGCAAGCCCGGCTTCGGCGTCATGCCTGCGAAGGACAATTCGCTCGCAGAGCGTTCGCGCGTCGGCTCGGATTATCTCGATGCAATGTGGAGACGCTATCAGGGCGACCCCGCTGCGGCGGCCGCGGCGTACAACATGGGGCCGGGTAACTTCGACGACTGGCGCGCACAGAACGGCACCGACTACTCAAGGCTTCCGCCTTCGGTTCAAGCCTATGTCGCTTCCGTGAATCGGCACTCACAGTCTGCCGTGCAGAATGGTGACGTACAGCCTGGACTTCGCAACAGCACCACGCCCGTCTGAGAATGGTCCGATTGGTTCTAGCGGAGCTGGTTCAAGCCTCGACCGCGCCCAACCAATACACGGGGCCATCAGCGGAACGCAGGGCAACACATCTCCGTCTGCCTTCGCTCCAAACTCACCTATTGCTCCCGCTGCAATGAATGGTGGTGGTGCAACTTCTATCCCCGGTGCGAATGCTCCGACGCCGAACTTGTTGGCGTTGAGTGGTGGCCGTCCGCAGCTCGGCACGATTCCACAAGTCGCGCCTCCGCTACTCAGCGGCATGAACTTGCAGAACATGCCGCCGCTGCTTCTGAAGCCAAGACCTATCGCGCCGCAAGCATCACCCGTTGCTGCAACTCCGCAGCCTCTGCCGTCACAGGCTGCGTCTGCGTTCGCAGGACCAACGCGCGACCCCAACACCGGCATCATCACCGGCGGTGGAGGCATCAAACCCCAGGACCGTTTCGGCGCTCCGACAGAGTTGGAAGTTGGCGACGGCAAGGGCGGCACGCGTCAGGTTCTCGCAATGCAGGACCGTCTCTCGCGCCAATGGGTGACTGCCGATCAGAACCAGACACCAATCGATGCGACAGACGCCCGCGTCATTCCTCCAAACATGGTTGGCGGCGGCAGATCGCAAGTTCAGATGATGCGTATTGTGAACGCGGCCAGCGAACTCGCGCCGAGTTCCACGAACCTCGCGCGTATGCCTCGACCGCAAGCACGGGTTTCTTTGGCGGTCGCAGTCAGGGCGGCAGCCTGCTCGACGCTGGCAAGGAAACGCTCACGAACACGCTCACGACACAGGACGTGCAGGGCGCGAATGTCGTCATGCTCGGCATCGCGCGCAATCTCGCCACCCTCGAAAGCGCAGGCTCGGGCAACGTCTCCGGCTTCGCAAACCAGATGCAGGGCAACCTGCTCAAGGAAGGCGATACATTCCGTCACCAAGGCGACCAAGCTGGCGCAGATGCGTCAGGACGCAGAGCAATCGGTTGAGGCGACAATCTCAAGCCCCAACATCGGGCGAAAACAAATCGACGTTCTCAACAAGGCGCTTACCCAGATCAGGCAAGCCGTGCCGTGGACCGTGCCCGATGTTATGGATTTGCAGTATTCGGCCAATCCGCAAGCGACATTGAAGGACATCGCAGGCACTAAGGGGCTTGGAGGCAATCGCGCTCAAGCTGGCTCTGCGCCAGGACCCGTGAACGGTCAGACGGTTCTGCGATACGACGCGAACGGTAACCGCCTATGAGCATCACCGCACAATCCGCTGACGGCGTTCTCCACCAGTTCCCCGACGGCACCGACCCGCACGTCATCGACATAACGATGAAGGGTTACGCGCTCGCACAGCAGCCCAACACTCGGTTACCGACACGGCTCGCTCGGTGCCGGGTGGCGCAGCTCAGGGCGTGGCCTCAACGCTTGGCTTTGGCGGCAACGTGCGCGACCTCGCGTCCGCAGGTGCGCGCTATCTCGGCGGCGATAGCGCAGGACAGGCAACGGAAAGCTTCATCAAAAACGACCTTGGAAACATTCCGCTTGTCGGCCCCTTGCTCGCAGGACCGGACAGCGCATACTTCAACAAGCAATTCTCCGCGCCCACAGGTGGCTACTATGTTCCAAAGACGACAGCCGGACGGATCACAGAAACAGCTGCCTCTTTCGCTCCCAACCTCGCGCTCGGCGGCGGATCACTGGCTGCACGCGCCGCGACCAATGTTCTCGCTCCGGCTGCCGGGAGTGTCATGGCAGGACAACTTGCGCCTGAGGGCTCGAGCTGGCGTCCATGGCTTGAAGCAGGCGGTGCCCTCGCGGTGGCCTTGGCGCTAGCTGTCTTGATTAGGCTGCTAACGGACAGCATCACTAGCCAACAACTCCGCAGCCAACATTCCCGGCTTCGCTGGCAACGTCGCGCCGAAGGCTGCGAACGCAGCGGCGCGGTACGTCTCCAATCTTGTTGATGGAGCTGGCCTGACGCCCTCAACACTCGGCAATGGTGCGACCAACATTCCTGGCGTGACCACTGCCGAAGCCATCGGCCAGAGCGGCATCAATGCCACTCGCGCACTGAGCAGCCGACCGGGCACCACGGCGCAGACGCTGGAGGGGATTATCCCCTCTCGCAGCCAGAGTGCGCCAGACCGATTGCTCGACACGTACTCGCAAGTCTCCGGCATTCATCCCGAGGATGCACAGGGCGGCATCGATGCATTTGTGCAAAAGGGCCGCGCCATCGCTGCGCCCTCTCTATAGGCAGGCTCTCTCACAGCCTGGCGGTGTGATGACGCCCGATCTGGGGAACCTGCTTCAACGCCCCATCATTCGCAAAGCTATGGGGGCGGCTGCCAACGATATTCGCAATGGCGGCGGTGATCCGGCTGCCGTTGGCCTGCACTTTGACGAAGCGGGCAACATGACGGCGACGCCGACACCGACCGCAGAGGCTTGGGATTTGACCAAGAAGGCGCTCGGCTATTCGGTTGAGCGTGATGCGTTTGGCAACCCACTCCCGACTTCGAAGTCACCGGGCAACTACAACATCAACGCGGCCAATCAAACGCTCTCGCGCGCACTCTCCGATGCACTCCCCGGATATGGCGATGCACTAAAGACAAGCGGCGACTATCTCCGCCTGCAAAGTGCCTTCGACCGTGGGCAGAAGGCCATCCTCAACCCCGGCATCACTGCCGATCAGGTGGCCAATCACGTCGCCACTCTTTCGCCCGGAGAACTCAACGCCTATCGCGCCGGTATCGCCAACAAGCTTTTCAACATGCAGCAGAACGGCCAGCTCGGGCGACAAACCTTGCCACCGTCACGGGCACGCCTGCATTCCGCGCCAAGCTCACGGCTGCACTCGGCCCGCAAGGCGCTGATACCTTCATCGCTCACGCGCAAGCCGAGACGAACCTCGCCCGCACCGGCAGCCGGATGCAGGCCAGCAACAACTCGCCTACGGCCAACGCCCTCAACTACGGCAACGATCAGGACGCGTTTACCAACGCGGCTACGAAAGGGGAGCGCACGCAAGGCTTTCGGTCACGCTGCACCGGCAACATTCCCGGCACGCTTCGCGCGGGCTGGAACTCGCAACGGCTCGCTGGGAGTTGGCACAGGCAACCATGCCGGAGAACGTCCGCAACATCGCGGGCATCTCTTGCTGAGCTGCCTCCGTCCGACGCGGCCCGGTATCTCCAGAACGTAGTTCCGATGAATGCAGCACGCGGTTCCATCGGCGCAAGCCGGTTGCCGCTGCTCTTGCTCCCGTATCAAGCAGCCATGCAGGGACAGTGAATAATGCTCTCCCCTGTCGACAGAATTCCACCGTCAGGCCTTCACCCTCCCTTGAGGCCCCAGTCTCGCCGGACGCCTGCGCTCACCGAGGGCTTGGCGGTGGACCCCTATCACGCCGACATCATCGAAGCCTCTGAAGGCCGTTTCAAGGTGACGGCTCGTGGCTTTGATCTGGAGATTGTCAGCTCAGACCCCGAACACGATTTCTGCCATGCGCTAGCCGACGCGCTGGCTTCACAGACGGGCGTATTCAGTTCTGGCGGGGTGAGACACCATCCATCTCGTTTTCGTCGGTCCTGAGGGCTTCCGCCCAGCAAATTAGCAGGGGCAATGAGTTTCCCCGCCTGCGTAAGCGCCGCGACTTCGGAGGAAGTGCACAATCTTGGGATGACGCCGCATGAGGTTTGGCGCTCTCTCGCTCGACACCACGCTCGTTGACGAAAGACCGGTCAGCCGTCGCGGGCCAATCACCCTCACCCTCCCGGCCCCTGTGTCGGCTCATGCGCTCTTTGTGGTGACGGAGGGTTACGGTCGCCATCCCTCGCACAAATACAGCGCATGGAAGCGCGCAGCGAACAACATGCTCAAGCAGCAGAAACGCGTCCGCCTTTCCGGGCCTGTCCGCCTCACCATCACCATCGGCAACGCCACGCGCGGCAATCTCTACGACTTCGCCAAGGCCATCATCGATCTTTTGGTCACTCACAACATCATCCAGGACGACAAGAAAGAGGTGGTGAGGGAAGTGGTGATGGCTTGGGGAAAGCAGGACGGCTGCGAGGTGCGGATTGAGGAAGCTGCGAGATGATGGACGACCTCGACATCGAAACCCTCACCTATGCACCGATCCGGCCATACGTGGAGCAGCGCCTCACACCCGACGAAGCCCGGCTAGCGGTGGAGCTGGTGCAGCAATATCGGGACATCGCCCCATATGCAGCCTCCAACTTCGCCCTGATGGCCCGTCAAGACGGAAGGCTTCAGGACGAAAACACATGGCGACGGATCGCGACCTGCCTGTTCAACCTCTCCATGATGGAGAAGCCGGTCAACGAGCTGGCGAACTGAGAGCGTGATGTTGTCTAGTTTGTGCCCTTGGCTTTTGGTGGTTGCCGCTGCAGCTCGGCCTGTAGAAGTGCGATGGTCCGCCGAACGAAGTCCGGTGACATGGAGAGTTGCATCGGAAAGCCCAGATCTGTCCCGAACTCAAAGACTATGCTCCGATCAGCAAACTGACCCGTTCGAGTGGCATTGGTCATCCGAACAGGCGTAGCAATATCGACAAGTTGTCCAGGCTGGGCTGCACGCGCTTTGGCAGCCATAGCTCCATAGCCTTGTAGAGCTGTCAGCAGGCGAGTGTAGTTGGCGGCTTGGCAGTAGATATGCGCCTGCTCAGTCACGTCTGAGAATTGCAAAACGAACATCACTGAGTGTCCGGCGTCCGCCGAACCGCCCGCTTTGACGCCCGTGACAATCTTTTCCCCGGACATCACGACCCTCCGTTGCCCTCGTCCACCGCTCAAGACTTACCAGAGTCGAGGCACAATTCGGCATTTGACACGTGTCTGGCGCAAAAGAAGCTGACGCCGCGCTCGGGACGAAGCTATTGGTGTTCGCCGTGAATACCGGGTTCGGGCACGTAGGGCCTGCATCGGAGCCAGATGCGGAAACATTCGCCGGTGGAGTTGGCGCATCGATGTCAAAGCGCACAATCGCTTGGTGCCCTGGAGAAGCCACAGGCACCTTGCCAATCATCGCCGGTGTGTTGCGCCATGCGAGACGACGCGCAAGAATGGCGGCTTCGTCCAGACGTGGAGAGCCGCTTGAAGTTCCGATGCGGACGTTACTGACGCCGCCATCAGCACCAACGTCATATCGGACAAGAACATCGCCCGTCTCCTGCACCTTTAGCGATTCTTCAGGGTAGAATGCGGAGCAATTGCGCGTATTGCCGACCGCCGGAGATGGTGACGCGTTTGGCGGGATTGACGCAACTACCGTGTTCGAATGCCGACGCGCATGGGTGGGCAGCGGCTGCGGAGCGTTGGAAGCTGCTGGGCGAACAGCGACATCCGCATTCTGAGCCGGTTGGGTCCCGACCTGGTGCAGATGTGCCCGCGGCAACGAGTTGCGCGCGCGCGCACATGCCGTGAATCTCCTGCGCTAGACTGGTATCACCCGAGCCGTGCGCAATTTCCTCGGCGGACGTGCAATCCTTGTTGCGTACCGCGATGAGGGCGGCGTTTCTAAGCCCATCGCGCTGGCTCGCAACTTGGCGCGTATCGGGCTCATTGTTTGCAGGCACGCTCGGAGCATAATTGACGGTATTCGTGCCACCTGCATCGGTACGCAGCGTGTATCCGCGCGCCTGCATACAGAGGCGCAGGACAAGGCTTGCTGCTGTCTCGCTCTATTGGCGATTGCATCACCCAAAGCCGCAATTCCATTCGCAAGTCCGGCGTAGGGATTTTGGGTTGGCGTCGTCACGGCCAGACCGTACGTGTTTCCCGTGTACGTGTTGCCATAGTAATTTCCGTTCGTCGTCGCGTTGTATGTCGTTAGTGAGCCGCCATTGTACAGCGGCTGCTGCGGCGTCTGCTGTTGAGGCGCGTTCATCGCCACCAGCTGACAAGCCGCGTTGTCTTGGTTGAAGCCGCCTGCGTAGCGTTTGGCTTGTCCCAGATATCTGGCGTCGTTGCGCATGCGGCCAAAGCCAACGCAGCACTCGCCAACGCCACCCGAGTCCTCAGTGCCATCTGAAGCCTCGCCCTCCGAAATCCGGCGGACATTACAGTCGATCCGAAACGCCGAACAGATTGATTGCAGACCGTGGTTAGCTAGCGTCATACGTGTAGGCGCTCTGCCGGTCACAAGTCGCGTTACGGGCTTATGGTCCGGAAGATTACAGTCCTGAGCGGGTAATCCGCGACAACCGGACGTCTATAAGCCACTGAAATAACACAACTATTCAGCGATTTGGTGACCCATTTCGATCCCTTTCCAGACCCCGACCACGGCGACTCTCGACGGATTCTTGATAAAGAGCGTACGGACGTACTGTGTTTATACATAAGGGTTTGGAGCCATGGCACAGGGACAGTTTGTTGCGTACTACCGCGTCTCGACCGACAAGCAGGGTCGATCCGGCCTCGGCCTCGAAGCCCAGCAAGCCTCGGTCGATGGCTTACCTCAACGGCGGACCGTGGTCGCTGCTTGGCGAGTACACCGAGGTAGAGAGTGGACGCCGCAAGGACCGGCCCCAGCTCCAAGCCGCGCTGGAACAGTGCCGCCGCCAACGCGCCACGCTTGTCATCGCCAAGCTGGACCGCCTCGCTCGTAACGTGGCCTTCGTCTCAGCCCTGCTCGAAAGCAAGGTCAAGTTTATCGCCGTGGACATGCCGGAGGCGGACGTGACGTTCCTGCAGATGGTGGCCGTGTTCGCAGAATGGGAAGCGCGCAAGATCAGCGAGCGCACCAAGGCTGCCCTCACCGCCGCCAAGGCACGAGGCAAAAAGCTTGGCTGGTCCATGCCGGAGCGTCGTTCGCAACAGAAGGCAGCCGCTCAACGGGGCGCAGAGGCCAACCGTACCCGCGCCGCACAGTTTGCGTCCAATGTCCTGCCGGTGGTGGCGAGCATCAAAGAGGCGGGCACCACGTCCCTGCACGGCATCGCTCAAGCCCTCAACAATCGCGGCATCACGACCGCACGCGGTGGCCGCTGGTACGCTGCAACGGTCAGGAACATCGAGGCGCATCGCGCTCGGAGCTGATATCGGAACCTGTGGATTACTCACCGGATTAAACGAGCTGTTCAGCTTTCGTTTATAAGGCACTGACACAGTCTTAGGTGGAAAAGGGGGATTATAGCTGCGAGCCAGGAAGGCAGATCGCATGAGCCGTGCCCTCAACGCTTCAAGCAAACCGAACTCGAAAGAGCGCTCCGTGCAGTCCACAAGACGGGCGGCAATATGGCCGTCGAAATCGCACCGGACAAAACTATCCGCATCGTTCCCGTCAGCTCGGCAAGCGCCTCCATCGACCTTCCCGGCAAGGGGCAAATCGTGCTTTGAATGCCGACATGCCACGACCGCGCCTGCCCTTCTTGCACAAGCAAGTCACACGACACGGCAAGCTGGCTTGGTATGTTCGCAAGTCACACGGTCAGCGCGTCCGCATTCATGCCGAGTACGGCACGCCGGAGTTTGCCGAGGAATATCAGAAGGCCATAGACGGCCAACCGATCACCATTCCAAAGCAAGCCAAGGCCGGTGCAGGCAGTCTCGAATGGTTGTGGAATCGTCACCGCGAGACAACCGCCTGGACCGCTCTGAGCCCGGCCACTCGCAGACAGCGCGAGAACATTATGAGCCACGTCCTCGAAACCTCACGGCTCGTGGCCGTCAACACCATCACCCGCAAGGATATCGCTGCCGGACGTGACCGCCGATCCGCGACGCCAGCTCAAGCCCGAAACTTTCTCGATACGATGCGCGGCTTGTTCCGCTGGGCGGTGGAGGCAGAGCTCGTCGCCGCAAGACCCAACCTTGGGAGTTGAAAAACCCTTCGAAGCGACAGGGCGAGGGATTCCCGGCTTGGACAGAAGTGGACGTGGAGAAGTACCGCGCACGCTGGCCACTCGGCACCAAGGAACGCGTCTGGCTGGACGTTCTGCTTTATGTCGGCGTCAGGCGCGGCGATGCTGTCACGCTTGGCCGCCAGCATCTTCGCAACGGCGTTCTGACATTCATCACGGAGAAGGGACGCAACAAACGCCGCATCGAAGTGTCCAGGAGAATTGAGCCAGAGCTTGCGGCCACCTTGGCAGAGGGACCGTGCGGGGACCTCTCATTCATTTGTGGCGACCGTGGTCATCCCCTCACCAAGGAATCGTTCGGCAATGACTTCAAGGATGCGTGCGTCGCTGCCGGTATCACGGGCAAGTCAGCGCACGGTTTGCGCAAACTCTCTGCAACGCTTTGGGCGGAACGTGGCGCGAGCGAGCATGAGCTGATGGCGTTGTTCGGTTGGCTCACTCCGCAGATGGCGGCGCTCTATACTCGCGGCGCTCAACGCAGAAAACTTTCCCTCAACGTTCACGACCGGCTTTCAGGAACGCCGAGTGAACATCCTATTCCCTCACCCGATCAAAAGGTGAGGGCGGACGGCCAGAAAGATCAGTAGGTCCAACTGCTTAGAAATGCAGTGGTGCGGTCGAGAAGACTCGAACTTCCACGGGTTGCCCCGCTACCACCTCAAGGTAGTGCGTCTACCAATTCCGCCACGACCGCACAGTCCTGAAATCGTCAGTAGAGGGGCCGGGGTGTAGCAAAGCCCGGACGGCTTGGGAAGCCGCCCTAGATGCCTTCGCCATCGACGCCGATGTGGATGCCGCATTCGTCCTTGTCGAGACCCGACCAGCGGCCGGCACGATAGTCCTCGCCGGCGGCTACGCGCCGCGTGCAGGGCATGCAGCCTATGGAGGGATAGCCGTCCTCGACCAGCGGATGACGCGGCAGGTTGTGATTCACCGTGTACTTTTCCAGATTCTCGAGCGTCCAGTCGGCGAGCGGATTGAAGCGGAAACAGCCCTCGAAAAACTCGACCGCCTGCATGTCGGAGCGCTCGAGCGTCTGGAAACGCTTGCGGCCGGTGATCTGGGCCGCGAAAGGCTCGAGCGCGCGCTTGAGCGGGATGACTTTGCGAAAGCTGCAGCAGGCATCCGTGTCTTTCGACCAAAGGACCCCTTCGGGATCGAGACGCGCGCGGTCGGCGGGATTGGGCGCCAGCGATCGGATGTCACCGAGGCCGAGCACGTCCTGCAGACGATCGCGATAGCGCAACGTCTCGCCGAACAGCTTGCCGGTGTTGAGAAACAGGATAGGCGTGTTGGGATCGATCCTGGCGACGAGATGCAGCAGCACCGCGGACTCTGCGCCGAACGAAGAAACCACCGCGCTCTTGCCGCTGAATTCGCCTTTCAGCGCCAGTTCCAGAATGCCATGCGCATCGCGGCCGCGCGCTGCGTCCTGCAACTGGGACAGCTTGGCGATGACCAGCGGATCGGCGGCGCCGGTGTCGGGGCGATCGAACGCGCGCGGCGCAATGCCACGCGAGCGATCGATGACCGTGACCGTGGCGCTCATCAGAGCCAGCCTTTTTCCGAAACCATGTCGCGCGTGCGCTTGGCGACTTCGACAGGCGGCAAGCCATCTGCCCGCCAGCCGGCGCGCGCCTGACTCACATCCTCAAGCCTGATCGTCCATTCGGGTCCGAAACGTTCCTGCAGCCACTCGCGCAAGCGGCGGGCGAGGCCGGGCGCGCGGCCGCCCGTCGACGCCGTCAAAACGAGATCGCCGCGGCGAACGATTGCGGGAACGTGAAAGTCGCAGAATTCGGGAACGTCCTCGACGTTGACGAGGATTCCCGCGCTGTGCGCCCTGCCCGCAAGCGACGCCGAAGCGTCACGGTCCAGGCCAGCAATGAAGAGAACACGAATGTCCGGCAACGCGTCGCTCTCTGTCACCAGGACGGGCGCTACGCCCGCCTCGGCCAGGAGTGCCTCACGACGCGCAAGGCCGTCACCGATGCCGGCAAGGCCGACACTTACGGTTTCAAGGGCAAGAACGATTGGGAGCAACTGCGCCTCCGGACCGGCCCAGTTTGGCAGGTTCTACAGCAGAGGTACGCATCGGCCGTTAAAAATGCAAGGATCGAGTGGAGAATAAAACAAATAACACGAACTATATGTATTATTACTGATAGCCGCGCAGCAGATCCGTGATGGACACGCCGATCTTATCTCCGTGAATGATGATTTCGCCCTTCGCGACCGGGCGGTCGTTGGCCAGGATCAGGACCGGGTCTTCTTGGTGGGAATCGAGCTCGATGACGGCGCCGCGGCCCATGCGGAGCAGCTGGTGCATGGGAATGGTGGATCGGCCAAGCACGACCGAGATTTCGACTTTGACGCCGGCGATGTTCGAGGACATGAAGGACCCCATGGGTGACAAGCAGGATACTCTGACAATTATGCTTTCGGGTGGGTTAACGCGGCCGGCTGTCGAGTGGCGGGTCGCGGAGGGGTTGACCCCCTACCCCGAGGCCGTCGCCTTCATGGAAGCGCGCGCCGCTGCCATCGCCGAAGGCACTGCGCCTGAACTGGTCTGGCTGGTCGAGCACCCGCCGATCTATACGGCGGGCACGAGCGCCAAAGACGCGGACCTGCTCGATGCGCGGTTTCCCGTGTTCAAGACCGGCCGCGGCGGTCAGTTCACCTATCACGGCCCGGGACAGCGGGTCGGATACGTCATGCTGAATCTCAAGCAGCGCAAGGCAGATGTGCGCGCCTTTGTCCGCGATCTGGAGGAATGGCTGATCCGCACGCTGGCGCAATTCAATGTAAAGGGTGAGCGGCGCGAAGGCCGCGTCGGTATCTGGGTGGCACGGCCGGGCCGCGAGGACAAGGTCGCCGCCATCGGCGTGCGCGTGCGCCGATGGGTGACGTTTCACGGCGTGAGCATCAATGTCGATCCCGACCTCTCGCATTTCTCGGGCATCGTGCCGTGCGGCGTCAGCGAACATGGCGTGACGAGCCTGCAGGATCTTGGATTACCGGTGACGATGGCCGATGTGGACGTGGCCATGAAGCAGGGTTTTGCCGAAGTGTTTGGAGGCTGATTCATGCCGCGCGTTTCTGCAGCCTTCTTCTCAACGGGGATCGTGTGCGCCCTCGCCGGCATGCTCCTGAGTATGCATATGGATTCGTCGCGCGACTTCTCGCTTGCGCCAGTACAGTTTCAACTGAACGCGATCGGCTGGGTCAGCATGGCGCTCTATGGAACGTTCTACGCGATGACGCGCGGAACGTTGTCGCTCGGGCTGGCGTGGACCAACTATGCAGTTTCCCTCGCGGGCGCGATCGTTCTGTTCCCGGCGCTCGCGGCCTATCTGTCCACCGAAAATTCCAAATGGTATTTGTTCGTCCTCGCGGGCGACGTTCTTACCATCGCCGCGATGCTGGTTTTCGCGCTCTCGGTGTTCCAGGAGCTTTTTCGCAGGCGCCCGCCGCTTTAAAGCGACGGCCGGCGGCGGAAACCCTTTTCGGCCGCGGCTTCCGCCTTGTGCAGTTCCACATTGCCGACGCGCGAGCCCGGCGGCCCTTTCATGCAATGACCGATCAACGTCTCGACCGCTTTATTGGGACCCGAGACCAGCACCTCTACCGTGCCGTCAGAGCGATTGCGGATCCAGCCGTCGACTCCAAGTCGCGCAGCTTCTGAAATTACAAAGTTCCGATATCCGACCGCCTGCACGAACCCTTCGATCCGAAGACGCATATGGGTGAGGTCGCTGTCTTGGCTGGTCATGTCGCCAGTATGAAGCAATTCGCTTGATGCAGACCAGAGCCAATCCTTTACACAGAAACACTTCGACATCCGATTCTGCGCACCTATATATGGCTGCGACGAACGAAGAGCGATTGCATGTGGAAGAAGCTAGTCTATGCGGCTGTGATCCTGCTGGGGGTCTCTGCGGCGTTGTTGGGCGGTCTGTATTTCCTGTTCACGAGCTGGTTCAACCCCGCGCCGCCGTCGAACGATCTTCCCAAACCCTCAAATGCACTTGAGGCTCAGCGCCAGGACCTCGACCAATTCAAGCGGATGGTGGCGCTCGACCGGTCATACTCGGCGCCAGATCGCGAGCGAGCCAATCGCGCGATTGACGCTCTGCGCGCTCGCACGACCGTCCTGAACTGGGGCGAATTTCGCGTGGCGCTCATGCGGATCGCTGCGATGGCGGACAACGGTCATACGGGCGTGATTATAGGCGATGGTCCACGCCCCAATTCGGTACCTTTGCGCGTCACAGGATTTTCTGACGGCCTGTATGTGTTGCGAGCGCAGCCGGCCGACGCGGACCTGCTCGGAGCACGAGTGGAAGCAGTTGACGGTCATCCGGTGCAGGAGGTGCTGGCCAAGCTCGATGCGTTGCATGGCGGCGTGCCGGCGTTCCGTCGCATAATATCAGAAATGTGGATGCAGTCGCCGGCCGTCTTGAATGGTATCGAAATCGCGCCGAAGCCGGATTTGACCGTTTGGACATTGCGCCTTGCGAACGGCACGGTTGTCACGCGCGCCCTCAAGGGTGAGCCGGTGCTCAAGCCGCGCACCTTCGAAGATGGAACCCGATGGCTTTCACCGGAGCGGCCGGTAAACGAACCGGCGGGCTGGAGCGCACTCCTGCCCGACTCCGCGTCCTTGCCGCTCGCTCTGCGAGACTTCAACAAGACCTTCCGTCGCGAGTGGATCGCCGGGACGTGTGTCCTCTACATCCAGATGAAGGCGATTGACGACGGGCCCGATCAAAAAATCGGCGACTGGCTCCATGAAACGGAACAGGCAATGCGCGCAAACAAGCCCTGTGCGCTGATTGCCGACCTGCGCTACAACGGTGGCGGTGACTACACCAATACCTGGTCTTTCACCCACAAACTGCCGGAGCTACTGCGCGACAGAGCACGAGTTTACATTCTTACGAGCCCGCAGACTTTTTCCGCCGCCATCTCCACGACCGCCTTCATCAAGGAAACGCTCGGAAACCGCACCGTCATACTTGGCGAGCCGGTCGGAGACAGGCTCAAGTTTCTTTCCGAAGGCAATTCGGGCTGCCTGCCGAATTCGAAAATCTGCTTTCACTATTCAACGGGAATGGCCAACCTTTCGGCGCCTTGCACGGACTGGCGCGTTTGTTTCTGGCTAAATTGGCTCTATCCCGTGCATGTGAACTCATTGCAGCCGGACGAAGTGATCCCTTCTAGTTTTGCGGACTACAAAGCGGTGCGCGATCCTGCACTAGATCGCGCGCTGAAGTTGGCGTCGATCAAGGCACGCACCAGCCGACCCTAACTGTTCAACTGACACCTGGTGCGAAGCCAAAGCGCGCCGGCAGAACGGTTACGGATCCAGCCGTCGACTCCAAGTCGCGCAGCTTCTGAAATTACGAAGTTCCGATACCCGACTGCCTGCACGAACCCTTCGATCCGAAGACGCATATGGGTGAGGTCAGTTTGATCCTGAGTCATACCCTTACTATCTACCAAGTTGACGAGCACGAGGCGGCCCCGAGACATTTCGCGGCCAACAGAGCTATTCCGAATATAGCAAACTGCCACACAGGAGCCATGCATTTTGCGTGCATTGCCCTTCTAGAAGGCACTCCACCACGTTCACAATGACCAATAGCGACGGGGACAGTGGTGCAAGCAGACCGTATAGTTGTGACGACCCTTGCGGCATTGCTGATGTTTGGCACCGCCCGTGCCGAGACGGCGGAAACCGGTGTCCTCACCTACGACGCGGCGTTTTTCGCAGATGCCCGGCCTAACACCGCCTACGACATGATCAAGCGGGTGCCCGGTTTCACATTCGACGCCGGCGCAACAGCGCGCGGCTTTGCGGGCACTGCGGGCAATGTGCTTGTCGATGGCGAACGACCGACCACGAAGACCGACGGCCTCAACTCGATCCTCATCCGCATCCCCGCCAACGATGTCGATCATATAGAACTGATCCGCGGCGGCGCGCCCGGCATCGATATGCAAGGCCAAACGGTGGTCGCGAACATCATCCGCAAGAAGGGTAACTCGACCAAGGTCGTCGCGACGGCCGAAAACGTGATCTTCGCCGATGGTCACATGGCCCCTTATGCCGCGCTGGAATTCACGCGTCACGACGGCGATCATCTCTATGAAGGCTCCGTCTCGGTCGTGAACAGTTGGGACGATTCCGCCGGCGTCGGCGTGCACAATGTTTTCGATGCGTCGGGCAATCTCATCGAACATGACCGCGCGCAGTCGCATGGCCTTGGCATCGGTGTCGCGGCCAAGGGCGCGGCGACGATGCCTCTGTTCGGCGGCGAGTTCAAAACCAACCTGACATTGCAGGACAGTCCGTTCATCTCCGCACTGACCTACAGCTCGCCGACGCTGCATAACGATTTCATCGACCGCTCGCGCAACAACAACGCCGAGCTGGGCATTCACTGGAAGGGTCCCGCCGGGCCAACGGAGCTTGAAACGCTGTTGCTGCTGCGCGTGGGGCGCTCGACCGACATCAGCACCTCCGACGACAGCGTGACGCTGCAGGATTTCCGCTCGTCGAGCACGACCGGCGAAACCATAGCGCGCGCGACCGTGCGCTATCTTCCCAGCGACACGCTGACCTTCGAAGGCGGCAGCGAAGGCGCGTACAATTTCCTCGACGGCAAGACATCCTTCGCGGTGAACGGCGTGCCCGTGACCCTTCCGTCCGCAAATGCGCGCGTCGAGGAAAAACGCGGCGAGATATTCGGAGAGGGAACCTGGAAGCTGGCCGACGACTGGGTTCTCGAGGCTGGCGCACGCGCCGAGGCTTCGACCATCAGCGAAAGCGGCGACAGCAGGCTCAGTCGTTCATTCTTTTATCCCAAGCCGCGCGCGGTCATCACCTGGACGCCGGACAAAGAGACCCAGATCCGCTTTCGCTACGAACGCGTGGTGGGACAGCTCGATTTCAACAATTTCATCGCCTCGAGCAATTTGGCTTCGACTGGCGTTACGGCGGGCAACGCCAATCTTCGTCCCGACCAGCGCACGCAATACGAGCTCTCAGCCGAGCGTCACTTCTGGGGCAAGGGTGCGGTCGTCCTGACGCTGCTGCACGAACAGATCAAGGATGCGATTGACTTCGTGCCGGTGACGACGCCGACCAGCACGTTCGATGCACCCGGCAACATTGGCAACGGCCGCAACGACGAGGTGAATCTCGCGCTGACCGTTCCGCTCGACAAAATCGGTATCACCGACGGATTGTTGCGGACGACGAGCATCTGGCGCTTCAGCGACGTGCGCGATCCCACGACGGGCGTGCATCGCGTGATTTCGACAGAGCGCCCGGAGGATATCGAGATCCGTTTCTCGCAGGACATCAACAGCCTGCAATCGACATGGGGGCTGTACTACTTCAACGGCTTTACGGAGGATTCATTCCGCTTGCAGCAGACGCGGCAGCGGCGCCTGATCGCGCCCTATTTCAGCGTCTACTGGGACTACAAGCCGAGCGCGTCGTGGAGCGTGCACGTCGAGGCCGACAACATCCTGCAATATGTCTACAACGATGTGCGCGACAATTTTTCCGGACCGCGAAACCGGTTTCCGGTTTCCAACGTCGACCAGTATCACACCCGCTCGCAGCCGACGATCGACATCCAGATCCGCAAGACGTTCGGTTGAGCGCGGGCGTCTTCCACCACGCACATTGTCATGGCCCGGCGGAGAGCGGGCCATGACACGAGGAGAGCGTGAACTTCCTACGTGAATTCGAGGATCACATCGTCTAGCGCCAGGCTGTCGCCCTTGGCGGCGTTGACCTTCTTGATCGTGCCGTCGCGTTCGGCGGTGAGGACGTTCTCCATCTTCATCGCCTCGACGACGGCCAGCGTCTCGCCGGCCTTCACTTCCTGGCCCACGGCGACGTTCACCGACACGACAAGGCCGGGCATCGGGCACAGAAGCATCTTGGACGTGTCGGCCGCGACCTTCTTGGGCATGAGCGCGGCGAGCGCGGCGGCCTGCGGTGAGCGCACCGTCGCCGTCACCGTGCGTCCGCCCTGCCCCAGCTTGTAGCCGCCCTGGACGCGCGTGAGCTGGATGGCGTGGTCGCCGCTATGCGTGGAGAGGACCATGATCGGCTCGCCCGGCTGCCACTCCGTGATGGCTTCGAACGGCCTGCCATCCACGACGAGATGCAAATTGCCGGCCGCAAGATTGGCGCCGGTAACGGCGAAGTTCTGTCCGTCGATCGACACGGTGAATTCGCCCGCGACCTTGTGCGCGCCGTTCATCGTGCCGGAGATGCCGCTGGCGCGCAGCGCACGAACGAGGCGCGCCGCGACGGAAGCGGCGACGAAACGATGACTTGCGGCGTCGTCGAGCGGCTGACCGTGGAACCCGTCCGGGAATTCTTCGGCGATGAAGGCGGTGGTGATCTTCCCTTCGCGGAAGCGCAGGTTGTGCATGATCGCGGTCAGGAACGCGATATTGTGGTTGATGCCCTCGATGCGGAAGCGATCGAGCGCGACCGCCATCGCGTCGATCGCCGCAAGGCGCGTCGGCGCATGCGTGCAGAGCTTGGCGATCATCGGATCGTAGAACATCGAGATCTCGCCGCCCTCGTAAACGCCGGTGTCGTTTCGGATGGTGACGTCGCCATGCGTGCCTTCGGCGGGCGGGCGGTAGCGAACAAGACGCCCAGTCGACGGCAGGAAGCCGCGATAGGGGTCCTCGGCATAGATGCGCGCTTCGACCGCCCAGCCGTTGATGCCGATATCGCTCTGTTTCAGCGGAAGCTTCTCGCCGGCCGCAGAGCGGATCATCAATTCAACCAGGTCGACGCCGGTGATCAGTTCGGTCACGGGATGCTCGACCTGCAGGCGCGTGTTCATCTCGAGGAAGTAGAACTTGCGGTCCTTGTCGACGATGAATTCGACGGTGCCGGCGCTGTCGTAACCGACGGCCTTGGCCAGCGCGACGGCCTGCTCGCCCATCGCCTTGCGCGTCGCGGCGTCGAGGAACGGCGACGGCGCCTCTTCGATCACCTTCTGGTGGCGGCGCTGGATCGAGCATTCTCGTTCGTTGAGATAGAGAACGTTGCCGTGCTTGTCGCCGATCAACTGGATTTCGATGTGGCGCGGTTCGGTGACGAACTTCTCGACGAACAGGCGATCGTCGCCGAAGCTCGCCTTGGCTTCGTTCTGGGACGATTTGATCGCCTGAACGAGATCCTCTTCCTTGTGAACGATGCGCAGGCCCTTGCCGCCGCCACCGGCCGACGCCTTCACCATCACCGGATAGCCGATCTCCCTGGCGATCTTGCGCGCATGGGCATCGTCCGTGATTTCGCCGATGAAGCCGGGCACCGTGTTGACCTTGGCGGCCTGGGCCAGCTTCTTGGACTCGATCTTGTCGCCCATCGCGGCGATGGCCTTCACGTTCGGGCCGATGAAGGCGACGCCGATCTTGGCCAGCGCCTCGGCGAACGCTTCGCGCTCCGAAAGGAAACCGTAGCCGGGATGGACCGCCTCGGCGCCGGTGTCGCGGCAGGCCTGAATGATCCGGTCGATGACGAGATAGGACTGGGCCGAAGGCGGCGGGCCGATATGGACGGCCTCGTCGGCCATCTCGACATGCAGGGCGTCCTTGTCCGCGTCGGAGTATACGGCGACTGTCTTGATGCCCATCCTGCGGGCCGTCTTGATGACGCGGCAGGCGATTTCGCCGCGATTGGCAATCAGAATCTTCTTGAACAATGTTTCCCCCGGCCTGCGGGCCTGATTTGCCTTGGTTTTAGGGCGAAGAATCCCATCCGTAAACCGGGCGCGGCGTTTACGCAGGGGCACGTCGCCAAGCCCCAAATAGGCAGCGCGGAAGGGCTTCAGAGCCTGGGGGCGTGGTATGAAGCACCCGGTGCCGATACGGAGTTCTATCCATGCTCACGTTCATCAACTCGCCGGCCGCGAGGGCCGCCGGCCTGCCCTTCAGCCAGGCCGTCCGGATGGGTGACGTACTGTATCTCTCGGGCGCGATCGGAAACGCGGCGGGCAAGATGGCACTGGTGCCCGGCGGCATCGAGGCCGAGAGCCGCCAGCTTATGCAGAACATCGAAGGCGTGCTCAAAGAAGCCGGCCTCGGCTTCGAGAACGTCTTCAAGGCCGTCGTCTATCTCGCCGACATGGCCGAGTGGGGCGCGTTCAACAAGATTTACGTGCCCTACTTCAAAGCCGGCTGTTATCCGGCACGCACAGCCATCGGCGCGCATCAGCTCATTCTCGGCGCACGCGTGGAGATGGAGTGCTGGGCAGACGCAAGCGGGAAGTGAGTTCGCCGTCACCAAACCGCAGGGGACCCTCGCCCTTCGACAAGCTCAGGGTGAGGCTTCAAGCTTGGCCCTCATCCTGAGCTAGTCGAAGGATGTATGGCAGGTTCAGCCCGGTGCCTCACAACGGAATGTTGTCGTGCTTCTTCCAGATTTGCGGCACCTGCTTGTTGCGCAGCATGCGCAGCGAGCGGGCGATGCGCCAGCGCGTGGAGTGCGGGCGGATGACGTCGTCGATATAGCCGCGCGAGGCGGCGACGAACGGATTGAGGAAACGGTCCTCATATTCCTTCGTTCGCTCGGCGATGGCGTCGGGATTGCCGCGCTCGTTGCGGAAGATGATTTCGACCGCGCCCTTGGCGCCCATCACGGCGATCTGCGCCGTCGGCCAGGCATAGTTGACGTCGGCGCGCATATGCTTGGACGCCATGACGTCATAGGCGCCGCCATAGGCCTTGCGCGTGATGACGGTGACCTTGGGAACCGTGGCCTCGGTGAAGGCAAAGAGAAGTTTCGCGCCATGCTTGATGATGCCGCCATGTTCCTGCGCCACGCCGGGCAGGAAGCCCGGCACGTCGACGAAGGTGACGATCGGAATGTTGAAGCAGTCGCAGAAGCGCACGAAGCGCGCCGCCTTGCGCGACGCGTCGCTGTCGAGCACGCCGGCCAGCACCATCGGCTGGTTGGCGACGAAGCCGACCGTGTGGCCTTCGATGCGGCCGAAGCCGGTGATGATGTTTCGGGCAAAGGCCTCGCCGATCTCGAAGAAGTCGCCCTCGTCGGCAACCTTCAGGATCAGCTCCTTCATGTCGTAGGGCTTGTTCGGGCTCTCGGGGATCAGCGTATCCAGCGACAGCTCTTCGCGGCGCGGACTGTCCTGCGTCGGCCACACCGGAACCTTGTCGCGGTTGTTGAGCGGCAGGAAGTCGTAGAGCCGGCGCATCTCCTCGATGCAGATGACGTCATTGTCGTAGGCGCCGTCGGCCACCGCCGACTTGGTCGTGTGGACCTTGGCGCCGCCAAGACCTTCGGGCGTCACGTCTTCGTGCGTCACGGTCTTCACGACGTCCGGACCGGTGATGAACATGTACGAGGTGTCGCGCACCATGAAGATGAAGTCGGTCATGGCCGGCGAATAGACGTCGCCGCCCGCGCACGGTCCCATGATCACCGAGATCTGCGGCACGACACCCGACGCGATGCACGTTTCGCTTGAAGACTTCGCCGTACGCCGCGAGAGAACCGACGCCTTCCTGGATTCGTGCGCCGCCGGAATCGAACAGGCCGATGCAGGGCGCGCCGTTCTGCATCGCCATGTCCTGGATCTTGCAGATTTTCTGCGCGTGCCATTCGGAGGTCGAACCGCCGAGCACCGTGAAGTCCTTGGCGAAGACATAGACCATGCGGCCGTTGATCGTGCCCCAGCCGGTGACGACGCCGTCGCCGGGGAATCGGTTCTTGTCGGTATCGAAGTCCGTGTTTCGGTGTTCGACGAACATGTCGAACTCCTCGAACGAATTGGGATCGAGAAGCAGTTCGACGCGCTCGCGGGCCGTCAGCTTGCCGCGCGCATGCTGCGCTTTGATGCGGGCTTCACCGCCGCCAAGGCGGGCGCGGCGGCGGCGTTCGTCGAGATCGTGAAGGACCTGTTTCATGGTCAACCTGCAAAGAATGGAACGGCGGCAATCTGTGGGTGCAAAGCACGCCGGTCAAGCCCTTGCCAGCTCTATGAATTTGCCAGCCATTTCAAGCTCGATGGCGTGGAGACGGGCGCGTTTTTCGGCTTCGGTGTCGATGCCCCATTTTTCGGCCTGAAACGCCTCGTCGATGCGTGAAAGGGCGAAGGCTTCCGCTGGCGAGAGGCGGCCTTCCCCCATCGCAAGGGCAAGAACGAGCGAACCGGTGATCGTTGTCGCAGTCTGAAGGCCCGTGAGGGTCCAGGCGTCCTGCGCGCGCAAGGCCCGGTCCAGCGCAGCGATGGCCTCTGCATCCTGTTCGACATAGCCGACGCCATGCGTGGTTTTGAGCCGCGCACCATGGGCCCGATGCGCCCAGTCCAGCAGCGGGTCCCAGCCTGATTGCTGGCGCTCGATGAGGTCAGCCGGCCCGGTGGCGCGGTAGCAGAGAAGATCGCTCCGGCCGAAGCCGAGAAGTTCGGCGGCGATGTCGTCGCGCAACGCTTCGGCGCGATCGATCGCCGTGTTGGCAAGCTTGGTGAGAAGCATCGTCGCCGGAAGAACGTCCGCGCCCTGCTCGCGCCATTCCTGCGCGATGGCTTCGGCGAGAGCCGGCGTAGGCGGGATGAGCTTGACCTTCGCCGGCGTCTTGATCGGCTTGCCGTCGAGAAGAACCGAGAAATCGCCGGCGACCGAGACGTCTTTGTAGAAACGCTTCACTTGCGTTTCTTCTTGCGTGGAGATTTCAGATTGAGCGCTGCGGTGTTCGCGGCCAGTGCCGACTTTCGCGCCTTGGGCGGCACGCGTTCGCGCAAAGCGTCGGGCAGTCCATCATGCGGTCCGAGCTTGGGGACGGGATGGTCGGTCCAGTAGTTTGCACCCATCTCGTTTTTGCGCGACGGGTGATAGGGATACCAGCACTGACCATTCCAGCGCGAGGCTTCGCCGCCGACCAGCAGGATCGCGTCTTCGTTGCTATTGTTCATGATCACATGCGTGATGCCGGTGCCGCCTTCCCAGCCGACGAAGTCGCCCTCGCCCATCGGATGAATGTGCCCGTCGAGCCAGCAATCGACTGCGCCAGACACGACATAGACGAACTCTTCCTCGTCGCGCTCGGCATGCGGATAGGAGGTGCGCCGTCCGGGCTTGAGGATTTCCAGATGAATGCCGATGCGCGAGAATCGGGCGCGCTTGCCGAATTTCGCGTCGATGCCCTGCTCTTCGGTCGAGTTGGGATAATGCGCAGCCTTTTTCTCGACGATGTCGCGCCAGTGCACCACGAAGTCCGGTTTGCGGGCCTTGCGCGAACCTTCGGGCGAGGGACGCCTGCGTTTGAGATCCGTCAGCCCGTCATGCGGGCCGAGCTTGCGCCGCGGCGCGTCGTTCCACAGTTTGCGCAGGCCGTCGGCGCGGGACGTCGCCACAGGATCGGTGGGAAAGAAGTACTTCGTCGTGAAACGCGAACCTTCCTTGAACATGAAAAGGTGCACGTCTTCATCGCTGTTGTTAAGGAAGGCGTTGGCCATGCCGGTCTTGGCGTGCAGTGCGGCGCCGTCCCCTTCCTTCAGGCGAAAGAGATAACCGTCGGCCCAGAGATCGGGTGTGCCCTGGAGAACAAAAACGAATTCCTCTTCGTCGCGCATCGCGGCGGGCGGACCCGTGCGTGCGCCCGGCGGCAGCCGCAGATGGCCGACGCCGAGACGAGAAAGGCCCGTCTCCTCGCTCAGATTGGAGAACGCCGCGGCGTGATCGACATCGGCAGAGTTCGGCACGCCGGAATATTCCGTCTCGCGCCAGTTCTTGATGAAGGAAGGACGTGTCTTCATTTCTTGCGCCTTGGTTTCTTTTGGAACGGATTGGTCGTCATCTCCGGATCGAAGCCCAGGAGTTGCCATGTCTTCAGCATGTGGGGAGGCAGCGGCGCTGTGACAACGAGCCGTCCACCGTCCGGACGCGCGATATCGATGGAGCGGGCATGCAGATGCAGGCGGTTGTCGATCTCGCCCTTGCCGCGCACATCCGTGCCGCCATATTTGAAGTCGCCGACAATCGGCGTGCCGATGGCCGCGAGATGCACGCGGATCTGGTGCGTGCGGCCGGTGAGCGGCTTGACTGCCACCCAGGCGAACTCGTCGCCGGCTGTCGCGACGACGGCATAGTCGGTGACGGCGTCCTTGGCGTCCTTCTCGTTGACGGCGCCTTTTTCGACCGTGGTCATGCGCTCGTCGCGGCCATGTTCGCCGAAGCCGCCTTCCTTGATGAGCGCGGCCTTGATCGTGCCGCGTTTCACTTTCGGCACGCCCTTGGTCAGCGCCCAATAGATCTTCTGTGCATCGCGTTCCGCGAGCGAGCGCGACAGTTGCGACGCGGCCGGCGCCGTGCGGGCGATGACAAGAACGCCGGACGTGTCGCGATCGAGGCGATGCACAAGCTTGGGACGCGTATTCTTCTCGAAGGCAAGACTGTCGAGCATGCCGTCGACATGCTGCGTCAGCCCGCTGCCGCCCTGCGTCGCAAGGCCCGGAGCTTTGTTGAGAACGATTACAGATTTATCCATGTAGAGAATCGCGT
The DNA here is from genome assembly GCA_963743765.1 of uncultured Alphaproteobacteria bacterium. Taxonomy (GTDB): domain Bacteria; phylum Pseudomonadota; class Alphaproteobacteria; order Micropepsales; family Micropepsaceae; genus Rhizomicrobium. Next base: position 1,097,123 of record CAVUQQ010000001.1, read on the forward strand.
CCTGAAGACTTCCCCTCGCAACCGGGTTCGGCTTGGCGCGCGGCTTTTCCTCCAGATCGCCATGTACGACCTGCGGCGGAAGCCGAACGGTCTGGCCCGAGACAACGCGATCGGCGGCCTTCACGCGCTTTCCGTCGAGACGCACCTGACCGGTGCGCAGAAGCTTTTCGAGGCGGCCGTGCGTCAGCGCCGGATAGTGCCGCTTGAACCAGCGGTCCACGCGGATGCCGTCGTCGTCGGTAGAAATCTGGTCGGCTCTGGCGCTCATATAATTGGCCTTGTATCGCAGCGTTGACGCCCGCAAGGGAGTCGCCTAGCGTCTCAACACAGGGGATGGGGTTCCCCCTTTGTAACCGCCCTCAGGGCTGATGACTCCTACCGTTTAAGGATGCTGCGGTGGGAGTCCGTCTGCAACCCGGAATAGCGGGTCTGCGCTCTTGCCGCTGCGTTTAGAATGACGCAGGAGGCGATTTCGCATGGCTAGTGTCTGGCTCGGTTCGGCGCTCTGGCTCGGGCTGGCGCTTCTGGCTTCGATCATTTCAATTCGGGTCGCGGTCTCCGTTGCGTTGATCGAAATCGTGGTTGGGGCCTTTGCCGGCAATCTGGTCGGACTGCCCATCACGGAATGGGTCAATTTCCTCGCAGGTTTCGGTGCCATCATGCTGACGTTTCTCGCGGGCGCCGAGATCGATCCGCGCGTCGTGCGAAAGCATTTCTGGTCAAGCATGTCCATCGGAGTGATGGGTTTTTTTGCACCCTATCTGGGTGTGTTCGCCTACGCGCACTACGTCGTGGGCTGGCCCTGGCCGCAAGCACAGATCGCGGGAATCTCGCTATCGACCACATCCGTTGCAGTGGTGTACGCCGTCATGATCGAAACGGGGTTCAACAAGACCGAACTGGGCAAGATCATTCTTGCCGCCTGCTTCATCAACGATCTCGGTACCGTTCTGGCGTTGGGAATCGTGTTCGCGCACTACGATCTTTGGATGTTGCTGTTCGGCGCAGTCACTGCGGGCGTCTTGGTCGTCCTCGCGCGCTTTGCGCCCTGGATGTTCAAGAGCCTTGGAAACCGGGTGAGCGAGCCGCAGACCAAATTCGTTTCGCTCATTCTCCTGGGACTAGGCGGGCTCGCCAGCGTGGCGGGCAGCGAAGCGGTTCTGCCAGCCTATCTCGTCGGCATGGCGCTGGCGCCGACCTTCCTCGCCGACGAGGAGCTTCCGCGCCGGATGCGCATCATCGCCTTCTCGATTCTGACGCCGTTCTACTTTCTCAAAGCCGGATCACTGGTCGATGCTCGCGCGGTTGTGACGTCAATTGGACTGATTGCGATCTTTCTGGCGATCAAAATGGCGACAAAATTCGTCGGCATCCTTCCGTTGACCCGTTATCACGAATTCGACCGGCGCGAGGGGATGTACACGACTCTGTTGATGTCGACCGGACTCACCTTTGGAACGATTTCCGCTCTGTTCGGATTGACCAACCACATCATCGACCAGACGCAGTATACCATCCTGGTGACCGCAGTGATCGGAAGCGCTGTGGTTCCGACATTGATCGCGCAGACCTGGTTCCAACCGGACTTCAGGGCCATGGCGAACGATCCTGTCGTCTTGGAAGCCGAAACCGTGGCGCGAGAGGAACCGTGACGCAGTAACCGGAATAGTCTTGGCCAGGTGGCAAATCGCCTCCTAAATTCTATGCTTGTTCGTATTTGGGTATCCAAAAATGCCGCTTCAAATGTATCTCGCAGTGGCCGCCGGCGGTGCGCTCGGAACGACAGCGCGCTATTTCCTGTCGGGTATCGTCGCCAACTCCTTCGGCCAGACATTTCCGTGGGGCACGCTCATAATCAACGTCACGGGGTCGTTCGTTATCGGCTTCTTCGGAACTCTGACCGGTCCCGACGGACGCATTCTGGTCAGCGGTACCGCGCGGCAATTCGTGATGGTTGGCGTCTGCGGCGGCTACACGACCTTTTCCTCGTTCAGTCTCCAGACTCTTAACCTGATGAACGACGGCGAATGGCTATATGCGGGCGGCAATATTGCCGGTTCGGTCATTCTGTGCCTGTTATTCGTCTGGCTTGGCTCAATATCGGCCGCTGCGCTCAACCAGCTCAAGGGAGCGTGACATGCAAATCCCTGCAGACGCCGTTCTTCTGCGCATATATGTTGGAGAGGGTAGCAAGTTCCATGGCAACCCGCTCTACGAAGTCATCGTATTGAAGGCACGTGAAATGCACCTTGCGGGCGCCACTGTGTTGCGCGGACCGATGGGCTTCGGGCACTCGAGCCGAGTGCATACAGCAAAGATTCTTCGACTTTCCGAGGACCTGCCACTCGTCATCGAGATTGTTGATGCCGAGGAAAAGATCAACGGCTTCCTGCCGATACTGGACGGCATGATCGATAGTGGCCTGGTGACGCTCGAAAAAGTCAAGGTTCTTCAATATGGCTCCAAGCCGGTCGCAGACAGGTAGTACGGTGCGCCTCGGCGACAACAACTTCTTCAACCTGTTCGCGAGAGTGGCGGCGGCGACCAATCCGGACCGGGACCGCGATGAATGGCAGACAAGTGGCGTCCGATGGCGGCGCGAGCGCAATCTGCGATGGGCAACAACGTCGTTTCAGATTGAAACGCACGAACTCCATCACGCCGCCACGCCGAAATGGACTCTTCTCTTCGTGCACGAAACCTGGTGGGGACCAGTTAGACAGAAAGCCATCCGCAACGCACATTGGACGCATCTTCATGATGGAAATCGGCACGACGTGCTGCGCTGGTTTGCGGAGCGCCAGGAGGAACTCGATAAACGGCCATTGACGCGCTAGCTCGCGCCAGATTTTTTAGCGCGCAATTTTGCCCAATATTCCAATCGCTTGGCGACTTCGCGTTCGAAGCCGGTTTCGTGCGGCTGGTAGAACTGTTCCCGCGCCATTCCGTCCGGGAAATAGTTCTGGCCGGAAAAACCTTCCTCCGCCTCATGGTCGTATTCGTAACCTTTGCCGTAGCCGAGGTTCTTCATCAGCTTGGTCGGCGCATTGAGGATATGGGCGGGTGGCATGAGCGAGCCGTGCTCGGCCGCCGCACGCTTGGCGGCACCGAGGGCGGTGTAGACCGCGTTCGATTTCGGCGCCGTCGCGAGATAGATGACCGTCTGCGCCAGTGCGATTTCGCCTTCCGGGCTGCCGAGGAAATCGAACATGTCCTTTGCCGCCAGCGCCTGCACCAGCGCCTGGGGATCGGCCATGCCGATGTCTTCCACCGCGGCGCGCACGAGGCGGCGGGCGATATAGAGGGGCTGCTCTCCGCCAGCCAGCATGCGCGCGAGCCAGTAGAGCGCGGCATCAGGGTCGGAACCGCGGATCGATTTATGGAGCGCCGAAATGATGTTGTAGTGTTCTTCGCGCGACTTGTCGTAGAGCGGCGCGCGCTTCTGCACCGCGCTCACCAGACCCGCAGAGTCGAGCGGTTTCACCGTTTTGATGGCAGCAAGTTCTTCGGCGAGATTGAGCAAATAGCGCCCATCGCCATCCGCCATCGCGCGCATGCTGGCGCGCGCGTCTTCGGTGAGCGGCAGCTTCCCGCCATAGTGCGCCTCGGCACGCTGCATCAACGTTTCGAGCGCCGCATCGTCGAGACGCCGCAGCACGAGCACCTGCGCCCTTGAGAGAAGCGCGCCGTTCAGCTCGAACGACGGATTTTCCGTCGTCGCGCCGACCAGCACGACCGTTCCGTCCTCGACGACAGGCAGAAACGAGTCCTGCTGGCTGCGGTTGAAGCGGTGGATCTCATCGATGAAGAGCAGCGTGCCCTGCCCCATGCGGCGGCGCTGTCGCGCGGATTCGAACGTCTTCTTCAGATCGGCGACGCCGGTGAAGACGGCCGAGAGTTGATCGAAATGCAGTTTGAATGCTGTGGAAAGAAGACGCGCGATCGTCGTCTTTCCGGTACCGGGCGGGCCCCACAGGATGATCGAATGGGGTCGACCCTGCGCGATCATCCGCCCGATGGGCCCTTCCGGGCCGATGATGTGGTCCTGGCCGACAACTTCGCTCAAAGCCTTCGGCCGAAGCCGGTCGGCGAGCGGCCGCGGCGCGTCGTCGGGAAGGCCTCCGGCTTCAAAGAGATCGCTCATGCGCCCAGACTAGCGCAAGCGGCGACGTTTCGCTCTAGCCGTCCACGCTCAGAGTGAGCCGCCGGCCGCCGCGGTCGACGACAAGGTCCCAGTGGCTGGTTCCGGACAGCGCGCGCTGCAGTTCGTTCACGCTGCGGATTTCCGCACCGTTCACGCCGCGCACAACGTCACCTTGCTGGAAGCCGTAACTTCCCGAAGGCGTGCCGGCCGACACGGACACGATCACGACGCCCTTGGCCATGAGCGGCATCTGCAACTCCGTGGCGGTGGCGGGCGACAGATTCTCGACCCGCGCACCGGTGAGCGGATTGCGGCCGCCGACGGACTGCAGCTCGCGCGGCGGGTTTTCCGGCGGCAGCGCCAGCGTCACGGCAACGTCGGCGGCCTTCTTGCCGAGATGGACGTGCATCTTCACGACGTCACCAGCCTTGTGCGTCGCGATGCGGTAGTTGAGCGACTGTATGTCGTTCACCGGCTGTCCGTCGACGGAGAATATCACATCGCCGGTCTTGAGACCCGCGTTTGCCGCAGGTCCGCCCGGATAGACGCTCCGCAGGAGCACGCCGTTGGGCACCGAGATACCGAGGCTGTTTGCGATGCCCGCTGTCACCTGCTGGCCGTCTGCGCCGATCCAGGCGAGCTTGACGCCACCGCCCAGCGCACCTTCCAGTACACGGCGCGCAAGATTCGCCGGAATCGCGAACCCGATGCCGATGGATTCACCGGTGCGCGAGAGTATCGACGTGTTTATGCCGGCAAGCTTTCCATCGGTCGTCACCAGCGCACCGCCGGAGTTTCCCGGATTGATCGCCGCGTCGGTCTGAATGAAGAATTGGTAGTCCGAGGCGCTGACCTGCGTGCGCGCGAGCGCCGAGACGATGCCCATCGTCACGGTCTGTCCGACACCGAACGGATCGCCGACCGCGAGTACCAGATCGCCGACCTGCACCTTGTCGCTGTCGGCGAATGGCACCGTCGCCAGCTGCTCGCCCCTGGCGTCGATCTTGAGGACAGCGAGATCGGTGCGCGGATCGGCGAGAAGAACCTTGGCCTTGAACTCGCGCTTGTCGGCCAGCGCCACGACGATGTCGGTGCCGCCCTGCACGACGTGGTTGTTGGTCAGGATAATGCCGTCCGCGCGCACGATGACGCCGGAGCCCAGCGACTGCTGCACGCGCTGGCGCATCTGCGGATTGCCGAAGAGCTGGGCAAACAGCGGATCGGAGAACAGCGGATTCGTCGTCGCCTGCACCACGGAGCGCGCGTAGACGTTCACGACGGCCGGCGCGATGCGCTTGACGATCGGCGCAAAGGTCAGTTGGACCTGCGGCATGGAAGCGGGAACCGTGCGCGGCGGCTCGGCGCCGGCCGGGAATGCGAACAGCAGGGCTGACAACGTAACAGTGAGGTGGCGAAAGTTCATGAACGATCCTTCATCGATGCCAAAGAAAAAGGGCGGCCGAAGCCGCCCTTAATCTAATTCAAAGCATGGCAAAAGTGAGGACTACTCTTCACCCTCGTTTTCGTCGCGGATTTCGACAGGTCCGGAATCCTGGCCCTTCGCATCCTCGTCGCGGTCGATGAATTCGATGAAAGCCATTGGGGCGTTATCGCCATGGCGGAAGCCGGCCTTCAGCACGCGCGTGTAGCCGCCCGGGCGCGCCGCATAGCGCGGGCCGATGATATCAAACAGCTTCTTGACCTGGTCTTCGTCGCGGATCTGCGCCAGCGCCTGGCGGCGGGCGTGCAGGTCCTTGGCGCCGCGACGCGACAAGGTCACGAGCTTTTCCATCACCGGGCGAATGGTCTTCGCCTTGGGTAGCGTCGTCTTGATCTGTTCGTGCTTGATCAGCGCAGCCATCATGTTCGCGAACATGGCGGTGCGGTGTGACGAGGTTATGTTGAGCTTACGGCCCGAATTGCGATGGCGCATGACTTTTAACCCTTGTAACCCTTGTCATTCCCGGCCAGCGCAGCAAAGCGGAGCGCGAGCCGGGAACCCGTTTTCTAGTACTGGTCTTCGTAACGCTTGGCGAGATCTTCGATGTTCTCCGGCGGCCAGCCAGGCACTTCCATGCCCAGATGCAGACCCATTTCGGCGAGCACGGCCTTGATCTCGTTCAGCGACTTGCGCCCGAAGTTCGGCGTGCGGAGCATTTCCGCCTCCGTCTTCTGGATCAGGTCGCCGATGTAGACGATGTTGTCGTTCTTCAGGCAGTTCGCGGAACGGACGGAGAGCTCGAGCTCGTCGACCTTCTTGAGAAGAACCGGATTGAACGCCAGGTCGGGCTTGGCCTCTTCGGCGACGCGCTCGCGCGGCTCTTCGAAGTTGATGAAGACCTGAAGCTGGTCCTGCAGGATCCGCGCGGCATAGGCCACCGCATTGTCCGGCGTGACGGCGCCATTGGTCTCAACGACGAGCGAGAGCTTGTCATAGTCGAGGATCTGCCCTTCGCGGGTATTCTCGACCTTGTAGGAAACCTTTTTCACCGGCGAGAACAGCGAGTCGACCGGGATAAGACCGATCGGCGCATCTTCCGGCCGGTTGCGGTCCGCAGGGACATAGCCCTTGCCGGTCGCGATGGTAAGCTCCATGCGGAACTCGACCTTCTCGTCGATCGTGCAGAGCACGAGATCGGGATTGAGGATCTCGATGTCCGACGTTCCGGTGATCATGCCGGCTGTGACTTCGCAGGGGCCCTGGGCCTTCAGCGAAAGCCGCTTGGGGCCTTCGGCATGCATGCGCAGCGCCATCTGCTTCACGTTGAGCACGATGTCGGTGACGTCTTCGCGAACGCCCGCGATGGACGAGAATTCATGCAGCACGCCCTCGATCTGGATCGAGGTCACGGCCGCGCCCTGCAACGAGGACAGCAGCACGCGGCGCAGCGCATTGCCGAGAGTCAGGCCGAAGCCGCGCTCCAAAGGTTCCGCCGTGATCGTTGCAGACTTGCCGGCCTCATGGCCCGCTTCGATCTTCAACTTTCCCGGTTTGATCAGTTCTTGCCAGTTCTTCTGAAACATTTTTTCCTCATCGTTTCCCGGACGCGTCGGACCACGCCCATTTCGTTCGACGGGTAGGCTCTATTCCGAAAGCAAACTCTCTAACTAGACGCGGCGGCGCTTGGGCGGGCGGCAGCCATTGTGCGGGATCGGCGTGACGTCGCGGATCGACGTAACGACAAGACCCACGGCCTGCAGCGCGCGAAGGGCGGACTCGCGACCCGAACCGGGACCGGTCACTTCCACTTCCAGCGTGCGCATGCCGTGTTCCATTGCCTTCTTGCCGGCATCTTCGGCGGCAACCTGCGCCGCATAAGGCGTCGACTTGCGCGAACCCTTGAAGCCCATCATGCCCGCCGACGACCAGGAAATGGAGTTACCCTGCTGATCGGTGATGGTGATGATCGTGTTGTTGAACGTGGCGGCAACATGCGCCACGCCGACGACGACGTTCTTCTTTTCTTTCTTGCGAGCGCGACCCGCTTTTTTTTCTGCTGTTGGGGCTGCCATGTGATTACTTCGTCACCTTCTTCTTGCCGGCGATCGCTTTCGCGGGGCCCTTGCGCGTGCGCGCGTTGGTGTGAGTGCGTTGGCCGCGGACCGGAAGGCCCTTGCGATGACGCAGGCCGCGGTAGCAGCCAAGGTCCATGAGGCGCTTGATGTTCATCGCCACTTCGCGGCGCAGATCGCCTTCCACGAGGAAGTCGCGGTCGATCGCTTCGCGGATCTGGATGATTTCCGCCTCGGTCAGGTCGTGGACGCGGCGCGAAGTCGCGATGCCAACCTTCTCGCAAATCTCTTTGGCCTTTGCCTGGCCGATTCCGTGGATATAGCGAAGGCCGATCTCGACCCGCTTCTGGGTAGGAATATTGACGCCGGCGATACGTGCCACGAGTTTCTCCGAATGCCTATAAGGCCTTGAAACAGCTTCGTTTTTCTTGCCGAAATATCTCTATGCAAATAACCGGGTCGCGGCTCGGCACGGCACGCGTCAAAACACCGGAAATTTCCAGGGAAATCGTCCGCAAGGGCGCGGATTATATGAATCGCGCCCTCTCAGTCAATGGCTATTAACATATTGTTTCGCGGACGGTTTTGGGCGACCGGGAAAGCCGAAAAAGGGGCCAAATCTGCCCCTGCGGCACGGTTGTGGCCCGTCCCCCGGTGCTTACCATGCCGGCCAAATAGAACAAGCGGGATTAAACATGGACATCGTAATCCGGAACGCGCGCGTGGTCGACGGAACGGGCGCTGCCGCGTTCGCAGGGGACGTGGGCATCAAGGACGGCCGGATCGCGGCCATCGGCAAGGTCGCCTCCAAAGGCGCTCGCGAGATCGACGCAAAGGGCCATGTGCTCAGCCCAGGCTTCATCGACATCCACACCCACTACGATCCCCAGATCTGCTGGGACCGTCTGGCGACGCCGAGCCTGGAGCATGGCGTGACGACCGTCGTCATGGGCAACTGCTCCCTCAGCCTCGCTCCCGTGCGCCCATCGGGCAAGCACAAGCTGGTCAAGATGTTCGAGAAGATCGAGGACATCAAAGAAGCGACGTTCGACGAGGCGGTGCCGTTCTCGTGGGAAAGCTTTGGCGACTATCTGAATTTCATTCGGCCTGGCCTCGGTCTGAACATCGGTGCGTTGGTCGGCCATTCAGCCTTGCGCTTTTACGTCATGGGCAAGGAGAGCCAGGAACGCGTCGCAACGGACGCCGAGATCGCAGAGATGTGCCGCCTGATGGAACAGGCGATGGAGGCCGGTGCGATCGGTCTTTCGATTTCCTATGTCGATATTGACGAAGACGGCCGTCCGGTTCCCAGCCGCCTCGCCGACATGCGCGAGAAGATTGCGCTCTGCAAGGCGATGGCCAAGAGCGGACGTGGCGTGCTGCAGACCGTGCCGTTCTTCATCAACATTGAAAAACAGCTCGAGAACATTGAAGAGCTCGGCGATCTGAGCCTTGCCAGCGGCGTGATGTGCTCGATCGCGCCCATCACCTACAGCCCGGTTGCACCGGAGAACTGGAAGCGCAGCCTCGCCAAGCTGGAAGAACAGCGCGCCCGTGGCGCGAAAGTGTATGGCCAATCCATGCCGCGCAGCTTCGACATCAATCTGCGCATGTCGGAGACGTCGTTCCTGCTCTACGGAATTCCCGAGTGGAACGCGTTGATGCAGTTGCCGATCAAGGAGCGCATCGCCGGCTTCGCCGATGCGGGGGCGCGCGAGACGCTGGTGAACGCAGCCAACAAGCGGATCCTGCCCCTGCTCTTCGGCCTGCGCGTCGGCGACACGTACTGCGCGGCGAACAAGAAGTATGAAGGAAAGCGCCTCGCGGACATCGCACAGGCGGAAGCCAAATCGGTGCCGGACGTCATGCTGGACATCGCTGTCGCGGACGGGCTGCAGACAGAATTCCAGCTCAAGGGTGCAATCCATGCCGATCCGAACGAGACAATCAAACTGCTCGATCACCCGCTGATCCATATCGGGGCGTCCGATGCCGGTGCGCATGTCTCGCAATTCTGCGGCGCGGGTGACACGAGCGATCTGATGGAACGGTTCGTTCGCAAGCTGGGCAAGATGACGCTCGAACGTGCGGTTCACAGACTGACCGGAGAACTTGCCGCCGCATGGGGCATCGCAGACCGCGGAACGATTGCGGTCGGACGGGCCGCGGACCTGGTGCTGTTCGATGCCGATACGATCGCGCGGCGCGAGGAAGAGTTCGTCTCGGACTTTCCGGGTGAAGCGCGCCGTTACATCTGCCACGCCGACGGCATCGACGCGGTCATCGTGAACGGCGAGATCGTGCGCGAGAACGACGCCTACACCAGGGCGCGGCCGGGCCGGATCGTCTAGCGCTTCCGGTCGAGCGCGGCGGTGATCTGCTTGGTCACGTCGGCGATTGGCGCCATGCCGTCGACCGTCACGACCTTACCCTGCTTGCCGTAGTAGGCGAGCAGCGGCGCGGTGTTCTTGTAGTAGACGCCCAGGCGATGCTGCAGCGTTTCCGGCGTGTCGTCGGATCTGAGAATTCCGCCTTCCCTGATGCGCTGCTCGACGCGGTCGAGCAGCGCCTGGTCGTCGACTTTGAGCTCCAGCACGACGTCGATTTTTTTACCGCGTGTGGCAAGCATGGCGTCGAGTGCCTCGGCCTGCGGAATGGTCCGCGGAAAGCCGTCGAACACAGCACCTTTGGCGCAGTCCGGCCGATCGTAGCGCTCGGCAATGATGTCGATGACGATCTCATCGGGTACGAGCTCACCTTTTGTGAGCAATGCGTCGACTTTTTTGCCAAGCGGCGTGCCCGCCTTGACGGCCGCGCGCAGCATATCCCCCGTTGAGAGCTGCGGAAGGCCGCGCGTCTCCACCAGGACCTTTGCCTGGGTGCCCTTGCCGGCACCAGGAGGTCCGAACAGTACCAGATTCAACGACGCGCTCCCCGAAGCTTCGCCTTCTTGATGAGGCCTTCATATTGTTGCGCGATCAGATGGCTCTGGATTTGCGCGACCGTGTCCATCGTGACGCTCACCACGATCAGAATCGATGTGCCGCCCAGATAGAACGGCACATTGTAGTAGGCGGACGCGATCTCGGGGATGAGGCAGACGCCCGCGAGATAAAGCGCGCCGATGACGGTGATGCGCGTCAGGACGTAGTCGATGTGCTCGGCCGTCTTCTTGCCGGGGCGGATGCCCGGGATGAAGCCGTTATACTTCTTCAGATTGTCCGCGGTCTCTTCCGGGTTGAAGACGATGGACGTGTAGAAGAACGAGAAGAACAGGATCATCAGACCATACAGGACGAGATACAGCGGCTGGCCGTGACTGATATAGGTCACGATCGTCTGCAACCAGTCGGGAATGCTCTGCGCGTTGAAGCCCGCGACAGTCGTCGGCATCAGCAGGATCGACGATGCGAAGATCGGCGGAATGACGCCGGAGACGTTGAGCTTCAGCGGCAGGTGCGAGGACTCACCGCCATACATCTTGTTGCCGACTTGTCGCTTTGGATATTGCACAAGCAGCCGGCGTTGCGCCCGCTCCATGAAGACGATGCCCGTCACGAGCGCGACGATGGCAGCAGTACCGCCAATGATCATGAGCGGACCGATCGAACCCGTGCGTACGGATTCGAAAGCCTGGCCGATATATTGCGGAAACCGCGCGACGATGCCGGCGAAGATAATCAGCGAAATGCCGTTACCGACGCCGCGGCTGGTGATCTGCTCGCCGATCCACATCAACAGGATGGTGCCGCCGGTCAGCGTTATGACGGCGGACATGCGGAAGAACAATCCGGGCGCAATAACGACATGGCCCCAATGCTCCAAACCGAGCGCGATGCCGTAGGCCTGCACGGCGGCGAGGCCGACCGTTCCGTAGCGCGTATACTGGTTGATGACCTTACGGCCCGCCTCGCCTTCCTTCTTGAGGTTCTCGAGTTCGGGAAAGACGGTCGTCATCAGCTGGATGATGATCGAAGCCGAGATGTAAGGCATGATGCCGAGAGAGAAAATCGCCATGCGGCTGATCGCGCCGCCGGCCAGAACGTTAAACACGTCGAGCAATCCGCCCGACTGCTGCGACAGTTGACGTCCCAGCTCGGCCGGATCGATGCCGGGCATAGGGATGTACGTGCCCAGGCGTGCAACTATGAGTGCGCCAAGCGTGAAGAGGATTCTCTGACGCAGCTCGGTCGCCTTGCCGAAACTGCTGAAATTGAAATTGGCGGCCAATTGTTCGGCTGCTGACGCCATGTCGTTCTCCCGAATCAGGCCAACTTTATATCGGGTCGGCCTAGTCCCTCGACAAGCTCAACCGAGGAACAGGGCCAATATAGCCTAACCGTTGAGGGCTGCCCGCTTTTCGGCGGCCTTGGCACGGCGCTGCTTCCTTTTGCCCGGCTCGCCCTTTTTGTTCATGTAGTTGGCCTTCTTGAACGTCGTCGTCAGCGTGCCGCCGGCCTTTTCGATGGCCTCGCGTGCCGAAGCTGACGCACCGGCCACTTCGATGTCGATCTTGGACTTGATCTCGCCCGTGCCGAGAAGACGCACGCCGTCTCGGTTCTTGTGGACGATGTTGGCCTTCCGAAGCGTTTCCCCTGTGATCTTCTGGCTCGCGTCGACTTTCTTCTCGTCGATCGCCTTCTGCAGACGGCCAAGGTTCAACTCGACGAAGTCGTTGGCGAAAATGTTCTTGAAGCCGCGCTTTGGGATGCGCATGTGCAGCGGCATCTGACCGCCTTCAAAGCCGTACACCTTCGTGCCCGTACGCGCCTTTGCGCCCTTGACGCCGCGTCCCGACGTCTTGCCGAGACCGGAGGACGAACCGCGGCCGACCTTGTCCTTGCGCTTGTGGGCGCCGGGATTGTTGCGAATTTCGTTGAGCTTCATGTCACTTGCTTTCTTCAACAACCTCGACGAGGTGCTTAACGGCATGGATCATGCCGCGGACGGATGGCGTATCTTCGAGCGTGCGCGTGCGGCGGATCTTGCCGAGGCCGAGCCCGCGCAGCGTCGCCGCCTGGATCTCGGGCTTGCGATTGGCGCTGCGTATCTGGCGCACCGTCACGGTCTTCTTGGTTTTCTTGTCAGCCATGATTCAGTTCCTTACGAGGCAGGTGCCTGCTCGCCTTTCTGACCTTCACGGCGCGCGATGATTTCCGTCACGCTGCGGCCCCGGCGCTGCGCCACCATGCGGGGGCTTTGCTGGTTCTTCAGCGCGTCGAAAATGGCGCGCACCATGTTGTACGGATTGGAGGTACCGAGCGACTTGCACACGACGTCGCCGACGCCCAGCGCTTCGAACACCGCGCGCAGCGGACCGCCGGCGATCACGCCGGTACCGGCCGGAGCCGGGCGCACGATCACCTTGCCCGCGCCATGATGGCCACGCACTTCATGATGCAGCGTGCGGCCGTCCTTCAGCGGCACGCGGATGAGCGCGCGCTTGGCCGCTTCCGTCGCCTTGCGGATCGCTTCCGGCACTTCGCGTGCCTTGCCGTGACCGAAGCCGACGCGGCCACGCTGATCACCGACGACGACGAGCGCCGCAAATCCGAAACGGCGGCCGCCCTTGACCACCTTGGCCACGCGATTGATGTGGACCAGCTTGTCGACGAACTCGTTGTCGCGTTCTTCGCGATCGCCGCGGTCCCGCCGTCTGCCTTCTTCACGCGCCATGATTCAGTTCTTTCATCAAAATTCCAGGCCGCCTTCGCGGGCCGCGTCTGCGAGCGCCTTGATGCGCCCATGATAAATGTAGCCGCCGCGATCGAACACGACCTGCTTGACGCCCTTGGCGATCGCGCGTTCGGCGATCTTCTTGCCGACGCCGCTCGCGGCTTCGACGTTCCAGGTCTTGGGCGCCTTGCCCTCTTTCTCGTTCGTCGAAGCGGCAGCGATCGTCGCCTTCGCGCCATCGTCGATGATCTGCGCGTAGATGTGGCGGCCCGAACGGAACACCGACAGGCGCGGACGGCCGGCCGCATTGGTGACAATGCGGAAGCGCGTGCGCTTCTTGCGGCGATCGAAAAGCTTCGTCGTCATGGCTACTTCTTCTTGCCTTCCTTGCGGCGGACATACTCGCCTTCGTACCGCACGCCCTTGCCCTTGTACGGCTCCGGCCGGCGATAGCTGCGGATCTCGGCGGCAACCTGGCCGACAAGCTGCTTGTCGATGCCGGTGATCGTCAGCATCGTCGGCTTTTCCGCCGTGATCGCGATGCCTGCCGGGATCGGATACGCCACGTCATGGCTGAAGCCGAGCTGCAGGTTCAGGTTCTTGCCCTGCACCGCGGCGCGATAGCCGACGCCCTGGATTTCCAGCTTGGAGGTGAAGCCCGTCGGTCACGCCGACGACGAGATTGTTCACCAGCGTGCGGGACAGCCCCCACATGGCCGGCGCGCGCTCCATTTCCTTGCGCGGCATGACCGAAACGCCATGCGGCGCCAAGGCTGACCTCGACTTCGGGAACCAGCGTGACCTTCAACTCGCCCTTCGGTCCCTTCACCTTGACGGTCTGACCTTCGACCGAGGCGGTGACCCCCTTGGGCAGTGCAACCGGCTTCTTGCCGATACGAGACATCATGCGCTTCTCCTAGAACACCTGGCAGAGGACTTCGCCGCCCACGTTCTTTTCCCGGGCATGGGTGTCGGTCATCACGCCTTGCGGCGTGGAGACGATCGACACGCCCAGACCCTGGCGATGGGGCTTGAGTTCCTTCACCGAGGTATAGACCCGCCGGCCTGGCGTCGAGACGCGCTTCAATTCGCGAATGACGGGTTGGCCTTCGTGGTACTTCAGTTCGATTTCGATTTCGCGGGCGCCGGTCTTCAACTCGACTTCCGTATAGCCGCGGATGAAACCTTCGTCCTGCAGCACATCGAGCAACCGCGCGCGAAGCCGCGAATTGGGCGACTTCACCTTCGCAAGACCGCGAAGCTGGCCGTTACGGATGCGCGTCAGAAGATCGCCAATGGGATCGGTGATCGCCATTTTCTTCGTTTCTCCTTACCAGCTCGCCTTGGTCATGCCAGGGATCTGGCCGAAATTCGCAAGATCACGAAGTGCGATGCGCGACAGCTTGACTTTGCGATAGAAGCCCTTCGAACGGCCGCTGAGATCGCAACGATGATGAATGCGCATCTTGGACGAGTTGCGCGGAAGCTTGGCCAGCTTGAGACGCGCCGCGAAGCGTTCCTCGGTCGGAACCTTCATGTCGTCGGCCTTGGCCTTCAGCGCGGCACGCCGGGCGGCATACTGCGCCACCAGCTTCTCGCGCTTCTTGTTCCGGTTGATCTGGCTAGTTTTCGCCATTACGCTCGTCCTCAGTTCACAAACGGGAACTGGAAGCCCTTGAGAAGCGCTTTCGCTTCCGCATCGGTCTTCGCAGACGTGTTGATGATGATGTCCATGCCCCACACCGTTTCCGTCTTGTCGTAATCGATTTCGACGAAGACGATGTGTTCCTTCAGGCCCATGGCGTAGTTGCCGCGGCCGTCGAAGCTGTTGCCCTTCATGCCGCGGAAGTCGCGCACGCGGGGCAGCGCCATGGTGATCAGGCGATCCAGGAATTCGTACATCTGGTCGCGGCGCAGCGTGACCTTCACGCCGACCGGGCGGCCGGCGGTGATCTTGAACGTCGAAATCGCCTTCTTGGCGCGCGTGATGACGGCCTTCTGGCCGGCGATCGCGGTCAGGTCGTTCAGCGCGGCCTGGATCTTCTTGGTGTCCTGCGACCCTTCGCCCGCGCCGATGTTCAGCACGATCTTGTTGATCCTCGGAACCTGCAGACAGATTCTTGTAGCCGAACTTCTTCATCATCTCCGGACGGATGACATCGTTGTAGCGCTGCTTGAAGCGCGGCATGTAGTTCGGATCGCGCGATGCTCTCCGACGGCAACCTGCGTGCCGGCGGCGATTTCGCGCTTCTTGGGCGCCTTTTTGGACGCCTTCGCCTCGGCCTTGTCGGCTTCCCTGGGATCGCCTTTGGGAGCCTTCTTGTTACCTGCTTCAGACATCGATGACCTCACCGGACTTCTTCGCAAAGCGGACCTTGCGACCGTCGTTCAATACCTTCCAGCCGATGCGCGTGGCGCGATCCGTACTTCGGATCGACATGCGCAATGTTGGACAAATTGATCGGCAATTCCTTGGACACGATGCCGCCCTGCTGCTTCTGGGTCTGGCGCTGATGGCGCTTGACGATGTTCACGCCGGAGACGAGAGCGCGGTTCTCCGTCGGCGATGACCTTCATGACTTCGCCCTTCTTGCCCTTGTCGCGGCCGGTCGTGACGATCGACGCGGTCGCCCTTTTTGATCTTCGCTGGCATCACAGCACCTCCGGCGCGAGCGAAATGATCTTCATGTGGTTCTTGGCGCGCAGTTCGCGGGTGACCGGTCCGAAGATGCGCGTGCCGATCGGCTCGCCCTGGGCGTTGATCAGCACGGCGGCGTTGCCGTCGAAGCGGATCAGGCTGCCGTCGGGACGGCGCACGCCATGCGCGGTGCGCACGACGACGGCCTTCAGCACTTCGCCCTTCTTCACGCGGCCGCGCGGAATGGCTTCCTTGACGGACACGACGATGGTGTCGCCGACGTCGGCGTACCGGCGATGCGAGCCGCCGAGCACCTTGATGCACATCACGCGGCGCGCGCCGGAATTGTCGGCGACGTCGAGCTCGGTGGACATTTGAATCATTGTATTCTACTCCCGATGCCTGGCGGCTTATTTGCCCACGCGCTCGAACACTTCCCAGGTCTTCAACTTGGAAAGCGGCCGGCATTCGCGGATACGCACGATGTCGCCTGTCTTGTATTCGCCCTTCTCGTCATGGGCGTGATATTTCTTCGAACGGCGCACGGTCTTCTCATGACCGGGTGGGTGAAACGGCGTTCCACCTTCACCACCACGGTCTTCGTATTCTTGTCGCTGACCACGACGCCTTGCAGCACGCGCTTTGGCATACCTAAATCCTTCTATCCTTCAGCCGGCCTTGCGGCGCTGCTCCGTCAAAATCGTTTCGATGCGGGCGATGGTCCGGCGGACGTCACGCACGCGGTTCGTCTTCTCGAGCTGTCCGTTGGCCCGCTGGAAGCGGAGGTTGAAGGCTCCTTCTTCAGCTTGACCAGTTGGTCGCCCAGCTCGTCCGCGGACTTGGCGCGGAAATCGTCCGCCTTGGACGAAGTCTTGGCCGAAGTCTTTGTGGCCTTTGTCGCCTTTGCAGCCTTAGCCTTCCTGGGCTTGGGCGCGGCCTTTTCTTTAGTCGTTTTCCTGGTCGCCATCGTTTTTCTCAAGCACCCATGCGTGCGACGAACTTCGTCGCAATCGAAAGTTTCGCGGCGCCCAGGCGCATGGCTTCCTTCGCCGTCGCAAGATCGACACCGTCGATCTCGAACAGGATGCGGCCCGGCTTGATCTTCGCCACCCAGATATTCCGGCGCGCCCTTGCCCGAACCCATGCGCACTTCGGCAGGCTTCTTGGACACCGGCACATCCGGGAATACGCGGATCCACACGCGGCCCGCGCGCTTCATCTGGCGCGTGATGGCGCGTCGCGCCGCTTCGATCTCGCGTGCCGTGATGCGCTCGGGCTCAAGGGCCTTGAGGCCGAAGGCGCCGAAGTTGAGTTGTGTTCCAGCTTTCGCGGAGCCGTGGATGCGGCCCTTGTGCTGCTTGCGGAACTTGGTGCGCTTGGGTTGAAGCATGGTTGTCTCTTACGCTGTTGGCGCAGGTGTCGGCTGCGGACGCGGCTGGCTTCCGCCGCGGCCCGCTTCGGCTTCGGCCATACGCTTATCCTGGGCCATGGGATCGTGTTCCATGATCTCGCCCTTGAAGATCCAGACCTTCACACCACAGGTGCCGTAGGTCGTCTTCGCGGTCGCGACGCCATAGTCGATGTCGGCGCGCAGCGTATGCAGGGGAACGCGTCCCTCGTGATACCACTCGACGCGGGCGATTTCGGCGCCACCGAGACGGCCGCCGCACTTGATGCGGATGCCGAGCGCGCCAAGACGCTGCGCCGTCTGCACGGCGCGCTTCATCACGCGGCGGAACGCAACGCGTCGTTCAAGCTGCTGGGCGATGTTTTCCGCAACCAGCTTGGCGTCGATTTCCGGCTTGCGGATTTCCACGATGTTCAAGTGGACTTCGTCGGCCGTGTACTTCTGGACGTCGCTCTTCAGCTTCTCGATGTCGGCGCCCTTCTTGCCGATGACGACGCCGGGACGCGCGGAATGGATCGTGATGCGGCACTTCTTGTGCGGACGCTCGATCACGATGCGCGACACGCCGGCCTGCTTGAGCTTCTCGGACAGATACTCGCGGATCTTGATGTCTTCCTGCAGCAGGCGGCCGAAATCCTTCTTGCCCGCGTACCAACGCGAGTCCCAGGTCCGGTTGATGCCGAGGCGCAAGCCGATCGGATTAACTTTCTGACCCATTATGCGGTCTCCTTTTCCGCCGTCTTGGCGGCAGGCTTCTTGGCAGTCTTCTTGGACTTGCCCTTCGGTTTGGTCTCGACGGCCTTCTCTTCGCGCTTTTCCTCGACCACGATCGTGATCTGGGCGAAGGGCTTCTGGATGCCCGCGCCGCGTCCGCGGGCACGCGCCATGAAGCGCTTCATGACGAGATTCTTGCCGACGCTGGCTTCGGAGACGAACAGGTCGTCCACGTCCAGGTCGTGATTGTTTTCCGCATTGGCGATGGCCGACTGCAGAACCTTCTTCACAACCTTCGCCACCCGCTTGGGCGAGAAGGTCAGCTCGTTCAAAGCGGCACCCGCCTTCTTGCCGCGGATGGTTTCCGCAACGAGGTTGAGCTTGCGCGGGCT
The DNA here is from genome assembly GCA_963743765.1 of uncultured Alphaproteobacteria bacterium. Taxonomy (GTDB): domain Bacteria; phylum Pseudomonadota; class Alphaproteobacteria; order Micropepsales; family Micropepsaceae; genus Rhizomicrobium. The sequence continues at coordinate 1,115,608 of CAVUQQ010000001.1, forward strand.
GGTGCGGATCATCGTTCCGACAGCCTTGGCCTTGTGATCGGGAAGAACGCGGGCGCGTGCCGTTTTGCCCATTAGTCCGCCCTCTTCGCTTTCTTGTCGCCGCCACCGGAATGGCCATGGAAGGTGCGCGTCGGCGAGAACTCGCCGAGCTTGTGGCCGACCATGTCTTCGGTCACGAGCACCGGAATGTGCTTCTTGCCGTTGTAGACACCGAACGTGACGCCCACGAATTGCGGCAGGATCGTCGAACGGCGCGACCAGGTCTTGATCACGTCCTTGCGTCCACTGCCGCGCGCGGCTTCCGCCTTCTTGAGCAGATAACCGTCGACGAACGGGCCTTTCCAAACAGAGCGAGTCATCTCTTACCCTTGTGCCTTGCCTTTGCGCGTACGCACGATGAACTTCGTGGTGCGCTTGTTGGTCCGGGTCTTGCTGCCCTTGGTGCCCTTGCCCCACGGCGTGACCGGGTGACGTCCACCCTTGGTGCGGCCTTCGCCGCCGCCGTGCGGATGGTCGATCGGGTTCATGGCCGTGCCGCGAACGGACGGGCGCTTGCCCTTCCACACGTTGCGGCCGGCCTTGCCGATCACTTCGTTCATGTGATCCGGGTTCGACACCGCACCGACCGTCGCCATGCAGGTGAGCAACACCTTGCGCACTTCACCGGAATTCAGACGAAGCAGCGCATAGCCGGCGTCACGTCCGAGATATTGCGCGTAGGTGCCGGCGGAGCGCGCCACCTGGCCGCCCTTGCCCGGCTTCATTTCGATGTTGTGCACGATGGTGCCGACCGGCATGGCCGAGAGCTTCATCGCATTGCCCGGCTTCACGTCGACCTTCTCGCCCGAGACGACCGTGTCGCCGACGGCCAGACGCTGCGGCGCCAGGATGTAGGCAAGCTCGCCATCCTTGTACTTGATCAGGGCGATGAAGGAGGTCCGGTTCGGATCGTATTCAAGGCGTTCGACGTTTGCCGGCTGGTCGAATTTGCGCCGTTTGAAATCGACGATGCGATAGCGCTGCTTGTGACCGCCGCCTTGCCAGCGCACAACGATGCGGCCGGTATTGTTGCGGCCACCTGAAGAATGCTTTCCTTCCGTCAACGACTTCACCGGACCGCCCTTGTGCAGGCCGGTGCGATCGATCAGCACCAGCTGGCGCTGACCGGGAGTCGTCGGGCGATATTGTTTGAGCGCCATAACCTACAGTCCCGTCGTGATATCGATCTGTTGGCCCTCTTCGAGGGTCACGATCGCTTTCTTGTAATCGCTGCGCGTATACGGCTTGCCGCGGGCCAGCTTCTTCTTGCCCTTGACCGTAATCGTATTGACCGCCTTCACCTTGACCTTGAAGAGCTCCGCAACCGCGGCCGCAATCTTCGGCTTGGTAGCGTCGAGCGTGACGCGGAAGACGATCTGGTTGGTCTCCGTCAGCTTGGTCGCCTTTTCGGTAATGACCGGCGAAAGGATGACGTCGTGGTGCGTGTTCATGCCAGGCGCTCCTCGATCGCCGCAAGAGCGGCCTTCGTCAGCACGAGCTTGTCGCGCCGAATGATGTCGTAGACGTTGAGACCCGCAGCCGGCAGCAGCGCGACATGGCTGAGGTTGCGCGCCGACAGCTCGAAGTTCTTGTCAAACGTGCCATCGACGACGAGCACGCTCTGCAGACCGAGCTTGCCGAAGCGCTTGGCAAGATCGCCCGTCTTGATCGCAGCGGTCTTGGCTTCGTCGAGCACGACGATCGAACCCGACTTGGCCTTCGACGACAGCGCGTGGCGCAGGCCGAGCGAACGGACTTTCTTGGGCAGGTCGAATTCATGGCTGTGCGCAACCGGGCCCATGGCCTTGGCGCCACCGACGAAGAGCGGAGCGGAACGCGCGCCGTGCCGCGCCTGGCCTGTACCCTTCTGCTTGTACACCTTCTTCTTCGTACGATTGATTTCCGCACGCGTCAGAACCTTGTGCTGGCCGGAGCGCCGCTTGGCGAGCTGCCAGACGATGACGCGCTGGATCAGGTCGGCCCGCGGCTCAAGGCCGAAGATCGCATCCTTCAGCTCGACTTCGCCGGACGCCTTGTTGTCCAGATTGAGGACCTTGGTCTTCACGTTCAGCCCTCCGCCTTGGCGGCAGCAGGAGCTGCTTCGCGCTTCTTGACCGAACCGGGCATCGGGACATCCTTGTGCGGACGCTTGACGGCGTCGCGCACCATGACCCAGCCACCCTTCGATCCCGGCACCGCGCCGCGGATCATGATGAGGCCGCGCTCGACATCGACCTTGGCCACTTCGAGATTCTGCGTGGTCACGTTGTCGACGCCGTAATGGCCATGCATCTTCTTGTTCTTGAAGGTCTTGCCCGGATCCTGGCGGCCGCCGGTACCACCGAGCGAACGGTGCGAGATCGAAACGCCGTGCGACGCTTCAAGACCGCGGAAGTTCCAGCGCTTCATCGCGCCGGTGAAACCGCGTCCGATGGTGACGCCCGTGACGTCGACCTTCTGGCCGGGCACGAAGTGATCGGCCTGGATGAGGTCGCCGACTTCGAGCAGGTTCTTCGCATCGACGCGGAATTCGGCAAGCTTCTTCCTCGGCTCGACTTCGGCCTTCGCAAAATTGCCGCGATCGGCCTTGGTCAGCCGCTTGGCTTTTGCAAAGCCCGAACCCAGCTGCACCGCGGTGTAGCCGTCTTTCTCATCCGTGCGCGTGGAGACGACCTGACAGCCATCCAGCTTCAGGACCGTGACGGGCACGTGCCGTCCGTCGTCCAGAAACAGACGGGTCATTCCGACCTTTTGCGTGATGACGCCTGTGCGCATCGCGTTGTTCCTTAAAGCTTGATTTCGACGTCGACACCGGCCGCAAGGTCGAGCTTCATCAAAGCGTCGACGGTCTGCGGCGTGGGATCGATGATGTCGAGAAGACGCTTGTGCGTCCGGATTTCGAACTGTTCGCGGCTCTTCTTGTCGATGTGCGGGGAACGGTTCACGGTGAAGCGCTCGATGCCGGTGGGCAGCGGAATGGGGCCGCGCACCTGCGCGCCCGTGCGCTTTGCCGTGTTGACGATTTCCCGCGTCGAATTGTCGAGGATGCGGTGATCGAAGGCTTTCAGCCTGATACGGATATTTTGGTTTTGCATATCTAGAACCTTCGATCCCGAAACCGCGTTACTTGATGATCTTTGCGACGACGCCCGAGCCGACGGTGCGTCCGCCTTCGCGGATGGCGAAGCGCAGCTTCTCTTCCATCGCGATCGGAACGATCAGCTCGACTTCGATCGACACGTTGTCGCCCGGCATCACCATCTCGGTGCCTTCCGGAAGCTTCACGATCCCCGTCACGTCCGTCGTGCGGAAGTAGAACTGCGGACGATAGTTGGCAAAGAACGGCGTGTGACGGCCGCCCTCGTCCTTCGTCAGGATGTAGACCTCGGCCGCGAAGTTCGTGTGCGGCGTCACCGAGCCCGGCTTGGCCAGAACCTGGCCGCGCTCGACACCGTCACGCTCAATGCCGCGCAGCAGCGCGCCGATATTGTCGCCGGCCTGGCCCTGGTCCAGAAGCTTGCGGAACATCTCGACGCCCGTGACCGTCGTCGACGACGTCGGACGGATGCCGATGATCTCAACCGTCTCGCCCACCTTGACGATGCCGCGCTCCACGCGGCCCGTCACAACCGTGCCGCGGCCCGAGATCGAGAACACGTCTTCGATCGGCATCAGGAACGGCTGGTCGATCGGGCGTTCCGGCTGCGGGATCGACTCGTCCACCGCCTTCATCAGCTCCAGGATCGCGTCGTGGCCCAGCTTGGGCTCCTTGTTCTCCAGCGCCATCAGCGCCGAACCGCGGATGATCGGGATCTTGTCGCCCGGAAAGCTGTACGAGCTCAAAAGCTCGCGCACTTCCAGCTCGACCAGGTCCAGAAGCTCCGGATCGTCAACCATGTCGCACTTGTTCATGAACACGACCAAGGCCGGCACGCCCACCTGGCGCGCCAACAGGATGTGCTCGCGGGTCTGGGGCATCGGGCCGTCGGCCGCCGACACCACAAGGATCGCGCCGTCCATCTGCGCGGCGCCCGTGATCATGTTCTTCACATAGTCCGCATGGCCCGGGCAGTCGACATGCGCATAGTGCCGCTTGGCCGTCTCGTACTCCACGTGCGCCGTCGAGATCGTGATGCCGCGCGCCTTCTCTTCCGGCGCCTTGTCGATCTGGTCGTACGCCGTGAACGTGGCCCCGCCCGTCTCGGCAAGAACCTTCGTGATCGCTGCCGTCAGCGACGTCTTGCCATGGTCAACATGGCCGATCGTCCCGATGTTGCAGTGCGGCTTCGTCCGCTCAAATTTGGCCTTCGCCATGATAGTCTCTCCGTATACTGACTTCTTGTGGCCTACCGCTTTGCTGCTTTAGGCCGGGGTTGATTACGCGTACTTGGCTTTGACTTCGTCCGCGATCGCCTGCGGCACCTGCTCGTAATGGTCGAACTGCATCGAGTACTGCGCGCGGCCCTGGGACATCGAGCGCAGCGTGTTGATGTAGCCGAACATGTTGGCGAGCGGGACCATGGCGGTCACGACCTGGGCATTGCCGCGGCTGTCGGTGCCCTGCACCTGACCACGGCGTGAGTTGAGATCGCCGATGACGCCGCCGAGGAAATCCTCAGGCGTCACGACTTCGACCTTCATGATCGGCTCGAGCAGCTTTACGGCGCCCTTGGCCGCGAGCTCGCGGAACGCCGCGCGCGCCGCGATGTCGAAGGTGAGCGCGTTGGAGTCCACTTCGTGGTACTTGCCGTCCGTCAGCGTCGCCTTGAAGTCGATGACGGGAAAGCCCGCAAGCAATCCGGATTCCTTCTGCGCCTTGAGACCCTTTTCGACCGAGGGGATGAATTCCTTCGGGATCGAACCGCCGACGACGTCGTTCTCGAACACGAAACCCGAGCCGGGCGGCAGGGGTTCGAAATCGATCGACACTTCGGCGAACTGGCCCGAGCCACCGGTCTGTTTCTTGTGGGTGTACTTGATCGAGACCGGACGGCTCAGTGTTTCGCGATAGGCAACCTGCGGCGCGCCGACATTGGCTTCGACCTTGTAGGTGCGCTTGAGGATGTCGACCTTAATTTCAAGGTGGAGTTCGCCCATACCCTTGAGGATGGTCTGGCCGGATTCCTGGTCGGTCGAAACGCGGAAGGACGGGTCCTCCTGCGCCAGACGCACCAGCGCCATGCCCATCTTCTCCTGGTCGGCCTTGGTCTTGGGTTCGATCGCAACTTCGATGACCGGATCCGGGAAATCCATCTTTTCCAGAACGATCGGATGGTTCGGATCGCAGAGGGTTTCGCCCGTCGTCGAATATTTCAGGCCCGCGAAGGCAACGATGTCGCCGGCAAAGGCTTCCTTCACGTCTTCACGGCTGTTCGCATGCATCAAAAGCATGCGGCCGACGCGTTCGGTCTTGTCCTTCACCGAATTCAGCGCGGCCGTGCCGGACTGAACCATGCCCGAATAGACGCGCACGAAGGTGATCGAGCCGACGAACGGGTCGTCCATGATCTTGAACGCGAGGCCGGCAAACGGCGCCTTGTCGTCGGCGGGGCGCGGCTCTTCCTTGCCAGTGCCCGGCACGATGCCCGTCAGTGGCGGGATGTCTAGCGGCGACGGCAGATAGTCGACAACGGCATCGAGCAAAGGCTGCACGCCCTTGTTCTTGAAGGCCGAGCCGCACATGACGGGTACAAAATGGAAGGTGTTCGTGCCCCTGCGGATGCAGCGTTTGAGATCGGCTTCGGACGGCTCCATGCCTTCGAGATAGGCTTCGAGCAGCTTGTCGTCTTCCTCGACCGCCATCTCGACGAGAGCGGCGCGCAGTTCCTTGGCCTTGTCCTGGTATTCCGCAGGAATTTCGATTTCGTCGAACTTGGCGCCGAGCTGTTCGTCGTGCCAGATCAGCGCCTTCATCCTGACGACGTCGACGATGCCCTTGAACTCGGCTTCGGTGCCGATCGGCCATGTGATGACCATCGGACGTGTGCCGAGGCGGTCGATCATCATCTGCGACGCAGCGCGGGAAGTCGGCGCCCGTGCGGTCCATCTTGTTGACGAAACAGATGCGCGGAACCTTGTACTTGTCGGCCTGGCGCCAAACGGTTTCGGACTGCGGCTCGACACCTGCGACGGCATCGAACACCGCGACCGCGCCGTCGAGCACGCGCATGGAACGCTCGACTTCGATCGTGAAGTCGACGTGGCCCGGCGTGTCGATGATGTTGATGCGGTGATCTTTCCAGTAGCAGGTCGTCGCCGCGGACGTGATCGTGATGCCGCGTTCCTGTTCCTGCTCCATGAAGTCCATGGTGGCGGCGCCGTCATGCACTTCGCCGATCTTATGGCTCTTACCCGTGTAGTAGAGGATGCGCTCGGTCGTCGTCGTCTTGCCGGCGTCGATGTGCGCGGCAATGCCGATGTTGCGATAGCGTTCGAGCGGGGTTGTGCGGGGCATGGGAGTGTCTCTCTCAGCTACCAGCGGTAATGGGAGAAGGCGCGGTTCGCGTCAGCCATCTTGTGCGTGTCTTCACGCTTCTTGACGGCGGTACCACGGTTGTTCGCGGCGTCCATGAGTTCGCCCGACAGGCGGCCGGTCATGGTGGGTTCGTTGCGGCCGCGCGCGGCGGTGATGAGCCAGCGGATCGCCGAGCGCGCGGGCGCGATCGGTGCGCACTTCGACCGGCACCTGATAGGTCGCGCCACCGACGCGGCGGGAGCGTCACTTCGATCGCCGGGCTGACGTTGCGCAGCGCTTCGTGGAAAATCTGGCAGCGGATCCTGCTTGGTCTTTTGCTGGATCGTATCGAACGCGCCATAGATGATGCCTTCGGCGGCCGACTTCTTGCCGTCGTACATCAGGCTGTTCATGAACTTCGCAAGGACGAGATCGCCAAACTTGGCGTCCGGATTGATTTCGCGTTTGTCTGCGCGGCGGCGGCGGGCCATGCTGTGCTCTCCTTATTTCGGACGCTTGGCGCCGTAGAGCGAACGGCGTTGCTTGCGGTCCTTCACGCCCTGCGTGTCGAGCACGCCGCGGATGATGTGATAGCGAACGCCCGGAAGGTCCTTCACGCGGCCGCCGCGGATCAGCACGACCGAGTGTTCCTGAAGGTTGTGGCCTTCACCGGGAATATAAGTGAGGGCTTCGTAGCCGTTGGTCAGACGAACCTTCGCCACCTTGCGCAGAGCCGAGTTCGGCTTCTTCGGCGTCGTGGTGTAGACGCGCGTGCACACCGCGCGCTTTTGCGGGCAGTCCTGAAGGGCCGGCACCTTGTTGCGCTTCGGCTTCTCGCCGCGTGGTTTGCGGATCAACTGATTGATCGTCGGCATTCAATCTTCCATCTGTTGCGCGGCACGCCGCGCGGGACCCATCTTTGCCCATGCGCCAATCGCATGAGCCGAAACAAAAGCGGGCGCGGGCCAAATGGCCTGCCCCGGTGAATTCGCGGAGGACTGAGGCTTTGCTGCCTGAGTCGCGCGGTTCGAAGCTCTTTACTGGCTTTCCGACAGCGTTTTGGCGGTTTCCCGCCGACGGCCTGCCACTGAAAGGTGGCGCTATGTATACGCGGCCTTCTGGCGGGTCAAGCGAAGAAAGAAAGGATATTTCGCTGGTATTTCAAAGCAGCGCAAAGACCTCTCGTCCGGCCATGACCATGAGCACCAAGGTCGACAGGGTGAATACCGAAAAGCGAAGTGCCACGATGTTCACGGTGCCCTGGATAAGGGTATGGACGACGCGCAGCACCACATAGGCCCAGGCGAGGTATATATGTGGCTGATCCGTGTGGCCAGACAGAAATATATAGAAAACAAGGGCATAGAAGATGGTCGGCTGTTCCATCAGGTGGTTGTAGTTGTCGGCCACCTGGCGGGCCGCGTCCGGCAATTGTTGGAGCGCCGCTGGAAAGCGCGCCTCCTGCGGCTGAATGCCTGCCTTTTGCATCGCGGGGATGCGCCGCGCGTACATCCAAATCCAGACCAACAGAGACAGGACGACGAGCGCCAGAACTGGCGTTAGAATGGAATTCATGACGATTTCCCCCCTTAAGGACTACGACTTTCGCCCAAGTCCGGGAAAAAACAAAGCTTTGCGTCGATGACGCAGATTACTGAGGGCGGCATATTTGCGAATAAGTCTCATTGACATCATCGCGCGCATAGGTAGCTTCCTGCGCTACTTGCGAACGATTATCATTTTCAGAGTACTGGATTTCTCATGCGCCTTTTCCTCGCGCCGCGGTTGGTACTTCTTCTAGCGGCAATTCCAATTTTTGCGCTTGGTGCACCGGGTCTCGCGCGCGCCGACGATCAGCCCTTTCTGACGCTCGACGCGACCGATATCGAGCCCGAACTCGGCCACGAGCTGGAACAGAACTTCGTCTGGGCATCGGGCAAGCCGGGACAATCCTTCAACACGGTGGAGGGTGAGTCCGAACTCGAATACGGCCTTTCTGACCAGATCCAGCTCGCGGGAGCGGTTGAATATGACTGGACGCGCGTGCGCGATCACTCGATCCCCGGAGCGACGGCAGTGAGCGGCACGGCCATCGACGGCCTGCACGGCGAGCTCATCTACCAGGCCATTAACGTCTACTTCGATCCCGTTGGTCTCGGCTTTCTCGTTGCGACAAATGCGGGACGAAACGCGCGCAGCGTCGAAGCCAAGCTGCTGATGCAGAAAAACTTCTTCAACGATCGCTTGCGGACGGCCGTCAATTTCGGCGGCGAATTTGGAACGGAACGCGACGGCACCTGGAGCGATGCGAGTGCGCTGACGTTCGATGCCGGAATCGCCTACAACATCACATGGTCCTGGTCGGCTGCGCTCGAGTTCAATGCCGAGCATGATTTCGACGGCTTGCTGCTGAACGGCCGTGCCGTTCCGACGGTCTCGACCTTTTTCCTTGGTCCCACCGTGCAATATGTCGCGCATCCCTGGACCGCGTCACTGAGCGCGCAGGCCCAGCTTCCCTGGGCGAGCGATGCAACACACACGCCGGGCGCGTTGGATCGCGGATTTTCATCCGACACCGAGCGGTTCCGCGTCCTTTTCAGGATCACCAAGGATTTCTGACGCGCCGATGGACCCCGGCCGCGATATGGGGCTTCATTGCCTGACAGGGAGAAGCGTCCATGGCAGAAGAAAACACGGTCCTCTACGAAGCGAGCGGTGCGGTCGCGACGGTCACGATCAATCGTCCGCACCGGCGAAACGCCATGCTTTCAAGCATGCTGCCGGTGATGATCGAAACGCTGCGCAAGGCGGCGGACGATTCAAAAGTGCGCGTTCTCATCTTGCGCGGGGCGGCGAGCGACTTTTGTCCCGGAGCGGACCTGGACGTCACCGCCTCCGGCGACACGAGCACTCGTCAACCGCTGACGCCGGAAGACTTTCTCATCCCGGTGCTTCTGCACGAAATGCCGGCGGTGACGATCGCGGCGATACAGGGCGCTTGCGCCGGTGCCGGACTTGGCTGGGCGTTGGGCTGCGATCTGCGTTTCGCCTCGCCGTCGGCGCGGTTCAACACGGCCTTTCTTGACGTGGGAGTGGCGGGCGACATGGGCGGCCCCTGGTCCCTGCCCCGTGTCGTTGGGCCCGCGAAGGCACGCGAGCTCTATTTCATGCCCGGAAAGTTTGACGCCGAAGAGGCGCTGCGCATCGGGCTCGTGTCGCGTCTTTTCTCCGACGCGGCCCTGCACGATGAAGTGCGCGCCATCGCGAACCGCATGGCGGACGCAGCGCCCATCGCGCTGCGCACGATGAAGGCGAATTTCCTTGCTGCGGAACACAGCGCGTTCCGCGACTTTATCGCGCTGGAGAGCCGACATCACCTTGAGATCTTCAAGACCGAAGACACGCGCGAGGCTTTCCGCGCCAAGGTCGAAAAGCGCAAACCGATCTTCAAGGGACGGTAGGGTCTACGCCGCCACCGGCGTGAAGGCGGTGCCGCCGATCCAGACACTCCCGCCCCTGATCGGGACGTTGTGCTCTTTGGCGCGCGCCAAAACCGCCGAAGGGTCCTTCACCGCGACATCAACACCGACGACGCCGGTGCCATCGGCGTCGATCGGCGCGATGAACTTCACCTTGGCACCGTCAAAGTGCAGCACGGCGCCATCGCGTTTCGCCTGAAGGAGTTCGCTCCAGCGCGTCGCGGCCGCTTCGGGATCGCGCGCCTGCACCGTCGCGCCGACGATGCCGAGCGTGTCCGGCGAAGACAGGTGCTCCTTCCAATCGCGTCCCGCTGGCGGCCACTTGCCCATCGGTTCCTGCCAGGACGAGCCGTCGCCTTCCGTGTCGATCGAGGTCAGCACGCCGTTGAAGTCGCCGGGATGAAAATGGGTGAATGTATATTGGGGCGTCTGGTGCTCCGCGATGAGGCGGATGCCTGCGGCCTGAAGCCGTTTTCTGTGTTCGAGCGCGTTCGGCGCCTGGAAGATCAACATGTAGCCGGCATCGCCGCCGCGGCGCTTGAGATAGCGGCCCGCCGACGCATCGCCCGTGACCGGTTGCACGACTTCGAGGAAATCGCCGCCCACGGGCATGACGGCGTTGACGAGTCCAAAGACGCCCACACCCGGATCGCGATAGGCGATCTTCACGCCGAATACCTCGTGAAGCGCCTGCACAACCGGGTTCAAATCTTCCGCAACGAGCGCGATCTGCCGAAGCCGCATGACGTCCTCCCGAGCCTGAAGGCGAACGATAGTCCGATCGGGCCAAAGAAAAAGGGCCGGTGTCACCACCCGCCCTTTCCTTACTCAGCGTCACTGATCTTGGCTTACTCCGCCGCGACAGGTCCTTCGATCTGGGCGATGGGCACGTTCTTGGCCTGCTCCTCCTGGATCGCGCGATCACGCTCGGTCGCGATGTGGCGCAGACGCGCGATGGCGCCGCCCGTGCCGGCCGGAATGAGGCGGCCGACAATGACGTTCTCCTTGAGGCCTTCGAGCGTATCGACCTTGCCGTTGACGGCGGCATCGGTGAGGACGCGCGTCGTCTCCTGGAACGAGGCAGCCGAGAACACCGAGCGCGTCTGCAGCGACGCCTTGGTGATACCCAGAAGAACCGGACGGCCTTCGGCGATCTTGCCGCCGGCGTCGATGGCCTTCTGGTTGGCTTCGTCGAGCTCGAGCTGGTCGACCTGTTCGCCGGCCAGCAGCGTCGTCTCGCCGCCGTCGGTGATCTCCAGCTTCTGCATCATCTGGCGGCAGATCACTTCGATATGCTTGTCGTTGATCTTCACGCCCTGCAGACGATAGACGTCCTGGATTTCCTTCACGAGGTAGGTTGCCAGTTCCTCCATGCCCTTGATGCGCAGGATGTCATGCGGCGAAGGATTGCCTTCGACGATATAATCGCCCTTCTCCACATAATCGCCCTCGCGCACGCTGATGTGCTTGCCCTTGGGGATCAGGTACTCGGTCGGTTCGATCTTCTCCGACTTTGGCTTCACGATGACGCGGCGCTTGTTCTTGTAGTCCTTGCCGAATTCGACAAAGCCATCGGTCTCGGCGAGAACCGCCGCTTCCTTGGGCTTGCGGGCTTCGAACAATTCCGCGACGCGCGGCAGACCGCCGGTGATGTCGCGTGTCTTGGCGCCTTCGGTCGGAATACGCGCGATGACGTCGCCGGCCTTGACCTCCGCACCATCCTCAACCGAGAGAATGGCATCTACGGACAGCGCGTAACGCGCGTCGCCGCCGCCGGGGATCTGGATCGGCTTTCCCTTCTTGTCGACCACGACCATCGTCGGACGCAGTTCCGGCGCCTTCGAGCCAGTGCCGGCACGGCTGTCGATGACGACCTTGTTGGACACGCCGGTCTTTTCGTCCGACACGTCGCGAACCGAAACGCCGGAGATCAGATCCTCATACTTCACGATGCCTTCCACGTCGGTCAGCACCGGGAGCGTATTCGGATTCCATTCCGCGAGACGGTCGCCGCGCTTGACGGTCGAACCTTCGTCGATCTTCAGGCGCGCACCATAAACGATGCGATACGAAGCGCGTTCCTGGCCCTTCGGGTCCATGATCACCGCCTGCATGTTTCGGCCCATCGCGATCAGCTCACCGTCGGAGTTCTTGACGATGTTGCGGTTCACGATCTTGATCTTGCCGTCATAGCTGGCTTCGATCTTGGACTGGCCGGCAACCTGCGCCGCGCCGCCGATGTGGAACGTACGCATGGTGAGCTGGGTGCCCGGCTCGCCGATCGACTGCGCCGCGATCACGCCGACCGCTTCGCCGATGTTGACCGGAGTACCGCGTGCCAGATCGCGTCCATAGCACTTGCCGCAGACACCATCCTTGAGCTCGCAGGTCAGCACCGAGCGCACGCGCACCTTTTGAATGTGCGCGGCTTCGATCCTGTCGGCGACGTCTTCGCTGACTTCCTTGCCGCGGCGAAGGATCACTTCGCCGGTGTCGGGATGCTTGACGTCCTCGGCCGTGGTCCGGCCCAGGATACGCTCGGCGAGCGAGGAGACGACCGTGCCGCCGTCGATTTCGGCCTGGACGTACACGCCCTTCTTGGTGCCGCAATCTTCGGTGGTGATGATGCAGTCGTTCGCCACGTCGACGAGACGGCGGGTGAGGTAACCCGAGTTCGCCGTCTTGAGCGCGGTGTCGGCCAGACCCTTGCGGGCGCCGTGAGTCGAGTTGAAGTACTCGAGAACGGTGAGCCCTTCCTTGAAGTTCGACAGGATCGGCGTTTCGATGATCGAGCCGTCCGGACGCGCCATCAGGCCGCGCATGCCGGCGAGTTGCTTCATCTGCTGCGGCGAACCGCGAGCGCCCGAATGGCTCATCATGTAGATGGAGTTCATTTCCTCCATGCGGCCCGTCTTCGGGTCGATCTTGGATTCGGAAATTTCCTTCATCATTTCGGCAGCCACGAGGTCCGTGCACTTGGACCAGGTGTCGACGACGAGGTTGTACTTTTCCTTGTCGGTCGTCAGGCCGTCCAGATACTGCTGCTCATACTCGCGCACGCGATGGCGCGTCTCGTCGATCAGCTTGATCTTCGTGTCCGGCACGACCATGTCGTCCTTGCCGAACGAGATGCCGGCCTTGCAGGCTTCACGGAAGCCCAGTCCCATTACCGCATCGGCGAACAGCACGGTCTCCTTCTGCCCGCAGTGACGATAGACCTCGTCGATGATGTGGCTGACTTCCTGCTTGCGCAGCAGCTTGTTCACCAGTGCGAACGGGATCTTGGGATGACGGGGGAGGATTTCCGCAACCATCATGCGTCCCGGCGTCGAGTCCACGCGCAGTGTGACGGGCTTGCCTTCGGCATCGACCGTCTTGTAGCGGCACTTGATCTTGGCGTGCAGCGTGACGGAACCGGCGAACAGAGCATGTTCGATTTCGCCGATATCGTTGAACACCATGCCTTCGCCGGGTTCGTTGGGACGTTCCTGGCTGAGATAGTAGAGACCCAGAACGATATCCTGGGTCGGCACGATAATCGGCTTGCCGTTGGCGGGCGACAGGATGTTGTTGGTCGACATCATCAGGACGCGCGCTTCCAGCTGCGCTTCGAGCGACAGTGGGACGTGCACGGCCATCTGGTCGCCGTCGAAGTCCGCGTTGAACGCGGTGCAAACCAGCGGATGCAGCTGGATGGCCTTGCCCTCGATCAGAACGGGTTCGAACGCCTGAATGCCAAGACGATGCAAGGTCGGCGCGCGATTGAGCAGCACCGGATGCTCGCGGATCACCTCTTCGAGGATGTCCCAGACTTCCGGCTTTTCCTTCTCGACCAACTTCTTGGATTGCTTGACGGTCTGGCTGAAGCCCTTGGCTTCCAGGCGCGCGTAGATGAACGGCTTGAAGAGTTCGAGCGCCATCTTCTTGGGCAAGCCGCACTGATGCAGCTTGAGTTCCGGACCGACGACGATGACCGAACGGCCGGAATAGTCGACGCGCTTGCCCAGCAGGTTCTGGCGGAACCGGCCCTGCTTGCCCTTCAGCATGTCGGCGATCGACTTCAGCGGACGCTTGTTCGCACCGGTGATGACGCGGCCGCGGCGGCCATTGTCGAACAGGGCGTCAACAGATTCCTGAAGCATGCGCTTTTCATTGCGCACGATGATATCCGGCGCCTTGAGTTCGATCAGACGCTTGAGACGGTTGTTGCGGTTGATGACGCGGCGGTAAAGGTCGTTCAGGTCGGACGTCGCGAAACGGCCGCCGTCCAGCGGCACGAGCGGACGCAGGTCCGGCGGGATCACGGGCACGACCGTCAGGATCATCCATTCCGGGCGATTGCCGGAATCGATGAAGGCTTCGACGACCTTCAGGCGCTTGACGAGCTTCTTCTGCTTCTCGCCGCCATTGCTGCCGGAAATGTCGACGCGAAGCTGGTCGCGCAGCTTCTCAAGGTCGATCGCCATGAGCAGCTTGCGGATCGCTTCGGCGCCGATCTCGGCGGTGAAGCTGTCATTGCCGTATTCGTCCTGCGCTTTGTAGAACTCGTCTTCCGTCAGGAGTTGGCGTTCCTTGAGCGGTGTCAGACCCGGCTCGATGACGATGTAGTTCTCGAAGTACAGGACGCGCTCCAGATCCTTCAGCGTCATGTCGAGCATCAGGCCGATGCGCGACGGAAGCGACTTGAGGAACCAAATATGCGCGACGGGCGACGCCAGTTCGATATGCGCCATGCGATCGCGGCGCACCTTCTGCACCGTGACTTCGACGCCGCACTTTTCGCAGACGATGCCCTTGTACTTCATGCGCTTGTACTTGCCGCACAAGCATTCGTAGTCCTTCACCGGTCCGAAGATGCGGGCGCAGAACAGCCCGTCCCTTTCCGGCTTGAAGGTACGATAGTTGATCGTCTCCGGCTTCTTCACCTCGCCGTGCGACCAGCGCAGGATCTGTTCCGGGCTGGCGAGCGAAATCCGGATGCGGTCGAACGCAGGGATTTCCTTGCCGACCTGGAAGACGTTCATCAGTTCCTGATTGGCACGCGCCGAGTCGCGGCGATGCGATCTTGCTTCAGTTTCAAACTCAGCCATTGAGCAGCTCCACATTCAGGGACAGCGAACGCATTTCCTTGACAAGGACGTTGAACGATTCCGGAATGCCGGCTTCGAACGTGTCTTCGCCACGGACGATCGCTTCGTACACTTTGGTTCTTCCCGCCACGTCGTCCGACTTCACAGTCAGGATTTCCTGCAGCGTGTAGGCGGCGCCATAAGCCTCGAGCGCCCAGACTTCCATTTCGCCGAAGCGCTGGCCGCCGAACTGGGCCTTACCGCCCAACGGTTGCTGCGTGACGAGAGAGTATGGACCGATCGAACGCGCGTGGATCTTGTCGTCCACCAGGTGGTTCAGCTTGAGCATGTAGATGTAGCCGACCGTGACGGCGCGCTTGAACAACTCGCCGGTACGGCCGTCATACAGCGTGACCTGACCCGATGAGGTCAGACCCGCCTGCTCCAGCATGTCGACGATGTCCTTTTCCTTGGCGCCGTCGAACACCGGGGTCGCGATCGGAAGACCGGGACGCAGGTTCTCGCTGAGTTCGGCAAGGCCGGCCTCGTCGAGTTCGGCGAGACGCTCGTCGTTGGCATAGGCGCTCTTCAGGATGCGGCGCAGCGGCTCGTACTTGCCGTCGCGTCTCACCTTGTCGAGTGCATCGCCGATCTGGCGGCCAAGGCCGGCGCAGGCCCAGCCAAGATGCGTCTCAAGGATCTGCCCGACATTCATGCGCGAAGGCACGCCCAGGGGATTGAGCACAACGTCGACCGCGGTGCCGTCTTCCAGATGCGGCATGTCTTCGATCGGCACGATGCGGCTGATCACGCCCTTGTTGCCGTGGCGACCGGCCATCTTGTCGCCGGGTTGCAGCTTGCGCTTCACCGCGACGAACACCTTGACCATCTTCATGACGCCCGGGGCGAGTTCGTCGCCGCGGCGCAGCTTTTCGACCTTGTCCGCGAAGCGCTTGTCGAGGCGCGACTTGGAGTCGTCGTACTGCTTACGCAAGCCTTCGATCTCGCTCATCGCCTTTTCGTTGCGCAGCGCGATCTGCCACCATTGATGTTTGGTGATCGTGTCGAGCACGGTTTGCGTGAGCTTGGTGTCGGCCGCCATGCCCTTGGGGCCATGCGCTGCGGTCTTGTTGAGCAGGATTTCCTGCAGGCGCGAGAAAATGTTGCGCTCCAGGATCGCCAGTTCGTCGTCGCGGTCTTCGGCCAGACGTTCTTCTTCGGCCTTTTCGATCGCCATGGCCCGCTGATCCTTGTCGACGCCGTGACGGTTGAAGACGCGCACTTCGACGACCGTGCCCGTGACGCCCGGCGGAACGCGCAGCGACGTGTCGCGCACGTCGGCCGCCTTTTCACCGAAGATGGCGCGCAGCAGTTTTTCTTCCGGCGTCATCGGCGTTTCGCCCTTCGGCGTCACCTTGCCCACCAGAATGTCGCCCGCCACGACTTCGGCACCGATATAGGTGATGCCGGCTTCGTCGAGGTTCTTGAGGTTTTCCTCGCCGACATTGGGAATGTCGCGCGTGATTTCCTCTGGCCCCAGCTTGGTGTCGCGCGCCATCGTCTCGAATTCCTCGATATGGATCGAGGTGAAGACGTCGTCGCGCACGATGCGCTCGGAGATGAGGATGGAGTCCTCGAAGTTGTAGCCGTTCCACGGCATGAACGCGACGAGCGCGTTCTTGCCGAGCGCGAGCTCGCCAAGCTGCGTCGACGGACCGTCGCCGATGATGTCGCCCTTCTGAATGATGTCGCCTACCTTCACCAGTGGACGCTGATTGATGCAGGTCGACGCGTTCGAACGCTGGAACTTGCGCAGGCGATAAATGTCGATGCCCGGCTTGGTCGGATCGGTTTCCTCGGTCGCGCGAATGACGATACGGGTGGCGTCGACCTGATCGACGACGCCCGTTCGGCGTGCGCTGATCGCGGAGCCGGAGTCACGCGCCACGATTTCTTCCATGCCCGTGCCGACGAGCGGCGCTTCGGGACGGAGAAGCGGCACGGCCTGGCGCTGCATGTTCGAACCCATGAGCGCACGGTTGGCGTCGTCGTTCTCAAGGAACGGAACCAGGGCTGCAGCGACCGAAACAAGCTGTTTCGGAGAAACGTCGATGAACTCGATCTGGTCCGGCGTCGTCATCATGAAGTTGCCGTGCTTACGGCACGACACCAATTCGTCAATGATGCGATTGCGACTGTCGATCGTCGCGTTGGCCTGGGCGATCGTATATTTCGCCTCCTCCATCGCGGACAGATACACAACCTCGTCCGTCAGGTGCTTGTTGATCACCTTACGATACGGACTTTCGATGAAGCCGTACTTGTTCACGCGCGCATATGTGGCGAGCGAATTGATCAGACCGATATTCGGGCCTTCCGGCGTTTCGATCGGGCAGATACGGCCGTAATGCGTCGGGTGCACGTCGCGCACTTCGAAACCGGCACGTTCGCGCGTCAGGCCGCCCGGTCCAAGGGCCGACATGCGGCGCTTGTGGGTCAGTTCCGACAGCGGGTTCTGCTGGTCCATGAACTGCGACAGCTGCGACGAGCCGAAGAACTCGCGCACAGCGGCCGCAACGGGCTTTGCATTAATCAGGTCGTGCGGCATGACCGTGTCGATATCAACCGAACTCATGCGTTCCTTGATCGCGCGTTCCATGCGCAACAGGCCGACGCGGAATTGGTTTTCCATCAACTCGCCGACCGAACGCACGCGGCGATTGCCGAGATTGTCGATGTCGTCGATTTCGCCGCGGCCGTCTCGCAGTTCCGCGAGCGCCTTGAGGATCGCCAGGATGTCTTCCTTGCGCAGGATGCGCGTCGTGTCCGGCGCATCCAGGCCAAGACGCATGTTCATCTTCACGCGGCCGACGCTGGAAAGATCGTAGCGCTCGCTGTCGAAGAACAGCTGGCCAAACAGGGTTTCCGCCGTGTCGAGCGTCGGCGGTTCGCCGGGACGCATGACGCGGTAGATGTCGATGAGCGCCTGCTCGCGGCTGTGGTTCTTGTCCACCGCCAGCGTGTTGCGCACATATGCGCCTGTCGTGACGTTGTCGACGTTGATGACGTCGATCTCGTGGAAGCCCGCTTCGTCGAGCGCAGCAAGGTTCGCCGCCGTCAGCTCGTCGCCGGCTTCGACATAGATCTCGCCCGTTTCCGGATTGACCATGTCGAGCGCCGAGTACCGGCCGATGAGTTCATCTTCCGCGAGCGAGATCTGCTTCACGCCGTCTTCCTGCCACTTGCGCAGACCGCGCACGCGTGATCTTGGAACCGGCTTCGGCGAGAACTTCACCTGTCTTGGCGTTCTTCCAGTCGGAATTCACCTTGGCATTGCGCATCCAGCCGGGCTCGACCGGCGTCGTCCATGAGCCGTCCTTTTGACGCTTGAAGGCGATCTTCGTGTAGAAATAGTCGAGGATCTCTTCCTGGGTCAGGCCGAGCGCATAAAGCAGCGTCGTCACCGGAAGCTTGCGGCGGCGGTCGATGCGGACATGGATGATGTCCTTGGCGTCGAATTCGAAGTCGAGCCACGAACCGCGATAGGGAATGACGCGGGCGGCGAACAGCAGCTTGCCCGACGAATGGGTCTTGCCCTTGTCGTGGTCGAAGAAGACGCCCGGCGAGCGGTGCATCTGGCTGACGATCACGCGCTCGGTGCCGTTGATGATGAACGTGCCGTTCTCGGTCATGAACGGAACGTCGCCCATATAGACGTCCTGTTCCTTGATGTCCTTGACCGACTTGGCGCCGGTTTCCTGGTCCACATCGAACACGATCAGACGCAGCGTCACCTTGAGCGGCGCGGCATACGTCATCGAGCGCTGCTGGCACTCCTCGACGTCGTATTTCGGCTCTTCGAAGTGATAGTCGACATATTCCAGACGAGAGGACTCCGAGAAGTCCTTGATCGGGAACACGTGGCGAAAACGGTCTGCAGACCCTCATCGAGACGGCCCGCCTCAGGCTTTTCCACCTGAAGGAACTGGTCGTACGAGGTCTTCTGGACCTCGATGAGGTTGGGCATCTTTGCGACTTCGACGATCTTGCCGAAGTACTTGCGAAGCCTTTTGCGTCCGGTGAACGAGAGGGTCATTCTTGCGTCCTTTTCGCGGTCCAAATTGACCGCTTATTGGCCTGAGTAATTGCAAAACCAATGGCGAACACCACCGGCCCCTTGGCGCTGCGAATCGCCAAGGGGGGTGGGTGAACGAAATATGTATGCGGATGGGTTATTCAACCCTCCTCGCCTCCTTACTTCAGCTCGACTTTTGCGCCTGCGTCTTCGAGCTGCTTCTTGATCTTCGCCGCTTCGTCCTTGTTCACATCGGCCTTGACTTCCTTGGGAGCAGCCTCGACGAGGTCCTTTGCTTCCTTCAGGCCCAAACCGGTGATCGCGCGGACTTCCTTGATCACGTTGATCTTCTTGTCGCCGGCGGCGGTGAGAACGACCGTGAATTCGGTCTTCTCGGCAACCGGAGCGGCGGCAGCGGCAGCCGGGGCTGCAGCAGCTGCCGGCGCCGCGGCCGAAACGCCCCACTTCTCTTCGAGCAGCTTCGCGAGGTCCGCGGCTTCCAGAACCGTAAGGCCCGACAGGTCTTCAACCAGTTTTTCGATCTTCGACATTTCTTGAGTTCCTTCGGTGTTTCGAGTTTGAATGTTGTGTTTGGCAATCGTCCGCCTACGCCGCTTCCTTCTTGGAATACGCGCCGATGACGCGGGCAAGCTGACCGGCCGGGGCCTGAACGATCCCGGCGATCTTCGTGGCGGGAGCCGACCAGCAGCCCCACGATCTTGCCTCTCAGCTCGTCGAGCGACGGCAGCGATGCAAGGGCTTTGACGCCCTTCGCATCCAATGTCGTCACTCCGACCGAACCGCCGAGGATCACGAGTTTCTCGTTGTCCTTGGCGTAGGCCACCACCACCTTCGAAGCCGCGATCGGGTCCTTGCTGTATGCAATGCCCGTCGGACCCTTGAAGAGGTGCGAGATGCCCTCAACGGCCGTTCCCTGAAGCGCACGCACCGCCAGACGGTTCTTCGCCACCTTGAACGACGCTCCGGCCGCACGCATGCGCGACCGAAGATCGCCCATTTGGGCAACCGTCATGCCGGTATAGTGGGCGACAACCACGGAGCCGGCATTCGCGAAGACGCCTTTCAGGTCTTCGACGACTTCCGCCTTCTCTGCTTTCTCCACTTTGCTCTCCTTTTTGATGGCCTACCGCTTCGCTACTTGAGGCCGTAGGTCATCTCTCAACCGGCGATCCGTGACGATCCGAACCACCGCCCTGTGACGAAAACTCTGTCCCAGGGTCCAAACCCGAAATGCGGAAATTGCTTTCCGAAATCCGGTCTTTCCCTGTCTGCACCGGAGAATTTTAAGCCCTTTCGGACTCCAGTGGTCTCGGACAGGTTCCGGCGATCGTCCGCCGGAATTCAGTGCCTTCACCCTTCGATCTGCGAAGGATGAGGAATTTTCTTAGGCCTCCGCACCAGCCGCGCCGACGCTGCCGAGCGCAATCTTCACGCCCGGGCCCATCGTCGAGGAGATGGAAATCTTCTTCACGTAGACGCCCTTTGCGCCCTGCGGCTTTGCCTTCATGACGCTGTCGACGAACGACTTCACGTTCTGAACGATCGCGTCTTCGGTGAAGCTCGCCTTGCCGACGCCGGCCTGAACGATGCCCGCCTTCTCGACGCGGAACTCAACGGCGCCGCCCTTGGCGTCCTTGATCGCGTTCACGACATCCATCGTCACCGTGCCGACCTTCGGGTTCGGCATCAGGCCGCGCGGGCCGAGCACCTTACCGAGACGGCCGACGATGCCCATCATGTCGGGCGTCGCGATGCAGCGGTCGAAATTGATCTCGCCCTTGTTGCACCTGTTCGGCCAGATCTTCGGCGCCGACGATGTCCGCACCGGCCTTCTTGGCTTCTTCGGCCTTCGCGCCCTTGGCGAACACGGCGACACGCAGCTTGCGGCCGGTGCCGTTCGGCAGCGAGGACACGCCGCGCACCATCTGGTCGGCATGACGTGGATCGACGCCAAGATTGATCGCCAGTTCGATCGTCTCGTCGAACTTCGCCGTTGCGCGCGCCTTGACCAGCTTCACCGCCTCTTCGACGGTGTAGGACTTGGTGGCGTCGATGCCTTCGATATTCTTTTTGTTGCGCTTTGAAAGAGCCATGTCGATTACTCCTTCACCTCGATGCCCATCGAACGCGCAGAGCCCTCGATCATGCAGCATCGCCATTTCGACATCGTTGGCGTTTAAGTCCTTCATCTTCGCCTCGGCGATCTGACGGACCTGTGCCTTCGTGACGGAACCGGCGGAGGTCGAGACCCGGCGACTTCGAACCCGATTGCAGCTTCGCGGCCTTCTTGAGGAAGAACGACGCGGGCGCCGTCTTCATCTCGAAGGTGAAGGACTTGTCCGAGAACACGGTGATCGTCACCGGAATCGGCATGCCCTTCTCCTGGTCCTGCGTCTTGGCGTTGAACGACTTGCAGAACTCCATGATGTTCAGGCCGCGCTGGCCCAAGGCCGGGCCGATCGGCGGCGACGGATTCGCCGCTCCCGCCGGCACCTGCAGTTTGATGTAACCCGTAATCTTCTTTGCCACTCTCGGTCCGCCTCCTTAGCGGTTTGCGGTGCAAGCGGACCTGGCCGGCCCTCCCGCGTCACGTCGGGCAAACCCCGACAATTAAAACGACGTGCAGGTCAGACCTTTTCGACCTGCGTGAATTCCAATTCGACCGGCGTCGCGCGGCCGAAGATCGACACCGCGACCTTCAGGCGCGCAGCGGTCTTCGTCGACTTCTTCCACCGTGCCGTTGAAAGACGTGAAGGGGCCATCGGCCACGCGCACCTGCTCGCCGATCTCGAAGGTGATCGACGACTTGGGATGCTCCGCGCCTTCGGTCACCTGATTGAGAATGCGATCGACTTCGCCCTGGCGCAGCGGCATCGGCTTGTTGTTCTGGCCGAGGAAGCCGGTGACCTTCGCCACGTTCTTCACAAGGTGATAGCACTCGTCCGTCAGCTGGGCGTGCAGCAGCACGTAGCCGGGCAGGAACTTGCGTTCGGCGTTGACCTTCTGACCGCGGCGCACCTCGATGACTTCTTCCGTCGGCACGATCACGTCCTCGATCTGCTTCTTCGAGACCCTGGATCTTGGCCTGACGCTTGATCTCCTCGGCCACCTTCTTCTCGAAGTTCGAGTAGGTGTGGACGATGTACCACTTGGCGTTGGCGTTGGTTTTCGTTCCAGCTTCGCTCATCCGTCCTAGCCTGCCGCACCGATCAAGAGCCGTTCGCCATAGGCGAGCAGCGCATCGACGCCGAAAAAGAACACCATCGTCAGGCCGACCATGATGAACACCATCGTCGAGGTCAGCCACGTTTCCTTCCAGCTCGGCCACGTGACTTTCGACACTTCACGCCGCACTTCGCCGAAGAACTGCAAAGGCGTGCTGCGACGGCGCGCGGGCGCCGGCAAATCCTTGCCCGCCCCTTCAGCCGTTTTTTTCGTCGCGTCAGCCATTCGTTTCTCTCGTCGTTACCAACTGGCAGGAGTGGAGGGACTCGAACCCACGGCCCTACGGTTTTGGAGACCGATGCTCTACCAACTGAGCTACACTCCTAAAAACCCGTCACGGCCGGGCAGCGCCAGCGCGCCCCGGCCACCCAACTCTCCTATTTCAAAATCTTTGCGACGACGCCCGAGCCGACGGTGCGTCCGCCTTCGCGGATGGCGAAGCGCAGCTTCTCTTCCATCGCGATCGGAACGATCAGCTCGACTTCGATCGACACGTTGTCGCCCGGCATCACCATCTCGGTGCCTTCCGGAAGCTTCACGATCCCCGTCACGTCCGTCGTGCGGAAGTAGAACTGCGGACGATAGTTGGCAAAGAACGGCGTGTGACGGCCGCCCTCGTCCTTCGTCAGGATGTAGACCTCGGCCGCGAAGTTCGTGTGCGGCGTGATCGAGCCCGGCTTGGCCAGAACCTGGCCGCGCTCGACACCGTCACGCTCGATGCCGCGCAGCAGCGCGCCGATATTGTCGCCGGCCTGGCCCTGGTCCAGCAGCTTGCGGAACATCTCGACGCCCGTCACCGTCGTCGACGACGTCGGACGGATGCCGATGATCTCAACCGTCTCGCCAACCTTGACGATGCCGCGCTCGACGCGGCCCGTCACCACCGTGCCGCGGCCCGAGATCGAGAACACGTCTTCGATCGGCATCAGGAACGGCTGGTCGATCGGACGCTCCGGCTGCGGAATGAACTCGTCCACCGCCTTCATCAGCTCCAGGATCGCGTCGTGGCCCAGCTTGGGCTCCTTGTTCTCCAGCGCCATCAGCGCCGAGCCGCGGATGATCGGGATCTTGTCGCCCGGGAAGCTGTACGAGCTCAAAAGCTCGCGCACTTCCATCTCGACCAGGTCCAGAAGCTCCGGATCGTCAACCATGTCGCACTTGTTCATGAACACGACCAGGGCCGGCACGCCCACCTGGCGCGCCAACAGGATGTGCTCGCGGGTCTGCGGCATCGGGCCGTCGGCCGCCGACACCACCAGGATCGCGCCGTCCATCTGCGCGGCGCCGGTGATCATGTTCTTCACATAGTCCGCATGGCCCGGGCAGTCGACATGCGCATAGTGCCGCTTGGCCGTCTCGTACTCCACGTGCGCCGTCGAGATCGTGATGCCGCGCGCCTTCTCTTCCGGCGCCTTGTCGATCTGGTCGTACGCCGTGAACGTGCGCCCCGCCCGTCTCGGCCAGAACCTTCGTGATCGCTGCCGTCAGCGACGTCTTGCCATGGTCAACATGGCCGATCGTCCCGATGTTGCAGTGCGGCTTCGTCCGCTCAAATTTGGCCTTCGCCATCGTCGCTTATCCTTCGTTCTTCATGTCCGCTCGGCCGGGATAAAATCTCGTCTTCGCCAGTCCGCCTCCGCCTTTCGGGCTTCGGCGTGACAACTTTCCGGCTTCGCCGAAAAGTTGGAGCGGGTAGAGGGAATCGAACCCTCGTCATCAGCTTGGAAGGCTGTTGCTCTACCATTGAGCTACACCCGCCTTATTCGAATTCCTTTTCTGTCCGGTCGTCCGCCTTCGCCAGGCCTCGGCGGACATCCTTCGCTGCGCATCCTCTCAGGGCTTGCCATCCGAAGCTGCGCAGCAGCGAAGGATGGTGGAGGGGGCTGGATTCGAACCAGCGTAGGCGTAGCCAACGGATTTACAGTCCGTCCCCTTTAGCCACTCGGGCACCCCTCCGGATAAAAAACTCTAACTGGAACAAAATGTTACGCGCCAGTTACCGGTCGGCACAGGAGCGCGTTCGATCCGGTCGGAACGAACGTGAGAAAGCGCCTTTCGGAGGGTTGGCTGCGGACCGCGGGTTATTGGTCAATTGTGGAAGGGTGTCAATAGATTATTACCGCGCAAAAGGCCGAAATCGAACCCCGCGACAGTTACTTGCCTATAAAGGCTAAACCCTCCCCTTAGGCCGGCGCAAGCGGTTTGGCTGCCAGCAGCCGGCCGTAAGGGAAAGAAACCTAAAGCGCCTGCGATATTCCCACGAAGAAGCCGCGCCTGGGGCCGAACTGGGGTGCGCCCACGCCGACACCCGTTCCGTCGCGGATTTCATATTTTTCATCAAACAGATTGATCACGTCGACGCGCAGCGTTGTCGGCTTTCCCACCCCGAGATCAAACGGCCTGCTGACGCCCAGATTGACCTGGGTATAGCCCGGCACATGGCCCCCGTTCGGCGTCGCGCCGTCGCGACGAAGACCTGAGCCATAGAGCAGGTCCGTGCTGAACCTGATCATGTCCCATGTGTAGGAAGCGCCTGCAGACACCGAAACGATCTGCTGGTGATCGAGCGGAATGAAGTGCGTGGCGATGAAGGCGAGATCGGCCGGAGCGAACTGGAACTGGCTGGTCACAATATCGCGGCCGACGGCGCGTTCGTAGGCGGCGTTGAGATAGGCGCTGAAAGGCCCGCCATCGTCATAGCTGCCGGTGAACTCGACGCCATATTGCCGGCCGTTCTTGTAGTTGAACGGAGTCAGAATGATCGGCGCGCCGAACTGACCCTCGTCGATCATGTCATGGGACAGCTTGTAGAAACCATCGAGACCAACGGTGAGACCTTCGTCCAGTCCTTGCTGAACGCCGACATCGTAGTAGTCCGCGCGTTCGGCCTTTGGCGTGTCGTCCAAATGGTCCGCCGCAGCGGTGGTCCCATCGAACAGCGCAATGTCCGACGTTCCGACAAGTTCGATCGGCGGCGGTGAGAAGTAGCGCGAGTATCCGCCATGGATCGTTGTCGTGTCCGTCGGCTGCCAGACAAAATTCACGCGCGGGCTGAGTTGGCTCTCGGCATCGAAGGCGCTGAACTGGTCGTAACGCACGCCGTAGTTGAGCGTCAGCGTCGGGACGATCTTCCATTCATCCTGAATGTAGAGGCTGTAGCTCCAGGCATGCTTGGTGCCGTTGTCGGCAATCGTCAGCGGCGTGTCTGGGAAAGTCTGAATTCCTGAACCATCGACCCGAGCACCTGCGATGACGTGCGGCTCGATCAGATCGTCGGCCTGAAGATAGCACATCCTGCGCGGACGGTGTGGTCGCTTGCCCAGATGGTAGGCACCTTCGGCCTGCAATCCATAAGCCGTGTCGCGCTTGTAGGCCGTCTGCGCGATGCCGTTGTAGAGCAGAGTCGCCGAGCGGATCGGGCGTGAAGAAGAGACTCGAATAGCGGCCGAACATCGAGACCGAAAGATCGAGCGCACCTTGCGAACGCAGATAGTTGACGATGCCGTAATGCGTGATTTCACGCTGGCTTTCATCCAGATTTCGCTCGGAAAGACGAAATTGACCGTTGACCGTCAACTCGCCTGCGGTCCCAGACCGGTGATGCCGTCGAGACCGGTTGGCTGCAAACCACGCTGGTTCGGAATCTGGAAGATGTCGTTCGATGTTCCGAGTATTGCCAGTCATCGCGCTGTTGCCGTCCAGGATGTCCTGAACATAGGCGAACCCGTGATACTGCTTCGTACGGTCGTGCAGCGGATCGCTGCTGCCGTCCGGCGATTCAATTCCCGAGCGAGCTGGTGTTGTAGTCGCCGAGACGAAGTAGTTGAGCGATCCCGACGATCCGCCATAGTCGATGCTCGGCTGAATTTCATTGTGGCTGCCGCCATAGACCGAAATGTCACCGCCCGGCTGCATCATGCCGGACTTCGTCGTGACGTCGATGATGCCGGCGGTGCGCAGTCCATACTCGGCGGGCAATGCACCAGTGATGAGCTTCAGCGAGCCGACCAGACGCGGATCGAGCGTTTGTCCGAAGACCGAAATGCCTTCCGGAATGATGATGCCGTTGAGGCGGTATTGCAGGCCGTTGTGCTCGCCGCGCACATGCAGCTGTCCGAACGAATCCTGCGCCACGCCCGGCGCCTGAAGCACGACCTGATTGAGCAGATTGTTGTCGCCGCCCGGTTGGGCGTCGATCGCTTCGGCACCGATCGTGTAGGTCGACGCGCCGAGCTGCGGCTGGATTCCCAGACGTGCGGCATCGAGCTTGGCGGCCGTGACTGTGACGGTTTCTATGCTGTCGGCGCGTGCAGGTAGCGCGATCGGTATGGCGAACACCACTGCCGCGGCAGTGAGCAGAAGATGAGAACGATACATTAAAACCTCGGAATACCAGCTTCGCCCGCGCACAGAGGCGGGTCGGGCGAAGCAATGGATGGATGCGATGTGCGCGCAGAAAGGCTGCGACACGCCATCACGCGATCAGGATGATGCGATCAGCGGCGAGGTGGAGCGCGGCCACGCCAGATGTGCGTGACGGCGGCGTTGAGAGGTGCAGCAAAGGCCACCACCTCGATGACGGAAATAGACAGCGAAGGCAGAAGGATGGCAGCCATTGCCGGTGTAACGAACTGGCCGGCATGTATGAGTTCCTGGCAGAGCGGGCAGTTGGCCGGATCTTCGTTCGGCGGGTACTTGTCTTTCGGGACGACTGGCGCGCTGCCCAATTGTTTACCGGGGCCGACAATGGACTGCTCAAGCGAGAGCGACGCATGGCCTTCGGACGCCATGTGGATGTGCGTCTGCGTCAGGTAGGTTTGGACGGAAAACGCCAGAAGCGTAACGAACATGAGCAGGCGCGGGAGGACAAGGCAAATTGCCTTCCTCGTGCGGGCCCTGGGCTTCATGACTCGTTTCATCGCGGGAAGAACATACCAAAGCGGCCAAATATGAAAGCCAAATTCGCGTGAACGCCGGATTAACGGATGTCCATGCCTTGCTGCGGCTGCGCTTTGCACTATAAGCCCGCGCATGAAACGTCCAGACCGCAAGCCGGAGCGTAAGCCGGACCGCCGCCCCGAGCGCAAGCCGGATCGGGACAAGAAACACTTCCACAAGCCGCCTCAGGCCAAGCCGGAGAGCGGGCTTTGGCTTTACGGCCTTCACGCCGTGCGCAGCGCGCTTTCTAATCCGAAGCGTTTCGTTCGCCGCGCCGTACTGACGGAGCGCGCAGCCGAAGAAATCGGTCCCAAGCTTCTTGGACGCGTCAAGCACGAGGTCACCGACATGCATGGCGTGTCGCGCATCCTTCCCGACGGCGCCGTGCATCAGGGCATCGCGATCTTGTGCGAGCCCCTGCCCCGTCTTGAACTGGACGCCGTGCTCGAACAGGCCGGCGGTAAGCGCCGCATCGTTCTGGTTCTCGATCAGATCACCGATCCGCACAATGCGGGCGCGATCCTGCGCACCGCGGCAGCGTTCGGGGTAACCGCCATCGTCGTTCAGGACCGCCATTCGCCGCCGGAGTCCGGCGTGCTGGCGAAGGCGGCATCCGGCGCGCTCGACATGGTGCCGATGATTCATGTCGTCAACATTGCGCGGACGCTCGAAGACCTCGGCAAGAAGGAGTTCTGGCGCGTTGCGCTGGCGGGCGACGGCGAAAGCCCGCTCAAGGATGTGGCCGGCACGGGCGACATCGCCCTCGTGCTCGGCTCCGAAGGCGGCGGAATCCGCCGGCTGGTGCGCGAGCGCTGCGATATCGCAGCGTACGTACCGATCGATTCCGCGATCGAGAGCCTGAATGTCTCGAACGCTGCCGCGATCGCGCTTTACGAATTGCGCCGCAGCTAGAACAGAGCCGCGACGACATTCTGGCCGCCGTAATTCTCGATGAACACGAGAACCTTGTAGCCGTCTGCCATTTTCAGGTTACCGGCGGGGTCGTGCATCAGCGCGCCGTTGTTGCTCATCGTCGCGGTGTGGTTGTTGAAGGCAAAGCGCGGCGCGAGTCCCTTGTATTCGGAGCGGATCAGTCCAAAAAGCAACCGCGCATTTTCTGGCGCAATACGGATGCAGCCCGCACTGGCGCGCGAGCCGAGCTGGGATACTTCCATCTGCGTTGCGGCGTGAATGGCCAAACCGGTCTGGTCGCCACGCTTCTCCCAATTGAAGAACATCGCGTAGGGCATCGGTTCATGCCACTGACCGGAAAAATGCTCCCGGTACATGCGCGTCGGATCGAGCTGGTAATATCCGGCGGGGGTGCTGCTGTGCTGGCGCGTACCGTTGGGCGCGATCTCGAATTTCTCGCGGCCGGTTGAGGCCGGCCAGTTGTGTAGCATGTCGAGATCGCCACCGGCGTCCTTGCGGAACACATAAAGACGCTGCGCCCATGGGCCCTTCTCGGCTTTGCTCACATAGAGAAACAGGCTGAAATTGTTGAGCATCTCCCGCGTGAGATTTTCACGTAACCGCATCGTCACGCGCGTTAGCTCGGCGGGGGTGAGGCTTGCATGCGCGATGCTGGTCGTCGGCGCCAGCGACAAGATTGGCTTTACGTGTCTGGGCCGTGTGATGCGCACGAATTGCGGCCGAGTATCGGCGGCGATGCGAAAGTTGGGTGCGTTTGCAGATGGAAAAGAAGGTGTCGTCAGCTTCGGCTCGACCCGATTCAGCGGCGGCGCGGGAGGAACGTTGACGCGGGCCCGATACAATGGGGCGACAGCAATATGGACTGGCTTTGCAGCTGTGACGGTCGGATCCTGCTGCGTGGACGCTTGCCGGATCTCCGCGATAAGGTAATTGGCGCCTTCGCGTGCCAGGTGAATGCCCGGCCGAACCGCGTGCGTCTGAATCGCTTCCAGTGTAACGCGGACCGCCGAACGGCTGGCGCGTTCCACTGGCGGGTCGCGGTCGAATGCGATTTCCACGCTGAACGCCATCGCGCACAGCACGTAGATCAGGCTCAATATTCGTAGCGTTGACATCGCCCCCTCGGATCACCCAACCGACGAAGAATACTTCACAGGACGGCTGCTTGTCCTGATCCAATACACAGTAAATAAATAGATCAAGGACTGCGATCAGGTCCCCAAGACGCGGGCCATGTCCTTCTGCAACGTCCGGCTCGCCTGCCAGTAACAGTAGGCACCGGCCATAGTGGTGATTACAGTCGACAGAAGTGCCCAGCGCAGCGAGTCCGTGCCGAGTGCCGGCTTGAGCAGATCGCTGATGATGCCGACAGTCTGGGGGCCGAGACCGAGCCCGATCATGTTCAGCACGAACAACAAGATCGCGGCCGCCGTCGCGCGCATGCGAAGCGGCACAAGTCCCTGTGTCGCCGAGTAGGCGGGACCGAGGTAGGACGCGCCCAGCAACGATGGAAAGCAGAGCGCAACGATCGTCCAGGTCAGGCTCGGCGACAAATAGAAGACCGGCGCAAACGGAACAGCGATGAACGTGGCGATCACCGGTACCAGCATGGTCCGGCCCAGATCGACCTTGCCGATGCGATCGGCGATAACGCCCGACAGGGCCGTTCCGGCAAACCCGAAGACGCCGGTCGTGATCGCCAGCAGAAGACCGATCTGGGCCGGCGACATGCCGTGCGACCGCGCGAGAAACGACGGCACGAACGCGATTCCGGCGTAGCCGCCGAACGCACTCATCGACGTCCCAAAAGCAATGAACCGAAACGAGCGCTGGGTCCAAAGGAACTTCGTTGTCGCGAGCAGGCCGGGTGCAGCGGTCTGGTCGACAAGCCCGTCGCTATGGCCGCGCTTCGGTTCTTCGACCGTGACGAGAAAGAGAAAGACGAGAGCCAGGCCAGGCAGGCCTGACGCCAGGAATGCGGCGCGCCAGCCATAGTGCTGCGCGATCCAGCCGCCGCCGAAGAAGGCAATCAGCAAGCCGACGTTCAACCCTGCCGAATAAATCGACAATGCGGTCGCGCGCTCCTTCGGCGGATAGAGGTCCGCGATCATCGAATTGATCGAGGGACCCGTGCCCGCTTCGCCGATCCCCGTGCCGAAACGGGCAAAGAGAAGCTGGGTGAAACTCGAGGCGTAGTTGCAGAACACGGTCATCAGGCTGAACAGCGCGAGCGAGCCTGCGATGATGTTGCGCCGGTTCATCCTGTCGGCCACCAGCGCAAGCGGTATGCCGAGCGTCGCGTAGATGACCGCAAAGGCAGGCCCTGCGAGCAATCCAAGTGCAGAATTGGAGAGTTTGAATTCCGCTTTGATCAGCGGCAGCAGGATGGCGAGTATCTGGCGGTCGAGATAGTTGACCACAAAGACCAGCGTCACCATGAACAGAACGTAGTGGCGATGTCTTGTCGTCACGGTGCTGATCAGACTGTTACTCACGCGACCCTCATACGCCAATCGAACCCGACCCTAGCAGAACTGCTCAGAATGCAACCTCGGCGAGCGGCGCCTTTGGCCCCGTGCCCGCCGCCAGATCGGAAGTTAGCGTGCGGCTCGCCATCCAGTAGCACCAGGCGGCGATCAGCCATGTGAGGATTGTCGACAACAGCGCCCAGCGCAATGCGTCGACGCCGAAAGCCGGCGTCAAGGCATCGCTGATCGCGCCGACCGTCAGCGGACCGAGCCCGAAACCGATGATGTTAAGCACAAACAGCAGAATCGCCGCCGCCTGGGCACGCATGCGAAGCGGCACGAGGCTCTGAACCATCGCATAGGATGGGGCCAGGTAGGCCGCGCCGTTTGCGGTCGGGATGATCGCACAGGCCAGCGTCACGACCAGGCCCGGCGCAAGGTAGTAAAACGGAAAGAACGGGATCGAAAGGAGCGTGAACAACACGATGACATACATGTTCCATCGAACGTCTCGCTTGCCGAGCCAGTCCGCGATCACGCCGGAATAGTAGGTGCCCAGACCTCCAACCGCGCCGAACAGCACGGCAAGCGTCACGCCGATTTCCGCCGAACTCATGTGATGATTGCGCGCGAGGAATGCCGGCACGAACGTATTGCCGGCGTATCCGCCGAACGAGCTCATGGCCGTACCCAGCGCGATGAAGCGGAAGGAACGTTGCGACCAGAGATAGCGGATTGTTTCAGGCAGATTCGGCGCCGTGCCTGTGTCCGCGAGTTCCTCGATATGGCCACGCCTTGGCTCGGGGACTGTGAAGAGAAAAAGGAGCGCGATGATCAGGCCGGGAATTCCCGCTGCCAGAAATGCATTGCGCCAGCCGAAATGTTGTTCGATCCATCCCCCTCCGAAGAAGGCCAGAAGGAGGCCGACGTTAAGGCCTGCCGCATAGAAGGAGAGTGCCCCTGCTCTTTCCTTCGGCTCGTAGAGATCGGAGATGATCGAATTGACCGACGGCGAGGTTCCCGCCTCGCCGATGCCGGTGCCGATGCGCGCGCTGACAAGCTGCACGAAGCTTGCGGCATATCCCGAGACCAAAGTCATCGCGCTGAACAGCATCATCGACCAGGCGATGACGTTGCGCCGGTTCACGCGATCGGCCAGCCACGCCAGCGGCACGCCGAGCGTCGCGTAGAGAATCGCGAAACTCGTTCCCGACAGCAGGCCAAGCGCCGCGTCCTTGAGGTGGAACTCCGCCTTGATGGCCGGCAGGAGGATGTTGAGGATGTTCCGGTCGAGATAGTTGACGACATAGACAAGCGTCAGCATCACGAGGATGTAGCGGCGCGAACGTCCGCCGATCGTCGCGCGCGATGGCGCGGCGCTGCTCTCAATCGTCAAAATGTTTCTCCCCGAGACGCTTTGTTTTTTTG
The DNA here is from genome assembly GCA_963743765.1 of uncultured Alphaproteobacteria bacterium. Classification (GTDB taxonomy): domain Bacteria; phylum Pseudomonadota; class Alphaproteobacteria; order Micropepsales; family Micropepsaceae; genus Rhizomicrobium. The sequence continues at coordinate 1,147,737 of CAVUQQ010000001.1, forward strand.
GACCGTACCAGAAAGCCCGGTTCCGGTCAGTGATTGCGTGAGAACGACGTTACGGAAGTGGTGCCGCCCATCGCTTATTTCTGACCGTAGCGTTCGCCCTTGCGGCCCTTCACCGCCAGATCGACCGTCAAGAGCCGACGCTGACCTCCCACGCGCATGTGCTCCGAGCCCAGCAGGTACATCATGGCCTGATAGTCGCCGAGCGAGTCTTCGAGCGCATTGGTGAATCCCTGCGCATCCTGTGCCTTGTTCATCTGGATCTTTGCAAAGCGCAGCGCATCGGGACTGTTCTCCGCCACGCGATGCGCGAAGGCGTAGGTTTCCTTCTCAAGCTGCGCGGGCGCGATGACGCGATTGACGAAGCCGAAATCGTGCGCCTCCTGAGCGGAGATGAACCGGCTCTCGAAGCAGAGCTCCTTCGCCTTGCGTATTCCGACATCCCAGGGGATCGACATGTACTCGACGAAGCCCGCCAGGAACTCGGCGTTCGATGCTGCGAAAACGATGTCGCAGCAGGCTGCGGTCATCCAGCCGGCGTAGATGCAGTAGCCCTCGACCATCGCAATCGTAGGCTTGGGAAAGTTCCGCCAGCGCAGGTGAACATCGAGATTGTACTTCTTGAACTGGTCGTAGGCCTGGATCGTCCCGGGTTGGGCGCCGAGCGCGGCCTTGTATTCGAGAGCTTCGGGCGTCCCCAGGTCGTGACCGGACGAAAAGGTTCCACCGCTGCCCCGAATGACCAGAACCCGAACCGAATTGTCCTTTCCGGCCAGCGTGAAGGCGTCGTCGATCTCGTCCAGCATGCGATAACCCAGGGCATTACGGTATTTCGGGCGGTTCAGAGTGATGGTCGCGACCGGTCCGTCGGTCGAATAAAGGATGTCCTTGAACGCCATGAGTGCCTCCAGCCGCTTTGGGCCGGCACGATGCCGAGAAAAGCCGGAGCCGTCCACGGCGAGTGCTTGCGCCGCCATCGCTTTCCCATAAAGTCCCGGCTTGAGAGGGATTTAATGGCCGACATCTTCATTTCCTACGCCCGCGAAGACCGTGCCTGGGTGGAGAAGCTTGCTTCCCAGCTTCAGACGGAAGGCTTCAGCGTCTGGTGGGACTGGGACTTGCTCGTCGGCAAGCGCTATCGCGAGACCATCGACACCGAACTTCAGTCCTGCAAAGCGGCCGTCGTGGTCTGGTCGCAGCATTCGGTCCAGTCGGATTTTGTGCGCGACGAAGCCGAAGAAGCCCAGCAGCGCAACATCTTGGTGCCCGTTCTTAAGGAAGTAGTTCGGCCACCGGCCGGCTTTCGCCAGATCCAGACAGCCGATCTGAGCACCTGGACCGGTGGTGGAAACCACGCCGAATTCCGCCGCGTGACGAAGGGCATCGCCCATATGGTCGGGCGTCCCGCTGCGGGCGACACCGGCGAAGTCAATGTCGACCCCGTCCATCCGACGGTCCATTTTGAAGCGGCGGATCCTGCGCCGGCTGTTTCAGCGGTTCGTCAGCCGGCGTCGCCGCCTGCCGTTCAACCGAGTGCGCAATTCGCATCCCAACCTTCGCCTTCGATATTGTCGACAACGCTTGCGGGTCTGCCGCCAAAGAATCACCCGATCTGGCGCTATGTAGCGTTTGGCGTGGTGGGACTCATTGCATTGCTCCTGATCGTCGCTCAGTTCGTTCCGTCCACTCCAAAGCCGGGTGCCGCCGCCGTCACGACGAACGGCACGACAAACAATGGCTCCGCCGCAGGCGCTCCAGGCGCAAACATGCAGCCAACCAATACTGGCGGGACAACCACCGGCGGCGCGGCCAACACGGGTGATACCGGCGATATCGGACAGACCGGCCCGCACGGCAGCAGTGGGTCGGCCGGCGGCGGGCATACGAGCAACGACAACACGGACACGGGCAATACAGCCGGCGATTCCGGAGATGTCGGTCAGGGCAACGCGCACTAGCGCCCTGAAGCGTCCGATTAGCCGAACTTTCCGGATTTCGCGAAGCCGCGTGGCACCAGGCGTCCGGCCTGAGCGCGCAGGCCTTTCCATTCCTTCAGTTCCGACGGCGTCCAAGAGCGATTGTTCTGGTCGCGCAGGCCTTCCTTCCAGGTGAAGGTCACGGCATCGAGTAGTCCGCCATCCTTGTAGCGCTGCAGGTAAACGCCCTGCCCGCGCGCCATTTCGGGAACTTCGTCGAGGCCGAAGATGACGAGCTTGCGGTTGTCGCCGATGACCGCGACGCTGTCGCCGTCGACGGGCTTGCACACGATCGCTTCACCGGGCGATTTCACATTCATCACGCGCTTGCCCGCACGCGTCATGGCGACGGCCTCGTCTTCGTTGGTGACAAAGCCATGCCCCGTCGTCGCCGCGAGCAGCAGCTTGCGGCCCGGCTTGTGCGCGAACATCACGACAAGATCGGACTCCGGCGGCATGTCGATGAAAGTGCGGATGGCCTCGCCATTTCCCCGTCCACCCGGCAGCTTGGCGCAATCGAGCGTGAAGAAGCGGCCGTCTGTCGCCAGCATCATCAGCTTGTCGGTGGTTTCCGCGTGGATCCAGAAACGCTCTCGGTCGCCCTCGCGGTATTTGACGGCGTCGCTTGGCTCCTGATGGCCCTTGAAGGCCCTCAGCCAGCCCTTTTCCGAACAGACGATGGTGATCGGCTCGCGCTCGACGGCGGATTCCAGCGTCGCAGCCTCTTCGGCCAGCGCCTCGATCTTGTCGATGTGCTTGGCCTCGATGATCCGCGTGCGGCGGCGGCCGATCTCGGTCTTGCCGCCGAACTTGGCGTCGATCGCCTTCACCTCTTCGATCAGCGTTTCCGATTTCAACTTGTCGGAGCCAAGCAGCTTCTTGAGGTCCTTCTGTTCTTTCGTCAGTGCATCATGTTCGGCGCGGATTTCCATTTCCTCGAGCTTGCGCAAGCGAACGCAGCCGCATATTGAGGATCGCCTCCGCCTGGATCTCGTTGAGGCCGAACGCCTTCATCAGGACTTCGGCTTGGGCTCGTCCTCGCGTGCGGATGATCTTGATGACCTTGTCGAGGTTCAGATAGACGGCGAGATAGCCTTCGAGAACCTCAAGGCGGGCGGCGATCTTCTCAAGCCGATGCGTGGTGCGGCGCTCCAGCACTTCGCGCCGGTGATCGACGAAGGCCTGCAGCGCCTCGCGCAGGCTCATCACCGTCGGCACAAGGCCGCGATCCAGCACGTTCATGTTCAGCGGAAAGCGGGCCTCGAGATCGGTCTGGCGGAACAACTGTTCCATCAGGAGTTCGGCTTCGACCGTCCTGGTCTTCGGCGTGAGCACGATGCGGATGTCTTCGGCGCTCTCGTCGTGGATGTCGTCGAGCAGCGGCAGCTTCTTCTGTTCCAGAAGTTCGGCGATGCGTTCGATCAGCTTGGCCTTCTGGACCTGATAGGGAATCTCGTCGACGACGATCTGATAGGTGCCGCGAGAGCCCTCCTCCTTCGTCCAATGCGCGCGGACGCGAAAGCCGCCGCGGCCGGTCTTGTAGGCTTCGGCAATCGAATCCGGACCATCGACAAGGACGCCGCCGGTCGGAAAATCCGGACCCTTGACGAATTTTAGGATCGTGCGGTCCTGCACGTTTGGATTGTCGATCAGAGCGACCAGCGCCTGGCAGAGCTCGCCGAGATTGTGCGGCGGGATCGACGTCGCCATGCCGACTGCGATACCCGACGAACCGTTTGCGAGCAGGTTCGGGAACGCCGCCGGAAGAACGATCGGTTCCTCTTCCTCGCCGTCATAGGTGGTGCGGAAGTCGACTGCGTTCTCGTCCAGCCCGTCGAGCAGCGCCTGGGCGACTTCGGTGAGACGGCTTTCGGTGTAGCGCATCGCCGCCGCGTTATCGCCGTCGACGTTGCCGAAATTGCCCTGGCCGTCGACCAGCGGGTAGCGCACCGCGAAATCCTGAGCGAGGCGCACCAGCGCGTCGTAGACCGACTGGTCGCCGTGCGGGTGATATTTGCCGATCACGTCGCCGACGACGCGTGCGGACTTCTTGAACCCGGCGGACGGATTGAGGCCAAGCAGGCGCATCGCCCACAAGACGCGGCGGTGGACCGGCTTCAGCCCGTCGCGCGCGTCGGGCAGCGCGCGCATGGTGATGGTCGACAGCGCATAGGCGAGATAGCGCTCGCCGAGCGCCTTGCTCAGCTGTTCCGGGCGAATGTCGTCCTTTGTGTCGGCCATGCGTCTTCCTATTATGATTCGCGCGTGACCAAACTATCGAGATGCAGCCGTGCCGGCGGCATTTCGCGGCCATGCGGCCGCAGCACCCGCTCCAGAAGAAAATGCCCGGTCAGTTTCAGTCCGGCGGCGACTTCGGCGGGATCGGGCGTGATGTTCTGCGAGCCAAGAAGAAAACCCGGCAACGCGAACAACCGGTCCTTGTAAGGCTCTCCCGCTTCGCGCGAGACGGCACGGCCGGTGCGCGGCGAAACGTAGACAAGGTTATCCACAGCGCCGGTGGACGCGCAGCGCGACAGGTCGAGCCCGAAACCGAGCGCTTCAAGCAGCCCCGCTTCGAAACGCACAAAGAGAGCACCCCAATGCTCGAAACCATCCTCCTGCATCGCGTCGAGCAGGATGTTTCCTGCATCGAACACCTGCTCGTGGGCTTCCCGTTCCGGCATCGCAGCAGCCCACGATGGCGCTGAAAGCATTGAGACCGGCAAGCGCCTCGCGGCTCTCCAGCATGTCGCCGGCACGGGCGCGTGCGAGTTCGATGGTGAAGTTGCCGAGATGCTCGCTGAGGCGCGCGCGCCAGTTCAGATGCAGCGTGTTGCCGGGCTGCAGCGACGGCTTGGCGCGTCGCGACGCACCGCCGCGCACCAGCCCGAGGTGGCGGCCATGGCTGTGCGTAAGAACTTCCACAATCGTGCTGCTCTCGCCGTGCGGACGGACAGACAAAACGATGGCGTCGTCGGACCACTCCACGGAGCGTTACTCCTCCGGAAACTCCAGGCCCATTTCGCGATAATTCTCGCGCTGTTCGGCCCAGTCCTCGCGCACTTTCACGAACAGGAACAGGTGAACGCGGCGCTGGAACAGCTCTTCGAGTTCCTTGCGCGCCATTTCGCCGATCAGTTTGATCGTCGCGCCACCCTTGCCGAGCACGATCGCCTTCTGACCTTCGCGCTGGACATAGATCGTCTGGTCGATCTTGACCGAGCCGTCCTTGCGTTCCTCCCACTTCTCCGTCTCGACCATCGAGGCGTAGGGAAGTTCGTCGTGAAGCCGCAGATAGATCTTCTCGCGCGTCACTTCCGACGCCAGAAGGCGCGACGGAATATCGGCGGCCTGGTCGGCCGGATAAAGCCACGGGCCTTCTGGCATGCGGGCGGCGACCCACGCATTCAGGTCGGCCATACCGTCGCCCTTCAGCGCCGAAATCATGAATATCTCTTCGAACACGCCTTCGTTGCTTAGCTGCTGAACCAATGGCAGAAGATCGGTGCGCTTCATGCCATCGATCTTGTTCAGCGCCAGCGCCGCCTTGCGATTGTCCTTCTTCAGCGCCTCGATGATGGCGTGCGTGTCGTTCGCGGCGTGGCCTTTGGGGTTGGTCGAAAGCTCGGCCGCATCGACGAGAAGCACAACTGCATCGGCGTCGCCGGCGCCGGCCCAGGCCGCATTCACCATCGCACGGTCGAGACGGCGGCGCGGCTTGAAGATTCCCGGCGTGTCGACGAACACGATCTGCGTCTCGCCGTTCATCGCAACGCCGCGCACCGCCATGCGCGTGGTCTGGACCTTCGGACTGACGATTGCGACCTTTGAGCCGACGAGCGCATTGACGAGCGTCGACTTGCCGGCGTTCGGCGCGCCGATGATGGCGGCAAAGCCGCAGCGCTGTGTCACGGCGCCAATCCCAGACTCGTCAGCATCTTCTTTGCAGCATCCTGTTCGGCTTCCCGCTTCGAGCCGCCTTCGCCCGTGTATGCGGTCTGCCCGGTGACCGAGACTTCGACGACGAAGCGCGGTGCGTGATCCGGTCCAACCCGCTTTACCAGTGTATAGACCGGCGCGGTCGTATCGCCTTTTCGCGACTGGGCCCATTCCTGCAGCGTCGTCTTGGCGTCGCGCATGTCGCGGTCCAGCGAGCCGAAGGCGTCCCTCCAATAGCACTCCACAAAGCGCCGCGCCGCATCGATGCCGCCGTCCTGATAAAGTGCCGCAATCACCGCCTCGCAGGCGCCGGCCAATATCGCGGCCTTTCGCCGGCCGCCGCTGCTGGATTCCGAGTTCGCGAGGATCAGCTGGTCCGCAAGACCCGCCGCCTCCGCCGCCCGGGCACAGGTTTCCTGGCGCACCAGGTGGTTGAACTTTAGCGCCAACGCACCTTCGGCGTCGCCGGGATAGAGCGCATGCAGCTTTTCGGCGGCGATCAGTCCCAGCACGCGGTCGCCAAGGAATTCCAGCCGCTCGTTCGAGGCCGCGGTGTTGGAGCTGGAATGGGTGAGCGCGCGCCTGAGCAGGTCTCGATCCCTGAAGACGTGGCCGAGACGCGCTTCCAGGTCAGTCGATGAAGGTGAGCATGCGGCGGAAACGGATTGCGCCGGGCCAGGTCCAGGGTTCGTACCAGATTGCTGTTTCATCGATGGAGAAGAATCGCAGTTCCGCCTTGCCAACAAGGTCTTCGGCCGGAACGTATCCCACCGCGGCGCGGCTGTCGTCTGAATTGTCGCGATTGTCGCCCATCATGAAGTAGTGGCCAGGCGGCACGATGAAGACCTGGGTGTTGTCGGCGTCGCTGTCGAAGCGGTCGAGCGTGAGATAGGACTTGCCGTTTGGCAGCGTCTCGCGGAACTGGCGGACATGGCGGGTGCCGCCGAAACCGTCCGGTTCCACATAGTCCGCGGCGGCCACCTTCGGCACGGGTTTGTCGTTGATGTAGAGAACGCCGTTGAGCATCTGAATATGGTCGCCCGGCAGGCCGATGAGCCGCTTGATGAAGTCCTTCATATAGTCGGGCGAGTTCTGGTTCGGCATCTTGAACACGATCACGTCGCCGCGAGCGGGCTCCGAACCGAAGACCCGGCCCGAAAAGGGCGCAAGGCTGAACGGGAAGGAGTGGCGGCTGTAGCCATAGGCGTATTTCTCGACGAAGAGATAGTCGCCAACCAGCAACGTCGCTTCCATCGAGGCCGAGGGGATATTGAACGGCTGGAACAGGAATGTGCGGATGACAAAGGCAATCAGGAGCGCGTAGGCGACCGTCTTGAATGTTTCCAGCCAGGACTCGCCCTTTTTCTCTTCGGGCACGACCGCGGCTTCCTTGGTTTCGCTCATTTCGGGATCATCTGACATTTCGGGCTCTTTAGAGGGGGCCGATGGACGAAGGTCAAGGTGCGGGCGCGAATTTGATTAAGCCCCGATCGGTATTGCCGAAATGATGACAACGGCCTGCGCCAGCGGAAAATCGTCGGTGATGGTCAGGTCGATCTGCGCCCGGTGCCCCGGTGGTGTGATCTCTTCCAACCGCTTCAGGGCTCCGCCCGTCAGCTTCATGCTCGGTTTCCCTCCGGCAAGATTGACCACGCCCATGTCGCGCCAGAACACGCCACGGCGCAGACCCGTTCCGAGGGCCTTGGAGCACGCCTCCTTCGCCGCGAAGCGCTTGGCGTAGGACGCGGCGCGCTGGCTCCGTTTGTCGGATTTCTCGCGCTCGACGGACGTGAAGATGCGATCGAGAAAGCGTTCGCCAAAACGCTCGATGCTCTTGTCGACGCGACGTATGTCGATGAGGTCCGAACCCAGTCCGATGATCATTTGGCCGCCATGCGATGCACACCGCGCGCTTCGTCGATCAAGGCGCGCATGTGGCGGATGGAGTTTTCCAGGCCGACGAAAATCGCCTCGCCGACCAGGAAGTGGCCGATGTTGAGCTCGCGGATTTCCGGAATGGCAGCGATGGGTTTCACATTGTCGTAGGTCAGGCCATGACCCGCATGAATTTCAAGGCCGATCGATGCACCGTAGGCGGCGCCCTCGCGCAGCTTCTGCAGCAGCCGTTCCTGTTTCACGCCGGTAGCGTCGCAATAGGCGCCGGTGTGCAACTCCACGACAGGTGCGCCGAGCGCCTTGGCGGCATCCAGTTGGGTCTTGTCCGGTTCGACAAACATGGAGACGCGGATGCGCGCGGCGCCGAGCTGACGGACCAGCGGCGCGAGACGATTGTGCTGGCCGGCGGCGTCGATGCCGCCTTCGGTCGTGCGCTCTTCCCGCTTTTCCGGAACTATACAGGCGGCGTGAGGCTTGGCCCTGAGCGCGATGGCGAGCATCTCGTCGGTCGCCGCCATCTCAAGGTTGAGCGGAATGTGAAGCTCGCGCGAGAGACGCTCGATATCGGCATCCGAAATATGGCGCCGGTCTTCGCGCAGGTGGGCGGTGATGCCGTCGGCGCCGGCAGCTTCGGCAAGTTTGGCCGCGCGCACCGGATCGGGATAGGCGCTGCCGCGCGCTTCGCGCACTGTCGCAACATGGTCGATGTTCACGCCGAGGCGCAGGGCATTCATTGCGTGTATCTCTTGGGTCAATTCAGGTCGTGGGAGAGGATCAGTTTCAGGACGAGATTATCCGAAGCCTGCGTCAAACCGAAACCGATGCCGGTCTCCACGCTGACGGGATCAGCGTCATAGTCGACGGCAAGGAAGAGCTGGTGAGACTGCTCGCTGCCCGGAAGGAAGCGCCGGAGCGGCCCGAAATCGTCATATTCCTCAAGCGCCACCGCGAATTTGTCATCGATGTGGAAGGCGACCCGCGTCGACGGCGCGAAGTCGAGCCGTGAAAATCCCTCATAGGAGTTATCCAGAATCGGATTGACGATGATGTCGAACCGGCCGAGGTGCCAGCCAAGGATGGGCCGGATTTCGGAGGTGAATCGCTTGGTGTCCCAACTCGTCGCGTTGTAGCTGAACTCGAAATTGATGCCGTAGAAGAAGGTCTGGCTGGCGGCGTCGGGCACCACGAACAGCGCGCGCAGCTTGGTGCCGGCGAACTTCAGGTTTCCCGAACTGGAGATCGTATAGAGCGGAGCATAGAGACCCGCCTCGAACCAATCCGTCACGCCATAGGCCCATTCGGTCACGCCGTTCAGTGCATGGCCGGGAACGATGCCGCCCAGAAAGTCCGGAAGTTTCCTACCCGACGGCGTGTAGTTGTTGTGCCAGGTCAGGTTGAAGATGCCCGGCTTGGCGATGCTGGCGTCATAGACCTGGATTTCGTCCGTTTGCGCTTGCGCGATCACAGGCCAGACGCCGAACGCGATGGCCAGCGCAACCAGAAACTTTCTCACTGCAATCCCCGGCTCCCCGGCTTCACGGCGGGTATATTGCGAAGATGTGGCGGAAGTTTATCGGCCTCCCACGCGGGGACCTTAAGCGTTGCAAGCGCCACGAGCTTCACGCCGACCTTGGCCTTGCCGCCGGAGCGATCGATGAGACACGCGGCGGCAACCGGCTTGCCGCCGGCCGCCCTGATCGCCTCGATGCATTCGCGCGACGACACGCCGGTGGAGATGATGTCCTCGACCATCAGCACCGGCTGGTTCTTCTTGAGCTGGAAATTGCGTCGAAGCTGAAACTTGCCTTCGACCCGCTCGACATACATGGCCGGCAGGCCGAGCTGACGGCCCATCTCATAGCCCGGCACGATGCCGCCGACGGCTGGCGAGACGATGGCGGTGAACTCCTGCTTGACTTCGGCGCGGACCTTTTCCGCGAGCGCCTTGCACAGCTTGGCCGTGCGCTTGGCGTCCTGGAAGACCAGCGCCTTCTGCAGGAACGTGTCGGCGTGCAGGCCGGACGAGAGGATGAAATGACCTTCGAGCAGCGCGCCGGCCTTCCTGAATTCGCTCAGAACCTGTTCGTTATTCATTCCGATATCTCCCTCATCCTTCGCGGGCTCAGGATGAGGGCACTCCTCATGCCGAGCTTGTCGAAGCATCCCGCACGCGGTCGACCGATTCGACCGCCGCGTTCACGCGTAGCGCGCCCAGAATGTTCTGCAAATGGGCAAGATCGCGCACTTCGATATCGACGTTGAATTCGAAATAAAGCGGATTCCGGCTGGTCACCTTCATGTTGAAGATGTTGCCGCCGTTGTTGCCGATCACGTTCATGACGGCCGCGAGCGAACCCGGCGCGTTCTTGACCCGCACCAGGACACGGGCAATCGACGGGCCGCCTTCCGCTGCGTGCATGCCCCAGGTCACGTCCAGCCAGTCGTCCATGCCGGATTGCGCCTTTTCAAGTTCGGCACAGTCGATCGTGTGGATGACGGCGCCCTCGCCCGGCACCATCAAGCCGACGATGCGGTCGCCCGGCAGCGGGTGGCAACAGTGGCCGAGGCGGTACGCGATGCCTTCGGTCAGGCCGCGGATCGAGATCGGCTTGGCTTGACCTGGGGCTCGGACAAAGCCGCCTGCTTGCGCTTCTCCGGATCGAGCTTGAGCTCGGGGAACACCGCTTCGAGCACTTCGTGGCCGCGCAACGCTCCGCGGCCCACTTCGGCGAACACGTCTTCGGCCTTCGACAGATGCCAGCTTCTTGGCGACTTCGCCTACCGCCTTGTCGGTGAGTTCGGCGCCCTCGTCGGCGAACACCTTCTTCAGGATATTGCGGCCGAACTTCACATGTTCGCCGCGCTGGGCAAGGCGCAGGAAGCGGCGGATTTCGGCGCGTGCCCGGCCTGTGACGACGAACTGCTCCCACAAAGGCGACGGCGTCTGTTCCTTTGTGCGAATGATCTCGACCTGGTCGCCGTTGCGCAGCGGCGTGTGCAGCGGCACATGCGCGCCGTTCACCTTGGCGCCCACGGTCGAATTGCCGAGTCGGTGTGCAGCGTGTAGGCGAAGTCGATCGGCGTCGCACCGCGCGGCAGCGAGATCAGGTCGCCCTTCGGCGTGAAGCAGAAGACCTGATCCTGATACAGGTTGAGGCGGGAGTGTCTCGAGGAACTCCTCCGGCGCTGTCGTCGCGCTCGAGCAGATCGACCATCTCGCGCAGCCAGCCATAGGCGCGGTCCTCGCCTTCGCCTTCCGAGCCTTCGCGTTCGCGATAGCGCCAATGCGCTGCGACGCCGCGTTCGGCGACGTCGTGCATCTCCTGGGTGCGGATCTGCACTTCGACACGCTGTTTTTCCGGCCCGATCACCGTGGTGTGGATCGAACGATAGCCGTTCGTGCTTGGGCGTCGAGATGAAATCCTTGAAGCGCGACGGCACCATCTGCCAGTTCTGGTGCAGCACGCCGAGCGCGCGGTAGCAGTCGTCCTCGTTCTTCACGATCACGCGGAATCCGAAAATATCGGACAGCTGCTCGAAATTGAGCTGCTTGTCCTTGAGCTTGCGCCAGATGGAGAAGGCGCGCTTGGCGCGGCCATAGACCCAGGCATCGATGCCGTGCTCGGCGAGCTTGCGCTTGATCTGATCGGCGATGCGCCCGATGCGGTCACCGCGAGGCGTCGTCGAGACGCGCCAGCCGCGTGACGATGGAATTGCGCGCTTCGGGATTGAGTTCGGCAAACGCAAGGTCTTCCAGTTCCTCGCGCATGTGCTGCATGCCGATGCGCCCGGCCAGCGGCGCGTAGATGTCCAGCGTCTCCTGCGCGATGCGGCGGCGCTTCTCCGGATCGTCGATGAACTGCGAGCGTGCGCATGTTGTGCAGCCGGTCGGCGAGCTTCACCAGGAGCACGCGAATGTCGTTCGGTGATCGCCAGCATCAGCTTGCGGAAATTCTCCGCCTGCTTGGTGCGCTCCGAGAACAGTTCCAACTGCGACAGCTTGGTCACGCCGTCGACGAGGTTGGCGATCTCCTCGCCGAAATTGGCCTTGATGTCGTCGTAGGTGGCGAGCGTGTCCTCGATCGTGTCGTGCAGCAGCGCGGTGACGATGGTCGCCACGTCGAGCTTGAGGTCGGTGAGGATGGCTGCGACTTCGAGCGGATGGGCGAAGTACGGATCGCCCGAGGCGCGGAACTGCTTGCCGTGCGCCTTCATGGCGTAGACATACGCCTTGTTCAGCAGCGCCTCGTCGGCGTCCGGATCGTAGGCCTTGATGCGGTCGACGAGCTCGGTCTGGCGCATCAGGCGGCGGCGGGCCGGTCCCTTGGCCGTCGGCGCAGACGCAACCGCGGGAACAGGCTCTGCCTGTCCCGTGCCTTTGGTCTCGGGCGACACCGGTGCGCTCATGCCATCAATATATAGGAAGAATTGCCGAACTCTGATTGCCGATATTGTCCCAAAACGGCAAAAGGCGGCGCTTTTGGCGCCGCCTTTGTAGATTTTTGGCTCCACGGCCGCTCGCTGGCTCGCGGCGTTCGCCTGCTTTCGCAGGTCCACCGGACCTGCTCACGCGCTACGCGCGCCGCAGCTCACTCTTCATAATCTGCCTCGGGTTCCGGCTGCGGTTCGGCGCGGCGCTGGGCTTCGGTCGTAAGCGCACGCAGCAGCTCTTCCTCGGTCACCTGGCGGAAAGCGCTGTCCTCGCGCGCGTCGTCGGAGTCGGGACGCGCCTCCTCCGGCTCGTCGACCTCGGCATGCTTCTGCAGGCTCTTGATGTATTCTTCCTTGGCCTCGTCGGGCTTGATTTCCTTGGCCGCGATCTCGCGCAGCGCCACGACGGGGTTTTTGTCGCGGTCGCGATCGACCAGCGGTTCGGCGCCGCCCGAGAGCTGGCGGGCGCGAAAACCGGCCACCAGGACCAGATCGAAGCGGTTGGGAATCTTGTCGACGCAGTCTTCAACGGTAACGCGTGCCATGGAAGTCCTTATCTTTCAGGGTCATAGCGGTGCCGATGGCGCAAATCGGGGCATGTCCGCTCAGAAGGCGGCGGAAGTTATACGAGACCGGCACGGCACACAAGGCGGTGCCAGAGGCCGAGCAGTCTCTTCTACTTGTCTGCCGGCGCTGCGATCTGCGCCGCCTTGTGCTGCTCGATCAGCGGTCGCGTCCGGATCCACATGTGATAGGCGCCGGCGAGGCCGCGCGCAGCCACGAACATCAAGGCCGCGTTTGCCGCACCGGCGATGACGATCTTATGGTGGCCCGGAATCATGCCGCCTCCGCTCTTCATCAGCGTGTCGGCGAGGAAGCGCGCCACGAACGCGCCGGCGGTCATCGCGGTACCGAACACGGTCGGCTTGCTCATGATCGTGCCGGTCTTGTCGTCGAGCGTGAGTTCGACGTGCTGGGCCGAGAACCAGCCGAGCGTCGCACCGGCCGGTGCCGCGACGACATACATGAATATTGCGAGCAGTCCGGGTGGTGCGCTGCCGACAAGTGAGAACAGGGCGAGCAATGTGATGATGACCGGAAACCGCCACAGCGAGTTCACCTTCACGCGACGTGGCTTGGAGCCGCGCCGGACGATCAAGGCCACCACCACCAGCACAGGGATGAGCGAACCCAAATCAAACATCTGCTGCCCTCCCACGACCCCGACTTTTTACTGACTTCCAAACATCATCGCTGTGCCTACGACAATGCTCAAGTCGCGAGCTTCTCAATGTCGCGTGCTTCCGGTGGCAGCACTGCAATTAATTCCGCAATCGACTGCCCGCTCTTGGGATGCCGCCAGTCCGGCGCAATGTCCGCAAGTGGAACAAGGACAAAGGCGCGATCGGCCAGGCGCGGATGCGGCAATACCGGCGGACCTTCCTCGACACGGCCGTCATAATCGATCAGATCGAGATCCAGCGTTCGCGGCGCATTCTTCTTCGCCCGTTGACGCCCGAAACTCGTCTCTGTCCGATGCAGCAACGCCATGAGTTCCGCGGACGAAAGTTTGGTTTCAATTCGTGCCACGGCGTTCACGAAAGGCGGATCGGCAGGATCAGGCCATGCCTTTGTGACGTAATAAGATGAAACCGAAGCAATACGAACGTCGCGTGCAGAAAGTTCGGTTAATGCTGCCTTCAGCGTGTCGCGCGGCGCGCCCGCGCGTGATGGAAGATTTGCGCCGAGTGCGATCACAATCATATGTGCGCGCCGCACTTGAACGCGTGGCGCGAAGGATTAGAACAACAGACGGCGTGCGGGGGACGTAATCCGCTTCTGCCTTCTTGTTGATGGGAGTTCGTCATGTTGTTCTACCCGCAGGAAAAACTGGCGTTGTTCATTGACGGCGCAAATCTGTACGGCGCCGCAAAGGGATTGCAATTCGACATCGACTATAAGCGTTTGCTGGAACTCTTTGCGCGCAAGGGCATTCTTGTGCGCGCCTTCTACTATACAGCGGTTGCGGAAGATCAGGAATTCTCACCGCTGCGTCCGCTGGTTGACTGGCTCGACTACAACGGCTTTTCGGTCGTCACCAAACCGCTCAAGGAATTCACCGACGCGCAGGGCCGCCGCCGCGTGAAGGGCAACATGGACATCGAACTCGCCATCGACGTGATGGAGATGGCCGAACAGGTGGACCATATCGTGATCTTCTCGGGCGACGGCGATTTCCGCCGACTGGTCGAAGCTGCCCAGCGCAAGGGCCGCCGTGTCAGCGTGGTCTCGACGATCCGCACGCAGCCGCCGATGGTCGCCGATGAGCTCCGCCGCCAGGCCGACAATTTCATCGAACTGGAAGAGCTGAAGACTCAGATCGCGCGCGAAGGCGGGCAACGTTCGGCCGCCGCCGCGTCGCCGCACTACGCGCAGAGCGCCTGACGCGGACCTTCGTCCGGAACGCTTGCAATTGCGGCCTCCTTGTGGGGAGGTCGCAGAATGAAACCTGAGGCCGAACCGCCCAAAGACTGCCCGCTCTGCCCGCGCCTGGCCAAATTCCGCGCGACGAACCGGCGGCAGTTTCCCGACTACTTCAACGATCCGGTGCCGACGTTCGGCACGAACCATGCCCGGCTGTTGATCGTCGGCCTGGCGCCGGGCCTGCACGGCGCGAACCGCACCGGCCGGCCGTTCACGGGCGACTATGCCGGCGACCTGCTCTACGCCACGCTGCTGAAACACGCGCTCGCGAAGGGCAACTATCTCGAGCGCGCCGATGACGGGCTCCAGCTTGTCGACTGCGCCATCAGCAATGCCGTGCGCTGCGTACCGCCGCAGAACAAGCCGACGCCCGTCGAGATCAAAACATGCCGTCCGTTTCTCGCAGGCCAGATCGCGAGCCTGCCGCACCTGCGCGTTATCCTCGCGCTCGGCAAGATTGCGCATGACAGCGTTTGCGACACGCTCGGCGTGAAGAAGTCGGCGCATCCGTTCGGACACGGCAAGGTATACGAGATCGGCAAACTCAAGCTGATCGCGAGCTATCACTGCTCGCGCTACAACACCAATACCGGCGTGTTGACGGAAAAGATGTTCGACGCGGTCGTGAAGCAAGCAAAAATCGCGGCGATGCCGCAGCTTTAGCTGTACCGCTCTTCCTTCCACGGATCGCCTTCATTGTGGTAGCCGCGGACTTCCCAGAAGCCGGGTTGGTCCTCCGCCATGAAGACGATGCGCGTAACCCATTTCGCGCTCTTCCAGAAATACCAGTCCGGAACGACGACGCGCACCGGCCCGCCATGTTCGCGCGGGATCGGCTGGCCTTCCCAGCTATGCGCGAGCAGCACATTCGCATCGGCGAAGACCGGCGTCTTCACATTGGTCGTGTAGCCGTCATAGGAGTGGAACACGATGTGTCTCGCTTCCGTCTTGGGCTTCACGAGATCGAGGATCGTCTTTGACGACACGCCGCGCCAGTGATTGTCGTAGCGGCTCCACGAGGTAACGCAGTGGATGTCGCTGACGAAATCCTCCTGCGGCAGCGCCTGGAACTGTTCGAAGGTGAGCGCGACGGGTTTTTCCACCAGCCCCATGATCTGAAGCCGCCAGTTCTCGAGCTTCACGTCCGGCTGGACGCCGAGGTCGAGCACGGGCCAGTTCTTCACTTCCTTCTGGCCGGGCGGCAGGCGGTTGACGTGCCCCATGTCGGGCCGGCCGGTGATCAGGCGTCCCTGCTCCGCCCATTCCTGCTTGGAGCGGATGAGCTTGTCCTTGATCTTGCCGATCAGCCCAGGCTTGTCGTCTTCGTCACTCATGTCTGCTTCCTGGCAGGGACGTGCGCGATCATCTGAATCTCGACGATTCCGGTGTCGGAGAGCAATGCCGTCGTACCCACCGCCGTCCAGGCGGGATGCGGCGGCGGCATGAACTCATCCTTCACCGCGCCGAATGCCGCGAATTGTTCACCCGTCGTGCCCGCGAAGTTCGGCGAGTTGAAGACGTGGAAGGTGTTGATCATCGCCACGTCGGCAAAGCCGGCGCCCGCGGCCTGAAGCGTCGTCTGTATCTGGCCGAATGCGCGACGCACCTGCTCCTTGAAGGCGGTCACGTCGTTGCCTTCTCCCTTCATGCGTCCGGCGATGACGCCGGAGATGTAGAGCGTGTCGCCCGCGCGGCGCGCCGACGCGAAATGGAAACGGTCGTAGAGCTTCCGATCGCCTTCGGTCGCGAGGACCACTTCGCCGCCCGGCGCAGGAATTCTTGTTCGGTGTCGTTGCCAATGCCGTCTCCCGGAAAGTGCCGATGTCCGCGGACAAAGTATAGTCGGGTTTCCACGTCCGTTTCCAATGTGAAGCCAGGTTCGCGGACACCCCCCACTGCGCTTTTTTTTTGCGGATCAATTCCGTTTGCCGAGCTGGTGGCCCGACGCCGAACGCACAATTGTGGGGATTTAGCGCAATTGGTGATTTGACCGTAACGGTTCAAGAGGAGGTTGGAAAAAATCTCGCCGCTTACTTCGAAAGTTTTCGTGGTTCACGATGCGCTTAATTTTGACACGAAAGCATCTGCCTCTCGTGTCCGGCGTAAGCGCATCACCCTAAGATGCGCGTTGGCCCGCTCGCGCAGCAAACCTTCATATTGCGCGAGCGTCGTCTTGCGCGATCCCGACGTGCCGACGACGGCAACGCGCATGGCGCTAAACCAACCCACAAATACCGTCGTCATGGCCGACCCTGAGGCGACCATGACGACGGAGGAAAACACGTTGCCTCACCCCTTCGCCCGCATCAGCCGCGCCTTGTCGCGCTGCCAGTCGCGATTCTTTTCGGTTTCGCGCTTGTCGTGGATTTTCTTGCCCTTCGCGACGCCGAGTTCGATCTTGGCGATGCCCTTGGGATTGAAATAGAGCTTCAGGGGAATAAGCGTCATCCCTTCGCGCTGGATCGCCATGGCGAGCTTGCTCGCCTGGTTCTTGTGCACCAGGAGCTTGCGCATCCGCTTGGGTTCGTGATTGAAGCGGCTGGCCTGGGTGTATTCGGGGATGTAGGCGTTGACGAGGAACAGCTCGCCATCCTTGGCGAAGGCATAGGACTCTCCGATCGTCGCCTTGCCCGTGCGCAGCGATTTCACCTCGGAGCCCGTCAGCATGATGCCGGCCTCAAGCGTGTCGTCGATCGCATAGGCGTAGCGCGCCTTGCGATTGTCGGCGATGAGCTTGGTGCCGTCGTCCTTCTTCTTGGCCATCGTGCGTACTTGTTTCCTCGTGCTTCGACAGCCTCAGCATGAGGAAACAAGTAAGTCCTCACCCTGAGCCTGTCCGCCTTCGCTGAAGCCAGGGCGGATACTTATCTTATAACTCGTCCGCCGAAGCCCTAGCGTAGGCGGATCGAAAGGGGAGGACTTCTAAGGCTTGATCCCGGCCGACGCCAGCGCCGCGCGGATGACGGCGCGGGCATTGTCGGTCGCGGGAACCAGCGGCAGGCGCACTTCGTCGGTGCACAGGCCGAGCAGCGAGCCGGCATATTTCACCGGCGCGGGGCTCGGCTCGACGAACATCGCGTCATGGACCGGCATGAGGCGATCCTGCAGCGCGAGCGCCTTCTGAAAGTCACCCGCCATGCAAGCGTTCTGAAACTCGGCGCAGAGCCGCGGCGCGACGTTGGCGGTGACGGAAATGCAGCCATGGCCGCCATGGGCCATGTAACCGAGAGCCGTGCCGTCCTCGCCCGACATCATCCGCCAGTTCTTGCCGCAGGCGGCGCGCTCGCGCGTCGGGCGCATCAGATTGGCCGTCGCGTCCTTCACGCCGATGATGTTGGCGATCTTGGAGAGGCGGGCCATCGTTTCGACGGAGATGTCTACGATGGCGCGGCCCGGGATGTTGTAGAGCAGGATCGGGATGTCGACGGCCGCCGCGACCGCCGCGAAATGCCTGTAGAGTCCTTCCTGTGACGGCTTGTTGTAGTAGCCGGTGACCGAGAGCACCGCGTCCGCGCCCACCTTCTTGGCGTGGCGGCTCAACATGATCGCCTCGGCGGTCGAATTGGATCCCGCGCCGGCGATCACCGGGACGCGGCCATTGGCCTCCTCGACGCAGATTTCAACGACACGCATATGTTCTTCATGGCTGAGCGTCGGCGATTCGCCCGTCGTGCCGCAGGGAACCAACCCATGGCTGCCTTCGGCGATCTGCCACGACACCAGCTTGCGGAACGCGGCTTCATCCACCTTGCCGCCCTGCATGGGCGTGATGAGTGCGGGAATTGATCCTTTGATACTCTCGCGCGCGAACGCCATTATCTGCCTGCTTCCAATCTGGGTCGGCGCAAACTACAGGGCCGGGCGCAGGCGCGGCAAGGCGGCGAAAGGGAACGGCACACATGCCTTTGGAGATGAGACCGATCTGCGAGCGCTGCGAGACCGCCCTGGCGCAAGACAGCCCCGGAGCCCGCATTTGCTCTTACGAGTGCACATTCTGCACCGACTGCGCGGATGCGATGCACGGAACCTGTCCCAATTGCGGTGGAGAACTGCAACCCCGCCCGCGGCGGATCGCGAAAACGCAATAGCCGCCTCGACTTCGCCACACGTCTATGGCGGAAATGATTTTCATCGCCCCACCTGAGCACCCTATTCCATGACCGTTCGCCGAGCCGCCGCACTTCTGATCGGAACATCCGTCATTGCGCTGGCCGCCTATGCCCAGACGACGCTGCCCAGCGGCCTGACCCAACTCGGCAACGTCATCATGATGCAGCCGATCCCGGACGGATCGACGGACAACGGCCTCACCATCGACCATGAGCGCCGGCCGAGCGCCGTGCGCGTGCTGAGTGCTGCGGACCACGATCGCTACTCGCGTGCCTTCGACGCTGCCGATCGCGGCGACTGGACGGCGGCGCGCGGTCTTGCGGGCCAGGGCCACGATGCCATGGCCTCGCGCCTGATCCAGTGGCGCTACGTGCTGGACAAGAACAGCGGCGCTGCGTTCAACGATATCGACGGGTTCTTCAGGAACAACCCGGACTGGCCGCTGCGCGACACGCTGCTGGCGCGCGCCGAAGTCGCGCTCGACCCCAACATGACGCCGGCGGCCGTGATCGCCTGGTTCGGCGGCCGCACGCCGGTGACCGGGCTCGGCATGATCCGTCTCGGCGATGCGATGATCGCCACCGGCAAGCCCGCCGCAGGCCGCGAGATGGTTCAGCGCGGCTGGATCAGCGGCAACTTCCAGCCGGACCAGGAATTGGCCATCGTCCGCAAGGACGGCGGCTTGTTGACGCCCGACGTCGATCGCGCGCGGCTGAGCAATCTCATATCCCAGGACGATGCGGCGGCGGCGCGGCGCGAACTGTCCCGGGTCGACGACGACACCCAGAAGTTGGGCGAGGCGCGGTTGGCCTTTCGCACCGGCAGAGCGGCCGGAGAAAAGCTGGTGGCGCGCCTGCCGGCGTCCGTCTCGTCCGATCTCGAACTGCTGTTCGACCGCGCGCGCGCCGCACGCCGCGTCGGCGACAATGAGGCGGCAGCGATCTTTCTTGGCCGAGGAGCGCTCAGGAAATTCGTGCACAACCATCCGGCCCGCTGGTGGACCGAAGCCAATCTCGTTGCCCGCGCACTGGTGCAAGCCGGCGGCTATCGCAGCGCCTACGGCGTCGTGTCGGACTCGGGACTGACAACCGGTAACGAATTCTCCGAAGCCGAATTCATGGCGGGCTGGATCGCGCTGCGGTTCCTGAAATCGCCCAGTGAGGCGCTGGCGCATTTCAAGAAGCTCGAGGCGGGCGTGTCGCGGCCCATCAGCCTTTCCCGTGCCCGCTACTGGAAGGGCCGTTGCTATGAAGCGTCGGGCGACACGCCCGGCGCCATCGCACAGTACAAGCTCGCCGCGCAGTCGCCGGAGAGCTTCTACGGCCAGATCGCGCTGGCGCGC
Organism: uncultured Alphaproteobacteria bacterium; assembly: GCA_963743765.1. Classification (GTDB taxonomy): domain Bacteria; phylum Pseudomonadota; class Alphaproteobacteria; order Micropepsales; family Micropepsaceae; genus Rhizomicrobium. Next base: position 1,167,912 of record CAVUQQ010000001.1, read on the forward strand.
ATCGACGCAACGCCGACGCTGCACGTCAACGATCTTCAGGTCGACGCAGGCGGCGTGAAGGACGAATTCGAGAAGGACGAGCTGGTCCGCGCGATGCGCGTGCTTGCCGACCTCGGTCAGGAGAACATCCTTCGCATCTTCGCGCTGCGCGACCAGGAACTGCACCCCGACATCAGGCGCGTGAAGATGCTGGCGCAGACGATGGTCGATCTGGGCTTTCGCGAGATAGCGGTGCGCCTTGCCAAGACCGCGAGCTATGCCGGCATGCCGCTGCTGGCGTTCACGCACCCCGTCATTCCACTGCCGCCCTATACCGTGGCCGGACCTGCGCCAGAACCTGCCTATGTCCTTGGCCTCATACGGCAGGAAACCGAGTTCGATCCGGATTCTGTCAGCCATGCCGGCGCGCGCGGACTGATGCAGTTGATGCCGGCTTCGGCGCGGACCGATGCGGTTCGCGCGGGTCTGGCCTGGCGTCCCAACGATCTGACGGGCGATCCGAACTACAACATCCAGCTCGGCATGGCGGAGTTCCAGAATTATGTGAACAAGTGGAACGGCTCGCTGGTGCTGGCCATCGCGTCCTACAATGCAGGACCGGGCAATGTGAGAAAGTGGCTGGCCGCGTATGGCGACCCGCGCAGCCCGACAACCGATCCGATCGACTGGATCGAGAGCATCCCGTTCAGCGAGACGCGCAACTATGTTCAGCGTGTTCTGGAGAATGCCCAAATTTATCGAAACAGGCTCAGCGGGCGCGACACGAGCTTGCGCATCCTCGCCGATCTCTATGCGCCGTCGGCGCCGGCCGTGAAGCCGCTTTCGCCCTTTCCGCCATAGTGGGGGCGAGCGGCCCAATCACCCGGTCCGGCTCAGCGGAAGATCGAGAGCCATTCCCGCGCCAGGCGCTGGGCCTCGGCGATCTGCGAGGTGTTCATTTCCCGGGCGATCGAAGCCCGCCAGGACTTTGCCTCGTCGACGCCCCGCAACGCCGCAAGGTTGAACCATTTGTGGGCGGCGACGAAATCGACCCCCACGCCCTGGCCCGTCGAATAGGCCAGACCCAGATTATAAAGGGCATCCGGACGGCCCTGCTTGGCGTCTACTTCAAACTGCGCCAGTGCATCGACATCTATGCACGCCATAATACTCCCCTCGGCTTCCACCTCGGCGCGAGAGAAAAGCCCTTCGCGCAACCCAATCGTTGCGTCGAAGAAGCTAAGGCAGGGTTAACGGCATTAACCCTGATTTTCATACATTGTTAGTGAATAGTGACCGGGCGACTTTGTTGTCCGTGTGCAGACGCATTTCGCACCCGCAGCCACAAAAAAAACCGCGCCGAAGCGCGGTTGGAAAGTCATCTATTCTTTGCGGGCTGGGCCGCGACCATGGGATCCGTTGAGGTTCCGGGCCGCGGCCTTAGCCTTCGCAGCCGGTGCTCACTATTGATACGCGCGAGCGACCGGCGACGTAAGCGTTGACCGTGTCAACGCTCCTTATTTCTTCTTCTTCGCCTTCTTGGCCTTCTTCTTAACAACCTTCTTCTTCTTTGCTGCCTTCGGCATGAGTGGTAACTCCTCTAACGTTTCGTCCGGGTCGGGCAAATCGACGCCCCCCAAAACGTGAACAATATGAGTGGGTTGCAATCAAGATTGCAATATCTACGGGGTCTTCGTGATTCCGCACCGTTGCAAAAAATTCATCTAAGTCAATAAAATCAGGCCTTAGATTGATCGATCCGTATACGGACCTTCAGAGCCGAAATTTTCGCGTGTCAAGCCCGAAAACGCAAAATTGTGCGAATCACCCCTCTTCGGGCAAACCGAGTCGCGACTTGAGCAGTGCGTTGACGACACCCGGATTGGCTTTTCCGCCGGTCGCTTTCATCACCTGACCGACGAACCACGATGCCATTTTCGGTTTCGCTTTCACCTCTTCGACCTTGTCGGGGTTCGCGGCGATGACGGCATCGATCGCCTTCTCGATCGCCGATGTGTCGGTCACCTGCTTGAGGCCGCGGCTCTCGACGATGACGCGCGGGTCACCGCCTTCGCTCCACACGATGTCGAGAAGATCCTTGGCGATCTTTCCCGAGATCACATTCGCCGCCACCATCTCGATGATCGCGGCGTTCGCCGCCGCGGAGACCGGACCATCGGCAATCGCGATGCCCGCCTTGTTGAGACGGCCGAAATATTCGTTGTTGAGCCAGTTTGCGGCGGCCTTCGGCTCCGCGCCGGCCGAAACCATCTCTTCGAAATAGTCGGCGCTTTCCTTCTCGGCGACGAGAACAGAGGCGTCATAAGGCGATAAACCCGCCTTTATCAGGCGCGCTTTCTTCTCGTCGGGCAGCTCCGGCAGCGACTTCTCGATCTCGCGCACCCAGGCTTCGTCGAGCACCAGCGGCATCAGGTCGGGATCGGGGAAGTACCTGTAATCATGGGCTTCTTCCTTCGAACGCATGGGCCGCGTTTCGCCGGCGCGGGCGTCGAACAGGCGGGTTTCCTGGCGGACCGTGCCGCCATCCTCGATGAGATCGACCTGCCGGCGCGCTTCGTATTCGACCGCCTGCGCGATGAAGCGCATCGAGTTCACGTTCTTGATCTCGCATCGCGTACCGAGCGGACCGCCCGGCTTGCGCACCGAGACGTTCACGTCGGCGCGCATGGAACCTTCGTCCATGTTGCCGTCGCAGGTACCGAGATAACGCACGATGGCGCGCAATTTTTTCAGGAATGCCGCGGCTTCTTCGCTGGAACGCATGTCCGGCCTGGTGACGATCTCCATCAGCGCCACGCCGGCGCGGTTGAGATCGACATAGGAATGGTCGGGGTGCTGGTCGTGCAGGCTCTTGCCCGCGTCCTGTTCCATGTGCAGGCGCTCGATGCCGACGCGGACGGTCTCGCCGTCCTTCAGGTCGATGAAGACCTCGCCTTCGCCGACAATCGGGTTCTTGTACTGCGATATCTGATAGCCGGACGGAAGATCGGGATAAAAATAGTTCTTCCGGTCGAACACCGAGACGAGATTGATCTGCGCCTTGAGGCCGAGGCCCGTGCGCACCGCCTGCTCGACGCACTTCTTGTTGATGACAGGCAGCATGCCCGGCATCGCCGCGTCGACATACGACACTTGCGTGTTCGGTTCGGCGCCGAATTCGATCGAGGCGCCGGAGAACAGCTTGGACTTGGAGAGTATCTGGGCATGGACTTCCATGCCGATGACGATTTCCCAATCGCCGGTCATGCCCTTGATGAGCCTTGCGGAGCGGGTGGCGCTCATGCGGACCTCCACCAGTGCGTGGGTTTCGCGTTGAAGCCGGATGCCGTCTCGATGGCGCGCGCGGCGCGCAGGATGGTCGCCTCGTCAAAAGCCTTGCCGATGAACTGAAGCCCGAGCGGCAAGCCGTTCGCCGTCAGGCCGGCCGGCACCGAAATTCCCGGCAGACCCGCAAGGTTCACCGTCACGGTAAAGACGTCGTTGAGATACATCGAGACCGGATCGGCGGTCTTCTCGCCGATGCCGAAGGCCGGACCCGGCGTTGCGGGCGTGAGCAGCACATCGCAACTCTTGAACGCTTGCGTGAAATCGCGGGCGATCAGGGTGCGCAGTTTCTGGGCCCGGGCGTAGTAGGCGTCGTAATAGCCGGACGACAGCACATAGGTGCCGATCAGGATGCGGCGCTGCACCTCCTTGCCGAAGCCTTCGGCGCGGCTCTTCTCATACAGGTCGGTGATGTCGATGGCGCCCTTGGCGCGATGGCCATAACGGACGCCGTCATAGCGGGCGAGGTTCGAGGACGCCTCCGCCGGCGCGACTATATAATAAGTGGGGAGCGCGTACTTGGTATGCGGAAGCGAGACCTCGACGATCTCCGCCCCCTGCGCCTTCAGCCATTCCGCGCCCTTCGTCCATAGCGCGTTGATCTCCGGCGGGGCGCCATCGATCATGTATTCCTTCGGGATGCCGACGCGCAGGCCCTTCACACCGGATTCGAGGCCGGCCTCATAGTCGGGAACCGCGATATCGACGCTGGTGGAATCCTTCGGATCCACGCTCGCCATGTGTTTCAGAAGGATCGCGGCATCGCGCACCGTGCGGGTCATCGGCCCGGCCTGGTCGAGTGAGGACGCAAAGGCGACGACTCCCCAGCGCGAGCAGCGGCCGTATGTCGGCTTCAGGCCAACGGTACCGGTGACGGCAGCCGGCTGGCGGATCGAACCGCCCGTATCTGTGCCGGTCGCCGCGAGACAGAGATTTCCGGAAACCGCGGCGGCCGAACCGCCTGAGGAACCGCCGGGCACCAGGTTGGCGTTCGAATTGCGTGCCCGCCACGGATTAAAGACCGGGCCGAAGTAGCTGGTTTCGTTCGACGAACCCATGGCGAACTCGTCCAAGTTCGTCTTGCCCAACATCACCGCGCCCGCGTCCCACAGATTCTGCGACACGGTGGATTCATAAGGCGGGATGAAGTTGGAAAGGATTTTGCTGCCCGCCGTCGTCTTCACGCCCTTGGTGCAGAACAGATCCTTGATCGCGAGCGGCAGTCCTTCGAGCGCGCGCGCCTGGCCATGCGCGATGCGCACGTCGGAGGCGATGGCCATCTCGAGCGCCTTTTCGGGCGTCTCCGTCACGAAGGCGTTGAGTGGCCGCGCATCTGCGACGGCCTTCACGAAGGCAGTCGTCAGTTCCTTGGACGAAACCTTCTTCTTGTGAACGGCGTCGCGCGCGTCGGCGAGCGTGAAATCGGTCAGATTGCCCGGCAAAGTCATTATTCGACCACCTTGGGAACGACGAAGAAGTGATCCTCGCCTTCGGGTGCATTAGCCATCAGTTCGTTGGCGTTACCACCTTCGGTCACGACGTCTTCGCGCATCTTGAGGCGCTGCTCGACGACGCTCGTCATCTGCGGCACGCCTTCGACGTTCACTTCGTTGAGTTGCTGGACCCAAGTAAAAATGCCGTTCAGTTCGTCGACCATGGGGGCGACGCGCGCCTCGTCGAGCGCGAGACGGCTGAGTTTTGCGATGCGTCGAACGGTGTCCTTGTCGACGGACATGGGGCGGCCTATAGGCTGAGAAATCAAAGGTCTTGCTAGCAATCAGGGGCGACTCTGGCAAGCGATCCAACGGCGTCCCGGCGGGGCAGGCCCATGTCTCTCGGCATAACCGGCATCGATCATGTGCAGATTGCGGTCCCAAGGGCTCTGGAAACGGCGTGCCTGAAATTCTACCGCGAGATTTTCGCTTTCCCCGAACTCGTCAAACCCGTCGAACTGCAGGCCCGCGGCGGCGCCTGGTTCAAGGTCGGCCCGCTTCAGATGCATATCGGGGTTGACCCGGATGCGAGCCCCAAGAGCAAACGGCATATCTGCTTTCTGACCGCCGATCTCGCCAGGGCCAAGTCGTTCGTCCTGGCGCGCGGCATCGCCATTGAGGAAGAAAGCGTGGCCGAGGGACTGTCGCGCTTCTTTATCCGCGATCCCGCGGGCAATCGCATCGAGATCGGGCAGCGGTGAACACAATTTGAGCGTCGTCGACATCGCCGGTCTCAAATCCGCCATGGCGCCAAACATGCGCCTGCTCGGGCTCGACCTGGGCGAGAAGACGATCGGGTTGGCGCTCTCCGATACGCTTCTGACCATCGCGACGCCGATGGAGACGCTCAAGCGCGGCAAGTTCTCCGCCGATGCCGCCAAGATCGACGACATCATTGCGAAGCAGAATGTCGGCGGACTGGTCGTCGGCCTGCCGCTCAACATGGACGGCACGGACGGTCCTTCGGCGCAGTCGGCGCGCGCTTTTGCCCGCAACTTCGCCGCGCGCTCGCCGCTGCCGATCCTGATGTGGGATGAAAGGTTATCGACCGCGGCCGTCACCCGGACGCTGATCGACGCCGACGCCTCCCGCAAACGGCGCGCCGAGGTCGTGGACAAGATGGCGGCGGGCTACATCCTGCAGGGCGCGCTCGACCGGCTGCGTCTTTCGGCTTAATTCACCAATCTCCACAACTATTTCACGGCAAACCCGATGATCGCTTGCCCGCGCGGGGCCCGTTGCCTATAAGCCAGACTTTGATGACACCGGCCGCTGCCGAAACAATCCTGAAATCCAGCCACCTTCTTGGCACCGAAACGCTTTCGGTGGGCGAGATCACGTCCCTGCTGGACCTCGCCGACACCTATGTCGCGCTCAACCGCAGCGCGAACAAGAAGACGGACCTGCTCAAGGGCCGCACGCTCATCAACCTGTTCTTCGAAGCCTCCACGCGCACGCAAAGCTCGTTCGAGCTGGCGGGCAAGCGGCTGGGCGCGGATGTGCTGAACATGTCGGTCAGGTCGTCGTCCGTCTCCAAGGGCGAAACGCTGATCGATACCGCGACAACTCTGAACGCCATGCGACCGGACATCCTGGTGGTCCGGCATCAGGATTCCGGCGCCGCCGAGCTTTTGTCGCGCAAGCTCGACTGCTGCGTCGTCAACGCCGGCGACGGCAGCCACGAACATCCGACACAGGCCCTGCTCGACGCGCTGACGATCCGCCGCCGCGGCCGCAAGTTCGAAGGTCTCATCGTCGCGATCTGCGGCGACATGCTGCACAGCCGCGTCGCACGCTCCAACATCCACTTGCTGCTCAAGATGGGCGCACGCGTCCGCCTCGTCGCGCCGCGCACGCTGCTGCCCGCCGATGCCGAGCGCTTCGGCGTGGAAGTCTTCCACGACATGAGGAAGGGTCTGGAGGGCGCCGACGTTGTGATGATGCTGCGTCTGCAGCTCGAGCGCATGTCCGGCGCCTTCGTGCCTTCGACGCGCGAATATTTTCACTTCTACGGCCTTGATGCCGAGAAACTGAAGCTCGCAAAGCCCGGCGCGCTCGTGATGCACCCGGGGCCGATGAACCGCGGCGTGGAGATCGACTCCGCGGTCGCCGACGACATCGAAGTCAGCGTCATCCAGGAGCAGGTCGAGATGGGCGTCGCCATCCGCATGGCGGTGCTCGACGCGCTGTCGCGCGGGCTGGCGCGCGAAGGGCGCAACGCGCCATGACGGGTCTCAACAAAACGGGGCGCATCGCCTTCCGCAACGCCCGGCTGATCGACCCGGCGTCCAATCTGGACGCGAAGGGCGGATTGCTTGTCGAGAACGGCAGGATCGCCGACGTCGGCCCGCGCCTCTTCAACGATGCCGAAGCGAACGATCCGGAAGTCGTCGACTGCAAGGGCATGGTGCTCGCGCCGGGCCTGATCGACATGCGCGTCTTCACCGGCGAGCCGGGCAGCGAACATCGCGAGACTTTGGAGTCCGCGAGCCTTGCGGCGGCGGCCGGCGGCGTGACCACCATCGTCGTCATGCCGAACACCGATCCGGTGATCGACGAACCTTCGCTGGTCGACTTCATCCGACGCCGTGCAGCGGCCACTGCCAAGGTGCGCGTGCTGCCGATGGCGGCGCTGACCCGCAATCTCGACGGCGAATTGATGACCGAGATCGGCCTTCTCACCGAGGCAGGAGCCGTCGCCTTCACCGATGGCGACCGCACGATCTCCAACACGCGCGTGCTGCGCCGCGCCCTCGCCTATGCGTCGACCTTCGGCGCTCTCGTCGTCGGCCATGCCGAAGACCCCGATCTTTCGGAAGGCGCGTCGGTCACCGAGGGCGAATATGCGATGCGGCTTGGCCTTCCGGCCGCGCCGTCCGCCGCTGAAGTCATCATCGTGGAACGCGACATCCGCCTCGTCGAGTTGACCGGTGCGCGCTACCACTTCGGACAAATCTCGACGCGCGCCTCGCTCGACGCCATCGCCGCAGCCAAGCAGCGCGGCCTCGCCATCACCTGCGGCGTCGCCGCACACAATCTGGCGCTCAACGAACTCGATGTCGGACAGTATCGGACGTTCATGAAGGTCCGGCCGCCGCTTCGCTCCGAAGCCGATCGTTCGGCGATGCAGGAAGGCGTCGCGTCGGGCGTCATCGACGCGATCGTCTCCGGCCACGACCCGCAGGCAGCCGACACCAAGCGCCAGCCTTTCGCCCAAGCCGCATTCGGCGCGGTCGGTCTCGAAACGCTTTTGCCGGTCGCGCTCGGCCTGCACCATGACGGCCGTGCAAGCCTCAGCCTGGTGCTCAGGGCGTTGACCGCAGCGCCGGCGAAAATCCTGAACCTTAACGCCGGCACGCTCGCCAAGGGCGCGCCGGCCGATCTGGTGCTGATCGATCCCAACGATCCTTTCACCGTGCGCGAGAGCGAACTGCGCTCACGCGCGCGCAACACGCCGTTCGAAGGCCGCAACTTCCACGGCCGCGCACAAAAGACGTATGTCGGCGGCGAATGCGTCTTCGACCGAAAGGCGAAGCGCTAGAGATCATTCCAACCGCCTGGGTTCCCTTCCCTCGGATCGCGACGTCGTCGCGCTCCTCGCCGGCGATGACAGTCGGGCTACAAATTCTCCGGCAAATACTTGCGCCTGCCTGTTCGTCGATCTTTGGCGCGGCGCCGAACGAAGGCCACCGACAGTTCGCTCAGGTGATCGCGGACTTTCAGTCTCGTCGGTCCGGTCGGTTCGGGCAAGCGTTCACGAAGCTGTTCGAATGATGTAATGTGCGTCATGATTTGACCCTTCGCGATCCTCTTCACCTTATCACGAACACCGTACGCCATGCTCGTCCCCTTCCTGACAGCAACCTGGGTAAGCGCCGCTGAAGCGCTCGTCCTGGGCTATCTGCTCGGTTCGATCCCGTTTGGCCTGCTTTTCGCTTACGCCTTCGGCCAAGGCGATGTTCGCAAGATCGGCTCGGGCAGTATCGGCGCGACCAATGTGTTGCGGACCGGGAATTACGCCGCGGCGGCTCTCACACTCTTGTCCGACGCCGCCAAAGGCGCTGCCTCGGTGCTGATCGCGCGTGCATTGTTCGGACCCGACGCCGCGCTGTTCGCAGGCCTAGGCGCATTCCTCGGACACCTTTTTCCCATCTGGCTGGGCTTTAAGGGCGGCAAAGGCGTCGCGGTTTCGCTGGGGATTCTGCTCTCGCTCTACTGGCCGGCGGCGTTGCTCGCATTCGCAACGTGGCTCGCCATGGTCGCGATCTTCCGCATCTCTTCGCTGGCAGCACTGGTCACGGCGGTGATGACGCCGATCTACATGTTCGTCCTGCACCGCGAGCATGAGACGGTTCTCGCTCTCCTTCTGGCACTGCTTGTTCTTGTCATTCACAAAGACAACATTCGCCGCCTGTTGCGCGGTGAAGAGCCGCGTATTGGCGCCAAAAGCAAACCCGCGTGAGCGGCGCGCTTTCGGACGTGCAGCGGCGCGACTGGCTGCGGCTGGCGCGCACGCAGAATGTCGGACCCGTCACGTTCGCGCAGTTGATTGCGCGGTTTGGCACCGCTGACGCCGCGCTGGAGGCGTTGCCCCGTCTCGTGCAACGCGGCGGCGGCGACAAGGCGCGCATTCCTACTCCCGACGAGGCGCGGCGCGAGATCGATGCACTGGCAAAAATCGGCGGGCGCATGCTCGCCTCGTGCGAGCCCGAATATCCACGCGGTCTTGCCGCCGCCGATCCGCCGCCGCCAATCATTTCCGTCCTCGGTCACTCCACGCTTCTGCAGCGGGAAATGGTGGCGATAGTCGGCGCGCGCAACGCCTCTGCCCTCGGGCGCCGGCTTGCGGGAACGCTGGCGAAAGATTTGTCGGAAGCCGGTCTCGTCGTAGCCTCGGGTCTGGCGCGCGGCATCGATGCGGCAGCACATGAAGGCGCGCTCGCGGGCGGCACCTGCGCCGTCGTCGCGGGCGGTGTCGACAATATCTATCCGCCGGAAAACACCGCGCTCCACCAACGTATCCGGAACGAAGGCTGCATCGTTTCGGAAATGCCGCTCGGCCAGTCGCCGCAGGCGCGGCATTTTCCCCGGCGCAATCGCATCATCTCCGGCCTGTCACGCGGCGTCGTGATCGTCGAAGCATCGGAGGGATCCGGTTCGCTGATCACGGCGAACTATGCGCTCGAACAGGGCCGCGAGATATTCGCGGTGCCGGGCTCGCCGCTCGATCCGCGCGCCAAGGGCACGAACCGACTGATCCGCGAAGGCGCGGCGCTGATCGAAAGTGCCGCCGATGTTCTGGCGGGACTTCGCCCGATCCTCGGTCGCGACTTCGCCGAGCCCGACGGACGGACGCCCCGCGGCCCAGTTGTCGCGTCCGAAGCGGAGGCCGACCGGGTCCGCGCGCTCGTCGAAGAAGCGCTTGGTCCGGCGCCGGTCGAGGTCGATGAGCTCGTCCGTCTGTGCAAATCGCCGGCATCGGCGGTGCTTGTCGTACTTTTAGAGATGGAACTGGCCGGCCGGGTGGCCCGTCACTCCGGCAACCGGGTGTCCTGGGCATAGTCGCCGTCGGCGAGCGCTTTGGCCTCGATGGCGGCGAGTTCGAGCAGATGCGCCAACAGGGAGTGGCCTTGCTGGCTGGCGATTTTCCGAAGGGATTCAATAAGATCGCGGGTATACCGCGCCGTTTCGCTCGGGGTCAGCTTTACATTCTGGGGCAGACGCAGGGTGCTAACCGCCGGATCGGGTGAGGACATGGACCAATTCAAATCTGCCGCGCACTGAACTTATCGCGGCCGGACGCAAACTTCAACCTAGAGTTATGTATTCGCCCAAATTATTGCATTTTTTCAACTTACAGTTTTACTTAGAAGCTGGCGTCAAGGTTGACACCTCTCGTCCGGTTCGATCAGTGTCCCGCCCGCCCGAGAGCCAGTCCCTGATTTGGCGCATTTTTTAAGGCTCACTGGGTTAAGACGCCGCGCCCCAAACAGAAGAGCGCCCTAGTTCCACATGAACGTTGTCGTCGTTGAATCGCCTGGCAAGGTCAAATCGATCAATAAGTATCTTGGCCCGGGCTACAAAGTTCTGGCCAGTTTTGGCCATATCCGCGACCTGCCCTCCAAGGATGGGTCGGTAAAGCCGGACGACGACTTCTCCATGACCTGGGAGGTCGACGACCGGGCCCAGAAGCGTATCAAGGACATCGTCGACGCCCTGAAGGGGGCGAGCAAGCTGATCCTGGCCACCGACCCCGATCGCGAGGGCGAGGCCATTTCCTGGCATGTGCTGGAAGTGCTCCGCCAGAAGAAGGCGCTGGGCAAGGCGACTGTCGAACGCGTGGCGTTCAACGCGGTAACCAAGTCCGCCATCCTCGAGGCGATTGCCAATCCGCGACAGATCAACGAAGAGCTGGTCGATGCCTACATGGCGCGCCGCGCGCTCGACTATCTCGTCGGCTTCACGCTTTCGCCCGTGCTGTGGCGCAAACTCCCCGGCGCCCGTTCGGCGGGACGCGTTCAGTCCGTTGCGCTGCGACTCGTCTGTGAGCGCGAACAGGAAATCGAAGCCTTCAAGGCGCAGGAATATTGGTCGATCGACGCCGACCTCGTCGCGCCCGGCGGTGGATTCAATGCGCGTCTGACACATCTGGGCGGCCAGAAGCTCGACAAGCTTTCGCTGAAGACCGAAGCCGAAGCAACCGCAGCGGTCGCCGCGATCAAGGCGCAGAACTTCAAGATCGACAGCGTCGAAGCCAAGCCGCACAAGCGCCACCCGGCTCCGCCGTTCATCACCTCGACGTTGCAGCAGGAGGCCTCGCGCAAGCTCGGTTTCGGCGCCAAGCGCACGATGCAGATCGCGCAGCAGCTCTATGAAGGCGTCGATGTCGGCGGCGAGACCGTCGGCCTCATTACTTATATGCGTACCGACGGCATCACGATGGCGCCCGAAGCAATCGCTGAGGCACGCTCCGTCATCGGTGCACGCTATGGCCAGAAATATGTGCCCGGCGCGCCACGCGTCTACACCAGCAAGGCCAAGAACGCGCAGGAAGCGCACGAAGCCGTGCGCCCGACGAGTTTCGACCGCACGCCGGACGAAGCGGCCCGCTCGCTCGATGCCGATCAGGCCAAGCTCTATGAGTTGATCTGGAAGCGCGCCGTCGCCAGCCAGATGGAGAGCGCAGAGCTGGAACGCACGACCGTCGATGTCTCGTCGGCCGACCGCCAGATCACGCTACGCGCCACCGGAACGGTGACGTTGTTCGACGGCTTCCTCACGCTCTATCAGGAAGGCAAGGACGACGAGAGCGACGAAGACGGTTCCAAGCTGCCGCGCCTCGCCGCCGGCGACAAGACGGATGTCGAGAAGGTCAACTCGGCGCAGCATTTCACCGAACCGCCGCCGCGCTATTCGGAAGCCAGTCTTGTGCGCAAGCTGGAGGAGCTCGGAATCGGACGGCCATCGACTTATGCGTCGATCCTCTCGGTTCTGCGCGACCGCGCCTATGTGAGGATGGATCGCGGCCGCTTCATGCCGGAAGACAAGGGCCGCCTGGTCACGGCATTCCTCGCGACCTTCTTCCACCGCTATGTCGAATACGGCTTCACCGCCGACCTTGAAGAAAAACTCGACGAAGTCGCCGAAGGCACGCTGCAGTGGAAACAACTCTTGCGTGACTTCTGGAAGGACTTTTCCGCGGCCGTCGGCGGCACCAAGGACCTGAAGATCTCGCACGTCATCGACGAGATGAACCAGATTCTCGGCCCGCACATCTTTCCGCCGAATGCCGACGGCAGCAATCCGCGCGTCTGTCCGAATTGTGGCACGGGCGAGTTGAGCCTGAAGCTTGGCCGCTTCGGCGCATTCGTCGGCTGCTCCAACTATCCGGAGTGCCGTTTCACGCGCCAGCTCGGGCAGAGCAACGATAATGCGACGGCGAGCCAGCCGCGCGAGCTGGGCATCGATCCGGAAACCGGCGAAAAAATCTCGCTGCGCAGCGGACGGTTCGGCCCCTATGTCCAGCTTGGCGAAGGCGCCAAGCCGAAGCGCGCCGGCATTCCCAAGGGAACCGAAGTCGAAAATGTCGACTTCGAACTCGCGCTCAAGCTTTTGTCGCTGCCGCGCGAAGTCGGGCTGCATCCCGAAACCGGCAAGATGATCACGGCGAATTTCGGCCGCTTCGGGCCTTACGTCGCGCATGACGGAAAATACGCCTCGCTGGATTCGCCCGAAGAAGTGTTCACCGTCGGCCTCAATCGCGCCGTGACGGTGATCGCGGAAAAGAAAGCCAATCCGCGCGGACGCCGCGGCTCCGAACCGCTGAAGGAACTCGGCAACGATGCGAGCGGCACGCCGATCAAGCTGATGAAGGGGCGTTTCGGTCCCTATGTCACCGACGGAACGACCAACGCGACCGTGCCGAACAGCGACGATCCGACTTCGATCACTCTGGAACAGGCAGTTGCGCTGATCGCGGATCGCGCGTCCAAGGGCGGCGGCAAAAAGAAGAAGGCGCCACCGAAGGTCAAAAAGGAAGCCAAGCCCGTCAAGGCGAAGGCCGAAAAAGCGCCAGCGAAAAAGAAACCGGCGAAGGCAGCGAAGAAAAAGCCAGAGCCGGTGGCCGGCGAGTAGACGTTGGCGCGCAAGAAACAGGCGGGTAACGCACCGCCGATCGACAAGGCGCGCGTCCTCGAGCTTCTGGCTGAATCGCCCAATGCGACAAAGCGGGACCTTTCGCGCCTCCTCGGCGTCAAGGGTTCGGACCGCATTGCGCTGAAACGCATTCTGAAAGAACTCGAAGCAGACGGCGAGATCGCGGGAAATCGCCGGCGGGGCTATGCCAAGCCGAACGATCTTCCCGACGTCGCCGTGCTCGAAATCACCGGGCAGGACACGGACGGTGAATTGCAGGCGCGGCCCCAGAAATGGGAGTCGAACGAAGAGCCGCCGCCGATCACCCTCGTGCCGGGTACGACCGATCCGGGTGTGCTCGGCCGCGGCGAACGTGTGCTGGCGCGCCTGACCAAAACCGCCCACGGCTACGAGGCGCGCGTCATCAAGCATCTGGGGGCGAGCGCGCACAAGGTTCTCGGCGTCCTCCACGAAGGGCCGAACGGGCTGCGCATCGCACCGATCGACCGCAAGAGCCGCACAGAATTCAGCGTCGACAATCGCGACCGTGGCGGCGCAGAGCATAACGAGCTGGTGCTTGCAGAACCCATCGCAGGCCGCGCAGCCGGATTCCCGCGCGCACGCGTCGTCGAAAAACTGGGCAGCATGAACACGCCCAGGACGATCAGCCTGATCGCCATTCACGCGCACGGCATTCCGACCGAGTTTCCCGCAGAAGTCATCGCGCAGGCAAAGTCCGCAACACCGCCCGATCCGCGCAGCCGCACCGACCTGCGCGCCTTTCCGCTCGTCACCATCGATCCCGACGACGCGCGCGACCATGACGATGCGGTGTGGGCCGGACCCGACGACGACCCGCGGAATCCGGGCGGGCACATCGCGCTCGTCGCTATCGCCGACGTCGCGCACTATGTGACGCCGGGGTCCGCGCTCGACCGCGAAGCGTACAAGCGCGGCAACTCGGCCTATTTCCCGGACCGCGTCGTGCCGATGCTGCCTGAACATTTGTCGGCAGATCTGTGTTCGCTGAACGAAGGCGTCGATCGCGCCTGTCTCGCCGTGCGGATGGTGTTCGACCGCAACGGCAGGAAGCGCCGCCATGAATTCCTGCGCGCCACAATGCGATCCGCTGCGAGCCTTACCTATTCGCGTGCGCAACAGGCGTTCGACGGACATCCGGACGGAGCGATGTCCGACATTGCAAAATCGACTCTCGCCGCGCTCTGGGCCTGCTACCAGACGCTGGCGATAGAGCGGAAGGATCGCGATCCGCTCGACCTCGACCTGCCCGAGCGCCGGGTCATTCTGGGCGAAGACGGCAAGGTGAAATCCATCGCCTATCGCGAGCGTTTGGAATCTATGAAGCTCATCGAGGAGTTCATGGTGCTGGCAAACGTCGCCGCGGCCGAAGCGCTGGAACACAAGAAGTCGCCGCTCGTCTATCGCATCCACGAACATCCTTCGAAGGAGAAGCTGTTCGGCTTCGCCGACTATCTGCGCACCATCGGCATCAATTTCACCAAGGGCCAGGTTCTCAAGCCCGGCGCGTTCAACAAAATTCTCGCGCACGCCAAGGGCGGGCCGCATGAGAACGTCATGAACGACGTCGTGCTGCGGACCCAGGCGCAGGCGATCTATGCGCCCGAAAATCTCGGCCACTTCGGATTGAATTTGCATCGCTATGCGCACTTCACGTCGCCGATCCGGCGTTACGCCGACCTGATCGTGCATCGCGCGCTGGTCCGCGCGCATGGTTTCGGCGAGGACGGACTTTCGGATCGCGAAGCGGGACGGCTGGGCGAAGTCGCCGAGCACATCTCGATGACCGAACGCCGCGCCATGGCGGCGGAGCGCGATTCGACCGACCGTTACGTCGCAGCATTCATGGAAGACCGCGTCGGCGCGACGTTCGATGCGCGCATAACGGGCGTGACGCGTTTCGGCCTGTTCGTGCGCCTGCGCGAGACCGGCGCGGAAGGACTCCTCCCTGCCCGCGCACTCGGCAGCGAATATTTCCGTCATGACGAGCGCAAGCATGCGATGATCGGTGACCGCACCGGCACGGCCTACAAGCTTGGCGACATCGTCGCGGTCCGGCTGGTCGAGGCGGCGCCGCTAACCGGCGGCCTCAGATTCGATCTTGCCGAAGCGTCAACCCCGGTGCGCAAACAGGGCGGACGGCCGAATTTCAAGCCGCGCTCGCAATCGCGCGGGCGAAAACGCTAGACTTCGTCCATGGCGACATTTGATTCCGACAATGAGAAAATCGTAGGCGGAGCTCTGCGCCCGAAGGATGCGGCGACCCTCGTCCTCGTCAAGCGCGAGGGCGGCGTGCCGCGCGTCCTGATGGGACAGCGGCACGGCAACATGGCCTTCATGGCCAATAAATATGTGTTTCCCGGCGGCCGCATCGATCCGGGCGACATGCGCATTCCCGTCGCGAGCGAATTGCGGCCTCACGTCGAAGCCCGCGCTGCCCACGGCAGCACGCCCGCGCGGGCACGCGGCCTCGCGCTCGCCGCCATTCGCGAGACGTTCGAGGAAACCGGCATTCTGCTGGGCCAACGCAGCGACAAGGTGCCCAGAACCCGCGCGCCGGCGTGGAAGAAATATTTCGCGCACAGGATCATGCCGCGTCTCGACACGCTGGAAATGATCGCGCGCGCGGTCACGCCTCCGAACCGCACACGCCGCTTCGACGCACGCTTCTTCATGGCCGATGCGGACCTGATCGTGCATCAGCTGGCCGAAGCCGAACATGAGGAACTGTTGACGCCGGCGTGGCTGACATTGTCGGAAGCCCGCGCGCTCGATCTTCCGAGCATCACGCGCACCGTGCTCGATGAAGTAGAGGCACGCGTGAGCGAGGGTGCCGATCCTACCCGGCCCGTGCCGTTCTATCGCTTTTCGCGCGGCAAAGCCGGCCTGATCCACATCTGATGCCGGCTGCAGAGCGGCGGGCAAGCCTGATCGCGATCCTGTCGGCGTGCGGCGCGTTTGCGATCGGCATGGGCCTCACCCTGCCGCTGCTCTCGCTGATCCTGGAGCGCCGCGGATTCCCGGGATCGGTCAACGGACTCAATCTGGCGACTGCCGGCCTCGCGGCGTTCTTCGTGACGCCGCAGGTGCCGCGCCTGATGCGGACTTTCGGCACAGCGACGTTCATGGCCGGATCGCTGATACTCTCGGCGACGGCCTTGCTCGCGCTGTTCCAGGTGCAAAGTCTATGGGCCTGGTTTCCCTTGCGCTTTGCACTCAGCGTCGGATTGAACGGATTGTTCGTCGCGTCGGAGTTCTGGATCAATCAGCTGGCGAACGACTCCAATCGCGGCCGTTACATCTCGCTCTACGGCGCCTGCATCTCCGGCGGCTTCGGTGTCGGGCCGGCCATTTTGTCGGTCCTCGGAACGCACGGCGTCGCGCCGTTCGCCATCGGGTCTGCGATGTTGCTGCTCGCTCTTGTGCCGGTGCTGATCGCGCGCAAGGCTGCGCCGCAGCTGGATGAGACGCCGGGACCATCGACGCTCACCGTTCTGCGCATGGCCCCTGCGATCCTGTCCGCGGCGCTGGTGTTCGGTGCGATCGACGCGGGGATGGGCGGACTGTTTCCGGTCTACGCGGTGCGCTCGGGCTACACGGAGACGCACGCGGCCCTGGCGATCACCGCAATGTCGATCGGAAGTTTCGTCTTTCAATATCCGCTCGGAATCCTTGCGGACAGGATGAATCGCCGAAAACTGCTCATCCTCTGCGCGTCGACGGGCGTCGCAGGCGCCATATTGACGCCGTTCGCCATCGCGACGCCGATCCTGATCTATCTCCTGCTGTTCTTCTGGGGCGGCATCATCATGGGCGTCTACACGATCGGCCTGACGCTGCTGGGCGAGCGCTTCAAGGGCCGCGACCTCGCCAGCGCCAATGCGACCTATGTCATGCTCTACGCGATCGGCCTCTTGAGCGGACCGATGGTTGAAGGCGTCGCGCTGGACGCATGGAATCCGCATGGGCTGATGGTGGTTCTGGCGCTGATCAGCGCGTTTTATGTGATATTTCTGATGGTTAGGCGTGAGAAGCCCGCCGCCTCCAAAGCTTGACAAAGGAGCGCTGGCGGCTAAATTCCCGGCCCTTCACACAGGTTTGCAGGAGTTCCGCCCATGGCGAAGCCAACAACGGCCAAGATCCGGCTCAACAGCGAGGGCGGCACAGGATTCTATTACGTCGCCAAGAAGAACACGCGCACGATGACCGAAAAGATGACCGTGAAGAAATACGATCCGGTCCTGCGCAAGCACGTCGTCTTCAAGGAAGGCAAGATCAAGTAATCTTTTGATTGTCTCGAGTTTTGCCGCCGAACGGAAATCCCTTCGGCGGATCGCGCTCCTGCCCTACCGCGCGGCGACCGCCGCGCCCTTTCTCGCCGCCTCTACCTTCTGCACGAACGGCAGGATGAACGCGTTCACGAGCGGCACCATCTGCGGCGGCATGTCGTGTCCCCAACCTTCGATCTCATGATACTCCGCACCCGGTATGCACTGCGCCGTGTGGCGACCGCATTCGGGACGCAGCAGCGTGTCCACCGAACCATGAAGCACGAGCGTGGGCGCGTTCAGTGATTTGAGCCGCTCCGTGCGCGGCGGACCGGCCACGATAGCGGCATACTGCCTTGTCGTACCTTCCGGATAGTAGCTGCGGTCGAACGCAGCACCGATGAGTGCACCGATGCGTTCCTCGTCATAGGGAAAGCGCGTCGTCGCGTAAGTGCGCCTGCCCTTGATGCCATGCGCGATCACGGACGCACGATCCTGGGCCGGTGGCGGCGCAGTGAGCGCTGCCTGCGCTTCAGGACTGGACGGCGGCAGCGACGGATCGCTGGTCGTCGAGAATATCGAGATCAGCGAGCGCGTCTTTTCCGGGTGATTGAGCGCCACGAGCTGCGCAATCATGCCGCCCATGGATGCGCCCGCGATGTGGGCGCTTTCCATGCCAAGCGCGTCGAGCAGACCAGCCGCGTCGGCCGCCATGTCGTTCAGCGTATAGGGTATGTCCGGCTTGCGTCCCGCGCGCACGGCTTTGGCGACTTCGCGGACATCCGGAACGATCCCGTGCGACTTTTGCGAAAGACCGACGTCGCGATTGTCGAAGCGGATAAAGCGCAGACCCGAGGCCGCAAGGCTCTGGCGAAACTCGTCGGACCAGGACGTCATCTGGCTGCCGAAGCCATTAATCATCAGAAACGGGATACCGTTGGCGGGGCCGGCCTCGTCGAATTCCAGTTCAATGCCGTTGGCGCGGACTTTTGGCATTTGTCGTTTCCCCTGTCTTTTGCGAAAGCTTAACGGCTGAGGCTTCCTTGACAAGATGGCGGGGGAACCGGAGCTTACGGGCCCGTTTTCCTCCGGATTCCATGCGCCGCGCCCTCGACAAACTCGCCAACGAAACCTTCGATCTGCTCATCATCGGCGGCGGCGTCACCGGCGCATGCGTGGCACGTGACGCCAGCCTGCGCGGGCTAAAAGTGGCGCTGGTCGAGAAGAACGACTTTGCCGGCGCAACGAGTGCACACAATTCCAAACTGGTGCACGGTGGATTGCGATATCTGCGCAATTTCGAATTCGGGCTGGTGCGCGAGTCGCTGAAGGAACGACGCATCTGGCAGCGCATCGCACCGCATCTCGTGCACCCGTTGCCCTTCCTGGTTCCGAGTTACGGCGGTGGATGGCGAGGACGCACCACGTTGCGCGCCGGACTGGCGCTGTATGACATGCTGTCCTTCGACAAGGGCTGGCTCGACGATCCGGCGCAGCGCCTGCCGAACCATTCCTGGCTCAATCGCGACAAGGCGTTGGCGGCGGAACCCATTCTGGACGGGCCGGGCTTCGAAGGCGCGCTGCAATATTACGATGCGCAGATGTATGCACCGGAACGTCTCGCTCTCGAATGCCTGCTCGACGCCGATGCAAACGGCGCCGCAATCGCAAACTATGTCGAAGGCGGAAAGCTGCTCAATCGCGAAGGCGACATTGAGGGCTGCCAGGTCCGCGATCTGGAAACATGTGCGCAGTTCGATGTGCGGGCGAAACTGACGCTTGTCGCGGCCGGTCCATGGGCCGACATTTTTCTCGAACAGGCGCTAGGCAGGCCGTCTTCGCACAAGCTGATGCGCTCGAAGGGAATTCACGTCCTCGTTCCGGCTATCACGCGCAAGTCGGCGTTGACGGTTGCGGCAAGCGGCGGACACTTCTTCGTCCTGCCATGGCATGGGCACACATTGCTGGGCACGACCGACACGGCCTTCAAGAACGATCCCGATGAAGTCGGCGTCAGCGAAGGCGACATCGCCGGCTTCTTCGCCTTCATCAACAAATACCTTCCCGGCGCCCAGCTCACGCGCGAAAAAGTCGAACATTTCTACGCAGGTCTGCGACCGCTGGTCGATGACGGGTCGGGCGACACCTATGGCGCGAGCCGCAGGGCCGAACTCGTCGATCACGGCGAAAGCGACGGACTCGATGGTCTGTTCTCGGCCATCGGCGGAAAATGGACGACCTCGCGCGATCTGGCCCAGAGCGTGGTCGATGCCATCGTGGAAAAGCTGAGCCTGTCGGCAGCCGAATGCGAAACCGACGAAGATCCAACGGCCGGTGGCGACATCGATCGCATCGCCGACTTCATCGCGGACCAGCGCGCCGAGAATCCCAACCTTCCCTCCATCGATCACCTCGCGCATATGTACGGCTCCCGGCTGCCCGACATGCTTGCCGAGGCAAATAACCGGCCGGAATTGCGCGCCACGATCGGCAAAGCCGGCGATATCGGTGCGCAGATTGTCTTCGCGGTGCGAGAGGAAATGGCGCTGCGCCTGTCGGATGTGGTGATGCGGCGCACCTGCATGGGCCAGGTCGGCATGCCGCCGCGCGACGCGCTCGAAACCGCGTCGCGGATCATGGCGACGGAACTCGGCTGGAACGAAGAACGCCGCGCCCGCGAGATCGAAATGCTGGCGCCTGCGTTTCAGACGCGCGAGGCGGCATGACCGCGTTCGTAGTCGTCAATCCGCACTCGGGCAACGGCCGCACCGGCCGCGAGTGGAAATCCATCGAGCGCGCGCTCGGTGTCGTCTATCCCGCCATGTCTGTCGGCTTCACGCGCAAGCAGGGCGAAGCCGCAGCGCTTGTGCGCTATGCGCTTCGCGAAGGACATCAGGAGATCGTCGCGGTCGGCGGCGACGGCACGATCAACGAAGCCGTCAACGGCATGTTCGATTCCGACGGAACCACACCGCAACATTCCGTGTTCGCCTTTGTCACGAGCGGAACGGGCGGCGACTTTCGCAAGACGTTCGGCATCGAAGCCGGAACGGAAGTAGCGATCGAGCGGCTGAAGCGTGCCAGCGTCCGTCCGATCGATGCCGGCCGGGTGACTTGTCTCACAAAATCCGGCGAACCGACCTCGCGCTATTTCATCAACATTGCGTCGTTCGGCCTGTCCGGCGTGATCGTCAACTCGGTCAACCGTGCGCGCATTGCCAAAATGTTCGGCGGATCGTTCGCATTCGCCTTTCACAGCGCGTTGACGATGATGCGCTACCGCAATCGCGCGGTGCGCATCATAGTCGACGGCGTCGAGGACGAGATCGCGACAATCTCCACGGTCGCCGTCGCCAATGGCCAGTATTTCGGCGGCGGCATGCGGGTCGCGCCCGGCGCCATCGTCGATGACGGCCTTTTCGATGTCGTGATCATGGGCGGCGCGCCGAAACGCCAATCGCTCGCCGACATGAAACTCATCTACGCCGGCGAACACATCAACAAGCCGCACGTGCGCGTGCTGCGCGGCCAGCACGTTGTCGTGGCTCCGGTGGCGGAAACACGCGGCCGGGCCGTCCTGATCGAAACCGACGGCGAATCGGTGGGCCGCCTGCCCGCAACGTTCGAGATTTTGCCGCGCGCACTCAATCTGCGATGCTGACGGCCGTGACTGGGGATCACCTGAAGTGAGCATCGACCACAGCAAAATCCGCTGGAACGGCTGGGGCTGGACCGCGCACAAGGACCAGCTTGCCGAGCATGAAGCGATGTGGACGTGGCTTGCGGGCGAGCTCGGCATGCCCGCGCTTCTGGCGACGCCTGCGCGCCCGCTTGAAAGCATCACGCTTGCGCCGTCGCGACTGACGGTCGAAGACCGCGCGCGCTTCATCGAGATTCTCGGTGCCGAACGTGTCCGCGGCGATCAATATGAACGTGCGTTTCATGCCCGCGGCCGCAGCTATCACGACCTGATCTATCTTCGTTCCGGCGATCTTTCGACCGCGCCCGACGCCGTGCTCTATCCGCGCAGCACCGACGAAGTCCTGGCTACCTTGGCCGCGGCAGGCGAAGGCGGCGTTGCCGTCGTGCCTTATGGCGGCGGCACCAGCGTGGTCGGCGGCGTCACCGGCAACCATGGCCGCTTCAAGTCGGTCGTGGCCCTCGATCTCTCTGCAATGGACCGGGTCATCGATATCGATGCACAATCGATGACCGCGACGGTCGAGGCAGGCATCTACGGTCCTGCGCTGGAAAAGGCTCTGCAGGCAAGAGGTTTCACGCTCGGCCATCATCCGCAGTCGTTCGAGTTCTCGACATTGGGCGGATGGATCGCGCATCGTGGCGCGGGCCAGGGTTCGAACCGTTATGGCCGGGCAGAAGACTGGCTTGTAGGCGCCAAGGTTGCGACGCCGCGCGGCGTTCTGCACACAGGTGGATTTCCCGCATCGTCGGCCGGACCGCGCCTGAACGATCTGGTGCTCGGTTCCGAAGGCGTGTTCGGCATCGTCACGGAAGCGACTGTTCGCCTTCACCCTCTGCCCACGGCGAGCGACTATTACGGCTATCTGTTCAAGGACTTTGCCAGCGGCATCGCTGCGATCCGCGCGGCGGCCCGCGAAGAAATCCCCGTCACCATGCTTCGGCTTTCGGACCCGATGGAGACCAAGTTCTATCGCGCGTTCGGATCGCTCGGGAAGAAGCGCACGCTTCGGGACCGTTTCGCGCAATTCTACCTCACCAATCGCGGCTTCGATGAAAAGGCGTGCGCGATGATCGCGGGCTTCGAAGGCGAAACGACAACCGTCGTTGACGAGCGGCTGCGCTTCGATGTCCTTGCGAAGAAGCATGGCGCGCTTGCGCTGGGCGAAGGTCAGGGCAATCGTTGGAAGGAAGGCCGCTTCCATGGGCCGTACATGCGCGATCCGATGATGGACCGCGGCGTCGGCGTCGACACGCTCGAAACCGCGGCGAGCTGGTCGAAGCTTGATGGACTGTACATTGCCGTCCGCGATGCGCTGGAAAGCGCCATCCGCGAAAACGCGCCCCGTGCCGGCGCTCATGGCGTGGTGAGCTGCCACATCAGCCACTCCTATCCGGACGGCGCGAGTCTTTATTTCACCTACATCTTCCCGCGCATGCTCGACGGCGAAATCGCGCAGTGGCGCGCCATCAAGAAGGCTGCGTCCGACGCGATCATCGCGAATGGCGGCACGATCAGCCACCATCACGGCGTCGGCGAGGATCACCTGCCCTGGATGGCCGCGGAAAAAGGCTCGCTCGGCATCGACATCTTGCGCGCCGTGAAAATGGCCCTCGACCCGAAGGGCATCCTCAATCCGGGGAAGCTGATCCCGGATTGACGCCTTCGCGCAGCGCGGCAGCTGCCGCGGCGACCGCTTCGCGTGCCTTGGGGATCAGTCCGCGCATGCTGAAAAAGCCGTGCACCATGCCGGGATAATTCACATAGGTGACCGGCACGCCGGCCTTGTCGAGTGCATCGGCATAATCCCTGCCTTCATCGCGCAACGGATCGAATCCCGCGGTGACGAGATAGGCGGGAGGAAGGCCGCTGAGGTCCTTCGCACGCAAGGGGGAGAGGCGCGGATCGTTGCGATGATCCTTGTCCGGGGCATAGAGACGCGTGAACCAGTCCATGCCTTCCTTCTCCAGGAAATAGCCTTTGGCGTTTTCGCGCATCGACGGCGTATCCGGCGCGCCCAACTGCGCCACCGGATAGACCAGAAGCTGGAAGACAATTTCGGGTCCGGCATCGCGTGCGAGCTGCGAAACGACGGCCGCGAGATTGCCGCCGGCCGAATCTCCACCAACCGCGAGACGTTTCGGGTCGATGCCAAGCTGTTCGGCATTCGACGCAACCCACTTCGTCGCCGCAAAGCAATCGTCGACAGCGGCCGGAAAGGGATGTTCCGGCGCAAGGCGATAGCCCACGGAGACGACGCGAAATCCGCTCTCATTCGTCAGAACGCGGCAAAGATCGTCGTGTGTGTCCAGATCGCCCAATACGAATCCGCCACCATGGAAAAACACCAAGCCCGAAAGAACCGAACTGCTCGTCGATACCGGCGTGTAGATACGCACGGCGAGATCGCCGGCCGGTCCGGGGATATTGCGATCCTCGACCTTTCCGATCGTCGTGTTGCCCTTGCGGAAAATACTCATCTTCATGGCCGCGCGCGCAGCCTGCGGGCCGATCTCCCAGCTCTTGGGCATCTTCAGCGCGGCCATCTGCTCGAGCAGCGCCTTCACATGGGAGTCGAGTGCCATCGTGACGTTTCCGTCTAGCGTGCGTTGAGCATCGCGCCGACCGCCTTGGATGCGGCCGTCAGGGCCTCATGCGCCTGCGGCAGGAACGACTGCATATAGACGAAGCAGTGGACCATGCTGTCATAGTCGGCGACCGTCACCTTCACGCCCGCCGCACGAAGCTTCTCCGCATATTGCGCCCCTTCGTCATGCAGCGGATCGTAGCCGCCGAGCATCACATAGGCGGGCGGAAGGCCGGAAAAGTCCTTCGCGCGCAACGGCGAGATCTTCGGATCGGACTTGTCCGCATTGGCCGGCAGATAGAACTCGTAAAACCAGTCGAGCGTCTCCTTTTCGAGGAAATAGCCGACGGCATGATCGCGCAATGACGCGGTCATCTCTCCGATCTGCGTCACGGGGAACAGCAGCATCTGGCACGCGAGCGTAAGGCCACCCTTCGCTTTGGCCATCTGCGCGACTTCGGCGGCCAGCGCGCCACCTGCGGAGTCGCCGCCAACGGCAATGCGATTGGCGTCGACGCCGATATTCGCCGCGTTGGTGCCGACCCAGCTCAGCGCGGCGAATGCATCGTCGATCGCTGCCGGATATTTGTTTTCGGGCGCAAGGCGATAGTCGACCGAAATGACTCGAAAGCCGCCCTCGTTCGCCATCATGCGGCAGAGACCGTCATGCGTTTCGATGTTGCCGATCACCCAGCCGCCGCCATGATAGTAGATCAGCGCCGGCATCGGGTCGCGACCGGCCGCAACCGGCGTGTAGACGCGAATGGGGATCGGACCGCCCGGACCCGGAACTGTAAGATTTTCCGTCTTGCCGACCGGAACATCCTTCGGTCCGACAAGTTGCATCAGACCGATGAACGTTTCGCGTGCAACCTGGGCGCCGGCCTCGGACATTTTGGGCCCCGGCACGGCGGCCATCTGATCAAGAAAACCTTTTACCATTGCATCGAGCGGCATGGAGTATCTCGCGTGGTGGAACGCGAGTTTGGCCAGAACGCCGAAGCGAGCGCAAGCTTAGTGAATCGTGACCTGCAGGGAAGGATCCAACCGGCGCACGACGATGTCGTCGAGGAAGACGCAGAGTGTCAGCCAGAAACGCGCGCGATCCATGGCGCCCTCGGCTTCAAAGGACACGACTGCGCGGCGCGCATAGTCCATCGCCGACGCGCCATGTTCTTCGGCGAGATCGGCGGCAATGCGGTACAGGTCGTCGGCGCTTAACTGCATGAGCGTGTCCCCAGGAGGTCCGAGTGGACCACATCCTGGTAATCGTCAGGTTAACGCTCGTTAAGGCCGAAATTTTACGTAAGCGAAACAACGTCCCCTACCCGGAGCGTGCCGCCGGTAACCACGTTGCAGCACACGCCGCCGCGCCAATCGGGCGTCAGCGCCGCTTTTAGCCCGGCATGGGCACGCTCCATGAGCTGGCAGGGATCGGTCTCGAGCATGATCTCCAGCACGACGTCGCCGATACGTATTTGTCCGCCAATGGCTTGCGGCGGCGGCACGCCTGCGACCAGCAAGTTGGCGCGGCGTGTGGTCCAGGGCAGTTTCACGCCAAGCGTGCGGCAGGCTTCGTCCCAGCTTTCGCAAAAGAGCACGGTCACCTGGCGGTTGCGCTTGTGGCCCCGCACATCGCCTTCGATCCCCGCATCAATAGTGACGCTGGCCGACTGCATCTCCTCGAGAGGCGCGCGCAGCTCCGCAACTTTGGCAATTGCGATCAGTTTTCCGGTCACGGAATTTCGATCACCTCCGGGTCGGGCACGGCCGCAAACAGCTTGTCGACCAGCGCCTTGCGGCGATCCATCGTCGCGCGCTGATTGACATAGCCCTTGTCCGTGATTTCGTGACCGTCCACCGACGGCGGTTCAGCCATGAGGATGACGCGCTTGACGCGTGTGGACGAGCCGGTTTGTTCCTTGTTGTAGGCTGCGAATTTTTCCTTCACGAATTCTCGTATCTTGGGATGCGCGACGAGCTCGTTCAGGTCGTGCGTGCCGCAAAGCTGCGCGCCGGCAGCCACAGACGGCCAGGCGAGAAGCCCGATGAAGGGCTTGTCCTGGCCGCACACGACGCAATCGAAGAGCAGCGGCGACGCGGCGGCCACCGCGTGCGCGCGCAACGTGCCCGCCGACACCCAGGTGCCGCTGTCGAGCTTGAAGTCCTCCGTCACGCGGCCGTCGAAGACAAGTCCTTGTGCCGGATCATTCTCGTCGATGAACCTCGCGGCATCGCCGAGCGAATAGAAACCTTCCTCGTCGAAAGCGGCCATCGTCAGATCGGGGCGCTTGTGATAGCCCGGCGTGACGGTGGGCCCCTTCACACGGACTTCCAGCTTGGTGCCGTTGGGCACAAGCTTCAGCGTTATGCCGGGCAGCGGCAGGCCGATGAGACCAACGCGCTCCGTCAGCCAATGCACGACGGTTACGCCCTGCGTTTCGGTCGCGCCGTACATCGTCGTCATCGGAATGCGCGCGCCAACCGAGGCGATCGCGAGCGACTGGAAGCGCTCATAGATGTCCTGGCTGAGTGTCGCGCCGCCATAGCCGGCCATGCGCAGCTTTGCGAAGAAATGATCGCGAAGACTTTCGTCACGCTCCATCGCATCGCACAGCCAGCCGAATGCAATCGGCGCCGTGCCGATGCCGAGCGGCGTGATGTCCCGCAGATTGCGGATCGTCTCATCGAACATGCCGGGCAGTGGCTTGCCGGCATCGAGATAGATCGTGCCACCGGCATTCATCGCGCCGTTAAAGCCGATGTTGCCGGCCGAGATATGGTTCCATGGCATCCATTCGAGACTCTGCGGAATCTCGTTCGGGTCGGGTGTTTCGGTGCGCAGCGCTTCCTGCGCCGCGATCACGGCGCACATCATCCCGTGCGTCTGCACGACGCCTTTGGGCATGCCGGTCGAGCCGGAGGTGAAAAGGTATTTCGCCGTCGTGCTGTGATCGATCTTGTCGAGCGCCTTTGCCACATCCGGTCCAAGATTTGTACGGATCAGATCGTTATATGCAGACGTCGGCCGATTGGGGATCGGTATGGCGGTGACGACTTCCACGCCGTCGAGCGGCAGCGCCGCAAGCGCGCGCGCATACATCGGACCCTGCTCCGCGAAGATCATCTTGGGCGCGGCGACGCTGAAGACATGCTTCAGTTTGGAGTGATCGCCCGACATCAGCGAATAGGCGACCGATACCGGCGCGACGGGAACGCCCGCGAGCATCGCGCCCAGCGTCATCGTTGCGTGCACGATCGAGTTGCCGGAGAGGATCATCAGCGGCGTTTCGGCATTCATGCCGCGAGAGAGAAGCGCCTGCGCGATGGCGTTGGCGCGGGCACAGGCTTCGCCATAGGTGATGAAGCGCCAATCGCCGGTCTTGCCGCCTTCCAGTGGAATGCGTTCGCCGATGAAGTTGCGCTCGGGGTGCCTGGCCGCGCGGTCCTGGAACAGGTGCGCGATGGAACGATGCATCTCGCCGAGCTTGTGATTTGACGCGATGTACACCGTGCCGTCCGGCATTTTGCGGACGTCAAGCGCCGGCGCTTTCTGCGGCAGAGGCCGGAAGGGTGGCAGATCGGTGCCTTTTACTTGCAAATTCATATACTTACTCCCTAGGACGCCGAACTACACTTCGTCATCGTTATTCTTTATATTTCCCCGTGCATTCCGGTATAATTTCCAGACTTTGGCGAGGTTCTTCCGCATGCGCGGTAAAAGCGTGTTGCTCATCATCGGCGGCGGCATCGCGGCCTACAAGTCCCTTGAGCTTGTCCGGCGGCTGAAAGAGCGCGGTGCGACGGTGCGCGCGATCCTGACCAAGGCCGCGACCGAATTCGTCACGCCGCTTTCCGTTGCGTCGCTCTCCGGCGAAAAGGCGTTCCAGGATCTGTTCAGCCTGACGGATGAAGCCGAGATGGGTCACATCCAGCTATCGCGTTCGGCCGATCTGATTGTCGTGGCGCCGGCGACCGCGGACCTGATGGCAAAGCTTGCAGGCGGCCATGCCAACGATCTCGCCTCGACCGCGCTTCTGGCGACGGACAAACCCGTCCTGATGGCGCCAGCGATGAATGTGCGGATGTGGAACCATCCAGCGACCCAGCGAAATCTGAAAACTCTGATCGCAGACGGCGTGCTGTTCGTCGGACCGAACGAAGGCGACATGGCTTGCGGCGAGTTCGGGCCGGGCCGCATGGCCGAACCGCACGAGATTGCCGCCACGGTTGAAGCCTATTTCAGCAAGGGACACGGCGCGCTCGCCGGCGTGCGGGCACTCGTGACCGCCGGCCCGACGCACGAGCCGCTCGATCCCGTGCGATTCATCGCCAATCGCTCCTCCGGCAAACAGGGATATGCAATCGCCGATGCTCTCGCCCGCGCCGGTGCGGAAACGACGCTTGTTTCGGGGCCTGTCGAGATCGAGCCGCCTTCTGGCGTGCGCCTGCTCAAGGTCACGACCGCACGTGAAATGCTGGCCGCGTGCGAGGCCTCGCTACCGGCGGAGGTCGCGGTCTGCACTGCCGCGGTTGCCGACTGGCGTCCGGAGATCGCCGCGAACAGCAAGATCAAGAAGGAAAAGAATTCGGCGACGCCGACGATCCGGCTGGTCGAGAATCCCGACATCCTGGCGACGCTTGCCAAGCACAAGCAGCGGCCGCATCTGCTGATCGGCTTCGCAGCCGAAACCGAAAACGTCATCGACCACGCCATCGCGAAGCGACTGCGCAAGGCTTGCGACTGGATCGTCGCCAACGATGTCAGCCCGCACACCGGCATCATGGGCGGCGACAAGAACACCGTTCATCTGGTCACCGCAAAGGGCACCGAAAGCTGGCCGGAACTTGCAAAGTCGGAAGTCGGCACACGTCTCGCCGCGCGCATCTTCGAAACTTTGAAAGGCAACGCGGCATGAAAATCTCGCTGCTGCGCCTGCCGAACGCGCTTGGCCTGCCGCTGCCCGCCTATGCCACCGAAGGATCGGCCGGCATGGATCTGGTTGCGGCGATCGACAAGGAACTCGATCTGCAGCCCGGCAAACGCGCCCTCGTTCCAACAGGCTTGTCGATCGAGCTTCCGCCCGGCTTCGAGGCGCAGGTGCGGCCGCGTTCCGGCCTCGCCGCCAATCACGGCGTCACCGTTCTGAATACGCCGGGCACCATCGACTCCGACTATCGCGGCGAGCTGAAGATCATCCTGATCAATCTCGGCGACGAGCCTTTTCGCATCACGCGCGGCATGCGCATTGCCCAGATGGTGATCGCCCGCCACGAACGCGCCGAGTTTGTCGAGCGTACGGAACTTTCCGAAACCGCGCGCGGCACGGGCGGTCACGGTTCCACCGGTCTCCATTCCCTGAAGCAAGCCTGATCCATGCTGAAACTTTCACGCAAAACCCTGCTCGCGCTCGAAGCCGTCATCGACATTGCGTTCAATGCGCGCCCCGAACCGGTGCAGGCCAAGGAAATCACCGCGCGCCAGGGCGTTCCGCAGCGTTATCTTGAACAGGTGATGCAGCAGCTTGTGCGCGCAGGCGTTCTGAAGGGCGTACGCGGACCGCGCGGCGGCTATCGCCTCGCCAAGGAACGGCGGCGTATTTCGGTCGGCGATGTGGTACGTGTTGCCGAGAGCCTTGAGGACGAGGAGAGCGAGACGATCGATCCACGCTCCGATCTGGGCATCCGGATCGTCTCGCCGCTGATCCAGTCGCTGCAGGACGAAGTGATGGCGCGCCTCGACGCGATTTCTATCGAAGACCTCTGTCAGCGCGCCCGCACCGCCGGCGTCGATTGCGGCGGCGGCAACGCAGCAGATTTCACGATTTAAACATGGGTGACCGGGTCAGGCCCCGCCACGGAGAGAGAGGA
Organism: uncultured Alphaproteobacteria bacterium; assembly: GCA_963743765.1. Lineage (GTDB taxonomy): Bacteria > Pseudomonadota > Alphaproteobacteria > Micropepsales > Micropepsaceae > Rhizomicrobium. The sequence goes on from CAVUQQ010000001.1 coordinate 1,197,828, forward strand.
CGACATGGAACCGGGAAAACCAGGACGCGGACGCATCTACAATTCCATCACCGAGACGATCGGCGACACGCCGCTGGTGCGCCTGGCGCGCATGCCCAAGGAAGCCGGCGTCAAGGCGGACATTCTGTTGAAGCTGGAGTTCTTCAATCCGATTTCCAGCGTGAAGGACCGCATCGGCGTCTCGATGGTCGAGGCGCTGGAAAAGCAGGGTATCCTTACTCCCGGCAAATCTACGCTGGTCGAGCCGACAAGCGGCAACACCGGAATCGCTCTGGCGTTCGTTGCGGCCGCCAAGGGATACAAGCTGATCCTCGTTATGCCGGAGTCGATGTCGATCGAACGGCGCAAGATGCTCATGATCATGGGCGCAGAAGTCGTGCTGACCGAGGCGGCCAAGGGTATGAAGGGCGCCATCGCCAAGGCGCAGGAGATCGTGGCGGCAACGCCGGGCGCGATTATTCCGCAGCAATTTGAGAATCCCGCCAACCCCGACATTCATCGCCGCACCACGGCGGAGGAAATCTGGAACGATACCAAGGGCGGCGTTGACGTCGTCATCTCCGGCGTCGGCACCGGCGGCACAATTACCGGCGTCGGCCAGGTGCTGAAAGCCAAGAAGCCGAGCGTGAAGATGATCGCGCTCGAGCCCGAGGATTCGCCGATCCTCTCCGGTGGTCAGCCGGGTCCGCACAAGATCCAGGGCATCGGCGCGGGGTTCGTACCGGCTATCCTCGACCGCAAGGTGATCGACGAAGTCATCACGATCTCCAACGAGACTGCGTTCGAGACGGCGCGCAAGTCCGCGCGGCTCGAAGGCATTCCGGTGGGCATCTCGTCCGGCGCTGCGATCGCGGCGGCGCTGGAAGTCGGCGCCCGGCCGGAGATGGCGGGCAAGATGATCGTCGCGATCATTCCGTCTTTTGCCGAACGCTATCTGTCCACGGCTCTGTTCGAAGGGCTGTAACAGCGCATCATGACGACGGACGCGTTTTTCACGCGGGATAAAGATCGCGGCGACACATTGCGCTGCGCCGGCGTAGGGAGCCCGAAGTTAAAAGACCACGGCCCGGCTTCGGCAAGATAATTGTTCGTCCAAAAGTCACGATAATCAGGCGCCCTCCCCCGGCTCAGGTAAGGTCCGTGAACGGGTTGTAGGCAACCTCCCAGAGATAGCCGTCGGGATCCGCGAAGTAGCCTGAATAGCCGCCCCAGAATACATCCTGCGGAGTCTTCACGGCCCGAGCGCCGGCCGCGATAGCCTGCGCGAACACCGTATCGGCATCGGACTTCGACTTCACATTGTGCGCGAGGGTGATGCCGGAAAAGCCTTTGCCGTCGTCGGGCACCGTCGCGTCATCGGCGAGAAGGTGGCGCGGATAGAGTGACAACCAGCTTCCCTCCATTTTGAACATCACATGCTCCTCGCCTTCCTTGTGATTGTGCGGCGTAAATCCGAGCCCATCGCGATAGAAGCCAAGCGACTTCGCAAAGTCACGGACACCAAGCGTGATGATACTGATCCTGGGTTTCATGCCGATTTCTCTCCCTTCAAACCAACAATGTTCCCTTTTTGTTCTTATCTAGTCAAGGTCGGTATACCGGGCTGACGAGAACAAGGCAGATAAGAATGGTTCTAACCTTGGCAAGGTGGGACCTGAGGTGGCTGAGATGGAGCTGATCGTTGCTCTGCCGAGCGCGGTCACAATGCCTTGCGACGGCCACGATGATCTAGCGAAGTTGACCGGCGCGAATATCCTTCGGGTCGGCACGACTATTCCCGACGTCTTTGCGGGTGGCCGCCTGACTATCGACTATCTCAATTCAACGAGCCGGCCTCAAAGAATCATCCTCGCTTTTTCGGAGCGGGGGATGTGGATAGAGGCGATGCTATCTTTGTCATCGTGATTTGGAATTTAGCCCAGTCCGGTTTCCGCTCCAATATGACGTATCTCAAAATTGCGGGTAGTGGGAACAATGCAAAGAAGTTTTTTGAGAGATTGTCTTCGTAGAGATATCGCCACTCCACAAAGGCATCCGCCCCTTCCTTCAGGGCCGCTCGCAAGCTTGCAGGTCGGCTCCTTGCAGCCTCCTTCAGTTCTTCAGAGGCATTGGAACGGTCCATTTCCGGCCCCTTAGAGATTTCGGCATCAAATCGCTTTTCGATTTCTGTTTGCGTTTTTTCGGGCAACTTTGAGAATAATTTTTGCAGATTATGCTCGGCCTTAATGAGTTGTCCCGTTTCAACATGGATAAGGCATTTCAAATACAGTTCTGCCGCGAATGCGTTGTTTGTTACTAGCGGTATCATATCGAGTGGGTGTGGCGGGTCGGAGACAGGCGTTCCGGCCTTGAGAAAACCGTCAGCATGAACGAAGATATTTTGCGGAATCTTCAGGTTGAACATGGATGGTCTCCGTGCCGGGCAATGGTTCCAACAACACTCTCTCAGACGCAGAGATTGGGCGGCGCTTAGATCGCGCCCTTGGGCGGTCTCTCAAAATGAAGCCGATCCCTCACAAGAAGAAAACGAGTCGGATTGCCAACAAAGTCTGCAAGGCTATCAAGCCCACAGATTCCGCATAGCCGGGCGGAGAGGCTAGGCAGGCGGCCGTTTAGACGGTTGACCTTATCTACTCAAGTCTCGTTCTCGCCGCCGTGGCGAGCATCACGCCCTCAAACGCCTGACCTCCTTCGCCAGCAGGTCGGGCCGATCGGTGCAAATCCCGTCGAGGCCGCGGGCGATCAGCGTTTTCATGTCGGCCGGCTCGTTCACCGTCCAGGCGCCGACTTTAAGTCCGAGGGACTTGGCTTCGGCCACGGCTTCGGCTGTCGCGTCGGGGAAATAGGGAAACCAGCCGTCGCCGCCGGCCGCCTTGATCGCCTTTTGAATCGAGCCGCCATAGTTCACCGGATCGAAACCCGCGGCCCATGGCGACGTTCCCGTCTCGGCCCAGTGGCGCAACATCATCTTTGTTGGCGTATCGCTTTGGGAAGGCGGATCGCGCAGGAAATCGAGCTCCATAGTCGTGAACCAGCACTCGGCGCCGGGAACGATCTTCTTGGCATGGAGCAATCCCGCCCAATCGAAACCGACGAAGATCGTGCGATCGAGATAGCCGGCCTTGCGCAGCACGGCGACCGTCGCTTCGGTCAGGGCCTCGGGGCTGGAACCGACTTCACGGTCAAAGAACGACGTCTTGAACTCCACCTGAAGCTTGAACGGCCTTTTCGACCGGCTCGTGACTTCCAGCACTTCGGCAAGCGTCGGAATTTTCTCGCCGTCGATCGGCATGGTGTGGGGCCGGGCCTTGGCATAGGCGCTGTCGGGATTGTGCCGGCCGACATCGAAGGCACGCAACTCAGCCAACGTCAGATCCTTGATGCGCGGCGTCGGCTTTTCGATCCACTTGCCGCCCAGCCGGCAGATCTCGGGCTTGAGCTTGTAGTCGTGGAAGACGACGACCTCGCCATCCTTCGAAAGCTGAACGTCCAGTTCGGCGCCATCGCAGCCGCGCGCAACGGCATCGCCAAACGCTGCCAGCGTGTTTTCCGGATAGAGCCCTGCACCGCCGCGATGGGCGAAATTCAAAGTCGTCATGGAAGTTCCTGTTCTGGCGGCCAAAGCCGGGGGTACAGCGGACCGGCCGCAAGCTCGCCGGCCGGATTGGCCGGCGAGCGACGCAGAGTCCAGCCCTTGTGAAACGTGACGTCGCCCGTGCTCATCGCGCCACGGGTTTCCGTCGGCAGTTTTTCGCGCTCGACGAGCGTGGCGAAGTTCGCTTCGGAGTCGTCGCCGATGAACCAGTGGACGATCTCGCCGCGCTTGTTCGTGCCGTTGCCGAATGTCATCGAGCCGACATCTGCCGGAATCCTGCGCTGCGTTCGAACTGCTCCTAGTCCGGTTTACGATTCTTGCCGATAAAGCCGAACATGTGTCCCGCCACGTTGCGGATCTGGATTTCTTCCGATCCTTCCGTGATCCGATAGCGGCGATGGTGGCGATAGATGTGCTCGAACTGCTTGTGGCGCGAATAGCCCCAGCCGCCATGCACCTGCATTGCCCAGTCGGCGGCATTGCACACCAGACGATTGCCGCGATAGTTGCACATCGAGACCTTGTCGGAGAGATAGAGCTGGATCTCCGGACCCGTCATGCGATCCATCTCCCACGCGGTGCGATAGATCAGCCAGCGCGTCATCTCCGCATCGGTCTGAAGTTCCACCAGCGGCCACTGGATCGCCTGATTACGCGACAGCGGTTTTCCGAACGGCTTGCGCGTGTTGGCGTAGTCGATGCTTTCGTTGATGCAGTATTGCGCCGCGCCGACGCCGGAGGCCGCCTGGCGGATGCGGTTCTCGTGCACGAAGTGACGCGCGAGCACGAGGCCATTGTCGACTGGGCCGAACACCGCGCTGTCCGGCACCCAGACGTCCTTGAACGAAACCCGCGCATGGTCCGTCGGCATGTTGAACGTCCACATATACTCTTCGATCTTCACGCCCGGATCGTTCATCGGCACGATCAGGCATGTGAGCCCGCGGGCCTCGCCGTCCTTGCCCGACGTGCGGCAGAACACCATGTCGTGCGTGGCAACGTGAACGCCGGTGTTCCACATCTTTTCGCCGTTGATCCGCCAGCCGTTTCCGTCCTTGACCGCGCGGGTTTCCATCCACGTGGCGTCGGAGCCATGCTTGGGCTCGGTGAGGCCGAATGCGATGCGGGCCTTGCCTTCCAGCATGGCGGGCAGGACCGTCTTCTTCTGTTCTTCCGTTCCGAAGTCCCGGAACATCAGGACCTGGGGGAAGTTTCCGACGACCGACGATTCGTTCTGAAGGTCGTTATGTAGGCCAAGTCCCTTGGCCGCGAGGTGCTCGCGGATGATCGCCATCGCGAGGTTTCCGATATTCTTGCCGCCATACTCTTCCGGCAGTGCGAGCCGAAGGAACCCAGCCTTGTCGGCGCGCGTCCGCATCTCGCGCAACAGCGCTTCCCATTCGTGACGCGGCAAACCACCATGTTCGAAATCGGTGCGCGCCCATTCGCGGCGGTGATCGAAAAAGCGGTCGTTGTCGTCCTGCTTTTGCAGCGGAACGATTTCCTTCTCGATGAAAGCGTCGATCTTTACGATCAGGTCCTTGATATTTTGCGGAATTGTGAAGTCCATGGGCCGTTCCTCCGGGATGTCGTTGCCGAACCTTAGCGCTCGACCCGGCGGAAGGTGCAAGGGTTGACGTGTTTGCGCTGCAACACATGGCTCAAAAGCTTCCGTATGTGTTGACTTCAAAAGCGGGCGGGCGTACGCAAACCTCGCATTCGCGGGCATGGGGCCCGGGAAGCAACCGAGCGAGACTGATGCACAGTTCCGTCTGCAAAGTACGCACTGCCGCGCCTTTCGCCCTTCCGGGCGGGAAGACCGCTGCACACGCTCGTGAGGAGAACGCGCTCTAGGATTGCCCTACGCGCTGGTTTTGCACCCTCCCGAGCCCGGCTCCGGAGGGTTTTTTGTTGTTGCTGACCATTCCGTGCCGGGTTCGGGCCTAAAAAGTAATTCCGTACCATGACTGATATTGCCGAGTTCGATGTCGCCGAAGCCGAAGTGCTCGTTCGGGGGAGCCGGGCGGACGCGTGGATTTCCGAGATCGTCGAGCTGATGAAGCTCGCCGGCCCGCTGATCGTCACGCAGCTGGCGCAGATGGCCATCATGACCACCGACGTGCTGATGTTGGGTCACATCGGCAAGACTGCGCTCGCGGGTGCGGCGCTCGGCAACACCATGTTCTTCTTCGGCTGGCTGGTGGGAACCGGTCCGGGCGCGGCCGTGTCGCCGATGATCGCGCACATCCTTGGCGCATCGCCGAACAATCGCGCCGGCGTGCGCGCGGTGGCACGCATGGGCCTGTGGTCGGTGCTCATCATGTCGATTCCGCTGATCGTGCTGATGTTCTTCACACGGCCGATCCTGATGGCGCTTGGCCAGTCGCCCGAGCTTGCCGACGCGGCGGCACGCTTTGTCGTGCCGCTGAGCTTCGGCCTGCCCTTCACGCTGGGCTTCCAGGTGTTGCGCAACTACTCGACGGCGCTGTCGAAACCGAATGCGTCGCTGATCGTCATGCTGGTGTCGATCGGCTTCAACGCGCTTGGCGATTACGCACTGATCTTCGGCCATTTCGGTTTTCCGCGCTGGGGCCTGACCGGATCCGGTACGGCGAGCGCCTGCTCGCTGGCGTTCAGCTTCTTCGCCATGCTGGTGGTAATCCGGCTGACGCCGAAGCTGCATCAATATCGCGTCTTCCGGCGTTTCCACCGGCCCGACTGGGGCAAGCTTGTCGAACTCTATCGGCTTGGCATGCCGATCGGCATGACCATGATCTTCGAGGCGATGCTGTTCAACTCCGCCACTCTGATCATGGGCACGTTCGGAACTGCGACGATGGCGGCGCATCAGATCTCGCTCAATGTGCCGTCCATCACCTTCATGGTGCCGCTCGGCGTCGCGATGGCGGCGACGGTGCGCGTCGGCCTTGCCGCAGGCGCGGGCGATCGGGAAGCGGTGCGCCGCGCGGGCTGGTCCGCCATCGCGATCGCGACGTCGTTCATGGTGATCTGTTCGGCGCTGATCTGGAACTTCCCGCAGCAGATCGCCGAATTCTATTTTGGCGCAGACCTGAAGGCCAACGCCGACGCCATCGCGCTGACTGTCGTCTTCCTCCATGTTGCCGCTGCCTTCCAAGTCGTCGACGGCATGCAGGTTTCGGCGGCGCTAGCCTTGCGGGGTCTAAAGGATGCACGCGCGCCCATGTGGATCGCGGGCGGAAGCTATTGGCTGGCGGGCGCGCCGATGGGGCTTTGGCTGGCGTTTGGCCTTCATTTGAAAGGTCTTGGCATCTGGATGGGCCTGGCCTTTGGCCTGCTGGTCGCAGCGGGAGCGATGGCGACACGTTTCTGGATCCTATCTCGCGACGCATAGAGGAGTTGCATTTTTTACAAGGCTCTCAAATTGAGAAAGGCCACGTTCCGATCGACTTCGCGCTTGCAAAAGAAGTCGAAGACTATTGGGACAGGTACAATTTAAAGGTAGAAATGGAGTCGGCGTGAGACTCTGGGGAACCGTGATGCGTCTGGTATCGTTCGGATGTACAGTCGCAGCTTGTACACTCCTCGCAGTCCCCGCGGTTGCATTCGATCATCAGACTCCCAGCGGACACGGTTCGACTTACGCCCCAAATGATCGCGGCGGATCGGACGTCATGCGCGTCGCCCGCGGACAGGAACTTGCGATTGAATGCGAGAGCATCGGCACGCCAGGCGCCCACGTGAATGTCGTCATGGCGTTCGATCCGGTTCAGGGTGAGGCACCCACCGGATATGAAGCTGTGCTTCTGACCGACCAAAGCATCGGCGGCAAAGCCGTGCATGTCCGCGTTCCGGATATGCCCGATCTCGCCCATCACACGGTCACGGTCCGCGTCTACGTCACCAACGCACAGGGCACGACCGCCTGCAATGCGGGCCATCTTCGGATCGGCTGATCCGATTTTTTCAGCTATATAAACGGGACGAGCGCGAGGACTCCTAACGCGCCCGCTGCTATCCATATCGCAATGCGAACATGCCGGGTCCGTGCGATCTGCGCTTCAGCGATCAGCATTGCGGATTCCGGGTGAAGCCTGAGGCCGCCATCTGCGAGCATGGCGGAAATGATCTCCGCATTCTTCAGCAATTGCGGCAGGTTCTGCGCGGCCCTTCCAAGCGCGCTCATGCCGTCGGCAGCGTCGCGCAGCCTGCCCTCGGGGCCCATGCGCTCGATCATCCACTTTTCGACGACGGGCCGGCTGGCTTCCCAGATGTCGAAATCCGGATCGAGGCTGCGCGCCACGCCTTCGACAACCACCATCGTTTTCTGAAGCAGCACGAGTTGCGGCTGCGCCTGCATGTCGAAACGGCGGGTCGTGTCGAAAAGTTGCTGCAGCAGCCGCGCCATCGAAACGTCCTTCGCCGAGCGGCCGAAGATCGGCTCGCCGATGGCACGCAGAGCTTGTGCGAATGTTTCGACCGGATGGTGAGCCGGCACGAAATCGACGTCGTAGTGGATCTGGGCAATGCGCAAATAATCGCGCGCAAGAAATCCGGCCAGCGTTTCGGCCATGAAGCGGCGCATCGACTCGTCAAGGCGTCCCATGATGCCGAAATCGACGGCGACCAGGCGGCCTTCCGCATCGACGAAAAGATTTCCCGGATGCATGTCGGCATGAAAGAAGCCATCGCGCAGCGCCTGAGTCAGGAAGCTGCGGATGACAAGATTGGCGATGCGCTTGGGATCGTGACCTGCCGCGACAATCGCGGCCGGATCGCGCAAAGGCGTGCCTTCGATCCATTCGCTGGTCAGCACATGCTCTGAAGTGCGGCTCCAGTCGATGTGCGGCACACGGAAATCCGGATCGCTTCGCGTGCGCTCTTCGAGCTCCGATGCGCCCGCCGCTTCCATGCGCAGATCGAGCTCCATCGCAACCGAAACCGCGAGAGTGTCCACCATCGCGATTGGACGCAGGCGTTTGGCTTCCGGGATGAACCGTTCGGCCAGGCGCGCCGCAAGCGCGAAGGCTGAAATATCCTTGCCGAATTCAACCGCAATTCCCGGACGCAGCACCTTGACCGCGACGTGCACAGGCGGCTCATCAGCCGTCATGCCGTCGTGGACCTGCGCGATCGACGCGGCTGCGATCGGTTCCGAAAGGGCGCTGAACACAGTATCGATCGGACGGCTCAGCGATTTTTCGATCACCGCGCGCGACTGTTCCATCGGAAATGGCGGCAACCGGTCCTGCAATTGCGCAAGCGCAATGGCGACTTCATCGCCCACGACATCGGCGCGCGTCGCCAGCACCTGTCCCAGCTTGATGTAGGCAGGCCCGAGACTTTCCAGCGCACGCGCCAAACGCACTCCTGGTGGCGCCGTATCGTTCTTTGCCCGGCCGCTGCCGAGAAGCCGGCGAGCGACGCGCGCCCAACCCGGCAACAGCTCCTCGTACTCTTTCGGAAACAGCGCATCGTTGCGCGCGAGCACGCGCGCCGCGTGCCAGAGCCGTCGCAAATCGGCAAGGCGGCGGAACATCAGATCTTCCAGGCCGAGTGCATTGCCGCGACGCCGCCGGTGAGATTGCGCACCTTCACCCGCGAGAGACCCGCCGACTCGATCATCCTGGCGAACTTCGCTTGCGCGGGAAAACGGCGAATGCTTTCGGCCAGATAGCGATAGGCTTCCGCGTCACCCGCCACCATCTGGCCAAGGCGCGGCAGCACGTTCATCGAATAGGCATTGTACAGAGTATCAAGCCCCGGCGCCTCGACGCGGCTGAATTCGAGACAGAGGAACCGCCCGCCGGGTTTCAAAACACGTCGCGCTTCGGTCAGGGCTTTTTCGATATGCGTCACATTCCGGATTCCGAACGCAATTGTGTAGGCGTCCATGCTCGCGTCCGGTATCGGCAGCGCCTCCGCATCGCCGGTGATCCAGGTGATCGCGCGTTCGTCCTTGGCTCTGGCCCGTCTTACGCCCTCGCCCACCATGTCGGCATTGATATCGCAAACGGTGATGTGCGCCTCGCCGCCGCGGGCCCGAGCCAGATCGGCGATGCGAAATGCGATGTCGCCGGTGCCGCCGGCGACGTCGAGCACGTTCCAGCCCGGGCGCGGATTCAGCCATTCGACCATCGCGTCCTTCCAAAGGCGGTGTACGCCTGCGGACATCAGATCGTTCATCAGGTCATATTTGCCGGCAACGGACGAAAAGACCTCGCGCACAAGGCCTTCCTTTTCGGCCTCCGGCACGTCGCGAAATCCGAAACTGGCGGTAGTGTCAGCAGTCATGTCCGGAAGAATAGCCGCTGCGGATTCCATGGGCTACCGTCATCGGCTGCGACTCTTAATGGTTAGCCCGTGCCCGAATTGCCCGAAGTTGAGACTGTCCGCACGGGCCTTCGCCCGGTTATGGAGGGGCACAAGTTCATCCATGTCGAGACGAGACGGGGGGACTTGCGCATTCCCTTTCCCAACGACTTCGTCAAAAGGCTCACCGGCCAGACGGTGAAGCGGCTGTGGCGGCGGGCCAAATATTTGATGGCCGAACTCGACGGCGGCGAGACTTTCGTCATCCATCTCGGCATGAGCGGGCGCATCGCGGTCTATGCCGACGGAAAAGAACGAAAGCTTGGAAAGTTCCTTTATCCAGCCGCCCCGCCCGATGCCGGCAAGGGCAAGCACGATCATGTGGTGATGCAGACCGACGCGCCGGCGCGGATCGTCTTCACCGACCATCGCCGCTTTGGTCTCATGACGTTGATCGACACCGGCAGGATCGACGAACATCGCCTGTTCAAGGGCCTTGGCGTCGAACCTTTGTCGGACGAATTCGACGCGGCCTATCTGACGAAAGCGCTGAAAGGCAAGAAGACGCCGATCAAGTCCGCTCTGCTCGACCAGCGCGTAATTGCGGGCCTCGGCAACATCTATGTCTGCGAGGCGCTGTTCCGATCCGGCATTTCGCCGAAGCGGCTTGCGAAATCGCTTTCGCCTGGGCGCATTGCGCCGCTCGTCAAAGAAATCAAAGCGGTGCTCAAGGAGGCAATCACCGCCGGCGGATCGTCCTTGCGCGATCACCGCCGCACGGACGGCGAGATGGGCTATTTCCAAAAGACGTTCTTGGTCTACGGCCGCGAGGGCGAGCGCTGCACGGCAAACAGCTGCAAGCGAAAAATCAGGCGTATCGTGCAGGCCGGGCGTTCGACATTCTACTGCCCAGCCTGCCAGAAATAGTTCATCCAACCTTGGCGTAGGTGTGAATTTCGTCGAGTGCCTTGCCGGTCTCCAGCATGCTCTTGAGACTGGCCAGGACTTTTGGCCAGCCGCCCGAAACCGCCTCGATCAGTTTTGATCCGTCGCGATCGGTCTCGTGCAGGATGGTCAGCTTGACCGTGTCGCCCGCCGGTTCGAGCGAATAGGTGCAGCGTGAGTAACCCTCCTCGCGGATCTCCGGCCGGAATTCATTGCGCCAGCGCAGCACGATGCGATTTGGCGGCGAGACTTCGACCACCTCGCCGCTGTCGGCGACTCTGCCGTCCGGGAATACCATTTTCCACGGCGAACCGGGCTTCCAACCGCACTCCTGGTGCATGCCGAACCAGTACTGCTTCTGGAATTCCGGTTTGGTGAGTGCGTCCCACAGCTTTTCCGGTGTGGTGCGGATGTAGGTTACGTAAACGTATTTGCTGCTCATTGTTCTTCCCTTTCGAGGTTTTTCTTCAACTCGCTAAGCGCCTTGAGGCGTCCGCGTTCGAATTTGCCGATCCACCGCTCGGCTATCTCGTTGATAGGAACGGGATTGAGGTAGTGCTCTTTCTCGCGGCCCTTGCGGACCGTGGCGACGAGGTTTGCCTCCTCCAGGATCGCCAGATGCTTGGTCACTGCCTGACGCGTCATCTCCATCTGTTCGCACAGTTCGTTCAGCGTTTGCCCGTTCTGGGCATGAAGCCTGTCCAGCAGCCGCCGCCGTGACGGATCGGCAAGTGCCCTGAAAACCGCGTCCATGCTCATGGTCCTAATATGCAACCATTTGGTTGCATGTCAAGTGGAGAGATAGGAAAGACGCTCTGCGACGGAGCCCCCAATGACCTATCAGAATATCCTTGCGACAACCGATGGCGCAGTCGGCGTCATCACGCTCAACCGGCCCAAGGCGCTCAATGCCTTGAACGCCGAACTGTTGAAGGAGCTGGTCGCGGCCCTTGAAGAATGGGATCGCGGTGACGCTGTCCGATGCATTGTCCTGACCGGATCCGAACGCGCCTTCGCGGCCGGCGCGGACATCAAGGAGATGGCGCCGCAATCCTATATGGACATGTTCAAGTCCAACTTCTTCGCCGAAGCCAACGACCGCATCTCAAATATCCGCAAGCCGATTATCGCCGCCGTCAGCGGCTGGGCGCTGGGCGGCGGCTGCGAGCTCGCCATGCTCTGTGATTTCATCATCGCCGCGGACACCGCAAAATTCGGCCAGCCCGAGATCACCCTCGGCGTCATGCCCGGGATCGGCGGCACGCAGCGTCTGACCCGCTTCGTCGGCAAGTCCAAAGCGATGGAAATGTGTCTCACCGGCCGGATCATGGACGCGGCGGAAGCCGAGCGCGCGGGTCTGGTTTCGCGTGTCGTTCCCGCCGCCGAACTCCTGTCCGAGGCGATGAAAGCGGCCCACAAGATCGCGGAACAGTCGACGCCGATCGTTGTGATGACCAAGGAGACCGTGAACCGGGCCTACGAGACCACGCTGGCCGAGGGCATCCGCTTCGAGCGGCGCGTGTTCCACTCCATGTTTGCGACCGGCGACCAGAAGGAAGGCATGGCCGCGTTCAGCGAGAAGCGCAAACCTGCATTCAAGGACAAATAGGGCATTTGACCCCTGAGCCCGTCAGGGGTATACGCCCGCCTCCGAATTGCTGCAGGAAGACCCATGCCCAATATCGCCTCGTCCAAGAAGCGCGTCCGCACGACCGCCAAGCGCACCGCGATCAACACCTCGCGCAAGACCCGCGTACGCGGCTTCATCCGCAAGGTCGAAGAAGCCCTGACAAAGGGCGACAAGACAGCGGCCCAGGCGGCGCTGAAGGCCGCAGAGCCGGAAATCATGCGCGGCGTGTCCAAGGGCATCCTGCACAAGAATACAGGCGCCCGGAAGGTTTCGCGGTTGACGAAGCGCGTGGCCAAGCTCGCCAAATAACTGGATTCTTTCACTGAATCTTGGAAATTGGGGCTCGAGGCCGTTTCGGGCCCCTTTTTATTGTCAGTATGCTGATATTCTTCATACTGTCATGTTGTTGCGGCGCAGCAGGGACGAATGGTCACCTAAGTGTCTGATTCCGCGCACGAAGCGGTCAGAATAGAAAAATCCGTATACGTACAAACGGTTAGCTGCAACAAAATCATGACGGTTCACATTTTGTTCGCTTGAATCTGATTCGATTTTGCGAGATGTTAACCCTCGTTCGGTGGCAAGAGAAAAAAATGTCGAACACTAGACAAAATCCCGCCCAAGTATTCGAGGTCGCGAGTCCGGAAATAATCGGTCTCTGTAAGTCTAGTAGCCGCTGAACTCTTGAAATTACTACGTTTGTAGACTGGGCGGACGCTCGGTCGATGACGGACTTTGCCGGATTCTATGCCTATGGCCTCGAACATTCCCTCCAACGACTATGCCGGCGACCTGAGCGCCAGCGAAGCGTGGGCACTTCTCAAAAGCGATCCCAAGGCACAGTTGGTGGACGTGCGCACGACGGCGGAATGGAATTTCGTCGGCCTGCCCGACCTGTCGAGCCTGGGACGCGATGCGATTCTGGTCGAGTGGCAATCTTTTCCCGCCATGCGTGCCAATCCGTCGTTCGTCACGGACACCGAGCACTCGGGCGCAGGCGCCAAGGACGCGCCGATCCTGTTTCTGTGCCGCTCCGGTGTCCGCTCGCGCGCCGCAGCCGTGGCGATGACGGCCGCCGGCTACAACCGCGCCTACAACATCGCCGGGGGATTTGAAGGCGATCTCGACGGCGAACGTCATCGCGGAAAACAGAATGGATGGAAGGCCAGCGGTCTTCCGTGGAAGCAATCATGAACGCGGAGAGGCAAATGCGACGAGGTGAAACGGCTTAACACAGACTTTTGGGGATAACGGGCGAAATGTCCGAACGACAACGAGGGGCTCACCGGCCGAGTGCCGGCAAGAAGCGGGTAATAAAAATGGGACAAATGACGAATAAGCCGGCGCGGCCCGATTGGCCCACGGCCTGGTCCGGCGCACGCGAAAGACTACGCCGCGAACTAGGCGATGCTGTGTTTGACGCCTGGATCGGGCCATTGACGCTCGACGGTTGGGACAATGACGAGTTGAATATCGGCGCCGTCAAACCGTTCGTGCGCAACTGGGTGTCAAACCATTATGTGACGCGCATCGAACGGGCGCTGAAGGCGGAGGGCGCCGAGCCTGTGTCGATCTCGGTCGTGCTCACCGTGCCCAAGCCGGTCATCGGCGGCGGTCTGATCCGCGAGCCGGTGCGCAACGAGCCACCTGTCATGAGCTATGTCGCGCGCGCCACCGAGGACGAAGCGCCCAGCGACGCCGGCCGCGGACTTTGGACGCGCATGCTTCATCCACAACAGACCTTCGACAGCTTTATCGCGGGACCAGCCAATGAATTCGGCCTCGGCGCAGCAAGGGCGTTCGCCGAAGGCCAGAACAGCGACATACCGCTGCTCTACATCCATGGCGGGTTCGGTTTCGGCAAAACCCATCTGCTGAATGCCGCCGCGCTGGAATTCCGCAAGCGCGGCAAGCGCACGCTGTTCCTGCGCGCGGAAGACTTCATGCGCCACTTCCTGGGCGCGCTCTATCGCAAGGACACGCTCGCCTTCAAGGAAGAACTGCGCACCGCCGAAGTGCTGATCATCGACGACCTGCAGCACATCTGCCGCTCGACGGCGACGGCGTCGGAGTTCCTCTACACGGTCAACGCGTTTGCCGATCTTCGCCGCCGCGTGGTGATCGCCGCCGACCGCGCACCGTCTGCGCTCGAGGGCCTTGGCGCCGGACGTCAAGTCACGTCTCGCCGGCGGTCTGTGCATCGCCCTCGACAAGCCGGATCGGGCGACGCGTCTTGCCATCCTGAAGGCGCGTGCCGCGGAATTTGCGCGGCACAAGCCTCAGGCTCTCCTGCCCGACGATGTGCTCGAACACATCGCAGACATGGAAGAAGCAAGCCCGCGCGAGCTGATCGGCGTGTTCACCAAACTTGCGACCTACACAGACCTCACAAAGAAGGCGGTGACCCTCGGCACGATCGAGGACGTCGTCGGCCTGCGCAGCGCACCGGGCGCCAAGACGTCCATCGAGGACATCCAGCGCAAAACGGCGGAGTTCTACAAGCTCGACGTCCGAGACTTCCACTCGCCGCAGCGCGCACGCCGCGTCGCGCGTCCGCGTCAGGTCGCAATGTACCTGTCGCGCAAGCTGACGACGCGTTCGCTGCCCGAGATCGGTCGGCGCTTCGGCGGTCGCGATCACACGACGGTGCTGCACGCCTGCCGACGCATCGAAGCGCTTTGCGACGAGGATCCGCTGTTCAAGCAGGAGGTCGATTTCCTGAGCCAGATGCTGTCCCGCCGAGCCTAATTGTACCGGAAACCCGCAAAACGGCGCCCTTCTCAGGGCGCCGTTTTCTTTGCTGCGCTTTTCCCGAGCCTGCTTCGCGCATAATATTCGCTCGAGCGAACCTCGTGCCAAAAACCGTGAAGCAACTGCTAATTCTTGCGGCGCTCGCCGCGCCAACGTCTCAGGGCTCGTTGCCGCCGCAGGGCAGCCAGCCCGCGATTGCCGTGTGCGGCCAGGCTTACCAGTTGGCGCAGAGCGGGTTCGAGGTGCGGCGCGGGTCAGACGCACTCTTTTCCAAGGCCGTGCAGTCGGCCACTCAATGCATCGAACAGGGTGGGGGCGTCGACGGCCTCATTATCCGCGCCGAAGCCGAGTATGCACTAAAAAAATCCGACGCAGCCATGGCAGATTTGTCGGACGCCATCAGGAAGGTTCCGTTCTCTGCAATTGCGCGCTTCGACCGCGGCCTCATTTTCCTGCAGATAAAGAACTACCAGGGAGCAGTTCAGGATTTTTCAGCCGCTATCGAACTCGATCCAAACGATTTCGAACTCGCGTTTCGAACGCGGGTGGGCGTTTGAGCTTCTGGAAAAGAACGTCCAGGCGATTCAAGATCTCACCGCTGTCATCGACAAATATCCGGGTTTCGAGCCGGCCTACCGGATACGTGGACTGGCTTATGCCGGCGAAGGCACTTTGGACAAAGCATTCGCCGACGACGCTCAGGCCATATTGCTCAATCCGGACGATGACGATGTCTATTTCAATCGTGCACTGGCACGCGAGGCGATGGGCCTCCACAAAGATGCCATCGCAGATTTCGACATCGTCATCTCGCGCAACCCGAAGGATGACGAAGCCCTGTACCAACGCGGCAGGAGCCGTCAGGCGGATGGCGACTATGACGGCGCAGTGGCGGACTTCACGAGTAGCATCGCGCTTCGCCCCAGCGCAGAAGCGTACAACGATCGTGGCGTGGCCTTTGAGTACAAGCACAAAATGGATCAAGCCATCGCAGACTACTCCAAAGCGATCGCTATGGATCCAAGCGGCCCAACTGCACTCAGCAATCGTGCGCGCACAGCAGACCTACGCCATGATTACTCCGCTGAAATTGTCGACCTCGATCATGTACTCACCCTCGACCCGAAAGATGCCGATGCCTTGTTTTCTCGCGGAATGGCGTATTGGTCGAAGCTGGACTGCCGCACGGCGATCGACGATTTCACGTCCTATCTCAGCTTGCGGCCGGACGCGGAAGCAATTCTCGTCAATCGCGGCCTTTGTCATCGACAATTGGATGAACTCGACGAAGCGATCGCCGATTACACGAAAGCCATTGCGATTAAGGCCGACGACGCACCTGCCTATTTTTCGCGCGGCACCGCACGCCACGCCAAGGGCGAAATGGATTTGGCGTTTGCCGACGTCAATCAGGCCCTAACACTTGCGCCGGCCGAAGGGCGGTACTGGACGGAACGAGGGATGTTGAAGGCCGGCAAGGGCGACAGTGCCGGAGCGGTAGCCGACTACGAGCAAGCAGTTGCGGTATTCACGCAAGATATTTCGTCGGCCCCCCGGAGCGCTCTCTTCTACGTGCACCGCGGCTTTGCCAACCTGGAACTTGGAAATCTTGATGCGACAATAAGCGACGAAAGCGTCGCTCTTTCGATCGAAGACAAAGATCCAACCGCCCTATACGACCGGGCCATCGCGTTTCGTTACAAAAGACAGTATGACGACGCTCTGAAGGACCTGACGTCTGCAATTCAACAGAGCCCAGACAACACGACCTACTACAACGAGAGAGCGCTTGTCTGGATATCGAAGGGCAACTCTGAGCTGGCCATTGCCGATTATGACCGCAGCCTTGCACTCATGCCCCGCGACGCAGCTGTTTTGAATGACGTGTGCTGGGCGCGAGCAATCACCAACCGCGAACTGCCCCAGGCACTGGACGAGTGCAGACAGTCGCTGCAGATCCGGCCGAACTCAACCTTCACCATGGACAGCCTGGGGTTCGTGCAGTTCCGGATGGGCGACTTGACCGCAGCACTGGCGAGCTACGAAACGGCGGTCGCGCTGAATGCCACGAACTCCAGTTCGCTCTTCATGCGCGGTATTGTGAAGTTGCGGCTCGGCAGAAAAAGCGAAGGCGACGCAGATATCGCCGCGGCGATGGCGCTCGACCCGGCCGTTGGCGATACCTACGGGCGACGTGGAATCTCTCCCTGACGCCACTTGGGCCTGAGGATCCGGCCTACTTTGGGAGCGTTTGGCAAGGCCGCCTGAATGCCCGCACGTTCGCATTATTTTCTCCTTTTCGGAGGGGTATTTGGTATAGTGCAAAACCTGAGTCTCGGCCGTCAAGAAACTCAAGGAAATCAGTGGGTTACCAACCCGTTCCAAGCGGGTGGACCTGGGGTTTTCAAACGGCCCAAAATCACGCTGCGAGAACGATGAAAATCAATGTCGAACGGGGTGCCTTTCTGAAGGCCCTGAGCCACGTCCAGAGTGTCGTCGAGCGCCGCAATACGATCCCTATTTTGTCGAACGTCATGATCGAAGCCGCCAAGGGTCAGCTGAAACTGACTGCCACCGATCTCGACATCGAAATCGTTGAAGCCATTCCGGCGGACGTGCTGCGCAACGGTTCGGCGACCGCGCCGGCCCACATGCTGTACGACATCGTGCGCAAGCTTCCCGACGGCGCGCAGGTCCAGGCCGAGCTGCTGACGAGCGAAGGCGGACGGCTTGCCGTTTCCGCCGGCACGGTGCGCTTTGAGCTTGCATGCCTGCCGAAGGAAGATTTCCCGCAGATGGCCGCGGGCGCCCTGCCCCATCGTTTCCGTCTCGCAGCGGACGATCTGAAACGGCTGGTCGACAAGACCCGCTTCGCCATGGCGACGGACGAAACGCGCTTCTACCTCATGGGCATCCATATGCATGCCGCCAAGGAGGGAAAGGTCAAGACGTTGCGCGCCGTTGCGACCGACGGGCATCGCCTGGCGCGCTTCGAACTTGATCTGCCCGACGGCGCGGCCGATATGCCGGGCATCATCGTGCCGCGCAAGACGGTGACCGAGCTGCGCCGGCTGCTGGACGATGCGGACGGCGCGATCGAAGTCGCGCTGTCCGACACGAAAATTCAGTTCTCGTTCGGCGGCGTCGAGCTGACGTCGAAGCTGATCGACGGCACATTCCCCGACTATCAGCGCGTCATCCCGAGCGGCAACGACAAGTCCCTGGCGCTGGATTCCAAGGAATTCTCGCACTCGGTCGATCGCGTCTCCACGATCTCGGCCGACAAGACCCGCGCCGTGAAACTCGTCGTGGCCAAGGACAAGGTCACGTTGTCGGTCGTGAATCCGGAGAGCGGCACGGCGACCGAAGAGCTCGGCGCAACCTATAGTGCGGCAGGCATGGAAATCGGCTTCAACGCGAAATACCTGCTCGACATCACCAGCCAGATCGAAGGCAAGGAAATCCGCTTCCTGCTTTCCGACGCAGGTTCGCCAACCATCATCGAAGATGCGGAGGACGCCCGATCGCTCTACGTCCTCATGCCCATGCGGGTCTGAGATTGACCGGCCCAGCCACAGAGCGCGCAAGCGGCGCGGCCGTCCTCTTTGAAGGTGGGCCACGCCTTGCTGTGACGCGCCTGACGCTGCGCAATTTCCGCTCTTATGCCGAGTTGGAGCTTTCAGTCGGCGGGCGGCCGGTGGTGCTGGCCGGACCGAACGGCGCGGGCAAGACCAATCTGCTCGATGCCATCTCGCTTTTGTCGCCCGGCCGCGGCCTGCGCGGCGCCAAGCTTGCCGAACATGTGCGGCGCGGGCCGAGCGTCTCCAGCGACGCGCTGTGGGCCGTCGCAGCCAATGTGGCGCGGGGTGGGGAGACGTACGAAGTCGGCACGGGCCTGACGCTGGGACCAAATGGGGGCGAGCGGCGGCAGGTCAAGCTGAACGGCGCACCGGCGCAAAATTCCACCGACCTTGGCGAACTCGTCCAGATGCTGTGGCTGACACCGGCGATGGACAGGCTTTTCATCGAGGGCGTGAGCGGACGGCGAAAATTCCTGGACCGGCTGGTACTGGGCTTCGACGCCAATCATGCGCGCGTCTCAACGCGCTACGAGACCGCGATGCGCGAACGCGCGCGGCTTTTGAAATTCGGTCCACGCGACCCAGCATGGCTCGACGGTCTGGAAGGCGAGATGGCGGAGGCCGGCATTGCCATGACGCTCAGCCGCGCCGAAACGGTTTCGCGGCTCAATCTCGCGCTCACGGCGCGCGGTGAAGCCGGTGCATTCCCCTCGGCGCAGCTCGCGCTTGAAGGTGAGACCGATCTTCTGTTTGCCGAACATGGCGAAGGCGCGGCGAATGCATTGCGCGAGCGTTTGGCCCGAGCACGCATTCGCGACGCGGAAGCCGGACGCACGACGTTCGGCCCGCACCTGACCGATCTGTCTGTACGCCACACGCAGAAGCGCACCCAGGCGCGGGAATGTTCGACGGGCGAACAGAAGGCGCTGCTGATCTCCATCATCCTCGCCGACGCCTGGGAGCTTTCCAAAGCGCATGACGGACACGCGCCGCTTCTGCTGCTGGACGAAATCGCCGCGCATCTGGATTTGCGCCGCCGCACCGCGCTGTTTGAGGAAATCGTCGCGCTCGGCGCGCAGGCATGGATGACAGGTACGGATTTGTCACTATTCGAAACGCTGGGGACGCGCGCGGAAATCTACAACGTCGTCGACGGACGGCTTGGACGACAGGAGTAGAACCTTGCTCACGATACACGCTCTGCTGATCTATTGCGGCATCTATGCCCTTGCTATCGCGATGCCAGGACCGGGCATTATCGCCATCGTGGCGCGCGCACTTGGCAGCGGGTTTCGCGCGACCTTTCCGATGATGCTGGGAACGCTTTGCGGTGATCTCGTGATGATGACTTTGTCGGCCTTGGGTCTTGCCCTCATTGCCAAGGCGATGGGAAATTTGTTTCTGGTCGTAAAGCTTGCCGGCGCGGCCTATCTCGTCTATGTCGGATGGAAATATTGGACGGCTCATGTCGAAGACGTGGAAGTTCATCCCACCAGCGCAAGGCGCGGGTTCTTCGCGCAATTTGCGCTGATCCTGGGTAATCCCAAGACGATAACATTCTTTGTCGCTCTGCTACCCACTGTCGTCGATGTGCCGAAGCTGAACCTGATCGGATATCTGCAGCTCTGCGCATGCACGCTGGTACTTATTCCGGTCATCACACTGGGATATGCGGCCCTGGCCGCGCAGGTGCGCGGGTTCTTCGCCAGCGTCCCGGCCCGCCGCCGCATGAACAAGGGCGCGGCCGTCATCATGGTGGGCGCCGGTGTCGGCGTGGCAGTGAGCTGATGTCGCAAGAGCCGAAGAAAGTCATGGAAGAATACGGCGCCGACAGCATCAAGGTTCTGAAGGGGCTCGATGCCGTGCGCAAGCGGCCAGGCATGTATATAGGCGATACCGATGACGGCTCGGGCCTGCATCACATGGTCTACGAAGTCGTCGACAACGCCATCGACGAAGCGCTGGCCGGGTATGCCACGCGCGTCGACGTGACGTTGAATCCCGACGGATCCTGCACCGTGCGCGACAATGGCCGCGGCATACCGACCGGCATCCATGAGGGCGAAGGCGTTTCCGCGGCTGAAGTCATCATGACCCAGCTGCACGCGGGCGGTAAGTTCGAACAGAACGCCTACAAGGTTTCCGGCGGCTTGCACGGCGTCGGCGTATCGGTCGTGAATGCACTGTCCGAATTCCTCGACCTGCGCATCTGGCGCGACGGCAAAGAGCATTACATGCGCTTCAGGCATGGCGACGCCGTGGCGCCGCTCAAGATCGTGGCCGACGCACCGGACATGCGTGGCACGGAAGTGACCTTTCTGCCCTCGACACAAACCTTCACGAAGACCGAGTTTGACTTCGCGACTTTGGAACACCGCCTGCGCGAGCTCGCCTTCCTCAATTCCGGCGTCACCATTGCCCTGGCCGACCGACGCGGCGTCGAGCCGAAGGAAGCGACCCTGCACTATGAAGGCGGCTTGAAGGCCTTCGTGCAATATCTCGACCGCACCAAAACCTCGCTTATCTCCGGCCCGATCATGATCGAAGCCGAACGCGACGGCATGACGGTCGAGGTCGCGCTCACCTGGAACGACAGCTATCACGAGAGCATGCTGTGCTTCACCAACAACATTCCGCAGAAGGACGGCGGCACACATTTGGCCGGGTTTCGCGCCGCGCTCACGCGTGTCGTGACGAAATATGCCGATGAGAAGATATCGTCCAAGAAGGACAAGGTGCCGCTCACCGGCGACGATTGCCGCGAGGGCCTTACCTGCGTCCTGTCGGTGAAAGTGCCGGATCCAAAATTCTCGTCGCAGACCAAGGAAAAACTCGTCTCGTCGGAAGTGCGGCCCGTGGTCGAAAGCGTGGTCATCGACCAACTCGGCCGCTGGCTTGAGGAACATCCTGGCGAAGCCAAGTCTGTTGTGGGCAAGGTCGTCGAAGCGGCAATGGCGCGCGAGGCGGCCCGCAAGGCGCGCGAACTCACGCGGCGCAAGGGCGTCCTCGATGGCGCGTCGCTGCCGGGCAAGCTCGCGGATTGCCAGGAGCGCGATCCCTCCAAGTGCGAGATATTCATCGTCGAAGGCGACAGCGCCGGCGGCAGCGCCAAGCAGGCGCGAAACCGCGAGAACCAGGCTGTGCTGCCTTTGCGGGGCAAAATCCTGAACATCGAACGGGTGCGATTCGACCGTATGCTGACGAGCGAGTCGATCGTCAACCTGATCACGGCGCTAGGCACCGGCATCGGAACAGAGGAATTCAACGCCGACAAGCTGCGTTATCACAAGATCATCATCATGACAGACGCCGACGTCGACGGTGCGCATATTCGCACACTTCTGCTCACCTTCTTCTACCGGCAGATGCGCGAGCTGATCGAGCGTGGACACATCTTCATCGCGCAGCCGCCGCTCTACAAAGCGGTGCGCGGCAAGTCGGAGCGCTATCTGAAGGACCAGGGCGAGTTCGATGACTATGTCATCTCCGAAGGTTCGGAAGGCGTGACCTTTACGCTGCACTCGGGCGAGACCCGTGCCGGCGCGGATTTCGACACGCTGGTGGCGCGCGCCCGCGCGGCCGTATCGGCGCTCAACGGCTTTCCGCAGCACTATCCGCGCTTCGTGCTCGAACAGGCGGCCATTGCCGGTGCACTCAATCCCGAACTGCTCGCCGACAGCGCCAAGGCCCAGGAAGCGGCCGAATACATCGCACGCCGGCTCGACCAGCTTTCGGAAGAATATGAGCGCGGCTGGCACGGCGAACCGACGTCCGACGGCGGCCTGAAATTCTGGCGTGAAGTGCGTGGCGTGCGCGAAGCCGTCGCCATCGATGGCGCGCTCATCTCAAGCGCAGATGCACGCAAGCTCGACCGCATGGCCGGCGAACTTCAGCTCGCCTATCTCAAGGCTGGACAGCTCCGCCGCAAGGACGAGACGATAGACGTCCGATCTCCGACGCAGCTTCTCGAGACGGTGATCGAGTGGGGCCGCAAGGGCCTTTCGCTGCAACGCTACAAGGGCCTTGGCGAGATGAATCCGCAGCAGTTGTGGGAGACCACGCTTGACGAAAATGCCCGCACGCTGCTCCAGGTGAAAGTCCAGCATGCGGACGAGGCCGACGACCTCTTTGCCAAGCTCATGGGCGAGATCGTCGAGCCGCGGCGTGAATTCATCCAGGACAATGCGCTGAACGCCGCTATCGACGTCTGACGGAGGACCAGCGATGGCGTAGCGTTTTCATCGCATCCTGAACATCGTTCCGCGCGTTCGCGTGAATGTCAGGCGGAAGCTGGACCGCATCGCGACGGCGATCGTTGTACTGGCGCAGTCCGCTCACCGCTCCATCGTGCTGGGCGAAGGGCCTCCGAACTGACTCACGCCGACGCGCCGACCAGCCAACAGGCCGCCGGAGGCGTGACGCCGGAAGGTGTTTCAAATTTGGCCATCGCCGCCGCCACGCGCTCGACAATCTTGGCGCGTGTCGCTTCGTCGAGTTCGGCGGCGGCGCGCGCCAACGGACCGATGCCGAGCGAAAACTGGGCCGCATCCTTGGCGGAAGCGGCCATGTGCATCACGGTATCGAGTTTTTCGACCTTCACGTTTGTGAAGCCCGCACCCTCTAGCATCGACTTGAGGCGCGCTGAGTCCGCGAATGCGAACGGTCCGGGTGCATACGGATCGGGCGGCGGCTGCTGCGGCAGGAACTCGCGCGCCGCAGCGAACGGCGCGAATGCCCACGCGTTTTCCGGCATGGCGCGCCAGCAGACGAAAGCCAGCCTGCCGCCCGGCTTCAGCGCCCTGCGGATATTCGCAAAAGCCTTCGTGGGATCGGAAAAGAACATGACCCCGAAGCGCGACGTCACGGCGTCGAAATCTCCCTTGAAGGAATGGACCGACGCGTCGGCTTCGAGAAATTCGACGGG
Organism: uncultured Alphaproteobacteria bacterium; assembly: GCA_963743765.1. GTDB lineage: Bacteria > Pseudomonadota > Alphaproteobacteria > Micropepsales > Micropepsaceae > Rhizomicrobium. The sequence continues at coordinate 1,221,545 of CAVUQQ010000001.1, forward strand.
TTTTGCTGCCGACTTCGCGCGAGCGCGCGCGACGCCGAGCATCGGCGCGGAAATGTCGAGGCCGGTCACGCGGCCAGCGGGCCCGGCGGCTTCGGCAAATGCGAAAGTCGTCGTGCCGCACCCACAGCCAATATCGAGGACCCGTTCACCCGCCTTGATGCCGGCGAACCGAAACAGGGCGTCGTTAATCGACGACAGATTTCGATCCATGCTTTCCTGGGCCTCGGCCCAGCGCTTGCCTGCGGGGCCGTTCCAATAATCGATCTGGTCCTGGTTTCCGCTCATTTTCCGGCCTTCCTCTTGCGCATGGCGAGCGTGCGCAGTCGCAGCGCGTTCAGCTTGATGAAGCCCTGCGCATCCTTTTGATCGTAGGCGCCCTGATCGTCCTCGAACGTCACCAGGTCCTGGCTGTAAAGCGAGTATGGCGACGACCGTCCGATAACGATCACGTTGCCCTTGTAGAGCTTGAGCCGCACGGTGCCGGCGACATACTCCTGGCTCTTGTCGATCAGCGCCTGAAGCATTTCGCGTTCCGGTGAGAACCAGAACCCGTAATAGATCATCTCCGCATAGCGCGGCATCAGATCGTCCTTCAGGTGCGCGGCGCCGCGATCCAGCGTGATCGACTCCATCGCGCGATGCGCGGTGAGCAGGATCGTGCCGCCCGGCGTCTCGTACACGCCGCGCGACTTCATGCCGACGAAACGGTTCTCCACCAGATCGAGACGGCCGATGCCGTTCACCTTGCCGAGTTCGTTGAGCTTGGCCAGCAGCGATGCCGGCGACAGCTTCTGACCATCGACGGAAACCGGATCGCCCTTTTCGAAACCGATCTCGACGATCGTCACCTTGTCCGGCGCGTCCTCGGGCGAGATCGTGCGCTGGTAGACGATGCTTTCGGGTTCGACTGCCGGGTCTTCGAGCACTTTTCCTTCGGAGGATGAGTGTAGCAGGTTGGCATCGACCGAGAATGGCGCTTCGCCGCGCTTGTCCTTGGCGATCGGAATCTGGTGCGTCTCGGCGAATTCGAGAAGTTTGGTGCGGCTGGTCAGGTCCCATTCGCGCCAGGGGGCGATGATCTTGATGTCGGGTTTCAACGCGTAATAGCTGAGTTCATAGCGGACCTGATCGTTACCCTTGCCAGTCGAGCCGTGCGAGACCGCGTCGGCGCCGAGCTTCTCGGCGAGTTCGATCTGCTTCTTGGCGATCAGCGGCCGCGCGATCGACGTGCCGAGCAGGTAAACGCCTTCATAGACCGCGTTGGCGCGGAACATCGGAAAGACATAGTCGCGGACGAATTCCTCGCGCACATCCTCGATGAAGATGTTTTCGGGCTTGATGCCGAGCAGTTCGGCCTTCTTGCGCGCGGGCTCGAGTTCTTCGCCCTGTCCCAGATCGGCGGTGAAAGTGATGACCTCCGCGCCATAGGCGGTTTGCAGCCATTTCAGGATGACCGACGTATCGAGGCCGCCCGAATAGGCCAGAACAACTTTCTTCACATCCTTCGCAGCCACGACTTATCCCACATTTGCCAGGCCGCAACTCCGGCCAAGCCCTTTAGACCAAACGATTTATTCGTTTTCGACTTTGCGCACCACGCCCCCTCAAAACGGCAGCGAAGGGAGCACATGCCACCGGTTAAATAGCCCGCACGTCATAGCGTCAAGCGGGTTCGAAAGGATCGGCCTACCAGCTGCCGCCGTCGACGCGAATGACCTGCCCTGTCGTGTAACTCGACGCATCGCTCGCCAGATACAGCGCCGTTCCCACGATCTCGCCCGGTTCGCCGAAGCGCCTGAGACCGAGCGCTTTTTTCGCCGCTTCATTTTCCCGCCAGACGGTGGAGACATCGGTGAGGAACGGTCCCGGCGCGATGCAGTTGACGCGCACCTTGGGTGCAAACGCCTTGGCCAGCGCCACAGTCATCACATTGATCGCCGCCTTCGCGCCGCCATAGGGAATTGTGTGCGGCATGGGCAGGAACGCGGCGGTGCTGGAAAGATTGATGATGACGCCGCCATTGCCTGCGACCATGCGTTCGCCGATCAGCGACGAAAGGCGGAACGGTCCCTTGAAGTTCACATCGATGACCTTGTCGAACAGTTCTTCGCTCGTCTCGGTCAGCGATGGGGCGAGCGGCGACATGCCGGCATTGTTCACGAGGATGTCGACGCGACCGAACTGCTTGTAGGCGGCGTCGGCGAGCGCGTCATTGTCGCTCCACTTGCCGACATGGGCCGCGAATGGAAAGGCGCGCCGGCCCAGTGCCTCGACGTCCTTCGCCACGGCAAGGCATGCATCGAGCTTGCGGCTGGCGATCACGACGTCGGCGCCGGCCTTGGCGAAAGCCAGAACCATTTCCCGGCCAAGGCCGCGGGAGCCACCCGTGACGACGGCGATCTTGTTGGAGAGGTCGAACGCAGAAGACATCACTTCCTCCATGTCATGGCCCGCAATAGCTGGCCACCCAGTTGGGCACATGCTCCCTTGGGTAAATCAATTGTTTTCTGCGTAGCGTTCGACTGCCGGGCGTTTTCGCCTGGATGGCCCGCTTTTTCGGGCCATGACAATGGGAGGCAAAAAAAAAGGGCGGGTCCCGCCGGCGCGCTGTTGCCGGAGATTCCCGCCCTGGTCATTCCACTACGTCGCAGGCAGGCAGAAGACGCGAGGGTCAACCACAAGCACGTTCGCTTCAACCACCCCGGTCCTTGCGAAAACCGGGAGGCGTGCCCCGCTCTGGCGAGAGCCGGCATTCCCGCGTCGCGCGGATGCGCGCGAGTTCGCATCCGGACCTGTATGGCCTCGCGGTGTGTTCGGATAGGCACTTTCAGGAGGCCTGGATAGAGGCCGCGACTTCGATCCCGCACGCGTCATTTCCTCGAACAATCGTCGAGGCAAAAGTAAGGATCGCGGCCGCGGTCTGTAAGTGTGGATAAGTAATTTAATGCCGGCGCGGATTCGCGAATGAAATCTGCGAGGGTTGCAATGAATGTGCGCAAGTTCTTGCGAAGTTATCCAACATGATCAGCGCAAAGCGCACGAAATCATAACTCCTTTGTCATCCCCAGCCGAGCGAAGCAAAGCGTCGCGAGGGGAAGGGGATGACAAGAAAAGTTTTACGACGGCATCCGCGCGAGTTCGGCGGAGCGCATGGCGGCCATCTTCTCTTCAGCGTGTCGTTCGCTGGCGCGTTGCTTCACGCTTTCGCTCTTGAGCTGGCCGCAGGCTGCCATGATGTCGCGTCCGCGCGGCGTGCGGACCGGCGAGGCATAGCCGGCGCGGTTCACGATCTCGGCGAACTTCTCGATCTGTTCCCAGTCGGAACACTCATAGGGAGCGCCGGGCCAGGGATTGAATGGGATCAGGTTGATCTTGGCGGGAATGCCTTTGATCAGCTTCACCAGCTCGCGCGCGTCGGCCAGGCTGTCGTTGATGCCTTTCAGCATCACATACTCGAAGGTGATGCGGCGCGCATTCGACGCGCCGGGATAGTTGCGGCACGCCTCGATCAATTCCTTCAGCGGGTATTTCTTGTTGATCGGCACGAGGACGTCACGAATCTCGTCGCGCACGGCATGCAGCGAGATAGCGAGCGAGGAGCCAATCTCGTTGCCGGCGCGGGCGATCATCGGGACGACACCGGCGGTCGAGAGCGTGACGCGTCGCTTGGAGAGCGCGAGGCCGTCGCCATCGGTCACCAGCGCGAGCGCCGCCTTTACGTTCTCGAAATTGTAGAGCGGCTCGCCCATGCCCATCATCACCACATTGGTGACCTTGCGGCCAGGCGCGGTGCTCGGCCAGTCGCCGAGCGCATCGCGCGCGACCATGAGTTGGCCGACGATCTCGGCCGGGGTGAGATTGCGCACCAGCTTTTGCGTTCCGGTATGACAGAAGCGGCAGTTCAACGTGCAGCCGACCTGGGACGAGACGCACAGCGTGCCCCGGCCCGGCTCGGGAATGAACACGGTTTCGAATTCGATGCCGGGCCCGGTGCGCAACAGCCATTTGCGTGTGCCGTCATTGGAGATCTGCTCGGTCACGACTTCCGGCCGCGCCAGCACGAAACGCTCGGCCATCTGTGCGCGAAAATCCTTGGCAAGATTGGTCATTGCACCAAAATCGCGCGCGCCGTGGACGTAGATCCAGTTCCAGAGCTGGCGCACGCGCATGGGCGCGGCCTTTTCGGGCACGCCGGCGTCGATCAGCGCGGACTTCAGTTCATCCGCCGAAAGGCCAAGGAGGTTGGTCGGGGTGGTCATGGTGGCAATATAGTCATTCCGGCCTGGAAAGATCAGGTCTAGTTCGCAGGTCTGTATCCCCTTCCCTCGCATCGCCTTTGGGCGATGCACGCCGGGGATGACATCGCTGTCGCGGTGTCACATCCCGCAGGAAGCGTGGATCTTGTCCAGCGCGTCGGAAAGGCCGGCCAGCGAATAGGTGTCGCGCGTGACAGTGCCGCGAAGCGACGTGCCGACAACGATCAACTGCTGGCCGCGCTTCATTGCTTCGATCAGGCGCACTTCATCGGCGCGCTCGCGCACCCAGGCAGCGCCGGCGCCATCCTCGTTCTTGGCGAACATCTCGAACTTGTCGGAGCCCACCTGCGCAGTGACCGTGCTGCCTTCCTTGTACTGATAACCGGGCACCGCTTCGGGTTCGGACTTGGTCTTGGGCTTGCGGCCGGGCCAGTCGGTGATGATGAAATAGATCGGATCGCGCTTGGCCTTTTTCGGATCGGTCGAAACCGGCTTTGACAGCGCGTAACAGATTTTAGAGTTTCCGCTGCCGCTGGTGAACGCAGACCAGTCCTTGTTGACGCCAAGCAACGTTGCGGTGTCGGCGGAGGCGGCGGCGAGCGACGCCGCCAGCGCGGCGGCCGCAACGAACGCGCGTGAAACAAATCGGGACTGAGAAATCATCGAATTGCCTGCTCCTGATGCTGGCCGGTTCGCCTTATCGCTGTGGAATCAGGCGCTTCTGTGGTGGTGGCCCAAGCGCGGCGGAGAATAGGGGTCCGGCTCCCGCCCGTCCAATAAAAATGTCGAAATAATTCGGCCGCTCAAGCAGTTAGGACGAGGTTTTGGCGGCGTTTATCGCCTCTTCCACGTCGCGCAGCCGGTCTTTGCCGAAAAAGATCTCCGTCCCGACGAAAAAGGTCGGGATGCCGAACGTGCCGCGCGCCACCGCATCCTCGGTGTTTGCGATCAGCGCAGCCTTCACATCCGGCGCCTGTGCCCGCTCCATGAGAGCGGGATCAAGGCCGGACCGGACGAGCGCGGCCTTCACTATTTCCGGATCGTCCATCTTCCTGGGCTCGATCCACATGTGATGAAAAATCGCGTCCATATAGCGCGGCAGGATGCCTTCGTTCTGCGCCGCAACGGCCATGCGCATCAGGCTCAGCGTGTTGACCGGGAAAAACGGATTGAACTTGAAGTCCGCAATGCCGTGGCTGCGGATGAAGCGCTGCGTCTCCAGTTGCTCATATGCGAGCTTGTTCCTGATGTGGCCGAACGCCTCCATCGGCGATCTGTTGCCCGTCGCCTTGAAGATGCCGCCGAGCAGAACGGGTGTGTAGACGAACCTGACGCCGGTGCGTTTCTCGATGTCCGGGATGACGCGATGCGCGAGAAAAGCGTTGGGGCTGCCGAAATCGAACAGAAATTCCGCTTTGACGGTCATCACCAGTTCTCCGCATAGGGGCGCACATCGAGTTCAAACGTCCAGGCATCTCGCTCCTGCGTGTGCAGGTACCAATAGGCCCTGGCTATCGAATCCGGATTCATCAGTTGATCGGGTTGCAGGCTGGCGAGCGCCGCGTCGCCGCCGCGCGCCTTGATGCGGTCGCGCACGAAGGCGGTGTCGACGCCGGCGTCGACGATGAGGTGCGCGACATGGATGTTCTGCGGGCCCAGTTCGCGCGCCATGCTTTGCGCGACAGCACGCAAACCGAATTTCGCGCTGGCGAATGCGGTGTAGCCCTTGCCGCCGCGAAGCGACGCGGTCGCACCCGTGAACAGGATCGTGCCCTTGCCGCGTGGCAGCATCAGCCGTGCCGCTTCGCGTCCGGTGAGGAAACCGCCGTAGCACGCCATCTCCCAGACTTTGCGAAAAACGCGTTCCGTCGTTTCCAGAATCGGGAAGTTCACATTGGCGCCGGGATTGAACACGCAAACCTCGAGCGGTGCGTGCGCGTCGGCTTCCTTCAGGAACGCCGTGATCTGTTCCTCATTGCGCGCATCCAGCGCACGCGCTTCGCACTTGCCTCCGCCGGATTCGATGTCCGTCTTCAGCGCGGCAAGCTTGCCGGCGGTGCGGCGGCCCGCGAAGACCGTGTAGCCCTCGGCGGTGAATTTTTTGGCGATTGCGGAACCGATGAAGTCGCCCGCACCGATTACGGCGGCCGTGGCGTTGCGCTTCTGCATGGCGGACCCATTTAGTTCTATTTTAAGACTTATACGTCTTGCAATAAGACTGAGTCAATGGCACTCTTCGGCGATGCGCTGGCAAAACCTCGCCAAGGAAGACTGTTCCCTCTCCCGCACGCTGGCGGTGATCGGCGACCGCTGGACCTTGCTGGTCCTGCGCGACGCGTTCCTGCGCGTGCGCCGGTTCGAGGATTTCGAGAACAGCCTGAAGATCGCGCGCCGCGTCTTGGCCGAGCGTCTCGCCCTTCTCGTCGACGAAGGCATCCTGAAGAAGGTGCCGTATCAGGAGCGGCCGGTGCGCTACGAATATCGCCTCACGGAGAAGGGTCTGGAGCTCTATCCGGCGATAGTTTCGCTGGTGCACTGGGGCGACAAGCATTACGCGACGAAAAACGGGCCGCCCGTGCTGCACAAGCATCTCGCCTGCGGACACGATTTCCGCTCCGTGATGACCTGTTCGGAATGCGGCGAAACGGTCACCGCGCGCGACGTCCAGGCGCGCTCTACTCGCGCAAACCCCAGCCGATTGCGTAAAGCCGCCACACGATAGTGCCAAGGACCGCGGCGAGCGCAAGGGTGAGCGTCACGCCGATGACCGCGGGCGCCTCGCTGAAACCCAGCATCGAGTGGCGCAGCCCGTTGATGAAGTAGAATAGCGGATTTCCGTAGGCGAGCCAGCGCAGCCACACGGGCAGCATGCCGACCGTGTTGAACACGCCGCCGACCATCGACAAGGGCTGGATAAAGAAGACGACGAGGACGTTCAGCTGCTCGAACGTCTTGGCCCACAGCGCCACGATGATTCCCAGAAAGCCGAAAATCATCGACACGAAGATAACCCAAAACAGAAACTCCGGCACCGAGCGCATGTGCACCGCGCCGAACGCCATGCCGATCAGCATGATGCCGAAGGCGGTGAAGACGGAGCGCAGGATGACGATCGAGATCACGCCGGCGATCATCTCCACATAGGAGAGCGGCGAGACCAGAATCTCCTCGATGCTCTTCTGGAAGCGCTGGAAGTAGATCTGCGAGGTGGCCTGCAGGAACGCCGCGTTGACGATGTTCATCATCACCACGCCCGGCAGGACGAATTCGAGATAGCGGTAGCCACCGATGCTGGAGATGCGACCGCCGACCACAAAGCCGAAAATGAAGATGAACAGCAGCGCCGAAATCAGCGGTGCGACCACGGCCTGAATCGGCACGCGCATCAGGCGCTGGATCTCGCGCCGGATCATGGTCCACAGGCCGATCCAGTTGATGATCATCGCGCGGCAACCGCTGCATGGTCCGCCGCCTTGCCGGTGGCGGCGAGATAGGCGCGCTCGAGACCGCCGGGTTCGGTGAAGAACTCCTCCTTCGGCCCGTTGCGCACGATTCGTCCCTTGTTGACGATGGCGATGTTGCGGCAGAGCCGCTCGACCTCTTCCAGATAGTGCGACGTCAGAAGAATGGTCGTCCCGTCGCGGTTGAGTTCCTGCAGATAGCGCCACAGGTCCATGCGCAGCTCGACATCCACGCCGGCGGTCGGCTCATCAAGGATGAGGAGCTTGGGATCGTTGACCATGGCGCGGGCGAGGATCACACGGCGCTTGAGGCCGCCGGAGAGTTCGCGGAACGGTTTGCTTGCATGCTGCACCAGATCGAAGCGTTCGATCAGCATGTCGACGCGCTTCTTGCGTTCGGACGCCCGCATGCCGAAATAGCCGCCCATCCAGTCCACGATGTTGCGCGCATTGGCGAAGGGATCGACATTGAATTCCTGCGGACTGAGGCCGACCAGCTTGCGTGCGTTGCGATAGTCGGCAACCGCGTCGACGCCAAAAATCTTGATCGTGCCCGATGTCGGATTGGTGATGCCGGTGATACAGTGGATCGTCGTCGACTTGCCAGCGCCGTTGGGACCGAGAAAGCCGAAGAAGTCGCCCGGCTGAATTGTCAACGAGACGTCCTCAACGGCGACGGTGCCGCTCTTGTAGACTTTGCGGAGGTGGGAAATTTCGAGTGCGGGTGTCATGAGTTGGCGAACTATACAGACGGCAAGCGCCTTGTCACTTGCGCGAGCGGATGATCGGCGCGCCCCATTTGTGCTGTGGGGGTATTTCCGCCGCGGCACCTCCGGCGGCGATCGGACGGCTGCCGTAGCCGCCGGTGCTGACGAGCCGATCGTAAAGCACGATTGCGCCCGCCATTCCGACATTGATGGAAAATCGCGTCGGGATCTTCACCACGAACTCGCAACGCGCCAGCACCTGCGGCGACAAGGACATGCGTTCCGCGCCGAACACGTATGCGGCGCGTATGGGGTGCCGGAACCGTGGCAGCTCGATGGCATCGTCGGTGATTTCGACGCCGACAAGGCGGCATCCTGCCGGCAAGCGGAAATCGTCGGCATTGGCATAGGAGTAAAGAGGGATCGCGCCCTCGGTCCGCGACGTGTCGGACTGCGCGTCTGACAGTTTTACGCGCGCATTGATTGTGAAGAAGAAGCTTGCGCCAAACGCATTGGAGATGCGCATAAGATTGCCGAGATTTATCGGCTTCGAGATACCGTCTACACCGACCGCGAAATAACCGCGCATTACCCTCCCCCATCTTGTCATCCCGGACGGACGCGATAGCGTCCGATCCGGGACCCATGGCGCAGTGTCACGGTGGTTCCCGGCTCGCCCAGCGCTACGCGCTGCTGGCCGGGATGACAAGGTTTTATAGTATGGCAAATCCGGTTCTAGTCGAACTCACCCGCGGTGCAATGGTTGAGAGCGTGCACCGCGGCTCCATCGCGATCATGGATGCGGACGGTGCGCTGCGGCTCGCCCTCGGCGATGTGGAGACGCCCGTCTATTCGCGCTCCTCGCTCAAGCCGATGCAGGCGCTGCCGCTTGTCGAATCCGGCGCTGCTGAAGCATTCGGCCTCAGCGATGAGGAGGTGGCACTGGCCTGCGCCTCGCACTCCGGCGAGCCGATGCACACCGAACGCGTCGCAGCCTGGCTCGCGCGCCTTGGCCTCGGCGAGAACGATCTTGCCTGCGGCGCGCACGCCTCGCGCTATGAACCCCTCGCCGAAGCGATGATCAGGCGCGGCGAAAAACCGACCCGCATCTTCAACAACTGCTCGGGCAAGCACACAGGTTTCCTCACCGTGGCGCGGCATTGGGACATCGCCACGAACGGTTATGAGCAGGCGACCCATCCTGTTCAGCAGGCTGTCGCCGCCGCATTGCGAGAGTTGAGCGACGCAACAGACCTGCCCTTCGGCATCGATGGATGCGCCGCACCGAACTTTGCGACATCGCTGACCGAATTTGCGCGTGCCGCCGCACGTATGGCCGCGCCGGACAAGCTCGCGAAGGAACGGGCGGCCGCGTCGCGGCGCCTGCTTTCTTCGATGATCGCTCATCCCGAACTGGTTTCCGGCACCGGACGCGCCTGCGCCATTCTCATGCGCGCCTGCAACGGGCGCGCGGCCGTCAAAGCCGGCGCCGAGGGGTTTTATGCAGGATGGATTCCGAAGGCTGGTCTTGGCATCGCGATCAAGATCGACGATGGCGCGGGACGAGCCTCGGAAACGGCGATGGCAGCGGTGCTGGACGCGCTGGGACTTCTGGATGACACCGCTGCGACGCGCTCGATCCTGCGTGCGCCGATCCTCAATACGCGTGGCGCAACAGTCGGCGAGCGACGGCCGTCCGCCGCGCTCGCCAAACTTTCTCTTTCCTGACCGTCAGTAGGTCGAATGCGCCTTGTCGTCCGGCTTGTTGTCTTTTGCCGGCGGTGTGTACGGCTCAACGCTCGTCACCGAACAACGGCCGGGAAGGCCGAAGCCGCGCGTGATCACGGTGTCGCCCATCTGCACGCAGCTTATGCCAAAGCCCCCTCGTGACTTGATCACGAGTTTCTCGCGAAATTTGAAGTCCGAGCAGGTGCCGATCAGTTTCACCAGAAACTTCTGGTGGCGATAATTTTCCAGAATCAACGTCTTGTCGTTGATGCTGGACCAGTTCCGGATGTCGTTCTGGCGAATGCAGGTGTCGGCCAGTGCCGGTGTTGCCGCCAGGACCGCAAGTCCCGCCACGGCTGAAAGAAATCTCCGCATACTGTGGTCGTCCTTCGAAATTGGTGCCCTCCAACGAACAGTATACGCCCCGGGCGGCCGTTTGTTTCAGGCAATCACGCTTTGCCGGGCCGCCACCTTCCCGTAATGTCGCCGCCGACCAAGCCATCCATATGACGTAAAATATCGGGAGAAATGCAATGAAAGCCATGCTCTGCACGCACTACGGACCACCTGAGGAAATGGAGCTTCGTGACCTTCCGTCACCGGCCCCGGGCAAGAACCAGGTGCTGATCACGGTCAAGTCCTGCGGCGTGAACTTTCCGGACGTGCTCATGCTGGCGGACAAGTACCAGTTCAAGCCCGCTCTCCCCTTCGCGCCCGGCGGCGAAGTGGCCGGCGTGGTCAAGGCGCTCGGCGAGGGTGTAAGCAACCTGAAGGTAGGCGATCGCGTGGCCGTTTCGATCGGCAATGGCGGGTTCGCGGAGGAAGTGCTCGCGGACGCACGCCGCTGCGTTCCGGTTCCGGCCAATGTCGGGTTCGAAGTCGCCTCTGCCTTCATCGTGACCTATGGCACATCCTATCACGCGCTCAGGGACCGCGCGCGCTTGAAGCCGGGGGAAACTCTCGTCGTGCTGGGCGCAGCGGGCGGCGTCGGCCTTTCCGCGGTTGAACTCGGCGTCGCGATGGGCGCGAAGGTGATTGCCGGTGCGTCGTCGCAGGAAAAAGTCGATCTCGCCATCAAGCACGGCGCAAGCGCCGGCTTCGTCTATCCGAAACTTCCGCTTTCGCGCGATCAGCAGAAGGCAATGTCGGACAAGATCAAGGAACTGACGGGCGGACAGGGTGCGGACGTGCTCTATGATCCGATCGGCGATCAATATTCCGAGCCTGCGTTGCGCGCGATGAACTGGGAGGGCCGTTACCTTGTGATCGGCTTTGCCGCCGGCGAGATTCCGAAGATCCCGCTCAATCTGACGTTGCTCAAGGGCTGCGACATCCAGGGTGTGTTCTGGGGCATGGCGACGCAGCGCGATCCCAAGCATGCCAACGAAAGCCTGCGCGAGATCATGCAGATGATCTCGGACGGCAAGCTGCATCCCGACGTGTCCGCCAAATTTCCGCTGGCGGACGCCGGCAAGTCGATCCGCATGCTCATGGACCGCAAGGCGATGGGCAAAGTCGTCGTGACGATGGGCTAGAGCGTCGACCACACCATCAACGCCACGGCGAGCGCCATCAGCGCCGTGGCAAGCCAGCCGAGAACCTTCAGCCAGGCGGGCAGCGCCAGCACGTGCTGCCCGCCCCGGGGCGCAATCACGATCATCATCGCCACCATGATGGGCACGGCCACGACGCCGTTGATGACCGCCGTCCAGAACAGCATGGCGATGGGATCGATGCTGGTCAGCGTCAGACCTGCTCCCGCCAGCGTCGCCGCGCTTACGATGGCGTAGAATCCGATCGCACGATTGGCCGGCAACTCAAGACTGCCGCGCAGGTGAAACGATTCCGCGACCGCATAGGCGGCCGAGCCTGCAAGCACGGGCACGGCAAGAAGGCCAGTGCCGATGATGCCGGCGGAAAACAGCGCAAACGTGAACACGCCCGCGACCGGACGCAGCGCCTCCGCGGCCTCGGCGGCCGTTTGAATTTTGCTGATGCCATGGGCGTGCAGCGTTGCGGCCGTGGTCACGATGATGAAGAACGCGATCACGTTCGAAACAACCATGCCCGTCCATGTGTCCCGCGCGATATGCCGGAACGCCTTTGCGCTCAACGCGGCGGGTTCGTGTTGTTTCCGGTGGCTCAGATTCGACTCCTCCGCCTCCTGCGAAGCCTGCCAGAAGAACAGATATGGGCTGATGGTGGTGCCGAACACGGCGACGACGGTCAGCAGCATGTCGCGGTTGAGCGAGAGCTGGGGCAGCAGCGTGGATTTCAACACCGAGAGCCAGGGAACCTGCACGCTGAAGGCCGCGGCGACGTAGACGAACAGAACCAGCGTCAGAAACTTCAGATAACCGACATAGCGATGATACGGGATCAGGACTTCCGCCGTCAGGCAAATCACGCCGAACAGCAACGCATAGACAATCGAAGGCCCGCCGACGATGAGACGCAACCCCTCGCCCATTGCCGCGAGGTCGGCGGCAATGTTGATCGTGTTCGCGACGGCCAGGAGCGCGACGATGGCAAAGAGAACGGATCGCGGCAGCCGCTCCGCGATGTTGCGGGCGAGTCCGCTGCGCGTGTCCCAGCCGATGCAGGCGCTGATGATCTGAATCGCCGCCATGAACGGCAAGGTGAGCAGCATTGTCCAGGCCAGCGTGTAGCCGAACTGGGCGCCGGCCTGGGAATAGGTTGCGATGCCGCTGGGATCATCGTCCGCGGCACCCGTGATCAGCCCGGGGCCGAGCGCGCTCCACAATTTTCCGATGCTCGATTTTTCTGCGGACACACCACCTCCGACTCGGCTTGCAGGATCGGCAGCGAGTACTTACCTTTTTCCCACAGCAAAGGGGATGCACCATGTCGATTCTGGGTTGGGCCATATTCGGGGCGATCACGGGCTTCGTCGCGAGCAGGATCGTCAACCGGCGCGGCGAAGGCTGCATCCTCAACATCGCGCTCGGCCTGGTCGGCGCGCTGGTCGGCGGCGCAATCTTCCGCGGCCTCACCGATTTCGACGTGTTCCGCTTCAATCTGACATCGATGTTCGTCGCCATCCTCGGCGCCGTTATCGTGCTGTTCCTGTGGCACGCCGTGACGGGCAGCCGCACGCTGCGGTAGGCCTGTTGCGAGATACACATTTTTTGTGTATAGATGGGACGCATGCCGAAGAGCCTTTCCAGCCGCGAAATTATTCGTCTGCTCGAAAAGGCTGGTTGGCAGCAGGTGCGCGTCAGCGGCAGCCATCACCATTTCAGGCATGCGACGCGCGCCGGCACAGTGACTGTGCCGCATCCAGTAAAGGACATGCCGCCCGGAACTCTCAGGAGCGTCGAGCGGCAGTCCGGCGTAAAGTTGAGGTGAGTGTGATGCAGCGGTTCTATACAGCGATCATCGAAAAAGGACGGGACGGGTTCGGCGTGTTCTTCCCGGACCTGCCCGGATGTACGAGTTTCGGCCGGACCGTCGAGGAAGCGGCAGGTAACGCCTACTCCGCCGCCCAGGCCCACGTGGCGCTTTCGCAGGAATATGGCGACACCATTCCCTCAGCCCGCCCGCCCGACAAAATTGCGCACCAACGGGACGTGAAGGAAGCGGCACGTCTTCTGGTGCCAGTTGAAATCGCAGAGGAACCGGTTCGCGTGAACATATCGCTGCCAAGCGCGGCGCTCGAGGCTCTCGATCGCGCGGCAAAGGAACTGTCACTCAGCCGTTCCGGCACAATCGCGCATCTGGCGCTCACACGTGAGGCGCATACGGGGCGCTTCGTTCAAAAAGCACCCACCGGCCGGAAGAAGGTGGCGGCGAAAGCGGGATAAACACTCACGGCGCGATCGTCGTGCTGTTCCTGTGGCACGCCGTGACGGGCAGCCGCACGCTGTGGTAGCAGCGTTCCGCGACCGGGTTATTCCGCAGCCGGTTTCGGCACGTAGATTTCGCCGCCACCCTGCTTGAACTCCTCCGCTTTCCTGGCCATCGCGGCGCGGATTTCTGCAGTCGACAGGGAATCGTTCTGGCCGCGCGCGGCGTCGCGCACTTCCTGGCTGATCTTCATCGAGCAGAATTTCGGACCGCACATCGAACAGAAATGCGCCACCTTTGCGCCGTCGGCCGGCAGGGTTTCGTCATGGAACGCCTGCGCCGTTTCGGGATCGAGCGCGAGCGCGAACTGATCGCGCCAGCGAAACTCGAAGCGCGCCTTGCTCATCGCATCGTCCCAGATGCGCGCGGCCGGATGGCCCTTTGCCAGATCGGCGGCGTGCGCCGCGATGCGATAGGCGATGACGCCCGATTTCACATCGTCGCGGTCGGGAAGCCCGAGGTGCTCCTTCGGCGTCACGTAGCAGAGCATCGCCGTGCCGAACCAGCCGATCATCGCAGCGCCGATCGCCGAGGTGATGTGGTCGTAGCCGGGCGCGACGTCCGTGGTGAGCGGGCCGAGGGTGTAGAACGGCGCCTCGTCACACACCTTCAACTGGCGATCCATGTTTTCCTTGATCTTGTGCATCGGCACATGGCCGGGTCCTTCGATCATGGTCTGGATGTCGTGCTTCTGCGCGATCTTGTTGAGCTCGCCGAGCGTTTCGAGTTCGGCGAATTGCGCCGCATCGTTCGCGTCGGCGATCGAGCCGGGGCGCAGGCCGTCGCCCAGCGAGAACGACACGTCGTACTGCTTCAATAACTCGCAGATGTCCTCGAAATGCGTGTAGAGGAAGTTCTCCTTGTGATGAGCGAGGCACCATTTGGCGAGGATCGAGCCACCGCGCGAGACGATTCCCGTGACCCGATTGGCCGTCAAAGGAACGTGCGCGAGCCGCAATCCGGCATGGACGGTGAAATAGTCGACGCCCTGCTCGCACTGTTCGACCAGCGTATCGCGATAGATTTCCCAGGTGAGATCCTCAGCCACACCACCAACCTTTTCCAGCGCCTGGTAGATCGGCACCGTTCCGATGGGCACCGGCGAGTTGCGGATGATCCATTCGCGGATGGTGTGGATGTGACGGCCGGTTGAGAGGTCCATCACCGTGTCGCCGCCCCAGCGGATCGACCAGACGAGCTTCTCAACCTCCTCCGCAACGCCCGACGTGACGATGGAGTTGCCGATATTCGCGTTCACCTTGGTGAGGAAGTTGCGGCCGATGATCATCGGCTCGGTTTCCGGGTGATTGATGTTCGCCGGAACGATGGCGCGGCCGCGCGCGATCTCGTCACGAACGAATTCGGCCGTGATCTGGTCCGGGATCGAGGCCCCGAATGAATTGCCGTCGCGTAAAGCAGAGCGGCCGAGATTTTCGCGTGCCGCGATGAACTTCATCTCCTCGGTGATGATGCCCCGACGCGCATAGTGAAGCTGCGAGACATTGCGGCCCGGTTTGGCCCGAAGCGGCTTGCGGTTCGCGCGGTCGAATTGCGGCACCGAGAGAAGCTCGCCGCGCTTGAGACCATCGTCTTCCGGCTGGCGTTCACGGCCCTCATATTCCTCGACATCGCCGCGGGCGACGATCCAGTCGCGGCGGCGGACCGCGAGGCCCTTCTCGATGTCGATCTTCACGGATTCATCCGTGTACGGACCAGATGTGTCGTAGAGCCGGATCGGCGCCTCGCCGCCGCTGAGGGCCACCTCGCGGAACGGCACGCCGTCGACGAAGACCTTTTTCGAACCCGGCAACGGTCCACGGGTGATTTCGGTGACGGTCTTGGAATTGAGGATGGGTTTGTTCATCTGCCTCTCCCTACACCGGTACTAGCCGGATCAGGTTCAAAGGGATTCGCCCAATCGCGATCTCAGCCCTTGCGGGCACCCCTGGGATAGGTGCGATGATGGGCCTAAGCAGGCGCGGTTTCAAGCGCACAACACACATGAAGTGAGCACATGGCCACAACGATTCGCCGCGCGACGGCCAAAGATGCCCCTCAAGCTGCAGAGGTCTTTCTTGCGGCGCGGGCGACGATGACCTACCTGCCTCGTCTGCACACCGACGACGAGACGCGGAATTTCATCCGAGGCGTCGTGGAAAGCAAGGAAACATGGGTCGCCGAGCGCGACGGCAAAGTCGTCGGATTCGCGGTCATCGACGGCGGCTGGCTCGAACATCTCTATGTCGATCCGAGTCGCTTCAATACCGGCACGGGCTCCAGGCTTTTCGAAACGGCGACGAAGCAGCACCCGCAAGGCTTCCAGCTCTGGGCGTTCCAGCAGAACGCCGGCGCGCGCAGTTTCTACGAACGGCACGGCTGCGCGCTTGTGCGGCTCACCGACGGCGCGGAGAACGAAGAGAAGATGCCGGATGCTCTTTACGTCTGGCCGGCAAAGATCGAAGCCTCCTCATGAGTGACGTCGCAAGCCGCCGCGTGGACGTGGCTCGCCGCAGACGGCGCGGAGCCGCCGCGTTGGGAGCAGTGGCGCTGGGCGCGCTGGCAATCGGCGCGGCCGCTATAGGTTTTTTGGCCATCGGCAATCTCGCGGTCGATCGTATGACGATCTCTCGTGCCCGTATCCGCAATCTCGAGATCGACAATCTGACCGTGCGCAAGATGAAGTTGCCGTCGAAGTCCTAGACGCGGCGGCGCGTTTCGAAACTTACGACGCAGCGAAGGCGCGGAACTCGTTGATCACGCCCTTGACGGCAGCGGCCACGATCTTCGCGCCAGCCTCGACATTGGCCTGCGAGGGATCCGAACCGATGCGCCCGTCGGGAAAGCGGCGGCGATAGTCGTCGGCGTCATAGATCGGACCGTTCGGCGCGATGCGCGGCGTCATCTCCACGCGCTTAATCGCGTCGGGATATCCAAAATAGGTCACCGAGACTTCGGAAGGCGTTGCGTGACTGCCCTCGCCAACCGGAAAGAGCTGCCTGCAGAGATCCATCACGCCGGGAAGCTCCCACCAGTTGCGCAATGTGCAACGCAGAGGCGGGCGGTTCGATCCCGCGTCGTTGAACGTAACGCCGTGATACATCTCCGAAAATGCGGCGGTGATGGTGGCGATGTTGCCGCCGTGACCGTTGAGCCAGTAGATGCGCTCGAAGCCGTGTCGAGTCAGCGACTGCGCCCAGTCCGTCATCGCCGCGATCATCGTCGAGGGCCTCAGCGTGATGGTGCCCGCGAAAGCCATGTGATGCTGCGCCTGGCCGACATTGAACGTCGGACCGACCAGGATGCCGGCCTCGTCGCCGGCACGCTTGCCGATGATCTCCGGGCACAGCGCGTCGGTGCCGAGCAGTCCATTTGGGCCGTGCTGCTCCGTCGATCCGATGGGAATCAGGATTGCCTTGGACTTGGCGAGATAGGCCTCGACTTCGGGCCAGGAGGAGAGATGAAGTTGCATGCCTTTGTGTATCAGCCGCTCCATTCGCGCTCAAGCAGCGCGCGCAGGTCATGTTCGTCGGCCTCCTTCAGCGGATAAGGCGCGCCCAACGCGGCACAGGCGGCGCGGCCCTCGCGAACGAGGGCATCGTAAACTTCAAGGTGGATCTCCTTCAGCGCCGTCGCGTCGCGGTGCGTGACGGCAAACAAAGCGCGATGGGTCAGGCGATCGATCTCGGCCTGCTGCTCGGCCGTGAGAAGCCGATAGAGGGAAAACGGCGTCTTGTAGAAGTTGCCGGGATCAATCTGCACCGCCATGAGCTGCGCGATCTGGGCGTTGATGAGATCGATTTCGACCATCGCCAGCGTCGACCATTGCCCACGATGCAGCAGCCGCAGCGGCCATGTCGCTCCCTGCCGCGTCATCTTGATGATGACGCTGAGGATGTAGGCGATAGTCGGAACGGGCGGTTCCCAGCCGGTCTGGAGCTTGGGCGCGACCGTCCGGCGGTCGAACAACATCTTCACGGCGGGTCGCTTCTGCTTTTCGAGCGCCGACTCCGGTTCATAGAACAGATCGAGCTTTACGCCGTTTTCTGAAAGAGCGTGCACCGCCGTGAGGCCCGGCGTGGTCGCATCGCACCAGGCGAACGGGCGAAACAGCTTTCCCAGCAGGGCCTCCCGTTCCGCATAGACTGCATCGAAGGACGTGTCGTCCACCGCAATGTAGGCATCGACATCCGAGTAAGGGTCATGGTCACCGCGCGCCAGACTGCCTTGCAGCCAGACACCGGCGATCCGCTCATCGGACTTCGCCACGTCGACCAACCGCGCGAGAAGCGCATCGCGCCGCGCAATCATTTCCTGCGCGTGGTTCTTCATCATTGCTTCAGCACCGCCTGAAGCTTTTCGAACGCTTTCTTCCATGCGGCACGCTCGGTCTCGACGGCGGCCGAACCCGAGAGCTTGTTCGACTGCACGGCGATCTGCGCTTTGCCTCGACCGTTGGCGTAGAAGCCTATTTCCAGGCGTCCGTCCTTCCTCCACGTGCCGCGCCAATATTTGTTTTTGGTCCTGGACGTTTCCTCGAACCTTCCGGGCGGGAACCATTTCTTGCGCGTCTCTTGCTTCGTCGCGACGGCAAATAGTTCGGAGAGGCCGACCGGCATCACTTTCGTGACGCTGACCGAGAATTCGCCGCCACCCTTCTGATTGACGGCCCGGATACCGCGCGCGCGTTCGTAGGAGACGGCGATCATCTGGCCCCACCAGGGACCAACCTTCATTTTTTGGTTGAGGACCGCGACGATGCCTTTGTGGTCCAGCTCGGCGGCGCCCGCCTTGTCCAACGCCTTGAACCAGTGGTCCCAGCCCTTGCCCGTTTTGGCCGTGATCCCCGCCTCAGTCATGATGGGTTTGACCGGCGCTTGCCCCTTTTTCGCCATGGCTTAATCTCCCCGGACCGCTATTCGACACCAAAAGAGAATTTGAGGAAACAGCCCATGCCAGGCCCGCTTCACGGCGTTACCATTATCGACCTGACGAGCTTCATTTTCGGCCCCTATGCCACCCAGACGTTGGGCGATCTGGGCGCGGAAATCATCAAGGTCGAGGCTCCGGAAGGGGACAAGCAGCGCTTCGGCCTGAAGCAGAACAAGAGCAAGAACATGGGCTCGACCTTCATGATGCTGAACCGCAACAAGAAGTCGGTGACGCTGGACCTGAAGGTGGAGGACGACCGCGAAAAGCTGCGCGCGCTGGTTCCGACCGCGCAGGTCTTTATCCACAATGTCCGGACCAGCGCGATGAACCAGCTCGGCTTCGGCTATGAGCAGGTGAGCGCGATCAACCCATCGATGGTCTATGTCCACCTGGTCGGGTTTGGCTCCGAAGGCCCATACGGCGGGCGGCAGGCATTTGACGATCTGGTGCAGGCCGCGTCGGGCGGCGCCGACATGCTCCTCGACAACAACGGCGAGAGCACGATGCGGATGTTCCCGAGCTACATCGCCGACAAGGTGTCGGGCCTGCACGCGCTTTACGCCACGCTCGCCGCACTGTTCCACCGCGAGCGCACGGGAGAAGGCCAGTTCGTCGAAGTCCCGATGCTGGAAAGCTATACGAGTTTCCTGATGGTCGAACATTTGTACGGCGCATCGTTCGAGCCGTCCGTCGGCCATGTTGGCTCGACGCCGGCCCTGGCGCCGGATCGCGCGGCGTTCCGCACCAAGGACGGATGGATCGCGACGATGCCGTCGGGCAAGGAAGGCGCGAACAATTTCATGAAGTTGGGCGGCGTTCCGGATTTCTACAACAGCGAAGAATTCGTTACGGCGAAAACCAGCAAGGAGAAAGTGGCGCTCTATAACGCCGCGATGCGAAGGGCGGCCGCGACGCATACCACCGCGGAGTGGATGGAACTCGGTGAACAGCACCGCATTCCCATTATGCGCGCCAACACGCTGGACGGTGTGCTGGACGATCCGCATCTCAAGGCCGTCGGCTTCTTCGAAGTGCTGCCGCATGAAACCGAAGGGCATTGGCGGTCGATGAAGCCGCCGATCAAATTTTCCAAGACGCCCGCCAGCGTGCGCAGCAATCCTCGCCCGACAGGCGCAGACACCGACGCTGTACTGAGCAAGGCCGGCATCAAATCGAAGGCGGCGGAGTAGCCATGTCAGACACACTCATCCCCGTTTCCAAGGACTGGCGCGAGCGCGCGCTGATCGATCGCACCAAATACGACGCCATGTACGCGCAGTCGCTGAACGATCCCGACGGCTTCTGGCGCGAGCAGGCCAAGCGCATCGACTGGATCAAGCCGTTTACGAAGGTGAAGAACGTGTCCTGGGATCCGGACAACCTATTCATCAAATGGTTCGAGGACGGCACGCTGAACGTCTCGGCGAACTGCATCGACCGCCATCTGCCCAAACGCGCAAAACAAACGGCCATCATCTGGGAAGGCGACGATCCGAAGGACAGCCGCCACATCACCTATGAAGAATTGCATCGCGAGGTCTGCCGCTTCGCCAACGTGCTCAAGGCTCACAACGTCAAGAAAGGCGACCGCGTCACCATCTATCTTCCGATGATCCCGGAAGCCGCCTATGCGATGCTTGCCTGCGCGCGCATCGGCGCGGTGCATTCGGTGGTTTTCGCCGGCTTCTCTCCGGACAGCCTGGCGGGCCGCATTCTCGATTGCGAAAGCACGATCGTTTTGACCGCCGACGAAGGCCTGCGCAGCGGCAAGTCCATTCCGCTCAAGATGAATACCGATCTGGCGCTGACGCGCTGCCCGGACGTCAAGACCGTGATCGTCGTGAAGCGAACGGGCGCTCCGGAACTGAAGCACAAAGGCCGCGACTTCTACTATCACGAGGAAGCGGCGAAGGTTTCCGCCGACTGCCCGCCGGTTGAAATGAACGCCGAGGATCCGCTGTTCATCCTCTACACGTCGGGATCGACCGGAAAGCCGAAGGGTGTGCTCCACACAACCGCCGGTTACGCGTTGTACACCGCCTTCACCCACGAATATGTGTTCGATTATCACGATGGCGACATCTTCTGGTGCACGGCCGACGTTGGCTGGGTGACAGGTCACAGCTACATCGTTTATGGACCGCTCGCGAACGGCGCGACGACGCTGATGTTCGAAGGCGTTCCGAACTATCCGTCGAGCTCGCGCTTCTGGGAAGTGATCGACAAGCACGAGGTCAACATCTTCTACACCGCGCCGACGGCGCTGCGCGCATTGATGCGCGAGGGCGACGCGCCCGTGAAGAAAACGAGCCGCGCCTCGTTGCGCCTCCTTGGCACTGTCGGCGAACCGATCAATCCGGAAGCCTGGCTCTGGTATCACCGCGTGGTCGGCGATGGGCGCTGCCCGATCGTCGACACATGGTGGCAGACCGAGACCGGCGGAATTCTGATCTCTCCCCTGCCCGGTGCGACGGACCTTAAACCCGGCTCGGCAACCAAGCCGCTGTTCGGCATCGTGCCCGAGCTTGTCGATGCGGACGGCAAGGTTCTGGAAGGGGCGACGAGCGGCAATCTATGTCTTCTCGAATCCTGGCCCGGCCAGATGCGCACGGTCTATGGCGATCACCAGCGCTTCGTGGACACCTATTTCAAGACCTATCGCGGCAAGTACTTCACCGGCGACGGCTGCCGCCGCGACGAGGACGGCTATTACTGGATCACCGGCCGCGTCGACGACGTCATCAACGTATCGGGCCATCGCCTCGGCACTGCGGAAGTCGAGAGCGCTCTGGTCGGCAACACACAGGTCGCTGAAGCAGCAGTCGTCGGCTATCCGCACGACATCAAGGGCCAGGGTATCTATGCCTATGTCACACTGAAAATCGGCGTGACGCCGTCGGACGCCTTGAACAGCGAACTCAAGCAATGGGTTGGACGGCAGATCGGTCCGATCGCACGCCCGGACGTGATCCAGTTCGCACCCGGCCTGCCCAAAACGCGTTCCGGCAAGATCATGCGCCGCATCCTGCGCAAGATCGCCGAAGGCGACATGTCGAACCTCGGCGATACGTCGACGCTGGCCGATCCCAGCGTGGTCGACGATCTCGTCAAGAACGCTCACAGGAAATAGGAGTACGCGGCCATGCTGCAATGGAAAATCGGCGACGTTTCGGTGAAGCGCGTCGTCGAAATGGAAGTGCCGGTCAAATATCATCCGAAATATGCCTTCCTGCCAAAGGCGACGCCTGAAGCGCTCAAGACGATGCCGTGGCTCTATCCGCACTTCGTTTCAGATGACGGCGCGCTGGTTCTTTCGATCCACGCCCTGCTGGTCGAAGCGCCGGGTTTGCGGCTTGTGGTGGACACCTGTGTCGGCAACGACAAGCCGCGCGGCCTGACGGGTAATCTGCCGCTGTCCACGCCGTTCCTGCAGCATATGGCGGACGCCGGCTGGAACCGGGAAAGCGTAGACGCAGTGGTCTGCACCCATCTGCATGTCGACCATGTGGGATGGAACACGATGAAGGACGGTGACAAATGGGTGCCGACCTTCCCCAACGCGCGCTATCTGATCGGCAAGACGGAATATGAGCATTGGTCGAAGGAAGGCGACAGCGACCAGCAGACAATCCTGTCGGACTCCGTCAAACCCGTGTTCGAAGCCGGGTTGGTGCAACTGGTGGACATGAACCACCGCGTATCTCCCGAGGTGCGCCTGATGCCAACGACCGGCCACACGCCCGGGCATGTCAGCGTAGTAATCGAGTCGAAGGGCGAAACCGCCGTGATCACCGGCGACATGGTTCATCACCCCTGCCAGTTCACGCACCCGGACTGGCCGGACAATTTCGACAGCGACGGGCCCGCCGCCGCAGTCACGCGCCACGCCTTCGTAAAGGACTTCGCGGATCGCCCGGTCCTCGTCATCGGTACCCACTTCGCAGCGCCGACGGCCGGACACATCCGCAAGGACGGCGACACCTACAAGTTCATAGCCTAGGCGAGGAAGCGCGCGTAAGCCTCTAGAGCACCAAGAATTTTTGCGGTATTGCCCGGATCGGCTGTCATTGCCGCCGCGTCCGTCTGCTTGCCCAGAAGCGGGATGGTGATGGTGGCCGCATCGACCATGCGCGCCGACATTGTCTCCAGCGTCAGGCGCAGCGCAGCCTGCATCGCGACGCTGCGGTCCGAGGCGTTGAACAGCGCGACAGGTTTTTCGGGAAACACATCGCTGCTGACCAGCCAGTCGAGCGCGTTCTTCAAGGCCCCCGGGACACCGCGCGCATATTCCGGCGATGAGATGATCAGCCCATCGGCGCGCCCGACGGCCCCGCGCCATTCCGTGACTGCGGGCGGCGCCGGATCGACGTCGAGATCGGGATTGAAATGCGGCAGGCCCGCGAGCCCGACAAAGAGCTCGATCGTCACGTTCGGGGGAGCGAGCAGTTCGGCCGCTTTCAGCAACGTCAAATTGGTCGAGACGGCGCGCAGGCTGCCGCAGACAGCAAGCAGCCGGATCACTTGGCGAAAGCGTCGATCGCGGCAGCCATGTCGATATCGTTTTGTGTTACCCCGCCTGCGTCATGCGTCGCCAGCGTTACATCGACCTTGTTGTAGACGTTGAACCACTCCGGGTGGTGATCCATCTTGTCCGCGAGCAACGCTACGCGTGTCATGAACCCGAACGCCGCGTTGAAGTTCGCGAATTCGAACCGGCGCGTGATGGCGTCGCGGCCATCGACCGACTTCCACTTCCGCAGCTTCTTCAACGCCGCCGTGCGGGCCTTGGGGGAGAGTTTTTTCATGTCGCTTCCTTCAGTCTGTAGGCATGTTCGGCGCGGTAGACGCTGCCGTCGCTGGTCAGCAGGCTCGAATAGAGAATGAACGCGCCCGCCGTGAACGTCCGGCTGGAATAGAGCGCGTGGTCGGTTAGATAGTCCATGACATGACCCTGTTGCGTGCCGCGCAACCTCGCGAGCGTAATATGCGGCGTGTAGCGTTTTCGGTCGGCCGGAAGGCCCGCGCGTTGCAGCGACGTCTCGATCTTGCGCTGCAGATGCATCAGCGCTTCGTTCGAACGAACGCCCACCCAGAGAGCGCTGGGGCGCTTGCCGCCAAATTCGCCCACGCTGTGCAGCGCCAGCGAGAACGTTGGCGCATCGACGACCGACAGTGCGTCATGCACAGCATTCGCGTCTCGCCCGTCGATCTCCCCGATGAAACGCAGCGTCAGATGAAGCTGTTCCTGGCTCTGCCAGCGCGCACCAGGAACGCCGTTCTGCAGCGGCGCCAGCGAGAGGGCGACATCATCCGGAATAGAGAGGGCCACAAAGAGTCGCTGCATGGCTCACGCTCTTGCGCTGAACCGGCCGAAAGGCAACACGCCGCGGAACAGCAGCGCGATGAGGCCGTAGGCCAGACCCCCTGGCAGAATGGCGGCAGCCAGCAGCAACTCGGTGCGGAAGTGCAGCAGGTGCAGATAGCTCTCGCTGAGCCACACACCCGCGAGCGCCGCCGCGCCGGTCGCCGCGGCCGCCAACAGGATCGCCGGAAGCGCGCGAGTGAAGTGCGACTCCACCGTCAGAAGATCGCGGCGCAGGGCAAGCCAGAGCAGCAGGCTGACATTCGCCCAGGAACCCAGCGAGGTGCCGAGCGCGACGCCTACGGCGCCCAGATGAAATCCCCATACCAGGAGAATTTTCATGCCGACATTCACCGCGACAGCGAGCATCGTGGCCCGTACAGGCGTCGCCGTGTCGCCGCGCGCGTAAAATGTTGCGGCGACGACCCGCACCAGGACGAACGCCGGCAGCCCTACCCCGTAGGCGGACAACGCGGCGGCAGAGACGTCGGCGGCCATAACCGAGAATGCGCCATGCGCAAAAAGCGCGCGCATGATCGTCTGCGGCACAAGGATGAAAGCAGCCGCAAACGGCAGCGTCAAAAACAACCCGAGCGCCGCGGCGTTGTTCTGGGCAGCGTCGGCACCCTTTCGGTCATTCAGCGCAACCCGCCTTGACATCTCGGGAAGCAACACCGTCGCGAGTGCAATGCCCAACGTGCCGAGTGGAAGTTGGTTTACCCGATCCGCATAGTTGATGGCCGTCAGCGCGCCGGCCGGAAGAAAACTCGCGATGATCGTGTCGATGAATAGGCCGATCTGCACGCTCGCCGAGCCGAGCGTGGCCGCGCCCAACGCCAACAGGAACTCCTTCATCTGCCCCGTCCAGCGCGGCCAGGCGAGGCGCAGCCAGATCTTTTCGCGCGCCGCTGCCCAGACAATGAAGAAGAGTTGCAGGAAGCCCGCGATCAGGACGCCCCAGGAAGCGGCATAACCCGCGTTCGTGAACCAGCGCGAGGAGAGCAACGTGCCGATGATCGCCAGATTGAGAAAGATCGACCAGGCCGCCGCGGCCGCGAATTTCTCGTGCGCGTTCAACATCGCCGAAAGCTGCACCGCAACGACGGTCAGGATCAGATAGGGAAAGGCAATGCGTGAAAAATCGATCGCGAGCGCAACCTGCCCCGGGTGCGCGGCGAAGCCCGGCGCCATGACGGCCACGAGTTGCGGCATGAAAACGAGCGCAGCGAGCAGCAGCGCGATCTGCGCCGCCATCTGCCAGGAAAAAACACGGTTCGCGAAGGTGTCCGCCGCTTCGTCGCCATCGCGCGTGCGCAGTGCGGCGTAGCGCGGAATGAAGGCAACGTTAAAGGCGCCCTCGGCAAAGATGCCGCGAAAACTGTTCGGCAGGCGCAGAGCGACGAAATAGGCGTCGGACAAGATACCGTCGCCAAGAATGGCCGCCATCACGATGTTCTGCACGAACCCCGCAATGCGCGACAGGAGCGTGAAGCCGCCAACCGAGAGGAGTCGCTTGAACATCTAGTGCTTCACCTGCAGCACGAGCCGCTTCACGAAAGGCAGCATGCGGTCGGCGATGATCTTCACTCCCGCGGGATTGGGATGGATGCCGTCCGCCTGATTGAGCTTGGGGTTCGCGGCGACGCCGTCCAGGATGAAGGGATAGAACAGCACGCCGAACCGTTTAGCCAGCTTTGGATAAATCGCGTCGAACTGCGCTGCGTATTCCGGGCCGAGATTGCGCGGCGCCTTCATGCCGGTGAGCAGGACTGCGATGTGCTCGGCTTTGAGTCGGGTGAGAATCATCGAGAGATTCTTCTCGGTTTCGGCGGGCGACTGTCCGCGCAAAGCATCGTTCGAGCCGAGTTCTATGATCGCGGCCTGCGGGCGTTCGGCAAGAGACCAATCGAGTTCTGGCGAGGCCCCCGGCGCTGGTGTCGCCCGACACGCCGGCATTGATCACCTTGACGTCCAGTCCCGATCCCTTCAGCCGCGCTTCCAGCACGGCGGTCAGATCCAGACCCGGCGGAACGCCGAGACCCTGCGTGAGGCTCGTGCCGAGCGCAAGAATTCTTATCGTGGCTGCGTGCGTCGCAGTCACCGCCATGGCAAAAGCCGCGATCATGCTAAGCATGCGCTTGAAGCGGGCGCTGTTCATCCCATATCGCCTGTAAGCCTTAAGGCCGAGTCACCGATGCAGAATTCCGCACCCGCCATCAATTTGGAAGACGTGACACTTACGCTGTCCAGTGCGGCCGGACCGGTAAGCATTCTCGCAGGCGTATCTTTGACGGTCGGTGCCGGCGAGACGGTTGCTCTGCTTGGACCGTCCGGATCGGGAAAATCGTCGCTGCTCATGGTTGCGGCGGGCCTCGAAGCGGCAACGTCAGGCCGGGTCAACGTGGCCGGGACCGACATCACGCGCATGGGCGAAGACGGACTCGCGCGGTTTCGGCGCGGCCATGTCGGCATCGTGTTCCAGTCCTTTCATCTCATTCCCACCATGACCGCGTTGGAAAATGTCGCCGTACCGCTCGAACTCGCCGGCGTGCGCGATGCGTTCGATCGCGCGAAGTCCGAACTGGAGGCGGTCGGTCTTGGCGCGCGCATCGATCACTATCCGGGGCAACTTTCCGGCGGCGAGCAGCAGCGCGTCGCGCTTGCGCGCGCAATCGCGCCGCGCCCGGCCGTTTTGTTCGCGGACGAGCCGACCGGCAATCTCGACGGACAGACGGGTGCCGACGTCGCCGATCTTCTGTTCGCGCTGCACGCGCGTTTCCAAATCACACTGTTTCTCGTGACACATGAGGAAAGTCTGGCCAACCGTTGCGGACGCATCATCCGGCTTAAGGATGGCCGCATCGTGGCGGATACGCGCGCCGCATGAACACGTTGCTGCTTGCGATCCGATTTGCGCGGCGAGAGATGCGGACGAAGCTGTCCGGATTCCGGATATTTTTCGCCTGTCTCGTCCTTGGCGTCGCCGCCATCGCGGGCGTCGAGTTTCTCTCCGAAGCGTTCCTCACCGGCCTCGCCGAGCAGGGCCGTACGCTCCTGGATGGCGACGTGGTCGTCCATCTCGTGCACCGGCCTACGACCGGTCAGGAAGCCAACTTCCTCTCGCACCATGGCCGCGTTTCGGAAACCGTGTCGATGCGCGGCATGGCCTACGCCTTGAAGAATGGCGTCGAGGCCGACCGGCAACTTGTGGAACTCAAGGCGGTCGACGGTGCCTACCCTTTCTTTGGAAGTGTCGAGCTTAGCCCGTCGCAGACGCTCCGAGCCGCTCTTCGATGCGATGCAACGATCTGCGGGGCGGTGGCCGAGCAGACGCTTCTGGACCGCCTGCACCTTGCGCCAGGCGGACTTATGAAAATCGGCTCGCAGATATTCCGCGTGAGCGCCGCCTTGAACAGCGAACCGGATCGCATCGCCAGCGGCTTCAGTCTGGGCCCGCATGTAATGATCGCCACGGCTGCACTGCCGCGAACGGGTCTCGTCACGCTCGGAAGCCTGATCGACTATAACTATCATCTGGTGCTTCCACCCAACGCGTCGATTCCGGCATTCAAGACCGACGCGACCGCGGCATTTCCGGACGGCGGATGGGATATCCGCGATCGCAGCGATGCAGCCCCCGGCATCAGACGCTTTGTCGAACAGGTTACGATGTTCCTGACGTTGGTTGGACTCACGGCCTTGGCCGTCGGTGGGGTCGGCGCGGGACAGGCCGTTTCTGCGTTCCTCGATCGCAAACGCGAGGAAATCGCGACGCTGAAATCGCTCGGCGCGGACGGCACGTTGATCTTTCTTGTCTATTTTCTGCAGGTCATGGCGGTCGCCGTTGCCGCCGTGATCGTCGGCCTCATCGCCGGAGCATTGCTTCCGTTTGCAATCCAATATTTTTACGGCAGCGACATACCGGCGCCCGCGCATTTCGCACTCTATGCAAGGCCCTTGTTGCTCGCGGCAGCATTCGGATTGCTCTCCGCAGTTGCTTGCTCTGTGCCGCCGCTGGCGCGCGCGCGATCGATCGCGCCCGCGAGCCTTTTCCGCGATCTCGTCGCACCCGCGGATGCACGCGGCGCCCTGCCCTATCTCGCCGTGGCCGCCATTGCAGGCGCATTGGTCGTGGGGCTGGCCTTGTTGCTGGCGCCCTCGCCGCTTTTCGCGGCGGAATTTCTGGGCGGAACAGCCGCAGGACTCGTCGCACTCCGGCTAATCGCGGAAGGATTGCGCGTCGCGCTGAGACAACTGCCGCGCCCCCATTCGCCGGGCCCACGCCTTGCGCTTGCAAACCTGACGCGACCGGGCGCCGCCACAACCGGCGTTGTGACCGCACTCGGTCTGGGCCTGACCTTGCTGGCGACCGTATCGCTGCTGGATCACACGATCTCGGCACAGGTGAAGGATCGCCTCCCAGGCACCGCGCCCAGCTTCTTCTTCGTCGACATCCAGCCCGACGAAGCAATTCGCTTCGACAAGGTGATCGGGAGTTTCGCCTCGTCCGACGACTACAAGCGCGCGCCGATGATCCGTGGGCGGATTGTTTCCATCAAGGGCGTTCCCGCGAAGGACGCGGAGATCGCGCCCGAGGCCAAATGGGCGGTGAATGGCGACCGTGGCATCACCTATGCGGCGACCCCGCCGGAAGGCACCGTCATCACGCAAGGCCGGTGGTGGCCGGCCAACTATACCGGTCCGACGCTCATTTCCTTTGATCAGACACTTGCCGATGGAATGGGCCTCAAGCTCGGGGACAGCCTGGTCATGAACGTTCTGGGCCGCGAAATCGAAGGCCGCATCGCCAGTTTTCGAAAAGTGGATTTCACGACGGGCAACCAGAACTTCATCATCGTGATGTCGCCAGGCTTGATCGACCATGCACCGCATTCGTTCCTGGCGACCGTACGTGTGACGAAGTCTGACGAGGAAAAACTCTATCGTACCGTTACCGATTCCTTTCCGAACATCTCGACCGTGCGTGTGAAAGACGCCATTGCTCAGGTAAATGGGTTGCTCCAGCAGCTCTCAGACGGCGTGCGGGCCGCCAGCCTTCTTACAATTCTGTCAGGATTGCTCGTGCTGGCTGGCGCGATCGCGGCCGGAAGCCGCGCGCGCCTTTATGACGCCACAATGTTGAAGGTTCTTGGCGCCACGCGGGCACGTATCGCGTCTGTTTACGTTATCGAATACGGTGCATTGGGCCTTCTGACAGGCATTCTGGCATTAGCTGTGGGAACTTTTGCAGCCGACCTGATTTGCAGGCAGGTACTGGAAGTGCCGCTTAACTTCGATTTTGGTGTCGCCGCGCTCACCGTTCTGGGCGGAGGAGCGGCAACTCTGTTTTTTGGCCTTGCAGGCGCGTGGACGGCGCTTTCGGCCCGCCCGGCGTCGAAGTTGCGCAGTCCTTGATACGGGGCTGGGGAAACACGATATAATGCACGAACCGGCCCACTGCGCCGGAAAGGAGATTTTGAATGGCTGACTTTGACAACCGGGTGTTGCCTGGCCAGACCGGCGCCGTAGCCGGAATAGACGCCGGCCTGCGCAGCTACATGCTACGGATCTACAACTACATGCTGGCCGGACTTGCCGTCACCGGCGTCGCGTCGTTTGGTGGATACCTGGCCGCCGTGACGACGGACCCCGCTGCCGCCGCCGCGCGCCTCCCGAACGGTGTTCTTCTCACAAGCTTTGGCGTGATGCTGTTCAGTGGCCCTTTGATGTGGGTCCTGGTTCTTGGTTCGCTGGGGTTGGTGCTGTTCCTGAGCTTCCGCATCAACAAAATGAGCGTTGCCGCGGCCCGGATCAGCTTCCTCGGCTATGCCGCAACGATCGGCCTGACGTTCGCCTCGCTCTTCGTCGTCTATACCCAGACCAGTATCGCGCAGGTGTTCTTCATCACCGCCGCCACGTTCGGTGCGATGAGCCTGTGGGGCTATACGACGCGCACGGATCTTACCGGCTTCGGCTCGTTCCTGCTCATGGGCCTGTTCGGCATCATTATCGCGTCGGTGGTCAGCTTCTTCTTCCAGTCGGCGATGCTTACATGGATAATCTCGGTCGCAGGCGTTCTGATCTTCACGGGACTGACCGCCTATGACACGCAGTGGATCAAGAACAATTACGCCGAATCCGATGACAGTGCGACGGCGGGCAAGAAGGCGATCTTCGGCGCGTTGAAGCTCTATCTCGACTTCGTAAACCTGTTCCTGATGCTGCTGCGCCTGATGGGCAACCGCCGCTAGCGGCAGCTTTCAAATCGCAAGGGGCCCCGATGGCGACATCGGGGCCCTTTTTGCTTGTGGCGAAGACCATGCCTGCTACGCTTTGCCCAAAACAGGGAGAGCGAAATGGCCCAGGAAACGATCCTGTTCGACAAGCGCGAGCATGTCGCGATCATCACCCTCAACAGGCCCGAACGCCTCAATGCGATCTCAGCCGCGTTGCGAGAGGAGGTGCGGGCGGCGGTCAAGGACGCCCACCATGATGATGGCATCCGCGCGCTGGTCATCACCGGCATGGGCCGTGGATTCTGTTCTGGCGCCGATCTGACGGCCGCGGCCTCCGCCATCCGCGGAACCTTGCCACCCCCGGCGACACAAGCCGAGAGGCTCGACGAAGACGGTTGGGTCGGACGTTGGGCCAAGATGTTTCATCGCTTCGACAAACCCGTCATCGCGGCGGTGAACGGAATCGCGGCCGGTGCAGGCATGAGCACCGCCCTTGCCGCCGATCTGCGCGTCGGGTCCGAACATGCGCGATTTAAGACGGTGTTCATCGAGCGCAGCCTGTCGCCCGATTCCGGGATGAGCTATTTCCTCCCGCGTATCGTAGGTTATGCGCGCGCGGCCGATCTGATCTTCACCAGCCGCACGGTCGACGCGCAGGAGGCGTATCGCCTCGGTCTGCTTGACCGGCTGGTGCCGCACGAAAATCTTCTGGAAGAATCCGTCAAGCTCGCGAACGAGATGACGCAATGGCCGCCGCTGGCGTTGCGCGTTTCCAAGCGCGTGCTGCAGCACAATTTCGAGGCCGACATCGACGAGGCGATGCGCTACGAAACGGTGGGCCTCGCCATGGGCCGCCGCGCGACGAACGACGCGAAAGAGGCGATGCTGGCCTTTAGTGAAAAACGCAAACCGAAATACACCGGCAGCTGATCATCTGCCGGAGGCGAGCGCCTTCATCAGCGTCTTGTCGAACACACGCAACACCTGCGGCAGATCGTGGCCGCGCTTGAGGACGTGCCCTGTCGCGGCGATGACTGCATACATGCCCTGCTTCGCGAGCAGCTTGGGACGCTTCTCGACCCGGAATAGCGGAATTTCGCTGGCGCGGCGGAAGATCGAGAACACAGCGACCTCGTCGAGGAAATCGATGGCATAGTCGCGCCACTCTCCTGCAGCGACCATGCGACCATACAGAGTGAGGATGCGGTTTAGTTCGCCGCGGTCGAAACGAACCTGGGCAGCCGAGAAACCCAGTCCGCCTTGATAGACCGTCCGCGCGGCGGGGGACTGCACCGCGCGGAGAAATGCTATGGGTTCTTCCGCCATCGGAGCGAAGTGTGGGCCTGTCATAGACTTGTCGCAAGCCTGCAGAGACGACTTTCGGGCCAAATATTCGCCCCCACGCAGTCCCTCTATCGCTTGCGTGCGAGCATGACTCCGTCACCAACGGTCGCGAGGGCCATGTCCACGCGCGGATCGGCATGGATCTTTGCATTCAGTGCACGCAGGGCACTGGTATGGGCATCCGTCACCTTCAGATCCGCGACGGTGCCGCCCCACAGCATGTTGTCGAGTACGATGAGGCCGCCGACTCGCAGCAGCTTCAACACGCGCTCGTAGTAGCCGTCATAGTTGGGCTTGTCGGCATCGATGAAGGCGAGATCGAATGGCCCTTCGCCCGCCAAAATCATCGTGTCGAGCGCTTCAAGGCCCGGACCAAGCCGTAAGTCGATCTTGTCGGCGACGCCCGCTTCCTTCCAAAAGCCGCGCGCGTGGTCCGTGAACTCCTTGCTGACGTCCAGAGCGACGAGCTTGCCGTCGTCCGGCATCGCAAGTGCAACGCTCAGCGCGCTGTAGCCCGTGAACGTTCCGATCTCGACATATCGCTTGGCGTTGGTGAGCTTGGCCAGCATCGCAAGAAGCGCGCCCTGCTCCGGCGCGATCTGCATCAGCGCCATCGGCATCTTTTGAGTTTCCTCGCGGCAACGGATCTGCGCAGGCGTTTCGCGCGCTCCGACCCGGCTGAGATAGTCCATCACTGCGTCGGTCGCATTCACAAACCTGCCCATTCATGTCTCCTTTTTGTAGGCCGGACGCTCGCGAGGCCGTCTTCCGTAGCGAGAGTTTCACACCGGCTGAGCCGAGTTGACGGGCCGCCAAGACGCGAATCAGAGCCCCCGACTCTCGTTTTCGGGGTGCCGGGATCGGCCAGCCGGTTCTTTTTCTTCCCGCCCTAGCCAGACATCGCCGTCTGCGCCACGCTGGGTCCGGAAAATCGGGAGGAAAAAATATGCGTCTCAACGGTCGAGTCGCCATCGTAACGGGCGCGGCATCGGGCATTGGTCAGGCAACGGCGCAACTGTTCGCGTCGGAAGGCGCAAAGGTGTTGGCGGTCGACCTGCCCGCAAAAAATCTCGCCGCCGCGCACGAAGGCAAGGCTGGGATCGCGATCCTTGAAAAGAGCGTCGGTGATGCGGACTCGGGCAAGGCAATTGTGGATGCCGCGATCAAGAATTTCGGCAAGCTCGACATCGTAATGAACAACGCCGGCATTGGCGCAAACGCGCTTGTCGAAGCGATGACGCAGGATCAGTGGGACCGTGTGATGAACGTGAACCTCACGGCGCAGTTCCGTCTCTGCCAGCGGGCCATTCCCTTTCTCAAAGAAAGTCCGGCCGGACGCATCATCAACGTCGCGTCGGTGATGGCCGAAGGCACCGACTATGGCCTCGCTGCCTATTGCGCCTCCAAGGCGGGCGTCGCAGGCCTGACACGCACATTGGCGCTTGAACTCGGCAAGTTTGCGATCACCGCGAACTACCTGGAGCCCGGCGCGATCCAGACTGGCATGACCAAACCGCTCTGGGACGCGCGCCCTGAAGTCGCCGACGTGTGGGCGAAGAAGTCCGTTCTGCGCCGCCTCGGCCAGCCGACCGATCTGGCCCGCGCCGCACTTTTTCTTGCGTCCGACGATGGCGGATTCGTCACCGGTCACGGTCTCGTGGTCGATGGCGGCCTGATGCTACGCGTTTAACTTTCTGATATTCGCCGCGATCTGGCCGAACAACCCGCCGATTGCGCCGATCAGGATCACGATCGCTCCGCCGATCGGCAGGGCGAGGAGCGGCACGTCTCCCAGAATGTTCGCGGTGCAGATACCGATGAGGCCACAGGCTCCGCCGGCGATCGCGCCGCCCAGCGCGCCCCTGGCATAGCCCTTTGCGTAGTCCCGCGCATACAAAAGTCCGGCTACGCCAGAGATCATCATGCCGCCGAATTCGTAGGCGTTCGCTTTTATCCAGTCGACATAGTGGCCGACGATGACCAGCGTCAGCTGCAGGATGATGCCTGTGATCGCTGCACGCTGGATGAGCTTTCCGTCGAGCACGCCAACTCCGGTAGACATTCGAGTGCCGGTTCGTGCACCGGCCTTCTCATCCTAGCCGGATCACGTCTACAGGCAATCAGGCCGCGGCGCGGACACCGAAGAGAATGCGTCCCAAGAGCCCGCCAACGGTTCCCGTCACTGCAGAACCGACCGTGCCGATTGCCAGGATCGCCGGTTCAGTATCGCCAAGAACGACAGACACCGCGATGCCGATCAGCGCGCAGACCCCACCCGCGATCGCTCCACCTAGCGAAGCACCACCGAGCGCGACAGCGGTCCGGCCGAAAACGAATCCAGCGAGCGCCGAGATCGCCATGCCGCCGATCATGAACACATGCAGCGCCACAAAGGGCACAAAATGCCCGATCACGACCATCGCGACTTGAAGCACCGTTCCAATGAAAGTCGCGCGTTGAAGCGTTTTTCCGTCGAACATCAGTTCCTCCCCGGTTTTTCCGCGTCGAAGCTTTTCGCCAACAGCGTGAGGTATTCCGCGTTACCGTCGCGCAGATGCGCATACAGAGCGTCGTACTTGGCGCCTTCGCCAAAGCCGATAGCGGTCTCCGTCACCTTCGTTTTGCCGCCGCCGCGATCGCCGCATCCAGTGAGCAGTGTGATGACAAAGACCAGCGAAGTTCGCGCGCTCATGATTTCTTCCTCTCGGCTTGAGCGGCTTCGACTTGGAGTTTCGACACATAGTCGCGCAGCATCGCGACTGAGCGATCAAAGCAATCGAGATTGCGGTAGGTGCGCGATTGCATCACGCCTCCCTCCATCGTCGTGAGCGTGAAAACGGCAAGTCCGCGGCGATCCAAATCGCGTGGCAGCCGGTCGCCCGCATCTATGAAACACTGTTCCACAGCGGCGACCCAAGCGTCGAAGTTCACAGCGATCAACTCGCGGACGGCCGGATCGGGTTCATGGATTTCCAGCGCGAGACTGCCGATCGGGCAGCCATAGAAACAGTCGGTTCCTGCGAGCGCCTGCCGATAGCGCGCGAGCAATGCGAATACTTTCTCGATCGGATCGGCGATGCCGGCCCATGCGGGCTCCAGCAACATCGGCCCGATGCCGTCGCGATAGCGGCGCAACACTTCGATCAGCAAATCCTGTTTAGCCGGAAAAAAATGGTAGAGGCTGCCGCTGTTCGCGCCGGCGGCGCGCAGAATCTCCGCCACGCTTGTCGACTCGTATCCCTTCTCGGAAATGAGTTGCATGGCGGTCATGACCAACCGTTGCCGCGTGTCTTCAACCATGGCCGTCAAACTTGATTGATCGATCAACTTAGTCAAGACCAAAAATGAGGATGAAACCTTACATAAGGAAAACTTGCGGGCGCGGACCGATTTCTCTAAGCAAACCCTGCTTTTCGGCACCGGACACCATGATCGAGATCGAGGGACTGACCAAACGCTTCGGCCCTTTCACGGCCGTTAATGATCTTAGTCTTCGCGTCGCCAAGGGCGAAGTTCTGGGCTTCCTCGGGCCGAACGGGGCCGGCAAATCCACCACAATGAAGATGATCACGGGCTTCCTTGCGCCAACTTCAGGCTGTGTGCGCGTGTGCGGTCATGATGTCGAGATGGATCAGATCGCGGCGCAAACCTGCATCGGTTATCTTCCAGAAGGAGCTGCGGCCTATGGCGACATGACCGCGCGGCAGTTCCTTCTGTTTATCGCGGAGGTCCGCGGCTTCAAGGCGGCCGACGCCAGGGCGCGCGTCCAGGCGGTGGTCGCAAAGACCGAACTGGAAGGCGTGCTCGATCAGCCGATTGAAACGCTGTCGAAGGGATTCCAACGCCGCGTCGGCCTCGCACAGGCAATTCTGCACGATCCGCCCGTCCTGATCATGGACGAGCCGACCGACGGGCTCGATCCCAACCAGAAACACTCGGTGCGGACCTTGATCCGCGCCATGGCGGCCGAAAAAGCCATCATCGTTTCGACGCATCTGCTGGAAGAGGTGGAAGCGATCTGCTCCCGCGCCGTGATCATCGACCGGGGCCAGATCGTAGCCGACGGCACGCCCGCACAACTGCTGGCCCGTTCGCGCTACCACAATGCTGTGACGATCACCGTTCCGGAGGCGCAGCGCGAGACCGTTGCGGCCAAACTCAAATCGCTTTCAAGTCTCGCCAGTGTCGAAGGCGAGAGGCGCGACGGTGGGCTGTTTCAGATCACGGCCTTCCCGCGGAACAATACCCTCCTGATCGAAGATGTGAGTGCGCTCGCGGTACGCGAAAAGTGGGACGTCAGGGAACTTCACGCCGAAGCGGGTCGACTAGATGAAGTGTTCCGCGCCATTACCACGCACGATGCCGCGCGTTCGCGGGTGAGCGTGGCATGAAGTACATCCTGCCGATCTTCAAGCGGGAATTTGCCGCCTACTTCGCGACGCCCCTCGCCTATGTATTCATCGTGATCTTCCTGCTCGCGATGGGCGCGTTCACGTTCTACGTCGGACGGTTCTACGACAACGGCATTGCCGATCTGACCGTGTTCTTCGGATATCATCCCTGGCTGTATCTTTTCCTTGTGCCGGCGATCGCGATGCGATTGTGGGCGGAAGAGCGCCGCACGGGCACGATGGAGCTGTTGCTGACCCTGCCCGTACCGCTATGGGCCGCCGTCACTGCGAAGTATCTCGCCGCGTGGGCTTTCATCGCCATAGCTCTGGCGCTCACGTTCCCGATCTGGCTGACGGTCAACTATCTCGGCAATCCCGACAATGGCGTGATCGTTGCGTCCTACATCGGCAGCCTGCTGATGGCCGGGGCCTATCTCGCTATCGGCGCCTGCATTTCGGCAACGACGAGCAATCAGGTGATCGCGTTCGTCGTCACAGTAGTCGTGTGCTTCCTCTTCACGATTTCCGGCGCGCCGCTCGTTCTCGATTTTTTCCGCGCCTGGGCACCGCTGCCGATCATCACCGCGATCTCATCATTCAGCTTTCTCACGCATTTCTCGGCAATTTCCGCCGGCGTCATCGACCTGCGCGATCTGATCTTTTTCTTCTCGCTCATCGCATTGTTCCTGACCGCGAACGTCGTCATCGTCGATCTGAAGAAGAGCGGCTGACACATGAAACCGCTGTCACGCCGGCTCTATGCGATATCGGCCCTCGTTTTGGCCGCGATTCTGTTCGTGGCCATCAACATCGCTGCCGATGCCTGGATCACCACCGCGCAGATCGACCTTACAGAAACGGGCCAGTTCACGCTCGCCGACGGCACGCGAAACATCCTCGCCAAGATCCCCGAACCGATCACGCTCAAGTTCTACTATTCCAAGAAAGTCGCGGCCGACTACGCGCAGACCTCGGCATATGCCAAACGCGTACACGACCTCTTGGATGAGTATGTCGCGCTCAGTCACGGCAAGCTCATCCTTCAGGATGTCGACCCCGAACCGTTCACCGCCGCCGAGGACGAAGCGACGTCCAATGGTCTGACCGGAGCGCCGACGGATTCCGGCGACACGGTCTATTTCGGACTTGTCGGCACGAACCGAATCGACGGCAAGGAGGTCATCCCCTACTTCACGCCGGAGCGGGAGCCCTATCTCGAATATGATCTGTCGGCGCTGATCTATCATCTGTCGATGCCACAGAAGCCCGTGCTTGGCATCATATCGAGTCTGCCGATCGATACCGGCGCGGGCGGCATGTCGGCCGCGCTGCAGGGCACGGCCCAACCCTATGCGATCTACTCCGAGCTTAACGAAACCTATGCGACGCAGATGCTCGACCCCAGCCTGTCGCGTATTCCCGCCAATGTGGCCGTGTTGCTGGTCGTGCATCCGGCCAGTCTGAGCGCCGCGCAACTCTATGCCATCGACCAGTTCGTGCTCGGCGGCGGCCGCGCGCTGATCTTTGTGGATCCCAATTCCGAGTTGGCGCAGGCGGGCGGCGGCATGGATCCGCGCGCCGGCGGTGTACCGATGTCGGACTTGCCCAAGCTCTTCCAGGCCTGGGGTGTCGGCTACAATCCCGGTAAGGTCGTTGCAGACAAGGCGCTGGCCCAGCGCGTACAAGTGTCGAGCGATCCGCGCAATCCCGTGGCGAGCTATCCGATTTGGCTGCATCTGACGGCAAGCCAGTTCGATTCCAAGGACACCATCACCGCCAATCTCCAGTCGATGAACCTGGCAAGCACCGGCGCGTTGCGTCCTCTGAAGGGCGCCACCACACGCTTCACGCCTCTGGTTAGTTCGTCCACCGAGGCTGGCCTACTCGACAGCGAGGAAGTCCGTTTCAATCCCCGGCCGCAGGATTTGATGGGCCTGATCCAGCCGACCGGCGAAGCCTTTGTCATCGCGGCCCGCGTTTCCGGCCCCGCCAAGACGGCCTTCACCGCTGGCCCACCGGCGCAGATGACGACGGCGGGACAACCGCGGCCCGCACCACTTCCGCCGCAGATCAAGGAGTCCACGGGACCCATCAATGTCGTCATCATGGCGGACAGCGATATTTTCGATGATCGCTTTTGGGTGCATGTCGAAAATTTGTACGGCAAGCGCGTTGCGTCGCCCTTTGCCGACAACGGCGCCTTCGTGCTCAACGCAGTCGAGAACCTGATGGGTTCGGGCGACCTGATTTCGCTGCGTACGCGCGCGACCAACGACCGGCCATTCACCGTCGTCAAGCAGATCCAGGCCGACGCCCAGGCACAATTCCAGCAGGAAGCGGAATCTCTCCAGGCACGTCTGACTGCGGTTCAGCAGCGGCTCCACGAACTCGAACAAGGCGGCAGCGCCAACGGAAAGCCGAATACAAGCCAGAATATCACAGCCGAACAGCAGGCCGAGATCGACCGCTTCAAGCGCGAACTGGTCGAGACACGCACGGCACTGCGCGAAGTGCAGCACAATCTGCGCAAAGATATTGACGCGCTGGGCGATTTCCTCGCTTTCGTGAACATCGCGCTCGTCCCAATTTTCGTGGCAGGATTCGCGATCCTGCTTGCATGGCTTCGCCGCCGTCGACGCGCTCGCGCGATGGCGCAGTGAGGCACGCGATGGACCTGTCCCAATTCCTCTCTGATCCAAGGCGGCGCAATCTGGCAGCGCTCGCCGCCGCTGCGTTCGTTGCGGTGTTGCTGGCGCTGGGCGCGATCTGGCAGCAGGCACATCAAGGCCAACCGGCTTACGGGCCGCAGCAGTTCTTCCCGGGATTTTCACGGCACGTACGCGAAGCGGCACTGATACATATCGAGTCCAAGACAGGCGGCGCGTTCGATGTGGCGTTCGTACCCGAAAAAGGCTGGGTCTTGCCGGGACGTTCGGACTTTCCGGCTTCGTTCGATCTTGTCCGCCGCACGCTGGTCGGCCTTGCCGCGTTGCAGACAATCGAACCAAAGACGGCCCGTGCCGATTGGCTGCACTATGTCGGATTGGATGCGCCGCCCGCCGGCGATGGCGTCGCCATCACGGTTCGCGACGACAAAGGCCATGTCCTTGCGTCGCTGATCGCCGGCAAGAGCGAAGACATCGGTGATCCATCGGGTGCGACCGGGTTGTTTGTCCGCCGCCCGAACGAGACACAAAGCTGGCTGGTACGCTCCGTTCTGGATCCACGTTCGTCTCTGTCCGACTGGATCGAAAAGACGGTTATGGATGTCGATCGCGCCCGCATCCAGGAAGTCGATGTCGATCCTGCCGGCAGCGCTTCCTACACGGTACGGCGCGAACAACCGGGCGAAGCGGATTTCAAGCTGTCGCCTGTGCCCGCGGGGAGGACTGTATCCGATCCGACGATCCCCGACGGCATTGCCGCCGCCATCACAAGCTTCGGCTTTGACGATGTGCGCCCGTCGCGGGAACTGGACTTTTCCAATCAGGTCAACACGGCGCGTGTGGTTACGAAAACTTTCGACGGTCTCAAAGTAACGATGAATGTCCAACGCCAAGGCTCGGACTATTGGGGAATCGTTTCTGCCGAAGCGATCAATCCGCTCAAGCAGGATGCGGCAAAAGAAGCCGGCACGATCAATGCGCATGCCTCCGGATGGGCGTATAAATTGCCGGCCTTCAAGGGCCAGCTTTTCATGACGACACTCGACAGCCTCCTGAAATCACCAGCACCGCCGGCGCCGCAATGACAGCGGAAGCGCCAAATCTCACGGGCACGGAAGTGGTGCCGACGTTTCTGCGCGACTGCTGGTACATGGCGACGCATGCCGCGAAGGTTAAGAAGTCCGGCTTGCGGCATGAGACGCTTTTGGGCGAACCCGTCGTCATCGGCCGCGATCGCACTGGCAAGGCTTTCGCGATGCGCGACATTTGTCCGCATCGCGGTGTGCCGTTGTCGGCAGGCCGCATACTGTCCGACAACACGGTCGAATGCCCCTACCACGGCTGGCGCTTCAAGACGGACGGCCAATGCTCCGTCATTCCGTCGCTGGTCGATGGACAGGTCATGGATGCAACCAATGTCCACGTCCGCTCCTTCCCGGTCCGTGAGCAGGACGGCCTGATCTGGATCTACATGCCGGCAGCGGGCCGCGAAACGGTGCCACCGCGCGGTGAACCGCCGAAAGTCGGAGTTCCCAACGCCAAGCCGCGCTGGGTTGAGAGCCAACTTTTTTCCTGTGGCATCGATCACGCCGTCATCGGCCTGATGGATCCGGCCCATGCGCCCTATGTTCATGGCCGCTGGTGGTGGAAAGTGCGGCTGAAAGAAAAGACCAAACACTACGCGCCGCTGCCCAACGGCTTTGTCATGACCCGGCACCAACCGTCCAAGCCGATGTACGGCCTGCTCGGTGCCGACGTTTCGACCGAAATTACCTTTGAATTGCCCAGCACGCGGTTTGAGAACATTCGAGGCACCTGGTTCGGCCGCCAGGTGGATGTTGTAGGCCTGACCACCTGCACGCCGCGCGATGCCGAAACGACCGTAGTGACGCAGACCTTCTACTGGCCGGTCTGGTTGGGCTTCATAAAGCCCTTTTTCATGGTACTTGGGCCGACATTCCTAGGCGACGACCGAAAGATTGTGGAACTTCAGCGCGAGGGCCTTAAATTCAACCCTTCGCTGATGCTAATTCAGGACTTCGGATGTCCCGGCAATGTGGTACCACCGCCTCAAGAAGGCATGGGCCGAGTTGATCAGAACCGGGACACCGTTCGTCAATCCCGTGCAGGAAAAGACACTGCGATGGCGCAGTTGAGGATCGGATAAGGCGAGGGCCCTCCCGGCAACCGGCGAGGGCTTTTTTATAAGTGGTGGGTAATGCCGCGTAGAGACGACATTCATACGGTACTGATCATCGGCGCCGGGCCAATTGTCATCGGCCAGGCGTGCGAGTTCGACTATTCCGGCGCACAAGCGTGCAAGGCGCTGCGGGCCGAGGGTTATCGCGTCGTTCTGGTCAATTCGAATCCCGCGACGATCATGACAGATCCCGGCATGGCGGACGCCACTTACATCGAACCAATCACGCCGGAGTTCGTGGAAAAGATCATTGCGCGCGAGCGGCCGAACGTTCCGGCCGGAAAAGTTTTTGCGCTTCTTCCCACAATGGGCGGACAGACCGCGCTCAACACCGCCTTGTCGCTGCGCAAGCGCGGCACATTGGAGAAGTACGACGTCGAACTGATCGGTGCGAGCGCCGATGCCATCGACAAGGCCGAAGACCGCGAGTTGTTCCGTCAGGCGATGCTCAAGATCGGCTTGGAAGTGCCCAAGGGCGTCACGCTGAAAGGCGAACTGCGGCACAAGAAGGATCAGTACGGTGAGTTCATGTACGACAACCGCGGCAACGCGATCATCGAACTCGCCGCGGAATCTCAAACGCGAGTCAAGGAAGCGCTGGCGCTGGTGGGTCTTCCGGCGGTCGTTCGTCCGTCCTTCACGCTCGGCGGAACCGGCGGCGGCATCGCCTACAACAAGGAAGAATTCTACGAGATCGTGGAACGCGGCCTCGACGCGTCGCCCACAAACGAAGTGCTGATCGAGGAATCCGTTCTCGGCTGGAAAGAGTATGAGATGGAAGTCGTGCGCGACCGCGCAGACAACGCCATCATCATCTGCTCCATCGAGAATGTGGACCCGATGGGTGTGCATACCGGCGACTCCATCACGGTCGCCCCTGCCCTGACGCTGACCGACAAGGAATATCAGCGCATGCGCAGCGCCAGCATCGCGGTTCTGCGCGAGATCGGCGTTGAAACCGGCGGCTCGAACGTACAATTCGCGGTGAACCCCGCCGACGGGCGCATGGTCATCATCGAGATGAATCCGCGCGTCTCGCGCTCTTCGGCGTTGGCTTCCAAGGCGACTGGATTTCCCATTGCCAAGATCGCGGCCAAGCTTGCGATCGGCTACACGCTCGACGAGCTCACGAACGACATCACCAAGGTGACACCTGCTTCGTTCGAACCGGCCATCGACTATGTCGTCACGAAGATCCCGCGTTTTGCATTCGAGAAATTTCCTGGCGCCGAGCCGCTTCTGACCACGTCTATGAAATCCGTCGGCGAAGCGATGGCCATCGGACGCACTTTCGCGGAGTCGCTCCAGAAAGCGCTGCGCTCCATGGAGACCGGACTGACCGGCTTCGATGAGATCGAATTGTCCGAAAACAAGGACAAGATCCGCGCCGCTCTCGGCCGTGCCACGCCCGACCGGTTGCGCCTGACAGCCCAGGCCATGCGGCTCGGCTTTCCGACGTCGGACATTCAGGCAATCACAAATTACGACCCCTGGTTCCTTGGCGAAGTCGAGGCGATCATTGACACGGAAGAAAGTGTCCGCGCCACCGGACTGCCAAAGGACGCAGCCGGTCTGCGCCGTTTGAAGTCCATGGGCTTCTCCGATGCGCGGCTCGCCAAGTTGACGGGACTGAAGGAAAAGGAAGTCCGCACCATTCGCGCCGGTCTCGGCGTGCGACCGGTCTTCAAGCGCATCGACACCTGCTCTGCCGAGTTCGCAGCGCTCACGCCCTACATGTACTCGACCTATGAAACGCCGTTCGGGGGTCAAGTCGAATGCGAGAGCAAGCCGACGGACAAGAAGAAGATCATCATCCTTGGCGGTGGACCCAA
Organism: uncultured Alphaproteobacteria bacterium; assembly: GCA_963743765.1. Taxonomy (GTDB): domain Bacteria; phylum Pseudomonadota; class Alphaproteobacteria; order Micropepsales; family Micropepsaceae; genus Rhizomicrobium. Next base: position 1,264,524 of record CAVUQQ010000001.1, read on the forward strand.
CCGCATCGGTCAGGGTATCGAGTTCGACTATTGCTGCTGCCACGCCGCGTTTTCGCTGTCCGCGCAGGGCTTCGAGACGATCATGGTCAACTGCAATCCCGAGACCGTTTCGACTGACTATGACACGTCCGACCGCCTCTATTTCGAACCCCTGACGGCGGAAGACGTTTTGGAGATCGTGCGCGTCGAGCAGACCAAGGGCACGCTGGCCGGCGTGATCGTTCAGTTCGGAGGACAGACGCCGCTCAAGCTCGCCAATATGCTGGTCGAAGAAGGCGTGCCGATCCTTGGTACAAGCGCCGACGCGATCGATCTCGCCGAAGACCGCAAGCGCTTCCAGCGTCTTCTCACTGAGCTTGGTCTTAAGCAGCCGCGCAACGCGACTGCGATGACGGCCGAACAGACGATCGCGGCCGCGCGCGAAATCGGTTATCCGGTGATCCTGCGTCCGTCCTATGTGCTCGGCGGCCGTGGCATGGTCGTCTGCGCCGACGAAACCCATCTGATCTCGCAGGTTCAGTCGGGCGAGCTGTTCCGCATCTCCGGCAACAATCCCGTCCTGATCGACGGCTTCCTGCATCACGCGATCGAAGTCGACGTCGATGCTATCTGCGACAATGAAGAAAACGTGTTCGTCGCCGGCATCATGGAACATATCGAGGAAGCCGGCGTGCATTCGGGCGACTCGGCTTGCGCCATTCCGCCTCATTCGCTCAAAGCCGAGACCATCCTGGAAATCGAGCGCCAGACCGTAGCGATGGCCAAGGCACTCAAGGTGCGTGGCCTGATGAACGTTCAATATGCGGTTCAGGGTAGCGACATCTATGTTCTCGAAGTGAACCCGCGTGCCAGCCGCACGGTACCCTTCGTTGCGAAGGCCGTTGGCTTGCCGATTGCGTCGATCGCGGCGCGCGTGATGTCTGGCGAGTTGCTGAAGTCCTTCGATCTCAGACCAGCGACCTCGCCGCACATCTCGGTGAAGGAAGCTGTGATGCCGTTTGCACGTTTCCCCGGCGTCGACACAATCCTGGGACCGGAGATGCGTTCGACCGGTGAAGTCATGGGGCTCGACCGGAATTTCGGGCGCGCATTTGCCAAGAGCCAGATCGGCGCGGGCCTGAAGCTGCCGCTTACCGGCAGCGTCTTCATTTCGGTCAAGGACGCCGACAAGAACGAAGTGATCGCGTCGGCACGCGAACTGATCGCAATGGGCTTTGAGATCGTCGCTACGCGCGGTACCGCGACGGCGCTCGAGGCGGCCGGCGTGCCCGTGCGGTTCATCAACAAGGTCATGGAAGGACGGCCGCACGTGGTCGACGCGTTGAAGAACGGAGAGATCCATCTCGTCTTCAACACGACTGATGGCGCAACCGCGCTGACCGACTCGCTTTCGATCCGCCGGAATGCGTTAACGCTGAAAGTGCCCTACTACACGACCGTGGCCGGAGCCGCCGCCGCCACACAGGCGATTGCGGCACTTCAGTCGGGCTCCCTTGAAGTCGCACCCCTGCAGTCTTACAGTTTATGACTGGCGCCCCCAAAGGGACGAAGAAAGTCCAGGCGTAACAAGGATTTAAGGAAAACATCGCAAAATTCCGCACCCGGCCGTACCGCCAAGCGGGGCCGGACGGAACAGCTTTGCTGACTACAGGATTTAGAGTGCCATGGAACGTATTCCCATGACTGCCGCCGGGTTCAAGTCCCTTGAGGACGAAGTGAACCATTTGAAGAATGTCGAGCGCCACGAGATCATCAAGGCGATCGCCGAAGCGCGCGCGCATGGCGATCTTTCGGAAAACGCCGAATATCACGCGGCCAAGGAACGCCAGGGCTTTATCGAAGGCCGCGTCATGGAGCTTGAGGACCAGATCGGCCGCGCCGAGGTGATCGACGTATCCAAGCTGTCCGGATCGACCGTCAAGTTTGGCGCCACGGTCACACTGGTCGACGAAGACACGGACGAGAAGCGCAAGTACCAGATCGTCGGCGATGTGGAGAGCGACGCCAAGCACGGCAAGATCTCGCTGTCTTCGCCCATCGCGCGGGCCCTGATCGGCAAGGGCAAGGGCGACACCGTTGAGGTTACGACGCCCGGCGGCGCGCGGTCCTACGAGATCCTGAAGGTCGAGTTCATCTAGAGCGTCTGCGAGACGGCCTGCGAATCGGTCTGAGTTTGGACCTGACAGCTTTGCTTTGTCCGGCACGGCCCTATACTGACGGCGCTGAACCGGGCGGGAATCATGGCCAATATTGCGCTCGTTGACGACGACAAGAACATACTCGCATCCGTCACGATGCTGCTGGAGCAGGAAGGCTATCACGTCCGTTCCTTCAGCGACGGCGCATCCGCGCTGACCGCGCTGACCGCGACGCCGCCGGACCTCGCGATCCTCGACATCAAGATGCCACGCATGGACGGTTTGGAACTGTTGCGCCGCCTGCGCCAGAACGCCGATCTGCCTGTCATCTTCCTCACCTCGAAGGACGAGGAAATCGACGAACTGATGGGACTGAACGCCGGCGCCGACGACTACATCCGCAAGCCATTTTCGCAGCGGCTGCTGCTCGAGCGCGTGAAGGCGGTTCTGCGGCGAGCCGATCCGCACCGCGGCAGCGCCAATGGAGGCGAAGGCAAGAAAGACGCGCTCGTACGCGGCAAGCTCGCTCTCGATCCGCAGCGCCACGAATGCACCTGGGACAACAAGCCCGTGCGCCTCACGGTCACCGAGTTTCTGATCCTGCAGGCGCTGGCGCAACGACCCGGCTTCGTGAAGAGCCGCGACAGCCTGATGGACGCGGCTTATGACGATCAGGTCTACGTCGACGATCGCACCATCGACAGCCACATCAAAAGGCTGCGCAAGAAGTTCAAGGTTGTCGACGACGACTTCGATGCCATCGAAACGCTTTATGGTGTGGGCTATCGCTATCGCGAGGCGTAGCGCCCGCAGACCGGCGTAGCCATGGCGGGCGTGCAAAGGCGCTCGCGGTTTTCCGCGTTGTCGCGCCGCATCATCCTGTTCAACGCCTTCGCGCTCGTCGTGCTTATCGCAGGCGTGCTCGCCGTGCAGTCGAACCGCGTTGGCCTGGTCGACGAGCGGCTCGCCGGCATCCAGGAGCAGGCGCAGATCGTCGCGAGCACGCTGGCCGAGTACACGACCGACGAAGACAGCCACGGCATCCAGGTGAGCCAGGCCAAGCCGCTCCTGCGCCAGCTCATCGCCCCGACCCGGCTGCGCGCGCGCCTTTACGACACGAGCGGGCACCTGCTGATCGACACGCGCTATCTTCTGGCGCGCAACGTCGTTCAGGTCCAGGAACTGCCGCCGATCGATTGGTGGCACCGCTTCAACGCGAACGTCTCGCGCATTTACGACGGCGTGATGGGCGTACGGCCGTTCACGACCCTTGAGACCTATTTCGAGGCTGGCGACAATGGGCGCGTCTACAACGAAGTGACGACGGCGCTGGGCGGCGACATTGCCACCGCGGAGCGCGTCGACCAGTTGAACAAGCTGGTCCTTTCCGTGGCAATTCCGGTTCAACGGTTCAAGGCGATCTATGGCGTGCTGTTGGTCTCGACCGAGGGCGGCGACATCGACGACATCCTGCGCGAGGAACGCGCCACGCTGATCCAGGTGTTTCTCGTTGCCGTCGCCGTGATGGTCGTGTCGTCGCTGTTCCTCGCGCGCTTCATCGCCGAACCCGTTCAGCGGCTCGCGCGCGCCGCCGACGACGTGCGCAGCGGCCACTCCGGGCGCGGCACTATCCCCAAGATGGAGGAACGGCGCGACGAGATCGGCGATCTGGCCGCGAGCCTGTCGGCAATGACCCGCGCGCTATACGACCGCATCGACGCGATCGAGCGCTTCGCCGCAGACGTGGCGCACGAACTCGAAGAATCCTCTGACATCGCTCAAGAGCGCGGTGGAGATGCTGGCGCGTGCCGGCAATGACGCCTCGCGCGCCCGCATGATGGAGATCGTGCGCAACGACGTGAAGCGCATCGATCGCCTGATCACGGACATCTCCGACGCTTCGCGCCTCGACGCCGAGCTCAGCCGCGAAACCAGCGAACGCGTCGATCTCGCGCATTTGCTCGAAACCATCGTCGAGATCTACCGCATGACCGATGTTTCGCACGGTATCGGCATCAAGCTCGACGTTCGCCTTCCACCGAACGCCCGCGTGCTGGCGCGCGATGAGCGTCTGGGTCAGGTGTTCCGCAATCTTGTCGACAACGCGGTTTCGTTCAGTCCCGAAGGCGGCACGGTGTCCATCGCGGCGACGGCCGAGTCCGGCCGCGCCCGCGTCACAGTCGAGGACAACGGACCCGGCATTCCACCGGAGAATCTGGAAACGATCTTCGAGCGCTTCTACACCGAACGTCCCCACGATCATTTCGGCAAGAACTCCGGTCTTGGCCTCTCGATCGCGCGACAGATCACCGAAAGCGCGGGCGGGCGCGTGTGGGCCGAGAACAGGGACGGCGGCGGCGCGCGCCTCATTGTCGATCTGCCGCTGGTCCGCGGATGAGCAAGACCGTGAATATTCACGCGACTTGCTTGCGCGTTGCACGTGCCGGGCTTGCATTCCGCGCACCCGCAAGCGCGGGCGTGCTTCTGCTGGGAGACAGCGGCGCGGGAAAATCCGATCTTGCGCTGCGCCTGATCGGCCGCGGCGCGCAGCTCGTTGCAGACGACAGGACGGACCTTGAGGTCAGACGCGGCCGGCTCGTCGCGCGCGCGCCGCGCAACATCGCAGGGCTCATGGAAATTCGCGGGCTCGGAATCGTCGAGATGCCGCATGCGGCAAGCGCGCACATAGCACTCGTCGTGAATCTTTCCGGAAAAGTGAAGCGCATGCCGGAGCGCAATTTCTTTACGCCGCCAAAGCCGCTTGTTCTGGCGCAAAATGCACGGCCGTTTCTCATCAGTCTGCCGGCATTCGAAAAATCGGCACCCGACAAAATCCTTGCCGCAGTCGCCGCACTGCACCACGGCGCTTTTCGCGAGTCTGTCAAGCGCAATTGAGGGCTTTTACGGCCCTTGAACCTTGCTATCTTGCGCCCACATTTGAGGCATCTCATGATCGGTATCGTTCTCGTCACCCACGGCCGTCTCGCCCAGGAATTCATCTCGGCGATGGAGCACATGGTCGGCCCGCAAACACACTTGCGCGCAGTCTGCATCGGACCCGAAGACGACATCGAACGCCGCCAGCGCGAAATCGCGGCGGCTGCGAAGTCCGTCGATGTCGGCCGCGGCGTCGTCATTGCAACGGACATGTTCGGCGGCACGCCGTGCAATCTGGCGTTGACGATACTGGAGCGCGGCAAGATCGAAGTGCTTGCGGGCGTCAATCTGCCGAGCCTCATCAAGCTGATCGATGTGCGCAACAAGCTGCCTCTCGAACAGGCGGTGAAGGAAGCAATCGACGCCGGGCGGAAATACATGCGCGCGGGCTCCGCGGACCTGGCCGGCGTTTCCAAGGAATGAGCGACACGCCACGGCGGACTGCGGTCGCCAGGATCACCAACAAGCGCGGCCTGCATGCCCGCGCGGCTGCCAAGATCGTCGAGGCCGCGGCGCGTTTTGAATCGGAGATCACCGTTTCGTGCGACGGCCAGTCTGTGAACGCGCGCTCGATCATGGGATTGATGATGCTGGCCGCGAGCATGGGCGCGGAAGTCGAAGTCGCCGCAGAGGGTCCCGACTCCGGCGAGGCGCTGACCGCGATCCTTGCGCTGATCCAGGCGAAGTTCGGAGAAGAATAGCCAGATCGCTCCAGCCTCCCGGCAGGCTCCGCATGGCCTTTCTCCCGCGCAAAATCGGCGGCGGTCTTTCCGCCGGGATTTTTCCGCGTCTTGCCGGCGCCCGCGGCGTGGACGGGAAGATTTTATCGGTCCGCCATCCAGCGATTCGAAAAAATTCTGGTTCAATTCGTAAATTACGGACGAAGCATCTGAACGAACAGGGAAATTCCAGTTTTCTCGATTCGCACGAAGTGCCGCCAGACGCCTTGGGATGCACCGCAGTGACCCTCGATCTTTGCCCGGCTTGTTCGGTTTTCTCCTCAGCTCGTTCTCCGTCGATAGGTCTCATGCCGTAGGTAGGATATAAAACCTATCTTTCAAGACGGAGCGGGCAAAAAATCCCAATATTTTACTTGACGTACGTAGGCCAAACAAGTTGTAGACGCATTGAAATACCGTAGTCAAGGAGCGAGGCATGCCCTCGATATATCGATGCGATAATTATGGCGATTATGCGGTACTTGACGCTCCGGTATTTCTTGCTATATTTCTATAAGAGACGGGTCCAGCATGGCCAAGCCATCGACCAAATGACTTTCGCAGGGAGAAAGCGTTTCCGCTGGGAAGCTGCAGGCTAGCGGTCGCTATGGCCCAAGGCGATCCACTGCCCCCGCTGCGGAGCGATCAAGGTTCACCCCGTCAGTTCTATGCCGTTGAACTGGAGTGCTATGAATGCGTACCACCAGTTGGCTAGCTCGGTTTTCGGGCGATGGTGCGGCACATCTTTGAGCTCATGTCAAAGTCTTCTGCCAGTGGTTCCGGGCATCATCGCGCTCCCAGCGAGAAAGGCATGAGCGCCGCAGGCCCACGCTGATGGGCTATCGGCCTTATGCGACCGCTTGGAGCAGTGCCATCGTCCGCGCTGGCCTCGCAAACGAGGCTTCCGCAAGCTCATGGGGATCGTGGAAGTTGATGAGACCTATATCGGCGGCAAGTGAAGAACAGCACGGTATGCTCGCCACGCGGGCAGTCGAAACAAATCGGTGTGGGCCGTGCCCGCACGGGCATCGTGATTGGCTCGTTGGATCGGGTAACCGCAGCACGCAGTAACGGGTTGTCCGCGAGCTGTCAGCGCGATGTTATGGACTTCTGCAAGGTCGATAATCAGCTCCAGACGCTCGATAGTTCGCGGCTCCCGGATCGATAGCCTTCCTTCTTTCGGGCCAACTCCGGTCAAATATATTGTCTGGCTGAGCAGATTATCGAGGTACGCGTCTGCAACCATTATACGGCCTATGCCGCGCGTCATGCTGGCTGGTAACGACTTCAAAACCGCAAGGACTTTGGCCATGACTACCTCAAAGAAAAAGGCCGCAAAAACCAAGACTCATCCGGCAAAAGACACATCGATTGAAGTTCACCCCGACGCACAGCGCCGCTTTGAAAACGCGGTGGATGCTGCGGTTAAGAGTGGTCGGGGTTTGGGTATTCATCCTCAATTCTTTCACGGTCCCGGCCAATCTGTTTTCGATGGCCGTCGCGGCCTTCACTTGGCTTCTGTACAGAGCCACCCAACGACTTTGGGAGGCCGGCGAAAAACAAATTGCAGTTGCCCAGCGAACGGCTGATGCCGCCATGCTGGCTGCAGAAGCCAGCATTGGCGTCGAAGTACCCAGAATTAGCCAGTCGCGCATCTATTTGCAGCAACCGCTCGGGACGCTCGGTCTGTTCGGCAGTAGTGGACCTCAACCAGATTGGTCGTCCACGGCGGTATTGGTCGCACAAGGCGACCTGTACATTGAGTTCAAAAATATCGGGCGCACCGCCGCAGAGGTGATCGGAATTAGTGTCAACATTCTCAAGACCAGCGCGCTTCCCGCTGAGCCACAGTACAGCGATACTGTCGTGGTCTCCCCCGCTCAGACGTTTGAAGGTGGGGGCGCTACTTGGGCGCATTACGTTTACAAGTGGGAGCGACCAGCTGTTCCGCAGCCGTCCATAAACTACCTGGCTAGCATTTTTGGTGAGAGTTTGTGGGTCTATGGATACCTGAGCTATCTGGATTTTATGGGTGTGGTAACTGAAGAAAAAATTCTGCGGACGGCTGATGTTCGGATTCGGAAGCGCCACAGATTTCTGGCGCATCGGTCCAGAGGCATATTTCGGTCGCCGCAGGATTTAACCAGAGAAAAAATAGCAAGAGCGCGCCCATCTAGCGCGCTCTCCGTGTCGGCCTGTCTTGGCCCTTATAGGAATTTATGGCTGACCAGTCAAGCACCGGATAATCGCCATAATTATCTTACAGAGGCGGTGCCATTGGACGTGCGCCATGGGCGCAAGCGAGGGCATCGCCGAAATCATTGCTGAGCAGGACAAGCGCCTAGTTGAGAGCGCGCGATGATGTGCATGTGAACTCAGCCGAAGGCTACTTTTTGATTTTCAAGCGTGGAATGCGCGGCGTATATCAGCATTGCAGCGAGAAGCATTTGCATCGCTATCTCGCGGAGTTCGACTTTCGTTACAATCACCTTGAGCCGCTTGGTTTCAGTGATGATGTCCGCATGGTCGCGGCTGTTCGCGCCGCCGAAAGCAAGCGCCTCACCTATCATCAACCTCGTTAAGTCTAGGAGTTTTAAGTGGCTCGCCGCGCACTTCTCGCGCTTGCGGCAGCCTTCTTACTTGAACTCGCGCGTGGCTTGCGCGGAATATCCTTCCGTTGAGTTGGGGAGCCTTTGAAGGCTCCGCGAAGGGCCGCTCGGACGCGTTGCTCCGTTTCGTCAGGTTTGTATCGCTGATTGCCGTTCTTCATGGAGCCCTCAAATGTCGCGAGGTAAGCGCGGGAAAGGAAACAGTAGAATCAGGGCGGCGACCACGAGAATTCCAAGTCATGATGATATCCACCAAGCGTTAGGCCCATTTCTTGACGAGACAGTCCCGTCGTCATCGTTTGACCGCCACACGGCAATTGTCTGCGCCGCCGCCGTCGAACATTCGCTGCGTCGGGCGATCATAGCACACCTCAAGCCTACCATTGACGATACCGAACTGGCTTCGCTGATGGACAATGACAGCAGTCCCCTCGCATCAATGAGCGCGAAGACGAAATTAGCGTGCGCACTCGATATCATCGGCCGGGACGACAAGGACGCCATCGACCGCATCAGGATCATCCGAAATGCATTTGCGCACTCGGCCGTTCATATCAGTTTCTTGGATTTTGTGAGCGAATGCGACGGTCTCATCCCGCCGGGAGAACTCTGGAAGCGAGAGAAGGAGCAATACGTCACACCGCGCTCCCGCTACGCCCTGGCTTGCATCATTTATGTGCTGCAGTTGCGCCGATATCGGCTTTGGCACGACTTGAAGTCATCATCGTCGTGAATATCTTCGCGACGATTTACGATTCCAGCATGTAGTGGGTGTCGCAATGGGCGTATGCGGCAAGCCCAGCCTCGATCATGTCGGGCGTGACTTCGATTTCTGGTCCCGGCGCCGGCGATTTCGACTTGACGTTGGCCATGGGTTAAATTCCTAGACCTCTGGAGGTCAGAAATCAGCCTGTCCTAAAAATTCTCTACCTATGGACGTGTGGTGTTATGTACACAATTAGGTGAAAACTCCTTAGAAGTAGATAAAGACATGCAGATTTCTTTATATGTTTCTTGCCTGCCCTCCGCTCCGCTGCTATACCGCCCGCGCAATTCCACTTCCTCACCCTGAGCTTGTCGAAGGGTGAGCCGCCTCATGCTTCGACAAGCTCGGCATGAGGCGGTTTTCCAAAGGACTTTCGCCATGGCCTCCGCCCACGATTACGTCGTCAAGGACATCACGCTCGCCGATTGGGGCCGCAAGGAGCTGGCCATCGCCGAGGTCGAGATGCCGGGCCTGATGGCGACGCGCGCCGAATTCGCCAAGTCGCAGCCGCTCAAGGGCGCGCGCATCGCCGGCTCGCTGCACATGACGATCCAGACCGCCGTGCTGATCGAGACGCTGAAGGCGCTCGGCGCCGACATCCGCTGGGCCTCGTGCAACATCTATTCGACGCAGGATCACGCGGCGGCGGCGATCGCCGCAGCCGGCATTCCGGTGTTCGCGGTCAAGGGCGAGAGCCTGAAGGACTATTGGGACTACACCCGCAAGATCCTCGAATGGGGCGACGGCGGCACGCCGAACATGATCCTGGACGATGGCGGCGACGCGACCATGCTGGTCCATCACGGCCTGCGCGCCGAAAAGGGCGACACCGCGTTCCTCGACAAGCCGGGCAATGAGGAAGAGGAAGTTTTCTTCGCGCTCATCAAGCGCACGCTGAAGGAAAAGCCGGGCTGGTTCGCCGAGCTCGCCAAGAACATCAAGGGCGTGTCCGAGGAAACGACGACCGGCGTGCATCGCCTCTATCAGATGGAGAAGGAAGGCAAGCTGCTCTTCCCCGCCATCAATGTCAACGACAGCGTGACCAAGTCGAAGTTCGACAATCTGTACGGCTGCCGCGAGTCGCTGGTCGACGGCATTCGCCGCGGCACGGACGTGATGATGGCCGGCAAGGTCGCGATGGTCGCCGGCTTCGGCGATGTCGGCAAAGGCTCCGCCGCATCGCTGCGCCAGGCCGGCTGCCGCGTCATGGTGAGCGAGATCGATCCGATCTGCGCGCTGCAGGCCGCGATGGAAGGCTATGAAGTCACCACCATGGAAGACGCGGCAACGCGCGCCGACATCTTCGTGACCGCGACCGGCAATGTGGACGTTCTGACGATCGACCACATGCGCGCGATGAAGGATCGCGCCATCGTCTGCAACATCGGCCACTTCGACTCCGAGATTCAGGTCGCGGCGTTGCGCAACTTCAAATGGCACAATGTGAAGCCGCAGGTCGACGAGATCGAGTTTTCGGACGGCAAGCGCATCATCCTGTTGTCGGAGGGCCGGCTTGTGAACCTCGGCAACGCCATGGGCCATCCGAGCTTCGTGATGAGCGCCTCCTTCACCAACCAGACGCTGGCGCAGATGGAACTCTTCGCCAACCAGGGCAAGTACCAGAAGAAAGTCTACACGCTGCCCAAGCATCTGGACGAGAAGGTCGCGCGCCTGCATCTGGAGAAGATCGGCGTGAAGCTGACCAAGCTGACCGACAAGCAGTCCGAATATATCAGCGTGCCGCAGTCCGGCCCGTTCAAGCCGGATCATTATCGCTATTGATCGTCCTCGTACGCCCGACTCTTTGCTCACCATGGCCGGGTCAAGCCCGGCCATGGTGAACATTTGGACTGACGAAATCGCCATTCCCAGCCGGTGCGGCGTGTCCTAGGCTTCACTCGGACAAGGCAGGGAACCGCAGATGAACAGACTTCCAAAATACATGCCCGAAAGCTCCGGCGAAGCGTTCAAGCATATCAATGCGGTGACCGCACCGACGATCGACGATCTGAAACTCATGGTCTATCTCGAGGCGTCGGGCCAGGTCGGCTACGGCGATCTTGCAGACAGCGCACCGAACGAAACGGTGGCAAAACTTCTCAACGCCAACGGACGCGAGGAAGTGGCGCACGCTCACCGCGTGGCGAAGGCGATCCGCGCGATCTACGGCGAAGAGTTCGCGGTGCCGGAGCCGGCCGACAATCCCTACGCAAAGCGATCGGGACGAAAACTGGACCGCGCCGTCCTCGAAGGTCTCGTGAAGGCCGAGAATTTCGGCAAGACGCTCTACGACACATGGGCCGACAACACCGCGAACGCGGAAGCCGCCAAGCTCTTTCGCCAGAATGGCGTTGAGGAAGCAAAACACGGCGCGCGGGCGCAGGAAGCCATCGGCCTGATGGGCGGCTGACCCCGCCGCATCGATGCACACCGCCCCCCGCGCGGACAGCGGCAGCACGGCGGGCGAATCGAAGACGCTCCGTGCCCGGAATTCCTAATTCACTGATTTGACTCGGAATTTGCAATTGCGGCCCAAAATCTTGGGTTTCGACCGACATGTAGTTTTTTACCTTTTATTAACCACATTCCCTTGCGGCTCAGGTTAACGCCCGTATCATATTGATTCCACAGTGATTCGTCGCTCGTGGTGAGAATCGGGGGCAGCCGGGAATGGGTCCCACCATGGGACAGAAGAAAAACCCTGGCGTCAGGGAAGGATTCGCGGGTCTGCGCGCCGGCTGGCTCGTGGCCGCTTGTCTCCTCCTTGCGCCCTCGCCCGCATGGGCCGCGACCGACGCGGCGACCGAACAATTCCTGGTCCTGTCGGCCGTCGCGGCAGGCGCGGTCGCGCTCGCGATTGCCGCCGCGCTGTGGGCTTTGGCCGAGCAGAACTCGGCCGGGAAACTGCGGCGGACGCTGCGTTCTGCGGGCGCGCGCATGCGCAGCGCGGTGGGCGAACGCGACGCGCTTTTGTCGGCGAGCGGCGACGCGCTGATCGTGTGGGGCCGCGACGGCAACGCGCCGTTGGTCTATGCCGGCGCGGAAGCGATGCTCGACGCCTGTCTCGCCGGTCCCGAGGCGACGGAGCTTTCCAAGGCGCTCGACGACCTCAGCGATCATGGCGTCGGCTTCACGCTGGAGGTGCACGACCGGGATGCGCGCGCCATCACCGCGCGCGGACGCGCCGTCGGCGGCATGGCCGCACTGTGGATGGAGCGCGCGCCCGTCGCGGCCACGCGCGCAACGGATTTCCGCGAACTGCTCGACGCCCTGCCCCTGCCCGTCTGGCTTCGCGACGCGACGCTCTCGCTGATCTGGGGCAATCGCGCCTTCCTGACGGCGACCGGCGCGCGCGATGTCGAGACGGCGCGCGCCAATCAGACGGCTCTCGAAAAATCCGAGCGCGATCTCGCCGCATCGGCGCGCAGCCAGGGCGGCGCATTGGAGGCACGGCGATTTGCGATCGTCGGCGGCCATCGCCGCGCTCTTGCCGTGACCGAAACGCCGATCGGTGGCGTGGGCGTGGTCGGGAGCGCGATCGACGTGACCGATGTATCGGCCGCGGAGTCGCGCCTGCAACAGCATATCGATGCGCATGCCGACACGCTGGACAAGCTGGCGACGGCGGTGGCGATCTTCGGCCGCGACCAGAAGCTGACCTTCTACAATCGCGCCTTTGCGCGGCTGTGGGGACTTGCCGAGAACTGGCTCGACACGCATCCGGCCGACGGCGAAGTGCTCGACCGGCTGCGCGAGAGCCGCAGGCTTCCCGAGCAGCGCGACTACCAGGCCTGGAAGCGCGAGCGGCTGTCGCTCTACGAAAACCCGCGCGAATATCCGTCCGAGGAACTCTGGCACGTGCCGAGCGGCAAGACGCTGCGCGTGGTGGCCCAGCCGCATCCGTTCGGCGGCCTGACGTTCCTCTACGAAGACGTTACCGAACGCCTGACGCTCGAAAGCAACTACAACACGCTGATCAAGGTGCAGTCGGCGACACTCGATACGCTGCAGGAAGGCGTCGTCGTGTTCGGGCCCGACGGCAAGATGAAGCTGCACAATGCGGCCTTCATCAAGATCTGGAGCCTGTCGCCCAAGGATATGATGGGCGAGCCGCATGTGCGCGCCATCGCGGCAGCCTGCGCCGACAAGTTCGGCGACGAAGCGGTATGGGAAAAGCTGATTCAGGGCATCGTGTCGGGCGCGCCGAGCCGGCGCGACTGGGGCGAAATCGAACGCAGCGACCGCACGATCCTGTCGCTCGCCCTGTCGCCGCTACCGGACGGCGCGATCCTCGTCACCTTCGCCGACGTGACGGATCGTTTCCGCATCGAAAGCGCGCTGCGCGAGCGCAACGACGCGCTGGAGGCGGCCGACAATCTCAAGTCCGACTTCATCAAGCATGTGTCGTACGAGTTGCGCACGCCGCTGAACACGATCATGGGTTTCGCCGAACATCTGGCGAGCGGCGTTCCCGGCGAGCTCAACCGCGCGCAGGCCGGCTATCTGCAGGACATCATCAGCGGTTCGAACACGCTGAAGGACCTGATCAACAACATCCTCGACCTTTCGCTGATCGAATCCGGCGCGCTCAGGCTCGAATTGGCGCGGATCGATCTTTTCGAACTGCTCGACGGCGTCGCCAACACGGCGCGCGAATGGGCCTCGAAGGTCGATCTGGAACTGACGGTCGATTGCCCGCCGGACGCCGGACAATTCCTGGGCGATGAGCGCCGCATCCAGCAAGTCGTCTTCAACCTGCTCTCCAACGCGTTCAAATACACGCCGGCCGGCGGCACGATCACGCTGGGCGGCGTCATCGCCGGCGAAGACGTGCAGATTTCCGTCGCCGATACGGGCCCAGGCATCGCGCCGGAAGTGAAGGCCAATGTGTTCGAGCGTTTCTCGTCCAAGAACCGGTCCGGCCAGCGCGCCGGCGCGGGCCTTGGCCTCGCGCTCGTCAACCGCTTCGTCGAGCTGCACAATGGCTGGGTCGAGATCGAAAGCGAGAACGGCACCTTGGTGCGCTGCCACTTCCCGCGCCGCATCCATGACAGCGATGAGGCGCCGAAGACGTCCTCGCCAGACGTCTCCATCGCCGGCGAGTAGCTCCGCCAGCCGCCGGGAGCGGCCGCGCCGACCTATCGGCGCGCTTCATGGCAGCCGAGACTCGCCGCAATGCGGTCAAACTAGCGGGTGCCCCCTATATTCCTCACGTATCGACATTGCCGGAGTCATCCATGCAAAACGCCCTTATGCTTCGTCGCAGCGCCGTCGCGCTGCTTTTCGCATCCGGATTGGCCGGCGTTGCGTCGGCCGAGACGGTCGTTCCGCTTGGCCATTTCAATGAGGTCGAATTGCATGGCGGCGGACATGTCGTGCTGCATCACGGCGCGCAGCAACGCGTGACGCTCGTCAGGGGCAGCACGCAATTCACAAGGATGAGCATCGAGCGGGGCGCCAAGCTCGTCATCGACGCCTGCAACGACCAGTGCCCGCCCAGTTACGATCTCGAGATCGAGATAACCTCGGCGGACATCGACGCCATTTCCATCGAAGGCGGCGGCAAGATCGAAGCCGAAGGCGCGTTTCCGGATCTGAACGCGCTCGCCGCGGCGATCGACGGCGGCGGTGCAATCGACGTGCGGGCCATGGCTGCGCATACGGCGAACGTTGCAGTCTCCGGCGGTGGCGACATCAAGGTCACCGCGAAGGACGGGCTCAACGCGGCCGTGAACGGCGGCGGTGGGATCACCTATTGGGGCGATCCTGCTGTCAGAAGCGCCGTAAGCGGTGGTGGCGATATCCGGAAAGCGTCGAACTGAAGGCACACAAACGCGTTATCTCTCGATCGGGTAGCTGGCGGCGGATTGCAAGAACAGCCTGCCCGATCCAACATGCCGGTGTGCGAACGCCGCGCCTCTTACCGAGCGACGGTCTCGCGGACTTTCCGGTGGGGACGCGCGATGGGCGACGGCGAGACTGCCGCGGCAAGCGGACGAGACACGGCGTTTCTCGGCCATCCGGCCGGTCTCGGCTGGCTGAGCTTCTGCGAGTTCTGGGAACGCTTCTCTTATTACGGCATGCAGGCACTGCTCGTGCTCTACATGACGCACACGCTTCTTCACCCTGGTCACATCGAACATGTCATCGGCTTCGCACCGTTTCGCAGGGCCGTCGAAGCGATCTATGGCAGCGGGCTGTCGCCGCAGGCGTTGGCCTCCGCGATTTTCGGGCTGTATACCGGCTTCGTCTATCTGACACCGATCGGGGGCGGCCTTCTCGCCGACCGTCTGCTGGGGCGGACGCGCACAGTGGCGCTCGGCGCCGGCCTGATGGCGCTCGGCCATTTCCTCATGGCGTTCGAGGCCAGCTTTCTTTTCGCCCTGCTCTGCCTGTTGATCGGGGTCGGCTGCTTCAAGGGTAATATCAGTTCGCAGGTCGGCGAGTTGTATGGGCACGGCGATCCGCGCCGCGCCGATGCGTTTCAAATCTTCCTTTTCACCATTCAGATCGCGGTGATCGCCTCGCCGCTCGTGTGCGGCACGCTTGGCCAGGTTTATGGCTGGCACTGGGGCTTCGGCGCGGCCGGCGTCGGCATGCTGATCGGGCTTGCGATTTATCTGGTGGGCCGCTCGCGTCTTCCGGCCGAGGCGCCTGTCCGCCGCGATGCCGCCGCGCCGGCACGGCCGCCATTGACGGGTGCGGAATGGAAGACGCTCCTCGTGCTGGTGGCGCTGCTGCCGGTGCTGGCCGTCGCGCTCGTCGGCAACCAGGAGATCTTCAACGCCTATCTCGTCTGGGGCGAAGCCAATTATCAGCTCGTCTTCTTCGGCAAGACGATGCCGATCACCTGGATCCTGTCTTTCGGCTCGATCATCAGCGCCGCGACGATCGCGCTATCGGCCCTGTTCTGGCGCTGGTGGGGCAAGCGCTGGGCCGAGCCGGACGAGATCACGAAGATCACGCTTGGCGTCGCGCTCGGCTCGCTTGCGCCGCTGCTTCTGGCTGCAGCGTCTGCCATCATCGGCGCGAGCCATCACAAGGTCGGTCTCGGCTGGGCCGTCGCGTTCGAAGTCGTGAACGATTTCGGTTTCGCCAATGTGTTTCCAATCGGCCTTGCGCTCTATTCGCGTGCCGCGCCGAAGGGGCTGACCGGCGTGGTGATCGGGATTTTCTATCTCCACCTCTTCGCGGGCAATCTTTTCGTCGGCTGGCTGGGCGGGCTCCTGGAAAAGATGCCCGCAACGTCGTTCTGGCTGATGCACACGGGGCTGATGCTGGGCGCGGTAGCGGTCCTTGTCGTCGTGCGCATTGCGGCGGGCCGCACGCTCGCGCCATCTTACGACGCACCGATAGACGAGGCGCTGGCCGAAGCGGCGGCGTGAAGTCCACGCCGCCGCCTCAAGTCGCCTCGCGACCTAAACTCCGACGAGTGAGACGTCGCCCATGCGGATGCCGATGGTGATGTTGCCGCCGAGCATGGTCGGCGGGTGCCGGCGATCGAGGCCAAGTCGCCTAGTGCTGGCTCTTGGGCATCCGCACGACGAGGCCGTCGAGTTCGGGCGTCACCTTGATCTGGCAGGACAGCCGGCTGTTGGCCGCCATGTCGGGCGCGAAGTCGAGCATGGTCTCTTCCATGTCTTCCTTCTTGGGCAGCTTGGCCAGCCACGCCTCGTCAACGAATACGTGACAGGTCGCGCAGGCGCAGGCGCCGCCGCAATCGGCATCGATGCCGGGAATGAGGTTTTTCACCGCGCCTTCCATGACGGACCAGCCGGCCGGAACCTCGACCTCATGCTCTTTGCCGGTGTGTTCGACGTATTTGATCTTGGGCATGGGTGCTCCGTATCAGGCGATGGTTTTCATGGGAATGGACGTATCGGCGAGCCGCTCGGGCGGGACTTTCGTACCCTCGGCGATGAGCTTTTTTCCGACCAGATATTCCGGCGCGGCGTTCACGGCTTCGACGGCGGCGATGGCGCCGTCGCGCAGGTGGAAGATGGCGAATTTGCGCGCCTCGGGATTGCCGCGGATGACGAGATGGTCGGACGGCCGCGCGAGACCGGCGATCTGAAGCTTGAGGTCGTACTGGTCCGACCAGAACCAGGGCACTTCCTTGTAGGTGCTTGTCTTGCCGAGCATGCCGAGCGCCGCATGCTTGGCCTGATCGATCGCGTTCTGCACGCATTCGAGGCGCAGCGCCGTGCCTTCGCGGCCGATGTGCCGCGTGCAGTCGCCCGCAGCGAAGATCGCGGGATCGCCCGTCACGTCGCTGCGCTCATTGACGACAATACCGTCATCGCAGCCCAGGCCGGCCTCGCGCGCCAGTTCGATGTTGGGGACGATGCCGATGCCGACCAGAGCGATGTCGGCGGGATAGGACTTGCCTTCCGCGCGCACGCCTTCAAGCTTGCCCTTGCCTTCAAAGGCTTCGACGCCGGTGTTGAGAAGCAGTTTCACGCCGGCGGCACGATGAACCTTGTCGTAGAAATCGGAGACCGGCACGGAAACGGCGCGCGCCATCAACCGGTCCATCGCCTCGAACACGGTCACGTCGATTCCGCGCTTGGCCGCGACGGCGGCGACTTCGAGACCGATATAGCCGCCGCCGACGATGGCGAGCTTCTTGCCCGGCACGAACGCCTCGCGCAACGCATCGACATCGGCGATGCCGCGCAGATAGTGGATGCCGGCAAGGTCGGCGCCCGGACACCTGATCTTGCGCACGCGCGAGCCGGTGGCGATGAGAAGCTTTTCGTACGGGAGCTCGCGGCCATCGGCGAGATGGACGGTGCGCGTGCCGCGGTCGACTTTCGTCGCCGCGACGCCCAGGATCAGATCGCATTCGGCATCGCGATAGAAAGCATCCGGCTTCAGGAACAAGCGTTCGCGCTCCATCGTGCCCATCAGATAGGCCTTGGACAGCGGCGGGCGCTGGTACGGCGCGTAAGGCTCGTCCCCGATCATCGCGATCGCGCCCTTGAACCCTTCGGCACGAAGGGTCGCGACGGCCTGCGCGCCGGACTGGCCGGCGCCGATGATGACGATGCGCTCAGACATTAATGATCCAATCGGATGCCCGGCAGGGTTTCGGGCACGGGCGGCGCTAAGATGTCCGAAGCTTCCACTGTAATCAACCGCTTAGGATGCGTTGAGAGGTCTCGCGCGGCGGGCTAGAACTGTTGCCATGCACAAGGATTCTCAAGGGTTTGAGCGGGCCTTCGCGCTGGGCGACCTGGCCGCGACCGAAGCGCTGGGCGCGCGGATTGCCGCATCCTTGCGCGTTGGGGATGCCATCGCACTGGAAGGCGATCTGGGCGCCGGAAAAACGACGCTGGCGCGCGCAATCCTAAGGGCGCTTGGCGTGACGGAGAATGTGCCCAGCCCGACCTTCACCTTGGTCCAGTCCTACGAGACGCCGCTCATGCCGGTGCGCCACTTCGATCTCTATCGCGTCACGGATAGTTCCGAACTCGACGAACTCGGCCTCGACGAAGCGCTCGACGAGGGCGCGGCGTTGATCGAATGGCCGGAACGTGCCGGCTCGCGCCTGCCGCAGGACGCGCTTCATGTCGCACTCAGCCTGGATGCAGACGGACGGCGCGCGCTGATCGCAGGTTCTGAACGCTGGGCCAAGGCGTTCGGTGAGATCCATCATGCCCACTGACCGCACGGCAGAGATGGATGCGTTCCTCAAGGAGGCGGGTTGGGCCGCGGCCGTGCGTACGCCGATGCCGGGCGATGCATCGACGCGGCGCTATGTGCGGCTGGACTTGAACGGCCGCAAGGCGATGCTGATGGATCAGCCGCAGACGGCGGAAGCGCCGGCGGCCCCGGCCACGGCAACACCCGACGAGCGCCGCGCGCTCGGCTACAACGCCGTCGCGCGGCTGGCCGGCGCGGACGTCGCGCGCTTCGTGGCGGCGTCGAACTATCTGCGCGCGCAGGGACTGAGTGCGCCGGAAATCTACGCGGCCGATCCGGCGCGCGGCTTTGCGATCATCGAGGACCTTGGCGACGCGCTCTATGCCGATGTCGTGAACGCTCACGGCGAAAGGGAGCTCTACGCCGCTGCCGCCGATGTACTCGCCGCGCTGCATGCGCGCAATGCGCCGGAACTGTTGCCGCCGGACAAGGCGCTGCACGCCTATGACGAAACGGCACTGATGGCGGAAATCGATCTGCTGACCGAGTGGTTCATGCCGGTCGCCCTTGGCCGCGCGGCCACGGCGGATGAGATCGCGGAACATCGCGCATTGTGGCAGGCCGCATTGCATGAAGCGCTTAAGCCGCCTTCCGTCTTCGTGCATCGCGACTATCACGCGCAGAACCTGATCTGGCTGCCCTCCCGGTCAGGGCTCGCGCGCGTCGGCCTGATCGATTTCCAGGACGCGGTGGCGGGCTCGAAGGCCTATGACCTTATCTCGCTGGTCGAAGACGCGCGGCGCGACGTGGCGCCGGATGTCGCCGAGGCTACGACGGCTCACTATCTGCAGGCGATGAAGAGACAGGGAACGCCGCTCGACGAACGCGCCTATCGCAGCCAGATGGCCGTGATGGCGGCGCAGCGCAACGCCAAGATCGCTGGCATATTCGCGCGCCTTTACAAGCGCGACAGCAAACCGCGCTATCTCGACTATCTGCCGCGCGTGTGGGGATATCTCAATCGCGATCTCGAAGATCCCGCGCTCCGCAACCTGAAGGCGTGGTATGACCGCGCCATCCCGCGCGCCAGGCGCGGCACACCTGAGGGAGTTACGCTTTGAACGGACCGACGCGCGCGATGATCATGGCCGCCGGCCTCGGCACGCGCATGCGTCCGCTGACCGACGACCGGCCGAAGCCGCTGGTCGAGGTGGCGGGCAAGACGCTGATCGACCACACGCTCGATCGTCTCGTCGCGGCCGGCGTGACGCTCGCCGTCGTCAATGTCCACTACAAGTCGGAGATGGTGAAGGCGCACCTGGCCAAACGCCACGACGTCGAAATCCGTTTTTCGGAAGAAACGGATACGCTCCTCGGCACGGGTGGCGGCGTGGTCAAGGCGATGCCGCATTTCGGCAGCGAACCGTTCTTCATCATGAATTCCGACACGATCTGGGTCGAAGGCTTCGGCCATGCGCTCGACCGCATGAAGGATCGCTGGAATCCCGACACGATGGACGGCCTGCTGTTGATGGCCTCGATGGTTACGGCGATCGGTTATGAGGGCTCCGGCGATTTCAACATGGATTCCGAGGGTCATCTCTCGCGCGTGGCGGAACACAGGCTTTCGCCCTTCGCCTTTCCCGGCGTGCAGATCGTTCACCCGCGCCTGTTCGACAAGGCGCCGGCCGGCGGCTTCTCGACCAATCTCGTCTGGGACATCGCCATCGCGGCGAAGCGTCTGTTCGGCATCAGGCTCGATGGTGTGTGGATCCATGTCGGCACGCCCGAGGCGGCGACGGAAGCGGAAGCGTTTCTCGCCGATCTGCCGGCGGCCCGCTGAGCGTGGCGGCGAACGTCCTTACGATCCCATCGAGTGCGCCCTTCGCCGAAACGCTTGCCCGCGGATTGATCGCACGCCTCGGACGCGAGCCGCTGGCGCTGGCCGACGCGACGATCTATCTGCCGACGCGGCGCGCCGCGCGTGCTTTCGGCGACGCGTTTGCGCGCGTGCTGGGCGGCGCAGCGTTGCTGCCGCAATTCAAGGCGCTGGGCGACGTCGATGAGGACGAATTCCTGTTCGACGCGCAGGCCGACGATCTCGACATCGCACCGGCGATCGCGCCGATCCGCCGGAAACTGCTGCTGGCGATGATGGTCCGTCACTGGCGCGGTCTCGACATGAGCCTGTCACAAGCCTCCGCGCTCGCCTCAAGTCTGGCCGGCGTGATGGACGAGCTCGAAACGCAGGGCGCAAAGCTTGCGGACCTCTCCGCGGTCGTGCCGCAAGGGCTCGCCAAACATTGGTCGGAGGTGAAGAGCTTCCTCGATCTGCTGCACACTGTCTGGCCCGGAATCCTCGAGGCGGAAGGCGCGATCAATCCCGCCGCGCGCCGCAACCAGGCGCTCGCCGCGCTTGCGAACCGGCTGCAGAAAAATCCGCCGAAAGGTCCCGTCATCGCGGCCGGTTCGACGGGCAGCATTCCGGCTACTGCGGAACTGTTGCGCGCGATTGCCAATCTGCCCCGCGGCGCGGTCGTGCTGCCGGGTCTGGATCGCACGCTGGACGAGGCAAGCTGGAGCGAACTCGATCCCGGTCATCCGCAATTCGGTTTGAAGCAGTTGCTCCAGCGCATTGACGTCAAACGCGCCGACGTCGCGGACTGGAACGAAGCCCGCGACGGATCCCGCGAACGCGTCCTTCGAGAGGCTCTGCGGCCCGCGCCGACGACGGATGCCTGGCGCATGATCGTCGAGCGCGGCGAGACGAAGGAAATCGCCGGCGGTCTTGTGGGTGTGTCTCTGGTCGAAGCCGGCGATCCGGCGGAAGAAGCCCTCACCGTCGCGCTGATCCTGCGCGAGGCGCTGGAGGAAAAAGGTGCAACCGCCGCGCTGGTCACGCCGGATCGCACGCTGGCGCGGCGCGTGGCGAGCGAACTGGCGCGCTGGAACGTCGAAGTCGACGACTCGGCCGGGCGCCCGCTGTCGCACACGCCGCCGGGCGCGTTCCTGTGCCTTCTCGCGGAAGCCGCCGACGAAAACTTCGCGCCCGTTCCCCTGCTCGCGCTCCTCAAGCATCCGCTCTGCACGTTCGGTCAGGACGCGGCCGCGTTTCGGGCGCAGGTGCGCGTGCTCGACCGCCAATTGCGCGGACCGCGGCCCGATGCCGAACTCGAGGGCATAGGCATCGCGATCCAACGCAAGCGCGATGACGCCGGCGAGGCTGCACAAGCCCGTCTGTCGGAGCTGCAATACTGGTTCGCTGACGTCGCCGCGGCGCTGCGGCCGCTGGAACGCGCGCTTGAAGGAAAGCCGGTTGCCATAGGCGACGCGCTGACCGCGCATCTCGATGCGGCCGCCAGACTTGCAGGAGACGCGTTATGGTCCGGCGAAGCGGGTGAAATCGCCGCGCGTTTCATCGATGAACTGCGCGAAGCGGCAAACGCGTTGCCCGAAATCGAGCCTGGTGGCTACGCCGCCCTGTTCCGCGCGCTCGCCGAAGACAAGGCCGTGCGGCGAACGCGCGAGCGTCATCCGCGTCTTTTTATTCTCGGTCCACTGGAAGCGCGCCTTCAGAGCTTCGACACGCTGATCCTCAGCGGCTTGAACGAAGGCACATGGCCGCGCGCGACAGGCGCCGATCCCTGGTTCTCGCGTCCGATGCGCCGGGCGATCGGTCTGGAGCAGCCGGAACGCAGCATCGGCCAGGCGGCGCACGACTTTTCCATGCTGGCCGCGGGCAAGCGCGTTGTCCTCACGCGGGCGCTGAAATCCGAAGGAGTGCCGACGGTCGCGTCGCGCTGGCTGCAGAGGCTGCAGCAACTCTCCAATGGCCTGGACGTCAAGACGGCGCTGACGCCGGCGCGCGACTATGTGAGCATCGCCAAATCGCTCGGCGATCCCGGCCAGCCGCAGCGCATGAAGCGGCCTGCGCCTGCGCCGCCAGTCGAAGCGCGGCCGCGCGAGCTCCCGGTGACGGACATCGAAACCTGGGTGCGCGATCCCTATGCCATCTATGCCAAGCGCATCCTCAAGCTGCGTACGCTCGATCCGCTGGATGCCGAGATCGGGCCGATGGAACGCGGCAGCGCTGTGCACAAGGCGCTGGAGATTTTCGTCGAACGCTTTCCCGCGCGAGTTGCCCGGCGATGCCGCCCTGCAGTTGATCGCAATCGCCGACGCGGTGTTCGCCGATCTCGGCACGCCGAAAGCCGCGCTCGCGCTCTGGCGGCCGCGCTTTGCCAATGCCGCAGTCTGGTTCGTCGACGAAGAGCGAAAGCGCCGCGCCGGCATCGCGCAATCGCATGTCGAGATCGACGGCCGCATCGCGATCACGGATGCGTTCTGGCTCTATGGCCGCGCCGACCGCATCGACCTTCTGACCAGCGGCGGCGCGGCCATCCTCGACTACAAGACCGGCAAGCCGCCGACGGCGAGCCAGATCAAGAGATTCCTCGCGCCGCAACTGTTGCTCGAAGGCGCGATGATCCAGCACGGAGGGTTCGGCGATCTCGGCAAGCGTCCGGCCGAAGAGCTGCTTTATCTGCGCTTCAGCGGCGGGAGGGAGCCGGGCGAAATCCAGCAGGTCGACACATCGTTGATCGACGAAGCGCTCGTCCGGTTGCAGCAGCGCGTCATCGACTTTTCCGCGCAATCGCAGGCTTACCTGCCGCGCGTCAAACCCTATCGCGCCGATATGCAAGGCGACTATGACCATTTGAGCCGCGTGCGCGAATGGTCGCTCGGCGGCTGGGAGGATGCGGACGAATGAGCGCGGATCCGTCGATTTCCGCCGCCGACCCGCGCCAATCCGCCTGGGTGGCCGCCAACGCCGGAGCCGGCAAGACGCACACGCTCGCCAATCGCGTGACGCGCCTGCTGCTGGCCGATGCCGATCCCGCGAAGATCCTGTGCCTCACCTTCACCAAAGCCGCAGCGGCGGAGATGCAGCACCGCCTGTTCCGCCAGCTTGGCGAGTGGGCGATGCTGCCAGATGCGGAACTGTCGAAGAAAATCGCCGACATCGGCGCCGACCTCGGCGGTCCGGAAAAACTGAAGAAAGCGCGGCGTCTTTTCGCCAAGGCGCTCGAGACGCCGGGCGGCCTGA
Organism: uncultured Alphaproteobacteria bacterium; assembly: GCA_963743765.1. GTDB lineage: Bacteria > Pseudomonadota > Alphaproteobacteria > Micropepsales > Micropepsaceae > Rhizomicrobium. The sequence goes on from CAVUQQ010000001.1 coordinate 1,288,445, forward strand.
AAATCCTGACCATTCACGCTTTCTGCCAAAATCTTCTCTCGCGCTTTCCGCTCGAGGCCGGCGTCCCGGCTTCGTTCAAGGTGCTGGACGATCACACTTCGCGCGAATTGATGGCGCAGTCGCGCACGCGCGTTCTGGAGCGCGCCGGAGAAGGCGACGCGTTGCGGGCCGCGGCGCTGGCGCATCTTCTGACCGAGACAAGCGAAGCGCGGCTGCAATCCGTGCTCGACGCGGCGCTCGGAACCGACCGGCGCAAGCTCGATCGCTATTTTGAGTCGCTTGGCGCGGAACAGGACGCCTTGCGGCGTTCCCTTCGCCGCGCCCATGGCGCCGAGGAGACCTTGGGCGCGACGGAAATCATGGCCGCGTTCTGCCTGAGCGTGCAGGCCGAGGAGCAGACTTTGCGCGCAGCCGTCGTCTGGCTTGCGGGCGGAACAAAAACCGATGCAGCGGCGGCCGAGAAACTCGCCGACGCGCTGGAGCGGAAATTCGCCGTCGAAGCCTTCGAGCACTTCCGTGACTTTTTCCTGACCGGCAAGGGAGAGCCGCGCAAAACCCTGGCGACGAAGAAAATGATCGATGCCTCTCCTGCCCTGTTCGCGCAATTGACTGCGCTGGCGGAGCGGTTCCTGAACGCGGAGACCAGGCGCCGCGCTGCCTATGCCGCCGGTCTCGCAGAGGCCGCCCTCACCATCGCCGATGCAGTGCGGCGCGAATACGCCACCGCCAAGCGCAACCGCGGCGCGCTCGACTATGACGATCTCATCGTCGAGACGCTGAAGCTGCTCAAGCAAAGCGATGCCGCGGCTTGGGTGCTGTACAAGCTCGACGGCGGCCTCGACCACATCCTGATCGACGAGGCGCAGGATACGAGTCCGGAACAATGGGAGATCGTCCGCAAACTGACGGAGGAGTTCTTCGCCGGCGAAGGTAGCGAGCGCCCAGCCGTGCGCACGGTTTTCGCGGTCGGCGACGAGAAGCAGTCGATCTTCAGTTTCCAGGGCGCCGATCCGCGCCAGTTCGACGTCAACCGGCGCTTCTTCATCGAACGCGCGTCGGCCGCCGGGCGCATGTTCGCCGACGAGCCGCTCACCACCTCGCGCCGTTCTGCGCCGGAAGTGCTCACCTTCGTCGACGCAGTCTTCGAACCGCCTGCGGCGCGCGGCGGGCTGACCTCCGACGGCGCCGACGTCCGGCATACCGCACTGCGCGATACGGCCAAGGGACGCGTGGAACTGTGGCCGACGCTCAAGCCGTCGAAGGATCCCGAGCCGGATTACTGGCACCCGATCGATGTCCAGTCCGAGGCAAGCCCTGTCGTGCAGCTTGCGATTCAACTGGCGCGCCAGATCGAACAATGGATCGGCAAGGTGAAGCTGCCGGGTCACGACGACGCGATCAAGGCGGGCGACATCATGATCTTGCTGCCCCGGCGCGAGCCCTTTGGCACCGAGATCATCCGTCAGTTGAAGGAGCGGCGCGTGCCGGTGGCCGGAGCCGACCGCATCCGCCTGACCGAACAGATTGCGATCATGGACCTGATCGCGCTCGGCCGTTTCGTGCTGCTGCCGGAGGACGACTACAACCTCGCCGCCTTGCTCCGTTCGCCGCTTTGCGCGATCGGCGAGGAGGAATTGTTTGCGCTGAGCTACCAGCGCAAGGGAACCCTGTGGTCCGCGCTGCGCCAGCGCCGTGACGAGACGCCTGCGCTCGCAGCGGCGCATGCTTTCCTGTCGGAGATGTTCGATCGGGCCGATTTCGCGCCGCCCTTCGAGTTCTACTCACATGCGCTGATCGTGCGCGGACAACGCCTCAGGCTTCTGCAGCGCCTCGGGCACGAAGCCGGCGACGCGATCGACGAATTCCTCTCGCTCTCCTTCGCCTATGAATCGGCGAATACGCCTTCGCTCGAAGGCTTCCTGCACTGGGTCGAGCGCGGCGGCGCGGAGATCAAGCGCGACATGGAACGCGGCCGCGACGAAGTGCGCGTGATGACCGTCCATGGCGCGAAGGGTCTTGAGGCCGACATCGTGATCCTGCCGGACACCGCCGCCATCCCCGAAGCCATCACCAACAAGGGACATCTTCTGTATACGGAGGATGGCGTCCTGTTTCCCATGTCCGAGGCGGAAGCACCCGAGGCGGTGAAGGCTGCGAAAGCCGAGGCGCAGGCGCGCGCGATGGAGGAACATCGCCGCCTGCTCTATGTCGCGCTGACGCGGGCGAAAGACCGGCTCTATGTCTGCGGCTTCGAGGGCAAGAACGGCGTCAGGCCGGGTTCGTGGTATGCGCTGGCGCGCGACGCCGCCGAGAAGATAGGCATCGACCTGGTGCGGGGCGACGCGACGATCAAGGTGCTTGGAGAGGCGACGGACGAAGCCGCGGCGCCTGCCCGCGCGGGCACGGCCAAGGCGGTGGAAAAGCCCGATTGGCTCGACAAAGAAGGCCCCCGCGATGCGCCCTCGCCGCGCCTGATCCGTCCGTTCGATGCGGCCGGCATGGAAGAGCCGCCAGTCTTCTCGCCGCTGGAAAGCGACAAACGTTTTCGCCGCGGACTTCTTGTCCACACGCTGCTCGCGCGCTTGCCGGAGATTGCGCCGGCCGGGCGGGTCGCGCTCGCGCAGAAATACCTCCGCACGCAGAAACTGGATGAGACAGAAGCGGCGAGTCTGATCGCGGAGATTCTCGCCGTGCTCGACGATCCCGTCTTCGCGCCGGCCTTCACGCCGCAGAGCCGCGCTGAAGTCGCCATCGTCGCCGACCTTCCGGAGCTGGGCGCCGGTGCACGCGTCAATGGCCGCATCGACCGGCTCGCCGAAACGCCCGGCGAAGTCCTGATCGTCGATTTCAAGACGAACCGTCCGCCGCCACGCAGCGAACGCGACGTGCCGACGCTGTACGCAACGCAAATGGCGCTGTATCGCGCCGCCGCGGTGAAAATCTTCCCGGGCAGGCGAATCGTGTGCGGTCTCGTCTGGACCGACGGTCCCACACTCATGAAGCTGTCCAATGACCTTCTGGACGCCGAATTGGGGCGAATCCGCACGCGCCTTGACCCTGAGGGTGGGCGTTCCTAGATTCAGTCCAGCTCGAACCCAAGGAATGATCATGTCATCACCGATCAAGGTTTCCGACGCCTCCTTCCAGGCGGACGTTCTCAATTCCAAAAATCCCGTCGTTGTGGACTTCTGGGCGGAATGGTGCGGACCTTGCCGGATGATTGCGCCGGCGCTCGAAGAACTGGCGGGCGAGTTGAGCGGCAAAGTCACCATCGCCAAGATCAACATCGACGAGAATCCCCACGTGCCGCAGAAGTATGGCGTACGCGGAATTCCCACCATGATGATCTTCAGCCAGGGCCAGGTTGCCGCGACCAAGGTCGGCGCGCTGCCCAAGTCCAAGATCAAGGAATGGATCGAGTCGTCGGTGTGAAGACCGGCGTCTAACTGTTGTCCCTCAGAATTGTGCCCGCCAGATAGAGCGAGCCGCAGATGAGTATCCGCGGCGGCGGCTCTTTCGGGTGCGCGCGCGACCATGCCTGGAGCTGGAGCATGGCGTCTTCCAGGTCTTCGGCAGGCGCGGCATCGAGGCCCGCAGTGCGCGCCATGTCGTAAAGCGCGCCGGCGCCAAACGTCGCCGCTTCGCCGGGAACCGTCACCGTCACGACGTGACGCGCCAGGCCTCGGAACGCTGAGAGAAAGCCGACCGCGTCCTTGGTCCGAAGCATGCCGCAGATGAGATAGAGCGGCCTTTCGGACCTTTCCTCCAAATCCGCAATCGCGCGCGACACGGCCGCGGCGCAATGCGGATTGTGCCCGCCGTCGAGCCAGACCTCCGCACCTTTCGGCGCCATCGCGATCAGCGGTCCCTTGGTCAGGCGCTGCAGCCGCGCTGGCCATTCGACCGTGCGCAGGCCCTGCTCGACTGCCAGGTCTTCGCCCCAGCCCTTATTCGCGTGCCGAAGCCCTGCAATCGCGACGGCGGCGTTCTCGATCTGGTGACGGCCGATGAGTTTGGGCAGCGGCAGATCCAGCAGGCCCATCTCGTCCTGATAGACCATGCGGCCATGTTCCTGATGCGCCGAGAAATCCTGACCGAACACGAAGGCCGGCGCACTCAGCTTGTCGGCGCGCGACAGGATCACGGACAGCGCCGCGTCTTCCTGCGGGCCGATCACAACCGGGACGCGCGGTTTGATGATGCCGGCTTTCTCGGCAGCAATCGTCTGAATGTCGGGACCGAGAAATTCGAGATGATCGAGCCCTACCGGCTGCACGATCGTCATCGCCGGCTTGTCGATGACGTTCGTCGCGTCAAAGGTACCGCCGAGCCCTACTTCGAGCACGACGGCATCCGCCGGATGGCGCGAGAAGGCGAGGAACATCGCCGCATTGGTGATTTCGAAATAGGTGATCGGCCGGCCGGCATTGACGCGCTCGACTTCCTCGAGCGTGGCGGCCAGTTCGTCTTCGGAAATCAGTTCGCCGGCGATGCGGATGCGCTCGTGAAACCGGACAAGGTGCGGAGAAATGTGCACATGCACGCGCAAGCCCTGCGCCTCAAGCATCGCGCGGCTGAACGCGCAGACGGACCCCTTGCCGTTCGTCCCCGCCACATGGATGACGGGCGCGAGCTTCTTTTCAGGATTGCCCAGATCGTTCAGCAAACGCTTGATGCGGTCGAGCGCGAGGTCGATCTTCTTGGGATGAAGCGCCAGCAGCCTTTCGAGAACCGCCGTGCTTCTGCTGTCGTCCGCTTCTTTCTGGACGCCGCTCATTCTGCCGCTTTGGATCCGGCCTCGGGCACCGCGGACGGAACGACGCGCGTCGCGGTCGCGGTCACGACCGGCGGCACGGCGACCGGGCGGGAACGCGGCCGCGAACGCTTCATCACCAGATGGGTGAGCTTGGCCAGCGTCGGGCGCAACTCATGGCGATGCACCACCATGTCGATCATGCCGTGCTCGAGCAGATATTCGGCGCGCTGGAAGCCCTCCGGCAGACGCTCACGGATCGTCTGCGCGATGACGCGCGGGCCGGCGAAACCGATCTGCGCGCCCGGCTCCGCGATCTGGATGTCGCCCAGCATCGCGTAGGACGCGCTGACGCCGCCATAGGTCGGATCGGTGAGCACGACGATGTAGGGCAGACCTGCTTCGTGCAGCAAGTCGACACAGATCGTGACGCGCGGCATCTGCATGAGCGAGAGGATACCCTCCTGCATGCGCGCGCCGCCGGACGAAACAAAAAGGATGAACGGGCGCTTTTCGGCGACAGCCGCTTCCATCGCGGTGACAAGCCCCTCGCCGACGCCCATCGAGAGCGAGCCGCCGAGGAAATCGAACGGCTGGACCGCGATCATCACGGGCATGCCTTCGATCGTGCCGCGTGCGGCGGTGAGCGCCTCGTTGCGGTTCGTCTTGGCGCGCGCGGCCTTCAGCTCGTCGGCGTAGCGTTTTTCGCCACGGAACTTGAGCGGATCGCTTGGCACTTCGGGCGACGGAAGAATTTCAAAGTCCGATGCGTCGAAGATCGCGGTGAAACGCTCGGCCGGTCCGATACGCATGTGAAAGCCGCACTGCGGGCAGACATTCTGCGCCAGCGCCAGGTCGCGGTGGAAAATCATCTCGCCGCAGGACGAGCATTTCTTCCAGAGGTTCTCCGGCGTCTCGGTGCGCGTCGTACCGCCCATGAGGCTCTTGATGCGCGGCCGAACGAAATTGGCGATCCAGTTCATGGCTCAACCTATCACAGAAGCCGGCTGCGCTGCATGCACCGATTTCGCCAGCGTAGCGCAAAAATTGAGCACATCGGCGACCAACGCGGCACGCCCTGCCCCATCCGCCGCGCCCTTTTCGACACGGGCGACGATGGCCGAACCGACCACTGCGCCGTCGGCGATGTGCGCAATATCGCCGGCCTGCTCCGGCGTCTTGATGCCGAAGCCGACGACACAGGGCAGAGCCGTCGCGCGCTTGATGCGCAGCAAAGACGCACGAACATCGGACTCCGCGTAGGTCTTCGTGCCGGTGATGCCAGCGATGGAGGCGTAGTAAAGATATCCGCTCGCGCCATCGAGCACGATCTTCAGGCGCTCGTCGTCGGTTGTCGGCGCAAGGAAGCGGATCATGTCGATGCCGTGACTGGCCGCCGGCAGGCGCAGCACATCGTCCTCTTCCGCCGGCAGATCGACGATGAGAAGTCCGTCAATTCCGGCTTCTGCCGCGTCGCGTGCGAAACGCGCCGTGCCATAGGCATGAATCGGATTGTAGGCACCCATCAGGACGATCGGTGTCTTGTTGTCGGTCTTGCGGAAGCGGCGCACGAGATCGAGCAGCTTGACGACCGTCATGCCCGCTTTGAGGGCGCGCAGATACGAGGCCTGGTTGGTCGGTCCATCGGCCATCGGATCGGAGAACGGAATGCCGATCTCGATGATGTCCGCGCCGGCGGACGGCAGCTTCTGGATGATCTCTGAGAAAGTATCCGCGTCCGGATCGCCCGCAGTGACGAACGGAACGAAGGCGGAGCGGTTGGCTTTCTTCAGCGCCGCGAAGGTGGAAGAAATGCGGCTCATATCTTTTCTCCGAGCGCGGCGGCGACCGAGAACACGTCCTTGTCGCCGCGGCCTGAGAGACAGATGGCGACGATCTTGTCCTTGTCCATCTGCGGAGCGATGCGCATGACATGGGCGATGGCGTGCGCGGATTCAAGCGCCGGAATGATGCCTTCGAGCTTGGACAACATCACGAAGGCTTCGAGAGCCTGCTTGTCCGTGGCCGAGAAATATTTCACGCGGCCCATATCCTTGAGCCAGGAATGTTCCGGGCCGACGCCGGGATAGTCGAGTCCCGCCGAAATCGAATGCGCTTCGAGAATTTGACCGTCGCGATCCTGCAAGAGGTACGAGCGGGCACCATGCAGCACGCCGGGCGTGCCCTTCAACAGCGTGGCCGCGTGGCGAGCGGTTTCCGTGCCCTCGCCCGAGGCTTCGACGCCGTGTATCTCGACGGATGTATCGTCGAGGAAGGGATGGAACATGCCGATGGCGTTGGAGCCGCCGCCGACACAGGCGACGACGAGATCGGGAAGGCGCTGCTCGCGCTCCAGCATCTGCGCGCGCGTCTCGTTGCCGATCACGGTCTGGAAATCGCGAACCATCGCCGGATAAGGATGCGGACCGGCGGCGGAGCCGATGATGTAGAACGTGTCGTAGACGTTGGTGACCCAGTCGCGCAACGCCTCGTTCATCGCGTCCTTGAGCGTGCGCGAACCCGATTTCACGGGGCGCACTTCGGCGCCGAGCAGCTTCATGCGGAAGACGTTCGGCTTCTGGCGCTCGATATCGACTTCGCCCATATAGACGATGCAGGGAAGACCGAAGCGCGCGGCGACCGTTGCCGTGGCGACGCCGTGCTGGCCCGCGCCGGTCTCGGCGATGATGCGGGTCTTGCCCATGCGGCGCGCGAGCAGAATCTGGCCGAGGCAGTTGTTGATCTTGTGCGCGCCGGTGTGATTGAGGTCTTCGCGCTTCAGGTAGATCTTCGCGCCGCCGAGATGTTGCGGTCAGGCGTTCGGCGAAATAGAGCGGACTCTCGCGTCCGACATAGTGTTTCAGCAGACCGTCGAGTTCGGCCTGAAACGACGGATCGTGCTTGGCCTTTTCATAGGCCTGCTCGAGCGCCAGAACCGGCGGCATCAACGTCTCGGCGACGAAGCGTCCGCCATAGGCGCCGAAATGGCCGCGCAGGTCGGGGCCGGTGCGAAAGGAATTGGGCGTACTCATGAGTGTGCCTCTTTCGCGAATTGCGCGCTGCGCGCATTCGCGACGAATTCGGGAAATCAGCTCTCCACTTTTTTGTCCGGGCGACGTCTCCACACCGGACGACACGTCGACGCCGGGCGCTTCGCTGCTGCGGATCGCGCGCACGACGTTGTCGGGATTGAGACCGCCCGCCAGCAGCCACGGCCGCGCGAAGGAACGTCCGCGCAAGATCTGCCAGTCGAAAGCCGCGCCATGTCCACCTTCGCGTTCTGCGCCCGATGGCGGTTTGGCGTCGAACAGCAGCATGTCGGCATTGTCCTCATACCTGGAAGCCATCGCGAGGTCGGATGCGTCCGCCACGGCGATCGCCTTGATGATGCCGACGCGAAATCGGTCGCGGATGGCAGCGACGCGTTCCGGCGTCTCCGCGCCATGCAGTTGAACAAAGTCAGGCTGTCACGGCGGCGACGGCCGAGGCCACGGCTTCGTCGCTCGGATCGCTCAGAAGCACTGCCAGCCGCAACTTGCCCCGAAGCCGGTTCGCCAATGCGGACGCCTGTTCCGGGCGCAGGTTGCGCGGCGACCTGGAATGGAAGACCAGACCGGCCATGTCGGCACCCGCGCGCGCAGCCGCGTCGGCGACTTCGGCGCTGTTGATCCCGCAGATTTTGACCAGGATGCCCATTTTCTATCTGAGTAAGTTGGCGGGCGGGCCTTATGAACGCCCCACCCCCGTAAATCAAGCAAGGGCCACGCCGTTGCTTAAGCCATTGTTCCGGCAAGCTCTACCGCGATGGCGCGGGCTGCGGCGGCCGGGTCAGGGGCTCCGGTGATCGGGCGGCCGATGACAAGGATGTCCGCGCCGCCAGCATGGGCCTGGCCCGGCGTCATTACCCGTCTCTGGTCGGCAAGGTCGGCGCCGGCGGGCCGTATCCCGGGAACCACCAGCAGAAAGTCCTTGCCGCAGGCCTTTCGCAGGGCCGCGATCTCATGCGCGGAGCATACCACGCCATCCAGGCCGGAGCGTTGGGCCAGTTGCGCCAGACGCACCACCTGGTCTGCGGCCGGACCGCGCTGGCCGACCGATTCAAGGATTGAATCGTCGATGCTGGTCAGCACGGTGACACCGATCACTCTCACCTTGGGATCGATCGCGTGCGCAGCGGCGGCGGCTTCGCGCATCATCACTTCACCGCCCGATGCGTGTACGTTGAAAATCTTCGCGCCAAGACGCGCCAACTCGCGCGATGCGGCCGCAACTGTGTTGGGGATGTCGTGGAATTTCACATCGGCGAAAACAGGTAGTCCGATCTCGACAATCTTTCTTACGCCGTCCGGACCGCACGCGGTGATGAATTCGAGGCCCACCTTCAACCCGCCGACATGGCCCTTCACTGCGCGTGATAATGTCAGTGCGCGCTGGAGATCCGGCGTGTCGATTGCGACGAAGACGGGATTCGAGCTCATGCCGACGGGGTCTTATTCTTACGCAAGCGGTCAGGCAAGAGATTCGCTGCTTTTTCGCTCGTGACATTGGCGAGTTGCGCGCTGCGGCGCGCGAGGCGGCGAATTCCCAGCGTCAGTCCGACCAGCAGGACACCGGTCAGCACGGCCGCAAAAAGCAGCAAATACAAGGGCATCTGCAGCGAAAGGGCAGGTGCGCTCTGCGAAAAGGGATCAAGACTGAACACCACGGGCTCGCGATTGGCGACGGCGATCCAGATCGCGAGCAGAGCGATCGGCGTTGCGATGATCCAGGTGGTGAGACGCATGAACGCCTTCGATAAGCCGATGATGAGGCTTATCTTATTCTCTTACTCTTTCGGCGCCCCAATGTTTAACCGCTCGCGCAGTTCCTTGCCGGTGCGGAAGAATGGCGCGCGCTTTTCGTCGACCGACACAGGCTCGCCTGTGCGCGGATTTCGCCCCTGACGTGCCGGGCGAACTTTGACGGAGAAGGCGCCGAAGCCGCGCAACTCGACACGGTGGCCCTCGGCTAACGCCTTCGTAATCTCGTCCAGCATCGTCGAGACGATACGCTCGATGTCGCGGTGATAGAGATGCGGATAGCGTGCAGTCAGACGTGCAACCAACTCGGACTTGATCATCCCCGGCCCCTGAGGGAAATCGCCTTGACCGGACAGCAGAATCCCCCGCCCCGGCCCGAGCAACTCTGACAAAACCGTAGCGAGCCGTCAATCGAAGTCCCTGAAACGTCAGTGTTTTTTTGGACACATGGCTAATGTTCCGCCCTAACGGCTGGCTTATTGCCCGCGCTCCGGGCAGGACAGCGGCCTCTATTTGGAGCGTCAGACAGCGCAGGCGGGCCCGAAGCGCCTTAAGGCGGGCCGTGTGCATCCCCGTTCTGACGGCGTTGCGATTGTACGGCTAGCCCCACGCGTGGGGTGCCAGACCTGGTCCTCTCGCAACAGGTTGATCTTCGTTTTCATGTTTTCGGTTTACCCCCCGATCAGAGCGCTGAGCAAGTCTGGGTGTCCAGCACCTCGGGTTCGGCCTGACGTTCCTGGCGCCGCTCACGCAGTTTCAGAAGCAATGACCATTGGCCGTGGCATCGGCACTTTTGGGCTCGAGATTGGCGTCTGCCGAAGCGCTCGCCTGTATTCCGCAAAATAGCATCCTCGGGCGCACGCGAAATTCGACTTGATTTAAGTCAATCTGGTGCTTGTGCGGTCTCTTATGCTGGTAAAATTAGGTGATCAAATCGACAAAAGGGAGCGCATCATGAAACGTGTCATCATTCCGGCTCTTTCTGCATTGCTCCTCGCCGGGTTGCCGGCCCAGGCGCAATCCATTCATTCGCACTCATTTCAGATTGCCCAGAACTCTCGCGGCGGCGGCCAATCAGGAGCCGATGCTGCAAAGAACGACCGTGGCCGCGGCGACAAGAACAAGCCGGCCGAACGTGCAACAAAAGGCGGGCATGCAGCCGGTGGCGGCGCTTCGACATTTGGCGCCGGCGCAGGCGGCCCCGCAATGACAGGTGGCTCACGTGCCGGCCGTGCCGCAGGAACAGGCGGCGCTGCCGCAGTTAGCGGAACTCCGGCCGGACGTGCAGCAAAGGGCGGGCGTGCACCGGGTGGCGGCGCTTCGACCTTTGGCGCAGGCAGTCCCGCAATGACAGGTGGCTCACGTGCCGGTCGCGCCGCAGGAACACGCGGTCCTGCAACAATCGGCGGCGCTGGCACAGTTGGCCGAGCGCCCGCCGGAACCGGAATGGGAAGCGGCCACGCCGGTGGCGCAGCCGTCCTTGGTGGCGGAAAGCCTGCCACGACTGTTTTCGGGAAGCGGCCGCCAAACTGGAACAACTATCCGCGCCAGTTCGACAGGCAAGTTTACCAGCGCAATATCACCGCGTCGCGGCGGTATCATTGGCATAGCTACAATCGGCCTAGCGGCTGGTACTACCAGCGCTGGGTTTTCGGCCAGATATTCCCCAGCATCTTCTGGGCGCGTGATTATTGGATCACCGACTATTGGATGTTCGATCTTCCGATCCCGCCTTACGGCTACGTGTGGGTTCGCTACGGCGACGACGCGGTGTTGATCAACAGACGAACCGGCACCGTCCTACAGGTTATCTATGGCGTGTTCTACTAACGGCAATCCACTGACGCCCTCCGGCAGTTCGAAGCCGCCGGAGGCGTCGGGCCCTTTCCTCACAGCGTATTTTCAGCTTCATCGCATCACTTCGGAAAATACAAACAATCCAATTTATCCACGGAGACATCCATGAAAAGCCTTCTTGCTTCCGTCTTTGCGTTGGCCATGCTTGGCGCAACGGCGGCGAACGCCGATGTCGGCGTCGGAGCCCATGTCGGCGGTGTTGGCGCCGGCATTCATCTGGGCATCGGCGGCCACCATCACGATCGCTATCGTCATCACCATCATCACCGTTGCTCCTCCTGGAGCTGGCGCCATCATCATCACGATCGCTACTGCCGCCGCTGGTACTAAGCTCACCGCTCAAGGTGGCCGCTCAGGGATGTGCGGCCATCAGGGACTTACATTCACGGCACCAAGGGAGACCGGATCATGTCGATTGGGCTCATACTCGTCATACTTCTCATCATCTTCCTGCTGGGCGGCTTCAGCGGCCGCTTTGGCGGATATGGCTACGGCTACGGTCACGGGGGCATAGGCGTCATCGGAATTATTCTGATCGTCGTCGTCGTGCTGCTCTTGATGGGCCGGCTTTGATCCGTTCGTAGGCGCGCGGTCGCAACTGGCCGGCTTCGGACTTGGAATCGTTCTTTAGGCGGCCGCCGATTGCGCGGCGGCGATCGGGATCGTGACGGTGGCGGTCGTCCCCACGCCCTCGGTGCTTTCGACTTTGAGCAAGCCGCCATGCATGTCGGCGAGCGCGCGCACAAGTGCAAGGCCGAGGCCGGTGCCGGGCTTGCTTCCGTCGTTGTTGCCAAGCTGGACGAAGGGATTGCCCAGACGCTGCAGATCGCCGGCGGCGATGCCAATACCCGTGTCCTCGATGGCAAAGGTGCAGTAGGCGCCATCCTTGCGGGCCCTGACGGCAATCGAACCGCCCGGCGGCGTGAACTTGATCGCGTTGGACAGAAGATTGAGCAGGATCTGCTTCAACGCGCGGCGGTCGGCATGGATGTCGCGCGGCGCGCTGGCCGTATCCACCGTCAGCGCGATGCCGGCGCTTGCCGCGCGTTCCTCAAGCAGCTCAACGCATTCGCGCACGGCTAGCTCGGTCGCCATGCGTTCGCGCTGCAGTTCGAGCTTGCCCGCCTCGATTTTCGACATATCGAGAATGTCGGTGATGAGATCCAGCAGATGGGTGCCCGCGCCGTGGATCAGTCCGGCATACTCACGGTAGCGGCCGTCGCCGGCTGGACCGAAATACTCACCCTTGATCAGTTCCGAGAAACCGAGCACCGCGTTGAGCGGCGTCCGCAATTCGTGGCTCATGTTCGCCAGGAACTTGGACTTGGCCTTGCTGGCACGTTCGGCAACTTCCTTGGCAAGCAGCGCTTCCTCTCGCGAGGCCTCTGCGCGCTTGACGACGGTGGCCAGCCAGCGTTCGAGCTTGAGGCGGTCGTCCAGTGCGGAACCTGCCATGATGATCGTGAAGCCGACGACAGCATAGTAGAACTGAACGATCGAAATCTGCACGGCGACCGGATGCGGCGCGACATAGGACGACACGCGATGCAGGAAAACGAGTGCGAAGGAGGCGGTCGCCGCAATGGCGAGGCCGACGGCGCCGCCCGCGAAGCCGCGCTGGAATGTCAGAAGAACCAGGACGGGAAAGAACAGAAACGCCGGCGAATATCTTGGCAGCATCACGCAGATCGCAACGACGCTCAGCACGCAGGCCAGCAGCGCCGCCGTTCCGACAATCTGGTCGCGCGCGAACATCGCCTTCAGCGCGGAAAGCTTCACGCACATGAAGAAGGGAACCAGCAGGCATAGCCCGAGCGCGTCGCTGCCGTACCAGTTGTGGCCTGCCTCAGCCACCGACGCACCGAGCGTATAATGCAGAGTCAGGCCCGCGATCAGCGCAGAGGCAATCGCCGCCACGCCGATCACCAAAGCATAAAAGAAGAAGAGAACTTCCGTGCGGCCGAAGACCCGGTCGAAGCCGAGCCAGCGCAGCGGCACCGCCACGATCAGAACTTCGACGATATTGGCCAGCGACAGGCCGATGCCGGTCAACGCCTTGTCATGCGCAAGCATGTCGGCGCTGAAATAGGCAAGCAGCGCGACGCCGATCATCTCCGGCCAGTCGCGGCGCGAATGCTTGAGCAGGCTCGCCACCAGTATCGCGTTCGCGACCCAGATCGCCGCCACCCGCCCGGTGTGCGCCGTCAGGACCACGCATCCCCAGCTCGCGCCGAAGATCATCGCGGCCAGCGCAAACAGATAAAGCGGCGAGACGCGCGGTAGTGCCGTATCGGTCGCCGTCGTCAAATCACTCGGCATGAACAGGTCCTGGAAAGCGAAAAAGTCGGCCGACTGTAAGTGGGCTATGGATAACGAGCGGTTAAGCCCAAGGACTTGAAAGCCTTGGATTTCCTGCATTTTTCGATGTTACGGCGTTATTGTCCGCCTCCGCGCAACCGGCGGCTGCAGCGTCAGGCTCTTCGCAGTTCCGACGCGACTTCATCGACAGATCTCTTGCTGAACTCGTAGGCAAAAGCGGTGAGCACGCCAGTCGCCGTCTCGCCGTTCTCGGACAACGGCAGATAGACCGCCTGCATGTCGTAGTTGAAACCGTTCGACCAGCGTATTCCGTTAAGCCGCGTGTGCAGCGGCGAGCGTCCGCTCGCGGCGTCGCGATAGTTCTTCAGCACGCAGTCGCCGAACCGGTTGTCCGGCGGTGGATAGGCTTCCTTTATGGTTCGGCCCGTGCAGTCGGCGAGAAAATATTTCGCGACTTCGGTGCCGACCAGCTTGAACCGGAAGTCCGCAAAATCGGGAAGAGCCTCGGCAACAATGATGGATCCGATATGCGCGCGCATGTCGGAGGGCCGGAAGTCGGCACGCGACGGCATGGCTTTTTTACCGCGCTTCTGACTCCACAGGCTCAGGAAGAAATGCAGCACGGGATGCTGACTGCATGCGTCGTCAGGCGTCGGATTGACTTCAACGCTGTGTGCGCGCGCGATCGGTGCCAAAGTCTTGTGCTCCCCTGTCCCGCAAACCTAGGGAGCGTTCGTAAATTCAAGGTAAACCGTTCGTTTCAAAATGGCGGAATGGCGCGCACTCATCTGGCGATAGGACGCAGGGTTCCGTCGCGTCGCAGTAACGTTTCAATTACCGGTTAGGCGCAGTGTAAATCTCCCGCAAGAGTCGGCGCTGCCCATGATTCTGCCAGTGTCACAGACCGTACCAAAGCAGGTGCCCGAAAAGTCATCGGTCGCGGCGATCGCGCCTGCCGAACTCGAAGCACCAGACCTGCTCGACATTCTGGCCATTTGGAACGGAAAGCGCGCCGGACGGTTGATGCCCGCGCGCGGCGACGTGCTGCCCGGTCCGATGGGCCGCCGCCTCAAGAACGTCAGCCTGTTGAGCGTTCTCGACGGCGACTACGAATTCCGCATCATTGGCGACACACATGTCCAGGCTTATGGCGCGCGGCATCAAGGCAAGCGGCTGAGCGAGGTGATCGCGATGGCGCCGGGGTTTGGCGAAGCGTTGAAAAAATCCCTCGAAATCGTTGTGCGCAAGCGCATTCCGATCGCCTATCGCGGCGCCATCGGACGCGACGTCGGCGAGGCGCGCTTCGTCTGGCTCGAGGCTCTGTTTCTGCCGCTCGGCAGCACAGACGAGGCGGTCGACCATGTGATGACGGCGAGCGTGTATGTGCCGCGCGACGGAATCTGGCCGAGCTCGCCGACGATCATTTGAACCGGCGCCCGTCTTAGCGGCAGCAACGGCGGCCTGGCCAACAGCGGAAATCCGCGTGATGCGATCCGCGGCCTTTGGCATAAGCGTCCAGAAAATCCGCCCGGCCGCGCAGACGCCGATGCCGCCGAACATCGAACGGAACATCCGTTCAAGTTCGGGCGACGCGGCGCCTCCGATCACTTTGCGCAAATCGGCGGTACGTGTGCCATTGCAATCGCCCCGCTATCCCGGCCATCCGCCGGCGATCGTGATCGCGGCGAACAGGAAGCCCACGATCAATGCCGAGTATTTCACGTCCCTCTCCATCTTGGACGGAAAGTGTAGACGCAGGCTGCTGACAAGGTTGTGTCAGCAGTTTGACAGCAGGCGAACACGGGCTCTGACACTTTTGTCAGAGCCCGTTGTAAACGAGTGCGGATGTCCGCGACGCGGCTGGTTATTTCAGAATCAGCTCGCGTGTGAGCATGTCGCCGCGCAGCGTACGAATGGATTCCCGATCGAGGTCGGCCTTGCTTGCGTCCGCGAGGGAACCGAAGAGTTTCCTTGCCATTGCATCCTGCTCGTCAAGCGGCGTGTCGAATGCAGCCATGTTCTTCCATTCGACCATGAGAAAGAGATCCGGCTCATTGTCGCGCGGATCGGCGACCGTCAGCACCTTGTAGTCCAGCACCATACCGCGCTTCTTCAGCATTTCCTGTTGGGCACGCCACGTGCTGGCGACGAACCTCATATAGTCGTCGAAATGGCCGGGTTTCGTCTGGATCGCCGCAACGTCCCAGACCGGCCCATTGTCGTATGGACGCGGCGCATCGGCCGCCATCGCAATTGCCGGAACCGTCAACCAGAGTGCAGATGCCAATAAGATGCCGAAGCGCACTTTCATGGAAATTCTCCTCGGTGGATTTGCCACGGGTCGAAATTGAACCGCGTGGAAGCGAATTCCGTCGACCCTACCCAGCGCCCACGGAATGGCGCAAAATCTAGCAGAGTTGAAAGACCCGCGGTAGGCGAAGCGAGGTTGCGTGTGCGTGCGTCCGCCGCCAACATGACTCTCAACACCGGCCAATTTCTTCTGCACCGCGGCATGACTCGGCCGACGTCCACTTCAAAACCAAAGTGAAAGGTGAAGCCGCGGGAACGGTGTTCCGGGCAATGTTTTCAGCAGTTTAACCGCTGTGCGTGCAAAAGAAAAAGGCGCGCATTTCTGCGCGCCTTTTCGTTTGGGTAGCGGGCGGAGGGACTATTCCTCCTCGCCCTTCTTGCCGCCGCGCTTCTTGAGCGCCGCGCCGAGAATGTCGCCGAGCGAGGCGCCGGAGTCGGACGAGCCGTATTGTGCGACGGCCTCCTTCTCTTCGGCGATTTCGCGCGCCTTGATCGAGACCGAGATCTTGCGGCTCGACTTGTCGACCTGGGTGACGAGCGCGTCGACCTTGTTGCCCACCTGGAAACGTTCCGGGCGCTGGTCGTTGCGGTCGCGTGCCAGGTCGGAGCGGCGGATGAACGCCTTGATGCCGTCCGCGAGCTGAACCTCGATGCCGCCGTCGTTCACTTCGGTGACGGTGACGGTGACGACCTGGTTCTTCTTCAGGGCGGCGCCTGCCGGACCGGCCTTCTCGATCGGATCGTCGCCGAGCTGCTTGATGCCGAGGCTGATGCGTTCCTTTTCGACGTCGACGTCGAGAACCTTGGCCGATACGATCTGGCCCTTCTCATAGTCCTTGACGGCTTCGTCACCGGACTTCGACCAGCTCAGGTCGGAGAGATGGACCATGCCGTCGATCTCGCCGCCGAGGCCGATGAAGAGGCCGAACTCGGTGATCGACTTGATCTCGCCTTCGATCGTGCTGCCCACCGGATGGTCGCGCATGAAGGCTTCCCAGGGATTGTCCTGCGTCTGCTTGAGGCCCAAGGAAATGCGGCGCTTGTTGGAATCGACTTCCAGCACCTGCACTTCGACTTCGGTACCCGGCACGACGATCTTGGACGGGGCGACGTTCTTCTTGACCCACGACATTTCGCGAGACGTGCACGAGGCCTTCGACGCCCGGCTCCAGCTCCACGAAGGCGCCGTAGTCGGTGACGTTGGTGACCTTGCCCGTGAACTTGGCGCCCGGCGGATACTTCGCCGCCGACGCCTTCCCACGGATCGGTCTGCAGCTGCTTCATGCCGAGGCTGATGCGCTGCGTCTCGTGATTGATCTTGATGATCTGCACGGTGACTGTCTGGCCGACCGACAGACACTTCCGTCGGATGGCTGACGCGGCGCCAGGCGATGTCGGTGACGTGGAGCAAACCGTCCACGCCGCCGAGATCCACGAACGCACCGTAGTCGGTGATGTTCTTGACCACGCCTTCGACCACCTGCTTTTCCTGCAGGCTGGCGACGAGCGCTGGTGCGCTCTTCGGCACGGCGCTCTTCGAGCACGGCGCGGCGCGAGACGACGATGTTGCCGCGGCGGCGATCCATTTTCAGGATCTGGAACGGCTGCGGCTGGTTCATCAGCGGGCCGACATCGCGCATCGGGCGCACATCGACCTGCGAACCGGGAAGGAACGCGACGGCGCCGTCGAGATCGACGGTGAAGCCGCCCTTGACGCGGCCGAAGATCACGCCGGTGACGCGGGTCTGTTCGTTGAAGGCGCGCTCGAGCTGGATCCAGCTTTCTTCGCGGCGGGCCTTGTCACGCGACAGCACGGCTTCGCCGAGCGCGTTCTCGACGCGCTCCAGGTAGACCTCGACCTGATCGCCGACGGCGATGGTCGGCGGCACGCCGGGCATGGAGAATTCCTTGAGGCTGAAACGCGGCCTTCGGTCTTCAGGCCGACATCGACGACGGCGAAGTCGTTCTCGATGGCGACGACGGTGCCGGTAATGACGGCGCCTTCCTGGGGCGATTGCGTGACGAAGCTCGCTTCGAGCATGGCCGCGAAATCGTCGCGGCTCGGGGATGGAAATTGCGTTTGCGTGTTCGTGAACTTTGGTTGCGGTCGCGTGGCGAGCCATTCAGTATTTCCAATTCGTACTTTTGTGCCGATCCGCCTGCGCACAATGTGCTTCGGCGTGATGGACTTCCCGAGCGGATGCGAATCCGCGCGGGCGGTTGGGTTGTCGGTCAAGTTCGAGCCGGCTCGGTGAGCGCCGCCGGGTCTCCTAACCCCTGTGGCGTGCCTTGAGCGCGTTCGTCGACCTTGGGTTGGACCAGGGCGAGAGCAGCCGCGAACGCCGCGTCTATACCTAATGCGCTGGTATCGAGCAAGCTGGCGTCCGGCGGCCTGTTTCAGGGGGGAAACTGCGCGGCTGCGGTCGGCCTGCGTCGCGGGCGACGATTTCGGCCAGCAGTTCCGCCTCGTTCCGGCTGATCCCCAGACTTGTAAGTTCCAGCCAGCGGCGATGGGCGCGCACCTCCGGCGCAGCATCGACGAACAGTTTGGCGGTGGCGTCGGGTGCGATCACCGTGCCGATGTCGCGGCCGTCCATCACCGCGCCAAGACTGTGTCCCGGCGGGTGATCGAGGAATGTTTTCTGGAAGTCGAGCAGCGCCTGGCGCACGGCCGGAATGGCCGCGACCTGCGAGGCAGCGTTGCCGACCATGTCGCTGCGAATCTTTGGATCCCCGGCGCGGGACAGATCGATGGTCCGTGCGCCCTTCACCGCATCGGCTTCGTTGGACGGATCGCCATGCTGGTCGAGCACCGCGAGCGCTGTCAGGCGATACAGAGCGCCGGAGTCCATGTGCGCAAAATTGAAATGCCGAGCGAGACGTTTGGCGAGCGTGCCCTTGCCGGACGCAGCCGTGCCGTCGACGGCGATGACGATGGAGCCGGTCATCGACGGCCCCCTTCCGTCTTCCTTCGGAAGACACCTCCCCCGCAAGCGGGGGAGGAAACGATTGAGCGGTGCCTCTTCTTACCTCCCCCGTTTACGGGGGAGGTGCCGAGCGAAGCGAGGCGGAGGGGGCCGTTCAAGCGTTCACCGCCTGAAAATCCGCGCCCAGATCGCGCATCAGTTTTTCGAATTCGGGGAAGCTGGTCGCGATCATCGAGATGTCGTCGACCGAGACGGCGTTGCGCGAGGCAAGACCCATCGCGAGGAACGACATCGCGATGCGATGATCCATGTGCGTCGTCACGCGTGCGCCGCCGGGCACGCCATCCAGGCCCCTGCCCTCGACCGTCAGGGAGCCATGCGTTTCGGATGTCGTCAGGCCATTCGCCTTCAGACCGGCCGCGATGGCGGAGAGCCGGTCGCTTTCCTTCACGCGCAGTTCTTCGAGGCCGCGCATCACGGTCCTGCCTTCGGCGAAGGCGGCCGCGACGGCGAGGATCGGATATTCGTCGATCATCGACGGCGCCCGCTCCGGCGGGACTTCGATGCCCTTGAGCGCGGACGAGCGCACCGCAAGGTCGCCGATCTTCTCGCCGCCGCTCTCGCGTTCATTCTCGATCACGATATGAGCGCCCATCTCGATCAGCGTCTGGATCAGCCCGGCGCGACGAGGATTGAGGAGTATGGATGGAATGCGGACGTCCGAGCCGGGCACGATCAGGGCCGCCACCAGCGCGAAGGCGGCCGACGACGGATCGCGCGGAACGTCGACGGCGCACGGCACCAGCTCTACCTCGCCCATCACATGGATCGCCTCGCCCTTCGCCAACGTCTCGACCGAAATATCGGCGCCGAACGCCGCCAGCATTTTCTCGGTGTGGTCGCGCGTCAGCTCGTCCTGCACGATACGCGAGCGGCCGGGCGCGCCCAGCGCAGCGAGAAGCATCGCCGACTTCACCTGCGCCGATGCGACCGCAACCTTGTGATCGACGCAGATCGCCTGTTCCGCGCCGGTCAGCGTCACCGGCATCAATCCGCCCGCCCGCGACGTATAGGTGGCGCCGAAAAGACGCAGCGGATCGAGCACGCGCGCCATCGGCCGGCCGCGCAGCGAGTCGTCGCCCGTGAACACCGCCGTGATGGGCGTTGTCGCCATCGCACCCATGACGAGGCGCGACCCTGTGCCCGAATTTCCGAAATCCAGTACATTGTCCGGCTCGGCCCAGCCGCCGACGCCGGTGCCCGAGACCGTCCATTCGCCGATCCCGCGGCGGGCGACCCGGGCGCCGAAACGCCGCATGGCCTCGGCCGTGTTCAGGACGTCTGCGGCTTCCAAAAGGCCGGTAATGCGGGTTTCGCCGACGGTCAGGGCGCCCAGAATAAGGGCGCGGTGGGAGATGGATTTGTCGCCCGGAACGGCTGCGGTACCGCGCAACGGGCCTGACCGGCGCGATTTCAGGGGTCTGGCTATATCGGAACCGCGCATTTTCAAGCCCAAAAGTCTCTTTGACAGTCCGATGCAGGCGTGGCAAACGACCCGCCTTCCAACACAACCCTTTCTTTATGGGAAGCAAGAGCTTGGTCAAGGCAGATCTAGGACTGAAACGCGTGTGCCCCAGCTGCGGGTCGCGCTTTTACGACCTGCAGAAGCGCCCCATCGAATGCCCGAAATGCTCGTTCTCGTTCGAGCCGGAGGCACTCTACAAGCAGCGCCGTCCGCGCCAGCCCGAGCCCGTCGCGGCCCAGCCCGTGCCGGCCGATGCGGATGACGAGGATGGCGAGAACGAGGACGAGGAAAGCGAAGACGCCGAGGAAATCGTCGAAGCGATTCCCGACGAGGCTCCGCTGGTCGTCGCCGCCACCGGCGAAGACGAGGAAGAGGAAGTCGTCGAGGAGACGGAGACCGAAGGCGCCGGCATGAAGATCGTCGACGAGGACGATATCGACGACATCGAGGTCGAGGATGACGACGAGGAAGAAGACGACTCTCTTCTCGAAGACGACGAAGACGAGAATGACGATGTCAGCGGCATCATCGACGCCGACATCGAGAAAGACGAACGCTAAAGCCTTCGTTCGTGAGAAGGACGAACGCCAGACGTTCGTCGACAAACACCCGGCGGTCCCATCGCCGGGTCTGGCATCAGGGGCCATAGCTCAGCTGGGAGAGCGCCTGCATGGCATGCAGGAGGTCAGCGGTTCGATCCCGCTTGGCTCCACCAGCCTTCGCTGCGCAGCAGCGGTGGCTGCCCGCCGAAGCCCGCAGGGCGCAGGAGGGCTGTGTGTGGGCTCGCGCAGCTTCGGCTGGCAAGCCAGCCTTTGTTTCGTATCTCGCTGGTATTGAATTGAGTTACCAAAAACCACGCCGCTCGACCAGCCATGAAATACGTCTACTTCCTGAGAAGCGTTGACCATCCCGACCAAGTCTATTCAGGGCTCACTGACGATCTGCTCAAACGTCTCAAAGTACACAACGCCGGCGGCTCGCCGCATACTGCCAAGTACAGGCCGTGGAAGCTCGTTGCATATGTGGCTTTTTCGGACACGGACAAAGCTGTTGCATTCGAGCGCTATCTCAAATCCGGGTCCGGCAGCGCCTTCGCGGGCAAGCGCCTCTGACTTTCTACCGCGTGGTGACGCTTGTGCCGCGGGCGGCCCAGGCGACGCAGTCGGCATAGGTGCTGTCGTACACCGCGCGCCTTATATCGCTGTCAAAACCCTGTTCGGCGACATCAGCCGAACGGTCGGTCGCGACCTCCTCACATCGCGCGTTGGAGTGGGGCGCGGCGGGCGCGCGATCGTCGTCGACGGCGGAATCGCCGCCGAACATTGCGTCCGGGCTTTCGAGGTTCGCGACATGCGCCCAGTCCGCATCCGTGCAGCCGGCCGTGCCGAGCACCAGTATCAATGCCAGCAGCGCGCGCATTTTGTCTCTCAATCTGTCGCCAGGATGTGTGCGGCGATGTTTCCGGCAATTGCCAGCATAAGCAAGAGCTTGAGCGAACACGCTTGCGCGATGGGCTCTTGCGCAACCGACGCGGCACAGGCGACGTGGCCGTTTCGCCGCGGCCGTCTTGCGATCCGGCGACAATTGCGACAAGACAGAATCCAACCATCCCTATACCCTGCTTGGCAGAGCTGACGGGCACACGGAAATCTGGATTTGAGCGCTTTCATCGACGCCCGGACAATTCCGTCGGGCACGGTCCTTCAACCTGATCTGGCAATCATCGGCGGCGGTCCGGCGGGGATAAGCCTCGCCCTCGCGCTCGCCCGCACGCCGCTCAAGATCATGCTGTTCGAAAGCGGCGGCATGGATTTCGATGCCAAGACCCAGTCGCTCTACGCCGGCCAGGTTTCGGGCGTTTCGTATCTGCCGCTCAATGCCTCGCGCATGCGCTATCTCGGCGGCAGCAGCAATCATTGGGGCGGCTGGTGCCGTCCGCTCGATCCGATCGATTTCGAGCAGCGCGCCTGGGTGCCGTTTTCCGGCTGGCCGTTCGGCATCAAGGAGATCGAGCCTTACTTCAAGCGCGCGCAGGCGCTCGTCGAGGCCGGGCCGTGGAGCTACGACGGCTCCACCAATCCCATGACCGCGGTCGCGCAGCCTTTGGCGCTCGGCGATGGCGGCGTCTACACAAGCTGGTTCCAGTTCAGCAAGACGCGCGACAGTGTCCTGCCGACGCATTTCGGCGATCGCTACGCCGACGATTTGAAGCGCATTGCGAATTTGAAACTGTTCCTGCACGCCAACGCGACAAGTCTTCGACTGTCGGGCAATGCCGCGAGCCTCGATCATTTCGACGTCGCCACGCTCAACGGCCGCAAATTCTCGGTTAAAGCAAAGACGACGGTGCTCGCGCTCGGCGCGGTGGAAAATGCGCGGCTGATGCTCGCATCGCGCGATATCGCAGCCGCCGGCGTCGGCAATGCCAACGATCTCGTCGGCCGCTTCTTTGCCGATCACCCGATCCCGCGCGACACGGCGACGCTGGTGTCCTTTGCCGGCGACATCGCGGGCTATTACTTCAATGCGTACGACCTGCACGGCGCGTTGTTGCGCCCCGCCTTCGCGCCGCGCGACGATTTCAAGCGGAGCAATGCCGTGCTCGGCTCGCTCACCACAGTGGAAAGCCCCATAGAACTGGACGAGCTCGGCAAGGCGGCCGTCGTCTCCACGGCGCTCGCGCTCGGCGTCGATGCCAGCAACGCCAAGGCTTTTTCAATCGGCTGCGGACTCGAGCTGCAGCCAGATCCGGAGCGTCGGCTGACGCTGACCGGCGATCACGATGCGCTCGGCATGCCGCGGCTGAAACTCAGCAATCGCGTTTCGGATTCCGATTTCGCGCGCTATCGCCTGACGATGAAGGAACTCGGCCGGCAATTGCTAGCGGCGCGCAGCGGCATGATCCGCCTGAACTACAAGACGCGTTCGGAATGGGTTTCGGCGCTGGACTGGGGCGATCATCATCTCGGCACAACACGCATGCATGCCGATCCCAAACAGGGCGTGGTCGACGCCAATTCGCGCGTGCACGGCATGTCCAATCTCTACATTGCAGGCAGCGGCGTGTTTCCGACCTACAGCGCGTCGAACCCGACGATGAACCTCGTTGCGCTGACGCTGCGCCTGGCCGATCATCTCAAGAGAGAGATGCGATGAGCGAACGGCGCGTTTCCAGGCGGACGATGGTTGTTGGCGGCGGTGTTGCGGCGGCGCTGGGTGCGGCTGCGCTTGGCCTGACACTGCCAAGGCTGTTCGGCCGCCGCTATGCGCCGACGCCCTATGACGACCTTTTGGCGCAGCTTGTCGACCGCGACGCTGCCGCGCGCGTCGGTACGGCGGTGCGCGCCGTCGAACCAAACTTCAACGCGAAAGCCGCCGCGCGCGAACTGCGCCAACGCTTCGAACAGCGCAACCTGGCCGAAGTGATCGATGCCGACATCAGGGAAGGACGCGTCGCCGAAGTCAACGGCTGGGTCTTGCCGGAATCGCTGGCGCAACTCTGCGCACTCGCCGCAAGCTGACGCTCAGGCGTCGCGCAAGAGCGCGGACTTTTGCGAAAGTTCCGCCGGGATCAATCCGCGCAACGAATTGCCGAGAAAAACCTCGCCTGCGAGATCGTCCGGCATGAGCGTGGCTTCGATGCATGTACCGCTCTCGATCAGCTCGCGGCGCAGCACGCCGTCGAGCACGCCGGCGGTCAGCGGCGGCGTGACAAGCTTTCCCGCGCGCCTGATGAAGATGTTGGTGCGGCTGCCTTCGGCGAGTTCGCCGCGTTCGTTGAGGAAGATAGCCTCGTCGCAGCCCGTCAGTCGTGCGAGCCGCGCCTGTTCGTCATCGTAGAAGGAACGCCAGTCCGTCTTGTGGCGCAACAATTCATCGACGCTTTTCACGCGATGCGGTGAGATCGCATAGCTCCAGCGCGCCGGTGCAACGCCGATGGGCGCGAAGGTGCAGTCGAACGCGCCGGTTTCGTCCAATGCGAGCCGGACGCGCAGCGGCTCGCGCGCCTGCGCCACGGCCTCGTCGAGCGCGCGCATTGCGGCCATGCGATCGAATGGAAGATCGAGAAACCCGGCGGAGCGCTGCATGCGATCCAGATGACGCTCGCGACGAACGAAACCGTCTTCATGACGCAACGTTTCGATGAGCCCGATGGGCTTGTGCACGCTTTCGAAATACCGAGCCTTGAGCAGGCACTCGGCATATTCGGAAGCCGCCGTAGAATCCTGCACCACAGCGCCGCCGATGCCGAGCTGCCCGCGATTGCCCGATATCGTCAGCGTGCGGATCGCAACGTTGAAATTCGCCGAGCCATCCGGCGCGAAAAAGCCAATAGCCCCGCAATAGATGCCGCGCGGGCTTTCCTCCAGTTCGCGGATGATTTCCATGGCATGGATCTTCGGCGCACCGGTGACGGACCCGCAGGGAAACAGCGCGCGGACGATCGCTTCGGCGCGCGTCGCCGGTTTGAGTTGCGCCGTCACAGTCGAAACCATCGTATGCAGCGTCGGATAGGTCTCCACGGCAAAGAGCTCAGGCACTGCAACGCTTCCGATCAGCGCAAAGCGGCCGACATCGTTGCGCAACAGATCGACGATCATGAGATTTTCGGCGCGATCCTTCGGCGAGGCCGCGAGGGAAGCTTTCGCCCGCGCGTCCGACAATTCGTCCGTTCCGCGCGGCGCCGTGCCCTTCATCGGACGCGCGGTGATTTTTCCGTCAGCAGAAATGTCGAAGAACAGTTCCGGCGAGAGGCTGAGGATCTGTCGCTCACCGTCATCGATATAGGCGCCGTGAGCTGCGGCGGCGCGATCGCGAAGCTGCAGGTATAGCGCGAGCGGATCTCCGGCAAAGGCAAAGCGCGAGCGGAAGCTGAGATTGGCCTGATAGATGTCGCCCGCTTCGATGTAGTCATGGACGCGGTCAAAGCGGCTGCGATAGGCCTCGCCGTCCCATTCGTGACGCAACGGTCCGGCATAGGCCCGGCCGCTGGCCTCCACGTCCCCTCGCCCGATCCGGTCCGGCGCATCGAAGACGCCAAACCAGAGCAGCGGGAGCTCACGAACGGGCCATTGCAGAGGCGCAAGATGCGGCTCGATGGCGTAGCCGAGCTCGTAGGACATCCAGCCCGCCACATGGCGGCCGGCTGCCAGCGCCGCCTCCACGGCCCGGAACGCCTCCGGTACCTCGTCCGGTCCGCTGGCCCGAATCACGGTCAACGGCCGGCCAAAGCGCAGTACGCGCTCCCGCCCCGGCGTGGCATCGTCAAACAGGACAAAAGGCGCTTCGGCCACGAATTAACCCCGGGTTGAACCTTGCGCCGGGCAAACCCTTGATTTGGCGGCGCCGCACCCCACATTCTTATCAGAAGGTGACGCCCAGTATCGGGTCGCCGAACGCATACCGGCCGCTCGCTTGCGGGGGCCATGAATACCCAAAGCCGCTTGAAGGAGGGCTTTGAAGATGAACCGTGACAGTCTACTTCAACAGCCCGTTTCTCCTGGGCTTCGAGCATCTGGAACGTTTGCTCGAGCGCACCGCCAAAAGCGCCGGAGACGGCTATCCGCCCTACAATATCGAGCAGCCGGGCGAAGACAGTCTGCGCATCACGCTGGCCGTGGCCGGCTTTGGCCGCGATGAGCTGAACGTGACGGTCGAAGACCGCCAGTTCGTCATTCGCGGCAAGCAGTCGGACGCCGCCGACAAGCAATTTCCTGCATCGCGGGATCGCCGCACGGCAGTTTCAGCGGGCTTTCGTGCTGGCCGAAGGGATCGAAGTCACGGCTGCGGAGTTAGAGAACGGGTTGCTCACGATCGAACTCGCCCGGCCCAAAGCCGAAAGCGTTATTCGAACGATTAATATCCGGACGCAGTCGGCAAGCCGAATGGGAAGGGCGAAGGAGAGCGGTCATGAATGACGAACTGGAAATCAAGAACACGACCGCCTTTAACGGTGGACGCATCGCCTACATCAAGCCGACGGGCGACGAGGAAGCCCACCGGCTGGGCCTGATCCCTCCGGGCATCACGTTGCCGCCCGGCGTGAAGCTTTATGTTCTGCATGCCGTGGACGGCAGCGTGCTCGGCTACACCGACGCGTATGACAGCGCCTATGGCGCCGCGGTGCAGAACGAACTGACTCCTGTGTCTGTGCATTAGCCCCCCTCCTGCACGGACAGCTTTAACGGGAGAAGCCGGCGGTCAGGAATGGCCGTCGGCTTTTTCTTTGTGCGGTTTTGAGCGCCGAGACGACTACGCCGCCTGCGCGCCGGACGAGCCAGTCGTGTCGGTGAGGATGGCGTAGAGCGCTTCGGGCGTCTTGGCCGCGCGCAGCTTTTCCGTCGCCGCCTGGTTGCGCAGCAGCCGCGACACACGGGCAAGGGCCTTCAGATGATCTGCGCCCGCTCCTTCGGGGGCGAGTAACATGAACACGAGGTCGACCGGCTGATTGTCGACAGCGTCATAATCAATCGGCGTTTCGAGGCGCGCGAAGACACCGACGATTTCGCCGATGTCGGCGAGGCGTCCGTGCGGAATCGCAATGCCCTGCCCGACGCCGGTTGTGCCAAGACGCTCGCGCTCCATCAGCGTTTCGAAAATCTTGCGCTCCGGCAGGTGCGTGACCTGTGAGGCGCGCGCCGCGATTTCCTGCAGCAAATGCTTCTTGCCCTGCGCCTTGAGCGAAACGATCACAGCGGACGGCTTGAGCAGATCGGAAATGTTCATGGACAACCTTCGATGTGCTGTCAGGCCGGAGCGCGCGTGCGCGCCCTGGCCTTACCGTGATGATTCTTCAGCTTGCGTTTGTACTTGCGCAGCTGCACTTCCATATGCGTGAAGGCCTTGTCGAATGCCCGATGGGCGTCCTGGCCTTCGCCTTCCGACTTCAAAATCGTACTCGAATCCAGATGCAGCGTGCAGTCCGCGCGATAGAACGGCCCGTTGTGAGAGAACACAACATTGGCTTCCGCGCCGCCATCGAAATGCTTGCCGACAACGTCTTCCAATCGGGCGCGCACGCCCGCAGGGAGCGTTTCGCCGATCTGAATCTGCTTACCTGAAACCCGAACTCGCATGGCCTTCTTCTATAATGGCCTGAACGCGCTTTGCGTCACAAAAGTTCCGCGTTTTCGACACGCCCCGTTCGAAGGCGCGGGTGTGTAGGCCCGCCATTCCCGAATGTCAACGCTTGCAATTAACGAAACGCCGCACCGGCAGATTCTTGTATTGACTTCAAGCGCCTGCGCTCCACAGACGAGGGAATCCGCATGGCTTCGCGGTACTTGGCGACGGTGCGGCGGGCGATGTTCACGCCGTCGGCCGTCAGCAGGGCGACGATCCGGTCGTCAGACAGAATCTCGACCGGCTCTTCGTTGTCGATCATCTCGCGGATGCGGTCGCGCACCGCTTCGGCGGAGTGCGCTTCCGCGCCGTCGACGGACTGGATCGAGGCGGTGAAGAAATATTTCAGCTCGAACATGCCGCGCGGCGTGGCGATGTACTTGTTCGACGTCACGCGGCTGACCGTCGATTCATGCATCGAGATCGCATCGGCGATCGTGCGCAGATTGAGCGGTCGCAGATGGCGCACGCCATAGGTGAGGAACGCATCCTGCTGGCGCACGATCTCGGTGGAAACTTTCAGGATTGTGCGCGCGCGCTGGTCGAGGCTCTTGACCAGCCAGTTGGCGTTGTTGAGGCACTCGGTCAGATAGTTCTTGGCGTCCTTGTCGCGCGCGCCTTTTGAAACCTGGGTGTAGTAGCGGCTGTTGACCAGAAGGCGCGGCAGCGTGTCGGAGTTGAGTTCGATGTGCCAGCCGCCATCCGAGCCGTCGCGCACGAACACGTCGGGCACCACCGGCTGCACCGGTTCCGTGCTGAAGGCGAGACCCGGCTTGGGCGTCAGGCCGCGGATTTCCGCGATCATGTCGTTCACATCGTCGACGTCGACGCCGCAAAGCTGCGACAGCGCAGCCGTGTCGCGGCGCGCGACGAGATCGAGACGCGTCAGAAGCGCGGCGATCGCGGGATCGTAGCGGTTCTGCGACTTCAATTGCAGCGTCAGGCACTCGGCCAGGTCGCGCGCACCGACGCCGACCGGATCGAAGCCCTGCAGCACGCGCAGCGTTTCCCCGACCGTCTCGACGTCGATGACCATGCGCTCGGCGACTTCGGCGATGTCGACGCGGAGATAGCCGGCCTCGTCGACGGAATCGATCAGCGTGAGGCAGATGAGCCGCTTGTCCGGCGGCAGGGCCGCAATCGACAGCTGATCCATCAGGTGATCTTTCAGCGTGCCGCCGCCGGCGACGGTCGATTCGAGAAGGTCTTCGTCGCCTTCGAAGCTGTTGCCCGACTTGACGGTGGTCCAGTCGCTGAGCGGCGCACTCTCCGCAGAGGGCGCCGGTTGCGGCGTGTCGGCGTCGTAGAGATTTTCCTGGCCGGAATCGAGATCGGCGACCTTGGAAAAGTCCTCGCGCGCCAGCTCGGTGTCGAGCGCTTCGGATTTCACCTCGACTTCCGGCGCCTCGCGCTCCGGATTCCGCCGGGCCGTCGTCGCGCTCGAGCAGCGGATTGCGCTCAAGTTCCTGTTCGCAATATTCGGCGAGTTCGACGTTCGACAGTTGCAGCAGCTTGATCGCCTGCTGCAGCTGCGGAGTCATCACAAGGCCCATGCCTTGCCGGATTTCCAGCTTCTGGCCTACCCCCGCCATGTGCGCACCGTGAGCATGGCTAGAGCGAGAACCTCTCGCCAAGATAGACGCGGCGCACGTCGCGATCGCTGACGATTTCGGCCGGCGTGCCTTCCTTCAGCACCTGGCCGTCATGCAGGATGTAGGCGCGGTCGATGATGTCGAGCGCGTCGCGCACATTGTGATCGGTGATCAGAACGCCGATGCCGCGATCCTTCAGATGCACGACGAGATCGCGGATTTCGCCGACGGCGATGGGATCGATGCCGGCCAGCGGTTCGTCGAGCAGGATGTAGGACGGGTGTGTCGCCAGCGCGCGCGCGATTTCGACGCGACGGCGCTCGCCGCCCGAAAGCGCGATGGCCGGCGTCTGGCGTACATGAGTGACGCCGAATTCGGCGAGCAATTCTTCCACCATCGCGTTGAGGCGATTGGCATCCGGCTCCACCAGTTCGGCGGCGGCGCGGATGTTCTGTTCGGCGGTCAGACCGCGAAAGATCGAAGCTTCCTGCGGCAGGTAGCCAATGCCGAGACGCGCGCGGCGATACATGGGAAGGCGCGTGACATCGGCGCCGTCGACTTCAATCGTGCCGGCGTCGGCCGGGATCAGGCCGGTGATCATGTAGAAGCAGGTCGTCTTGCCGGCGCCGTTCGGGCCCAGCAGGCCGACGACTTCGCCGCGCTTTACCGAAAGACTAACGGAGCGGACGACCGGGCGACGATTGTAGCTCTTTGCGATGCGGGTCACGACGAGTCCCTTGCCGCCTTCGATCACGCGGGGGCGTGTTGAAAGCTCTGCCTGTCCGGTGATTTCGCTGCCGTTTTTGCTCATGGGCAAGAACCATGCCTATTCGTGTTTAAGGAAGGATGAACCACATTATTTGCCTCCCGACTGGGGTGGAGGCGTAAACAATCCCTGAACCCTGCCACGGGTGCCGTTTGCGCCGCCGCCAAGCTGGGCCAGTCCGGTGACGAGATTCACCGTGAGTTGAGCGCCGCGCATGACGTTCTTGTCTTTCGTCAGCACGACATGACCGCTCAACGTGACGAGTCTGGGGGCGACGTCGTAGACGCCGGCGTCGCCGGACGCCGTGCCCGACGCCGAGTTCACCACCACATTGCCGTTGAAGAAGATCTTCTGCGGCTTGTTGTTGACGACGACGATGCGCACCGAGTCGGAGCGCATGCGGATGTCGCCCTGGGTGATGATGACGTTGCCCGAATAGGTGCCGGTGATGCCGCCGGCAGAGGCCGGATTCTTTTCGGCAACAAAATTATCCGACGAAACGGCTATCGGCTGATTGGCGTCATGGTGCACAGCGGGCGGTGTGGTGGCGAGGGCAGTCGCGGCCTGGGCGGAGCCGCCTGCCAACAGCACGGCGAGGATAAGCGCTCGCTTCATGGATGATGTGTCCCGGACGCGTTGATTGTCATATGCACATGGCCGTGCAGCGTGATCTGCTTGGTCAGGCGGTCGAGTTCGAATGTGTCGGCGCGCAGCGTGCCCATCGGGCCCTGGCCGGTGACTTCGCCCGGTCCCTTGAAGATGCCTTTCTTGAGATCGACATTCGCGGCTGCGGTGTGAAGCTCGTAGCCGTCATCGGAATATATCGAAATGCCGCCCGTGAGCGTCAGCGCACCCTTTTCCATGTCGACCAGGCCCTGCGTCGCCTCAGCATTCATCCAGCGGTTCTTGTCGAGCGTGAGATCGGCCTCGACTTTCTTCAGCAGGACCCTGCGGGTGTTGGCGCCCTGCTGGATCGCGGCATCGGCGGTGATGACGAAGGGATTGCCCTTCTGATCGCTGCCCGTCAGGCGCGGCTTGAGCATTGCAAGGTCGTTGTCGATGCGGCCCATGCTTTCATAGGCGAAGGAGACCTTGTCGGATTGGCGCGGCAGCAGGGCGAAGATGATGACGATGGCGATGAGCGCGCCGGCCGCGATCGGAAGCGCGCGCTTCATCACGCTCACGAAGCGCGAGTAGCGCAACGCGTTGAACGCGGTGTCGCGCGTGCGCGCAGTCCAGTCGCGGCGGGCGCGCGCCGATGCGCTCCCGATCGTCTGGGAAACAGCCTCGGTCATGCTCGTTCTGCGCGTCATTCAGGACAATCCCGCGCGCAGGCAGTCATACATGAAGATGATGCCTTCGGGCTTTTTCGCCTTGTCGGCAGGATCGACCACGAACAGGCGCGTGATCTTCTTGTCGTTCATGATGGTGAGCGCTTCCGCCGCGAGCATGGACGGCGGAACCGTTTTCGGATTGCGGCTCATCACGTCGCGGGCAGTCCGGTCGAGAAGGCCGCGCTCCATATGACGGCGCAAATCGCCGTCCGTGATGATTCCGGTAAGGCTACCCTTGCGGTCGACAATGCCGACAACTCCGGCGAATCCGGGACCGGCCGCCGTCATGGCGATCAGAACATCCTTCATCGATGTGGCTTCGGCGACGACCGGAATTTCTTCGCCGCCATGCATGATGTCGCTGACGCGGATGAGTTTCCTGCCGAGCGAGCCGCCCGGATGGAAATCGCGATACTGGTCGGCGGAGAATCCGCGGCGCTCCATCAACGCGACTGCCAGCGCATCGCCGAGCACCAGCATCATCGTCGTCGATGTCGTCGGCGCCAGACCCATCGGACAGGCTTCCTGCGCCTTGGGCAGCAACAGCACGACGTCGGACGCCTGCAGCAGGCGCGACTCCGCATTGTTCGCCATGCCGATGAGCGGAATGGAAAGCCGCTTGGCATAGGTGATGAGATCGGTGAGCTCGGCGGTCTCGCCGGAGTTGGAGAGCATCAAAAGCGCATCGGCGCGCGTGACCATGCCGAGATCGCCATGACTTGCCTCGGCAGGGTGCAGGAACAGCGCCGGCGTGCCGGTCGACGCCAAAGTCGCCGCGATCTTGCGTCCGACATGGCCCGACTTGCCCATGCCGCTGACGATGACCCGGCCGCCCACCGAAAGGATCGTGTCGATGGCCCGGGAGAACTCACCGTTGAGGGATGTGCTGATCGCGCCGATGGCGTCCGAGGCGTGCTGCAGCACGCGGCGCGCGGCCGCCAGATCGCGGTTTCGGACTGACGCCGGCTTGATCGCCTTGATCTTGGCAGGTGGCATGGAGCCCTTTGTAATTGTTAGCGGTGTTCAATGGCTTACCGCTTTATCACGCGTCGGGACCTTACGCCTTCCCGGACCCACGCGAAAATCATGCCAAGTGTGGCCCAGCCGCCCCGGCGGTTCAAGTTACATTATTGCGGTGCGGCAGGGCCGAAGGAGTGGCCGGTTCGTGCGCGCTTCGCTTTCCGACCGGCCAAGACGGCCTTTAGTGAGCAAAGATATCGACGCCGTCCCAGCCGGCCAGATCGAGCTGAGCGCGGGCGGGCAGGAAATCGAAGCACGCCTGCGCCAGTTCGGTCCGGTGCTCGCGCGCCAACATTGAGTCGAGCACGTCCTTCAGCCGGTGCAGATATGCGACATCGTTGGCGGCGTACGCGAGCTGCTTTTCAGTCAGCTCCGGCGCGCCCCAGTCGGAGCTCTGCTGCTCCTTGGAAAGATCGACGCTGAGCAGCTCCTTCACCAGATCCTTGAGCCCATGCTTGTCGGTGTAGGTGCGCACGAGCTTGGACGCGATCTTGGTGCAGTAGATCGGCGCCGTCGTCACGCCGAGATAGCGCTGAAACATCGCGACGTCGAAACGCGCGAAATGAAAGAGCTTCGTCACGCCGGGATCGGTCAGCATCTTGTTGAGATTGGGTGCGGCGTACTCATCCGGCGTGAACTGCACCGCATGACAGACGCCGTCTCCGGACGAAAGCTGCACCAGACAAAGACGGTCGCGCATCGGATTGAGGCCGAGCGTCTCGCTGTCGATGGCGACGAGCGGACCAAGGTTCAGACTGGCAGGCAGGTCACCCTTGTGCAGCTTGATCTTCATGCGTTCCGCTCCCCGCTTCCGCCGCGACGGAACGGTACAGCCTCCAGTATAAAAGCGTGACGGATATGGAGAGAATCTCCGCCGTTAGCAAGGCATAGCGCGGTCCGATCCGGTCGGCCAGCGCGCCGATGGCGTAAACCGCCAGGGCAAAAGACAGGTTGCCGCCCAGCGCGATCAGCGAGCCCATGGTGGAGCGCTGGGCGTCGGTAAAGGCCTTCTGCATCAGACTGCCCTGGGCGACGACGCTCGGCCCGAACGGGAACGAGGCCAGCGAGGAAATGGCGGGGCTGGCCACCGTCGGCACGGCGACCGCGCCAACGCCGAAGAAAATGCTCGCCACGTTCGACCAGAGCAGCACTGGAAATTCGCCGAAGCGCGCGATCAGCCGTCCCGCTGCGCGGAAGCCGAAGGCTGCGAAGGCATGGATGAGCATCCCGGCGATGCCGAGTGCCCAGGCCGGCCAGAGCAGCGCGAAGAAGGCGGGATAGAACATGTGCTTGGCCTCGCCCAACGCGAAACCGAGGATCGACGCAGCGCTGACATCACGCAGGCGCACGTCGCGCACAAAACCCGCCACCGCCTCCGACAGGTGCGCGAAGATGTTCGCTTCGAAGCGGCGGTCATGCTGCGCCGGCTCATGGAAGAAAAGCGCGACCGCGAAGCCGGCGAACTGCGGGACGAGCGACAGCACGAACAGTAGGCGCATGCCGAACCAGCCGAGCACGATGGTGGCGACGAGCGCCGAGACGGCAAGCGCAATCTGGAACATGGAGCTGACGCGTCCCTGATACTCCGCATACTGATCATGTACCCATTCCTCCTTCAGCGTGTCGTAAAGGAGCGCCTCGTTGTTGCCGCTGAAGCACGAGAAGGCCAAGCCTTCGAACGCCGCGCCCAGCGCGAGCACGCGGAAATCAGCGGCGAAAGCGTAACAGCCGATGCTGAACAGACTTGCCGCCTGCCCGGCCAGGATCGTGATCTTGCGGCCGGCGAAATCGGAGAACACGCCTGTCGGCAATTCGGCAAGCGTGGAGGCGATCTTGGCGATCGAGAAGATGAGAACCGCCAGCGCGTAGGAGCCTGTGATATGTGCGAAATAGACGACTGCGATGGGCGCATAGATGCGGAAGTCCGAGCAAAGATTGAACAGGCCGAGCAGGCGGATGTTGCGAAGCGCCTGCGGTCTCACGGCCGCACCAGGGTGAAGCGCTGGCGCGTGCCGCCTTCGGGTCCGCGCGGCAGCATTTCGCCGGCCACGAAGCCGAAACGTTCATAGAGGCGGCGTGCCGGACGGCCCTCCACACTGTCTGCGCCGAACGTCGCCAGCGATATCGTGCAGGGCGCGGGGCACCGATGCAGAACATCGGCGACGAGCGCGGCACCGGCGCCCTGCCCGCGCGCCCGCCGGCGCACCGCAAGCCAGCGGATCCAGTTGTCCGGCGGCGTTCCGCCGCGCAGCAGTCCGCCGATCACGCTGCCCGATTTGTCCCGCACGCACAGCGCAGATCCGTGCGCGATGTTGTTCCTGAGCGTCACGTCGAACATCGGCATCGCGCCGAACAGCGGTTCGACCTCCCGCGCGATGTCGAGCCACGAGGGGATGTCTGCAACAGTTGCGGAAACGACGGCTGGCTCCATGGCCAAGTCGTGAAGCCCGCCCACGCCCGCGTCAAATGCTCAACGCGCTTCGCCCGTCACCGGAATCCAGCTTGGGGGATCGCTGGCAGGAAAGCTTTCGTCGGAGCTTTCATCTACGACGTCGCGTTTTTTCGGGTGTGCCGGTGGCGCCTTTTTGCGCATCGCAGCGCTAGGCTGCTTTGTGGCTGCCGGCTTTCGAGCGGGTTTCTGTTTTCGTTTGGCTGCCATCGATCCTTGTCCGGTGCCGCCAGCCAAGCATGACTCACGTCTTCGGTCCGTTCTATTCCGCTCGACTTCGTTCGCGCCGGGGGGCCGCGATCGTTCGTCCGCTTGTCAGTTGGCCGCGGTTTTGCCCATGTCAGCGTTCCGGCGCAACCTAAGGCATTGTAAACGTTGACAGAGACAACACCGGCCGACTGTCAACAGTTCTTACATAATCGCTGATTTCCAACACGTAACCCATTGATTTTGTTAAACATGATTTCTGGCATGGCGCTTGCTTATCAAATCGTGAATTCATTTTGGTTTTTGTAGGAGACGGCGATGAGCCTCAGGTCAAAGCTTTTGGGCGTTGGAATTGCAGCGGCCGCATTCGGACTTCTTTCCACCAGCGCCATGGCAACAGTGACCGTGACTGCCAGCGTCGGCGGTGCCCCGACGGGCGCAATTCTGGACAATCTGGATCTACTTTCGACGGGAAATGCCACCCAGAACAGCCTGACCGGGATCACGGTATCGTTCACCGGCGGCAGCGCGGCCGTGACGGGCGCTTCCAGCGGCCAGTACGCCCCGCCTGCGGTGAGTGGCCTGAATGGCGCGGGTTTTGGCAATGGCCTTGGCCCGGATGCAACACTTTATCTGTCCTCCGAACCGGGCGGCAGCATCACATTGAATTTTAATACAGAGGTCAAATATGTCGGCCTACTCTGGGGCTCGATTGATACGTACAATTCGCTTGAGCTCTACGACGGCGCAACCCTGGTTGCGACGATCAGCGGTACCGACGCTGCGGTCGCCGCCGGAACGCTACCGAACGGTGACCAGAATAATCCGGGCACCGCTTACGTGAACATCAACTCGACCGTTCAGTTCGACCGGATCGTGGCGCTGAGCACGTCGCCGGCCTTCGAGTTCGACAACATCGCCTACAACGCGCAGGAGTGCACCACGCCCGACTGCACACAGAACGTTGTTCCCGAGCCTGTGACGCTGTCGCTGTTCGGTGCAGGCCTCGCCGGTGCGGCCGTGCTTCGCCGTCGCAAGAAGAAGCCGGCTTAAAAAATTGCTCTTCCCGAGCATGATGACGGCGGCCTTCGGGCCGCCGTTTTCATTTGTGCAATCGCGGGAACGACGAACCTGATCTCGCGGGCACGATACGTCTGTCGATCAGAGGCCCTGGAAGCGTTGGGGTCGTTGCCCAGGGCGATCTTCGCGTCCCGTGCGTTGGACCGCGAGCGAACGCGATTTCGGCCTGAGAAGCTCTCTCTCAATCGCTGTGCGGCCGTCGCGCGAGTCCTTGGCGTGAACAAGGGGGAAACGATCTCAAGCTCATTCCAGAAAGCCACTCACGAGCCTGAACCAGGCATCCGCCTCTTCAATCCACGGCCTATGCCCGCTGTGCTCAAAGACGACCAGGCGCGTTGAGTCGCCGGGCAACGCGGCCGCCGTCCGTGCCGCAACCGCCGGCGTCGCCACCCGGTCAAAGCGCCCCGACGTGATCAGGACGGGAACGCGCAAGTGGGCAGCGGCAGGAAGCTGGGTAAATCCTTTCAGAGTGCCGCCAACGGTCCATTCCGGATCGTCGCCCAGAATGGATTCATAGACGGCAAAATTCAGACCGTCTCTCGGGTCGCCCGACGACCACAGCTTGGCGGCGTTGGCAGGATCGCTCCAGTAAAGGTCCCCCTCGGCCTGGCCGTACAAATTCTCATACTCCGTGGCGCCGGATTTGAACCCCCGCTGCCGCAGCGCCATGAGCTTTGTCCAGATTTCGGGAAACTGGGTACTCGCCAGTTGATTGGCGCTGTCGATGTTCATCTGAAAGCTCTGGGCGTCGACCATCGCGCTCGAAAGAACGAGCCGATGCACGTGCTCGGGATGCGCGATCGCGTACGCCAAAGCAGGAATCCCGCCATAGGAGTGACCGATCAGCGAAATCGTATCCAGGCCAAGGGCTGAGCGAAGAGCCTCGATATCTGCCACATCGCTCGCAACGCTGTAGGCGCCGTCCCTCGCCCGGTCGGAACGGCCCCGCCCGATATTGTCGAAATAGATGACCTGATGGTTTGCCTTCAGCCGGCTGAACCAGGGATGAAAGCTGGCGTGACTGCTTCCGGGGCCGCCCGCCACGAGCACGACGGCGGGGCCCGCACCTTCTGTCTCATAGTAGATCCGTCCGCGAGGTGTTTCGATGAATTTCCCATTGCCGTGCAGCGGAACATCGACCGCCGGTGTCGCCGCTGATACGGGCAGCGACAGTGATCCGAGCACAAAGGCGCATAGAGCCAAGGTCTTCAGCATAGTCCCCTCGATGATGGTATTTGTTGGCGCGCCGTTGATGAGCCCGGCGCCTATCGAACCTCTGTTGGGTCGATCATGCAGATGGACGTCCGGCGAACTTGTAAGTTCGAGTTCGTTGCGCTGTCAATGCAATAAAGACGTTCGAACGTATACGTTGTAAACTTCTATTTCGGACCTTCCGACTGTGTCCTGGTGATACCAGTCACGGGACGCTCAAGATGGAGCAGTCCTATCCATTGGCTCCGAAAACGACGATGGTCATCGATCCGCAATTTTCACTGCCAAACAGTCAGTGCGCGCGCCCGAAACATGACTCTTTTTGAAAAATGGTGCCCAGAAGAGGACTCGAACCTCCACGCCTTGCAGCGCTAGTACCTGAAACTAGTGCGTCTACCAATTCCGCCATCTGGGCCGATGGGCGGCGATGTTTAGTGGCGGTTGGCCGGGGTGTCAACGAAGGCCGCAAGGGTACCTTTTCTGATAGGGTTCGGCGGACGGGGAGATTCCCACATGCGGCGCCGAACGATATTCGGACTTCTCCTGACAGGCACCCTGTCAGCCGCCGGCTCTCCCGCATGCGCCCTTCCCGCCGATTGCAGCAGCGCGCCCATCCCCGACGGTCCGGCCAAAGGAGTGATTGCGGGTGTTGCGTTCGCGCCTACCCAAGGAAATATCCGCAACTCGGAAGAAATGTCGTTCGACGACAAAAAATTCGACGACTGGGACCTGACGCTGACCGGCCACGACAGCGACGGCAACGACATGCAGTTGGAGATCACCGCGCTTATTCCCGGAGGCGCGACCGTCGACGGACGCAGCTTCCGCCAGCTTTCGTTTTCGTCCGGCGACAGTTTCGACAACATGGACAAGCAGCCGATGGCAGCGCAAGGCACGCCGGAGATTCAGGGCTGGACGATCTCCTACGCCGCGCACGCCTTGAGCGAATCCAACGTCTTCAACAAGGCGTCGTTGCGTCTGGCGTTCGGCAAACGCAGCGGCCATTTCCTGCCCGGGCAGCTATACTTTTGCGCGCCGGACGTGAAAGGCAGTTTCGTGGCAGGACATTTTACCGTCGACCTGACCGCGCAATAACCGAGAGGGAATCAGCAATGCTCGTCTCCACCACCGAGAATGTTCCGGGCCAGCGCCGCAAGCAGACACTGGGCGAGGTTTTTGGCGTCGTCGTGCGCTCGCGCGGCCTCGGCGGCAACATCATGGCGGGACTGCGCTCCATCGTCGGCGGAGAAATCCACGAGTACACGCAACTGTTGGAACAGACGCGGCGCCAGGCGATCGACCGCATGGTCAGGAACGCCACCGTGATGGGCGCCAACGCCGTCGTCATGATGCGCTTCGATTCATCGGAGATC
The DNA here is from genome assembly GCA_963743765.1 of uncultured Alphaproteobacteria bacterium. Taxonomy (GTDB): domain Bacteria; phylum Pseudomonadota; class Alphaproteobacteria; order Micropepsales; family Micropepsaceae; genus Rhizomicrobium. Next base: position 1,327,090 of record CAVUQQ010000001.1, read on the forward strand.
GGACAGACCATGAGCGAGATCGTCGCCTATGGCACCGCCGTGATCCTTGAACCCGAGAACTGAAGATGATGCGCGGTATCCTGATCGCGATCGGCGTGGTCGCCCTGCTCTGCGGGCTGATTGCGGTCGCCACCGGCGCATTCCCTCCGGCCGCCATCTTCGGCGTCTGGGGCGTTCTGCTGCTGGTCGGCACGGTGTTCGAGCGCGTGACCTACAAGGCGACCCACGCCGCGCCGCCGGGCGCGGGCTGGGTCCGCACCGCCGAACGCTTCGTGGACGAGGCGACCGGAAAGCACATCACCGTCTATATCGAGCCCAAGACCGGCGAGCGGCACTATGTGCAGGAATAGCGGCGATGTGCGGGCTTTTCCTCGCCCCCGGCCTTGGCTATGTAGCAAGCCATGAGCAACTCCCTGATCACGGTTTTCGGCGGCACGGGCTTTCTCGGCCGCCACACGGTACGCGCTTTGGCCCGCGCCGGTTTTCGCGTCCGCGTCGCGGTGCGTCATCCCAACCAGGGCTTTTTCCTGCCGCCGATGGGCCATGCCGGCCAGATCGCCGTCGTCAAATGCAATGTACGCGAGGCTGACCAGGTCGCGGCCGCAGTGCATGGCGCAGACGCGGTCATCAACCTGACGGGCATTCTCTATCAGCGCGGCGAGCAGAGCTTCGAAGCCGTTCATGTCGAGGCCGCGGTAGCGATCGCCAAGGCGGCGCGCGCAGCGGGCGCAATGTCGCTCGTGCATGTTTCCGCCATCGGCGCCGACAAGGACGCCGCGAGCAGCTATGCCGCCAGCAAGGGTGAAGGCGAGTTGCGCGTACGTGAAGTGTTCCCCGATGCCGTGATCCTGCGCCCGTCGCTGGTGTTCGGACCGGAAGATGATTTCTTCAACCGCTTCGCCGCTCTGGCGCGCGTGTTGCCGTTCCTGCCTCTGATCGGTGGCGGCCACACCAAATTCCAGCCGGTCTTCGTCGGCGACGTCGCGGATGCGATCGTGCGCGGCCTGACCGATCCCGCCACGCGCGGCAAGACGTTCGAACTCGGTGGACCGACGGTCTACAGCTTCAAGGAGCTGATGCAGGTCATGCTGCGCGAGACCTGCCGCAAGCGCTTCCTCGTGCCGGTGCCGTTCTTTGCCGCGAGCATCCAGGCGATGTTCCTGCAGTTCCTGCCCAAGCCGCTGCTGACGCCGGACCAGGTGACTCTGCTGAAGTCCGACAATGTGGTGACGGGCACAGACACGCTGGCGACGCTCGGCATTACTCCGACGTCAGTGGAAGCCGAGGTGCCTGCCTATCTGTGGCGCTTCCGGCCCAAGGGTCAGTATGACGAGCTGGTACGCGAGAAAACTATCGAAGCACCAGCACCGCAATAATTCCAAGGCCGGCCGCGATGCGGTACCAGCCGAACGGCTTCAGGCCGTAGCGGCCGATGAAGGCAATGAACGTCCGCACCACGAACAGTGCGACGATGAAGGACACGACAAAGCCGATGGCGATGTCGACGCCCGCATCCAGATTGAGCACGGCGCGGTTCTTCCACAGGTCGAACACCGTTGCGCCGAACATCGTCGGCACGGCGAGATAGAAGGTGAAGAGCGCGCCAGCCTTGCGATCGACGCCGATCAACTCGCCGCCGAGGATCGTTGCGCCGGAGCGCGACACACCCGGAATGATGGCGAGCGCCTGGAACATGCCGATCCAGAAAGCCTTGGACAGCGGCAGCTTGTCGCCGTCGAGGTCGCGCGGCGGAGGTGCGAGGCGCTCGAATACGAGAATCAATATGCCGCCCAAGATCAGCGTGGCCGCGATCACCTTCGGCGCGATGGCCGGCGCAAACAGCACGTTCTTGATGAAGCCGTGGAGCGCGGCGCCGAATACGGCTGCCGGCAGGAACGCAACGATCACGCCGAGTGCAAAATTGCGCGAATCCTTCGAACTTCCCAACGTGATCAGGACTTCCCAGAAGCGCCGCCAGTACACCGCGACTACGGCCAGAATAGCGCCGAATTGGATAACGATCGGGAAGACGTCGCCCGGCGGTTGAAACCCTAACAAATCCTGAACGATGAGCAGATGGGCCGTCGAGGAGACGGGCAGGAATTCCGTAAGTCCTTCTACAATCCCAAGGATCACGTCATTCAGGACGTTATGCATACCAGTTTCCTTCGTTGCGCGGCCGGCCCGCTCAACGAAGCGGTACGTATATTTCCCGAGAATTGCATCCCAAATTCATACAATTCAATTCGTATTCGTGTGAGACGTGTAAATAAAAATCAACAGATGTCCGACACTCTCGCGCTGCGCCAAAGGGGGCGCGGAATTCTCGTGCTTCCGAAGGGAACTAGTCATGTTAAATCTGATCAATAAATTTGTTCGCCACGAAGGCGGTGCAACTGCCATTGAATACGGCCTCATCGCGGCATTGATCGCCGTCGTGATCATCGGCGCCGTAACACTGGTCGGATCGAATCTGTCGACCACCTTCACGACCGTAGCGGGCAGCATCAAGTAAGACGTTTCCTCCTCAGTTGCGCCAGCATGGCATAAGCTTGCTATGCTGCGCGCATGGGGCGGGACGGAATCGCAGGCCGATCGGGTGGCTTCTTTCACTGGCTTTGGCATGGGCGTGTGGGCGGCAAGGTACCCTGGGTGCGGCGCACATTGTCCGTGCTCTTTTTCTTTGCGCTGCCCGCGCCAGCGATCCTGCTCGTAATCTTTCGCTTCCTGCCGATTCCCTTCACCCCGCAGATGGCGATCAACCTCGTCACGCTGAACCCTGTGCACTATTCCTGGCGCGAGGCGAGTGAGATCTCACCCTATCTGGGCCGGGCGGTGATCGGCTCCGAAGACCAGAATTTCTGCAATCATAACGGCTTCGACTGGAAACAGATCAACGACGCCTGGCGCGACTACACGAAGCGCCACAAGCCGTTGAGGGGCGCCAGTACACTCAGCCAGCAGACCGCGCGCGAACTTTTCCTCACGCCGGTGCGCAGCTACGTCCGCAAAGGCCTTGAGGCCTGGCTGACCGTTCTGATGGAGGCACTCTGGCCCAAGGAACGCATCCTCACCGCCTATCTCAATGTCGTGGATTGGGGCCACGGCAATTTCGGCGCCGAAGCGGCGGCTGAGAATTATTTCGGCGTGCCGGCGTCCGACCTGACCCAGGCACAAGCCGCCCGTCTGGCGGCGGTGTTGCCCAACCCGGAGCGGTTCAAGGCCGACAAGCCCGGCCGCTACGTCCGGCGCCGAACCGGCACGCTGGTCTCGCGCCAGCACCAGGTCGTGCGCGACGCTCTCGACTGGTGTCTGAAGTAGCCGCAGGCGCCGCAGTCGACTAGATTGCGCGGCAGAATGCGCAAATTGATTCATCTGACCCTTTCGCCTGCATCGCGTCTCGCCCGCCTCATGGTGGGGGAAAAGCGGCTGTCCTGCGATCCGATCGCCTCCGACGATCCGAGCGCCCATCTGCCCGTGTTCGTGGAACTGGACGGTTCGCGCAGCGAAGGGCTGTGGGCGATCGTCGACCACCTGGAAGGCGCCTATCCCGACCACCCGCTCACGCCCGAAGATCCGCTGCAGCGCGCGGAAGTCCTGCGCTGGCTGGATTGGGCGATGGGCACGCTGCACGACCAGGTGACGCGGCGCATCGTGTTCGAAAAGGGCGCCCAGCGGTTCACCGGAGCGGCTTCACGCAGCGCGCCGGACATGAACGTCATCCGCCAGGGGCGCGAAGCCCTGCGCGTCATGCTGAAGATCGTCGGCCAGGCGGCGGAGGCCAACGGCAATCTGGCCATTCGCGAATGCACGCTGGCCGATCTCGCCGTGGCGGCGCATCTTTCAGCGCTCGACTATTTCGGCGAAATTCCGTGGACGGACTATCCACAGGCCGCGGAATGGTACGTCCGGATCAAGTCGCGGCCGTCCTTCCGCACGCTGCTCGCCGACCGCGTGCCGGGACAGCCGCCGACGATGACCTATGCCGAGCTCGACTTCTAAACCGGATCTGCGCGCGGCGATCTCGGTGCGCGCGCGCAGCGAAGGCTTCGATGCGGTGCGCTTTGCGCGCGCCGAGGCGCTGCCGCAGGCCGCCGTACGTCTCGAACTCTTCCTCGCCGGCGGCCGTCACGGCTCGATGGACTGGATGGAACGCAATGCGGAGCGGCGCGGCGATCCTCGCGAGCTGTGGCCCGAAGCCAGAAGCATCATCGTTCTGGGCATGAATTATGCGCCCGATCACGATCCGCTCGCCGCGCTCGCGATGCGCGACCGCGGCGTGATTTCCGTTTACGCGCAAGGCGACGACTATCACGACGTGATCAAGAAGAAGCTGAAGCGGCTCGCCGGCCATATCGCGCAGACCTACGACGCCGGCGATGAAAGTGTTCGTCGACACCGCGCCGGTGATGGAAAAACCGCTCGCGCACGCCGGCCGGCATGGGCTGGCAGGGCAAGCACACCAATCTCGTCAGCCGCGAGTTCGGGTCCTGGCTGTTCCTTGGCTCGGTCTTCACGACGCTCGAGATCGAACCCGATACGGCCGAAGAGCGATCATTGCGGGCACTGCCGCCGCCTGTCTCGACATCTGCCCGACCAACGCCTTTCCGGCGCCCTATCAACTCGATGCGCGGCGCTGCATTTCCTATCTCACCATCGAGCACAAGGGGCATATCCCGCGCGAATTTCGCGAAGCCATCGGCAACCGTATCTATGGCTGCGACGATTGCCTCGCCGTCTGCCCGTGGAACAAGTTTGCGCAGTCACGCCTCCGCCTGGTCAGGTGTACGTCCACGACGTCTATTATAAGCGCACAAGCAATAATGGTCGAGACAGTTGCCGCGCTATCCTTGACGCTGCCCGCAGTCAGCCCGCTCACGATAAACCGTCCAAATACGGCGACAATGAGGGATGTGATATAATGGACGATATTGACGGAGAGAACGATTTCGGGTACGATCATGTTCAAGGGGAGGTGAAGAATCCAATGAGTCTGGTTAGGCATACAATTGGAACTCAGTCGGAATGGATCACAACGGGTGAAGCAGCCCGCCTTCTCCAAGTGGGTTCCATAAACACCGCGAAACGCTGGGCTCGCGAAGGAAAACTCCATTATCGAGAGACCGGGCGAGGAACAGGTTGTATGCAAATTGAGCGGTCTTCTGTGGAAAGCCTGCTTCAGTCAACAGATTCAGAGCTGCTGACGATTCAAAGGTCAGAACGCGTTTTAGATGAATTAGACACATTGGGACGTGAACTGACTTCCGAAGAGATGGATGCTCTCGAAGCAGGTCGAAAAGGTAAACTCCCATGGCAAAAATCCACATGATAAAGGCCGTATGCGACACAAGTGTACGGTTCCTCCGTGCGATGATGGAGCAGATGTCCGCATACTTTCTCGTTGCAGATCCAAAAACCTCCACTTGCTGAAGGTTGGCCAAACCTTAGCGATGAAAATGATGCGCCAATTTGGGCGTCTGCCACATTGATGCGTGCAAATTATGTTGTGTCGAACAATATCAGGCACTTCCCTCCTAAAGACAATGGCCGTCATGTCTATGAAGGAATTGAGTATGTAACGCCAGAACAATTTCTTCAGATTATTTGGTTTGACATCACCAAGTATGATGCGAAAAAACCGCCCGGTCGCTTGTCCGGGCAGTTGGATTTTTTGCTTTTCTACGTGTCCAATCAGGATTCCTCCTGCGTAGACTTATATCGCGTTATATAGCACCCTGTGCCTGACGAACACCTCGTACAACTGCTGACTGGCTCGATTGACGATATGCAACAGACTGGCGACGAATCCCTCCGAGTTCCTTCGATAAAAGGATTTGGCATCAGATAGGCGCGGGCGTTCACGCAATAGGCAAATTCACTGTCACCGCTGAAAGCGATTCCGTCAGACTGTGCCCAAAGGACGATGAAATCACCTTGCAAACCCAGCGTATCATGGGCAAAAACAGCCATTTCCCTGCATACCAGATTCGCATCATCAGGAGTATATCCGCCATTTTCCCACAATGTCCGTAGAATAGCCGTGTTTTTGTAT
>CAVUQQ010000002.1:0-830303 GCA_963743765.1 uncultured Alphaproteobacteria bacterium
CTAACTGCAAGATTCTTGCTCAAGCGAGGTTAGAAAAGTATGCCCTTATTCGCGGCGACTCCGGCCTTGACCATCATCCTGCTCCTGTGGTTCTCATTCACGCTGACGGCGCTGGTCTTCCACCTCATCCCGTGGCTCATCATTGGGCTTATCGCGGGGTGGGTTGCCGGCGCCATCGTAGGCAGCAAACACGGGGTCTTAGGGAACATCGGCCTGGGCCTGCTTGGCGCAGTTCTGGGTGGATTCATCTTCCGTGTGCTGCTTCACCAGACCGGAAGCGGCTTCATCAAGGACACCCTGTTCGCCATCGTCGGAGCCATCGTCATCCTGCTCATCGGCAATCTCGTCGCGCCCTCGCCGCGACGGGCCTACTAGGCCTGCGCGTCTATGCCGGGGCATTCACGTCGTTGCGTCCGGGCGCAATGGACTGGGTGTCCCACGGCCGCGAGGAGATCTTGGTTGCCAACATCGGCGGCGTCATTTACGCCATGGACAAACATTCTCGCCCGCACAGCGGCGCATCGTTGGCGGATGGCGAGCTCAGGGACGTTCTGGTCACCTGCCCCTTGCACGGCTGGCAATACGATCTGACCACCGGCTGTTGCACCCATATCCGAGATGAGTGCCTCCGCACTCTTCCGGTAACCATCGAAGGCGACGAGATTTTCGTGGAGTTACCGGAGAAGAAAAAGCTAGCGACTAAGACGACACTTCCCTTTCCTCTGGGAGAGAAACTATGCCACCAAGTGGCAGCACCGCCGGCATGAAAGTGGCTGTACGACGCTTGGCTATTTTGAGCTCGCAAAACGCCACTTTCATTACAGAACAACATGCCCTGACTGGCACCACGATGAATGAACATGGCCACTGTCTGTAGGGGTGGGTTTCAAACCCGCCCCTACTCGACTGTGCGACGCCATTTTCATAGCAGGAATAAAACAGACAAAAGGGCGGTTTGACCGCCCCTTTGTCCGCTAGCCGCGTTGCTAATACAGGTTCTTGCCGCCTCCAGCGGGAGTTGAGTACGCAAGCTCGAAGCGCCCCATGGAGATGCAGTGAGTGGGGCAGCGGTTAACGCACAGGCCGCAGCGGATGCAGGATGTTTCATCAATCAGCATCGTGGCACCTTTGTCCCAGCCCTGTGCCTCGGCCAGCGCGGCTTCAGTCAGCTGGTCGGACTCCGTGGCCTCCAACGGCACCATGCTGATGCAGCTGTATGGGCAGATGTCCACGCAGCCGCCGCATAGTATGCATTTGGGGCCATCAATGAAGATGTTCATCTGGCACTGGTAGCAGCGCACCGCCTGGGTATAAGCCTGCTGCTTACTGTAGCCCTCTTCCCACTCCAGCTTGAAATCTTTGACACGATCCTCCACCGGAATGGCCGGTACACGCTCGTGCGGGATGGTGTCGTATCCGAGCTCGCGCTGGAAGGGAATCGGCAGCGTCGTGATAGTGGCCTTACCGGGCGCAATCTCTTCGCCGGTGACGTCTTCAAAAACCCAGCGAGCACACTTCCGACCGTGCGACACAGCCTCGATAATCGTCTTGGGACCGGTGACGTAGTCGCCCGCGGCGTAGATCCGCTTGTTGGTGAGGCGCCATAGCCCTCATCCACCACAACCGAACCACGGTTGATATTGACACCAAGATGCTCCGGTAGGAAGTCGTTGAGCGGCGCCTGGCCAAGCGCACCAATGACCATGTCGCACTCGATAACGAATTCGCTGCCTTCGATGGCAATAGGAGCGCGGCGACCGGAGGCATCAGGGTCCCCCAGCCGGTTTCGAATGCACTTGATGCCGGCCACACGGCCGTTGCCATCGCTCAGGATTTCCAGTGGCGCCACCAGGTATTCGAACTGGATCCCTTTCTCATCGTGTCGCCGTGCTCGATGTCGTCAACAGTCATCTCTTTTTGGGTTCGGCGATAGATGATGGTGGAGGTTTCAGCGCCGAGGCGCAGCACTGACCGCGAGCAGTCCATGGCGGTGTAGCCGCCGCCGACGACGACGTGCTTGCCGATTTCGGTGGGCTTGTACAGGTTCACCCGTTCCAGGAACGTGATGCCATCCCAGGAGCCGATCAAGTCCTCACCGCTGATTCGCGCGCGGGTACCGATATAGCAGCCGGCCGCCAGAATAACCCGGTCATACTCAGCCATGAGGTCGTCCATGGTGATGTTCTTGCCGATAGGCGTGTTGTAGCGGATGTCCACACCCAGCGCCTTGACCTGGTCCACATCGAACTCAATGACGTCACGTGCGAGCCGGAATTCCGGGATGCCCAACCAGCAAGCGCCGGTCGGCACGGGCGATGCCTCGAAGATGGTGACGGGAAAGCCCCATATAGCCAGGTCATTGGCGGCAGCCAGACCGGCCGGGCGGACGAGGTGCTGTTCGCGGGCACGGCGGGCGTGGACGCGATCAGCTACACGCCGGACGCCGCGGTGGCGGCCAACGGCCAGGTGGTGGTGAACGGGGTGACGACGAACTTCGTGAACGCAGAGTCGGTGTTGATCAACGGGTTGGGCGGCGTGGACGCGTTGACGGCGAACGGGACGGCGGCGAGCGACGCGGTGCTGCTCGAGCGATTAGGTGGCGTTTGCGTAATTTCGATTGTCCCGGGTCGGCCAACAATTCGCATGTGGAAATCGCCGGGCGCGACGTACACCGAGCCAGGCGCCAAAGACTGTCCCGCGCGGCCTTCCTGGCACTTCAGCCCCGAGATGCGCGACAGGTGTTCTGCCAATATCGATGTAAATGTTGCAGGCATATGTTGCGTTATGAGCACCGGAACGCGCAGACCCGGGGCAAGCTCGGCAATCACCTGGGCAAGTGCCTGAGGTCCACCGGTGGAGGAACCTATTGCGACTAGCTGCGGCACTATATTCGACGCGGGCCGCAGCTTGAATGTTTTTGCGGGCTCGGCAACTAATTTGGCGTTCCGCTGCCAGCCCGAGGAGCCAGCGCGTCCCAGCGCCAGCAACTTCGCGATCAGATCCCGTCTGAAGCTGTCGGCGGCGCCATCGGACGTGAGCGACGTCGGTTTCGCCAAGTAGTCTGTCGCGCCCAGGGACAAGGCTTTCAATGAGATCTCGGCATTGCGACGCGTCAACGTTGACGCCATCACGATTTTAGCTCGTGGCGCGGCCTTTATGAGCAACGGCAACGCCGTAATGCCGTCCATTCCGGGCATCTCGATGTCGAGCACGATCACGTCCGGATCGGCCATCCGGACAACATCGAGCGCAGAGCTGCCGTTGAAGGCGCTCGCGACGACTTTCAGATCCGGTTCGGTCTCGATCCAGCGTGTGAGAACGCCGCGAATGGTTGCCGAATCGTCGACAACCATGACGCGAACTTTCGGTTTGTTCTTGGTAGTTGCCTCGACAACCGGAGTGACCACCCGATTTCCCCTATACCAAACCGGCCGATGCAAACTTTGCGGCGATGATTGTTTCGTCAAACGGTTTCATGACATACTCGTTCGCTCCGGCTTCGAGAGCTTCGGCGATAAATGACATTTCGTTTTCAGTGGTGCAGAAAATGACTACCGGCTTGTCGCCGCCGGGCTCAAGCCGCAACGCGCGCAGGAATTGTATTCCGTTCATGCGCGGCATATTCCAGTCCAACAAAACAGCGTCCGGCATGGCTTTACGGCACTCGTCGAGCGCCTCGCATCCGTCGCCCGCTTCGGTCGTAAGGAACTGCAGGTCATGAAGGAAACGCGCAGCCACCATTCGAACCGTGCGGCTGTCGTCGACAATCAGACAACGTTTCATTGACTTAATCCCGTTCCGCGCAGGTTTATCTTGAACAACTGCGGTCATGCAGCATCATCAACCTTCATGTTCAAGATTGCAGCGACATCCGGCACGACAAGAAGCCGGCCCTTCAGCCGGTAAACTCCTTTTGAAATGCTTCGCCAGTGTAGATCGAGATTAGCTGGATTGGGCTCAAAGGCATCCGGCTCAAAGCTCAGCACCTCGCCGATATCATCGATGAGCAGGCCATATGATTGGTCCCCGTGTTCAACTCCAACGGCCATAACCGGCGCGTCCGCCGCCCGGGCCGGCAGCCCTAAACGGGCGCGACAGTCGATGACAGTGACGATGCGTCCTCGTAAATTTAACACGCCAGCGATCCCGGGATATGCCAGCGGTACACGCGTGATGTGCTGAGGCCTAAAGACATCATGAACCTGATCGATGGGAATGCCAAAGAGCTGTTCCCCGACCTCGACCGTCACAAAATCCAGGGCGCGTCGCGCGTTCGGACTTCGTGCTGCCGTCTGTGCACTGGTCATGCTGCCCGCTCTTGTTCTTCAATCTGGAATTTGATCTCCGCGATCAAAGCTTCGCGATCGAATTTTGGTATGACCCGAATGGAGTTTTCTTCCGGATATTCGTTGCCTTCGGCACTCACCGTCACGATCGGTGTAGTGCTCCAGTGGGGATTGCGTCTGAGTTGTTGCGCCATTTCCTCGTCACCCCCCAGCGTATCGGCGTCCCCAAGAATAAGATCGAAAGCGTGACCATCTTCCGCCAGCTTAAGTGCCAGTTCGGCATTCGGCGCGTCCGTAACCTCATACCCGGCCGCGGCGAGCAACGGGCCCATCAAGGTTCTGAAGAACGGGCTGCGATCGATAAGCAGAACGCGTTTGCGGGGCTTCAGATCTTCAGTGCGCGTAAACCAGCGTCCGAACACCTGACCGACGTAGTGCGCGACGTCGAGGACTTCTGTGGCCCTGCCGCGGACAACTGCACTACCCAGAAGGCCTTTGGAGGCAGCTCTCAGTTCGACATTCAGTGTCGCTTCCACGATATCGATAATCTCGTCAACCGCGAGACCCATTGTGTTTCTGTCATCGCTGAAGACAAGAATGGGTTGGCGACCACTGTCGCGGATGACCTGGCCGGAGCCGACGATAATCACGGGCATGAGATGCCCGCGATACTGTACGACAGTTTGACCATTGGAATGTTCGATGCGCCCCACCTCGATCTCCTCAAGCCGGGTAACCAACGAGAGCGGCACGGCCTTGGGTTCGGGCGAGCCTGCGCGGAAAATCAGGAGCGACTGCGGTTTGCCGACGGGAGTCACGAGTGCTTCCGCCGCCTCGTTTTCAGCGGAGCTTCGTGCTACTGCCTCTCCGTTGATCGCAGTAGCGACCCCATTGGGGTCAATGATCATGATGACGCTACCGTCTCCAAGTATCGTATTGCCCGAAAACATTGGAATTTCACGCAGCAGTGGACTAACCGGCTTGACGACGATCTCTCCGGTGTCGAACACGCTATCGACCACGATGCCAAAGATTCGTCCGCCAGCCTGAGCAACAACAATGAAAGCCTCGGTCTGTACGTCTGCGGGCGGCTCGGTTTCGAGTTTCAGAATCTCCACAAGCCGGACAAGCGGCAACAGGCGATCGCGCAGACGCAGGACCGGAGTGCTATTTATGCGTTCAATCTGGGCCTCGGTACCTTTGGCGACCCGAACCAGCTCGACAACGCAAATTTGTGGAATAGCAAAGCGCATACCCTTCACGCCGACAATCAGTGCCGAAACAATCGCCAGCGTAAGCGGAATCTTGATCGTGAAAACCGTTCCTGCACCCTCGGTTGACTTCAGATCAATCGCACCACCGATCAGCTCGATATTCGATCGCACAACGTCCATGCCCACGCCCCGGCCAGACACCTTTGTGACCTGACTGGCTGTCGAGAGCCCGGGGTGGAAAATGAGGCGCTGGATCCGCGCCTCACTCATGCGCGCGAGATCAGCCTCGCTGACAATTCCATTCGCCAGCGCCTTGGTCTTGATACGTTCGGTTGGAAGTCCCTTACCGTCATCGCTGACTTCAATGATAATGTGACCGCCTTCGTGATAGGCGCGCAGCGTAATGGCGCCGTTCTCAGGTTTGCCTGCAGCCTTCCGCTCAGCCGGTGTCTCTATTCCATGATCCGCCGAATTTCGGATCATGTGAGTCAACGGATCCTTGATGAGTTCGAGAACCTGGCGATCGAGTTCGGTCTCGGCACCGTACAGTTGCAGATTGATTTTTTTGCCCAGTTCGCTGGCCAGATCCCGGACGATGCGTGGAAGCTTTTGCCATGCATTGCCGATGGGTTGCATTCTTGTTTTCATCACGCCGTCCTGAAGTTCGGCTGTGACATTTGACAGGCGTTGCAATGGAACCTTGAATTCGCTGTCATTGTGGTGACGCACCATTTCGAGAAGCTGGTTACGCGTCAACACGAGCTCACTCACCATCGTCATCAGACTCTCGATGACGTCCACATTCACGCGTAACGACTGGTTTGCTATCAGCGACTCGTCGGCCCTAGGCTTCTTGACGGACGGTTCGGCTGGCCGCGAGAGGGGTTCCTGAATAAATTCCACAATCTGCACATCCGGCATCCCGTCACCCTCGAGGACTTCGGGCGATTGATCCTCCGCCGGCGTCTCAGCCCCGGGCAACTCGGATTCCATCCCACCGGCGTCTTCAAGTTCGCCTGCGGCCGCTTTCTCAAGTCGACTTATCAGATCGGAATCATCTCCTTCAGGTTCGGACTCCGTTCTTTCGATCTGTGTCAGGATTTCCTTTATTCGGTCGAGGGACTCCAGTATCAGCGTCACGGCCGACGGCGTTACCTGAAGTGCGCCATCGCGAAAGCGACCGAGCATATTTTCTGAAGCGTGGGCAACCTTTTCAAGGCGGGGCAGTCCAATGAACCCGCACGTGCCTTTTATTGTATGCACCAGTCGGAAAATATGGCCCAGAACGTCCTTGTTTTCCGGGTCCTGCTCCAGCTTCAGGAGTTCGGCGTCTACAACCGTCAAACTCTCGGCAGTTTCCGTGAGGAATTCGACAAGAATTTCATCCATCAGAAGCTACCCATGAAGCTTTATCCGAAAGTTCCGATTGTATTGGGACCCGCGTTCGCCTGAGCCTACGCGGCTCTCACGACCTCAAAGAACCGCTTCACTTCGCCCTGCAGAATTTCAGCCTGTCTTGCCAGCTCTTCTGCGGATCTCAGAACCTTGGTAGCGCCCTGACCAGTGTCGGCCGCGGCTTGATCGACACTGGCGATATTCGAAGAAACTTCTCCGGTGCCTACCGCCGCCTGTTGAGCGCTGCGGGCAATTTCCTTCGTAGCGGCGCCCTGCTCTTCTACGGCAGAAGCAATCGTCGTCGCGATTTCGTTGACCTCAGTAATCGTGCTGCCTATCGTTTCGATCGCTGCTACCGCCTTGCGAGTTGCTTCCTGAATACCGCTGATTTGTATTCCGATCTCCTCGGTCGCTTTGGCCGTTTGGTTTGCCAGGCTTTTGACTTCGGCGGCGACGACCGCAAAGCCTTTTCCTGCTTCTCCGGCTCGCGCTGCTTCAATGGTCGCGTTAAGTGCGAGCAGGTTGGTCTGACCGGCAATATCGTTGATGAGATTGACAACATCGCCGATTTTTTGCGCACTCTCGGCCAACGCCCGCACGGTCTGGTTTGTCTGACTGGCTTCCGCGACTGCCTTGGACGTGACGTGTGCCGACTGTTCGACCTGACGACCGATCTCCGCGACTGAACTTGCAAGCTCTTCGGCCGCCGAAGCAACAGTCTGCACACTCGTCGATGCCTGCTGGGAAGCAGAACTGACAACTGCCGACTGGCGAGACGTTTCTTCGGAATTCGTGGCCATGTTCTGCGCGGTCGACTGCATCAGGGAGGCGGCAGAGGCCACAGCGTCCAGTGCAGACTTCATTTGCGCATCAAATTCCTTGATGGCTCCATCGATCTTGTCCTGCTTTAGTTGACGCTCATTGAGCATGGCTTCCTGATAGACCGATATTGCAAAGTCCATATCCAGCATTACCGCAGCAACAATCGCCCGTTGCAGCGGGACAAGCTTTGCTGGCTGCCAGCGGTTTGACTTCGCCGCCACGGCAAGCAGTTCGGCGAGCACAAAGTTGTAACCACCGATATACCAGCGCGGTTCCAGACCTATCTTGTTGTGCATCAGGCCGATGGTTCGGACGCCCTGAATATAGGCCTCGTCGAAACGACCCGAGAACAGTCGAGCCCAATGCGAACCCTGGGCGTTTTTCAGTCGCGGAATGTCGTTTCCGAGCAACCGCGCAAGATGCCCCTCCTGCGTGACATGCCGGTAAAAACTGTCCAGGAGATCCGGAAGGGCCGGCTCGACTGACTTCCAGAATTCATGCAGCAGTGCACCGGTTTCACGATTAATACGCATGAACCGCAAGCGGGTTTCGCGGTCGTTATTGACTTGCTGGGTCATATTCACTTGCTGCATCGCATTCATTTGCTGTGTCATGAAGCGTATCTCCCCCGACGTGAATTGATCGTCGCCCGAATCACTCGCATGTGTGAATTTATAGTCGTCGCAAGAATCGCTGCTACGTGCCGCGCAGCAAATTCGCGCATGCAGCAGCTGTTCGTAATCTAGGTTACATTTTTAGCTAAATCCCAGAGCTGCGGAGATGCACAGCGGACCTGTTTCGATCGAAGAGCGGTGACAAAAATGTTTTTCGAAGTATCTGGCCGGCGTGACGCGACGATAGCGCTGGCATGCTCTCAATCTGCTATTTTCAGACGGGCTTGAATTCCTTCGAACCATTTGACGCGGCAAACTCTGACGATTCACGACAGCGCGCTGACTGCTCGCCTCGATGTCATTGGCGAAAGTCCGCGCCCGGAGTTAGCTGAAGCTTCCTGGTCGTTCTTCGATAGACCAACGGACCGGGATTGTGACTTAGGTTACAAATTTGGACGTCCTGCGGTTCAATTGCAGTAAGACCTTGCCTGATAGCGTTCTGCGGCAACCTGCGGTAACGCAAAATGATTGAACCCGGCCGCTTCCTTGGATTTGCGTTTTCAAACGCAGATCTGCTGTTCGAGGTGGATGCAGAAGGCGAGATACTCTTTGCGACCGGGGCTACGACCACGCTGACCCGACGACCGCAGAAGGATCTGGTCGGCCACTCCGCAGGCGGACTATTCCGGCCAGCGGACGGGGCCAAGTTCATGACTTTTGTTAAAGCCCTGCGGCCAGGTCAGCGGTTGGGTCCGGCTACATTTTCTCTCGCTGCCGGTGACCTTGCTAGCATGTCAATGTTCCACGTCCCATCGAACAAGCACCGCATTTCCTGCTCGCTCGCACTCAGCGGCGCTCACCGACTCATTTTTGCCGGATCGACAGATCCCCAAACTGGCCTGCCAGATCCGCAAGCTTTTCTTGCGGCCGCAGAAGCAGCGAGGTCCGATAACGGGTTGTTGGCGCTCGTCAATCTCCCGAACCTGCCTGAGATTTATGCAAGATTGCCGCCCGATGAGGCCAAAGCGCTTTTTGCTCACATCGGTGAAACCGTCAAGTCGGTGCATGCTGCCGCGGCCGGCCGGCTATCAGACACCTGCTTTGCCATTGTTTCCAATGATCCCGAGTCGGCGGAAAAGCTGGCGGCGAATATTCGGGACGCCGCAACAGCGAACGGCGCTGATGATCTGCGTGTCGAATCGAAGACTATCTCGCTCGACGCGCCCAGCCTGACGCCAGAACAGACGCTGCTCGCAATGCGCCATGTCGTGGAGCGTCTGGCCAATATCGAATTTAACGAGGCGAGCCACGCCAACATTACAGAAATGTTCAACACGCTTGTGACCGAAACACTGGAGCGAGCGACGAAGTTCGGGAAAAGTATTGCCGAGGATACCTTCCGGATCGTCTTCGAGCCCGTTGTCGATCTGAAGAATGGGAAGACTTCACACTATGAAGTCCTGACCCGCTTCGCACAAAATGAACCCCCCGCAGAAATGATTCTTCTCGCAGAAACCCTGGGAATTGTTGATGCCCTCGATTTGGCTGTGACCGCAAAGGTCTTCGCCGCGATGGATGCGGAGCCCAAGGCCACTTTTGCACTTGCGATTAATGTGTCCGGACGCACGATCGTGACCCCGTCATCTTTCGGCCTGTTCCATGGCATCTTGCAAAGCAAGCAATCCTTCGCAAAGCGTGTCCTTATCGAGATCACGGAAAGCGCAGAGATCCATGACCTTGGCGCAGCAAACGCCGCGATCCAATCCATTCGGCAGTTGGGCTACCGAGTCGGCATCGACGATTTTGGCGCCGGCGCCGCATCGCTCCAATACCTGCACAATTTCGAGATCGACTTCGTCAAATTTGACGGCTCGCTCGTGCGCCGCCTTGGCGAAACGAGCCGACAGGACATGTTGTTTCGCGGGTTGATCGATACTTGCGCGAAACTCGGTATCGAGACAACTGCCGAGTGGGTTGAGGACTACAACGTGTTCAAGCGGGCAAAAGAGATCGGATGCCGGCTCGGTCAAGGTCGTTATTTTGGCGAGACACTTCAATCGCTGTCAGCTAGCGCGGTCGAAGGCGCTGATTCGCCCAATGCGTCCAAACAAGCCGGCAAAGGCAGATAATGTGAGCCACAGTTCGAGCCAACGGAGCAGATACATGTCGTTCCAGCAACAACTGATGAGTTTCCCGCGTGGCCGGTCGTCAGTTGGAAAGAGAGTGACACCTGTCTGCATGACGCACGTGGCGCCAACGCATTTGTGATCCGGGACGGGTCGCCCGCGGCACTGAAGAAGCAATTCGTATCAAAGGGAAAAGTCAATGAGCGCTGACCTTCAAATTCTCATCGTCGACGACTACAAGACGATGCTTCGTATTGTTCACGGATTACTCCGCGAAATTGGGCTACCCAACGTCGACGAGGCGACCAACGGAGAAGCTGCACTTCAGCTCCTCGGGACCAAGAAATATGATCTCATCCTGTCGGACTGGAATATGGAGCCGATGAGCGGACTTGAGCTCCTGAGGGCCGTTCGGTCAAATCCGAGAACGAAGAACATTCCGTTTATTTTCATAACGGCTGAAGCCAAGGTTGAAAACGTCGCCGTAGCGCGCGCGGCCGGCGTGAGCGGCTATATGATAAAGCCCTTCAATGCGCTTACCCTGAAAACAAAAATCTCGCCTTTCCTGCAGTTGGCTCAATAGGCGGCGCGGTTTTGGCCGCAAGAGAGAGCCTGAAAACCATTGCAAACCGGTGTGACAATATGAG
Source organism: uncultured Alphaproteobacteria bacterium (assembly GCA_963743765.1). GTDB lineage: Bacteria > Pseudomonadota > Alphaproteobacteria > Micropepsales > Micropepsaceae > Rhizomicrobium. Next base: position 11,105 of record CAVUQQ010000002.1, read on the forward strand.
CTTTTCCCACAACGTGTCCGGCAACAAGCCTTCCAGAAGGTCCGGAGCAAGCGCAGAGCTCTATGAGTCGACCATCGAAATGGAGAATGCGGTCGTTGCAATTATCGATGCCGTCGACCACATCTTTGAGTTTCTCAAGACGAAGTCCGCTGACGCGGACAAGGCCGCAATCCGCAAACAGTGCACGCGGATCATGGAAGCGTGCACATTCCAGGACATCGTGGGCCAAAGGCTCGTCAAAGTCTCGAAAATCCTATCATACCTCGAGGGCGAGGACGGCCCCACGGCTAGCATCATCGAACCCCCGGCCGGTGGAGGCCAAGGACGAACTGACCCCTGGGATTCTCCGCCTCTCGATGGCCCTGCACTGTCGGGCGAAGGCCTCCGCCAGGAAGATGTCGAGCGGATCTGGGATGCACATTCACCAGCCAACACTACGGATGCGTCCTGACCATTTGTCGGACGTTCGGGTTGGCAACTGGTTGCGTCACTAGGTTGGCATATCTGCCTTCTCGCCAGTTGACTGGTCAGCTGACGAGCTGCTTTAGCCGCCGAACGCTGTTGGGTGAACTGAAGAGCGTCTCAACGAAATCGTAGGTCGATTCTAGGAGTCTGATCACGGTAGGTATTTCTTCGGTACATCGCTGATCTCGCCACTTTGAGCGGCGGCGCACGTCACGCCTAAAGTAATGTTCAGTATTCCCCGAGAACTTAAAAGTTCGGCGTAAGTGAAACAGTGGCCAGCGGTGGTGACCTTGCGTCCGCCCGCTTGGGCCACAGACTTCAGGCTTGCGTCAGATAACTCTGCGCAATGAGCACATTGGATAACGTTGAAGCGACTACGCTTCGGCTAGACCACGATCTGCGTGAATGCCCTACATCATCGGTCCTGACATCGAGCAACTCATCTGAAGACTCCGTTTCAGAGTCTCCGCCCTGCGTCACAAGAGTGTTGGTAACGGTTCTTACCGCCGCCCTGCCAATCCACCCGTCGGCTTTCGCGACGCGAAACTCAGAAGTCCGCGCCGCGGGAATCATGATCGAGATTGGAAACTCATGTTCATAACCTAGATCAATGAGAATTCCGTCACGAACCAAGGTGCGCTCCAATTAACATGACTTAGGTTACTGATTCGCGAAGACACCGCATGGCGTGAAAGAGAACATCATAATTGTCCAGCTACCGACTTCATTTTTTGAATTCGTGCAGACAATTCTGCGAACCCTTAAGACAGACATGAGTCGGAGTCCCTGTTATGCTGCAACGATCACACGCGTTGTTAGCGCGTAGCGCCCGAGACAGGCCCGAGTTATCTTGCGCAACTTGCCCCATTCGAAACCTTACTACTTACAAGGCCTTGGCGCGGGATCAGCCTTCGCTGGTTGAACACACCCGGATTCGTCAGACGATACGTTATCGAGGGCAGCTCGTACTGGCGCAGGGCGAGCAAGCAGGATCGATTTTTACGATTCGGACCGGCTGGGCCGCCCGGTACATGATGCTGCGAAACGGCCGTCGGCAAATTCTGTCCTTTCTCCTTCCCGGAGACACAATCGGTCTTGAATTTCTCACGAATTCAGCAGCAAGCGCCTCCGTCAGGGCACTCACAGACCTCTTTCTCTGCGAGTTTGAGCCGCAATCGTTGATGTCCGCAGCGATGACGACACGGGACTCCAGTATCGAGCTCATCACTTCCTGGGCACGCCAGAACGCCTCGACCGAATCTGTGATTGTGTCGTTGGGAAGGCTATCCGCGATAGAACGCATGGCCCAGCTCATACACCGATTTCGAAGCAGGCTCTCCGGCAACGGAGATTCAATTCCCGACAGCTTTTCTGTCCCGCTGCGTCGGGACGATTTCGCTGATGCGCTTGGACTTACGCCAGTTCATGTAAGTCGAACTTTCACGGCGTTGAAGAAACAACGAATACTCGAGTTCAAGTCGGGAAAGGTCACGGTTCTCGATTCGACACGCCTGCAAGATCTCGCCGAACGAAGCTCGGGCTCCATCTGAACAAGATCTGGTTCAAAGGCGAGAGCGATCCGGAGTTCGTCTGTCGGCCTATCTGTCTTCCGATCTCTCATCGGACAATCTGAACTGTTCGCCTACAGGCTCCAGCTCCGATTGGGTTCGGCCGGTTGACTCTGACACACACTGCTGAGCGATGGCGTGTGCTCACCCAGACCAAATCCGGCTAGTCCGAGCGATCTCGCAACTCGTTCTGCAATCAGACGATACCGCCCTCGCGTCACCCGTGCGATCACTCTTCTTCGCCAATTCTCTCCAGTGATTTCTGATTGAGAATACTCAACCGATAATTGTTCACTTCGACAATTCCGGTCCGCCGCAGCGATCCCAACACGCGACTGACATGAACGGGGGTCAGACCCAGCATGTCCGCAATGTGTTCCTGCCGTAGCGGAAAATAAAAACCATCTGTTTCCGTCATACTCCGTCGCTGAAGTCGTGCCTGGAAGTCAAGGATCAGGTGAACAATCCGGCCTTCGGCGCTGCGCCTGCCGATATCGGTAAAACGACCAACCATGCTTCCAGCAAATTGTCTCGAAGCATCCTCCAATTCAGCCTTCTGGGCGTCTGACGAACTGACGAGCCGGATGAGATCGTCAATCTGGAAGACGCAGACAGTTATTTGTGTCAATGATTTGGCAGAGAATGGCATCGATTGGTTCGGAAAGGCCAGCGCTTCCAAGGAAATCGTATCGCCAGGAATAAAGAATGCCAGAATCTGGCGTCGGGCGTTTGAGAGCTCGCGGTAGCGGAACGCCCAACCGGATCGAAGCGTAAAAACCTCTGTTCGCTTTTCGCCTTCCTTGAACAGACGCCGTCGTTTGGGAATGATCCTTACTTCACGTCTGATTTTGGATATAGCGCCGGGATCCGTCAGAAATGTTGGTGCATACAGTGTGTTCGGCCCTACCGGACAGTTGACGCACGTTTGCGGCCATACTTCGGCTCGCCCATCTTTTTCACGCGTTGGCACTCTGCACCTCAAGCCGAAAGAAAATCTGGTTCACAGCTTCTTGGATCTCATACGTTCGACGAATTGTTCTTCCTCGAAGCTTTTTGCGCGTTTGTTCCAACTCGGAAGCGTACGCCCATCTTTTCCAGGACTACTGTATAAGGAGCACTTAACTTGCACGGCGACATCAGCCACTGCCGGTACGCCGCTCGTCAATTTCTGGTACAATACGTGTCATTGGAATATTGAACGAGACGGTCGTGCCTTGTCCTCGAACGCTCTCTATCGTCAAGCGTCCGCCGTGTAATTCAACCATCGCCTTGGCAAGTGGAAGACCAAGCCCCGTGCCCTGGTGTTTGCGGCTGTGATAGCTATCGATCTGGCCAAAGGGTTGAACGGCAATATTGGTTTCTTCGGCAGTCATACCAATTCCGGTGTCGACAACTTCAACTACCGCACCGGTCGCCGGTTCCAGCCGCAGTCCGACCGTTACTTTTCCATCTTCGGGCGTAAACTTCACCGCATTGGACAAAAGATTAAGTAGAATCTGACGAATCATTCTCTCGTTTACGCAAGCGCGAACGACGGTAGACGGCAGTGTTGCGGTCAACTCAACTCGGTTCTTGGCCGCTATGACGCCAATAACATGGCAACTGTCGCTAATAGCCCGGAGCAAGTCCAATTCGCCGTCGGCGCTGACGTGTGTTTGGCCTGCATCGATTTTGGCAAGGTCAAGAACGTCATTGATGAGACTGAGCAGATGGTGGCCGCTGCTATGTATGTCGTTTGCATATTCAACATAGCGCGGGATGGTCATGGTCCCGAAGACCTGGTTCTTGAGAATTTCAGAGAATCCAATGATTGCGTTGAGGGGCGTGCGCAGTTCATGGGACATGCTGGCAAGAAATCGGGACTTATGCTCGCTGGCCTTCTGGGCTTCGTCTCGAGCCAGAACCAGCTCCTCGGTCAACTGTTTCGTCGAAAGATATGCTGAACGCGCCTTTCGATATTGCAGCTGCCCAAAGCTGACAACTGGTATCCCGACGATGAATGACGCAACCATGGTTGCCGCGATCTGCTGCCACTGAGGCTTGGCAATGTCGAGTGCCCAAAGAACGACGTTTGCCGCGACGTGAGCCAACGCAATGAGAATGACGATACCGGCGATCGTTACCGCGTTTGGTAGTCTGTCAAGAAACTCGACGGCGATCATATCAAGGACGTGTCCGGCCCGTTCGAACAGCGCGGTGAACAGACTTGCGCGCGCCAACGGATCTGTCCGCTGGCCAGTGCTGTCGCTCGCATTGGAAAGTGCGCCAACGCCGCTCATCCAGGGCTACCGCCGCACTCGCGTCACGGACGGACCAAAGCCGACACTTCCCGCTGGTCCTGTGGCTGGTTTTTGCAGACCGGGACTATTCGGTCCTGCGTCGTCCTGAGGGTTCGGAGAACAGGCAACCTTTGCTTGAGGGGGATACCGGCGACGGAGCGCAACACGGCGGATCGAGTGTTCCAGAAATTCGGGCGAACCGCCGTGCCGCTCCCACGGAAACTGTCCCTCCCGCATTCGTGGCCCTCTCCGCCTCGTGTCGAGCGCGTCTGCAAGGCACAGGGGCGCGGTGCCTGTGGCCACCGCAAGCACCCCCAGGAGCGCTAGTCGGAACGTTTCAGTACTGTACATCCCCGCCTCAATAGTGGCAGTAGTTCAGATGCCAGCCTGCGACGAGTTGTCTTTCAAACTCCTTTCGACGATTTCCAATAGTAACAAAGATTACGTTTTTTTCGCGTCGCAGTTCTCCTATTGAATCGGGCGTGACAAAGGTCATGCAGTGCCCGGATCCGCGATCGTGAAACGGTCTGGCAGACCCGAGAAGACAGCTCAATCACTGGTGGCTTGATTGCCTTAGCTGTGTGAATGTCGCGGTTGCCGTTGCATGCAACACCGAGATCCCAACCGCGATTGCTTCGGCAGTGAGTATCCGGGCGCCCGCAGTTGGCCCGGCAAACGGCACCGGCTTTTCGGAAAGGGCGCTGGCCGAATACATTCGCGCATTATCCGCACCAGGCCTAAGCAAGACAGCCAAGGATTTGCGCGCGAATCTCGCGGCAGCTATCGCTGGTGACGAGCCCCAAGGCACGAGCGATCAGACGGTTTTCCATCGAACGATCATTATAAGCGTTGAAAAGGCGGGCCTTTTCAATCCTGCGGACAGGCTTGAAGCGACAGTCGTTCGAATCAAGCTGAGCGACAATGCAAGGTTCAACAGTTGGGATACTGTTGCGACAGCTTACACGACTGTAAATGCCGGAACGGTAACACTGACACAGGCGCGAACCACGACGGAAGGCCTGAGTGTCGGAGCGCCGGCGGGAGCGCCGATAACAGCTTCGGGTACGCTTGGAGGAACTCAAGCGGACACGCGCGTCGAGGCCTTTCCGGCGACGACGCAGATCGAAACTCTCTCCGCAATTGTGAGCCCCAATGGTGAGTCGCTCACGGTGCGACGGCAGGGCGGACCCAGCGTCGATCTTACGGGCAACACTGTGATCAAGGTGGACATTGCATATGCTGGCCCACCCCAGCCGACGTTCATGTTCTCGGTCGATGCCTACAAGGACAAAAAGGGCACGCCAATTCCTCCGGCAAAGCTTTCAGTCACAATGAAGCCCATACTTGCCGTTCTTCCGGGAACGCAGATAGGAGCCAACGTATCGCTCGACTACACGTTAAGGCACGTCGTCTCGGGAGACTCAATTTATGAAGAAAAAGACGATCAGATCGTCGAGATTTCAGAACGAGGTCCTCCGCAGTCGGTAATTCTCATCCCGGCGCGCGAAGCGGCCCCTTCCGGCTTTACGTTGAGGGCATTCGGTGGTTGGCGCGACAAGTTCGTCCTCAACATCGAGATGCCCGGCCGCACTCCGAGTGAACTGTGCATCGGATCGTACGAGAAGGCCGAGGAATTTCTGGCCTACATGAAAGTCAATGCGAGCCGGGGTTTCAGTCATGCCGGAAAGGCGGTTATTGGTTTCGCTGTTTTGCCAGACCAGCCGCTGGAACAACTCTCGGCCCCTGTCGTGAAGACGCTCAATGTTCAAAGCGGTTGCGTATGAAATTCCGAGCCACTTAAGTCGGCGCGGTCGGCATGCGGCAATTTCCCTCGTTTTTTCGGAGAATGTTTGCTCCCAGTTCCCCTTCCTCCGCCAAATCTTCGCGCCTACCGCTCCTCCGTATGATCGGACGGGGATGAAAAGTGGAGAAATTGGGCGCTTCGGCAAGCTGAGCTGTTGACCACGTATTCCGGTGGTGGGCCAAATGTCGTTCTCCACAGCCCATCATTCTCCGAGCCTGATGACCGTCGGCGAACGGTACGCGTTGCAAAAAGCTTGATTCACAGCGGATTACGAGGCCGTCGAGTGGACAGATTTCGAACCCAAATCGATCCTCGACCCTGGATTTGAGCGAGATACCGTCCGCCCGGTCCGGCAACGTCAATCTGCTCAAGCTGGGCGTCCGCGATATCTCGTCGGCGAAATGTGGCTCCTCGTGTCAGCTCGAGGCAAAAGGCTCAGTGTGCGGGAGATCGATCTGCCGACGCAGGTTTCGACGCCTTGCGCCGTTGCACATTCAGAACCGCATGATGCCGGCCAGACACCAGGGCGTGAGGCCATCGGGCGCAAAGATCGGGAGTGCCGCGACCTCAAAACGCATCAGCTCGATCTTGTTCGCCACGACGCGCGTGTCAAACAGGCCCGGCAGACGCGTTTCCTGCGCGCGACGCGCGCATTCCGGCAACATTCTGCGTCCCTCGGGATCGCTGTTGTAAAGTTCGCTGATCGGCATCCCCGCGATGTCGCGGCCGAAGCGCTCGGTCAGAACCGAACCAGCGAGACGGATACGCGCATCCACCCATGCATCCACCGGCTCGCAAATAGCGATGTTGGGCAAGAATTTGGGGAAGGGCGCGAGAGGGAACGTCGCGGCCCATGCGCATGCCACCTCTCGATTCGTACGCACGCCAGTGCTCGATCGGCGCTATGGAGGCCGGATGCTCCGGAACGGCGATCATGGCCTTGGGGTACTGGAACTCTGCCGAAGGTGTGTGAACCACCGCGCCGAGCACGACCGAATTGCCCATAGCGGCATCGAGCTTGGCGAGGAAGGCCTTGCGGAGTTTACCCAACTTCAGGTTATTAACATCGCACGATGACGAGAGGAATTGACAACCTGGTTCGTTGAGTACGCGGCTAGGCGCCCAAAAAAGACGCGGACCCAATGACCGCCTTCGACCCATGGCGGACATTCGGCGTACCAGGATGCCTGCCGTTCGGGGTGCCGAATTCACGGGCGTCGAGATCGAACGGCGCGCGCCCTAATTGCTGCCGCCTTCGGTGCGCAGGTCCTGGGCACGCCAGCGCAGCATACCGCCGGGAAGATTGGCGAGCTTCTCAAATCCCGCCTGTCGCAGGATGTTGATCGCCTGCGCCGAGCGTCCGCCGGCGCGGCAGACGGCAACGATGGGCTTTGCTTTCGACAATTCGCCCGCGCGCTCAGGCAGCAGACCCAGTGGGATCGGGATCGCGCCATGGATGTGGCCGAGCGGGCCGGTAAATTCCTCGGGCTCGCGCACATCCAGCACCTGCACCGCGCCGGCGTTTTCCTCCACCCAACTTGGCTCGATTTCCCACACGCCGGCGAAGTTGCAGGTCACCGGCGCCCAATCCGGATCATCCATCGCCGTGTGTCCTTCCACCAAGCCGCATTTCAGATTCGCCGGAACGGCCGCGTCCATTTGCTTGGGATGCGGGAGCCTGAGGTTGTTCATGTAGAGCGCAAAATCGCCTTCGCTCAATTCACCGCCCAGCCTGGGGTTGAAGCGGCGCTCCTCCACCACGCTGGTCGCGGTCAGCCCGCGATAATCATGCCCGGGATAGAGCAGACACGCGTCTGGCAGGGAGAAAATCTGGCTGCGCACCGAGCGATACAACGTGCGGGGATCGCCCTGCTGAAAATCCGTGCGTCCACAGCCGCGGATGAGCAGACAATCTCCCGTGAAGGCCATACTCTCGTTATCGAGAACGTAGGTCACGCAACCGTTCGTGTGACCAGGCGTGGCACGCACGTGCAGTGCTCGCTTGCCGAACTGGACTCGATCGCCGTCTTGCAAATAACGGTCCGCGCCTTGTGCTCCGCCATCCTTCGAGAGTGCGATGGCGCTACCCATACGAAGCTTCAAGAGCCAGGCGCCGGTCACGTGATCGGCGTGCACATGGGTTTCGAGCGTCGCAACAAGACGCAGTCCCAGTTCCGCAATCAACGCGCCGTCGCGGCGCACTTGTTCGAACACTGGATCGATCAGCACCGCTTCGCCACCATCGCCAAGCAGATAGGTGTAGGTCGATGACGTCGGGTCGAACAATTGGCGGAAGGTCAACATTTCGCGCCTCTGGCTGATGGGTATTGAACCGGCGGCTTTCGTCATTCTCCAACATATCCTGCGGAATCTGCAAGTTAGCTGACCGAACTCGCGATGCGAAAACTGAATGCGCGCCTGAACCAGGTGAATGGCAGCTTTCCACCCAAGGCGGACATTGCTTTTTGGCTTCAGGCCAACGCTTTTGAACCTCCACGTCACTCCTTCGGCCGGCTCCACGCGCTGCGAGGAATAGGCCAAGATAACGTTGGACGGCGCTGCCGCTATCGTCGCTCGGATATGGCGTCCCAACGGACCTTGATCGAACGCAATGCTGCTTTGGCCGCATCCACGCAAGCTACGAATGACAATTAGAGGTCAAAGCAATGGGAAAGAATTTCGGCGAGATCATCAAGGACGTGGATACCTATGCGATTGAACTCAAAGGACTGATCCCGGACACATTGAAGGCCTTCGGCGAAATGAGCCGCTCTGCCCAAAGGCCTGGCGCTCTGGACCGCAAAACCAAAGAGCTGATCGCGCTCGCGATTGCTGTCAGCGATCGATGCGATGCGTGCATTGCCTATCATGCGCGCGGTGCTGGAAAGGCAGGTGCTAGCCGCCAGGACGTAGCCGAAACGCTTGCCGTTGCGATCCAGATGGGGGGCGGTCCTTCGGTAAACTCTGCCGCAGACGCTCTGCGCGCTTTTGACGAGCTCGCACCGGCGGCAAGCGGCGAGGCAGCTGCATAGATCGGCGATCTCAGCCGGCAATCTTGCAAGCTCTCGGACTTCGACAATTTTTCGTTCGAGTCCGCAAATGACAGACCCGATCGGTCCTCTGCGTCCCTTCAGGCGCTCAAAGCAGCTGACTTATTCCCTTTGCCACCACATAAATCCCGACGGCGATAACGACTCCACTAAAGACCAGGGTCAGAGCGCGCCGCCTTGGAGCTAGCGTGCGCGCCAGCCGAATGCCGACAAAACCTCCCAACGAACTACCCACTATAAAGAGAAGTGCCATCGGCCAATCGACGAACCCTGACGCCGCGTAACTCACGGCGGTTGTGGCTCCGAAGGCTGTTACCGACACAAGCGACGAGCCAATTGCGTTCAGCAGCGGCATCGACGTTGCAGTAACGAGACCCGGAACAATCAGAAAGCCGCCCCCGATTCCGAAGAAACCGGACAAGGCTCCCACGCCAAATCCCGTGCCGGCCAATGGCGGCAGCAGCCGTGGTGCCGAAGTCTGGTTAAGATGGACTTCCGGATTGTCGCCACCACGCTTCGGACGCAACATCAGTACTGCAATCGCGATCATCAGAACGCCAAAGGCTGCCAAGAGCTTCGCGCCATCCACCGCCTTGCCGAACTCGGCCCCAAGCGCTGCACCGGCGATGCCTGCCACAGCAAAGACGGTTGCGCAGGGCCACTTCACATTGCGATCGCGGGCGTGGCCGACGAGGTTGATGAGCGCGCTGGCAGCGACAGCGACTGCACTTGTGCCGATAGCTTCGTGCGGCGAGGAAACGCCCACAACATAGACCATTAGCGGCACGGCGAGTATTGAACCGCCTCCGCCAATGAGTCCCAGCGAGAGACCGACAACGCCTCCAGACAATAGTGACAGGATGATCTGAGCTGTTGTCATTGGCAGAACAACTGCTTGAGCAGCGAAAGCGTTCGGATCATGCGCTCATCTGACGAGAGCCTGTAGAAGATGGTCTGAGATTCACGGCGTGTGTCGATGAGCGCCTCTGCCCGAAGCTTCGAAAGATGCTGGAACAATGCCGACTGACTGAGGCCCACGGCATGTGCAGGATCGCCGGCAGACATTTCACGTGCGGCCATGAGTTCGCAGAAAATCGGCAGACGCTTGTCGTTGGCCAGCAGCGACAGAAAGCCGGCCGCTTCGCCGGCGTTGTCTTTCAGCTTCTCCAGTTCGCGATCACGCCGCATGCATTCTCCAAATTGGGTGCGGGCCCGGGTAGCCTCGCGCAACTACGCACTGCGCAACGAGCCTTAGGCACTGCTTTCCGTTGGCTTCGGTCCCACAATCACCTTGTCCGCGTCGCGCAACCAGACATAGATCGCCGGGATGACGAGCACGGTAAGCAGGGTCGACGAGGCCAATCCGAACAGAAGCGAGATCGCCAGTCCCTGGAAAATCGGATCGCTCAGGATTGTCGCTGCGCCGATCATGGCCGCGAGGGCAGTCAGCAGGATCGGACGAAAGCGCGTCGCACCCGCGTCCAAAAGGACTTCGCGCAAAGTCTTGCCTGGTGCGGCACCATGGCGAATGAAGTCCACCAGCAGGATGGAATTGCGCACAATGATACCGGCCAGCGCAATAAAGCCGATCATCGATGTCGCGGTGAACGGCGCACCGAACAGCCAGTGGCCGAAGATAATTCCGATCAGTGTGAGCGGGATCGGGGTAAGTATTACCAGCGGCAGCTTGAAACTGCCGAATTGCGCCACGACCAGGACATAGATTGCCAGGATGGCGACCATGAAAGCGGCGCCCATGTCGCGGAAGGTTACATAGGTGACTTCCCATTCGCCGTCCCACAGGAGCGACGGTTTCGTCTCGTCCTGCGGCTGACCATGCAGAAGAATGGCCGGTTGCGGCAGTTTTCCCCAATCATGTGACTTGATGAGATCGTCCACCGCCAGCATGCCGTAGATGGGTGCCTCGTATTGTCCGGCAAGTTCCGCAGTGACGAGATCGGCATAATGCCCGTCGCGGCGGAAGATGACTGGTGAGCCCAACTCCTTCGTCACGCGGACAATGTCACCGAGTTCGACGACAGCCTTGTTGCCAGGCTGCGCATTGGCGGGCACGGGAGTCGAGGCAAGTTTTTCTGTCCACGCGAGATCGCTCTTCGGCAGACGGACGACGATCTCGATTGGATTGCGGTCTTCTCCGCGATGCGAGTAGCCGACCGGAACGCCGCCCAGAAGCGCGCTAAGCGTGTCGTAGACATCGCTCTGCTCGACTCCGAAATACTCCAGCTTGTCCTGATCTATCGTAATCCGCAGACGAGGCCGCGGTTGGCCGTAGGAATCGTCCACATCGACGATGTACGGCACCGACTTGAACAGGGATTTAGTCTGGTCGGCAACAGCACGCCGCGTTTTGGTGTCAGGGCCGTAGATTTCGGCGAGCAGCGTCGCAAGAACTGGCGGTCCTGGAGGGACTTCAACAACTTTGACGACGGTTCCCTTTGGAACGCTCAAACCTGCAAGCTTCGTGCGAAGATCGAGAGCGATTGCATGGCTTGCGCGATCGCGATCCGCCTTGTCCGCCAGATTGACCTGGAGTTCGCCGAGTTCGGGCTTTTCGCGAAGATAGTAGTGCCGGACCAACCCGTTGAAATTGAACGGCGCCGGTGTGCCGGCATAAACCTGGATCGAGTGCACCTCCGGCAGCGTTTCCGTGATCCGCGCGGCCTGAAGCAGCACGCGCGCCGTGTCCTCGACGGTTGTTCCTTCCGGCGTGTCGACCATTACTTCCAGCTCGGACTTGTTGTCGAACGGAAGCAGTTTGACAGTGACGTCCTTTGTCGCGAACAGAACGCAGGACAGTACCGTCGCGCCTGCGACAATGGCGAGAAACCGCTTCGCATTGCGAGGCGAACGCACGATGGGCGCCGCCATCCGTCGATAGATTGCGCCCAGCCGGCCTTCTCCGTGATGCGCGGCTGCATCGCGCTTTCGCGGTTTGCGCGCGAGCTTCATCAACGCCCAGGGCGTAATGATCATGGCGACGAAAAACGAAAACAGCATGGCTGCGGACGCATTGGCGGGAATCGGCGCCATGTAAGGGCCCATCATGCCCGAGACGAACAGCATGGGCAGCAGCGCCGCCACAACCGTGAGCGTGGCTACGACCGTGGGGTTTCCGACTTCGGCCACAGCCTCGATTGCCGCTGTTCGGCGGTCCCGGCCGTCATTCATGGCCCAGTGCCGGGAAATATTTTCGATGACGACGATGGCATCGTCGACCAAAATGCCTATCGAGAAAATCAGCGCGAACAGGCTGACGCGGTTGATCGTGTAGCCCATCAGGTTCGCGGCAAAGAGCGTGAGCAGAATCGTTGTCGGAATGACAATGAGCGTGACCGCCCCCTCACGCCAGCCGATCACAAAGCCGATCAGGATGACGATCGAAACGGTCGCCAGCGCGAGATGGAACAGCAACTCGTTCGCCTTGTCGTTCGCCGTCTTTCCGTAGTCGCGCGTCACTTCGACATTGACGTCCGCAGGGATGAGCGAACCCTTCAGGGCATCAACGCGCTTCACCAGCGCATCGGACACCACGACAGCGTTCGCACCGGCGCGCTTTGCGAAAGCCACGCTGACTGCGGGCACAGTCACCCAGTTTTTTCCATCCGGACGAACCACCGACCAGACGTGATGCTCGGCGGGGCTGGATCCGATGATCACCTTGGCCAGGTCACGCACATAGACGGGTCGTCCATCCCGGGTCGTGACAAGCAACAGTCCGACATCGGGTATTCCGGCCAACGTGCGGCCGGCGACGGCTTCGAACATGGACCCGTCCTCGCGGAGCTGTCCGGCGAGGAATGACCGGTTGGCGCCCTGGATCTTGGCTTCGAGCTGCTGCAGCGTTACTCCAAACAGCGCGAGCTTCTCGGGATCGGGCTGGATGCTGATCTCATCCGCAGAGCCACCGGCGATGTAGCTCAATCCGATATCATCTACCTTTGTCAGATCGGCCTGAACCTTTTCGGCCAGTGTGTGCAGATCCTTTTCATTCCACCGGGATGCGGCCCCAGGCTTCGGAGAAAGGGTCAGAACAGCAATCGCCACATCGTTGATGCCCCGTCCGACAATCAGGGGTTCGGGAATACCAAGCGGGATGCGATCATAGTTTGCGCGCAGTTTGGCTTGGACGCGCAGGATGGCGTCGTCCTCGCTGGTACCTGTGAGGAATCGGGCGGTGACGAGGACGCGATCATCCTGCGTCTGGCTGTAGACATGCTCAACGCCGTTGATGCCCTTTATGATCTCTTCAAGCGGCTTGGTGACGAGTTCGGCGGCGTCGGGCGCCCTTCAGACCGTTGGCCTGTACGAATATGTCGACCATTGGCACGCTTATCTGGGGCTCTTCCTCGCGCGGGATTGCCATCAGCGCGATGAGTCCGAACACAATCGCCGCCAGCAGAATCAGCGGCGTGAGCGGCGAGTTGATCGTTGCCTGCGTGAGACGCCCGGAAAGGCCGAGATTCATGGCCGAAGCAGCCGGTCGCCCGGATGAAGGCCCGAGAGAATTTCGACGCCATCACGCAGATTTGGTGTTCGATAGTCCTCGCCGCGCTGCACCGGGACATCGATGGTTTGCCCGCCGGACTGCCAAAGCCGTGCGTAGTCGATGCCGAAGCGCGTCGTCAGAAGGTGGCTCGGCACGACGATCGCTTGGCGCCCGCCCGCCGCAACCCATACGCGGACACGCTGGCCGACGAAATAATCGCTCAAGCCAGAAACGGTTGCGTCAGCGACAACATGGCCATTATCGATCTGAGGATAGACGAGCTTGATGGTGCCAAACCGCGGACCGTCCAGCCCGAGTTCGTCGCCGTCGAGACGAATGGAGTCGCCAGCCTTCATATAACGGGCATGGCGTTCGGGGACTTCAAGGCGAAGAACGAAGTTCTGCTCGGCAACTGTCGCCACGGTATCGCCACCCATGACAACCGTTCCTGCGGTGACCGGAACAGTGATCACCCGCCCGGCCGTCGGGGCCAGGATTTTTCCCTCCGTGACCTGCTGCTGGACAACGGAGCGTTGCGCGCTGATTGAGGCCAGATTGCTGAGCGCCACGTTGTACGTTGTGTGCGCCTGGTCGAACATGTTCCTGGCGATCGCGCCCTCCGCGACAAGGCGCTGGGCGCGGTCGAATTCCAGTTTGGCCTGTGCAACTTGCGCCTGGGCTGCCTGCACCTGCGCCGCATAAGAATTTATCTGCAGGGCAAGCTTTTGGTCGCCGACGGTCGCGATGACCTGTCCCTGTTCGACATGATCGCCCTGGCGGACTTTTAGCTCCAGGATGGTTCCGCCGATCCGCGCCCGTGCTGGCACGACATTCGCGGACTGTATGGTTGCGAAGACCGCCTTCTGGTCCGAAATGATGGACTGGACAACCACAAAGGCTTTCGGCGGAGGTGGCACATGCTGAGGCACCGGCGTCGTAGCGAGACCAAAAAAAGCGAGAATGCCTGCGAACCAATGCATGACGGCGCGCCGTTCAGCGCGTTTCGCGCGGTTGACCGGTTGCGGGATCGACGCAGATGGTTGGCAGACCGGCTGCCTTCCAGGCCTGGATGCCGCCCTTCATATGACTTTCGGCCGGAAGGCCCGCTGCCTGGCTCGCGGCAACTGCTTTCGCCGAGCGCATGCCTGAGCCACAATGAAAAACGAGCTTCCTGTCGCCCAGATCCCGAAGGACAAGCGCGTCAAAGGTTGAAAGCGGATAGAGCAGCGCGCCGTGAATTCGTTCGACTGCATATTCGGCAGGTTCGCGCACATCGATCAGAATGATCGAACGTTCCGCGAGCCAGCGCGCCACATCCTGTGGCTCAAGGTTCTCGATCGTCATCGGGCTGTCCTTCCAGCGGTGCGCCTGGCCTTCGAAGCCGGCTTTGGTCTGCAGATGGCGGCCGGGCCGCAATAGATGTCGTAGAGCGTCTCGACCAGGCGGCGCACGGCGATGCTGGCGAGCGCATACCAGATCGTCTGACCGTCGCGCCGCGTCTCGACGAGGCCGTCTTTTCGCAAGAGTGCGAGGTGCTGGGACACCGTCGAGTCGCGCAAGCCGAGAAAATTCGTCAGTTCGCCAACCGAGTGTTCCTTGTCGATGAGCTGGCACAAGATCATCAAGCGGTGCCGGTTGGCGAGCGCCTTCAGCATTGTCTCGGCCGCGCCTGCGGCATCGCGCATCTGTTCGGGTTTTAATTTCATAGTTGCGTATATACGAACATACGAATATACTGTCAATGTTGCGAATGAATAAAACACCAGCCTTCAGTCCTGGAAATTGAGGTCGATCAACCAGTTCGACATCAACGGGCCCAAAAAGGGCGGTCCTTCAAGGAAGGCCTCGGAAGCCGAAAGCTGACACGCGCCCGCTGATCAACCAGGAGAAATACCGTGAACATAGATCGTGCCGTCCTCGCTTTTGCAGGCTTCGTCGTGTTGACAGGATTGGTGCTTGCCCTGCTTTACAGCCCATGGTGGCTGCTTCTGAGCGCTTTTGCCGGACTGAACATGTTGCAGGCGGCACTCACAGGCTTTTGTCCGGCGGCAATTGTCTTTCGCAAGTTGGGGCTTAAACCCGGCAACGCGTTTTCGTAGCAGACGGGCCCAGGAAGCTTGCGAGGCCACAGGCGTCGAAATAGCTCGCGCTACTGGGAGCGGTTGCTCGGCACTATCGGCCTGTTTGCCTTTGGCTGCGCGGTATCTTGGCCCGCCAACGCGAGGGCGACCACCGGATTCAGGCTATCGACCATCGACGTCGGAATCAGGATAGTGGCTCCACGTTCCTTGGTAGTCTCATAGATGATGTTCATAGCGCGTAGCTGCAGTGCCGCTGGGTGATCCGCATAGGTCATCGCAGCCTCGACAAACTTGCCTGCGATCGCAGCTTCCGCCGATCCCAGAATTACACGGGCCTGCTTTTCCCGTTCAGCCTGCGCCTGACGTGACATGGCGTCTTGCAATGCAACAGGTATCGCGACGTCTCGGATCTCGACTGACTTTACCGAGATACCCCAGTCGGCAGTTTTGCGGGCGATTTCGTTGCGCAAAAAATCGTCCGCAATATTTCGTTCAGACAGAAGCGCCGACAGCATCGACGACCCGATCATTTCGCGAAGCGATGTCTGGGCGACCCGATCGATGGCTTCGCGGTAGTTCGTTATGTTCAGAGCGGCCTTTTGCGCGTCATGGACGAACCAGAAGATAATCGCGTCCACATTCACCGGAACGGTGTCTTTCGTTAGTGCCTCCTCGGCACTAAAGGCTGTGGTCTGAATGCGCTCATCGATGACAGCCACTACGTTGTCAACAACTGGAATGATCAGGAAGAGTCCGGGTCCCTTGACTCCGCGCAACTTGCCGGCGCGCAGGATGACGAACTTTTCCCAGGTGTTCGCCATCTTCAGCGCGAAGGCAATCACGATTGCAGCGACCACAAATAGGCCACCCAAATAGGGGTGCCCTGCCAAACCCAATGCCACGCCAACGGCGCCAAAGACCACAGTGAGAAATATTGTGATCGGATTCATCGTCGTACGTCCTTGTCTTTGCAATCGCTCGCTGTGAACCGGGTCTCAGTAATCCGTTCCGCCCCCGGGCATGTTGCCGGCCGAATCCTTCTTCTGATGTTCCGCCACCATGGCTTCAGTAGTAATGAGGAGGGCGGCTATCGAAGCCGCATTCTGCAGCGCAGTGCGAACGACCTTGGTCGGATCGACGATGCCGACATCGACAAGATCGACATAAGCTTCGGTCTGCGCGTTAAAACCGTATGTATTCGACTTTTGTTCCAGCAACCTTCCCACAACGATCGAGGCTTCGACGCCTGAGTTCTCGGCGATCTGGCGAATCGGAGCCTGGATCGCCCTGCGGACGATCGCGACGCCCTGGGTCTGGTCTTCGTTCTCGCCGGTGACGCCTGCCAGGGACTTCGTGGCATAGAGCAGCGCCGCTCCGCCACCTGGAACAATGCCTTCCTCAACCGCCGCCTTGGTGGCGTTGAGTGCGTCATCGACGCGGTCTTTCTTGTCCTTCACTTCGACTTCCGTCGCGCCGCCGACGCGGATGACCGCAACGCCGCCCGCGAGCTTGGCGAGACGTTCCTGCAGCTTCTCCTTGTCGTACTCGGACGTGGTGTCTTCGATCTGCAACTTGATCTGCGAGATGCGGGCCTGGATGTCGGTCTTCTTGCCGGCGCCGTCGATGATCGTGGTGTTGTCCTTGTCGATGCGGACCTTCTTGGCCGTGCCCAGCATGTTCAGCTTGACGTTCTCGAGCTTGATGCCGAGATCTTCGCTGATCACCTGACCACTCGTGACGACGGCGATGTCTTCCAGCATGGCCTTGCGGCGATCGCCGAAGCCCGGTGCCTTGACGGCCGCAACCTTGAGGCCGCCGCGCAGCTTGTTGACCACCAGCGTGGCCAGCGCCTCACCGTCGACTTCCTCCGCGACAATCACGAGGGAGCGGCCGGACTGCACAACTGATTCGAGCAGCGGCAGAATGGGCTGAAGGGAACCAAGCCTCTTTTCGTGGATCAGAACGTACGGATCTTCAAGTTCGACAATCATCTTCTCCGCATTGGTGATGAAATACGGCGAGATATAGCCGCGGTCGAACTGCATGCCTTCGACAACCTCGAGTTCCGTTTCAAGGCCCTTGGCCTCTTCGACGGTGATCACGCCTTCGTTGCCGACTTTCGCCATTGCCTTTGCAATCATGTCCCCGATCAGCTTATCGCCGTTAGCAGAAATCATGCCGACCTGGCCGATTTCCTCGTTCGACTTGACCTTCTTGGAGCGTTTCTTGAGGTCGGCGACGACGATCTCGACCGCCTTCTCGATGCCGCGCTTGAGGTCCATCGGGTTCATGCCGGCGGAAACCGCCTTGGAACCTTCACGCACGATGGCGCGAGCCAGGACCGTGGCCGTCGTCGTGCCGTCGCCGGCCGCGTCGTTGGTCTTGGAGGCGACTTCGCGCACCATCTGTGCGCCCATGTTCTCGAACCGGTCTGCGAGCTCGATCTCCTTGGCCACCGTCACGCCGTCCTTGGTCGTGCGCGGGGCGCCGAAGCTCTTCTCGATGACGACGTTGCGGCCCTTGGGGCCCAGCGTCACCTGCACTGCGTCGGCAAGAATGTCGACGCCGCGGAGCAGTCTCTCACGCGCGTCGGCGCCGAATTTTACGTCTTTGGCTGCCATGATGAATTATCTCCTGAGTGGAATGTTCTGCGTCGAACAAGCTGCTTAAGCAGCCTTCTTCTTCGCGGCCGGGCGGCCTTCGAGAATGCCCATGATGTCGGACTCCTTCATGATCAGGAGGTCCTCGCCGTCGATCTTCACTTCGGTGCCCGACCACTTGCCGAACAGAACGAAGTCGCCGGCCTTCACTTCCGGAACGACGCGCTTGCCGTTGTCGTCGAGAGCGCCGGGGCCGGCCGAGATGACTTCGCCTTCCTGCGGCTTTTCCTGGACAGTGTCGGGGATGATGATCCCGCCGGGTGTCTTCTGATCTTCTTTCACGCGACGGACGACGACGCGGTCGCCAAGCGGACGGAATTTCATGAAATCTCTCTCCACAATTGCCGGATTGGTGAAGCGCAGGCGCGCAGGCTTGATTGCCATGCCTTTGAACCGGGTTTCGCAAGGATCAAAATTTGCGGCTATGACCGGGTCAAACATTGGCGCGAGGCCACGGATCGCCGCGTCCGAGGCGCACCATCGGCCTTTTTTTGCTGGAGAGATAGACAAATCGCCTTCGACGTGTCGACTGCCGCGCAGACGCTAGCGAGCAGATCACAGCGCCTGGCACCCTTTAAAACGAGGCGGCGCGCAGCGAAATAGCTCGTGCCATCGGGAAAAATCGATTGAAAGTTCGCTTTTCGGCCCCATATAGCAAATAGGCATGCCATGCCCGGCAACCTGTGAAAGGGGCCATTCCTTCGCAACGTTCAGCGAACAACGCCAAAAGAGATGGTGATCACAATTCAATGCCCGCAGATCGGCGGGCTCTTCTTCAGTCTTTGTAGCGTTCGAGCAGGCAAGCGGAAAGCAATTCATGGCAACGCGCACCACCCGCCAGACGGTTACTTTCCGGCGGCCGTTTCTGCTGACGGGGTTTGAATCCGAGCAGCCAGCGGGCGACTACGTCGTCGACACGGAAGAGGAATTTTTGGAATCGATCTCTTTTCCGGCTTGGAGGCGTGTCGCGACGACCATCCGGCTGGGACGGAACGGCACGACGGAATACCTGCCTATTGATCCGGTGGAACTGGATGATGCCCGGGCGAAAGACGCCACGCAGTCCAGTAGCAATCCGCAAAAGTCTACGCCATGACCGACGCCGAAATCTTCAAGCTTAACTCCGTCAGAAATTCGGGTAGTCCGTGACCAACTAAGCCTGGCCGCTCGGATAAAGCGCGGCGGGTTTTCCTTATGATCCGCAGGATGATCGGCAGGCGCGATGGCGCGAAAGGGCTGGGACCAACTGCACCGCCACACCCCACACGACGTTCTGCTATAATCCCGCATTCACTTTGTGAATATGTAGCTACGCGGAAAGGAAATTGTATGCCGAAATTCAGAGGCGTTGTTTATGAACCACCGGCAGATGACCTTCCCCATATCGCGGTTGTGTTCCACGAAGACGGATCGGTGTTGCAAGCCGAAGCCGTACCGTCATATGACGCAGGCGAAAAGCTGTTGGCGACAGTGATGGACAAACTGACCGATAAACCGATTATCGCACCCGGCAGAACGGACTAACAAACACAAGGGCCAATCAGGGCGATACCTGGGTCTTCATTCGACCAGGCGAAATTGTCTGGGCTCAGTCAGCAATGCAGTCACTTCCTCGCTGCGGAAGCTGTCGGGTGGCTGAATGTCGTAGCGCGGATCGTATTCCAAAGTCGCCTTGCCATTTTCGACGCGCACCACTTTTGCCAACAACCATTGCCGCCATGAGGCGTTAAACATTGACCACTGTTGACCAACGACAACGTCGGACGCCATGTCACCCAGCCTTTCGCGCTCGAAGAACTGCCGATTGGCGGGCGAAGAAAATCGGTCTAGGATTTGGTTTTCCGCTTGGAACTTTAGGCATCGTCGTTCACCCGGAGACGGACGCTGAATGACAGCGAGTCTCGACAACGGATCCTAGCTGATCTCGCGGCCGCTTTCACGATGTCGGCACCCCCCCATGATCGTGCGAAGGGAGATTAGCCACCACTAGCGATGCAGTTGATCACCGATGTTTAGGTATCTCAAGCTGCCTTATTCATCGAATGGAGCCGGCAATCGCCCGGCTTTGAATATCAGCACCGGCTCGTCATCAAATTCGCCGAGCTCGACATCCCCTGAGGTGGAGATGGCGATGACGCCAGCTTTTGTCAGTGCAAGCCTCTCCGCCATCCGGCGGGCAGCTTCGGCTGACTTGCAAGGGATCGGCTTGTCCGCCTTCAGGTTGCTGCCGCGCCCAACGTTGAATGCATGAACGAAATAGGCTGTCTCTCGCGTCATCGTGCGTATCCTCAATCCAGTCAACGTGAAATGACTCGTTACGCGCACAACACAACGGGCGCTGGAACGATGGCATTTGAAATCGGGCCGCCACAGCATGGATCAAAACATCATCTCAAAGCAGACGAACCCAGTTTCAACCAACCAGGTAGGGAGCAAAGATCCACTTCGTGGTTACAACTCCGATCCAGACCAACGATGCCAAGACCGAAACGAACAGGGCAATCGAAACCCACTACGCCAGAGGACGGCCGCGACGGCTCACAACAGCGCCCCATGGTTACGCGAGCGCTGCTCCCGCCAGTCCGTTAAACGTGCGAATTGCCAGCAACGCCGACACTACAGCGAGCATAGCAACAAACGCCAACACGACGGACAACATCATTTTCTGTCCCAAACGCCCTTGGTCACTCCTTGTGACGCACCCCGTTCCCGGCGATTGACGTACCCAATCTGAGCATGTGTCTGCCATACCTCGACCGCAAACTCAGCGCAGAGGCTCTCAGCCCTTACAAGCGCCGCCGCGTCGTCGACACAGATTTGATCATGATGATCGAGGACGTGACCTCGGGGATGAATGTAATAGAACTCGTAAAGGCCCATTTCATGCTCCCTTCTCATATCGAGCGGGAGCGCGGGTTATCGAGTTTGCAACCCTCAAGGTCTCCCGGAAGCCTGTGCTCATGGAATGCGGCGGCGATAGGAAGAGACTAGCACGCAACGAACGAATCCAGACAGCGAATTCCGGCCTGCCCATTTTGAGGTGGTCACTTTTGAACCACACTTTGATTGGGGAGAACTCCATCAATCGGGAGGGAGAGCCCTCCGGTGGCGTTATCGGGCTTCAGTCACATTTTGCCATTGGTTGAATTCTTTCGGATCGCTGTGCCACAGCTTTTGGCACTCTCGCTGATAGTATCGAGCAATTTGAGCTTGGCTCGAACTGTTTTCAAATCCACACTTCGATTGCCACACTAACGGCGCAACGCCACACCACTCATCCCGCCCGCGACCCGCCAAGTTGAGAACATCTCTCCCGGTATGGCGAACCGGCCACAACTCTCGGCAACCGCACGCGAGTTTTCCAACTCACGCTACCAAAATTTGCGGCTGGCTCCGATGAGGAGCATAAGGACAACAAGCATTGCTCATGAACGAGGTCAACATGCAGCAGGTCAAATGCAACAGACGTTGACACGGCTCTTTTTGGAGTTACCGCTTTTTCTCATCACTGCGCTCGGTACGCATCTGGTGATATCGTTCGGGCAGACTTTTCTGCACTCCAGACTCGCCCACAATTCATTCGGCCGTCAATTCTACCGCAATCATATCAACTTTCATCACGCCTATTATTCCAAAGACCATCTCGTCTCGAAAACCTACTTCAGCGAAGAAGGCAACAATACGCCCTTCTTCCTCATTCCAGTGCTCCTCGTGGGAGCGTGCACCTATTTCATACTGCCCTTTGACTTCTTTGTCGTTCAGGTGATTGCCTGTGCCGCATCGTTCTACGCGCACGTCTTCTTTGACAAGGAATATCATCGAGATAGCTCGCGCCTTCAGAGATTTGCCTGGTTCAGGCGAAAGCAGGAACTTCATTTTGTTCACCACCGGCATGCCGATAGAAATTTTGCCGTGATCGATTTTTTCTGGGACAGAATCCTGGGGACCTTTAGAGCGCCCGACGCATGAGTTGACGCTGTTGGACAAACACAACACTTTTTCCAGTTCAGAGCATTGCCGGCTCCAAAGCAGCAGAAAGCATCTGCAGCCAATCCAGTCTTGGCTTCCTACGAGCCGGTGCCGTTCTCACGGAGATCGTAGAATCAGCAATTGCCTGAGCCACTAGACTGGGAATACTCGATCGCCGCCCTGCTCGTCTAACCGGCAATGCCCGTTCGAGTGCCCGGAAACGACGACGCTAATTTTCCCGGACGATCTCGAGTTTGAAACGGAATTGTCAATCTTACGGAACTTTAGCCGCCAAGGCGCGTTTGAGAATATAGAGGTAAAAGTATGAATAGCGAAAAAGACGTGGCAAGGACGCACATTTGCGTCTCCGAGAGAGCGTTGACGTGACCGGGCGCAGGCTGGCCGAAGAAGCGCTCCTCAAGGCTGGAGCTCTGCAGCGCGCGATCTTCAACAGTGCCAATTTCTCAAGCATCGCCACTGACGCGAAGGGCGTCATTCAGATCTTTAACGTCGGCGCCGAGCGAATGCTGGGCTACACCGCCGCCGAAGTGATGAATCAAATCACTCCCGCCGATATTTCAGACCCCCAGGAACTGATCGCGCGCGCAAAGGCGTTGAGCGTTGAACTCGAAACCACGATTACGCCAGGCTTCGAAGCCCTGGTCTTCAAGGCTTCACGCGGAATCGAGGACATCTACGAACTGACCTACATCCGCAAGGATGGGAGCCGGTTTCCGGCGGTCGTATCTGTCACGGCGCTGCGCGACGCGCATGAAACCATCATTGGCTATCTTTTGATCGGTACGGATAACACGGCGCGCAAGCTGGCGGAGGAAGAACTGCTCAAGGCTGGAGCCCTCCAGCGCGCGATTTTCAACAGCGCCAATTTCTCAAGCATCGCCACTGACGCGAAAGGCGTCATTCAGATCTTTAACGTCGGCGCCGAGCGAATGCTGGGCTACAAAGCTGCAGAAGTGACGAACAAGATCACCCCTGCCGACATATCCGATCCACAGGAAGTTATCGCTCGCGCCAAAGCGTTAAGCGTTGAACTCGGAACCACGATCACTCCGGGCTTCGCGGCTCTCGTGTTCAAAGCTTCGCGCGGGATCGAGGACATTTACGAACTGACTTATATCAGAAAAGACGGAAGCCGGTTTCCGGCGGTGGTGTCTGTCACGGCGCTGCGCGATGTTCAGAACGTCATCATTGGCTATCTGCTGATTGGCACCGACAACACCGCGCGCAAGCTGGTCGAAGCGGAGCAGAAAAAACTCGATCAGCGCCTGCGCGACCAGCAATTTTACACCCGGTCACTGATCGAATCCAACATCGATGCCTTAATGACCACCGACCCCTCAGGGATCATTACCGACGTCAACAAACAGATGGAGGCCCTTACCGGCTGCACGCGTGACGAACTGATCGGAGCGCCATTTAAAAGCTACTTCACCGATCCGGAACGGGCCGAAGCGGCGATCAAGCTCGTGCTCAGCGAAAAGAAGGTCACCGACTACGAGCTGACAGCTTGCTCCCGCGACGGCAAACAGACTGTTGTGTCTTACAACGCGACCACCTTTTACGACAGGGATCGCACGCTGCAGGGCGTGTTTGCCGCGGCACGCGACGTCACGGAGCGCAAACGCGTAGAAGTGGAATTGCGGGAAGCGAAGGCCAACGCCGAGAGCGCGAGCCGCACCAAGTCAGACTTTCTGGCGAGTATGAGTCACGAAATCCGAACGCCGATGAACGCAATTCTCGGCATCGCGGACTTGCTCGCCAAGACTCCTCTTTCCGCAGAGCAAAACAAGTACGTGCAGATCTTCCGCCGCGCCGGCGACAATCTTCTGCATATCATCAACGACATACTCGATCTGTCCAAAGTCGAAGCCTCGCAGCTTGAGATGGAACGGACCGGATTCTCATTGAACGATCTGCTGGAAAAAGTGACGGAGATGGTGGCTGTCCGGGCCCATGAAAAAGGACTGCTCCTGGTTTGCGAGGTCGCGCCAAAGGTGTCCAACGACCTGGTCGGCGACCCTACATTGCTGTGTCAGGTGCTGCTTAATTTGATCGGCAACGCAATCAAGTTCACCGAATCCGGAGAAGTGGCCCTGCGAGTAACGTCAGATGCAGTCTCCTCCGCTCCGGGCGCGTTGCGGTTTACGATCTCGGACACCGGCATCGGCATTCCACGCGAGAAGTTGGGGGCAGTGTTTGAGCGTTTCACGCAAGCCGACTCGTCCACCACTCGAAGGTACGGAGGCTCGGGGCTCGGGCTCACGATTTCGAAGCGCCTGGTGGAACTGATGGGCGGGCGCATCTGGGTCGAAAGCGAGGTCGGCAAAGGAAGCGTGTTTACGTTCACCATGCCGCTCGAGGTTTGGGCCGAGGCCGGCCGGCCGGCAACCGCACCGCCGGTGGTCCCAGGTTCAGAGCAGCCGCTACCGTCGCTAAATATTCTTCTGGTGGAGGACTCCGCCGACAACCGCACGATCACGCTGGCCTACCTTCAAGACACGCCGTACCGGGTCGAAATCGCCGAAAACGGCGCCATCGCCTGTGAAAAGTTTGCAGCCGGGCACTATGACCTTGTGCTAATGGACCGGCAAATGCCTGTCATGGATGGCTTGACCGCGACACGGTCGATCAGAAAGTGGGAACTGGCAAACAACCGGCCGCCTACGCCGATCATCGCACTGACGGCCGCGGCCTTGAAGGGAGATCAGGAACAGTGTCTGGCAGCGGGTTGTACGGCATATTTGTCGAAGCCAATCAAGGAAGAGGTGCTGCTGCAAGCGATCAAGGAGCATTCCATTCTCGCGCCGCAATCGACAAAAGCGGAACGCACTCGGATCGACAGAATCCTTGTGCATACGAATCCCAAGCTCGCGGACCGGGTACCCGCGTATCTGCTAAACTGCAGGCAGAATGGCATCGCAATGGGAGAAGCCCTGGATCGCGTTGACTTTGAGACCGTGAAGTATCTGGGACACCAGATGAAAGGCTCTGGGGGCGCCTTCGGTTTCCAGGCCATCACCGAAATCGGCGCCGCTCTTGAGCAGGCAGCCGACAACTCCAACACTCTCGCGTCCCGCAAGTGGGTGGGAGAATTGTCTAATTACCTGGATCGTGTCGAGACAG
Source organism: uncultured Alphaproteobacteria bacterium (assembly GCA_963743765.1). Classification (GTDB taxonomy): domain Bacteria; phylum Pseudomonadota; class Alphaproteobacteria; order Micropepsales; family Micropepsaceae; genus Rhizomicrobium. The sequence goes on from CAVUQQ010000002.1 coordinate 36,632, forward strand.
TTTCGGAGTAGCCCGTCTCTTACTGCCAAAACCAATCCAGTTACCACGTTGAGAAGCAATCGGAAGAACCAGGTTAGAAGTAGACGTCGACCTACCATCACAAGTGCCTCCAATGTGATCAGGCGATATCCGATATGAAATATTGCTACCGCTCTGAAGAGGCGGAGCATGCGCCTTCGTGTCGCAAAGTGGCGTTCGCTACTTCGGACGTGCAGAAATTGCCGTACGTTCGATCTTTTCCTGTCTTTGGATCGGTAGCGCACACCGGTTCATAAAGTTGAAGGCAAATACTGTTCGTGCCAGGCGCGACGCACTTTCCAGGATGGAGGATTCGGGCGCTGGCCCGATTTGCAAAGCAATCGTTCGAATACGTGCTGCGGACGCCGTCTTGAGTCACTCCACAAACAGGCTTCTCTATCGTCGGACACACCGTATCCGCGGTCGCGGTTTGGGCAGCCAAGATAAATGTCACCGCAGCTAATGATGTGTAACAGAAGGTTCTCGTCATTTTATCCCCGCTTCTGCGATTGCCGGTTGAGGCCGCGCACCGATTGAGTTCCCCGGCGTCTATCGACAGTTGCTCGTTGGTGGGCTCTTTAGCTCAACGCTTCAAGCTCCGCAGCGCGCTTTTCCAATTCTTCGGCCGCACAGACCAATCTCTCGGCATAGCCTGGCAATTCGGAGACGCGCGCCCGTTCGCGCAATTCATTCGCGAATTGCCTTAGCCGCTCGGGTTCCTCTGTCGGCTGGTTCGCCACTAGTGAAGCCGCAGCCTCCTTTTCAATTCCGTTCGGATTCCGTTCGCAGGTGCGCGATAAACGCTTTATGTTCCGGACGAAGTGCATCCTTGGCTGATAAAAAGTCCCCTGGCGGATCCTTCAAAAGCACAGAAGGACACTGACCTTCGTAGTTGCCGAGATTGGGTCGATGGATCGCATAGCCAACAAGCGTTGCGAGCTCAGACGAAAAGCGTCTCGCGACTTCGGGTGGGTAGACCAGAAACTGACTTTCGAACGGCTTCAGCCAGCCGAGGCTGTAACTGACGATCACACCGGCTCGCGGCAGATTCGATTGGTTCGCGCCCCCTGCGTGCAATGTCGAGCCCAGAAAAAGTAAAGCCGAGCCGGGAGCCATTTCTGCCGGGACCGCATCGTGCCGCGGTAGCAGATAGTTCTGCTGATCGAGGTGGCTTTTCGGCCAAACGACAGTGGCGCCGTTGCGCGCAGTGAAGGGCGTGAGAGGCCAGATCACGTTGAGGAGATATTCTATTTCGCCCTTTGGTCCGCCCCACATGTCCTGATCGCGATGCTGCGGCTGGGATGGCGCCCCTGGATGAATCTCGACGGCTTGCGTCAGATTGAGTTGGAAGCGATCGCAATAGGGCCCGAGGACCGCGTGCGCGATCTCAAGAACGAGCGGGTGGAGTACCAGGGCTTCGGTGTGGCGCGATCGCGTCAGGAGTGAGCCGAAGCGCTTGGTGAAGGGGCCATAGAACTCGCCGTCGCAGAAGGGTGTCCGGTCAAGCCTCTCGGCAAGATCAGATTGCAGCGCCGTGATGGTCGCTCTGGGTAACAAATCTTCGACGATGCAATAGCCGTCCTCTCGCAACCGGGAGAGCGACGTTGTGCAAGCGGGGACTTTCCGGGCCAAGGCTAGAGTCGACATCAGGTTTTCCCTCGTGAGCGGTCAGGCGGCTTCAGACTGGGGCTCAAACACAGAAGCGTGATAGCCATATCGGGCCCGGGCCTCGTCCAGCGTTTTTGCCGAAATCTTGAACAGGACTGCGCCGACCAATCCGCCATCGACCATCTGTGGAAGACCGAGCGGAGTGGTGTCCCATCCCGCAGAAAGAATCTGTGACAGGAATGCCATGTGAGTGACGCAGCTATATTGCGTAATGCCTCGCCTGACTGCGAACTCCACCACTGATGTCCACATCAGGTTCATTAGCCGGTGGCCGTCGGTCTTCATGGCGTCCGGCGAAACGCAGAAGCGGGTCAGTTCCCAGATATCGGGGCCGGCAGGCACCGGGCCATCACAAAGCTGGGAAAACACTTCAGAAAAGAGATGCGGCTTGACTGTCGGCAGCAGGCGGATTGAGGCCAGATGGTGACCACGTCCGTCAGTCTCGATCAGATAGGTGGCAGCGTCATTGTCGAACGAGTCGATTTCATGTGTGCCATTGACGCTTGGGATCTTCCATTTGAGCCAGTCGATAAAGACGCGCTTGCGATCTCGGAACATTTCGTCGAGTTCCGCTGCGAAACTCTGCTTATTCGTTCTCGTGACAATATGGACCAATGCTTACTCCCGCGGTTGACGCGGAAGCGACCATGTATCTGCAGCTTAACCATCGCATTCCCCTGATCAGGGGGGTAGTCAGCGCAATATAACGTCCTGGAAGCCAAGCTGATTGTCGTACAGGGCGCGAATCACAAGCTGGCTCCGGGTGGCAACGCCATATTTGCGCTTAGCGGTTTCGACATGCTGGTGCACCGTGTCTTGGCTGACACCAAGTATCTTGGCCGCTTCCCAATCGCTCTTGCCGCGCGCCACCATAACCACGCAGTCCAGTTGTCGCGGAGTGAGCGTTTCGGCGGCGGAGACCTCGCGCTTTCGAGCACCGGGCTCGCGTACCAAGCGACGCGCGGCCTCGAAGGCAAAGCAGCCAATGTAGTGAGCTGCCGGGAGCACCAACTCGTCGAGGTCCTTTCCCGGGCGATGGGCAAAAGAGCAGGAGCCCATGCACTCCCCCGGAATATGTACAGGGACAGTAAAACCTTCGCCCATGCCGGCGCGCCCTGCGCCGGCGAGGATTTCCTTTTGCCGGCTGGAGAGTTCAATCAGGCGCGAGACCTCCGACCAACGAAACCCGACCGCCGAGGTTTGGCAGGCCAGCAGCACCGGGTCATCGGAAATGTACTCGCGGGTGCGGACGGTATGAATCCAGGACTCTGGATAGTTTCCTATCTGCACGAGATCGCCATGCACGACGTTTACGTGATGACCGAGTGCGTAATATTGAAAGCCAAATGCGCGAACAGTTGATTCCAGCAGGCTATGTAGGGCGTCCAGGCTGGTGACCTCGCTGGCATCGCGCACGAAGCTCTGCACATCGCTAAAGCTGCCCATTTCGTCCCCCAGAAGTCCCGCGCGCTACCCACCGACGCAGCGCCGATATGGTCGCCGAATCCTGACTACACCAAAGTTCCACGAACTCTGGGCATCAAAAAGCAGCCGGATACCAAAATATTATAGGCTAAGCTCGGGCGTTAGCGGAGCCCATTGCGAGCTGTCGGACCGTTCCAAGTTCCGAGCCAAACGCGGACCCGGAGCCATTCGATCGGGTGTCAGCGACAGGGAGCCGCCATCCTCAGACGGCCCCTGTCGGGGCGGCCGGCGGCGCTCCCATCGAGGACTGCCGCCTAACATCACCTATCCCTGCCGGCCGGTATGAATTCCCTGCTCGCACCCCGAATATTCCTTGCTCGCGAACGTGGCGAAAAATCGGATAACCTTTTGATTATCCGTCAAAAAACGATTTCGACCCCGAGATTCGGGTCAGTTTTCGAAACTCCCTGCAAAATTCCCCGATAGCAGGGAATTGGTGCGTGAGACGGGTCGAAAATCTCCGGCATTTCGGCCTGTTAGCACGCGATTGTGCATCTGCACTCCTACCCGAGAGAGCAAATTGCGCTCGCACGACTCGCAGAATTTGCCACTTTCTCAAATGGCCAAGTGCGTAGTTCGACTTATTCGCGAAAAGCACCACGGCGACACGTCGATGCTTGCGCATCGCCGGACGTCTTCAGCGCCAACAGAGCGTAGAATGTCATCTCGTTCCGACTGTTGTCGCCGCCGTCGCCACCAAAATTGCCATGGCGATCATCGCCAGTACCTGAAGCAGAAAGAATGTGAACCGCAGGGCGATGCTCGCGTTCGATCCTGGAAGAAGCATATGGACCGGCGTCTGCACGGTCCGTGCGGCCATGGTCACGCTCGTAGTCGTGACCATGTTCGGCGGGCTGAGATGGGCGGATGATGCAACGAGCACAATCGTGGCAAAGACCGGCAGATTTTCGACGCAATTTGCGTGCGCACGCATCGCGCGACGATAGGCGGGGCTGCCATGGGGTGAAACGGATGCGGCGCTTCTCAGTATGCGTTCGGCCGCGGATGAGGAAGATGCGGTAGAGAAGTTGCCGGTCACACCCGGACCCGTCGTACCGGCTCGCGAACAGCTGGGCGAACTTCTGCTGGGCCTCAAGCATCCGGATCAGGCCTTGAAGGAGTTCAAGGCGGCTCTGGCGCTATCGCCCGGTCGGCATGGCGCGTTAGTCGGCGCCATCGAGGCGGCTGAATATCTGGGCGACACCAAGACGGCTAATCAACTTCGAGCGAAGTAGTACGCGCGGGGTCGAGAATGGCGTAATTTGGTCAAATGCCTCGATTTTCCGGAGAATGTTTGTTTCCAGAACCCTTTCCTCAGAAACAGAATTACGTTGTGATATCCAATACTTAATAGAATTTTCGGCTCGACTTTAACGGTCGCGAATGTCGGCGTCGTTGACTTTACTTCCTGTCATATGTAATATATCTTTTACATATGACTGTTGGAGCTTCTATTTGCCAATCAGCGGAGATCAGTTGCTTGCCGTGTTGGCGGCCCTCGCCAGTCCGCCCCGGTTGCGGATCGTAGCGGCGCTGAAATCGGATGGCCGAAATTATGTCAGCCAGCTCGCGCGCGAGGTCGGCATCAGCCGGCCATTGCTGCATCTCCACCTGCAGAAGCTGGAAGAAGCCGGTCTCGTCACGAGCAAGCTCGAACTGTCCAGCGACGGCAAGGCTCTCAACTATTTCGAGGTCGCGGACTTCGATTACGAACTCACGCCGTCCGCCATCGTCAAGGCCGCCAAGTCCCTAACCGCTTCGTCCACCAAATCCGACCAATGAAAGGCGTCCGGCATGTCTGAACACATATACCTGCTCTCCATAGGCCTGGTGCTCGGGACAATCCTGATCATCTTTGGAATGAAGTATTTTTCAGCGGCCCGCCAGGCGCGGTCGCGCGTCCTGAGCGAGGATGCCTACCGCGAACTCGCGGAGAAAGCTTTCGCCGTTCAATCCGAAAACGCGACATCGCTGTCCTCCATGCAGACCGAGCTCTCCGAGATCAACACTCGCCTGGCGGCTGTTGAAAAAATCCTGAAGGCGGTCGAGTGATGTCCGCACGTTTGAACGCATTGGCGGCGTTCGCCGCACCCGCTCCGATCGCCACAGTATCCGAGTTCCGCCTGTATGCGCTGAGGGCCACTTACCTTCTTATAGTCGTGGGGCTCGGATTCGAAATATGGCCCGGCATAATCCACCATCCAATAACGATGCATGGTGTCGCCTCCAGCTTACTGGCGGCAGTGTCGGTTTTGGCGGCTTTGGGGATTCGATATCCGCTGCAAATGTTGCCTTTGCTCTTCTTCGAACTGGTCTGGAAGTCGATATGGCTGATCGCGATTGCGCTCCCGCTGTGGTCCGCCCATCAGATAGACGCGGATACATGGGAGACGGTCCAAGCCTGCTTAATGGGAATCATTTTTCCTATCGTAATTCCCTGGCCCTATGTGTTTGCAAACTACGTGAAGAAGCCTGGAGATCGATGGAGGTGAAGGGCTGGCGAATGTTCGTTTCCAGCAGCCTTTCCGGTCCGCCTTATCGCGAGCGAGCATCTGGGTAAGGTGCGCGCGTTGCTTTCGCCAACCATGCCGACGGAGAGATTTCCTTCGAATTCCATTGCGGACTATTGCCACTCATCTTCTGACCGCGGACCGCTAAAGATAGCTTGTCCTGCCAAGCGGCAGCAGACGGTCGTTTGTCGTGCAGCGCACGAACAAAACGCTCGTCGGCCGTATCATTGTCGATACACGAGAAGCGGCCGGCGATATTCAGGATATCTGCCCGTGGCAATTCGGGAGCGTACACCATTTCAAGATTGACCGGTCCTGACTCGGCCCGGTTACGCAGTTCCCTCGAATGCAAATCCTTCATAACCGTTCGCGGCGATGTCGTTGCAATGTTCCCTGTAGTTGTTGAACCCACCCAGATAGACACCGAACTGCCTTGGCTTGCCCGGAATGTTCGATCCCAGATACCAGGAGTTGGCTTTTGGATAGAGGGTTCCCTGAGCAACATCTGCAGTATGGGCAACCCACTGGTCTTCGGCGCCTGTGGTCGCTTCGATAGCCGATAAAGCGTGATGGCGCATGTACGCCAGGCAATCCGCAATCCAGTCGACATGTTGCTCGATCGCCGTGGGCATGTTCGCGAGAACCGAAGGGCTGAGTGGCCCCGTGATTGTGAAGAGATTCGGGAAACCTGCGGTGCCAAGTCCAAGATAGGACTTCGCGCCGGCTGACCACTTGTCTCTGAGGCTTATGCCGCCTCGTCCCCTGATATCGATTGCCATCAGAGGTCCGGTGATGGCGTCGAAACCCGTCGCAAGAACGAGGGCGTCCAGATCGTAGGCTCCGCCCGTGGTACGGAGCGTGCTCCCGTTGATGTCCAAGATCGGCGAACGCCGAATGTCCACCAGCATGACATTGGGACGGTTGAACGTTGCATAGTAGTCGTCGTCCATCGGCGGCCGTTTGGTGCCGATCGGATGATCGGTGGGTATGAGCAACTCGGCGATTGCCGGATCCCTGACAGTTGTCCTGATGTATTTCGCCACGAACTGCGCGGCGGCGTCATTGGCTTCCTGATCCGAAAGCAAATCCGAAAACGATTGTGCAAAAAATCTCGTTCCGCCGACCGCCCAGGCCTTTTCCAGGATTTTCTGCCGCTCAGCCGGCGAAACTTCCTTGGCGCGTGTGTGACTGACTTCAAATGGAACACCGCCGCCCGAAGCAAGGCATGTCTCGCGGATCTGGTCGTAGTGCGACTTCACCCAGTCGACGAACTCGGCCTTCATGGGAGCGTTCCAGACCGGGATCACCCAGTTGGCGGTTCGCTGGAAGACCGTGAGATGGCTTGCCTGCTTGGCAATCCGCGGTATGGCTTGCACGCCGGACGCGCCCGTTCCGATGACACCGACCTTCTTTCCAGTGAAGTCGACGCCTTCCTTCGGCCAGGCTGCAGTGTAGAAGAGTTCGCCTTTGAATGAGCTGAGACCTGGGATATCAGGCTGTTGAACGGCCGACAGGCAGCCAGCCGCAGAAACTATAAATTTGGCTGTGACGACGTCGCCACGGCTCGTCGTTATCGTCCAGCTCGCTGCGGTATCGTTGAAGGTCGCCGATTCAACGGCAGTGCTGAACTGGATATTGGGCCGGAGTGAGAACCGGTCAGCGACATGTGAGAGGTACGACAGTATCTCTGGCTGTTCAGAATAGTGCAGGCTCCAATCCCACTCGGCCTGCAACTCTTTCGAGAACGAATAGGAATAGTAGTAGCTTTCGCAGTCGCAGCGCGCGCCGGGATAGCGGTTCCAGTACCAGACGCCTCCGACATCATCGCCTTTCTCATAGGCCAGGACGCGAAAACCAAGCTCACGGAACTTGTACACGGCGTACATGCCGGCAAATCCGGCGCCGACGACAATCACATCGTAGTGTTCTGGTTTTGCGTTCATCGTCCGGTCCGCCCTGGTACTTCACGTCGCGACGAAAGAGATGTCCTTGGACGGAGTGCTGCCGTGCATTTCCGCAAGATTTATAACATTCGTTATGTTTCAGGAGCCTGCCGGGCAAGTCAAGATGTCCGGACTGCCCCGGGGGCAATCGAGCCGGCGAGACTGGCCGAAAGCGTTTCCACTTACATAACGTGCGTTATATGATCGCTGCGAAACTCCGGCCGGACTGAACATGGCTTCGCAGTGGCGCTTGAAACACTTTTATCACACGATCATCAACGCAAAGAACGTGGATGAAACGGTGACATTCTATCGGTTGCTCGGATTTGAGATTGTCAGCGACCGGCGTGACGCCGTTTGGCCCGACGGCAGCGGCGCTTCTTTTGCGCTGATACCCAATCCCAAAGGCCGCGGCGTCCTGATGATTCTGCCCAGCGATCCCGATGGCCCCATGCTCGACATTATCGAATGGCTGGAGCCCAGGGCGTCCTTCCCGGTTCCGTCCCCAACGACGATACCTCGCGTGCTCGCATTCCGTACCGAAAACGTTCGACTGGCGCACAAGGAACTGAAGGCAAAGGGCGTAAAATTCACGACCGACGAGCCGACGTCGATCCCCGCAGCGGGCATCACAGGATGCATCGTGGCGTATGATCCGAACGGGACACTCATCGAAATGATTGAGTTAGAGCCCGGCTTGCGCCACTCCAGGATCAAGGAAGTGTTCACGCCCGAAGCCGGCCGCTGACGTCCTACGTCAAATTTTCAAAACGCGACTGGGTGACTATGACGCCGGGCGATAACGTGGCGGACGCTTCTCGAGGAACGCGTTTATCGCTTCCTCGAAATCGGGGCCGCGGCCACAAATTGCCTGCGCGCGTTCCTCAAGGTCGATGACGGTGTTGAGGTCATTAACCTTCAGGACGCTGTTCAGCGTCTTTTTCGTCATCCGCAGCCCGAGAGGCGCCGTCTTCAGCATCGGCTCGATAAATTCAGAAGCCGCAGCATCCAGATCCGCGTCGGCTACCACACGCGACACCAGGCCGACTTGCCGGGCACGCTCCGCATCGATGAACGAGCCCGTATACATGAGCTCGGTTGCCACTCCCAGACCGGCGATGCGCGGGAGAAAATAGCTGAGGCCGAGTTCGCAACCAGATCGGCCCAACGCGACGAAGGCGTCATTCATGCGCGCGGACTGTCCTGCGACGCGGATGTCGGCGGCCAGTGCCATCGCGAAACCGCCGCCGCAGGCCGGCCCGTGCACAAGCGCAATGATGGGCTGCGGACAGGCGCGCATGAGGCGGACGATGTCGAACAGGTGATAACCTGGCCGCACGCGGCCGGCGCCCTCAGGCACGCGATCTCCACCAAGATGCTCCTTGATGTCGAGACCGGCGCAGAAGGCACGTCCGGCTCCGCGCATCACGACAATACGAACCGTAAAGTCCTTCTGGAGTTGTTCAAAATAGGAGCAAAGCTCCTCGACCATCGTGCCGGTGATCGTGTTGAGTTGGTCAGGCCGGTTGAGCGTGAGCCAGTCGACCTCACCTCTTTTTTCGATGTGAATGCTTTTGGTCTGCGGCATGGCGGGTACGCAGTCTGGCGGCACGCAAGCAGCCGGCCATCACGCCGGCTGCCTGCCGCCCCCTCTAAAAGTTCACACCGAACCGGAAACCGACCGTACGCGGCGGGTAGTAAACGAAATTGTCGGGTTCGAGTTGCCCCTGACCGAGCGAACCCGACTGAAGCCCGTCGTTCGAAATGATGTCGGCGTTTTCGATGTTGTTGACGAACGCTTCTGCCTTGTAGTGGCCGTTTGTCGAAACCCATGTCAGGTGCAGATTCGTCAGCGTGTAGGATTTCTGCGTCGACAGGGGATTGTTGTCCGGCAGGAACTGCACCTTGCCGGAGATGAATGTGTCGACGCGCGGCGTGATCGTTCCGAACGACGTATTGATGGTGTACTCGGCACCCAGATCGAGCGTAACGGGTGGCGTCTCGTTGAGCGTATTGCCCCGGAAGTTGCACAGATAATGGGGTCCGGTAGCATTGACAATAATGGTCGAGCTGCACGGCGGACCCAGACCGGGATAGCGTGCATCGACCGTGAAGTAATTTCCGTAAGTCGCGCGATTGAGCGTGAGCGTTGCATTGAAGCGCAGATTGTCGACGGGGATTGCGTCAAGTTCCACTTCCAGGCCGTTCACCTGGGTGATGCCATTGACGTTATTGATGCCCGACTGCGTTCCGCTTTGGACAAAGACCTGCAGGTGCGAGATTTCCTCGTGATAGCCGGCCAGGTTTAACTGGACGCGGTCATCCCAGAAGCGTGACTTCACACCGGCGTCGTAAGACCACATTGATTCGGGACCGTAGATGGTCGCGAGGCCGATGATGTTTCCGCCCGAGATATAGCCGCGCGACGCCGAGGCGTAAGCCATGACATTGGGACTGACCTGATAGCTAAGCCCTGCCTTGCCAGTCCACTGGCCCCAGCTCTTGCTGAACGGCCCCGATATGGCACCGCAAGAACCTCCACAAAATATAGGCGACTGATAGTCGAGGTAGTTGAAGCCGTATTTGCGATCGTCGCTGTAGCGGGCGCCCAGTGTGATTGTGAGCGGAATATCCCAGGATGTCTTGGCCAAATCATAGTCAATCTGACCGAACGGGGCGAAGGACTCTGTTTTGGTGTTTCCGTGGCTGAAGAAATTATATTGGTCGTTTGAACCAGGAAGACCGAAGATGCCCGAGAAATCGTCATTCAGGCCGGTGTCGACGTACGAAAAGTTTTCGTAGTTGTTAGCCCAGAAGTAGTAGAGGCCGGCAATCCACTTCAGCGGCGAATCTTCATCGGTAGAGGCAAGGCGGATTTCCTCGGATATCTGCTGCTGCTTCAGAAGCCATACCGAGCCGAACGCCATCGGAACGTCGGAACCATCGCCGTCGCTGGTCTGGTTGACCTTGCTCGTGCTGTAGCCCGTTACCGAAGTCAAAGCGGCCCAACCCAGATTCCAGTTTACTGTTCCGGAATAGAGGCTGATCCGGTTGGAGGCATTTTCCGGATAGTCGTGGCAGAAGACGCGAGGCTTGTATTTTGCGGCCGTGCTGAAATCGCAGGGCGAGCCCGGCGCAATCGGTTTGTCGCCGGGATTGAAGAAGGTCGTATAGCGTGTCGGCGTTTCCCACCACGCGACGTTTGTCGCAGCCTGGTCGTTGCTGCTGGACGAGCTGGCAGAAAGCAACACGTTCAGATCGGGCGAGAACTCCATGTAGATCTGGCCGCGCAGCATCTGGAAGTCCTGGCCATCCTGATTGTGGGTGGCGCCGGGCGCGGTCGAGAGGTTTTTGGCGTAGGGATCATGCTCGGCGGACACACCGGTAATGCGCGCATACATTTTGAATCCGGCGTCGTCGATGAGCGGAGCATTGACCCAGCCGCGGAAGATACGCGCCGAGTAGTCGCCGATAAGGACGTCCACACCGCCGCCAAGTGTATCCGTTGGCTTGTTGGTGATGACGTTGATCGAGCCGCCGACCGAGTTGCGCCCATAAAGGGTTCCCTGTGGCCCGCGCAACACTTCGATACGCTCCACATCGTAGAACTCGGGATCGACGGAAGTGGTCCGCTGCAGCGTAACGCCATCGACACTGTAGGCGACCGGAGAGTCGCCGCCAGGAGTCGTGTTCTGGCTGCCCAGACCGCGCATCGTGATCACGTTTTCGCCGCCCGTAACGCCAGCACCAAAGCGCAGCGACGGCACACGCATGCCAAGTTCCTTAAAGCCGGTGATTCCCATACTGTCGAGCATGCCGCCATCGACCGCCGTCAGCGGAATAGCAACCTTCTGGCTGGTCTCCTCGCGTTTTTCGGCCGTGACCACGACTGTCTCGATAGCGCTCGTTCCCGATGTGGCAGCGGCTACGCGTACCGGCTTCTGATTGTCTGTCGCACTGTCTGTTGCAGCGTGAGCCAGTTGAGACATGCCAAGAAAACACAACGCGGCAGCCCCGCTCGTCAGCGAGACCTTGAGGTCCATACGCATTCGCTTCGCTCCCCTGCAATAAGCGTTTTATGCCCGCCGCCGATACCCGCTAGCGTCTTTCGTTTTTTTTTTAGATATAACAGTTGTTACAATTAGTAACAACGACTCTTTGTATGGTGAGTGTTCGAAGTTTCTTCTTCGAGTTCGAAATCAATTGTGCAGCGGCGGATAGATGTGCGTTGGTGAGTGGCAGTTCGGAGCAACACCGCCGGCATACGGCACGAACGCAATAAATGTTTGAATGTACTGCGGTTCTCTACGCCGACTGACAAATTATCATTCCTTCGGAGACACGCATGGAACCGATCGAAGAGGTCCGGCAGATGCTGAAGTCGCTCATTGGCGGACCGGACACCCCGTTCATGGAGCGTCGCATTCAGTCTGAGCAGTTCGCAGCAGCTTTTGTGAAGCCGCCGGGCATCAGGATTGAATCTGGCTCACTGGGTGGAGTCGCTGTGGAGTGGATCATTCCGGATCAGGCGCACGCGTCGCATATCTTCTTTCATTTGCACGGTGGCGGTTATGTTCTTGGAAACCCTGCCGGATCGCGCGCCTTCACCTGCGAGTTCGCGCGATCGGCACGATGCAGGGTTGTCAGCGTCGATTACCGTCTGGCACCCGAGCATCCGTTTCCGGCCGCGGTGGAAGACGCCGTGGCCGCGTATCGCGCGCTGCTCTCTCAAGGACACGAGCCCTCCGACATCGCAATGGGTGGAGAATCTGCGGGCGGCGGGCTGGCGGTCGCTACCCTCATCGCCGCTCGAGACCGGGAACTGCCGATGCCGGCAGCCCTGGTTGCGATAAGTCCCTGGGTCGACATGCGATGCGAATCCACGAGTTTCGTCACAAAGTCCGATGTCGACCCGCTGCTGACGCGACGAAGCCTGAAGGAAATGGCCGATGCCTATCTTCAAGGAGCCAACCCGCGCGACAGTCTTGCGTCGCCGATGATGGCAAGTCTGTCGGGTCTGCCTCCCATGCTCGTTCACGTAGGCTCGGATGAAGTGCTTCTCGACGATGCGCAGGGTCTGATGGAAGCCGCGAGGGCATCAAACGTCGACGCCCAGCTCGCCATATGGCCGGGAATGATCCATGTCTGGCATATGTTCCATGCCATGTTGCCCGAAGGCGCAGACGCGATAGACGCGCTTGCCGGCTTTGTTCTGACGCAATGGAACAAGGCCGAAATCCGAACGCAGACAAACCAACCGCGATAGTCGAGGAAACACCATGGGCCGGCTTCAGAACAAGGTTGCGATAGTGACGGGTGGCGGAAGCGGTATTGGACGGGGCTGTGCAATAGCGCTGGGCGCCGAAGGAGCACGCGTCATCGCCGCCGACGTCGATCAAAAAGGTGCGGCCGAGACTTGCCAAACAATTGTCGCGAATGGCGGAACGGCGTGTGCAAGAGGTCTGGATGTCGCGAGCGAAGAGAGCTGGGCATCGTTTATGGCATCGGTTGAAGCCGAATTCGGCGCACTACACGTTCTCGTCAACAACGCCGGCATCTGCATCTCCCGCCCACTTCTGGAGATGAGTTTCGAGAGCTGGCGCCGGCAGATGTCGATAAACCTCGATGGTGTATTTCTGGGCACCAGGGCCGCTCTTCCCCTCATGACGAATTCGAGTAGCGGATCGGTCATCAACATCTCGTCCGTGGCTGGCCTGAAAGGCATTGCGGGAATGTCGGGTTACTGCGCGAGCAAGGGCGGTGTTCGCCTGTTCACGAAGGCTATCGCGCTTGAATGCGCGCAGCTCAAAAACAACATCCGGGTCAATTCCGTTCATCCCGGCGCAATTGAAACCCCTATCTGGCTAAAGCTCGGCAACGATGGGCGGATGCCTTCAACAGACGCACGCCTGAATGCTGACGCCATGGAGGAAATCCGCGCCGCGGGCGCAGCGGCGACGCCAGTCGGACATTCCGGCATTCCAGCGGACATTGCGTCGGGCGTTGTATTCCTGGCGTCAGACGATTCCAGGTTCATCACCGGTACGGAACTGATCATCGACGGCGGAGTGATGGCCGGCTAGGGCTCAACCAGCCGAAACACGTTCATTTCGTTTTTTGCAGGTGTCGGCGCCTGAAATGCTAGGCGTTGCCCTACCTAGGTTTCCGCGCATGTTCAGCAGGTCGCGCTGGGGCCAGCCAGGAACTCGATCCAGATATCAATCAGTTGCCGCTGTTGCTGGGTTGTCGGCGGCCTGCCGGACCGCATGACCTGGATTGCGATCCCATCGATGAGCGCCACGGCCGCTCTCGCCGCCAGCACGATATCAACTTCGGGACTGACCATCCCTTCTTCGACAGCGCGGCGAATAAGTCTCGAAACCCGCTTGATCCATTCCTCGTATCGCAAGTGCGTGATTTTGCGAACGGCGGCGTTGTGGACGGAGCGTTCCCAGAAACCGAGAAAAAAATTCCAGTTGCCGCGCTTATCGGCATCGCTGGGCAAAGCAAGGTGCAAGACGCCCCGCAAAGCTTCGATTGGATCCGGTAACTCCTCAATTTCGAGCATGTTGGCGCGCACATCGCGCGCCGCAAACTCCGACGCCTCGACGAGCAACTCGTCCATGGACTTCACGTAGTGCACGAGTGCGCCTGTCGTAAAACCCGCTTCGGCCGCCACTGCGCGCGCCGTAACGCCGGAAATCCCGTGCTTCTTGATCATGCTGTAGGCTGCAGCCAGAAAAGCCTCGCGTCGCACGGTACGATCGACCTTCTTGGGCATTGAATCCTGCTCATGACCCGTGATGGATTTTGCGCCGCAACACTGCCCAGCGACCGGGCCAAAATCAACCGGCCGAAACCCGATGCGCGCCGGGAGACGTCCGGCAATTGCATTTTTCCATAACGCTTGTTATGTTTTTGCTATCAAGTCGCGGTTTCAGACCTTCGTTGAACTTCTAACCGACAGGCAGATCGATGTCCCGGGATTGGTCGCTCGAGAAACTTTATCACACCGTCGTCAACGCCAGGAATCTCGACGAATCCGTCGCTTTCTACAAGCTGCTCGGGTTCGACGTTTTGAACGATCGGCGCCATGTTGAATGGCCCGATTTCGTTGCAACGATTTTTGGCATGAAGCGGGCCAAGGGACGCGGCGTCCTGATGGTTCTGCCGAATGACCCTGACGGTCCCATGATCGACATTATTGAATGGGACGAGCCCAAGGCAAAATTTGCAGCGGTACCGGTCGCCGACGGCGAAGTGCCGCGCATCATCGCATTTCGCGTCAATGGCGTTCGCAAGGCTTATGACGACCTGACGAACAAGGGCGTGCGCTTCACGCGAGAACTTTTCGAGCATCCGGAGCTGGGAATCGTTGGGAGCTGCTGCTGCTGGGATCCCACTGGCAATCTGATCGAACTGATTGAACTGCTGCCTGGGCAGCGTCACAGCAAGGCAAATGAAGCGCTTCTGAAAAAGACATGATCAACGAAGCGTCACAGCGGGACATGAATGAGATGCAGTTCAAGAAAAAGAAAGACATGCAGGCGCTCTTCGAGCAGGTTTCCAATTGGGGCCGCTGGGGTGCCGACGACGAGCGCGGCACACTGAACTACCTGACACCGGAACGTACCGCCGCCGGCGCCAAGCTGGTTCGCACGGGAAAGACCGTCAGCTGTGCGCGCAATTTTCCCGTACATCCGGGTCCGGAAAATCCGACTCCCGCGCTGCATCACATCGTGATGGGTGGAGACGACCCGTGCGCCCATGGTATTCCCGGCATGGAAGTATCATTGGACTTCATCGGCATTGCGTATCACGGCCTCGCCTCGAGCCACATCGACGCTCTCTGCCACGTCTTTGTCGACGGCAAGATGTACAATGGATTTCCGGCGCAGGATGTTCGCTCAACCGGTGCACGGCGAAACAGCATCATGGCAGCTCGAGACGGCCTATGCGGTCGCGCGGTGCTGCTGGATATTCCGCAGCTGCGCGGCACAAAGTATGTCGAACCACAAAAGCCGGTGACTGCGGCCGAGCTTGATGCGGCCGAGGCGCGTCAAAAAGTGCGCGTCGGTGAAGGTGACATCTTGCTGGTATCCGTGGGACGCGACGCGTGGCGCGAGCAGAACAAGCCGAACCCCGGCGAGGGGCCGCCGCTTGCCGGCCTCGACCC
This sequence comes from uncultured Alphaproteobacteria bacterium, assembly GCA_963743765.1. Taxonomy (GTDB): domain Bacteria; phylum Pseudomonadota; class Alphaproteobacteria; order Micropepsales; family Micropepsaceae; genus Rhizomicrobium. Next base: position 52,432 of record CAVUQQ010000002.1, read on the forward strand.
GTCGTGCATTCCATGGCTTTTCGACAGGCGCATCGCGGTACTCGGATCCGATGCTGTCCATGATCCGTCACCTTCGCCTTCTCCGATAGAAGACTGGCCAATTCCGGTCCACATGTGCGGCCTTGCGTCGATGGGACTGCATCTTCTGGACAATCTCTATCTCGCGGATCTCGAGCGGGCCTGTCGCGCCGAGAATCGTTGGGAGTTCTTGCTAACCGTCGCGCCGCTGCGCGTCGAGAAGGGCACCGGTTCGCCGGTCAATCCGATCGCGGTCCTTTGAGGGGCTGGCAGAAAAAATTATTGGACAAGGAGCTATCCCGTGAAGTTCGACGTTTTCTGCGAAGTCCAGCTTGCAAAACCCTTCCCTCCCGATCATGAGCGAAAGCTCATTTTCGACACCATCGAGGAAGCGCGTGCGGCGGACAAAGCCGGTTTTGATATCTGGTGGCAGGTGGAACATCACGGCGCTCCGGAATTCAGCTACAGCTCCGCGCCCGAGCTGCTTCTGACGGCAATCGCGCTTAACACGCATCGCATGCATGTCGGACATGCTGGCGTCCTGGCTCCCTTTCGGATCAACGGCCCATTACGGGTTGCCGAACGCGCGGCGACGCTCGATATTTTGAGCAACGGCCGATTCGAGCTGGGCCTTGCGAAGTCCGGTGGCAAGGAGTGGGAGACGTTCGGCGTCGATCCCGAGACCGCACGCGATGAATTGCGCGAAGCCATCCAGATGATTCCCAAAATGTGGACGCAGGAGACCTTCAGCTGGGATACCAAGCTGTTCCAGATGCCAGAACGCGAAGTCGTTCCGCGCCCCGTGCAAAAGCCGCATCCACGCGTTTGGCAAATGGCGAGCAGCCCGGACTCATTCCATATGGCCGGCGAACTTGGCGTCGGCGTTTTGGGCACCACGTTGCTGAGCCCCGTCTCGGTCATGAAGGCAATGCTGGATGAATATGAAAAGGGCTTTGCTTCGCAGAAGTCGCCCGCGCCGCGCTTTCTCAATCACCAGAAAGGCGTGTTCACGTTTGTCCACGTCGCAGAATCCCGCAAGGAAGCGATCGCAAATGGGGCAGCCAAGGCCGCCCTCTGGTATGTCCACGCCGCTCCAATCGCGTTCAAGGTTCCGCGCTCGATCTGGTGGGACACGATCCGCGCGGAACTCAATCCCCACCTGACGAGGAAGTCAGCCAAGGAAATCGCCGCACTTCCCGGTGAGGATCCAACCAGCCTGGACATCGCACCCGATGAGCTGCCGGTTATCGCAGTATTGAAGCGCATGGCACGGGGAGAAGACATCTCGAATGAAGAAGCGCATGAAGTTCTTGAGCCGCTAGACTCGGTACTTATCGGCGATGCCGATCACTGCGCCAAGAAGGCCACAGAGTTCGCGAAGATCGGCACTGACAGGCTCATGTGCCTGCTTCAGTACGGACGCATACCACACGAGGCCGTGTTGCGCAGCACGCGCCTCATTGGCGAGCATCTCATTCCCCAGTTCGCGGGCCGTCGTGAAGCGGCAGTTTCCTGAATGTCGATCACATTTGTCTGACGGTCTGACCACAGCATCACGATAAGCAGAAAAGGATTTTCGCCAGGCATCGACCATAACAATCGGGGAGAAAACGGATGAGCCAGTCTGATCGTATCGACCTGCACGCAATCTCCGCGGATTCGCACATTACCGAACCGCCGAACTGTTACGTCGACTACATCGAGAAGAAATATCGCGACACTGCTCCCCACATGGTGCGCGATACGAGGCCCGGAGAGTCCGGCGAAGTCTTCGTCGTCGAGGGTTTTCCCGAGCCGCTCGCCCTCGGGCTTGTGGCGGCTGCCGGAAAGGACCCGAAAACGCTCAAGATTGGTGGAACGAATTTCTCCGAACTTCATCGTGGCGGTTGGGATCCGAAGGAACGCCTAAAAGATCAGGACCGGGACGGCATTCTTGCCGAGATGATTTATCCGACCATCGGCATGACGCTCTGCGGGCATCCGGATGCTGCCTACAAGCGGGCATGCATGTGGGCCTACAATCGCTGGCTTCAGGAATATGTTGGCGGCGCACCGCAACGATTGCACGGACTGGGCATGACGGCTGTACGCACCGTGCCTGAAGCCATTCAGGATTTCCTTCGCATCAAGGAGATGGGCTTCAAAGGTGTCATGATGCCCGCAAGTCCTGCCACCGCGGAGGACTATGACGATGTCGTGTTTGATCCTTTGTGGCAAACGGCAATCGAACTCGAGTTGCCCGTAAGCTTTCACATCCTGACTGGCAATCGAGGTTCGAACGCGCTCGCAGACGGTTCCAAGTTACATCGCGGGCCAAGGATCGCTGCATGGCAGGCCGTCATTCGCGGCTGCCAGGACATTATCGGCATGTTCATATTCGGCCGCGTATTTGAACGGCACCCGCAGCTCAAACTGGTATGCGTCGAGGCCGACGCCGGTTGGGCACCGCATTTCATGTACCGGATGGATCACGTCTACAAGCGCCACCGCGCCTGGCTAAAGTGCGAAGAGATGGCCAGACTGCCGAGCGAGTATTTTCGCGAGAATGTCTTTGTCACGTTCCAGGACGACTGGGTTGCATTCAAAATGACGGACATGTGCGACCCAAGGCGGCTGATGTGGGCGAGTGACTTTCCGCACAGCGACTCTACATGGCCGTGGAGCCAGGACCTGCTGCGCGTCCACACCCAAACACTCAGCGAGCAAGAGTTCGCGTGGATTCTGCGCGACAATGTGAGGGAACTTTACAGGCTGAACTAGCGGCGAAGGTGGCTAGTCCGCGGGCGCCGGCCGGGCTCCGCGGACAAGTCTTCCGGGGAGCTTTCCCGTAGCCGATCCATTTCGGCGAATGACCTCGCCGGTCACGATTGTCGCGACATATCCGTTGGCATATTGCATCAGCCGTTTGCCGCCGGCCGGAAGATCGTTCACGACTGTCGGCGTCGTCAGACTAAGCCCGTCGAAGTCGATTACGTTGATGTCGGCCTTGAATCCGGGCGCGATTGTACCCCGATCGTTCAACCCAACCGCGTTTGCAGGATCGCGAGCCAACTCCTTGATCGCCAGTGCCAGCGGCAGCTTCGGGCCACGCCGATCCCGCACCCAGTGTGTCAGGACAAAGGTGGGATAACCGGAATCGCAGATCATGCCGTAATGAGCTCCGCCGTCACCCAGACCCAGCACCGTCTCGCGGGACTGCATCATCTCAAGCACGCAATCCAGATTGCCGGCGGCATAGTTGGTCAGGATGACGTAGAGCTTGGCGCGTCCACCCTGTTCGAGAAGCAGATCGTACGCCACCTCCTCGGCACTCTTTTCCTCGGAACGGGCTCGCGCGGCGATGCTTTGCGCAAGCGGTGGCTCATAGTCCGGTGGGTCGAAAAGCGGAAACATTCGCTCGAAATTTCGACCCATGAGCGCCAACGGCGCGACCGGATCCATCGGCGATTCGCTGAGCAGCCGCGCGCGCAGGGCCGGATCGCGTAGCGCCGCAATACGCTCTTCAAATGGCAGGAGTGCGAGAGGCTGGTAGCTCGGGCAAAGACAGAAGGGATTAACCGATACTTCGTGACCAATGAGCATTCCGACGCCACGGGGAAAGACTTGCGCTCGAATGTGGCAACCCTCGCTGTTTGCATGCGCCACCAGTGCGAGCGCCCGGCGCCACGCATCGGGATTTGTGTTGTCCTGTGCAAGCGAAAAACTCGCCGGACGGCCGGATGCACGTGCGAGCCGCGCGACCAACTCGACCTCACTTTCGAGATCTTGCCAGGGCATTCCCAGCACAAATTGCAGCACGCCCTGACCCATGTCCTTCAGCGCCTGCCCAATGGCAGCGAGCTCGATTTCGCTGGCATCGTAGCTCGGGATATGCGCGCCTCCGCGCGTGCGATGAATGAAAATACGTGACGTGGCAAAGCCAAGCGCCCCTGCACCGATCGCATCTCTTACAAGCCGCTGCATCAGCGCGAGATCTTCAGGCCTCGCAGGCTCCCGATTCGCGCCGCGCTGGCCCATGGCATAAACGCGCAGAGCCGAATGAGGCACCTGCGCGGCGAAATCTATGTCATGACGCCTGCGGTCGAGCGCATCCAGATACTCCGGGAAGCTCTCCCACTCCCAGTTCAAGCCCTGAGTCATCACAATTTCAGGGATGTCTTCGACCCCTTCCATCACGCTGACCAGCAGCTCGCGGTCGGTTTCCCGGCATGGCGCAAATCCGACCCCGCAATTGCCCATGACGACGCTGGTGACGCCGTGCAGAGATGAGGGTGCGAGGCTATCCGACCAGATGGCCTGACCGTCATAATGAGTATGAATGTCGACAAATCCCGGAGTGACCAACAGTCCCTTCGCGTCGATCTCTTCGCGGCCGCGTCCATCGACGGCGCCGACCGCCGCGATCCGGCCGCGGCTGACAGCAACGTCGGCTTCGAACGGCGCGCGGCCGGTTCCGTCGACGACAGTGCCGCGACGCACAACCAGATCAAACTCGTCTGACATGAGTTCAACCCTCCCATCAGCGAATTGGGTTTGGCTGCGCCCCGCACCCAATATCGATCACCCCGGCTGACCCGTTCGCTCTGGCGAGGCGCATGTTTATAATGGCTGTTATTTTACAGAAATTCCCCCCTTAGACCATCTCCGGATCCTGAAAATCGCGCACGTGATATTGGCAGGATCTGCTCGGTGATGAGCCGCAATAGCGATGACTAAAGCCGCGAGAATGCTTCCCAACTTCTGAGCGGACCAAAAGTTGGAGATCACGTCGTCGTCCACCTCGCGATCGGGTGACTGATGGTGTTCGGGTGACGGAGCGCATTGAAAAATAGCGGATGGGCCGTTGGCACTCTGCAAGAAAGTGGCCCCGGCAGCAATGCCGGGGCCTGTTTCGTTTTCGGCCCTATTGCGGACTGTTCGGATCAGGTTCCTGATTGTCCTTGCCATCCTTACGCTTGCGGCGATCCTCTTTTTTGTCCGCCGGAGGATTGTTGGTAGCCGGTGGAGTGACCGCAGGTGCCGTCGGCGGTGGCGGTGTTACCGCGCCACCCGGTGAGCCGCCCGCGCCCAGATTGTCTTTGCCACCCTTGCGTCCGTCGCCCTTACGTCCGCCCAAATCCGCCGGAGGATTGTTGGAAGTGGGTGGAGTGATTGTCGGTGCCGTCGGCGGTGGCGGCGTAACCGCGCCACCTCTCTTTATCGTGCGATTGCGACCGCCAATCGGAGTGACCGGCGGAGCGGGCGGCGTGATTGCCGGTGCCGTCGGTGGTGGCGGCGTAACCGCGCCACCTCTGTTTATCGTGGGACTGCGGCCGCCAAACGGAGTGACCGGCGGAGCGGGCGGAACATTGCCGCCGCGCTGAATGTTGTGCTGGCGCTCCCAGTCCGCACGGTTCCAGTCCGGCCTGGTCCATTCGCGATCGCTGTTCCAATCGCGCTGGCGGTTCCAATCGTAGTTGCGCTGAGGCGTGGGCACCCAGCTTTGCCAGCTTGTATCGCCGCGATTTGAGCGATCCCACGTCTGACGGTGATTCCACCAATCGTTTCGCTGATTGCGCCACGCGTAGCGCCATTGATCACGAACGTTAAAACCGTTCCAGATGTAGAAATCGAGATCCAGCGGCGGGCCATAGCGATCGACGCAGGCTCCGCGAGGGCGTGGCCGGTTCCAGGAATCCCGGCGCCATCCGCCGCGGATCCAATACTGGTACCCGCCGCGTGACTGCCGATAATAGGCTGGGCCGCTGTACCAGCGGCCACCATAATAAACGGGACAATAGTAGACCGGATAGTTCCAGAACCGATCGGGACAACCCCACGCGTCGCAATAGCCGCCGCTGTTGTAGGAAAAACTCACGCCCGGAAAACCGACGCCAATACTCAAGCTTGCGGCGTTTGCCGGCGTTGCGCTCAACATAGCGCCACCTATGGCCGCGGCCGCCAGTGTCTGAGTCAGCAGCTTTTTCATTTTTGGCTCCCATTCTTCAATGCGATTCCGAGGACAGCCGCGGAAATGCAAACAATGGCGACATTCGCGGCATATCTGTTGATACGGATCAATAACCGGTCATGCATTGGTGGTTTGATCAACTTGTGCCGGCGGGAACTGCCCCCACGGAAAAGTGGGGATATTCTCCCGAAGGACTACCCCTCCCCACGACCCGCCGGCATCCATTTCCGGGTGGGTGGCAATTCTGGCAATTGTCGGTTCTGTCATGCTGGGAGCCGCCTTGGCGTTTGCAACCTGAGTAACCTTCCGTTTCGTCTTTGCGCGCCACCAACTTTTGCCTGACGTCGCTGCCCGGTCGACCAGCAGGGCGCCGACACTCCTCTTCGCGTTCACTCTGTTTTTTGCCGGTTGAGCCAAATCAAGGTTTTGGGAAACGCTCGTCGTCTACTTGCGAGATGGAGGCGTTTTGCATCTTCCTTGTCGACCACACCGGCCATGTTCTAGCCGTCGACGAAATTGAGGCTGCAAATGATCGAAATGCCATTGACCTTGCGCGCAAGCGCTACGCGTGCAGGGCGGGCGAAGGCTATGAAATCTGGCAGGACAACCGCCGAGTTTATGCACATTTTGAATCCCGGCTTTCCCATCATTGATTGTCCACGCAACCGAGGGAAGCGACGGCCAGCGTGCTCACCCCACAGAACTTCCGCTCACCCCCAATAAGGCAATGTGTCGAGTCCTGTAGCTCTGGCAAAGTTGCAGGGCCAAACCAAGCGATGTGAGGCACTTCAGATGAAACAGGAAAACCGCGCGGTGATCAGCACCAGCTGGCTTGATCCGTGCCAGGTGCCCGCAACAACTCTTGAATGTTTGCTTCGATGATCCGAAAACCAACGTCTCCGTAGAGCTTCTGCCGTCCCTCGTTCAAAACGAAGCTTGGACTGCCTTCGATGCGCATTTTGTCAGCGTCTTCGTAGTCCGCAGCCAGTTTGGCGAAGGCGGTACCCGCGCGAATGCTTTTTTCAATCGCGCCAATATCAACGCCAACAGCATTTGCAAGTTCACATTGGACATCCCAACGAGCAATATCGCGACAATCTCGAAAAAATCCACAACGGAATTCCCACGTCAGCTTATCAAAGATCGATGTTGCCGATCCGCTTTGGCCTTCTCCTTCTCCCTCCTGCTGCCACTGCTGGACGGCCTTCAGAAATAGGTGTGCGCTTGCCGACGTTGGCGAACGCGTCTTTAGCCAGATTTCCGGGTGAACCTCGATGTGCGGGAAGCGCCGCGCCACTTCTCGTAAATGCGAATTGAACCCGGCATACTCGCCCCTGTCTCTCCAGATCGAAGTGATCTTTCGGGCGGTATCGCCGAAGACAGAGCAGAAGCGATGGTCCAACTGAACCGCGTCGCCGAATTTCTCCTTCACCGCATCAATACGAGCCTGCGCGGCGTATGCCCAAATGCATAATATGTCGGAGAAGTAGGAAACCGGGACGACAGCCATCGGATCGGCTCCTTTTTTTGATCGACACTCTTCAAATGGTTCGGGACACGATCCCAACTTTTGTAGTCCAAGAGCGCATTCCGGCATTGCGTCGTCAATCCCAACGCGCCGCCGGCGTTCGATCTGGATAGGACAGCGCTGGTGAAGTAGTGTCCACCTTGCTGTTGCTGGAAATCCATCAGATCAGCGCGGTCGAGCCGGGCTACTACCACAAAGGCCAAGAGGCAAAACAATGGGCAATCGTTTCAACACAATCCGCTTCGACCTGCGTACGTTCATCATTGCGGCAGCAGCTCTCGTCGTGATCGCAGGAGGGGTTGCGGCCATCGCGCTGCAGAGATCGCAAGATTCGGCGCCGTCTCAATGGAGCCAATGCTGCGGTATGAGTCCCTGGCCTTCGGGCTCCGGAATGATGGGAAGAGGGATGATGGGCCAGGGTATGATGGGCGGCATACCGCGGCACCACTACGTCATGATGTCCGGTATTCCAGCGCCCTACAGTTCACTGAACAACCCACTGCCGCGAACCCGCAAGACGGTTGAACACGGCAGCGTTGTGTACGAACAAAATTGCGCCTCCTGCCATGGCGCGACAGGGGCAGGTGACGGAGCAGCAGGCCAAAATCTCGTGCCGCCGCCGGCCAATCTCGCGTGGCTGGCTCAAATGCCGATGGCTCGATGGGATCCGTTCATGTACTGGACCGTCGCTGAGGGTGGCGCGCTGTTTGGCAGTGCGATGCCGGCGTTCAAGGGCGCGTTGTCAAAGGACGATAGCTGGGCGGTCATCGCTTACATACAAGCTCGGCTGCCGCAGAAAGCTCGGTAACCGGCTCGCCGTGCTCAACTCGAACTGACTGGATTCCCGACGCAAAGTTCGATGGGAAAGTGTTTGGAAGGTGGAACAAAAAGCCCCCCGCGGCGTTGATAGGTCTAGGGTATTTGTGGAGGCCGCCATGTCAGCGTTTATGCTTTATGCGTGCGGGTTTTTGGTTTTGCTCGCCGGGCTCGTTTATGGGGCGTTCCTGCTCCACGTACCGGAAACATGGATCGCCGTCGGGGCGCTGGTAATTTTTGGTCTTGGCGTTATGTCCGCGGTGTCACACACCAAGCAGCGGGATGCGCCGAAGGCCCCGGACGCATAAGCACCCGCAGTGCGTCTGAATAAATTCAGTTCAAGCCCGTCATCATCGTCCTCATAAAACTGCAGCCGGCAAGGCGATCGCCGAGCTGCTGCAATCATGAAATCGGCGCCCCAAGATGGGCGGGAAGAGGCTGCCAGACGAGTTCCTGATTGCGAACAAAATGCATGACAAAAGAGAATCGACGACTGGTCAAAATAGACGAACGTCACGACTCGCAGGAAAGTCGGCGCTACAAAAAGAGGCACGCAACGGCAATCGTCGAAAATACACCTATCCCCATCGCAACATCGTGGGACACCGGTCGTAGCGGCTTGAGGCGTCCCTCCCATTGCAAGTGAGAGATACCCGCTTCTTCCTGAGTGCGGGAGAATCGTAGATCCCTTGGATTCAGATATGCGCCGCACTGCGCTGCAATCTGGATTGACATCGAATACCGTCCTATCGTGGGCGAATTGGCTCACACAATAGATAAGCGCGGAAATCGCGATTCGTTCCCACGCGCAGCTCAGACGGCCATGCCGATTGATTCCAACCCGGCCCCGGCCTCGTTCCCTGTCCCGAGAACGCCAGACAACCGGTTCGAAACGCGCACACAATCAAAGTGGAGCGATCTGCGCGCAGCGCAAGCTCTCACTCTCCGCGATGTCGAGACTACAGCCGGAACGACAGGTTGACCGCACCAAATTGATCGGCTGCCGTTTGGGTTTTATATTCCTTGGTGCGGATGACATGAGTGAAGGTGATCTGCATGAAGTTGAAGGTGATCGCCGCGCCGAGTTCGAGATCTCCGACCAGAATATTCTTCTCGACGCGGCGGCTTTGTTCCCACGTATTGCCGTCGAGGAAAAGGTTTCGTGCAACCGCCCGGCCGTCTACACCAACAAACGCATAGGCGCCAATGTCGCCGGTTGACTGGAAAAAACCGGAACCAGGTAAGCTTGGCTCGATGCGGAGCGGGCCGTAGTCGTCCGGAATGTTGAACCCGATCCGCGCCATCGCGCCCACATTGGCATAGTCATACACATTGCCGGCGGCGCCGCCGTAATGCGGTTCCAGGTCGATAAACAGCCCGAGGAACGACTGGCGCGGGATGAGCTTCAAATTGCGCGAGTAGGTCAGCACGATCCCCGGTTCGCCGCGCAATTGGGTCTGCCAGCCCATCGGCGGCCGGTCGTTGAGAATCTTGTGAACGAATGTCTGAGTGTCAGATGCCAGCGAAGATGGCCCGATGACGCCGACCTGAAGTTCGATCTGGTCAAGTCGTCGGCCCGTGTCGTCGGCCAACCCAAAACCGCCATACAGAAAGCCGGCATAAGGGCGGTCGGTCAGAGGCGGGTCGGCCAACCCGAGGTGGCTTGGCGTGTAGATGCTCTGCCCGAAAGCATACGAGGCGCGCACGCTGCCCGATGTTGAGAAGAACGGCAGCAATCGTGCCAGATCCACGAACAGTTTGGGCGTATCCTGAGCAGCGGTGGTGTAGGAAAGTTCGACTCCGTTGGTGTAGTCGCGGTCAGTCTTATAGAAAATGTCGTTTTCGAAGAGGAGACTGAGCGTTCCATGATCCGAAACGGGAGCGGGAGCGGCTGCGCTCGAAGAGGCACAGGCCATGAGAGCGAAAAGACCGGCGCCAACCTTGATCATCATAACGCGCCCCTCAAAAGCGCGCACGTATAGAACCTCAGGAGCACAACGCGCGACAGTGCAATTGGTTTCGTGCAGTTAAAATACTCTTGGGCTACGGCAAAAGTATTGAACTGCCGGTCGTCTGGAATTCGCGGACTTTGAAAGACGTGAGTCACACTTATTCGTCGTCACGGAGTTCCATCGAACAAGACGGCCTCTGTGAACGTGACGCCGTGACGCGATGCCTGAATTTTCTTGCGGGACACAATCGCTCAGCGAGTTCCCGGCTGACGCGATTTGTCTTTGTTGATGCCGCCCGGCTTGGTGTCGCGGCCCTGTCTTTGCTGCAGTCGTTCTTCCTGCGTCTCCCTTTCGGCGCGTTCATGGTTGGCTTTTGACGCTTCTCTCTTTTGTCGGCTCTTGTCTGTCTTTTTGTCTTTCAAGTGATCCTCCTGTTGCTGAAATCTACAGGTATCCGGCGGCCTAGCGGCGGTCCCAGACATAACTGAAGATAGCTGATCGTCGTCGTGAACAGGAGCTCAAATATTCGCCGGTACGGCGCAGGATTCACTTCCACGCTTGCGGTTACAGTCACTCGGTATGCAAAGGGCCGCAACAACGCGTTCCATCTGCTCGATGTTGCGTTGACGATAAGTCATCGCAGAATTTTGTAGGGTATAGGCTTCTTCGCGTGCAAGGGACTGCAACCGCGAGCCTCAAACGCGCGCAAATGAAGCGCCTTATGCAGCAAGCTCGATGTCCAATAAGGCCAGGATCCGCGCCTTCGTGGAGATACCAGGAACAAGGCAAACAAATTCTGTGCTAGTCTGACACCCGACATAAGATTGGCGAACGCGCCGCTGTCAGAGCCGGGATTGACCACGCCGAGGGACACGTTTCGATGCTGAAAGTCCTCATAGCCGAAGAAGAACCGATGATAGCGGACGTGCTCGAATACGCACTCGTCGAAGCCCTGGCGCTATTCCAGCTACATAAGCCAGACCTCGGCGTCCTCGACGTTGGGCCGGCGAAACGAGGCCGAGGTCCGGACATCGTTCGACGGATAGGTGGAAAGGACAAAGTCGCCATCCTCCACGCGACAGGTGACGATGCGCGCATCAACGCGCGCATGGCCGCCGATGGCGAAGGCGCAATCGTCAAACCCGACGAAAGCGCGAATGTCGTGTGCGCATTAAAGATTGCCCGGGAAGTCGTGACCGGAGCGACCATTTCGGCACCAATTCGGCTTGCGGGCAGCGGTTTGATGTTCAACTGCACTTTGGACGCCACTGACTGATCATGAGTGCCGAAGTGGTCGACGCCAATCGCCAGATCTCGAGCGCTTCAGAAAATCCTGCACTCAGTCCGGAAGAAATCTGGACGGTGCCGGTCGAGCAGATCCTCACGCGGCTAAGGACGACTGCCGCCGGACTCGATTCTGCATCGGTGCAGACGCGGTTGAAGACTTACGGGCCCAATGATGCAGCGACCGTCAAGAAGACGCCCCTTTGGTTGCAGTTTCTATCCCGCTTTCGCAACCCGCTGGTCATCATCCTGCTCGTGGCGAGTGGTTTGTCCGCCGCTACCGGCGATATCGCAAGTTTCGTAGTCGTCCTGACAATTGTCACGATGAGCATGACGCTCGATTTTGTCCAGGAGGTCCGGGCACAGAATGCCGTCGAAGCGCTTCGAAATTCCGTCGCCGTTCAGACAACGGTTCGGCGCGATGGCGCAACAGCTTCGCTGCCGGTCGATCAACTGGTTCCCGGCGACATAGTTCAGTTGATCGCAGGCGATCTTATTCCCGCCGATGCCCGCCTCCTTGAAAGCCGCGATCTCTTTGTGAACCAGGCCCTCCTCACGGGAGAGCCCTATCCAGCCGAGAAACTGGCCGGCGCTGCGGCGTCAGGCGCCGAGAATCCGGCAGGGGCTTCTAACGCCGTTTTCGCCGGCACGTCAGTGATCAGCGGCACGGCGACCATTGTCATCTGCCGGACCGGCAGCCAAACGGCACTCGGCGGCCTGGCAACCAGCCTGGCCGAAAAGCCGCCAGCCACGGCTTTTGCCGTTGGCATTCGCCGTTTCGGTTTGCTGATCATGCGGCTGACCGTGCTGATGGTGTTGTTTGTCCTTGTCGTGAACATCTCGTTCCACCGGCCTATTCTCGAATCGCTTATGTTTGCGCTCGCGCTCGCAGTCGGGCTGACGCCGGAACTGCTGCCGATGATCGTAACGGTAACACTCGCCCGGTCGGCAATGGAACTCGCCAAGCGAAAAGTCATCGTGAAGCGCCTCTCCGCGATCCACGACCTGGGCGCCATGAATGTGCTGTGCACCGACAAGACCGGGACGCTGACCGAAGCGACGATCGAGCTCGTTCGCGCAATAGACGGCCGGGGGACCGAGAGCGCGCGCGCTTATTCCTATGCCTTCATCAACAGCAAGTTTGAAAGCGGCATGAAGAGTCCGCTCGACGACGCGATCCTCTCCGCCAAGCCGTTCGACATGACTGGTTGGAAAAAGATCGACGAGGTACCGTTCGATTTTGAGCGGCGCCGGGTTTCCGTTCTGGTTGAAAACGAGGCGACGCGCCGCCTCATCGTGAAGGGATCTCCCGAAGATCTTCTGCGATTGTCCAAACGATACGAAGACGCAACCGGCGACGAAAAACCGCTCGATGCCGAGGCGCGCCGCGCGTTTGAGGCCACGCTTGACGGCTTGGGCGCTCAAGGGTTTCGCGCACTTGGCATCGCGAGCCGCGCGGTGGACAAGGAGCACAAAACGGCGGCCATCAGCGACGAGACCGAACTGGTTTTCTCAGGATTCGCCGTATTTCTCGATCCGCCCAAAGCGAGCGCCGGGGCCACAATCAAGGAAATGGCGGATGCCGGCATATCGGTCAAAGTGCTGACCGGCGACAATGAGCTGGTAACCCGGCACGTCTTTTCCACGATTGGCGTACCTGTCACAGGAGTGCTCGCCGGGGATGCGCTGACGAACCTCTCGGACGAGGCGCTGATCGGACAGTTGTCGCAGGTCAACCTGTTCTGCAGGGTCAACCCGCAACAAAAGCACCGCATCCTGCTCGCACTGAAGCGCATGGGAAATGTTGTCGGCTATTTGGGCGATGGCATTAATGACGCCCCCGCGCTGCACGCCGCCGATGTCGGCATCTCGGTCGACGGCGCTGCCGATGTGGCGCGTGCTGCTGCAGATTTGATCCTGCTGGAACATGACCTTGAGGTCGTGCATGAAGCGGTGATTAATGGCCGCGGCGCTGTTCAGAACGTGTCCAAGTATGTCCTGATGGGCTCAAGCTCAAACTTCGGCAACATGTTCAGCATGGCCGGCGCAGCTCTGTTCCTTCCCTTCCTGCCAATGCTGCCGATCCAGATCCTGCTGAACAACCTGCTCTATGATGTGTCGGAGATCGCGATCCCGTTCGACCGGGCCGATCCTGAATCGACTGCGCGGCCGGTGAAATGGGACGTCAGGCTGATTGAGCGGTTCATGGTCGTATTCGGTCCGGTCAGTTCGGTTTTTGATTTTCTGACCTTTTATGCCTTGCTGCATTTGTTTGGTGCCGGCGAGGCGCTCTTTCAGACAGGGTGGTTCATCGAATCAATAACAACCCAAGTGCTGGTGGTGTTCGCGATCCGTACGCGTAGACGGTTTTTCCGAAGCAGGCCGCACATGTTCCTCGTCGCCATGGCGTTTTCGGCCGTCGCTGTCGCGATTGCACTGCCGCTTCTCCCGTTCGGCAGCTGGTTCGACTTCGTGGCGCCACCTTTGTTGTTCTTTGTCTACCTGATCGGCGCCACCGCGGCGTATTTGATACTCGTCGAGCTCGCCAAAGGCATCTTCTACAATTCAATGTCGCGAAATGACATGCATCAGAAGTGGATTTCGCGCAGCCAGATCGCCAATCGCTGCGGGCAATCCGCGATCTGGCTGTCAGCGCGCGCGCAGATTTCACCTATGCGAGTCCCGTGACATGGCCAAATACATTCCGCATGGGCGCGCACCAAACGGGCTGTCGGGATATATGTTCGAGGATCGTCCGGTGCACGGCTTTGCTCGTGTCACCGCTCGCTTTGCGCGTGTCCAATACCTCATGGAAGACTAGAATCGCCCAATGGCCGCGGTGAATTGCCTTCTCCACATAGGCCAGCGCGAGGTGCGGATCATCGAAATCGTAGGTCGGCTCAAAACCGTTGAGGAAATAGCGCTGCGCCATCACCTCTTGCGGGTCGTTCGGAGGACCGTTGACCGTGCGTGCGGCCACAAAAGTGGAGCTTAACACTTCCACATATCGCCGTACTCGCGCGACGGTCTCACCCCTGCCGAGACCTTCGAATCCGCAAGTGTATGCGTAGCTGCGTGGTTTTGGTCCACCAAAGTTCGCATCCAGGTAGCGCTCGGCCGGTGCGATCTGTTCGTGCGCGAACTGTTCAACAGAATAGCCGCTGAGCCTGCAGGGATGGGTCATGGTGTGATCGCCGATCTCGTGGCCGCTCTTTGCGACAGCGATCCAGTCGGCCCGTCGCGCGTCGACATTTTCGATCGTCAGAAAAAAAGTCGCTTTCAAACCGAGCTCGTCGAGCAGCGGCACGACGTTTTCAAGCTGGCTGTCGCATCCATCATCGTAAGTCAGGCTGACCGCAGCCCGCGCGCCGTTTGGCCACGCAAATCGTCCCATGGCGCGGCCGGGAAAAATGCCGACCGTGACGGCAGCTACGCCCAGTGCGAAGCTTCTGCGGGTTATTAGGCTCAGGTTCAGCAATCGCGGTTTCCGCACCATGAGAAGAAGGGGTCCTTGCGCCGGTCCGCTCAAAGTCGCGGCGCGCGCACGTCCGGGATGCCAACGATTTTGACGGCGTCCGCCAACTACGCGTTGGAGAATGAACGCACTACCTTTGGCTCAAACTTCAGAATCCAGACCTCGCGTTCAACATGCGGTGCCTCTTGGTCGTCAAGCAGCCGCTCCCGCTGGGTGTACAGCCAGGCATCCGGTTCCCCTTTCTGAATCACATCAACCGCCTTTGCTGCAACGGCAGCGTCGAGCTCATAGCTGAGGACAACGAAAAGATCGGAATTGAGGCAAATGCCTCCATTCAGACCGGCCATCGTGCAACTCAGCGCCCGAGGTTCGGCCAGCATGCGCACGCCAAAGGGTGGCCGGCTGCTGACGATGGCCAGCTCGATTCCTGCCCCCCTCTGTTCGCCGACCGCATCGCTTGCAGCCTCGGTGAGCACCTTGCCGTCGGTCAAAAGCGTCTCGTCCACATCGGCGATCAGCAGCCGGACCGGCATTGGGGGCGTCATGGCTTTGGCTCATGCGACGGAGCCACGCGTCGCCAGAGGCGGCCGCCGTCGCGTGCCAGAAGCTCGGCCGCCTCCTCCGGTCCGTCGCTGCCGGACTCGTATTCGATGAAATCGGCGCTTTTCTGCGCCCACGCGTTCAGCACGGGCTGCACGATACGCCAAGCTTCCTCCACCATGTCGGCGCGCATGAACAATGTCTGGTCGCCGGCCATGACATCATGGATCAGGGTTTCGTAGCCGACATTCAACTCGTCCGGAAACCAATCTTTGTAGCGAAAATCCATTTTTACCGCGGCGAGATCCACGACCGGGCCGGGGCGCTTGACCTCGAACTGCAGCGATATGCCTTCGTCGGGTGCAATGCGCAGAACCAGCCAGTTCGGTCGTAACGTCTCCACCGGCGTATGCTGGAACGCAGCGTATGGTGCCTGTTTGAAGCGAATGGCGATCTCGGTATTGCGGGCCGACATGTGTTTGCCTGTGCGGAAATAGAATGGAACGCCCGCCCAGCGCCAATTGTCGATTTCGAACTTCATCGCGACATAGGTCTCGACGTTCGAAGCGGTGGCGACGTCTGGTTCGCTCCTGTATGCGTTCACGGATTTGCCCAGTACGGAGCCCGCGCCGTATTGGCCGCGCACGGCCTGCGCCGGTTCGACTGCTGGCATTGCGGCGAATACTTCGGCCTTCTTGGACCGGATCGATGCAGCGTCGAATCCCACTGGCGGCTCCATGGCCACCATCGCCAGCAATGTCAGCGCGTGGTTCGGGACCATGTCGCGCAACGCGCCGGTGGCTTCATAGAATTTGGCGCGTTGCTCCACGCCCACCGTCTCGGCAACGGTAATTTGCACGTGATCGATCCTGTCGCGGTTCCAAATCGGCTCGAAAAGACCGTTGGCGAATCGAAACGCCATGATGCTCTGAACCGTATCCTTTCCCAGAAAATGGTCGATCCGGAATATCTGGTTCTCGTGCAGAGTGCGCAGAACGCAGGCGTTCAACTCCCGTGCCGATCCGAGATCGTGGCCAAAAGGCTTCTCGATCACGACACGGCGCCAAAATCGATGCGTCGCCGGATCACCATCGTTTTCAGTGGTCAACTTGGCCCGACCCAGCTGCTCCACCACCGTGGCGAAGAACCGGCCTGCGACGGCGAGATGAAAGATCACATTGCCCTGCGTGCCATTTTCCTTCTCGGACCGGCCAAGGACGCCGCGCAGTTCCTCGTAGAGTTCGGGCTTGGTGATGTCGCCCTGCACATAGAGCATCTTTTCTGCAAGCCGCTGCCATGCAGCTTCGTCAATGTGATCTATGTGGAATCCGGCCGCAGCCGTTCCGACATAGCTCTTCAGCATCTGGTAAAGCCGGTCGCGCCAACTCTGCGTGGTTTCGCGAGCCAGGTCCGCGCCAATGAGCGCAAATTTCTTCGGAAGCATGTTCGTTCGTGAGAGGTTGTACAGCGCCGGAATAAGAAGGCGTTTGGTCATGTCGCCGTCGGCGCCAAAAACCACCAGCGCGCAGGGATCGGCGGACCCGGAAGGGCGCGGGGACTGGCCGTCAATCGGCGAGGCGGTGTCCGGCGTAATGTTGGTTCCCTCTTTGGTCATTGGCCTAGCGCTCGAACTCGGGCGCCGATGAGCCAGGTTGCGCAGCCGGTTCGGGATCGATCGACTCGTGACCCTCGATGTGGCCGCCAAATCCAAGGCGCATGGCGGAGAGCACTTTCTCGCCGAACGTGTGTTCCTGCCGGGAACGGAACCGCGCAAAGAGCGCCGTGGTGAGTACCTCGGCCGGGACAGCTTCCTCGATTGCGGCCTCGACAGTCCACCGGCCCTCGCCCGAGTCCTGTACATAGCCGGAGAATTTCTGCAATTGCGGATCCTTCGCCAGCGCGGCGGCGCCGATATCCAGGAGCCATGACGAGATCACGCTGCCGCGCCGCCAGACTTCCGCGATGTCCGGCAGATTCAGGGAAAAACGTTCGTCTTCCGGCAAATCCTGCGAGTCCTTGTTGCGCAGGATGTCGAAACCCTCGGCGTAGGCCTGCATCAAACCGTATTCGATGCCGTTGTGGATCATCTTGACGAAGTGGCCGGAGCCGGAAGGACCTGTGTGGATATAGCCGCGCTCGGCGCGTGGATCGGCGTTCACGCGATCCGGCGTGCGCGGAATTGCGCCCATCCCCGGTGCTAGCGCAGAAAAGATCGGATCGAGATGATCAACGGCCTCTTTCGGCCCTCCGATCATCATGCAATAGCCGCGATCGATGCCCCAGACGCCGCCGGATGTGCCGCAGTCGACATAACGAATTCGCTTCTCTGCGAGTTGCTTGCCGCGGCGAATGTCGTCTTTATAAAAGGAATTTCCCCCATCAATGACGATATCGCCCGGCTCGAGCAGGGAGCCGAGTTGCGCAATCGTCTCGTCGGTGATTTTTCCGGCAGGCAACATCACCCAAACCGCGCGCGGCTTTTCACCAAGCCCCTTCACCACTTCAGCGAGCGAGCCGGCGGCTTTCGCTCCATCCTTCGCCAGCGCTTCGCGTGGCTTGCTGTTGGTATCGAAAACGATGCAATGGTGACCCGCCCGCATCAAACGCAAAGCAATGTTGCCGCCCATACGGCCGAGTCCCACAACTCCGATTTGCATTGGTCTTCCTTTCAAATAGTTAAGCGATTGCAGCTCCACGTGCTCGGCTCAAGCAAGATTGGCAGCGGCTTCACGAGGATCGCATCGCAGCGGTCGCCGGGTGAGGCGGTTGGGCCGCACCGCGTAAGCTGCTCCAACCCGTTCATGATTCTTCTTCTTTGACACGTGCCAGTTGACGCCTTGCGGCGGCCAACACGGCCTCGGCTGTAAATCCGAATTTCTGCATCAGATCGTCGATGGGCGCGGACGCGCCAAAAGTGCACATGCCGATTCGGACGCCCGCTGCACCGACATATCGATCCCATCCGATAACCGATCCTGCCTCGACCGAAACTCTCGCCGTGACCGTTGGCGGAAGAACGGCGTCACGATATTCCTCGTCCTGCTGTTCAAACAATTCCCATGACGGCATGCTGACAATGCGAGCCGCGATTCCTTCGCGCGCCAGCAGCTCATACGCCGCGGCACAAAGTGCGACCTCGCTACCCGTACCGATCAGTATGACTTTGGGACTTTTGCCTTTGGCATCTGCCATGACATAGGCGCCGCGCGTAGTTCCCTGCGCCGAGGCGTAGTGCGTACGGTCGAAGGTCGGAAGCGATTGACGAGTCAGCACCAGACAGGCGGGCCGGTTCTTCAGCGCGGCGATGACGCGCCAGGCTTCCACAACCTCGTTGGCATCGGCCGGTCGCAATGTAACGAGTCCAGGTATCGCACGCAGCGCGACAAGCTGTTCAACAGGTTGGTGCGTGGGGCCGTCCTGTCCCAGACCGATTGAGTCGTGTGTGAATATGTACACGACTGGCAGCTCCATCAATGCGCTCAGCCGGATCGCCGGCTTCATGTAGTCCGAAAATATCAGGAACGTCGAACCGTAGGGACGCATGCCGGACAGTGCCAGGCCGTTCAGAATGGCGCCCATCGCGTGTTCTCGAATGCCGAAATGCAGATTTCGACCGCCATATTTCTCCGCTTCGAAATCGCCGGCAGACTCAAATGTGAGCGACGTCTTCGCCGATGGCGCAAGATCGGCCGAGCCGCCGATCATCCAGGGATAGTGCAGCGCAATGCCGTTGAGCACCTTGGCAGACGAATCTCGGCTTGCGGGACCTTTGGCATCGGCTGCAAATGCCGGAATCGCCTCATACCAGCGATCCGGAAGTTCGCGATCGCGGATGCGCTCGAGTTCAATGGCGAGATCCGGATGCTTTGATCTATAACCATCTATCGACGTCATCCAGGCCGCCTCAAGCCGCCTGCCGCGCTCGCCGAAATTCGCGGCGAAGTGCTCGTGCACGCCGTCCGGCACCAGGAATTTGGAATCTTCAGGCCAGCCGTAAGCGCGCTTGGCCAGTCGAATTTCCTCCTCCCCAAGCGGTTCACCATGGGCGCCGCTGGTGTCATGCTTGTGCGGTGCACCGTAGCCAATATGGCTGTCGACGATGATAAGCGTCGGCACGTCGCTGGTTTGCCGGAATGCCTCAATGGCCTGCGTGACCCGTTCCAGGTCGTTCGCATCGCCGACACGCCGCACATTCCAGCCGTAGGCAAGGAAGCGTGCTGCCACATCGTCGCTGAATGCCAGAGCCGTGTGACCTTCGATCGTTATGCGATTATTGTCGTAGATCCAGCAGAGATTCCCGAGCATCAAATGTCCAGCAAGCGAAGCGGCTTCACTGGTGACACCCTCCATCATGTCGCCGTCGCTGCAGATTGCGTAAACGTCATAGTCAAACAGCTCGAAGCCCGGCTTGTTGAAGCGTTTCCCCAGCCAACGCTCGGCGATTGCCATGCCGACGCTTGTGGCGCAACCTTGGCCCAAGGGCCCTGTCGTCGTTTCGACACCGCAGGTGAGCTGGGATTCCGGGTGACCGGGGCATTTGCTGCCGAGTTGGCGGAATTGCTTGATGTCATCGAGTGAAACAGCCGCCTTTTCGGTGCGATTCCCCCGGAGATCGACGGACTTTACGTCCGTGAGATGCAACATCGAATAGAGCAGCATCGAGGCGTGTCCGTTGGACAGCACAAAACGATCGCGATTTGGCCAAAGAGGATTGCCGGGATCGAATTGCAGGAAATGCTGCCATAACGCATACGCGACCGGGGCCAGAGCCATCGGCGTGCCGGGGTGGCCGGAGTTCGCCTGCTGCACCGCATCCATGGATAAAGTACGAATCGTGTTCATGCAGAGCGTATCCACGGCAACCGTGCCCGAAGACTGGGCACCAATTTCAGCGCTGGCCGGACGCGAGGAAGGGGATTGCGCCGCACCCCGAACGTCGTCGACAAGACCGGTTGAGTCCGCGATATTTGGCGACTGGCTCTGGCCCGGCATGGACATCTCCCACTTCCCGCCGTCCGCTGACGGGTCCGAGTGGCCGTACGGCGGCAAATAGCACAGGTCAGGCTTGAACTTGAGACTGGCCAGCACGCCTCACGGCATACGTTCCCATGATAGCAACGCTTTGGCCTGCCATTCGGTTCATTAATCCTGATCCATCAGATCATTGGGAGGATGGGCAGCTTGCGGTCCCGGGAGGCCGAGTAGGCGGTATCAACAAGACTGGCCTCGTCGCATTGACGGCTCCGGAACCGATAACCTGATCGCGAGTTCTCAAGACAGTCGATTTTCGCATAAATTGAGTTTCGTACTGTCAGGCTTGACCACCCGGTGTGCGTCTCAACCTGCGCAGTCCTTTCGCAGGCACAAGATGACAAGAACGTTGGACGAACGCGCAGGCAAGCCCGTTACGCCCTCAATGCTCATCGACGTGGCGCAACTGGTAGCGGCCTACTTCGGCGACAAGCCAGACCCTTCGATCGCAGGACAGCGCGTCAGTTTCGGCACTTCAGGTCATCGCGGCTCAGCGCTTACCTGCTCGTTCAACGAAGATCACATCCTGTCCATCACACAGGCCATATGCCGTTTCCGTCAGAGCCGGGAGATAACCGGACCGCTTTTCATCGGGAAAGATACGCATGCGCTCTCCCAACCGGCGTTGGAGACGGCGCTGGAGGTTCTGACCGCAAACGGCGTCACCGTGATGGTCGACGCGGCCGGTGGATACACACCAACACCCGTCATTTCGCACGCCATTATTGCCCACAATCGAAATGGCGGAGGCGCCGCCGACGGGATCGTGATTACACCGTCGCACAATCCGCCCGATGAAGGTGGCTTCAAGTACAACCCGCCACATGGGGGTCCGGCGGACTCCGAAACAACACGCTGGATCGAAAACGCCGCCAATCTATTTCTCGAGAACAAACTCGCCGGCGTGCTACGCATTCCGTCTTCGCGGGCGATAAAATCGCCGTACGTCATGCACCACGACTATGTCAATTCCTACGTCCGCGATCTCTCGAACGTAGTAGACATGGAAACCATTCGGAATTCCGGCATACGGATCGGCATCGATCCTCTGGGAGGCGCCGCGGTCCACTTCTGGGCGCCCATCATTGATCGGTACCACATTGAAGCAACCGTCGTGAACGGCGTGATCGATCCGACATTCCAATTCATGACCGCGGACTGGGATGGAAAAATACGCATGGATTGCTCGTCGCCCTATGCAATGACGCGCTTGATTGGGCTGAAGGACAAATTCGACATCGCGTTTGCCAACGATACTGACGCGGACCGGCACGGTATCGTGTGCAAATCGAGCGGGTTGATGGATCCGAATTATTATCTGTCCGCCGCCATTTCGTATCTGTTCGGCAACAGGTCGCACTGGAGTTCGAAACTCGCGATCGGCAAGACGGTTGTAAGCAGCTCGATGATCGACCGGGTTGTTGCACACACCAACCGGAAACTATTCGAAACGCCTGTCGGCTTCAAATGGTTCGTCGATGGCTTTGGCGACGGCTCGCTTGGCTTTGCAGGCGAAGAAAGCGCGGGCGCCTCATTCCTTCGACGCGATGGCACAGTTTGGACAACGGACAAGGATGGACTGATCCTTGGGCTTCTGGCGGCGGAAATCACGGCCCGCGCCGGACGTGACCCGGGCAAGATCTACGACGCCCTGGCGGAGGAACTTGGACCGTCTTCCTATCAACGCATCGATGCGCCGGCGACCACGCAACAGAAAACGATTCTGGAAAATCTGACGCCGGAGAAAATCCGCGCAACCACGCTTGCGGGCGACCCAATCACAGATAAACAGAACACAGCGCCCGGAAATAGCGCGCAAATCGGCGGGATTAAAGTCTCAAGCGATTGCGGGTGGTTCGCCGCACGGCCGTCAGGAACGGAGGATGTGTACAAGATCTACGCGGAAAGTTTCCGGAGCAAGGAACATCTGCAACACATCCAAACTGAAGCACAACGCATCGTCGCTGACGCATTTAGAGCGGCTGACGCCGAGTCGAGTGATAGAATGAAAGTTAGTTCGCATGACGGTCGAAATTGAATGGGAACTTTTCTTTGGATGGCATCGCAGGAATACAAAGCAGGAGGTAGGCATGGGCGAAATGCGACGTTCTGATAGAATGGCCGCGGGGAGCCGAGACGTTGATTCCGACGGACAGAGCAAGGATCGGATCCAGCCGAACATGGAGAAACGTCGGGCTGAAGAAAAGCAGACGGGTGACAGCGAAGACGCCGATGATCCGGAGCAGCAAGCTCAGCGGGTTCGCCTCCCTGCGCGCGCCGCCTCCTACAATCGCGGCCGTAGAAATTGATGAAGCTCCTTGGGTTTGCGCCAAACAGTGCCAACGATTTTGCGTGTTCAACCAGCAGTGAATGAGCTTGGCGCCCTGACCGATGATGCTCTCCTGGACCGGCTCCAGCGGGGGGCATTTTCCTATTTCTTGGACTACACGAACCTCGAAAACGGCCTGGTGGCCGATACATCGCGTCAGGCATCACCATGCAGCATTGCCGTCGTTGGCTTCGCCCTCTCTTGCTATCCGGTGGCGGTACGTCGAGGTTGGGTAGAGCGCGCCGAAGCGGCGAGGCTGGCCTTGACGACTCTGCGGTTTTTCTCCGAGAGCTCGCAGACCGGCGAACCTGATTCAACCGGGTACAAGGGGTTCTACTATCATTTTCTGGACATGAAGTCGGGCCGCCGCGTCTGGACCTGCGAGTTGTCGCTTATCGACACGGCTCTGTTGATGGCAGGAGTGCTCACCGCCGCCTGCTACTTCGATGGCGGGGGCGATGAAGTCGAACTCCGCGCGCTGGCCGATGCTCTATATCGCCGCGTAGACTGGCGTTGGGCCGAAAACGGCTCGGACACGCTCGCCCAGGGGTGGAAACCGGAGTGTGGCTTTCTGCACTATGGGTGGGAGGGCTACAACGAAGCGACGATCCTTTACGTCCTCGGCCTCGGATCGCCAACCTCCCCCCTGACTCCCAGCCACTATGCGAGCTGGCAACTTACCTATCAGTGGGAAAATCTGCTTGGTCGGGACGTTCTTTATTCCGGCCCCTTGTTCACGCATCTCTTCTCGCACGCATGGATCGATTTTCGGGACATTCAGGACCGGTTCATGCGGGAAAAGGGCTCTGACTATTTCAGGAATACCCAGAGCACCATTGCCATGCACCGCGAATATGCCAAACGGAATCCTCGCGCGTTCGACGGGTACGGCGAAAATTTCTGGGGCATCACGGCCGGGGATGGGCCCGGCGACAGCGCCTCACGCGAAAGCGGAAGAGACCGGAGGTTTTTCGGGTATATGGCTCGCGGAGCACCCTTTGGACCGGACGACGGCACCATTGCTCCCTGGGCTATGCTGGCCACGCTTCCTTTCGATGAACGGGGCGCACTTGCCGGCACGCGGCACCTTCTCAACACCTTTCCGCGGGTCTGCGATCGAGACCGGTTTGCGAGCGGTTTCAATCCGACATTGTCCGGCAACGGCAAGGCCTGGCTGTCCGAAGGGTGGTACGGACTGGATCAGGGACTACTGATGATGATGATCGAGAATTGCCGAACTGCGCAGATCTGGAATCTCTTTCGAGGCTGTTCGTATGTGAGGACAGGTCTTGTTCGCGCTGACTTTAAAGGCGGGTGGCTCTAGCTATGCCTTCACATCTTCCCATGCGCCCACCTCCTCACGGCACACTCCTCCTTCGTCGCGTACGACCAGCGGACTGGAAGAATCCTGAACCACTTGCTTGCTACGACCTGGTAATCCTGGGCGCTGGTCCCGCAGGACTTGCAGCGGCCGAGTCTGCGGCCCGACGGGGTTTCAGCGTTGCCTTGGTCGAGAAAGGATTCATCGGGGGCAATTCCCTCAACAGCGGATCCGTCCCATCCAAGGCAGTCATTCGCACCGCGCGCGTCTATACAGCGATGAAAGAAGCCGAAGAACTCGGTGCACCGCCTCGCGGCGATGCGGTGCCGGAATTTGGCGCAGTGATGACGCGTATGCGCGAAATACGCGCCAGGATCGCTGAATATCAATCCGTGGATCGGCTCGCGGCCATCGGAGTGCACGTATTTTTTGGAGAGGCTCGGTTCTCTGCCAGGGACACTCTGATGGCCGGCGAAAAGTCATTGCGATTCAAAAAGTCCCTCATTGCGACCGGAGCTCGGCCGAGGGCCTCCAATATTCCCGGCCTCGACCAGATCGGCTATTGCACGAGCGATAACATCTTTGAACTGACTGCTTTGCCAAGACGTCTTGCCGTTATCGGGGGCGGTCCGCTGGGTTGCGAACTGGCGCAGGCCTTTTGCCGATTGGGTTCGCATGTGACGATCGTTCAAGACCAGCCCAAATTCCTTCCGGGAGAAGAACGTGATGCAGCAGAACTCCTGTCATGGTCCATGGCAAAAGATGGCGTCGAAATCCACCTGAACACCACTGTTGTGGGGGCTCGGAACGGAGGTGGTTCCAAAATCCTGGAAACCGTGAACGATGAAGTCAGATCGTTCGTGGAGGCGGACGAAGTCCTACTGAGCATTGGACGCGTACCAAACGTGGAGAATCTCGGACTGGACGTGGCGAACGTTGAACGGACTTCCGACGATGGAATTAAAGTCGACGACTTTCTTTGCACGACCAACCCGAATGTGTACGCCGCGGGTGACGTGTGCATGCCCTACAAGTTCACCAACGCGGCCCGGGCCTCGGCGCTCATCGCGGTTCAAAATGCGCTGGCTTCAGGACGGAAACGGCACAGCGCGCTGGCGATACCATGGTGCACGTTCTGCGATCCGGAAATCGCGCATGTGGGATTGCGCGTCCGGGAAGCCCGTCAGCGCTCCATTCCGGTCAAGAGCTTTACGATCATGATGCAGGATGTCGATCGCGCCATTACTGATGGCCAGGATGTTGGATACCTGAAGATTCACATAGAAGACGGTACCGACAGGATATTGGGAGCGACAGTTGTTTCATCGCGCGCCAGCGAATTGGTGAACGAATTGGCCGTCATACTGAACGCCGGCATTGGCATGACAAAATTGGCCGAAATCGTTCACACCTATCCGGCAGAATCCGGCGCGATCATGATGGCTGCGCAGGCCTACGCCGATGCCCAACCGCCCGATGTTTGAGCGGGACACTTTCGAAGCAGTCGCGGACTAGGTCGCCACAAACAGAACGGCGCCTTTCCAGCTCTTCAATATCGCATTTGCCGCGTTGCCAAAGTACAGCTGTTCGCCCGGCCGCTGACTGACACCCATCACAATAAGGCCATATCCCGAAGCCGCGCGCCTGAGGATTACGTTTTCGGCACCCGACCTGGATTGGAGCGCGGTCTGCAGTTGAACGTCGTAACGTTCGCCGAGCTCGGCAATATCTTTCAGGGCAGCTTCTTCGCGCGTTCGGGTGTCGCTTCTTGTGCCGGCTCTCTTGTCGTCGGCGGAGACATAGAGTGCAGTCAATTTAGCGCCGGTGGGTCTTGCTATGACGAACGCGATCTCCGCGGCACGGCGCGCCGCGGGCGTTCCGTTTATCGGAACAAGAACGCGCAGTTCGCTGTTCAGCACCGGCACGCCAGCACCGTCAGCCAAGGCCAAGATCGCGATTGGCCCTTTGAAATCCTTCGTCAGTCTTGAAATCTGCGGATCAAATGCCCCTTCGACACCATGAGTTTTTTCGACACCGATCATCATCAAATCAAAGCCTTTGCGAGCTTCTTCGGCAATCGCCTCCTCACTGTTTTGGCCAACAATGCGGGTGGTCAGGTGTACTTTGTCCGGATTCGGCTCGGCTTCTTTTTCTCTCATCAGCGCGGCACTTGCCTTTGCGCCTTCCCGGACTTGCCGACTGGGGCCATCGGCCGGCTCGACTGCATCGGGTCGATCTTCCAGGCGAACAATTGTCAGCGGCATGCCGTATGCGCCAGCGACCAACCCCGCGATCCGCGCGGTGAAGTTGCCGGCGGGGGAACCGTCGACGGCCAACAGCAGCCGTTCGAGCTTGGTTACGAAACCATTTTCATCAAGGGCCTCATTGTCGATCCGCTTCTGCTCATTCGGTCCGATCGGAAGCGCCGCAAGTGCCCGGCGCAGCATTGGCGGCAGTGCCGTTGTGGTCACATGGCCATCGTCACAATCATCGTGAACAGACTCTGCGTCAGGGCGCCCATCGCCAAGCCGATGGAGGCGACAATGACCTCGGTCGACCCGCGCGCATTCATCGCCGATCCGACTGCGATCGACTGCCTGAATGTGAGGCCGCCGATCCTGCCTCCTACAAAGGCGCCCGTGAATTTTCCGACGCTCGCAATAACAACGAGACCCGCCGTCAATACAGCAAGATTTGAATTCTTCAGAATTGTCAGGTCGGCGCTCAATCCCGCAATCCCGAAGAACACCGGCATGAAAAGCGCCGTGATGAGACCGCGGAGCTGGTCTTCCACATGCCGGGTGAGGATTGGCGATTCTCCGATCAGGATTCCCGCGACGAAAGCGCCCAGCACAGTGTGCGCGCCCAAAAGCTGGGTAATTTCGGCCATAGCACCCATGATGATCAGGATCATCGTGATGACAGGAAACTCGCTGCGAAAATTGTCGTTTGCCCAGCGGATGAGAGCAAACACGACGCGTTTGCCAATCGTGAAACTAATCCCGAGAAATATGCCGACGCCCAAGACACTCCTCGCAAGCGAGAACAAGTCGACTGAAGCGTGATTGGCGATGCCAAAGGTCACGGCGATGATCACCCACCCGATCGTGTCTTCTATGATTGCGGAAGCGACGATGACCTGCCCTAGATCGCGCCGCATAAAATTCATTTCCCGCACAACCATGGCAACGATCTTCACCGATGAAATCGAAAGCGCTGTGCCCAGGAATAGCGACGGAATAAGCCGTTGACCCACCGGCAGGATCGAGTCCGGCAGAAGTTGCCCCAGCGCAAAACCGCAAATGAAGGGCACCAGTATTCCCGTCACCGAAATTGCGACTGCTGCGGGCCCGACCTTGCGCACCAGGCGCAAGTCCGTCTCCATGCCGGTGAGCAGCAGCAGCATCAGGATTCCAAGTTGGGAAACGGCGTCGATCATCGCCTTCTGTTCGGGAGCCGACGGAAATAGCGCCTTCTGCCCGTCCGGCCAGATCGCGCCGAACACGGACGGTCCCAAAATGATGCCGGCGATGAGTTGACCCGTAATGGCCGGCTGACCGAGGCGCTGCATGACTTCGCCCAGCACGCGTCCGACCAGTATCAGAACAACAATCTCGGCAATGAATGTGCCTTCGACGCTGCCTGAGCCCGGCACGGCCGCGGCCCACGCTGGCGTGCTCGTCGCGCAGAGCAGAGCGAGCGCAAGGATCACCCGTCCGTTGAGGCGCACGCCGCAAGTTTCACCGAATCGCATGTTTCCCTTCTCGCGCAAACCTCGACGCCTTAAGCAGAACGCACGAAAGGAACTATGGTCGCAACGTCTTGGCTGACAGGAGGTACGCGGCGTGAAGGCAAGAGGCATAGACCGATGACCGCAGTCGACGAGCGTCAACTTGTTCATTGCCTCTTGAGAATCTGATTGTCAGTGTCCCGTGTTTGCACACTGCAGCAAGACTTTGCTGCCCAGGCCGGCCTCGGCCGGAGCGGCCGCATTCCCACCAGGGTCTGCAGAACATGTCCACTGGACTGAGAAGTCTTTTGCACATCCCGGAGACGGATCTCCTATCGTCTGGTACTGCACAGCGTATTCGCGCATTGCGCGCCTATTGCAGGTATCGGCGAGGAACTTGGTGACATTGCCCGAAGGTTGGTGACAGGTCGCGCCATACGTCGCTGCCGTGGAGTGGATGGTGTTTCCAGACGGGATTCGCGCCTGACCGTTGTTATCGTTCCCGGCATGCCGATCGGCCGGGTTGGCGGAATTGTTACGGCATTATTGTCCGACGGACGGCCCTGATCGGGCGTGCCATTTCCGCCGGTGCGCCAATCGCGGTTTCCATCGTTTCCGCCGTTGTCGCTTGACTGCCAGTTGCCGTTGCTGTCGCCATGGTCGTGATGGCCGGAATTATCTCCTCCACGCCAGTCGCCACGGCCGTCACCGCCATTGTCGCGATGGTCTCGTCCCTCCCAGCCATTGTCACCGCGAGAGCCTGCGTCATGCTCATGCCGCCAGTGATCACCTAGCTGAAAGCCGTGATCTGCGTAGTACTCGAACGCCAACGGCGGCCCATCGTGGCTCTGGCGTGCCCAGGACGGTCGACGACCGCGCCATTCGTCGCGATGCCAACCGCCATGCACCCAATATTGCCGCGCAAAGCGGTCGCCACGGTAGTAGACGGGACCGCGATACCACCGGCCGTGGAAAAATACGGGCCCGTAGTGAATTGGATACTTCCAGAACCGATCCGGGCAACCTGCGCTGTCGCAATAGCCGCCTGTTTCGGGCGCAGAAGAAACACTGCGGTTCCTGTCATCCCATACGTGGTATCGGCCAAGCGCTCCTGGTGCAGTGACGATCGTCAGGCCGATAAACGATCACGCGAGTAACGTGAGTTTTAGCGACGGTTTCATTGGCGCTCCATGGCAGCTTGTTCGATATTATCCGCGCAAAACGCGTCGCTTCCGGCGACCAGGCGCAGATTTCAATTCAAACGCAACGAACACGGATTCGTTCCAGCGAAGTTCGTAACTTTCCCGGAACCCTCGAGAAGGGTTGACTGGTGAACGGCCTCGGACGATCCCGCCGAGGCCGTATTTCGCTATGTGCCGGAACTACCAGCGACGATCATTCTCGCCGTAACCGTCATCGCGGTTGCCGTCTTGGTTGCTGTAGCCCCGGTTGTAAGCATTGTCGTAGCGACCGCCGTCGCGGCTGTACCAGCCCTGATGAAAGTGATGATGGCGATGTTGTGATGCCAGAATCGCGGCTAGAATCAGAATGCCGACGCCCGCCACGAGTGCTCCACCGTTGGTGCCATTGTGACCGTAGTAACTGCCGCCGCGATACTGGTTGCCGTAACCCTGGTTTCCGCCGTTGTACCGCTGACCGCCAAGATCGTAGGGCGCGGCGACCGCCGCAGATCCGCCCAGCAGCGTCAGGGCCAGCGTTGCACTCACAAGACGTTTCATGACCATCATTCCGCCTCGGTTCGATGCGGATGCACCGTTGGAGCTAGAATGGCCCGAAGGGTCTGAACCCAGTCTGGGGGCGGCGTTTATCTGGCGTTCATATTAAACGTCAGTCCAGACACCACAAATTGCCTACGCGTTTTACCGGGTGCGCGCGTCGGTTGGATTCGTCCAGGCGAAAGCGATCGGTGACGCCAGGTGAACGTCAGCTTTCGACCCAAGGGGGAAGTTCGCGCTGGAACAGTTCTCGATCTCTTGCTAGCGTTCAGTCGTTGTGCGGAGACGGTCGCTGCTGGAAGATTCAAGTCTTTGAATTTGGAGGTAAGCAGCGATGCCGTGGGACCAAATTTGGTCGAGCCTGCAACCAGTTGTTCCCTCATTGGAGACGGCCGGACTGTTCGTGCTGGTTGTGGTCACCTATTTTCTTACGCAGCGATTGACAGGAGTTCGCAACGTTCCCGCGATCGTCGCGCGCGACATGTTTATCGTGGCGCTCCTGTGGATCTGCGCGACCGGCCTTGTCCTTTTGGAACCCAACTATCATTGGATGCAGCGCGGGGCCAACTGGGTGGTAAATGTGTGGTAGCCGCTGACAGCTGTTCCAGCAACATCTGGGTACCGACGCGCGCAAGCCTGCATCGCAACGTCACTGTCCGGGGCTGAATACGCCCCCGCCCTGCGAACTTGGCCATGGAAAATCACGATTTGGTGCACGGCGGAAACAAGTCACGCCGCGGATAGTTCGCTGAAATCCGCCGCTCGCGATCAGCGACGTCCTGCGGCGTTTCGGGCGCGGCGGCTTTTAACGATTCAGCGCCAGGCGTTCGAATGCCCGTGCGCAATGCCTCGATCTTGCCCGACAGCTCGCTGAGTTCACGTTGTGCGAGATTGACCCGCTCCTCGACCCGGCGCCGTTCGCGCTCGTTCGTCACCGACTTTGCGAAAGCCACAATCGCCATGACCGGCAGCGCCAGGATCGCCAGCGCAACAATGCCCCATTCCATGTGCGACCACACCTCTTACGCGGCAAGGACCGGGCACATAAGCGTGTCGGCACGTCTCGATTCGGTCCGCCTCTCATGGCATGTCCGGCGCGAACCAAGCGACACAACAAAAATGCCAAGCGCATTAGCATGTTAAGGACTGACGGAGAAACCCCAAATGGGCGCGAACTGTTCCAAGCGCCTACAGACGGCACTATAAATGCGCTCCGGGCGAAGGCACACTTGCCGGTCCGCCGCTTTCGACGGAGTCATGATCGGCAGCCGGCACCCGCACAGCTATTCTTGCCGGAGAAATTGACTTAGCGAAACTCGCACGGCGTAGTGGTTCCATCACACGCGTCGCGCAACGCTCTCCACAGGATTGAAATTATGGCAAAAGCGTCCGGCTGGCTGGCACCAGCACTTTCCTACATCCCGCAATGGCTCGCCTTTCAAATGCGCCAGAGCGAACAGGTCGGCTGCGCGGTCGCGATCGCGCATCAGGGCAAGATCGTGCTCGACACAGCATTCGGCCATGCCGATCTTGGTGCGGACGAGATGCTCACGCCGCGTCACCGCTTTCGCGTCGCCTCGCACTCCAAATCTTTCACGGCTGCCGCCATCATGAGACTACGCGAGCAGGGCCGGTTGAAGCTGGACGATCCGGCCGGAAAATATGTCAAAGGTCTGCATCCCGACATCGCCGCCGCGACAATCGCACAATTGCTGTCGCACACGGCCGGCATCTTTCGCGACGGCGTAGAGTCGCCCTATTGGGAGGGTCGCGCGCCATTCTCCGACGAAGCGCGGATTCGCAAGGACCTCAAGCTTGCCCCGGCGATCGATGCCAATACGCGCCTGAAATATTCCAATCACGGTTTCGCGCTTGCCGGCCTCGTGATCGAGGCGATCGCCAGTGAGCCCTATGCGGCCTTCGTATCGCGCGAAATTCTTGCGCCCATCGGCCTCAGCGAAACGACGCCCGACGCTGCGCTGCCCGCCAGGGCAAAGCTTGCGCGCGGACATAGCGGCAAGGTTCTGCTCGGCCGCCGCGTCGTCTATCCCGGCGATCAGTCGACACACGCGCTTGCGGCGGCGACAGGGTTTGTCAGCACGGCGTCCGATCTCGTCAAATTCTTTGGCCAGCTCGCACCGAACGCCAGGAAGAGCGTGTTGTCGGTCGCCAGCCGTCGCGAGATGACGCGACCGCAATGGCGCGACGCCTTTTCGCCAATCGATACCGGTTACGGTCTCGGCATCATGAGCGGTTCCTTCGCGGGATGGGACTGGTTCGGACATAGCGGTGGATTCCAGGGATACCTCACCCGAACCGCTGTGGCGCCGGCGCAGGGCGTTGCGATCTCGCTGTTGACGAATGCCGCAGACGGCGTACCGCAAATATGGGTCGATGGCGTGCTGCACATCCTCGCGCGCTTTCAGGCCGAAGGCGCGCCATCCAGGAAGACGGCAGACTGGACGGGACGCTGGTGGAGCGACTGGGGTGCGACCGACCTCGTGCCGATGGGCGACAAGGTCCTGCTCGCTATTCCCGGCATGGCGACGCCGTTTCTCAAGGTCCCCGAGCTCGCCGTTACGGGCAAGGACAAGGCGCGCATTGCGCAGGCGGGCTCCTTTGGAAATTTTGGCGAACCAGCCCGACGCATCAGAGACAAGAACGGGAAGGTCGCCGAGGTTCGTCTCGCGTCCGGCAGAATGGTTCCGGAACGGACACTGGCGAAAGAACTGGCGGCCCGATACGAATGACGGACCGGGAGCATTGGGCTTGCGCGTGGGAATAAAGGAGCACAGCATTTGCCTTGTGCAACTTCCCACTGGAACGTGACGGGCTATGCCGATGGACACGCGCTTTGCACCTGAGCATCTCGCGACGTGGCGACGCGAGGGCGTGGTTTCGATTCCGGATTTCTTCACGCCGGATGAAGTTACCGCCGTGCGCGCGGATTTCGAGTTGGTGTTCGGACGGTCGGTCGGCGGTGCGGAACCGCTCGTCAAAAAGAGGGACGGAGAGATCGGCCGCTTCAACAAGGCCCAGTTCTCGGCGTTCGAAGCGATCCCTTTCGACTGTTCGCCGGCGCTCAACCTGATCGGCGTGCACCCGGCGCTGATGGCGTTCGGGAAACAGGCGCTGGCGACCGAGAATCTGCACCTCTACCAATGCCAGGCCTGGGCCAAGTTCACCGGCGACGCCGACTACGATCAGCCGTTCCATTGCGACTTCGGCAATCACACGCTGACCGTGCCGTCGGAAGACGCCAGGCTGAACTCCGTCACGATCCTTTGCTACTTCAGCGACGTCAGTGAGGCGCACGGCCCGATGCACTTTGTGACGCGGACGGACAGCGAAAAGATTACAGGTCCAGAAGCTTCGCTGGATCTCGATCCGCAGAAGCAGGCGTTGCTGC
Organism: uncultured Alphaproteobacteria bacterium; assembly: GCA_963743765.1. GTDB lineage: Bacteria > Pseudomonadota > Alphaproteobacteria > Micropepsales > Micropepsaceae > Rhizomicrobium. Next base: position 85,551 of record CAVUQQ010000002.1, read on the forward strand.
AGGAAAAAATGCGGCGGTACGAACGTTCCAGCGCCGGACCCGCGGGAACGATCAATCCCTATGGCATTGACGTCTACCATCGCGGCACCAACATGACCGCTCCGCACGGTCATCGTTACGCGCTGATGGTGTGCTACAAGAAAGCCGGCGACGACAGCATCGGCTATCACGCCTGGCAATTCCATCACACCAAGCCGTGGCGGCGGATCTTCGAAAACGCGACGCCCAAGCAGTTGGCCTGTTTTGGCGTTCAGCCTCCAGGACATCCCTTCTGGACGCAAGTGACCCTGGCCCGCGCGCAGGCCCGCTATCCCGGCTGGGACTTGACGCCCTATCGTTCAGCAGCTTCATCCGTTCACGCTTGAGCTTCGCAAAGGCGGTGATCACACCATGACCAAAGACGAATTGACGACCTGGGCGCTTGCGAATGGCTGGCAGATGATCGCGGGTCATCCAAGCCTCACCAGGCCATCCGCGCCAGACACGGCGATCGTGCGGTTGATGCTGAAGGCAACGGTTGCGAGTCTCGAAATCAAGACACCCGCCGGAAAGTGGGAAAAAGTTTCGAGCGAAGCCTACGCCAAGATCGAACCCGATCCCGAGTCAGGCATGCCCGGCGGCCTTGGGCTCGCCACGATATCCGGCCTCACGTCATTGATGCGGGACAATAAGGATCGGCTCGTATTCGCCAGAATGAGTAACCCCAAACGCTGATCTCCTGCCGCCGGATAGTCGCTACGGGGTTGCTGCGCAAGGCGTGATGGCGTGGATAAGCAAAATAGTTTTTGCCAATTTCGAAGGTGACGACGATGTCGGATCAGCTTGATTCAACCAGGCCTTCCGCCCCGCTAACGACGCCAGATGCATGGCGGGGGCCTGAGATGGCTCTGCGCGCGGATTGGAAAATTCCACTTTCGGTGGGTGACATTCGCGAACTGATCGAGGCCTGCCGGCATGCGCAGGCAACGGGCAAGCCCATGCTCGCCTGGAGCCGCGCAGACTTTCCACTTCCGACGCTTGCCGGAAAAATTCGAAATTGGCTGACGGAACTCGACAGAGGCCGCGGCTTCGTCCTCGTGAAGGGATTTCCGGTTGCCCAACATTCCACGGACACCTGTGCGCAGGTCTATTGGGGTCTTGGACTGCACATGGGAAGAGCTGTCTCGCAGAATACCGACGGCGATCTGATTGGCCACATTCGAGACACGGGCGCGGATCCGAGAGCCTATGGCGTAAGGCTTTACAAGACGAGAGCGGAACAGGATTTTCACACAGACGGTGCAGACATCATCGGACTGTTCTGCCTGAAGGACGCAAAGTCGGGCGGCGTAAGCCGCATCGTCAGTTCGGTCACGATCTTCAACAAAATGCTGGAACAGCGTCCCGACCTTGTGCCGGTCCTGTTCGAACCCTTTCCCTTCGATACGCAAGGTCAGCACAAGCCGGGCGCAAATCCGTGGTTCGATCTGGCGTTGTGCCGGTTCAGCGAGGGGCGCCTGCGCACTTTCTTCATTCCCTGGTATATCCGCGAGAGTCAGCAGCACGCGACCGCGCCGCGCCTGACGCGTGCGCAGGAAGAGCTCATTACCTTCATCGAGCGGACGGCCAACGACCCTGCCCTCTATCTCGACATGCAGTTCGAGCCCGGCGACATGCAGTTCCTGAAGAACGCCGCTATCCTGCACAAGCGCACGGAATATGAAGACTGGCCCGAAGCCGAGCGCAAACGGCACCTGCTGCGGCTTTGGCTTGTCGAACCAAACATGTCGGGCGGCGAAGAATTCCTGCGGCGCGGGATCAGTTAGCTTTTCACGGCGCCGGGATCGGGTCGCGCGATCGCGAGCGCGGTCACAACGATCAGCAAAGCAAGAACAGCAGCGTTGAACGGGGCGCCCGGGACAGGCAGCGGCATGGTGCGGTAGAGATAGAGATTCGCTACGCCGAGCGCCGTTTCGACCGTCTGTAGCACGAGCGCGAGCACGACGAGATCGCGCCGAATCGCAAGCACATAGAGTTGGAACAGACCCGACACGATCTGATGAAAGCCCAGGACGGCGAAAAGACTAAGTATCGTCGGAACGTTCTGCGTGAGGTCGCGTCCGGCAATCGAATGGGCACCACCATCTGGCGCGAAGGCATGTATGCCGCCGCGCACGAAATTGGTCAGCATGATGAACCCTAGCGCGATCATCGGCACAAGGCGCATGGCGAACGCTCCCTTCGCCTGCTTGCCGGTCAGATCGGTCTTGCGGCCGTCGGGATATTCCGCCTTGGCGCGGAACTTGAGCAGGTTGAGCATCACGATGGGCTCTGCGGACGTATTGCCCATCAGATTCATGATGCGTTCGCGGCTGGGATAGAGTGCGTTTTCGACATTCATGACGATGCTCCTCAGCGTGTCGAGCAGATGAATGAAGCAATCAGGTCGGCGATTGCGTCCGGCTCGTCTTCCTTAAGAAAGTGCCCGGCGCTTGCGATGGTAACGTGCTTCTGTCTTTTGGTGCCTGGCACACGTTCCAGAAACACGCGTTCGCCGCCCTTGTCCGCATTGTTCCGGCCAACAGGCGCGCCGAGGCCCTGTTCGTCGAAAGTCTTGATCTCGCACCGAGTTTCGAATCCTGGCGCCCGCTGCGCAAGGACCAGAAGCTTTCGCTGGTGCGCGCGAGGCAGGTGCTTGAACATCTGACGCATTGCGTCTTGAAGGCGAATTAGGCGGGACCCGCAACGCGTTGGCTACGCTTTCTTCGTCCCGCGCCTTTTCGGTTTGTCCCGCCGCGCCCGGTACCTAAAGGCTTTCAGCTCTCTGGTGAGTACCCGCGACCCCGTTTTCGGCCTCATCGTGAGCCTTGGCAGTCCGAAGTCCTGCACCGCACCAGCCATCGCCACCGCATTGCGGTCGATGATCCCGGGGGCATCGAGCAGGCGAACGTCCTTCCATGCCTTGCTCATCACGCCACCGATCCGATCGAGATGGCGGTCGCGATCGTTGCGCATCACGACGTTGACGAAGAAGCAGCCGCGCCTGGCATTCAGCCGCGACTTGACCAGCCTGAAGAAGGCCGGCGTTCGCATCTGGGCCGGGATGTGATCGCCGTCATAGGCGTCAAGCACGATGGCGTCGAACTTGCGCTTCGTGCGACGCAGGAATGTGGCGCCGTCTGCGACATGGCACTCGATGTCGTCGGGCATGCCGAAATATCTTCGCGAAATCTCGAACGACCGCTCATTGATTTCGGCGATGGTCACCTTCACGCCGTCCGCGCGCAACATGGTCGCGAGCGTGCCGCCGCCGCATCCGATCATCAGCACTGTGCGGCTTGCGGCCTGGCGCACAAAGCCGTGAATGGCGTGGATATAGGCCGCGAGGCTGATGCCGTTGCGGTCCGCTTCGCTTTGATGCCGGTCGTCCTGCCAATAGGCCACGGTCGAGCGGCTCATGAGGACGACGATCTCGCCGTGGCGCGTCTTGTGCTGGGCGATGGGGATCATGGAGCGGATTGAGGCCAAATTCGGGAACGGTCAGCGCTTCGCTGCCTTGTGCGGCGCGATTATCGGACCTGGGCTGGCCGGTCGATCTAGCGTTTTGGCGCAGGCTTCTTCTTGGCCTTCGTCTTGGGTGCGCCCGCTTTGGCGGCGGCTTGTGCGGGCTTTTCCGGTGGCGATTTCGCCTGCATTTTCAGCAGGGCGGCACGAGACATGGTTGGGATTCTGGGCATTGTGTATCCTGGAGCTGCGTCGTGGGAACTCTCCGTCTTGTGAAGCGATGCGGAGTAAGGACGTGCATTCCTAGCGCGATTCGCGCCCCGCGGCATCAAAGGCCTGTGCGATAGCCCCCCCACCTCTGGGCGGAAGCGGAACGCGGAGCGGATTGGATGCAGGGATTGCCGGGTTCGCCAACTGTCTGGATCGTCTCGGCGGTCCTTCTGATTGGCATTGCTGGAATGGCTCTTTTCAAGCCTGCCCCCCTGCAGACACCGCCATCGCCAGCACCGCACCCGTCGCACCGCCCTGCCGTTGTGCCCAGGCCGGTCGCGCGCAAAACGGATACCGCATTGCCCGGCCGCTCGGCATTCGACAGGGAGCAGCGCATGACCGCGGGTCAGCGCATCAACAGATGGAATCCGCTGATCACCGAGGCCTCGCGCAGGTTCAACGTGCCCCAACCCTGGATCCGCGCCGTGCTGGTGACGGAGAGCGGCGGGCGAACGATGGCGGGAGAAAACCAGCCGCTTGTTTCAAGCGCTGGCGCGATGGGATTGATGCAGCTCATGCCCGATACCTACAACGACATGCGCGCGCGATACGGACTTGGCGCCGATCCGCAGGATCCGCACGACAACATCTTTGCCGGCGCCGCGTTCCTGCGCCGGCTATTCCTGACATACGGATATCCCGCAATGTTCGCGGCTTACAATGATGGACCGGGAAATCTCGAGGACCGTCTTCTGCGCGGAGATTTGCTCCCTGAGGAGACCCGCCGCTATGCGGCCGACATCACGAAAGCCCTGGCGGGCGGAATCGGACTACATGGCGTGAAAACGAAGTTCACCCGCCCGGACGGCACGCCGGTGTGGATCGACGCTGCTGCAGTGGTTTCCGTGCGCGCGGCGCTTCCCGGAGAATATGCGCCCGGCGTTCTCAGCGTCATCACGGTCGGAAAGATTCACCAGGGCGTGCGCGAGAATGTGGTGTCCGCAAAAACGATCCTGCGCGCGCACGGCGGCGGGTTCTAAACCAGGCCGCTGAATCCCTCGCCCTTGTCCGCGAGGTACCTGCCAAATGTGACTTTACTCATTGGCGGTTTGTCTCCCCAGCAGTATGTTTACTTTGTATATTATTGGCGATGCGCCAATTCTGGGGAAAAACACATGAGAACACTTATTGCGGCTGTCAGCCTCTTGGTGCTGCTGGCGACGCCGGCCTTCGCCAATGCCGGCTCCGACAAGATGAAGGCCTGCGCTGCGACGTGGAAAACCATGACCGCCGATCAGAGGAAGGGGCAGACTTATCAGGCCTACACTGCAACATGCATGAAGGGCAGCGCGGCGGCTGCGGCGCTAGCCATTCCCGCCGGTTCGACAGCCCAATGCAATGACGGCACCTACATCTCGAACAAAGTGCATCAGGGCGCATGCTCTGGTCACAAGGGCGTCGCGAAGTGGCTCTAGCGGGTCGCTAGCGTTTGCTTTTCCAACACAAAAGATTGGCGCATCCGTCGCACGAAACATTTCGGCGGTGGATCGCACCATCAGTCTTCTATCGTTCAGCTCTTCTTGAACGGATTGCCGGCGATACTGTCGACCTTATCGGACAGCGTCGCACGGGCGTGACGGAGAACTTCCTGAAGCTTCTCGACTGAAACGCCATGCTCGGCGACGGTCGCCTGGAGCGCAGCATTGCCAAGCTGACTTTGCAGCGCCGGCGATCTGTCAGGACCCTTTTCGTGGCGGCCACGGCAGAATCATCGAGACGCGGCGACGATAGAGAATGTAGGTCTCGCCAAAATACGAAACGAGATCGCGTTCCTCCAGAAAGATCCCGATGAAAATGTAAGCGGTGGTGGCGACGGCAAAGAACAGACGGCCCTGGCTCATCGTTGGCGCCGCCCAGAACGCAATGATGAAGCCGAGATAGATGGGATGACGCACGACCTTGTAGAAAAGCGGCGTGTGAAACGTTGGTGGCACGGTCTGTGTCCCTCGGAATCGTGCATAGACCTGTGAAAGTCCGAACAAATCGAAATGGTTGAGCAGGAATGTGCTGACCAGCACCATGCCAAAGCCCAAACAGAATAGGCCAAAGAGAATCTGAGCCGCCGGGCCACTCACGCTCCAGACCGGCTCAGGCAGCGGCCGCCACTGCCAGCAGATCAGCGCGAGAGCCAGGCTCGAGAACAGGACATAGGTGCTGCGTTCGATGCTGGCGGGAACGATGCGCGTCCACACGGCCTTGAAAGCCGGCCGAGCCATCACACTATGCTGCACGGCAAAAACGCCGAGCAGCAAGGCATCGACGACAAGACTGGTGCCAAGCGGTCCGACCGGACCGGAGTCAATGGACTTCGGCACTAGAAAGTTGCCGACAAAGCCGATCGCGTAGAGGAACGAAGCAAAGAAAATGAGATAGCAGACGATGCCGTAGATGAGTGCGAGGAAGCCGCGCATGTTTCCACCCCAGTGTTCAAATTGGCACGCAAAATTCCATCCGATTGCAATTTCACCCGGCGCAGCATTCCACTTCCGGCCCGGATTGAGAAGTGGCCGAATGCCCGTTCAAGGCCGGAAAACAAGACTAACTCAATGAGTTACCAAAATTGGGTAGGACTGCTTAAAGGTTTTCGCAACAATCGAGCCATTAGCATTGGCCTTGCGCGATCCCGGTCCTGGATTGCGGAGACGGGGCAATGCTGAAAAATCTGTACGGAGGCGATCTTGTCGTCCGCTCCCAGATGGAGCTGAACACGATCCTTGCGGCGCATGAGCGCTACGCACTGTATCAGGGTGGCCAGCGAGCCCAGCTGGCGCACGCCGATCTCAGCGGCCTCAACCTCGCAAACCGCAAACTGATGGAAGCGGATTTTTCCGGCGCTTCGCTCTTCGGCGCAAATCTCTACGGCTCCAATCTCGAGCGCGCGAGCCTGTATTGCGCGGACCTGCGCAACTGCAACCTTCAGCTCGCGAACCTGGTGCGAGCGGATCTGCGAGGCGCGTCGTTCAAGGATGCCAGAACTCTCCTACGCCGTGCTCGACCAGGCCGACCTGCGCTCGACAATGATGACCTATTCCATCGCGAACGCCGTTGCGGAACGCACGCGTCAGACGACGGCCGTCAGGAGCGCCGCGTCGCAGTATGGCGATCCCGGCGTAGATTTCTCCCATTGCTCGCTGAAAGGCGTATCCTTCGGCAACGCCAAACTGTCGGGTGTGAATTTCACCGATGCGCTGCTGCAAGGCGCGAATTTCAAGAATGCCCGACTGACAAACGTCACATTCACCGGCGCGGTGCTGACCGGCGTCAATCTGCGCGAGCTGATCGTACCGGCCGGCGCGCTCGACGGCTGCGTCCTCGACGTCGCACCCGACGCCGAGGCGAAGGTCGACCTCATCACGTCACGGCTCGATGCGCATCGGCTCTGGCTTGCGAGCGACGGAAAGAAGGGCGTACCCGCCGTCCTCGACGGCGAGGATCTGCGGCCCCTGCGCGGAATGCTCAGGGACGATGAACTGACGGGCTTGTCCGCCAGAAGGACAAACTGCATCGGCCTCGACTTCTCGGGCAGCCAGCTCCAGGCGGCCAAGTTCGATGGCGCCGATCTGCGCGATGCCGACTTCTCAGGCTGCGATTTGCGCGGGGCCTCGTTCCGGGGCGCGAAGCTTGCGCATGCGAAGTTCGAAAGGTCCATTTTGAAGCGCCTGCGCCTGACGAATGGCACAACGCTCGCACCCGACTTCACCGGCGCCGACAGTTCCGAGCGGCAATTTTCCGGTGCCATCCTCGAAGACGATCTGAGTACGCTCGGTCTGCTGGAGCATCCACCAGCTTGATCAACCTGTCTTGTGCGGACAAAACACTTCTCTGCGGGCTCTCAAAGATCTGGCCGATCGGGCATTGGAACCGCTGGGCACGCGGCTTCTAGTGCCAGAACGCGTCGTTACCCCAGCTTGAGAAGTTGTCGTGATAGCCAGCTACGAAATTAAAAGACATCGCGCGGCTGGCGCGATCCGCCAAAGTTGGCGACTCGACGTATGCAACACCAAAGACGCTGTTAGCCGCCAATTGGGCAAGAGGACCCGATAGGACGACGGTATTTGCGCTTTGCAGGTCCGGTCCCTTCGCAGTGTGTCCAACGACACTGTACAGACCCCCGCTGGCATCGCCGCTCGCATCGCCACCAGCTACAGTAGGTAGGTCAAGCGGTGAATTTGTGTCCGTTGAGCCATTGTTGTTGGTCTGGATCGACGAGACTACGACCGAGTTAAATTCTGGCGGCAAGCTCTGTGTGACCACGTCGTTAATCGTCAGAGCCATTGCGTTGCCCGGATCCTGGATGAAGAGATAGTTGACGGCCGACAGCCCTGAACCGTCAACTGCGTAGACACCGAAGGGACTCGACTTTGTCGCCGTAGTTGCGAAGACGAGCGTGCCGTTCGTTGCGCTCGCCTGTGTGTCGCCGTTCACAAAGCCTGTCACCGTTCCGCTCAAAGTCGGAATATCCGATCCGACCGTAATGCTGCCCGCGTTCGCCACATAGGTCAGCGTCGCCGGATTGATGGTCAGCGCGGTGGCATTGGAAGCCGCCTGGGCGAACACATAGTTGCCATTGCTCGCGGTCAGGCCAGCCCCGTTGATGGCATAGGACCCGACATTGCTGGAAGCGGTCGCCTGACTGTCGAAGCTCAGCGCGCCGGTGGTGGCCGAAGCGAACGTATCGCCGTTCACGAGGCCAGTTACCGTTCCGTCAAACGTCGGGTTCGTACCACCATAGGTGCGACTGGTGGAATTGGCGACATAGGTGAGGGTCGCTGGAGTAATCGCAAAAGTCGCGCCGGCGAAGGCGATCGTGTAGTTGCCACCCGCCGACAGCGTGCCCTGGCCGATCGCATAGCTACCGACGTTCTCGCCGGTTGCACGCGTCAGGCTGCCGGCCAAAAGCGCCGCCGAGTTGCCGTTCACAAAACCACTCGCGGCAAAGGTCAGCGCCGGATCGGCCGAGCCATAGACCTTCGACAGCGGGTTCGCCGTCACATTGAGCAGTGCCTGTGTGATTGACAAGCTCGCGCCCGTGAAGGCGATGGTGTAGTTGCCGCCCGCCGACAGCGTGCCCTGGCCGATCGCATAGCTACCGACGTTCTCGCCGGTTGCACGCGTCAGGCTGCCGGCCAAAAGCGCCGCCGAGTTGCCGTTCACAAAACCACTCGCGGCAAAGGTCAGCGCCGGATCGGCCGAGCCATAGACCTTCGACAGCGGGTTCGCCGTCACATTGAGCAGTGCCTGTGTGATTGACAAGTTCGCGCCCGTGAAGGCGATGGTGTAGTTGCCGCCCGCCGACAGCGTGCCCTCGCTGATGGCGTAAGAACCGACGCTCTGTCCTGCAGCGCGCGTCAGAGCCCCTGTGAACACCGACGAGGTGTCACCGTTGACAAGACCGCTGACACCATAGGTCAGAGACGGATCATTCGCACCATAGACCTTCGAGAGCGTGTCCGCCGTCACACTCAGCAAGGCCGGCGTGATACTGAAGTTGGCGCCGGTAAAGGCGATCGTGTAGTTGGAGCCTGCCGACAGCGTACCCTGGCTGATGGCGTAGCTGCCGACGTTCTCTCCGGTCGCACGGCTCAAGGCGCCGGTCAGCAGAACCGCGGAATTGCCGTTCACAAAGCCGCTCGCGGCAAAGGTCAGCGCCGGATCGGCCGAGCCATACACCTTCGACAGCGGGTTCGCCGTCACATTGAGCAGTGCCTGCGTGATCGCGAAGTTCGCGCCCGTGAAGGCGATGATATAGTTGCCACCGGCGGACAGCGTGCCCTGGCTGATCGTATAGCTGCCGACGTTCTCTCCGGTCGCACGGCTCAAGGCGCCGGTCAGCAGAACCGCGGAATTGCCGTTCACAAAGCCGCTCGCGGCAAAGGTCAGCGCCGGATCGGCTGAGCCATAGACCTTCGACAGCGGGTTCGCCGTCACATTGAGCAGCGCCTGCGCGATCGAGAAGTTCGCACTGGTGAAATTGATCGCGTAGTTCGATCCTGCAGACAAAGTCCCCTGCCCGATCGCGTAGCTGCCGACGTTTTCGCCGGTCGCGCGTGCCAAACTGCCTGTGAACACTGCCGACGTGTCGCCGTTCACCAGACCGCTGAAGCCATAGGTGAGCGTCGGATCGGTAACACCGTAGACCTTCGCAAGCGGGTTGGCCGTCACGTTCAGCAGCGCCTGCGTAATCGAGAAGTTCGCGCCGGTGAAGTTGATCGCGTAGTTCGATCCCGCCAACAGTGTGCCTTGGGTGATCGCGTAGCTGCCGATATTTTCACCGGCCGCACGGGACAGGCTGCCTGTGAACACTGCCGACGTGTCGCCGTTCACAAGTCCGCTGACGCCGTACGTCAATGTCGGATCAGCAGAGCCATATACCTTCGAAAGCGGATTGGCCGTCACGCTAAGCAATGCCTGGGTGATCGAGAAGTTCGCGCCGGTTAAGTTGATCGCGTAGTTGCCACCAGCCGACAACGTGCCCTGGCTGATAGCGTAACTACCGACGTTCGATCCGGGAGCGCGGCTCAACGTCCCGGTGAAGACCGCCGAGGTGTCGCCGTTCACAAGACCGCTGACGCCATAGGTCAAGGCCGGGTCGGTAGAGCCGTAGACCTTCGATAGCGGGTTGGCGGTCACCGACAGCAAGGCCTGGGTGATCGAGAAGTTCGCGCCCGTGAAGGCGATGGTGTAGTTGCCGCCCGCCGACAGGTTGCCCTGGCTGATCGCGTAAGTGCCGACGTTCTGGCCCGAGGCGCGGCTCAGAGCACCGACAAACACCGACGACGTGTCGCCGTTGACCAGGCCGCTGACGCCGTAAGTCAACGTCGGATCGTTCGCGCCATAGACCTTCGACAGCGGGTTGGCGGTCACCGACAGCAAGGCCTGGGTGATCGAGAAGTTCGCGCCGGTTAAGTTGATCGCGTAGTTGCCGCCGGCAGAGAGCGTGCCCTGGCCGATCGCGTAGCTGCCAACATTCGAACCCGCCGCGCGCGTCAAGCTGCCGGTGAACACAGCCGAGGTGTCGCCATTCACAAGTCCGCTGACGCCGTAAGTCAGCGCCGGATCGGAGGCGCCATAGACCTTCGACAGCGGGTTGGCGGTCACCGACAGCAAGGCCTGGGTGATCGAGAAGTTCGCGCCCGTGAAGGCGATGGTGTAGTTGCCGCCCGCCGACAGGTTGCCCTGGCTGATCGCGTAAGTGCCGACGTTCTGGCCCGAGGCGCGGCTCAGAGCACCGACAAACACCGACGACGTGTCGCCGTTGACCAGGCCGCTGACGCCGTAAGTCAGCGCCGGATCGGTCGAGCCGTACACCTTGCTCTGGGGGTTCGCCGTGATCGAGAGCAGCGCAGCGTTGACGGTGAGACTGCCGCTGCTTGCGAAATTGAACGCATAGCCGGCCGACGAAGCCAGCGAACCGGGGCCAATTAGGATCGGGTAGGGCCCGCCGGCAACGGTTGCGCCTGCGGCCGATCCTGATGACGTCACGCTTGGAGCGCCGCTGAAGGCAGTCGCCGCGGTGTCACCCAAATACGCTCCTGCTACGCTGGCTTGGTAACCTGTCACTGCGTAAGCAGACCCAATCGACGCGGATGAATCGACACCATAGGTCTTTGATTGGTTTGTGGACGTAAACGTCAATGTCGGCTGATTGGCAAAGACGTATCGGTTACCGCTGGCAGACACCGTGGCAGGATAGGTCGTATTCCAGATCGCGGTGTTGCCGCTATTGAGGCTGTCGAATGTGTCTCCTCCCGGAGCGGAGGAATAGACGAGCCAGCGTCCACTACCGGTAAGCGATATCGCGCCGCTACCGGCGTCGTTGATGAAGTCCTGGGCGGCCAGCACAACGGCGTCGCCGCTCGCCGAACTCGTGATTGCCGCCCCCAAGGCTATTGTCAGGTTTCCAGCAGAGGTCGCCTGGAGCGCGCCGACGTTGATATTTCCAAGGGTAAGGCCTGTGGCAGCGCTCGACGCCTGAACATAGGCATTGGCGCCACTCGTCTGGATGGAGAGGTTTCCGGCGCCAATAAGGAGCGGCGAACCGGCGCTGCCGATGCCACTGCCATCAGATCCGTTGGAAGGTAGCTGAAGGACGATGAAGTCTGCGCTGATAACGCCGACGCCCGTGATGACCGCCGCGCCAGGGTCAGTCCGGTTTGCGGCTGAATTGTCGGCAGAAAGAACGAGTGTTCCACCTTGGCCCGTCATATTGACGTTCGCGTTGACGAAAATCGAACGCCCGGCATCGAACGTCAGCGTGCGGCCGGTTCCGCTTCCGTCAATCGCGGCGTTGATGAAAATGTCATCGACTGCCTCAAGCGTTACATTTGTGCTAGCGAGGGCGTTGTCGATGGTTTGCGCAGCTATCGTACTTCTTGCGGCACTATATGGAATAATGCCGCTCGTCAGAGGTGCGTCGTTATTTGGCGACGCAATTATAGTCAGATTGAGGGGATCAAGTAACCAATTGCCCCGTGTGCCGTTCGGCGCTGAGGTGCTGACGACGGCGTTGGGTGCGACGCCAAGGCTCTTACCGGAGGTCTCGACCGTGCCGCCATTGCCGGACTTTGAACCGCCCGTTGCTGTCACGCTGCCCGAAAACTGAGTATTCCCGTCCGACCAGATCGCGACAGTGCCGCCGTTGCCGTTGGTGCGGGCGTCGGCGCTTATGGTAGCATTGCCAACGTTTGTGGTGACCGCCGCCTTGTAAGGACCGGTTCCGTGCAGGCCGCCGCCGATACTGATGGTACCGCCGCCCTGATCGCCAGAAGCATCGATCACCGCATTGTCGGCGACGTTGACGGTGTTGCCAGCAAGCGTCACGTTTCCGCCGGTCTGGCCCGCACCATTGCCTGTCGCGTCGATGGTTCCATTGGCCTGGACCGTTCCATCACCCGCATCGAGAACGACTTCGCCGTTGCGAACCGACGCCGAAGTCGCCGAAATCATACCTGTATTGTTGACCACATTGTCCGCTACATTCGCCGCGGCGCGCGCCGTCAAAAGAATTCGGCCACCAGCCGCGCTGAGAGTGCCGCTGTTGGCGACAATCGCTTTCTGCGCGACGCCGTTCGCATCGCTCGGCGCATTGGCAATCGGCGCGGTGATCGCGTAGCGCAGCAGATTGTCGCCGTCGAAGTCGACGGTGAACGCGCTTGCACCGCCCAGCACGATCTGTCCCGCATCCGCTTGGATAAGTCCCGAATTGCTGACATGGGGCCCGGAGAGAACAGCCGAACCACCATTGGCGACATGAATCGTTCCGGCATTGTCGACCGACGCCGCCGAGTTCGACGAGGGAGAGCTTACGTTGTAATTGCCGGTCGCAAAGTCGCGGTCCGAAATGTCGGACGTGGTCGCCAGAAGACCCGATACGTTGATCTGGCTACCCTTGCCGAACAGGACTCCATTCGCATTGATGATCCAGACCTGACCATTTGCCTGTAACGTTCCGTCTATTTGCGAGACGCCGGCGCCAAGAACGCGATTCAATGTGATGGCGGCTGCGTTTGGCTGGTCGAATATAACGCTTGAGCCAGACGCCAGCGAGAAGTTCTTCCAGTTGATGATCGCGGAGTTGGTCGTCTGTTTGATGATCGTGCTGGTCGCACTCGGGGTGCCAATCGTCACACCGCCGAAAACCACAGCAGCGCCGCTTGGCTGCGCATATGCAGGCATTGGGTTCGCCAATACCGCGATGGCGACGAAGGTCGCCAGTTGATTTGCAATCGAGCGCATGGATGGCCCCAGAAAGTGTTAACCTAGCGTTAACTCCTTCTTGTGGATAGCCAATAGCGATATCGTCGTAAATTATCGTCCCAAAAAGGGTCAAATAAACACCAGGTTAGGTGTATATTTTGCGTACTGTCGCAAGGCGAAAACGAAAACGGCGGCCCTGTGGCCGCCGTCTCACGCCCTAGAACGCAATGGTGTTAGACCAGCTTTCTCCTTCGACGACGCAGTGTGGCTGCACCTACAAGTCCAGCACCGAAAAGAGAAAGAGTTAGGGGCTCTGGAACCCCTACAGGGCTAAATTCTGTGAGCCACTTGCCGGAGAATGCAGTTGGCATCGGGTTATCTGAATTGGTGTTGAAGAAGACGTTCACAAAGTAGTCCTGACCCTGCGTGAGATCAAAGCTCGGGTTTTGGGCCGTAAATTCAATCGAGTTCAGGTCCCGTGATGGTTGCAAGCCAAATATCCGTAGGCGAAATTGTACAAAACGTTGTCCCGCCTGTGGAACCACCCACGCACGCCGATCCATTTCCAATGCCAACGCTGGCCGAATCGATAGTGCCTATTCGGCCGTCCCCGGTGAACGTGAGCGTCATACCGAAAGCCGACAATGTTTCGCCATAAGCGACTACACCCAAGCCGACGCCCGGGCTACCCCAGTCTGAACCCTGATCGGCGCTGAAAACCCACGTCTCGCTTGGCGCGACAAGCGCGCCACTCGGTCCCGATCCGCTAAACAGATAGTCCGCTTGCGCCGGGACCGCCAACATCACCGCCGCCAAGCTCGCCGCGGCCAAGCTCGCCGCGGCCAATGACAATCGATTTTTCAAGCCTGTCATTTCATTTCCCACAGCTTATGACCTCGTAAATCATCAAGCAAATATTGGGCCGCATATAGAAAGTTATTATTTTCCAATACGTTAAGAAATTGAACCCCGCGTCAGACCCTCAAGATTGTAAAAAATGTTTACAGCTCAGTTCGTGCAACCCACAGAAAATAGCGCAACGACTCGAACGGGGAGTGTAAAAAACTATGACAATGAGTGGCCCGCCTCAGCCCTTTCATCGCTCCGCATTGCTGTCAGTTTGCGAGACACGCCGAATTCGCAATTCGATGGCGTTATTTGTTGGGCGCCGGTGCGCTTACTCATCTGCGCCAATTGCGATCCGGCGTCTTGAAGCGATTGCGTTTGATCTCGGCTCCTGTTCCAAGGCGCTCTACAGCGGCAGAGGTCTCGACTGCTGGAGGAGGCTTGCTGCCCGAAGGCGCGCAATTCGCTCGATATACACTCGATGGTAATCTTACTTCGGCAAATGAAGTGGGGCCGGCTCAACAGACCTGAGACCGCAGGGCTCCAGAAATTGACCCGCGGTTGACGACGGAGTGAATCATGACTGTTTTGGTCACCGGCGGTGCCGGCTACATCGGCAGCCATATGACCTATGGCCTGCTCGATCGCGGCGAGCCCGTGGTCGTGCTCGACAATCTGTCGACCGGCACACGCGGCCTTGTCAGCGAGAAAGCGGACTTCGTCCAGGGCGAAGCCGGCGACATGGATCTGGTGCGCCGCTTGTTTTCCGACTTCAACGTCGATGCCGTCATCCATTTCGCCGGCTCGATCGTCGTGCCGGAATCGGTGGCCAAGCCGCTGAAATACTACGCCAACAACACCGTCGTCTCGCGCGCGCTGGCGCAAGCCTGCGTGGATGCGGGCGTGCGGCATTTCATCTTTTCGTCGACCGCTGCGGTCTATGGCATGGGCGACGGACACATGGTGAGCGAGGACTTTGAAAAAGCGCCAATCAATCCCTATGGCCGCTCCAAGCTGATGACGGAATGGATGCTGCAGGACGCGGCGAATGCGCATGATTTCCGCTTCATGGCGCTGCGCTATTTCAACGTCTCGGGCGCGGACGGCAAACAGCGCACCGGCCAGTCGACGCCGCGCGCCACGCATCTGATCAAGCGCGCCTGCCAGGTGGCTTTGAAGCGCGTTCCGCAACTGGACATCTTCGGCACGGACTTCCCGACGCCCGACGGCACGGGCGTGCGTGACTTCATCCATGTCGAAGATCTCATCGCGGCGCATTTGCTGGCGCTCGACGCATTGCGCGGCGGCGCAGCGCCCTCGATCTACAATTGCGGCTACGGCCAGGGCTACAGCGTGCGCCAGGTGGTCGGCGCCGTCGAACGGCTGACGGGCGCACCGTTGCCGGTCCGGGAAGCGCCCCGGCGTCCCGGCGATCCGGCGATGCTGATTGCCGATTCAACGAAGCTGAAGCGAGAGTTGCACTGGCAGCCGCAACATCAGGACCTGGATGAGATCGTGCGCACAGCGTTCGAATGGGAACGCCGCTTCAACTGAAAAGTGCTGCAAACGTCACACGCGTCGGTTGGACGGCCGCGGCACGCAATTGGGATTCTCCGAGCCTTCGCTTATTCCGTCACCCGTGTGGTTCTCGGCTGCGTCCTCGTCGATCTCGCCACTGTTGGCCAGGATTGGATTGAGCGTCGGCCCCGAGACGGAGATGACCGGCGCCGGCGGACCCGCCAGCGCGGATACCGGGACCGACGGCAACGCGACCGCAGCGGCTGGGCTCTTCCAGGGAATGTCGCCATGCGCGACCAGCGCAGGATTGGCGCGCACCCGCACAAAGGTGGCCGCGAGCAAGCGCACCATCTCGTCGTCGCGCTGACGCGCCGTGTCGCCGCCCATCACCACACCGATGACATGCGCGCCATCGCGCACGACCGACGATACAAGATTGAATCCCGATGCGTTCGTGTATCCGGTCTTGATTCCGTCCGTGCCCTGAAAGCGGCCCAACAGATTGTCGTGCGTGTAGTAGGTCACGCCGTGATAGCCGAAACTGGGCGTCGCGAAATAGGGATAGTATTGCGAAAAATCATAGGCGAGATGACGCGCCAGGATCGCAAGGTCGCTGGCGGTCGTGATCTGGAGCGGGTCCGGAAGACCCGACGCGTTGTGATAAAATGTATCGCGCATGCCGAGTGCGCGCGCCTTCGCGGTCATCATCTCCGCAAAATGACTTTCCGTTCCGCCGACCGCTTCGGCGATCGCGGCGGCCACGTCGTTGGCGGACCGAACGACGATCGCCTTGATGGCCGTTTCGACCGACATGGTCATGCCTGGCGTGAGGTTGAGATTGACCTTCAGTTGCGCCGCAGCGTGGCGAGATATGGTGAGCTGCGTCTGGAGCGTGATCCGCTGCGCCTTGAGTGCATCAAACAGCAGGTAAAGCGTCATCATCTTCGTCAAAGACGCGGGATGACGCTCGGCGCTCGAGTTCCGCTCGTAGAGGACCTGGCCCGACTTGCCGTCAACGATGAGCGCTGCATCGCGGCCCATGGGTGACGGCGCAACGTGCAATTCTTCGGGGCAAATGCTTTGGGGCGCCGCCGCCGATGCGGCCGACGCGAAGATCGCCAGACAAACAGAAAGCGCCGCAGCTGCGCTGGCGCGCCCGCGACGCAAGGCCGTCGCGTGCCGCCGACCGCCCGTCATCGCAAGACTCGTCCGCATAAATTTCACCAGGCACTCCGTGTGTTCCTACTAGTGGCCCAGGGCGTGGTTTGAAAGCCGGTACTCATTTCTTCGTAAATGCGACAATCAGGGCTGAAAGAGTCTTCTTTGAGGTGCAAAACCAATCTTAACGAAATGCCCCGCGCGGGAGAATGGGTGTGCAGCGGCGCGCGAGGGCGCAGCACAGGCGCATGCGGCAGACGCGTCCAATACTCGCCTACCCTCTTGCTTCCCATCACACCTGCGCAAAGTTATGCTGCGCTCGATCAAATTTCAGGTCGTTGCAATTCATGTCCCGGTCAGGAGAGGACCATTCGCACATCGAACACCGAGCTTTTCTGGATCAACCGGTTTCAGGATGGAAATCTCGCCATCATGGCCGCGCCGCGGTCCACCGAGAGGCTCGACGACAAAATCCTCAGCTGGAAGAACGACGGAATTGATTTCGTCGTCAGTCTCTTGGAGGCGCCGGAGGTTCCCGGCCTGACCGACGCGGAAGCGGATCTTTGCAAGGAATTTGGTATCGAGTTTCAGGCGTTTCCGATCCGCGACAAATCCGTGCCACCTTCGCTCGAGTTCTTTCGTCACTCTGGTTAGGCGCATCGCCGACCAGATCGCGTTCGGACGCGCGGTCGCGATCCATTGCCGGGCGGGGATTGGCCGGTCGACGACGCTGGCGGCCTGCGTGCTGATCCGGCTCGGCGTAAACGCCGAAGTGGCGCTCGACATGATCGCAGAAGCGCGCGGCATCGAAGTGCCCGAAACCGAGGCGCAACGCCAGTGGATCCTGGAATTCCCCGAGGCCGCGCGCGGCTGGCTGAAATAGGTCGGGCTGAAAATCACGGTGGGGCAAGACCAGCCTGTAATTGAACTCAGTCCGTTGGACGGAGACAGTTCTAATGTGTGGAAGCTCTGCGCGCTAAACGACCGCACCACGCAAGAGCGCCTACGTCTGCTCCGGTCGGTCGCTTGGCTCTGAAAGAGTCAATAGGACCGTTCGCGCAGCCACTTGTTGGCAATAGTCTTCACACCGCGCACAACCGGGCTGCCTGCATGCAGTGTGCGCCGGTCAGGCAGGTGTCGAGCGTTTGTATTCTGGAAAAATACCGCGCTGCCCTTCCTGGGCAACACCTCGAGGCCCAGCCCAGGGAACGCGGTGCCGCCGCCGGCCCCGACATGGCTCAAATAGAGCACAAACGTCGCCAGCCTTTGTCCGCCGTGCTCCATATGCTTACGCGGTCCGGGCAACTCCGGATCGAACCAGTCGAAGTGCGGCTGGTATTCATTGGTCGCCTCGTACTGCTGAATCTGCAGACCCTCGCCGCGCTCTATCGGCCAGCGGGCAATTTGCGAAAGGCGCGCTTCAATCCGCTCCACCAGTGGCGTTTGTGCCCTTTGGAGCATTGTTCCGCGGCTGGTACGACGCTGGTGCATTTGTAAGGAGCCGTCGGCATCATCGACCACGGGTGAGCGCGTCAGGCCTGGCTCGCAAAGTCCGGTCAACGCGTCGCACTCATCCTCACTCAATACATTGCCCAGCAGAACGATGCGGGGGGCGGCTAGGGTCACGAGAACATCGACCACGCGGTCGGACGTATGGATCGAATTGGAACTCGTATCGATGTCCGGCATGGCCAAGGCCGCGCGCAATTGGATTTTTCCGTCGCTCGCTTCCTCGATCGCGGCCAGGGCCGATGCCAGGTCGAGATGACACCCGCGCATCATGATCTCGGCCATGCTGTGGGGGTCACACGAGCGGGCGAGACCATCTGCAACCCAGTTTTGCCAATCGCGAGGTAGGGATGCGAGCGTCATCTTTCAGGATCTTCCAAATTTCGAACCAGACCTTGTAAGCATGCAAGCGTGATCGAGTTTCGCGAGCCACTTCGACTTGAGGCCATCCCGCACGGCGCTGACGCGGCCGGTTCGTGCTCGGTGGTGCTCGCGCCTATCCTCTCGACAAAGAATTGCAATCAATCGCATCGAACTATCCCTTGGCCGCGTACTCGTGCCCCAGACTTTGCTCCAAATGATCGTGATGAAAGACAGATGAACGTTAAAATTTGATCAAGCCGGTGCAGCCTAACCGCGTTACGAAGCGATAGAGCAAGACAGCGCTTCGTAACGTCCCACTCGGGCCCTCAAAACTTTTGCGTTCGCTGACGACAGAGCCGAGCTCGTGCTCGGCGATCAAGCATCGGCTATTGTTTGCTCACGGCTTTCTTTCGTTCGGCACGCGCCTTGATGGGCTCAAAGCCGAGCGCGACCGCAGGGCCGAGGGCAGCGGCGGCCCCGAGCGCGGCGCCAGGCATCAGCGCAGCCGCAAATTCACGTGCCCTTGCATTGAGCTGGACTAGCGCTTGGGAGAGTTCAGCCTGCGAGACCTTTGTCTGGGTCCCTTGTCGCACCACAGCGAGCTGCGTCAGAAGCCTTTGGTGAAGCTCGACTGCGGTCGGTGTCAGGCTGGCCGGAAGAGCGTGCTCATCGAAGCGAAGGTCCGCGATCCGCTCGCAAAAGAAATTAGGACTGCCAGCTGCATTGGCGGACTCGGTCGTCAGCGTCGACATCGCCGAGCGGATGAGGCTGCGAAGCTTTTCGACCTTCTGAGCCAGGGCAATCTCCGCGGAAACCGGGGGAGGAGGCGGTTCGACGCGCACAGATGGCATAACCGGTTTTGGGCGAAATTCTAGATTTGGCGTTTCGCCAGCTTGGATTTGGGCCGACCGGATCATGGCGGTGGCACGGATACGCGCCGCGCGCGCGCTGGCTTGGGAGAGGATTCGGGCGGCGATCAACAACAGCACACCGGTCAGAAGGGTCTGCCATTCTTTCGCCCATGCGTAAGCCATCCCAAGAGCTACGGGGATCGTATCAAGGAAGAGGCGTCCGGCATGTCCGATGTCTGACAAAAACTCTCCAACGCTCATCGGGCTGACCTTTGGCTGAGGTTGAAACAATACGATTTATTCAAAGCCGTCGCCATTAACCGATCAATTCATGGTTTAGAGCCAAAAAAGCAGGCCTTGCCTGCCCCCGAATCAAATGGCGAACCCACGCGTGGCGGGGCCGGCCAGCGGACCGTTGCATGCACGTTATGCGTGTCGCTGGCACAAAATTAACCAAAAATAAAGCGACTCGCATTATTCATCGCAGACACAGAGCTCAGCCACCGGATATTGGGCCAGCAGCTATGAGCATCGTTTTTTTGATCGTCGGCTGGGTCGGGGTTTCCCTAATCTGCACGCCTTTCATCGGACGCTTCCTCTATGCAATGGAACCTAAACAGGCGTCGCCTCGTCTTTTGGAACCCGCTAGCAAGCCTTCAGCCCGCCGCATTCCCGAGCGCCGCCGCAATGCGCTGCATCTCTGGTCCCGCAAAGCCGTGCGGCAGATCAAGATCAGCTGAGATTTCGCCGGTCTGACGGCTAACAGAAATCGCTATTCGCAATCGGCCGGAACCCGTTCAGCAGAATTCTGGCCGAATTCCCCTTTGCCGTGGCCTTAGCCATGGATTCGTCTCAATTTGATCCAATAAGGAATTGTACGCTGTACCAAATTGGAATTAACCCTATTCGATCTGAAACTGGACCTAACCTGCCGATAACTCTAAAAACCGACACAATAAACAGTTAAGGGGGGCAGAGCGGCCCCGAGGTCGTGGTCACGCACCTCACGGCTCGAAAGCTGCATGAGACGCTCACGGCTTGGCATACGAATGATCTGGGGTTGTTGATGAGCTTGGATGGCGTCTCCCCGAAAAGTGCAACGCCTGTCCTGCGTCTTGCCGCCACGAATGCCAAACCGGCAGAACCAACGCAGCGCCGGTCGCAAGGCGACGAAACACGGATCGTGCGCAACACACGCCTGGCCGAATCGGCGGGCCAGACAGAGGCTCTCAAAGATGCCGGCCGTCGATATCCCCGCTACGTGCCCGCTGCCAACATTTTCCAGCTTTTGCTCGATCTGGTGCTGGTCGGCGCGGCACAGACAATAGTACTGCAGCTGATCTATGACAGGCTCGGGCTCGACGCGCCGATACAGGCGAACGTCGTCGTCGGCTTTTCGGTCGTCGTCGTGCTGATTTTTCTTTATGCCACCGGCTGCTATCGGCGCGATGCGATTCTGAGCGCCTCACTCGCCATGTCACGCCTTCCCATCGCACTTGGCTTTGCCGCGGCGGTGACTTTTGTTGCGCTGCATTATGGCTTTCCCTACCTCTATCCGTCGTCGCGGGTTTATCTCAGCGTCAGCCGTGACGTGACGATCATTCTGATCGGCACCAGCATTTCGCTCGGCGCCTTGCTCTTCAGCCGGCTGATCGTTCGTTCCATGCTGGCGCATAACTTGTTTCGCCGCCGCGTTTTGGTCATCGGAACAGGCAAGCGCGCGCGCTACATCCAGGAGCTGAACGAGAGCCACGCCCATGGCGCGCTGCAGGAGATTCACTTCGCAAGCGAAGCGATCCTGAAAGATTCTCCCTTGAAGTCTGCTACTGCGCGCGGCGACGCGCTCCGCGATCCGCTGTCGACATCGGCGGTGGACGAGCTTTCGACCCGTCTCGACATCGACGAAGTCGTACTGGCTCTGGACGACCGCCGCGGGGTGCATCTCGACAGTCTTGTCCAGTGCAAGGCCCATGGCTATCCCGTCACCGACTTCAATTCCTTCATTGAACGATTGACGGGGCGCATCGACCTCGCCTGGCTGGAGATCTCCTGGCTGCTGCACTCCTCCGGCTTCCAGATGCGCATGCTTGACGTCTTTGTGAAGCGCACGATGGATATCGTTCTGAGCTCGCTGGCGCTTTTCGTCAGTCTGCCGGTCCTGCTCCTCGCGATCGTGGCGATCCGCCTTGATTCGCCCGGGCCGGTCTTCTACCGCCAGGAACGTGTGACGCTGAACGGGCGCATCTTTTGGCTGTTCAAGCTGCGCACCATGCGCACTGACGCTGAAAGCGACGGGCCAAAATGGGCCGATGAAAAAGATCCGCGCATCACCAAAGTGGGCGCCTTCCTGCGCCGGACGCGGCTCGATGAAATCCCCCAGCTCCTGAACATTCTAAAGGGCGACATGTCGATTGTCGGGCCGCGTCCCGAGCGCCCCTGCTTCGTGGACGAGCTTTCCCAGGAGCTGCGCCTCTACAAGCTTCGCCACAGCGTGCGCGCCGGACTGACGGGCTGGGCGCAGATCAACTATCGCTACGGCGCCTCGCTCGAAGATTCCCAGCGCAAGCTCGAATATGATCTCTTCTACATCAAGAATTTCAGCCTGCTGCGCGACGTCGCCATCATGCTCCAGACGCTGCGTGTTCTGATTTGGCCCGAGGGCGTGCGGTAGTGTGATAAACTGTATCTGTACAAGACCATATGTCCAATTGCGCAACCGCCAGATCGGATTGCGCCGAATGCCGACCGAGCCGTAAAATAAGCGGTGAACCCTAATTCAGTCCATTTGCTGCATGTGTTTCCGACGTTCGCGGTGGGCGGCGCGCAGATGCGCTTTGCCCGGCTCGTCGAAGGTCATGGCGACCGTTACCGACATACCGTCATCGCGCTCGATCACGTGCTAGACATGGCATCGCGCCTGCCCATGGATGGATCGATCTCCTATCGCACCGTGACTTTCGAAAAGAACCGCCTTTGGGCCAATTTGCTGCTGTTCCGCCGGACGATTAACGAAGTCAGCCCTGATGCCCTTGTCACCTACAATTGGGGTGCGATTGAGTGGGCCCTGGCCAACCGCGGCGCATCTGCAGGCAGGCATGTCCATATCGAGGACGGCTTCGGGCCTGAGGAATCGCAGCACCAACTGCAGCACCGGGTTTGGTTACGCCGACTGTCATTGTCAGGTCCGCGCACAACGATCGTCCTTCCGTCACGAGGACTGGAACAAATAGCACTGCACACGTGGAAACTGCCCGCGACGCGCGTTCTTTTTATTCCAAATGGGATCGACTGCGAGCGCTTTGCCGTAGACGTCGACAGCCGCAGGCGCAAATCAGGGCCACTCATCGTCGGTACGGTCGCCACATTGCGGCGCGAAAAAAACATATCGCGTCTGATCAATGCATTTTGTGCGGTTGCCGCAGGCCTACCAAAGGATCACGTGCAGTTGTTGATTGTTGGAGACGGCCCCGAAGCGGAACCGTTGAAACGCATTGCAGCAAAGACCTCTTTTGCGGACCGCATAACGTTCGCCGGCGCGACCGCAAAGCCTCAAGATTGGTATCGCAAGATGGACGTATTTGCCCTATCCTCTGACACGGAACAAATGCCCTTCAGCGTTTTGGAAGCTATGGCTTCTGGTCTTCCAATCGTTGCGACTGCCGTGGGTGATGTTCCTGCTCTCGTCGCGCCCGACAATGCGCAGCAAATCGTGCGTTGCGGCGATGAATTCGGTTATCAGGCAGCGCTTGGCGGACTTCTGGCCAACACGGAGTTGCGGATGCGGCTTGGCCGGGAAAATCAGCACAAAGTGCAAGAGCAGTTCGACGAACGTCTTATGATTAAGCGCTATGCGGAGGTCTTTGGTTGATCTGACGCCCGGCGGTCTAAAATTGTGCGGAAGAGCGCAACCTGTCCAGTAGTCGTCGACAGCCAGTCAAACCCTTCCGCATAGTGGCGCGTGGCGGCGCGGTCGGGAAGCGCGCGGCGCAAGTCGGTCAGCGCGGCGACAACGCCTCGCGAATCCACGCTCGGCATCAGACGGCCGGCATCGGGACTCGCCACCACTTCCGGCGTTCCCCAAACCGCCGACGCAATGACGGGCGTGCCGCACGCCATGGATTCGAGCAGTACGTTCGCCCAGCCTTCGCGACTGGAGGCCAGTACCGTTGCGTCGGCGCAGTTGTAAACATCGCAGAGTGCGGATTGATCGAGCACGCCCAGAAACCGCACCCGGTCCGAGACGCCAAGCGAAGCTGCCAGCGCTTGCAGCGCGGACTTCTCCGGCCCGTCGCCCGCGATCAGCAGAGTGACATCGCGCAACTCGGCAAGCGCCTGGATTACATGATGATGTCCCTTGCGCTCGACCAAATGGCCGACTGAAGCGATCATGAAACCTGTGAGGTCCATTTTTGCGCGCAAGGCCATGCGATCGCGCGGCACGAATAGTTCCAGATCAACCCCGTTGCGCAGCACCGTGACGTCGTCTGCAGCTACACCGAGTTCGACAAGCCTGTCTTTCAGCGCCTGGCAAACCGTTATGATTCCGTCGGCGTTCGCAGCGGCCTCGAGAATGAGTTCGCGTGGAAAGACGAAGTCTGGAATCAGACTGATGTCGGTGCCGCGCGCCGTGATCACCACCGGCAGTTTGAATTCACGCCCGAGCCAGACCGCGGCAACGCCGTCGGGATAGAAATAGTGCGCGTCGATGAGGTCAAACTTGGCACCCTCGGCGAGAAGCCGCTTGAGTTGGGAGCGCATCGACACATAGAGCGTGTAGGGAGCGATGTTCATGCCAATTTTTGGTATGACCAGATAGCGCGGATGCACGACCGAAATTGCATTGCGCTGCGTGCGGCGTGGAACTTTCCGTATCGGACCAAGGGAGCCATAGCGCAGGAATGGCGGCATCCAGGGAACCGGCGCGAGCACCTGCGCCCGCACGCGGCCATCCGCGATCAGCTTGCGAAGGCGTGTCTCGACGAAAATTCCGTGCGACGGCTGGATCGCATTGGGAAACAGCGTCGAGACTGTGAGAACCGAAATCGGCATATCTGAGAACGTTGAGTTTTCACGCGCTTGCATCCCGCAATTTACCTTCACACAACTTCGATCAACAGAGATGGATTTTTGAATGCACTTTTAAGCAAAAGCGAAACCTTATCTTCTTGTCGCACAGCCAGCTGCTGCGCGCGTGAACGCCTAACCGCAAGGATTGCAACGTTACTCCGGAAAAATACATACCTGAGCAAGTTTACAGTAGATCATAACTGAACGTTAAAGCGGCCTCATTAGGCTCCCCTGCAATATAGAAGGGGTTCTTAAGATGAGTCTGGTTCGCAAAGTAGTTCTTGCCTGTTCGGCTCTCGCGCCGATCGCGTTGGCCATACCAGCCCACGCAGCGCTCGACACCGGCCTTCGCGGTGCCATCCTCACTGATCAACCAAGCGCCACTCGAAATCCCCGTGCCGACAAGTTCGGCGTCCGGCCGCTCAGCTTTGCCGCTCCGACCACCGACGCGAATTCTTTGATGTATCTGGCGGCGGCCTCGAGTTCGCCCTCCTACAATAAAACCGCCCAGCAGATCGCCAATTCGATGGGTTTTCTGGGAAATGCCAACGGCGCTGGCGTGATCATCGGAATTGTGGATACCGGCATTCAGCTTGACCATTCTCAGTTCCTTGACGCGTCAGGCGCCTCGCGCGTTCTTCCCGGCGCCTGTTTTGCAGGATTCTCCCCCACGCTATGCAGCGCGCCCGCCAATCAAATCGGCGGCGACACGGCGGTGTGGCCAACCATTACCCATGGCACCCATGTCGCGGGCATCGCAGCAGGCCTCACCGTTGGTCTTGCTTCGGATGCATCCCTGCTGCCCGTGCGCGTCTGCGATTCTGCGACCGGCTCCTGCCCCGGTGACATCGATAGCGCCATCGTCTGGGCTTCTCTGCATGGCGCCAATGTCATCAATCTCAGTCTCGGCGGCTCAACCCTATCAACCCGCGACATCACTTCGGCGCAAACGGCAGTCGCAAATGGATCGCTGCTCGTCGTCGCCGCAGGCAATGGCGGCAACGTCGCTACGGGTGGATTCCTGGCGGGAGCCGCGCTGACAAACGGCGTCAGAGGCTCGATGATCGTTGTGGGAGCGCTCGACGCGACCAACCGCATTGCCTCGTTCAGCCAGGAGCCCAGCAATACCTGTCAGGTCCAGAGCGGCCAGACCTATTGCATGAAGGACTACTTCGTCGTTGCACCGGGCTACCAAATCATCTCTTCGGTCGGCGGCGGTGGACTGGCAACTTTGTCTGGCACCTCTATGGCAACGCCCTATGTGAGCGGCGTGGCAGCCGACATCAAGGGCTTGTGGCCGTATCTGTCCATGTCCCAAGTGGCCAATGTCATATTTGGTACTGCTATCGATCTTGGTACCCCCGGCCCGGACCCGGTCTACGGCAACGGTGAAGTCGATCTCGCCACCGCGCTGCAGCCGGCAGGCTATGTGTGTCTAGTCCTTGGCGGCAGCAGCATTCTAGACTCCAGTTGCGGTTCGTCGTCCCCCGCGCCAGCTCCGGCACCCGCCCCGGCTCCAGCACCTGCGCCCGCTCCGGCACCAGCGCCTGCACCAGCGCCTGCACCCGCACCGGCTCCAGCCCCGGCTCCAGCACCCGCGCCAGCTCCAGCACCCGCGCCAGCTCCGGCACCCGCACCCGCTCCGGCACCCGCACCGGCACCAGCTCCGGCACCGGCTCCCGCGCCAGCTCCGGCGCCCGCTCCGGCACCCGCACCGGCACCCGCCCCTGCGCCCGCCCCGGCACCCGCGCCAGCTCCGGCACCGGCACCCGCCCCGGCACCCGCGCCAGCTCCGGCACCGGCTCCTGCTCCGGCACCGGCTCCTGCGCCAGCACCCGCCCCGGCTCCTGCTCCGGCGCCACGACGAAGCGGCCACTTTAGTAAGTCGAGTGTTCGAGACGCGGCGATCAGCGGTGTCTTGAGCGTGGGTATGGCCCAGAACAGTTTGCTCAAACACGTCATCGTGGTCGACCAGTTTGGTCGTGACTACAGCGCAGACCTGACAAAGGCCGTGCGCAATACCGGCTTTGACATTTCCTCATTCCTCACACTTGACCAGGCACTCGGTCAAGCAAACGCGACAGGTGCAGTCGCGAGCGGATTGCAGGCGATTTCCAGCGCTGTCTACTCGCCTCAGCTCGGACTCATCACGATGTCTGGCTTGGTCAATACGATCACCACGCCGGCGATGTTTAGCTCGGACGCGGCCACGCGCGATGTCGTTCGCGGCTACATGTCGAATCTCGCCATCAGCGCTTCGCCCACCGAAGCTGTGAGCTTCGATATGGGCTACAAGCTGCGCCTATCGGGCCGCATCAACGAGTACGACGCCAACTCAAGCCCAGCCTATGCTGGTCTGTTCGTGTCGGCCTCTGCCGTGAACTCGCCCTACGCATCGCTCACAAACGGCGGCAACTATATCGGCACCACAGTTAACCTGGCTGATGGCCTGAACCTGCGCACCGGGTTCTCCTGGATGAGCCCGGATAGCCAATGGTCTGGCGCACCGGCCTCGGACCAGCTCGCCCGCTACGACATGCAAAACCAGTCCGTGTTCGAGCGGCGCAACGCCAATGCAGCCGTCATGGGTCTGTCTTGGAACTTTGCCAGCTGGGGTGGTCTTGGTGTGGTCACCTCCCAAACCGTCGAGCACAATGGCGTGCTTGGTGGCCAAAGCTCGGGCGCGATGAACATCGCCAGATCCGCAGATACCACGGCAGTTGATGCTTCGATGCGAATTGGCCTTGGCAAAGACTGGCTCGCGACAGTGTCCTACGGCGAGGGCCTGACCCATCTCAACATTGAGCCGGATACATTGCTGAACTCGGCCAGCGGACTGCATAGCCGCTCCTATGGTATTGCCGTCGCAACGCGCAATGTCTTTGGCAACGACTCGCTCGGCTTTGCCCTGACGCGGCCCATGTATTTGGACAGCGGCAGCGGCACGATCGCCGCCGCCACGGCCGTCGACCGCGCCGGCAACCTGACGATTAGCAGTTCGACGCTGGCCTTTGCGGAGAAGACACCCGAAACCGATCTGGAAGTCGGGTACACCAAATCGTTCTTGGAAGGCCGTCTGTCACTCCAATCCGACGCGGCCTATCAGCTCGATGTTGCTGGCCAGACCGGACGCAATGCAGTGACCTTTGTCACCCGCCTCAAATGGGGTCTCTAGGCGAGGCGCAGGTCCCCCCACTTGGCCAAGCTCTATCCGGCGGACCGAAGGGTCCGCCGGATTTTTTGTCCGAAAAAAATGCTATGGCGTTTGGCCGCAGCGCCCAACTCTCTGATCATTCAGATTTAGCACCTCGCCGGCCAGAATTCTCGCAGCACAGACGCACGCCATCGAGGACAAAATTTTGCCCTGAACAAATCCGGACAGTGGATATTGACCTTTAGCTGCCCCGATGTTGCAGGCGGCCGTGACCACTTGCCTCGTTGAAGCAGGAGCCTTCATCGAAGAGGCAGCCTCGTTTGGCGATGCCGAGAGCGGCCGGTTCTTTTGCCGGACCGTCATCCGTTCCAACACCAGCCATGACCTTCAGCTGACAAAGCGGCGTGCGGCGCTCGCCGTCGTCGCCAAACGGTTGGCCATGGACTGGCAGCTCTATGATGCAGCCAAACGCTGCGCGACGGTCATCGCGGTCTCCAAGCAAGGGCACTGCCTGAACGATTTGCTGCACCGTGTCTCAACCGACGCGCCGAACCTCGGCGTCAAGGCGGTGACCTCCAACCACAAGGACACGCGCCGGCTTGTCGAGTGGCATGGGCTTTCTTTCCACCATCTTGCGGTCACGCCAGGATCTAGATCCGAGGAGGAGCGCGCCTTTCGCCATATCACAGCGGAGGCTCGCGCAGACCTGATCGTTCTGGCGCGCTACATGCAGATCCTCTCGCCCGGCTTTGCCGCCAGCCTCTCAGGCAAATGCATCAACATCCACCACTCTTTTCTGCCGAGCTCTAAAGGCGCGCGCCCCTATCACCAGGCTCATGCCCGCGGCGTCAAGCTCATTGGGGCAACCGCGCACTATGTTTCGGCCGAACTCGACGACGGCCCGATCATCGAACAGGGCGTAGAGCGGGTGGACCATGCCATGAGCGCGGAAGACTTCATCGAGGCAGGCCGCGACATTGAATGTTCGGTGTTGGCTAGGGCTGTGCGCTGGCATGCCGAGCGGCGTGTTCTGGTCAGCGGCCAGCGCACGATTGTGTTTCGCTAGTCTGCCCGGCCCAGTGCGCCCGGATCTTATAGCTTGGTCATGGCGAGGCTATGGCGCGGATCGTCAGACCGACCGCGTGGCAGCGGCCATATCTGGATAGGATATCGGCCATGTAGTAGTCTGCCGCGAGCAGGTGCATTTGCGCCGTTAATTTCCAGTTCGATCCGGAGCGCAAGTCGCACGTGAACTCCAACGATTTGTCTCTGCCGTTTCGCTGGCTCAACTGGCTTGGCCTGCTCGTCGCACTCTTCATTGTCTATGGCAGTCTGGTTCCCTTTGAATATCGCGCCGCACCACTCGATCAGGGCATCGCGCAATTCATCCACATCAAATGGCTTAATATACAAGTTGGAGGGCGAGCAGACTGGGTTGCCAATCTCGTACTTTATTTGCCGTTCGGCTTTTTTGTCTGCGGCGCACTCAGCAAGAGAAGTCTGCTACTGGCTATGCTGGTGACTGGCATTTTGGGGGCGGTGCTCGCGGCCGGCGTTGAGTTTCTTCAGATCTGGGCGGAACCCAGAACGGTATCGTTAAATGACATCGTCGCGGAAATTGCTGGTACGTTTGTCGGAATCTTTGTCTGGTCTCTCTTTGGCAGACGACTGGTCCGTATGACCCAAAGAGTGCTCGCAGGTGGGCCCCTCGCGTTACGCGCCGCCATCATCCTCTATATTCTCGCCTATTGCCTTATTGCGCTCTTTCCATTCGATTTTCTGGTGAGCCGTGCGGAACTTCATGCGCGGCTCGCTGACCCGCAGGCAATTGTGTGGCTTCCGCACGGTTTGTTCACAATGCGCGGCGCGATCGGATTTTTTCTGAAGGTTGCCTTGATGCTGCCACTGGGCGCGGTCCTCAGGCTCGTCTGGCAGCGCAGCTGGACCACAGCCGCCTTGGCAGCTCTTATTTTATCAAGCGCCCTGGAGACGCTGCACTGGTTTGAGTATTCCGAACAGACCGACGCGCTCAGCATCGCGGCGGCGGTATTCGGCGCAGTCGCCGGAAACTCTTTTGCAGCTGTATTAAACCGAAGAGTTCGAGCTTCGACGTCATGGCTGCCGCTGGCCGCAATGCTCGCAACTCCGTTTTATCTTGTGCTGCTGCTCATTGTCCGCGGTTGGAAGCTTGGTCACGTCAGCCGCCAACAGATCGAACAAACGCTGGCGTCGACGCACTGGCTTCCCTTTTACTACCACTACTACACCAGCGAGGCGAACGCAGTGGCCAGTCTGCTCAGCATCGCCGTCGCTATGGCACCGCTGGGAGGTCTCGCCTGGGCGGTTCGATTGCATGCAAACGTGCCAGTGGGCCAAGCGCGCTCCCTGGCGCCCGTCGCGATTGTCGCTTTTTCCTTGTCTTTGTTTCTGGAAGTGGGCGGTCTGATCACGGCCGGCCACAGACCGGATCCCACAAACGTCCTCATCTCGGTAGGCGCGGCCATCTTTGCACAACGCATGTGCGAGTGGCTGGCCAGAATCCTCTCTGAAATTCCTGCGCCTGTGGTGATTGAACGATGAATTTTCCGCTCCGCCGTATCGGACAGGTGGCCTACGCTTTGGTCCTGCTGGCGCTGGTCTGTTGGTTCGTCGTCGATTTTCCGCTTCTGCGCCTGCCTTTGGCGATCGGCTTTGTCCTCTATGCAGGATATATCTGGCGTTGGCCCTGGCTGTGGCTGATTCTTGTGCCTGCCCTGCTGCCGCTCTTCGATCTGGCGCCGAGGTCGGGCCGTTTCTTCTTCGACGAATTCGATGCGCTGATTCTTCTGACGGCCGGTTTACTTGCACTTCGTCAGTCCGGCCCGATCGCGCCGCTGACGCGCGCGACGCTGTGGATCCTGGCGCTTCTCGCCCTGTCCTATTTTCTGAGCGCGCTCATCCGGCTTTGGCCGCCCGTGCCAATCACGGCGGATTCATTCGCCAACTATGCGAGCCCCTACAATAGCCTTCGTATCGCCAAGGGCTTTGTTTGGGCACTCTTATTGCTGCGGCCACTGCGCCAGGCCGTCGCGCAATACAAGAACGCCAGACTGCTTTTGGGACTCGGATTCTTGGCCGGTCTTTTTGGCGTCGCCCTCGTCTCGCTCTACGAGCGCTGGCTATTCACAGGCGTCCTCACCTTCGTCACCGACTATCGCACGACCGCTAGCTTCTCGAGCATGCATACCGGAGACGGACATATCGACGTCTGGCTCGCCATGACCATTCCGTTCCTCGGCCTGCTGCTCATCCAGCGAAACTGGTTCAAGCTGCTGCCACTGACGATCGTTCTCGTGTTGCTTTCACTCTATGCCTTGGTCGTCACCGAATCGCGGGGCCCGACAATAGCCGTTGCGCTGGCCAGTGGCGTAGGACTGGTCGCCTTGTTCGCCACGCGCTCGCATCAGCGCCGTATGGGCGGCGCGATTGTGCTGAGCCTTGCTGCTGTCCTGCTGCTTGTAGCCGCAGCGTGGCCATTACTGGCCCAAACCTCGCTCGGACAACGATTCCTGCAGACCAGTCAGGATGCGCAAACCCGCCTCAATCACTGGCAAAGCGCTTTGGCGCTGCGCGATCATTCTCTTGTCACGCAGGCTATCGGCATGGGACTGGGAAGTTTTCCCGCGATCCATCAACAACGTTCAACGCGCGAGCCGCGGGCGACGCGCTATAAATTTGTTGCAAATGGAACAGATCACTTTTTGACCCTGTGGTCAGGTCAAACACTCTACATGGGACAAGCTGTCACCGCTGCACAAAACCACATCTATCAATTCCAGGCGAAAGTCCGCACATCGGAAGCCCGTGCGTCTTTCACGCTCGCATGGTGTGAGCTTTGGATGCTGTATTCCAGGAATTGCACCTGGGATTCGTTTGCCTTGCACGCGCTACCCGGTCAATGGCAGACGCTGACGCGAACGATTTATACCAAGCAAGTCGGTTCAGGCCGAAGCCTCGCCGGCTTCTTCATCGAACGGCCCACTCGCTTGACCTTCTTCGTCGAGAACGCGCCAACAACGGGCGTCGATGTAACCGACCTCAGCTTGCAGGATTGGCAGGGCCACGAGCTGCTGAGCAATGGTGATTTCTCACACGGCAGCGACAATTGGTTTTGGGCGGTTGATGATCATTTGATGTGGCATACCAAGAATTTGGCGGTCAATGTTCTGTTCGACCAGGGATGGTTAGGGCTTCTTGCTGTCGGAGGACTTTTTGCCCTCACACTTGCGCGGTTATCACGCCAAGTCGCAAACGGCGACCAACTATCTGCCATCTTTCTGGCTGCCATCACAGGGTTCATCGTGACCGGCGTTACTGTCAGCACATTCGACCAGCCAAGATTAGCGCTGGCGTTTTACCTGTTGTGCTTTTCAATCTTAAGCTCCGCGACCGCGGGGATTAAGCAAGACCGACCTCGCGAGACAGCGCAAGCCACCAATTAAATGCCGACAATGCGTGAAGATAAGGAATCTGGGCAAGGCCAATGCGGTTTAAAAACCACCCGTTCAGTCGGAGCGTTTGCGGCCGCAGAGGCGCGACACGGCGCAGACAAGATTAAGAACCAAAAAAAGAACTTTCGACCGAGCGCGCAATCATTGCATCAGTACCGAGACAGAGGGCGACTCGGTTGACGCAAATTGTTCGCGCTCCATAAAGGCTTCGAACATCCATATCAGCCAAAGCGTGCGACTATGATCATACTTGCCGCTCTGATGTTGCGAGATGAGCCGATCTACGACATCTACGTTCAGATATTCCGCCGAAGCGAAGTTGCGTTTGGAATGCAGCGTCGCGAAAAAATGTTCGCCCAGCGCGCCGCGAAACCAGGCCGCGAGAGGGACCGAGAAACCCTGTTTGGGCCGGTACAAAACCTGTTTGGGTACAAGCCGCTCGAACGCACGCTTGAGAAGAATCTTACCCTCGCTGCCGTGCTGCTTGCATGCCAAGGGCAACCCTAGTGCCCAATCGACGAAATTGTGATCGAGCATCGGCACGCGAACCTCAAGACTGCAGGCCATCGCCGTGCGATCGACTTTGGTCAGGATGTCGCCCGGAAGCCACGTCTTCAGATCAAGGTACTGCGCCAGCGTGACGGGATCATCCGTCGGCGCGTTTTTGGCATAGCCTTCCAGCACGCTTGCGGCATTGTAACCGCTCAGAGACCTCCGCATCTGCGCCGAAAACAACAAATTGCGCTGATCGTCATCGACAACCGAAACATTCCAGAAATACCCCATCGCGGAGCCGAGGCTGAGTTCGCGCAACGTGTGTCGCGCTCGCAGGAAGCGTGGGGCCCAGTCCATCTGCGGATAAAGGCTTGCCATGAACCCAAACAGGGGACCACGGATCGCGCCCGGCACCAGCCGGCGCAGGGCTTCCTCGCGGGCATGAAAGGCGTAGCGGCGATAGCCCGCGAATAGTTCATCCCCGCCATCTCCGGAGAGCGCAACCGTGACGGTCTTGCGCGCCAGCTGCATGAGCCGATAGGCCGGAAGAGCGGAACTGTCACCAAACGGTTCATCAAAGATACCCGGAAGTGTCTCGACCAGATCGCTTTCCGTCCCCTGCATCCGTCCAATAATGTGATGAGCATGATAGCGCTCGGCAACGAGGCGTGCATAGTCTGTTTCATCATGCGCAGCGTCGTTAAATCCGATGCTGAAGGCATTGATAGGATCCTTTGAGGCTCGCGCCATCAAAGCCATCGTACCGCTGGAATCCACCCCACCCGAAAGAAACGCGCCAATCGGGACATCGGCTACCAGCTGCGCTTTTACGATCGCCGCGAGACGTTCGATGAGCGAGTCATCAAGGGACGCCAGTTCGCCAGCCGAAATGCATGCCGGCTTGGGATCCCAATACGCACGGTTGTCAGGACGCTGACCGCGTTCGATCAGCAGTGTAGAGCCCGCTGGAAGTTTTCTGACACCGGCATAAATCGTGCGCGGCTCGGCGATGTAGCCCAGCGCGAAAAACTCCTCAACTGCACAGGGATCGATATCACGAACCAAGCCAGGATGGACGAGAAGTGCCTTGAGCTCTGAACCGAAAATAAGCGTCTGATCGTGCAAAATGGAATAGTAGAGCGGCTTTTCGCCCAGACGGTCGCGGGCCAGGAGCAACGTGTCTTGACGCTGGTCCCATAGCGCAAACGCGAACATGCCAGTCAGGTGCGTGACGCAATCGCGGCCCCACTCTTTCCAAGCATGGATGATGACCTCGGTGTCGGATTGCGAGACGAAATGGTGGCCTTTGAGCTGGAGTTCGTGGCGCACCGTTTTAAAATTGTAGATCTCACCATTGAATATGATGCAAACCGAGCGATCGGCGCTAAACATGGGCTGATCGCCGGTGACGAGATCGATGACGGCAAGCCGTCTGTGACCCAGACCGATCCCGGCAGCAAAGTAGAATCCGTCACCGTCAGGTCCGCGGTGAGCGATGGCATCGGTCATCGCTTTGACATAGTCGCGATTTGGCGCGCGCTCCCCCTTTGTGTCAAACCAACCCGCAATGCCGCACACGTTTGTAACTCCGATCGGCTAGTTGGATGGCGCCGTATCGCTATGGCCAAGGTTTGCGGCGTTGAGACGCGCTGGCAAGTCCTTCAGTGCGGTCAGTGCGCTTGAAAGACGGCGGCGCGCATCGTCGTTGGAGCTGTTGATCG
The DNA here is from genome assembly GCA_963743765.1 of uncultured Alphaproteobacteria bacterium. Classification (GTDB taxonomy): domain Bacteria; phylum Pseudomonadota; class Alphaproteobacteria; order Micropepsales; family Micropepsaceae; genus Rhizomicrobium. Next base: position 120,172 of record CAVUQQ010000002.1, read on the forward strand.
CAGTCGAGATGGAGACGAGTGCCTGGCCTTCATGGCCCTCCAAAGCCGCCGGAATCAGAAGAAGTTTGACGGCGCGCGAACTGCTGGCGAAATGTCCATTGACCCAATAGAACGTCCATATCAATCGTCGTCCAGCCGGCGAGGTGACAATCCATTCCTGCATTTGAATGTTGCGGCCATCGAGGTGTGCAGTAGCATTGCCAGATGTGAGCAGCCTCCAGGTGTCGTTGTTCCAGGGATGGTTGAGTTTGGATGCCAGCGCTTCGATGGTTCGAGCGCGCGCGTAGTACGCCACATAGAGATCGACAGGCGATGTCGCCAGTGATTCGCTGGGCGTCAGAGACAGCACAAGTTTTGCGTCCATCTGTGAATAGGCAGGTTGCCAATTATCGGTTGTCTTTTCCGCACGCCAACCCTGCAATTGCATCGGCTTGTTCAAGTTCGAAAGCGCGGACGGCTGGCGTTGGAGGTCATGCCATGAGGCAAATGCCGGCCCCAAGGAAACCAAGATAGCCGCACTGAGAAAGACCACGAAGGTCTTTGCCAAAGCATTCGGCATCTGCGTCGTGGGCGACTCATCGACACGATCGTCTATGTGATCGGCGAAGCGCGATCCTAGCCAGAAGACCACCAACAGGATTGCGACGTTAAAGCCCCAGCCGTAAACAAGATGATCGGCGCCCGCGCCATACTCGTTGTTGGTAAAGTGCGCCAACAAGATGATCCCAATGACGCGCAGACCATTGCCAATCAAAGGCACGACCACACAGCCCAGCAGGAAGAGCGCGATCTTGTACCACTTGCGAAACGTGATGTAGGCAAAAAGGATGCCGAGCACCACCGTTGCAATCAAGAATCTCAAGCCTGCGCAGGCTTCCGCGATCTCAAAACTGCCATTGGAGAGGTCAATGAGCGTGCCGTGGGTGTAATGCGGTATCTGCAAAATGCTCAAGCCGATATCGGCGAAGAGTGTTGCAAAACGCTGCATGGGAGCGATGAGATACTCCCCCGTCGGCACGAGGAAGAAGAGATAAAGGGCCGGAAACCAAATCTTTCTGTACACCTGCGTTCCCAGCATGGCGACAATGGCAACTTGTACCAAGCCAACAACTGCGAACTGTTGAAGTTCGTGGATCGTGGAGATCTGGCCGATCCACCACAGAAAAAGCAGGACCGGAACAGCCAAGAGGGCCCGCCCGTCAACGCGTGGCTGCACATAAGCCAACTGGTCGCGCTTTTCCCAAATCAGCCAAAGCGAAATTGGTACAATGAGAAAGCAGTGTGAGTAGGTGGGGTAGATCCACCACACTTGCACCGCATCCGCGACGGCTTGGCGAAACTGTACCAAAATCAACAGAACCAGAAGGCCCAGCGCTGCCCCTTGGATGCGCCAGGACTTCATGAGCGACGGATCGGGCGTTGCGGCTTCTAGGGTTGTCACGCCTTGGCTCCTCTTATGCCGGCACTGCAGCGAACTCGGCCGGTACCAGTTTCTTGTGTCGCCTGCCGGCCGCTTGGCACAACTCTCGCGCTAGGCGTGCCAAAACCAAATCCAGCTCAGAGAAAATATTTGCCCAATTGTGGCTTTGTTCGACATATGTGCGCGCATTTTTCATGACAGTCTCGCGCGCCGGACTTTGAATGGCACCCACCACGGCATTCGCAAAGCGCTGAGCATCGTTTTCGATCCACAGATGCACGCCCGATCTGACGGCGAGGGCTCTGGTCGCTTCATGGGTCGCCACGACGGGCTTTTTCATTGCCATACCTTCCAGAACCTTATTCTGCACACCACGAGCGATGAGAAGCGGCGCAACGATCGCCTCAGCCGCCTGGAGGTATGGCCTGACGTCGTTCACCGCACCAGTCACGGTCATTTGGGGACTGCTGATCTTGCGCAGCGCTGCCGGTGGGCTTGAGCCGACAAAGTACACATGCGCCTGGGGTAGTTGCGCAAAGATGCGCGGAGCAACCTCTCGCGCAAACCAGAGGGCACCGTCGGCATTTGGTCGATAGTCCATGCGTCCGGTCATGACAATCGGCCGTTCACCGGGTGGAAAAGGACTTGCAAAGTCGCCGGGAGAAAATAAGGCGAGATCGACGCCGTTGTTCAGCGAGCCGATTTTGTCCGCACTCTCAGGCGCCAACTGGCGAAACGTCTCGGCCTCGAACGGCGATACAAGTAGCGTGGCGCCGAACCGTTTGGCCGCCTCTTTCTCGAGCTCTGCGACCATTCTGGCCTCGCGTGCATAGATCCAACGCGACAAGCCCGACGACGAGCGTGCATATTGCAGCCACTTGTCCGAAATCCACGTCCACCATGTCGAACAGCACACGACTTTCGAGAGCCCCGCCGTGAAGAAGGTAGGGCGCCATCGCCGAGCCGAATATCACCGTATGGTCGATGCGTTCGGTCGCAGTGACGCCCGTCACCCATCGCTGCATGGCTCGACTGCAGAAAAAGGCTGTTGTAACGGGTTGACCTGACAGGATGGCGCGCGCTGTACGCGCCCACCTGGTTGGTTTGCCGACATATTCGAAAAAACATTCGCCGCCGGCAAGCTTGCGTACGTCGTTGCGGTATTTGAGATCTTCTGGATCGTCGATGAAGCAGGCCACGTGCACCGGACCTTGCGCGGCTAAGTGTTTCAGCAGCGCGTAAGAGCAAATCTTGTCACCCTTGTTCGGCGGAAATGGCAGTCGGTGACAGAGAAACAGCGAGGTCATGGGGCGGCCGATGCGGCGCTGACCGGATAGACCTGATCGACGCGCGCCCACGAAAAGTCTTCAAGCAACTGAGCCAAACGATCCGAGGTTCGTTCGAGATTGAGATAGTGGCGAACGCGCGTCTTAAGCGATATCCCTGCAATGCGAGGCTGCTGCGGATCGATCTCCCAAGGATGAAAGTAAAACATACAAGGCTGCTTGTCCCTGCGCACGACAGTTTGCAAATTGTGCTTGAAGAGGGCGTAAGGCAAAAGCCGGAAAAAGCCGCCGCCGCCTGACGGCCAGTTGCTGCCGAAGCGCCGAACCGTCGTGACCGGTATCTCGATAAAATTGCTATCGTCAAAGGGATAGAAGGCAAAGCGCGGCTGCTCGGGAATACCATAGAGATCATGGCGGATCGGAACGGTGCTGGAACTGTAGCGATAGCCCGCCTCTTCCAGTGCATTGAGCGCCCAGAGATTCCTGCGGGTGATGGAAAAGGAAGCGGCCCTGTAGCCCTGCACGGCAACACCGCCCAGATCTTCAAGCACGCCTTTGGCCCGTTTGACGTCGGCCATGAACATCGCGCGGGACTGCTGATCGGCACGAAAATGGGCACAGCCATGGGATGCCAGCTCATGGCCATTGCGCACAATGGTCTTGACGAGTTGGGGATAGCGTTCGGCGATCCAGCCCAGCGTAAAAAATGTTGCCTTGGTTCCGGTCGCGTCGAAAAGCTCAAGAACACGGTCGACGTTGCGCTCAACTCGACACTCCAGTCCGTCCCAGTCGTCTCTTGAGATGTGCTGGAAGAAGGCTTCGACCTGGAAATAGTCTTCCACGTCGACGGTCATAGCATTGACCGCGCCGGCCCGTGGCGTGACGGGGCGGTGTCGCCAGCCGGCAATGGGATCAGCCTTGCTGTGATCAGCGCTCACGACGGGATCCTGCTTTCACGCGCACGCTATGACGCGTCCGGCTCGCGCATACTGAAAAAGTCATGGATGAATATCCCGGCGCGACGCATAAACGATTCCTGCTGCGCCAGCCGCTGCTCGATACCGCCCAGCCGCGATGCAAGGCTGCTATCGCGCGCCATGGCTCTGCCGTTCTCAAGATCATCGGGCGCCAAAGAGGCGTCCGCCCCGTTCATTTCGTTGGCGAGGTCGGCGGCGACGCGGTTGACGTCGTCGGCCGTAAAGCGATGCAACTCATCGAGGAAGCCCAGCATCATCAGTCGATTGCCAAGTGTATTGATGCGACGTGGTATCCCGCCTGTATGGCGATGCAGGGCCTCGATGGCACTGGGCTCGAAAGCCGGATCGTTGGCCCAGCCGACCTGCTTGAGGCGATGAAAGAGATATTCGCCACACTCTATCGGGTTGAGTGGTCCAAGGTGATAGGACGCGATCACCCGTTGGCGAAGCTGTTCCAGATCGGGGCTGGCAATGATGGGACGAAATTGCGGCTGGCCCACCAAAAAGCTTTGCAGGGGCGCGGCATTGCCAACTTGGATATTGGACAACATGCGCAGTTCTTCGAGCGCATTGGCGGAGAGGTTCTGCGCCTCATCGACGATCAGAAGGGCGCGTCGACCCAAGCGATGCGTCGCTTCGAAAAAATTCTGAAGGTGCAGCAGGACGCCAGCCTTATCGGTCGGCAGACCGCGCAGTCCAAACGCTGCCGCGACCATGCGTAACAGATCATGTCCCGACAGCAGTGTGGTGACGACGTGGGCGGCGACCACCTTTTTGGGATCGATCTCAGCGATCAGGCGTTTGACAAGTGTGGTCTTGCCTGCGCCGACGTCGCCAGTGATGACGATGAATCCCTCGCCGCGCTGCAGACCATAAGTCAGATGCGCCATGGCCTGGGAGTGCACACTGCTGCCAAAGTAAAAGCGCTCATCTGGCGTTAGCAGGAACGGCTCGTCCCGAAGCTTGTAATAATCGGTATACATGGCGTGGCGCCCTGCTTACCAGGACGCGGCCGGAGGTGCGCTCGCGGTATTGGCGTAGCCATAGTATGGCGCGTACTCTGCTTCATTCCACTTCGGCGCCTTGTTGAAAAGCAAGCTAATGTTTTTGCAGGACGCTACCGACTCCAGCGCTTTGCGCAACTGATGACGATCGGTTTGATCGGCGGCCACAACCATAATGAGATGGTGCACGTAACTGGCGAGTGTCGCTGGCTCGGGCGAGGCAAGAACAGGAGGGGTATCGATGATCACCATTCTGTCAGGATAGCGGGTCGAAATATCCTTGCAAAAATCCGCCATTCGCGCGCTGGCGATGAGTTCAGGACTATGAACGTCCGCTCTTCCCGAGAATATCACGGCCAGATTGGGAACCTCGGCGCAGCGACACATGACGTCAGCAACACGTGACGCTTCGCCGGTCAATAGGTCCAGCAATCCTTCTCGCGGAACTGCCTTGAACATGTTGCCGATCGAAGGGCGAATGACGTCCGCATCGATCAGAAGGACTTGCATGCCGCGTTCGGCCGCAAGACTGATCGCAAGATTGGTGGCTGTGAATGTTTTACCTTCTCCCGGAAGCGAGCTGGTCACCATAACAAGGTTGTTAACCGCCGCTCGCGAGTCCGGATCGCGGGCCTTTTGCAGCAACTTGCGCTTGATGCCACGAAATTCGTTGGAAATGGCTGATGCCATGTTGTCCGGTGTGATCATGCCGTTCTGACGTAACACTCGAAAATCGAGGCCCACCTGACGGCTTTTTTCTCTGTCTGGTGCCTTAACCAGCGGCTCGGGCGTCGGCGCAGCCATGGGCGCAATGGGCGGAGTGACCGCAGATCGAGACGGGGCACTAGTAGACAGAGGTGCGGTGCGGACGAGTTTAGGCTCGGTCAGGGGAGCTGCCTGAACGCTAGATGTTGGCGCGCTCGCGCCGTTTGTTTGAGGGCTAGCGGTCGCACTCCTGTCTTTGGCCATCCGCTGGGCCATGCGCTCGATAAGGTTGAGAGACGGCGTTGGCTTATCCGTCATAGAAATCCCCACAGTGTGCCTCTAAAGGTTGCGTCGAGAGCGACGAGAACCCCCAGATAGCAAACAAGTAAAAGCGTCATCGACGCGCTCAAAACTGTAACAGCACGTGCAGCCTTCAGCTTATCATCGAACCGACTAAGCCGTGCGACAACGCCAATAATCGGATAGTCAAAGGCTTCAGCGAGCTGCTCTTTTGCCACGAATCGGCCAGCGTTTATCGCAAGACCCACCGCGACTGCGAGGCCCGCCGCTAAGCCGGCGAGCAGAACAAGGGAATTCAGCAGTGGCCTGTTCGGCGCGGCGGGGAACGGGGCCTTCTGCGGCGGCTCGACAATACGTACGGTGACGGCAGACTGTTGATCGTTGACTGACTGCGACAGCCGTGCCAATTCGCGGCGTGCGAGCATATCCTGATAGTTTTTGTGAATGAGATCGTAGTCACGATCTAGATCGGCAAATTTTGTCGAAACCGCTATTGCCTTAACGGTCATGTTCTTGGCGTTGTCGAGGGTGGTGCCGGCCTCAGCAACTCGATGCGCCTGAAAAGCCACTTCGGTCATGGCATCGGAGAGTTTGCTCTGCGTCTGAACGTAGACCGGATTTGGAACCGATTGATTGCCGGTGCCCTGAGTGCCTGACGGCGGTATCGAGGAGAGTTCGGACTCGAGTTGCGCGACCGTTCGTTTTGCGGCCTTGACGTCAGGATAGTCATCTGTGTACTTCGACCGTAACTCGACAAGATATTGTTTGGCCTCCGCGAGACGCTGCAGCAGGCTCCCACTTCCCGTGCTTGCATAGTTGCCGGAGCCAGAACTGATGACGAGGGGGCCGGGTCCATCGATATAGATGATCCTGGGAATCGCGGCGAGTTGCGCTCTAAGACTGCTGAGTCGGGCATTGGCAGCACCCAAAGCATCGCGGGCAGCCTGCAACTGAGCCGCCGCGGCATCAGGTGTGACAGTATTCGAAAGGACGTCGAGATTGGCCGCTCTGAAATCTGCTCTACGCTGCTCGGCTTGCTTCAGAAGCGTTTCGTACTCGGCGATCTTAGTGTCTAGAAAGCTTTGCGCGCCCTCAAGATCGCGGCGCTTGTCGCCAATATTGGAGTCCACAAAGATCGAGAGCAGAGACTGGGAGACGCTGAGCGCCCTGTTGGGATCGTTATCTGAAAAGGAGATCTCGAAAAGATTCTTCGTGCCAAGGGGTTTGATTTCAATGTTGTCCTGCAAGTTTTGGACTTCGTCGGCCATGCGCCTTGCTGAGAAAGCGTTCGCATTGGAATGGGTCAGATGAACCACTTGTTCGAGATTGGGACGTGTCACCAGCGTATTGAGCATTACTGACACTTGCTGTTCCGGATCCGTCGACACGGTCAGGCCCTGGAGCAGCGGCCGCATCATAGTGTCGGTATCAACATATATTTTCGCGATAGCTTCAAACTGATTGGGAACGAGCGCGACGCCAATCCAGCCGAGAAAGCAGATCGTCCAAGTGATGGCCATCGCGGTCCAACGATAGTGCCAGGCACCATTGAGATAGGTGCGGACTTAAATCAGCCAAGGCTGCATTGCGTTTGGACCATCTTGCTGTGTGGCATTAGGCAGCCAATCCGGACTTTTGTGAGGCAATCCTCTGAAGTTACCGGAAATCTCCCTTCCTCGAAGTTAACCCCATCCCGTGTCACTTTTTCAAGATTTTCAAGGAATTGCGGTTAATCTGTCGTGCTCTCGCTCAAGCATGGTTCAGAGCCTCTTTGAGCCGCTACACAGGCCGGGCCTTTGGCCAAGTTGGCGTTGTCATCAAATATTCAGATGTCCAGAAAGCAGTAATTCAGATTTTAGGCCGATAATAAGAAGTACAGAAAAGAAAAAGTAACACCAGAGTTACCATAATCTTTCGTATAAAGAAACAATACCTATTGAAGACATGAATGAGACAGCAGAGCGGCTCTACATTTCGCAGTTCCTCTTAAAGATACTTTGTGTGTTAGCCTATTCTGGCCGTTTTCAAACCGACAGTTGCATTAACCGATACTTTCACTTTCACTGATATCTTGGCGGATTATGTTTATAGTGGAAGCCGTCGACTTCCGTTCAATTCCTCCTTCAATCTCTGGACCACGCTCGTCGTGACCTCAGTTCTCATCTCGATCGATACCGAGCTTTCGCCCAGGGCCCACGAACGCGGCATGAGCGCTTCTGAGAATTTTTCACGTGCAGTCCTCGGATCCGTGCCCGACGGCGAATGGGGCATTCGGTATCAAATCGATCGCTTCAGGCAGCACGGATTGAGGGCGGTGTTCCTTGTAGAAGCTCTCAGTGCAAGCGTGGTCGGCATGGATATGCTGAAACGCACCGTCGACCCTATTCTTTCCGCCGGTCACGAGGTCCAGCTACACCTACACACCGAATGGCTAACCTGGTTGCCGCAAAACATCGTAGGCGCACAGAGAGGAAAGTTCATCTCAGACTTCAGTTATGAGCATCAGTGTCGCCTGATTGAGCTAGGCATCAAAAACCTGACCATGGCGGGCACGCCACCGCCGGTCGCTTTCCGGGCCGGAAACTATGGCGCAAACAACGACACACTACGCGCGCTGGCGACCCTCGGGATCGCATACGACACGAGCTACAGCTTTCCCTATATCCCAAAGGCCTGTAAAATTCTGGTCGATCGACAACTTCTCGATCCCGCGAAGCTCGACGGCGTGATTGAAGTACCAATTACGGCGTTCAACGACTATGCGGACCACTCGCGTCCGGTCGAGATATGTGCCATCTCAACTTCCGAGATGCGCGGAGTGCTTGCGCAGTCGATCAGGCAACAACGACGCACGCTGACTATCGTGGGGCATAGCTTCGAGCTTCTTAATCGCGCCCGTACGAAGCGCAATGCACTTATTGCGCAAAGGTTCGAGAGCCTTTGCGAGATGCTAGGCGAAGCAGGACCGCGCGGAAAAACCAGGGGGTTTGCTGAACTTAAGCAGGATGAGCTGGTAGTGCACTCTCCCGGCGTCGGGAAGATCGAATCCGCCATTTGGCGAACAGCATCACGTTTCGTCGAACAGGCTGTCGGTAACATCCGATACCACTGATACGAAAAGGCCGGGGTCGGCACTTTTTGCACCCAGCACTGACGAGTCCCGAATGAATGTTATGACTTAAGGTTCGACAAGGGTTGGAGCCGTTTCGGCCTGATATTCGAGCTGCCGAAAAACGAAGATTTAGCATATTGTTGCAATATCATGGCCGGTCGGATCGCAGGCTGATAGTCGGTCGCGTTAACCGGCATGAAACGGACTGCGAAGCTCTTGGCCATGCAAAAGATCCTTACGGTCGTTGGCACGCGCCCCGAAGCCATAAAAATGGCTCCGCTCATTCGTCGGCTCCAGTCTGCGCCGAATATCGTGGTTGTCGTCTGTTCGACAGGTCAGCATCGCGAAATGATCAAACAAGTGTTCGATCTATTTTCGATTTCGCCGGATATCGATCTCGACGTCATGCAACCTGACCAAAAACTGAGCGACCTCACGGCCCGAGTGCTGTTGGGCATGGAAGCAGTCATCACAAATCATCGCCCCGATCGCGTGCTGGTTCACGGCGACACGACTACAACCATGGGTGCCACACTCGCCGCCTACTATCAAAGAGTGCCAGTTGGTCATGTGGAAGCCGGCCTTCGCACCCGAAACATCTATGCGCCATGGCCGGAAGAGGTTAACAGACGGGTTACCGACACGATCGCAGATCGTCTATACGCTCCGACCAAATCTTCCCGCGATAACTTGCTTGCCGAGGGCATTGCGCGCGAAAATATTGTCGTGACCGGCAATACTGTGATCGATGCTCTGCTGGACATCGTGCGCGGGCCCCTCGCCGAACCTGCGATCCAGAAGCAGTTGGGCGCCCGGCTACCTTATTTTACGGGAGACAGGAAGACGATCCTCGTCACCTGCCATCGGCGTGAAAGCTACGGCGATGGCTTTCGAGATGTCTGCGCAGCACTGGCGCAGCTTGCCGAAAGACCCGACGTACAGATCGTCTTTCCGATCCATCGCAATCCCAATGTTCGTGCTGCATTTGCGTTGCTGGGTGCCTATCGCAATGTCAAACTAGTTGAACCGCTCGACTATCTCGACTTCGTCTATGCGCAATCCAAGAGCCACTTCATCCTTACAGACAGCGGAGGCGTGCAGGAGGAAGCGCCATCACTCGGCAAACCGGTGCTCGTCATGCGCGAGGTGACCGAGAGGCCGGAGGCCGTCGCAGCCGGGACGGTGAAGTTGGTCGGAACGGACACCAAACGCATCGTGGATACGGCATCAGCCTTGCTTGACAATTCCGCCGCCTATGCGGCAATGAGCGCAATCCACAATCCTTACGGTGATGGCAAGGCTTGCGAGCGCATCATCGCATCTCTTTGCGAGGACCTCGACAATGCCCGACGCTGAGGATCGGTTGCATACTGCCTTTGAGCAGCCTTCGACGAAGCGTATCGCAGTCTTTGGTCTTGGCTACGTCGGACTGCCGGTTGCGGCCGCGCTGGCAAGCCGCGGTTTCGAGGTAGTCGGAATCGATGTGACGCCACGAATCGTCGACGTCGTCAACACCGGAAAAATCCATATCGTCGAACCCGATCTCGACATGGTGGTACAGGCGGCGGTTTCAGCGGGAAAACTGCGCGCAACGCTTACGCCCGAGCCCGCGGATGCGTTCATCATTGCGGTGCCGACGCCCTTCACGGACAATCATCAGCCTGATGTGTCCTATGTGCACGCAGCCACGAAGATGCTGGCCCCGCTACTCAAAAAGGGCGATCTCGTTATTCTGGAGTCCACATCTCCCGTCGGAACGACTGAGCAGATTTGTTCCTGGATCGCGGAAATGCGACCTGACCTGCTAATGCCCGAGGCCGAGCGCGAGAATGCAGACGTTCATATCGCCCATTGTCCCGAGCGAGTGCTCCCCGGAAGCGTTCTGCGCGAGCTGGTCGACAATGATCGCATCATTGGTGGTATCTCGCCGTATTGCGCAGAATTGGCCGCCGCCCTCTATCGCAGTTTCGTCCGGGGCGAAATGCATTTGACCAATGCACGTACGGCCGAGCTCGCAAAGCTTGTCGAGAATGCCTATCGGGACGTGAACATCGCTTTTGCCAACGAGCTTTCAACCATCTGCGATCAGCTCAGCATCAATGTTTGGGACTTGATTGGTTTGGCCAACAGGCACCCTCGTGTCAATATTCTCTCCCCCGGGCCCGGTGTCGGCGGGCATTGCATCGCCGTTGATCCCTGGTTCATCATCGCGGCGGCACCCAATTCTACACCCCTCATCCGCGCGGCGCGCGCCGTTAACGACGGAAAACCAAGCCTCGTCATTTCTAAGATAAAATTGGCTGCCGCCAAACTACGTGAACCGGTGATCGCCTGCCTTGGACTTTCTTACAAGCCTGATATCGATGATCTGCGCGAGAGTCCTGCGCTTCACATTGTAGAGGCGTTGGCACACGAGAAAGTCGGAGAATTGCTCGTTGTCGAACCCAATGCCAAGCAACTCCCAGCCAGTTTGCAAGCCGCACCGGGCGTGCGCCTCGTGGAACTACGCGAGGCATTGTCCGCAGCGGATGTGGTGGCGCTTCTGGTGGACCATCGCCAATTCAAACGTGTTGATCGCGAGATACTCAAATCAAAAATCATCATCGACACGCGAGGCCTTTGGCGGTGAACACGTACGTTTGTTCCTAGTGCAGTCCGCGTCGCGATGAAAATCCTCCTGGTATCGTGGTATTTTCCGCCGATCAACGACATTGGCGCCATTCGCATTGCCCGCCTTGCTGAGTTCCTTCGCGATCAGGGCCATCATGTCCATGTTCTGACCGGCGATCGCGAGAGCCGCGACAAATCCTTGTCCACGACTTTCCCAGGAGCACAAGTTACGCGCGCACCCTGGTTCGATGTGAACAGGCTCGTCAATTTCAAGACCGGCACAAGCCCTGACATGCCGCCACAATTGCCTGAAAACGACACCGGCAGCAAAATTCGAACGCGCGCGTCCCCGCTTCGCCAGAAGTTGAAATCGAACCTTTCTAATCTTTACGTCACCTTGACGTGGATTCCCGACCATCAGGTCGGCTGGATTTCTCATGCGAAGCGGGCCGGAATAAAAATTCTCGGCTCGGAAAAATTCGACTTGATCTATGCGAGCGGCCCACCATTTTCAGCCTTTGTTGTTGCGCGAGCGCTGTCGCGTCATACGCACGTGCCTTGGATTGCCGAATATCGTGACGGTTGGAGCCGCTATATCTACAATCCAAAACCCGCTTGGCGAGATTTGATCGACGGCATGATCGAAAGACACGTGACATCGACCGCATCCGCCATCGTCGGCATTTCCCAGCCCTGGGCGGACTATTACGATCACCGGTTTGGCAAGCCAACAGTGGCGATCTACAATGGTATTGATCGTCAAGACGCGCTTGCTTCAGTTAAGGGGCCTGCTCTTGAGGGTCCGTTACGAATTACCTATGTGGGTGCCATGTATGGCGGTCTGCGCGATCCATCCACGCTGTACAATGCAATCACACAGTTGAAGCTTTCCCCAAATGAACTTCAGATCTCGTATTACGGACCGGAACCGTCAGAAATATATCCTCTGGCGGAGATGTTCGGCGTAGTGAACTTTATTAAGCTCAACGGACGCGTGCCGCACAGCAAATCACTGCAGATTCAGCGCCAGAGCGACATTTTGCTGCTACTGCAGGCACCGGGGGATCCCAAGAACGTTCCGGCCAAGTTCTTCGAGTACTTGGCCGCGCGCCGACCGATCCTCGGCCTTGGATTGGATGAAGGCATACCTGCAAAGTTAATTCGCGAGCGCTGCGCGGGCTTCTACAAGACCGAGCCAGCCGCGCTTGCCACACAGCTCAGGCTCTGGATCGGCGAAAAGAGGTCCACTGGTCACATTTCTGATTTGCCCGAAACCGTCTGTGACGGACTTTGGCGGGACGAGCAGTTTCGTCACCTTGAAGCATTTCTCAAAGCTGTCGCTACGCGTCCATCCCGTCTACGTGACATTCAGACTGTATCTAGGAGCGTCGCTAAGGGCCAGTAGGAGCCGCCAAACCCGTGCGTCGCCGCATACCACTGACGAAACCGCGACATGCTTTCGTCGAAACTGAACTGCGGCGAATATCCAAGCACGTCACGGGCGCGATCTATGCGATGCGTCACGCCACGAAGCTGCATGACATTGTAGCGCGATGAATATTGGTTGGTGTCATAGACCTTATCGATCCGAATGGGTCCTTCGATGGAATGACGCAGCCGGTCTTCGAATCCTCGCCCGCCGATCGATGCCAGCCACCGCAAATTGACGTCAAATTTTCTCAGCAATGGGTCCTTGCGCAAGGATTCGCGCACGTCCGAGGAAACGAGGTGCTTTGCGCTTCGCCACAGCGATGGCACAGCTTCGCGGACCGATTCTGGCTGAGCGAGCTCCTCTGGGGCAATTCTCTTCGGCAAAGAGGAGTGCTCAGTCAACGGCCCTAGTTTTTCTGCAAGATCCTTCCACGAAATATCTTCGCCGTCGGAGACAAAGATGCGACGTCCGTCGCCCTTCTTGACGTTGAGCGCAAGCCAGACTGCGTGGCAGAGGTTATCGACATCGACAACATTGAGCGGTCGGCTTCCACCGTCGATGAGCGCAAACGACGAGTTCCGGATGTCGTTGAGAACATTGCTGACGAAGCTCGAATATAGACCAGAAATATTCGGGGGACACAGGACGACGCAATCAAGTCCTGAGGCGCACGCCGCTGCCACCATGTTGTCCTGCTCAAGTTTTTCGGCTCCGTAGGAGCCAAGAGGGGGCGCAGCTACCGCATCCTCACTGGCGCTCTCGGGCGGCGGGGGATCACCGTAGACTGCGACACTGCTCAGATGAACGAATCGTCTAATCTTCCGTTTCCTGCTGGCAGCAAGGAGATTTTTTAGACCACGCAGCATCACGTCGCTGCCGCCGCGTGTGCAATTAACGACATGGGTGCAATCCTCGAGCACCGCTTCGACTTGGGCGGCCGAGGTAACATCGACTGTGTCTAACGGTATAGCAGCGCGGGCCAAGCGCCAGGCGCTGCCATAGCTATGAATAAGAGCCTTGGTCGTAACGTCGGTTCGCGCGCGAAGACGTTCCACCAACGTCGCACCCACAAATCCAGAAGCGCCAAATACCGCTATTTTCATCTCATGCAACCGATTGTTTGGACGCGCTCCACGAGGCGCGCAGAGGTGTCCGGTTCGCGTATAGTTGATTGAGTAGTTTCACCGAAAGCAAGCCTGCTCGCGCGTCCACCATCGGCGGCGTGGTTCCGCGACACGCAGCGACGAAGTCTTCCAACTCCAGCTGCGCATCCTGTTTCGCAAAATTAAACTTTCTGGGACCGCGCGGCCCAAGGACAACTTGTAGCGCCCCAGACTCGCGCGGTCGAAAATACAGAGGCGAACGACCCATTGGGAAGATCACATCACCAAGCTCGGCGCGAACGACCAGTCCAGGGCGAAGCTCAACGACCTTCGAGAGGAGCAGCGTTCCTTCAACTCGACCACGTGGATCATCGAATCGAAAGGTCGCCAGGCAATGCGCCTCCGGTCCACCATTTGCGTCGTCTTCCAAATGGCAGTCGTTTGGAAAGCCAAACCAATAAAGCATGCGATCAAGAAAGTGGGTGCCGACAACGGTGAGTACTCCACCCCCGCTTGCACTGCGATCAACGGTGTAGCCGGAAAGCGGGGACCAGCCGCCGACCGTGCCCTCCTGGTAGTGGAAACGCTCGACGGCGCCGAAATAGCCAGACTTGAGCAGGTCGTGCAGCAACACCACCTCGTCGCGAAACCAAGTCGTATAGCCGACGGCCGCCACCTTTCCGCTCACTGCGGCAGCGGCGCAGATCGCTTCAGCATCTTCAACTGTTGTCGCCAGCGGCTTTTCGACAAGACAGTTTACGCCGGCCCTAAGACAGGCGACCGCGATGTCGCGGTGGGTGTGATTGGGTGTGGCGACCACCACCCCATCAAGTAAGGGAAGTACGTCCTCCATGCGGTCCGTAACTCGAGGTTCGATCCCATAGTCCCGAGCCAGTTGTTTTGCCCTATCGACGACTGGGTCGACCAGTGCGGTAACGATCACGCGCGGCGACGCGAGGGCCGCAGGCAGATGCAGAGCGCTGGTCACCGCACCTGCACCGACTATCCCAAGCCTGAATAGCGGCGCCTCAGATGTCATCGGGACTGAGCCAGAGCTGACCAAAAGTGCTAAATTTTTTGTCCATGCTCATATCAATATTCGTCTTCGCTTTTAGCTTCTACTGGCCACACACTCTCATTACGAAAGCGTTCCGCCGAGGTGATTGCTTTGAGGCTCGTCAACCTAGCAAATCGCATTTGCTAAAGTCGCGCGCTAAATTGTGAACTTGATTATGAAGTTAATCGGTCGCGGGTTTGAGAGACGCAAGACCGGGGGTTTGGGTTGGCTCTGCGTTCCGAATCGCTCACGATGATGCCAATTCCGCTAAGTTCGCGTCGATAGTAAATTTGCAAGCCCAATTGAGGTATTGCCAGCGGCCATATTCGCCATCCACGGGAAACGAACCTTTGATTCCACCGCGTATTTCAAGCGGGCCCGCCAGGGAAATTGTCCGTCGAACGAAAGAGTTAGCGAGACGACCGGCGCGCAGATAAGCCTCGTTGCGGGTGGCTTTGTGGAGTAGCAGCCAACTTTCTGCAATTTGGGAAGTCCCTGTTAGGCACACGAAATCGCCAGCGGGTCTCCAGGATGCATCAAGTCGCCCCGGCAATCGTCCGTCGGGATCAAGCGCAGACATGAGACCATTTGCCGTTAACTGCGCCGCTTGGAGATAACGCTCGTCCTGAGTAGAGAGAAATGCTTCCACAATGCCGCGAAGTGCGTAGCCGAGCGTATGGGCCAGCGGCTTCTCTGGATTGCTCAGGCAGCAATTGGCCAGCCAGCCATTTGGCGCTTGTGCTCGCAAAGCCCAGTCGATTTGCTTCAATGCGGCTTGCCGATAGCCCCTTTTTGGCTCAATGGCGTCAGCGCGCAACAACGCCAATGAAACGTGGGTCTCATAGACCTTCTCGCCCGCTTCAGCGAAGGGCGTGGGATGACTACGCCAGCAGCCATCTGGATCCTGCGTCTCCACAAGCCAATCTGCCGCCCTGCACATTGCCTGACGATAGCGCTGATCGATGTGAGCTCCAGCCGCAAGTCCAATCAGAATTTGTCCGGTGTTAAACGTGACCGGCACCCGTGGGAGCTGATTGACCATGCCGCCCTGAAATCCGCCCTCTGCAAATTGAATGGACACCAGCCAATCCAACATGCGCCGGGCGCGCTCGATTTGTTGATCCTGAGCGTAGGCCTGACCCACAGCGACCAAAGTGGCCGCAATGTACCCTGTCGTTTCCGGATAGGACGCCGCCCAGCCGTCGATGAGACTGTAGTGACGCGCAACACCTCCGTCTTGGGTGAGCGAAGCGTCCTGGGCGCGGCCAAGCCAGGCAACGCATTCCGTGATGGCACGCTGCGGTCCAGGGTCCACGGGTAGCAATCCGGCTCTATCCACTCGCAGGGCCTCTTTGGCTGCTCCTGGAAGAAGAAGCCCCTCTATCCAGGACCTTGCTCGTTGCTTCAAAAAAGCCATGACAGTCGCCGCCGAATGGGTTCCAATTTCAAAGAGATATAGGGCATTGGATCTTCAACGCGAAAATAGGCGTCACAGATCTTGGTCCCTGGCGACAGTGTCGCGATCGGATCGGGTGAGCCCGCAGCCCGCGCTTTGGCGTATGCAATCGGGTCACACCAACCTCTCGCAGGGTTCACGTCACTTCGCTCAGGCGGCAAAGCGCCCAACTCACCCAGATAGACCGCCAGGGGAATATTCACGCCGTTAAGAGATGCGATCTCTTCCTGATAGTCCGTCCGACCCACCGTCGGTTCGACCATGTAAAATTTACCGTCACGCGTATCTCGCTTGTATTCCATGCTGCCGATCCCAACAAAACCTACCGACGCGAAAAAACGGTTTGTCAGATTGGTGAGCTCATCGGCAGCCTCCGGCGCTGGTACGCAGCTCGCCGTGCCGCCAACCAAAGGGGGCCACTGGCAGATCTTCCGTCCGACGAATGACAATGGCTCCCGATCGGGGCCGCGGTACTGGAGACAAAAGTAAACATCAGAGTCGCCGCCCTCGATCCATTCTTGCACAATAACTTCGTCAACTGTCTCGGTCATAGAAGACCAGAGCATTTCGACTTCGGATTTGTTTGTTACGCGATAGGCTTTGGCGAAACGCTTTGCGTACTCGACGTGTTTTGTCGTAGGTTTGAGCACGCATGGAAAGCGCAAACTGCCGATCAGTTCCATCCCGGTACTTTTCGTTAGGCGTACTGCGCGTGGTATCGGAAATCCTTCCTGCTCGGCCAAAGCTTGAAAGCGTATTTTGTCGAGTAGCTCTTCCATGAGCGAATGCGCCGGCATAGAAAAGCGATACGCGCCGGAAAGTTGCAGGCGCGAGACGGAGACCGTCGCAACGCTTGCCTCCTGCGTTAGAAAGAGCACCGGGCGCTTGTCGAATTTTTGGCGGACTTTCAGTAGGTCCTCGACAAAGCGAGCTCCGGATAACGCCTCCACCCTGATCTTTGAACCGAACCTCGTCGCCAGAGTGGCTTTCGTGAGGTCTGTGTCCAACGCTACGACTGCGACGCCCGCTTTGCTCAGCGCGCGGACAACGCCCAGCCCATTAAGGTCGACCCCGGCCACCACTGCGACCTCGGCGGGTTTGCCTTGGACCGGATCAGTCATACCTAGCGTATCCAATCAACCAGCCAACAAATTTTGGGTAGGAACTTTTCTTTCAACGTCAAGTCGGGCCTGCCATACAGGATTCGGCAAAAGCCGACAACTCAACCCTTGCGCTATCAGATCGGTGTCGACGCAAAATTCGTGCCGCAAGGAACATTGCTTAACCGGACGGCCGACGCGAGGCGCATCCCAAATCGCGCGTTCGTACACATTCGCTTTACGCACGTACAAATTCACCAACCCCGGTACCCAGGAAGTGCAGACGCGGGTGGCAGTCGCGCGTACCAGTTCCCTCAATCAACGCGAGAGCTGCAACGCATTTGCAAGAACGATGGTCGCCGTTACCTAGATCAAAGCGCCCCAAAGGGCGGCCTTAACCAACTTCCAAAGAGGCAACCCCAAAGCAGCGGCCGGCCGAGAGCGGCACGAGATTGCGATAGAGCCCGGATTCTTGGCCGCAACTCCATGCACGGCCTCCTACTGGTTTCGTCAATCTAACTGCTGAAGAGCCCAACCGCCAAACTGAAGCGTTGAAATCTGACTCTATAACTTCTATGCGATTGAGTCGTCGGTAACTCTGGATACGCCAAGGGTCGTCATGAGCGCGTCACACACTGATCTTATCGGCAAAGCGGGCTACCGGAACGAACTTCGTAGGCTGCTCTTCTCGGTTTCAAATATTGACCGAATTCACATCATTGGCTGCTCTCGTTCAGGCACAACGATGCTGCATTTGGCATTTGCGTGTTTCGCAGACGTCATCCTTTCGGAGTTTGAATCGGACGTTCTCTATCCTTATCTAAGAGAACGACTCGAACTCGCCATGCGCTTTGGGTGGAGACGCCAGCAAAAATATTACGTCACAAAAAGAAATGCACGGTGGTACGAACTCGACCAGATTGATCAACTCATAAACCAAACACGACTTGAGAGTATCGGGCTAGTGCATCTGGTTCGCGATCCGCGCGACGTCATGCTCTCAACATACCCAGGCTCTACGCGAGATGGCGCAGGTCTGGCGTACGTCTCGGCCGAGCAGTGGTACACGAGCATATTGGCGGCTGATCGCGTCTTTGGTGAATTAGCGTCGCATCCCCGCAAACTTGTCCTGCGGTATGAAGATGTGGTTCTCGACCCACAAGGGGTAGAGGAAAAAATCGCCAAAGCATTAGGCATGCGCCGCGATACCAAGGCGCTGCCCATCAATCGCATAAAGGATAATTTCGAGCAGTTGCGCATAAGCTTCGACCCCATCACGCTGAGGAACCTTAATGGACTAAGAAATATGGACCCCAACTCGATCGGGCGGTGGCGACGAGACGGAAGCGTCCCGGTCGCGGCAGACATGAAGCCTCGCATTCGTGACCGCTTCGATGCCTTCTGCGTCGAGCACAATTACATTTGATCGCATACTTTCGACTGAGGACCGAACGAACGCTTGACATTCGTTCTAGGCTCAGAACCTATTAATTCGCTTGCGGAGATTGCGAACGGTTAATTCATTGGTGGCGCGAGGAGGCGCTGTCATGAGTGATTTGTTTTGGCTTTCGAAAGCACAGATGCGTCGGATCGAACCATACTTTCCGCTGTCGCATGGGGTGGTTCCACACCCGCTACCGATCGATGCGCACCAACCTTCTTCTCGGCCGTCTGTATCGCAGCAACCGTCATCTTCTGGATCAATCAATGAGTCCTGAGCCTAGGTCGACCTTCTCTTGCGGCGACGAAGTGCGACTGCGCCGCGAAGGCCTGCACCGAAGAGAGAGGGTCAGAGACTCAGACATTGTCCCAGTGACCCGCTGGGTTCCAATAAAGCCGATGACGCTGTCGTTGGCGTCGGTAAGGAGCCGACAATCTGACCGACATCGTTGATGCCATTGATCGTGGTGCTGAGCGACCCGGTCGGGTCGAAGCTGGTAAAAAGACCACCGATATCGATGTAGCCGCGCTGGAACCCGCCGGCATCCGCATAAAATCGGACTACATCGCCAGCGCTATTGATGCCCATCGCCTGTGCGAACGTTGACGCCCTCAAGTTTCGGTTTGGTCACCAATCCCAATCACGCCACAGGGCGCCAATCAATGGTTCTGTTTCTGGCCCTGTCAGGTCTTTCCGATGCCAGAATGTCGCCTCTGTCCGTCGGCAGATGCGGCTCAAGCCGCGCGAACTGGGTCGCGCTCAGCCAGAAATAATCTCGAATCATCACTGGTCTCCCTTCGGAGACTGTAAATCACGAAATCGCCAACAAAGGAATCCTTTTTATGGCTCCTGAGCCTAGGTCAACTCAGGAAAGTCAACCAGCATATGAACCAAATTAGCATGCACTGTTGGCACTCCTGGCCCGAACTGATAGGGACGTGACGGCAAGAACGACCGTCGAGCCATTTTCTTTTTTGGTATTGAGGATAGATTTCGGTGATGACATCGGTGATGACATCGGTGATGCGACGGGTTCGAGGCGCGTGGCGCCGACACGGTGTAATAGCGTTTGCGCGTCTAGCTGCTGCAAATGTGCAGTACTACCTTAAGAAAGCAATTTTTGCCCGGAAAAGAACGGCCCGCGAGGACTCGTTCGACAACTTGAACGCGACAGAAACGGGTGCAATTCGCGAAGTGGGGAGCCTCGCCATCTCATCACCGAATTCGCAATTCGCCGTACGCTACGAGCCCAGCGACGAAGGGACCGCCGCCCGTGCGATCGAAAGTCTCGCGATTGACTGCTCTGACTTCACCTTCGTTGATTTTGGATCGGGCAAGGGGCGTGTTCTGATGATTGCGGCAAGGCATCCGTTCAAGCGCGTCATGGGCATCGAGTTTGCGCCTGAGCTTCACATAGTGGCGCAGCGGAACTTGGAGCGACTTCCAGCCAGTCTCACAGCAGGAGGTCGTGTATTCTCAGTTTGCGCCGATGTCATGCAGTGCGAGTTACCGACCGACAATCTCGTCTGCTACTTCTACAATCCATTTGCCGCGCCACTGATGGCCCAAGTGGCAAAGCGCTTGCTTGTGCACGTTGCACGTGGCCTCACAGTTTTCGTCGTGTACGTTAACCCGAAACATCGCGAAGTCTTTGACACAGACCCCAATTTCAGGGAACTGCAATCGAGCCCGCAGAGTGTGACGTTCGAAGTGTTTCGACCGCAACGCTAAAACATCGCTATTTCCAACAGCTTACTGGAGACATGCCACGAGACTACGCCATTGAACTCGAAAAACTATTCGACCGTACACAATTTCTGAGCCTCGAACCCTCTGTTAGCGAGCCTGCGGCTGTGCGCACACACCGATCCGCAATAGCGGTTTCGACGACTGAACCTAGGCTCCAGACCCATAACCAGTAACAGACGGTAGCGGCGAGCGACACGGCTGCGAGGAAGTTGACGGCCAATTTATCGTATCGGGTTGCGATTCTGCGGAAGTCCTTGACCCTGCCAAACATGCGCTCGATGGCGTTGCGGTCGCGATAGAGATACGGCGAGAAGCAGTTTTTCCAACGGCGGTTGGCCGTCGGCAGATGCGGCTCAAGCCGCGCGAACTGGGTCGCGCTCAGCCAGAAATAATCTCGAATCATCACTGGTCTCCCTTCGGAGACTTTGAATCACGAAATCGCCAACAATGGAATCCTTTTTATGGGTCCTGAGCCTAGGTCGCCGCCCTAAGTTCCAGGCATCTACATTCGCTATCGGGCGGCCTATTGACCTAAAGCATAGGCTGGGGCAACAGAATTCACGCAACTGAATGGCGTATGCTCATGGGCGGCTTATTTCTGGTTTCAAAATCTTCGCCGATAGATCACGACCGAATTCTGCAAACCAGCCGAAGACAATTTGAATTCAGCGGCTTTGGCGCGCCATCTACTATAGACGTCGACCAATATCTGATTGACCATTATGGGAAATATGGAGCTCGCTCGAGGGACTTCATCCAATTCCAAGCTGGCGACTTCATCTTGTCTGTCGGCACGTTCATCTACAAAGGCCGGACCGGCGACGCAGCACTAAGGCAATTTTGGTCTCAGCCCGTTCCTGCGAACGAACTAGACGAAACGCACGGGAATTTTTTCCTGCTACTTCGCAAGCATGGGCAAATGCAGTTGCTTCGCGATCGACTCGGATCCTATGAGATTTTTGTCACGCCGCTTTGTCGATCACTTTCAACCTCCTTTATTGCGGCTGCGGCCGCTGCACCCCATCGCACGATCCGAACGGGTGAGGTTTACGAGTACGTCTTCAATGGCGTGAGCTTGGGTAAGGCTACGCCAGTTGCCGAAGTCGATCGACTTGATCTGACCGAGCAAGTGAGGTTCGACCGCGATCTGTCAATTTTGCGAACAGAACCCGTCGTTTGTCCGGAAGAGCAAAAGGACAGCTTTCCAAATCTGGTGAAGCAAAACCTGGAAGGCTTGTACAAATATACGTCAGAACTTGTCGGTCTGTTCTCCAGCAACATCAACGTAGCGCTTTCCGGAGGTTATGATAGTCGATTGCTACTCGCACTATTTCGACATTCGGGTGTCACGCCCAAATTGTTCGTCTATGGCGACGACGCTTCGCAGGACGTTCAAGCCGCAAAACGAATAACCGCTGCCGAGGGGATACCGATCAATCATGTGAACAAATCTCGTCTGACCTCAATCAGCGCTGACCAGTTCGAAGATGTCGTGAGAACCAACTTTTTCCGCGAAGACGCTCTTCCCTGGGGTGGCATCTTCGTCAATGGCGCAGAATTGCTCGCACGTCAGCAGAGAAACGCAGACGGCGCATTGCATGTAAACGGTGGTGGGGGAGAGGTATTCCGCAATTTCTTCTACCTTCCCGACCGTCCAATCTCGACCCGCGATTTGGTGTGGACGTTCTTTAGTCAGTATGATCCAGCGTACTGCACGGGAGACTTTGAGGCGAAGACATACGAAGACCGAATCTCACAGAAAATGACGGGCTTGCTCGGGCTTCGCGACGATCAATTGACCAGACGGCAGGTGGACACCCTTTACCCTTATTTTCGCTGTCGATCCTGGTTTGGCCGCGAAAACAGCATAAACAGCCGCTGGGGGCCGTCGGTCCTGCCATTCTTCGACTTCGATATTGTGCAGAAGGCATTGCGCATTCCGGTTCGCTTTAAGCACTTCGGAAATTTTGAGGCCGCGATGATCCGGAGCGCGGATCTGCCGCTTGCTCGACACGTATCGAACTATGGGCACAATTTCTTGCGCAACGCTCCCGCGTCCGCGGTATATTTCGATCTGCTGAGCTATCTTCGGCCGCCCTGGCTTCGCCGCTATACATTCCGAACCAAGGCGCGACTGCTGCGCAACGGCGCCCGCCCAACACTTTTGTCTTCTGAATTTCTATCGCGCGCACTCGATCTGACATTTCCGTACATGTCGAAGTACTTTCGCATGGAGAAGGCGATCCCAAACGACTTGTTTGCTCGCATCTGTACGCTGGAGTATTTGTTCCACATGCTTGACGCACAATAGTTCGACGATGTCCTGAACGGTCGACAGAGTTGGTAGCCCTGTCGACGACCTCGCCTAACGCTCAATTCCCCGCCCAAATAGACGCTCTGCTTGAATTCATTGCTGCGATCTTCTGATGCACTTCTGGGCAGGGTTACAAAATTGCAGCCACCGCGCGGTGCCTTATGTGAGCTATAGTGACAGAATGATTAAAACACTTTGGACGCTATTGACCAGATAGGGGCTGTGCTCTTGACCGTTCTCAAAACTAGTAAGTCACAGTTAAGAAACACCCAGAAGTGACCAGATGAATCGACGACGCATCGAACTGCGATATCGCCTGGGCGATCTTAGCTTGTTTCGTGTCGGATTCGACGCTTTCGTGCAAATCCAGCCGTTTGATCCTGCGAAGGCACCGATAACGCTACCGATCGCTTTTCCGAAAATCCCGAATGGATCTAGTTTGATCGTCCGCGCAGGAATTTCACTTCCACATCTGATGCAACCTCTCCAAGCCAGCAGTCTCGGGATACGCTATGTCCGAAATCAGGAGACAAACTATTACATAGACTTGAGCGTCTCATTTGATGAGTACCTCAAGACGTTCTCGTCGAAAGCCCGCTCAACCATTCAACGCAAGGCCCGCAAAGTTTCAACTACAATGGAGTTTCGTAGCTTTCGAACCTCGAGCGAAGCGCTTGAATTCCACAAACTTGCGCGCGAGGTGGCCGTGAAAACTTACCAAGAAAGACTGTTTCGAGGAGCAATTCCAGAAAGCGCCAGCTTCGTTGCTTCGCTTGAAGAGCTTGCCAAAAATGATTGCTTTCGCGGATACGTTTTGCTGGCCGAAGGTCGGCCCGTGTCTTACCTGTTCTTTCCAGTCAAAGGCGGCGTGCTGACTTACGAGTACCTCGGATACGATCCCGAATATGAGAACTTATCGGTTGGCACGGTTCTTCTCTTCTGGGCAATTGAGCGCCTCTTTCAAGAGCGCCAGTTCCGCTATATCGATTTCACACCGGGGGAAAATCAGAACAAAAAGCTTTTTGGCCGTAAGTCGCTGCTTCGCTGTGACATTTATTTCTTTCGCTGGAGCATGCGGAACGTCATAGCCGTCTACGCCCACCGAGCGACAGATTTGATCTCCGGTTCTGTCGGGCGTCTTTTAGACCTGTTCGAATTACATCAGGCTGCACGTAGGCTCTTGCGACGGTCCTGACGAAGGTTGAGGCAAGTGTCACGATTCGTCATTGTGTCACTGCCTCTATCATTTACCATTAACTTCAACGACGGGAGGACTAAAGCGTCTTCCCTACCGGCGGTAGACGAGGCTTGCTGCGCTACCGCGTCGAACTTCAATCCAGTTCAGTAGTCATAACTGTTCAAAGAAGGCCCGGCCTAAGAGCCGATCTCGGCTGCACCAATCTTGCCTCAATGTCGCTACCGCCATAGTGTTTCCGACAGCCAATCGCCCAAGTGGTCAATACTAAATTTATTTTCAATCGAAATTCTAAAACAGGTTGATCGATGACCATCGCTCTAAGGCACAATCCAGCAGAACAGGTGACGGCGGAACGCTGGGCTGAGCTGAAAACGCTCAAATATGGCCCGCCTGACAAAAGGGGTTGGGGACCTCGGCTCAGGGAGAAATTTCACTACCATACGCCTGATGATTGGTATGAAGCGGCGGTATTCGATCTGGTAACAAGCGAGTCGGTGTGGCTTGACGTCGGTTGCGGGCGCGATCTGTTTCCTTCAAACCCTGCCGCTGCGCGCGTGCTAGCTTCGAGGTGCCGTCTTTTGGTTGGTCTCGATCCCAGCGACAATATTGATGAAAATCCCTTCGTACACCAAAAGGCCAAGTGTCAACTCGAAGATTTCAGAACCGACATTAAATTCGACCTCATTACGCTTCGTATGGTCGCCGAGCATATTCGTAGTCCCCAAGAGGTAGCGCGCGTGCTGTCGCGCCTGGTGAAACCGGGGGGCCGCGTTGTGATTTACACTGTATCGAAGTGGTCTCCCGCGTCCCTGGTCGCAGCAGCCACTCCCATGAAGGTCCACCACTTCGCAAAGAGTTTGCTGTGGGGCACAAATGAACAGGATACATTTCCGACTGCATTCAAAATGAATACACGTCGCGTCCTCAAGAAACTGTTTGCTGACGTTGGAATGGCAGAAGAGTCATTTCAGCTTTTGGATGATTGTCGCTCCTTTCAACGCTGGAAAATTTCCAACTTCCTTGAACTGTGCGGCTGCAAAATTCTGAATTCGGTTGGGCTTCACTACCCCGAGGCATGCATTTTAGCAGTCTACCGAAACAAATCCTGATCAAGAAATCTCGTGGCTTCAGGCCGTCAATGAACAAAGCAACGACGTGCTGCAACTGCGCGGCCGACACGGCAAACCATCGACGACAATTCGCTGGTACCGCAAAAGGTGAACCCGGCTTCCGGCGTTCGCAACAAGGCGTTTAGGCGGATTTTCGCTCCGGGTCTCACAAGTGCACGCAATGTTCATCGAGTAACCCTGTCCCAGATACGATGATTGTGACATTGGAGGATTGTCGAACCCTGGGCTATTGTTCGAAGAGAATGAATTCAACTGGGCTCCAAACTGAATCTGAGGGGCCGTTTTATGGGGCTGCATTTGCCGAGACGACTCATCATTGTACAGATCCTGATTCTGGCAATCTGCGCCGTTTCAGTGGGAGAACTGGCATGCTACTTTCCTGCTCCATCGCCACTGATCCAACCTTTTTTGTCCCCCAAGCTACGATGGCCGACTGCGCAGATCCGACATTGGGTCGAAACCGGATACTTTGATCCGAGCTACCTCGAATTCTTTGCCCGTGATCCGAACCGGCAAGTACCTTCCGGCGACAATCTTGTGTCCCCCGCAGACGGTCGCGTGCAAGATGTTGAATATCGGTTGGGCAAAACCTTTGTGGTGATCGGTCTGTCGTTTTGGGACGTGCACGTTGTTCGTTCGCCGTTTGAAGGCGCTGTGGAAAGTGTCCAACTGGAAGGGGCCTCCGTTTCGCGCGATGAACCAAAAGCTGAACTTAAGGATTCATTCTTTCTGAGGGGCAAAGACGCGCCGGTTCAGGCGGTCGTTGACCTGGCCACCGGTAGCGGAAAGATGACTGTCCGTTTGATTACGAGCTATTGGGCAAGCCGCCTTAAGGTGTGGGTTCATGTTGGAGAGCATGTGCAAAAGGGCCAACGCATCGGCCGCATACTTCTCGGCAGCACCGTTGTACTCGAACTCCCAGGCAAGGTTACGCTGCCCATTAAAGCTGGGCAGCGCGTGACCGGCGGAGAAACGATTCTCTTCAGTGGTAAGGTTCTCAGATGACACGATGGATTTGGGTGGATGGCAGATTCTCGTGGACGTTCATCATCGGGACCGTATTGTTCACGCTCTCGCTGATATTTATTGACCTCGTCTGGCGGACAGTTGTGATGCCGGCCGAGACCCTGTTGATCGGCGCCGTAGTACTCGAACTGGGAATTGCGTGTGCACTGATCGGATTTTCGCTCCTTAATCGTCGCCGCAGGTCCCGACTGCGGGAGTGAGTGACACGCCACATCGATCGCAGTTGGGAGCTTCCAAAACCCGGCATGACTTGACGATTAGCGTAGCCGTTCTGGTGAAAAATCCCGTTTCTCAGTGTGATTTCGCGCAATTGGAAATCTTCTCGCTCGGTAGCGACCAGATCGGCCTGCCCGCGTCTGGTCCCATATATGCAGCGCACGATTCGGGCCGACTTTGGCCGAGCCCGTATTCGGTTCTCGAGAACCTGTGTGGCAAATATCCCCACCTCAGCTTATGTTTGGCATATTTGATGCCCGAATGCGCGGCCGATCGCGACGCGTCTTTCAGGTTACTCAGGGAGCATGTCACCAGTGAAAACCACACGCAGATGGTTCCTCGGCTCCGCGTCAGTAACCGCGCTGGCCGCAATATTTTCGTCGGGGGCCGAATCTGACACTTCGGGCCGTGACTCGGCGCCGTCCGATGGCGTCATCACCACGGAGGAGGTGCAGAATTTTTCCGGATCTTCAAGTCCAGGCTTCGTGCGGATGGGTCTTCAGTTTGCCAAGGGCGAGGTGCCAGCTGGAAAAATCCCCCAACTCAGTCGAAACCAAAAGCCAATATTAGGGGTCCAGTTCGACGAGCGAGTCACTTGGAGCGATGGTTCACTCAAGACCTGCGTCTGTCACATCCGCGATACGCAATGGTCCGGCGATGAGACCCGTTCCTATCAAGTGTCTGCGGTCCCCGGCGTCTACAGCAACACAGGCACCAAGACGCTATCCAACATTGCGCGTACCCACGATTTCAAGATCGCCTTTTCGGGCGTCACGGATTATCAAGACAAGACCTATGGCTCTGGGGCTTTTACCGCATCGTTCAACACGATGTGCGCCACGGCCACGCGTACTTACAAATATCACTCCGGTCCAGTTTGCGAGAGCTGGGAAGTCTGGGGCCTCGCTGCCGACAACGCGACGGGTCTTCCCGACACCCACCTGAAAACAATCTGGTACGTTTCTATTTGGAAGGATGCAGCAGGAAATATTGCGGATTTCGAATATGGCGCGGTCGTGGCACTGAACTGGTGGAACCTTGAGAACCTTCCACCAGCGGGAAACCCAAAGCCTAAGACGCAACTCGCGTACACAGCCACTCTGTTGAATGGCGCAACAATGATTAATACCTACTCCCTCATTGGGCCAAAAGGATACCATCCATACCGTTCCGAATGGATGACGGTGCGAACAGACGATGATGACAATCACGCACGGCGCTACTGGGTCAACCAGATCCCGACGCTGTTTCGGAAGTTTGATAAAACTCACGCTGTCAAAACCGGACTGTTCCCGCCGCTCGATACGAAATTTAGCCCAGTGAGCAACTTCACTCTGTACGGAGCGTCGAGAGGAACCTCTCGGGCGAATTACGCGCCCTGCCATAACCAGTTTCATCGACCGCAGGTTGATGACGTAGGTGGCTATATGGGCCGGGGCGTGATGCCGAACACGGATTGCATCGCATTCATGCGCCAGACGTCGAGCGACTACCGATATGCGCGCACCAATGCGTTTGCTGGGCTTCACATCCCATACCATTACCGAAGCAATTTTCGGCAAGGAGACAAATACGTCGAAACCAAGGACATAACTAATGCGGCGGTTGCACTCCAATTTTGGCGCGGCAAGGAAATTGCTGCCGATTTTTCTGCTGTAGGGATGAATGCTCCAATCAATGCCTATCTCGCTGGAACTACCCCTCCGCTCACAAATACCCCCTATCATCCTGTTTCGGGCCAAACGCTCCAAGGCGCAACGGGTAACGGCGCCTGGTCCCCGTCGTTGAATTCAACGCATGCTGTCGCGTATAGCTACTTCATGTACATGCTTGAAGGTGAACGCCACTTTATGCAGGCGACGCTCGATCTTTTTACCAATTGCGCGCATCAGCGTGGCGAACCACACAATTACATTTATCACGGTGTTGAGCCGTTTCAGACACAGCTATCAATTCCAGCCACGATTTTTGCGCCCGTCTCCGCCTACCCAATTGCAAATGACTCTCGAAACGCCGGGTGGAGCTTTCTGCTGGCCGCTCATGGAGCCGTCGTCTGTCCTGACGCTGATCCTCAGAGTGGGTTTATCAAACTCTTGCAAACACAAAACTCCTATTTCGCCAAGCAAAACGTCAGTAACTATTTTCCAGCACAGCAAAACGCTCTCGGACCCTACAAGAACATCGTCGGCGATTCTTACCAAGCTGACTACTTTATGAATGCGCTACAGGTTCTTGGCTTCGCCACGATGGCCACAGCATGCGAGGATGCCGACGCCTTGAACGCATTGAGTACCTGCGTTGCCAACGTATGTGTTTCGATGTGGGGCCACGGCCTTCCATATCTTGCAGGCTATGAGCGTTTTTACATGATGTTGGACAGCACGACACCGTTCGATCCCGTCACAAACCCGATGCTAACGCCCGCAACCGTGCTCGCTATCGAGGCAACAGCATCGCTATCTGGTGATGTCTTGACGTGGGCAACGGCGTTTGGCCTAAAACCTACCGACGGAGACGTTCTTTATGCGGGGCTAAGCGATGGTTCCAAAAATCTCCTGCCAATCCCTCCGGAACTGACTCTCAAGACACCCTACTACGCGATTAATTCATCGGGGTATGACTGCCAACTTTCCGCAACACCAGGCGGATCGCCCTTGGCGCTGAGCAATTCGATCAGAGTTACCTCAGGGGTCTATGATAGCAAATCTGGACGGGTGTCGCTTGCGCTCGCTCGAGCGCTGCCTACTCTACGCCCTGGCGTCAGACTGGTCGTCAGCGATCTCACCGGGGTCGGTAGTGTTTCAGGCTTAAACATAACGCAGTCTGCAAACGGCGCCGTTGACTCAACGCACTTCGCGTACAACGCCGCGTCTGGACTTGGTGATATCACGATCACTGGCGGGACGGTCTCATTTTTGCCGTCGTTCGGGGTTCGGCCCCAATCGGCAAACGTTACCCCATCGCAAAACCCGCCGGGGCTCGCGAGCGCCGACGGAAATATCAACATTATGCGTGCCGCTACCGTACTGTCTTTCATGGCGGGCGCGTCGAACATAACGCGTGAAATGTGCAAAGCAGCTACAGAGTTTGAATCTACGGTGAGCCAGACAGAATGGGTCGCCTGGAACATGACGCCGTCACCGAATGCAGAGCGCTGATAAAACTTTACTGCCCGCCCATGACAGGGCGAAGCTTTTTAGGCTTCTCTAGCTGAGCATTGTTCGCGATGTTCCTACTAATTAACCGAGACCACACCGAAGTCTGGCATGGTGGCGATAATGAAGCGAACACTCGCGCCACGATACGAGGCAGCCTGGCGCTAAGTTCAATAGCTACCAATTGCAGTGACTCGGTACGGTGACAGTATGAGTGAAATAGCAAGCGGGGCGACCCCTCGAAACGACAGTTTATTGGCGTGGGCCATGGTCGTAGTACTTTGCGTCGCATTTGTTGCTCGTCTCGTCGAAATTGGCTACAATTTTGACGGCGATGAAATCTTCTCAATGCATTTGGTAAATGGCAGTTGGTGGGATGTCATCACACGATCTTTGGCTGACAAGCCCCACCCACCACTTCACAACCTCTTGCTGCATGGCTGGATTGGTCTTTTTGGCGTGTCAGAAACCAAACTCAGGTTACTGAGCGTAATTTTATCGGTCAGCGGAATTCTAGTGTCGCTAGCGATCCTCCGGCCTCGAGTGGAAAAACTGATTGTTCTTTGTTGTTGCTTGACACTCGCAATCAGCGGATTTTTCGTTTACGAAGGTCAGGAAGCTCGCCCGTATGCGTTGATATTTTTTGCGGGCGCGTTCAACATCTGGGCTTTCCTAAATGTTTTTGCGAACCCACAGCGCACTCGCAGTATAGTAATTTGGACAGGTAGCGCAGCGGTTCTCGTCTGGTCACACTATATCGGATCGCTCTCTTTGTTTGTGGAGGGCTGCCTTCTTCTTATTCGCTACCCGTTCAGAACCGCGATTTGCTCTCTGGCGCCGGCTACGATCGCTGGCACGACGATCTTGCCTTGGATGTGGATTGCTTTCCGTTCTACTTGGAATCTGCAAGAGCTGGCCTGGAATGTGCCTCCTACAGCACGGGACTTCCCCAGCTTGTTTATCGGTGCCATTGGATGGCCGCCTGTAATCTCTGGTTGGATATTGCTAGGCGGAATTGTCGTCCTGATAGCAATCGGCGTGACCATAAAGTTTCGATCTCCCGAATATCCCTGGGACGAAGTTGCGTTGACCGCGCTGGCTTTTTTGCCGCCGTTGGTCGTGTTCGTAGTTTCCCGAGAGCTCAGCCACTCTGTCTGGGCGGACCGGCAGCTCATTCCGTCAGCATTAGCGTTCGTCCTATTAGTCTTCATGCTGGTGAATTCGCAGCCTCGAGTTCCACGTGCAATTATAGCCAGCAGTATTGTTATATGGGCCGCGGCAGGAAGCGTGGACGGCCATCAGAGCAATAGCGTTCCCCCGTGGCGCAATATCGTTCAACGAATTGAAAACAGGAACCCCCACGCCATCGTCTTGGCGTACGAACCATGGACGGTGCGTCCCCTTCAGTATTATACGCAGAACACTCGACTGCGGATTGTAGATGCGGGTACCAGGTCCGTGAGCTTCGGTAAGGGCGAGTTTTATGTCGTCTGCCGATGGAAGCAGAAGCTTGACCCGTGTGACGAGTTGTTGAAGAAGAATGAGGCGTTGCGCGGCAAAATCGAATTCGCAAAAGATCTTTGGAATACCGCGGGCGGCAAAGCGCTCAGCACCATTTTTACGTTTCGATTGAATGCAGGTAATTGAACATGGAGCCCTCCAGACCCGCCAGCCGGACGGCTCAACTATGAACGGGCATGCCAACTTACAAGCAGCGCATGGCTGAAGGGCCGACACCAAATGGGGATGCGCTGGCGAAATGAAAAAGGGGATTCAGCATGTCACGATTTGTAAAGCGGCTCCGGAAATTCATCGACCAGCGTAACGGAAACAAGCGACGTGGAGCGCTGGACGTTGATGAACGCCTCGCCTCTCGGGCGCAAACAGCTAGGTCCAAACTGAGGAACGGTGACACGCTAGCGATCAAAGAGATCGTTAGACAGGCATGGAGCGTGGGACAAACCATAGAGTTGCCCGACGCGTTTTATGGACCGGCTCATTGGGGTGACGGCAAGGCGTTTCATAACAAGCCGCTCCCCTATTATTTTTTTCTTGCGGGATTTGTTCGCTCGCAAAATTGCCGCTCCATTTTCGAGATCGGGTCGCACTACGGCGGGTCTGCACTCGCCATGCTGCATGGTATCGCCGATAAGAATGCTGCCGGAATTGTCACAGTAGACATATCTGATCTCAATGACGCACTGCATCATACGCTTGGTATAAGTAAACTGACTGGCGACGCGAATGACGAAGCGACGATTAAGCAGGCCATCCTGTGTGCGGGCAATGCCCCAATCGACTTACTATACGTCGACGCCGACCATAGGTTTCTCCCAACAATCACAAACTTGGCTTTGTACGTGTTAATTATGCGTCCTCATTTTGCAATTATAGATGACATACTTCTGAATAGCGAGATGCGCACTATGTGGGATGCAGTCAGAGCTGCCTACGGCCCCGACGCTGTGAACTGTGTCGAGGTGGTTAGCGAAATACGCGACCAGAATGTTGGCTTCGGACTCTGTAAAGTTCCGATAGTCTGAGGAAGCGTAGCGGAAGCAATTGATACGGCGTGGCCAGCGCGCGCCCTATCGGTCGACACTTCTCTGCTCCAACTCGCCCTGACGGGCGATGTGGCCGAGCCGTCTGATCGGCATCACAGCGCTGAACACTATAGAGCCCGAGCGGTCCAACCAGACAACAAAATGAATTTTTGAGAGGCTCACATCTGCGAACATCTGGTCGACAGAAGTGCGCCTTCACCGCAGGCATTACAGCCGCAATTGCAATATTAAGCTTCTCAGAAGTCTGCGGTTGTTTTGCCAACAGGGTTATAGAAAATGTAACGCTTACGTGTTATTTGGACACCATATGTAGAGGTGGCAACTTTGAATAGCGCATGGTTTGGCCTCTCCGTGGTAGCCATCATTCTGATCATTCGCTGGTACGTCATGAACGAACGCGGCAGCGAAAGTGACGGTACAAAAGGCTTGCTAGCGTATAAAGCCTCTGGGACATCTCTTCGCAAGCGCTCTCAGCCGTCGGACGGCGCCACGCCGAACGACAACGATTGATCGATTGCTTCCGTCTGGCAGGGTTGAGCGATGAGAGACATACTTCTGGTTCTGACCATCGCCATCAGCTTGGCTCTGACGCTTCGATTTCCTTTTGTTGGTGTTCTGGTCTGGACTTGGTTCACCTGCAACGCACCCCACCAGCAGGTATTCGGGTTTTCACACTCGATACCGATGAACCTTGTCATCGCGATCGTTACGCTTGGCGCGATACTGTTCTCAGAGGAGCGAAAGGTTCCCCAGGGAGACGGCGTAACAATCGCAGTTTTTGCGTTTCTTGCTTGGATGACTTTCAATGGCCTCTTCGCCGCCAATCCCTCGTGGTCGTGGCCGCTATGGGACCGGGATTGGAGAGTCATTATTCTGGGCGTGCTGGTTGGAGCACTTGCGACAAGCCGGGTACGCATTCATGCGCTGCTTTGGACGATTGTTGTTTCCCTATTTTATTATGGGGTGAAAGGCGGCCTATTCACGCTTTTCACGGGTGGGCATTTCCGAGTTGTCGGTCCGCCCGACACTATCATTTCCGATAACAACCAGCTGGCACTTGCCCTTCTTATGGTTTTGCCGCTGGCTAACTATCTGCGTCTACAGTCTGCAAGTAGGATTGTCTCTTACGCGTTGGCAGCCGGTATGGCGTTGACAATTATTTCTGTTCTCGGAAGTTATTCGCGTGGAGCCTACGTGGCACTAGCTGTGTTGGGCCTCTTCGCGCTAATGCGTAGTCGGCGGAAGATTCGCTACCTATTCTGGGCGTGCGCCGTCATCGTGCCAACTCTGTATCTTATGCCACAGTCATTCTACGATCGTGTGAATAGTCTATCAGCGCCAGGTCAGGATGAGGATTTTGTTTCCCGGCTAAGGTCGTGGACCGTCGCGTTCGACTATGCTCGGGATCACTTTCCGCTTGGGGCAGGCATCTCCGGCACGCAGCTTCCGCGAATTTACAACCATTACTTTCCCACTGAGCAGGCTTTTGCTGCACATAGCATCTATTTCCAAGTTTTGGGAGACAATGGATTCGCAGGACTATTGATCTACCTCACTGTAATTGGTCTCGCCTTTGTCTATGCGATTCGGATTCGTAATCTGACAAAGGGACATGCCCACTTGGGTTGGGCGAGCGATCTTGCATTGATGTTGCAGCTTGCGTTGATCGCGTACTGTGCCGGTGGCTCAGCTCTCAGCATGGCGTATTACGATCTTTTCTACTTATCGGTCGGGCTCCTCTCAGCCCTACTTGTGCTGATTCACGCTGATATCAAGCAGGCGAAGATCTCTGAGCAATCTCCAATGCTCGACACGCGCCCACTCATTCCACACTCAGTCACGCAAAACTAATGTGCCGAAAATATCAGAGCCAAATCGAGTGCCCGCAAGCTTCCTCTATGGGAACCCGTGCTGAGAAAAGCCGTCTATGCCAACTGCGATCGGATTTGGGAAATCCTGTAACTTTGATCCGTTAACTCGCAAGACGTGTTGCCGATTCCAACGCTTCTATTGGAGAAGGCGTTCAACGTTAAAAAGCGCTGGAAACACTTTCGCCACTGTATTCGTCCTTAGCATTTGACAACAAGTTGGCTACCTTGCGCGTAGTTCTTTGAGGAGATGATCGTGTGACCGGGTTTTGTGGAGCATTCGTCAGAAAGCCAACAGGGCGCGTGAATTCGGACACTCTGCTCGCTATGAGGAGGATCGCAGTTGATAACTTGTCGCGCGGGCCAAATGAGTTGGTCCACTCATTTTCAGATAGTCGCAGCTTCATCGCCCATTTCGACAATGGCGCATTCGGCGATGTCCGCTCCTTTTTTGAGGAACCCGAGTTCGTTTCGTGCGTTTCCGGAGACCCAATTATTGTTACCCGAGACGAAACAACCAATGATTTAGCCCGTAGCTTAGAGTGCGTAACCCAGGCACTGAAGCATTCGCCGGCGGCTCTAGCTTCGGCGGCGGGATGCTTTTCTGCTGTCAGCTGGAACCGAAAAAGCTTCAATTTGAAGCTCTGTGCCGACAAGCTTGCTCTACGGCCCGTGTATATCTTCCTTGATGAAACGCTCTGTGTTTTTTCTACCAATATTCGTACGCTGCGAAAGCTGCTTGCTCGACCTTTAGCCATTGACGAACAGGGTTTGGGAGAACTCGTTTTTTTAGGACAATCTCTCGGCAGTCGAACGATCTACGAGAATGTTAGGATTCTTCGACCGGCAGAAGTTTTGACTATTACACCCACGAGCGCGGACAGCGAGCGTTACTTTGACTGGAATCAGATCCAGAGCCAGGAGTACGACGAAGCGACAGCTTGTGAGCTACTTTATGGCGCCTTCCTTCGCGCCATCGGCCGCCGCTCTCGGCAAACCGTGGAAGACGCATTTCTTTCAGGCGGCATGGACTCACGGTGTGTTGTGGCCGGCTTGCTTGATAACGGTCGGAACGTCCGAACGTTCGCCAGCTCCTTTCCGCGAAGCGCTAACGACGTCATCTCCTCAATGGTGGCCGACGCTTTTGGTTCCGCGCACACCGCGCACTATAGTGATCCGGCTGAACGGTTAAAAAGCACGATGGTCAGGTGGGGCATCGTTGCGCGCGACCATTTTCCGGCTGCCGAAGGCTCCGCGCCCGGGCGTGTTATTTTTGGAGGTCATGGTGGTAGCGTGGGAATCGGGCATGTCTATATGGACGAACGTAGCGTGCGTCTCGCGACTGATCCCTTAACCGATGCAGCAATTTTTGAGCTGTTCCCAAGGCTCCTCAAACGTGGCACCCGGCTTTTCAACAGAGCTACCGATCAGCGTTTGCGCAACCTAGCCATGGTGGGCCTGAGATCTGAATTCGGAGGAATCTCGCCGAAACGAAAGGAGCGAAAGCTTTTCAATTTCTACCTGCTGAATGACCAAGCGCGGCATTCGTACGAGCAATTTGAGGATATTGACCTGTCTCAGGTTGAAATCGTCAATCCCTTTCTCGATCCAGACTTTTTGTCAATTGTAGTTGCGGCGCCAGTCGGCATGTTCCTCCATCACCACCTATACAATCGCTGGCTTACGTATTTCCGCGCACCCGCGGCATCGTTGCCATGGCAAGCCTATCCCGGGCATGAGCCTGGTCCGCATCGCATGCCAGAAGGCGTAATTTCGCAATGGTCTGAAGAGTGGTACAGGGGAGCTGATGTGCGGCGGCTGGCAGATACAATTGCGGGCCAGATTCTGCGTTCGAAAGACAAGCGCATACTGCAACTCTTCTCGCGACCAACCTTGCTCAGCCTGAGAAGTTTGAACGGGCTCGGGATCGATCGCTACAATTACGAATTGACGCTTGGGCGCAGTGTCTATGAATCCATCACCGGGGAACCAATCGATGGATGAGGACAGACTGTCAGAAGTGTCCACGTCGCCAAAAAAAAGCCTTCAGCAGCACGTTGTACATGGCACTAGCTGGATGGTTGCCATGCGCTGGGCAGCCAGACTGAGCGGTGTCGTCAGTACCTTGGTGCTGGCTCGCCTTCTCACTCCAGCCGATTTTGGAGTTGTCGCCATCGCCATGCTGATCGTGGCGGCCGTCGAGGTCTTCAGTCAGACGGGACAGCGCTTTGCCATCGTCCGTCATCCAAACCCAACGCGCGAGCACTATGATACCGCATGGACCATCCAAATCCTCATCGGGTTTGGCCTTGCTCTGGTAATTTTCGCAGCGACGCCGCTCACGACCGCATACTTTCATGAACCACGGGCAGGTGCTGTAGTCGAGATCTTTGCATTTCGCACAATAGTCGCCGCCTTTGAAAATATCGGAACAGTTGATTTCCGCCGAGATCTTCGATTCTCCAAGCAATTTCAACTCACCATGATTTCCACTGCGATCTCCTTCGTCGTCACAGTGACCTGCGCATTTATACTCCGCAATTATTGGGCGCTTGTGATCGGGACAATGACCGAGCAGTTGTCATTTACGGCTCTAAGCTATGTGTTGTCGCCGTATAGACCTCGCTTCTCAGTCGCTAAAGTGAACGAAATATGGTCGTTCTCGATCTGGATGCTGCTGCGGTACATTGCCGTCTATTTGAACGCGCAAGTGGACAAAATTGCCATTGGCGGGTTCGGCGGAGCTCCCGCCATGGGGCGCTACGAAGTAGCTGAGGACGTTGCGACAAGCCCTAGCAAAGAGATCAACGACCCACTGCTGACGGTCTTGTGGCCTGTCATGGTCAAGGTTCAGCACGACAAGGTAGAACGTCGCACGCTCTATCTTCGCGTGCTCTATTGGTCAGCGCTGATTTGCATTTCGACGAGCGTGGGAGTCGCGCTCGTTTCCGATGACATGGTCGACCTCATTCTTGGGCCGCGTTGGCAGGATGCCAAACCGCTTATGCCATGGCTTGCGCTCGCCTTTGGTCTGCTCAGTTTGAGCAGCAGTGTCTACTCAGCGTTCGATACAATAGGTCGCCCGGACATATCAGCGAGGCTTCAATGGACACGACTTGTTGGGCTCGCCATTTGCATTCTGCCGGTCGCTTACTTTTTGCGCGATTCAAGAGCAATCGTAATCACCCGATTTCTCGTAACGATCGTGATCACGCCGACTTTGTTTATTGCGCTGGCGCGCGCACTCGAACTGAGGGCCCGTGAGCTCGTCATCACACTCCGGCGACCGGCGACGGCTGGGCTGACCATGGCTGCTGTCGTACTTGCAGCGAATTCAGCAATAACTTTCAGCGGCCCTCTGCGACTGCTGTTGGATATAAGTCTTGGAATCTTGAGCTTTTCTGGCTCGCTATTCGTATTGTGGTTTGTGGCTGGCAGGCCCGAAGGCCCTGAAAGTTTGGTTTGGACAGCGTTTAGAACGCACAATCTGCGCCTTGATTTGTCAGATATCGTGGATCGCCAAAAATAATAGCGCAAAAAGCTGTGATTTTTCGAGCGCGTACGCGATAATTTCCCGATCAGCGTATCGCTGCCGAAGCGCTCGACATTCGACGCGCGAATGCGAAATTCGCCACATTCCAAAGCGTTCACCAGACTAAATGCGAAATCGCGGGTCGCTTTGCACCCTAGGCACGTGCGGTGACTGTTGATCAACTCTTTCTGATTGCAACCATCTTTTTCTTGCCGAGCCCCCCCACTTCAGGCTTGCCTGTGCCTACCTCATTTCGCCAAAACGCTTCATCCTGCAGAAGATCGCGCACGCCGCTCAAATGGGCGTCTTGGGAAAACAACACTCCGTTGGGAGCTAGACGGGGGAAGAGGTACTTCAAACAGTCTCTGGTCGACGAAACTAGGTCGACATCTAGATAACCCACGGCGATCACTTCTTTGAAGTTCGGCATAGTGTCCGAAAACCAACCCTTCACAAATTCGCATGGTGCCAATGAGCCATACATTGCGATGGCACTCCTTACGGCTTCTAATGAACCGGAGTAGCTTCCCGCCTTGAAAACCACATTGGACTTTCCAGCGATGCTCTGTACTTCGTTGTTGACCGGAATACCTTCGAAAGAGTCAAAGACGAAGAATTTCCGACCGGCAAGATGAGCGGCCAAGCTGATTTTTGCGGCGCTTCCCCCTCTGAACGCGCCCGCCTCGACGATCACGCCAGGTGCGCCTTTCGGCAATCGAAGAATTGCAGTCGAAACGTCGAGCATTTCCTCAACGGTGTGCGCACAATCGACCCTCTGCGATATGCGGACAAATCGCTCCACCAGTGCAACTCTCGTAAGAAGGTTCAGCGACAGGTTCCTAGCGAACAAAAACTGCAGTGATTTCCAAACGCTCGCGATATTAAATCGCGGCCATTGTCGCCGGTAGGCGCCCCAATAAAGCACGCGAGGCGGCATAAGAATGAACGTCTGAATGGAGTCGCGCAGCAATCTGGCTAAAGAGATTCCGCCAATAGGAGACCGATCATTAGCCACTAGCAAAGCCATTGCTCCACGGCCCCTGAGTTTTGTGGTTTGTTTGTCATAGATCCGAGTGTCCGATTAGCTAGAAGAGATGCCCACTTCGATCTGCGCAACAATTCGACTGGAGATGCCTGATAAGCCGTCAGATATCACAAAACGATGCGCGATCAATTCAGAGCTGTCGAGTAGCGAAAAGCAACCGATACCTTTCCGAAATCAGTTTATTCACCGCGAAGCAATATATGCTTCCGTCAAGCCACTTCCAGATGGAGGTCAGCTCGAGCCGGCCGCCCGAAAGTCGGCTCGCAAGTCTATCAACATAATACGCGTATAGATTCTGGCTAGGTCCCTTATAGCTTGCAAATGAATTGTACGCGTGAACAGCAGGCAAGAGGTTGACCTTCCAGCTTGCGAGCAATTTATTCAGTGTCAGAAATTTGAAGTACTCATCTCTCAGCTTTTCATCGAACGGTATATTGGGACGAGGAAATTCGACGACTGAGGCCATCTTCTTCTGTCCAAAAAACTCCCTGGGAACTCCAGCCTCTTCTCCTATGCGCCGAGGAATGGGCCGATCATAGCTCCCACCCAATCTCCACGGCGACATTTCGTCGGATTCGGTAATCCTAATAATTGAGGGACGGCTGCGGCCGCCGATGAACGGCACGGCCACCTGAATGAACCCCGTCTCAAGTCGCACTTCAGACAGCCCATGGCCGCCCAAGTCCCAGCGAACCAATTCGTCGTTTATGGTATTGGGCCGTGAACTCGAATTGCCGTACCACACCTCTCCGAAAGTTCCAGTCAATAGCAGCGCTGGAGCCTTCATGTGCTGTGTCATTCCGCACATGTTGAAGTCGCTAGAGGTGTGCTTGCCCGCCCAATAATATAATTCCTCGGAAACGCCCGATTCGAACGCACGACGATTAATCGGCACGGCCTTGATGCCAAGCGCATTACAAATCTCCGTACCGTCGTCATCCTCCTGGATCTCGGCGTCGTTCGCGGCAAATGCATTCCTAGCCTTACCCTGTTGAATAGTGAAAGCAGCGTCTATGCCGAATGTGTGCGCCAGCGCGTTGATCGCCGTTGTGTCATATCCCTTTGACTGGGTGGAATAGATCTTCAGCTTGTGCGCGCGCGCCGGGTCGCGACCGTTTCCAATGCATAGCTCCAGGCGCGAACTGAGATATTTCCGATAGCTTTCGAATGATTCGAATTCCGGCGGCAACGGCTTGTCCACGATCGTCATAGTACCGTCAACAAACCCAACATTTCGATGGGTCAACCTGCTAACGTGCCCTTTTAGCGTTGGGATATTCGCCTCATACTTCCGAATTCCTAAAGCGATCGTATCGAGGATTTTCGCATACTCGAGACACTTTGGCTTAAGACAATCGTTTGCGTACGCCAGAATTAGAGGCAGCGAGTTTGAAATAAGTTGCTTGGATGAGGCGGAGCAGTGATACAAAAAGTCTGTAGTTGCCGTTGACGATACGAAGGTTATCCGATCACTTCTGATCCGACCGCCGCTTCCAAATACGCAATCCGACTTGTCGAGATCTGCGCGCGAGAATTCGCCGGCCCAAACACCTTCAACAAATAGATTGTCGCGGGTTTCCACATACTTGCCGTGCAGGATCGCGACCCTCGCTGCGGAATAATCGATCACTGCGAGCCAAGCTAGGGGCGGCAGCCGTTCGTCCTTCTGATAGGCAAATTCTGCAGTCGCCATCGCTATATTTCTCGTGGTCCAAGGTGCAGAACCAAGTTGTACGGTTTCGTTACGCCGTTAGGTCTGCGCGAATCCTAAGCTGCCGGGTATCATCTTCAAGCCCGAGAACTTGCCCGGTTTTGGGCCATAACACGCTCATATATTTTGGCATATCTATCGGTCAAACTGTCCCAAGTGCGATTTGCCGCCACATATCTGTGACCTTGTTCGGCAACCTTTGCACGCTCTTTGGGGTTGGCGATCAAATATTCGAGACGCTCTGCGAGAGCGGTCTCGTCATCAGCCGGAAAGAGATAACCAGTTTCGTCGGGATGGATGAGTTCTCGATGCCCGCCCACATCGGATGCTAGCACTGGTTTGGACTGCGCCATCGCCTCGAGTGGCTTGAGCGGTGTTACAAGGTCAGTCAGCCGCATCTTCTTTCTCGGAAAAACGAGCGCATCGATTAGCCGATAGTAGCGCGCGACCTCGCTGTGATGCACGCGGCCGACGAATGTGACGCAATCGCCCAGGCGCAGTTCTTCGACCAAGCGCTTTAGTCGGGTTTCTTCAGGGCCGCCGCCAACTAGAAGAGTTGAGAAGTTTACACCGCGGGAACGTAATTTGACCGCAGCCCTGAGAAGCAAGTCCAGCCCTTCATAGGCGTAGAACGAGCCGATGAAGCCGAGAACGGTCTGTCCTGTCAATCCAAGCTGGCTACGCAGCGGTTCGTCGCCCGGCTCAGCTGCGCCATCGGAAATAAGCGAGCGATCCACGGAGTTAGGAACAACCACGACACGATCTTCCGGAATTCCTCTTGCTACGATTTCTTGACGAAGTGGCTCACATATGGGAGCCACGCAATCAGCCCGTCGCATTGCCCACGTATCAATCGCGCGCGACAGACGATAGCGCAACGCGCCCTCACGCGTTGTGCCATGGTCGACGGCCGCGTCCTCCCAAAGCGCTCTCACCTCGTAGACAACAGGTATTCCGTACTGCTTGCCAACTGAAAGAGCGGGCAGCACGTTAAGGACTGGCGAATGCGCGTGAATCACGTCCGGCCGCTTACTGCGCACAACTTCGGCCAATCGCCGCCTAGTCGCTTGGATTTCCAGCAGCTCGCGCAAAACGGGAATCTTGGTGCCTACAGAGGCCGTGCGATGGAACACCAACCCGTCTACCACTTCGGATGTTGATTCGGATGCGCGGTGCCTGGGCGTGGTCACATGTAGCGTCTCCCAGCCGCGTGCCTGTTGACTGCGAATAATACCCAAAGATCGGGTGGCGTAGCCACTCTGGAGAGGCAGGGAGTGGTCGAAGACATGGAGGATTCGCATCAGCAGCCCAACGAATTTTCAGTAAAATACGGGTATTTAGTAGCGATTGCTCAGTCGTCGCGCCATACCCAAATCGGTCAATCTGTTTTAGCGTGACTGGGGAGGTGGCTCGATTGCAATCGCCACAAACCTAGTTCGGTTCGCAGAGGAAGGGGCAATCATTGTTAAAGTTGGTAAGCGGCAGTTGTTCGCGCAGCCAGGCGAGCGCTTGGTCAAGCCATTTAGACTTGACCATAGACCGCATTAACTCAAATTTCTGCCATCGGCATCAAAAATCACAAACGGACCAATTCGGCCCGACTAAGGAAAAAGCCCCGTAAGCCATGTCCATGACCGCGACGATTTTCGTATTGGGACACGAAGCGGCTTTTGTCGCCTACGCTTGCTTCGCCGCCCTGATGCTAGCGCGAGGCGCACGGACCTGGCTCATGGGCCTGTTTTTAGCCGCCGCCGTCGCCACAGCCCTGTGGGCGCAGATTGGTGTTGCTGCCGCCTTCGGCGTTAGTCCGCTCTGGCTCGACACGCTGATGAGCGCGGCGCGGGACGCAACGTGGCTTGGTCTTTGTTTTGGCCTGATGTATCCGCGTGGGGGCAAGACGCCATTGTGGTGCGGACTTGTGGCGCTGGCAGTGGTGCTCGTGGGGTTACAAGGAACTCTCGATATCAGCCAGAGCGAACTGGGCGTGGTCGCCGGTGTGCACATTGATGGCGCATTCGCACGTGTTGCAGTTACGCTAATCGGCCTCGTCGCACTTGAAAACATTTTGCGCAATTCTTCGCAGTCTGAACTTTGGTCTCTGAAGCACCTTCTGATCGGGCTTTTGTCTCTTTTTGCCTTTCAACTTCTCTATCGCGTGCCTGAATTCCTAACCCACAAACCCGATCCCGACATGCTACTTGCCCGGCCGCTGGTGTTTTTACTCGCGCTACCACTCTTCGTGGTGAGTTCCGTGCGTCTGCCCAATATGAATCTTCGTGTACACTCCTCACGCACCTTCGTCTTTCACTCTGCGACGCTTATCGGCACTGGCATCATGCTCCAGGGCCTCGCCATCGCTGCGTGGTATGTGCGAAAATATGGTGGATCCAATGGGACGGTTCTCGCCGTCACGCTGCTTTTCGGAGGCGCCGTGGCGATTGCCGTCGCCCTGGTGTCGGGTAGCGTAAGATCGCGATTGCGTAGATTCATCAACGAAAACTTCTTCAACTTGAGATATGACTACCGAGTAGAATGGGAAAAGGTCATTCGTGCGCTTACGCAAAACCCAGAGCAAACCGGAGCCGAACGCGCCCTGAGAACGCTTTGCGATCTTTTGGACAGTCCAGGGGGCGCGATCTGGATTCATCGCAGCAGCTGGCGTCAGTTCTTGCCAGCTGCCAAGCTTGGCTTCGCGTCAGACTTTGTCCCCATACCGGAAAGCGATCCGCGCATCGAGGCATTGCAGCATAGCCAGGCACCGTATCTGCCTCTGACGGACGCTCGCGACGGCCTTTCCTGGCAACAGCAATTTGAGACGGCCTGGATTGTCATGCCTTTGCGACATCAGTTCAGCGTTGTAGGGCTAGTACTGCTGCTCAAATCCAGAGCGCCCAGAAAGCTTGAC
The DNA here is from genome assembly GCA_963743765.1 of uncultured Alphaproteobacteria bacterium. GTDB lineage: Bacteria > Pseudomonadota > Alphaproteobacteria > Micropepsales > Micropepsaceae > Rhizomicrobium. The sequence goes on from CAVUQQ010000002.1 coordinate 163,588, forward strand.
TGGGAGGACGAGAATCTCATCCGCATCGTCGCCCTGCAATTGGGTGCCTTTTTGGTACAGGAAGAAACGGCCCAGTCGCTCGCCGACGCCCGCCAGCTTGAAGAATTCAACAAGCGCTTTGCCTTCGTTGTCCATGACATCAAAAACACGATCGGCCAGCTCAGCCTTTTGGTGCAGAACATAGCGAAGTTCGGACACGAGCAGGAATTTCGCGACGATATGGTCGCAACGCTTGCAAATGCCGTAGAACGCCTTCAGGAACTCCTCAAAAGCCTGACCACGGTCGGACGCGAAAAAGTGCCCGGCGCGCGTCCGCCGGAAGTCGTTGATTTAATTATGTTTCTTGGAGAATTTACGAAAGAAAAAGAAAACCTCGGACAGAGTGTGCTATTAAATTCACACTATCGGTCTTTAGATCTCGAATTGAGGGACATTAGCAAATTGCGCCGCGTCCTTGAGCATGTCGTGAGCAACGCGGCTGAAGCCTCTGGGACTGGCAAATCGGTTGAAATATCGGTGACAGAAACGGCGCGTTCGGTGGATGTTAACGTCACGGATCAGGGCGCCGGCATGACCGAAAAATTCATCAACGAAGAGCTATTTAGACCGATGCGAACGACCAAAGACGGCGGATTTGGCATTGGTGCCTATCAGGCACGCGAACTGATGCGCGAGCTTGGCGGCGATATAATGGTGGCAAGCAAGATCGGCAAAGGCACAACCGTCACCTTGTCGCTGCCACGCCCCGGCGAGCAGGGGCACCACGTCGCATGAGGAAGTCGGCGTCAGCGATCGCAGAAGTCGACACCAAGCTCGAAGAATCGATCCTGCTGGTGGAAGACGATTTGGGTCTGCAAAAACAGATGCGCTGGGCTCTGTCACCCTACCGGGTTGACGTCGCTGCGAGCCGGCAAGAAGCGATTGCGAAGCTGGCGAGAGATGCTCCCTATCGCATTGTCGTACTCGATCTCGGCCTTCCACCCGACGAAAATGGCGCCAGTGAGGGCCTGCGGACGCTGGACGAAATCCTCAGCCGCAGACCAAATTCGAAAGTCATCGTTGTAAGCGGAAACGTCGATCGCTCCAACGCCGTGCGAGCCGTCGCACAAGGCGCCTTCGACTTCATCGCTAAGCCTATCGATGTTGAGGTTCTGAAGCTCATCATTCAGCGCGGGCTTCGAATGTCCGAACTGGAAGAGGAAAACAACGCCCTTCGAGCCGACTTAGGCGGCGGACCCAGCGGACTTGTCTATGTCTCCGACAAGATGGCTCTGATCGGTCAACTCCTCCAACGCGTCGGGCCGATGGACGTGAACGTTCTACTTGGCGGCGAAACTGGCACGGGCAAAGACGTTGTCGCCCGAGCGCTGCACAGTATTTCGCCGCGCAGTGCCCAGCCGTTTGTCGCCATAAATTGCGCATCGATTCCTGCGAATCTGCTCGAAAGCGAACTCTTCGGTCACGAACGTGGCGCCTTTACTGGCGCGGTTAAGCGAACTCTCGGCAAATTTGAACTTGCTGACAAAGGCACGCTCTTTCTTGACGAAATCGGCGACATGCCGCTCGAACTTCAAGCCAAGCTTTTGCGCTTTCTGCAGGAGCGTAGCCTTGAGCGCGTTGGCGGGAGAGAGGCCATCGCGGTGGATGTGCGCCTCATTTGCGCCACGAACCAAAAGATCGAAAAGCTGATTTCAGAACAGCGCTTTCGCGAGGACCTGTTTTATCGGATCAACGACGTGCGCATCGAACTTCCCCCCTTGCGAGACCGCGACGGCGACGTCGCCGCACTGGCGCGGCATTTCCTGATGACCTTTAATCGGGCCTACTACAAGCAGATTTCTGACTTCACCCGAGAGGCCTACCGCGCAATGTCGGCCCATCCCTGGCCAGGAAATGTTCGTGAGCTCGAAAGTCGCATAAAGCGCGCTGTCATCATGTCTGACGGCAAGAGAATTAACGCCCAAGATCTTGAGTTGGCCAGCGTCGAAGTTGCACCACTCAACTTGGATTTAAAGTCTGAGGTCGAGAAGCTGGAAAAAAAACTGGCTCAGGAAGCGTTGGCCGCGAGTGAGGGCAATGTGTCAAAGGCAGCCAAACTTTTGGGCATAAGCCGCCCGCTCCTCTACAGTTTGCTGGGACAGAGCTAAGCTGTTGGAGTTCTATTTATTTTGGAGAGTGGTGTGAAAAAACTCGCCGCGGCGACGACGAAGCGAATAGTGAGCCGCAAACTTTTTGTGCTTGCCGGACTCTTGGCGAGCATCGTCGGGGCGGGCCCTGTATGTGCCGCCCTGCCCCCCGCAGTACCCGGCGAAATGGGTACCGAGGCCCCGGCAAGCAGCGCCACCGTGCGAAAGTTCGTTTCCGATGCGCAAAGGGCGCTGAAGAGCGGCGATTTTCGGCTTGCCATTATTCTCCTCAAGAATGCCGTGGCCGCCGCTCCCAACAACGGCATGGTGCACGCCCAGTTGGGAACGCTGTTGCTACAAACCGGAGATCCTGCCTCAGCAGAACACGAGCTGCGCCAAGCACGCGGCAACGGCGCGCCGGATCAGGCAGTGCTGCCGGCTCTTTTCCAAGCCCTGCTGGAACAGCACAAAGAAGAGCAATTGCTCAACGAATTTCCTGATCCCGGCACGGCGAACCCGGGACCAAGCGGATCAGACATCTTGAAGGCTCGCGCCATCGCCCTGCAAAGCCTTGGTCGTGGCAGCGAGGCCGCGGCGGCGATGGATCGCTCGCTCTCACTGCGCCGTGATATCGCTGGCCTCCTTGCACGGGCTCGGATTGCCGAGCAACAGAACAACGTCCCCCTCGCCAAAAATCTCAGCGATGAAGCCTTAAAGCTTGACCCCAAGCGGAACGATGCACTGCTGTTCAAACTCGGCCTCTTGATGCTTTCCAACGAAACGTCGGGCGCGCTCGCGCTCAGCAATCAGCTGATCGAGCAGAATCCAAATTCCCCCGCACCGCGGCTTGCGCGCATCGAGATTCTCTTAAAGCTGAAGCAAGACAGCAAAGCCAAACTCGACGTCGACGCAATTCTTACGAAGGCGCCCAATGCCCCAATCGGGCTTTACTATAAGGCCCTGCTTTTAGCGCGAGCCAATAACGTCAAAGCTGCATGGCAAATTGCCCAGTCACTGCCGCCCGAGTTCACCCAGTCTCAGCCCTCTATTGCGATCATGGTTTCGCAAATGGCGATTTCGAGCGGCAGAACCGAAACGGGGGCAGCAATTCTGACGGCGACGATTGCCAAACATCCAGATCTTTTGGATCTGCGGCTAAGGCTCGCCGCCGTTCGCCTTCGCCAAAATAGCCCGGAAGCGGCGCTCAGCACCCTCGCGCCGGTTAAGGATTCCAGCGATCCACGGGTCCTGGCGCTGTTATCGCAGACCTATTTGAAGCTTGGCCGCTTTAGTGATGCCCTCACCCTCTTGAACAAGTTGAACACGAGCGGCAGCGCGAGTTCAGGTCTGCAGCGCGAACTTGCGCTGGTGGAAATGCGAGCCGGCCAATCTGATCAAGCGATCAAGGATTTGCTGGCGCTCGCCGCCAAGCAACCGACGGATCCAACAGTGGTCGTCCCGCTTGTGGCAGCACTGATGCAAGCCAAGCGCTTTCCCGAAGCAATCGCTGCGGCAGATCGCTTAGCAGCTGACCCGAAGCAACGCGTCCAGTCCCATTTTCTGCACGGCCAGATTCTGGTCCTCCAGGGCAACAGCGACGGCGCTCTCGCGGAATTTCAAAAGGCCTTGCAACTCGACCCCAAGAATGTCGTTACCCTTTACTATCGCTCCGGGCTCTATGAGCTACTGGGAAAAACGGCAGAGGCAACCAAAGACCTTCAAACCATTCTGAGCGTCGATCCGAAAAACGTGGCCGCTCTTGTAAAGATGGCTGAACTCGAAGCGCGGCAGAATCACGATAAAAATGTTCGCAACCTCCTCGCGCAGGCCAGCAGCTTCGCACCAAAAGATCCGACACCGCGTTTGGCCTTGGCCCGTTACCTGGTGGCACACCACGACGCAAAAGGCGCGCTGATCAGCGCAAATGCAGCGCTCGGACTTCAACCAAACAATGCCGATGCGCTAGCCCTCGTCGGTGAGCTGCAATTGGGTCTCGGTCAAAAGAAGGATGCCATCACGAGCTTTCGGAATCTGACGCAGCTTCTGCCAAAACTAGCTAAGCCGCAGTTGCTGCTGGCCAACGTGCTCTTCGCCAACGGCGATCGCGCAAGCGCTGCCGCGGCGCTCAAGACGGCGGCGGCACTAGAACCTAAGTCCGGCGACGTGCGCGCTGCACAGATAAACCTGTTGTTTGCCCAAAATGATTCCAATGGCGCGATCGCGGCAGCGCGCGCCTATCAGACCGCATATCCGGGCACGCCTGCAGACCTTCTGCTGGCCGACACGCTCGTTCGAGCCCATCAGCCGGACAAGGCCTCTGACGTTTTGGCAAAGACACACGCTGTTAGCTCTGACGCCAGGGTCTTGCTGCGGCTCGTGCAACTCGAAACGGCATCAGGAAACAGGAAAAAAGCCGAGAGCCAAATGGCAAATTGGCTCACGTCACATGACCGTGATGTCGCCGTCCGCGAACAATATGCGACATTTTTAATGCAGGATGGTCAAGGCAAGGAAGCCGTCGCACAGTTCGAGACCGTTTTGCGGCTGGATCCCAACAATGTGGCCGCCCTTAACAATCTTGGCTGGATGTTGCAGCTCTCTGACCCCAAGCGAGCCCTCTCGCTGCTCTCGCTTGCCTATAAGATCGCACCCGATCTGGTCGATGTCGCCGACAGCCTTGGCTGGGTCAAATTACAGGCCAAGGATTACAAGGGTGCCTTGGAACTTTTGAACAAGGCTCATTCCAATCGTCCCAAAGACGGCGAGATTACCTACCATCTGGTCGTGGCGTTGGATGCAAGTGGAAATCGGCCCGCAGCAAAAGGGTTGCTCAAAGCGCTGCTGAGCAGTGGTGCAAAATTTGACGATTTGGCCAAAGCTCAGAAATTGGCGGCCGCTTGGCACTAAGGACACCGCCTGAGCTCACATCCCCGTTTTCGACCAAGGTCTGAGTGTAGTCGCAGTGGCGGTTCCTTGACAGGCCGCACCTCGCGTTCGAGGTGCAGTTTTGGCATGCAATCCTGGGAGCAATACCAAGTCATTGGCCCCCTCGCCGGGCTATCCCAGACTGCGCGCGAGTAGAGGTCCGATGCGATTGGCGATGAAAAGAGGAAGCCGCTTCCAAGCCTCGATCATCAGCGCATAGCGCGGATTGAGTGGGTTCTTGTCCGGCGGAGAACAACCGGGCAGCAAATGATACTCGTACTCCAACCATTGCGGTTCGAAGCCCCAATTCTTCTTGAACGCAAACGCCCCCGTTCCCGCCTTGCTGCGGCCAAAGTCAAATCGGCGATAGCCGCGTGCGGCAGCCCTTCGGATCACTTCCCAGTAGAGAAAGTCGTTGGCACCAGTGCGTCGTGCATCCGGCGTTCCGCCGCCGTAATAGGGTAACACCGTATCCTTGTAGTAGAAATTCAGAACAGCACTGACCGGGCGGCCCTCGTTGGTTATAACAACGATGTCGCAATCAGGACCAAAGACGCGCTTTAGTTCGGCGAAGTAGCGCTTGGAAAAAACCGGTGTGCCAAGATTGCGAACGCTCTGCGCATAAACATGAAAGAGTCGATCGACGCCGGTATCGACCGTGCTCACAAGCGCGCTCTCAAGCGTTTTGCGTACCACGGCCCGCTGCTTGCGGGGTATAGCGAGCAAATTGGTCTTATCATCGGCCGAGATCGGGCCAGCGAAGGTTGCATAAAGTTCCTTCTTAACGATCCAGCCTTCGTGCCGCGCTCGCATGGTGCGGAACTCCACAGAGGGCACCTTCATTTGGTCTTGCAGAGCAATCGCGGCAGACGTCAGGGCACAATCAGCAACTGCGTCCACTGCGAGCGGACCACCTTCGACACAGAAAGGTGAAGACATCAGCGCATTGCCGAACAAAAAACTGCGCTGATAGACAAGTGGCAATACGCCAACGAATTTCCCCTCGCGTTCCGCGAGAAGGTAGTGAGGCTCAAGAGCGAAGACATCTTTAAAAATTTTGCGCCAAGCTGAGCGATGAAAGAAAGTTCCGTCCGGGTGCGCAAGGACAAAACCATCCCAGCGCGCCTCGTCCTCGTCGCGCATGGTCCGAACGAGTGTCGTATCAGCTGGGGGAGCAGCTGCCGCTAGTCCAGCCTCACCCGCAGGATTCTCCACGACAATATCCTAAAGCGTACGGCTGATGCCAATCGTAATCCGATAGTCGGTCAGGCTGCCTGTGAATGGCGATAAGGCGATCAGCGAAGCCGAAGATTGTCGATCCACATAGTCCCCCTGCAGATAGACGTTCATGGCGCGCGACATCGCGTACTTGACACTTGCGGTAGCCGAGATTGTTCGAGCAGTGCCGCCGAGTTGCTGGTTGACGGAATATGTGCTGCCCAAAGACGCCAACGTGAGCTCGCTGATATCACGCGATAGCGTGATGTTTCCGCCCCAGGACGTTGTTCTAGGGGGGCCAAGAAAGATCCCGCTCAAAATCGTTTGGCGTGAGCCAAATAATGTCAGCGAGGCATGGTTTCGTTCAAAGTCCTCCATGAAGGACAAACTCGCCGTTTGAAAGCGCGTAATGTTTTGGTTGAAATTGAGGGTTCCAAACGCATTCGGGTTGAAACTGGACAAAGAAGCTGGCGTTCCATCGCCCAGAATACTATCCGACGTCGTCAGCGCACCGCTCGCGGTCGACGTCAGATTGCTCAGGCTATCGAGTAACTGACCTTCTGGCGTCGACACCGAATCGTTTAACGCCGCGACAATGGAAGTCCTTGGGCTCAAATTGTAACGCAGGGAGCCAAGGTAGCTCATATCATTGTATTTGCGGCCGGCTTCGGCCTGGAACGAAAAGTCCTCACCAAACGTCAGACCGATGCCGCCCATCGCAACGAGGCCCGAAATGTTTCGCGTGAGAGGTGTCGTGTTGGTGACGGCGTCATAGCCAACGGTAGCCAACAGAGAAAATTCATGAGTGAAGGCGTAGCGAAGATTTGCGATACCGGCTTTCTCAGAGAGTAGTCCCTGTTTGCGATCGCTCTCGCTGAAATCACCAATCACAATCCAGTTAAAGCGATCAAAGTCCTCCCCGCTCGAAAACGTCTCGGTCAAGGTGCGCGTGGTAGTGTCTTGCGGTCCCGCGAGTCCTGGTATCGGAGTAATCGCAACTGTTCCGGCCGGATTGGTGAAATATTCCGAGCCATAGGTTGCTGTCGTCTCTGAGGTTGCAAAATGCCCCAGTCGAAATTTGAGGTCAGGCTCGACATAGTAGCCGTAAGAATTTTTAAACCCGTTGGGCACGACCCGATTGCCTGCAGTCACGACACCCAAATTGCTGGTGACGATCGGGGCAGCAAAGGCCCTGGCATTGATATTGAGATAATCGGGAATTGCCGCGATAGCGCCGACGGCTTCTAGATTGTTGGTGATTTGGGTGGCGTTCGTGCCTCGGGCGTAAAAATCAGCGCCGAATGAATAGTTGGCGTCGAACACCACCCGGCGCGAATGTTCGTGCACAAAAGCGCTGAAGCCTAGCGTCGAAATAAAATCTGACCGATCCGCCCCCGAAATACCACTGGCATTGCTGGTATAGGCTTCGCTGGCACTGACGCTTCCGCCCCAATCAAATGATGGCACTGCCGCCACCGAGCCGGTTCCGGTGCTATCGCTCGCATTTGTCGCGGTCGACGCATCGCCCGCGACCGTGCTCGGCGTGCTCGCAGCCGCATCGCTCGCCATCATTTCTTGGGCTCGCGCACCGGAAACAAGCGCTCCGCTCATTGTTCCGATAGCGGCCGACAGCCATAGCGCCCGCGCAATGCGAGTTGGAACGACGCGTTCCCGAGGCGGCAGGTTTCGCACGGACAGTTTCCTATAAAAGCAACAGCGCTCCGAAGCGAAGCCTCAGAAGAACGACTGTGGGATGATTATGATGTCGCCCGGCTGCAGATCGGTGTTCGCACTCATGTCGCCATCTTTCAGCAAATCCGTCAGCCGGACGGTCTCGCTGACCTGGTGGCCGTTGACATTGCGCACCAACTTGGCGCGATCGCCAGCAGCGTACGGCGTTAAGCCACCGGCCGCGATCATGGCATCCAAAAGGGTCATATGAGTCGAATAGGGAATAGCTTTGGGCGTTACGGCTTCACCGACGATGCGAACCTGCTGGCTGTAGGGACCAACGAAGCTGCTCACGATCACCGTGACGATCGGATCGGAGACAAACTTCTTCAGCCGTGTCTCGATCTCGCGGCCCAGTTCGGCTGGCGTGCGCCCCGCGGCAACGATGTCTTCGACGAGCGGGGTGGAAATACGACCATCCGGTCTGACAGGCACGGTGACCGAAAGTTCCGGGCTCCGCCACACCGAGATCTGCAGCGAGTCGCCCGGACCAATCAGATAGTTGGCCGCCTCTGACGGGGCCGCTAGCGCCGGCGCGTCTTTGGGCCCTGGTGCCGTACAACCGCCGAGGGCCAAAAGGCTCAGGCTGGCAACGGCCAGCGCCAAACCGCCAAATGAACGCAAAAGCGAATGACCTTCTCGCATGTTTTAAACCCCCGATAGGGACCCTTTGGCAGGGATTCCCAGGCTGTCGAACTCTAACCTATTGAATGCTAAGGATCGGTGCAAAGCAATATCCGATGACAACCGGATCGCCATGGTTCAGAGCGCGTTCTGTTGCTTTGGCGACACACCAAATTCGTTAATGGCGCTAATGAGTAGCGTCTCTTAAAGGCGGGCTACAACCAGCATAGGGCGGAATGGCTATTTTTGAGAGCGGTTTTTGGCCTCCCACCATTTTCAGAGAAGCGTCGACTCAAAAGGGCGGGGCTGCGCCAACGGCATCCTTCAAGTTGCGCGCATAACGCCGCGCTGCGCTTCGCCTAATTTTGATCAGCTAGAATCGAGGCCGCGCGCCACAGCCGTCTCGCGCCAATTGGGAGACGATTGGAGGCGTGCGTGCGCACTCGCCAAGGGAGCGGTCAACCGCTCCCGACTTGACGACAAGGCCGTTCAAGTCCGCAGCCCAAGTCCCCAATCAGGTCGGCGCTTCATCGCCCTCACTTTGGCGCTGGCAAAGACAGCCCCATTAGGCGGCCCGTCGCCCAGTGCGCATATTGCTCCGAAAGCTATGATGGCGGCGCACCCAGGTGCCAAGCGTTTGCGGCTCGACAGACCAACCGATGCCGTAAGCCCAGGCGCAACCCCTTTGGCCCGCGCTGCAGCTGGCAAGCCAGGCCAAAGCTTCCTGGCCAGAACCAAAACCATAATTGCCCCGATAACCGTCGCGCAGCGGCGCAACCGATGGCCAGCCGCGACCGGGCAGAAACTCGATTCGGCACGGCAGCGACAGGAAACGTTCTTCGGTGATGGCTAGCCCCCCAGCAAGCAGCCGACAAAGGCTACAACGACTTCCCATCAGCCAAGTCGCCGACTGCCATAAATCCTGTGGATGGCCGGCCCCGCGCTCGCAGACCCTCAACCCGGCCCGGCCGCAATTGCGCGCATCGCCACAACCGGCCGGAGATGGCCCCAATAATTGACCTGCTCGCAAGTCGGCTGCATTCATCCCCACGTTCAGCCAGAGTGGGCCTCAGGGGGCGTACTTGGTTTTTCTGAACGCTTTATTGGAATTTGGCCGCTAGTTTTGCGTAGCGAGGCTAACTCTCAGAGCACGATGACGGACATTTCCCCCGCCTATCAATTCCTGCGCCGCCGCGGCGTCGCGATCGGTTTGGAGATCTTTGTCAACGTCATCTCGCCCTTTGTCGTCTATCAACTCGCCGAGCCACGATTTGGCGATGTCCACGCCCTCTTCGCCTCGATGCTCCCGCCCCTCGGCTGGAGTCTTCTCGAATTCTTTCGCAGCCGACGGATCGACTCCCTCTCACTCCTGGTTCTTGGCGGCATCGCGCTCTCGCTACTGGCCTTCATCGGCACGGGTTCGGCCCGGTTCCTGCAGCTACGCGAGAATCTGGTCACCGGCCTGATCGGCCTCATATTCGTCGGCTCGGCAATCATCGGCCAGCCGTTGATCTACATACTTGCGCGCGCCATCATGAGACGGGGATCGGCCGAGGATTTAAAGACCAGCGCCACGCTCGACGACGATGAGCAGCTGCGTCGCAGCATGATGGTCATGACGCTGGTTTGGGGATTTGGTTTGATCGCCCAAGCCGGGTTCGCCAGCGTTCTGGTCTTTTACGTCTCGATCCCGGACTATCTCTTGCTGAGCCCTTTCATTGGCTACGGCATGTTGGGCGCCCTCGCCTTGTGGACTTTCTGGTATAGCCGGGAGCGGCGATGACGCGCCCGCTCTGAAGATCTCATGGGGCCAAGGTCAGCGTCGCCAGATCGAGCGCCATGGCGAATTTCTGTTCGCTTCAAATTGCCGTCTAGCGGTTTTGCACAGCCCGTTGGATCGCCCTGTCGAGAACAGCGGGTTGCAACTCACCCTTCCAAATCTGCAGAATTTTTCCATCACGGCCGACCAGGAAAAGTGCTGGCAGTCCAAGAATGCCGCCATAGAGATTGCCGAATTTCACATTGCCGAGGAGCACGGGATAAGGCAGATGTCTAAGGCTAGCCTGACACGACCCAAATGAGATTTTCCTGTCGTAAAATTTGGCCGGGATCGGGATTGATCCTGACCAGTTCAAGTGCAGATGGCACTTTCGAAGGTCGAGGTGACCCGCTTTTGACTCAATCGGTGCCAATCTACCGCAGAAAGGCATTTTCAGACGTCAACCCCGAGCTCGCGAGCAACCGGTAGGCGGATTTTCGTCACATATGAAAACGGCGGCACGCGGGCCGCCGTCTTCCAACTCGTAACAAGTTCAATTTTCTACGCTATCTTCTTTGTTCGCCGACGCATCGCAGCCGCGCCAGCAAGGCCCGCACCGAAAAGGGCCAGCGTAAGGGGCTCTGGAACACCAGTGCCACCGCGCACGCCTACTTCGCCACCCACCAAGTTCCAGTTGATGGATTCGTTGCCGTCTTCGCCGTAGTAGCCATTGTTCACAAAATCCCAGCCTCCGGTATTGAGAATTTGGCCGGTGTCCGTGAACAAATAGCTGTCCAATCCGATGTCAAATGAGATAACCGGATTCGACGCCCCGCACGCCGCAGTGTAGCCCGCGAGAGCGACTTGTGACGCCGGGCTGCTGCAGCCGCCGATCAGCCCATTGGCACCACCCGGCGCAAGACTGGACGGGGGAAGGCCACCAAAGATGCCAAAGTCGCTGGTATCAAAATTGTAGCTTCCGGTTTGCGTGAAGATACCGGTGTTACCATTACCGATCGTCAGCGAACTCCACAGAGTGAAGTGAGCAGCGACGTTTGGAAAGTACACGTCGAAATTGGAAATCGTGATGCTGCCGCCAGTGTTGTTGTCGATGCGGATGGCACCCGCATCCAAGCTCTGTCCGTCCGGTGTTTGGGAAACCACCCCTGGTGACGTGAGCCAAACGCTCGGAAAGAATCCGCTCGCCCGGAGGTTGTCAACGTAGCCGACGTAAACGGCGATTCCGGCAGCGTTTGCAGTTCCGGCCATCAAACCAACGCTTGAGACCGCTAGCGCACCAAGCAGCAGCTTGCGGAGCGCACTCGTTCTGCCCTTTTTCATTTTGCAATTTCCCTTCCGTGAAGAGGATTTAAAATGGTTGTGAACTGAATAGGGACCGTGGCACTTCCAGCATAAAGCGTGCCAAATTGGTCCGAGTCTGGGAAAACAAAGAGTTACGCGGCGGCCACCGCCTGCGATTTTTGGGTTTGTAAAATGCATTTACAGTTTCACTGGCAGTTCTCTTTCCTACGTCGGATTTAGAGAGGTCGCCGAGAGGCGCCATGTCCAGCCGTCTGACTTGGCGCTTCGCAACGCAAAAAAACTGCTCGCAGACCAACTGAGTTCAACCGCCCGCGCGCTGCTCAAAGCTTGGTCGACGTCATCAAATTGCAAACAGATTCGAGCGCGTTACGACAAACTAGCCGCACAGCAGAGGCACGATTGCGATTCCTCCCGCCGCCGGCGCCAAACCGGGCGCCAGCGATTGCTCCAGGTAGCCGCTCGCGGTGCATCGCTCGCGCAGAGCAAGCGAGACCATGCGCCAAACAAAAAACGGCGGCACGATGGCCGCCGTTCTATTGCCCCGGAGGGCAAATATTATTGGCTTACTTCTTGTTGCGACGGCTCAAAACAGCCAAGCCAACCAAGCCAGCACCAAACACCAAGGACGTCATCGGCTCAGGAGTTTCGAAGGCGGCAAAAGCAGATGTCGTCGCGGCAGCCAGAACACCCGCAACAGCCAAGGCAAGTGAAGCAACACCAGTTAAAGAACGCATTATACACCTCCATGATCAGCGTTACTGCCTCTCGTAAAAGCAAGTATCGGGCCAATTATGCAGAAGGTATGGTTTCAATGGGTTACGTGCTTTGAATGCCGGCACGTGGGCGAAGATGTAAAAACTTCTGACAAACATTCTGGTTAATTTGTGTTCGATTGGCCATGGCCGCGGTCGCCGAAACAAACGGTTACCCACCTGCTCGCTCTTGCCAATCCGCCACGGCGAACATCATAAAGCCGCTCGGCCACCATCCCGCTTACCCTGAACAGCTCTGCGAATTGATCTTCCAGAGTTCGGGAACGGGCAAGACCGGGTTGCGAGCGATGCGCGACCTTGGCGTCACTTTTGCCGACGCTGGCCTTGCTGCCACGGGCCGAGCAACACAGTCCCGCTCAATAAAATTCGCCTCGCATCAACAAAAACGGCGGCACAAGGGCCGCCGTTTTTCGCTTATCGCGCCAACTCTGCGTTACGCGGCCGACTTTCTCCGACGGCGGATAGCGCCGAAGCCCAGGAGACCCGTACCCAACAACGCCAATGTACCCGGCTCTGGGATGCTCTCCCTAGTGATCCCCGGAATAGCAGTGAGCAGTCCCTGATTCAGATTGCATGTATTGTACGTTATTCCAGTGACGTCTGAAATGTTGGTGCCCGCTGTCGGTGTCGGATCACAAGGCGAAATGAACTGTTCCAAAGACCAAGGCGTCGACCAATGTGAGCCGGTATAATAGGCATAGTCTGCCAACGATCCGCTTATCAGGCTCGCGACGGCCGACTGCAGCGTCGCGTTCGTTGACGTGATGCCGTACTGAAGTTCCCAAATCGCGACTTGGATCGCTTCCGCCGTGGCGTTCGTCAATGTGCTATGCAGATATTCGTCAATGCCCAAGAACGTCAGACCGGCGATTTCATTTGTCGGGGTTGCGCCAGCAGGCGTGAGGTAGAGACTCGCTCCTATATTGCCGCTCGCAACGGTGCCGTTGTAGGTCGTCCAATAGTTGTACGTGTGGTTAGGGCCGATCGTACTATAAAGGTCGTCACAGAAGACAACGATCGTCGATGGTCCTGAACTGCCGCTGGACGTCACGTCAACTGAGATCAAACCCGCCCATGTGGCCGGCTTCGGGCCCGTCAGCGTGTTCACATTGGCCCCCGGCATGCCAGTGATGCTGGCATTCGAGATGGTCAGGGGATATCCGATGACGCCAGCCGATGCTGGTGCGGAAAAACCAAGCAATGCCGCAAGCCCTGTCGCGGCGAGCAGATATTTGGAATAGCGCATGTTCAGTCCTCATAGCCCAATCTGCTGCATCCAAAGCAAGAGCCGGGCCATTTCGCCAAGCATTTGATTCTATTCAATGCACGGACCGACTAGCTCACCCGGGTCAGCAAAACTGTCAAAATTGTTTACACCAAATCCAGTCCCCCCAAACTTGGCATGCCCGTGGGCTCCAGCACCGAGGCGTGTCGCTCTGTCGGAACGCCCGGACCGTTTTGCTGTAACCCCGAAGTCGTCAAGCGCCGTCCCGAAAACCGCGGTGGCTCGTACTTCGCCGCTCTGGCAGGGCTGTGTTTCTTCGTCGAGCCGGTACCAAAGTGTAATTAACTCTTACACTTGCATTGGCGCCGCTTGGTCTTGGACGTACAAGCCCTTGAAATCGCTGAGCCCGGTTGGTTGGCACACGCCTTGCTAACCATTAACCCGAACTCTCGCTCTACGTCCGGAGAACAAGATGAAGCGCTCACTGATTGCTGCACTCGGAGCAACACTCTTCGCCCTGGCAACCTCAGGCGCAGCGCACGCCACAACGCTTTATGACAATCTATACGCTGCTTCGGACGGCGCGGACCCAGTGGGGACCCTACCTGATGGTAGCCCATGGGGTCCGCTGGCGGATTCATTTTCGACCGGCAGCTCAAGCTTTTCGTTTGGTGATCTGAAGCTTCTGCTCGGCGCAGGCAGTCCGACCGATGGTGGCTCGATAACAGTCAGCCTCTTCAGTGATAGCGGTACCGCACCGGCCTCGTCCCTCGATCTGTTGGGGACAATTTCCGACAGCGCGCTGAGTTCGACACCGAGCATCGTTGACCTGACATTTGGTCCAATCCCGCTGGCTGCCAACACGCGGTATTGGATTGAGTTGGCCGACGCCGGTTTGGCCAATGGCGACAGCGTCTCTTGGTCCTGGACCTACTCTGTCAGTGGGCCTGGTGTCGGATCTGAGTTCTTTTACAATTTGGCAAGCGGCGTTTCTCCAAACGACCCCAACGGCGGTTATCAGATGCAGATTGCCGTTCCTGAGCCCATCACCCTTTCGCTTCTGGGTGCGGGCCTCGCCGGCGCTGCTGCGTTTCGCCGCCGTCGCAAAGTCGCAAAGCCAAGCTAGCGCGACGATGCACACCAGAATCTGTCTCAGCAATTTGGGCTGGCATACGCTGGGCGCGTTGGCGTCGCGGTGGCTGTTGGTGAATTGAGCCTTCGCTGCCAGACTATGCAAGGGGCGATTGAAGTTGAGCGGCAGAAATCTCGCCAAACAACCTTGGATGCGCCCGCTTGCCTGTGACGGGCCGAAAGCCAAGAAAAACGCTCCGTCTCCGCCCCCGCGCTTTCCCGTTCCACGTCTGCGTGTCCTTAAACCTGTAAACAGCCTTTACAGATCCGTGAAAGTTAACTTTAGAAAGGCAACTAATTAGCGGATTTTTTTGCTGGCACAATGATTGCTTTCCATAAACTTTATGGGGAAATTGAGTCCGCCCGTGGCAAGGGCCGCAGCACGGCGACGCCAAGGGATCGGGGGGCATTTATGGCCAGTATAGATCCAATAAAGTCGAACAGGCTTCAAGAAACGGCTGGGCACCAATGGAGCCATCGCCGCAGCGCGGTGCTTGTGCTGGCTGCGGGAGCGCTATTTTGGCTGGTTGTTTTCTTCATTTTGCTTCGCTGACTTCGCCTCACAATCTGCCCCGGTCCGAGCTTCTTTCTTCCCACGACAAGGCCTCCCTCAAGGCCAATTTCTCGGAATCGCGCGGCGTACGAAAAGCCAGCCGGGTCGCGCAGAAATAACTGTGTGCATCATGCCAACTGCGATTGCCCCCGAAACGTTCGGATGATCGTCGGTTGACGCTGGCCGGACGACTAGAAGCGTAAAGTAGTTTTACAGTTCAGCAGTCTGGGCCATGCCTTCGTCGCCGCTGAACCAGTCCAAGATCAGCGCCAAGAGGCGAGCAGGCGCCTTGCATTTTCGATGTCCGAAAAACCAGCTTGCGCTACGGCTGATGACAACATCGCTTTCGCCGCCGCGCGTGAGCCATTCGCATTCAAGGCCAAGGCGAGATGAAAGGAGATCTCTGGATCCGCAGGCTTCAGGCGATGGGCCTGCTGTAAAGTCAACAAGGCGCCCTTTGGGTCCGACTGACCAAACTGCATGCAACCAAGCGTATCGAGAAAGTCCGGAGACGTCCGCGCGAGCCTGACCGCGCGCTGTGCAAGCCTGAGCGCTCTGGCGGGGTCATCTTTTTGAACCAGCCAAGAAAGATTGTTGAGCGCGAAGGCATCGTCCGGGTGATCGCGCACCAGCTGCTCGTATTGTGTTCTGGAATTTTGGAGATCACCAAACCACAAAAGCAGCACTGCATATTGCCTGTGCGCGACGAGGTCATCGGGATGGTACTTGAGCCAGTCTCTCAGGCTTGTGAGGGCAACGTCTTTGCCCAAAACCTTGAGAGCTTCTCCGCCACCCAGTTGAATAGCACGCTCGATGGAGTTCTTCGCGTCAACCCAACGGTGCGCCATGATATACGTCTTGGCGTACAAAATTGCGACCCGCGGATCCTTCGAATTTGCAACAGGGGCCAACACGTTGAGCGCGTATTGGGGGCTTTTTTGACGGAGGCGAAACTCAGCAAGTAACAATCGCGCGTTGAGCAGATGCTGATTTTTGGCGACGGCCGCATTGAGGATCGTTGCGCCGCTTTCCAGAAATCCGGCGCCGGCTGCCATGTTTGCGACGTTGATCGCAATCTCCGCATCTTGCAGCAAGAATTCCGTCGGCAAGATTTGTGCGACCGCCCAAGCGCCCGCCAAGTTGTTTTGCCGCGCAAGGATGATCGCACGATAATATATGGCACTCCTCGAGCTCGGAGCTTGCTTCAATATGCGATCGACTTCAGGCTTGGCGAGGTTTGTTTTACCCAGTTCTAGATAAATTTTAACTCGCTCCAAGCGAGCATCTTGGTTCGTGGGTTTTGCAGCGACAAGCTGCTCTGCCATTGTGAGCGCGTTGGTCTTGTCGCCCGATTGCAAAACCGCCTCAATCTTGAAGATCAGCACATCTGCGTCACCAGGACTAATCTCAAGCGCCCGGTCGGCGAGCTCTCTGGCACGTGGCCAAGCGTGCTGCCAAAATGCAATGCGCGCAGCCGTCATCAGGCCGACAAGATCAGGGCGAATGGCAAGCGAGCGAGCGATCAAGCTGGTGGCGCCGCTTGTATCTCCCTCTACCTGGAGAACAACTGCGCGCGCCCTTAGGATAGTGGCTGCCCGATCACTGTGATCGGAGGACCCAGGATCCGGAAAAAGATCAAGCACCTCTTGGTTTTCGCCCAGTCCCAGCTTGGCATCCAGCAACGGGGACAAGACCAATGAGTTCTGGCGCTCCTAGGCTTCGCGCGCGCTCCAGTACGGGTTTGGCATCTGAAAAGGCGCCTATCCGGTTCAAGACAACACCCAGTTCCGTCAGCAGAGTTCGTATTTTTTGGTTCAGCGCTCGACGCCAGTTTCATATCGGTCAGGGCGCGCTTTAGATCGTTGGCACGGAGCGCAGCCTTCGCGTCGTAGAAAAGCCCCAGAACCCTCGGGTTGTTCGACGGCTTGGTATTCAACGGTGATGGTTCGAGTGAGGCCGAGGCTTGGGAGGCGATCAAAAAACCGGCCAACGCCACAAAGCTGACCTTGGCCGCGGAGCGCATGTTTCGTAGAGGCGCTACGGGCTTGCCAGCCAAGTCGGGGGCGCTAGGGCCTATGTACTGCAGAGGATGTCGCATCCGTCACCTATTCTCGCTGCGAAAACCTAGCACGAGCCGACGCGCGCTGCCGCAGCACCATTACTCCGCGTGACGCGCATTACAGCGAGCCGGCGTTGATCCATAGTTGAATTTCCTCGTGGGAGGCTGGAACAGACAGTCTCTAATGGACGTGGTTCCAACGCGATCGCATTGTTCCTTCGCGTGAGCCGATGCGCGCGCGAAAAATGCTCGCATCCGGCAGAAGGCACTGTCGCAGATCGATACAGCGGCCTCCTTTCCTTTTGACCCAGCCTTTGTCAGTCCAGACGCGTCACTGATCGAAACCCTGAATGTTATCGCTGAAAGCCGTGATGGCGTTCGGCGTCGTGGCCGAGCTCTTCCGGCGTCTTTGGCCTAGGGCCGACCCTCTCGCTGGAACTGGACCAAAGCCAACGCATGACATGGATTGCTCGCCCGGCCACGGAGCCAAGTGGCAAGGGATACATTGAGATCGACATTCCGCCGGCCCCGTTAATGTAAAATGTGTTTACAGTTGCAGCATGCGATTGTTTTTGGCCATTGATTTAATTAACTTAAACCAGTTGGAATGTTTTTTGCTTCTCGAAGCCTGATAAGCGGTAAAGGGATTGGGCAATGAGATTGTCATGCTGGCTCGCGCCAGTCTTTGGGATGGCGTTCAGCGTTTTGTCGATTTCGGCAGCGTCAGCAGCGGCCTGCCCTTCAACTCCGAGTTGTACCGCTGGGGGCGTGGCGTTTACGTTGACGGATCCTGGTGACGGCGCGAATGGCGTTGAGATCGACGACAGCGCTTTGACATTCTTGGCCTGGTTTGATCCGACCAATGAAAGCCCGGGCACAATCGCTGCGGACACCAAGGCATTCCTCCTTGCTGAGTACGGCGTAACTGTAGACTATTTTGGGCGCGCAACTGGTGGTGATCCGCCTAATTGGGGGGGGGCCGGACAAAATGGGTCTGGCACAGAAGTCGCGGGCGTAGGTTTCAACGTAAAAAGCAGCGATGGTGGAAAGTCCGGTACGTGGACGTTTAATCCTGGCTCGACCGGCACTATTCCAACCGTGATCGTGATGCACGCCGGCGGCGGTCAACACGACGTGATTTATGCCATCAACTCGCCGGGGCTCAGTGGCATTTGGGATACCAGCGAGAACATCAACGGTGGCGGCAATCAGGCTGCGCTCTCCAATTTCGACGTGTTTGGCGGAACAGGAAACGGTACCCAAGGAGGCTGCTTGCCAAACATTCCTTGCCCGGAACCTTTGACCGTTTCTCTGTTCGGTGCAGGCTTGATTGGCGCGATCGCAATGCGCCGTCGCCGCAAGGTGGTTGCTTAAACCTCGGATCCAAAACCTTGGATCCAAGACGTCCGCTAAAAGGTGTAAAGGCAGATTACAATTCGGCGCTCTGTGCGTTGCTAACCCACTGAAATGTCTGAACGGCACAATTTTTGCTTAACCATGACAAACAGGCTTGGCGTTGACTGTTAATCGCCAGGTTAAAAACAAAACGGCGGCACGACCGCAATAAGGATTTGAAGTGATCAAGAAGCTGCTTTTGGCGTTTGCCTGCGTACCGGCCCTGGTCGGCGCCGCCCACGCCACGATCGTGACAAACGGAAGCTTTGAGACCGGCGATCTTTCCGGCTGGACCATTACTGGAGGTGGCGCCTACCCGGTCGCGGTCATCGTCACTGATGGCGCGACTGGGTCCGCATTTGGCGAGGCTATACCGCCCGATCCGCTCCTGACGGGCGATCCAACGCTGCTTGGTGGCACGTATGGGGCCTATTTCGTCGACGACATTGCCCATCAAACGCTGAGCCAGACGATCTCCCTAAGCGTGGGCAGCTACGAAATCGGCTTTGACGCCTATGTGCCGCACAACGGATTCAATAATCCCCAAGATGCTTCGTTCGCCGGCAGCATCGCGGGTGTCGAGCTTGCCAGTTTCACAGTTCACGCCAGCACAGCAGGCGTCTGGACCGAGTATAGCGGTATCGTTAACGTTCTGAGCGCGGGCAACTATCTTGTCACGTTCGACTTCACGCCAGGCGGCACCCCGGCTGGCGACGTCGTGGTGGACCGAGCGTTCGTTGTTCCATCAGACACCAAGGGCGACACAAACATCGGTGTTCCCGAGCCCCTAACTCTCTCGCTGTTCGGTGCTGGCCTTGCTGGAGCAGCTGGGCTGCGCCGCCGCAAGAAAAAGTTGGCCTGACAAATTTGCTCTGAGGGGCATGACGACGGCGGCCAGCGTGCCGCCGTTTTCGTTTGTACTTGCAATATGATTGAAGAACTCAGAACAACCCGTGCTCGATGCCCTGAGCCGATGGTCAAGCATCAAAGCCTTAGACAAACGGCAAGGATATTCCGGATAAGAGCAGAATTGACACGGAGTCTTGAGACGCAATCTCAGAGGCTTGCGACGTCGTTTCCCTTCATTTGACAAACGGCAGAAATGCAAGGGCGCTTAAAAACTGTCATTAAAGTTTACATGTTCCGGTGGAGACATCCGCTCGAACGAACTTTTTTTGCGTTGAAGTGTAATCATTTATTACAATCAAGTGCTTGTTCAAACGCGAAACCAGGATAAAACGGGCAAAATGAGCGACTGGCATGGAATATGCTTATCAGGGTTAATGAAGGTCTGAGGCATTACTGCCTCGACCACCCGGCCAGAGGAAAAAAGGAGTGCGACGGATGAACAAGCACCAACTAATCGCGATCGCAGGAGCTGCGGCTGTAATAGGCCTTTTTTCCAGCGCCCCCGCAAACGCCGCCATCCTTCCGCCGCCGCTTGTTCCTGGTCAGGTGGACGGGGTTTGGGCAAACAGCGGGCCTACTACTGTTTATTTTGCCCAGGGTGATGAGACCCACGAAGGCTACGCCGCCGATTCTGCTTTCCCAACACCAGTTGGTTTCACTGGTGGCATTGTTTTTCTGACAGAGAGTGGCTCTCAGTGCGCGCCCGATATCTCAGGTGGCCTGTTGGTCAGCCTCGGCAATTGCAGCGACGCTTTCACGATGAGAAACGATACAGCTGACGGTCATGTAGACATCGGTTTTATCTCCGACGGCTACAGCACCACGGAGCTCGCTCTCTTCAACGCAGCTATCGATTTGACGACTACGTCCTACCTTCTAGAAACTGGCGGCTGGCAAAACGTTAGCGGCGACTTCGGGACGGGGGGGGTTACTGCGTACATACAGTCAGACGTCCCTGAACCCTTGACCCTCTCCCTCTTCGGCGCTGGTCTCGCTGGTGCGGCTGCACTGCGTCGCCGCAAGAAGAGGTCAGCCTAACAACAATTGCTCAAATTGAGCGTGAGGACGGCGGCCATCGTGCCGCCGTTTTTGTTGGTGGCTAGAGCACGCGCTGCCTCAAGCAGGCGCGATGCCAATGTCCGCTTTCCACCGCTTCGGCTTTTATACCCAGAAAACGTTCAAGAGCCGGTCGATGGCTAGCGAGCCACGGGCCGAAAATCTGTAATTGATTTTTACAGTTTAACGTCCCAACGCGTTGGCTTGAAAATAAAATACAGACAATACAGTAATTTAGTATCTGGCATCGTTCTTGCGTCGCTTGAAGTCGAGACTGTCTCTACTGAGGAATGCCGATGTCTGCTTGGAACCAACGAATTTCCACAATTGCGTTTGTTGTCCTCTCAACCGGTTTTCTGGCGACATCTGCGAGCGCAAGTGCGCTGACGGTCGATTTTTTTACCTTGGGGCCGAACAATCCTGACGTCGGGAACAGTATTGACGGAGTGACGACCGGCCTGGTGAACACGACCTTGGGCCCGGATGGGTTGCCTGTGGCCTCGGCAGCCTCCTTCCTCTATCCACTGACGTCGTCCAATCACCTCAATGATCTGAATGCGAGCAACGAGTTGCTATGGTGGACGCCTGGTCCGAACGTGACGGCAGCCGGCTCGTCCACGATTACGCTGCCTTATGACCAGCACTTGTTTCCAAACGGCATCAACAACGGCGCCGATGGCTACACCTCGGCCCATCTGTATGGCACGTTTAATTTGGCTTCACCTGGCGGAATTACTCTGACCCTCGGTTCGGATGATGATGCGTGGGTTTTCATCAATGGCCAGCTCGTAGTTGATAATGGCGGGGTGCACGCGTTTCAAAATATCCCATTTCCTGTTTCGACCGGCCTACTGGTTGGCACGAACACGATTGATGTTTTTTTTGCGGACCGCCATGTGGTTCAGTCCGAACTGGCCTTCGATGCAAATGTAACCATCTTTCCTCGTACGGAGTCAGTTCCTGAGCCTCTGACACTCTCGCTCTTCGGCGCTGGGCTTGCCGGTGCAGCCGCAATGCGTCGCCGCAAGAAGATGGCAGCCTAACGACAATCGCTCTGAGGGGGCATGAGGACGGCGGCCATCGTGCCGCCGTTTTCGTTTGTGGCTTGAGCACGCGCGGCCTCAAGCAGGCGCGATGCCAATGTCCGCTTGACCCCATCGTTACTCGAGTTAGCGCAAGGGCATTTCGCTGTAGAGCTGTAATTTTTTATTACACTGGTACGGGCAAGAGCTTGCCTTGTTTCCTCAAGTCTTTGATTTTCTTGACTGTCTGTTTTTGGCCCAAAAATTGCTCCTAACTGTGCTTGGGGACAGTGGAGAAAAGCCATGAGACGCATTTTGCTGGGGACAGCTTTCCTGCTCGCGTTGGCCGCATCGCCAGCCCAAGCGATGGTCATTGGATCACCTGCCGATGCGGGAACCGGAAATTGCTACCCCTTTGGTTGCGCCTACAGTGGTGAATATCAGCAAGTTTATACTTCGAGTGCGTTTTCGGGGCCCATCACGATCTCCAGCCTTGAGTTTTACAACACCGCGTACAACGCCAGTGCAACCGGTATGAACTCCGGCAACTGGCTCATCTCGCTGTCGACAACTTCTGCAGACTGGAACACGCTTTCGCCCACTTATGCCTCGAACATCGGTGGCGATAATACGACAGTGTTCAACGGAAACCTCTCCCAACCTTGGGCTTTTGGCGACACACTCGTTATCAATCTGAGCACCCCCTTCACGTACACTCCCGGAGTTGGTGCAAATCTGCTTATGGACGTTACGGTTTCCGGTGCCACTAGCCCCGGCGGCGCGATCTATTTCGATACCAACGGCTACAACTTGGCCGGCTACAATGGTGATACGATTCTCGGGCGCGTATGGGTCAATTCTCCATACGTAAACAGCGGATATGGACTGGTCACTGGTTTCAACGAGGCTATTGCTCCCGTTCCTGAACCCATCACCCTCTCGCTCTTCGGCGCTGGGCTTGCCGGTGCAGTCGCAATGCGTCGCCGCAAGAGGAATTCGGCCTAACGAAACTTGCTCTGTGGGGGGCATGAGGACGGCGGCCATCGTGCCGCCGTTTTCGTTTCACTCACCCAATTGCGCCTACACTCCTACGCGGCCCCTTTGTGAAAGTGCCCCTATGTCCATTTTCCACCCGTGGCGGCCGTTGGCGTGACCGCGCACAAACGTCCGCTTTCGACCCAAAGCCAGAAATTCAGCAAAGCATGAGCTTTTGTCGGCGCTCGCCAAGCAGCCTGCAAGGCGCCCTTGGCGGTCGTGCTGTGCGTTCGCGGGCACGTTGGATACAACCGCCTTGCAACTGAACGCACAGCCAAGAAGGACCGCCCGTTCGGGCGGCCCTTCTTGGCGATTGATCAGATTGGACTATGCAGCCGTGGACACCTTGCGGCGACGGCGCAGCGCGGCTGCACCAGCAAGCCCGGCGCCGAACAGGCTCAGCGTCAGCGGTTCGGGGACGGGTGTATTGTCAACGTGTGGAACCAGACAAGTTATCAAGTCGGCCGGCAGCCCGTTCACTTCCGCGTACCAGAGATTATAGGTCCCCGCGCCCAAGAGGACGCTCGAGATAATCACGCTTGTCGGATTGGACGAGTCCAAATAGTCGATCGTGTTCGTGCTGTCCCAAACACTCACACCGTCGTCGTGCTGGATGTAAAGATCCTGGCTCGACGCGATCGTAAAGGTGAACTCCATGATCGTAACCCTACCCCTCGGCGTGCAACTACTGTAGCAGCCCGGCGGATTAGAAAACCCGGTACTCAGTGTCAGGCCCTTAACTGTATTACTCACCGTCGCGTTGAATGAACCACCTGCAGAGGCGATAAAGGCTCCGATCGTGTCGTGACTGGTGTCACTGAAATTGATGCCACCTGTGTACAGTCCGCTGTACACCAGCGTCTTGTGGCTGCCGCTATTGATCAGGTTCGGATTGCTCGGCAAGGCATCGGCGCACGCCGCAGACAAACCGCCCGAGCATTTGAAGTTCCAAATTCTGACAGCGCCGTTGGTTGCGGTACCGGTGAGCTGCAACGGAGTGCAAGAAGACGTACCGCCGCCGCCCGAGCAGCTCGATTGATTCCCGTCATCATTGTATGGGCCATCGTTGAACTGACCGGCCTGAGCCGCGCCAAGTGAAAGAAAAGCTGCCGCAGCAGCGCTAACCAAGACCTTGATAAGGTTCATCTACAAAACTTCCCCAGAAATTGCCGCAAGTCCGAATACACTTTCGACCCGCTGGGCACATTCCACGCACGAGCTATGCCAGATCGCTTTGACCCCCTAAAATCAGCCTTTCTGACATCTCACCGCAACGCGCTTGGTTAACATGTAATCTCTTTTTACAGCTCATATGGTTAGCGCACGCCTGCGAGAGCACGAGCTTCACTCCTGCGGCCTGGTATCAAGTTTGTGCGTGCGGCTCGTCGCGTTCGTTTGGACGTGCCCTTGCCTCGAATGGGCCGGTATTTTCTGTGCGCGCCTCTCCTGTGAGAAATGGCTGACGCTATCGCGCATTGTTTTGACTTTTGAGACTCGCGAAGTTCGCTAGCCGCCAATCAACAAGCCTTTGGCCACAGCTTGCGAAGCGAACGCGAGCACCCGCCATGTCTGAGCGGCGCGCAATATTGACACTCGCCCTGGCTTGCGCGACACCACCCTGTTCCATGCGCCTAGCACTTGCCCTCCTCACTCTGATCGCCGCCGCAAGCCCGGCTAGTGCTGGACTGTCGGTCTGCAACAAGACCGCGCATGCCCTGGTCGTTGCCCTCGGCCGCTTCACTGGCAAAGACTGGACGAGCCAAGGCTGGTGGCATGTCCCAACACAATCTTGCAGCGAACTGATCTCTGGGCCCCTCGATGCGCGCTACTACTATCTTTACGCAACCGACGGCGCCTTCGGTAGCTGGGACGGTGAGAAAAATTTCTGTGTCGGCGTGACAGAACAATTTTTGATCGAAGGGCGCGATAGATGCGTCGCGCGCGGGTCCGATAGCCGTGGCTTTTTCGAGATCGATACGGGCAAGCAGCTGAGCTGGACTCAATCGATTTCAAATTGAGGCGTATATTTACCAAGCCTTGCAACAGTGGCGGAATGAGACTTCTAGGCCAACGACGGCATGACAATACTCAACATTGCTTGTCGTCCTTGGAACTAAATGTACTCCAGGTCTGGTGCCAAAGTGCCTGTGCGGACGCGAGTGGCTCAATCGCTTGCGCTCGCCACCAGCTGGCTTCGTTACCGAAGGCGTGCAGTTGGTTGTGATGCACCGCACAGAGCGGCACGGTGAACTCGTCGCTGACTTTTTGCGAAAGGCCGCGCGGTTGTGCGAAGGTCAGATGATGGGCGTGACAGGGTAGCACCTCGCAGACAAGACACGGTCTGCTCGCGACAAACTGCAAATGCGCCTTGCTGCGCAGGCGCCGCTCGCTGGGGACTAGCAGCGCACTCTTGTCGATCGAGAAGCCACCAGTGATCTGCGAGCGCCGGGTCGGCGCGCTCTCAGTCTTCAGACTCACGGCGTCGTCATCCTGGGACACGCCGCGGCGGACCTGGCCAACATGCGGTTCTGGTCGCGCCGGCCTGCCGGCGCGGACGACTCGGTCTTTAAGGCTGGTGAGTGGATAGTCCGGCACCGGGACAAAGGGCCCATAGAACGGCGTCGCACCGCTTGGTGCGCGTTCGGCCGAATCGCCGAGCACAGCCGCGCGCGTCGCAGCTGTTTCAACTGTGTTGGCGACGCCGATGTCAGGGGCATGGGCATCCTGCGCCCCAGCGGGCGGTTCGGCCATCGTGCCAGACGTGCTTTCGTTTACCGCTGCCAGCGCCGCGCATCGCTGCGCGATCAACCGCTCGAGGATATCGGCGTAATGCTCGCCACGCTGGGTTGTCAAATCGGCAACGTCGCGCAAGGTGCTGATGGTGAGCGCATTGTTGTGCTGCAGGCGCAGGACCTCGTCGCAATCGCTGGCGGCGTCTAAAAGCTGACGCAGGCCAGAGCAAAAACCCTCCGGCGAATGCGGTTCGATTACGCTGCCATCGCTGGCAACAAGCCGATACATTGCGCCCGCCTGTCCCGAACTCGTGGCTGCAGGACTTTGTGATGGGTCATCGCTTGTTTCGCGGCTTGCAGCAGCGGATGTGCTCTGTGCACCACTCAGCTTGCTGTCATAGGCCGTTGTCCTCTTCGATGCCTCAGCGCTGCTGTCTCTCGCCCCGGTACTTTGGCCAGTGACCTGGCTTCGCAGTGTCCCGGTGCCCGGTGCCGGCCTTTGCTCCTTGTCGTAGAGCATCAGGCCAAAGCGGCTGCCAAAGGTCGCCAGCGCCCGCTTGGTGGCATCGGTCTCAGCAGTTTTCAGAGCGCGCTCGTATGCGTCAGCAGCACGGGGCATAAAGGCCTCGCCAAAGCCTGTCCCCTCGCGGACGATGGTGATCGCATTGGCCCTGACGCACACCCGCACCCGGGCGACATAGCCGCAAGAGGTGCCATCTCGACGACTGCGCTCAAAGGCGCGTTCAAAATGCACCATCTCGCGATCCCAGCCGTCATAGCCAAAGATGCGATTGGCCTCATGAATCGCAAACCAACCTTCGATGTAAGAAAGGGTCTTGCCATCCTGCTCACGTCTGTGAACCCGGACGCTGTCGAGCGGGGTTGCCAGCTTCTTGAGCTGGTGGCGAGCTGAAGCCGGCGCTCATCGGGTCGAGACCGTGATGTAGGACTGGCCCTGGACAAGGCTGGCACCTTCGACAGTACGACCCTGTTTGAGGGCCTCGGTGATACCGGCCCGGTTGGGCTTGGGTGGCTGGGGGATCAGATAGTCAGACGACAGCTTGCTCTCATCGCTGATCTCAAGCCGCACCGCGCCTTCTGAGAGCGAGACCGTAAAGTCGACGGTTTTGAGCCTTCCCATCCCCGCCGAGCCCAAGGCCCAGGCTGCGAGCTGGCGCTTCTTTTGATGGCGCTCTTTGAGCCGGGAAAGTCGTCCGGCCATGGCATCCGCTCTGATCTTAAGCCCTGCAATCATCGCCTCGTCCTCGACGCTGGAGCGGACGATCTCCTCGATCATCTGCGGCAAATCTGAGAGACCCTCCAGCGTATCCGTCAGGGTCTCGTCATCGAGGTTGGCATAGTCCTCTTTGAGCTGGATCTGCAGGGCCCGGTACTGGGCTGCTTCGGTGCGTAACAACTCATTGTTCATGATGCTTGCTCCTCTGAGGTTGATGCAGGCGCGAGTTCGCCCCGCAGTCTGTGAAGGGTGGGAAGCAGGTCGGTGATCAGGTCGACGGCTGACATGACCGCATCCTGGGTCATCCCGTCGGCGACAGCTTCGGATCGAAGTCTGTCGGCGAGGTCATCGCGGATCAGCGGCGATGCGCGACTGCCTTCGACGACGAATAAAAGGTGACGCAGATAGTCGAGCCGCTTTGCCGCTGGCACAGTCTGCAAAAGCTGCTTCAGTCTTGGCTCTTCGACACCAAGCTGCACCAGGCACGCGCGGCCGGTGCGCGTAAAGCCGTCAAACGCATAGGCGGGAACGCCGGAGATCAGCGGCATTGACGGCAGCGCTTCGACCCTCGCCTCTCCCAGACCACCAGACGCTTCGGTTGCCGCAATGGCAAGTGGCAGCAAGACTGGAAGCAAACAGCGCGACAGCTGTACGCCCTTGGCACAGAGCTCAAAGAGCCCCTCATCGACCAGGCCCTCGCTGCCATCCTCGCGAGAGCCCGTTCGCAGGCCTCGTTCGACACCACCCGGAACGAGCGGCGGGGAACAGCCTGTTCGCAAGCAGCAATCAGGCGCGAAGACTCGTGCACCAGCGGCGCGATAGCAGATGCGAGCGGTCCCTGCTCCAAACTCCTCAGCCGGCTGTGGTCTCCAACCGACTGCCGCACCCACGCCATAGAGATCATCGAGCCTGCGGTCCTTGGGGAGATCACAGAGCAACGCAAGCAGATAGCCGAGCACGCGCTCTTCGCCCTGCACCAGACGGAACGCCTTGCTTGCCGCCACCGCCACGACACGGGCGGTCACACCCAGATCAACAAGGCCAAACTCTTCAAAGGCACAGACACAGAGCCTTCTCCACAGACGTTCGGGATCGCTTCGCAGCAAAAATCGCCCAGCAGCGAACGCAAACTGGAACTCGCCGCGGCGAAGGGCTTTTTGCAAACACGAACTTGCAATATGGACATCGGGAAAGTTGGCGCTAAAGCGGTCAACTTGATCCTGATCCGTGTCGGGCTTTGCCTCAGCGAGCTCCGCCGCCACACGGTCGCGATAAAATTGCAGCGAAGCCAAATGATACGCCGAAGAGCACATGGAAAAAGCGTAACTGAGTGGCGGCGGCGGCAAAGAGAAAAATCATTTCGCCGAACATTTTTGCAAAAATAATTGTTCGTCACGCTGCAAACGGCGCGTGATCACAACGTCTCGACGAAACTCAGAACGGCACGCAGATCATCACCGGCGCAGGCTCTACCTTCTATGCGATGAGTGTCCCGCTCTTCCTATGGCACGACTGATTGAAGTCGGTGCCGCCTTGTCTGCAGATATCAAGGTGCGGTCGAATGAAATTGCGCGTTGATGACGCTGCGCGGGGACTCGGCCAATTGAGAGCTTCGAGAATGTTTTTCGCCTCAAGCTCGTTTAACTGTTCGCGTGTCGTGACGTGGGTGGGGATGAGCCCTTCGCGCTCTTGCGGATCAAGCGGCGTGCCAGCCGGATTTGTGTCGAAGGGCCCTACCACGTGTCGTCCCAAAGCCGGGCCGGGTCGTTCACAAGGTCTTCGGTGAGCTTGTTGCGCATCATCTCGCGCGCCTTTGTGCCGTGAACCGCTTGGTCCTCAAGTCCCATGGTCTGTCCGAGTGCCTCAAGCTGCTTATTGGCAATGTGGCGCGACCGCGCGCGCACGGTTTCTTCCAGCGGGCGGTCTGGGACAAAGAGATAGACGACGCGGCAGCCAAGGGCTTCCGCCGCGCGTTCAAGGCTCTTGAGTGTAAGCGCCTTGCTGATCTCGGCCTTCTCGATGGCGATGACGCGAGGCTGCGAAACACCGAGGCGCTTTGCGAATTGCGCGGTTGTCATGCCCAAGGCGTCGCGGACGGCACGGATCCAGCCCTTGGGCGGCCGCGCCCTATCCTTGATCGAGCGAATAGCCAAGAATCGTTGGTCCAACTGGCGGATAGCGTCCTTCATTCAAAAATGTATACATTATAATTCACTGAGAAGTCAATAATGTATATATTATTATAACCAAATAATACAATATCGTATTCATTATCAAAATAGTGCGTCGGCGCGCTGTTTGGGCGACTCTGCTCGCGAATTTTTCCCCATTAAACCAACATTGAGTTCCAAAATGGCGATTTTTTACTCCTTAAGACGATCAGAAGGAGATTTTATTGGCCATAAGATATTTGGTGAGCTTCGCCGAGAAGAGCTCGGTCGCTGTCCAAAGCTCAACCTTGGTGACGAACCGGCTCTGTGCGGCGAGGCATGCGAGATTTTCGGTCGGTTCAAAGTCCGCGACGCGGCACGCGGACGCTTTACTTCATGATGGCAATCGCAGTCGGATGCCGCGTTCCTCAGCTTGGTTGCTGTCCATAAAGGCGTTGGCGGATTTAAGGTCAGCCTCGGCGCGTTCGAACCTCGTCCAGTCGATCGCCAGTGAAAAACGCTGGGCAAAATCTAACGTACGTATGAGCGGTTCCGCGCTAGTGCGATTGGAGAGCGATCTGAGCGCACTCAGATAGTTTTCGCGATAGATCGTTGGAATGATGATGCGTTGTTCACTGGCTGCAACCAACTCCGCGTTCATCATAATGCGTGAGATACGGCCATTGCCATCGGTAAAGGGATGGACCTCGGAAATGAGAAACGCCATGTAAACTGCCCGTTGAAATGGCGTAACAAGCGAGCGGTAAGCCTTGAAACCCTGCTCCAGCGTTCCCCGCACCAGTTCGGGCGCGACGAAAAGAGTTGCGCCAGCGCGATTCGGCTCGGATTTGTAGCGACCTGGACCTTTTTCCGGACGGGCCTGCATGATTTGGGCATGACGGCCCTTTAGGAGCCGCTCAAACTCAGAGAACGAGGCGGGAAGCTGAGCCAGCGCGACCGTGTCGGCCACAATGCGATAGGTTCCCAGAATATCGTGGGCGTCCTCAGGACGGGCGCGCGGAATCTTGTTTTCAAAGACAATCGCTGCGGCCTCTTCGAGCGCAAATTCGGTGCCCTCAATAAAGTTCGAGAAATAGGCCTCAAAAAAAGCAAGTGTGGCGCCATCATAGCCGGCCGCATGGCGCGTCTGCGGCGCGGTACGATGTAGTTCAGCCCGAAGCAATTCGAAGAGTTCAAGGCGCGCGGGATCGAACGGCATCCCCTTGTTGCGGGCCCGCCCAGAGCGCGTCTTGAGGTGATCATCTTGTGTGCTCAAAAGCGCACCGACCAGCTTGTCGAGCGCGGCGAATTCTTTTTCCCTGCCGATGACGGGAGCAAGCCTTCGTGCGTTATCGCGCAAGCGGTTGAGTTCATCTGCTCCAGAATGTCGAAGAATATTGTCCAGGTATTTTTCAAGTTCTGTCCGAGAGAATGTTCGTGACGCCCCGCTTCGGCTCCGGCTGGCGACAAAATTGTCCAGCAAAGCCCGCGCAGACGATGACAGTCGAAGCACGGCCATAAAGGGAAAATCAGACTCTTGAGCAGCCGCTCCACGTCGGGGACGCAGGGTAAAACCTGGCAACGCCACGTCGCTTTGACCTTTTTGAGAAACAAGAAAGACCGATCCGTCTTTTGCGGGCGCGCCTTCCAGGGCTGTTCGGTCCGAGATAAGTGCGCCGGGAAAGTAACCAGCGACAATCGGCCAGAGGTTTCGCCGCACGATTTCTTCGGGCGCAGTTTTCAAATCCCGGCTATAGAGTCGTGACGCCAGCTTTCGCAGCTTTCCTGCACGCACAGCCTTGGAAGCTAGCTTAGTAGTCTCAGACGTCGAGACGAATGTCTCGGGAAACTGGTCGAGGGATTTTCTGGCCATTAAGAACCGAGTTAAGGGTCAAAATGCGACTTTTTGGAAGTTAAGACTTATCAGAAGGCCATTTTCTTAGCCATAAGAATTTCTATGCCATTCAGCAGGCGAGACGAGATTGTCGTTCGAGGCCCGTCCTCAACGACCAAACCTCCCTGAGCGGACTGGCAGGAATAGCGTTCGGCCCGAGCCAATTTGGTCTGGCAACCCTGACCGGCGCGGATCGCATCAAGACTGAGCTTTGGGCTTGTCCGCTTTGGCTCCTAGCACCTCCTTGGGCCAACCCTCCAGATAAAGCCCTCTGCAAAGCCGACCCCAGGCGAAACTATAGGCGAGGCGATCGGTGCGTCCGTCCTCTCTCAGTCTTCTGCGCGCCAAAAGCCGGGCATGAAACGTCACGCTGACGCCCTGCCGAAAGTTCTTTGCGCTCTCAAACCGGAACGGCTTACTCAGCAAAAGCTTTAGCGCATCGCGTTCTCCGCGGTTGATGCTAAATGCCAATGGTTCCATGCGCCTTTGCTGCTTGAGTATTTTATCGAGATAGCTCGCTATGCGGCGCAGTTTGTCAGCCAGAGCAAGGCCGCGGGCATGCTCGACTTCCGACACAATGACATCGTCCCAGTCTTCAAAGGGCTCATGGAGCGCGATGTTCGTCATGCGTGCTTCTATGATTTCGAGCAAAGCGTGTTTCGCTCGCCCCGTTGCGACCATCGGTGTAAGTCCCGCTCTTAAAGGCATTGCTATTGCCCTTGGGCGCGCCCGAGCGCGGCGCGCCACCATGTTTAAAGCAGCGTCTCTTGCCCTTGACCGGCGGCGCGCTGCACGTCCATCCGCTGCGCAGCTTGGCGCCGCACCGGGGAACGGCTTTTGGCTTCTTGGGCGAGGCTTTAGGCTTTTTGGGAACGTCCATGACGAAGTTTCTTGTTCGGCTGTCGCGAGTTTGACTTCTGCGTTGGCCGGCCTAGCCGGGTTTCGACAAAGACAATCTGCACGCCTTGGCGTTCTAGCTTGGTATAAAGAGCGTCAAAGCGCGTGCTCTCCTCAAACGCCTCAGCACTGAGCGCGTTCCAGCGCGAGAGTGTGTTCAACGCCTCCTCCGTTCGATCCCCGCGCGGCAAACGCTCAAGGTCCGCTTTGGCTCCTTTTGCCTCACGCGCGAAGACTTGCCCAAGCTCACAATAGTCCCGCGCATTCCATGCGATACGTTGCAGGATGCGCCCTTCCGGCGTGCTCGCATTTGGTTTTATCAAATCTGCGATTTTGGCGCGCTGCCCGACCTTTGGCCCGTCACTATATTCCTTGACGATGCGTTGCACGCCCTTGTGGTGGTAGTCGTAGAGATTGCGAAAGGCCTTTTGCAAGGCGCGGCCGGTGGCAACTCCCGCTTCGAATTCAGCTTTTGCAGAACCCAATCTGTCAGCACGACTGGCACGCGCAAGATGGCCGCCCATTAGATGACCAAAGCGCACCACCGCGCTCGCCAGAGCCCATTCCCTGGGCTCGTCCGACGCCATCAGCAGGCCCACAATTTCGGGATCGTCCCAAACCGGGCGCGATGGAACATCGTCTGGACCCGTGTCGAGAATCTTGACACCGCTTGGTGCGCTCGCCGTCTGCTCAGGGCTTGGCTTTGTCTCGTTCACAGCCGGTTTTGGCTTTTTCTCTTTCACAGGCGGTTCGGACTTGGGCACGCGCGCATTCCATCAACTTTAGCGCCCAATCCTAGCGGGACCTGAGATGTAGGGAAAATCCAAAATCGGCAGTATGTTCCTTATTTGTTCCACAATGAATTTCTCCTCCTCGTGGTTTGGACACGTTCGCCATGTCCAAGCCTACAAAACTCTAGCCAAAATAAGAGATTAGCTTTGGGTTGTTCTAACTTGTCCAAAATTTTTGGGAGGGTACGAAATCCAAAATCATACCCCCCCGGTACATAAAAAAAATTGGCCTCTTCCAGTTGGGACAGAAAGCCTTGACCCATATGGAAGCTGGCCCGCGCGGCGGCGATGACATGCAAGAGCTTTACATGGCGCGTTCGCTCGACATCGCGCTCACAGGACTTGTGACCTTGGAACGCCGGGTGGCGCGCTCCCCATCCTGCCCGCTACAGTCCCTCACCAAAAAATCTGAAGGAAAGGAAACCCCATGTCTCTTGATTTTGAAGTTCCCGCCGACGCCAAGGCCATTCGCGAAAAGGTGCGCCAATGGGTGCAGGACGAATGCATCCCGGCTGAAAAGAAGCTGATTGCCGGCGCCAACTACAAGGAAACGCTGGCCGAACTGAGAAAGAAGGCGCGGGCAAAGGGCCTTTGGTGCCCGTTCATCCCGAAGGAATATGGCGGCATGGGCCTTGGTCCCCTCGCCAACGCACTCGTCCAGATGGAACTCGGCGAGAGCCATCTCGGCGCCCTGTCGATGAACACGCAAGGTCCCGACGACGCCACCATGATGACGTTGCTGGCGCACGGCACGGACTATCAGAAGGAGAAGTTCCTCAAGCCGCTGCTCAACGGCGAAAAGCGCATCTGTTATTCGATGACCGAGAAGGCCGCTGGCGCCGATGCCACCGGCATGCAGACAACCGCGGTGCGCAAAGGCAACGATTCCTACGAGCTCAACGGCGAGAAGTGGTTCTCGAGCGCGGCAAGCATCGCCGACATCGCACTTGTGATGGCCAAGACGAATCCGGAGGCGCCGCGTCACCAGCAGTTCAGTACTTTCATCGTGGAACTGCCGAACCCCGGCTACAAGATCGTGCGCGACATCAAGACGATGGCCGCCGAGGGCCCGCTCTCGCACATCATGGGCGGCGGTCATTCGGAAGTGAAAATCGAAAAGCTGGACGTGCCGATGGAGAATTTGCTCGGCGGCGAAGGCAACGGTTTCAACATGGGCCAGCATCGCTTGGCCTATGGCCGCCTGCGCCACGGCATGCACAACATCTCGATGGCTCAGCGGGCTCTCGATCTTGCGACCAAGCACGTCACCAATCGCTCGACCTTCGGCAAGCCGCTGTCCGACCGTCAGGGCGTGCAATTCATGCTCGCAGACTGCGCCAGCGAACTCTACATCGCACGGCTGATGCTGCTGCACATCGCGTACAAGGCGGAGAAGGGTCTCGACCTTCGCCAGGAAAACGGCATCGCCAAGGTGTTCCTTGCGCACATGGTGCACAAGGTCGTCGACACCGCCATCCAGCTGCACGGCGCATTGGGCTACAGCATGGATACGCCGCTGGCCGCCTGGTACACGCATATCCGTTCGCAGCGCCTGGTCGACGGTCCCGATGAAGTGCATCGCTGGACGACGGGCCGCAATGTCATCAAGGCCTACAAACAGTTCGGAACGACGGCCTCTGCGGCCGGCGGCGATCTGATCTGATCTCCGGTCGGCAAGCGTCCGCGTGGTGCGGGCGCTTGCACGATCGGCCGGCTGAGGGCAGCATTCTGCACTGGGGACAGTATTGGCGCGTGCAGTCGAAGGTAGAGCGCGATCCAGAGTCAGCCCGGAATGCAGGATAGCGTCGCAAGAAAAGTAAATGGTGATGCTTTTCTGGGCGTCGCCAAAAGGCATGTCCGAGAGACGGGTCCCGGACTCTTCTCGGCTTTCGTACTTCACGCACTTGCCGTCGCGCTTGTGATCCTGCTGCACATGCCAATCGGTTCGCCGCCGCAACGAGGCGCGCTGCGCGTCGTGCCGGTCGACGTGGTGCAGTTCAGCGAACAGACTGCGTCGCCGCCGGCGTCATTGAAGTCTGCCATACCGCAGCAGAAGCGCGTACGCGCAGCACGGCAGGAACAGGCCAGTCCCGTTCCGCCCGAAGGTGTCTCGCCGCAAGGGGTAAAACCCGTTCCGCTCGACAATCTCGATGCCAAGCTGCGCGCGCTGGCGCGGTTGCGTCAGCCGGAAACAGCGTCGTCTGTCATCGACAATTCCGGACAATCCGACATCACCTCGACCAGCGACAATGCCGTGCCCGGCGATCAGGCCGCCTACAGCGTGCGCGATTTCGTCAGGCAGCAGGTTGTGCGGCACTGGAGCCTGGATCTGCACACGCTCGGCGCCCGGCGATTCCAGATTGCGATCCATGTCGTGATGACGCGCAGCGGAAAAATTGAAAAAGCGGAGATCGTCGACATGCAGCGCTACCGCACCGACGCGGTATTCCGCGACATCGCGCTCAGTGCGCGAAACGCCGTGCTCTTGTCCTCACCGGTTCCACTGCCAGCCGGCAATTATGCAGAGGTCATGGACATGACGCTCAACTTCAATCCGCGGGATGCATTGCAGTAGAATATCTAGGGCAGCGTCCGTGCCACCCGAAAGCCGGCGAGGCTGGAATAGTCATAATCGCGGGTGCCGCCGCCGGCCGTTCGCGCAGCCGAGCGGATGAAGATCGGCACATTGTCGAAGGACCCGCCGCGCAGGACATGCTTGGCGCAATCATCGCCCGTCCAAGCTCTGCCGTCCGTTGGCGCACCGACATAACTTTTGTGCCAACAATCCGCCGTCCATTGCCAGGCATTGCCGAGCACGCCGTAGAGGCCGAACGGGTTGGGCGCGAAACCGTCGACGTCGGTCAGCACACGGTCGTCAGACTTGCTGCCGCAACCGTTGCAGTTCGCATTGTTCGCGCCGACGGCATTACCCCACCAGCGCGACGACGACGTGCCGCCGCGCGCGCCATATTCCCATTCCGCTTCGCTCGGCAGGCGATAGGGGCCGGCGCGCTTTGCCAGCGTTGGATTCGCCGCGTGCGCCTTTGCATTCAGCCATGAGATGTAGGCTTGAGCATCCTTCCAACCGACGCATGTCGCCGGCCAGGTCGGCGGTTCTGCGTCAGAGCGCGGATAGGCCAGGCCCTTGCCCGGCGAGTGCCAGCCCAAAGTGAGCGTCTCGTTGCACGGCGCCGGCTGATAGCCGGTATCGCGCAGAAAGATAAGGAACTCGGCCGTCGTCACGTCGAACTTGCCAAGCGCAAAAGCGCGGATCGAGACGCGATGCTGTGGGCCTTCGGCGTCGAAGCGGCCGGGTTCGCTTGCCGGACTTCCCATGACAAACGTTCCGGCCGGAATACCGACCATGAGCGGACAGTCCGTGCATTCCTGGAACTCGCGTTCCTTATGCTCGTCGCCGGCCGCGGGAATACCTGCGAACGCCGCCAGCAGCAGAAGAGAGAGAAGTGCGCGGCGGAACCAGGTCATTTCAAGGTATTTGATACTGCCGATGGAACCTATGAGCCGATGCGCGCCGCCGCAAGCCGATCACGCGCATGTGCGCTTCACCGCAGCAACAAAGCGCCGGCAACGAGTTCCTGCAGCAGCTTAGTCCGTGGATAGGGCGTGCCGGTGTATTGACGGAAGCCTTCTGCATAAGGGACGCCGAACATCTTGCCGCGCTTGGCCGTCCACTTTTCCATGGACGCCATGTAATCATCGATGCCGTGCTGCTTCAGGACCCAGTTGCGCTGGCTGGCATGGGCAGCGAGCATCTCGGCCTTCTTGTTGAAGTAGTGCGTGACGTCGACGGCGAATTCCGGAGCAACGCGGTTGCCGCTGCGATCGCGGCCCTCGATCGGATCCATGAAGTAGAGATGCGGAATGGCGTCGAGCGCACGTGACGGGCCCGTCTGGTAGTTCGGCACCGAGGACGCGAACAGTGCATCGCGCACCAGGACGCTCGTCGCTTCGTGGTCGGGATGATAGTCGGCCGGCGCGGCGGTGATGACGATCTCGGGACGTGCCGCGCGGACCAGCTCTGTCGTACGGCGGCGCGAAGAATCGTCGTTGAAGACGCAAAGATCGCCGAACCCGGCGCACATATACTCCGCGCCGATGACGGCGGCGGCCACGGCGGCTTCCTTCTGCCGGACCCGGCCTGTTTCCTCCGCATTCATTTCGACCGAACCGCAATCGCCGGCCGTCATCGTGACGATCGTGATGTGATGACCCTTTGCCGCCAGCAGCGCCAGGGTAGCCGCGCCGAGCGTTTCGATGTCGTCGGGATGAGCATGAATGGCAAGGATGCGGGTCATGGCTCCATCATTGCCAAGACGCGCTCAGAGCGCAAACCGGCGCAGGATCGCCTGTGCCGCAAAGGCTCCGGTCGCCATGACCGCCTGCAGCAGGTAACCGCCGGTCGGCGCTTCCCAATCGAGCATCTCTCCCGCCACATAGACGCCCGGCACGGCGCGCAGCATCAGGCTTTCACCCAATGCAGAAAAAGCGACGCCGCCGGCGGATGAAATCGCGCGGGCGATCGGCTGCGCGGCGGACAAGATCAGAGAGACGGACTTGACCTGCGCCGGCAGTTTTGCCGGATCCGCCCCGAAAGCCGAGCCGTGCGCTTCACGAAGCAGATTGATTTCGACAGGCGAAAGATGGAGCGACTTGCGCAGGAAATTCGACAGAGATTCCTTTCCGCGCGGCTTTTGCAAGCGGCGCGCCAGATCGGCTGCAGCGACCTCCGGACGCAAATCGATCTCGATCTGAACCGGTCCGCGTTCTGTGATGGCATCGCGCAAGGGAGCGCTTAGCGCATACACCGCGCCGCCTTCAATGCCATAGCACGTGAGCATCAGTTCGCCGCGAACGGTGCGGCTGTCAAATTTCAGCGCAATGTTCTTGAGCGGCGTGCCTGCGAACCGCCTTTGAAACGTCTCGCTCCAGGACACGGCGAATCCGCAATTTGCCGGCGCCAGTGGAACAATCTGAACGTCCCTTTCGGCCAGGATCTGTTGCCAGCCGCCATCAGATCCGAGCCGCGGCCAGCTTGCGCCGCCGAGCGCGAGCAGTGTCGCATCGGCCTGGACATGCTCCGCGCCGTGCGGCGTCAAAAAAACGAGCGCGCCACTCTCGTCCCAGCCGCACCATGTGTGCCGCGCGCGGAACTGAACGCCCTGCTCCGCCAGACGGGCGAGCCAGGCGCGCAACAGGGGCGACGCCTTCATCGCCTTCGGAAAGACCCGGCCGCTCGAGCCGACGAACGTCTCCTGACCGAGCCGGTGGGCCCAGGCGATCAGCGCGGAAGGCGGAAAGGCTTCGAGGGCCGGGCGCAACGTGTCGGCAGCCCGGCCATAGCGTCCCAGGAACGTCTCGATCGGTTCGGAGTGCGTGAGGTTCAGCCCGCCGCGGCCGGCCATCAGAAGTTTGCGCCCGAGCGACGGCATGCGGTCGTAGATCGTGACGCGCACGCCGCGGGCGCTGAGTATTTCGGCCGCCATCAATCCCGCAGGTCCGCCGCCGATCACCGCCACCGTTGGATGTGCCCTTGTCATCCAGCCTGTATCGGCAAGGCGCATGAATTGCGCAAGCGCCCTTCCCTTTGCGACGTTGCTTGGCTAATGGTCCGGCCATGCTGCGTCTGACGGAAATCAAGCTGCCGCTCGACCATGGGCCGGACGCAATCCGGGCCGCGGTTCTCAAGCGGCTGCGCATTCCGGCGAGCGAACTCGTCGCCATCGCGGTGTTCAAGCGCGCGCACGACGCCCGCAAGAAATCGGCGATCATTTATATCTACTCTCTCGACGTGACCCTGCGCGACGAGGCGGCCGTTCTGAAACGCTTCACGGGCGATGTGCATGTGCGTCCTTCGCCGGACATGGAATACCGCTTTGTGGCGCGCGCGCCGGAACACACCAAACACCGCCCACTCGTGATCGGCGCAGGACCGTGCGGACTGTTCGCCGGCCTCATCCTGGCGCAGATGGGGTTCCGACCGATCATCCTGGATCGCGGAAAGGTCGTGCGCGAACGCACCAAGGACACGTGGGGGCTTTGGCGCCGCTCCATCCTCAATCCCGAATCCAATGTGCAGTTCGGCGAAGGCGGCGCGGGCACATTTTCGGATGGCAAACTCTACAGCCAGATCAAGGATCCGCGCTTTCTTGGCCGCAAGGTGCTGACAGAGTTCGTCAAGGCCGGCGCGCCGGAGGAAATTCTCAACGAAGCGCATCCGCATATCGGCACATTCCGGCTCGTGACCATGGTGGAGAGCCTGCGCCGGACAATCGAGTCGCTCGGCGGCGAGTATCGCTTTCAGAGCCGTGTCGACGATCTCGACATCGAAGTGTCCGGCGGCGAGCGGCGCATGCGCGGCGTGGTGCTGGCTGACGGAACGCGCATCGCCGCCGACCATGTCGTTCTCGCTCCCGGTCACAGTGCGCGCGACACTTTCGAGATGTTGCTGGCGCGCGGCGTCGATATGGAAGCCAAAGCCTTCTCGATCGGCTTTCGTATCGAGCATCCGCAGTCGCTGATCGACCGTGCACGTTTTGGCAAGAGCATCAAGGAGCTGGGTGCGGCCGACTACAAACTGGTGCATCACGCCTCGAACGGACGGTCCGTCTACAGTTTCTGCATGTGTCCCGGCGGCACCGTGGTGGCGGCCACGAGCGAAGAAGGGCGCGTGGCCACGAACGGCATGAGCCAGTATTCGCGCAACGAGCGCAACGCCAACGCCGGCATCGTCGTCGGCATCACGCCAGCCGACTATCCCGACCATGTCCTCGCCGGCATCGATCTGCAGCGCAAATGGGAAGCGCGCGCCTTCGAGGCGGGCGGCAGCACCTATGCAGCGCCGGCGCAACTCGTCGGCGATTTCATCGCAGGGCGGCCGTCGACGGCGCTTGGAAGCGTGGTTCCCTCTTACCGGCCCGGCGTGACGCCGACCGATCTTTCGACCTGCCTGCCGGACTACGCCATCTATGCGATCCGAGAGGCGTTGCCTGCCTTCGGCCGCCAGATTCCGGATTCGACATGGCTGACGCCGTCCTGACCGGAGTGGAAACGCGCACCTCCTCGCCGATCCGCATCCGGCGCAAAGAGAATTTTGCGAGCGTAAACACAATCGGACTTTATCCGGCGGGCGAAGGCGCGGGCTTTGCGGGCGGGATCCTTTCGGCTGCCGTCGACGGCATCAAGGTTGCCGAAGCGGTCGCATGCAGCATGGTGAACAGCCTGACCCTTGCGTAACGACGCCGGAACACGCTCTAACCCGTGGCGCAGGATCAACGGAGGTTTTGGTGCATGCACTTAAAGATCATGATGGCGCTGGCGACGATTGTGTTCGGCGCGGCGCTTCTCGGCGGCTGCAACAACGAAAAGAAGGCTGACATGCACTACGACCTGACGCCGGAGTCCAATCAGAAATTCCTCGCCGACAATGCGCACCTGACGGCCGTGGTCACGACAGCCAGCGGACTTCAGTACAAAATCATCACTGCAGGACACGGCAAGCAGATCACAAGTCCCGCAGACATTGTGACCGTGACCTACAAGGGCTGGACCATCGACGGACATGTCTTCGACCAGACGCCATCGGGCCGAACCGCAAGCTTTCCGGCCGGCCGCCTCATTCCCGGCTGGGTCGAGGCTCTGAAGCTGATGCATGAAGGTGACGAATGGCAGCTCGTCATTCCGTCGGCGCTCGGTTATGGCGAAGACGGCGCGGGCGCGGACATCGGTCCCAACCAGACGCTCGTGTTCGACATGAAGCTTGTCTCGGTCGGTGCGCCGAGTCAGTAGAATGAAAAACGGTTTCGACATAGGCGGCGTTCATATTCCGGGGCGCGTTCTGACGGCGCCGATGACCGGCGTGTCGGACCTGCCGTTCCGGCGCGCCGCCTCGCGACTCGGCGCGCCCTATGTCGCAACCGAAATGGTGGCGTGCGATATGTTTGCGCGCGGCCGGCCCGATGTCGTGCGGCGAGCTGCGGTCGGCGAAGGCCTGCCGCTGACGGTCATCCAGCTTGTCGGGCGGGATGCCCAATGGCTTGCGAAGGGCGCCGCGATGGCCGAAGCCGCCGGCGCCGACATCATCGACATCAATATGGGCTGCCCGGCCAAGGAAGTGACCGGTGCGCTGTCCGGTTCGGCACTGATGCGCGATCTCGATGAAGCCGAAAGATTGATCGCAGCCACGGTGGGCGCGACGAAGCGGCCGGTGACGCTGAAAATGCGGCTAGGCTGGGACGATGCCTCGAAGAACGCGCCGGAGCTGTCCATGCGTGCCGAGCGTGCGGGGGTGCAGGCGATCACCGTGCATGGCCGCACACGCAACCAGTTCTATTCGGGCAAGGCAGATTGGCACGCGGTCGCCGCCGTCAAAGCGGCGACGAGGCTTCCTGTCATCGTCAATGGCGATATCGTCGATCATGCATCTGCGCGCGAGGCGCTTGCGCTATCGGGCGCGGACGCGATCATGATCGGACGCGGCGCCTACGGACGGCCGTGGATTGCGGCGGCGATCGATCATGCCTTGGCGAACAACCTTGCACTGGTCGAACCCGATCTCGCCACACGGTTGGCCCTTGTGCTGGAGCATTTTCGCGACAGTCTGCATTTTCACGGCGACATTCATGGCGTGAAGATCTTTCGCAAGCATTTGGGCTGGTATGTCGAGCGTGCGCCCTTTCCGCAATGCGCGACCGAGCGGCGCGAAGCCAAAGCGCGTCTTTGCCGCCTGACATCGCCGCGCGAAATCGAATCGGCGCTGATTGCCTTGTGGTCCGGCGCCCAACAGGCGCTCGCGGCCTGACGTGGCGGCGTTCGTCTATGTGCTCCTGAGCCGTGCAAAGCCGAAGCGAACCTATGTCGGCTGGACGCTCGATCTGGAGCGGCGCGTCGAGCAGCACAATGACGGCATCGGTGCGAAAACGACGCGCGGCGGCGCATGGATGCTGATCTATGCCGAGCGCTATCGCACGCGCAACGCGGCCATGCGCCGTGAAGTGTTCCTCAAGCGCGACCGCGCGTTTCGCAAGCTGCTGCGCGAACGCTAGCCCCTTCCGACGAACGGCATCTTCGTCGCCATCACCGTCATGGACAGCACATTCGCATCCAGCGGCAGGCTCGCCATATACAGCACCGCGCGCGCGACGGCATCGACATTCATGGTCGGCTCCGGCACCAACGTTCCGTTGGGCTGCGGCACGCCGTTCTTCATCCGCGCGGTCATCGGCGTTTCCGCGTTGCCGATATCGATCTGTCCGCAGGCGATGTCGAAGGCGCGGCCATCCAGCGCGGTGGACTTGGTCAGGCCTGTGATCGCATGTTTGGTCGAGGTGTAGGGCGCCGAGTTGGGCCGGGGTGCGTGCGCGGAGATCGAGCCATTGTTGATGATGCGCCCGCCGCGTGGAGTCTGAGACTTCATGATCCGGAATGCGGCCTGGGTGCAGAGGAACGGACCGGTGAGGTTGGTGTCCACCACCGCCTGCCATTGCGCCAGCGTCAGATTCTCCATCGGGACGGGCGGCGCACCGGTGCCGGCATTGTTGAACAACACATCGAGACGGCCGAATTTTTCCACCGTACGCGCAAAGAGCGCTTCGACCGAGTGTGCATCCGCCACATT
Source organism: uncultured Alphaproteobacteria bacterium (assembly GCA_963743765.1). Classification (GTDB taxonomy): domain Bacteria; phylum Pseudomonadota; class Alphaproteobacteria; order Micropepsales; family Micropepsaceae; genus Rhizomicrobium. The sequence continues at coordinate 205,787 of CAVUQQ010000002.1, forward strand.
GGTCGGCACCGCGAGCATGGTCCTGTCAGGTGCAAGCGAAGCAGTCTCTGCGAGAGCGTCCGCGCGGCGCCCTGCAAGCGTAACGGCGTAGCCTTCTCTCGCAAGCGCTAGCGCAACCGCCCGACCAATACCGCTGCCCGCGCCGGTAACCAAAGCAACTCTCTGCATGTACAGCGACCTCTTCGCGACGCGGGATTCTGCCACAAAACGTAGCCGGAGTATTCGAGCCAGTTGGTTTGGAGACTCGGCATGGGATTGCTGTGGTGGGTTGTACCCGTGGCCGCCGCAGCGAAGGCGGCAAACGACGCGCAGCGCTAAACCGGCGTTTCGGTCTCGGCTGCCATCGTAACATGCGGCGTCGTCGCGGTGATGCTGGCGAGAATCGGCGCCTCGTCGAAAGCCGCGTCGCGTGCATCGAGTTCTGCGCGCACGCCGGCATGACGCACGGCATCGAGCTTCCAACCGATGACGCTGACGCCACCCAGCATTACAAACACGATCGGCCCCGACAGAAACGCAATTTGCAGACCCTGCAGCGCCTGAGCGGAATTGTGCGCACCTTCGGCTGCGTTGTAGCCGAGGCGCGAGAGCAGCGGGAACGTGACGCTGATCGCCGCGGCCGCCGCGATCTTTCCGGCGAAGGTCAGAACGGCGTAGAGCAGGCTGATGCGTTCCTTGCCCTGGTGCAGACGAATTTCGTCACCGACATCGGCCATCATCGCATTGATCATCAGGCCGAAGCCGGCCGCCATGAAGCCGCACCACAGCATCACTGGCGCATGCGCGAGAATATTGGCCTTGGGCACGAGAAAGACGCCGAGCAGGCCGATGGAAAATGCGGTCGTTGTCGCCATCAACGTCTGGTGCTTGCCAAAGCGCATCGCGGCGCGTGCCGTGAGCGGCGCGCCGATCACGCCGGCAAGAACGTAGACCAACAGAAGAATTGTCGCCTGCTGCGTATCGAAACCGCGAATGTCCTTGAAATAAAAGAGATACATCGCGCTCATCCAGCCCGGGCCGAGCGTGAGAGCCATCTGGCAAAAGAATAGGCGAATGACCTCCGGTTTGCGGACGATGTCCAGATAGTCGCGGTAGGCGAAGTGTTCGTGCAGGTCCTTGCTGATGCGTTCGGGCGTGCGCCAGACCGTGAGTCCGACGGTGATCGGCGCCATCACGATGACGAACCAGCCCATCGCCTGCACGCCTTGTGCACTGTTCATGCCCAAGGATGGCGCAAAGATGGGGATGAGCAGCGTGATCACGGCGGCGGCAACGCCCACCGCAGTGACGATGCCGAACACGCGCGAGCGTTCGTGATACTGCGTCGCCAGCGTGGCGCTCCAAGCCGATTGGGAGAGCGCCAAGATCGAGTTGCCGAGGTAAAGGACGAACAGCCAAGCCAGAATATAGGTTCCGCCGATGCCCGTCGGCGCCATGAACAGCTTGTAGGCCGCGAGCATCAGCACGGGTACGCCGGCCGCGAGCCACACACGATAGCGGCCGAACCGCGTACGGGTGCGATCCATCATGTGCCCAAGGACGGGATCGACGAAGAGATCGAGCAATCGCACCGACGCCCAGGCGTAGCCGATGGCCGTCAGCGCGACACCGAGATGGCCGGCGAGATAGGGCGGCAAATACACAAACAGTGCTATGTCCAGCGCCGAGACGGGGAACTTCGCCACGGAAAAGGTGATGACCGAGACAAGCGAAAGCTTTTTCACGGCCTGCCCTGCACTGCTCATTCAATCCTCATCCTGCGCCACGTCCAAGCCGCGACAACAACTCCGCGGCAAACTGTGAAAGCGTGTCGTCGCGCGCGCCCATCACCACGATCCGGTCGCCGGGCCGTGCGATCTCGACGAACCTGTCACCGCATTCTGCCCGATCAGCATGGACATGGGCATCGCGGCCGTGTGACGCAACGCCCTTGATGATGTCGATGCTGGAAACGCTGCGGTCTGTGGTGCCACCGAAATAGACGGGTTCCGGCATGAGCAGAACGTCGTCTGTGTGCAGATTACGGGCGAAACAGTCGATGAACTGCTCCTGCATGAGCCGAAGCGGCCCGAAGCCATGCGGCTGGAACATGACAAGCAGACGGCCGGGGAAGTCGTGCAAAGTAGCGAGCGTGGCCGCGATCTTGTCGGGATTGTGCGCGAAATCGTCGATCACGGTAATGTCATTTGCCGTCCCGACGACCTCCAACCTGCGGCGCACTCCCGTGAACTGAGAAAGCGCAGCCGCCGCTTCCTCAAGCGTCAACCCCGCCGCGCGCGCGGCGCCGATCGCGGCCAGCGCGTTGGAGACATTGTGGCGGCCCGGCACGCGCAGGCGGACCTTTACCGGCGACGGCGCATTGCGCTCGCTGACGTCGAACGCGACGCCGTCGGGCAAGGCTTCGATATTGCCGGCCAGAAAATGTGCCTTTGTGTTGGTTAGACTGTAGGTCAGGACGAGGCTTGCGGGGCGCTGGGCCGCCAGAGCAGCCGTTTCCTCATTGTCCAGATTGAGTACCGCGAGTTCGGACTTGGCGACAAAGGCGCGGAACAGCTCGCGCAACTCGTCCATCGATTTGTGGTCCAGCGCGATGTTGTTGAGCACGGCGACGCGCGGACTGTAGCGTGCGATCGAGCCGTCGCTTTCGTCGACCTCGCTGACGAAGAGGTCGCTCTTGCCCACCAGGGCGCTGGCGAACGGCGCGTCCGGCGTCGCGAAGTTCTTCATCACGGCGCCGTTCATCACCGTGGGGTCGCGGCCGGTCGCGTGCAGTATCCAGCCGATCATCGCGGTGGTGGTGGATTTGCCGCTGGTGCCGGCGACGCCGATGGCATTGGGCGCTTCGTTGAACAGTTCCGCCAGCAGTTCGGCGCGCAGCATCAGCCGGGCGCGTACCCGCCGAGCCGCCTGCACATCCGGTATCGTCTCTTCGACCGCGGCCGACGTCACCACGATCGTGTCCGGGCTGGTGACGCCCGATCCGTCCTGCGGAAACAGCGTGATCCCCTTGGCGCGCAGGAACTCGAACTTCTCGGACAGGCGGCCCTGGTCGAGCGCGCGGTCGGAACCTGAAACCTCGGCGCCGCGGGCGCGCAGGATCAGCGCCAGAGGCAGCATCCCGCTGCCGCCGATGCCGCAAAAGAAATAAGGCCTGTCTGGATGCATGGCCGGAAGCTATAAGCCGAAGAGCGGTGTGACAAGCGACGGGGCGAATGCGCGCGGACAAGGTGAAAATCGGTGTCGTGGCGCCGGCCTCGCGTCTGGAACAGGCGACAGCAACACGCGTGGCGGCGCTGGCGGAAACCGCCTTTCCCGGCCGTGCCGAGATTGTCTTTCATCCGCAATGTTTCCTCACCTCGGGTCACTTTGCCGGCACGGACGCGGCGCGGGCCGATGCGCTTCTCGAATTCGCCAACGATGACAGTTTTGCGGCCGTGTGGTTCGCGCGCGGCGGCTACGGTTCGGGACGCATCGCGGAATATGTGCTGGCCGGATTGACCGGCGCGGCACGGAACAAGCTATTCCTCGGTTACAGCGACGGCGCGTTCCTCCTCGCGGGTCTCTATCGCAACGGTTTCCGCGCGGCGCACGGACCGATACCGCACGACATCAAGCGCGACGGCGGCGAAGAAGCGGTCAAACGCGCGCTCGCCTTCCTGATCGATCGCGCGACCGAGACGCTTGAGCGATCCGTCGACGGCAAGCATCCGACGGCCGCTTTCAACGTCACCATCCTCAGTCATCTGATCGGCACCAAGCTCATACCGGACCTGTCCGGTCATGTGCTGATGCTGGAGGAAGTGTCGGAACATCTCTATGCCATCGACCGCTCGCTGTTTCATATCGCCGGCGACGAGACGATCAGGAAAGCGGCGGGCATCAGGCTTGGCCGCTGCAGCGACGTGCCGCCGAACGATCCGGACTTCGGATACACGCCGGAACAGATAGTCCAGTATTGGTGCGATCGCTCCGGCATTCCCTATCTGGGCCGCGCCGATATCGGTCATGATGCCGACAACAAGATTGTGCCCTTCGGTCTGTTGAAGGATTTCCGATGATCCCGATCGCGATGCTTCTTTTGCAGAATGCACTCATCGTGGCGGTGTGTTTCGCTATCCTCTGGCTGATCTCTCTGCGCATCCGCGATGTCAGTTTCGTCGACGCCTGGTGGGCGCTCGGCATGGTCGTTCTGGCCTGGTCGAGTTTTTTCGGCACTGGCGCGGCGAGCCCGCGAAAGCTCTTGCTGCTCGTATTGTGTTCAGCCTGGGGATTGCGGTTGGGCTTCTATCTCCTCTGGCGCTGGCGCAGGAACGGGCCCGACCGGCGCTATCAGACCATGCTCGACAAGGCCCAGAGCGAGCGCGACGATGAACTGCAGCGGCGCACGCCGGCTTTCGTACCCTGGCTTCCGAAGCAGGGCTAGAGCACGCCGTCGCGCACGAACTTGCGGTCGGCCCATACCGCATGTGTGCCGCTGCACAGCTTGTGCGGCAGCGCGATGCGGCAGACAGGCCCATCCTGGATTCGTTTCGCATCGAGCAGGACGCACTCAGATGTACCGTTGTTCTCGTCCGTCACGAAGCTGACCAGGTAGCCGTCATCTTCTTCGGTTGAATTCAGTCGCGGTGCGAAGGGCGCCTCGCTGCCATAGCGGCCGGGCCCGAGCGCATAGCTCCAGCTTTCGCCGGTCTTCAGATCGTGCTTCACGAAGCCGCGGAACAGGAACCAGCCCGGAACGGCGAGCGTGGAATAACCGTAGCGATAGGGCCGGCCCGCATAGCGCGCATTGATCATGCCGAATTCGAGTACGCGATCATCGAGCCGCTCTTCACGCGTCGTACCGTCCTTCAGGTTGAAGCGCCAGCGATGCAGCTTTGACATGAAGCTGTACTCGTCGAGATAGCCCATCATGTGCTCGTAGCCGGGCGGCGCATCTTTCTTCGGTCCCGGCGTCGGAACTTCCTGGAAATAGCCGTCGAGCACGACCTCGTCGCCGTCTTCATAGGCATTCAGCCAATGCAGCACATAGGTGGGCGCCGCCTCGAACCAGCGCACATCCTTTGTCGTTCCGTGACGCGGCACGATGGCAAAGCGCGACGGCAAGCCCATGTGCTCGCGCACGGCATGCACGTTCTTCTTCAACAGCTCCGCATCCCAGAACACCGGCATGTCGTTCAGGATCGCATAGTGCTCGGTGAATGCCATGTCGTGCGGAAGGCGCGGTCCGGCCAGCGGAATCGCAATGTAGTTCGTCAGGCGATTGTTCCGGTCGACGACGCCATAGTGAAGATAGGGCGCATGCTTGGAATAGTTGAAGAACATCAATTCCCCGGTGCGCTCATCGACCTTGGCATGAGCCGAGATGCCGTCGATCGGCACCCAGGGTTCGACGCCATACTGCTCAAGCGTTTCAGGATCGAGCCGATAACCTTCGCCGCATTGATAGAAGGTGGAGAGCGCCTTTCCGGCATGCACGACGATGTCGGTGCTGGAGGAATCCTTCAGTGAGCCGTGCGCACCGAACCCCGGGCGTCTGGCGAGATGCACCGGATCGGCAAGACCGCCCCACAGCGAACCGCCTGCTTCCTGTTCCGCCGCGAAACAGCGCGTGCGCACGAAGCGGTTGCGATAGGAGGCGCGGCCGCCCTGAAAATCGATCTGATGGATCATGCCGTCGCCGTCGAACGGATGGAACCGGCCGAGCGGCTGGTGAATCTGGTTCTCGGTATTGCGCAGATACATTCCGTCGATGTCGGACGGAATTTTTCCCTCGATCGCTTCGAGGTCGAACGCGTTCACCTCTTCATGCAGTGGCGTCCACGCGCCGTTGAGATAGGGGTGATTGCTCGGCTTGAGCGTGGTGACGATCGGCGGCAGGCGTTCAACCTTCATCCGTGTCCCCTAATTGCCTGAAACCGAATCAACCTGACCGAACAACTCTTCCAGCTTCGCCAGCATTTTCGCCGGCAACGGCCCGCGATTGATGGAGGCGACATTCTCTTTGAGGTGCGCGACGTTTCCGGTGCCGGTGAGCACGACGTCGATGCCGGGCTCGTGGCGGCAGAAACGGTAGGCGGCATCGACGATGCCTTCGGTTCCTTCCTTGAGGAAACCGAGCGGGTCGTCCGCCTTGAACTTGCTGCCGTCGAGTTGTCCGGCCCTCTCGATCGTGTCGAGCGCTTCCTTGAGGCCTTCCGGATTGCTCAAGGCGCGACGAACCGCAAACATGTTCTGCACGCCCACATTGTGCGCTTGCGTCAATCGCAGCACATTGCGCCGGGCGGATGGATTGAGGAGGTTGAATCCGACCATCACGACATCCCACACGCCGGTCGGTATAGCGGCCGAAAGCATCTTGTGACTCGTATCGCCGCCGAAATGTTCGGTGATGCCGAGAAAGCGGATCTTGCCCTGCTCGCGTGCGCGGATCAGCGCCGGAACGATTTCCGCGCTGACATATTCGAGCTGGCGTTCGACGATGCCGTGCAAATTGTAGAGGTCGATATGGTCGGTGCCCAGCCGCGAAAGATTTTTTTCCAGCTGCTCAAGAATCTGCGCGCCGGTGAATGGCTCGGACTTCGGTTCGCCCCAGGGCTGGATCGCAGTCTTGGTGGAGATGACGACCTTGTCGCGCAAGCCGCAGACAGCCTCACCGACAATCTTTTCCGTGCCATAGGCCGCGGCCGTGTCGATGAAGTTGATGCCGAGATCAATTGCGGCCCTGACGACCGCGACGCTCTGCTCGATCGAATTGCCGTAGGTCTGGCCGAGACGGCTATGCCCGCCGCAACCGAGGCCCGCTACGCTTACTTTCAGGCCCGTGCGGCCGAGGGTTTTGGTATCCATAAGGCGTCGCTCCCGGACGCCAGCTTAGCGCAACCGGAGCACGCCCCAAATGGCGACGAGTCAGCCGTCGGCGCAACCTTCCGAGCAACTCTCGCCCATCGCCATGCAGCCGCAACCGCCATATTCGCGCTTCAGGCGATCCAGATGGAGATCGAGCGCCGTGCGGACGATCTGATGCCGGGTGACGCCCTTTTTCACGGCGGCGATGCCAAGCTTTTCGTATTCGGTGGCGGTCAGCATGACCACCATCTTGTGCGGCTTGCCGATTTCCGGCGGACCGGGCGGCGTAACGGCCGGCTTGGGGCGTTCAACAGGCGTCGGCGGAGGCAGGGGCGGCTCCTGCGCATCGGCGCGCGCCCAGAACAGCGACGGCTTGACCGCCACGGCGGACGGAACGGCGGAGGGAACCGCATCGCCTTTGCGCGCGAGCAGGCTGGACGTGATCGGTGTGAAACGTGTCTGGCTCACCTTGTACCTCGACTATTGCGGACGATCTGCTGACCGGCGCCCGAAAGGATGGGCCCTGCGTTCGGCTCCGCCGAAGGACGCAAAACTTGCGCGCCGCTCGATGACGGCCCTGCGGTCCAGCATGGGTTGCGGTTCAGGCTGCGGCCGTGGTTCGGGCATGGTTTCGGTTTCCGGCTCGGCGGCGGCGGCACGGTCCTCCGACAGCGACGACAGCGCGTCGATCGCAAAATGCGTCGGACGGACTTCCGGCAGGAACTTCGCGTCGCGCGTCAGGCGCGAGAGCCGGTCCTGGACATAGATCCACAGGTCGCGCACTTCCTTGGCCGATTGCGATTTGGGCACGACTTCGCCGACCGTGCGGCCGTCAACCATGCTGGCCGCGAAATCGACGCGGTGATGCAGCGTCACAGGTGCAACAGTGCCGTGCTGCGAGAGAGCCACCGCAGCCTCGCCGGTGATGCGGGCGCGCGCAGTGGCGCCGTTGATCACGAAGACCAGCGGTTTGCCGTGGCGCTCCGCGATGTCGACGGTGGCGCCGACCGCGCGCAGATCGTGCGGGCTCGGGCGTGTCGGAATGACGACGAGATCGGCATGCGCGACGACCTGCGAGATCGAATCCGTGATCGCAGGCGGCGTGTCGATCACCGCGAGCTTGATGCCGCTGCGCCGCAATTCCTCCAACGCCTCGCCCAGTTGCAAGAGGCCGACCTTTGCGAAATGCGGCGAGCTTGCGGCACGCGCGTTCCACCAATGCGACAGGCTGCCTTGCGGATCGGCGTCGATCAGCGCGACCGGGCCGATGTTCGCCTGGTCGGCTTCCACCGCCAGATGACCCGATAGAGTTGTCTTGCCCGAGCCTCCTTTTTGAGAGGCCAATACCAGAACATGCATGCGTCCCTTTCGGCGGATTCTCCCGCGCCGACACGAAGTGGTTCGCCATTTGAACGAAAACCCCTTACATCACACTGAAAAGGGGCCGTGGCATTTGCCTCTGTTTCGCCAAGAATTTTGTTCGAACTGTCGCAAATCATGGGTCGGATCGCATGCGCGCGTCGCGTGAAAGGCGAGCGAAAATGAGCCGAGCCGCGGCAATTGCGGCTTGCGCGACGGCGTTGATAGCCGCGTCGCCGCCGCCTGCGGCGCCGATTACCGATTGGTCCAATATTGAGACAGTCATCGTCACGGCCAAACCGCCGGGACCTGCTCTCTGGCACGTGGCGCGCGGCAATTCGGAGGTCTGGATTCTGGGTACCGTGGCGCCGACGCCGATCGATCTGAAATGGGACACCAGTGAAATCGCCGCTCTGATGAAAGGTTCGAACATTTTGCTTCTGCCGCCGCGTGGTCAGGTCGGCGTGTTCGAAGGCGCGTGGTTCTTGCTCACGGGGATGGGCACGCTGGAGCAGCCCGACGGCAAGACACTGGAATCCTCGCTGCAGGATCCGCTCAAGAGCCGTTTTGTGACCGCGCGCACGCGCGTGCACAGGGATCCCGATCGTTACGACAAATATCTTCCCGCGGTTGCCGCTCTCATTCTCGAGGCCGATTTCTGGAAGGCAAGCAAACTGAACTTCAACGGGCCGCAGAAGACCGTGGAGTCGCTCGCGGGACGGGCCGCAGTGCCGGCGCGGCCGATCGCGGTCTATCCCGCCATGGACGTGATCCACGACGTGCCGAAGATGTCGCCCGCGGCGCATCTTGCCTGCCTGGAAGACGCGCTCAGCGACATCGATATCGAGTCGGATCACGCCGTAGCCGCCGCGCAGGCCTGGGCAGTCGGCAATCTGGAGGGCATCAAGGCCAACTATTCCGAAACCAAGCTCGACGCCTGTATGCAGCAGAACAACGCCTACGCCGTGCTTCGCGAGAAGGCGACCGGCGACATGGCCAATGCCATCGCCGGCGCGCTGAAGAAACCGGGAAAGAGTTTTGCCGTGATCCCGATGGGAATCTGGCTGCGCAAAGGCGGTGTGCTGGATCGCCTGGAGGCGGCGGGGCTCAGCGTCAGCGGACCGGGCGGCTAGACCAGCGTGGCCTCGGTCTTGGCCGCGATCTCCTCGCGCGTGACGCCGGGCGCGATTTCGAAGATCCGCAAACCGCCCGGCACCACATCGAACACGCCGAGATTGGTGACGATGCGATTGACGCAAGCCTTGCCGGTCAACGGCAGCGTGCATTTCTTCAGCACCTTGGAGTTGCCGCTCCTGTCGGTGTGATCCATGGTCACGATGCAGCGCTTGACGCCCGCGACCAGATCCATCGCGCCGCCCATGCCCTTCACCAGCTTGCCCGGCACCATCCAGTTGGCGAGATCGCCGGTTTCCGAAACTTCCATCGCGCCGAGGATGGACAGATCGATATGACCGCCGCGGATCATCGCGAAGCTGTCGGACGAGGAAAAATAGGAAGTGCGGTCGAGCTCGGTGATGGTCTGCTTGCCGGCGTTGATGAGATCGGGGTCGACCTCGTTCTCCAGCGGGAACGGTCCCATGCCGAGCATGCCGTTCTCCGACTGCAGGGTTACGTCCATGCCGTCCGGAATGTAGTTTGCGACAAGCGTCGGAATGCCGATGCCGAGATTGACGTAGAAACCGTCGCGCAGTTCGCACGCCGCCACCTTGGCCATGTCGTCACGTGTCCAGGGCATCAGGCATTCTCCCGCACGGTGCGTTTTTCGATCCGCTTTTCATAGTCCCGGCCGACAACGAGCCGCTTCACGAAGATGCCGGGCGTGTGGATCGTAGTCCGCGTCGAGCGCGCCGACGGGAACCAGCTCCTCGACTTCGGCGACCGTCACCTTTCCGGCCGTCGCCATCATCGGATTGAAATTGCGGGCCGTCTTGCGGAACACGAGGTTGCCTTGCGCATCGCCTTTCCAGGCTTTGACGATCGACAGATCGGCATGCAGCGCGCGCTCCAGTATATAAGTCTGCCCGTCGAACTCCTTGTGCTCCTTGCCCTCGGCGATCAGCGTGCCGACCCCGGTCTTGGTGTAGAAGCCCGGAATGCCCGCGCCGCCGGCCCGGATGCGCTCGGCCAGCGTGCCTTGCGGATTGAATTCCAGTTCCAGTTCGCCCGACAGGTACTGCCGCTCGAACGTCTCGTTCTCGCCGACATAGGAGCTGATCATCCTTTTGATCTGGCGCGTCTGAAGCAGCAAGCCGAGGCCGAAATCGTCAACGCCGGCATTGTTCGAGATCACGGTGAGATTCTTCACCCCCGAATCGCGCAACGCGGCGATTAGCTTCTCCGGTATGCCGCAGAGACCGAAACCGCCGGACATGATCGTCATGCCGTCGAAGAGCAGCCCGTCGAGAGCCGATTTGGTGTCGGGATAGACCTTGTTCATGCGAGACCCGCGGTTGGACCAGCGACTATAGCGCCTGCGCCGCCGCTGCGCGTGTGTCATTCCGTCCAGGAAATTCCGATGCGCAAAATCCGCGGTGCTGCAAAGTTTGTTACGAAATCGGCGCTCTCGGTTGTGGCGATGCGCGCATTGAGCAGATTGTCGCCTGCGAGATAGGCAGACAGGCCATTCCACAGGCGGTAGGAGATTCGCGCATCGACCATCGTGGCCGGCGCAAGGGCCAATGTGTTCTGGTCGTCGGCGAAGCGGGTACTCTCGTAACGCAGATTGGCCGTCAGGGTCAGCCGGTCGAGCGGCGTAGCGCGAAAGCCGCCGGTGAGCGTGAAGCGCGGCGCCTGCGCCGGACGCTTGCCCTTGAGTTGCGGCGCCGTCAGGCCGCCTTGCACATGCGCATCGACATAGTCGAGCGCCCCGGTGAGCGTCAGCCAGCCGTTGGCCTGCCAATGCGCCTCGGACTCGATGCCATAGGCGTCGATGTTGCCGGCATTCTGACGTTGGATCAGAAGACCGCCCGCGGGCACCGTGCCCAAACCCGGCACAACGAGCGGGCCGTGACCGACCGTGACGTTCGTGATCGCACCGTGGAGCTGATTGTAGAAGCCGGTCACGTCCCAGCCGAAAGAGTCCGCGGTCTGACCGAAGCCGGCTTCCGCGCCATAGAGCTTTTCCGGTGAAAGTCCCGGATTGGCCTCGGTGATGTTGTTGCCCAGGCGAAACGGGCGATAGAGCTCGTTCAAGGTCGGCGCCCGGAAACCTGCATAAGCGGCCGAGCGGAGATATAAACCATCGTCCAGTTCTCGCCGTGCGCCGAGGCGTGCCGTCGGAACGATGCCGCTCTTGGAAGGCGTGTGCTGGTGCACCGTCACCACACCCGTGGCGAGGGTGGTCTGAATCAGATGCCCGCCCGTCGACGCCCATTGGTCGGCACGTACACCGGCTGTGAGAAGCCAGCCGTCAAAACGGCTGGCGGCTTCGGCATAGAAACCGCCCACGACAGTGCGCCCGCCGCTGACGCGCCCTTGCGTGAAGGCGCCGGAAACCAGCAGGAAGTGTTCCTTGGACTCACCCTGCGTGAAGCGGGCATCGCCGCCCACCTCCCAGTTCAACAGGGACGAACCGCCACGCAGCGCGGCATTAAATCCCCAGCCGAGCGCAGGCGTCGAATATTGATCGTTGGTCGGCGTGGTCGAGACACGTCCCGGCGCAATCGAAACCGAGGTGTTGGAGAAACCGCTGTTCCGCAGCCAGGCCTGAACGCGATATCCCAAAGAATCGGTGTTCTCCGGATGAGCCAGCGTCAGGCTCGCGGTGACGCCGTCGGCCGAAGAATGCGCACCGGCAAGGCCGGAATCGCGATTCTCGCCATAGGCGCCGACGCGCGCCGAGATCAGCGTGCCGGACCAGGGCGCAGCCTCGGCGCGAAGAGAGATGTTGCGCGCATGCAGGGTCACGTTGTCGTCCGCTACGCCGCGCTGCACCGGCGAAACCGGAATCCAGCCGTCGCTGTCTTCGTCCGAAGCGCTCGCGAAGAGCGAGAGCGGTCCAAGCGATGTTCCGCCCGAAGCGGCAACGCGCTTGCCGTTGAGACTGGCGAGCGACGCATCGCCGGCCACGATTCCGTCACCGCGCGCCTCGTCGAGCGCGATCACGCCGGTGAGCGCGCCGGCGCCATACGGGCCCGCGCCAGCGCCGCGCACAATCTCTGCCGCGGAAATGTCTTCCGGCGGAAGTGACGACCAGATCACCCAGCCGCCGAAAGGATCGTTCTGCGGCACGCCGTCGAGCGTCACCAGCGCGCGTCCGGCGCCCGACGGCGCGATGGAACGCAGCGACACGCCTTGCGTCGTGGGATTGGCGGACAGGCTCGAATCGCGGCGAAACAGCGACAGCCCGGGCACCTGTTCCAGCGCGGTGTCCAGTTCGGTCGCATTGTGCAACTCTGCAGCACCGAGCGAGGCGACCGAGAATGCGTCGTTGCCGACCGGATCGGGCGGGCTCGCGGTCACAACGACCGTTTCGATCGTGGACGCCTGAGACGCGGTTGCCCAAAGAGCCGCCGCCACGAACGCCATAGAGAATTTGCTGCCCGCCATTTTATCCCGCTATCTGCCCAAACGATACTATCGCAGGAGATTGCGGCCAGCCGAAAGACACAAAAGTGTCACCGGCAGCGGCGAAATGTCGATGCCCGTTGCTCTCAGCGTTCCAACTCTATTCGAAATTGTGTGACAGCGTTACGCCAAGCGTTCGGGGCGCTGAAAAAATTCGGCACCCTTCGGTATCGCCGTCGTCAGTTGCCTGTACGACGTTATGCGGCCGTACTCGGTCACGAACTTCTCAAGCCCAAGACACTGACCGAAATGACGACGGTGCAAACGCGCGGCCGCGCCGATCCGGATGCGCAAGTGAGCATCGGCTATGTCTGCAACCAGATGTGCCCGAACCTTGTCGGCGATCCGCGCGCCGCGGGCCTGTGCCAGGCCGTTCTTGAGAGTACCGCAAAGCTTTGAACCGGGCGGATTGACTCTTCCACCTCATTTCGTACTGTGTATGAGTACATAGTACGAGACATGATGCCCAAGGAACTTTCCGGCGAAGAGGTCCAGGCCGTGCGCGCCAAGATCGGCGCGGCTGCAACGACGCTCTATGCCGCCAAGGGCGCCGATGCGATCACCATTCGCGACATCGCCAAGAAGCTCGGCCGCAGCCCGATGGGCCTTTACCGTTACTTCTCGGACCGCGACGAAATTCTCGCCTTTGTCCGCGCCGACGCTTTCAACCGCTTTGCCGACGCGCTGGAAGCAGCCTTCGCGTCCGGCGGCGATGCCTTTGCACGCGCGCGCGCGGTGGGCCGGGCCTATCTCGACTTCGCGCTGCAGAACCCGAATGCCTATCGCCTCATGTTCGACATGAGTCCGCCCGACGAAGCCAAGCATCGCGAGCTTCGCCGTGCCGGCGAGCGCGCGGGCGAAACCATCACGCGGCATGTGAAGGACCTGGCGGCCGCCGGAATCGTGCATGGCGATCCGCGGCTGATCGGCAACGCGCTGTGGGCCGCGTCGCACGGCGTGATCGTTCTGCACCTGGCCGGCCGCCTGCCGCAGGGAATGGATGTCTACGATCTCTATTTCGAAACCATGCGGCTGACTTTCCGCGGTGCGCGAACACCCGCAACGCGCTCTGCCAAAGCCAGAAAGCGGGCGTGAGATGACCAAACTGTTCGCCGTGCGGAAAGACGATCTGCACCAGACAAAATTCATCGACGTTCCGTTGCCTGCTGGCGGCACGGTGCTGCGGGTCGATCACTTCGCGCTCACGGCGAACAACATCACCTATGCGGCCTTTGGCGAGGCGATGGCTTACTGGAATTTCTTTCCCGTCAACGATGTGGGCTGGGGCTGCATACCGATGTGGGGTTTTGGCAAGGTCGAGCGGACCAGCGCCGACGGCATCGCGATCGGCGATCGCTTCTACGGCTACTTCCCGTTCGCAAGCCACCTTATGGTCGAGCCCGTGCATGCCGGTGCGAGCGCCTTCACCGATGGCGCCGCGCATCGGCAGCCCATGGCGCGAGTCTACAGCCAGTATGTACGTACGTCCGCCGACGCGCTCTACACGCCGGAGACGGAAGCCGAGCAGATGCTGCTGCGGCCGCTCTTCACCACGGCGTTCGTCATCGACGACATGCTTGCGGACAACAACTACTACGGCGCGAAGGCTGTGATCCTGTCGAGTGCATCGAGCAAGACAAGCTATGCCACTGCATTCCTGCTGGCGCGCCGCGGCGACATCGGCGTGATCGGGCTGACCTCCAAAGCGAATAAGGAATTCGTGGAATCGCTCGGCTGCTACAACCGCGTCGTCGCTTATGAAGAGCTGACCGGCCTGCCCGCGTCCGTACCGGTCGCCTATGTCGATGTGGCCGGCAATGTGAAAGTGCGCGCGGCGGTGCATCGCCATTTCGGCGATGCGCTGAAGCTGGACTGCGCCGTCGGCGCTACGAACTGGGATCAGGATCGCTCCGCCACCGCCGAAGATCTGCCCGGACCAAAGACCACGCGCTTCTTCGCCCCGACGCTGATCGCCAAGCGCACCGCCGATTGGGGCGCGGCGGGTTTCCAAATGAAGCTGGTCGAGGCCTGGCACGCGTTTCTCGCACGCGTCACGGCCCCGAAAAATCCTTGGCTGAAAGTCGTGCGCGCCTTCGGGCCCGAGGCGGCCGCCAAAACCTATCAGGATGTTCTCGACGGACGCGTGCCGCCGGTCGAGGGGCACATTCTCTCGCTATCACAATCGTAACCAGAGGAAACGTCATGGCTCTCAAGGGTGCATTGAAGAAACGCCTGTCCGTGCCGGTGATCGGCTCGCCGCTGTTCATCATATCCGGCCCCGAGTTGGTGCTGGCGCAGTGCAAGGCCGGCATCATCGGCTCGTTCCCGTCGCTGAACGCGCGGCCGATTTCGCTGCTCGACGAATGGTTGGCGCAGATCACCGAAGAACTCGCCGCCTACGATCGCGCGCACCGGGACGCGCCGAGCGCGCCGTTCGCGGTCAACCAGATCGTGCACAAGACGAATGAGCGCATGGAGCAGGACCTTGAACTTTGCGTCAAGTACAAGGCGCCGGTCGTCATCACCTCGCTGGGCGCGCGCGAGGACGTCAACGCGGCCGTCCATTCCTATGGCGGGGTCGTGATGCATGACGTGATCAACAACCGCTTTGCGCACAAGGCGGTCGAGAAGGGCGCCGACGGCATCATCGCCGTCGCAGCCGGCGCAGGCGGACATGCCGGCGTGCTGTCGCCTTTCGCGCTGATCGAGGAAATCCGCGAATGGTTCGACGGACCGCTTGCGCTGTCAGGCGCGATCGCGACCGGCCGTGCCGTTCTTGCGGCGCAGGCTGCCGGCGCGGACTTCGGCTATATCGGTTCGGCCTTCATCGCGACCAGGGAAGCGCGCGCGCAGGAAGGCTACAAGAACATGATCACGCAGAGTGCAGGCGACGACATCGTCTACACGAACCTTTTCACCGGCGTGCATGGCAACTATCTGCGGCCGTCGATCATCGCCGCCGGACTCGATCCTGAAAACCTGCCGGTCTCCGATCCGTCGAAGATGAATTTCGGCTCGGGCGGCAACACCAAGGCGAAAGCCTGGAAGGATATCTGGGGCTGCGGCCAGGGTATCGGGCAGGTCAAGGACGTGGTCGGCGCCGGTGAACTCGTTGCGCGCCTGGTGCGCGAATATGACGAAGCGCTGGCGAAGCTGACCGTGATCCGCAAGGAACGCGTGGCAGCCTAACGCTGCGAATCGGCGAGCGCGGCTTCGAGGTCATCGATCAGGTCGGTGACCTCCTCGACGCCCACGGACAGGCGCAGAAGATCGCGCGGGCAAGGCGTGTCTGGACCCCTCGGCCGATGCGCGATGCTCGATCAGGCTTTCGACGCCGCCGATCGACGTCGCGCGCTTCCAGATGCGGACATGGGCCGCGGTGGCGATCGCCGCACCCTCTCCGCCTTTGACGCGGATCGACAGCATGCCGCCGAAGCCGCCCGACATCTGCCGCGCGGCGTTCGCGTGTCCGGCAAAATTCCTGAGGCCCGGATAAAGCACCTCGCTGACAAGAACATGCCGGCTGAAATGTTCGGCGATGGCCTGTGCCGAAGCAGCCGCCGTCCGCACGCGCGGAAACAGCGTGCGCATGCCGCGCAGCAGCAGCCAGGCCTCGAACGCCCCGGGCACGCCGCCGAGTTGGGTACGCAGCATCTTGATTCGCGGCCCAATGCTCGTCATCCTGCCGCGTCGCCAGCGCACCGCCGATCAGGTCAGAGTGGCCGTTGAGATATTTGGTCGCCGAATGCATGACGATGTCCGCGCCGAGATCGAGCGGCCGCGTGAAGACCGGCGTGGCCACGGTCGAATCCACGGCGAGCCGCGCGCCGGCATCGCGCGCGATCTGCGATACTGCGCCAAGATCGGTGATGTCCCAGGTCGGATTGGCCGGCGTCTCCACCCAGATCAGTTTGGTCGCGCCCGGGCGCATCGCCGCTTTGACGGCCGAAAGGTCGGTCATGTCGACAAGATCGACCTGCAATCCCCATTCGGTCGCAAAATTGAGAAGCCAGCTTCGCAGCAGCCAGTACATCATCTTCGGCGCAACCACATGATCGCCCGGCTTCAGCGACAGGAACACCGCAGTCGCCGCCGCCATGCCAGATGCGAACAAGGCCGCACCCTCCGCATTCTCCAGCGACGCGAGCACCGCTTCCGCCTGGTCGTAGGTTGGATTGTCCGAGCGCGCATAGACGCGGCCGGAGCGATATTGATTGTCGGGATCGCGGATGAAAGTAGAAGACGGATGGATCAGCGGTGAGACGCTGCGCGTCTTTTCATCGATCCAGCCCAGGGCCTGGGCCGCGACCGTTGCCGGCTTCATTCTTGGCTTTGAATCCTCGCTCATGGCGCGATGCTGACACGGCGCCGTGTCAGGCCGCAACAGGTCCGGGCTTGCCGTCCTCCACGACGAACGACGCCAGCGTGACGAGCGTCGCGTTGGGATCGGTCATGTCGGACACGGTCTGATACCGCGCCGAGAACCGCTCCCGCGTCAAATCCACGCTGACATAGCCGCGCTTGCGGCTTTCGAAGAATTTCACATGCGGATTGTTCGGCAGGAAGGAACTGAACAGATCGTAGGGTGGGCCGTACGACGTAATTGAGGTGCCCACCAACTCGCTGGCGATGACCGGTGAGTTCGGATCGTCGAAATCCACCTTGAGATCGTTGGCCCAGAACGAATGGATGTCCCCCGTGATCGCGACGGGATTGGATGGCCTGGCATCCGCGATGTGCTGCATCAGCCGCGTGCGGCTGGCCGGATAGCCATCCCAGTCGTCGGTCCACCAGCCGTCTTCGCCCGTGGGCGTCTTTTGATGTAACCGCGCCATCAGCACATCGTTGGCGATGATGTTCCAGCGCGCAGTTGACGACGCGAGACCGTCGAACAGCCATTTTTCCTGCTCCATACCGATCATCGAGCGCGAAGCATCCATGAGTTCGGGGCACGCGGCCGGCGTTTCCTGGTGGCCGCCGCCGCCATGGCCTTCCTTTTTGGCGGGATCGCCGTAGCACGCCTCGCGCGAGCGGTATTGTCTTCCGTCGATCAGATCGACGCGCATCAGATCGCCGAAATCGTAGCGGTCATAGAGACGCATGTTGGGGCCGTTCGGCCGCGAGAAGACCGGCTTGACCGGCATGAATTCGTAGAAGGTCCGGTAGGCTGCGGCGCGGCGCGCAAGGAACGCGTCGGGGTCCTGGAAATCCTCGCCCCACTTGTCGGCGTAGTCGTTCTGCACTTCGTGGTCGTCCCAGGTGACAAGCGCGGGCATCGTCGCATGCAGGAACTGCAGATCGGGATCGAGCCGGTATTGCGTGTAGCGCGCGCGATATTCGGCCAGCGTCTCGCATTCCTTGCCGCCCGAATGAGTGCGAACCTTCGGGTGTTTCTTGTCCGCATATTCATAAATGTAGTCGCCGAGGAAGATGCCGAAATCGGGATTTTCTTCCGCGGCATGACGATAGGCCGAGAAATACCCGTACTCATAATGCGAACACGAGAAGAACGCGAAGCGAAGCTTGTCCGTGCCGCGCAGCGGCAAGGTCATCGCGCGGCCGATCGTGCTGCCGGCGCTGCCCGACGAGAAGCGATACCAATAGGGACGTCCCGGCTTCAGTCCGCGCACCTGCTTGTGCACCGAATAGCCGAACTCGGCTTCAGCGAGCGTAGTGCCACGCTGCACGACGTGACGCATGGAGTCGTCGGTGGCGATTTCATAGGTGATCGGCTGCGACGGTCCCGTCATGCCGCCGGGCGCTGCAGGATCGTCAGAAAGCGGCGCAGGCGCGAGCTTGGTCCACAGGACAAAGCCGTCGGACGACGGTGCGCCGGCCGCCACACCAAGGCTGAACGGGTTGCCGCTCCAGGCCGGCGCCGCGAGCATTTTGCCGAGCGCCGGCGAAACGATCAGCCCTGCGCCCGACAGGACTGCGCCCTTCAGCAGAGCGCGGCGGGACGGAATGAGGAAGTCGGCCATGACAGGGCCCCTTGGGTTCGGAATCGTTCAGACCATGGAAATATGACGGTCGCGTATCGCGGCAGAGCGGGCAACGAAAAAAAGGGCCGGCCTACCTGCTGATGGCCGGCCCCGCACTACCCCGCAATGACTTACAGAACGCTACGCAGTGTAAATTCTACGGCTCGAGGGAAACCCGCCGACGAGAGAGGTGCTCTCGTGCAACCCGCGCTCGTCGGCGCAACCGGCATGAGGCGAGAGTGCATCGTTGAAACGCTGCCGAAATATTTCCTGTTTAGAATATTCTCGCTACTTCGAACTCCGGAATTGGTGCGGACAGTCCCCCGCCGCGTTGGACTCACTTGCGAGTCTCAATCCCAACGCGGGCTAAAAATCATGCGAGCGCGACGAAGCGGCGACGCGCAAATTTCATCTTCGTGACAGGCCGGAATTTTTGCGCTGTTTGATTGCGTACAATGTTTTGAGCATGGCGAAGTCTTGAAATCATCGCGTGAACGACATGGACGCGACCAGGGGACCACAGTAAACGCCGGGCGCTCGTTATTAGTCCGTACACAGATTTATCACCTGGCCGAAGCTCAAAGGCGCTGCGCGCCGTAACCCAGCTTGGTGCTGCACAACGCCGGATTTTCTTCCGCTACGGCAGGGAAAATCGTGATTTTTTCAGGAGGTGCAGCGCCTTTGCGGCGATGCTAAAAGGGCGCCCAGGAAACAAGGAGTAACGTCATGGGTGAAGCATATATTGTTGCGGCGGCGCGGACGGCCGGCGGAAAACGTGGCGGAAAGCTGAAGGATTGGCACCCCGTCGATATGGGCGCCGAAGTGATCAATGCGCTGCTCGACCGCAGCAACGCCGATCCGAACCTGATCGAAGACGTGATCTGCGGCTGCGTCAGCCAGGTCGGCCAGCAGGCGATCAACGTCGCGCGCAACGCCGTGATGGCTTCGCGCCTGCCGGAACATGTTCCGGGCACCAGCGTCGATCGTCAGTGCGGCTCGTCGCAGCAGTCGCTGCACTTCGCGGCGCAGGCCGTGATGTCCGGCAGCATGGATGCCGTCATCGCGATGGGCGTCGAGAGCATGACCCGCGTGCCGATGGGCGCCTCCGCTGCCCTGCCCGCGCAGAACGGCATGGGCACGTATATGAGCCCGTATCTGCAGGCGAAATATCCCAACATCCAGTTCAGCCAGTTCGTCGGCGCCGAGATGATGGCCTCCAAGTATGGCCTCAACAAGGATATGCTCGATCAGTTCGGCTACGAGAGCCACAAGAAGGCGATCGCGGCGACACAGGGCGGCAAGTTCAAGGATGAAATCGTTCCGCTCGCGCTGAAAGCCGAAGACGGCTCGACCTCCATGCACACGGCCGACGAAGGCATCCGCTTCGACGTCTCGCTAGACGGCATCAAGGGCGTGAAGCTGCTGCGCGAGGGCGGCGCCGTCACGGCGGCGACGTCGAGTCAGATCTGCGACGGCGCATCGGGCGTTCTCGTCGTCAATGAAAAGGGCCTGAAGGCGCTCGGCGTGAAACCGCTTGCCCGCATCCACCACATGACCGTGATCGGCGGCGATCCGGTGATCATGCTCGAAGCTCCCCTGCCCGCGACCAAGCGCGCGCTGGAGAAGGCCGGCATGAAGATCGACGACATCGATCTTTTCGAAGTGAACGAGGCGTTCGCTTCGGTTCCCGTCGCCTGGCTGCAGCAGACCGGCGCCAATCCGGAGCGTCTGAACGTCAATGGCGGCGCGATTGCGCTCGGCCATCCGCTCGGCGCTTCCGGCACAAAGCTGATGACCACACTTCTTTATGCGCTCAAGGATCGGGGCAAGAAGTGGGGCCTGCAGACCATGTGCGAAGGCGGCGGTCTGGCAAACGTCACCATC
Source organism: uncultured Alphaproteobacteria bacterium (assembly GCA_963743765.1). Classification (GTDB taxonomy): domain Bacteria; phylum Pseudomonadota; class Alphaproteobacteria; order Micropepsales; family Micropepsaceae; genus Rhizomicrobium. The sequence continues at coordinate 226,444 of CAVUQQ010000002.1, forward strand.
GTGGAACGTCTGTAAGTCGAAATGGACCTTTCCTACGGTCCCGAATACGAAGCCTTCCGTGCGGAAGTCCGCGCGTTCGCCAGGGAATTTGGCGGGCGCGCGCCGCGCGGAACGGCGGCCACGATGGATGGCTCGCGCGATTGGCAAAAGCTCCTCATCGAGCATGGCTATGCCGCGCGCACCATTCCCAGGGAATATGGCGGCTTTGGCGCCGAGCCGGACGTCCTGAAATCGCGCATCATTGCGGAAGAATTCATCGCCGCCGGCCTGCCGATGGGCATGGCCGGGCAAGGCATTTCGATGCTGGTTCCGACGCTTCTGGAACTGGGCACCGAAGAGCAGAAGAAGAAATTCATCGCTCCGACGCTGCGCGGCGAGATCATCTGGTGCCAGGGCTATTCCGAACCCGGCGCCGGATCGGATCTTGCCTCGCTCACCACCCGCGCGGTGGAAGACGGCGACGACTTCGTCATCAATGGCCAGAAGATCTGGACCTCGACGGCGGCGCAGGCCGACATGATCTTCTGCCTGGTGCGCACCGAAGCGGCAGCGCCCAAGCACGAAGGCATCTCCTATCTCATCTTCTCCATGAAGACGCCCGGCATCGAAGTGCGACCGCTGGTGACGATGACGGGACGCGCCGAATTCAACGAAGTGTTCTTCACCGACGTGCGCGTGCCCAAGAAAGATATCGTCGGCCAGCGCGGCCAGGGCTGGTTTGTCGCCAACGCCACGCTCAAGCACGAACGCGGCATGCTGGGCGATCCCAACCAGGCCGGCACGCGGCTGAAGGCCTTGATCGACCTGATGCAGAACGAGGAGATCGACGGACGCCGCCTGATGGATAATCCGGTGTTCCGCGATCGCCTGTTGAAGCTGCAGGCGCGCGTGCATGCGATGGAGTTTCACGGTCTTCGCCTGCTGACGGCGGGCCTGAAGGGCGAGGACCCGGGCGTGGCGCGGCTGATCGTCAAGCTGATGGGCTGCGAGCTCAATCACCAGCTCGCGGCGTTCGCGATCGATGCGCTCGGCGAGCTCGGCATTCTCTATTCCGGCTCGCCGCATCTGCGGGCGGGCGGCACCTGGCAGTCGAGCTACATGTTCGATCTCGGCCTCATCATCGGCGGCGGCACGGCGCAGATTCAGAAGAACATCATTTCCGAACGCGGCCTTGGCATGCCGCGCGAACCGAAACCGGCAAAGGCCTAGGCGATGGAATTCGGCCTCACCGACGACCAGAAAATGATGCAGGACAGCGTGAACCGCACGCTGGAGCGCGTCTCGCCGCTCGAGCGCGTGCGCAAGGCGGCGGGCCATGAGCCTTATGCAGCCGATGTGTTGAAGGCGCTCGCGGACCTGGGCGTACCGGGCATTTTGATTCCGGAAGAGTGTGGCGGACTTGGGCTAACGCTGCTTGACGCGGCGCTGGCTGCCGAGGCACTCGGCCGCCACGTCGCGCCCGTTCCGTTCGTTGCAAGCTCGGTGATGGCGCCGCTCGCGCTCATCGGCGCCGGGTCGGATGCGCAAAAGAAGAAGTACCTGCCAAAGCTTGCCGCGGGCGAACTTGTCGCCGGCGTCGCGATCAGCGAGCAGGCGGCCGGCGCGCGCGAAAAGGCCGGAATCACAGCCAGGGGCGGCAAGCTTTCGGGCAAGGCGATGTTCGTGCTCGACTTCGGGGCCGCGGACATCTTCATCGTCGCCGACAAGTTCGCCGGGCTTCACATCGTGGACGCCAAGGCAAAAGGTCTTGAGAAGACTTCGCTGAGCACGATCGACGCGACGCGCGCGATCGGTGAACTGAATTTCGACAATGTGGACAGCGAACCGCTTTCGTCTGGCGATCCCGCGGCCGCGCTTGACCGCATGATCGACGCGGGGCGGATCATGCTCGCCGCCGATGCGCTGGGCGCAGGCGGGCGCATGATCGAGAAGGCCGTCGCCTACGCCAAGGAGCGCAAGCAGTTCGGCCGCGTCATCGGCTCCTTCCAGGCGGTGAAGCATCTCTGCGCCGAGATGATCGCCGAGCTGGAACCGTGCCGCTCCCTGATCTGGTATGCGGCGTACGCGTTCGACGAATTTCCTGACCAATCGCGCCGCATGGCATCTCACGCAAAGGCGCACACGTCGGAAGTCGGCACGTTCGTCGCGCGCACCGCGACCGAAGTGCATGGTGGCATGGGCTTCACCGATCTCCTCGGCCTGCATTACTGGTTCAAGCGCATCGGCTTCGACCGCCAGGCACTGGGTGGGCCCGAGAAGGTTCGCCACGACGCCGCCGTCGCACAGGGCTGGATCGGCAACTGACCCAGCTTGTCGTCCCGACGGACTCCCGACGCTGCAACGCTATTGGGCGATTCTGACCTTCGCGCTCGGCATTGTCCCTTTGGCGCGCATGCCCGCGCATGGCACCGCATTTGCGCTGGCCGCCGCGGCCGTCAGCAGCCTGCGGCCTTTTGATCGCACGGGCCAAACTGCCAAAAGCGAGGGTCAGGACCGCCGGTCCTTAAAATCATTGGACCGAGGGAGCAGGCTTTGCTCATAATTTCCCCTACGAAGCCCGCTCGGCGAAAGTGCGATTCGCGGACGCGCGCCTCGAGGACATTCCGGGCGACGTTGTGATTGCGGGGCAGGTGCAGCAGGATTGGGGCCTGCACCTGATCGACATCGTGAAGAGCAAAGCCAAGGCGTATCTCAAAAGAAAATAGGGAGGGCGAAATGGAATTGTCACCCAAGGAAGCCGGATTTGCGCCGGGACGGCTGGACCGCATCGCCGATCATCTCAACCGCGCCTATATCGACAATGGCAAGATCGCCGGCTGCCAGGTGGCGGTGACGCGCAAAGGGCATCTGGCCTATTTCAAATCGCTCGGCCAGATGGATCGCGAGCGCGGCAAGGCGATGCGGGACGACACGATCTTCCGCATCTATTCGATGACCAAGCCCATCACCTCCGTCGCGCTGATGATGCTTTATGAGCGCGGCTATTTTCAGCTGAACGATCCGGTGCATCGCTTCGTGCCGGAATGGCGCGATCATCGTGTCTGGATTTCGGGCGAAGGCGCCACGATGCAGACGACAAGGCCGCGGCGCCCGGTCAGCATGCGCGACATGCTCTGCCATACCGGCGGCCTCACCTATGGTACGGCGCTCGCGGCATTGGGTGCGCCGGACAGCGGGCATCCGGTCGACAAGGAATATACGCGCGTCGGGGTGCGGCGCGGCGACGGCGAGGATCTGCGCGCCTTCATGGGCAAGCTTGCCCAGGTGCCGCTGCGCTACGAACCGGGCGAGCGCTGGATGTATTCGCTGTCGACGGACGTGTGCGGCGCGCTGGTGGAAATCATCTCCGGCAAGCGCTTCGACAAGTTCCTTGCGGACGAAATCTTCGGGCCGCTCAAGATGAAGGACACTTCCTTCACCCTGCCGCGCGACAAGCTCGACCGTTTCGCGGCCAATTACCGCCGCGGGCCGGACAAGAAACTGCAGCTTGTCGACGATCCGGAAAAGAGCGTCTATCTGAAAGAGCAGACTTTCTTCTCCGGCGGCGGCGGCCTTGCCGGCACAACCGCCGACTATGTCCGCTTCTGCGACATGCTGCGGCGCGGCGGCGAGCTCGACGGCGCACGCATCCTCGGCCCGCGCACCGTCGAGCTGATGCATCGCAACCATCTCAAGGATGGCAAGGACCTGACGCAGATGGCGATCGGCGGCTTCTCCGAAACGGCCAACGAAGGCGTCGGCTTCGGTCTCGGCTTTGCCTGCACGCTCGACAGCGTCGCGTCGGGCAGCATCGTCGGCAGCGACTGGTACTGGGGAGGCGCCGCCTCCACCATCTTCTGGGTGGATGCGAAGGATGACCTTGCCGTCGTGTTCATGACGCAGCTCATGCCGTCGGGCGCGTTCAATTTCCGCGGCCAGCTCAAGAGCATCGTCTATTCGTCGATCGCGGATTAGGCGCGCAGTTCAGCGCGTGGACATGCCGCCGTCGATCACGAGTTCGCTGCCGGTCACGTAACGCGAGTTGTCGCTGGCGAGATAGAGAATGCCTGCCGCGATGTCTTCGGGCATGCCCTTCTTGCCCATGGGCACGACCAGTTCCGACATCTGGTCGAGATTGGGCGCGTTGGAGCCGGGCTGGTCAGCGCCCGGAATCGTTCCGGGAATGATGCCGAGCCAGATCGGCGTCTCGATGATGCCGGGATGCACGGAATTGACGCGGACATTGTCGCGCGCCGCGCCGCATTCCATCGCGACCGCCTTGGTGAACAGCCGCACGCCGCCCTTGGTGGCGCAATAGCCCGCGAGGGTCGCCGAACCTTTGAGCCCCGCAAGCGAGGAGATGTTGATGATCGAGCCGCCGCCGCTTTCGCGCATCAGCGGAAGCGAATGCTTCACGCCGAGGAACACGCCATCGAGATTGATCGACTGCTGCCGGCGCCAGTCGGAGAGCGTCATCGTCAGCACCGAACCCGCGATGGCGATGCCCGCATTGTTCACCAGCACATCGAGCTTGCCGAAGCGCGACCTGACTTCGGTCACGACGCTGATCCACTGGTCCTCGCTTGAAACGTCGTGATGCAGGAAGATCCCGTCGCCTCCCGCCTTCTTGATCGCGGCGACGCAATCCTTGCCCTGGTCGTCCTGCACGTCCGTGACGACGACGGTCGCGCCTTCCCTGGCGAGCAGCAGCGAGGTGGCGCGGCCGATGCCGCTGGCACCGCCGGTGACGAGAGCGACTTTTCCTTTGACGCGGTCCATGTTCGGTTCTCCTAACTCAGCTTGGCGATGAAGGATTCGAGCGCCGCGTTGAACGCTGCGGGCTGATCGATATTGGCCGCGTGGCCCGCGTTCGGAATGACGACTTTTTCCGCACCGGGGATTTTCGCGGTCATGTAGTCGGCCGCCGCGAGGAACGGCGTGTCCTTCTCGCCGACAATGACGATGGACGGAACCTTGATGTTCGGCAGGGATTCGATCACCCGCGCATTCTTCTGGGTGAGCATGCCGCGGCCCGCCCGCGCCAATCCCGTGGCGTCGCGATGCCGCGCCGTGGCGCGTTCGGCGCTGGCATTGCCGAGCTGTCCCAGCCCTTCCTTTTCATAGCGCTCCGCCGTGCGCCGCGCATTCTGGTTCCAGCCTTCGCGCGCCTCGTCCTTCTTGAAGCCGGGGCCGGTGTCGACGATCAGCAGCGCGCGCACGCGGTCGGGATGGCTCGCGTTGAAGGCGAGAGACATGTATCCGCCGAGCGACAGTCCGCCGACGATCGCAGTCTTGGCCCCGACATGGTCGAGCAAGGCCAGCATGTCGGCGACAGTGGCTTCCTCGCTATATTGAGCTTGGTCTTCGGGATAGTCGCTCTGGCCATGGCCGCGCATGTCCCACAGAACGAGCTTGTGCTTTTTCGACAGCGGTTCGATCTGCCCGCGCCACATCTGGGATGTCGCCGAATAGCCATGGCTCAGCAGGATAACCGGGCCCTCGCCATGGGTTTCGTAATAGATGTTGACGCCGTTCCGCGCGAGGATGGCCATAGCGTGTCTCCCGATTTCGGCCTCTCGACGGGCCTGTAAGCCGATATTGGAAGCCTGTAACGAATTCGGCAACTGCAGCGAATTCGTTTCTGGGCCTGCTATGATGGCGGCTTGGACTAAGGGCATTGGGGCATGACGGACACCACCGAACCTTTGACGCAGGGGAATCTTGACGCTGGCACTGCCTCGGACAGGCTCATCGATCGCCTGCGCGCCACTATGGGCCTTTCGCCGCGGGCACCGCGCAAACCGGTCTATCTCTTCTATCGCCACACCATTGCGGTGCGGGCGCTGCATTGGCTGAATGCGATCTGCATGCTGGTCATGCTGATGAGCGGCTTGCAGATCTTCAACGCGCATCCCGCCCTCTATTGGGGCAACGGATCCGACTTCGATCATCCCTTCGTCGCGCTGACCGCGATCGGTACGCAGGACAATTTTCACGGCGTCACGCAAATCGGTTCATGGAGCTTCAATAGTGACGGCTTCCTCGGTGCGTCCTTTCATGACGGCGTGAAGAGCGTGCGCGGCTTTCCCGACTGGGTGACGCTGCCGGCCGACTCTCCCAACCTCGCACTCGGGCGCCTTTGGCATTTCGCCTTCGCCTGGCTGCTGGCGATCAACGGTCTTGCCTATTTCGCCTATGCCTTCGCGAGCGGGCATTTCAAGACCGAGCTGCTTCCGACCGGCAAGGATTTCGCGCATCTGCCGCGCGAGATCGTCAATCACGCGCGCCTGCGTTTCGCCAGGGGCGAGGAAGCCAAGCACTATAACGGCATCCAGCGCATGACCTATTTCGTCGTGATCTTCGTGCTGGGCCCGCTGATCGTGCTGACGGGACTGACGATGTCGCCGACCATGGACAGCGCCTTTCCGTTCCTGCCCTGGATTTTCGGCGGCCGTCAGAGCGCGCGCACGATCCATTTCCTCTGCGCGTTCTCGTTCCTGGCGTTCTTCATCGTGCACATCGATCATGGTGATCCTGTCGGGCACCTGGAACAATCTGCGCTCCATGATCACCGGCCGTTATGCGATCGAGACGGAGACAATGGATGTCTGAAACAACCGCTGCGAACCGCCGCAGCTTTCTCGCGCGCAGGCGCCGCACTTCTCGGCACGCTCGCGCTCGCAGGATGCACGGACCTGTCGCAACAGCCCTGGGTCCTCAGCATCCTCGGCGAAGTCGAAAACCTGACGCGCCGCGCGCAACGCCTGTTCGCGGGCGGACATGCGCTGGCGCCGGAATATGCCAAAGCCGACATCGCGCCGGTGTTCCGCGCCAACGGCACGCTCAATCCGAACACCAACGACTACAGCGCCCACGTCGCCAGCGGTTTCAAGGATTGGACGATCGAGGTCGGCGGGCTGGTCGACAAACCGCTGAAACTCTCGATGGACCATCTTCGCGCCATGCCGTCGCGCACCCAGATTACCCGGCATGATTGTGTCGAAGGCTGGAGTTGCATCGGCGAATGGACCGGCACGCCGCTGCAGCTTGTGCTGGCCCTGGCGAACCCCAAGGCCGAGGCCAGATACGTCGTCTTTTATTGCGCCGACCCGATGGGCGAAGCGACGATGGACGCCAACGGCAACATCGTTCAGCCGCCCTACTACTATGAGAGCCTGGACCTGCTGGAGGCCACCCATCCACAGACAATTCTTGCCTATAAATTAAACGGCCAGACCCTGCCCGTGGAGCATGGCGCGCCGGTCCGCCTGCGTGCGGAGCGCCAGCTTGGCTACAAAATGCCGAAATATGTGCAGCGAATGGAACTGGTGGACCGGTTCGACCGTATAGGTGGGGGCAAGGGCGGCTATTGGGAAGATCAGGGATATCAGTGGTGGGGCGGAATTTGACGGGTTGCCGCAGGCACTTGCCCTACACAAAATTAACCTCGATATTTCGCAATATAGTTTCGCCGATAAACGATTCTGAAATCGGCTGGGTAGTATTGGTGTGGGTATGAACCGCTTACAGATCCTCGTTGCGGCGTTTTTCGCGTCCGCATCGCTCGCAGGGTGCGCCACCGATCCCAGTGGCCAGAACGACCCCTATGAGCAGACGAACCGCTCGATTTTCTCGTTCGACCAGAAGATCGACCATGCCGTCGCCCGTCCGATCGGCGTGTTCTACAACCATGCCGTTCCCGAATTCGCGCGCGACGGTATTCACAATTTCCTCGGCAATCTCGATGCGCCAGTGACGTTGGGGAATGACGTGCTGCAGGGCGATCCCGCCCGCGCCGGCCAGACGCTGGGCCGTATCGTCATCAACTCGACGCTGGGCGTCGGCGGACTTGTCGACGTGGCGGCCAAGATGGGCATTCCGCGGCACGACGAGGACTTTGGACAGACTCTCGGCGTCTGGGGCGCCGGAGAAGGACCTTATCTGGTGCTGCCGCTTGCCGGGCCCAGCAATCCGCGCGACGTCACCGGCCAGGTGGCGGACTATTTCATGGATCCACTCACCTATATGAAGTGGAACAACAGCTCGCTTTACATGGGTATCCGGACCGGCATGGGTTTTGTCGATCTTCGCGCGCGCAATGTCGACAATCTGGACCAGATTGAGCGGACATCCGTTGATCTCTACGCCACGACGCGCAGCCTGTACCGTCAGCACCGCAATGCGGAAATCCGCAACGGCGCGCCGGACACGGAAAACCTGCCGAACCTTTGAAGCGTTATTCAGCCGCCGCCGGCGCATCGTCACCCATGAAGCGGGTGTACCAGCGATCCCATGCCGACTTCCGCCGCGTGCGCCAGCCATCGAGATACAGGTGGATCACGGGCGTCGTGTAAAGCGTCAGGATCTGGCTGACGACAAGACCGCCGACGATCGAGATGCCGAGCGGCTGGCGCAACTCGGCACCCGTTCCGAATCCGAAAGCCAGCGGCATGGCGCCGAGGATGGCCGCAAACGTCGTCATCATGATCGGGCGAAAGCGCATCATGCAGGCCTTGTAGATCGCGGCCCGTGCGTCGAGGCCCTCTTGCCGCTCGGCCGCCATGGCGAAGTCGATCATCATGATCGCGTTCTTCTTCACGATGCCGATCAGCAGGATGATCCCGATCATTGCGATCAGGCTGAGTTCCGTCTTGAAGATCAGCAGCGCCAGCAGCGCGCCGACGCCCGCCGACGGCAACGTCGACAGGATCGTCAGAGGGATGACGTAGCTCTCATAGAGAATTCCCAGAACGATGTAGATCGTCAGGATCGCGGTAACGATGAGCAGCGGCTGGCTGGAAAGCGATTCCTGAAACACCTTCGCCGTTCCGGCAAAGACGCCCTGGATCGAGGCGGGCGTCTTGATCGCCGCCATGGTGTTCTGGATCGCGGCCGTCGCCTGGTTGAGCGAAATGCCCGGCGGCAGGTTGAACGAGAAAGTCGTGACGACGAACGGCCCCTGATGATTGATCGCGAGCGGCGCCGTTCCCGGATCGAAGCTGGTGACCGCCGACAGCGGCACCATAGTCTCGGCCTGCGTGGTGACCGATGCGCCCGTCGATACGCCGCCGCGCGCGCTGTTGATCAGGGCATTCTGCTGCTGGTTGCGCACGGCATCGCCGGCGACGGCGGCGGCCGTCAGGGCCGTAGTGCCCGCGATCACCGTCGTGCCCGCTACGGCGCCCGTCGCCTGGGTGCCGCCGATCGCGCCGCCTGACTTGCTGATGTAGATATCGTTGAGCGTTTCGGGGCTCTGCCAGAACTGCGGGGCAACCTCCATCACGACGTGATATTGGTTCAGCTCATTGTAGATCGTCGAGACCTGGCGCTGGCCGAACGCGTCATAGAGCGTGTTGTCGATCTGCGTTGCGGTGAGGCCCAGTCGCGCGGCTGTCGCCCGATCGATCCTGAGATCGACTTCCAGCCCCTGGTCGCCGCGATCCGAATTAACGTCTTCCAGTTCGTTCACGTCCTGCAGCGCGTCCGTGATCTTCGGCATCCACTTTTCAAGGTCTTCGAGCGTGTCTGCCGTGATCGTGTACTGATAGGCGCCATTGCCCTGCCGTCCGCCGACGCGAACGTCCCGCCCGCCCTGCAGAAACAGCCTTGCGCCGGTGACGCCGCCAAGTTTCGTGCGCAGGCGCTCGATCACGCCATCGGTGCTGAGCCCGCCGCGGCCCGCGAGCGGCTTGAGCTGGATGAAGACGTTGCCGGTGTTGGTCGCGCCGCCGCGCGGCCCGCCTCCGCCACCGCCGGTCGAACCGGTGACGGACTCCACCGCCGGATCCTCGCTCAGGATCTGCATGAAGGCCTTGAACTTCTGTTCCATGAGCTGGAACGAGATGGTGGGTCCCGCGCGGATGCCGCCGAATACCTGCCCGGTATCTTCCGGCGGGAAAAACCCCTTGGGCACGATGAAGTAGAGATAGAAGTTGAGGACGATGGCGATCACGAGAACGAACAGGATCGTGCCCGGATTTTCGAGCGACCATTCCAGCGTCTTTCCGTAGAACCGCCGCGCGCCTTCGAAGCCCCGTTCCGACAGGCGCAGAAACAGCCCCTGTTTGCGATCGGGCGTATGCAGGTCGAGAAGTGCGCACAGCATGGGCGTCGTGGTGAGCGACACGATCAGCGAGATCGTTATCGCGACGGAAAGCACCATCGCAAATTCATTGAAAAAGCGGCCGATGACGCCGCCCATGAGTAGGATGGGAAGAAAGACTGCCACCAGGGAAATGCTCATGGCGAGGACCGTGAACGCCACTTCGCGCGTGCCCTGCAGCGTCGCCTGCAGGCGCGGCATGCCCTGTTCCAGATGGCGTGTGATGTTTTCCAGCACCACGATGGCATCGTCGACCACGAAGCCGGTCGCCACCGTCAACGCCATCAGCGACAGGTTGTTGAGCGAATAACCCAGCAGATACATGGCGCCGAATGTGCCGACGAGCGACAGGGGAACGGCGACGCTGGGGATGATCGCAGCCCGTCCGTCCCGCAGAAAGAAATAGACGACAAACATCACAAGCAGGATGGACACCATCATCGAGCGCTGAACGTCGCGCAGCGAGTCGCCGATATTGCCGGTGCGGTCTATGGCGACGGCCAGCTTGACGGCGGGCGGCAGGGCCGCCTGAAGCTGCGGCAGCACCGTCTTCACATTGGCCACGGTGGCCACGATGTTCGCACCCGGCGTGCGGAACAGGATGACGAGAACCGCCGGCTTGTTGTTGGACATGCCGATGTTGCGCACGTCCTCCACGCTGTCGGTGACTTCGGCGACATCGGACAGGCGCACCGCCGAACCGTTGCGATAGGCGATGATGAGCGGGCGGTACTGATCCGCTCTCGTCGCCGTGTCGTTGACGTAGATCTGAAAGCGCTGGGTGCCCTGCTCGATCGCGCCCTTGGGCGCGTTGGCATTGGCGGCCGAGAGCGCGGCGCGCACATCCTCAAGGCCGATGCCGTATTTGAACAGCGCACGCGGATTGAGTTCGACGCGCACGGCGGGCAGCGAGCCGCCGCTGATCTGAACCTGCCCGATCCCGTCCACCGTGCTCAGCTTTTGCTGCAGGATATTGGAGGCCGAATCGTAGATCTGGCCCGGTGTAAGCGACGCGGAGGTCAGCGACAGGATCAGTATCGGCTGGTCCGCAGGATTGATCTTGCGATAGGTCGGATTGGCGCGCAGCGCGGCCGGAAGATCGGCGCGGGCCGCGTTGATCGCGGCCTGGACGTCGCGCGCCGCGCCGTCGATGTTCCGCCTGGACGTGAACTGCAGCACGATCCGGGTGGCGCCGACCGAGCTCGAAGACGTCATCTCGTCGACATCGGCGATGACGCCCAGATGCCGTTCGAGCGGCGTTGCAACGCTGGTCGACATGGTTTCGGGGCTCGCGCCGGGCATCGTCGCGGCGACCATGATCACCGGCACGTCGATGCTGGGCAGCGGTTCGACCGGCAGAAGGAAGTAGGCGACCGCCCCCGTCAGCGCCAGACCCATCGTCAACAGGGTCGTGGCGATCGGCCGCCGGATGAAGACTTCCGAGAAGCTCATGTCGCAGGCGCCGTCCGCCATTCGCGGAACTGCGTCCCCAGCCGGTCGAAATAAATGTAGATGACGGGCGTGGTGAACAGCGTCAGAAGCTGGCTTACCAGCAGACCGCCGACGATGGCGATGCCGAGCGGATGGCGCAGTTCGGATCCGGTGCCGCTGCCGATCATCAGGGGCAGCGCGCCGAACAGCGCCGCAACGGTCGTCATCAGGATGGGACGGAAGCGCAGCAGGGCGGCCTGGTGGATCGCTTCGCGCGCCGATTTGCCTTCGTTGCGCTCCGCCTCCAGAGCGAAATCGATCATCATGATGGCGTTCTTCTTCACGATGCCGATCAGAAGAATAATGCCGATGATCGAGACCACGCCCAGATCGTTGCCGGAAATGATCAGCGCCAGAAGCGCACCGACGCCGGCCGACGGCAGCGTCGACAGGATCGTGACCGGATGGATGAAACTCTCATAGAGAACCCCGAGCACGATATAGACCGTGACGATTGCCGCCAGGATCAGCAGGAGCTCGTTGACCAGCGCGGACTGGAAGGCCAGCGCGGAACCCTGGAACTCCGTCGAGATGCTGGCGGGCAGTCCGGCATCGGTTTCGGCCTGCCGCACGGCATTGACCGCGCTGCCAAGGGAATAGCCGGGTGCGACGTCGAAGGAGATCGTCGCGGCGGGGAACTGACCCAGATGGTCGATCTCAAGCGCCACCGGCTGCGCCTCGACCCGCGCAAAGGCTGAGAGCGGAACCTGGCCGCCGCCGGCCGACGGCATGTGGATGTCGGACAGGGAGGCGAGCGAATTCTGCACGTCCGGATTCGCCTCCAGGATCACGCGGTACTGGTTCGACTGCGTGAAGATGGTCGAGACGATGCGCTGCCCGAGCGCATCGTACAGCGCATTGTCGATCGTCGCGGCCGTGATGCCGAAGCGCGCCGCCGTATCGCGGTCGACCACAACCATCGCCGACAAGCCACGGTCCAGATAGTTGGTCGAGACGTTCTGCAGCTCCGGCGCCGCGGCAAGCTTTGCCATCAGTTTCGGCACCCATTGGGTGAGCGTGGCCGAACTCGCATCTTCCAGAACGAACTGGTACTGCGCCCGGCTGACGGTGGAATCGATGGTCAGGTCCTGCACGGGTTGCAGATAAAGCGCGATGCCGGGCACGCCCTGCGCACGCGCCAACAGATCGCCGATGACAGCGGTCACGCCTTCCGAGCGCTGGTCCTTGGGCACCAGATTGATCAGGAAGCGGCCGCTGTTCAGCGTGTTGTTCGTGCCGTCCACGCCGATGAAGGACGACAGGCTCTCGACGTTGGGATCGCGCAATAACTCATCGGCCAGCGCCTGCTGGCGGCGCGCCATTTCGGCGAAGGAAACTGTCGGACCGGCCTGGGTGATGGCCTGAACCAGGCTCGTGTCCTGCGTCGGAAAGAAACCCTTCGGGATCACGATGTAGAGCAGGATCGTCACCACCAAGGTGACGACGGCGACGAGCAGGGTCAGCGGCTGGCGATCCAGCACCCATTTGAGGAGCCGGTCGTACTCGGCGATGACGCGGTTGAAATACTCCTCGGACTTGCGCGCGACGGCGCCCTGCTTCGCCGGATCGTGGCGTCGCAGCAGCTTGGCGCACAGCATCGGCACCAGCGTCAGCGAGACGACGGCCGAGATCAGGATTGTGATGGCCAGCGTCACCGCGAATTCGCGGAACAGCCGTCCGACCACTTCCTGCATGAAGAGAAGCGGAATCAGGACGGCGATCAGCGACACGGTGAGCGACACGATGGTGAAGCCGATCTCGCCCGCGCCCTTCAGCGCCGCCTGCATCGGCGTGTCGCCATCCTCCAGATAGCGCGTGATGTTCTCGATCATCACGATCGCATCGTCGACGACAAAGCCCGCCGCGATCGTCATGGCCATCAGCGACAGATTGTTGAGCGAATAGCCCAACAGGTACATCGCCGCGAACGTGCCGATGATCGAAAGCGGCACCGACAGGCTGGGAATGAAGGTGGCCGGGATGTTGCGCAGGAAGAGGAAGATGACGAGCACGACCAGAACGACAGCAAGGCCGAGCTCGAATTCGACGTCGTTGACCGAGGCGCGGATCGTGTTGGTGCGGTCTGTCAGAACCGTCACGTCGACTCCGGCCGGAAGGCCCGCCTGGATCTGCGGCAGCATCGCCTTGATGCTGTCCACGACGGCAATGACGTTGGCGCCCGGCTGGCGCTGCACGTTCAGGAGGATGGACGGCGTCTTGTTCATCCAGCTGGACAGCTTCACATTCTCGGCGCTCTCCAGAACCGTCGCGACGTCGGACAGGTGCACCGGCGCGCCGTTGCGATAGGCGACGACGATGTTCTTGTAGTCCTCGGGACTCTGCAGCTGATCGTTGGCGTTGATGGTGTAGGACTGGGCCGCGCCGTCGAAGCTGCCCTTCGGCGCATTGCTGTTGGCGTTCGAGATCGTGGTGCGCAGATCGTCGATGTTCAGGCCGTAAGCCGCGAGCGCCTGCAGATTGGCGCGCACGCGCACGGCCGGCCGCTGGCCGCCGGCAATGCTGACCAGCCCGACACCGGAAAGCTGCGAAATCTTCTGTGCGATGCGCGTGTCGGCCAGATCCTCGACCCGTGTCAGCGGAATCGATTTGGAACTGATCGCCAGCGTCAGGACGGGCGCATCCGCCGGATTGACCTTGGCGTAGACGGGCGGCGCGGGAAGACTCGCCGGCAACAGGTTGCCCGACGCATTGATCGCGGCCTGAACCTCCTGTTCGGCGATGTCGAGATTGAGGCTGAGGTTGAACTGCAGCGTGATGACCGAAGCGCCCGCCGAACTCACCGACGACATCTGGTTGAGGCCGGGCATCTGGCCGAACTGCTTTTCCAGCGGCGCGGTGACGGACGAGGTCATGACCTCCGGGCTGGCGCCGGGAAGAAACGTCTGGACCTGGATGGTGGGATAATCGACTTCCGGCAGCGCGGACAGAGGCAGGTAGTCGTAGCCGACAAGCCCGACGAGCAGGATCGCGATCATCAGAAGCGATGTCGCGACCGGACGCAGGATAAAGGGAGCGGAGGGGTTCATGCTGTCTGCCGCGTCCCGCTTCTACGGCCCGCCGCCTCCGCCACCAAATCCGCCTCCACCGGAACGCCGGTGTGGAAGTTTCTTCAAAGCGGCCTGGCAGGCATCGCTGAAACTGTCGCGGTTCTGGCGAAGACACATGAACGTGTCCGGGCCGGGTTTCGCGTCAGGACAGTATTTCTTCAGGTCGTCGGCGCAGAACTGTTTCAGCGTTGCAGCCATCTTGGCCCGGCGCGCCGCGCGATCGTCCGTAGCGCCGCCCGCCGCGGGTGCAGCCGCGCTCGGCTTGCTGACCGGGGCCACGGCGTTCGGCAGCGTGACTTCCGCGCCATCGCGCAGGCGATCGGCGCCATCGATGACGACGGTATCGCCCGGCTTCAGTCCCTGAAGAATGGCGACGTTGGTGCCGTCCGTCGCACCCAACGTCACCGTGCGCATGCTCACCGTCTTGTCCGGCTGCACGACGAAGACGAAATTACCCTGGGAGCCGCGCTGCACCGCCGCGGCCGGCACCAACGTTCGATTGTGTTCGGTGTTCACGAGCAGGCGGATATTGACGAACTGATTGGGGAACAACTCGCCCCTGGCGTTATCGAACTGGGCGCGCATTTTCACGCTGCCCGTCGTCGTATCGATCTGATTGTCGACGGTGGCGAGCGTTCCGGTTGCAAGAAGCTGGGTCTGGCCGCGATCATAGGCATAGGCCGTCAGCGTCGCGCCCGCGCCGATCCGGGCCATGATGTCTCCGATATTGTCTTCGGGCAGCGTGAACAGAACCGTGATCGGCTGAATCTGGGTCACGACGACGATGCCGTTGCTCTGCCCGGCCTGCACGATGTTGCCGGGATCGACCTGGCGCAAGCCGACGCGGCCGGCGACGGGCGCCATGATGTGCGTGTAGCCGAGATTGATCGACGCGGCTTCGACATTCGCCTGGTCGGAGCGGACAACGGCTTCGTCCTGCTGCACCAACGCGGCCTGTGTTGCATATTGCTGCTGCGAGGTCGCGTTGGCTGCGAGCAAAGCCTTGAAGCGGACGAGATCGACTTTTGCGTTGGCAAGGCTGGCGCGATCGCGCGCGAGCTGTCCTTGCGCCTGGTCGAGCGCAGCCTGGAAGGTACGCGGATCGATCTGGGCCAGCAGGTCGCCGGCCTTCACCATCTGGCCCTCGTGAAACAGAATCTTGATGAGCTGGCCGCTCACCTGCGGACGCACCGTGACCGTGGCGATCGGGGTGACGGTGCCCAAGCCATTGAGCATGATGTTCATGTCGCCGTTGGTGGCCCGCGCCACGCCGACAGCCTGCGGCCCGCCCGCGCCAAAACCGCCGGCCATTCGGCCAGAGTTGGCCGCCGGATGGATCGCCCAGAGAAGTAACAGGAGAAGGAGAAGCCCCAGGCCGATCGCCAGGGTCTTGGCGCCGCCGGGGATGCGCGCGGCGCCCCAGCGCCAGGCCCGATCCGTCTGGTCCCACGCGCTGTCGAGAACGTGCTTGAGATTGCCGGGACTGCTCATTCAAATACTCGCTAAAGCTGGATTTTCTGGTCGAGGGCCCGACGGCGGTCTAATAACAAAGCCATAAGCTCGAAATTTGTCGAAAGTGTCGCGACGCGCATTGGTGTCCGCGACTGGAACCCTCATATCCTAAATGTAAGCCTGCCGCCGCCCACCGATTCTCAATCTGGATTTCAGCCCAATGCATGGCTTTTTTGCCTGGATTCATCACGCCGCGAGTTGGCTTCTGGTCTATGCAAGGGAACACCCCGAATCGGCATTCGCCATCGCGTTCGTCTCGGCGTTCGGCGAGTCGTTCGTCGGTCTCTCGTTCCTCGTCCCCGGCACGACGATCCTGATCGGGTTGGGCGTGCTGATCCAGGCTCTCGGCCTCAATCCCCTGCCGATCTGGCTGGGCGCGGCAATCGGGGCGGTCCTGGGAGACTGGGTTTCGTACTGGATCGGGCACCACTACAAGGAACACACCCTCGCGATCTGGCCGATCTCGCGCTACCCGGCGCAGATGGAGAAGGCGCTGACCTTTTTCCGCCGCTGGGGCATCTGGGCCATTTTCCTTGGCCGGTTCACCGGACCTCTGCGCGCCACCGTGCCCATCGTTGCGGGAATTTCGCAGATGGCGTTCCTGCCCTTCCAGGTTTCGAACGTCTCGTCTGCGCTTCTGTGGTCCGCGGTGATGATCGCACTCGGAGCCGTGGGCACGGCTGCGCTAGCGCCGCTTGGCGCAGCCTTTCACGCGATCTTCGGATAGCGGCTACGGCGTGGCCGGAGCAGGCGTCGCAGCGGCCGGAGCGGGAGCCGGAGCTGCCGCCGGAGCTTCGGCCGGCTTGCCCGCCGTCTTCTTGCGGGCCAGATCGACCATCGCGCCATGCGCGTCCGAGAAACCGTTCAGCGAGAACGGAATGTCGAACACCTTGCCGCTGTCGGCGACGATCTTGATCTTCGCCGGACCGGTCGCCGATCCCAATGCGCTCACCGCGCCATTGTCGAACAGCATCTCGACATAGCAGCCGCCGCGGTCGCAGCGGCGATAATGCAGCGATTGCGAAGTGAACGTGTCGGACTCGATCACCAGCCCCTTGGGGATCAGTATGCCGAGAGGGACGGCGATCTGGATCACATGCTTGTCGCCGGCCGGCATATACGCAATCGACAAGCTCATGACCCGCTGATTGTTCTGCTTGTTGGCCAGCAGCTCGTACATGTCGCAAGGCGACGGGGAAGCGATCGGATAGCAACGAACGGTCCAGTCACCGAACGTCTTGGTCTCGCTTGGCTGGAGCGGCGCACCGGTGCCGGCTGCAGGCGCCGGATCCGCGGATGCCGCGCCGAGCGAAAGAAGGCCAAGCGCGACAGCGCCGGCGATGGAAGCACGAATGGATGTCATGACCACAGTCTCCGCCACCAGGAACGGCGCTGGGCTTCGGCGCTGTCAAACGCGGCCGCCGCCTCGTTGAAACCCTTTATCGAAAAAGGCAGGCCCACCGGCTTGCCATCCAGTCCCGCGAACAGCACGCGAGCCTGTGTTGTATTGCCGATCGACGCACGCAGCGCATTGTCGAGCTTCACCCGCACGATGCAGCCGACGCCGTTGCAGGTCTCATATTGATAGACCAGCGGCTTGTCGTTGCCGAGGCCAAGGCCAAGGCCCGGCTCAAGCAAAACATTGTAAGGTACCGTGACGATCAGCGTGTTGTCGTCCTTCAACCGGAAGATCGACAGCCGCGCCAACTCGCTATGCGTCTTGGCGTCCAGAACGTCCTGCTGCATCTCGCACGAGCCATCTTTTTGGCTGGAGGGCGGGCAGGCAAGACGCCAGTCCTGGTAAAGTGAAACCGTTGCGATGTCCGGTGCGCCATTTATGGCCTTGTGGCCGAACCAGCCCACGGCCAGTCCGACGATCAGCAGGATCGCTCCGGCCGTCGCACGCATCGTCGTACTATTCATGTCAATTGGCATTCTTTGGCAGCCCCGCGACTTTGACGGGGCGCACTTAACGGGAAGGCGGGGGGTACCGCAAGCAGGTCGTTGCGGTTTTTGCCTTAAATGGCCGCCATCTCTGCCGGGGCGGAAAAGGGCCGCTAACGGGCCAGGACCATGCCGACCGGCGGGGAATGCCATTCCGTCAGGGCCTGAAGCGCCCGGGCCAGCAAAGACCTTGGGCCGGCCGCCGGGTCGGCCACGACCACGACCACGTCCGAGACGCGCGTCAGGAACGGCATCTCCGCAGACGCTGTGACAGATGGCGCAGCAATGACAATGAGGTCTGCAAGGCTGCGCAGATGCGTGAAGAGCTCGGCAGTCCGCGGCGCGGCCAGCACGGCCGCGGGGTCGGTCACCGGCCGCAGATTGGACAGAAGCAGCGCCGCAGTCCGCGAATTGCGCACGAGCGAAGCGTTGAGCGGGACCGAGCCACGCAGCACATCCATCATCCCGGCCCGCAGATGGACCCCCATGAGATGGGCGATGACCGGTTTGGTCAGGCACCCGTCCACCACGAGAGTCCGCAGGCCCGATTGGGCTGCGGCGCGCGCCAGCGCGACGGCAATCGTCGTTCCGGCGACGCCCTTCTCGGCCGGCGTCACGCACACGACGCGGCCAGCGCCGGATTTGGAGGGGACCGCCACGCGCTTCAGCAGACCGGTGATCGCGTGTGAAAACGCCGAAGCGGGCCAGTCGATGATGTGGTCCGCGGCGCCGGCCAATTGTGCACCTGGCACGTCCGCAAGAAGCGGCGGGCTTGCCATGGCGGATTGCGGAAAGGGCGACGGCGTGGGGCGGACTTGCGGGCGTTGCGGCGGTGCGCGGCGCACCGGCGTGCTTCTGTTGTTGCTGCTGCTGCTGCTGTCGCGGAAGCGTTCCGCCATGAGCGCAGCGAGAAGACCCAGAAGCAGACCGGCAGGTATCGACGCAAGCATGATCGGAAGCCGCGGCGGAGACGAAGGTGCGCCCGGAACCGGGCCGCGCGAGATCACGCGCGCTTCGGGATATTGCAGGCCATCCTGATCCTGGATCGCGTGCAAGCGCGTCAGATAGGAGTCGTAGAGATTGCGCGTCGAGGCCGCGTTGGCCTCGAGCGCCTGCAGCTTCACGGCGGTCATGTTCTGATTCGACGCCTGATGCTGCGTCATGATCAGGCTGGCTTGCAACGAACCGACCTGCGCGCGCGCGACGGCGGCATCGTTGGCGAGTGCGGCTGCAACGCGCGACACTTCCTCTGCGATCTTCTGGTTTAGATCGGCAAGTTGCGTCTCGACCGCAATGCGTTTGGGATTGCGCTCGCCATAACGCACCTCGAGATCCGCCTGCTGACGCATCAGGTCTGCCTGCTGGCTGCGCAATTGAATGATCAGGGGCGAGGCGACAACCTGCGAGATATTGGCCGAGTTGCCGGACTTCACCAGATTTTCAACCTGGGCGTAGATCGCAACCTTGGCGGCGAGATCGGCGCGCGCCTGCACGAGCTGTGTGTTGATGCCGTTCATCTGGGCTTCGATCAGCGACGTGCCGCCCGGGCTGGAGTCCAGATTGTTCTGCGCCTTGTAGGTGAGCGCAGACGCTTCCTGGGCCTGAACCTGTTTCGAAAGATCCTCGATGCGCTGCGTCAACCAGGCGCTTGTCGCTTCCGTCGCCTGCAGCTTCGAGGCGACCTGGTCTTCGACATAGGTGCTGGCAACGGTGTTGGCGATGAGGGCGGCCTTGCTGGCATCGCGCGCGACGAAGGTCACCGTGATCGTGGTCGACAGTCCGAGCGATTCCGCCGACAGGTGGGAGAGGAACGCATCGATGATCGCGTCGCGGCGCACCGCACCGTCGACTGGCACTGAATCGGTTTCCGGACTGAGCCACCGCTTGGGATTAAGCGACGACAGCAACGCGCCGCCCAGCGTCGGCTCCGCCGCGTTGAATTCCGGATCGTCGTAGAGCTTCAGCTTGGCGATCACCTCGGCCGCCAGATCGCGGGATTGCAGGATTTGAATTCTGGTTTTGCAGCGAGGCCGGATCGGTCGGCAGCGCCGACAGCACGGACGTCAGGTCGGCGATTGTGTTCTTGCGCTGGTCGAGGATGACGACGGCGGAGGATGAAAAACGTGCCGGAAGAAACATCACGATGATCGCGGCGAGCGCGACGACCAGAATCGTGACGCGGACGATCAGCCCCAGCCGGGTACGCATGACATTGAGCAAATCGGTGAGCTCGAAGGATTTCGCCGGACGGATGGTCGCCATTGGGGGCGACGCTTCGGACTGTGGGTTGTTTCCCTGGAACGGCA
Organism: uncultured Alphaproteobacteria bacterium; assembly: GCA_963743765.1. Taxonomy (GTDB): domain Bacteria; phylum Pseudomonadota; class Alphaproteobacteria; order Micropepsales; family Micropepsaceae; genus Rhizomicrobium. The sequence goes on from CAVUQQ010000002.1 coordinate 246,846, forward strand.
TGCCCTTGTCCCGCCGGCGACGCGCGCGAGCCCTTTACTTCTGCTCCTTGATTTACGGCCCAATCAACTGATGAATGGTTAACGCCTAAAGGATCTGTTCAGGTTAATCGGCCGTTAATACCTGTGGCAGCGCCGCCGGCGCGCGATCGGGTTTGGACAGTTCTGGCGCCGGTTCGCCGGGGTTGAGACAGGCCTTCAGAACCTCCGGATCGTCCCACGGAACGTCCAGGTGAGCGGTGCGCAGCCAGGCGCTGTTGGGATCGCGCCGCCACTCCTGGGGGAACAGCGCAAAGACTTCATTTGTCGTGACCAGCGGCCTCGCACCGCGTGCCGAGGGCGAGATGCATCCGGCCAGCGCGGCGACAAGGTCATGGCCCGGACCGAGCGCCAGCGCGCTCGATTGGGTGGCGCGGGGATTGGTCTCGATCAGATGCGCTTTGCCTGCCGCATCGCGAACGAAATCCAGCCCGTGAAGGCCCGAAAGCCGGAAGCGCGCCGCGAGTTGTTGCGCCGCGTCTTCCATCTGAGGGCACGCCACATGGCGCATCACGCTGGCCGGCCCGGTGGCATGGCTGGTCTCAAGCACATCCATGTGAATGCTGGCGAGCACGCGACCCTGCCAGCAGGCAATTGACGTCGTCGCGGGCGCGCCGGCGACGAAGCGCTGGACGCTGACCAAAGCGTGCGGCGGCGAGAGCGCGTCCAGCAGAAAGTGCGTATCCTTGCGGCGGAATGTGCGTGCGATGCTGCGCACGCGCGACGGCGCCGACGACAGGCGCCGATACGCTTCATGCGCCTGTTCGCGTGTGCGCGCGATGACGACGCCGCCGCCGCCCCAGCTCCCGTCCGATTTCAGGACCGCCGGAAAACCGATTTCGACGAGCGCGAGTTCCAGCGTGTCAAAGCCATCGACGCCGATCGTTGCCGGCGCCGCGATGCCTTCTCTCGTCGCGGCCGCTATGAAGCTGCTGCGCGAGAACAGCGCCGGATAACTCTCGATCCTGCCCAGCGAGAACGCGATCAAACTGCCGGCATCGCCGTGCGGATTGCGGTCGTAAAGCGCGAGCAGTTGACGCACGGCGCGGTCATCGCAGGGCACGATGAGGTCCGGAGACGCTGCTTCGACGGCGCGCGCCAGCGACGGCAGCGGAAAGAGCGGATTGTAGATGTGATGGCCTGAAACGAAGCGGCTTTTGGCATTCACATGTCCCGCCGGATAGAGCGCATCGACCTGCGCACCGGCTGCGGCGAAGGCGCTGGCAAGACGGGCGCCTGACGGCCATTGCACCGTCGTGCTGAGAAGGATGCGCGAGACCATGCCGGCACCCTAACCGCTTGGCCCTCAATCAATTCTGAACGTGGCACGCAAAGTGGAGGAGTGCAGGCGAGATGCCGTCACTGCGGAATCCGGCGTCTCAAAAAGAGAGAAATGTTTCAAATCGGAACACGCGGGAAGGCCCCGGGTTCCAGCTGTTTCGGAAAGGATGTCATGCCCAGCATCTGCGACGTTGCCATCGTCGGCGCCGGTCCCTACGGACTTTCGCTGGCCGCCCATCTGCGCGCCGCCGGCCTGTCGTTTCGTATCTTCGGAATGCCGATGAGCACGTGGCGCGACCACATGCCCAAGGGCATGCGCCTGAAGTCCGAAGGCTTCGCCACCAACCTGTCGGCGCCCGACCGCAAATCCACGCTGGCGGCGTGGTGCAAGGCCAATGGCGTCGCATTCGCCGCCCAGAAGTCGCCCGTCGCACTCGAAAACTTCGTCGCCTATGCCGACTGGTTCACGCGGACCTATGTACCGAATCTCGAACAGCAAAATGTCGTCGGCCTGGAACGCAGCGCCGGCGGCTATTCGCTGACGCTGGAGAACGGGACCGTGGTCGCCGCAAGGCGCGTCGTGTTGGCGGTCGGCATCACCTGGTTCAAATCGCTGCCTGCGGAACTTCAGTCTCTGCCGGGCGCGCTGGTCAGCCATTCCTTCGATCATCACGAGTGCGGTGCGTTCCGCGGCCGCGACGTGACGGTCGTCGGCGCCGGTGCATCGGCCATCGATACGGCCATTGCGATGCATGAAGCGGGCGCAAATGTGAAGGTGCTGACGCGCCGCAAGTCCATCTGGTTCCACGATGCCCCGGACAATCAGGAGCCGACCCTGCTGCGTCAGCTTCAGAATCCGGACACCGGAATCGGCCCGGGCTGGCGTTCGTTCTTTTGCGTCAACACGCCGCTGCTTTTCCACCGCCTGCCGCAGAAGTTACGCCTGGAAGCCACGCGCCGCCATCTTGGCCCCGCGGCCGGCTGGTTCACGCGCGGCAAGTTCATCGGCAAAATTCCGGCGCTAACCGATCACCGGCTCAAGAGCGCCCATGCCGTCGATGGCCGGGTCGCGCTCGACCTGCGCAGCGGCGACGGCCGCGAGCGGATTATGATGACGGATCATGTCGTGGCGGCGACCGGCTATCGCGCCGATCTCGCGCGCCTCCCCTTCCTCGATGCCGGGCTGCGCGAACAGATTGCCCAGGTCGAAGGCACGCCGATCTTGTCGGATAATTTCGAGGCGTCCGTGCCCGATCTTTACTTCGTGGGACTCGCTGCCGCCAACAGCTTCGGCCCCCTGCTGCGCTTCATGTGCGGTTCGGAGTTCGCGGCCCCGCGCCTTTGCGGTCATCTGCACCGCCGCATCGCCGCTGCTGCCGGACAGCGCCGCGCCGCCTAGCGCTTGCGCGCACCGGCAAAAGCGCGCGCCAGAGCGGTGCGCATGGCGGTCGGATGCATGTCCGAATCGAGAGGAAGTTTGCGGGGCAGACCGCGCAGCAGCTTATTGCGCATACCTTCGGCCTGCAGATAGCGATCGGACAATCCCCAGGTCAGAACCGCCATTGTCGATGGATTGTCTAGCACGACGTCGAGAAAGCGCCGGCTGGCATCGGCCACGGCGCGGTCGCGCGACGCGAAATCGATCGGCCCGCCGCTGTCGTCCACATCGTGTTCCGTGACCAGAATGCGCAGTCCCGTCGCCCGCACTTCGCCGAGAAACGACTCCAGCTTTTTCGCGTTTGTGGTGCGGCCGAATGCCTGCAGATGGGCCTGGATGCCGAACGCGCCGACCGGCACGCCGCGCACGACGAGCCCTTCGAGCAGCTTGAGCGTCTGACGCCGGCGCTCGTCGCGATCCGGGCCGTCTTCCTCGATGCCGTACTCATTGTAGACCAGCAGCGCCGCCGGATCCGCCTCGCGCGCGGCATGAAACGCCAGATCGATATGGGACGGTCCGAATCTCTTCAGCCAGAACGAATTGCGCAAGCCGTCGCTGCGGCCGTCCTTCGGTTCGATCGCCTCGTTGACGACATCCCAGGAATGCATGTGGCCGCGAAAATGCGCCGCGACGTTGGTGATGTACGTCTCGAAGATCGATTCGTCCGGCGCGTCGGCCACGGCCTGCTCCAGCCAGGGCGGATTGGAGGCGTACCAGAGAAGCGGATGCCCGCGGAACAGCAGCCCATGTTCGCGCGAGAAATCGAGCAGCGCGTCGGGCGCGGAAAAATCGTATCGGCCCTCGACCGGCTCGATCAGGTCGCGCTTGAGCTCATATTCGGGAACCATGATGGCGCAGTCGCGCAGAAACGCGAATTCGAAATCGTCGTCGCGAAACTCGAAATTTCCCGCCGCGCAGCCGTAGACGAATCCGCGCGACGCCGCGAGAGCGCGCAGCGACCGCCCTTCATTCGTCAGGCCCGGATGGATGTAACCGGCCGATGCAGCGCAGGCACAAAGGGCCGCGCCGGCGCCGCCCAGCACGCTGCGGCGCGTCAGCATGTGCTTTCGGGGCGAACGTCGACGGCGATCGGCGCGGCTGATTTCCGAGGCCCGCGAAAGCCGACCCGCAGCCAGGTGATCGCGCCATCCGCCACTGCGCGATAGAGACGGTCCGGCAGAAATATCTGCAGAAAAATGATCGCGGCGAGACCCGGCCTGTAGCAACCGTGGAAAACTGCGGCCAGATACAGTTTCAGCGCCTGCCACTTGTTCGACTTCGCAACCCCCTTGGCGACCGCCCAGCCGCGCCCGCCGAGATAGGCGCTGCGCGGAATGCTCGGTTTCATCGCTTCCAGCCACTGCGCCAGGCGCGGACTGCTGCGTCCTGCCGACAGGCGATTGGGATCGTAGTGATCCTTCCAGATCGTGCCCGGCGTTTCGGCCATCACGAACCGGCAGCCGGCGAGGTAGAGCCGCACGGCAAAATCGGTGTCTTCGGCTTCGCTGAGATTTTCCGGAAAGCGGACACGCTTGGCGAGATCGGCGGGCACGACGACCGAACTGGTGGGGATAAAGCCCCGGTCGCACAACAAATAGGTCGCCATGTCCTCGCTCGCACCGATCGCGCGCGGCGGCTTGAGAAACGTGCTGCCGGCGCCCCGATCCACGACGATGCGCGCATAGCCGGCCGTATTCTTCGTTCCTGCCAGAAGCCTGCGCATGGTTTCGAGGTGCCGCGGAAGAAACGCGTCATCTGAATCGAGGAACGCAACGAAACGGCCGCGCGCCCTGCCGATTCCGGTGTTGCGCGCCGCGCCGCCGCCGCCATTGTCCCGCCGGAAGAAGCGGATGCGCGGATCGTTCAGCATATCCACCACAGTCTTCGGGTCGTCGCGCGAACCATCGTCGACGACGACGATTTCGAAATCCTGCTCCGACTGGGACAGGACCGACCGCAGCGCATCCGCCAGAGGGTGGGCGCGATTGTAGACCGGGATCACCACAGAAAAGAACGGCGTCACGTCCATGACGGCACCGCTGCTGCAGGTCTGGTTTCGCGCATCGACGCGCGCAGCAGGCCGAGAACCAGCAAGAGCTGTCCCCACTGCACCGCCGTGACCTGGATGAAATCGGATTCCATGAAATTGTGCAGGACGTCGAACAGGAACACCGCGAACAGCATCGCGTTCAAATTCGCATCGGTCCGCTCGGGACGCCAGAACTGCAGAAAGGGCAGAACGACGACGGCGCTCATGCCCAGGACAAAGCCGATGCCGCCGATCGTCACCAGCATCTCGAGATAGCCGCTATGGCCTTCGCCGATCTGCGAAACCCAGCCGCTGCCGACATAGTGATAGATCGGCGAGCGCATTCCGGTGTTGCCGAACGTGCCAAAGCCCGCGCCGAGCAACGGATGATCCCGGATATAGGCGAATTCGGCCTGCCAGATCGCCGCCCGGCCGGTGAAGTTCTGCGGGTCTTCGAGCAGGCGCGCAACCAATTGCCACTGGACCGCCAGCGTGACGGCCAGACCGATCAGCAAGAGCCCGGCGGCGGCCGCGGCGATGGCGCGGTCGAGCTTGCTGCGCCATGCCACGCGATAGAGCGCGCCCGCGATCAAAGCCACCGGCAATAGCCCCATCGAGGACTTCGAGCGGGTCATCACCAGAAAGAAGATCGAGGCGGCGCACAATATGATGTCGCTGCGCCGCCGGTTCTCGACTGCGAAGTAGAAGAACATGATGGCCGACGTCGCCGCGAAAGCGCCGGCGGTGTTCTTGTGCGAGTGCAGGCCGCGCCAGGAACCGGCGAGGTTGGCTTCGACATCGCTGGGAAGATGGACGGCCTGATGGAACAGCGCGACCGAGGCGAGATCGCCGATGATAACGGCGGCCACCACGTAGCGCCACAGCGCCACGGCCCGCGCCGTGCCGAGCGTGTCGACGCTCAGCATCACGGACAGAACAAAGATGGTCGCGAGAATTGCGCGCCGCGCGACAATGTCGGGTTCGTCCGACCAGACCGACGTCAGAATGCACCAGCCCATCAACAGCGCGAGGCTGACGGGAACGGCCCTGATGGCGGACAGTCCGCGCCGGCGAAGCGCTGCGAACACGATGATCGCAAACGTGCCGAGAAAGCTGATCTGGCGAATGAGGTCGCCCGACGCCGATGCCGCGTTGCGCGCGCTCAAGGCGGCGACGCTGCGATCGTCCAGCGGCGTCGTGCCGATGAAGATCAGCAGGAGCAGAATGACAAAGCCCGCTTCCGCAACACGGCGATCGAAACCGGAGCGAGGCAGTTCTAGGCCTTGTGCAAGGTGCTCATTGGCCATGGATCACGGAATACTCATTGTATTGCCGTCCGAGCAGCGCGCTGATCTTGCCGGCCGCCCGATACATCAGCCGCAGCGCGTTCGCGCGCCGATTCGCGTCGAATGCGAGGATGGCGAACAGCAGCGGCGACAACAAGAGCGCGCCGGCAATTTTGGCGAACTCCAGCAGGCGCGCACGCAGCGGCGGCCGGTATTTCAGAAACACCCGCATGTCTGAATTGCCGATGCTGTACGCGCGCTTGAGCGCCCATGTCAGATTGGCGCGCGTCGCCGGAACGAAGGTGTGCGCCATGGCCTCGTCGCTCCAGGCAAAGCGGCCGCCGGCGGTCCGCAGCCGCACGAAGAAATCGGAATCCTCGCCACCGGAGAGTGCAAAAGCCGGATCGAACCAGGGCGAACGGACGGATTCCAGCGCGGCGCGCGTCAGCAGAAGATTGCCCGCGCCCTGCAGCATGCCGATCGGGCCGCTGGCGTGGCGGATGTCGGACATGCCGTCGAACAGCTTGGCCCACTCCTTCGGCGTTTCCTCGAAATCGAAGAGTATGGAACCCTGGATCGCGCCCGCTCCCGTTGTGGTCTGCGCCTTGAGAAGCGCGTCGAGCCATTGCGGCTCGGGCCACTCGTCATCGTCGAGCATGGCGAGATACTGCATCCCGGGCCGGGCGAGCGCGGTTTCCACCAGCGTGTTGCGGACCTGCGAAATGCCGCGCTGCGGCGCAAGCACGGCCTGCAACGGCCAGCGATAGTCTTGCCGCAGGCGGTCGCAGACCGCCAAACCTTCGCGCCCTTCGGCATCGTTGTCGGCGACGAGCACGGTGACGCGAGCCTTCGTCTCCAGCGCCTCGAGCGCGGCCAGAAGTCGCGCAAGTCCCTGCGGCCGGCGGAACGTGGGAATCGCGATCGTGACGTCAGCCATGTTGCAGTCTCCAGCCGCGCACGAGGCCAAAGATGCTCGCCGTCAGCACGACGTCGCCCGCGACAATGCCGAGCAGCGAGGCGATGGGGCCGAAAGCCAGCAACAGCGCCAAGGTGACGGCAAGCGAAACAGCGCACGATTTCAAGCTGGCATTGGCAAGCAGTTGAAACGCACCGGCGGCCTGCAGAAATACCGCTTCGGGCGTGCGCAGCACGCGGATCGCCATGATCGCGATCCAGAGCGCGACGATCAGCATCGCCTGGTGCGCGTCGTAGCCCTGCTTGAGAACGATTTGCGGAAACCAGAACAAGAGCAAGGCCGCGAGAAGAACGGTGACCAGCAATACTGCGATCCCCGCCGTTCGAAATTCCTTAACGGCGCGAAACGCGCTGCGAAGATCGTTCGCACCGATGGCGCGCGCCATCACCGGACGCTCCATCTCCGGAAAGGCAGACAGGATGAGCGAAACCGGACGCATCAACAGGCTGCCGAGAGCCAGAAGTGCGAATGCGCCGGGTCCCGAAAAGAACGTGACGAAGTAGGCGTGCGCGTTGACCGTCAACTCCGTTGCGGCCACGCCGAGCAGCGACCAGCGTGTAAGATCGCGCCAGACCGGCGCATAGGCGCAGAGTTTGCCGGCGGCCAGGGGGCGAAGCTGCTTGCGCAGATAGCCGCCGTCGAACACCACCATGCTGGCGAGCGCAGCAAGGCAGAACAACGCCGCGATGTAGGTCATCGTCATGCGGTCGAGAAAGTGCAGAGCGGCGAGTCCCGCGGCCACGAGGATGCTGTAGGCGATGTCGGAAATTGCCGCGCGCGCCGGTGCGTTCGTAGCGTAGGCGTACACGCGACCCAGCCAGCGCAAGCTCATCAAGGCGCCATACAGGCCAAAGAGAAGTGCCGCCGCCGGCCGCAATCCGCTCGCCAGCAGCGATACGAAGACCACGGCACAGGCGAAGACCGCGAGCACCAGGTTCGCCTTCTGAAACGTCGCCAGTTCCGCGTCGTCGACATGACCGCGGTTGCGAATGCCGATGGTCGTCGGTGCGCCGATCAGCGCCGACGCCGCGCTGATGCAGAACGGAACGATCGTCATGACGAAGGAGAAGAGGCCGAAATGCTGCCGCGACAGCGTGTGCAGGATGAGGACTGCACCAAGGAAGTGCGCCGCGGAAATGCTGACCGGGCCGAGCGCGGAGAGCGTGTAGCGTCCGGCAAGCCTGATGAGCTTTTGCAGCGGCGTCGGCGCTGCAACTTCGGTATGGTCGAGGGCAATCGATAGGCTGCGCAAGGGATGTCCAGTTCCTGATCCGGCTGACCCTTCGTGCCCGTCCCGTTTGGAACGAATTCACACTGGGTCCGTCAGAGGAACTGCAATCCGGAGGCCAACTTTCGCCTTAAGCCGTGCGCGTCAACAACAAAAACATCGCAAGCGGATTGGTTACCGCGTAGCGCCAGAACAACCGTTTCGGCTCGCGCGCAAGCCGGTAAAGCCACTCCAGCGAAAATCTCTGCATCCAGCCGGGCGCACGCTTGTAGTCGCCGGTGACGAAATTGAAGCAACCGCCGCAGGTCACCACCCACCCCGCACGAAGACGCGCCTTGTTGCGCACGCAGAATTGGTATTCGAGTGGAACGCCCAGGCCGACGAACACTATATCGGCGCCGGAGCGATTGATCTCCTCGCAGAGGGAGGCTTCCTGTTCGCGCGTGAAATAGCCGTTTCGCCGGCCGGATATCTGCAAGCCCGGATAGGACAAGCGCAGAATGTCCGCGCAACGTGCGTTCACGTCTTCGGTGGCGCCCAGCAGAAATATCTTCAGGCCATGCGCGCGTGCCGTGGCGGCGGCATCGTGGATGAAGTCCGTAGTGGCGCTGCGTTCGGGGATCGGCGAGCGCGTCAGCAACCGGGACGCAAGGACAACGGGCTGTCCGTCGGCGTGAAGAATGTCGGCTAACTCGAGCAGCGCCTTGAACTTCGGATCGGCTGCGGCCAGCGCGATCGCATGACCGTTGGACGCGAAGACCAGCTTCGGCGCCGTGCCGGTCGTGCGTGCGGCAAGGCAATCGTCCCGCATCAGGGTCGAGAGCTGCCGGCGCGTGACGCACGCGGTTCTCAAACCGCCGACGGTCACTTCCGCGAAGCGGTCGTTGGCCGGCGTTGCAAGAGGTGCAACCGGTTGGCGCTCTTTTTGTTGCAGCGCGCTGCTCATCAGCGGGCGTTCCGGCTGCGCAATACTTCGATCGGTGTGCGCAGAAGAACCAGAAGATCGGTCGAAAGGCGCGCGTTCTTTGCGTACCAGATGTCGTAGGCGACGCGTTCGCGCATATCGTCCACCGCCTTTGTTTCGCCGCGCAGGCCATGGATTTGCGCCCATCCCGTGATCCCGGGTTTGACCGATTGGCGCAGCTCGTACTCCGCGATCCGTGCGGCGTAGTAGGTGTCGTGCGCGCGCGCGTGCGGCCGTGGGCCGACCAGCGACATATCGCCGAAGATGACGTTGAGAAGCTGCGGAAGCTCGTCGAGGCTCGTCGTACGCAGCCAGGCGCCGACGTGCGTAATGCGTTTGTCGTTCTCGCAGGCCTGAACGATGGTATCGCCGTTCTCCAGCACGTTCATCGTGCGGAACTTGAAGATGTCGAACGGACGGCCGTTCCTGCCAAGGCGCGTCTGCCGGAACAATATCGGTCCGCGCGAATCCAGCCGGATCAAAAGCGCGATGAGCACAAGGACCGGCAACGCGATGACAAGGGCAACGACCGAAAGCATGAGGTCCAGCATGCGCTTGAGAAGCGGCTGGATGCGGCTCGGGCAGGCGTTCAGATTGGCCGGCACGCTCCAGCCGGCGGCCGGAATGAAGGTAACGCTGCCGGCCAGGTTGTTCGCGGCGCTGAAGGCGCCGTTTGCAGAAAAAACGGTGTCCCGGCTTCTCGCCAGTTGTTCGCGGGTGCTCACGCGCAGTCCTCAAATCGCTCTGCGATGAGAAATGCAGCGGATGCGCCACGAATTTCGGGGGGAACTGTGTCGAAACGGAACGGATTGGGGTCGCGGCATGACCGGCCGCGCGAAGCGGTTTATCGGCCACGCGCCCCTGTGCCCAAATGAAACAGAAGAACGTTAATCGGCCAGTTCGTGCTGCCAGCGCTTCAGACGCGGATTGCCCGAGCGCAGCATCGGAATCAGCGACGCCAGATTGAGATCGCGCGGACCGATCCCGAAGCGCGGGAGGAGATACCGGTTCTGCCCGTCCCCGAGACAACCTGCGAGCGTGGAGAAGGCGCAGTCGTAACCGGCGTCGCGCACGGCATGCCAGGCGTCGCGCGATATGTCGCCCTTGTTACCGAAGGGATAGGAGAAATACCGGCAGGCGCCGACTTCGCGCGCGATCAGGGCGCGTGGGCGCTCGGCCTGCTCGCGCAGCATCGCGTGCGACTGGTTTTCGTGCATCGGCCAATGACGATGGGCATGCGCGCCGATTTCGACACCGCGGCGCGCCAGCGCGCGCACCTCGTCCCAGTTCAGAAATTTCTCCGACGAGAACCTTGCCAGCAGCGCCGAAAGTTCGGCCGGGGCAAAGGTTGCAATCATGGCATCGACCGCTTCCTGGGCGCGGACCATGTCGAGCGCGCGCAACTGCCAGATGATGGTCTCGGCGAGTTGTTCGCGCCCGGACCCCAGAACGATTGGCGCGGAGAGGTGGGGAATCCCGTAAGACCCGTCGGGTGCACAAAAGAGAAACAGCAGCGCCAGGAAAATCGGATTGCGCTCGCCCGTGTCGACATGATGCGTGCTGACGAACAGCGTCCAGGGCAGGCCGAGACCGTCCAGAATGTCCGCGGCGATGTCGAGCGTGTTGGCATAGCCGTCGTCGGACATGAGAAAGACCGTCCGCTTGTGGCGATCGGGATCTTTCAGCGCCTCGTCGATGAAGCTGAGCGGCAGCACATCGAAGTGCGCCTTCAGCGTCTCGGCGATCTCCATGAACGCATCAAGTTCGTGATGGTTGGTCTGGATTCGCGCATCCAGCGTCTCGCGCTCGACGCCATGGAAGAAGACTGCCGCGGGGCGGCCAAGCGGGCGCACGATGTCCGCCGGGACGAACCGGCCGAGCCCGCGCGCGAACTGTCCAAGCCGGCTCATGGCGCCATGATGGCGCCAGAGGCGTTACACCGTTCTTAACCGGCACTACCCCGGCTGGGCCCTTTCTCCTAGTCTTTGCGCGACACAAAGGCCGGAAAGGCCGATCCGGCATGTTCTCCAACCTGTTCCGCTCGCGCGACTGGCTCATTCTCGGCCCGATGGGCCTTTTGGCGGTCGCCCTGGGATATTGGGGGTTTCTGGAGTGCGATCCGTCGCGCCCGTGTCATGTCGTATCCCACGCCGACGCATTTTTCCGCTCCATCGGATTGCTGCGGCTGACGGGAAATTATGTCCTCGGTCCGGACCCCTGGCAGCTCGTGATCGCGCAGTTCGCGCTGCCGGCGATGGCCCTGCTTGGCGGCGCCAAGCTGCTGCTCGTCAATCTGAGGCGCGACGTGCGCGTCGCCCTGGCGCACCGGGCGCGCAACCACATCATCGTCTGCGGCCTCAGCGACACCGGCCGTCACATCGTCGAAGGCTTCGTCGATGCCGGCCGCGCGGTCGTGGCCATCACGCTTGATTCCGACGATCCCAATTCGCTCGCCTGCGAGAATCTGGGCGTCGCGGTGCTCAAAGGCGATGCTTCGCAGGCCGGGATGCTGGCGCTCGCCGGACTGAAACGCGCAGAAGCCGTCGTGATGACCACGGGCTCCGACGCACAGAATCTCGAGATCGGTCTGCGCGCCGGCGATCTCCTTGAGGCGGAACGCGGCGACCGCACTGTCAAACTGCTCGCCGAACTGCGCAGCGACTGGCTGCGAGACGCCCTTGCCGGACATCGCACCGCGGTGCTGGGACGCAAGTCGGCCGAAATGCAGCTCTTCAATCTCTACGAGAATTCCGCGCGGTCTTTGCTTCATTCTGCGGCCTTCGCACGCGCCTTCCTGGAGCATGGCGCGCATCCCCACATCGTGCTCGCCGGTTTCGGCAGCGCCGGAAACGAAATCGTCCGTCATTCCATACAGACGAGCTTCGCGACGCCCGGCACCCGTTTGTCGGTGACCATCTTCGACCAGAATGCGGAACAGGCCGGAAAGCTGTTCAGGCTGCGCAGTGCGGGCCTCAACAAGCTTGCGGACTTCACGTTCAATTCCTGCCTCTTTGCCGACGACGACGCGTCGTCCTGGCTGGATATTGAAAAATCGCTCGGCGGACTTCGGGCCGACATGGTCGTCGTCGCGCTCGCCAGCGACGAGGACTCGCTGCGCGCCGCGCTGCAGTTCCGCGCCAGTCTCGACCGGCTCGGCCAGCTCGAGACGCCGGTGTTCGTGCGCCTGCGCCATCAGCGCAAGCTCGGCGAATTCATGCGTCAGGTCGAAGGCCATGCGCTTTTGCCGGACCGGCTGATTTCGTTTGGAGATCTCAAGCAACTGGCATGTCCGGAGATGCTGCTCGGCACGGGTCTGGACCATCTCGCCCGCGCCGCACACCAAGCCTATCTCGAATCGATCGGCCCGACCGAGCGCTCGCCCGCCGCCGTACCGTGGGAACGCCTGCCCGAACGCTTCAAGCAGTCCAATCGCGCGCTCGCCGACCATATGCCGATCCTGCTGCGCACCGGTGGCTACAGACTTGTTCCGGGCGACGGCGCCATGCATCCGTTCGAACCCGGCACGATCGAGCGGCTCGCAAAGGCGGCGCACTGGCGCTGGTGCGTCGAGCAATGGTCTGCCGGCTGGGTCTATGGCGAGCATCGCGACGATGTCCGCAGGCTGCATCCGCTGTTGCGCGACTGGAACGAAATTCCCGAAGACATCCGCAACTGGAACCGCGATCAGGTGCAACGGATTCCTGCGATCGCCAGGAAGGCCGGATACACGCTGTGCCGGGAACAGATCGTGCCGTTGAGCGAACCGGACAGCGACGCTGCCGGCCTGCCGCCCGACATCACGCCGATTCTCGTGGTCGACCCGGCAGACGCCGCGCAGATCGACAAGGCCAGGAACCTCGTCGCATCCCGCAAGGCGCGCATCAGGCTCATCTGGCGTGGAGCGCAGACGCTCAACAATGTCGAGGAACGGTTGACTGCCGACAGCGCATTTTCCGCCGCCATCGAGGGCTGGATCTCGCCGCCCTGCTAGGCCGGCAAGCTTAAAGGCCGCGTGCGGAACAGCACATGCCATTCCGCAACGTCGGCCATCAGCAGATCGGCGGCCTTTTCGACGCGGTCCGCAAGACGGGCGAATTCCAGCGGCTCCTGCGCCATTGCCGCGTCCAGCTCTTCTATGTTGAGCGCGGTCTCGCGCGAACGGTCGGCCACGGACTGGAAATCGCCTTGCGCGCGGATGGCATTGATTGCGGCGCCGACGGTGGGGAACAGCGCGGTCAGGAAAATCGTCCAGTCTTTCCAGCTGTGCGCCAGCTCCGGCGCGAGGAAATAAAGGCAGAGATAGCCGACGCAGATCGCCAGCGTGGCGAGAAAGAGGAGCGAGCCTGCCAGGTGCAGCCTTTCGCCGGCCGCTTCCATCGCGATCGCATTGTTGTGGTTATAGTCGATCTGCGTCCTGAGCTCGGCATTGCGAACCGCATCGCGAACGGCTGCGAGATAGGTTTGATCGACGGCGAGGCTCGGCACCGGAATTTCCCGCTCGATCGCGCGCGCGTACCAGCTCACCCAGCCATGCGCGCGCGTCGAACGGTTCCCCGGCCGGTCGAGACGCGCCGCTGCACCCATCAGCGCGAGAATCCGCAGGTGGCGCAGAGTCTCGGCCAGCCGCCGATACTCGAGCCAGCGGCGATGCCATTGGCCGCGTGCGCCCCGTCCGATCACATAGAGAATGAAAACGATGAGCAGGATTTCAACCGCCAGCAGCGCCGGCTTGATGCCCGTCGGCAGCAAGAGACCGCTCAATGCCAGAAGAACGGCAGCCGCGGCGGCGGCATAGTTGAAGACATAGGCGCTGCGGTAATTCTGCGCGTAGCGAATCGAGAGGTGATCCACGAACGAATAGGCGGCGAGCAGTTTTCCCGTCACCACGGGCGAGAGGCCCGCATTGCGCGATTCCGCATGCAGATAGTCGCGCCAGCGCGTCGCGCCATCCTGCCTGTGATCCGGTACGCGAAGATCGGTCCAGCGCAGCCCGCGCACGGCGAGCAGGAACAGAAGAACGGGATAGGAGAGCGCGATATTCCAGCGCCTTGGCTTTTCCGCCAGCAATGTCTGAAACGCCCGGCGTTCGGCGCCGTCGGGCGGCGCCAGCATGATGGAGATCATCTCCGGAAGCAGCGCAGCAAGCGAACGGCGCGGCACCTCTTCGATGCCGGCGCGCGCGGTGGGAAGCGCCAGGTCGGCACGCCAAAGGATCGCGGCATCGGATGGCGTGCGCGGGTCGATCAGGATCACGGGCACGCCTTCGGCGACCGCGTGCTCCACGATCAGCGCGGTGCCGCCGATGCCGTCGGCCGGCATCTGGTCCCAGATCGCGATCACGATGTCGGCGTTGGCCAGCATCAGAAGACCGGCGGCCTCATAGGCGCGTGCCGCGGCGTCGCGTTTGCCGTCGAGTTCGAACACCGCGCCGGCGCGGGCGAGAAGCGAATCGAATGTCGCGCGCGATTCTTCGCATTCGAAATCGCCGAGATAGTCGGCGCGCCAGAACGGCAGGATGACGCTGAGCGGCAGTCCCGCGTCCAGACCCGCCTCGGCGACGATCCGGTCCGCGCCTTCCGCCAATGCCGAAACCGTCGACAGAACGGGTTGCGGACTCGAAAAGGCCCACGCGTCGCGCTCCACCGTCTCGCGCGCCAGCCGCGCAATGCCGGCCAGGATCGCATCGACGGTCTTGCGCACGGCAGCAGCCTGCGTCTGGGAGAATTTTGGCCCGATACGATGTCCGGTGACGCCGACGCGCAGACAGGCTTGCGGCCGCGGCAGGACCATCTCATCTGTGCTTTGCTGGTCCATCGGAAAATCGCCAGGCTCGCCAAGTTGCGCGACTCGCATGTTAGGTTGCCGGCGGCATTGGCCGATAGGGGCAGAGATGAGCGATGTTCTGAAGGAATACACCAGGTTCGACTTTGACAATGGGCGCTGGACACGGCCCGTCTATCGCCGCGGCAGCGGTCCTGCGGTCATCGTCATCCACGAAATGCCCGGGCTCCACCCCCTCGTCGTGCGCTTTGCCAATCGCGTCGCGGACGCCGGCATGACGGTCTTCCTGCCGGTCCTGTTCGGCGAGCCCGGCAGGCCGGTCAGTCCCGGCTACGCCATCGGAGAAATGTTCAAAGGCATCTGCATCCGTCGCGAGTTTTCGGTCTGGTCCAAGGATCGATCCAGCCCCATCGTCGACTGGCTGCGCACGCTGGCCAAGAAGGTCCATGGCGAATGCGGCGGCAAGGGCGTTGGCGCGGTCGGCATGTGCTTCACCGGCAATTTTGCGCTCGCGATGATGACCGAACCGTCGGTCGTGGCACCGGTGCTTTCTCAACCGTCTCTGCCGCTGGGTTTCAGCGCAGCGGCCAAGGCGGCCATGGGCATTTCGCCGGACGAGATCGCCTGCGCCAAGCGGCGCTTTGTGGACGAGAAATCTTTCGATGATCGGCCTGCGCTTCAAGGGCGATCCTATCGTCACCAAGGAACGCTTCCAGTCCTTCAAGGACGCGTTCGGCGACAAGTTCGAAGCCATCGAACTCGACGACGAGCATGCCGAGCCCGCACCCGGATTCGGACCGCACTCGGTGCTGACGCTGAATTTGCGCGATGGCGATCCCGACAGCATGACGCGGCAGACTGAGCGCCGCGTGATCGCCTTCTTCAAGGAACGGACGGGCGCGTAGGCGCGACGAGCTCGGCGGCCGCCAGCGATGCCAGAGCCTGCAGGGCCGCTCCGGCGGCCACGTCGGGAATCGGCAAATAGCGACAGCCTATTTCGCGCAGGAGACCGGTCAGCCTGTTTTCTTCGGCGAGCGGCGGCGCCAGCAGCACGCCGAAGAGTCTTTGTCCGGCCACAAAGTCGCGCATGTCGGTCAGGAATTTTGCATCGCGCGGGTTGCAGGCGCGGACGACGAGCTCGAAACCGGTGCCGTGCAGCGCGTCCAGAACGCCTTGCTGCATGTCGACGGTATTCGGCGGCAGCGGATCGTCGCAGATCATGCCGATCAGGAAAGAGCGCCGGAACGCGAGGCCGCGCGCCTGCGCGTCAGGCGAAAAACCAAGCTCGCTGATGATCGCGCCGATCTTCTCGCGTGTCTCTTCGCGCACAAGCGGCGAATTGTTGATGACGCGCGACACCGTCTTCTTCGACACACGGGCGAGCCGCGCGACATCGTTGATCGTCGGCCTGCCCGTTGGGCCGGGTTGAGGCGCGCGCGCGTCGATTCTTTTCCGCAACCTCATCGCACCTCCGCACGCTTCGCCCCGCCGCACGGCCGAGGAGCCATCGCGATCAGGCGATCCCCAATTCCCTTTTCGCGAATTCCAGCGCGCTCTTGTAGTCCGCCTTGCCGTTGGAGGCACGCAAGGGCACGCCCGCGATCAACACATGTTTCGGCGTCTTGTAGCCCGCGAGCCGCTGATGCACATGCGCGCGGACATCCTCTTCGCGGAAATCGTCGCGCGACAGGACCGTTACCACCGCCGTCACCGCCTGGCCCCATTTCTCGTCCGGCACGCCGACGACCAGCGCGTCTTCGATTGTGGGATGGAGCTTGAGCGCCTCTTCCACTTCCTCGGGATAGACTTTCTCGCCGGCCGTGTTGATGCAAACGCTGCCGCGGCCAAGAAGCGTCAGCGTTCCATCCTTCTCCACCACGCACCAGTCGCCGGGCATGGAATAGCGCACGCCGTTTATGGTCTTGAACGTCTCGGCGGTTTTCTTCTCGTCCTTGTAGTAGCCCACCGGAATGGGCGGGCTCATGGCGATGATGCCGGGCTTGCCGGAACCCGGTTCGACGAGCTGGTTGTTCTCGTCGAACACCTTGCAGCGGTCGCCGATCTGGAATTTCGCGGTCTGCACCTCGCCGTCCTTGGTCATCATCGACGTGCCGAAACCGACCGCTTCCGAAGAACCGAAGCTGTCGACCAGAATGGCCTGGGGGATATGGCGCAGCAGGCCCTGCTTGACCTCGCGGCTCCACATCACGCCGGACGAAACCATGTTCACGATGCTCGACAAGTCGTAGCGGCCGGGCTGCTCTTCCAGCGCGTTCAGCATCGGCTTTGCGAAAGCATCGCCGACGATGACGAGCGTCATCGCCTTGTGCTTCTCCACCGCGGCGAACATCTCGTGCGCGCTGAAGGAGTGATGGCTGAGCGTGATGACGGAGCCGCCCGCAAGCATCGTGTTCAGCGCCATCAGCAGGCCCGTGCCGTGCATCAGCGGACAGGCGGTCAAAAGCCGGTTGCCGGGCCCCGCCAGGCGAATGGCCTCCACGACCTGTTCGGTATTTTCCGGCACCGGCCCGAGCTTGCGCAGAGCGACCAGAGACGTCTCGCGCAGATCGTCATGCGTCCAGATCACGCCCTTGGGCATGCCCGTCGTCCCGCCGGTGTAGATGAAGAACTCATCCTGCGGCGAGCGTTCGATCTTGAGCGGCGCGCCGTCGCCCTCGTTGGCCAGCGCTTCATAGGCGAGCGCGAAATCGGCGGGCTTGCCGTCGTCGGTCACCTCGACGAAATTCTGCACTTTGGTCAGGCGCGGCCGGATCTCGGCGATCGTGTCGCGGAATTCGGAGCCATAGACCACGGTCTGCGCATCCGAATTGTCGAAGATGTAGAACACTTCTTCGGGCTTGTAGCGGTAGTTGACGTTGACATGCGTCAGCCGCGCCTTGAAGCAGGCGGCCAGCGTCTCGCAATATTCCGGGCGGTTGCGCATGTAGAACGCGACCTTGGCCCGAGGCTTGGCGCCGCGAAGCACCAGGGCGCGCGCGAGATTGTTGGAGCGCCGCGTCGTCTCGCCCCATGTGATCGCGCGCTCGCCATGGATCAGCGCCGGCGCGCCGGCCGGTATCACGGGCGCAATCGCGTCCAGTATGTCTCCAAAATTCCACGTCATTCTTGTCTCCCCGACAGGCTGCCGCTGGGGAAGCATGCCCCGCGCTCTTTTGTGTCACTCTAATAACTGTCGCGCCGCCGAACAACGCGATTGCGGAGCCCTGCGCAAAGGCGACAAAATCCTCAAAACAACAAGGGAGGCCGTCATGGCAGCACGAACCGGTTTCAAACTGCGCCTGGAACCACAGGACGAATACACGCATACGCCGGACGCCGCCTCCAACTACAACGAGAGCATGTATTTCAACGTCTTCGATCCGGTCAGAAAGATCGGCGGCTGGTTCCGACTGGGCAATCGCCCGAACGAAGGCCAGGCGGAAATGACGACGTGTCTCTATCTGCCCGATGGCCGCGTGGCGTTCATGTATGGAAGGCCGAAGATCGCCGACAACAAGGCGATGAACGCAGGCGGCATGAAGATCGAAGTCGTCGAGCCGTTCAAGAGGCTGAAAGTCACTTACGACGGCAAGGCGTGCGTGCTGGCCAAGCCGTTCGACATGGCCGAGCCGTCCAAGGCGTTCCGCGAAAATCCCACCGTCGATTGCAAGGTCGAGCTCGACTATGAGGGCGTGTCGCCGATGTTCGGCGGCGAGACCGTGCGCGAGGACGGCAAGCCGATGGAGATCGATCCGGAAAAATCCTTCGCCAAGGCGCATTACGAACAGCACATGGCCGCGAAGGGAACTTTCACGATCGGCGACGAAAAGTTCACCGTCGAAGGCTTTGGCCTGCGCGACAAGAGCTGGGGCCCCCGCTACTGGCAGGCGATCAACTGGTATCGCTGGTGCCCGATGAATTTCGGCCGCCATTTCGGCATGATGCTGTCCATCGTCGCCGGCACCGAAGGCGAACCGCGCCAGGGCGGCATGGTGTTCAAGGACGGCAAGTACGACCTGATCACCGAATGCGCCATCGACACGGACTGGGACGAGAACTGGTACCAGACCGGACTGCGCGCCAGGGTAAAGACGGAATCCGGCGTGCGCTATGAAGTGACGGGCAAGGTCTTGTCGCTGATCCCCTTGCGCAACCGGCGCAAGACGCCCGACGGCCAGGAACTCAACACCCGCATCACCGAAGGCATGACCGAATATAAGTGCGACGGCGTGACGGGTTACGGCCTCAGCGAATATCTCGACCAGATCGTGGACGGCAAGCCGACGGGGCTTGGCAAATGAAGATCGACCTTTGGGATCCGAACAGTTTCGCGCACGGCCATCCGCACGCGCAGTATGACTGGCTGCGCGCAAACGATCCGGTGCACTTCCAGGAAGAGCCGGCCGGGCCCGGCTATTGGGCGGTGACGCGCTATCAGGATGTCTATGAGGTCGACCGGAATTTTCAGGCCTTTTCGTCCGAGCCGACGATCATGATTCAGGACACCCTGAATCAGGAAACCAGTTTCGGCGGCTACAAGATGATGCTGATGATGGATCCGCCGCAGCACACGGCGTTCCGCCGGCTGATCCGCGAGGAATTCACCGTGCCGGTTTCCGCCACGCGCACGCCGCGCATGAAGCAGCTCGCCCGGCAGATCGTGAACGAGGTGATCGAAAAAGGTGAATGCGACTTTGTCAGCGAAGTCGCGGGCGAGATGCCGTCCTATGTCATCGCCGAACTGATGGGCATTCCGCTCGACGACGGGCGCGAGCTCTATAAGCTGACCGAAGCGATCCACACCACCGCGGGCGGCACGCCGGCTGAGGAAGGTGCGGTCGCCGTCTTCAAGATGTTCGACTATGGCCGCAAGGTGATCGAGGAGAAGCGCGCAAGGCCGAAGGAAGACCTCGCGACCAAGCTTTTGCACGCCGAAGTCGACGGCAAGAAACTCGACGATGTCGAGTTCCTGCTGTTCTTCCTGCTGCTGATCGATGCCGGCGGCGACACGACGCGCAATCTCTTGTCGTCGGGCATGATCGCCATGCTGGAAAATCCCGGTCAGCTCAACTGGCTGATGCAGGACTTGCCGGGACGTCTGCCTTCCGCGCGCGAAGAATTGCTGCGCTGGTGCAGCCCGGTGATCTATATGCGCCGCCGCGCGACGCGCGATGTCGAAATCGGCGGCAAGACGCTGCACGAAGGCGACAAGGCTGTGATGTATTTCGGATCGGCGAACCGCGATGCGGCAAAATTCGAGCATCCCGGCAGGCTGGACTTGTCGCGCAAGCCAAACGAACACATCGCCTTTGGCACGGGTCCCCATGGCTGCCTTGGCCAGCACATTGCGCGCATCGAGATCGATGCGATGCTGGTCGAGGTGTTGACGCGCATGAAGGATTTCCGTCTGGCCGGGGAGCCAAAATGGCTGCCGTCGAACTTCATCTCCGGGCCGCAGGTGATGCCTGCGACGTTTACGCCGGCACGGCGACTGGCCGAGGTCTGAAAAATTGGACAGTGGCCGTTGAAGATGAAGATAATTATCCTATTTTAGGTCCAGAGACCTTTAAGGGACCGAAATGACGCCAGTTTCGCCAGCGCGGCCCGCATTGTCATGGCCTGCCGGACTGCGGGCGTTACACGTCGCTCTCACGTCGGCTCCGGATTCGTCCCTGCGGCGGGAACATGCAATGATCTCAATCGGATAGGCGGGTTTTTGCGGAATTGATCCTCAAAAAAGCAAAAATAAAAAATCGTCGTTTGGAGCGGGAGGTACGGCATGACCACACTTCATTACGTCACGATCCGCTCGCTGCATGCCGAGCCGCTCTCCATCGCGGCACGATTGCGGGTGCCGGGGGACGGAAAGGACGGGCATCCCGCCGTCATCCTGTTGCACGGTTCGGCGGGACCGAGTTTGCGCGAAGGCGGCTATGCCGATGTCCTGAACGCGGCCGGCTTTGTGACCCTGGAGCCGGATCAATGGTCGGCGCGCGGACTTGCCGGCGGCGCCTCGGGCCGGCCGCGCACGGTGATTGAAACGCTGCCCGATCTGTTCGGCGCGCGCGATTTCCTGACGCGGCATCCGGCGGTCGATCCGGCCAGGATCGGCGTCGCCGGCTTTTCCTTTGGCGGGGTCGCCACGATGCTGGCCGCAACCCACAAGCACAACGACAAATTCCTTGACGGCGACCACTTCCGCGCCTTCATGCCGGTCTATCCCGCGACCTGGACCTACAACCGCGTGCCGGATTTCGAGTTCGGCGACCTCGTCGACGCGCCGATGCTGCTGATCACCGGGGCGTCGGATCAATATGACAACGACCCGGAGATTTCGGCGAAGCTTGTCGCGGGATTGAAGCCGGACGACCGGGCCAAGATCCGTATCCAAGTCATGCCCGACAGTCATCACGGTTTCGACATGCCCGGCGTTGACATGGAAGTGAACGATCCGTTCGGCAATCAGGGTCGCGGCGGCAAGGTCATCATGCGCTACAATCCGGACACGACGCGGCAATCGCATCGCTTTGCGGTCGAGTTCTTTTCATCCGCGCTGAAATAGGAGGACACCCATGTCCGCAGCGGTTCACACAAAACGACGCGTGACGGTCACGCCGGACGGCGGATCGGCCGGCGCCTATGTCACCGGCGTTGATCTTTCCCGCCCCAACGATGCCGAAGAAATCGCCGGCATTCGCAAAGCGCTGCTCGACCACCTCGTCGTCGCCCTGCCCGATCAGGCTCTGTCGCTCGACGATCTTGAGCGGTTCACCGATGCGCTCGGCGGACGCGACGTCACCCCGTTCGTCACGCCGATCGAAGGAAGGCCGCACGTCATCGGCATTCTGAAGGAACCGAACGAGAAGCTGAACTTCGCCAATGCCTGGCACACCGATCTTTCCTATCTCGAGGCGCCGCCGAGCTTCACAATTCTCTATTGCCTGGAAACACCCCCGGCCGGAGGCGATACGGTGTGGGCGAACCAGTACATGGCGTTCGAAACGTTGTCGTCCGGCCTGCGCGACACGCTTCAGGGATTGAACGCCGTCCATTCGGCAGGCCCCGCCTATGGCACCGGCGGCTATCTCGACGGCGTGAAAGACAAGATGTCGACCAAGATCGAACCGTCGAAGGACGCCTATAAGGAGCAGACGCATCCCGCCGTCATCGCGCATGCTGAAACCGGCAAGCCGGCGCTCTATCTCAATCCGGTCTACACCCAGCGCATCGCGGGTTGGAGCAAGGCGGAGTCCGACGGGCTCCTCGGCCATGTCTTCCGGCATTCGGTGAACGAGAATTTCACCTGGCGGCTGAAATGGGCGAAGGGAACGCTCGCGATCTGGGACAATCGTTGCACGCAGCACTTTGCACTCAACGACTATCACGGCCATCGCCGCGAAATGGTGAGGACCAGCGTCAAAGGCAGCAAACCAAAGGCAGCGCGCGCATGAAGCTTGCAACATTCGAGGCGGACGGACGCGAACGGATCGGGGTCGTCAAGGGCGCGGAGATCGTCGATCTGACCCGTCATGACGTGGCGCCCAACATGATCGCGCTGATCGCCGGCTGGCCGGCCTTGAAGGACAAGGTCGCGCGCATCGCGGCCGACACCAAGCCAAGCTACCAGGTGAGCGACGTCCATCTGCTGGCGCCGGTGCCGCGGCCGCAGAAGATATTGGCGATCGGCCTCAACTATGCCGACCATATCGCCGAGAGCGGCGCGGCGACGCCCGAACGACAGATCTGGTTCTCGAAACTGCCGAACGCCGTCAACGGGCCGTACGATTCCATCCAGATGCCCAAGGCGTCGAACGCGATCGACTATGAAGCGGAGCTTGTCTTCGTCATCGGCAAGCGCTGCCGCCATGTGACGAAGGAAAAGGCGCATGAAGCGATCTTCGGCTATGCGGCGGGCAACGACATCAGCGTGCGCGACTGGCAGTTCCACACTACGCAATGGCTGGTCGGAAAGTCGTTCGACACGCATGCGCCATTCGGGCCGTGGATCGTGACGGCCGATGAAATCGGCGATCCGCACACGCTCGGCATCCGCTGTCTCGTCAACGGCGAGACGCGGCAGAACTCCAATACGAAGAACCTCGTCTTCAACTGCTTCGACCAGATCGCCTATCTCAGCCAGGCGATGACGCTGGAGCCTGGGGACATTGTCTTCACCGGCACGCCGGGCGGCGTCGGCCAGTCGATGAAGCCGCCGAAACTGCTGAAGGCGGGCGACACCGTGCGCGTCGAAATCGACAAGATCGGCTTTCTGAGTGCCAGGATGGTGCCGGAGGGCTAGGGCCCGGGACTTCTGCGGCCCACGCAGAACGGTGCGGAAACCGAGATGGCTTGCGGCGAGATCGGCCTCCTGCCCTTCGCGCGAACCGGAGCGATAACGCATGCAATAATTCGGCGCGCAGAGGAACGATCCGCCCTTGATCACATAGCGCGGAGCATCGCGCATTATCGGCATTTCATCGGGAGAAGAAGTTTCGCGGTGTCGCGGCCGATACAGATCGCTCGTCAGCTCCCAGACATTGCCGATCATGTCGAAGAGTCCGTAGGCGTTCGGCGCATAGCAACCCGAAGGAGCAAGACCGGCAAAACCATCATCGCCGCTGTTCACAACGGGAAAGATTCCCTGCCAGGTATTCGCGTTCTTCGGCTGGTCGTGATCCTCGGCCGCCTTCGGATTCCCGGCGCGCGCCGCCCACTCCCACTCTGCCTCGCTCGGCAGATCGCGGCCCTTCCAGTGCGCATAGGCGAGCGCATCGTCGTGCGTGACTTCGACAACCGGATAGTTGTCGCGGCCCGCGATATCGCTTCCCAGTCCCACCGGATGGCGCCAATTCGCGCCGGGCACGTAGCGCCACCATTGCGAAATGTTCTCCATGCCGTGAACTTCCTTGGGCATGATAAAAACGGCCGCACCGGGCTTGAGCATATCGCCCGCCAATTCCGGGTGCGCCTTCGCGTCGATCGGCCTTTCGGCGGTCGTCACATAGCCGGTCGCCGTCACAAAGGCTGCGAACTCGGTATTGGTGACCTCGTACCGATCCATCCAGAAGCCGCCGACACGGACCTGCGCGATCGGCCTTTCTTCGGGATAGACGGTGTCGCCTTCGGCAAAGGTTCCGGCGGGAATCCAGACCATGCCGCGATGTGGCACTGGTGCGTTCACCGCGAGACATTGTTGAGGCGTCGAGCCGATATGTGCGCCTCGGTCTGCGATCCAAGTACCAGTTGCAAGCAGAAGCACGGCGGCGCCGAGCGTCAGCGCCGCAATCTTGTCGGACCGGTTCACTTGCGTCTGGCGGCTTTGTTTCCCGCGGGACCGCCATGATCGGGAATGCCGAGGAACGACAGCGCCATGCGCGACAGCGAGTCGATGACGAAGTCCTCGTCGACGTAAGGACCATCATTCAGCAACCGATGTACGAGCACGCCATCGACCGAACGCAGCGTGAAAATGCATGCTTCGCCAAGATTCTCGGGCGTACCTTCGCCGCGAGCCGCGAGAAAGGCCGCCAGCAACTCGCCCTGACGCTGCGTGCCGGCACGCATCTGCGGCCAGTAGTCGGCGCCGGCGCCCGCCAGCGAGCGCTGGAACAGCGCGCGGAAGAACCCGTGATTGCGCTTCATGATGTGCGCTGTGTTTTCGATCAGCGTTCGCAACATCACGGGCGTCGGCTGATCTTGCCATTCGGGCATCGCGAAAAAGCGCGCGGAGTTTTCCAGATTGCGTTCCGTGAAGCGGTGGTGAAGCGCCTTGAAGAATGCTTCCTTGTCGCGGAAGCGGCGATAGAAGCTTCCGACCGAGCAGCCCGCGGCGGACGCAATGTCCGTCACATGCGCCGCGTCATAGCCGACTTTCGCAAATACCCGCTCGCCGGCATGAAGCAACCGGTCGCGCGCATCGCGGCTTCGCGCCTGGTTTACAGGCAGAACGCCGTCGATATGGTCCACCGAATCCAAGGCGTTGGAAACTCCCTGTTGCCCGGATTTGCTAACCCATATCGCCGCGCCGCGCCAGTGCGGAGACCGTTAGCTGGAACCACCCGCGCTCGCCGCGACGACGTTGTCGTCGGAATTGCGGTCGATCCACTCGTTATAGGGGTCGACCCCGGCGAACTTTGGCGCCGTGGCCGTGATGACGTGGAAGGTCTGTATGCCCGAGACGACCAGCCTCGGCACCAGGGTGAAAATGTTGCCCTTGTCGAAATCGGCATCGCCCGGCCTGGCCAGGAACAGGCCGATGCTGACGGGCTCGTTCATCTTGACTTCGGCCTTCGTGCCCTTCCCGTCGGCACAGTACTTGTGCGCGTCGACGGTGACAGCGACGTCGAATTTGCCGTCCGAACGTTTCGTCCATGTTGCGCTCTTGGCGGTCAGATCATAGAGCGTAATCTTGTCGAACAGATCGGTGATGAGCGCATCAAATTATGGCCCCGCTTCGTCGCGCAGGGTCTTGATGAAGTCTTTCGACGACGGATAGGGCGCACCCTTGAAGGCATATTGCGCGAGCAACCGGCGCAGCGAACGGTCGACAACGTCTTCGCCGACAGCCTCCTTCAGGCGATACATGACAACCGCGCCTTTGCGGTAGTCGATGTATCCCGGGTCCTCGACACGGTCGAGAGGAAGTTGTTCGACCTCTTCGCTGCCACGCGCGCGCAAATAGGCGTCGAGCTCTTCCTTCAGGAACTTGCAGACATGTTCGGGACCATAGAGATGTTCCATCACAAGCATGGCCGAATATTGCGCGAAGCTTTCGGACGGCATCGTCATGCCCTGCATGTTTGCGCCGATCACCTGGTGCGGCCACCATTGATGACCCAGCTCGTGCGCTGTCACGAAGGTGACCATATCGATCTTGTCGGAGCCGCGGTGGATTGCGCGATCGTCTTGGATGAAGCCGATCGCCTCCGAGTATGGAATCGTGTTGGCGAACGACTCCGCAAAGGACTCATAGCCGGGGAATTCCAGGATCCGCGCCTGGCGGAACTGGTAAGGGCTGAACACCTTGTTGAAGACATCCATTGACACCTTCATCGCCCACGGCATGCGATCGACCTGATAGGGATGGTGGGGGTCGTAATAGACGGCAAGATCCACATTGCGCCACTTGTCGTGTTTCACCGCGTAGGCAGCGGATTGCATGGAAAAGAAATAGAGGATGGGCGCTTCCGACTTGAACCGCACCGTGCGGCGGCCATCCTTGACCACTTCCGATATGCGATAACCGGGCGCAATGGGTGTCTGGTCGGCGACGGTAGAAACGGTGATGTCCGAATTGACCCAATCGGCATCATTGGAAATATAGGAACTGGCGCGAGCGGAATCGTCTTCAAGCTTGGCCGGACGCAGTTCGGCCGGCAGATGATAGCGACGCCGCTTGACTGGATCGGTGAGCAATTCGTTCCGATCCATCCCGAGAATTGGGGTGATCTCTCGATTGTTGACGAATGTCCCGTTGTCGGCGATGCGGATCATATTGCCGCGGTTCTTGAAACCCACCTGCTGCCACATCGTTACGAATGTGATTTCGCGCTTCTCACCGGGCTGCATAGGCTTGTCGAAAGTACAGATGAGATAGTTGAAGCGATCATAGCGTTTGGATGCACGACCACCCTCGACGTTCAAATTTTTCACTTTCAGATCGCGCACCCAGCGCACATGGACCTGGCTCAATGGCTTGCCGGTCGTGTTCTCGACCGTGTAGCGGCCCGTTGTGACGACGCGTCGATCGAGCGGATAGATGACGACATTGAGCGTGACATCGGTGATCCGCGGCGGCGGTATGTCCTCGTACTTATAAAACGCCTTCTCGTAATCTGCTGCCCACTCATCCTCTGCAATGCTGGTGCGGTACGCATTGAGGACATTTGTGTTGTAGTAGATGAAGACGCCGCTCGCCGCCCAAACGATGACGGCAAGCGCCATCAACAGTCCTGCGAAACCCGTCAGACGCGCGGCAAACGCGCCAAACGCGGGCGAAGCCGTGTCTCGGTTCCGCGCCGCCAAGCGCGTACGAAATAATCGCGAGAATGAGCGCGACCGCGCACCAATACACCTGGAACCAGGCACGGCCGATCCAGAAGGTTTCCTGCCCATTCATGTCCGAGAGCGGAACGCTAATCGTGGTGCCGTAGAGATACAGGTGATGCTCGAAGCCGATATTGCTGAAGGTGAGCAGTGCGACCTGGATGAGCGCCATCACGCCCCAGCCCATATATTTGTGCGGCGAAAGGGCCTGCACAAAGATGTCCAACGACGCAATCTCGATGGTTTCGATTGCGTTCGGAACAATGTAGCGGACCAGATAATGCGACCACTCGAAATTGAAATAGCCGCTGAACGCTTACACTCCGACACCGGCGAGGACGGAGATTGCGATCATCGCGATCAGCACGAATGATATCGCCAGAATCTTCGGCACAACAAAAGCCCAGTCCGGCACCGGGCAGGCGTCGAACATTTCGTGGGTGCGTCGGTCGCGTTCGCGCCGTACAAGTTCGCCCGAATAGTAGATCGCCACGATCATGAGGATGATCGTGAACGAACCGTACAGCGTCGTGATCATCAAGTTCGTCACAGGCAGGACGATGTTGTCGCGCTGTTCCGTGGCGAAAGATAGCCCGCCGATCGCATTCAGAAGCCAGAGCGCAAGCAGTACGAAGAAGACTGGGCTCTTGAACACTTGCGCCATTTCGAAGCGCGTCCACTTCCAGCTTTGGGTCAAAGTGCTCGCCGTGTCGAAATGCGGTGCGGGCAGCGGTCTGGCGCGGACCCGCACGACGATCGCCTCTGACTTCTCCTCCTTGGCGTTCTTGGCTCCGCGCATTTCGAAGTGATAGGAAAAGTAGGCGACGCCCAGAAAGAGAAGCCCGACGCCGAGTACAAACATGGGCGGAAGCAATATAACCGTGTAGGCGTAGAGATAGTCCTCTGGCCGGAATGGACCTACTTTGAGCGGGTCGAGCCATGGCATTTTTACGCTGACTACAATTCCCAGCGGCAGGGACACAATCGTCAGCGCGCCGGCGGTGAAAGCGCCGGTGAAGCGGCCGAACAGATAGTCGAATTTTGTGATTTGGGTAGAGCGTATGATCCGGCCGTAGCCCGTTTCG
Organism: uncultured Alphaproteobacteria bacterium; assembly: GCA_963743765.1. Taxonomy (GTDB): domain Bacteria; phylum Pseudomonadota; class Alphaproteobacteria; order Micropepsales; family Micropepsaceae; genus Rhizomicrobium. The sequence goes on from CAVUQQ010000002.1 coordinate 274,995, forward strand.
TCGTCGCGCACGACGACATTTGCGACAAAGGCGGTCAGAGCGAAGATCGCGAACACGCTCATGAACCCCAGCTCCTGCAGGAGCGCATAAGGTGCGTTCACATGGGTATTGCCATTCGAGCCGATGTGAATTTGCGGAATGGTCGTCGCGCCGAAAGTGAGCAGGAAGAACATGCTGAATGCCACCCAGAAAACGGGTGAGCGCGTCTGGTAACGAAGTTCGAAGCCCGCGATCTTTGCAAACATCAGTTTACGCCGCTTGGCGCGCGTTGGTCACGGTTGAGAAATAGACATCCTCCATACCGGCTTCGACCGACACGAACCCATTCCCGGGATCAAAGTTTGCCACGATGTGGATGACGGTCTGTCCGGCGGCTAGGCGCGTTGAGATCACCGAATATTTCTGCCGATAAGGTTCGAGTTCGCCCCGGCCAATCGCTTTCTTCCAGACCCGGCCCTTGAGCGATGCGGTCAGTTCGTTCGGTACGTCGGCTCCGACAATCCGCCCCTCTGCGATGATCGCCATCCGTGGGCAGACGTCCGAAACGTCATCGACGATGTGCGTGGAAAGGATAACAATAATCTGTTCGCCTACTTCCGCAAGCAGATGGAGGAAACGGTTGCGCTCCTCGGGATCGAGGCCGGCGGTCGGCTCGTCAACGACCAACAAAGATGGACGGCCAATCGATGCTTGCGCGATGCCGAAGCGTTGGCGCATGCCACCCGAGAATCCTGCGATGGCCTTTTTTCGAACGTTCCAGAGATTGACCTGGTGGAGCAATGCCTCCACGGTTTCGTGGCACTCGCCCGCACCGGTTACGCCCTTTAACACAGCCATGTGGTCGAGCATGTCGTAGGTGGAGACGCGCGGGTAAACGCCGAAATCCTGTGGTAGGTAGCCAAGAAGCCGGCGTAACTTTTCCGGCTCTTTGATGACGTCAATTCCGTCGAAGTGGATGGCGCCACCGGTCGGCACCTGTAGCGTTGCGATGCAGCGCATCAGCGTGGATTTGCCGGCGCCTTTGGGGCCGAGAAGACCGAACACGCCCGCTGGTACTTCAGGGCTGACGTCGCTGACGTGCGCGCACGCCGCCCGGATAGACGTGAGTCAGATTTTGAATTGAAAGCGTGTTTGCCCCTCTTTGAGGAGATATAGGACAGTGTTCGAAGCGTTCAATAACGCGAGGCTGGACGCGATACCGGCCCGTTATGCGTAAGCGAAATGTGCGTCAAAGCATGCTCGTCGTGATTCATGCGCCAGGAGAGGAGCTTCTGTGCGTATTCGAGCATGATCGGTAAATAGCGCGGATCGCCCGCACAATTGATGAATTCGCCCGGATCTTTCACTAGATCGAAGAGCAACGGAGGCAGCTTTGTGAAGTGCACATATTTGTAGCGATCATCGCGGATGATGTTCATCGTGCACTGGTGAAGCGTCAGATTGAGACGCTGCTCGGCGCCGTCGTCCGTCGGGTCTCGAAAGTCGAATTCCCAGTGGGCCTCCGTGCGCCAGTTGTCCGGCGCACCGCGGCCCTCCAGGAATGGTTGTAGCGAGCGTCCGTCGCATTGAAGTGGAATCTGCGCGCCGATGGCTTGCAGCATTGTCGGCATGACGTCGACATTTTCGGTAAAGCTGCTGATGATCTTTCCGCGCGGCGCATCGGCCTCGCCGCGCGGATCACGTACAATGAGCGGGATGCGGTAGGAAGCGTCGAAATATCCGCATTTGCCCAGGAGCCAATGGTCACCCATTTGCTCGCCATGATCAGACGTGAAGATGATCAGCGTATTGTCCCAACGCCCCGTCTGCTTGAGAAATGCGAATAGGCGCCCAAGCGCTGCGTCAACTTCGCTCATCAAGCCGTAATAGACCGCCTTCAACCGTCGCAATTTTCGTTCATTGCCGCTGGCGCGGAATTGACGGCGGGCGAGCTGGTGCGCAAGCCAGGGATGTTGCGCCGCTTCCTCTTCCGGTGTTGTCAGTCGCACGAAACCCGGAACTGCGCCTGGATTGTACATTGCATTGTAGGGCTCGGGCGCGATGAAGGGCGGATGCGGACGAAGGATGGAGAGATGCGCGATGAAAGATCCTTTGGCGTCGCGAATATAATTCATGCAGCGGTCGACGAGAAAGTTGGTGTCATCTGCAGCCTCAGGATAGGCGAGTGCCTTGGGCACCGCCGCGCCGTCTTCATAGTCCGGACCGTCGGCGCGATAGGCATAGGCGCGTGAGATGGGCTCGGGCACGGGGTAGCCGTTAGCGTTCAGCCAATCGGTCCATGGGTACGGTGTCTCTCCCATGAGAACGATCGGTCTAATTCCGGGAAGCGGACCCTCATAGGTTCGAAGCCATGGATCATTCTCTTCCAGTTCGCGTGGATCGAGGCTTGTGTCGGTATAGCCGAACAAGACCGGATCATAGCCTGTGGCAGCCGCCTCTTTCGCCCAGTTCGTGTGGCGAGCATCGAGTGGCGTTCCGTTGGTGCCCGAGCGATGGTTCTGCAGGTACATGCCGGTGTGCAGCGAGGTGCGTGACGGACCACAAGGGACGGCGTTGGCGAAGTGGTTGGCGAACAAAACACCGTCCTTCGCCAGGGCATCGAGATTTGGCGTCCGCACCATCGGGTGGCCGAGCGCCGAAAGACACTCTGCGCGCCATTGGTCTGCAGTGATGAAAAGAATGTTGATCGACATATGCGGGGAATCCGAGAGGTCATCGAAGCTTGCATCTTGCCTCAGGTTCGCTCAATCCGTGGGCAGCACCCCCTGCAATCGCGGCACCGATCAGGCAAAAAAAAGAAAATCCCCCGGTCTAGCCCGAGGAGGAGCGTCGACCGGGGGATTCTGCCACCAGCCGTGCTCCTGGGGAGAGCGCTATGCGGTGGGTAAGTCAGGCGTCCGGCGATGCAAAAACAAATGCGGACAAATTCATTTACTGATCAATAAAATAACAAGACGGCGCGTTTTGGTCAACGAAATTCATAGGTTGACAACGAAAACCTCTCATTGAGGTCGCTAGTTAAAAGAAAACGGGCGCCGGCTTCCCGGCGCCCGGTTTCAAAGGCTGGTCCCTGCGTATTTACCAGTTCGCGCCAACCGAGAGACCCAGGACGCGCGGATCTTCCGAGAACACATTGGTGAATAGGGCCGATGTCGGATCCGTGAGATAGACGCCGGTTGGGTTTTCCTTGTTGAACAGGTTGGTCGCAAAGACTCGCGCATACCATTTGTTGTCAGGTGCATTGAGCTGAATCTGCGCATTCATCGTATCCCAGCCCCCAACGCGGTCGATAACCGGGTCGTTCCATACGCGCGACTCGAAGCTCGACTGCCAGTAATAGTCGACGCGCGGAACCAGCGTGTAGTTGCCGTTCAAATGCGCCGTCCATTGCGCGCCAACACCAACCTGCGCGTTCGGGACTTGAGGCAGTCTGTGGCCGCGCAAATTGACCGCGATGCCATTGCCGTCGCGATTAAAGCCTGACGGATCGGCTGCCGAAGTTAGCAACGCCCCGGTCGCCGGATTTGTGGCAATGGAGTAGTCAAATCCAGCGGCGCGGAGTGCGGTTCTTGTCGCTGTCATGGGTGTGCCAGGTGCATTTGTTTGGCAAAGGCCGTAGTTGACAAGCGGAATACCAAACGCCGCGTCGGCCGCCGCATTACCGCCATTCGGGAGATAAAAGTTCGGCACATGCGCCCCAATAGTATTCGCCGGCGCCAAGCTTGAGTCGCCCGGTGTCTTACCAACAGTTGCCGGGTTGATCGCCTGAATCACACACGTTGAACCGTTGAGTAGATCCTTGACCAGGATTGCGTTTGGCGTATTCGCGGTCGGATTTCGCTGATCGAAGACGAATGTGTTGCCGGCTGCGGACTGCGTCAGGCTCAGCGTCATGTTGAACGCGAGATCGTCCTCTGGCTGCCAAACAAACTCGCCTTCGGCACCGTACAGGTGCGCCGGGATGTTCAGCGTGAGGGCCTGGCGGTTGGCGATTAGTCCCACCTGGTAGTTTTCATAATTGTAGTACCAGACGTCCAGGTTGGCCTGCAGCGTGCCATCGAGCAGGGTGTTCTTCGTTCCGACTTCGACTGCGTCGACAGTAGCTGGCCGGTAGATGGCGGGCACCACAGTCGTAGCCTGCGCATTGTTTGAGACGTTGATGCCGCCTGCCAGTTCACCGCGAGATGCTGTGGCGTAGAACTGCGTCTGATCGGTCCAACTAAGCTTCGGCGACCATTGGACCGTTGCACGGCCGGTCCATTGATCGGTTACGTTGTTGGCTTTGCCCGTTACAATCGTTGGCGAACGAGTTGTCACAGGCAACGTAACAGTCGTTGTCCCGATCGGATCAAATTGAGGTATGTCGGAGAGCAACCCCCCACCTATACCAGGCGGCGTGCGCAGCAGCGACGAGCGGTCGTCGTTGAAACGGGCACCAACAATTACCTTCAGCTCATCCGGGATGACATCGTACGTGCCTTCTAGGAACGCTGAACGCGATTGGACGTCGTTACGCCGATATTCCGCGTCGAAAGCTGGCAACGCAGCAACAAGTGGAGCGGGAACAGGTGTCAACGCTGCTACGAGGCCACCAAGCGCGATGGCGTTGTAATCCAGAGAGTTCGGCCGCAACCCAATACTGATTGCGTGCCTGATACGACATCCAGAAGGCGCCGGCCGAGAAGTTGAGCGGACCGTCGAAGCTGGACTGGAACCGAACTTCACCGGTCAGTTCGTGTTGACTGTAGTCATCCTCGTCATAGGTAGCAGCGAACGGTGTCTTCGTCAGGATGCCGCCGCGGGTCGTATCAATGATACCGCCATAGGAACCGAACTTGCCGTTGTAGTAGGTATTCGAAATCGGCAGAGACCCCGGTATGTTGAAGTAGGCCGCGTTGTAGGCGGGCAGGATTGCCGGATTGAATGTACCGACCACTGCGTTGAATCCCGCCACTGCAGGCCCAACCAGCGAGCTGATATTCGGAGGCGCGCTGTCGTAATAGTCCTGCTCCGTAAACTGGTAGCCATTGATGTACCCAAGATCGACGGTCGACTTCAGCCAGCTGTTGATCGTTTGTGCCCAATTAAAGGTAAACGTACCGCCGCTACCTTTGTACTTCGGGTTGAACGCCGTGTTTGCGGTGAGCAGATCGGCTGAAACTGGCGTGCCGAAACCGGAGCCCAATCCATTTTGTTCTGTCGGATTTTGGCAGTTGAATGGACCGCATGCGTGCGTCGTCGGGCTTGGAATGAGAGCGACGCCGTTGAACAGTCCACCGATAGCGGCGCCTGCAGGGTCTCCCGATGCGCCGTTTCCTGAAAGATTGTACAATCCGGCCGTATTTCCAAGAGCCTGGGCATTGGCAAAGGGGACCCCGAAAGAGGTGTTTAGCAGCGCGGCCAAGCCCTGCTTCGACGAGAAAGTGGCGCCAAAAGTCGAGTTGAGATTCGGCGGGTCAAAGCCAAGCCGATCTGGCAAGCAGCCCACGACGCCAGATGGGTCACGATGACACTCTTGCTTGTCGCCGCGGACGCGATTGTCATTTTCGTAGCCATACTCATACGAGACGTCGAACGTCGAGTCCGAGTTGGGCTGCCAGCGAATCGATGCGCGCGCCGACCCGGTGCCCTGGCCATTGATGCGGCTGTTGACGGGGCCATTGGGATAAACTTGCGGCCCGGCGTATGCGTTCTTCTCATAGCCGTCGTGAAATACGCCAAGTGCCGCAAATCGAACGCCCAACTCACCATCAATGATCGGTATATTGATCATCGCTTCCGGTTTCAGGGTGGTGAATGTGCCGATGTCAAAGCTTGCCCGTGCTGAGAACTGGTCCAGATCCGGCTTGCTCGTGATAATGTTCACTGCTCCGCCGGTTGCCGCGCGGCCATACGAAGTTGACTGAGGGCCGCGCGAAATTTCGACCCGATCGACGTCAAAATATTGCCCTGTCACGAGCGAGGGAGCTTCGATGTAGACGTCATTCTGGTTCTGGGCGATTGCCGCGCCGAGGCCGAATTGAGTCGTGATGCCCCGAATCTGGAATTGCGCGCCACCAAAGTTCGACTTGGTATAGGTCACGCTCGGGACGTGGAACTGCAGGTCGCGGAAGCCGTTGACCTGTTTCGACTTCAGGTCGGCGCTCGTGAACGCGGTGACTGCCACCGGAACTGTCTGAATGTCTTCCGCCTTGCGTTCGGCGGTCACCACCACGGTTTCGATCTGCGCATAGGCGGGAACTGTGAAGGCCGTCGATACAAGAAGGGCACTCAGGAACTTTGCGGACTTTTTGTTGGTCGCCACGAACAGACCTCCCCTAGTTTCTCTGGATAATTCATTGGTCGATGAGTGATGCATACCGGCAATTTTATTGTCAAAGCCAATTCATTGGTCATTGAGTAAATGAAGTTTGGTGTGGCCGGGGAGCCACGAACTGGCTTACGGCGATAAGGTATCGCCCTCAAACACGGGCTTTTCGCCAGGGTGTAGGTGTACGTTGTAACATTTACGGCTTTAGCGGTTTACCGTATGGTGTAAATATAAACTCGGTATCGGACTCAATGGTTCTTCTCGGGGATATATGACTATCCATAGCGTTGCCGCCCCAGTTTTGGGGCGCAGAGATAGGGATCGCGTCGTCAGGAAGAGCCGGCGGCCTTTTCGCAGGGCGCTTCTGGACGACAAGTCCTCCAAACGCACGCAGAGAAGTTTGGCCACGAGTGAGCGCATTCTGGACGCGGCCGAAGAGCTTTTCGCCAAGCACGGAATTTACGGTGTAACGATGCGCGAGATTGCGGAGCTCGCGAACGTCGACACTGCTCTTCTCCACTATTATTTCGAATCCAAACGCGGCGTATTCGATTCGGTTTTTGCGCGTCGCGCCGATGTTCTGAATTCCGAGCGCATGCGAGAGATGGACCGGTACGAGGCCGAAAACAGTGGCCAATACGACCTGGAATCGATCATCGCCGTTTATCTGCGTCCGGTGTTCAGCCTGAACCGGCAAGGCGGCCAAGGCTGGCGCAACTTCTGCGCCTTTGTCGGAAATCTGACGTCCGCGCCGGAGCTGGTGGAGATTTTTGCACAGAAATTCGATCCGGTTCTGAGACGGTTCATCGACATGCTGCGCAAGGCAATGCCCGATGCCGACGAGGCGGACCTTTTTTGGAGTTATCACATGTTCTCCGGTTCGCTCACGACGGTGAACATCGCCAATGGCGCGATCGAGCGTCTGTCCGGCGGGCTTTGCCATTCGGAGGAGTTCGACCAGATCGAGCCTCGCCTGGTGAAGTATACCGCCGAAGGATTCCGGGCGGTCTGCGTGACCCGCGCCGCGTCGCGCAAGGTCCAGAAATAGCAATATAAACAATCGTTTGTTGGACAGATTGACTCTGTTCGGTGTGCCTCTGCATACTAGAACAAATGGTGAACATTTAATGCCCGGTGCAGCCAGAAAACTGGAAGAAGCACGCCAGCTCCTCAATCCCATTCTGGGCGAAGACAGGAGTCTCGCACGCTGTGCGCTCGGCCATGCGGACGCCGATGCGGTTCTGCGCGGCGGGCTCGCGCGCGGCGCGCTTCATGAGATCTTCGCCGGTGATGCGTCTGCGCCGGGCTTTGCTGCCTGTGCCGCACAGCGCGTGAGCGGGATGAAGCGGATGCTCTGGATCATCCAGGATTTTTCCGCGCTCGAACATGGCGCACTTGCACCAACTGGACTTGCGGAATTGGGCATCGATCCGTCGCGACTTCTTCTGCTGCGCGCGGCCGATGCGGCCGATGCCTTGCGTGCGGGCGTCGATGCTCTGTCCTGCACCGGTCTCGGCGCCGTGATTATGGAGATCACTGGCAATCCAAAGATTCTCGATCTCGTCGCCAGCCGCCGGCTCGTGCTCGCGGCACAGCAGCGCAGTGTCACCGCCTTTCTTCTGCGTCAGAGCGCGCAAGCCGAACCGAGCGCCGCACAGACGCGCTGGCAGATTCGCAGCAGCCCCTCCGCCGCGGCAGACGGCTGGGGAATGCCGCGCTTCGACGCGGCGCTTGTTCGCAACCGGCAAGGAGAGACCGGGCACTGGGTGATGGAGTGGAGTTGTGACGATGGAACTTTCCGCAAGTCCGCCGATCCGACGGCGTATTCTGGCGCTGTGGTTCGCACGCCTGCCGACCGATCGGCTGCAGCGGCGCCAGTCCGCATCGCGGGATAACCCGCCGCTTGTTCTTTCGATCAAAAGCAACAATGCGCGCATCCTCTATGCGGTGGATCGAAAGGCGGCGCGGCAGGGGCTGAGCCCTGGCATGGCGCTGGCCAGCGCACACGCTATGGTGCGCGAACTTGCCGTGGTCGAAGCCGATAAAGCGGCGGATGCCAAGCTGCTCACCGGCGTCGCCGACTGGTGCGATCGCTTCACGCCATTCGTTGCGATCGATGGCGTCGATGGACTACTGCTAGACGTGACAGGCGCAACGCATCTGTTCGGCGGCGAAGCGGCCATGCTGGAAACTGTGCGCACTTCCATCGCCTGCCAGGGATTCACCGTGCGTGCCGCGCTTGCTGGAACTGCTGCAGCAGCACGTGCTCTCGCACGTTATGCGGACGCAACGATCGCAGCGGCGGGCACGGAAGCAGAGGTGGTCGCGTTTCTTCCCGTCGCCGCGCTGGATCTGGATTCCAAAGATACACATGCCCTGCGCCGCGCAGGCTTGAAGACCATCGCACAAGTCGCGGGCCGCACGCGCGTCGAACTGACCGCACGCTTCGGCAAGGAGATGGTGTTCAAGCTCGATCGAGCCCTCGGCCAGAGCGAAAAGCCGATCTCGCCGCGCCGCATCCTGCCCGACTACATGGCCGAGCATCGTTTTGCCGAGCCGGTGACGGCGGAGGACTTCATCGCCGGCTCCATCCTGTCGCTGGCAGGATCGCTATGCGGACTTCTGGAAGAACGTGGCCAGGGTGCACGGGCGCTGGAAGCGAGCTTTTTTCGCAGCGACGGCGCGGTCAGCCGCATCGTCCTCGAAACCGCGAGGCCCTTGCGCGACCCCAAAATCATCGCGCGGCTGTTTCGCGACCGGCTGGATGCGCTGGCCGATCCGATCGATCCCGGATTCGGCTTTGATCTCATCCGTCTTGGCGCGCTGCATGCCGAACGCCTTGTACCCGAAAGTGTTGGACTCGATGCGAAACCCGATGACGGCAAAGAGATCGCATTTCTCATCGACCGGCTGGCGGCGCGCTTCGGCTCGCATCGTATCCTCACCTTCCAGCCGCAGGACACGCATATTCCCGAAGCCGCCGGCGTCGCCGTGCCGGCGCAGCATGCGCCCGATACGAAGCTCAACTGGGAGGCGCGGGTGCCGGGCGAAGCGCCGCGTCGTCCGTTGCGGATGCTTACCAAGCCCGAACTCATCGACGTGATGGCACAAGTACCGGACGGTCCACCCTTGCGCTTTCGTTGGCGCCGCGCGCTGCATGCTGTCGCCCGCGCCGAAGGTCCGGAACGGATCGCGATGGAATGGTGGCGCAACCAAAACCCGCAGCCGACACGCGATTACTTCCGCATCGAGGACGAGGCAGGCCGGAGCTTCTGGCTTTACCGCGACGGTCTTTATGACCGCGAGCAATTCGCGCCGCGCTGGTACGTGCATGGGCTGTTCGCATGACGAACTATGCGGAAATCGCAGTGACCTCGAACTTCTCTTTCCTGCGCGGTGCGTCGCGCCCGGAGGAATTGATCTCGCAAGCTTGCCTGCATGGCTATGCCGCCATCGGCGTCGCCGACCGCAACACGCTCGCGGGCGTGGTGCGTGCCTATGCCGGTTTCGACAATGCGGAGTTTCACGAAAAAAAACCGAAATTCCTGGTCGGCGCGCGCCTCGTCTTCGCGGACGGAACGCCGGATATCCTCGCCTATCCCGCCGATCGCAAAGCATACGGAAATCTCTGCCGCCTGCTGACTGTTGGAAAACTGCGCGCGAAAAAGGGCGAATGCACACTTTATCGTAGTGATCTTCTTGAATGGCAGGATGGATTGCTTCTCGCCGTCATGCCGCCGGTGCACGGAGCGTTCACGAAAGTCCGCGAGACTCTGCAAGCACTGCGTGATGCCGCGCCGGATCGCGTGTGGCTGACAGCATCCATGCTTCATCGTGGCGATGACCGGCGCCGCCTGAAACGGCTGAAAACACTGGTGAGCGAAGCGCACGTGCCGCTACTCGCCGTCAATGATGTTCTCTATCACGAACCTGGACGGCGTGAACTCCAAGATGTCGTCACCTGCATCCGCGAGCGTGTGACCATCGACAAGGCTGGCAAGCTTCTGGAGGCAAATGCCGAGCGCCATCTGAAATCACCTGAGGAAATGGCGCGGCTGTTCCGTGATGCGCCCGATGCGATCGCCGAAACGGTGCGCTTTGCGGAGCGCATTTCCTTCTCGCTGGCGCAGCTCAAATACAATTATCCCGACGAACCGGTGCCAAAAGGAAGAACGCCGGACGAATACCTGCACGAGTTGACCTGGGCCGGCGCCAGCAAACGTTATCCGGACAGCATTCCCGATTCCGTGCGCGCCACTCTGGAGAAGGAACTGGCGCTGATCGCAAAGCTCGACTACGCGCCCTACTTCCTCACCGTGCGGGACATTGTCGGCTTTGCGCGGGCGCGGAACATTCTCTGCCAGGGCCGCGGCTCGGCCGCCAACTCTGCCGTCTGCTATGTGCTGGATATCACCGCGGTCGATCCGGCGCAGAACGATCTGCTGTTTGAACGCTTCATCTCGCAGGAGCGCAAAGAGCCGCCCGACATCGATGTCGATTTCGAGCATGAGCGGCGCGAGGAAGTCATTCAGGATGTCTACAAGCGCTATGGTCATGACAAGGCGGCACTGACCGCCACCGTCATCTGCTATCGCCCGCGCAGCGCCATCCGCGAAGTCGGCAAGGTATTCGGCCTCAGTGAAGACATCACCGCGGCGATGGCGAATAGTGTCTGGGGGAGTTGGGGCAGCGCGCTCAAGGAAAAGCAGGTGCGTCAGGGCATGCTCGATCCGCGGAACGCGGCGATCGTGCAGGCTGTGAGTTTCGCCAATCAGATCATGGGATTTCCGCGCCACCTGTCCCAGCATGTCGGCGGTTTCGTGCTGACGCGCGACCGGCTCGACACTATCGTGCCCATCGGCCCCGCTGCGATGGACGACCGCTACTTCATCGAATGGGACAAGGACGATATCGACCGGCTCGGTATGATGAAGGTCGATGTTCTCGCGCTCGGCATGTTGACCTGCATCCGCAAGGCATTCGACCTGATCCACTTGCATGAAGGCAAGAACTTCGATCTCGTCACCGTGCCGCGCGAGGACCCCGCCGTCTACGACATGCTGTGCAAGGCCGATGCGGTCGGCGTGTTCCAGGTCGAAAGCCGTGCGCAGATGAACATGTTGCCGCGCCTTCGCCCGCGCTGCTTCTATGATCTTGTCATCGAGGTTGCGATTGTCCGTCCTGGACCAATCCAGGGCGACATGGTGCATCCATACTTGCGCCGTCGCAGCGGTAAAGAACTGGTCGAGTATCCCGCACCGTCACCGGAGCATGGCCCGCCCGACGAACTCTACAAGGTGTTGAACAAGACCAAAGGCGTGCCGCTGTTCCAGGAGCAGGCGATGAAACTTGCCATCGTGGCGGCGAAGTTCACGCCGGAAGAGGCCAACGGCCTGCGCCGCGCAATGGCGACGTTCCGCAATGTCGGCACCATCGACACGTTCCGCGAGAAGATGGTCGGCGGCATGATTCGCCGCGGCTATACCCAGGATTTCGCCGAACGCTGTTTCAAGCAGATCGAGGGCTTCGGTTCTTATGGTTTTCCGGAGAGCCATGCAGCGAGCTTTGCGCTGCTCGTCTACATCTCGGCCTGGATCAAATGCCATCACCCCGCGGCGTTCGGTTGCGCGCTGCTCAATGCGCAGCCCATGGGGTTTTATGCGCCGGCCGAGATCGTACGCGATGCGCGCGAACATGGTGTGAACGTGCTCCCACCCGATGCGAATTACAGCGACTGGGACAACACGCTCGAGCATGGCGGCGCGCTTTTCATGCGGCTGGGCTTTCGCCAGATCGACGGTTTCCAAGAAGACTGGGCGTCGCGGATTGTGGAAAACCGCGGCTATGGTTATGCGAGTTTCGCCGAATTCGTCCGCCGCGGCGATCTGCAGAAAAAGGCTTTGATGGTGCTGGCCGAGGCCGATGGCTTGCGCTCCTTCGGCATGGACCGGCGCGAGGCGTTGTGGGCCGTGCGCCGTCTTCCCGACCAGCACACGCTGCCGCTGTTCGAGGCCCAGCGCATGAAGGAACTGCCCACCGAGCACATCTCGCCCTTGCCGGAAATGCCGTTGAGCGAGCATGTGCTCGCTGATTACCAGACGCTGCGTCTGTCGCTCAAAGGCTACCCGATGCAGTTCCTGCGAGAACTGTTCGCAGCCGAGAAGGTGAAGAGCTGCGCCGAGGTCGAGGCGACGGATGACGGAAGGCGCGTGCGCTGCGCCGGCGTCATCCTGGTGCGCCAGATGCCGGGCGATGCCGGCGTCGTGTTCATCACGCTGAGCGACGAGACCGGGATCACCAATGTGGTCGTCTGGCCGAAACTGGTCGAGACGTTCCGCCGCGAGATCATGGGCGCGAGGCTTCTGCTGGTGGAAGGCAAGGTTCAGAAAAGCGAGGGCGTCGTGCACCTTGTGGCCGAACAGGTGTTCGACCGCACCCACGAACTGGACCGACTGTCGGAAGACACGCTGCGTCCATTCCAGGGCCGCCTCGAGGACCTTGCCTACCAACGTCCGGATTCCCGCAACCCCCACCACCCGCGTCAGATGCGCATACTGCCCAAGTCGCGGGATTTTCATTAAGTCGCGGCAGGTCTATACGCTTTAGCTGTTGGGGAAGAGCATAAATTTCCGTCATGACCAATATCCGCGGCTTCTCTTGGCCGCTTCTTGCGTCTATCGCCGCCTGCGTGATCCTCGCAGCGCCTCTATGGTGCGTGGCTTCTCCACCTATGCCCGATTATCCCGCGCATCTGGCGAGCTTCTATCTGATCGATGGCGGCGCCTCACAGTACTACCGCGTCGAGTGGGCGTTCCTGCCAAACTTGGCGTCGGAAGCGGTGGTCCCGTTTCTGGCAAAGTTCATGACGCTTCAGATCGCTACCAAGCTCTTTCTCAGCGTGAGCGTCGCGCTGTGGGTGCTGGGACCAGCTGCGATCCAGCGCGCACTCTTCGGCAGAGTGGGCCTGGGCGGTCTGTTGGCTGCGGCCTTCACCTACAATGCCACTTTCATGTGGGGTTTTTTCAACTTCGACTTTGCGACTGGCCTGAGCTTTTTCCTTCTCGCCGCCTGGATCGCGACCGATGGCAAACGGACGCTACTCCATCTCGCGGGCTTCACTGCCGCCTTCACGCTCGTGTATTTTTCACATCTCTTTGCACTGGCGACTCTGTTGTTGATGATCGGATGCTTCGAGTTCTCGTCGTTTTTGCAATATAGGAATCATTCCGCCCGCATGTTGGCAAACCGGGTTGCAGTGCTTGCTGCACTGTGCACACCCGCGGCAATGTGTTTTCTGTTATTGACGCCACACAGCGGCGGCGTAAACTTGCAGTTTAATTTCCTGGACACCATGGCGGAACGCTTCGAAGCCGCCATCCAGTTTCATTTCGACCTGCCGGCCTATGCGCTGACCGGCGCATTCGTGGTGCTCTTCGTCGCCGGAGCGGCGACGCAGCGGCTCAAGACCGCGTCCCGCATGTGGCTGGGGCTTGGCGCCCTCTTGTTCTGCACAATATTTGCACCTGAATGGGCCCTCGGTGGTTGGGGCGTTCATTTCCGGCTTCCGGCCGTACTCGGCGCGGTCGCTTTCGCATCTTCAGAATTCAACTTATCGCGTCGATGGGTAACGTCAGGCATGATGATGGCGATCGCACTCTTCGCATTTCAGGCGACGATATTGGCAATCGACTGGCAGCGCATCGATGCGCGCTACAGCGAATTCCGGGCAGCGACGAATGAAATCAAGCCTGATGCACGCCTGCTAACCGTATTGGACGGCGATTCGCTGGGCTGGTCCGCAGATCAGCCTTATTGGCACATGGCCGAATTTGCCGTGATCGATCGTGGTGCGTTCACGCCGTTGCTGTTCACAACACGCGGGCAACACGTCATCCGTGCCAAGCTGCCAATGGCTCAGTATGCCGCCGTAACGGCGCAGCAAGGATCGCCGCCCGACATCGATGAACTGAACGATCTGGCCGCCGGACGCAAAGATGCGGACGAGGACATTCGAAACGTCCTTCCTTATCTTCTGTTCTTTCAATGTCATTACGACCAGGCCGTCGTGATCTACGGCGACGGCCCACTCTCGCGCGTCCCAGCGATGCTGCGCCTGCGCCATATCGGAAGCTTCTTTGCGCTTTACGACATCGTACCGGACCGGAATTGCGCGCGGCAATGAGGGCGACCGCACAATCTTTCGGTTTTAGGCTTGTCACAGCGGCGCTCGGTGTCTGTTGCCTGCTGGGGCTCGTACATGTTGTTTCGGTGGTCGGTCTGCAAGTGCCGTTCGATCCCGATGAGGGATGGAACGCATATTTCTCGCAATTGGCGATGGCGGTCGGTACGCCCTATCCGCCGGAGGGCAGCCTCCTTGTCAACAACTACCCACCCCTGTCTTTCTTTATCGTCGGAGAACTGGGTAGGTTGGTCGGTGACGCAATCGTGGCCGGACGCATTGTGTCGCTCCTGGCACTGGCCGCTGTCGCGTTTGGAATAGCCACCGCCCTGCGGCGCATGGGCTGCACCCGAACGCATTCGCTCTTCGCGGCATCATTGTTCATCGCCTGTCTGTTTCTGACTAGCGACTATGTGGGCATGAACGATCCGCAATTGCTGGGTCACGCGATTGCGGTCTGGGGGCTTGTGGTGGCCCTGCGCGCGCCGCGCATCCCGCGCGACATGGTATTCGCTGCGCTGCTGCTCACCACCGCCTTTTTCGTCAAGCACAACCTGATCCTGCTGCCGATTTCGCTCGCGAGTTGGCTGATGCTCGCCGACCGGCGTCATGCTCTGACTTTCATCGCCAGTGGCATGATCTTTGTGCTGATGGGCCTTGGCATCTTCCGCGATGTCTTCGACGCCAGCTTCGTTCATCAGATCGTTTCGGCACGCATTTATTCGTTCGAGTATGTCCGCACAAATGCCCATAACTGGCTGCCATGGGCGGCCGTGCCATTGTGCGGTGCGTTGCTGCTTTTCCGCGTCGGACGCCGGGACCAATTTGCGGTTTTCGCGGTCATCTATGTTGCAGTTTCGACAGTCGGAGCGCTGCTGTTCTCAGGCGGCGCGGGGGTCGATGCCAACGCCTTTTTCGACGCCGATATTGCGCTTGTTCTTTGTGCCGGTCTTCTGCTTGATCGGCTGGAAAACAGATCGTTGGCAACGTTGATTGCCGTTTTGTACGTCACGCCGCTCTTGTTCTTGCTGCAGGGGGCTGACGGCGACTGGAAGAACCAGGACTATTGGCTGCATCCGATGGAGGAAGACCGGCGTGTTGCATCGTCTGAAATTGCGTTGCTGCGGACCAGTCCGGATCCTGTTCTGTGCGAGATGTTGTCGCTCTGCTACTGGGCCAAAAAGATGCCGCAGGTAGACGTCTTCAACATGGATCAGCGCTTTCGCACTGGCGCACAGAGCGCCGCGGGACTGGTTCGCCAGATCGACGAAAAGCGCTTCTCCATCATCCAATTCGAAACACTCAAGCCATTTCCATTCCCCCAAGACGTGGAGCGAGAGGTGATGCGCAGCTACAAAATTGTTCGAACAGACGACCAGCGCGTGTTTCTGTCGCCGCGCTAGTGCGCTACTTTGACGGTGCCGGTGCGCTCCAGCTTGCCCCATCCGACAAACCCGCCCCGGATCGCAGTCGAGATCGATCGCACGACGACGTAATACATCAGCTGACGATAGCCGAAGCGCTGCAGCGGCAGCCACCATAGAAGGCTCCACTGCTCGTTGCGCTCCATCAGGAAGCCGAACGCGGCCGCCAGAAGATCAACGACCACAAAAACGACATAGTAGATGCCGACCGTAACGAGATCGGTGTTGCTGAATTCCGCGCCGTGCTGCGCATAGGCGATCCACTGGCTGATCAACTGCCAGATCAGAAGGAGATCGGCGAGTGGCGCCAGAGCCGTAAGCCCAATCTGGAACAGCCACACTTGGGGCAACGCAATCATGCCTAATGCGCCAAACCGCGGGTTAAACGTCAGGCGGCGATATTTCCAAAGACACTGCAACGTGCCGTACGCCCAACGGAAGCGTTGTTTGCCGAGCGTCCGGAAGGACGCAGGCGCCTCGGTCCAGGCGACCGCAGAACCGTCGAACCGGACCTGGTAACCCTTCTCCTGCAATCCAATCGTCAGATCCTGATCTTCCGCCAGCGTGTCCGCGCGGAATCCGCCCACCGTCTCAAGCGCCGAGCGGCGCCAGGCACCCACGGCGCCTGGTATCACGGTCAGGGTTCCGAGTGCGGCCAACGCTCGGCGCTCGAGATTCTGGGCGACGATATATTCCAGCGCCTGCCACCGGGTAATCATGTTCGTGCGGTTGCCGACCTTGGCATTGCCCGCGACCGCGCCGATCTTTTCGTCGGCGAACCAGCGAACGAGCCGAGCAATGGTGTCGGTCTGGAATTGCGTGTCGGCGTCAAGCGCGACGACGATCTCGCCCTTTGCAAGCTTCAGGCCAGCGTTCAGGGCGTTGGCCTTGCCGCCGTTGGCGACGCGCAGAAGAACCACTCGCGGATCGTTCCCGAACTTGTTGTGAACCACTTCCGCCGTTCGGTCCTGCGATCCATCGTCTACAACGATGACTTCGAGATCGCGATGATCGCTTTCCAGGATTCGCTCAACAGTGATGCCGATGACTTTCTCTTCATTGTAGGCCGGCACGATTACCGACACGTGACGCGGGTCGGGCAGCGCGGCGATGGATTGCTCACGTTCCCGGCGGGCGTTCCACAAACTCAGCCCCGCAAGAAAGAGTAGTCGCGAGACACCGAGCCAGATCGCCGCGATGAACGCGTAGTAGAGGAAACGCCCCGCCCAGCTCATCGCAAGGAACACGACGCGGTCGTTAAGCAGCGCGATCGAAACAGGCAGGTGGGGCATGGACTGATCCGGGGTCAGTCCCGCCAGCTGAGAAGCCGGAACAAACACAAAGCCCTGCGCACGCAGTTTGTCGATCAGAACCGGAAGGGCGGCCACTGTCTGGGAGCGATCGCCGCCGGCGTCATGAAGAAGGATTGTTTCGCCGTTTGCGCCGGTCCGGGCCATCTGAGCAAGAGCACGCTGAACGATCACGTCGGGGCCCGGCAGCGCCCAGTCGATCGGATCGACGCGTTCGCCGACCGTCAGGTAGCCCATGCCTTGCGCGATCTCGACCGGAATGATGTCACCGGGGTCGCCCGGTTCATTGTCGCCGAGATAGGGCGGCCGGAAGAGGCGCATCGATCGGCCCGTCAACGCTTCGACGAGGCGCTGCGTCGCGTTGAGTTCGAGCGAGACGACCTGTTGCGGCGTGTCTGCAAGATTGGGGTGGGTATAGGTGTGATTGCCGAGTTCGTGACCCTCGGTGACGATGCGCTGGATCAGGTCCGGATTGGCCTGAGCATTGGCACCTATGACGAAGAATGTCGCGCGGACATGCTTTGCCTTGAGGATGTCGAGAATCTGCGGCGTCCATTCTGCGTCCGGGCCATCGTCGAATGTCAGTGCGACCTTCTTGGTTCCGCTGCCATATCGGCGGATGACATAGTTGGTTGGAATCTTGGTGTAGATTTCATCGGCGATGTCGCCGCTGACCGGGTCCACTTCGAACGTGCGGTTGCCCGACTGCGGCTCGGCCTCGACCCGCAGGAAGTCGCCCTCGCCTTCGTAGTCGATGTCGGCACTGATCGGGATGTCGCGGATGCCGGCAGGCGCGCTCTCGCCATATTTTCGGCCCATCACATTCCAGATGGACGGGTCCTCGCTTCCAAGACGCCATAGCGCATAACCGGCGGGCCGGTAGATGTCCGCTGAGTGAATTTCATTGTATCCGGTCGCCGCATCCAGGAACCAGACATCGTGCTTGGTCTGGTCGTCCTCGACATAAGAGAAGTGTGGATTGTTGGTCGCGTCGTCGAACACGATTCTCGCTTCCGAGTCGTGGGCCGCAACAACCGCATCTTCGAATGTCAGATTGTCGGCGTGTCCGTCATTCCAGTCATAGGCATAGCTGCCGATCGAGACAATGGTGCGGCCAGGCGCCAGGACGCGCATGCGCTTGTCGAGAGTGGTTTCGTACCAGCTCTGTCCGGCGATGCTCCCGGCTTCGCTGGAATCGTCATGCTGGTCATACGCCATCAGCAATGTGTAATCGACGAGCTGCGCATAAGCTGCGTAAGGCCAGTGATCATCGTCGAACGGTGCCGCCATCACGATGATCCAGCCGTGCGGTGCAAAAGCGGCAGACAATTGCATGAGAAACGCGACGAGATCGGCGTGTGCGTCCTGTGGCACTTCTTCAAAGTCGACGGTGACGCCCTGAAGCTTGTAGGCGGCCACGAATGCGACGAGCTTGTGCAGGAGATCGTCGCTGCGTGCTTTGTCGGTCAGGAGGCGCGCCAAACCTGGACCGTCCCATTTACCTAGCGTGGAATTCTGCAGAACGGGCAGGATGGCGAGATTGGGTTTTGTACTGCGTATTTCTGTCAGCAAACGCGGATCGGGCACCGTCTTGAGTTTCAAATCGGGACCCTGAAGCGCAAGCCAGGTCGGCATCAGCCAGTCGATTTTCGGCAGCGCATGCTTGAGAGACAGGTACGCCGACGATTCCCAGTTCGGATAGAACGCGATGGCGAGCGGACGATCCGGCTGCGGCCGGAGCAATGACGACAGTACACGTGTCGGCAGATTGCGTTGCTCGCGTTCAAGGCGCAATCGCGCGCGTTCCTTGCGACGCGTTTGCGCTTCAGTCGCGAGCCGTGCTGCCGAGCGCAACAGTCCCGGATCGAGCGCCTTTTTTTCCAAATTTTGCGTTGAGACTGCCGTCAGTCGTCCGGGCAAGCGCAACTGCGTTACCTGCGGAACGGCGACGAGACTGGCCGAAAACACAGCACCCAGCACCAGGCTGACGACCGCCGCGGTCCAGCCCACGACCGAGGCGCCCACCGCGCGCCGGCCGCTGGCATCGAAAAAGACGGGCTTGTCGGCCATATCCTACCGCTCTCCGCGCAGCCACAAGGCCGTACCGGTCGCCCAAACGTCGATTGTCATTCTATGCTCCATGCACGGCGCAACGCTCGCGTCGCGGCGGCTTTGATAGTTTAGCGCATCGGCGCGGGCGATGCCAAAGAAGGGCGACATGAAGGCGCGTGCATTCCTGCCACACGGAACGATCCTGACGGGTCTGATCCTCATCGCCGGCTTCTCCGTGACCCTCGCGGTCGACCTGCCCGGACATCTTTCTTACAATTCCATCTTGCAGCTGCTGCAGGGCCGGACCGGCGTCTACAACACATGGCACCCGCCGGTCATGGCCTGGCTGCTTGGCATCGCTGACACCCTCGTTCCCGGCGCCGCACTATTCGTTCTCTTCGAAGCCGCATTGTGTTTTGGCACATTCCTGTCACTGCTCGTTTTCGCCCGCCACAAGCCGTACTGGCCATCGGTCGGCATTGCCCTCGCCTGCACCCTGTCGCCACAACTCCTGCTCTATCAAGGGCTGGTCTGGAAGGACGTGCTGTTTGCCGACGCCGCCGTGGCGGGCTTCGTGTGCCTTGCACATGTGGCGAGAGTTTGGCCGAGGCGCGAACTGCGGATGGCATTGATCGCCGTGGCGTTCTCCCTGCTCTGTCTGGCGGCGCTGACCCGGCAGAATGGACTCCTCCTCCTCCCGCTCGGAGCGATGGCGCTAGGCTGGATCGCCGCGCGCCGCTCCGGCGTTCTACGAACGGGATTTGTCTTTTGTGGATCCGCGCTTGTTGCGGCCGTCGCGCTGGTCACGGGCGCGACGCTTGCCTTGAACACACGCAGCAATGGCGATTCAGGACCGCGAGAACAGCTCACCCTGCTGCAGGTTTATGATCTTTCCGGCGCAGTTGCGGCCGACCCCCACTTTTCGCTGGTCCATCTGGCCGAAGACGAACCTGGTCTCGAACGCCTCATCCGCCATGATGAGGCACCGCTCTACACGCCGGTGCGCAGCGATCCAATCGCTTCGTCATTGCCGTTGCAGGCCGAGCTTCGGAGGGCAAAACTCGATGCAATCGGTGCGGACTGGCGAGCGCTCATCGTTGAGCATCCGAGGGACTATATGAAGATCCGCGCGCGCGTCTTCTGGTGGGTGTTCGCCACGCCCGACATCATCGCATGCCGACCTATCTTCGTTGGCGTCGATGGACCGGCCGGCGCGTTGAAAGCGCTTGGTATGGCGCCGCGGCGGACGGCGACAGACAATGCGTTGCAGTCCTATGGCATGTCTCTGCTGAATACGCCTGCGTTCTCGCACCTCGCATTCGCCGCCATCGCCGCGCTTTCGCTGGGCGCACTGTTGCGGCGGCGCAGGGCGGAGGATATCGCCATCGCGTCTATGCTGCTGGCCGCCTTCGCATTCACCGCTAGCTTTTTCGTGATTTCGATCGCCTGCGACTATCGCTATCTTTATTTTCTGGATCTGTCGGCGCTTGTGTCGCTGTTCTATGTTTCGCTGGACGTGAGACGCGTCCTCAAAGGCTCGCCATGACACCCTCACTGGGTTTGATCGAAGGCTATTATGGCAAGCCTTGGAGCTGGCAGGCGCGCGAAGAAACCATCGCGTTCCTCAAGCGCCACGGCTACGACTTCTACATCTACGCACCCAAGGCCGATCCTTATCTTCGCAAGCGCTGGCGTGAAGACCATCCAGCCGACATGGCCGCAGCACTGTACAATCTTGCGGCGCGCTGCCGAGCCGTGAATGTGCGATTTGGCGTCGGCCTCAGCCCGTTCGAACTTTACCGCGACTTCAACTCGGACGCGCAGGCTGCGCTCGCGAGCAAGCTGGCCCGGTTCGACGAGTGGGGAGTCGAGTATCTCGCGATCCTGTTCGACGATATGCGCGGCGACTTGCCCGATCTCGCCGTTACGCAGGCCGAAATCATGCATTGGGTGGCGATGCGGACACGGGCGAAGAAGCTTATCGTCTGTCCGAGCTACTACACCGACGATCCGGTGCTGGACCGCTTCTTCGGCAAGCGTCCGCCGAACTACCTGGAGGATTTCGGCCGCCTTCTCGATCCAAAGATCGAGATCTTCTGGACGGGCGAAGAGGTTTGTTCGCGCGAGTATTCGCCTGGTCACTTGGCGCGCGTGACGGAGCAACTCCGGCGCAGGCCGTTCCTCTGGGACAATTACCCGGTCAATGATGGCCAGCGAATGTCGCAGTTCCTGCATGCGCGTGCCTTTACCGGGCGGCCTGCCAGCATCGGTGCGCATCTCTCAGCCCACAGCGTGAACCCGGCTCTACAGCCTGTGCTCTCACGCATTCCGGCCGTGAGCCTCGCCGAAAGCTACAGGTTGGGCGATGCGTACGAATATGGCCGCGCCTTCGCCCATGCCGCGACCGAAGTCGCGGGCGCTGACCTCGCAAAAAAGCTGCAGGACGACATTCTCTATTTTCAGGATGTCGGGCTCGAAAGGTTGGGCAAGGCGGTCGACCGCCTTCGCCGGCGCTACGGCGACGTAGATCACGACGTGGCGCGCGAGATCATCGCCTGGCTGGACGGTGCCTACAAATTTGAAGAAGAAATCGCCTAGAGCGATCTCAGCCAAGGGATAAGCCGCTCATTCACTTCGGCCGGACGTTCCTGCTGTGTCCAGTGACCGCAGCCGACCAGTACATCTCCGCCACGCAGATCGGTCACATATTGGCGCATCAGGGCGATGGGGTCCCCGCGGCCCAGCATATTGAAGGCCAGATCGCGATTACCGCCGATGAACAAGGCGGGCTGCTCGATCTTGCGATCCGCGAAAGCACGAAGATATTCGAAGTCGCGCTCATGATTGCGATAGCGGTTGATCGGGCCGCGAAAGCCGGAACGCTCGAACTCACCGACATAGTAGTCGAGATCGGCCGGTGTCAGCCAAGCCGGAAACGGATCGGGATCGACAAGACCGTCGAGCAGGCGCTGGTCGGACGTCTTGCTCGTCGGCCAGGTTCCATCCGGCGCATCGCCCGACAGCGCATAGTAAAACTTGCGCAGGAAGTCGCGCGGATTGGCCTGTGCCTCGGCCTCCGGTTCGCCCATTTTCTGGAAATAGGCCTGATAAAAGAAGCGCCCCTTTCTGGTGAAAATCTCATCGAAGATATCCGTGAAGGGTCGCGTCGCCGGGCCGAGATAAGGAACAGACAGGCCGCACACCGCGCGCACGCGATCAGGCCGCACCAGCGCGCTGTTCCACACAATCGGTGCGCCCCAATCGTGGCCAACGATAATCGCGCGGCGATCGGGGCTCAGGGCTTCGATGACGCCGACTACATCGCCGATCATCCGTTCCATCGAATAGTCAGCGACGGCAAGTGGTTTGTCGGACCCGCCATAGCCGCGCACATCGATGGCGCAGGCCGTGAAACCGGCATCGGCAATGGGTTGCATCTGATGTCGCCATGAAAACCAGGACTCAGGAAAGCCATGAACCATGACAACAAGAGGGCCATTGCCCTGCACAGCCGCGCGCAGGCGTACATCGGACAGTTGAACGAATGTGAAATCGGGCATGAACAAACTCTACTGTGACATTTGCTTGCGTGCCAGCCGCATCAAACACTTTGCATTGCACAACATGAATCCGCTATCGAGGAACAGAACCCTCTCATCGGCGGCTCATGTACAATTGCGCGAAGTGTCCAGGCTATTGCTGTTCCTATCCCGTCATTCCGCTCACCAAGCGCGACGTTCAGAGACTGGCCGATCACTTTGAACTGAGCTTTGCGGCGGCGCGCAAGAAATTCACCAAGGTCGATGGCGACGAGGAATATGCGATGCGACGCAAGGCCGACGGGCATTTCGGCAAGATCTGCCGCTTCTTCGATACCGACAAGCGGCGCTGCACGATCTACATGGCGCGTCCCACAATCTGCCGGACATATCCCGGTGGCCGCTGTGGGTACTACGATTTCCTGGCGTCGGAGCGAAGCGCCCAGGACGACCCCGAGCACGTCGCTTCGACCTGGAACGGCTGAACGGACGCCTCCGGGGCACACTTGCGCGCCGCAAGCAAGTTCGGGTCTCATGATCGCCTTCAGGGACGGAGGCACCATGGACATAGCGGCAATCGAAACGGCGAGAGAGGCTCGAGCGAAAGCGCTCGCCACGCCGATTGAGCAGTTTGACGTCGCCGATCCAGAGCTGTTCCGAAGCGATACTCTCTGGCCATGGTTCGAGCGGCTGCGGCGCGAGGACCCGGTCCATCTTTGCCGCGAGAGCCGCTTCGGCCCCTATTGGTCGATAACCAAGCATCACGACATAATCGCGGTCGACAGCAACCACCGCATATTCTCATCGGATTCCGAGATCGGCGGCATCACGATCATGGAGGGTCGACAGCCCCGCGAGCAGTCCAGCTTCATTGCGCTCGACCCACCGATGCACGACGCCCAGCGCAAAGTCATCATGCCGATGTTTACGCCCGAGAGCCTGGCGGTTCTCGCGCCCCTGATACGCTCGCGCGCGGCACAGATACTGGATGAGCTTCCGCGCGGCGAAACCTTTGATTTTGTCGATCGCGTTTCCGTCGAACTCACAAGCCAGATGCTGGCGACCTTGTTCGACTTTCCGTTTGAAGACCGGCGCGTGCTGCCCCGCTGTTCAGACCTGATCCTTGCGGTGCCCGAGCTCGGTGGAGTTGTCGAGAGCGAGGAGCAACGCCAGGTCGAATTGTTCCAGATTCTGGGACAGTTCGTCGGACTGTGGAACGAGCGCATCGCGATTCCGCCAGGCCACAATCTTGTCTCGATGCTGGCACATGGCGAGGCGACACGGCGCGACACGCCGGAGGCCTATCTGGGCAATATCATCCTCTTGATCGTGGCCGGCAGCGATACGACACGCCATTCGATCACGGGCGGCCTGCTTGCGCTGAACCAGAACCCGGTCCAATACGACAAGCTGCGCGCCAATCCGGCGCTGATCGAAAACATGGTGCCGGAAATCATCCGCTGGCAAAGCCCCGTCGCGCATATGCGCCGCACGGCAATGCAAGACACCGAGGTCGGTGGAAAGCAGATAAAAGAGGGCGAGAAGGTCATCATGTGGTACGTCTCGGGTAACCGAGACGAAGACGCCATCGATCGGCCGGATGAATTCATCATCGACCGCGAACGCCCGCGTCAGCACGTTTCGTTCGGATTCGGAATTCACCGCTGCGTCGGAATGCGGCTGGCCGAAATGCAGTTGCGGATCATGTGGGAAGAGATCCTCAAGCGGTTTCCGCGCATAGACGTTGTCGGCGAGCCGAAACGCATGAATTCCAATTTCGTCAAAGGTTTCGAAGCGATGCCAGTCCGCATTCCTGCGTAAACGCGACGTTTATCGTCCCAAGGGTAAAGCATGAGCAAGGAATTCGACGTCATTGTCTTTGGCGCTACCGGTTACACCGGACGGTTGGTGGCCGAGCATTTATTCAACGCCTATGGCACAGGTGGTTCCGTCAAATGGGCGATGGCCGGCCGCAACGCCGACAAGCTTGCTGAAGTCAGAAACCTCATCGGCGCGCCTGCATGGCTGCCTTTGATCGTAGCCAACTCCGGCAATCCCTCATCGCTCGAAGCCATGGCGGCACACACAAAGGTTGTCATCAGCACAGCGGGTCCCTATCAACTTTACGGCTCCAATCTCGTCGCAGCCTGCGCCACGACCGGAACCGACTATGTCGATCTCACGGGCGAATCGCACTGGATCGCAGCGATGACGGCGGCACACGACGCGCAAGCCAAGAAGACGGGGGCACGTATCGTGTTCTCCTGCGGCTTTGATTCCATTCCCTTTGATCTCGGCGTCTGGTTCGTCGAAGAGACAGCCAAGAAGAAATTCGGCGCCTACGCCCCGCGCGTGCGCGGCCGAATTCGCGGACTGCAGGGCGGACTTTCAGGCGGCACACTCGCAAGCGGCCAGGCAACGATGGCCGCGGTGCAAAAAGATCCGTCCATCGGCCAGGCACTCGCCAACCCCTTTGCGCTCACGCCCGGGTTCAATGGTCCTGCGCAGCCGGACGGTGACACGCCATATGAAGACAAGGTCACCGGTTCCTGGGTCGCGCCCTTCATGATGGCAGGCATCAACACCAAGGCGGTCCACCGCACCAACTTCCTGCTCGGCCATCCCTGGGGCGCCGACTTCCGGTATGACGAGATGCAGATGCTCGACGGACCGCCCACGTCTTCGGCCGGACTGGGCGGATTCAATTTTGGCACGCGCGGAATGCCGAAGCCCGGGGAAGGCCCGACCAAAGAAGAACGCGAGAACGGCTGGTACGACATCCTGTTCATCGCGGAGGCGGCCGACGGCCGCACCGTTCGTGCCGCGGTAAAGGGCGATCGCGACCCGGGTTACGGCTCGACCTCGAAAATCCTGGCCGAAACCGCTCTAGCGCTCGCTTTTGATGTGCCCCATTCCGTGACGCCGGGCGGATGCTGGACCTCAGCCGCGGCGATGGCGCCAGCGCTGCTCAAGCGATTGCCGGCGCGTGCCGGACTGTCGTTCGAAGTGGAAGGCTGAAAGCAGTTTTCCCAGTAAGGGGAAAATGGCGCACCCGGAGCGATTCGAACGCCCGACCCTCAGATTCGTAGTCTGATGCTCTATCCAGCTGAGCTACGGGTGCGTTTAAGGGCGCAGAACCTATGCATCGGCGCGGCCAAAGGCAAGCGATGTTACAGTACCTGTTCCGAACCTCTTCCATCGTCCAAGTCCTTCCGCTGACCGGGAAAATCTCCCCAGAAAGCGTCATCGCGCACCCTTGTCGCCGTCGCGCGCGCTGGTTAAGACTGATGTCCGGACTCGCGCAATCACGCTTTTTGTGCGGGTGGGCTGGATAAGACCGGACGCCTCCGTTGGGGGAGCGATGGCCGGTTGCGCGGAGATCGGCATATGTGGGGAATTCTGGCGACAGACCCAAGAATTAAGTCTCGCCTTTTCAGTGCCTTGGCCCTTGCGGCCGGACTTGGCCTCGCCGGCTGTTCCGACTTGGACAATGCCTTGTTCGGCGACCAGGCAGATACCGGCGGAACCGCGCCGTCCGGATCGTCGGATCAGTTCCCGCTTGGCAATCCCGGCGGTGCTCCTGGAACGTTGCCTGCCGCCACTTCGACCGCGCCAACGGGTTCTGCGCCCGTCGTTGCCATAACGCCCGTGACAATCGAGCCCGGCGCCAACACCGGCACCGCGGTCAGCGCAACGATCGCCAACCTGCGCGGTCAGATCGCCACGCTTGAAGAACATGTTTCGGCCAACGCCGCACGACTGGCTGAACTGCGCAACCAGGGTGCAGATGCAGCCGGCACCTATCAGGACGCCAAGGCGCATATCACGACGCGTCTGCAAGTCGGCACCACGCGCGGCAATCCCGAGCTCGTCAGCGAATGGAATATCGCTCAGACCGCGCTCGACGCCATCGCGACCAATATCAACAATCTGAATGCACTGGGAGCAACGATTGCTGCCGACTCATCGTCGGCGCATTTCGCACTCGACCAGATCCAGGCGACCTACAATGTCTCCGGCGCCGTTGACGAGGATCATCGCCAGCTGCGCGTGCTTGAAGACGAAACCAACCAGACGATCGTCCTCATCGATCGAATCCTGAAGTCGACTTCGGAAAACACGCAGCGCCAGACGGCCTACGCCGCCAATGAACGCGCAAACCTGACAACGCTGGCGGCCGCCATCAAGAACGGCGAACTTTATGGTTCCGACCTTGGTTCACCCGCCCTTGCGTCCGCCGGTGGACCGATGTCCGCTTCGACGCTGGCCTATGCCGGCACGCCGCTGGTCGTGATCCGCTTCGATCATCCAGGCGTCGACTATCAGCAAATCCTCTACGCCGCTTTGAGCCAGGCGCTGCAAGCCAAGCCGAATGCAGGTTTCTCGGTCGTCGCCGTGTCGCCGACCCGTGGCACCGCCGCCGCTGTCCAGCTGGCGCAAACCTCGGCCAAGAACCATGCGCAGGAAGTGCTGCGTTCGATGACCGATATGGGCGTGCCGGCGACGCGCCTCGCCGTGACCTCAGCGACCGATCCGGCCGCGAGCTCGAGCGAAGTGCGCGTCTTCGTCCGCTAGACCTATTCGAATGCGAAAAAGGCCCCGCCGGTGGGCGGGGCCTTTTTGGTTTTTACGGCTGTCAGGCGACGCCGTTCGCCTTGAACCAGTCGAGCATGCGCGCCCAACCTTCCTTGGCATCCTTTTCGTTGTAGGACGGTCGATAGTCGGCATTAAAGCCATGCTGCGCATCGGCGAACACATCGATGCGCGACTTCGCGCTGCCGGAAGCCGTCAGCGCTTTTCGCATCGCGTCGATGTCGGCGGCTGAGATGTTCTGGTCGAGACCGGCATAGAGACCCAGCACCGGAGCCTTCACGTCCGCAGCCAGTTCGATTGCGGTGTGTGGGCGCAGGTCATTGTCAGTTCCTGCAAGCGGCCCGTACCAGGCCACGCCCGCTTTCAAGGCATGATTGTGCGCTGCATACAGCCACACGATACGACCGCCCCAACAGAATCCCGTGACGCCGAGTCGCGCAGCGCTCGCGCCTTCGCTTTTCGCGAACGCGGCAGCGGCATCCAGATCATTCATCACTTCGTGGTCGGGAACCTTGGAGATCACATCTTTTAGCAGGTCCTGGATGTGCGCCATGTCGTAGTTTGCAGGATCGCCGTATCGCGCATAGAGCGACGGTGCAATGGCGTAGTAGCCGCTGTGCGCAAGGCGGCGGCACAAATCCTTGATGTGCTCATGCACGCCGAAGATTTCCTGCACCACCAGAATTACCGGCGCGCCCGTCTTGCCCGCAGGCTTCGCGCGATAGGCAGGAATTTTTCCGTCCGCGACGGGTACGTCGATCACGCCGGCGTCGAGACCGTTCGCATCGGTGACGATGGCATCGGCGCGAACCGGTCCCGCGGCCAGCGCGAAGCCGGCGACCAGCGTCGTCACAAATGTGCGCCGCGCGATCGGTGGCAGGATGTCTTCACTTGGTTTGTCCATGTTTTCTCCTCCTTGGCATCTTTCCCGCGGCATGCCGCACGCAGGTGCGCAAGATAGGCCGTCAAACGGCGGTGCGCATAGTGACGTCTGCTTCGCCGGATCACGTTGGCGAGAGTGCGCTGCCGAGGCGCCGCCGGGGCAATTGCCGACTCATGGAATGTGGGTTGTAAACGAATCACCGATGTGACGGTCGCAAGGCTCACAAGCGCTTTGCAGGAAACATCTCGCGATAGCTTTTCATCGTACCGAGTGTCTGTGCGTCGTACACACCGCGTGCGATAGCGCGCGAAAGACAGTCGGCGGCGATGCTGCCCAGGCGCATCAGATTGCGCGCGCGCGGTTCGCCGGCCGGCCACTTGCTCGTCGAAACGCCAAACACGATGTCGCCGTCGAAGGGCGTATGCACGGGACGCAGCGCCCGCGCGAAACCGTCGGCCGCCATGATGGCGATGCGCTTGAGTTCGACCGATGAGACATCGGCATCCACCGCAATGATCGCGATCGTCGTATTGGCGCCGGGCAACGCGCCCTTCATGTCGGACGGCAGATCCAGGTCGTTCGCCACGTCCCCCTTGAGCCGGCGGCCGCCGAACTCACCGTTCTGTTCAAACGGAAAGGCCCAGAACACATCGGTGCCGGGCATCAGCGGCGAACCGAGCGAATTCACCGCAACAAGAGCGCCGACCGTGAAGCCGTCATCCGTGACAGCTGATGCGCTTCCGATTCCGCCTTTGTAGGCACCAGCGCGCGCACCGAAACCCGCGCCCGCGCTGCCAAGCGCAAAATTTTCGCCCGCAGCCTCGAAAGCTCCACGGCCAAGCGCGCGATAAGGCAATTCCTCCCCCCATTCCTTATCGCCGCCATTGACGAGATCGAACAGTATCGCAGCGGGCACGATGGGCGCAGGCGGCGCGGCCGGCGACATGCGAAAACCGCGCCCCTTTGCCCGCAACGCCGCGACCACGCCCGACGCGGCGTCCAACCCATGCACCGAACCGCCCGACAAGACGATGGCGTCGGCCGTGCCGACCAGGTTGATCGGATCCAAAACTTCAAGCTCGCGCGAGCCCGGCGCACCGCCGCGCACATCGGCCACTGCGATGAAGGGTTCGTCCGCAATCAGCACAGTCGTGCCCGTGCGCACCTTGTGGTCTTCGGCATGTCCGACGCGCAACCCTGCTACGTCGGTAATGAGATTTCGCGCGCCTGTCCGTACCATATGTGCCACGCTAACGTATGCAGCCTGAAAGAGAAGGTTTCATGAACATCGTGCGCCGTGTGCTTTATATTGTCACTCTGGCACTGGCGTCGACCCTGCCCGCGGGCGCTGCAGAAACCATCGCCAAGCATCATATGATCGCGGCAGCCAATCCCTATGCCGCCGAGGCCGGACGCCAGATGATGCGCGAAGGCGGTTCGGCCGTGGATGCGGCCATCGCGGCCCAACTCGTCCTGACCTTGGTGGAACCGGAGTCGTCGGGCATCGGCGGTGGCGACTTCATGATGGTCTACGATCCCGGGACAGGGAAGGTCACGAGCTTCGATGGCCGCGAGACGGCTCCGGCATCGGCCACACCCGGCATGTTCCTGGATGCGAGCGGCAAACCGCGCGGACATTTCGATGCCGTTCCGGGCGGTTTGTCGACCGGCGTGCCGGGTGTCATCGCGATGTTCGACATGGCGCACAGGAAATATGGCCGCCTGCCGTGGGCCAAACTGTTCGAACCGGCGATCAAGCTCGCGGATAACGGATTTCCCGTTGGGCGCAAACTTGCAGCCACCTTGCGCGCCTTTCCGCAGTTCGCCCGCATGCCCGACATCAAGCGCTACTTCTACAAGCAGGACGGTACCCCGCTGGCGCAGGGCGACATTTTGAAGAATCCTGACCTTGCCAAGACGCTTCGTCTCATCGCCAAGGGCGGACCGACGGCGTTCTACACGGGAGTTGTTGCGCAACACATTGTCGATGCCGTGCAGCACGCACCGGTCAATCCCGGCGGCATGACGCTTGCCGACCTCGCTTCCTATCATGCCGTCGAACGGCCTGCCGTGTGCGGGACGTACCGCGTTTATCGTCTGTGCTCCATGGGTCCGCCAAGCTCGGGTGGCGTAGCAGTGCTGCAGATCCTGGGCATGCTCGAGCGATTTCCGCCGTCGCAGTTGCAGCCGAACACGCTTAGCGAAGTGCATTTGTTCACGCAGGCCAGCCGCCTCGCCTTCGCCGACCGCGCCATGTATCTCGGCGATCCGGATGTGATCCATGTTCCGGTTGCGGGCCTGCTCGACAAGGGTTACCTCGCACAGCGCTCGGCGCTGATCGATCCAATGAAGGACATGGGCACGGCGATCGCCGGAACGCCGCCGCAAAAGCATGCCGAATTTGCGCCGCAAAAGTCACAGCAGCTTCCCGGCACCAGCCATCTCTCTGCCGTCGACGATCATGGCCAGGTGGTTTCGATGACCATGACCGTCGAGTTCGTCTTCGGTTCAGAAGTCATGGCAAATGGATTCTTTCTCAACAATGAACTGACGGACTTTTCGTTCGATCCGACGCGCGACGGCAAGCCCGTCGCCAATGCGCCGGCGCCCGGCAAGCGGCCGATGAGCGCCATGTCGCCCACCATCGTGTTCGGGCCGGATGGCAAATTCGCTATCGCGACCGGTTCGCCCGGCGGCCCCGCGATCATCGACTATGTCGCCCAATCCCTGATCGCGATGATCGATGGCGGCATCGGCGCGCAGGACGCCGCCGCACTGCCACATCCGCTCAATCTTAACAGCCCAACGATCCTTGAAAAGGGCACACCGCTCGAGTCGCTTGCCGCGCAACTCACGGCGATGGGTCACACGGTCAGCTATGCAAATCTCGAAAGTGGATTACACATCGTCCAGCGTGTGCGCGGAGGTTATGTCGGCGGAGCAGACCCAAGACGCGACGGCGAAGCGATCGGCGACTAGAGCCGCGCGACGGCGAAAAGCCGCTTGAACGGAAAGAGCGTCTTGGTGTCGCGGCGCCTTGGATAGACCTTGTTCAGTCTCTGCTTGTAGTCCGCGATGAAAGCTTCACATTCGTCGCCATCGAGTCCTTGCACGAAGGGCCTAAGGCCCGTGCCGCTGACCCATTTGTAGACCGCGTCCTCGCCGTCGAGGACATGGAGATATTCCGTCTCCCAGATGTCAACTTCTGCGCCACACGACTGCAATATGCCGAAATAGTCCGCAGGCGGCAGCACGGCGACTTCGCGAACATTCTTCAGCTTTTTTGCCCATGGGCCGGACGCGGCCGCCTCACGCATCAGAACATGGGACGGCGCGTCCATATTGTGCGGCACTTGAAACGCGAAGGTGCCGCCTGGTTCGATAAAGGACATCAGGCGCGGAATCAAAGTGCGGTGCTCGCCCAGCCATTGCAGCGCCGCGTTGGAAAAGATCACGTCGTACTTTGCGTTCGCCGACCACGTGCCGATGTCCGCCTTGATCCATTCGGCACGCACACCGGATTGCCTGGCCTTTGCCAACATTTCGACCGACGAATCCAAGCCCTCCAGATGCGCATGCGACCAGCGTGCTGCGAGCGCAGCCGTCGAGTTGCCGGGACCGCAACCAAGATCGATGACCCGCGCCGGGTTCTCGCTGCGCACGCGCGCAAGAAGTTCAATTGCAGGCCGCGTGCGTTCGTCGGCATAGGTCAGGTAAACACTCGGATTCCACACCATCACGTCATCTCGCTGTCCGGAATCTCGATGCGAAGCACCGTGCCTTCGTCGCCGGTCGAGACCAGAGCGATGTCGCCGCCATGCGCCCGCGCCAGATCGCGCGCGATGGCAAGGCCAAGTCCGGAGCCGCCGCTGCGCGCCGCAGTGGCGAAAGGTTGGAACAGCTTGGCGTGCACGCTGGGCGGGATGCCCGGACCGTTGTCGATAATTTCGATGCGCACGCGCTGGCCCTGGCGTGAGGCCGTCACCCGAATCCAGCCTTCCGAGCCACGCTCGACGAGTGCCTCGACCGAGTTGCGGATCAGGTTGAGCACGATGCGATAGATTTGTTCCGGATCGGCATCGACTTCGACGTCGGGTCCAACCTGATTGTCGAATGCGATGTCGACTGGCGCGATGCGCGCGTCGAGGGCCGCATCGCCCGCTTCGCCAACCAGCGGCTCAAGGGGCAGGATTTTCCGCTTCGGCGGGCGTTCGTCCGCCCGGCCGTAGCGCAGCGTGTTGGTCGCTAGAGAAACCGCGCGGTCGATGGACGCGACCAGCCGCGGCGCAAGCCGCTTTACGATGGGATCCTGCACTGTCGTCAGGTGATCGGAGGCAAGCTGTGCTGTCGACAGAATGTTCCTTAGGTCATGCTGGATGCGCGCCACTGCCGCGCCAAGTGCCGCCAGGCGCGTCTTCTGCTGCAGGAAGCCATAGAGATCGCGCTGCATCGCGGCCAGTTCGCGTTCGGCAATGCCGATCTCGTCCTTGCGCGCACTGGCGCTGACGATGCGAGACGGATCTTCGGGATTGTCGTGGAACGACACCATGGCGCGCGTGATCCGCCGCATCGGCCGGACCATGACGACGTAGAGACTTGCGAATACCAGAAGGCCACTGATCAGCGACACAATGAGACCTGTGATGATCACGCGCCAGGCATCGGCGATGAGCGCGGCGCGTATCGGCGCTTCACCCAGAATGATGCCGATCGACTCGGCACCCTTGATGTGGGTCGGCGCGATGACATGCAGCGTCCGATTGCCGCCGTACAACAGGCAGTCGAGGCCGTCACTCATGCGTCCGGCCATCATCATGTGCGTCAGGTCGATCGTCTTGTCGATTGTGTGCGGCATGCCCTCGACCAGGAAGAGTTCACGCTGTTCGGCCCGTTTCAGAAGCACCGCCGCGGCGCCGGCCCGTTTGAGCAGCTGCTGGCGCAAGGCCGACGAGAGCTGGTCGCCTCCCGGCTCGGTGAAGGGCAGGATAGCAAGCTCAGCGGACTCGATATGATTTTCGAGCAACTCACGGTGGTATCGGCCGATAGAGGGCACGAAAATGAGCACCTCGCCAACCATCACATAGAGTATGGTCAGCAGAAGCAGACGGCCCGAAAGACTATGGGCGACAAGCCCATAGCCTTCCGCAAGTCGGGCGCGTAGACGGCCAAGCATGGGCGCCATAAAGCCTCAAGAGAGGGCCAAATGACAGTGCGGCAGGTGTGAGGCCGGCCTGCCCCCGGCGGTTGACAGCCCACTAGCCAAACCCTAGAAACCGCGCTCTTTTCGACGCCTCCAGATACCCGAGAACCGCCATGAAGCGCCCCTACCAGCCGAGCAAGATCGTCCGCAAGCGGCGCCATGGCTTCCGTTCCCGCATGGCTACAAAGGGCGGTCGCAAGGTCCTGGCCCGCCGCCGCGCCCATGGCCGCGCGAAGCTGTCCGCCTGAGCAGCCTTGTTTCCAGCCCCGAAAAGGGGCTTTCCCTGCTGCACCTGAGGGTCCGTGCCGATTTCCTGCGTGCCCAAAAGGGCATCCGCCGGACGACGCCGGGGGTCACGCTCGAAGTCTGTCCCAGTCCGCCGGCGAGCGTTAACGATCGTTCACTCCGGGTCGGCTTTACCGCCAGCAAGAAGATCGGCGGCGCCGTGGTTCGCAACCGCGCCAAGCGCAGGCTTCGGGCCGCCGCCGCGGCGGTGCTTCCCCTTTCGGGTCTGGCAGGCACCGACTATGTATTGGTCGCGCGCCGCGACACGGTCGACCGGCCCTTCGTCAGCCTGGTTGCGGACCTTGCCGAAGCGTTGCGCACGGCCCATGTGAAGCTTGGCCGAGCAGGAGAAACCCGTTGACGGTGAGCACGACGAGACTGCGCGGCGCGGCCGCGGCGGCGCTGACAGCGCCGATCCGCTTCTACCGTGCGTTCATCTCGCCTTTGTTTCCACCGTCCTGCCGCTTTCAGCCGACCTGCTCGCAATATGCGATAGAAGCCATCCAGACGCATGGTCCGCTGAAAGGTCTGGCTCTCGCAGCGCGCCGTCTCGCACGCTGTCATCCCATCACCTGGCTCGGCGGCTCGTCGGGCTTTGATCCCGTTCCGCCCCGATAGGTTTTTTGATGAACGACAACAGCCCCAATCGCAATCTGATGCTCGCCATCGCGCTGTCGGCGGCCGTGCTGTTCGGCTGGCAGTATTTCGTTGCGATGCCGGCGATGAAGGCCGATCAGGCCAAGCAGGCGCTGCTTGCCAAGGAACACAAACAGCTTACGCCCGCCGGCACGCCGGTTCGGGGCGGTGCGCCCGCGCAATTGCCGCGTGAGAAAGCTCTCGCGCTCGGCGGCGCACGCATCACGATCGACACGCCGTCGGTGGACGGCACGCTGATGCTGCGCGGTGCGCGTTTTGACGACCTGCGCCTGAAAAACTATCACGAGACGGCCGACACCAAGAGCCCCGAGATTGTTCTGCTCGCGCCCAAGGGCACGAACTACCCCTACTTCGTCGATTTCGGCTGGACCAACGCCGAGGGCGTGAACGCGCCGGTGCCTAATGACAACACGGTCTGGACGCTTGCCGGCGGCGACAAGCTTTCCGTCGGCAAGCCGGTGACTCTGCGTTGGGACAATGGCCACGGCCTGATCTTCACGCGCCAGATCGCTGTCGATGACAAGTTCATGTTCACCATCACCGACAGCGTCGAGAACAAGGGCGCCGCCGCGGCCACGCTCTATCCCTACGCGCTCGTCGTGCGCGATGGCGTGCCGGCCAGCCAGCATTACTGGGTGTTGCACGAAGGCTTCGTGGGCGTTGCGGACGGCACGCTCAAGGATGCGAGCTACGACGACTTCAAGGACGAAGGCACGCCGCCCAAGACTTTCACTTCGACGGGGGGCTGGGTCGGCATCACCGACAAGTACTGGATGGCCGCTGTCGCCCCGCCGCAGAACGAAAATTTCGACGGCTCCTATCTCGCAACGCCATACGGCTCAACCAAGGCCTATGAGGCCAATTATCGTCTCGGCGCGCACACGGCGGCGGCCGGCGGCGGCGTGGTGCACGTCGTTCATCACCTCTTTGCCGGCGCCAAGGTCGTCGACACGCTGCGCTTTTATGACCACACGCTCGGCATTTCGAATTTCGACATGGCGATCGACTGGGGCTGGTTCAAACCGATCACCCAGCCGCTTTTCTGGGTACTGGACCAGTTCTACAAGCTGCTCGGCAATTTCGGCCTTGCCATTCTTCTGCTCACCGTGGCGGTGAAGCTCGTCACCTTCCCGATCGCCAATGCGTCGGCCAAGACGATGGCAAAGATGAAGAAGGTCCAGCCCGAGCAGGAGAAGATCAAGGAACGCTTCGCCGACGATCCCGCCAAGCAGCAGCAGGCGATGATGGAGCTCTACAAGCGCGAGAAGGTGAATCCCGTCACCGGCTGCGTGCCGCAACTGCTCGTCATTCCGGTGTTCTTCTCGCTCTACAAGGTGTTCTTCGTCACCATCGAAATGCGTCAGGCGCCATTCTATGGCTGGATCCACGATCTGTCCGCGCCCGATCCGACGTCGATCATCAACCTGTTCGGCCTTCTACCGTTCGGCGTGCCATCGTTCGTTCCGGCCTTCCTGTCGATCGGCATCTGGCCAATCCTGATGGGCATTACGCAATGGGTGCAGACCAAGCTGAACCCCGCGCCGGCCGATCCGATCCAGGCGCGCATGTTCGGCCTCATGCCGATCATGTTCACCTTCATGTTTGCAACGTTCCCCGCCGGCCTTGTCATCTACTACACCTGGAACAACCTGCTCGGCATCGCGCAGCAATGGTTCATCATGCGCCGCCAGGGCGTGGAGGTTCACCTGTTCAAGAACCTGCGTCTTGACGGGATCGTGCAGCGCCTCACCGGCGGCGCAAAACCGGCCGCGGGCGAGTGACAGCCGAGCAAGACGAAACGTTGGAAAGGCTTGCGGTAGCGCGCAAGCTGTTCGCCGGCACGTGCGAATTCGTCTGGGGCACGGGCGACATCAACAGTTTGCCGCCACAGAGCCTGCCGGAAATCGCCTTTGTCGGCCGTTCCAATGCCGGCAAGTCGAGCCTCATCAACGCGCTCACCAACCGCAAGACGCTGGCGCGCGTCTCGCACACGCCGGGCCGCACGCGCGAGATCAACTTCTTCAAGCTCGGTGAGCGGCTGATGCTGGCCGACCTGCCGGGCTATGGCTACGCCAAAGCGTCCAAGACGATGACGGCAGAGTGGCAGAAGCTGATCTTCTCCTATCTGCGCGGCCGGGCCAGCCTGCGCCGTGTTTCGCTGTTGATCGATGCACGCCGTGGTGTCCTCGACCTGGACAAGGAAGTCATGGACCTGCTCGACGAGGCGGCCGTGTCCTTCGGCGTCGTGCTAACCAAGATCGACAAGCTCTCGCCCGAAGAGGTCGCCGAAGTGGTTGCGGCGACCGACGCCGAAGCGCGCAAGCACACGGCCGCCTACCCTGAAATCTGCGCCACATCGGCCTTTCGGGGCATGGGGCTCGATCCTTTGAAGGTTCAGCTCGCGGCGCTGGCTGACTACTGACGATTGGGTTATAAGGCCGCGATTTCGCAAAGGTTTCAGCATGGCGCTCCAGGACGAATTCGCACAGGAACGCAATCTGCGCGTGATGGCGCGCTGGCGTTCGACCGCGCGCGTGCTGGTCGAAGCGCTGCCCTACATTCTCAAATACGACCAGAAGACGATCGTGGTGAAGTTCGGCGGCAACGCCATGGCCGGAGGCGGCACTGCCGCGGACTTCGCCCAGGACATCGTCCTGATGAAGCAGACGGGCATCGATCCGGTCGTCGTCCACGGCGGCGGGCCACAGATCGGCGCCATGCTGGCCAAGCTCGAGATTCCGTCGACGTTCGTCGACGGGCTGCGGGTCACGGACCAGGCAGCCATCGACGTTGTCGAAATGGTGCTCACCGGCTCGATCAACAAAAAGATTGTCAGCGGCATCAACGCCGCAGGTGGCCGCGCGGTCGGTCTCTCGGGCAAGGACAGCACGTTGATCCTTGCCAGGAAGCTGATGAAGAACGGCGTCGATCTCGGCTTTGTCGGTGAGCCCGAAAAGGTGAATCCCGATGTACTGCATACGGTCATGCGGTCCGAGATCATTCCGGTGATCGCGCCGATAGGCGTCGGCGCGCATGGTGAAACCTTCAACATCAACGCCGACACGGTGGCCGGCTCCATCGCCTGCGCCATGAAGGCCGAGCGCCTGATCCTGCTCACCGACGTCGAGGGGGTTCTGGATCGCGACAAGAAGCTGATCCCGCGCCTGACGGTGGCCGAAGCACGCGCGCTGATCGCGGACGGCACGATCAAGGGCGGTATGATTCCCAAGATCCAAACCGCGATCGATGCGGTCGACGGCGGCGTCAACGCGGCTGTCATTCTCGACGGCCGCATCCCGCACGTGCTGCTGCTCGAACTCTTCACCGAGCATGGCGCCGGAACGCTGATCACTGCCGAATGACGGCCGCGTTGCGTTACGGGCTTCTCGCCGCAGCGTTCCTGTTCCTTTGGGCGAACCCGGCCGCCGCCGATCTCAAGATCTGCAATCGCACCTCCTATGTTCTCTATGCAGCGACGGCCGCCGAAACGCCGGGCGATGTTGCGAGCCAAGGCTGGACACGGCTCGTGCCCGGTGCATGCCAGTCCGTGTTGCCCGGCGCCCTGACGGCTGCGGCCTACTACGTCTATGCGCGATCGTCCCAGGCCCATGCCGGCCCGGCGCGCGCCTGGGGCGGCACGCGGCCGATCTGCGTCAAGGACGTCAACTTCACGTCACGCGATTCCGTGTCAGCGCATGAGTGTCGATCCGACAATTTCTTCACGCTGCCCTTTGCCGCCATCGACACCCATCACTTGACCTCATGGATCATGACGTTGAGCGAGATGGCGGCCATCGCCACACTGGACCAGGCCAGGGTCGCGGGACTGAAGCGCCTGCTCAAGGACCTCGGTTACAAAATTGCCGTCATCGACGGCCGCGCGGACAAGGCCGCCGACGCTGCGCTTGCCGATTTCCGCAAGCGCCAGCACATTTCGCAGAAGGCGACGGACTCCGATCTGTTCGACGCACTGGAGACCGGAGCGCTGAAGGCCGCTGCGCCCGCTGGCTATTCGATCTGCAATGACACGGCCCAGCCGCTTGCCGCGGCGATCGGCGAGAAAATCGCCGGCAACTGGATTTCCCATGGCTGGTGGAAAATCGCCGCAGGTAGCTGCGCCCGGGCGATCACCACGCCGCTTGCGGCTGACAGCATCTACCTGTTAGCGCAGAAAGTCGGCGGACCGGCGCTGGTGACGGGACGCGACAAATTCTGCGTCGCCGACATCGAATTCGATATTCAGGGTCGGACGCGCTGCAAGGATCGCGGCCTCGGCGAGATCGGCTTTGCGCAAACGCAGATAAAGGGCATGACCGGTTATGCCGCCCATGTCGGCGAGACGGGGTTGGTCCCGCCCGGCTACAGGACGACGTCGAAATAGCCCAGGTGCCAGCGCATCTCGTCTTCGGTCATCGGAAAATGCACGCCTGCGCGCGCCGGCAGCAATTCGTTGGCCGACAGCTTCATCACGAAGCTCTGGATCTTGAATGCGACGCGCATGCTGAGGCCGGCGTGCCAGACCAGAGCGATGACCGGCTTGGCCGAGCGCGACTGGATGATCTTGCGCACCGTCGCTTCCGGCACATTGGCAAGGACCGTCAGCGAGAGAATGACAGCGTCACGCTGCCCGGCGTTGGCGCACCCGTCGACGAAGGCTTCGTCGAGCTTGCCGGCGGCCTGCGCCTCGGCAACTTCGCGTTTTGCCCTGTCGAGCGGCGTATTCTCGCTCGGGCTGTCTTCCTGCAGCCGCGCCCGCAGTTCCTTGTTCAGCTGATGCTTGATGTCTTCGTCGAGGCCGTAGCGCATCATCAATTGTTCGATCAGGCTGGCCCCGACGAAAGAGGCCAGGCGCCAGATCGCACGCTTGGACAGATCGGAGCGCATCGTCAAAGGCTGTTGCAGCTCTTCGATCTTCTCGGCCTGCTCGGCGATGCAGTCCATCGCCTTTTCGCGCACCTTGGCGTCTGGGTTTGCGAGGAGCGCGGAGATGGCCGGGATGTCGAGCGAGGCGACGATGGCGTCGGCGACTTCCGCGTTCACCGGTTTGCGGCGCGCAACGGCCGCGATGATCTCTTCCACCTTTGCGGTTGCGATGATCTCGATCAGATCGGTGTCCGACAGAAGCGGCGAGTACTCAACGATCGGTGCGGCCACCATCGACTCGGTATCACGCGCCAGCGTCAGAACGATATATCTCGGAATGCAGTCGAGGGACTTGATGCTTTCGGCCAGCACGCTGCGAACGCGGGGCAACTGGTCGCGGGCCAGACGTTCCATCGTCTCGATCGTGAGCGCATGCAGATGCCTGGCTTCTTCACGCCCCAGATCGGGCATGAGCCGCGCGATCTTGTGCGCCAGTTCGAGGCGAACGTCGTCGTCGACATCGTCAGCCAGATGCCGGTTGGTGTGCGGTGCCGCGCCCGGATTGGCCGCCACCGCGCGCCGCGTCGCGACCGCGCCGTTCTGGGCGAGGTAGTGCAGGACGTCAGCGCCCGCGTCGGTCTGGGTGGCCAGTTCGTGCTGCGCCACCTGCGCGCGCTGTTCCAGCAAGGCGAGAACTTCCTCGCGCGTCATGTTGCCCTCATTCGCTGGCAAAGAGGCATTCTGCGCGTTGTTTGGCATGGCTGTCCCTTGATCTGGCCCGAGTGTGGACGCGCGCGCTTTAATCCATGTTTAAGAGAGTTGGTTGACCGGCATTAACGAAGCTTGCCTCGTGCGCGGTCATCGACCATGTTCCCGGCCATGCAGCCTTCGCCAGAGCCGTTCCGTCCCGATTTACGCCATGTGGAGTCGTGGATCTTCGACCTTGACCATACGCTTTACACGCTCGACGCCGCGCAACAGGCGGCGATGGAGGAACGCATCTGCGTTTTCGTCCAGCGCCATTTCGACCTCGCTCGCCAGCCTGCCTGGGACATCCAGAAGCGTTACTTGCGCGAATATGGCAGCACGCTCGGTGGGCTGGTCGAAAAGCACGGCGTCGATGCCGACGCCTATCATGATTTCGTCAACGACATCGACGCGCTGGACCTGTCGCACAATGCGCCACTGCGCTCCGGACTTGCCCGCCTGCCGGGGCGCCGCTTCGTCTTCACCAACAATTGCGGCCGGTTTGCGCAAAACGTGCTGCAGCGGCTCGGCGTGAGCGATCTCTTTACCGACATCGTCGACGCGCGCGCCATGAACTTCATTCCCAAGCCGCGGCCCGGCGCCTATGCGACGCTGATCGAGCGTTGCGGTGTGGCGGCCGAGCGGTCTGCCCTGTTCGACGACAGCGCCCGCAATCTCGTTCCTGCCCGTGCACTTGGCATGACGACGATCTGGTTCAACAATGGGCTTGGCCAGTCGCATTGGCCGATCGAGGATGCCGAACGGCACATCGACCATCAAACAGGCGATCTCGCATCCTTTCTCCATTCCATCAGGATCTGACTTCATGAACCTTTCACGCACCATCGACGAAGCCTGGGAAGCCCGCGACACGCTGAACTCCGACACCAAGGGCGCCGTGCGCGACGCGGTCGAAACAGCTCTCGCCGAGCTCGACTCCGGCAAGCTGCGCGTTGCGGAGAAATTGGGCGGCGAATGGCTCGTGCACCAATGGCTGAAAAAGGCCGTGCTCCTCTCCTTCAGGCTCAACGCCATGAAACTCATCAACGGCGCGCCGGACGATGCGTCCTGGTGGGACAAGGTCGATTCCAAGTTCGCCGGCTGGGGCGAAAAGGATTTTCAGGCCGCCGGATTTCGCGCCGTGCCAGGTTGCGTCGTGCGCAAGTCCGCCTTCATCGCCAAGGGCGCGGTCTTGATGCCGAGCTTCGTCAATGTCGGCGCCTATGTCGGCGAGAACACGATGATCGACACCTGGGCCACTGTCGGATCCTGCGCGCAGGTCGGCTCGCACTGCCACATCTCCGGCGGTGCCGGCCTTGGCGGCGTGCTCGAACCGCTGCAGGCTGCCCCCACCATCATCGAGGACAATTGCTTTATTGGAGCACGTTCCGAAGTGGCCGAAGGCGTGATCGTCGGCGAAGGGTCGGTGCTGGCAATGGGTACGTTCCTGACGTCGACCACCAAGATCGTCGACCGGCATACCGGCGAGATCGTCACCGGCCGCGTGCCGCCCTATTCGGTCGTGGTCCCCGGTTCAATCGGCGGCGGACCCGGCAAGCCGTCGCTTTATTGCGGCGTCATCATCA
The DNA here is from genome assembly GCA_963743765.1 of uncultured Alphaproteobacteria bacterium. GTDB lineage: Bacteria > Pseudomonadota > Alphaproteobacteria > Micropepsales > Micropepsaceae > Rhizomicrobium. The sequence goes on from CAVUQQ010000002.1 coordinate 316,623, forward strand.
AGCGCGTCGACGAGCGCACGCGCTCCAAGACCTCAATCAACGAATTGCTTCGCGATTGATGCCGACTAAGGCTTTCCCGTGATCGCCGCGGCGAGCGCAGATGGATCCACGCCTAGCGCCTGCACGATCGGCGCAAACACCGCCATCTGGGCCATGCCTGTTGCACCGAGCGTGAGGCCGCCATCGACGACCAACGCATGGCCATTGACGAAACCCGAACCGTCGCTCGCGAGATAGAGCGCGGCTTCGGCGATGTCGCGCGCGCGGCCGCCGCGCGGAATCGGCTGCGACTGCTTCGTCGATTCCGCGATCGCTTCGATGCGGGTTTCGGCAAGCTGGCTCGGCATGCCGAAGGCCTGCGCGAAAATGTTCGTCGCAATGAGCCCCGGGCAGATGCAGTTCACACGGATGTTCTCTGGCCCGAGCGTCGCGGCAGTCGCGTGCGTCATGTGGACGATCGCGGCCTTGGCGATGGAATAAAGGACCGGGCCATAGCCGGTCCGGATGCCGGCAACCGAAGCCGTCGAGATGATCGAGCCGCCGCCGGCCGCGCGCATCAGCGGCACGGCGTATTTCATTCCGAACAGGGCCGCGCGAACATGCAGATGCATGACGGAGTCGAAGCCTTCGGCGGTCACGCCGTCGGCCGGATCGCTGGCGCCGCCGGTGCCGGCATTGTTGAACAGCACATCGAGGCGGCCGAAATGCTTCTTGGCGGCCGTGACGGCGTTCTCGATGTCCTTTTCCTGCATAACGTCGCAGTGGACATAGTGGGCCATGCCTTCATGGTCCTCCTCGATCCTCGCGCCCTTGTCGTCCTGGATGTCGGCCGCGATGACCCGCGCGCCCTCCGCGACGAAGAGATCGACGGTCGCCCGGCCGATGCCGCTGGCGGCACCCGTGATCACGGCGACTTTCCCCTCAAGACGGCCTGTCATGCGTTCCTCCAAGGTCCCATGGTCTTTTCTCGTTGATTGACCATAGCGAGGCGTGCGCGTACATCGCAACCGATGACCATTCCCGATCCCGTGGCACTTTCGCAGGCCCTGATCCGCTGTCCGTCGGTAACGCCCGCGGATGGCGGCGCGCTGGCCGTACTCGAAGCGGTATTGAAACCGTTGGGCTTTGCCTGTCATCGCCTGCGCTTCGAAGAAGCCGGCACCGCGCCGGTCGATAATCTTTACGCGAGGATCGGCACGCAGGGGCCGAATTTCTGTTTCGCCGGACACACCGATGTGGTGCCGCCGGGCGATGCGAAATTGTGGCGGCACGATCCGTTCGGCGCGGTAATCGAGAACGGCACGCTTTACGGCCGTGGCGCCGCCGACATGAAGTCCGCGATCGCCTGTTTCGCCTCTGCTGCCGCACGGTATCTCGCGAGCGGCAAGCCCTATGGCTCGATCAGCCTTCTCATCACGGGCGACGAGGAAGGCGTTGCGATCAACGGCACGCCGAAGATGCTGCGTTGGCTCACCGAGAATGGCGAGCGTCTCGATCACTGCATCGTCGGCGAGCCGACCTCAACCACACACGCCGGCGACACGATCAAGATCGGCCGCCGCGGTTCGATGAACACCCGTCTTATCGTGCGCGGCACGCAAGGCCATGTCGCCTATCCGCACCAGGCCGCCAATCCGTTGCCGGCGATGGCGGCACTCGTCTCGCGGCTTTCGGCCGAGGAGCTCGACAACGGCACAGCGCATTTCGATCCCTCGACGCTCGCTTTCACCACCATCGACACGGGCAATGCGGCGACCAACGTGATTCCCGCCGAAGTACGGGCCGGATTCAACATCCGCTTCACCGACCAGCACACGCCCGAGAGCCTCAAGTCGCGCATCGCCGAGGCGGTGGATGCGACAAAGAAGGAATTCGGCTGCGAAATCGAAACCGTGTTTCAGGTCAGCGGCGTTTCCTTCCTCACTGCGCCCGGTGCGTTCACCGAACTTCTCGCCAAGGCCGCGCAGAAAGTCACGGGCATGCGGCCCGGCTTTTCCACCACCGGTGGCACGTCGGATGCGCGCTTCATCAAGGATCATTGCCCGGTCGCCGAACTCGGTCTTTCAAACGCCACAATGCACAAGGCAAATGAGTGCGCGACGCTTGAGGACATTGGCTTGCTCACCGACATCTACTCCGAAGTCATCGCCACCTACTTCGCCAATCCGCCGCGATGAATGCGCCGATCGGAGTGTTCGACTCCGGCATGGGCGGCCTTACGGTGATGCGCGCATTGATGGCGCGGCTGCCGCATGAAAGCTTCGTTTATCTCGGCGACACGGCGCGCCTGCCCTACGGCACCAAGAGCATCGACACGGTGCGCCGCTATGCGATCCAGGCGTCGGCCGCACTTGTCGCGCGCGGCGTGAAGATGGTCGTCGTCGCCTGCAACACCGCATCGGTTTCGCTTCCCGCCTTGCAGGAGGCGCTTGCGCCGCTGCCGGTGATCGGCGTGATCGAACCGGGCGCCAAAGCCGCACTCGCCGCCGCTTGCGACGGGCCGATCGCGGTCATCGCCACCGAAGGCACGGTGAAGGGCGGCGCCTATCGCAGCGCCATCCGCGCGCAAGGCTCCGACGTTCCCATCGTGCAGCAGGCTTGTCCGTTGTTCGTTCCGATGACCGAGGAAGGCCTGATCGACGGGTCCATTGTCGAGGCGGTGATTCATCGCTATCTCGATCCGGTTCTGGCCACGGTGCCGAAACCGAAATGCCTTCTCCTCGGCTGCACGCACTTTCCGGTTCTGAAACCAATGATCGCACGTATCGCCGGCAGCGCCGTGGCCCTGGTCGACAGCGCGGTCGCGACGGCAGACGCCGTTGCCGCGCTTCTTGCGGAACGCGATCTCGCGAGCAAGAGCGGTCCACAGTCACTGAAGTTTCTCGCGACTGACGCGCCGGACCGTTTTGCGCGCGTCGGCGAGATTTTTCTCGGTCAGCCCATCGACCCAGGTCTGGTCGAGCTGATCGACTTGCAACCCTGACTGTCACCCTGGCTTGCGCTCGCTACGCGAGCTTGCCGGGATGACAGTCAATTGTAGTCGACCCGAACCAGATACAGCCCATCCGGCGGCGCGACGGGGCCGCAGCGCGAACGGTCTTTCGCCGCCAGCGCATCGGAAAGATCGCGCACGCGCCACTTTCCTTCGCCCACCAGTTTCAGCGAGCCGACCATCGAGCGCACCTGGTTGTGCAGAAACGAACGCGCCGACGCCTCGATGTGAATTTCATCGGCGGCACGGCGGACGCTGAGTTCGTCCAGGGTCTTAACCGGCGACTTCGCCTGGCACTCCGCCGCGCGGAAGGTCGTGAAATCGTGCTGCCCGACCAGCGCCTGCGCCGCATGATCCATCGCATCGGCATCCAGCTCATGCACCACATGCCAGACATGGCCTCTCTCAAGAGCCGGCGGCGGCCGGCGCACGAGGATGCGGTACAGATAGTGCCGCGCGGTTGCCGAGAATCGCGCGTGAAAATCCGGTGCCGCAACGGCGGCCTCCAGCACCGCAATCGCGGCCGGCCGCAGGAAATGATTCAGCGCATCGCGGACCCGATCCGGCGCGAATTCTTTTTCCAGGTCAAAATGCGCCACCTGTCCCAATGCATGCACGCCCGCATCGGTGCGGCCCGCGCCATGCACCGTCACGCGTTCCGACGAGAGCTTTACAATCGCGTCTTCCAGCGCGCCCTGCACCGAAGGGCCGTTGTCCTGCCGCTGCCAGCCGACAAACGCGCCACCGTCATATTCGAGGGTCAGGCGATAGCGCGGCATGTCAGGCGAACTTCATTCCACGGGGCAGCGGGAATCCGCGCAACGACTCGCCGGCCTCCATCGCCGCCTTGCCGGGACGCTGCAGCCGCGTCAGGCGTAGCGCGCCGTTGCCGCAAGCAATCGTCAACGCATCGTCGAGCAAGATTCCCGGCACCCCGTTTCCGTTCGCCGGCTCGCAGTTCAGGATCTTCACCCTTTCGCCCTTCACGTCCGTCCACGCGCCGGGCGTGGGCGACAGGCCGCGGATGAGGCAGTCGATCTCGCGCGCGGACTTCGTCCAGTCGATGCGCGTTTCTTCCTTCAGAATCTTCTTGGCATAGGTCGCGCCTTCGGCGGGTTGCGGTTGTTCGCCGATCGAACCCCGCTCAAGCGCGGCCAGCGTACGCGCCATAACATCGCCGCCAAGCCGCGCGAGTTCGTCGTGCAGCTCGCCATAGGTCTTGCGGCCGATCTTCGTGCGTTCGGCCATGAGCACTGGGCCGGTATCGAGCCCTTCTTCCATGCGCATGCTCATCACGCCGGTCTCTTCGTCGCCCGCCATGATGGCGCGCTGGATCGGTGCGGCTCCGCGCCAGCGCGGCAGCAGCGAGCCGTGCAGGTTGAAGCACCCCAGTCGCGGTGCGTCCAGAATCGCTTTCGGCAGCAGCAATCCGTACGCAACAACGATCGCAGCATCGATTTCGAGCGCGGCGAACAACTCCTGCTGCGCCGGATCCTTCAGCGACGCCGGCGTACGGACGGCGATGCCGTGCATCAGTGCGAGCGCGTGAACCGGCGAAGGCTCGGTCGCAAGACCGCGGCCTTTGGGTCGTGGCGGCTGGGAATAGACGCAGGCGATCTCATGCCCCTGCCCGATCAGTTCGACGAGAGTGGGAACCGCGAACTTCGGCGTTCCCATGAAAGCGAGACGGAGGCTCACCCTGTCTCTTTCAGACGCTTTGCCTTTTGCAGTTTGCGCAATGCTATGGAGCGCTTGAGCTTGGAAAGATGGTCGATGAACAACACACCCTCCAGATGATCCATCTCATGCTGCAGGCAGGTCGCGAGCAGGCCATCGGCCTCCAGAAGCTGCCTTGTGCCGTCGCGGTCGAGGAATTCGGCCTTGATCTGCGCTGACCGCTCCACATCCTCCCAGATTTCGGGTACCGAAAGGCAACCCTCTTCGAACGTGGCCAGCTTTTCGGACCGCCAGGTGATCACCGGATTGACGAAAGCACGCGGATTCTTCTTGCCGTCCTTCTGGTCCAGATCCATCACGATGACGCGCAGGGGTAGGCCGATCTGGACAGCGGCAAGGCCGATGCCGTCTGCCTCGTACATGCTGTCGATCATGTCGTCGATCAGCCTGCGGGTGGCCGCATCGACCGAATCGACGGTGGCTGAGACCGCTTTGAGGCGCGGGTCCGGCGCGGTAAGGATGGGGCGAATTGTCATGAGCGGGAAATAGTCTTGGACCGGTTTGGGGTCAAGGGAACACAAGCAAAGGCATGGAAATAGCCCTGATAGTACTGGCGGTTGGCATCGTGATCGCGGCGGTCATTGTCGCGTTCGCGCTGCGCGGTGGCGCGCCCGCGGTCGAGCCGCCGCGGCCCGATCCGCGCCTCGACACCGTGCTCGCCGGCCAGGGCGAGATCACTGGCCGCTTCCAGCAGACCATCGCCGCCCAGGCCGAACTGCAAAAGGCGCTGTCGGATCGCATCGATGCGCTCAACAAGCGGCTCGGCGAAACGCTCACCGAAAGCGCCACCAAGAGCGCCGAAATGATGGGCGGCATCCAGACGCGGCTCTCCGTCATCGACGAGGCGCAGAAGAACATCGCCGCGCTTTCGGGCCAGGTCGTCAGCCTGCAGGAGATCCTTTCCGACAAGCAGTCGCGCGGCGCCTTCGGGCAGGAGCGCATGGAGGCGATCATCGCCGACCAGATGGCGCCCGATCAGTATGATTTCCAATACACGCTCTCCAACGGCAAAAGGCCCGACTGCGTCATTCGCATTCCCAACGTGCAGGGCGTCATCGTCGTCGATTCCAAATTTCCGCTCGAGGCGTTCGAAACTCTGCGCGGTCTCGCCAGCGACGAAGACCGCAAGCTTGCGACCGCGCGGCTGAAAGCCGACGTACAGAAGCACGTCAAGGACATCGCCGAAAAATACCTGATCCCCGGCGAGGTTCAGACGCCGGCGATCATGTTCGTGCCGTCGGAATCCATCTACGCCGAGCTCTACACCTCGTTCGGCGACGTGGTGCAGCAGGCGCGGCGCGCGCAGGTCGTCATCATGTCGCCGCATGTCCTGATGCTGGCGATCAACACGATCCAGACGCTGATGAAGAACGCCAAGATGCGCGAACAGGCCTATGAGATCCAGCAGGAAGTCGGCCTGCTTCTCCAGGACGTCAAGCGGCTGGGCGAACGCGTCGGCAATCTGCGCCAGCATTTCGATCGCACCAACAGGGATATCGGCGAGATCGAAACCTCAATGAAGGGCATCGACCGTCACGCGGAACGCATCGGTGAAGTGAAACTCAATCCGCCCGAAACCGTGCCGCAATTGCCGCCGGGAACTTAAGTTTTGCTCGCACTCGTCGGGATATAGCCGATCTGGTGATTGGACCGTAACGGTTCAAGAGCCGGCTGAATTCTTACAAAATAAATTTCGAAAAAAATTCGGGCCCGCAAAGTTATCCAACACTGCCGGACGATCGAACCAGCACTCTGGCCGAAAAAAGTTGAGGCACCGCTGGATAAGTTCCGCGAACAAGCCGTGTCTAGAGCGACCGCCGCGCCTTGAAGGCGGCCGAGAGAGTGCCTTCGTCGAGATAATCGAGTTCGCCGCCGACCGGCACGCCATGGGCGAGGCGCGTGACCTTCACGCCGGAGGCGGAAAGCGTGTCGATCAGGTAATGCGCCGTCGTCTGCCCTTCGACGGTCGCGTTCATCGCAAGGATGACTTCATCCACGCCGTTCTTCACGCGTTCCAGCAACGAGGTCACGTTGAGACGTTCCGGCGTCACGCCGTCCAGCGCCGACAGCGCGCCGCCAAGCACATGATACTTGCCGCGAAACACACCGGCGCGCTCGAGCGCCCAGAGATCGGCGACATCCTCCACGACGCACAGGACATGCGTGTCGCGGCGCGTGTCGCGGCAGAGCGAACAGGGCGAAATGGTGTCGAGATTGCCACAGACTTCGCAGGTCCGGATCGCGGCCGCCGCATCGCGCATCGCGGCCGACAAGGGCTCGAGCAGCATGTCGCGCTTCTTCAGCAGCGCGAGCGCCGCGCGCCGTGCCGAACGCGGGCCAAGACCGGGCAGCTTGGCGAGCAGTTGGATCAGACGCTCGATTTCAGGACCGGCGGAGATCGACGCCATTATTTTCCTCCCCCGTTTACGGGGGAGGTGCTGAGCGTCAGCGAAGCGGAGGGGGTAACGCCAAGTCCCCCCTCCCCGGCTTCGCCGGACCTCCCCCGCAAGCGGGGGAGGAAATCGGTGTGCACATGGCTTCTTCATTCGAGCTCTTGTTCCGGAGCCGCCGCGGCGACCTCGTCTTCCTCGGCGATGTTGCGCACGGCGATGATTTCCGCGCCGGGGAAGCGGTCGAGGATTTCGCGCACCATCGGTTCCTGCGTGACGCTTTCGAACTTCGCGGCCTTGGCCGATTTCTTCTGTTCCGACAGCGTCGGCGCGCCGCCTTCGCGCGCGATGGAGACCGACCAGCGGATGCCGGTCCAGTCCTTCAGCTTCTGCGACAGGTCGCCGGCCAGCGTGCGCGGCGCGCGGGCGCTGGGACGAAACTCGATTTTGCCCGGTTCGATGTGGACAAGATGGATGTCGTTCTCGATATGCACCTTGAGGACAGGCGCGCCATTCGCCTGCGCGAGTGCGGCGATGTCTTCGAGGCGAGCGAACCGAAACCTGCAGCGCGGCCGACATGGTGGGTTCTGGCGCGCGCTGAGCATTCGCAGACGGACCGGCTGGAGAAGACGCGGCGGCGCGCACACCCTCAACGTTCGGATCGGTAAACGCCCTGTCGGACGTTTTGCGGCCCTCTCCCCCTGCGGGCGCGACGGAGCCACGAGGTTTGCTTTCGCCATCGAGCAATTCGCGCACCAGCTTGTCGGTCGGCGGCAGGTCGGCGGCATAGGAAAGACGGATCAGCGCCATCTCGCACGCCGCGACCGGGCGCGTCGCGTCGCGCACTTCGATCAGGCCCTTGAGCAGCATCTGCCAGGCGCGCGTCAGCGACGGCACGGAGAGCTTGCCCGCCATCTCGGCCGCGCGTTTGGCCTCGCCCGAACCGCCGTCGAAGAATCCTTCGGCACCCGGCGCGACCTTCACGCGGGTCAGGAAATGCACGATCTCCAGCAGATCCTGCATCACCGCGAGCGGATCGGCGCCGTGATCGTAAAGATTGCTCAAGTCCGCGAGCGCTTCGGCGATCCGGCCGCCCATCACCTTCTCGAACAGGTCGAGCACCCGGCCGCGATCGGCCAGGCCCAGCATGTCGCGCACCGTGCCGGCGCCGATCTCGCCGTTCTCGCCATGCGCGATGGCCTGGTCGAGCAGCGACAGCCCGTCGCGCACCGAGCCTTCGGCGGCGCGCGCGATGAGGGCCAGCGCGTCGCGCGAGATCGCGACCTTTTCCTTTTCGGCGATCGATGCGAGATGACCGATCAGCTCGGCCGATTCGATGCGGCGCAGGTCGAAACGCTGGCAGCGCGACAGGATCGTCACCGGCACCTTGCGGATCTCGGTGGTGGCGAAGATGAACTTCACATGCGGCGGCGGTTCTTCCAGCGTCTTCAGGATCGCGTTGAAGGCCGGCTTCGACAGCATGTGCACTTCGTCGAGGATGTAGACCTTGTAGCGCGCGCGACGCCGGGGCATAGCGCACGCGTCGATGATCTCGCGCACCTCGTCGACGCCGTTGTTCGACGCGGCGTCCATCTCCTGCACGTCGACATGGCGCGATTCGGCGATGGCGATGCAGGGCTCGCACACGCCGCAGGGCTGGATGGTCGGTTCCTTGCGCTTGCCGTCCGGTCCGATGCAGTTGAGGGCGCGGGCGATGATGCGCGCCGTGGTCGTCTTGCCGACGCCGCGCACGCCGGTGAGCATGAAGGCATGCGCGATGCGGCCGGTGGCGAAGGCATTGCGACAGCGGTGTGACCAGCGCTTCCTGGCCGATCAGCCCGGTGAAATCGGACGGACGGTATTTGCGCGCGAGCACGCGATAGGCTTCGTCGCGCTTTGGCGGCGCGGGATCAAAGCCCAGGGATGGTTCGTCGCTCATCGGACCGGAAATTGGGATACCAGTTCAGTATAGCAAGGCGGCGGGCGCCGTCGCGCGGGATTTGTGGCGGTGTTTGGGGGTAAGTGAGAGGCTGGCACGACCCGCAGCGGATTCGTTACGGCTGCTTCCTTCCGGACCTGACCGGGTTGGCGAGCACTACGTCCGCACCAACCTCCCGGGGCGGGATATAGGGCGGACGGCCGGAAATTGCGAGTCGGGAATACGGTCAATGTCCCGCGGAGTTTTGCGCTGTTTTCGATTGCCTTCGCGCGACCAGCGGTTAGCTTCGGGGCCTTCCAGCAAGGCGAAGGTGTTCGATGATCCCTTTTTCCGGTAATCCGCTCGACCGGGCGAGCGACAAGCGCATCGACGCCGAATGGATTGCGGCGAAGCGGCGCGATCCGTCTTCGCTCATCCTGCCGATGTGGCGACTGCAGCCCTTCATTCTCGGCGGGGAGAAGGCGGCGCCTCCCGTTGAGCTCGGCCTCCTGCGGCCCGGTCTTGCCGACTCCCTCGCCGCGCCGGATGCGCCTTGCGTGTTCCTGGGCCTGGAGGGCCAGAACGCGATGTTCGCGCTCGACATCTCCGCGGCGCGCGATCCGGTCAGCGAAGGCCCGATCGCGGGTCTCGGACATTTTCGCGATGCGCGTGCCGCCGCCGCCACGCTGCCGATCAAGGATGCGGCGATCATGGGCCAGGCCAAGGCGATGATCGACTGGCACAACCGCCACGGTTTCTGCGCCCGCTGCGGTTCGCCGACGACGTTCGAGGAAGCGGGCTACAAGCGCGCCTGTCCCGAATGCAAGGCGGAGCATTTTCCACGCACCGATCCCGTCGTGATCATGGTGGCCGTGCACGGCGATGGCTGTCTCGTCGGGCGCAACAAGAATTTCCCCGGCAACTTCTATTCGGCGCTCGCCGGTTTCGTGGAACCGGGCGAGACCATCGAGGAAGCGGTGCGCCGCGAGTTGATGGAAGAAGTGTCGGTCAAGGTCGGCAAGGTCCGCTATCACTCGACGCAGCCCTGGCCGTTTCCGTCTTCGCTGATGATCGGCTGCATCGCCGAAGCCGAGAGCCGCGACTTCAAGGTCGATGGAACCGAAATCTCCGACGCCCGCTGGCTCGACCGCGAGACGGCAAAGCGCCTGATCTACGGAGAGCGCATGCCGGACATTTCCGTGCCGCCCTCGCTCGCCATCGCGCATCACCTGATCAAGGCGTTTGCCGACGGAGAGGCGTGACGGATTGAAGAGAGTGGCCGGCAAAGACGCGCTGAGACTGCTCGAAATCGACGCGGCAACGCTGTTCGTCTCCGCACCATCGGGACGCATCCTGCGCGAAAACGATCCGGATCGCTCCGACGCGCCGCGCATGTTTCTCGCCGGGTGCGAGACTGGCAATCTCCTGCGCCTTCGTGCGGACGTTGCAGACGACATTGCCGACGCGATTGCCAAGCTTGTCGCGAAGGAACCCCCACTGGGGCAGCCCGATGCCGTGCCGCAATTCCTGGACCGATATCGCGAGCTGCTTTCGATCCCTGAGCCGGTTGCCGAAAAGTCGTTCGGACTGATCCATCTTTTGCCGCACGACACGACCTACACTCATGACGCCGCCCTGGTGCAGCAAGGGACCGCAAAGGGCGACAAGCTGTTCGCAGTCTTCCAGCGGCACGGAATGCCAAGGGCGATGGTCGAGATGGGATTTGCCGACGTTTCCCATCTCTGGCAGCCCTGGTGCATGGCTCTTGCGGGCGACGAGGTGGCCGCGGTCGCTTTCGCGGCGAGGCTCGGTGAAACCGGCGCAACGCTCGGCCTCGCCACCATGCCGGGCTTTCGCGGGCGCGGATTTGCAGCGGCTGTCACCGCCTCTTGGTCGTCTCTGCCACAACTGAAAGATCGAACACTGATTTACAGCACGACGCGGGACAATGTTTCGTCGCAGCGCGTGATCGATCGACTCGGCCTGCCGTTTGTTGGCATGAGTTTGCGGCTCACCTAGCTCCTTCCATCACCGTGGTCGGCCTCGACGCGGCCATGGTGAAAGATTGAGAAGCTCCGTTTGCCTAAGAGTTACGGCAACTGGTCGCGCAGTGGCGATGCCGGATATATGCCGAGGACGGTGAGCTTGGACGTGAAGAATGCAAGTTCCTCGAGCGCCAGCTTGACCGGCCGGTCGTCCGGATGGCCTTCGATGTCGGCGTAGAACTGGGTCGCGTTGAACGAGCCGCCAATCTGGTACGATTCAAGCTTGGTCATGTTCACGCCATTCGTCGCGAAGCCGCCCATCGCCTTGTAGAGCGCGGCCGGCACGTTGCGCACGCGAAAGACGAACGTCGTGATGATCTTGCCTTCGTTGGGCGCATCGTCCGGTTCGCGCGACATGATGAGAAAGCGCGTCATGTTGTGCGACTCGTCTTCGACGTTCGCCTTCAGCACTTCAAGGCCGTAGAGCTGACCGGCCAGCCCCGAAGCGATCGCCGCGACCGACGGATCGTTCAGTTCGGCGACATGGCGCGCGGAACCGGCCGTGTCGTGCCAGTTCTCGGCCTTGAGCTTGAGATCGCGAATGATCCTGAGGCATTGGGCCAGCGCCGGACCCTGGCTGAAGACGCGCTTGAGGCCTTCGACCTTTGCGCCCTTGAGCCCAAGCAGTTGATGCCGGATGCGCAGGAAGTGTTCGCCGACGATGTGCAGTCCTGCATCGGGCAGCAGATGATGGATGTCGGCGATCCGGCCCATCAAGGAATTCTCGACCGGAATGATGCAGAGATCGGTGTCGCCGCTGCGGACCGCTTCGGCTGCATCCTCGAAGGTCGGGCACGGCACGGCCAGGGCATGCGGCAGCGCCTCGCGCGCGGCGAGGTTCGCATAGGCGCCGGGTTCGCCCTGGAAGGCGACGCGCTTGGCATTCTTGATGGCCGTTCCACTCATGACGAAGTCTGCTTTCCCAGCAAGGCCCGGGCTTTTTGGAGATCGGCCGGAGTATCGACACTGAGCGGCACCCTGTCCACGCGCAGCACTGCGACATGCATGCCCGCTTCCAGCGCGCGCAATTGTTCCAGCTTTTCGCGCTGTTCCAGCGGCGACGGTGGCAGCGCGACGAACCGCGCGAGGGCCGCACGCCGGTAGGCGTAGATGCCAAGATGGTGAAACAGCGGACCGTCGCCGGCCGGAACGCTCGCACGGCTGAAATAGAGAGCGCGGCCGGCTCGCCCGTCCCACGCGACGACCGGTTTGACGACATTTGGATTGATGCGATCGGCTGGATCGTCGATCTCGACCGCGAGGGTGGCGATGTCCACCTTTGGATCGGAAAGCGCATCGGCCACGTCGCGCACATAGCCGGGATCGAGATCGGGCAGATCGCCCTGCAGGTTGACGACCACGTCGTGCACGCCTGCGGGATCGACGGTCCGAAGGGCGGCAAAGATCCGGTCCGAACCGGAGGGCAGGTCCGGCGGCGTCAGCACCGCGCGGCCGCCTGCTGATTCGACGGCGTCAGCGATTTCGCGCTCGGCTGCCGCCACTACGACCGGTCCGATGCCCGCCGCCATGGCCTGCCGCCACACGCGAACGATCATCGGCAGGCCCGCAATTTCGGCCAGCGGTTTGCCCGGCAGACGCGTTGAGGCCATGCGGGCGGGGATAAGAACGATCGGTTTCATCGAAACCCTTGAATCCCTTGATTTCTGCGACGCTTCGCCGCAATGACGGCACCCGGGCCATGGGTAATGTCGCCCAGCATTCGGCCCATAGCCAAGCGGAGCGTGACCTTATGGATTCCTGGGAGTGGAACAAGATCGCAGGAGCGGTCCTGGGTACGCTGATTTTCGTCCTCGTGATCCGGTTTGCGACGGAATCGATCTTCAACGTCGAGCCTCCCGCGAAGGAGGCCTATCACGTCGAAGGCGTCGTCACGACGGCATCCACCGGCGGCGGCGCGGCTGCGGCACCGGCCGAAGAGGCGCTTCCCGATTTCGGTACGGTTCTTCCTGCAGCGGACGTGAAGGCGGGTCAGGCCGTCGCGGCGCGTTGCCAGCAATGCCATGACATCTCCAAGGGCGGGCCGGACAAGATCGGTCCGGAACTTTGGAACGTGATCGGCCGCGCCCGCGCGTCGGAAACCACATTCTCCTACTCCAGCGCCATGATGAGCGACCACACGCCGTGGAGCTATGCGCTGCTGTTCAAGTATCTGAAGTCGCCGCAGGCCATGGTGCCGGGCACGAAGATGAGCTTCGCGGGCCTGCGCAGTTCCGATGACCGCGTCAACCTGTTGGCCTATCTGCGCACACAGGAAGATACGCCCGCACCGATCCCTGCACCCGCACCGGCCAAGCCGGCGGACGCCGCGAAACCCGCCCCGAAGTAAGTCGCGCTTGATCGGAGCGTGTAAACGCGGTTGCGTGCGCCCATGAGCACGCGCCCGAATCTGTTGCTGATCGTTCCGCCCGGCTGGGGCCGCTTCTGGCATGAGCCGCTGGCGGCGGCGAATGTGCGCATGTTCCTGCATGGCCAGGACGATTATGCGCCCGGCGACATCGACTATGCGCTCGGCTTTCGGCCCAAGCCCGGCTTTCTCAAGACTTTGCCGAAACTGAAGGCGATCTTCTCGCTCGGTGCCGGCATCGACGGATTCCTCATGGATCCGGAATTTCCCAGGCATATTCCGCTCGTACGTTTCGTCGACGAAACCCTGTCGCGCGAGATGGCGCAATACATCGTCATGCATGTGCTGATCCAGCATCGCGCCGAGCACAGGTTCGCGGCCGCGCAACGCGAATCCAAATGGCGCCAGGCGATGCTGGAGCGCCGCACCGAAGACACGCGCATCGGGATTCTCGGCATCGGCGAGATCGGCACCGTGGCGGCGACGCGGCTGCGCGATCTCGGTTTTCCGGTTTCCGGCTGGAGCCGCACACGCAAGACGGTCGACGGAATCGAGAGCTTTGCGGGCGCGGGCGAACTCGACGCATTCCTCGCCCAGTCCGATATCCTGGTGTGCGTGCTCCCGCTGACGCCCGAGACGCGCCATATCCTGAATGCGCAGCTCTTCGCCAGGCTGCCCAAGGGCGCCTATGTCATCAACGTGGCGCGCGGCGGCCACATGAACGAACCCGACCTGATCGCCGCGCTGGACAGCGGCCATCTGTCGGGTGCGACGCTCGATGTGTTCGAGACCGAGCCGCTGCCGGAGACGAGCCCGATCTGGAAGCATGAGAAGATCATCGCGACGCCGCACGTCGCTGCGATCACCTCACCGGTTGCTGCCGCGCGATATGTCATCAACGGCATAGCCGCGATGGAGTGCGGCGAGAAACTGCCCAACATCGTGGATATGGATCGCGGGTATTAAAGCCGCTTGATCGACGTCACCTTGCCGGCAATGGGCGCAATACGCTCGATAGCCTGTTGCAGCGTCTCGATCTCCACCTGCATGTGAAACGCGTTGGCGTGGATGAGGCGTTCGGCGTCGAGCATGATGCCGGCATGGCCGTACCAGAACACGATGTCGCCGCGTTGGCGCGCGTTCTTTGAGCAATCGGTGCCAAGCGCGGTTTCCTGCATGTCGGCGTCGCGCGGTGCAGCGATGCCCGATCCGGCGAGCGCGGTTTGCACAAGACCGGAACAGTCCATGCCGGCATGCGTTTTTCCGCCCCACACATAGGGTGTGCCCACGAAACGTTCGGCGGTTGCGACCCAATCCGGCGCCGTCCAGTCGAGCGCCGCCAGATGACCTTCGAAGACGTAACCGCCCTGCTCGATCAACGCGTAGCCATTGGCTCGTTCCCGAACGTTTACCTTCGCATTGAAGGGCAGCATGTCACGCGTGGCGTGCTTGATGTCGGGTCCGGTCAGCAAAGGCGTCGACAGCGCTGTAACCCGATGGCCGGGAACGACCGGATCGCAGATCGCGATTGTGTGGACATATCCGACATAGTTGTCGAACGCGGACTGGCACCACGCCCAGCCAAACCGGCTTTCGAATACCGTGATCGCCTCGCCGAAGAGGAGCTCATTGTCCTGCACCGCATCTTGCGACGGCGAGTTGCGCAACGCGGCGCGGCCACGCGCGATGGTGTGCGGCGTGCCTTTCAGGTTCGCGACTTCGACGCCGTCGCGCATGGGCGTTGTGCGCGGATCCTTCACGTGCCGTAGCGAGCCTTCAGAAGCGAATAGATGGCGCGTGCGGAAATCGCTTCCGCGCCGCTGCGCCGGCCGGGTTTGGGACGGTCGACCCAGGCTGCGATGTCCAGATGCACCCAACTCTTCGCGTTGGTCACGAAGCGGTTGAGAAACAACGCCGCCGTGATCGCGCCGGCATAAGCGTAGTTGGGATTGTTCGTGAGATCGGCGACCGCGGAATTCAAGGTCGACTCATAGCCGCGCCACAGCGGCAGGCGCCACATCGGATCGTTTTCCATTGCCGCATGTTCCATCAGATCGGCGGCGAGCGCTTCGTCATCGGTGAAGAAAGGCGGCAGTTCGAAACCGGTCGCGGTACGCGCTGCGCCCGTCAGAGTGGCGATGTCGATCAACAGTTCGGGCTTTTCGCTGTCCGCTTCGGTCAACGCATCGGCCAGAACCAGGCGCCCTTCGGCGTCGGTGTTGCCGATCTCCACCGTCAGGCCCTTGCGCGAAGGAAAAACGTCGCTCGGCCGATAGGCCGTGCCGGACACCGAATTTTCCGCCGCCGGAACGAGCACGCGCAGCCGCACATCGAGCTTTGCGCCCATTACCATGCTGGCGATGGCAAGCACGGTGGCAGCCCCGCCCATGTCCTTCTTCATCGACGCCATGCCGGCCGCCGGCTTGAGGTCGTAGCCGCCTGTGTCGAACACGACACCCTTGCCGACCAGCGTCACCTTGGGCGCATTGGCGCGGCCCCAGGTGAAGCTTGCCAGGCGCGGCGCGCGATCCGAACCTTTGCCCACCGCATGGATCAGCGGATAGTTCTGCTTGAGCAGCGCGTCACCGGCGATCACGGAAAACTTCGCGCCATGCTTCTTCGCAAGATCGCGCACGGCATTCGCAAGTTCTTCCGGCCCCATGTCGTTGGGTGGCGTATTGATGAGATCGCGGCCGAGAAAGACGCTCTCGGCGATGCGCGTGATTTCTTCCGCGTCGACGGCCTTCGGCGGCAACAGCCTGGCACCAGACGTTTTGCCCTTGCGGTAGCGCGTGAACTGATAGGTGCCGAGAATCCATGCGAGCGCGCCGTTGGCGCCGCCCGTGGCGGCGGGCACGTCGTCGAAACGATAGACGCCGGCGGGGAGCTGTTCGGAGAAATGTGCCAGCGCCAGGCTGTCGCCGCCCTTGCCGAGACCGAGAACGGCGCAGGCGATGCCGCCGGATGCGTTCGGGACAAGCTTCAGTTCGCCGTCGCGCGCGGCGAAGCCTGTGTTCTTCAGGTAAGCCGCTTCGCGTGCCGGGCGCTTCGGCAGGAACCGTTTGAGATCGCCGGCCGTCACCGCATGAAGGGGGATGGAATTGCGGGCGGCCTTTGCAAAACTCGCATGCATCGGATGTGCCTTGTCCTTCGGATTTGCGGGCCCATGGATAGGCCGACGCTGGCGGCGGCGCAACGCACAAAAGTCTGATTCGAAGCCCGCGATCGCGGCTGCGAATTGCACGCGCGGCAGAACGGACCTGCACGCATCACACTGCCGTGCGCTGGCGAAACCTGCGATGCTCGGCGCGGTTGGAATCAGGAGGCGGAATGAGCACGCGGTATACGCTTGTCGTGGGCACGAAGGATTGGTCGAGCTGGAGCCTGCGCGCCTATATGGCCCTGCGCGCGACGGGCGCCGCATTCGACGAGGTGTTCGTTCCGTTGCGCCAGCAACCGCTGACAGGTAACGAGATCAGGCAGCATTCCAAGTCGGGGCACGTGCCGATCCTCAAGATCGAAGAAAACGGCCGCAACGTGACGGTGTGGGACAGCCTTGCGATCTGCGAGACGCTTGCGGAGCGGCATCCGGAAGCAAAGCTGTGGCCTAGCGATCCGTTTGTGCGCGCGGAGGCGCGTTCCTATTCCGCCGAGATGCACTCCGGCTTTCCCGGCGTGCGCGATCAGTTGGCGATGGATTTCGCACGGCGCAAGCCAATGCCCGAACTTCGTAACGAAACCAAAGTACAGCTCGCGCGCATCATGGATGTCTGGTCGTCGGCGCTCACGCGTTTTGGCAAGGATGGCGGTTTTCTCTTTGGCGGCTTTTCCGTCGCGGACTGCATGTACGCGCCGGTCGCCTCGCGCTTCACGACCTATGGCGTGCAATTGCCCGGCCTTGTCAAAGATTATGTGGAGCGGATGATGGCGCTGCCGGCGATGCGCGAATGGGGCGACGCATCACGGAAGGAAGTCGACGCGGGCCTGGCCTAGGTCTTTCCGGCCTTGGTGTTCAGCTTCGGCAAGCGGCCAGCTTCGCGGAAGAAACGTTCCGCACCCTGATGCAGCGGCGCGGGCAGATCGCCGGTCGCAGTCTCAAGCCGGATCAGCGCCGCCGAGCCGCCCTCTTCGTCCAGCGCCGCGCGGTTGCCCGGGTTGAACAGTGATTTGGCGATGCCGTAGACGAGATCATCGGGCGCCCGCGCATTCACGATCCACAAGGCGTGCACGCTCACCGTCTCGACGGCCGGCGTGCCGCGATAGGTGCCGGAGGGAACCGTGGACGCCTGCAGAGCGGGCACCGCCTTGAGCAACGCCACGCGCCCGGCACCATCGATCGGGACAAGCCGTGCGACGCCGCGCGCGATCAGGTCATCGATCAGGCCGACCGGACGGCCGCCAACGAAAAAGAACGCATCGAGTTGGCCCTGCTGCATCAACTGCGCATCGACGTCGGCACCATCGCGCCGCACTTTCATGCGCCACTCCGCAAGGCCATAGGCGGCGAGGATCGCGCGCACCGTGACGCTTGTTCCCGAACTGTCCGCGCCGAGCGAGACGCGCTTGCCGCGCAGATCGGCGATTTTGGCGATTTTCGACTTGCGCGCCACGATCAGATGAACGTCTTCGGGAAAGAGGTCGGCAATGACGCGGATCTGTCTCTGCTTACCAACCGTCCGGAACACACCCTTGCCCGCCACCGCATCGGCGACGACATCGCCTTGCGCGAAGCCGGAATCGGCACCGCCGCGATTGACGGCCAGAACATTCGCGACCGCGCCATCCGAGGTGCGCGCGGTGATGATCAGGCCGGACGGCCCGCAGACATTGGCGCTTTCACAGCGGTCGACACCAGGCGGGTGACTGATCAGCCCTGCGATCAACTGGCCGACCGGGAAATAGGTCCCGCCCGTCGAGCCGGTAACGATTTGGAAAGAAATGCGCGCCGGCATCGTCTGGGCGGCGCCGTAGCTGACGACAAGGATCAGCGCGGCCAGAACCGGAACGGTCAGACCTGCCAGGACGCAAAATGCTGCGCGGCGCAAGCTCATGCCCGCAATCCATCCCATCATTGCGTCAGGAATTGGACACGTTCTGCGGCAAGATACCCACGTTGGCATCTTGCTCCCAACTCCCCGCGCCATAGCGCGTCTTTATCTCTTTATGACCGAATATACTTAAGGGTTTGTTGACCCGCACTCGCGCATCCTTACGGCAGTCATTTTTGTCTGGGGAAGGAATTTGCACATGCAACGGATGCTGGTACGGGTTGCGGCTCTGGCGCTCTGCACAAGCGCGCTATCGGCATGCAGCATGATGGGTGGTGGCGAAGACAAGGCGATGCTGTCGCGGAGCGCCAACAACAGCCCACTGGCGATCGCGACCGATCTGACGAGCGCCATTCATCAAGCCCAGCTTTTGCGCACCAAGGGCGATCTCGACGGCGCCACGCGCGTCATCAGCCAGTTGATGCTGGCCGCCCCGGATGATGCACGCGTTGTCGGCGAGTATGGAAAACTGCTGGTGCAGCAGGGCCGTTCCGACGATGCCGCGCAGTTCCTGCGCCGCGCCGTCGAACTGGAGCCGTCCGAATGGACATACTATTCCGCTTTGGGCGTCGCCTACGATCAACTGAGAGATCCAGGCAATGCCAGGAACGCCTATGAACACGCCCTGGCGCTGAAGCCGGGCGAGCCGGCGATTTTGAACAATTATGCGATGTCGAGGATGCTGGCGGGAGACACAACGACCGCACGCGCCCTGATGATCCAGGCCAAGGCGAGCGGTTCGACGGATCCGAAGATCGCCGCCAATCTGGCGCTTCTCGACAGCAGGGCGCCGGTTCAGCCCGTGGCTGCACCCGCCATCGCAGCGGCTTCCACGCCGCCTCACGCCGCTTTCGCTACCAACGCTTCAGCGCCGGTTGCCAGCCGCGCCATTGCGCCGGTCGTTGCGCATGCGCCGGTTCCGGTTGCCAGCAACGCTGTTCCGGCGGTTCCAGTCCACACGGTTGTGCCGGTCGCCATCAACGTAACGCCTTCTGCTGCGCCCCATGCCGTGGCTCCTGTTGCCAGCAACGCCGTTGCACCCCTCGTCGCGCATGCCGCGCCGACGCCGATCATTCATAACGGCGTCAGCATCGTCATGCAGGCCGTCCCCGTCGATCCGAAGGCCGGCCGCGTGACGCGCACCGCGCACAAATGGGTCAAGCCGGTGAAAGTCGCCAAGACAGCGGCGCCTGCGCCGTTGCACGTCGCCGCTGCAGTCCCGTCGAAGCCTGCGAAGACCGGCAAGACAGCCAAGCCGGCCGCCGCCAATCAGATCCCGGCGCTGCGCATGACAGCGGACGCCGGTAAGCCGTAAGGCTGGTTCTCCGAACAAGGGCTCGATCGTCGCGCGCGTCTCAGCCGGCGTCAGCGACGGCACGACTTCTATGTCCATCGGATCGCCCCACGGCGGAATCCACTGCTGCAGCGCGTGAGGTCGCCGCACTCCATGACCTGGAAGCAGCGGCCGAAATTCGGTTAAATCCAAATTGAGATGTAACGCAGCCCTCAGGCATCTGCCTGCCGCCGTTGTGCAGGCGGCGATAGAGAGACTTGGGATCGCGATTGGGGCAGCATTCGATGATCATGAACCGCACGAAAGGTCTGCCGGAACAGCGGCTCAATCGCGATCACGCGCCACCGACGGCAGCTATGCCGTCTAGTGATGCATCATGTGCATGATCTTCATGATCGCCGGACCCAGGATCACGACGAACAGGCAAGGCAGGAAGAACACGATCATCGGCACGGTGAGCTTGGCCGGCAGCGAGGCGGCCTTCTTCTCGGCTTCGGCCATGCGCTGCTCGCGGTTTTCCTGTGACGCGACGCGCAGCGCCTGACCCATCGGCGTACCGTAGCGTTCGGCCTGGTTCAGCGCCGTGGCAACCGCCTTCACGCCCGAATGACCGCAACGTTTGGCCAGATTCTCGAACGCGAGGCGCCGGTCCGGCAGATAGGAAAGCTCGGCCGTCGTCAGGCCGAGTTCCTCGGCGAGCTCGGACGACTGAGAGCCGATTTCCGACGCCACGCGCTGGAACGACGATTCGACCGACATGCCCGATTCCACGCAGATCAGCAGCAGGTCGAGCGCGTCCGGAAAGGCCCGCATGATCGATTGCTGGCGGCGCGCGATGATGTTGTTGAGGAACAGATCGGGCAGATAGAAGCCGAGCAGCGCAGCGCCGACGGAGGCGTTCATCTTCATGAACGTGCCCCACGCCACATGGCTGAGCGCGAAAAGGTACACGAGCGCCAGAACCAGCACGACGAACGGCATCACAAAGCGGAAGAACATGAAGGTGACGACCGGGCCCTGGCCGCGATAACCGGCGCGCGCCAGCTTGTCGCGCGTGTCTTCGGATTCCAGCAGATTGCCGAGATTGAGGCGGTCGAGCGTCATCTTCATGTAGCCGACCGGTTCGCTGCGCAGCGAACCGCGCTTGGCGTTCAGGGCCGCGTGATGCTTGGCGCGCAATTCCTCACGCCGTTCCGACACCGCCTTGAGACGCTGGCCGAGATTGTCGCGGTCCGCGAGCGGAAGGCCCAGCGTGACGATCGTTGCGAACGCAAAGATCGCAGCCGCCAGCGTTGCGAGGAACGTCGGATCGAAAAGAACTTCGAAGAAGCCAGTGCTGAGCATGTTCGCCTCAGCTCTTGAAGTTGATCATTTTGCGCATCACACCGATACCCATGCCCATCCACACCACGCATCCGGCCAGCATCAGGTTGCCGAGATGTTCGGTGAACAGAAGTTTGATGTAGTCGGGCGTCGTCAGGTACACGATGCCCATCACGCCGGGCGGCAGCGAGCCGATGATGGCGGCGGACGCCTTGGCTTCCGACGACATCGCCTTGATCTTGCCCTCCAGCCGCTTGCGGTCGCGCAGCACGCCGGCGAGGTTGCCGAGCGCTTCCGACAGATTACCGCCCGACTTCTGCTGAATCGTCATCACGATGCCGAAGAAATTGACCTCGGCGGTCGGCATGCTTTCCAGCATCTTCTTGACGCCCTGATCCAGCGTGACGCCGACCTTCAGGCCCTCGCACAAAGTGTTGAATTCGCTGCCCACCGGATCTGGCAGTTCGCGCGCCACGATGCGCAACGCCTCGTTGGTCGGAAGGCCCGACCGCACGCTGCGCACGATGACGTCGATGGCGTTGGCGAATTCGGCGGTGAACGCTTTCTCGCGGCGCTTTTTGAGGAAATTCAGCACCCAGCGCGGCAGGCCGAGGCCGACCACGAACGTCGCCAGTGCAATGACGATCCAGGTCTGACCGGTAATCAGGCAGAAGAAGGCGGCGACGCCCGCCGCGGAACCGGACACGATCCAGAATTGGCGCGGCGTCGCATTCGTGAAGCCGGCCTGCTGCAGCCGCTGGCGCAGCGTGACCTTCTTCTTGGCGTCGGCCGACTTGGCTTCGATCTCCTTGAGCAGCGCCGTGACATTCTTGCGCTTCAGCGCGGCGTCGACCGGCGCCTTGATACCCCGGCCCATCGCCTGCGGCTTGGCGATCGCCGTCACGCGCTTGGCGGAACGGTCGGTGGCGCTGGCATAGGCGAAGTAACCGCCGCCGCCAGCCAGAACCAGGAACATCACGACGATCGCTAGACCCATGGGCGCCTCACGACTGCACGGCGTCGAGCGCCTCGGCCAGCTCGCGTTCCAGATTGTAGTAGCGGGCGCGTTCCCAGAAATTCGGACGCACGATGCCCGTGCCGATATGCTTGCCCTTCAGGCGGCCGGTTTCGTCTTCGCCCGAGATTTCGTAGGTCAGAAGATCCTGCGTGATGACGACATCGCCTTCGGTGCCGACCACTTCGGTGATCTTGGTGATGCGGCGCGAACCGTCGCGCAGACGCTCGGCCTGCAGGATGACGTCGATCGAGCCGACGATCATTTCGCGGATCGTCTTGGTGGGCAGCTGGAAGCCGCCCATGGTGATCATGGATTCCAGACGCGATCATGGCTTCGCGCGGGGAGTTGGCGTGCAGCGTGCCCATCGAGCCGTCGTGGCCGGTGTTCATGGCCTGCAGCAGGTCGAACGCCTCCGGTCCGCGCACTTCGCCGACGATGATCCGCTCGGGACGCATACGAAGGCAGTTCCTGACCAGGTCGCGCATGGTGATCTGGCCCTGGCCTTCGAGGTTCGGCGGGCGCGTTTCGAGTCGCACGACATGCGGCTGCTGCAACTGAAGTTCGGCGGCGTCTTCGCAGGTGATGATGCGTTCTTCGGCGTCGATGTAGGCGGTCAGACAGTTGAGCAGCGTCGTCTTGCCCGAACCGGTACCGCCGGAGATCAGGATGTTGCAACGCGAGCGGCCGATGACGCCCAGCACGCGCGCGCCGGCCTGGCTGATCGAGCCGAACTTGACGAGATCGTCGAGCGTCAGCTTGTCCTTCTTGAACTTACGAATGGTGAGCGTCGGCCCGTCGAGCGACAGCGGCGGCGCGATGACGTTGACGCGGGAGCCGTCGAGAAGGCGCGCGTCGCAGATCGGCGAGGATTCGTCGACGCGGCGGCCGACCTGGCTGACGATGCGCTGGCAGATGTTCATCAGCTGCGCATTGTCGCGGAAGCGGATGTTGGTGAGCTGCACCTTGCC
Source organism: uncultured Alphaproteobacteria bacterium (assembly GCA_963743765.1). Lineage (GTDB taxonomy): Bacteria > Pseudomonadota > Alphaproteobacteria > Micropepsales > Micropepsaceae > Rhizomicrobium. The sequence continues at coordinate 339,721 of CAVUQQ010000002.1, forward strand.
GCCGACTTCGATGAAGACGCGGTCGGCGCCGTTGACCATGATGTCGGCGATGTCGTCGCGCGCCAGCAGCGGTTCCAGCGGACCATAGCCGAGCACGTCGTTGCAGATGTCCTGGAGCAGGTGTTCCTGCTCGGCGATCGACATCACGACCGCCTTGATCGAGATGATCTCGTTGACGATGTCGCGGATTTCTTCGCGCGCCGAATCCGGGTCGAGCTGGGCAAGCTGGGCCAGGTCGATGGTGTCGATCAGCGCCGAGAAGATCGTCGTCTTGATCTGGTAATAGTCTTCCGAGCGGTTGTCGGTTGCGACGCGGGCGGCCGATGCCTTCACCGGCTCCGAACGCTGGACCGCGCCACCAGGCGCAGCCGTGCGCGGCGGTGCGTCCGCCTTGGGCGGAACGGCAGCCGATGCCGCCGCTTGCGGCGGCGGCGCGTCGTTTGATGCGGAACGCTTGCCGAACATGCCTTACGCTCTCTTCTTCCCCTTGAGGAACGACAGGAACGGCGAAGTCTTCTGGACGACCTGCGGCACGCGCCCGGTTACCAGCTCGGCGAGGCGGCGAACGCCCTCGGCGGTAGGCGACTTGGGCGCAACTTCGTTGAGCATCTGTCCGTTGTTCGCAGCCTGGCCGAACAGGGCCGGCTCGAAGGGCATGACAAGCGCAGGTTCGAGCCCGATGGTCTCGGCGAAATCCTTGGCCGGAATTTCCGGACGCTTGGCGACGCCCACCTGGTTGATCACCAGCTTGGGCGGCGAGTCGTTGGGGCGCGCCTGGCGGATCAGCTCGACGATATTCTTGGTGTTGCGCAGGCTTGCCAGATCGGGCGTCGCGACGATCACGATGTCGTCCGCCGCAATCAGCGTGGCCTTGATCCAGGGCGTCCAGATATGCGGCAGGTCGACGATCACGCAGGGCGTCGTCTGACGCACCGCATCGAGAACCGCTTCGAACGCATCGGCCGGCACGTCATAGTCGCGGTCGAGCGAAGCCGGGCGTCGCGAAGATCGACAGATGCTCGCCGCGTTTGACGAGCAAGCGGTCGAGCAGCATGTCGTCGAGACGTTCCGGCGAAGACAGCGCGTCGACGATGCCCTGGCCGGGCTCGTCGTTGAAATCCAGACCGGTGGTGCCGAACGGCAGGTCGAGGTCGACGATGGTTGTGTTGATGTGCAGTTCCTCGGCGATGCACCAGCCCACATTGTGGGCGATCGTCGAGGAACCGGCGCCGCCGCGCGCGCCGACAAAGGCAACGATGCGCCCGATCGGTGCAGCGTCCGGATCCAGATAGAGGCCGGAGATCACTTCGATGAGATGCATCGGATTGAGCGGCGCCACGAGATATTCCGACGCGCCGCGGCGCATCAGCTCGCGATAGAGCTCCACGTCATTGACCCGGCCGACGACGACGACCTTGGTCGAGGGATCGCAAACTTCCGCCAGGCGATCGAGCTCGTCGAGCGCTTCCTGGCCTTTCAGGCGTGTCTCGACGACCAAAAGGTTGGGCGTAACCTGACCGCGGAACTGATCGACCGCACCCTGGATGCCGCCGAGCTGCACCGTGACGTGCGCCTTGGCGAGACGCCGGTCCGAACCGGCGCGTTGCAGGGCTGCGCCCGTGTCGGGAAACTCGACAAAGGCGGCAATCGAGATACGCGGCACCGGCCGCTCGTGCGGCGCGGCACCGAATACCTCTTCTTTTTCCGGCGCTTTTGACTTCACCATGACGACCCTCGGTTACTTGTTCACGTCCGAAACGGCGGCAGACTGGTCCGGTGTCAACGTCGCACCGGTCGGCTTGCCGTTCTTGTAGTTGTCGTAGACGACGGCGCGGCGCGCGGCATCGCCCGGCGTCATGTCGCGCGGCGCAATCAGATCGCGCGGATCGGCGACCTGCGCAGCGACATTGTGCTGCACGGCGCATCCCATATTCGGGTTGATGCGGTTCGACGCGGTATAGGCCAGGTTGCTCGACCAGTCGCCGCAAGCACCAGTCGAAGCCTGATAGCTGATATAGCCAAGCTCGACGCGCCCATCGGCGCCCACCCGGTCGCGTGTACCGACCAGTATCCGGTCGCGCGGCACGCCGGCCGAGGCCATGCGCTCGCCGAAATAGGCGATCGCCGCATTGGCGTCCGGTCCCGACGGCACGGTGATGGAGATCGCGCCGTTGCCATGCGCGATAAAGTCGGAGACGAATGCGTCGAAGTGCTGCGAGTCGTCCGGCATCAGTCCGGCATTCGGCGCGGAGAACGCAAGCTTCAGCGAGTGAAAGTTCGGTTCGACCTGGATCGGATGGTTGACCACAGGGTCCTCCATCAATCCGTCCGGTCCACCGAACGGCGATGAACAGCTGCCCGCCGCCAGCACGGCGACGAGAGAGGCGAGACGCAAAAGGTCTTTTGTGCCGAGCGGCATGGTGTCCCCCTACTGAACGATGAAGCCGACGGAGCCCGAAGGATTGGGCTTGGCGGCGTCGGTCGTGGGTTTGTTGGTGATCGCGTTGAGACGACCCATGAGGATCGTGTCGCCGTCCGACGGCGTGAGATAGCCGTCCGTAGGCGCAGCCAGATTGGCTTCGGCCGTCGGATTGACGAGATAGGCGCTGATGATGACGACCAGCTCGGTCTCGTTGTTCTGATAGTCACGGCTGCGGAACAGCGCACCCAGGATCGGCATGTCCTTCAGGCCCGGGAATGCGTCGATGTCCTGCTTGGTCGTGTGCTGCATCAGTCCGGCGATGGCAAAGCTGCCGCCCGACGGGACTTCCACGGTGGTCTGAGCGCGGCGCACCGAAAGCGCAGGAATGGTCAGGCCGGCGACCGTGGTCGTATTGCCTGAGGAGTCCGTCGACGTCGTGTTGTTCACCGTGAACGCACCCGTGTTGGTCAGCTCGCTGACTTCGGTGGACACCTGCAGCGAAATGCGGCCAGCACTGAGCACGACCGGCGTGAAGGAAAGACCGACGCCGAACTGCTTGAACTCGACCGTCACGTTGCCGTCGCGGTCGCGGCTGACAGGAACCGGGAACTCGCCGCCGGCGAGAAACTTCGCTGTCTCGCCGGAAACGGCCGTCAGGTTCGGTTCGGCCAGGATGTGCACAAGGCCGACCCGCTCCAGGGCCTTCACGGTGCCCTGAAGATTGTTGGGATGGCCGGCGCACTCTCCCGGAGTCGTGTTGGGCAGCGGAACCGCTCTGCTGCAGGCAAAGCCGGCCTGTGCACCGGACAGATCGCTCAGCGCGCGGCCGAGCAGGCTGTACGGATTGGCCGTGGACATCATCAGCGGAATTCCGCCGACAGTGGCTGCGGCCGTCAGATCGATGCCGAACTGCTTGGCGATGTTGCGCTGCATTTCAGCGATGCGCACGCGAATCATCACCTGTTCGCTGCCAGGCACCTTGAGCATGTTGACGACTTTGTTCGGATCGCCGGCAAAGCGCGCGGCCAGGTCCTGGGCGCGCGCCGATTCCTGGGCGCTGGAGACTGAGCCGCTGAGCACGACATTGTCGTTGATCGCCGACACCTTGATATTCGAACCCGGCAGGTTCGAGCGCATCATGGCCGAGAGGTCCGTGACGTCCTTCTCAACGCGGATGTCGATCGAGGCCAGCTGATGACCGGCGCCGTCGAAGAAGAAGGCGTTGGTCTGGCCGGTCTTGAGTGCGAGCAGGAAGATGCGGCGCGGCGTACGCACGACGGCGTCGACAATCTCCGGACTGGAGACCAGAACATCGCGCGCATCCGTATCGAGCTGCACGATGGCGGCCTTGTTCAGACCAAGCACGAGGCGCTGCGTGACCGTGCCGCCATGGGTTGAGATGTTGATGATGCGTGAAGCGTCCTCTGGGGTCCGCTCCGGTGCGGCGCCAGCCGTACCCGCGAAATATCCCAGCGTGGCGAGCGCAAGGCCGAGAATTGTTTTGCGCATGGCCTAGTCCTTCTTTCCGTTGACGCCGCTTTCGACGCCGTAGCGAATGATCTTGACGCCGTCGCCGAGCGTCCCGTCATCGTCGGGGGCGCCGGCTGGGGCAAATGCCGATGTCGCGGGGTGCTGCGCCGATGCGAAGGCAGCAGTGCCGTCGCCGAGCGGGCGCAAGGCAAGCGAGAGCGGACCGGCAGCCTGAGCGCGAACAACGTTGCGCGCCTGGGCCGGTGTCAGTTCAAGCGTCGCGGTCTTTGCGAGCACCACCTGCTGACCCTTGTCCTGTTTGATCGTCTGATCGACGGCAAGCACACGCACATTGGCCAGGACGATCTGCGCGTTGAAGCGGCGCGGATTGTCGGAGATCTGTGTCGACATGATGATATCGACGCGATCGTTGGGCAGAATGAACCCGCCTGCGCCGGACTCCGTCGTGATCGGAATGGACACGGCGCGCATGCCGGGGCTGAGCGTCGCAGCCATGAAGCCGGCGGCGTCGGCATGCACGATCTTGGTGTCGCTCAGCGGTTCGCCTTCCAGGATCGGCGCGCGGGCGACAGTTCCCGTCACGGCCTGATCGATGTTTGGCTGCGTCTGGTGCGTGATGAAACTGGAGTCGATGTTCGACGCAGGCCATTTCTGCCAGCGCACCATCGACGCGTTCAGCGGCTGACCCGGCTGAATGGCGGAAGATGCAACAAGCACTTCGCTGGTTGCGATCGGTGGCGGCGCGGGCTTTGCGGAGACCGTCGAGGTCCCGCCGCCCAGAAAACCGCGGGCGAGAAACGCTGCTGCGCCTGCGGCGATTGCGGCCACTGCGAGGATGAGCATACGCGGCATATTCATGGGAGGCGGCTCCTTTGGCTGTTATCCCACCACGGAACCCTTTAGAATTTGCTTAACAAAATACTGTGCAAATGAAACATACGGAGTGCGCGTAAGCGAAAAATCAGAGCGCTGCCGCCATTTGGAAAATTTCAGCCTGCGGCAAAACCAGAAAAGCGCCGGCTGCAAGCGCGACGCCATAGGGAATCGCGCCGCGCGCATCATGCAATTTCAGAATCCAGCGCTCCTCCATGAGCGATGCCGGCAACGGCAGCCGGCGCAGAGTGATAATGAGAATCGTCAACACGCCGCCCATAATCGAGGCCGTCAGGGCGTATTCCGGCAAATTGCGGAATCCGAGCCAGAGCGCGATGCAGGCGAACAGCTTGGCGTCGCCGCCGCCGATATAACCCAATGCAAACAGCGTGAACCCGACCACCAGGCCGAGGAATCCCGCAAGCAGATGTGCCCCGATCGCTGCGGGCGCCATGCCTGTCGCCAGAATGAACGCAGCGAAGGACGCGATGAGGGCGATCTGCAGAAAATTTGGAATTGTGAAGCTGGCAATATCCCACCCGGCGGCCAGAGCCAGCAGCACGGGGAACACGAAAAGAACGAGTATTTCGGCTGCCATCATTTTTACGCTTTGTTAAGCGCGAACGGCCGCTTCTTTTGGAAGCGGCCGTGCACAAGCATACGCCAGAAGCGGATGCTTACTTGATACTGCCCGCCACCGTAGTGAACGTCGTCGTCAGCTTGCTGCCAACTGCGGTAACAGCACCGATGATGACGACAGCGATGAGAGCGGCAATCAGGCCATATTCAATGGCCGTCGCGCCGGACTCGTCGCGAACGAAGCGAGCGAAAAGGTTGTTCATATTAGCCTCCACAATAGTGACACCCTAGGACGTCCGGCCGGCACCGTTTGCGAGAGACCAACCTGGACAGCCGTGAGACTAGGCGCGATGGCTTAATGGCGGCTTAAACTTACAATTTAAGCGGTGATCGGTTTGTACCGCCGTGACACGAAACTGGCACTCTGACGCATCAGTCATGCTTAAGGTTTTTCGTTTGTTAACCAAAGACTCTGAATCGGACGCAAAATACTTGAATGCAGGCTGCACCGACTCTTTGCGTGCGAAAAGCGTGCGCGCCAGGCGATCAATCATTCCGTCACCACTATGCAGTAGAAATCCCCTACATGGCGGCGGACATTCAAAACGAACATCACACGCGCCGCATTGATTCGCGCGCCGATATGCGCACAGCGGTTGCGCTGATCGCTGCTGTGCTTGCATTTGCAGTCATCGTGTTCGTCCCGCGAGTCCTCGATGACGGTGACACGTTCCTGCATTTGGCCTCCGGCGCGCGCGCTCGCCGATCACGCGATCCGGTATCGCGACCCCTTTTCCTACACACTCGCAGGTGCGCCGTGGGAAGCGCATGAATGGCTGGCCGAAGTTGCGACGGCAGCTGCATTTCACGCGGGCGCATGGAGCTGTTCACTGTTTCTGTTCGCCCTTGGAGCCGCAACCGCAGCGGAACTTCCCGCGCATCATCTCGCTTGCACTTGCGAGATCTCATTCGCTTTCAGCAAATCGTCGGGCCGGATCCAACTGCCGTGAGGGCGACGCTCCGCCAATACGACCTTGGCCGGACGATCCTCGGCAAGCACTCGCCGGTTGCCGGCGTGATGCACTCGCTTCCAGGCTGGCACCGGCTCTACGCGGACGATTTCGCAGTTGTTCACATTCGAGACAAATACGCGCCGTAACTAGATTAAGAAGTTAAATCTTCTTTTACGTCGCCGGGCGTAAATTGAGGCGCAGAATTGACAGGATGATCGCCATGCGCCGCAACTTCGCTATCGCTTTTGCCGTTGCCGCCGGACTGACAGGTGGCCAGGCGTTCGCCGGCGGCGTCGCCGTCCCGATGGACGAGGTGCGCACCGTCGCCTTCGCCAAGCCGGTCGCAACCGTCTATGTCGGCAACCCGGCGATCGCAGACATCAACATGATCGATGCGCGCCACGCCTTCGTGCTCGGCAAGTCGTTCGGCACGACAAACATCATCGCGCTCGACAATACCGGGCACGAAGTCGCCAACACCTTTGTCAGCGTGTCCGGTTCGAACGGCGCAATGGTGACGCTGATGAAGGGCGCGACGCAGACGACCCTGTCCTGCACGGGCAAGCGCTGCGAAGTCGCGCCGCTGCCAGGCGATGCGCGCTTCGGCGACGTGATGGGCGACGTCAGCAAGCGTCAGGAACTGAACACCAAGTAGCAGGCGCCCGTTCGCTTTCCACAGTTCGCGGATCAGTTGACCAGCGGGTAGAGAACCTGCGCGCCGAAGCTTTGCGGCATATCGTTCTCGATAAGGCCGTAGTTGCCGGGCAGCTGGCCTTCCGGCATGTAGAACGTGCCGAACATCCAATCGAATATCGACAGCGTCGACGCGAAGTTCTTTCCTAATGCATTCTTGTCATGATGCCAGCGATGGAATACCGGGCCCGCGATGATGTATTTCAGCGGCCCGAGAGTCCAGTTCAGGTTGGCGTGAACCCAGCCTGACGTGACGGTGTCGAACGGCGCCATGATCAGGAAGATGTCTGGCGAGAAGCCTGCAAGAAGCGCAAGCACATCCACCAGGATCGAGCCCATCAAGAGATTGACCGGGTGAAAGCGCGCCGCCGAGATCCATTCCAGGTCTTCCGAGGAATGATGCACGGCGTGATATTTCCAGAGGCGCGCCGTGTGGAAGCCGCGATGTATCCAGTAGAGCGCAAACTCCGTGCCGATCAGGTACAAAACGAGCTGCAGCCAGAAGGGCAGCCGCGAGAGCGGTCCGTGGCCGTGATCGTAATAGGCGAGCAGACCCTGGGTCGTGTCGATACCGAACAAATAGACCGTCGCAAGCACCGTGAAGCCGATGCGCCCATAACGCGTAAACACGGGCACGATGAACCAGTAACAGAGATCGGTGACGAGGCCCTTCTTACTCCACCACGGCTTGCCTGCGTTGCAGGGCGCGAAGTAGGAGAAAGCGGCGAACACAACGCCCATGCCGGCCATGTAGGGCAGCACGCGCAGCAGGGTGTGCGAAATTCCCGTAACGATGTCCGTGGCGAAGGAAACGAGCATGATGACCCCCAACTGTTCCAAGCCAGTCTAGGGGTCATTGATTACGCGAAGGTTTCAACCCCTTGCGCCACAAGGCCGGATTACTGCGACACACGCACGTTCGTGATCTGCTGGCCGATCTGGTTGAGCGTCGTGATGATCGCGCCGGACGTGGTCAGGTCGAAATACTTGCTCGAATCCGAAGCACAGTTCTGCAGCACGGTCGAATTGCCCTGCGTGCCGTTCAGATCCACGAAGACCGTGTAGACGATGAAACCGGCCGCCTTGGCGTTGGTGCAGGCGAGCGCCATGCGATTGTCGGTCGTCGTGTTCTGGTTCGAACCATCGCCGCTGAAACGATCCTGCGTGTTCAAGCCATCGCTGACCAGGATGATATACTGCTTGGTGTTGGCGGGCAGCGTGGGTGCGTTCAACGGATTGCCCGTCGATTGGGCGAACCAGCCCCAATCCAGGCCGATCGTCTGGTTGGTAGAGCCGCCGGCAGTCATCGCCGTGACCTGGTTGTTGAGAGACGTCCAGTCGAAACTCAGCGTGCCCAGAACGCTCGGCACGCAGGACTGCGCGTTCTCGGCCGGGAAGTTGGTCGACGCGCCCGACGGCGTCGTGTTGTCGACGTCATAGTTCTGGTTGCGATCCATGATGCAACCGCGCCACGTGTTCTTCGCGTTCGTGGTCCATACATGGTTGTAGGTGTTTGCCCTGCACGTCTTGCTGCTGCCACTGCCCGTGCAACTGCAATTGGTGTAGCCCGTGCAGGTAGCTGCACTGCCCGAACTCACCTGAACCGTGCTGCCCGTCGCCACGGAAGTGTAGCAGCCGTTGTAATAGTGGCCGCCCTGTCCCGTGCCAGCGTTCGTTGAGTGAACGCTCGGGCAGATATATCCCTTATAGGTTCCGCTGTTCGGAATCGTGCCCGTCGTCGACGTTCCGTTGGTCGGGTTCGTCTGGCAGGTAAATCCATTGGTGCCGGTGGTCCAAGGGCAACTGTCGCCAGGACCCTTGGTGTTGGCCGGCGCACCACCCGGCGGGGCGGCGAGCCAGTCAGTCCAGTCGATCCAGGACGCGTTGACGTTGGCCGTGCCCACGTTCACCGTCTTGGAAAAGGGAATAATCGCGGCCTCCACGTCGCCCGGCGTGGTGGACGCACCCTGCAACATCGTCAGCAACTGCCCCACGGCCGTCTTGAGCGCGGAAATCTTTGACGTGCCCGTGCCATCGGTCTGAGTCATGGACCCGGTGTTGTCGAGCACAAGGCTGACCCAAAGTTTCGACTGACCCCACACGACCGTCGACGTCGAGTTCACGTCAACCGAGTTCATTCCGACAACGGTCATCAGGATCGTCGGCATCGGGACGTGCGTCGTCACCGTCACCGATTGGCCGACGGTCGACACCGACACCGGCGCAGGCGTGCCGTAGCTCGCACCGGTCTTGTAGTTTGCGTTGAAATAATTCTGCGCCAGCGTGTTCATCTGCGCCTGAGTGAGTCCGCTGGTGCTGGCGACGGCGAGCGCTGCAGCATCGAGTGCTTCGGTCATGCTGGACTTCACGATCATCGCGCGCGACATGTCGATACCGGCGCCGGCGGCCACTGTGAGGGGAATCAACGACAGGCCGAACATCATCGCGACGTTGGCATCGCGATTGCTTAGGAACGCGCGTGCGCGTCCCAGAATACTGCGAACCTTGGAGCCGATGGACATCTGACTACACCCGCATAAACTTAAAGCGTCTCGATCATCCATCAGTCGGCGCAAAAAAGCCGTTGTATTTCTAAAGCGTGGTTAGGCATTCGTTAGCGACGCGCGAACTATTCGCGTCGAAATAAATGAAGATTAGCGAAGTGTGAATCAGAGGCGATGGCGCTAACCATTTAATTCATAGTGTTACTATTGCGGTAAGTATTCGTTGAGAGTGTTTTAGGCTTTTCCTTCTTCCCGAGCACGCCGCACTTTAAAAGCAGCTTGGTGGAAGAGGCAGCACAGCCGTGTCCAGTCTGCGGTTTGCAACCCGAAGAATTGTTTCGCGCATCGGCGCAACGATGCAACGGATGCGCGCGAATGCGCGTGCCGGCTCGGCCGCAATCGAATTCGCGATGATCGCGCCGGTCTTCTTCTTGCTGCTCATGGGTATCATGGAGAACGGCATCATCTATTTTGCGGGCGCGACCCTTCAGAACGCGACCGACGATGTGTCCCGGCAAATCAGAACTGGCCAGGTCCAGGCTCTCGGCATGACGCAGGCACAGTTCCGCACGGCCATCTGCAATGAGATCGCGCCGCTGCTCGGTTGCAACTCCAATCTGCAGATCGATGTGGAGTCTTACAACAGCTATACGACCGCCGGCTTTGTGCCGCCGACCGATGTGAACGGCAACCTCAAGACGACGCTCAACAACTACTCGCCCGGCAATGCCTGCGACGTCGTCCTCGTTCGCAGCTTCTACACCTGGAAGGTCATCACACCGATGCTCTCGACGTTCCTGACCAACATCACGGGTGGTTATCACCTGGTCAGCGCAACATCGGCGTTCCGCAACGAACCCTTCGTGAATGGATTGCCCGGATGTTGAAGAAACTCCACACTTTCGCGCGCGCGCGGGACGGCCTAGCGGCTATCGAATTCGCGCTCATTGCGCCTGTCATGGCGACGTTCTTTCTCGGCGCAATCGAACTCACCGACGCGATGGCCTGCAACACGCGCGTGGTCGGCCTTGCCGCGACGGCGTCGGATCTCGTGGCGCAAGAGACGCAGGTGTCGAATGCCGACATCAACAACGTCTATTCCGCGCTGAATTCGATCGTCTATCCCTATCCGACAACCAACATCAAGATCGTCATCTCAAGCGTGGTCGACGACGGCCATGGCGGGGCCAAGGTGGCCTGGAGCGATGCGCAGAACACGACGGCGCGTGTTGTGAACAGCGCCGTGACAGCGCCGACCGGCGTCATTCCCTCGGGTGGCAGCGCGATCCTGGCCGAAGTGACCTATCCCTACACGTCGCCCATCAGCGACTTCATCGTCGGCACGATGTACATGACATCGACCTTTTATGAACGGCCGCGCCGCAGCACGACGGTCGCGCGCGTCCCTTAGGCCGGCGGCTTCTCGCGGTTCTCGCGCGGACGCATCAGGCCTTCCTGCACCACCGACGCCACAAGTTTTCCGCTGCGCGTATAGAGCGAGCCGCGGTTGAATCCGCGTGCGCCCGACGAGCTTGGCGAATCCTGCGCGTAGAGGAGCCAGTCGTCCATCTTGAAGGGATGATGAAACCACATCGCATGGTCGAGGCTCGCCATCTGAACTCGGCGAATTCCACGAGCGGCCATGCGGCAGCAGCGCCGTGTCGAGCAGCGACATGTCCGAGGCGTATGCGAGGACCGACTGCTGCACGATGATGTCGTCCGGCACCGGACCGGTCGCACGGATCCACACATTGTCGAACGGCTCGCGCGGCTTTCGGTTCATCCAGTCGTCGACGATCACCGGGCGCATCTCGATCGGTCGCGGCCGGCTCATCCAGGCCCTCTGCTCCTCGGGCATCTTGTCCAGGAACTGCTTGCGCAGCTCATGTTCGTCCTGAAGCTGGTCGGGGTCGGGAACCTTGGGCATGTCGAATTGATGTTCGAGGCCCTGTTCCTGAATCTGAAAGGACGCGGCGAGCGTGAAGATCTGCTTGCCGTGCTGGATCGCAACGACCCGGCGCGAGGTGAAACTGGCGCCATCGCGGCTGCGATCAACTTCGTAGAGAATCGGAATCCTTGGGATCGCCGGCGCGCAGGAAGTAGCCATGGAAGGAATGGCAGATGCGTCCCTCGACCGTGCGGCTGGCGGCCACCAGCGCCTGGCCGAGCACTTGGCCGCCGAACACGCGCTGCATGCGATCTTCCGGACTCTGGCCGCGGAAAATGTTTTCTTCGATCTTCTCCAGATCGAGCAGGTCGAGGACTTCCCCGATGGGTGATTTTGCTGTGCTGATCATGGCGCTCCCATAGAGGCGCAGACAACCGCGCGCAAGACGTCAGCCGCATGACAAAATATCGGAATTTCTTTGCTACCCTTCGTCGATCCGTCATAAAAAGAGTCCATTCCCTGACACATGTGCAGTAACGAGGGGTGTTCAAAGGACTCCGATGGCAAATCCGCTTTTAGAAAAGGCCGCCCACCAGAAGCCGGCCACCACCCGGCGCGGGGCCTTGGAACGCCTTTTTACCCTTATGTTTCAAGGGTTTGTGTATAATCAGATCTGGGAAGATCCCGACGTCGATCTGGCCGCCCTCGAGCTCAAGCCCCACCATCGCGTTCTCACCATCGCGTCGGGCGGCTGCAACGTCCTGAACTACCTGGCCGCCGACCCGGCAAAGATCAGTCGCCGTCGATCTCAACCCCAATCACGTCGCGCTGACCAAGTTGAAACTTTCGGCGCTGCAGAACCTTCCCACGTACGAGGAGTTCTTCCGCTTCTTCGGCCAGGCCAACGATCAGGCCAATCGCACGGCGTATGACGATTTTCTGAGCAAGCGCCTCGACAAGGTCACGCGGCAATATTGGGAGAAGCATGTTCCGCTGCGCGGCCGGCGCATCAACATGTTCGCGCGCAATCTCTATCGTTACGGCCTGCTCGGACGCTTCATCGGCATGCTGCACGCGGTCGCCAAATTGCACGGCAAGAAGCTGGAACCGATCCTCGCAGCGCGCACGCCCGCCGAACAGCGCGATTGCCTTCGAGCGTCATGATCGCGCCGCTGTTCGACTACAGGTCGATCCGCATGCTCTCGAAAAGTCCGGTTTCGCTGTACGCTCTGGGCATTCCGCCGGCGCAGTATGACGAGCTGGTGGCCGGCTGGCGACCCGATCGCGGTGTTGCGCGAGCGCGTCGAGCGTCTTGCCTGCGACTTCCCGATCCATGAAAATTATTTCGCCTGGCAGGCCTTCGGGCGCGGCTACGACATCGAACAACCGCGCCGCTGTTCCCGCCTATCTGCAGCGCGAGACTCTACGAGCTGATCCGTACACGGACGGACAAGGTCGAGGTGCATCACGCCTCGCTCACCGATTTTCTGGGAGCGCAGCCGGCGCATTCGCATGCACCGCTATGTGCTGCTCGACGCCCAGGACTGGATGAACAGCGACCAGATCACGGCGCTGTGGCGCGAAATCGACCGCACCGCCGACACACGCGATGCCCGCGTCATCTTCCGCACCGCCGGACCGGATTCGCCGCTGCCGCGCAAGCTGCCGCCGGACGTGTTGGCGCCGTGGATGTATCTGGAGGCCGAGAGCAAGACCTGGCACGGCCAGGACCGCTCCTCGATCTATGGCGGATTCCACGTCTATACGCGCCGCCCCCTGTCCTGACCGTGACCAGCACCGACAACCATGCCGCGCTGATGGACCGAATCTACCGGCGTCAGCGCTATATCTATGATTTTACAAGAAAATATTATCTTTTCGGCCGCGACCGGCTGATCGACCAGCTCGCGCTGAAGCCGGGTGCGCGGGTTATCGAAGTGGGCTGCGGCACAGCCCGGAACCTCATCCGGATCGCCCGCAAATACCCCGGGGTCAGGATTTACGGTCTCGATGCCTCGTCCGAAATGCTGACGACCGCCGAACAGTCCTTGGCGCAGGAGGGCCTGACCGGTCAGGTCAAGCTGATCCAAGCCTATGCCGAAGCCTTGTCGCCCGGCCTATTTGGCGAAACCGAACCATTTGATGTGGCCATATTTTCCTACGCGCTCTCAATGATTCCAGATTGGAAACAAGCGCTTAGAGCGGCCGTTTCTGCTCTGTCGCCGGACGGCATGCTGCACATCGTCGATTTTGGCGACCTGAAGGGCCTGGGTCGGCCGATTGAGTTTTTGTTGCGGGCCTGGCTGGGCTTGTTTCACGTCGCCCCCCGCGAAGAGCTGCTTAAGACGTTAGAAAAAGGTTTGGGTGCGCGCCGCGGCCTCGGTCTGTTGCCGGGCCGCTACGCCTTCGTTCTGTCCTGCGCGGTTCGAGACCTTCGGGACAACGCGGCATGGTCTGTTGCAGTGGGGTCACAGACATAGTGCAAATCCGTGAGCTTACGTCGGAAATTTCCCTCTTCCATGGACTTGGAGCGCGTACATCAGCCATTATCGTGGTTATAGGTTTGTATTCGACCTGACGTTCAGGCGGGGGATCCCTGCCCGTCGGAATATGATGCGAGGGAAAAAATGAAACTTCGTTCGATCGCGTTGGCGGGAGCAGCAGTGTTCGCGCTGAGCACTCCGGCGCTGGCAGCCGGAGCCACAGGTTGGTACCTGGGCTTCGGAGTTGGTTATGACGACCTGACGAATGTGCACATGAAATCCAATGAGGATTCACTTCCAGTCCCGAACATCCAAGCGAGCTATTCGGGCAATGCGATTTACATAGGCTCGGTTGGCTACAAATGGGACTCCGGCGTGCGGCTAGAGGCTGAGGTCGGCTACAGCGAACACGACATCAGCAAGGCAAACTTCGAAGGGATTGGAGTCTCCACGCCTGACCTCAGCGGCGGAACGTCGACGACGACGGTGTTGCTCAACATGATTTACGACATCAGCCTGGGCAACGATTGGAGCGCGTCAGTAGGTGGCGGCATGGGGTTTGCCAATGTGAACCACTACGAACACCTGCTCGGCATTCCGGCGCTTCAAGGTGCGAACACCAAATTCGCCTGGCAGGGTATCGCGGGGCTGAGCTATGCGCTCAGCGACAATCTGCAGCTCTTTGGTGACTATCGCTTCCGTTCGGCTGAGATCGATACCGATTATGCGTCGCCACTGATCGTGGCCATCGATTCCCATCTTGAAACTCCCGAGACGGACAACACGTTCCACGTCTTTCAGCAGCAAGAGCATGTCGTAATGCTGGGAATTCGCTGGTACCTCGGCCACGAGGCACCTCCGCCACCCCCGCCGCCGCCACCGCCTCCTCCGCCGCCACCCCCGCCGCCTCCGCCGGTGAAGACGTTCATCGTCTTCTTCGACTTCGATAAGTCGGACCTGACCGCCAAGGCACAGGAAGTGGTTGCCGAAGCCGTAACCACGGCCAAGTCGAACGGCTTTGTGAAGGTGCTGGTCACCGGTCACACCGACACGGTGGGCTCGGACAGCTACAACCAGGCGCTGTCGATCCGCCGCGCGCAGTCGGTCAAAGACGAAATGGTCCGTGAGGGTCTGGACGGCAATGGTATCGCGATCGAGGGCAAGAGCTTCCACGATCCGCTCGTTCCGACCGGACCTGGCGTTCGCGAACCGCAGAACCGGCGCGCGGTCATCGACCTCGGCGGATAAGCGCTCCGATCGCGTCACTCGAATGGAAAAGGGCGGGCCACACGGTCCGCCCTTTTTGTTTATGGCGCCCCGTGCGGCCACCGGCGCGACCTCGCCAGATCGGTTCGATCATCGTAAAGCAGTTCGCAGTCGTGATGCCGACGGATTCGCTTATGCGTCCGGGCGTTTCAACCGTCCCGCTCAGAAACAGCGCGTCGCAATCGCGCGTCCGACAGCGCCGGCTTCATGGTCAAAAGCCACAACCGCTTCGGCGGGCTGCGTTTATGCGCCGACGATTCTGCTAAGGCGCGTATTTCAGCGAGATCACCCCGACGCCGGCCGCGATATTGAAACCGGTATTGCCCGATACGCTGAGCGGCTGCAGTGCGATAGATTTGTCGAGACCGCCTATCAGGACGTTGGCGCCCAAACCGACACCGATCGTGGCGTTGGCCGTGGCGCCGGCATAATCGCCCTCAAGCGCTCCGCTGCGGACATCGGATGCCGGTGCAACCACGCCCCACACCAAAACACCGGCGTTGGCATAACCGATGTCGAGACCGTATTTGGAGAAGGTGCCGGTATAATGTTCGCCGCTGCCGGAATTCGGCGCATAGGTGCATTTCAGCTCCTTGGACGATCCGAACAGGAAGCCGAAGCCGCCCGCGACATTGCAGGTCAGTGAGCCAACCTTCACCCCCGCATTGGACGGCGCCATCGCCACCACTGTGGGCTCAGGCTGGTCGTCGGGCTGCGGCGGCCGCGGCTTGGGCGTGACATCGGCTGAAGCCTGAACGCCCTTGAAGCCGACATTGACCGTCACCGAACAGCTCGTTACCGGCGCATCGGTGTCGGCGATCGGTACACCCGCCACGAAATCGTTCAGCCGCGGCTTTTCGGAACCATTGGCTGCGGCCAGCACGAGATCGGCGGAGTGGCAGAAGCCGGCCGCGTCCTGGATCCGGCGCAGCTCTGCCTTGGACGCCATGTTTGTCTTGAACAGATTGTAGGCGGCGTCGCCGCGCGAACCGCCATAGAGGCGCTTGAACATGGTCAGCAGAGCCTTGTCGGACATACGCAGCTCTGCACCGAAGACCGTGCGATAGGCATTGAAGCTTTCGCGCGTGGCGTTGCCGCAGGTCAGCGCGGCGTCGACCAGTTGCTCGTCTACGACTGTCGTCTGTATCGCTGCAGCCTCGACCGGCTGGGCGCATTTCAGCGCGGGCCGTCTCGCGGCATCAGCGCTTCCCATCGAAAGGGCCAAAATTGCGAGCACGCAAACGCTCGCCTTCCATGCGTTTCCCATGTTTTTCTGGCTCATTGTCTGGCTGCAGGAGGCACCATAGCATCGCCCTTTTGGTGCTGGTAATCCCTTACGGGCCATATCGTTAAGGTTCCGACAGCAGATGGCAAGCCGCAAATTACCCCGACCCGAAGTTCCGCCCAGCGTTGATCTCGCCGGCGAGAATGTGCATTGGGATTTTCGCGATGCGATGTCCTATGCGGACTATCTGGGTTTGAAGGAACTGCTGGCCTGCCAGCGTCCACTTTCCGGACAGCATGATGAAATGCTTTTCGTCACGATCCACCAGGCGAGCGAACTGTGGATCAAGCTCTGCCTGCACGAACTCACCGCGGCAGTCCGCCAGATCCGGGAGGGAGAACTTGGCCCCGCATTCAAGATGATGTCGCGGATCGCGCGCGTTCAGATGCAGCTCATCCAGTCATGGGAAATCCTGTCGACCATGACGCCGTTCGACTATGCCGGTTTTCGCAGCAGCCTTGGCAAATCGTCAGGTTTTCAATCGTTCCAATACCGCATGCTGGAGTTCCGCCTGGGCAACAAGAACGCCAAGATGGCGCGCGTGTTCGAGTCCGATTCCGACCTCGCATCACAGGTTCACGCTGCACTGATGGAACCCAGCGTCTATGACGAGTCGCTCGCGCTTCTGTCCCGCCGCGGCATTCCGATTCCGCACGAAAAACTGACGCGTGATTTCTCGCAGCCCTACGTCGCCGATCACCGCGTCACCGATGCCTGGCGCGCGGTCTACGCCGATGTGGAAAAGCATTGGGACCTGTACGAACTGGCCGAAAAACTCGTCGACCTCGAATACCGGTTTCATCTTTGGCGATTCAGCCATATGAAGACGGTCGAACGCATCATCGGCGCCAAGCCGGGCACGGGCGGAACGTCGGGCGTGAAATATCTGAAGAAGGCTCTCGAACTGACCTTCTATCCGGAACTTTGGGCGGTCAGGAGCGAGATCTAGGTGGGTGCACTTTCTCATATCCGCGTGCTCGATTTGAGCCGCGTGCTGGCGGCGCCTTGGGCGACGCAGATTCTCGGCGACCTCGGCGCCGAAGTCATCAAGATCGAGAAGCCCGGCGAAGGCGATGAGACGCGCCATTTCGGTCCGCCATTCCTCACCGATTCAGACGGCAAGCGCGGCGACGCGACATACTTCCTGACCGCCAATCGCAACAAGAAATCGGTCACCATCGATTTTGCCAAACCCGAAGGCGCGGCATTGGTGAAGCGGCTTGCGCGGCGTGCGCATATTGTGGTGGAGAATTTCAAGACCGGCGCGCTCGCGAAATACGGTCTCGATTACGAGAGCCTTGCCGCGGAAAATCCGGCGCTGATCTATTGTTCGCTCACGGGCTTTGGCCATGACGGGCCGTACAAGGACAAAGCCGGCTACGACTATGTCATCCAGGGCATGGGCGGCTTGATGAGTGTCACCGGCCAGAAGGACGGCGAGCCGGGCGCCGAACCGATGAAGGTCGGCGTGGCTGTGAGCGATCTTGTCACCGGGCTCTATACCGCCATCGGCATTCTTGCTGCGGTCATCCACCAGTCGAGAACGGGCGAAGGCCAGTCGATCGACATGGCTTTGTTCGATTGCCAGGCCGCGGCGCTCGCCAACCAGGCCACGAACTATCTTGCGGGCGGCATGATTCCAACGCGCCTCGGCAACGCGCATCCCAATATCGTTCCGTATCAGGTGTTCGCCACCGTGGATGGCCATCTCATCCTCGCGACCTCCAATGACAATCAGTTCCGGCGCTTTGCCAAGGTGGCCGATATCGAAGCGGTTGCGAACGATCCGCGCTTCGCCAAGAACGCTGAGCGCGTTGCGCACCGTCAGTTGATCGTCGACCTGCTGAAGCCGATCTTTGCGCGGCGGACAACGGCGCAATGGATCAGCGATCTGGAAGCGGCCAATGTGCCGTGCGGCCCGATCAACCGCGTCGATCAGGTCTTTTCCGATCCGCAGGCGATTGCCCGCAACCTCACCGTTGCGATGCAGCACTCTGCCGTCGGGCAAATGCAGCTTGTGGCAAGTCCGCTGCGCCTGTCGCGCACCCCGCCGGAATATCGCAACGCTCCGCCGCTTCTCGGCGAGCACAGCGAAGAGGTCTTAACCAGTCTTCTCGGCCTTGGGGCAGAAGAACTGGCGAGTCTGCGCAAAGCAGGCATTGTCTAGTTAAATAAACCCTAGAATCAGACGGAGGTTGTGCAACCAACGCATTCGCAGGAACGTTCAGTTTCTGTGATGTGAGGCCTGCCATGCGCGCGCCAACAAAAGCAGTTCTGTTCGTTGCCGCCATTTCCCTGGCAAGCCCAGCTTGCGCAGCGCGCCTGATATTTCCCGACGACAACCACGCCGTCTATTCGGCCTACGCTTCTCAGCCGATCGAGCGGCCCTGGGCTACGCGACAGCCCGAACCGGTGCTGGTGGAGCGGCCCATCGCTGAGCTCATCGCGACAAGGTTGGGCGTGGCAGAGGGCAGCGCCCAATTGTTCCGTTTTCGCCTCGAAAACGCGCCGTCAAACGCCACTGTTCTGAAGGGCCAGATCGACGGCGGCGGCATCCGCCTGAAACTAACCTGGTAGAGCGCTTTTCTCCCCCTGCCGTTTGGCGTATGTGAGCGCTTGCACCATTTCGTGGGCGACAGGGAATTCAACACATGCAGTATCATGCAGTATAAAGTGGCGGTGGTCGGTGCGACCGGCAATGTTGGCCGCGAAATGCTCAGCGTTCTGTCCGAACGCGTCTTTCCATACAGCGAAGTCGTGGCGCTCGCCTCCTCGCGTTCCGTCGGCACCGAGGTGTCGTTCGGCGACCGCATTTTGAAGGTGAAGGCACTCGAGCATTACGACTTCAAGGGCACCGACATCGTGCTGATGAGCGCCGGCGGCGCGATTTCGAAGGTCTGGTCACCCAAGATCGCGGCACAGGGCGCGATGGTGATCGACAATTCCAGCGCCTGGCGCATGGACCGCGACGTGCCGCTGGTCGTGCCGGAGGTGAATGCCGATGCACTGAACGGTATCAAGAAAGGCATTGTCGCCAATCCCAACTGTTCCACCGCGCAGCTCGTCGTCGCGCTCAAGCCGCTGCATGACGAAGCCCAGATCAAGCGCGTCGTCGTTTCCACCTATCAATCGGTTTCCGGCGCCGGCAAGGATGCGATGGACGAATTGTTCCGCCAGACGCGGTCGGTCTTCGTCGCCGATCCGATCGAAGTCGAATATTTTACCAAGCAGATCGCCTACAATGTCATTCCGCAGATCGACGACTTCCTGGACTCCGGCCTGACCAAGGAAGAATGGAAAATGATGGTCGAGACGCAGAAGATCCTCGATCCCGACATTCAGCTGACCGCGACCTGCGTGCGCGTGCCGGTGTTCATCGGCCATTCCGAAGCCGTGACGATCGAGTTCGAACGGCCGATCACCGCGGAACGTGCTCGCGCTCTGCTGCGCGCGGCGCCGGGTGTGCTTGTCGTCGACAAGCGCGAGGATGGCGGATACGTCACCCCTGTGGAGTGTGCCGGCGAGGATGCGACCTTCGTCAGCCGCATACGCAAGGATCCGACGGTCGAATACGGTCTTTCGCTGTGGATCGTCGCTGACAATCTGCGCAAGGGTGCGGCGCTGAACGCGGTGCAGATCGCCGAATGCCTGATCAACCGCAAGCTCCTGAAGAAGGCCGCGTGAGCCCGGCGGAATTCGCGGCACTTGTCGCGCGTTTCGGCGCGGCGGCGACCGCCGGAGACGGCAAGGCGCTGTCGGAGTGTTTTTCCGAAGATGGCGTCTATCACGACTATATCTATGGCCCGCATATGGGCCGCGCCTCGATCGCCGACATGCTGGAGAATCTCTTCCATCGCGACGCGGCCGGCTATGACTGGACATTCTTTGAGCCGGTGACGGACGGACGCATCGGTTATGCGCGCTCGCTGTCGCGCTTCGTCTCAACCATCCCGCAGTTCAAGGACAAGGAAGTGGTGATCGACGGCATCAGCCAGTTCGTCCTGAAGGACGGCCTCATCCTCGCCTATCGGGAAAGCGTCAATGGCGGCGTGGCGCAGGCCCAGCTTGGCGTGCCGCCGGAACGCATGGCCAAGGTGATGAACCGCTGGGCCGCCAATTTCCGCGCCCGCGCCGATGTGGAATCCTATGCCGCAGCGGTTCGCGACCGCTATGACAAGGGCTGAACTTGGCCGTTCCGCCTGTCTGTCGTAAGTCTCGGGCAGCCAATTGCGAGGGGATTTCATGACAACCATCCGGCCACGCCGCTCCGTGCTGTACATGCCCGGTTCCAACGCCCGCGCGCTGGAAAAGGCGCGCGCGCTGCCTGCCGACGCGCTGATACTGGACCTGGAAGACGCGGTTGCGCCCGACGCCAAGGAGCTGGCGCGGAACCAGGTCTGCGATGCAGTCAAGGCGAAGGGTTTTGGCAAGCGTGAAATCATCGTCCGCGTGAACGGCCTTGCGACGCCTTGGGGCGAAGCGGATCTTGCAGCCGCGGCGGCTGCAAAGCCGGACGCCATCCTGGTGCCCAAGATTTCATCTCCCAAGGACCTGCACACGGTCGAAGAGCATCTCGTTCGTCATCATGCCGATCGCGGCATAGCCGTCTGGGCGATGGTCGAGACGCCGGTCGCCATTCTGAACGTCGGTGCGATTGCTGCGGCCGGCGGCAGGCTCGCCTGCTTCGTCATGGGCACGAACGACCTGATCAAGGAAATTCATGGCTTTCATATCGAGGACCGCGCCAACCTTTCGGCCGCGCTCGGCCTTTCGGTGCTCGCGGCGCGCGCCAGCGGCATCGCGGCGATCGACGGCGTCTATAACGACATCCAGAACGAAGCCGGCTTCAAGGCGACGTGCGAACAGGCCAAGAGCTTCGGTTTCGACGGCAAGACGCTGATCCATCCAAGCCAGGTGGAACCCTGCAACGCCGTGTTCGCGCCGTCGCCGCAAGAAGTCGACGCTGCGCGCAAGTTGATCGCGGCGTTCGAGCTTCCGGAGAACAAGGGCAAAGGCGCCATCAAGCTCGACGGCCGCATGGTCGAGTTGCTGCACGCCGAAATCGCGCACGGCACCATCGCCATGGCCGACGCCATCGCGGCGCTGGAGGCGGCATGAGCGCGAAAACAAACGCCGGCAACTTCTTCGAAGACTTTCACCTCGGCCAGAAGATCGCCCACGCCACGCCGCGCACGCTGACGCAGGGCGATGCCGCGCTCTACACCGCGCTCTACGGCTCGCGCTTTGCGGTGCAATCGTCGGACACCTTCGCGCAATCGGTCGGCTTGCCACGGAGCCCGCTCGACGATCTGCTCGTATTCCACACCATATTCGGAAAGACGGTACCGGACATCTCGCTGAACGCCGTCGCCAATCTCGGCTACGCGGAAGGGCGCTTCCTCAAGCAGGTCTATACCGGCGAGTCGCTCACGGCGCATTCCGAAGTGATCGGCCTCAAGGAGAACTCCAACAAGCAGACGGGCGTCGTCTATGTCCGCACGCACGGCATGAACGAGAAGGACGAGCAGGTCCTCTCCTATGTTCGCTGGGTGATGGTGCGCAAGCGCGAAGCCAGTGCGGTGGTCGCTGAAGCCCATGTGCCTCAACTGGCCGAGGCTGTAGCTGTGGAAGACCTGCACGTCGCGCCGCACATGAATTTCGACACGCTGTTCGATCCGGTTCTCTCGGGCAGCCCGCATCTGTGGGGCGACTATGAGATCGGCGAGAAGATCGACCATGGCGACGGCGTGACGGTCGAGGAAGCCGAGCATATGATGGCGACGCGGCTGTACCAGAACACGGCGCGCGTGCATTTCAACCAGTTCGTCGAAGGTCAGGGCCGCTTCGGCCGCCGCCTGATCTATGGCGGACATGTTATCAGCCTGGCGCGTGCGATTTCTTTCAACGGACTTGCCAATGCCCTCACCATCGCCGCGATAAATGGCGGGCGGCACGTCAATCCGCTGTTCGCCGGCGACACGGTGTTCGCCTGGAGCGAGGTGATCGACAAGCAGCCGCTCGGCCACAGGAAGGATGCCGGCGCGCTGCGCCTGCGCCTCGTTGCGACCAAGAATCTTCCCTGCGGCGGGTTCCCGGACAAGGACGACAAGGGCGCGTATCCGCAGAACGTCATTCTCGATTTCGACTATTGGGCCATCCTGCCGCGCGGATGACGCTTTTCGATCGCTATCGCGCCGCCGTTGCCAAGGGCGAGCTGAAGGACGACGCGGCCCAGCGGCGCGCGGCGGAGCGGCTGCATATGCTGGCGCGCGCTGTCGGCAAGCACCGGCCGGGCCGCCGCCTGTTTTTTGCGCCGAAGCCTCCCCCGCGCGGACTTTACATCTGGGGCGATGTCGGGCGCGGCAAGTCCATGCTGATGGATCTGTTCTTCGCCGAAGCGTCTGTCGAAGCCAAGCGGCGCATCCATTTCAACGCCTTCATGGTCGAGACGCACGCGAAGATTCATGAAGAGCGCCAGCGCGAGGGAAGCGATGATCCCATTCCGCCGGTGGCGCGCGCGATTGCCGAGAAGGCACGCCTTCTCTGCTTCGACGAGTTCCAGGTCAGCGACGTCGCCGATGCGATGATACTCGGCCGGCTGTTCGAGCAGCTTTTTGAGCGCGGCGTGGTGATCGTGGCGACGTCGAACACGCCGCCGGACCATCTCTATGAGGGCGGACTCAACCGCCAGCTTTTCCTGCCGTTCATCGACGAGATCAGGCAACGGCTGGACATCGTCGAACTCAACGGTCCGGTCGACTATCGCCTGCAGCGCATGTCCGGTTTGAACGTCTATCTTCATCCGCTCGGGCCCGAGGCGGATGCTGCCATGAATGCGGCCTGGCAAAGGTTGACCGATGCAAAGCGCGGCGCGGCGATGAATCTGACCGTCCTTGGCCGCACGCTGACCGTGCCGCAGGCGGCCAGGGGCGTGGCGCGCTTTGCGTTCGAGGACCTGTGCGCGCGGCCGCTCGCGGCGGCGGACTATCTCGCCGTCGCGCACTCCTTCCACACCGTGCTGATCGATCACATTCCCAAGCTCGGACCGGACCAGCGCAACGAGGCGCGCCGTTTCGTCGTTCTGATCGACACGCTCTATGACGAGGGCGTGAAGCTGATCTGTTCGGCCG
Source organism: uncultured Alphaproteobacteria bacterium (assembly GCA_963743765.1). Classification (GTDB taxonomy): domain Bacteria; phylum Pseudomonadota; class Alphaproteobacteria; order Micropepsales; family Micropepsaceae; genus Rhizomicrobium. The sequence continues at coordinate 363,348 of CAVUQQ010000002.1, forward strand.
CCACCGCGCCAGATGCGCTGTATGAGACCGGCGACGGCGCCGGGGCTTTCCGCCGTACTGCGTCGCGCCTGCACGAGATGCAGAGCGAAGATTACCTGAAGCGCGGCCATGGCACGCATGGTATTGTTGAGCGTTGAATCAACCGTTCTGAGCTTCGTGGAACGCCCTTGCTGCGCGACCTTCTGACCACCAGCGCCTTCATCGCCGTGATGCTCGTGATCTATCGCTTTCGCCACGACATTGTTGCGGCGTTCGTGCGCTTCGACCAGCGCAACGTGAAGCGGATCGAGGACGAACAGCGCGACCGCACCGATCCCATCGCCCATTTCCGCCACACGCTGAGGGTTGCCGAAGAGCAGGTCGAAGAGGTCAGCGAGATCACTGTTCCGGACGAAAGGCTCGGCACGCCGGTGACGCGCTTTGTCTTCGAAGGCGAACAGTTCGCAACACGCTTCGACGCCGAACGCGTGCGTGCCGAAAAAATCCGCGCCATCGCCCGCGGATTTTATATCGAACTCCCGACGGCGCTGGCCCAGCGCAAGCGCGACGACAAGCTCAACTAGGCCGCCTCGCCCTTCATCAGGCGCGGCAGCTTTCCGACATCGCCGCCGGCATGGCGCATGAAGAAGCGGCGCGCGGGACCGACCGCGTCCACAAGTCCCATGCCGGCGTCGCGCAGCACGCGCAAGGGCGCGATGTCGTTGGAGAACAAGCGGTTCAGGCCGTCCATCGCAAACGACATCACGAGCGAGTCGAACCTGCGCCACCGTTCATATTTCTTCAGGGTGTCGAGACTGCCGATGTCGAGGCCGAGCCGCGCCGCATCGAGAACGGTTTCGCTGAGCGCCGCGGCGTCCTTGAGGCCAAGATTGAAGCCCTGTCCCGCGATCGGATGAATGCCGTGCGCGGAATCGCCGGCCAGCGCGAAGCGCGGTTTCACGAAGCCGCGCGCAAGATGGAAGTTGAGCGGATAGGACCAGCGCGGGCCGGAGGCCGTTGCCTTTCCAAGGTGCGAGCCGAAGCGGCGCGCGATCTCTTCATCGAAACCTTCGGCGTCGAGCTTCATCATCGAAGGCGCAATCGTGTCCTTCTCCGTCCACACCAGCGACGAACGGTTTCCCGTCATCGGCAAGATTGCGAAGGGACCCGAAGGGAGGAAATGCTCATACGCCACGCCATTGTGCGGCTTTTCGTGTTCGACGGTCGCCACGATGCCCCACTGTGCGTAGGACCAGGAGACGATCTTGATTCCCATCAGTTCGCGCATCGGCGAGGAACGGCCGTCGGCGGCGATCGCAAGGCGCGCCCTGACTCTTTCACCAGTGGCGAGCGTCGCCACGATCCATGCGCCTTCGTGCTCGAGATTGGTGAGCGCCGCCGGCGCAACGAGGCGCAGATTTGGCAGCGTGTTCGCCACCGCGAACAATCCGGTGCGCGTGTGACGGTTTTCGACGATGTGGCCCAGCGCACTCTCATGCGCCTCCGCCGCGTCGAAGTGCAGCGAGAAGGGCGACGGCTCGCCGCCCAGTTTCGCGTCGGTGACCAGGATGTCCCTGATCGGCTGCGCGTCTTTTTCCAGATGCTGCCAGACGCCGAGCGCCTCGAACATGCGCACCGAGGCATAGGCGAGGGCACAGACGCGGCCGTCGAACTTGGCGTCCAGCGCGGCGCTCTGCGGTACCGGATCGGCCACGACGACGTCGAGTCCGCCCTTGGCGAGTGCGATGGCCAGGCTGAGGCCCACCATGCCCCCGCCGCCGATGATGACGTCACAGCTCTTCATTCGGCCAACCTAGAACGAAAACCGGGGCCTCCCAAAAATTCAAAAATTTCGGGATCAATTCCCCTGATGCCGCATAACGGATTGAATTGTTTGAAATATTCTCCTTGCCTTGCAATGCGTTTACGCGAGTTCCGGTGCATCTGCGGCGATTGGCTTTCCTTGGTCCGTGGCGCGACAAGGGATAGGTATATTATCCTTTTGCTCTTCACGTCAAGGCCCGCCCAAAAAACAGGCGACTTACAAAGAACGCCGATAAATTAGGCGGAAAAGTCCGTTTTCCACAGGCTGAATTTGCGCGTCAGATAAAATTACCCTTTAAAATCAACGATCCGTCGTTTCGCTGCATCGCGGCACGGTTCTTGATGAAGTGTTAACGCCCGGCGTGGGTCCGGGCGCGAACAAACATGGAAGGACGGCAGATGAAGCTCATCACGGCGATCATCAAACCCTTCAAGCTCGACGAAGTCCGGGAGTCGCTGTCTGCGCTCGGCGTTCAGGGCATGACGGTGACGGAAGTCAAAGGGTACGGACGGCAGAAGGGGCATACGGAAATCTACCGCGGCGCGGAATACGCCGTGAGCTTCCTGCCCAAGCTGAAAATCGAAGTGGCCGTCAAAAGCGAGATGGCGGACGCGGTGATCGAGGCAATCACCTCCAAGGCCAAGACCGGCCAGATCGGCGACGGAAAGATCTTCGTCACGCCGCTCGAACAGGTCGTGCGCATCAGAACGGGCGAGACAGATGGCGATGCGCTCTAGGCCCAACTTCGATCGATCAAACACAAGGGGAGCATTTCAATGAATTTTTCAAACATGAAACGAATGGGGCTTGGCATTGCCGCCGGCCTTGGCGCCCTGGCGCTGACGACGGGGTCGGCGTTTGCCGCGGCGCCGAAAATCGACTCGGGCGACACCGCATGGATGATCACGTCCAGCGCGTTGGTTCTGATGATGACCATTCCGGGCCTGGCGTTGTTCTACGCCGGCATGGTGCGCAAGAAGAACATTCTTGCGACGGCCGGCACAGAGTTTCGGCGCGACCTGCATCATCACCGTACTGTGGATGGTGATCGGCTATTCGATCGCCTTCACAACCAATCCCGATCCGAACCTCAACAAGTTCATCGGCAGCTTCAATTACTTCCTGCTGGGCCGATGGGACTGAACGCGACCAGTTCGCTGGCGCCGACCATTCCTGAATCGGTCTACATGTTCTTCCAGATGACGTTCGCGATCATCACCCCGGCGCTGATCGCCGGCGCGATCGCGGACCGCATGAAGTTTTCCGCCTTCATGTGGTTCATGTCGCTGTGGCTTCTCCTCGTCTACGTGCCCGATCGCGCATTGGGTCTGGGGCGGCGGCTGGCTCGGCGCGATGGGCGCGCTCGACTATGCCGGCGGCACGGTCGTGCATCTGAACGCCGGTACTGCCGGTCTCGTCGCCTGCCTCATGCTCGGCAAACGCGTGGGCTACGGCACCGAGAACATGGCGCCGCACAACCTGCTGTTCAGCCTCATCGGCGCTTCGTTGCTGTGGGTCGGCTGGTTCGGCTTCAACGCCGGTTCGGCCGTGACCGCGAACGTCAACGCCGGCATGGCGGCTGCGGCAACGCAGATCGCGACCGCGGCGGCGGCGCTCGGCTGGATGTTCGCGGAATGGATCATCGACCGAAGAAGCCCAGCGTGCTCGGCATGATTTCCGGTGCGGTGGCAGGCCTTGTGGCGATCACGCCGGCATCGGGTTTCGTCAATCCGATCGGCGCGCTCATCATCGGCGTGGCCGCGGGCGTGGTCTGCTACATCTCGTCGGTGTGGGTGAAGAAGTGTGCTCGGCTATGACGACGCGCTCGACACATGGGGCGTGCACGGCGTGGGCGGTGCACTCGGCGCCATGATGACCGGCATGTTCGCCTCCAACGCCATCAATTCGTCGGCGCATGGCTGGCTGATCGACGGCAATGTCGGTCAGATGCTGATCCAGTTCTACGACGTCGCGGCGACGTTCGTGTACTGCGGCGTCGGGACGTTCATCATCCTGAAGGTGATCGACCTGGTGATCGGCATCCGTGTGTCCCGCGAGGTCGAAGTCGAGGGTCTCGACATCAACCTGCACGGAGAAACCATCCACGGCTGATCACAGCGTCAGTTCCCTCCCAACTGGGGCGCCTCGAAAGAGGCGCCCTTTTTGTTTGTAGCTAGCTTTCCTCCCCCGTATACGGGGGAGGTGCCGCCGCAGGCGGCGGAGGGGGCAGGCGCCGCGCGATCAACTCGAGCACCTCGGTCAAGTTTTTATAGACGTCGTAATTCCAAACGCGCAGCACGCGCCAGCCCAACTTGGCCAGATACAAGTCTCGTCTTCGATCGTATTCGCGTTCAGCATCGGAGCCGTGCGTCGCGCCGTCGACTTCGATGACGAGTTTCTCTCGGAGGCAAGCGAAGTCCGCGATGAACGGCCCGATCGGATGCTGACGACGGAATCAGTGCCCAGGAAACGCACCGCGTCTCAGACGCGACCATAGGATCAGTTCGGCGTCAGTCAGGCGGCTGCGAAGTTGCCTGGCGAACGGTCGCGATTTTCTTTCGCTGTCGCGCATTGCCCCCTCCGTCTCAGGCGGACTTCGTCCGCCTGATCCACCTCCCCCGTATACGGGGGAGGAAAGCGAAGGTAGCAAGTCGGTAGACTGTATGGTGTATGACGCCTAAATTCTGCGCCATGCTCTTCCCGGGACGACTTTCCGAACTTCCGCCGTCTTCGTTCGCGAAGCTTGCGACGCTGCTCGATCCGCATCAGCCGGGGATGACGCCGATCAGTCTGGCCGTCGGCGATCCGAACGGCGCGGTGCCGGCCTTCGTCGGCGAAGCCATCGCGAGACATGCGAAGGACTTCGGCGTCTATCCGCCGATCAACGGCAGCAAGGAATGGCGCGACGCCGCGGCCGCATGGCTCGTCACACGTTTCGCGTTGCCCGCTCCGGCGATCGATCCGGAAAAAAATCTTCTGCCGCTCAACGGCACGCGCGAAGGATTGTTCCTTGCTCTCTTCACGGTGATGCCGGAGACGAAGGCCGGACAGCGCCCCGCCGTGCTGCTGCCCAATCCCTTCTATCAATGCTATGCCGCGGCGGCGTTGAGCGCGGGCGGCGAGCCGGTATTCGTTCCCGCAACCGCGGCGACCGGTTTTCTTCCCGACTATGCGTCGCTTCCCAAAGCGGTGCTGGAGCGAACCGCTGCGGTCTACATCTGCTCGCCGTCCAATCCCGAAGGCGCCTGCGCGAGCGAAGACTATTGGCGCACCTTGTTCGAGCTCGCAGACCGCTACGACTTCGTGGTGTTCGCCGACGAATGCTATGCCGACATCTATCTGAACAAGCCGCCCGCGAGCGCGCTGCCGATGCGCGGCGCGCCGTATGAGCGCTTGCTGACGTTCCACTCCCTGTCGAAGCGTTCGGGCCTGCCGGGTCTTCGTTCAGGCATGGTTGCGGGCGACGCGAAGATGATCGAGCGCTTCCGGAGTTTTCGGAATTATGCCGGGCCGCAGGTGTCGCTGCCGATCATCGCCGCCTCGGCCGCCGCCTGGCGCGACGAGGTCCATGTCGCGCTCAACCGCGCCGGCTATCAGGAGAAGTTCCGCCTTGCGCAGCGCATGCTCGGCAACCGCGCCGGCTTCCGGGTGCCGGAGGGCGGCTTCTTCCTCTGGCTGGACGTCGGCAATGGCGAGGAGACGGCCCTCAGGCTGTGGCGGGACGCTGGCGTCCGGGTGCTGCCCGGAGCCTATATGGGACGAGAAACTGAGCCCGGAAAAACCCGCACAAACCCTGGATTTTCCTACATAAGGGTGGCGCTCGTTAACGACCTGTCAACCATTATGGCGGCACTCGAAAGGATGGTCGAAGTTCTGGGTACGGAGCGGGCATGAGCCAAGCCACGCGGCGAGTGATGGCCGGCGGCGTTTATCAGCCGCGATCAAAGAGTGCGGCCATGGCGGATGCGCTCGCCGATGCGCGCCGGTCGCTCGCGCGGCTGACCCAGCTTCTGATCATGCGCGGCGCGGGCGTCGTGCTGTTCCTTTCCACCGCGGCGGCTTTGCTGGCTCTTGTCAGCTACGATTCCCACGACGCCAGCCTGAACAATGCGACGGGTGTCGAGCCGTCCAATCTTCTGGGCGGCCTTGGCGCCACGGCGGCCGATCTTCTTCTGCAGGCCTTCGGCATCGCCGCAGTCGCGGCCCTTGCACCGCCGATGGTGTGGGGCGTGCGCGCGCTGATGGGCCGTCATCTCAGCCACACGATGGGCCGCGCCTTTGCCTGGCCGCTCGGCTGCGTGCTGTTCGCGGCGGGCCTTGGCATCCTGCCCGCGCCGATGACCCTGCCGGCCGGCACCGGCGGATTAATCGGCATCGCGGTCGCATCGCTCTCGGCCCATGCCGGGCAGGTCTATGGCCAGCACTGGATCGGCATCGTTCTGCCGTTGCTGTTGCTGCTTGCGGGCATGCCGCTTTCGTTCGTCGCGACAGGATTGCGCGCAAGGCCGGTTGGGCGCGTTCTCGCCAATATTCCGGCCGCACTGTTGTGGGCCGGTTCGCTCCTGAAGATTCCAAGTTTCCCGCTCCGCAAGACGGCGGACTATGACGAAGACGAGCGCGAGCCCGAATTCGACGAAGAGTCCGACGAGGACGGCTATGCACTCGACGTCCGTCCCGAGCCGATCGCCGCCACGCGCCTCGCCGAACGCCGCGAAAGCCGCGTCAAGCGCGAAGAGGCGCGCAAGGCGCTCGCGCCCGTCAAGCGCGGCAAGCAGCCGGCGCTCGATCTTGTCTCCAGCGAATATCAGTTGCCCGCGCTCGGCCTTTTGAACGAACCTGTGCACGTACATGACGCAACCGCGCTGTCCGACGATGCGCTGGAAGAAAACGCCCGCATGCTGGAAGCGGTGCTGACCGATTTCGGCGTCAAGGGCCGCATCATGGCGGTGCGCCCCGGTCCGGTCGTGACGCTCTATGAATTCGAGCCGGCCGCCGGCGTGAAATCGAGCCGCGTGATCTCGCTCTCCGACGACGTGGCGCGTTCGATGAGCGCGGTCGCGGCGCGCATCGCGGTGATCCCGGGCCGCAACGTCATCGGCATCGAGCTTCCCAACCAGACGCGCGAGACGGTTTACCTGCGCGAGATGCTGTCGAGCAGCGAGTACGACAAGGCGCGGGCGCCGCTGACGCTGGCGCTCGGCAAGACCATCGGCGGCGAACCGGTGATGGCCGATCTCGCCAAGATGCCCCACCTTCTGGTCGCCGGCACGACGGGTTCGGGCAAGTCGGTCGGCCTCAACACCATGATCCTGTCGCTGCTCTACCGCATGCCGCCGGACCAGTGCCGCATGATCATGATCGATCCCAAGATGCTGGAACTTTCCGTCTATGACGGCATTCCGCATCTGCTCTCGCCGGTCGTCACCGATCCGCGCAAGGCCGTCGTCGCGCTGAAATGGGCGGTGCGCGAAATGGAAGAGCGCTACCGCAAGATGTCCAAGCTCGGCGTGCGCGGCGTCGAGGCGTTCAACGAACGCATCCGCAAGGCCAAGGACAAGGGCGAGCAGCTCAAGCGCACCGTGCAGACCGGCTTCGACCGCGAGACGGGAAAGCCGATCTACGAAGACGAGTTGCTCGATCTCGAATTCATGCCGTACATCGTCGTCGTGGTCGACGAGGTTGCCGACCTGATGATGATCTCCGGCAAGGAGATCGAAGGCGCGGTGCAGCGCCTCGCGCAAATGGCGCGCGCCGCCGGCATCCATCTGATCGCGGCGACGCAGCGCCCGTCGGTCGACGTCATCACCGGCACCATCAAGGCGAACTTCCCGACGCGCATCTCGTTCCAGGTCACCAGCAAGATCGACAGCCGCACGATCCTCGGCGAGCAGGGCGCCGAACAGCTGCTCGGCCAGGGCGACATGCTCTACATGATGGCCGGCGGCCGCATCCGCCGCATCCACGGACCTTTCGTCACCGACCATGAGGTCGAGGACGTGGTGCGCTTCCTGAAAACGCAAGGCACGCCGGAATATCTCGATGCCGTCACCGAAGAGCCGGAAGAAGACGGCGACGATCCCTATGCGCTGATGGGCTCGGGCAACGGCAATTCGGGCGACGATCTCTACGACAAGGCGCTCGCCATCGTGGCGCGCGAGCGCAAGGCGACGACGAGCTACATCCAGCGCCGCCTGCAGATCGGCTACAACCGCGCCGCCAGCCTGATCGAGCGCATGGAACAGGACGGCGTCGTCTCCAAGCCCAACCACAAGGGCCTGCGCGAGGTCCTGCTACCCGATCACGACGAGCATTAGGTCCGGCTCAATTCTCGCCGATCAGCTTGCACGCAATCGCCACGGGCCTCGCCCGGGCTTCGGCGACCGAGCCATCGAAGATTCCGCAGTCGATGAGATTGAGATCGCCGCTGCGCCGCGCGGTGAAGACGTTGACCAGAATGTGAACGCTCTTCACCCAGCCGGCTTGCGCGGGGTTGACCTTGTTGCCGGTCACGGTGGCACGGCCGGGCGCACCGGGAATGGTCACGTTCTCGGTGGCGAGATCGATCATGCCTTCTTCGTCGGCATGCTTCATCGCCGCGGGCACCGGCTCGCCGCTGTAGTAGGCGGCGACCACGATGCCTTCCTTCTTCGCCCTGAGGAGTGCCGCAGCCTTCGGCGACAGGGAGACATCGACGTCGAAACCGAAAGCCGGGGCCGCAGACGCCGCCGGTTGCGCAAACGCCATAAGCGCAAACGCGAAACTTGCCAGAACAATTCGTATTGCCGTCGTCCTTTCAAAATCGAACCGTCGGCAGTGCCGCGATCGAAAGCGCGTTGCGATCGAATCCGCGGCATCGTCAATCGAACCGCGTCGCACAGTACCGTCACGTCAGATCGTCGCGCACCAGAAAAATGTACGAAGTATCGCCTAATGACTGGCGTCGCCGCGACGTCAGAAGACGCTTCAACAAAAGATCGTCACAAAGCATTTGCGCAGTTGTCACGCGTTTCATTCATCTGTGTCACACGCCTCCCCTAGTGGACCGGTTCGCGACTGCGAACAGTCCATTTTTACCAGGGGAATCTCATGCTCAAAAAACTTCTACTTGTCGGCGGTAGCGCTGCCGCGCTGCTGTCGGCGACAAACGCCTTTGCCGCGGACGCGTCCGCGCCCGAACAGCTCGAAACCGTCGTGGTATTCGGCCAGGGCCAGACGCGCCAGATCCAGGAACTGAGCCAGGCCGACCTGAGAGCCACCGTGCCGGGCACGAGCCCGCTCAAGGTCGTCTCCAAGCTTCCGGGCGTGAACTACCAGGCCGCCGATGCGTTCGGCGCGTATGAATGGGCGGTGCGCATTTCGGTTCGCGGCTTCAACCAGAACCAACTCGGCTTTACGCTGGACGACGTGCCGCTCGGCGACATGTCCTACGGCAACGACAACGGCCTGCACATCAGCCGCGCGATCTCCTCGGAGAATATCGGCCGCATCGAGCTGGCGCAGGGCACCGGCGATCTGGGCACCGCGTCGACGTCCAATCTCGGCGGCACACTGAAATTCCACTCTGCCGATCCCTCCGACACGTTCGGCGTCTACACGACGGCCACGGGCGGCGTTTACGACACAGCGCACGCCTTCGTGCGGCTGGAGACCGGCGACATCGGCACGGGCGGCAAGGCCTATGTCAGCTACGGTCTGCAATATGCGGACAAGTGGAAAGGCGAAGGCGCGCAGAAGCAGCAACTTGTCAACGCCAAATTCGAACAGCCGCTCGGCTCGGCCGCGCTGCTCACCGGCTTCCTCAACCATTCCGAGCGACGCGAAAACGACTATCAGGACCAGTCGCTCGCGCTGCTGAGCCGGCTCGGCTACAAGTCCGACAACATTTCGAACAACTATCCGCTCGCCGAAAAAATCGCCGAGGTCTACCAGAACCAGCAGGCGGTCCTGGCGGGCATGGCGCAGCCTTATGCCGGCGTCGGCCTCGTCTTTCCGGCACCCTACACCACCGTCGACGACGTCTATTTCAACGCGTCGGGCCTGCGCAACGACACGCTGGGCGGCCTGAAGGCGGACTGGAACATCCTCGACAATCTGGCGCTGCATGTGACCGGCTACGGCCACAACAATAAGGGCCAGGGCCTGTGGTACACGCCTTACGTACCCACCCCGGGCGGCGGACCGATCTCGGTGCGCACGACCGAGTACGGCATCAACCGCTATGGCGTGAACTCAAGCCTGGACTGGACGATCGCCAACCACCAGGTCGAAGCTGGCGTCTGGTACGAGAACAACGTCTTCCACCAGGCGCGGCGTTTCTACGGCCTCAGCCTCGCGACGGCAGACCGGCCAAGCCTGCAATTCCAGTCAAATCCGTTCTTCACGCAGTGGGAATACCGCTTCAACACCACGACGCTGGTGTTCCACCTGCAGGATAGCTGGCAGATCACCGACGCGCTCAAATTCGATTTCGGCTTCAAGACGCAGCAGGTGAACATCTCTTCGCACATCGTTCAGGGTGCAGCGATCGCCGGCACCATCAAGTCGAGCGCGGACTTCCTGCCGCAAGTGGGCGTCAACTACCGCGTCGACGACTCGAACGAGTTCTTCGCGGACTATTCGGCGAACCAGCGGGCCTTTGTCGGCGCGGCGACGGCCGGACCGTTCTCGACCAGCCAGGCCGGCTTCAACGCCATCAAGGACAAGCTGAAGCCGGAAACCTCCGCCACCTATGAGGGCGGCTATCGCGCGCATTTCGGAGATGTCGAGGGCGTTCTGGCTGCCTATTTCGTGAAGTTCGGCAACCGGCTGCTGACCGAAACGGTGGGCGCGGGCATCGTCGGCAATCCGTCGGTGCTCTCCAATGTCGGCTCGGTCACGACCAAGGGCATCGAAGCGGCCGGTACCTGGCGCTTTCATCAGGACTGGTGGCTGTTCGGCTCCTACGCCTACAACGAGTCGAAGTATGACGACGACACGTTCAACGGCAACGGCGTGCTCGACGCGCTCACCGCGGGCAAGACCGTCGTCGACTCGCCGCGGAACCTGTTGAAGACCGAGCTCGGCTATGACGACGGCGCGATCTTCGGCAACCTCAACCTGTCCTACATGAGCAAGCGTTTCTACACCTACCTCAACGACGCTTCGGTGCCGGACCAGACGACCGTGGACCTCAACCTCGGTTATCGCTTCGGCAGCGACACGATGCTCGATGGGCTGGAGGTCCAGGCCAACATCACCAACCTGCTCGACGAGCGCTACGTCGCGACCGTCGGCTCGAACGGGTTCATCAAATCCGACCCGACGGGTACGTTCCAGACACTGCTGCCCGGCGCGCCGCGGGAAGCGTTCATCACTCTGCGTAAATCGTTCTGACTTGCAGCGAAGGGGGCCGGCGGCGCCGGCTCCCTTCGTTCGCCCCATTCCGCGGCCCTGTCCGGCACGCGGCTCCAGCTTCTATCGACCTTGCACGCCAGCCTGGCCGGCGATCCAGACGACCCCGGACGACACGATTCCGGATTCGGGGCGCTGCAATTGGGCGGTATTGCAGGCTAGACTCCCGCCGGTCTTCCGGAGGGGGTCATGTCCTACATCGAGAATTCGCTCGGCCAGGGCGAGACGCTGATCGCGCGCGCGCAGTTTCACTGGTGGTACAGCGTCAAGGCCTGGCTGGCTCTTATATTTCTGTGGTGGTGCATCATCGGGATCGTGATCTTCGTCCAGATGATGATCCGCAAATTCACGACCGAAATCGGCGTCACCACGCACCGCTTCGTCGAGAAGCAGGGCTGGTTCACGCTCAAGACCTTCGAGGTCGCCCTGCCCAACATCGAGGGCGTGAGCGTCACGCAGACCTTCTGGGGCCAGCTTCTGGGCTACGGCCATCTGCGCATCGAAGGCACCGGCATCGACCATGTCGACCTGCCGGACATCGCCGACCCCATCGCCTTTCGCGCGGCGATCGAGACGGCCAAGTCGGGCGGGCGCTGAGCACCCTGCGGCGTGCTTGCGCTTGCAATGAACCGCTTTTGAGTATGATTCACGCCGTCCAAACGGAGACTACCATGCGCCAGATTTTCCTCGCCGCCGCCATCGCCCTGCTCGCAACGTCCGCCCAGGCCGGCGATGCCGTTAACGGCAAGACCGTCTTTGCCCGTTGCGCGATCTGCCACACGGTTCAGAAGGGCGGCGCCAATGGCCTTGGCCCGAACCTGTTCGGCGTGGTCGGCCGCAAGGCGGCTTCGCTGTCGACCTTCATGTATTCGGGCGCGCTGAAGAATTCGGGCATCACCTGGACGCCCGACAAGATCAAGACGTGGGTGACCAGCCCCGCGAGAATGGTGCCCGGAACCAAGATGGCGTTTGCCGGCCTCAGCAATGCGAAACAGGCGGACGACGTCGTCGCCTATCTCGGCACGCTGAAGTAGGCCGAAGGCGCCGGCACCCTTTTCTTCCGGGGTTGGCGCTTTTGCCCAACCCCGGATGAGCCTTCCCGGGACGCCAAAGCCGCGGTTTCGGTGGTGACAAACTGTTGCGGCGGAATGACGCAGAATTGTGTGAAATGCTGCACTGCACCCAAATATGCTAGGAGTTTGCTGGCCTTGTTTCCTCAACGAAACCGGAATGACGGTTCGTTGACAGGGCCAAGGGCCGGTCCTAGTTTTTGCGCCGCACAACAGGGGGCGGTCACCAAAAAACGCGGCGCGCACATCGCGCACCCAAGCTAAACCAACCGCCATCGATCAGGGAATTTCGCAGACATGAAGGTACTGGTGCCCGTCAAGCGGGTGATTGACTACAACGTCAAAGTTCGCGTGAAGGCTGACCAGTCCGGCGTGGACCTGGCCAACGTGAAAATGTCCATGAACCCGTTCGACGAGATCAGTGTCGAAGAGGCCGTGCGCCTCAAGGAAAAAGGCAAGGCCACGGAAGTCATCGCCGTGTCCATCGGACCGCAACAGGCTGGCGAAACCATCCGCACCGCGCTCGCCATGGGCGCCGATCGCGGCATCCTGGTGAAGACCGATGCGGAAGTGGAACCGCTCGCCGTCGCCAAGATCCTCAAGGCGATCTGCGATGTCGAGAAGCCCACGCTGGTGATCACCGGCAAGCAGGCGATCGACGACGACAGCAACCAGACGGGCCAGATGCTGGCGTCGCTGATGGGCTGGGCCGCAGGGCACCTTCGCGCACAAGCTCGAGCTCGGCGACGCGACCGCGACCATCGAACGCGAGATCGACGGCGGATTGCAGACCGTCGAAGTGAAGCTGCCCGCCGTCATGACGGTGGACCTTCGCCTCAACGAGCCGCGCTATGCCTCGCTCCCCAACATCATGAAGGCCAAGAAGAAGCCGATCGACGAGAAGTCGCCCGCCGATTACGGCGTCGATATCGCGCCCAAGCTGAAGGTTCTCAAAGTGTCCGAGCCGCCCAAGCGCCAGGCCGGCGTCAAGGTGAAGACGGTGGCCGAACTGCTCGACAAGCTGAAGAACGAAGCGGGAGTGATCTGAAGATGGCCTCGCTCGTTATTGCCGAACACGACAACAAGACTCTCAAGGACGCGACCGCCAAGGTCGTGACCGCCGCCACGCAGATCGGCGGGCCGGTGCATGTGCTGGTTGCGGGTCAAGGTGCCGACGCCGTCGCCGCGGCCGCCGCCAAGCTCGCCGGCGTGGAGAAGGTGCTTCTTGCCGACGACGCGCTCTATGCCAAGATGGTTGCCGAGACGATGGAGACGCTGATCCTGTCGCTCGCCCCGAACTATGACGCGATCCTCGCGCCCGCCACGACCAACGGCAAGAACTACATGCCGCGCGTCGCCGCCAAGCTCGACGTGGCGCAGATTTCCGAAATCATCGCGGTCGACAGCCCCGACACGTTCCAGCGCCCGATCTATGCCGGCAATGCCATCGCCACGGTTCAGGCCGGCGGCGGCAAGAAGGTCATCACCGTCCGCACAACGACGTTCAAGGCCGCGGCCGAAGGCGGTTCCGCCGCGATCGAGAAGATCCCGGCCGCCGCCGATCCTGGCCTTTCCAAGTTCGTAGGCGAAGAACTGTCGAAGTCCGAACGCCCCGAACTCACCTCCGCCAAGATCGTCATCTCCGGCGGACGCGGCATGCAGTCCGGCGACAATTTCCACCTGCTCGACAAGATCGCCGACAAGCTGCACGCCGCCGTCGGCGCCAGCCGCGCCGCGGTCGATGCCGGCTTCGTTCCCAACGATTACCAGGTCGGACAGACCGGCAAGGTCGTTGCGCCCGATCTCTATATCGCCGTCGGCATTTCCGGCGCGATCCAGCATCTGGCCGGCATGAAGGATTCCAAGGTCATCGCCGCGATCAACAAGGATGAAGAGGCGCCGATCTTCCAGGTCGCCGACTACGGCCTTGTGGCGGACCTGTTCAAAGCAGTGCCTGAGATGGACGAAGAGCTGTCGAAAATGGGCTACAAATAGTCCGAGGATTAACGCGTATGGCAATTGAACGCATCGGCGTCATCGGCGCCGGCCAGATGGGCAACGGCATCGCGCATGTACTTGCGCTGGCCGGGTACGACGTGGTCCTGGACGACATCAACAAGGACACGCTGGCCAAGGCGCTGGAGCGCATCGACAAGAACATGCACCGCCAGGCCGCGCGCGGCCTGATCAAGGACGAGCTCATCGCGCCCGCCCTGAAGCGCATCCGCGTGACGCAGGCGCTCGACGACATGAAGGATCGCGATCTCGTCATCGAGGCCGCGACCGAAGACGAAGCCACCAAGAAGAAGATCTTCCAGGAACTCTGCCCGCGTCTTTCGCCCACCACGCTGGTCGCGACGAACACCTCGTCGATCTCCGTCACGCGTCTGGCGACGGCGACCGACCGGCCGGAACATTTCATCGGCATTCATTTCATGAATCCGGTGCCGATGATGCAGCTTGTCGAGGTCATCCGCGGCATCGCCACGGACGACACCACGTTCCAGGCGGCGCTGGAGATCGTCAAACGCGTCGGCAAGACCGCCGCCTATGCCGAGGATTTCCCCGCCTTCATCGTCAACCGCATCCTGCAGCCGATGATCAACGAGGCGGTCTACACGCTCTATGAGGGCGTCGGAAACGTCGAGGCGATCGACACCGCGATGCGGCTGGGCGCCAACCATCCGATGGGCCCGTTGCAGCTTGCGGACTTCATCGGCCTCGATACCTGCCTTTCGATCATGCAAGTGCTCTACGAAGGCCTTGCGGACTCGAAATATCGCCCCTGCCCGCTTCTGGTGAAATATGTCGAAGCCGGCTGGCTCGGCCAGAAGACCGGCCGCGGCTTCTACGATTATCGCGGCGAACACCCGGTCCCGACGCGCTAGCTACGCAAGGAATCGCCTCAGCACATTGCGCGTGATGCGCGTCACGAACGGATCGTTCGCGGCGAGGCCGTGCGCCCATTCTGTCGTGCCGGCATTGAACACTTCGCCTTTGCCGCGCTTGAACGAAGCCATCACCGCATGGCCGCGGCTGACGCGCGCCTGTGCCCGCGCGCTGTCATCGCCGTAAGCGACGCGTGCGACGACATCCATCTGTTCGGGCGGAATGAGCGGGCGGTAGGGATTGTCAGGCGGTTCGGCGAACGCCGCAGGCACGAAGGCGATGATCTCCAGATCGGACGGCACGCCGGCACCGCCATCGGGAATCGGCAGGCCGTCCTTGTCGAACGCGATCGGACAGCCGTCATTCTCATAACCGACCAGCGGCACGCCGGCACCGAAGACGTCGCCGTAATAGAGATCCTCGCCTTCCAGCGCCCAATGCTTGTCGCGATAGACGGTGTAACCGCCCTGTCCGCGCGCGGCGCAGAGCCCGAGGCGATGATAGCCGCCATGGAGAAAGCTGAGGCCGGTGATTGTTGCCTCGGGCCGCGCGAACATCGGATGCGACCACAGATGCGTCTTGCTCGCGTCGGGAACGTCTTCGGCCTCACCCTTCCATTTGTGGCAGATGAGTGTGCGGCCTTCATCTTCCCAGCGCACTTTCCAGAATGCGGTGTTGCCGGAAAAAATCGCGAGCCTGCCGCCGCGGTCGACGAAGGCTTCGAGGCTGTCGCGCTGTCGACCCGACCAATATTCGCTGTGACCGACAAGGAAGACCACCTCGTACGAGTCGAGCGCCTTGGGATCGATGTCGAGATCGAAGTCGGTCAGATAGTCGAACGGCAAATTCTCTTCGCCTTCGGCCCAGCGGACGAAAGCGTGTTCCCATTTGTGCAGGAAACCGGCGGAACCGTCATAGGGCGACTGCGCATGTTCGCGCGACCATTGCGGGTTGGCGCCGGCCCAGCTTTTTTCCTCGAAGCCGCGCGCCGTGAGATTGACAAGCCGCGGCATGTCCGGCGGCGGCGCGAGCAGCAGGGGCGCAAACGGCCGCTGTGTCGACAGAACGCCGATCGCGCCTTGCATCGCTTCGGGAAGCGTCTTGCGGCGGCTCATCAGCGAAACGACATCGCAATAGGCACTGGCGCCGCCCCAATAATTGTAGGCGTGCAGAGTGTTGGTGGTGAGAACGAGCACGACGCGGTTGCGCTTTGTGCCGGCTTTGACGCAGACGAAATGTCGGGACGTCGCGCCCGCGGCATCGGTGAGCACGATGTCGTAATAGCCCGAGCGCCAATCGGCACCCGCCGTGACCTTGAGGGCTGCCGGCCAGCGGCAGCCGTCGCGGTCAGCATGTTCGGGCGTTGGATGATTCCCCACCGCAACTCCATCCTGCGCAAAGACGATGTCGCGCGCCGCGCCGACGCGGGCGATTTCGACGCGGCAGGGCGACGCCGCGGCCGAAGCGTGGAGCGAGAAACTTTCGCCCGGGCTGACGCTGAGACGGTCGGTATAGAGCGCTGGCATGCTCGCCAGACTGGCGGGCGGCCGGCGCCAATGCAACATGGCGCGGCGCGTTTCGCGCTGCTAGGAAGCGCGTCTGAACTGGGGCGTGTTGTGAGCGACTACACCGAAACCAACCTCGCCTACTGGAACGAGATGGCGCGGCGCCACCTGGACTCGCCGTTCTACAGGACGGATGCGTTCCGGCGCGGCGAGAACATCCTTGATCCCATCGTGCGCGACGGCATCGGCGAGGTGCACGGCAGGAAGCTGCTGCACCTGCAATGCCATTTCGGACTCGACACGCTGTCGCTGGCGCGGATGGGCGCGGACGTCACCGGGCTCGATTTCTCGGACGACGCCGTGGCGCTCGCGCGCGCGCTCGCTCGCGAAACCGGCGTGAAGGGCACCTTCGTGCAGTCCAACGTGCTGACGCCGCCCGCCGACCTCAAGGATTTCGACATCGTCTTCGCGTCGTGGGGCGCAATCGGCTGGATCCACGACATGAGTGCCTGGATGCGAACCGCGTCGAATGCGCTCAAGCCGGGTGGAAGGCTGTTTCTGGCCGAGGCCCACCCCTATCTCATGACGCTCGACGACTATCCGCCGGAGCCGGTGCTGCCCTTTGCCGTGCGCTATCCGTGGGACAGCGATGTGCCGCTGGAGATGGAAAACCAGGGCGACTATGCCGGGCCCGGCATCCTGGAAGCGCATCGCAATGTGATGTTCCAGCACGGCATGGCGACGATTCTCAATTCGGCGATCGCGGCCGGCTTTCGCATCGACGGCATCGCGGAGGGCGACCGCATTCCGTGGCAAGGGCTCAAGCAGCTCATCAAGGATGACGAGCATTACTGGACGCTTCCGCCCGGCGCGCCGTTCATCCCGCTGTCGTTGATCCTCAACGCGACGAAGGTCTAGCCGCCGCTCAGTCCTCGTACTGGTCGTGACGGCGCAGCCACTCCATCGTGGATTTCAATCCGTCCTCGTCGCGGCCTTTCGGCACAAGATCCAGGATGTGATAGGCGCCGTTGAGCATGTCGAGCCCGCGCGCATAGGTCGAATAGGTGTGGAAGATGTTTCCCGCTTCGTTCTTGAAGAAGACGCTGAAACCGGCGAGCTCCGTCATCGTGTTCGGATGGACATGATAGTTGTGATAGGCCTTGCCCGCGTCGAGCTGCTCTTTCGTGAACGAGACCTGATAGTCGAAATTGAAGTCGCTTCCGAACGACGACACCCAGGGAAACGACCAGCCCATGCGCTTCCGATAGGCGAGAAGCTTGGAGAGCGGCGCGCGCGAGACGGCAACAAAGCTCACATCGCGATGCTTCAGGTGGACGCCGATGCCGTTGAAATTGTCGGCCCAGAAGGAGCACGACTTGCAGCCCTCCGCCCAGTCTGGGCCCAGCATGAAGTGATAGACGACAAGCTGGCTCTTGCCGGCGAAGAGATCGGAAAGCGTTGCTTCGCCGTTCGGGCCGGTGAAGTGATAGCTTTTCTCCACCTTCTCCCACGGCAGCGCGCGCCGTTCGGCGCTGAGCTCGTCGCGCAGGCGCGTGAACTCCTTTTCCTTGGCGAGAAATTCCTTGCGCGCGGCGATCCAGGCATCGTGGGCGACGATCTTGTGCGTTGTCATGACATCACTCCCGGGAAGAGCTGTCTGCGGCTCGGATTAGATTTCATCCATTCCCTGTCGGCAATTCCCTCGCCCATGAATTGATCGGGGCCACCCTGGAAAAAAGCCGGGAAAAATGGACTTTCTCGCGCGCGCGCCAGCGGCTAGCGTGACCGCCATGAAGAACTATCGCATCGGCGTCATTGGACTGGGCCAGCGCGTCGCCCATGTGTTGCGCGCCATGGAAGAAACCGGCTGGAAGCTGAACGTCGCGGGCTATGTCGACCCGCGACCCGTCGGGCTTCCCATTCTCGCCGAGAAGGACATTCCGTCCGGCAAATCCTATTCGAGCGTCAAGGCGCTGTTCGCCGACGGGCCGTTCGATCTCGTCATGATCGGCTCGCCCAATCACCTGCATTACGAGCATCTGCTCGCCGCCTTCGAAGCGGGTTATCCGATCTTTGCCGAGAAACCGATCGTGCGGACGGAGGAGGAAACCTTCGCGCTGGCGCGGCACATGTCGTCCAAGAGGATTCCGCCGCTGCATATCGGCCTTGTGATGCGCTCCATGCCGATCGTGCGCGAGACGATCGCGCGCGTGGATTCCGGACAGCTCGGCGATCTCGTCTCGATGGACGCGACAGAACATCTGCCGCCGGAGCATGGCGGCTACCTCGCCCGCAACTGGCGCCGCAAGGAGGAGTGGGGCGGCTCCTATTTCCTCGACAAGGTGTGCCACGATTTCGATATTTTCGGCCGGCTCGCGCGCGCGCGGCCCGTGCGCGTCGCAAGCTTCGGCGGCAAGCGCATCTTCGATTCGGGCCGCAAGGACGTTCTGCGTACCTACAGCGACGGCTCGCCGGCCTATGCGATGCGCGACGCCGGCTGGGCAGGTGCCAACGATGCCTTCCAGTCGGACATGGACGTCGCCGACCACCAGACCGCCATCGTCGAATATGCGAGCGGCCTGCAGCTCTCCTTCCACTCCAACAGCCATGTCAGTCTTGGCGAACGGCGCTGGTACATCGCCGGCACCAACGGCACGCTTCTGGCCGATCTGGTGCGCAACAAGCTGATGGTGCGCGGCGCGATGGATAAGAAGAAGCCCGAGCGCATCGACTATGCCAACCGCACCGGCGACAACCACAATGGCGCGGACCAGGCGATGGCGCAGGATCTTCTCGCCTCGCTCGAGGGGCGCGCCGTGTTCCCGGTGACGGCGCACGATTCCATGGAAGCCGGCCTCACGGTCATGGCGATCGACCGCGCCATGCGCGAGCGCGCGCTGATCGACTGCAGGTCGATGTGGGACGATTACGACGCGGCGCGCGGCGTTAAGTCGTAGCTATTTGCGTGTAGAAACCGCTCGTTCGAGCAATTCGCGAATGAATCGCTGATAAGGCATCTTTCGCGCACTTGCCCGCGCCTTCACGGCTTTCAGCAGAGTCTCCGGGAGCCGCATATTCACGCGTGCGGTCTTCTTTTCGAATTCGAACTGCACCGGTTTGAACTGCGCGAAGTCGAGATCGGAAAGATCGCGCGCAAGAAACCGTTCCGCCGCGGCGTCCGATTTAAGTCTGGGAACTCTCTTTTTCATACGCCTCAATCTCCTTGCGATGCATGTAGCGCGCGCTGATCGGTCGAATCCGCAATGCCCGCTCCACCGTTCGAAACGTGAAAGCGACGAAAAGAGCCCTTCCCGTCGATCCACGGCCGATGGCGATGAAGCGCTCTTCGCGCGCCGAATGCTTCATGTCGGGCGCGACACGGGGCGAGCCCTCGAACAGGCTCTCAATTTCTTCCACGGAGACGCCGTGCTTGCGGCATTTTGCAAGATTGCCGATGTCCCAATCGAAGCCCGTGACCGCCCGGGCCATCGCCTAAGAGCATGCCGTTTGTACATACAAATGGCAATACAACACGGAAGGGGGCGCGCGCAACGGCATCACAGTCAGGTTCAACTCGCCTTGGCGGCCGTCAGCGCACGGAAATAGTCGATCGACTCGGGCGAATCCCAGGCGGCGGGGCCGAGGGCGCGGCCGATTTCGCGTCCTTGCGGGTCTATCAGCACGGTCAGCGGCAGGCCGAACGCGCCGAAGGCACGCAACAGCGCCAGGTTGGAATCGACATAGGTGTCCAGAGCCTTGGCGCCATGTGCGTCCAGGAAACTGCGCGCATCGGCGGTTGTGCCGCGGCCGACATCGACGGCGATGACGTTGAACCGGTCCTTAGGGACGGCGCCGCGCAGCCGCGCCAGCGACGGAAGCTCCTTCACGCAGGGCGCGCACCAGGGCGCCCACAGATTGAGCAGGACATAGCGCCCCTTGAGGGCGGACAGCGCCAGGCGGTTGCCGCGGGCATCGCTGAACGCGACCTGCGGGATGGCGGTGGGGCTCTTGTCGGCCGTAAAGGGCGCAAGAGAAGCAGGCGGGACAGCGTACGCGTGGACAGTCCGGCCCAGCATCACATATAGAACTGCCAACACCGCTACACTCAGGACAGCGGCTCCGACTACAATGTAAGACCAACGATAGGGCGTCACGGGCGTCTCATGGTTACAAACAAAATGTGGGGCGGCCGTTTCGCAGGCGGTCCCGCATCCATCATGGAGGTCATAACGCCCTCCATCGATTTCGACAAACGGCTTGCCGCGCAGGACATCGCCGGCTCCAGGGCCCATGCGCGCATGCTCGCCGTGCAACAGATCATTTCCCAGTTCGATTGCGAAGAGATCGTTCGCGGCCTCGATACGATCGAGAAGGAAATCGCGGACGGAAAATTCGTCTTCAGCCGCAAGCTGGAGGACATCCACCTCAACATCGAATCGCGGCTGAAGGAACTGATCGGCGATGCGGCGGGACGCCTGCACACGGCGCGCTCGCGCAACGACCAGGTCGTCACCGATTTCCGCCTTTGGGTGCGCGAGGCCTGTGTCCGCGCCGATCAGGGCCTTGAAGCGTTACAGCGCGCGCTGCATGCGCAGGCGGAGGCAAACTACGCCACCATCATGCCGGGCTACACGCACATGCAGCCGGCGCAGCCGGTGACGTTCGGGCATCACTGTCTTGCCTATGTCGAGATGTTCTATCGCGACCGCGGCCGCTTCGCCGATGCGAGCAAACGGTTGAACGAGTTGCCGCTCGGTGCAGCAGCACTCGCCGGCACGCCCTTTCCCATCGACCGCGATGTGACGTCCAAGGCGCTGGGCTTCGCGCGGCCGATGAGGAATTCGCTCGACGCGGTTTCGGCGCGCGACTTCGCGCTGGAATATCTCGCCGCCGCCACGATCTGCGCCACGCACCTGTCGCGGCTGGCAGGCGAGATCGTGCAATGGTCGACGCCGGCCTTCGGCTTTGTGCGCCTGTCCGATGCGTTCACCACCGGCTCGTCCATCATGCCGCAGAAGCGCAATCCCGACGCCGCCGAACTGATCCGCGGCAAGACGGGACGCGTGCTGGGCGATTTCGTGGCGCTGGCGACCGTGGTGAAGGGCCTGGCGCTCGCCTATGGCAGCGACCTGCAGGAAGACAAGGAACGCGTCTTCGATGCCGCCGACACGATCGAGGTGTCGCTTGCCGCGATGGCGGCGATGATCGCGGACCTGACGGTCAATCCCGAAGCGATGAAGAAGGCCGCGGAAGCCGGCTATCCCACCGCGACGGATCTGGCCGACTGGATCGTGCGCACGCTCAAGAAACCGTTTCGCGACGCGCATCACATTGCGGGCTCCATCGTGCGCCGCGCGGAAGAACTGAATCTGCCGCTCGAGAAACTGCCGCTCGCCGAGATGCAGGCGGTCGAGCCCGGCATCACAAACGAGGTCTTTGCCGTTCTGCCGCTCGAAGCTTCGGTCAGGGCGCGCATGAGCTATGGCGGCACCGGACCGGACCGGGTGCGCGAGCAGCTGCGCTTCTGGAAAGAAAAGCTGAAATGAAGCTGCGCGTTCTCCTCGTTTTTGCGCTCGCGCTCAGCGTTTCGGGCTGCGGCGTGAAGAACGATCTTACTCTCCCCGACGGCAAGACGACGCCCAAGGACGAGAAGGATCCGTCCAAGCCGCCGTCGCAGACCTCCGGGCGATGAATCACTTCTCCTACAAGGACGGCGTGCTCCACGCGGAAGCCGTCGATTTGAACGCGCTGGCCGAGAAAGTCGGCACGCCGTTCTATTGCTACTCGACGGCGACGCTGGAACGGCACTATCGCGTTTTCGCAGAGTCGTTTCCGAAAGGAACGCTGGTGGCCTTCTCGGTAAAGGCCAACGGCAATATCGGCGTGCTGAAGACTCTCGCGCGGCTTGGCGCGGGCGCCGATGTCGTGTCGGGGGGCGAGCTGAAGAAGGCGCTGTATGCCGGCATTCCAGGCAACCGCATCGTCTTTTCCGGCGTCGGCAAGAGCAAGGCGGAGATGAAACTGGCGCTCGACGCCGGCATCTACCAGTTTAATGTCGAAAGCGAGCCTGAGCTCGAAGCGCTGAGCGAAGTCGCGTCCGCGATGGGCGCGACCGCGCCGATCACCATCCGCGTCAATCCCGATGTCGATGCCAGGACGCACGCCAAGATCACGACGGGTACGGCCGAAACCAAATTCGGGATTCCGTGGAGCCGGGCGCGCAGCGCCTATGCGCTCGCCGCGAAACTGAAAGGCATTCAGGTCGTCGGCATCGATGTGCATATCGGCAGCCAGATCGTCGATCTGGAACCGTTCGAGCGCGCCTTCGGCAAGGTCGTCGATCTTGCCGCACAGCTTCGCGCCGACGGGCATTCCATTTCGCGCCTCGATCTCGGCGGCGGGCTCGGCGTGCCCTACATCCGGAACAATGAGCCGCCGCCCGATCCGTCTGCCTACGGCAAGATGGCGACGAAGGTCACGGGCGGCCTCGGCTGCCAGCTCATCCTGGAGCCGGGCCGATTGATCGCGGCCAATGCCGGAATCCTCGTCACGCGCGTGCTCTACATCAAGCAGGGCGAACAGAAGACCTTCGCCATCGTCGATGCCGGCATGAACGATCTGATCCGCCCGGCGCTCTACGATTCCCATCACGAGATCGTGCGCGTTAACGAACCTTCACCCGATGCCATGCACAAACATTATGACGTGGTAGGTCCGGTGTGCGAAACATCGGATATCTTCGCCGCCGACCGCGATCTGCCGGAACTGAAATCCGGCGAACTTGTGGCGATCCTGACGGCGGGCGCCTATGGCGCGGTGATGTCTTCGGCCTACAATGCGCGGCCGCCCGCGCCCGAAGTGCTTGTGAAGGGTGATTTGTGGAGCGTGGTGCGGCCAAGAACGGATGATGACGCGCTACTTAGGTCCGAGCGAATTCCAGACTGGCTCGCGGGCTGAAGAGACCGCCCGCTTCGTCGCGCTGTCGCGTGCGGCGATCATGTGGGAGCGCGTCTGGCCGGCACTGTGGCCGGCCAGCGGCATCGCAGGATTGTTCGCGGCCGCGTCGCTGTTCGATCTTTTCGCTGCTCTGCCCTGGACGCTGCATGCGCTGATCCTGTCGGGCGCGATCACGGCAATCGGTCTTGCGCTCTATTTCAGGCTTCGCGATCTGCATCTTCCCGACTGGACCGAAGGCGCGCGGCGGCTGGAGCGGACAAGCGGCTTTGCCCACCGGCCGATCTCCGAAGCGAACGACAGGATGGCGGCCGGAAACGGCGATCGCTGGGCCGAGGAATTGTGGAAGCTGCATCTGGCGCAGCGGCTGGCCAGCATCGGCAGATTCCGCGTCGCCCTGCCCGCGCCCGGTCTTGCGAAGCGCGATCCCCGCGCCTTTCGCTTTGCAGTCCTCTTGCTTGTCGCCGCCGCGCTGTTCGTCGCGGGTTCGGACTGGAGCCGCCGGTTGTGGGCGGGGTTCAACGATTCGGGAAGCGGCGCTGTTTCGACGGTCGACGCCTGGATCGACCCGCCGCCCTATACCGGCCTTGCGCCCATCTATCTCACCGGGGGAATGGCACTCGCCGTGCCCGCGGGTTCGACGCTGAATTTGCGCGTGCATGGCGCGGGCCATACGCCCGGCCTGTCTCTCGATTCCTTGAGCGAGACGCGCAACGGATTCGCCGGGGCGAACGGCGAATATTCCGCAACCCTTACCGTGCAGTCCGATGCGCATGTGCGCGTGCGCAGCGGCGGGCGCGCCATTGGCGACTGGTCCATCGCCGCGATCGCCGACAAACCGCCGTCGATCGCCTTTGCCGGCCCGCCCGGCAAGACCGAACATGCGGCGTTGAAGCTTTCGTATAAAGCAAGCGACGATTATGGCGTCGCCGCGATCCGCGCGATCATCAAACCCCACGACAAGCATGGTGCGCCGCTTGTCGTGGATTTGCCGCTGGCGGGCACGTCGCAGAAGTCCGTATCCCAAACCACCTTCCGCGATCTCACCGCGCATCCCTATGCCGGATTGAATGCCGACATCGTGCTGCAGGCGACGGACGGCGCAGGCCAGACCGCATCGACCAAACCGGTGCAGTACAAGCTTCCGGCGCGCGTCTTCACCAATCCTTTGTCGCGCGCGTTGATCGAGCAGCGCCAGGCCCTCGCCACCAGCACGACGCCACAAGATAGAAGCCGCGTGGTGCGCATGCTCGACGCCCTGACCATCGCGCCGCAGCTTTTCTATCCCAACGACAGCGGCGTCTACACCGGCATCCGCGCGGCGCGCTGGGCGCTTTCCAACGCCAAGCGCGGCGAAGAGATCGATCATGTCGAGGAACTGTTGTGGCAGATCGCGATCAGCCTGGAACGCGGCGGCCTGCTCTCGGCGGCCGAAGAGCTGCGCCGAATCCAGGCGGTGCTGGCGCAGGCGCTCGCCCAGGGCGCGCCGCAGGAAGTGATCGACGAATTGCTGCAGCGCTACAATGAGGCGATGCAACGCTACATGCAGGCGCTCGCCGCCAATCCGCAGGAAAGCCAGGGTCCGCCGCCGCCCGATGCGAAGATTCTCGGCCAGAACGACCTGCAGACGCTGCTCAAGGCGATCCAGCAACTTGCGCAATCGGGCGACCGCGCACAGGCGCAGCAATTGCTTGCACTGCTGCAAAGTCTTCTGGAGAATCTGCGGCTGAGCGGCTCCGGCAGCGGCGGCAACGGGCAGGCGAACAATCCGCAGAACAAGGCGCTGAGCGACGCCATTCAGGGACTCGGCGACCTCATGGGCAAGCAGCGCGGCCTGCTCGACAAGACATTCCGCGGCCAGCAGGGCGAAGCCGTAAAGCCGAACGACCTGCAGAAGGAACAGGGCGACATCGAGAATCAACTGGGCAACATCCTGAAGGGGCTCGGCGGCCAGAAAATTCCGCCGCCTGCCGATCTTGGCCGCGCCGGCCGCTCCATGGGCCAGTCGCAGCAGGAACTGGGCACGAACGACTTGCCCGGCTCCGCCGTCGACCAGAAGAACGCGCTTGACGCGATGCGCAGCGCTGCGACCGATCTGGCCAACAAGCTGATGAAGCAGATGGGACAGGACCAGGACAAACAGGGCGACGAAGATCCGCTCGGCCGCAAGCAAGGCGCCAACGGCTCGCAGTTCGGCGGCAATGTGAAAGTGCCGACCCAGTCCGAGCTGCAACGCGCGCGGAACATCCTGCTGGAGTTGCGCCGCCGCGCCGGCGAACGCGGCCGGCCGCAGCAGGAATTGGATTATATCGACCGCCTGCTCAAGCAGTTCTGATGCGCCCGATATAGGGCAACCCGCGGTTCAAGCCGGCGTCGTCCATGCCGTAGCCGACGATGAAGTCGCTGACGCCTTCGAACGCCGCATAGTCTGCCGACAGAAGCGCGTCATCGCGCAGCTTGTCGACGGCGACGGCGGTAGCGACGGATTTCGCGCCGGCCTCCGCCAGCATTGTTTTTGCCCTGGTCAACGTCGTGCCGCGATCAAGGACGCCGTCGACCAGCAGAACATGCTTGCCGCGCGCGCTGCCGGTCGGGCCGGCCAGCGCCTGCACGTCAGCGCCGGTTCGGGCATCGCCGTAACTGCGCAGCCAGAGAAATTCGATCGGTAGCGACACGCCTTCGCGCGCCAAGGCCCGCGCCAGGTCGGCTGCAAACACGAACGCCCCGACAAGGATTCCGGCAAGAAGCTGCGGACGCTGCGGCGAAGCTGCGATCCGCTTCGCCAGCGCGGTCACGCGCGCGGCAATCTCGTCTTCGGAAAAGAGAATTTCCGGCGTGTTCACTCGCCCGGCCGGGCGAAGCGGACTTCCAGATCGTGCGTGCCGGCGGGCGGGCTGGAAAGCCGCGTGCGGAATTTGCACGACTGGCCGGGCTGGAGCGTGGCGAGCGTCGGCACGAACGTCCAGTGATAGAGCTCGTGCTTGTCGGCATCGTAAAGGCTGACGCGGACGAGCGGCACGGGCAGTTCGTGGGAGCTGCGGTTGATGATGTTGCCGGTGACCGCCAGCACGACCTGGCCGTCCTCGATTTCGCGTCGATAGGCGATGTCGGTGAAGTCCATGCCGCGCGGATTCACCTGCAGGCCGGCGGCGTTGTAGATCGACGAGGTCTGCGGCAACCATGTTGCGATGCTGTTGCGGAAAGCGACCGCGGCCCAGCCGATCACCAGCACGAGCGCCACGAGCAGGATCCAGCCGCCGGCGACGGCCGCGCGGCCAAGCCAGGGCGTTTGAGACCTCGCGGCTTCTTCCGGTGGAGGCACCGCTGCGACGGCGGCAGGCGGAAAGGTCGCGGCGCGCAGCGTGGCCGGCGATTCGGCCGCAGGCTTGGGTGCAGCGGCCGGTTCCTGCACCTCGATTTCGGCGTCGGGATCCGGCTCCTCCACCGGGCCAAGCTGATGCCAGACATGACTGCATTTGGCGCAGCGGACATTGCGCCCGGCAGCGGGAAACTTGGCGCCGTCCACCTGGTAGCGGGTTGCGCATTGCGGGCAAGTCAAGATCATGTAAGCAAGCTTCTCCGAACAAAGGAAAAATAACTTTAAGGCCGAAGCCCTCGCAAGGCTGGCGGGCCGTGGCTATGGTCCAAACCCATGGTTCGATTTGAAAATGTCGGTATGCGATATGGCGCGGGACCCGAGGTCCTGCGTGACGTCACTTTCGTTTTGGAGGCAGGCTCGTTCACCTTTCTGACGGGTCTTTCGGGCGCAGGCAAGACGACCCTGCTCAAGCTGATCTATGTCGCCGAGCCGCCGTCGCGCGGCCTGATCACCCTGTTCGGCAACGACATGGCGACAACGCGCCGCAAGGATTTCCCGGCCATCCGGCGCCGAATTGGCGTGGTGTTCCAGGACTTTCGCCTGCTCGATCATCTTTCGGCGTTCGACAATGTCGCACTGCCCCTGCGCCTCGCCGGCCGGCATGAGGGGGACTATGAGCACGACGTCGAAGAGCTCTTGTCCTGGGTCGGGCTCGGCGACCGCATGCACGCCAAGCCGCCGACGCTGTCGGGCGGCGAGCAGCAGCGCATCGCCATCGCGCGCGCCGTGGTGGCGCGGCCCGATCTTCTGATCGCCGACGAGCCGACGGGCAATGTCGATCCGGAAATCGGTGCCAGGCTCATCCGCCTGTTCGGCGAGCTCAACCGCCTCGGCACCACCGTGCTGATCGCAACGCACGATCGCGCGCTGATCGAAAGCACCAAGGCGCGCGAGATGCGCCTTGTCGACGGACGGCTCGTCGAACTGAGATCGGCGGCGCGCGCATGAACCGCTCACCCGCCCGCTTCCTGCCGCGTGAGAAGGGTGCGGCCCCGCTCGACGTGATGATCGGCATCATGGCGTTCCTCGCGGCGCTGGCGCTCGGCGCATCGCTTCTGGCGGACCGCGCCTCGCTCGGCTGGCGTGCCGGGCTTTCGGACCGCTTGACCGTGCAGATCCTGGTGCCGGCCCATGGCGATGCGGTGAGCGAGCTTGCGCGCGAAACCGCCGCGGCGCTTTCCGTCCTGCGCGCAACGCCGGGCATCGCCCATGCGGCGGCGCTGTCGGAAGACGAGATGCAAAGTCTTGTCGAACCGTGGCTCGGCAAGGGTTCGCTGGTTGCGGAACTTCCCTTGCCGAAACTGATCGACGCCGCCGTCACGCCCGGCGCGCATGTCGATCTGGTCACGCTCGGCGCGGAACTGAAAAAGGCGGCGCCGGATTCGCAGCTCGACGATCACAGCCGCTGGATGGCGCGGCTCAAGGGCCTGTCGGATACGATCTCCTATACCGCGTATGGCATTCTGATCCTGATTGCGGTCGCGACGGCGGCGACCGTGACGTTCGCGACCCGCGCCGGACTTGCCGCGCATCACGAGATGGTCGCCTTGCTGCACCAGATGGGCGCGCGCTCCGGCTTCATCGCGCGCGGCTTCGAACAGCATTTCGCGCTAACGACATTCGGCGCGAGCGCGTTCGGCACGGTGCTCGCCGCGCTCTTGTTTGTCGCGGCCGGCGGCCTTGAGTTCGTCGGCGTCGAAGCGGTGCCGTTCCTGCCGCCGATCGCGCTCAAGCTCAGCGAAGTCGCGTGGTTCGCAGCGGTTCCGGTGGCCGCGGCGGCGATCGCCTGGGCGACGGCGCGTCTGTCTGTCTTGTCGGTGGTGCGCCGGATCTATTGAGCCGCGCGAGGTTCAACGCGCTGTCCAAATCGGGTTTTACGGTCCAGCTTTTGCCCGGATTTTCGCGCAGACTTCCTTTGATGGCATAGTCGAACCCATGAGTCTGCTGAAGGTCATCGCAGGTCTGGTCGCGCTCTATGTCGCGGGCTTTCTGCTGTTCGTCGCGACCTTGCCGGCGAAGCCGCAGGGCACGCCGAAAGCCGACGCCATCGTAACGCTGACCGGCGGCGATGCGCGGCTGGATACGGCGGTGGCCCTGTTCGAGCACGGAACGGGAAAACGCCTTCTGATCACCGGCGTGAACAAGACGTCGACGAAGGAAGAACTGAAGCGTCTGTCGAATGGCGGCCGCCGCTTCGATTGCTGCGCCGATATCGGCTATGCGGCGGAAGACACCTACGGCAATGCGGAAGAGGCCGCCGACTGGACCGCGCTGCACCGCTACAAGAGCCTCATCATCGTCACGGCGAGCTATCACATGCCGCGGAGCCTGAGGCTGTTTCACAGCCTGATGCCGGGCGTTCAGCTTGTGCCTTATCCCGTCGAGCCGGAGGGCGTGAACATGGCGGCCTGGTGGCGGCCGGGCACGCTGCATCTGCTGCACAATGAATTTCTGAAATATGTCGCCAGCCTCGTCATGACCGCGGTTGACCATCACCGCGATGACGGCAAGTCTGCTCCGGCATCCTGAAGTTCCCGCATGACAATCCTTCGATCTGCGATCTTTCTGGTCTGGTTCGCGCTTATGTCCGCGACGCTGGCGATCCTGTGCCTGCCCACGCTCGCCATGTCGCGTGCGGGCGCGGCGTGGCTCGGACGCACCTGGTCTCTCGCAAGCCTCTGGGGTCTTCGCGTTTTTGCGCGCACAAAATTCGAAGTGCGCGGCACACCTCCGCCCAATGGCGTGCTCGTCGCCGTCAAGCATATGAGCATGTGGGACACGATGGCGATCTATGCGCTGCTCGACGACCCCGCGATCGTGCTCAAGCGCAGCCTGCAGAACATTCCGTTCTACGGCTGGTATCTCAAGAAGGCGCGCATGATCGCGATCGACCGCGACGGTGGGGCGAGCGCGCTGCGCGCCATGGCCGCGGCCTCGCGCGCCGAGATCGCGCAAGGACGCTCAATCGCGATCTTTCCCGAAGGCACCCGCAAGATGCCCGGCGCACCGCCCGACTACAAACCGGGCGTGGCCGGCCTGTACGGCCAACTCGACGTGCCCTGCTATCCCGTGGCGCTGAACTCGGGCCTTTACTGGACCGGACCGATGGGCTTTGTGAAAAACAAGGGCACCGTCGTGATCCAGTTCCTCACTCCCATCCCGCCAGGCC
This sequence comes from uncultured Alphaproteobacteria bacterium, assembly GCA_963743765.1. Taxonomy (GTDB): domain Bacteria; phylum Pseudomonadota; class Alphaproteobacteria; order Micropepsales; family Micropepsaceae; genus Rhizomicrobium. The sequence continues at coordinate 393,508 of CAVUQQ010000002.1, forward strand.
TGCAGCGCCGCGAATTCATGCAGAGGCTGGAATCCGCGATTGAAACCGCCACGGCCAAGCTGGTCGACGAGGGGCTGAAGCAGCTCGCAGGTTAGTTTACATTAGGAACAAAAAGAGAACATTCATTGACTTTTCACCCACTCAGGATTAGCTGTCTCACCCGCCCCGGGCGGGTTTTGAGACCGAGGCCATGAGCGATATTTCCCGCCAGATCTGGGACATGAAGTACCGGCTGAAGCAGCCGGACGGCACGCCCGTAGACGGCGATGTGGCCGAGACCTGGGCCCGCGTGGCACTCGCCGCCGCGGCCGCCGAGGCGCCGGAGACGCGCAACGAGCAGGCCCTCGCCTTTGCCCAGGCCCTGACCGGTTATCGCTTCCTGCCCGCCGGCCGGATTCTTGCCGGCGCGGGCACCGATCGCAGCGTCACGCTCTTCAACTGCTTCGTCATGGGCACCATCGAGGATTCGATGGACGGCATCTTCTCGCACCTGCGCGAGGCAGCGCTGACGCTGCAGCAGGGCGGCGGCATCGGCTACGACTTCTCGACGCTCCGGCCCAAGGGCGCGCTTGTGAAGGGCGTCGGGGCGGACGCGTCCGGTCCCGTTTCCTTCATGGATGTTTGGGACGCGATGTGCCGCACCATCATGAGCGCCGGCTCGCGGCGCGGCGCGATGATGGCGACACTCGCCTGCGATCATCCGGACATCGAGATGTTCATCGACGCCAAGTGCGAACGCGGGCGGCTGACCAATTTCAATCTCTCGGTGCTGGTGAGCGATCCGTTCATGGATGCGGTGAAGGCCGACGCAGACTGGGACTTGAAGTTCGACGGCAAAGTATATCGTACGGTGAAGGCGCGCGCCTTGTGGGATCGCATCATGCGCGCGACCTATGAAGCGGCCGAGCCCGGCGTGATCTTCATCGACCGCATCAACGAAGAGAACAATCTCGGCTATTGCGAAACCATCCGCGCCACGAACCCGTGCGGCGAGCAGCCGCTGCCGCCCTACGGCGCGTGCCTTCTGGGTTCGATCAACCTGGCCAAGCTCGTCAGGAATCCGTTCGACGACGATGCGCATGTCGATCTCAACGAACTGGCGGCGCTGACGCGCACGGCCGTGCGTCTGCTCGACAACGTCATCGACGTGTCGCGTTTTCCGCTGCCCGAACAGCGCGCCGAAGCGGTTGCCAAGCGGCGCATCGGGCTTGGCGTCACCGGCCTTGCCGACGCGCTGATCTTCTGCAAGACGCGCTACGGCTCGACCGAGAGCGTGGCGCTGATCGATTCCTGGCTGTCGACGCTGAGCGATGCGGCCTATCTTGCCTCGGCCGAAATCGCCGGCGAGAAAGGTTCATTCCCGCTGTTCGACGCGCGCGAGTTCCTGTCGCGGCCCTTCACGCTGCGCCTGCCACAGCATGTGCGTTCGGCAATTGCAAAAACCGGCATGCGCAACGGACTTCTCACCTCCATCGCGCCGACGGGGACCATCTCGCTGTTCGCGGGAAACGTATCGAGCGGCATCGAGCCGGTGTTCGCCTACAGCTACACCCGCAAGGTGCTGCAGTCCGACGGCACAAGCCGCGACGAGATCGTCGAGGACTATGCCTATCGCGCCTTCCGCGCGCGTTTCGGTGCCGATGCGGTACTGCCGGACTATTTCGTCAATGCGCAGACGCTCGCGCCCGCCGATCACCTCGCGGTGCAGGCGGCGGCGCAGCGGCATATCGACAGTTCGATCTCCAAGACCATCAACGTGCCGGCCGGCATTTCGTTCGAGGAGTTCAAGGGCGTGTATCTCAGCGCCTATGAGCTTGGCTGCAAAGGCTGCACGACCTATCGCCCCAACGAGGTCACAGGCTCGGTGCTGCGCACGACCGAAGCGCCGCAAGTGCACGAAGAACCCGTGCCGCCCGCAACGCCGCCGCGCCCGCGCGAAACGTCGGGCGGGATCGTGTACATGACGCGGCCGCTCGACCGGCCCGAAGTGCTGATCGGCCAGACCTACAAGATCAAATGGCTCGACAGCGATCACGCCTTCTACATCACCGTGAACGACATCGAGAAGGACGGACGGCGCAGGCCGTTCGAGGTCTTCATCAACTCCAAGAACATGGAGGCTTATGCCTGGGCCGTGGCGCTGACGCGCATGATCTCGGCCGTGTTCCGGCGCGGCGGCGATGTGTCTTTTGTCGTCGACGAGCTGAAGGCGATCTTCGATCCGCGCGGCGGGCAGTGGAGCGGCGGGCGCTATGTGCCTTCGCTGATGGCGGCGATCGGGGAAGTGATCGAAAAGCACATGATCGACATCGGTTTCATCACGCCGCACGACGCACCGCTCGTGCCGGAGGAACGCCGCGCCGTCGCCGTGGCGGCGGAAGGCGCGCCGGCGCGCTTCTGCCCGCGCTGCAGCTCGCCCAGCTTCGTCAGGCTGGAGGGATGCGATTCGTGCCTCTCCTGCGGCTATTCGCGCTGCGGCTGACAGGGTGAGCCACGCTTTTCCGATTCCCAACGACAAGGCGCGCGCGCTGATCCTGGCGCGAAGCGGTCTATCCGGCGTGCGGCAGGAAGGCGGCGCAGCGGCCCTTGCGCCGCTGATCGGCAAGCTCGGCTATGTGCAGCTCGATTCCATCCGCATCGTCGAGCGGGCGCATCATCACATTCTCTATTCGCGGCACACCGCCTATCGCCCGCGGCATCTGGAAAAGCTCCAGGCAAAAGCGCCTGCGCTTTTCGAGCACTGGACGCATGATTCGTCTCTGATCCCGCTCGAGCATTATCCGCACTGGCACCACCGCTTCGCGCGAGCGCGCTCGCGCATCGCACTGTGGCGCGAGCGCTTCGGCGACGACCGCGTGCTCAAGACCATGCGCGATCACATTGAATCCAAGGGTGCATCGCGCGCCCGCGACTTCGCACATCTGGGTGGACGCACGGGACCGTGGTGGGGCTGGGGCCCCGCGAAGGCGGCGCTCGAATATCTCTGGCGCAGCGGCGAACTCGCCGTGCTCGAGCGCGAGGGTTTCGAGAAGGTCTATGACCTCGCCGAACGCGCCATTCCTGCCGCCTTGCGCAAGAGCAAGCCGTCGCGCGGCGAGACGCTCGACTGGGCCTGCAACGCGGCGCTCGACAGGCTTGGTGCGGCGACGCCCAGGATGATGGCGGACTTCTGGGACCATGCCTCCATTGCGGAGGCGGCGAACTGGATCGCTGCTGAGAAAAAGAAGGGCCGCCTCATCGACGTGACGCTGGAAGGCGTTCCCGGCAAGCGCGGCTTCGCCGCCGTGGCGCGGCCCGACATCGAAGCACGTCTGGATGCGCTGCCCGAACCGACGAGCCGGCTGCGCGTGCTGTCACCCTTCGACCCGGTGCTGCGCGATCGCGCGCGGGTCGAACGCATTTTCGGCTTCGACTATCGCATCGAGATCTTTGTGCCCGGGCCCAAGCGCAAATTCGGCTACTATGTTTTTCCTCTGCTCGAAGGCTCGCGCTTCGTCGGCCGCATCGACATGAAGGCAGAACGGGCGAAGGACCGGCTTGCGGTCAAGGCGCTGTGGATGGAGCCGCGCCTGTCGCTGAGCAAGGCGCGGCGCACCAAGCTCGACAACGAACTGGCGCGCCAGGCCAAACTCGGCGACGTGCGCGACATCATATTCCCGGCGGCGGCGCTCAAATCAGGTTAGTCTCCGCCCCGCATGAAATATTCCAGCCGGTTCTTTCTCTACGCGCCGCTCGCCCTGTTCCTTGCCCTCGCCACCGGCGCCGGCGCGAACTGGTGGATCGTCGCCAGTGCGCTGTCCAAGAAACTCGATTCGCTGAACGGCCGGCCATCCATGCCCGGCGTGACCTTGTACTTCTCGTCCAAGCGCATCGGCGGTTTTCCCTTCAATCTGGACGTCGTGTTCCAGGATTTCCGCCTCGAAGTCGCAACCGCACATGGCCCGTCGGTTTGGAAATCCGAGGACTTCGCGATCCATGCGCTGACCTATGGCCGCGAGCAGATGATCTTCGAGGCTGCGGGAAAGCAGTTGCTGACCTGGACCGATCTCGACCGCGTGCATCATGTTCTGCCGTTCGAGGTCGGCGAGTGGCATGCGAGTTCCATTGCCGACGAGCATGGCCTCAGGCGCTTCGACATGGACCTGATCGGTTTCGGCTCGCCCGCACTCACCGCGGCGCGCGTCCAGCTTCATGCGCGGCTCGAGCCGAAGGGCAACGGCATCGATATCGCGGGCGAGGCAGCCATGGTGCGGCCGTCGGGGGCGCTTGCGTCTTTGTTCGGCGACACCATCACGCTGGCGCGGTTTAATGCGTCTGCGACGCCGTCGAGCGCCTTCGGCGGGCTCCGCGCGGCGCAGACAGACTGGCAGGATGCGCTGGAAACCTGGCGCAAGGCCGGCGGCGTTCTGCATGTCGACGATCTCGAACTGAACTGGAGCCGGATCGGCGGAATTGGCCGAGGCGCCTTGTCGCTCGATGAATCGCACGCGGTGGAAGGCCAGCTCGACTTCAAGATCGGCGGCATGGCGGCGTTTCTCGACATTGCGGCCCGGCACCGTGTGACCGGCGCACCCAACAAGGGCATCGCCGCAGCCCTGATCGATCGCGCGTCCAGGGCCGGCAACAACGAAGCGGGCCTGCTCGGCGTCGTGGTCGGATTCCATGGCGGCGTCGTAAGCGTAGGCGACGAACCCGCCACGACCGAAGAACCGCTCTACTAGCGCTTCGCCGTCTTCTTTGCCGGCGCGTTGCGACCGAAGTTGGCCTCAGCGCTATCCTGGCCGGCATCGACGATGCCGCGGCGGATAGCGCGGGTGCGGGTGAAGAGCTTGAACAGCGCATCGCCGTCGCCCCAGCGGATCTGGCGCTGCAACGCGCTCAGGTCTTCGCTGAAACGGCCGAGCACTTCGAGCACCGCGTCCTTGTTGTTGAGGAACACGTCGCGCCACATGGTCGGATCGGACGCGGCGATGCGCGTGAAGTCGCGAAAGCCGCCGGCGGAATATTTGATCACTTCGCCTTCGGTGACACTGCGCAGGTCATCGGCCGTGCCGACGATGTTATAGGCAATGAGATGCGGCACATGGCTGGTGACGGCGAGCACCAGGTCGTGATGCTTGGCGTCCATCACGTCGACCTTGCTGCCAAGCTTCTCCCAGAACGTCCGCAGCGTCTTGAGCGCGCGTTTGTTCGTGCCCTTTGGCGGCGTGAGGATGCACCACCGGCCTTCAAAGAGTTCGGCAAAACCGGCCTCCGGGCCCGAACGCTCCGTGCCCGCGATCGGATGGGCCGGAATGAAATGCACGCCCTTCGGGATATAGGGACCGACATCGGCGATCACCGCGCCCTTGACCGAGCCGACGTCCGTCACGATGGCGCCCGGTTTCAGATGGGGCGAAATCGCTTTTGCGAGCGCGCCGAACGCGCCGACCGGCGTCGCCAGGATCACCAGGTCCGCACCCTTCACCGCCTTTGCGGCGCTGTCGGTCAGCGTGTCGGCGAAACCAACCTTCCTCGCCCGCTTCAAGGTTTCCGCGCGATGGGCATGGCCGACGATATGTCCGGCAAGATGGCGGCGGCGCATGGCGTGCGCAATGGACGAGCCGATGAGCCCGACGCCGAGGATCGCCACGCGGTCGAACAGGGGCTTGGTCATCTGCGGCCCGCAAATTCGGCGAGTGCGGCGACGACGGCGCGATTGGCTTCTTCGCTGCCAACGGTCAGGCGCAGGCAATCTGGCAGGCCATAATTCACCATGCCGCGCAGGATAAGTCCGCGTTTGCACAGGAATTCGTCCGCATCGCGCGCCGTCTTGCCCTTGTCCTTCGGAAAATGGATGAGGACGAAATTGCAAACGCTGTCATCGACGCGAAAGCCGAGCTTGCGGATTTCTTGCGTGAGCCAGTCACGCCACTTCTCATTGTGCGCGATGCCGGCGTCGACATGGGCGCGATCCTTCAGGGCCGCGGCAGCGGCGCGCTGAGCCGGAACCGAAACATTGAACGGACCGCGGATGCGGTTGAGGACGTCCGCGATCGCCGCCGGACAATAGGCCCAGCCGACGCGCAGTCCCGCGAGGCCGTAGATTTTCGAGAATGTGCGCGTCATCACCACATTGGGAAAGTTAGCCACCATCTCGATGCCCGTCTCGTAGTCGTTGCGCCGGACATACTCGGCATAGGCCGCATCGATGACGAGCAGAGTGTCCGAGCTTAGTCCTGCGTGCAGGCGCCGCACTTCGTCATGGCGCAAATAGGACCCGGTCGGATTGTTGGGATTGGCGAGATAGACGAGTCGTGTGCGTGGAGTGACGGCGGCAAGCATCGCGTCGACATCGGTGCACAAATTTTTCTCCGGAACCGGAACGGGTATCGCACTGCTTGTAAGCGCAGCGATCTCGTAGAGGAGAAACGCATGCTTGCTGTACATCACTTCGTCGCCCGGCCGCAGATAGGCGGTGGCAAGCATGGTCAGCAGTTCGCCCGAGCCGTTGCCGCACACAATGCGCGACGCATCCAAGCCGAATGACTCCGCGATCGCTTGGCGCAGAATATTCGCGCCGCCATCGGGATAGAGTTCCAGATGGGCTGCGGCACTTCGATATGCCTCCACGGCCAGAGGACTGGGGTCAAACGGCGACTCGTTTGACGAAAGCTTGAACACCTTGCCCACGCCTTCGGCATCCGCGCGGCCGCCGACATAGGGCGAGATATCGAGAATGCCGGGCTTTGGCGTGAGGCTCATGATCGTGCAGCCTTGGGCTGGGGGAGAGGATCGGCATAGCCGCCGACGCAAACCAGGCGGACGATGGTCTCGCCTGCCTGTTCCAGAAGCGTGCCGAGGCGCGAGTTGTTGCGCGGCACGAAACCGGAAATTTCCAGCAGATGCTGGCGCGAGGCGCTGCGCGCGGAATCTCGGCCGACGGCGACAAGCTGCGCTTCGAGACCCACCTGCTTGATCAGCGCCTGCAGCTTGGTGCGGCTGAGATCGCCCTTGGCTTCGAGGATGATCATGCTCGTGTCCGCGCCGGTCGCTTCCTGTTCGATGGAGCCGATGGCGTAAGCAATGGCTTGTGTGTCTTTGGTCTGCACGAGCGGCAGGCGCGCGATCACGCGCGGCCCCGTCTGACCCGACGGCGTGAGCTGCGCCCACCAGGGACGCTGGTTTTCATCGCTGTCAGGAGGCGGCACGAGGCCAACGGCAGCCGGATCGCCGGCACAGGCATGAATCACCGCCGAGGCCGACGGATGCCCTTCGATGGTGGCGGCGGAACCGAAATAGGCCCGGGCCAAGTCCCGGTAATAGCCGGTTTGACTTCCGGCGAAGACATGCGCGTGGGGGGCGGCGCCCGGCATCGAAGCCAGGACTTCACGCCAGATGCCGACGAGTCCGCTGAGAGCCAGCTTGCCCTTGTGGCGCGCGACGAGCCTGCGCAAGGACAGTGCCTGTTGCGCCGGCGTGGCGACCGGCAGGGTTTCGGCGAGCGCGGCCCTCTGCATCAGCAGGTCGTGGATCTTCTCATCGATCTCATCGAGCCGGGCCGGCACGTCTGACGTTGAAGTGGGACGAGGGGGCATGGCCGGAATCGGAACTACACCTTGCTGGCCGATGGGTTTAAGTACTCAGGCTGGCCGGTCCTGAAGGGCCGGTATTGATAAGGGCGCAGGCCTGTAAAATCAAAGCAAACCAGCCCCGCGTTTGACAGCCGTGGCCGCGGGCCTTAGCAAAACCGCCCTTGGTTCTGGCAGGAAACCGCAAACATATGGCCGAGACCGGAAATCCCCGCTTCCTGCGGCCCGTGACCGCAGCCGACGCGGATGTGGGCCAGGCCATCACCTTTGGTCCCGACAGCCCTTTGACGCTGGACTGCGGCAAGACCCTGTCGCCGCTCACCGTCGCCTACATGACCTATGGAACGCTGAATGCGGCGCGTTCGAACGCCGTGTTCATCTGTCATGCGCTGACCCTGGATCAGTTCGTCGCCAGCGCCAATCCCGTCACCGGCAAGCCCGGCTGGTGGGAGATGATGGTCGGACCTGGAAAGCCGATCGACACGGACCGCTTCTTCGTCATCTGCGCCAATGTCGTCGGCGGCTGCATGGGCACGACGGGACCGGCGGAGACGTGCCCCGCGACAGGCAAGCCCTATGGCCTGGATTTTCCGCTCGTCACCGTTCGCGACATGGTGCGGGCGCAGGCCATGCTCCTCGATGCGCTCGGCATCGAAAAAGTGATGAGCGTCATCGGCGGCTCGATGGGCGGCATGCAGGTCCTGCAATGGGCCGCGGATTTTCCCAATCGCGTCGTCTCGGCCGTGCCCATCGCCTGCGCCGCGCGCCATTCGGCGCAGAACATCGCGTTTCACGAAGTGGGCCGCCAGGCGATCATGGCCGATCCCGACTGGAAGGGTGGCACCTATCAGCTGCACGGCACGCAACCCTCGAAGGGCCTTGCCGTCGCGCGCATGGCCGCCCACATCACCTATCTCTCGGAAACCGCCCTGCAGCGCAAATTCGGCCGCAACTTGCAGAACCGCGAGCAGATCTCGTTCGGATTCGGTCCGGACTTTCAGATCGAATCCTATCTGCGCCACCAGGGCATGACCTTCGTCGACCGTTTCGACGCCAACTCCTATCTCTACATCACGCGCGCCATGGACTATTTCGATCTTGCCGCGGAGCATGACGGCAAACTCGCGGAAGCCTTTCGCGGCAGCAAGACGCGCTTCTGCCTCATCGCCTTCACCAGCGACTGGCTGTTTCCGACCGCCGAGAATAAACGTGTCGCCCATGCGCTCAATGCAACGGCGGCAACGGTGAGCTTCGTCGAAATCCAGACCGACCGCGGCCATGATGCGTTTCTTCTGGACGAGCCGGAAATGTTCGCGACGGTCCGCGGGTTTCTGAATTCGGTCGCGGCCAAGGTGGGTGCGTGAGCGTGGCGCTGCGGCCGGATCTAGCGGCGATAGCGGAGATGATTCCGCAGGGCGCGCGCGTGCTCGACGTGGGCTGCGGCGACGGCGCACTGCTCGAACACCTGGCGGCGACCAAGAATGTCGATGGACGCGGCCTGGAACTGTCGCAGCAGAATGTGAACGCCTGCGTGGCGCGCGGCTTGCCCGTCGTGCAGGGCGACGCGGATACCGACCTGGGCGAATATCCGAGCGGCGCGTTCGACGTGGCGATCCTGAGCCAGACGATCCAGGCGACGTTCGCGCCGCGCGACGTGCTCAGCCATCTGTTGCGCATCGGCCGGCGCACCGTGATCTCGCTACCCAATTTCGGGCATTGGCGCGTGCGCCTGGCGCTGCTCGCCAATGGGCGCATGCCGCGCACCCGTGCGCTCGGTTACGCCTGGTACGAAACGCCCAATATTCATCTTTGTACGATTGCCGATTTTGTCGGCCTGGCGAACGAGACGGGCGCCACGATCGAGCGTGCTCTGTCGCTCGATGAGAACGGACTCACGCATCCGATGCGTGCGGATGCGTGGGGTCCGAACTTGTTCGCGGACGGCGCGATCTTCCTGCTCAGGGGCGCCTGAGGGGAAAATTGGCGAGCCGCTAGTTGCTGGCCAGCAGTTCCATCGCCTTTCTGAAGTGGTTCATGCCGAGTTTGTAGTATCCCGAGAGGCAGGCCTCGCGGCCCATAACTTCTTGGTTCTTTGCAGACTCGATGTTCGTCGAATTCGCGTTCGCGTCGAGCGCTTGCTTGGCCTGCTTGCCCAGATGATAGCAACCAACCGCGCTGACGGGTTCATCGCTGGCGTAGGCGCCTGTCGCGCCGAGCGCAACGCACAAGGCAGCAGCCGAGATGGCCGTTCTTGCAAATGTCATAGTGTCCTCCTGGTTTGCGCCAGGCATTCGCAACGCCCGGCGCATCTGGAGTTAGGATGTGATTTTCGAATTGAAAGGACAGTCTGATCACCGTTTCGTGCAGATTTTTTTTTCAAATGTAATGCGGCGCGCGTGAAGCAGCGCTAAGGCCGGAAAATTACAGAGTCACTTTTTTGGCAAGCCTTTCGCGCATATGAGATCTGCGAAATCTCACAGGCGTGCAGAGTATTGAAGAATAAAACTAGCGACGTTCGATGACGCCTGATTCACTTTTGGTGACTGTCCCGCAGGCTTGAGACCCGCGCCGCGGGCACTTCGCGTACAGGGCTCCATTGCCGCTTGGCCTTCCCCACCATGACCGGCGATGCGCCGTAAAACGACTTTCCCGCCTCGACGAGATGCACGCCCGACAAGCCGGGCAGCAGCCGCCGCAGCATGCGCTCCCACCCATTGCCCGTGCGCACGAGCCTGCGTCCGCGCAGTGGCGGGAGGTAGAGTGCGCGGTCCCAACGCAGCGGTTCGAACAAGGAGCTGCGCAGGAGTCGATCCAGCTCGCCACGGCTGAACGGCCGGCCGAGCGCGAAGGGCGAACGTTCGAGCTGCGCCCACAGACTGGCGCGATTGGGCACGACCAGAAGCAGCCTTCCCTCCGGCGCAAGCACGCGCCAAAGCTGGCGCAGCAAGGGCCGCGTGGCGTCCGCGCCTTCAAGACCGTGCACGACCAGTATCCGATCGAAGAAGGCATCGGGAAATGGCAGCGCGTCTTCGTCGCTGAGCGCGGTCAGCGGCCGGCCTGACGGCCAGGCCAGGACACCCTGCTGCGCCGGCATCACGGCCACGACGCGTTCCGCATCTGCGAGAAAAGGCCTGAGATAGGGCACGGCAAAACCGTAACCCAGCACGCAACTTCCCTTGGCTGACGGCCACAACACACGCACCTGGCGCGAGATCATGCGCCGCGCCAATTGTCCGATAGGCGCCTCGTAAAAGTCGGCAAGGTCGGATGCGTCAAGTTGCATCCACCCTGCGTAGCGCGACGCTGCGTCCGGTTCAACGCACCGGCCTCGACTGCTAGGCTTGGACGATCCGCGAAAGGACCGTTTCATGGCCGCGCTTGAGATCGAACTCGTCCCCTGCCTGAAGGACAATTACGCCTATCTGGTCCATGACCGGGATGCCGGATTGACGGCCATCGTCGATCCGTCCGAACCCGATCCGGTGCAAAAAGCCCTTTCGGTGCGCCGCTGGACGCTGACCCACATCCTCAACACCCATCACCATTTCGACCATACGGGCGGCAATATTCCGCTGAAGGAAGCCACCGGAGCGAAGATTGTCGGGCCGGCCAAGGATCGTGACCGCATTCCGGGCATCGATGTCGGGGTCGACGAACAAACCAACTGGACGTTCGGCGCGCGCAGCGTGCGCGTGCTGGAGATTCCGGCCCATACGCGCGCGCACATCGCCTTTGTGGTCGACGATGCGGCCTTCACCGGCGACACGTTGTTCGCGATGGGCTGCGGCCGGCTGTTCGAAGGCACGCCGGCGATGATGTGGGCGAGCCTTTCCAAACTGATGCATCTTGCGGATTCGACGCGCATCTTCTGCGGCCACGAATACACGCTGAACAACGGCCGTTTTGCACTGACGATCGAACCGCAGAATGTGGATCTGGCAGCGCGGATGCGCGATGTCGAATTGGCGCGGGCACGCAATCAGCCCACCATTCCCTCCACGCTCGGACTCGAGAAGAAGACAAACCCGTTCCTGCGGCCCGGTTCCGCCGAGATCCGCCGCTCGCTCGATCTGGAGAATGCGGACGACGTCGCGGTCTTCGCCGAAATGCGCAAGCGCAAGGATTTGTTCTAGGCGCTACTTGTCGCCGCCGTCATCGTCGCCGTCATGCGGTTTTTTCTTGTCGCCGCCGCCGCTGACCGTGTCGGCGACGCCGCTGACCACATCGCCCGCCACATCAACCGTGGTTGAGACAACAGTTGCGGCGGCACTTACGCCGGCGCCCGCCACTTCGGCCACGGCGCAGCCGGACAATGACAAACCCACCAAGCCGATGGCACCCAGCGTCAGAATTGCGCGCATCGCATGACCCTTTCGAGAGGCGGACATCTTCGCATGCGGCCTTCAATGAAACACTAAAATCATCGCAACATCAGCCGCCCGGAAACTTACGCGGGCCCGCGCCAAAGGCGTAGATAGACCCGTCATTGTCGCCAAAATAGAGTATTCCATCCTCGACGCAGGGTGTCGACAGCACGCGATCCTGCGTCATCGTATAGCCGAACACCGTTCCGCCCAACGAAGCAATGTAAATTGAATTTCCAGCGACGATCGGCGATGAGAAGATCAGATTGTCGAGAGGCACGCCTGACGCGTGCGAGAGTTTCCCGTCATGACTTTCCCCAGTCCGTGGCGCAAAGAATATCGCTTTCCCGGACCACCCGCGCTCACAAGGAGCGCGCCGCGCCCTTTTCCGTCAGCTTCAGCTAAAGCCGGTTGAACAGCTCTTCGGCTTCCGCCCAGTCCGCGACGATGCGCTCCGCGCCGGCTTCGCTGAGTCTCTGCCGTCAGGCGGTCGGTCATGTGGCCCCCGCCGCCAAAGCCCCAGACGCGCATTCCCGCCGCACGACCCGCAACCACGCCGTTCACGCTGTCTTCGATTACAAGACACTGCGCGGGATGCACGGCGAGCTCCTCCGCGGCGTACAGGAACAGATCGGGCGCCGGCTTGGCGTGTGTGACGTGCTCGGCGGAATAGACATGCGGCGCGAAATGTTCCCACAACCCCGTCTTGCGCAGCTTCACGCCGAGGTTGCGCGTCGTGCTGGAGCTGGCGACCGCCTTGGCGTGACGCACCGCTGACACGGCCCGAAGCGCGCCGGGGACTTCGGTCAGCCGCTCATCGACGGCCTTGCGCAACTTGTCGTTCATGGGTCCGCGGATTTCATCGATGATCGAGCGGCCCAGTCGCGCCTGTCCGTCGGCGTCCAGGGCGGCGAAGAACGCCTTGTCGCTCATGCCCATGAACCGGGCCGTGAATTCGTGGCGGTCGTAATGCAGGCCGATGGAATCGAGAACTTCGGTTTCGACCTCATGGGCGAGAATTTCGCTGTCCACGAGGACGCCGTCGCAATCGAAGATTACCGCCGAAACCATTCTGCGAAGTAAGCGATTTGCCGCTGCAGCGCCAGACACGAAAATTTGCGGACTTTAACTGGCGAATTCGAAGGCGATAGCCGAGAAGTGCAGCACCGCGGCGACCAGCACGAAGGCGTGCCAGATCGCCTTGTGATAGGGGATACGCTCTATCAGGTAGAAGGCGACGCCCGCGGAATAGACGATGCCGCCGGCGATCAGGAGCCAGAAATCGGTCGCGCTCATCGAAGCGTGCAAAGGCTGGATCACGGTCACGATCGCCCAGCCCATGGCGAGATAAAGTGCGATGCTGACCACTTCGAAGCGGCGGGGAAAAAGCACCTTCATGACGACACCGAAACTCGCGCTGCACCAGATGACGGTCAGGATGAGGGTGCCATAGGGCGCGCCGAGCCGGTTCATCGCAAAGGGCGTGTAGGTGGCCGCGATCATGATGAAGATCGCCGAATGATCGAGCCGGCGCAGGATTCCCTTCGAGGGGCCGTGCGGCACGAGATTGTAGGCGGCCGAGGCGCAAATCATCGCCAACAGTCCGGCGCAATAGACAAAGACGCTGACCACAACGGGCAGGCCGGTGACGTGCCAGAGCAGCCACAGGCTGGCGTTGATCGCAAAGAGGACACCCAGCACATGCACCGTGGCATCGGCACGATGCTCGAGTTCGGAGTAGATCCGTTCGGCCTTTGCGATGATCGTCATGGTCATCCTGCCTTCTATGCGCCGCTTTTTATGAATCGCAATGGCCGTCCCGTCGATTTGGGGAATCCTCCCATAGGGGTTTTACCAAGGCATGAACCGCAAAACTCCAATTCGCCCGGTTTGGATGCCGCGCCCGCGCATTTTGGATGCATGGAGCCGGATCGCCAATTGCCCAGGAAATTGCGAAGCGCTTGAATGTGGCCGAACTTCCACGGGCACAAAATGAACGGACGACACCTTTTCGCTTTGGCGCTAACCCTCCTCGGCGCGCCCGCACAGGCGCAGACCTACGGCGGGCCGCCGTCCGACATAGCGGCGAAGCTGGACCGGCTGGTCCGCGCCTATCCGGATTTCATCGCAAGCCATGACGGCAGCTGGCTGGTGCTGAAGGACGGACGCCGCTTTGCCGTCTCCGACGGGCGGACGGACAAGAGCTTCGACGAGATGATCGAGCACGCCGACATCGACGACATGTTCTACCGCGCCTATCCGGCGGGCGCGCCACCCGCGCCGCCGCCGAAGAATTTCGATCCCGGCCGTGTGCGCTTCGAGCCGTTGTTCAACGCCATGTATGGCGATTGCGAGCGCGGCGAGGTGACGCCGAAGATGCGTTCGATCGCATGGCTGCCCAAGCATGGCGGCGGACACGTCAACATTACGACGGCAAACGGAGTCGACAAGGCGCTGGAGGCTGTCGTGCGCGAGCTCGACGATCTGCCCGGCCGCTTCGTCAAATATCTCATCCCCAATTCCGGAACCTACAATTGCCGCAAGGTTGCAGGATCGACCTCGCGCTCGGTGCATGCCTGGGGTGCGGCGATCGACATCAACAGCGCGGCGTCGGACTATTGGCGCTGGCCGGCATCGCGCAACGGCGAGCCGGTGTGGCGCAACCGCATTCCGGTCGAGATCGTTCGCGTCTTCGAAAAGCACGGGTTCATCTGGGGCGGCGCCTGGTATCACTACGACACCATGCATTTCGAGTATCGCCCGGAATTGCTGCCCTGATCAGTTCATCAGCGTGACGACGACATAGTCGCCATGACGCTCGCTTCTGTAGACATCGACATGGATCGCGACTTCGCGATTGACGATCTCGCGCAGCACGGCCGGATCGGAATTTCCGTCATTCAGCATCCGCTCGAGGATGGCGCGGTTGTTGACGTTGTCGAAATAGTTGTCGCTCTCGTCGCCGGGATCCTGGATGCCGAATTTGTGGAAGTTGGCGCGGTCCTGGCGGATGATGGCGGCGGCCGAGGTCAGGCGCGCACCATAGGAATTGTAGTGGTCGGCGCGGCCAAGAAAGGCGTTGTAGCTCTCGATCAGTTCGGCGGCCGAAACCGGCGTGGCGGCGGCGAACAGCGCGATAAAAGCCAGCGCCAGCACAGACTTAAACATCATCTCGCCATCCCCAGCAGAAATCGGTTCGGATCATGGGCCTTCATATTACGCCCTGCAACGCCGGGCGTTGTGCTCGATCAATGTCGCGTCGCGGCATTTTGCGCTAAAGTTTCGCATCAAGGGGACTTGGTTATGAATGAGGACGACCTGCCGCCGAAGCCGGCAAACGATTCAGCGGACGACACCAGCTTCAGCGGCGCGCTGGGCATGACCTTTGCGGGCGCTGCGTGGGTGGCGGTGTTCGCCACCATCGCGGGCGTGTTCCTGTGGGCCGTGATTCACTGGTTCCGCTGAGCGGACCGTCCAACGTCTTTCATGCTGCGACTGCGTTGCGGGATTGATGCCGCAAGCGTGCCCGAAACCTCGATCGGCGGCTTTCTTGCTGCGCTGCGTCGCGCGTAGCATGGCGCCCGCGAGTCGGTCTGCCGCGGGAGGGCACCATGAACTTTGGCAATTTCGGTTCCGTTGAAATGCAGATGCTATGGTTGAGCGTTTGTCTCGGCATCGTGCAGCTTCTGCTTGCTGTGATGTTCAGCCTCAGTGCACGCGGCCTGCCCTGGGGCGCGGGCGCGCGCGACGAACCGGCGCCGCCGATGGGCAAGATGGGCGCACGTGTCGAGCGCGCGTTCAGGAATTTCCTCGAGACCTTTGTGTTCTTCACTGCCGCCGTGCTGATGGCCAATGCGATGGGCAAGCACACCGCGACGTCGGCGCTGGGCGCGCAGATTTTCTTCTGGTCGCGCGTCGCCTATGTGCCCGCCTATGCGCTCGGCATTCCGTACCTGCGCACGCTGCTGTGGGCCGCGTCGCTCGTCGGCATCGGCATGGTGATGCGCGGCATCTGGCCGGGAATGTAGTGCCGTGACGGAGGCGGCACTCGGCGCACTGCGCAAGGAGGCCGCGTCCTGCACGCGCTGTCCGCTCTACAAACCCGCCACGCAGACCGTGTTCGGCGAAGGACCGGCGAATGCGGATTTCGTGTTCGTGGGCGAGGCGCCGGGCGATCGGGAAGACATTGTCGGAAAGCCCTTTGTCGGGCCGGCGGGAAAAGTTCTCGACGACGGCCTCGCCGATGCCGGGATCGAGCGCGCGAAAGTCTACGTCACCAACGCGGTGAAGCATTTCAAGTTCGAGCCGCGCGGCAAGCGGCGCATCCACTCCAGGCCCAACGCCGGCGAGATCGAGGCGTGCCGCTGGTGGCTCGCGCGCGAGTTCGAGGCGATCAAGCCGAAATTCGCCGTCGCGCTCGGCGCCACGGCGGCGCAGGCGCTCACCGGACACGCCGTGACCATCGGCCGAATGCGCGGCCGCGAGACTCCCCTCCTCGGCGTGCGCGGACTCATCACCGTGCATCCTTCCTATCTCCTGCGCCTGCCCGACGAAGCGGCAAAGGCCGCCGAGTACAAACGTTTCGTCGCGGACCTGCGGCTCGCAAAGACGCTGGCGGGCGGACACTAAAAAGGGCGGGCGCCGCCGAATCCTCCGTACACGGATGTCCGGCGAAACCCGCCCTGGTCCCAAAGCGACGCGGCCGGCAGGCGGAAGACCCAGCGGCCAACCACAAGCACCTTCGCTTCAACCACCACGGTCCTTGTGAAAACCGGGAAACGTGCCCCGCCTTTGGGAGCGGAAACCGGAATGCCCGTGTCGCAAGGGCGCGCGCGAGCTCGCACCCGGACCTGTCTGATCTCGCGTTATCTTCGGATGAGCATGGCCGTGCCGTCAGAGTTCATCCGGCAGAGATAGGCGGCCAAAATAGGAATACAAGGACATGAATAGGAATTAATTGCTTAGACGGTAAGCTCACGCAGCACTATCGTCAGGAACCGACGAAGGGGTGAGAAGAGTATCAAGCTCATCAAACAGCATTGGAACACCTTCGGAGTACCTGAGCCTATAATTCGGTGTGAAAACTTCAGTCAGCTCTAATTCGAAGCTCCGCGCCCTGACACCGACACTGTGAGTACGCCAATACTCTGTCAAACACTGCTTGTCCAAGACACTAGTCATGCTGCTTATGCGCGGCCGACGCCACTTACCATCGGGTGCATCAAATACCGCTTCAAAACCACCAAGAAGGTAGTCGACGAAATATCGATAACCGTCGTTTGCTTCGCTCACCTGAAAACACACACCGAAAAGATATTCATTCATCGCTACGAAGATGCCACCTTGATCCTTGTCACCTATTTCATCGTAGCGGCCGCAACCGACGCCGGAACTGACCAACTTGTTAGTCAATTGATAAATGTTGAATCCTTTCATGCTGGTCTTGCACTCTGCGACCCGCTGGTCGAGTTCATCCTGACTAATACCACCAACGGCCACTTCCTTTTTGACGTGTAGCTGAAATTTTCCTGCCAACGCATCAAGAGTTAGATCGTCAATCTCCCGAAATAAGTTTCTTCGCGATGTGATGTATTGCGACTTAAAAAGCTGAAATATCCTCTGAGAAATTCGGCGCATTTCGAACACAACAATCCCCGTGGTCAGGCCTGTTACCGGAGCCTGCGGATCTGAGTGGTGAGTGAGTGCTCGCTGTAAGTTATAGAGCGCCCCGCCTCGGTCGATGCAGCTATAAAGTCTGAATCTCAGTACATCGTGCCAACCTAGAACACCTCTGGCGGGATCTGTGAGGGACTCTAAAACTCCTTCGCCAGAGTGACTTCCAAGACCAAAGATCCAATCGGCGATTTCCATTACATTTTCGTCGGAGTTGTCCCTGTGGAGGCCTCGACCATCGTGCCAACCGCCGACATCCAGCAGCTTCAGCAATGTGTAAGGCATTTTCGAATTGCGAAGACCTATCCCAAGTTTCGAATTGTCTAACGCGGAATAGTCGACAAAAGTTGAAAGTGCATATCTTATGATCGCAGTAATCGCAGCACTGTTGAATTCCTCCAAGCTATTTATGAGTACTCGCCAAAATTGGTCATGGGTTTCCTCGCTACGGTCGAATGAAAACACATCGTCAGCAAAGACCTGCCATAACGGCGCTCCATCTTTGAGCTTATCCTTTGCATTGGCATAGAATTTGTACTGTTTCTCCTTCTTGGGCGGAGCAACGCGCACTATAAGATTCAGGTACGTTTCGAGATTGCGGCCTCCAACATCGTCAGAATTAAAGCAGGCCAAACTCGACCTTACGGCCTCGGAGACCCGCGACGCATCTGTAGTGCCGCCCAGTCGTGTCGTTACATCGAACAGCTGTACCAGCAAGAGCTTTTCACTATGCCTTCCACCCGCTTCCAATTTTGCAAGCTGCTCACGAAAATAGTCTGAATTTTCGTATTCCTTGTTGGCTTGCGTGCGTCTGGAAATTGCCGTGAAATTTCCGCTGCGACCGTTAGTTTCTGCGTTGTAGATGAGTCGGAAAAGTGTTGGATAATTTATATAGAGTAACAGCAAGAGAGTTAGATCACGTGGCGCCAGATCTGTGTCTACAAAATCCGCTTTGTCGATATCGAGCAGTACGAGTGTGTTGATGAGGCGTTTGACCTTTCTGATATCGCCAACCAACGGAAGGTATTGGAAATAATCGGCGCTGTCGTAAATATCCCGCAGTCCATCGAGAGCACAGTCAAGAAGTTGAAAATCGGTCTGTAAATTTCCTGCTAGCGCAATTTTCAAATTTTCAGTGACATATTTCTTCAAGTCTTCAGATGACGGATACAATCCAACTTTCACATTCACAAATTTTTCCAAAAACTCGGATATTTTTTCGTTGTTATAAGACTTGCCTTCAAAGGCTGCGATATTTTGTGTGTCGTAGCAAAGCACGAACGATACGTTCGGCAAAACAAACCCTTTCCTAATGACGAACAGCATATCCTTCAACGCTGCAAATTCCATGCGGTCTAGATCATCAACGACGATAATGAGCCTGCGCTTCAAATTTGAGAGAGCATCCCTAACACCTGCAGCCGCTGCTTCGACTGTCAGAGATGGCGGTGTCAGATCAAAATCAATGCCCGCGAATGAGACACTCCTCTTGGCGCTAATCAAACTCGAATAGCGAGAAACAATGGTGCGTAGTTCAGGAATGAACACATGTTCTCTCAGAGTCATAACCAAGCCATCGACAAATTTGCTCAGTAGATGACGGCGATCTTCGTATTGCAGCGGATTGAAACGATAGACGATTGCACTTCCGCTCGCCGACCAATGCGCTGCACAGAAATTTATGAATGTCGACTTGCCTGTTCCCCATGGCGCATCGACACCAAACACAATGCTTTCCGATGAGTCTCCGTTCAGGACACGTTCCGCGAATCGGGCCGCTGCTCCACTGAAGTTTAAGAGATCCTCTGCGGCATTCTGCTTCTCGGCATCGCTAACAAAAAACGACGTTCGGCTTCGCCGAGTCCATGGGTAGGCCACAACAGCGGACATCGCGAATAAAACAACAGCCAAGATGACCGGAACAGCTACTACGACTACGAATTGGGTGGCAGTAAGGCCCCCGAATAACGGTCCGTACCAACTCGAGCCTATTGAAGGAAAGGCGACCGCGACTGACGCGCCGACTAATGTCGACAAAAGCAAATCTATCCGTTTGCTCGAAAGTACTCGCACGAGAGTAGGTCGCCAGTAGCGCGCCAAAGCGATCGCGACCAAGCCAGCTAACGCGCAACCCTCCACGACAGCAGAGTAAAATTGCCAAGTGTTGGGCTGCACCTTGTCGGCAAGGTTCAGATAAAAACACACGAGCAGATAATCCGCTTGGCCAAGTGCAAAACCCAATGCGGTCGATTTTAGAATAGTAAAGGCAGCAGGCGACCGAAGATAATCTCTTTCTCGTTCGACCATTGCCTCGTCCCGCCCTATCCCCAATGGAAAAGGGAGCTAATCACAACCACGACTTGTGTTGAACCACTTAACTTCGGTTCTTACACGCCAGCGGCGTCGCGACCCGAGATGGTCGGGGATCTCGGTGCGCTTTAGTTATCCAGGAACGATCGCAGCTTCCGTGACCTGCTCGGATGCTTCAGCTTGCGCAGCGCCTTGGCTTCGATCTGGCGGATACGTTCGCGCGTGACGCTGAACTGCTGGCCGACTTCTTCGAGCGTGTGGTCGGTGTTCATGCCGATGCCGAAGCGCATGCGCAGCACGCGTTCCTCGCGCGGGGTGAGCGTGGCGAGGACGCGCGTGGTGGTCTCGCGCAGGTTCGCCTGGATCGCCGCGTCGATGGGCAGGATCGCGTTCTTGTCCTCGATGAAGTCGCCGAGATGGCTGTCTTCCTCGTCGCCGATCGGCGTTTCGAGGGAGATCGGCTCCTTGGCGATCTTGAGGACCTTGCGCACTTTTTCCAGCGGCATGGCGAGGCGTTCGGCGAGTTCCTCCGGCGTCGGCTCGCGGCCGATCTCGTGCAGCATCTGGCGCGACGTGCGCACCAGCTTGTTGATCGTCTCGATCATGTGGACCGGGATGCGGATGGTGCGCGCCTGGTCGGCGATGGAGCGGGTGATCGCCTGGCGAATCCACCACGTCGCATAGGTCGAGAATTTGTAGCCGCGGCGATATTCGAACTTATCGACCGCCTTCATCAGACCGATATTGCCTTCCTGGATCAGGTCGAGGAACTGCAAGCCGCGGTTGGTGTATTTCTTGGCGATGGAGATGACGAGGCGAAGGTTCGCCTCGATCATTTCCTTTTTCGCGACGCCCGACTCGCGCTCGCCCTTTTGCACCGTCTGGACGATGCGGCGGAATTCGGTGATCGACTGGCGCGTTTCCTGCGCCAGCGCCTGGATCTCGTCGCGATGCGTGTTGATCTTCTCGCGCTCGTCCTGGACGAAATCCTTCCAGCCCATGCGGGAGAGACGGCCGACGCGGCGGGCCCAATGCGGGTCAAGCTCGTTGCCGAAATGCTCTTTGAGGAAATCCTCGCGCGCCACGCCATGCGCTTCGGCGAGACGCAGCAGGCGGCCTTCGAGCGAGACGAGACGGCGATTGATGCCGTACATCTGGTCGACAAGCGCCTCGATGCGGTTGTTGTTGAGCTTGAGGCCTTTGACGAGATCCATCGTCTCGTTGCGCAGCTTTTTAAAGCGGCGTTCCTGGCCGGTGGAAAGTTCGTCGGAGGCAAGCGCGGCTTCGACGCTCGCGTCCTGCAGGCGGCCGAGCTTTTTGTACAGCGCGGCGATGGCGTCGAGCGCCTCGAGCACCTGCGGCTTCAGCGTCGCTTCCATCGCGCTGAGCGGCAGATTGCCCTCATCGTCGAAATCGTCGGCGTCCGCGGCATCCGCCGCTGCGGCCACTTCGGCGGCATCGGGTTCTTCGCCGTCGGCGCGCGGAACCGGCGCGGGCTTTGGCGGCGGCGGCGGCGGCGGAACCGGACGCGGCGGCATCGGCTGGCCGGCAGCGGCGGCATTGATGTTGGCAAGATGCGCGGCGGAGCTTGCGGCCTGTGCGGCGGCGGCGGCCTGGCCCTCGGGGCCGACGGCGTACATCGCCTCAAGATCGATGATGTCGCGAAGAAGGACCTTGCCCTCGTTGAGTTCGTCGCGCCACACGGTGAGCGCCTCGAACGTCAGCGGGCTTTCGCACAAGGCGCCGATCATCAGCTCGCGGCCGGCCTCGATGCGCTTGGCAATCGCGATTTCGCCTTCGCGGCTCAGAAGCTCGACGCTGCCCATCTCGCGCAGGTACATGCGCACCGGATCGTCCGTGCGGTCATATTGTTCGGCGGCGGTGCCGGTCTTGGCGACGACTTCCTTGCCGCCTTCGACGACGGCGGGAAGATCGCCCTCGGCGCCCTCTTCCTGCTCTTCGCTCTCGATGACGTTGATGCCCATCTCGTTGAGCAAAGCCATCGTGTCTTCGATCTGTTCCGAGGAGACCTTGTCGGACGGCAGGACCTTGTTCAGCTCGTCATAGGTCACATAGCCGCGGGTCTTGGCCTTGGCGATCATCTTGCGGACGCCGACGTCCGACATGTCCAGAAGCGGGGAGTCGGCATCGCCCGGCGTGTCTTCGCCCGGCTTGGCGTTCTTGCTGACAACCTTGGCGGGGATCTTCCCGTTGGCCTTGGCCAGCGGCTGCGGCGCGACCGGCTTGGCGGCGACCTTGGCGGCGGGGGCGGCCTTGGCCGTGCTCTTCAGCTCCGGCTTGGCCTTATGGTTCGCATGGGTTTTCGCGGCCGGTTTGACCGCGGCAGCCGTCTTGGCGGCCGGTTTGGCCTTCGAAACGGCCTTCTTCGCCGGTACCGGCTTGGCCGGGGCGTGTTTTTTCAATGGTTTTGCCTGTTTTTTAGTCGCCGTCTTCGTTGCCACGCTGCAATCCGCCAAAAAAGGGCCCCTATATAGAGGCGTGAGAGTCCCGTTTTCGATGCCGTCTCAGTCGCCCGGTGGGAAACCGAGCAGTTTTTGGGCGTCTATCCAGCTTTCCTCGGTGCCTTCGTTCTTGAAACGCTCCATGGCGCGGGCCCGTTCGGGCTCGCGTTCGGCCATTTCGCGAAGATCACTGGCAGCCTTCAGAAACCTGGCGTCGACATCCCCGGCATCCGGGTCTGTCGCATCCGCGGGGTCCGAACCACCCACCGCCCGTGCATTCAAACGGGCAACGAGTTCAGCCATACCCAGACGTCCCAGATGGTTCTCCAACCCTTGTTTTTCAAGGCCGGAGCCGGAAGCGGCGAGGTTTAGGAGTTGCTGGCGCAGGCTGTCAAGCTGACGGTCCGTAAAGGGAAGCTCGGCGAGCAACTCGCCATGGCGCCCGGCCAGCTCAGGTTCGGCCAGAAGCAGGGCGGCGAGTTCGAACTCCTTCATACTCCGCGCGCCGCTGCGCCCCGAACGGGCCAGAAGACTGGCTTTGACCGCCGGCGAAACCGCCTCGCCGCCACCATAGGTGCCGGGGCGCGGGACGTTGCGGCCGCGGCTGTCATAGCGGTTGAAGACGCGGTCATTCTGTCGCGGCGGACGGCCGGACGAAGGCGGCGCCGGACGTCGCTTGAAGGCGTCGTAGATCCTCTGCTCGAAGTCGCGCCGGTAATAGTCCGCGATCTTGCCGTCGCCGATCGCCGAAACGATTTCGCCGAGCGTGCGTTCGAGTCCCGCCCTGCGTTCGGGCGTCGAGAAATCCTTGCCGTCCGTCTCGGCGCGCCAGAGAACCTGCGAGAGCGGCAACGCCTCGTCGACAATTTTCTTCATCGCCGCCGGGCCGTTCGTGCGGATCAGCGAGTCGGGGTCTTCGCCGGCAGGCAGGAATGCAAAGCGCAGCGAGTAACCCGCCTTCAGATGCGGCAGCGAGAGTCTTGCCGCGCGATGCGCCGCGCGCAGGCCGGCATCGTCGCCGTCGAAGGCCAGGATCGGTTCGGCGGCCGTGCGCCAGAGCAGATGCAACTGGTCTTCTGTGAGCGCGGTGCCGAGCGGCGCCACCGCGGCCTCGAAACCCGCGCGCACCAGCGCGATCACGTCCATATAGCCTTCGGCGACGACGATCTGCTGGCTCTTGATCGCTGCGCCGCGCGCGGTGGCGAAATTGTAGAGCAGATGGCCCTTGGAAAAGAGCGTCGTCTCGCCCGTGTTGATGTATTTGGGCTTGGCGTCCGGCGAAAGGCCGCGACCGCCGAACGCGACGATGCGGCCGCGCGGATCGCCGATCGGAAACATCACGCGATCGAAGAAGAAATCGCGCGGGCCGCGTTCGTCCTGAGCGGCGCGCACCACGCCCGCCGCGACCATGTCGTCGACGGTGATGTTCTTTGTTTTCAGATGCTCGATCAGCGCATTGTGTCCGGACGGCGCGTAGCCGAGACGGAATTTCTTCGCCACTTCGCCGTTGAGCCCGCGCGACTGCAGATATTTGCGCGCTTCTGCGCCCGTTTCCGCGCGCAACTGCTCCTCGAAGAACAGGCACGTCGCTTCGATGATGTCGTACAGCGACTTCTTTTTTTCCTCGCGCGCCTCATCGTCCGGCGACCATTTGGGCAGTTCGACGCCCGCCTCGGCCGCCAGTCGCTGCACGGCTTCGGGGAACGACAGCCCTTCGGTTTCGGTGAGCCACCTGAACGCATCGCCGCCCTTGCCGCAGCCGAAGCAATGATAGGTGCGCCTCCCGTTCTCCACCTTGAAGGAGGCGGACTTCTCCTTGTGGAACGGGCAGCAGCCCCAGAACGCCTGACCCTTGCGGGTCAGCTTCACGCGCCGGCCCACGAGCTGGACGATGTCCGTCCGGCGAAGAATTTCCTCAAGCAGGTTGGGCGAAAAGCGCATGGGCGGAGTGTACGACAGCGGCCGTCGATTGTGGGGACGTTCTCGTCCAATTACCCACAGTGTCATCCCGGTAAAACCACAATGTCATTCCCCGCCGAGCAAAACGGCAGTTTCGCGAGGGGAAGGGAACCCAGGTGGTTTGACCTGGCGTGACCTGACCGCCTGGGTCCCGTCCCCTCACATCGCGTGCACTGCACGCGATGCTCGCCGGGGATGACAGAAGGGAGTTATTTCGTCAGCGCTTCCTTCACCGCGCCGCTGGCCTTGCCGAAGTCCATCTGGCCGGCGAAACGTTCTTTCAGCGCGGCCATGACCTTGCCCATGTCCTTGATCGAGGCGGCGCCGACATCGGCGATCACCTTGGAAATGGCGGCTTTCGCCTCCTCCGCGCTCATTTGCTTCGGCATGAAGCCGCGAATGACGGCGATCTCGTCACGCTCGGCGGCGGCGAGTTCGGGGCGGTTGCCCGCTTCATAAGCCTGAATCGAATCCTCGCGCTGCTTGATCATCTTGGCGAGCAGCGAAAGGATCTCGTCGTCGCCGAGAAGCTCGCGGCTGGTCTCGGTGCGCGCCGCGATGTCGCGATCCTTGAGAGCGGCATTGATCAACCTGAGCGTGCCGACGCGCTTCTGGTCCTTGGCTTTCATCGCCTCTTTCAGCGAATCGTTGATCTGCTCGCGCAGGCCCATGTTTCTCATCTCTCTTTTGTTGGCGCGCAATCTTACGGCGAACCGTTGCACACTTCGCCGGATTGCGCCGCGTTGGAGAAGCGACAATCTAGTCAAATCGCGGCTGATTGCCAACACGTTGAAATATCAGGGGAAAATAGCTGTCGCAAAAGCTTGACCCTGAGGGGGCGCGTCCCTATTTTCCGCCAAATCCAACCGGTATCTCCCATGTCCGATGCAACGCTCGCCACGGCCGCAAAACCGGCGGCTGCATTTTCGCGCGGCGCACTCATCCTGGCGGACGGAACGGTGTTCGAGGGCCACACCTTCGGGGCCACGCACGAAGGCGTCGGCGAGGTCTGCTTCAACACGGCGATGACGGGTTATCAGGAGATCCTGACCGATCCCTCCTATGCCGGACAGATCGTCTGCTTCACCTTTCCGCACATCGGCATCGTCGGCACCAATGACGAGGACATCGAATCGCTCACCCCGGTCGTGCGCGGCCTTGTCGTGCGCGCCGGCGCCGAGCACCCGTCGAATTATCGCGCGCTTTCGGCGCTCGACGGCTGGCTGAAGAAGCACAACATCCCCGCAATCGCCGGCATCGACACGCGCGCGCTGACCAACCGCATCCGCGAACTCGGCATGCCGCACGGCGTGATCGTGCAGGCGAAGAACGGCGCCATCGATGTCGAAGCCGGCGTGAAGGCGGCGCGCGGGTTTCCCGGGCTTGTCGGCCTCGACCTCGCCAAGGAGGTCACCACGCGCCAGACCTACAAATGGCGCGAGACGCCCTGGGCCTGGAATGTGGGCTATGGCGAACAGACCTCGCCCACCTGGCGTGTCACGGTGGTCGATTTCGGCGTGAAGCGGAACATCCTGCGCATGCTTGCCGGCCTTGGCGCGGACATCACCGTGGTTCCGGCGCAGGCGACATTCGAAGAAGTCATGCGCCACGAGCCCGACGGCGTGCTGTTGTCGAACGGCCCCGGCGATCCACAAGCCACCGGCGTCTATTCCATTCCGGCCATAAAGGGCGTGCTGGATTCGAACATCCCGCTGTTCGGCATCTGCCTTGGTCATCAAATGCTCGGCCTTGCGCTGGGTGCGCAGACGCGAAAGATGCAGCAGGGCCATCATGGCGCGAACCATCCGGTGAAGGACCTCCAAACCGGCAAGGTCGAGATCGTGTCGATGAACCACGGCTTCACGGTCGATCGTGAAACTTTGCCCAAGGGCGTGACCGAAACCCATATCTCGCTGTTCGACGGCACCAACTGCGGCATCGCAGTTCAGGGCAAGCCCGTGTTCAGCGTGCAGTATCATCCCGAGGCCTCGCCGGGCCCGATGGACAGCCACTATCTCTTTCAGCGCTTCGCCAGCGCCGCGAAAGGAGGAAAGTCGACATGAGCAAGCTTCCTCTCAAGATCGAACTCATCGCCTCGGCGCGCAAGCTTGCGGCGTCGGGCCAGTCGTCCGTGTCGCTGTTCCAGCACGGCGATGCCAACCTGTTGCTGTTCGTGCCGACCGACCAGGATACGCAGGTCAAACATGAGCGCGACGAGATTTACGTCATCCAGTCCGGCCAGGGCATCTTCAAGCGCGGCGAGGAAACGGTACGCTTCGTGGCCGGCGACGTCCTCTTTGTCCCCGCCGGCGTCGAACATCGCTTTGCCAGCTTTTCAGGGGAATTTCGGGCCTGGGTCGTGTTCTTCGGACCCCAGGGCGGCACCCCGCGCTAGGCGGATTTTCGCGCCACCACGCGCGTGAAGCCGAACAGCTTTTCCGCATCGGCTTCAAGCATTGCGATGCCGTCCGCCGAGGACTTGGCGTGAAAACCGGTCAGGAGCGGCACCACGGCCCGGTACCAGTCGAGCCAGAGCGCATGCCCGTCTTCCATCCAGTCGGCGGTTTCAACCTGGACAAGACCCGTCTTCGCCCAGTGATGGCGCCACCAGTCCGGCGAATGAAAGCAGCAGAAGTCCCATTCCCACCATGGCTTGAGGTGTTCTGGAACGTCGACGATTTCATGGGCCAGCCCCGGGCAAACGATACCGATGCGTCCGCCAGGTTTCAGAAACTTTGAGATCGTGCCGAGATAGAGGTCGCCGGTGCCGAAATACTGGAAGGCGTCGAGACTGACGATCGCATCGAACTGTTCCTCAGCGAACGGCAGCGCGTGCGCCTCCGCGTAAACCGGAAACACGCGATCCGCGACGCCAGCCGTTTCGATGCGGCGTGCATTCTCGCCCGGCTTGATCCAGAAATCGGCGGCGGTGACCTGCACGGCGAACTCCTTTGCAAGAAAGATCGAGCTGATCGCCTTGCCGCAGCCCAGATCGAGCACCCGCATGCCGGGCTTGAGTTCGAGCACTTCGCAAAGATGCTCGGCCAGCCACAGCACATGCGGGCCCATCAGATTGTCCACGATCCAGCGTCCGTCGTAGCGAGAGCTGCGTGGAAAGCGGGGCTTGTCCAGCCGCGCCGTCAGTTCTTCATTTGTCATCGTCATATTCGTTTCCTATTGGTTGTCCTGTTGCGCTCGCACGCAAGTCAGGCCCAGTCGCGAGATGCGATAGGGTCCGTGCGCACGGCTTTCGATCAGGCCTCGCCGCTTCAGGCGCCTGAAGAGATCCATGGTGCAGTCCATCAGCCGGTAGCCGTCGCGGCTCCAGCAATCGACTTCGACGATCCGGTTGTCGTGCCAGGTGTGTTGAATGCGTCCGCCCTGCGCCAGGCAGTGCAGGACGCGCTGTTCCAGTCTTGAGATGTTCACGTTGAGACTCGTACATGCAGCCGCAATCCGCATCGGACGATGCGGGCGCAAACGCGCGCGCATTTTCCGGTGCGTGGTCAGGCTCTGCGAGACGCAGAGCGATCAGCGGGTGATGACAATCTCTTGCATAGAACCTCGGCGGGAGGTTGGCGTGACGGTTCTTCCTATCGCGCCCGGACCGCGCGCGTCAACGCTTCAGTTCGATCACGTCGAAGGTGGATTCCTGCACCGGATAGGGCATTTCCAGACGCGCATGGTGCGCGTCGATCGAGGTGAGAAGGCCGATCTGGTCGTCGGGCGTCGCGGCCGCACCGGCCGAAGCGCCATTGCCGGAATAGGCATGCTGCGGCTCGCCCGCGACCTGCGATGCGCCGAGATACACAAGCCCGCCATCGGCGGGATAGAGGAAGCCGGCGGTGCGCGTGCTGCCGGAGGTTTTCTCGAAGAAGAGGCCGCCGCCGCGATGCGCGATACGGCAATGGAACCAGGAGTAGACGACATAGGGTGTCATGCCGCCGAGCTTGATCGTGCGGCAGCGCCAGGAACCGGCGATCTCGCGCGGCGACGGCGCATGCGAGCCGGCATCGAGCGCAGAGCGTATCGCGCTGAAATCGCCGGTGCCGCGACCGGCCTTCGCTTCGGCGAGCGCCTTCTGCTTGGCTTCGCCGAGCGAGGCCAGACGCTTCTGGTCGAACGCCGAGGCCTGATCCTGCCAGCCGGCCTCGGCGGCTGCTGCCGAGAAAACCAGTGCCAGTGCAAAAATCGAAAGATTAAACGCGCGCATCGACTTTCGTTCCTTCACTATTTTCCACGCCGTTTTCCGGCGCGATCCAGCCCTTCAGATCCGCCGTCGGCGGCATGCCCACGACATTGAAGCCTGCGTCGACAAAATGGATTTCGCCGGTGACGCCGCCGGACAGATCGCTGAGCAGATAAAGCGCCGCGCCGCCGACATGATCGAGTTCGATGCTCTTCTTGAGCGGGCTGTGAACCCGGTTCCACTTCATCATCATGCGTGCATCGCCGACGCCGGCGCCGGCCAGCGTCCGCATGGGTCCTGCGGAGATCGCGTTGACACGGATGTGGTCATGTCCGAGATCGGCAGCGAGATAGCGCACGCTGGCCTCAAGCGCCGCCTTGGCGACGCCCATCACATTGTAGTTCGGCATGACGCGCTGGGCGCCGAGATAGGTCAGCGTCACCATCGAGCCACCCTTGTTCATCAGGTGCGAGGCGCGCTGGGCAACGGCGGTGAACGAATAGCAGGAGATCGAAAGCGTACGGCAGAAATTGGCGCGGCTGGTGTCGACGTAACGGCCCTTCAGTTCGTCGCGGTCGGAGAACGCGATGGCGTGGACCAGAAAGTCGAGCGTGCCCCATTCCTTCTTGAGTGTCGCGAAGACGGAATCGAGTTCGTCGTCCTTCTCGACATCGGCGGGCAGGACGATTTTCGAGCCGATCGAAGCCGCGAGCGGCTTGAGCCGCTTGGCCTGCGCGTCGCCCTGATATGTAAAGGCGATCTCGGCGCCCTGGGCGGCCAGAGTGCGCGCAATGCCCCAGGCGATGGAATGGTCGTTCGCCACCCCCATCACCAGGCCCCGCTTGCCTTGCATAAGTCCGGCATGTGCCATTTTACCCTCGCCCTTGTGGGTCTGTTTCATTTTGGAACAGCCGACAAAGGGTCGACCTGTCCGATGCAAGTCCTATGCGTGACGCTGGAAAACCAGTGAAGCGTTGGTGCCGCCGAAGCCGAAACTGTTGGAAAGCACCGTGTCGATGCGGACGTTGTCGATACGCTTGCGCACAATGTTCGCATCGGCGACGGCGGGATCGATCTCTTCGATATTCGCGCTCTCGCAGATGAAGCCCGACTGCATCATCAAAAGCGAGTAGATCGCCTCATGCACGCCGGCCGCGCCCTGGCTGTGGCCGGTGAGCGATTTGGTGGCGCTGATCGGCGGCATCTTCTCGCCGAACACTTCGCGGATGGCGTTGATTTCCGGAATGTCGCCGACCGGGGTCGAAGTGGCGTGCGGGTTGATGTAGTCGATTGCGCCCTTCACGTCCTTGATCGCCATCTGCATGCACCGCACCGCGCCTTCGCCCGACGGCGCCACCATGTCCGCGCCGTCCGCCGTCGCGCCATAGCCGGCGAGCTCGGCATAGATCTTCGCGCCGCGCGCCTTGGCGTGTTCGAGTTCCTCGAGGATGAGAATGCCGCCGCCGCCCGAGATCACGAAGCCGTCGCGGTTCTTGTCATAGGCGCGCGAGGCCTTTTCCGGCGTCGCATTGTACTTGGACGACATCGCGCCCATCGCGTCGAACAGTTCGGAGAGCGTCCAGTCGAGTTCCTCGCCGCCACCGGCGAACATCACGTCCTGCTTGCCCCATTGGATCATCTCCGCCGCGTTGCCGATGCAGTTGGCCGAGGTCGAACAGGCGCTGGAGATGGAATAGTTCACGCCCTTGGTCTTGAACCAGGTCGACGAGATTCGCCGAACAGGTCGACGACATCGCCTTGGGCACGGCGAAGGGACCGATGCGCTTGGGGCTGGAGGCGCGGGCCGTGTCGGCGGCGGCGACAATCGCTTTCGTCGACGGACCGCCGGAACCCACGATCAATCCCGTGCGAGGATTGGAGATGTCTTTTCCCTCGAGACCGGAATCGCGGATCGCCTGCTCCATCGCGACCCAGCAATAGCCCGCGCCATCACCCTGGAAACGGCGTGCCCTGCGGTCGACCACGGCTTCGAGATCGATCTTCAGGCTGCCATGGACCTGGCTGCGGAAGTTCATCTTCTCATAGACGTCGGCCTTGACGATGCCGGACCTCGCCTCGCGCAGGGACGAGACGACTTCCTGCGTGTTGTTGCCGATGGACGAGACGATGCCCATCCCGGTGACGACGACGCGCCTCATGTAACGGTCTTCCTTCCTGAACGCTCCGGCCGGCGACTAGAGCGGATTTGTGAGGGATGCATTCGAACTCGCCATCCATCCTTCGACAAGCTCAGGATGAGGATCAAATCCTGGCCCTCACCCTGAGCCCTTCATCCTGAGCTTGTCGAAGGACGAAGGGCGAGGGTCCGATTGTCACGCTGGCGCGGCGGCGTTCTGCGCCAGCGCGGCCGCCGCATCGCTGAACAGACCGACTTTCAAGTCCTTCACTTCGAAGGCGAGATTGCCGTCAACCTTCACAATGCCGTCGGCCACGCCGAGCACCAGCTTGCGCATGATCACGCGTTTGAGTTCGACGTAGTAGGTGATCTTCTTGGCCGTCGGCAAAATCATGCTGGTGAGCTTCACGTCGCCGACGCCGAGCGCGCGGCCCTTGCCGAGACCCCCGGCCCAGCCGAGGAAGAAGCCAACCATCTGCCACAGCGCATCGAGGCCGAGACAGCCGGGCATCACCGGATCGTCCTGAAAATGGCATTTGAAGAACCAGAGGTTCGGATTGACGTCGAGTTCAGCCTCGACCTCGCCCTTGCCGGCGCTGCCGCCCTTTTCCGTGATCTTGGTGATGCGATCGAACATGAGCATCGGCGGCAGGGGCAGCCG
This sequence comes from uncultured Alphaproteobacteria bacterium, assembly GCA_963743765.1. Classification (GTDB taxonomy): domain Bacteria; phylum Pseudomonadota; class Alphaproteobacteria; order Micropepsales; family Micropepsaceae; genus Rhizomicrobium. Next base: position 424,834 of record CAVUQQ010000002.1, read on the forward strand.
CGCATTGCCGGGGCCGAACAGCTCTCCCCGGGCGCAGGCCAAAAGACCGGCCATGTCGAAACTGGATTGGCGGGAAGGGTTACGGGTGTCCACGTCTTGGTCCTTTAGCCGGCGGCCCTTGACAGAAAGGGGCCAAATGCCGATTTCTATGTTAGAAGCATTCTAACAATTGTCCGTTAGTTTGCAGAATAGCAAAGATGAAGCCCGAGTGTCAGCGGCACAAGGGGTTCTTTGAGAGATCAGATACTTAATGGCGCGCAAGAGTCGCGATACGGAACTGGACGCCGCAGCAACGCTGCGCACCGCCGGACTGCGCCCGACGCGTCAGCGGATCGAACTGGTCGGGCTGCTGTTCGGCTCAGGCGACCGTCACATGACGGCGGAATCCCTGCATGCCGAGGCCGCGCACGCCGGCGTGCAGGTCTCGCTCGCGACGGTTTACAACACACTGCATCAGTTCACCGAAAGCGGCCTGCTGCGTCAGGTCGTGGTCGATGCCGCGCGCAGCTATTTCGACACGAATACCGGCGATCATCAGCACTTCTACGTCGAGGACGAAGGCACGCTGATCGACATTCCCGGCGAGAATATTGCCGTTGCCGGCGTTCCCGCGCCCCCCAAGGGCATGTCGGTGGACCGCATCGATGTGGTCGTGCGCGTCAAGCGCGGCTGAATGTTCGCTGCGACAGTGTCGCAACCTCTTTAGAATTATTCTAATCTATTGACATCCCGTTCGGCAGGGAGTTTTCTCTGCGGCGAAGAACGATCTTCCCACGGCAAAGGAGACTCCCATGGCCAGTTTGAAAGGTTCCAAGACCGCCCAGAATCTGAAGGACGCGTTCGCCGGCGAAAGCCAGGCCAACCGCCGCTATCTCTACTTCGCACAGAAGGCCGACGTCGAAGGCTATAACGACGTCTCCGCCGTGTTCCGCTCGACCGCGGAAGGCGAGACCGGCCATGCCCACGGCCATCTCGAATATCTCGAAGCGGTCGGCGATCCGGCGACCGGCGAGCCGATCGGCGACACCACGCTGAACCTCAAGGCTTCGATCGCCGGCGAGACGCACGAATACACCGACATGTATCCGGGCATGGCCAAGACGGCGCGCAGCGAAGGCTTCGACGAAATCGCCGACTGGTTCGAGACCCTGGCGAAGGCCGAGAAATCGCATGCCGGCCGTTTCCAGAAGGCGCTCGACACGCTGGGTAAGTAATTCCAACTGTCATTCCCGGCCTCGCGATGCATCAGCATCGCGAGGGGAAGGGAACCCAGGTAGATGGATCACGTCTGGTCTGATCGCCTGGGTCCCCTTCCCTCGCAGCGACTTCGTCGCCGCTCGCCGGGGATGACAAGGATTTTCACATGGCATCTCAAGAAGGCAGTCTCGGTGCGCCGACGCGCCATCCGATTCCGTGGCGCGAGGAAGAATTCTATGACGCCGAAGCGCTCGACAAGGAGATGCGGCGCGTCTTCGACGTCTGTCATGGCTGCCGGCGCTGTTTCAATCTGTGCAAATCCTTCCCGCGCCTGTTCGATCTGATCGACAGCAGCGCAACGGAAGACCTGGACGCCGTGAAGTCGGAAGATTTCGCGCCGGTGGTCGAGGCCTGCACGCTCTGCGACATGTGCTTCATGACGAAATGCCCTTATGTGCCGCCGCACGCGTTCAATCTGGATTTCCCGCATCTGATTTTGCGCGCCCGCGCGGTCGAAGCGAAGCAGGGCAAGACGAGTTTCACGCAACAGCAGCTCGCGGAGATGGACCGTAACGGCAAGCTGGCGCGGTTTGCATCGCCCGTTATCAACTGGGCGTCTGGCACGAACAACGCCATCACGCGCCCCGTCATGGAAGCCGTCACCGGCATCGACCGCACGGCGCAATTGCCGAAATTCCACGCGCGCACGTTCGTTGCGTCCGACCGCAGCCATCCGATCCGCGCCAACGAATCTGCGCCCGCTTTCGGCAAGCGCAAGGCGGCGCTCTATGCAACCTGCTTTGTGAACTACAACAAGCCGGCGACCGGCATGGCGGCGCGCGCGGTGCTCAATCACATCGGAGTCGAGACGAAGGTTGCCTATCCCGGCTGCTGCGGCATGCCGTTCCTGGAACAGGCGGCACTCGAACGCGTTGCGTCGAACGCCGCGAAGGTTTCGAAGGAACTCGTGAAGCTGATCGACGAGGGTTACGACATCGTCGCGCTCACCGCCTCCTGCGGGCTGATGCTGAAATTCGAATGGCCGCTGATCGTGCCCGACAATGAAGACGTGAAACGCGTCGCGGCCGCGACCTTCGACATCGACCAGTATGTCGTCGATGTGGCGAAGAAGGAGGGCCTGCCGGCGGGACTGAAACCGCTGCCCGAAGGCGTGACGGTGCACCTGGCCTGTCACGCGCGGGCGCAGAACATGGGACCGAAGGCGGCCGAGATGCTGCGCCTGATCCCCGACACGCCTGTCGACGTGATCGAACGCTGCTCGGGCCATGGCGGCACGTTCGGAGTGGTGAAACCAACGCACGACCTGGCCGTTAAGGTTGGACGGCCGGTGTTCCGCACGGCGGCGCAGCAGTCGCGCGGCCACATCGTTTCGGATTGCCCGCTCGCCGCGCAGCACATCGTGCAGCAAACCGGCGAATTGCTTGCCAGGGACGGCAAGGAGTTGAAGGCGCGTGAGCCGGAACATCCGATCGAGATCATGGCCCACGCGTTCGGGCTGCTGGAGAACTAGATGTCAGCCGCAGAGAGAAAAATCACGGCCGCCGACATTCTTTCCGACGCCGAGTACAACGCGAGGCGGACGGAACTTCGCGCGGCCTCCATCGTCGAGAAGAAGAACCGGCGCATGGAAGTGGGGCCGTACGCGACGCTCTATTTCGAGAATTATCGGTCGATGTGGCTGCAGGTGCAGGAGATGCTGCGCATCGAGAAGGGCGGCGCGGAACAGATCGCAGGCGAGCTCGAAGCCTACAATCCGCTGATTCCGCAGGGCGACGAGCTGATCGCCACCTTCATGATCGAGATCGAGGACGCCGACCGGCGCGAGAAGGAACTGCGCAAGCTCGGGCGCATTGAGGACAGCGTCTTTCTCGACATCGGCAAGGACCGCATCAAGGCGACGCCGACGGACTACGAAGACCGCACCACGCCGGACGGCAAGACGTCATCGGTGCACTGGCTGCGCTTCAAGTTCACTCCGGCGCAGATTACCGCCTTCAAGTCCGGCGCCGAGACCGTCGTCATCGGCATGGCGCATCCCAACTACGGGCACATGGCCGTAATGCCCGCCGCCACGCGCGAAGCGCTGGCGAAGGATTTCGCTTAGTCTTCCCTCCCCCGCTAAAGCGGGGGCGATATTACCCCGGCGCACCCATGAAATCGCGCTTGCCGATTTCCACACCGATGGAGCGCAGGATGTCGTACGCCGTCGTGTAGTGGAAGAAGAAGTTCGGCAGCGTGAAGCCGACAAGGAAATTCTGGCCCGTGAACTTCATCTCGCGGGTGCCGAATTTGAGGACGATCTCCTTGTCCTCGGTGCCGTCGATCTGTTCCGGCTGCGCGGTCTTCACGAATTCGATGGTCTTGGACACGCGATCCTTGAGCGCGGCAAAGGTCGTCTCGCCGCCGTCGAATGTTGGCTGCGTCAGCCCGGCGAGTTGCGCCACGCCGCGCCCCGCATGGGTCGTCACCTGGCCGACCTGGACGGCAAGCGGAAACATGTCGGGATAGAGCCGCAATCCCAGAACCACCGCCTGATCGAGCTTGCGCGCCTCCGCAAACGCCGCCGCCTTGTCGAGCACGCCGTTCAAGCCGTTCAGGCTCTGCACGAAAACGGGAACAGAAACTTTGTACATTGAAATTGTCATGGAATTCCTCCGGTTATTTTGGGTAGCAGGTTAGGAGCGAGCAGGTCCGCGCGCAACGCATACGCCTTCATGCTAGGCTTGCGCCAGACAAATAGGAGACAGCGATGCTTGAACTTTTTTATTGGCCGACGCCGAACGGCAAGAAGGTGACAATTCTTCTCGAAGAACTCGGCGTGCCCTACACGATCAAGGCCACGAACATCGGACGCGGCGATCAGTTCGATCCCGAGTTCCTGAAATTCTCGCCCAACAACCGCATGCCGGCTTTGGTGGACAGCGAGCCGACAGGCGGCGGCGCGCCCGTGCGCATCTTCGAATCCGGCGCGATCATGATGTACGTCGCCGAGAAGCACGGAAAATTCTATCCGCAGGAGTTGCACAAGAAGTACGATGTCATCCAGTGGGTAATGTGGCAGATGGGCAATCAGGGCCCGAAGTTCGGCGAACAGGGTCATTTCTTCCGCGCGTCGCAGAATGCGGCGAATGGCGACCTCGCCTATGCCGTCACGCGCTTCAGCGACGAAGTGCATCGCCTCTATGGCGTGATGAATCTCGGCCTGCACAAGAAGGAGTGGCTCGCGGCCGGCGAATACACGATCGCCGACATGATCTGCTATCCCTGGGCCTCGGGCTACAAGCTGCGCAAGATCGATCTCGACGAATTCCCGAACGTGAAACGCTGGATGGCGGCGATGGAAGCACGGCCCGCGGTGAAGAAGGCGATGGAGGCGACGCTTCCTCCGTCGGCCATCGAGGACCCGGCAACGATCTCGGACGCGGAAAAAGAGCGCCGCTCCAAGCTCCTCACCAACCAGCGTGCAACGAAAATCCCGGCAAGCTGGGGTTAGACACGACCACAATTGTCATGGCCTGCAAGAGCGGGCCATGACAGTTAAGCGTGTTACGACAGCTTCATCCCAATCGCGGCTTCAAGTTCCGCGATGGCTTGCGGCGCGGATTCGACCTTGATCGTCGTCATGCCGAGTGCGCGGGCAGGCTTCAGGTTTGGCCCGAGATCGTCGAGGAAGACGCACGCCGCGGGCCCGACGCCGAGCTGTTCGCACATCATGTGATAGATGCGCGGATCGGGCTTTCTGATTCCGATCTTGGAGCTCTCGATGAGTTCGTCGAACATCTCCATGATCTCGCGTGCATAGATCGAACGGCCGGCGCCTGGAACGGTCGGGCCCGACACCGTATTCGTAGGCATGTTGTTGGTGATGCAGCCGGTCTTGAACTGCGTCTTCACGCGGCGCAGCGCCTCGATCATCTCGGGGCGGAAATCGCCGGACAGCAGCGGCAGCACGTCTCTTCCCGGAATGTCGAAGCCGAGCGCCTTTGCCTCTTCGGCGAACATCTTGTCGAAGCCGTGCATGTCGACGTCGGACCGCTCGAAATGCGCCCAGGCATTGTCCTCGTGATTGGTCGAGTTGATCTTGCGGATCGTGCCGACGGGAATGCCCCTTTCGCGTTCATAGCGGGCGAAGGCCTCGAAAGGGGAGGTCGTGAAAACCCCGCCAAAGTCCCAAATCACAGCTTCAATCATGTCTTTCCTTGCTGACGCCGATCGTCCTTCGGCAGGCTCAGGATGAGGGTTTTCCCATCGGCCCTCACCCTGAGCCTGTCGAAGGGCGAGGGATGAAGGACGCTTGCGTCAGGAAGCAGGCCAAGCCCTAATCGGTCAAGACAAGAATTGGGTGCGGGATGTCCTTAAGTTTTCGCAAGGCAAGCTATGAGCCTGGCGTCGTGGAATTCGGCAATGGCTCCTTCGCCTATCTGCAGCCCGATGGCGGCTGGGGGTTCTCGAACGCGGGCCTCGTCACCGATGGCGGCGAGTCGCTGCTCGTCGACACCATGTTCGACACCGCGCACACGCGCGCCATGCTCGATGGTTTCAAGCGCGCCTCGTCCGCGAAGATCGGCACCCTCGTCAACACGCATCACAATGGCGATCACTGCTATGGCAACGCGTGCGTCGAGGGCTGCGAGATCGTCGCGACCGCCGCCGCGGCCGAGGCGATGAAGCATGAAACGCCCAAAGGGTTGGCGCAGTTCATGAAGGCGGCCCCCGGCCTTGGCCTGACCGGCGAATATCTCATCCACTGTTTTGGCGATTTCGATTTCGAGCAAACATCCTTCCGCGCACCGGACACGACCTTCACGGGCCACACGACGCGCCAGGTCGGCTCGAAGACGGTCGATCTGATCGAGGTCGGCCCCGCGCACACCGGCGGCGACGCGATGGTGCATGTTCCGGCGGACAAGACACTCTTTACCGGCGATATCCTCTTCATCGACGGCCATCCCATCATGTGGGCGGGGCCGGTGGAGAACTGGATCGCGGCGTGCGAGACCATCATCGCGATGGACGTCGAAACGATCGTGCCCGGCCACGGTCCCATCACCGGCAAGAAGGGCGTCGCGCGCGTGCGCGACTATCTTTCCTACATCCACGACGAAGCGAAGAAGCGCTTTGACTCCGGCATGGGCGCACTGGAAGCGGCGCGCTCCATATCGCTCGATGATTACGCCGGCTGGGGCGATGCCGAACGTATCGCGGTAAACGTCGCAACCCTCTATCGCGAGTTCGGCGCGAAGGATACGCCATCGGACGCCGCCACCCTGTTCGGCTGGATGGCGCAAATCTGGAAGGACAGGAAATGACCGTCATCGTTTATGAGCATCCGTTAAGTCCCTATGCGCAGAAGGTGAAGATCGCGCTCGACGAGAAGGGCGTCGCCTACCAGACCAAGATGCCGACCGCGATCGGCACGGGTCAGCCGGACCAGGAGTTTCTGAAGGCCAATCCGCGCGGCGAAGTGCCGGCGCTGATCGACGGCGATGTGAAGATCTTCGATTCGACGATCATCCTGGAATATATCGAGGACAAATGGCCGGCGCCGGCGCTGCTGCCGAAGTCGCCGGTCGATCGCGCCAATGCGCGCACCATCGAAGACGTCATGGACACGCTGTTCGAACCGATCAATTGGGGCATGGGCGAGATCCGCTGGTTCAAACGCGCCGAAGGCGAACGCGCCCGCACCATCGAGGCGCGCGCCATGTCGCAGGCGCGCGGCATCTACGAATGGCTGACGCGCCATCTGGGCAGCGCGCAATGGTTCAACGGCGAAACGTTCGGCTGGGCCGATCTGTCGGTCGTTCCCTATCTCAACGGCGCTCGCGGCAACGGCATCGGACCGGATGAGAAGTCCGCGCTCGGCCAATGGCTGATCCGCGCCAACGCCCGCCCCTCGGTGCAGAAATCCGCGAAAGCCGCTGTCGACTCGCTGCAGGGCATGACGCAGGTGGCCGGCGCGGTGCAGAGCGGCCTCTTCAAGCGCGAATATCGCGATCATCGCCTGGAATGGATGATCCGGTCCGGCGGTCTCGACGTCGTGCTCGAAGGCATAAAGAACAACAATATCCGCTTCTCGAACGAATTGAGCTGACGGATCGGGTTTGCAGCCCAATCCGTCATCACCCCATTGGCCGGGTGGTCCATGAAGCGGGCGACGACGGACTTGGAGAAGGAAACAGGAGACGAACGACATGCCCCACGAGATCATCTTTCATCACTATCCGAACTCGCCCTTCTCCGAAAAAGTACGCGTCGCCTTCGGCATCAAGAAGCTTGCCTGGCGCGGCGTGGTGCAGCCGACCATCATGCCCAAGCCCGATCTCATTCCGCTGACCGGCGGCTACCGCAAGATTCCGGTGATGCAGATCGGCGCGGATATTTTCTGCGACACGCAGATTATCCTGCGCGAGTTGGAGCGGCTTTACCCGACGCCGAGCCTATCACCGCAGAACAAAGGCGCGCCCTACGGTCTCGGCTTCTGGGCCGACCGGCAAATATTCCAGGCGGCGGTTGCAATCATCTTCGGCGAGATCGGCGACATGGTGCCGGAGGACTTCAAGAAGGATCGCGCGGCGATGAGCGGCGGCGGCTTCTCGTCCGAAGCGCTCAAGGCGGCCGTGCCTCTCATGCGCGATCAATATCGCGCGCATACGCAGTTCCTTGCCGATCAGCTCGAAGACGGACGGGCTTTCTGGGGCGGAGAGCAGCCGGGGCTGGCCGATATTCATGCCTTCATGAACCCTTGGTTCGTCAACAGCGCGCTGCCGCACAGGGCCAAGGCAACTCTGGAGGAATTTCCCAAGGTCGTGACCTGGTTCGAGCGCATCCGGGCCATCGGGCACGGCACGCACAAGGAGATGAGCACCAAGGAAGCACTGGCCATCGCCAGGGACGCGACCTCGGAAGCCAGGACCGCGCATGATCCGCACGACCCGCACGGCCGCAAGCCGGGCGACAAGGTGACTGTCTCCGCCGACGACTATGGCCGCGACCCGGTCGCCGGCGAGATCGTCTTCTGCAATGCGCACGAGATCGCCATCCGCCGCAACGATCCTGCCGTTGGCGAGGTTGTCGTGCACTTCCCGCGCGCGGGCTTTGCGGTGCTGCCGGCTTAGGCGTCGAGGCCGATCGGATCGGCGGACGTGTAGGTCGCCGACAGGATCATGTTGGGAACGCCATCGCTGCCGGCCAGCGGCGCCGAGAGCACTTCGCCATAAAGATAGTTCACCTGCGGCAGCGAGAACTTGGTGACGATGCGGATCGGTTGCACGGTTTCGAGAATCAGATCGTAGCCACCCGTCCAGAGCGACATCTGGTCGGGCGGAACGAACTCGTCGAAATATTTTCCCGTCTGCTCGCCAAACGACTGCGCGATCGCAGTTCCAAGCAGGCGCACGCGATAGCGCGGCCCGTCCTTCGTGGTCACGCGTTCGATGATCGCTATGTCCGGCAGTACCGCTTTCAACTGTCGCAGACTGAAGTCGGTGCGCCTTGGAAAGGTGCGCGCGGCCTTCTCATGCCAAAGGGTCAAAAGACGATTGAGCTCCGGATGTTCGAAGCGCGTGGCGATGGACCAGCGCGTCTGCCAACCCAACTCTTCGGACTTCGCATTGAGTGAAGCGATTGGATCGAGTGTCATAATCTTGTCCATCAGCGAGCGCCGCCATTTGCCGGTGCCGGGATCGTAGGAGCCGTTGGTGGAGAATTGGTAACAGCAGAACGATTACGTCGTACACAGACTAAATCGCGAAAAGTCCGCCGCATCAGGAGTTCGAGGCTGCCGCCCGCGGCTCGACATAGGTCACCGAGAGGATGAGCGGCGACATGTTGGCGGTTGCAGACAGCGGCGCGACCAGGCTTTCGCCCGCCAGATAGTCGACTTTGGGCGCCTGGAAATGACTCTCCAGCCGGATCGGCGTGAGAAGTTCGAGCACCGTGTCGTAGACGCCGATATAGCTGCCAACGAGATGGGCCGGAATGAAATCTGCCAGGAACTGGCCTGTCTTGTCGCCTGCATAACTCGTCAGCATCGTGCCGTGAAGTCGAACCCGGTAGCGCGCACTCCTGCCGGAGCCGACGCGCTCCAAAAGGGACATGTGGGGCAGATAGGGTTTCATGTCGCGCGCCGTCATGTCGGCGCGCGCCGGCATCGTCCGGCCTCTGGCCTTTTCACGCCAAAGCGCCAGTGCGTTCGTCAATTCGCAGTGCCTGAAGCCGGTCGCCGGTCCGCATGTGAACGTCCAGCCCGAGGCTTTGGCACGCTCGTTGAATGCCTCGATCGGGTCGGATTGCGTGGCCGCCTGCATTCCCGATTAATGCGTCCGGATGGTCAACATCCCGTTAAGTTTGAGCGGACTTGCGCATCGGCTTCGGCGCACGGATCATGGGTCAACCCGTTTTGGGGCGCAGGCGCAAAACCCACACAGAGGACGACATGGACCAGGTAGTTTCCGCAACCGTCGAGATCGCGCAAGGAAAGCTCCAGGGCGTGGCCAAGGACGGCGTCCTCAGATTCAACGGCATTCCCTATGCAAAGCCGCCGGTGGGAGGCTTGCGCTGGCGCATGCCAGAGGCAGCCGAACCCTGGACAGGCACGCGCGATGCCTCACGTTTCGGCAATATCGCGCCGCAGGTCGAAAGCGCGTCGGGCGCGGTTCTGGGCGGAACGCCGGGCACGCGCTCGGAAGATTGCTTATATTTGAATGTTCAGACCCCCGCCTGCGATACTGGGAAGCGCGCAGTGATGGTGTGGATTCATGGCGGCGCGTTCGTCACCGGTGCCGGCAGCGTCGGCACTTACAACGGCAAGTACATCGTGCCGCGCGGCGACATCGTGCTCGTCACGATCAACTATCGCCTTGGCGCCTTCGGTTTCCTCAATCTGCACGACGCCAGCGGCGGCAAACTGCCTGGAACCGGCGCGGAAGGTCTCGCCGACCAGGTCGCGGCACTGAAATGGGTGAAGGAAAACATTTCCGCTTTCGGCGGCGACCCGGACAATGTGACGATCTTCGGTGAAAGCGCCGGCGGCATGAGCGTCGGCGCGCTGCTGGCTGCGCCCGGCGCGCGCGGCCTGTTCCACAAGGCGATTCCGCAATCGGGCGCGAGCGACATCGGCTATGCCCGCGACACGTCGGCCAAGGTCGCGCGCCATGTGATGGACAAGCTGGGCTCGGCGGATCCCGTCGATGCACCGTGGGAGACGATCCTCGGCATCCAGAAGGACATGCTGGCCGCGCCGCGTGAGATCGGTCTCGGCATGCCGTTCGCGCCGACCATCGACGGAACGATCCTGCCCAGGCGCGCGATCGAGTGTGTCGCCGAAGGCTCGGCCAAGGACGTGCCGGTGATGACCGGAACGAACCGCGACGAATGGAAACTCTTCACCGTCGCGGCTGGAAACCTGCGCGAGATGGACGAGGCGCGCTTGCGCAAGATGACGGCCGGACTGGTCGGCGAGGCGCACGCCGAAAGCGTGCTCAAGGGCTACACCAGGGGCACGCCGTTCGATCGCTGGAACGATGTGATGACCGATCACACCTTCTTCGTGCCGGCGACGCGGCTCCTGCAAGCGCAGGCTGCGCACGCGCCGGTTTATGGCTATCGTTTCGACTGGGCGTCGCCGTTCATGAACGGCGCGCTCGGTTCCTGCCACGCGCTGGAGCTGGGCTTCACCTTCGGCACGTTCCGCGTGAAGGGCGCAGCGCCCTTCTTCGGCTCGGGCGATGCAGCAGAAGAATTGTCCGACGGCATGATGGACGCCTGGATCGCGTTTGCGAAATCCGGCAATCCGTCGAACGACACGTCGGGAGCCTGGCTGCGCTACGATGCGGTCAAGCGCGCGACAATGATCTTCGGCGAAGACCTTGCGCACATGACCTCGGCACCGAACGAAGACCGCCGAAAGGCCTGGGAGAGCGTTCCGGCTGCGAAGATCGGGCCGTAGAGAGACGGGTTTAACTCAACCAACACAGGTTTGACGCAATTGGTCGCCACAGTGGTTGTTCTGCGGCCTTCGTGCTAACTGCGGCCATGACCTCCCACAAAACGATACGGCTCAAGCCGAAGGAAGGCCGCCGCGCCCGCGCCGGCGCGCCCTGGATCTTCTCCAACGAAATCCAGATGGACGCAGCGGCAAAGGCTTTGGCGCCCGGCTCCGTCGTCAATGTCGCGGGCGATGACGGCCAGATCTTCGGCACCGGCTATTTCAACGCCAAGAGCCTGATCGGCGTGCGCATGCTGGATCGCAGCGGTGACGTCATCGTCGGCACCGGGTTCTTCGTGCGACATCTGCAGCGTGCGCTCGCTATACGCGATGCGTTTTATACCAAGCCGTTCTACCGGCTGATCCACGCCGAAGGCGACGGACTGCCCGGGCTGACCATCGACCGCTTCGGCGATACGGTGGTGGCGCAGATCACGACCGCCGGCATGGAAGCGCTGATCGATCCCCTGCTCGCGGCGCTCGAGAAGACGACCGCACCTGCCAACGTCATCCTGCGCAACGATACGCCGTCGCGCGCGCTCGAAGGCCTGGGCGAATATGTTCGCGCCGCCAAGGGCGAAGCGACGCGTATCGCGGTCGAAGAGAATGGCGTCAGGTATTTCGCCGATCTCGCGAGCGGACAGAAGACCGGCTGGTACTACGACCAGCGCGACAATCGCGCCTTCATGGCGGCGCTGGCCAAGGGACGCAGCGTGCTCGACGCCTACAGCTACACCGGTGGCTTCGGCATTGCTGCGGCGAAAGCCGGCGCCAAGGAAGTCGTGTGCCTTGATTCCTCTGCGCCGGCGCTGGCGATTGCGGAAGAGTCCGCGGCGGCGAACGGCGCGAGGTGCAAGTTCGTGAAAGCGGATGTGTTCGAAGAACTGGAGCGTCTGGCTCTTGCGAAAGAGACGTTCGACATCGTGATCGCCGATCCGCCGCCTTTCGTGCGGGCGCGCAAGGATCTGGAACCCGGCGCCAAGGCCTATCGCAAGCTGGCGCGTCTGGCCGCTGCCGTCGTCGCGCCGAACGGATTTCTTCTGCTCGCCTCCTGCTCGCACAATATTGCGATGGAGCGTTTCGCGACGGAGTGCGCCGCGGGCATCTCGCGCACGAACCGCAGAGCCGCGCTCCTTCGCCAGGCGGGCGCGGGCCCGGATCATCCGGTGCATCCGATGCTGCCGGAAACGGCCTATCTCAAGGCCCTCGTCTACGCGCTCGACTGATCAGATCGTGAGCTGGGTGCCGAGTTCGACCACTCGGTTGGGCGGAAGCTGGAAATAACTCGCCGGCGACAGCGCGTTCGACGCGAGCCAGGTGTAGAGCGCGATGCGCCAGCGTTGCAGGTCGGGATATTCGCCCGGCACGAGCGTTTCGCGTCCGAGAAAGAACGTCGACGAGTTCCGGTTCGAGCGCGAGGCCAAGCGGGCGGCAACGCTCCAGCGCGCGCGGCACATTGGGAATCTCGAAGAAGCCGTAGTGGATCTTCACCTCGAAGAATCCCTTGCCGAGTTTTTTGATCTCGACGCGCCGCTCGGCCGGAACGAACGGGATGTTCTCCACCGTGATCGAAGCCAGCACGACCCGCTCATGCATGACCTTGTAGTGCTTGAGGCTGTGCAGAAGCGGGCCCGGCGTCACATCGGTGCGCGGGGCGAGGAAGATCGCCGTGCCGGCGACACGAGCGGCCGGCGCGCGCTCCAGGAACAGATCGAGCGGCAGCGTGCCGTCGCGCATATGGTCCATGTGCACGCGGCGGCCGACGCGCCAGGTGTCGATCAGAACGAACACGGTCGCCGCCATTGCGAGCGGCAGCCAGCCACCCTGAACCACCTTCAGCGAATTGGCCGAAAGAAATGCGAGATCTATGAGCCCTAGCGAACCGAATACGGCGATGACGACCGGCAGTCGCCATCTCCAGCGGCGGACCGCCACGATCGCGACCAGGAAGGTGCTGATGACCATCACGCCCGTCACCGCGATGCCGTACGCCGCGGCCAGATTGTCCGAGGTCTTGAAGATGAGCACGATCAGCACGACGCCGACGGCCAGCATGACATTCACGCGCGGCACATAGATCTGACCCACCTCGGTCGCGGAGGTGTGCTTGATCTCCATGCGCGGCAGCTGGCCGAGCTGCACGGCCTGTCGCGTGATCGAGAACACGCCCGAGATCACCGCCTGCGATGCGATCACCGTCGCCATCGTGGCCAACGCGACGACCGGGTAATGCGCCCAGTGCGGCGCCAGCGCGTAGAACGTGTTCGTCGATGCGTGGGGGTCCGACAGGACAATCGCACCCTGGCCGAAATAGTTGAGCACCAGACCGGGCAGCGCAAAGTAGAGCCAGGCGAACGTAATCGGGCGGCGGCCGAAATGGCCCATGTCGGCATAGAGCGCTTCGCACCCCGTCACGGCCAGGACGACCGAGCCGAGCGCGACGAACGCCGTCCACGGTCCGCGAACGAACAGGTCGATGCCGTACCAGGGATTGACCGCTTTGAGGATCAGCGGATTGTGCAAGATCGCGGCACCGCCCATCAGCGCCATGACGATGAACCAGACCACCATCACCGGGCCGAACAGCTTGCCGATGCTCGTGGTCCCGTAGCGCTGCAGAATGAACAGTCCGACAAGGATCACGAGCGTGAGGGGAAGAATCGCAGCCTTCAAGCTTTCGCTTTCGACGCCGAGACCTTCGACCGCCGAAAGCACCGAAATGGCCGGCGTCAGCATGCCGTCGCCGTAGAAAAGAGCAAGGCCGGCGAGCGAAACGAGCGAGATCGCCGTCTTGATGCCGCGGCTGAGACCGCTCGAGCGATGCGCGAGTGCGGCCAGCGCCATCACGCCGCCTTCGCCATTGTTGTCGGCGCGCATGATGAAGAAGACATACTTCACGGTGACCACGATGATCAGCGACCAGAAGATCAGAGACAGCGCGCCGAGCACGGCAGGCGCGGCGGGCAGATTGCCGCCCGCCGCAATCACCGACTGCTTCACGGCATAGAGCGGGCTGGTGCCGATATCGCCGAACACGACGCCGAGTGCGCCGAGCGTGAGGCCCGCTTCACGTTTAAACGAGGAGTCGTTGATCGCGGTCGCGGTCATCTGAAACCGCATCGTCGGTTCAACAGCGTGCGCGGGTGCTTGCAGACGATCATGCTCACGGGGGCGAAGCTAAGACTCATGCGGCGGATGGTACTCTGGCCGTCGAGCCGTCGCGCCGTCTCCAGAAGGGCGCGGACCATAGTCTTGCTCCCGATGGCCGCAAAGAGGGGCGAGGCGGAATGGCGCACGAACGGGCGCAAGCCACGGAATCCGCTCAGCGAACGGCTCTGGAATTGTGCGCGAGCACGGTCGGGGCCGAGGGGAAGCCTGGAGCCGCCCCGGATGCCGCGATCTGCCGGGCAATCGGATCGTTCGACGAGATGAGCGGACTGGTGTCCGCCGGACCCGGGCCGATGAAGCCGCGGACGATATAAACCTTTGTCCCCCAGGAGCCCGAGCGGATGTTCCAGACCTTCACCTGGCTCCAGTCATTGTCTGGACTGACGTCGATGACCGGATCGTTCACATAGACCGCCCCGTCGTTCAGCCAGTTGGCGTGATCGATGCGGATTTCGCGCGGCGTGACGACCTGGTGGACCACGGCGACATGGGCCCGGTGCCGCCCGGCATAGCCGATCATCACCATCACCGCCCCTTCGGCCGGCGAAGCGGCGCGCTGATAGACGCCTGCGGCCTTCTCCCACCATGTGTAGGCATCGCCGTGAATGTTCACGTTCGAATGGGCCCGGGCATAAGGCACGCACTCCAAAGCGCCCGCGACGCGCGAGGGACGGGCATCGGATGTGTCATCGGGAAAAAGTGCCGGATCGTCGGCCGGAGCAGGCGGAGTCGTCCCGCGATTGGCGCGCGCATAGGCCAGATCGCTCGCCGAAAGCTGGGTGTCGCCCATCGTGCCGCAACCCGCCAGAAGCGAACACACGGCGACGGCGGCGCCACACCGGACAAGATTCGCAAAAGCCATGATCAGCCCTCTGAGGTCCAAGCCGCGACCAAAAAGGCCACGCTACCGGAATGGGTTCAAAACGCAGTTAGAGAACTGGAGCCATTTTGAAAAGCAAAAAATATGGTTGCTTTTTGCCCTATTCTCCGGGCCGGATTTCACGTCTTGGCAAGGCATTTGTCGATCCGGACAAACCCATAGCCCCGATCGAGACGAGGCCGGTGACGGCAAAGAAGAAAAAAGGCGCGCTCCAAGCCTGTTCGGTGAAGGCAAAAATGGGCAGGAGCAGGCCCGCGACGAGTTCCGGACCACCCCGCCAGCCCCCGGCATAGCGCTCGCCCGAACGGAGCGTACGATGGAAATTCATGTGGGAGCTGAAGAAGGCTTCATACGTTGCACGGGTATTCGCCAGAATCAGGCCGCTGGGGAAAACCACGGCCAGCGCGATGGACCGGGCGATGCAGGGTAGACGCTCGCGCCCCAGCATCGCCTGTCCGAGATAGAGATAGGCCGTGCTGGCGATCAAGCCGAGGGCCGACACCGAGAGCCCGAGCAACGACACGCTGAGGATATAGACCACGCCCATATACATGAGCGTCAGGCTGATTGCCGCGCTGGCGAAGGCGAGCGTGTAGAACGCGAACTGGATCATCTGCAGCGACATCGCCGCTTTCTTCCATAACGGCATGTCGCTCGCCCAGATCGCCGGCAAAAGCTTGCGCGCCGTCTGCGCGTGACCCTTGGTCCAGCGCGCCTGCTGCGCCCGCCACGCGGCTGCGGTCTCCGGCAGCTCGCCGGGCACTTCGACGTCCGACATCAGCGCGGTGCGCCAGCCCTTCATCGCGCAGCGCATGGACAGATCGAGGTCTTCGGTCAGCGTGTCTCCCGTCCAGCCGCCGCCATTGTCGATGGCAGCCCGGCTCCAGACGCCCGCCGTACCGTTGAACGACATTGGCAGGCCGGCGCGGAAACGCGCCTCCTGTTCGACGGCGAAATGGGCGTCCAGCAGCATGCCTTGCGCGCGCGTCAACCAGTTCTTGGTACGGTTGGCATGGCCCCAGCGCGCCTGCACATAGGCCAAGCCGGAATCCGCGACGAGGGCGGGAACCGTGCGGCGCAGGAAATCGGTGGGCGGAACAAAGTCCGCATCGAAGATCGCCACATAGGGCGCATCGCAATGCTTCAGACCGAAGGCGAGATTGCCGGCCTTGAAGCCCGAACGTTCGCCACGGCGCAGAACCTTCAGGTTCACGCCCTCAGGCACGACGCTCATGATGGCGCGGACCAGATCTTCGGGATCGCCCGTGCGGCCGTCGTCCAAGACCTGGATTTCGAGCTTGTCGAGCGGCCAGTCCATGCGGGCGGCGGCGGCGGCGACGCGCACGGCGAGCGGGCCTTCGTCGCAAACCGGTAGTTGGACCAGAACGCGCGGCAGGGCCTCGTCCGGCAGAAGCGGCGTGCGGACGCGTGGCGCCGGGCGGTACAGCCGCAGATAGCCCAGCACCACGAGCTGGATGGACAGAGCAGCAATCACGCAGAGAACGCCTGCGAGCATGCACTGCAAAATCAGGGACAAGCCGGTCATGCGAAGCGTTCGGACCCCACTAGAAATTCCGAAAAGACGCCCCGTTGGCCGGGGGTTTCTGGTATGGCCCGAACTTGTAACGGGCGGTTAGCTTTAGCAAGGCCGGCGGAAAGCCTCAATCGAGGGTCCGGCGGAACCTTAAGAGAGCGATCGTCAGGACCGCGAACAGAAAGAGAATAAGGGGCCAGACGTCTGGCCAGATCTCCGCCGGACCGTTCCCCTTGAGCAAAATGCCGCGGACAACGCGGAGAAAATGGGTCACCGGCAGCACTTCCCCAATCCATTGGGCCCAAACCGGCATGCCACGGAAGGGAAACGCAAAACCCGACAAAAGGATCGCCGGCAGGAGGAAGAACACCATCATCTGCATCGCCTGAAGCTGCGACCGGGCGATGGTCGAGAAGGTGTAGCCGACCGCGAGATTGGCCGCGATGAAGATGACCAGCACGCCGCCGAGCAAGGTGAGCGAGCCGATCATGGGCACGCCGAAGATGAGTTTGGCGGCCAGCAGGACAAGGGCGCTCTGGAGCATGCCGACGAGGATGTTCGGCCCGATCTTGCCGATCATGATCTCTGCCGGGTGGGTCGGCATCGCCAGCAGGTTCTCGTAGGTGCCGCGTTCGCGCTCACGCGTCAGCGCCATCGACGTCATCAGCACCATCGTCATGGTCAGGATAATGCCGAGCAACCCGGGCACGATGTTGTATTGCGTATTGCCTTCCGGATTGTAGAGCGGTGCACGACGACGTCTGAACGGCGGCGCGGATTGCGCGCGCTGCGCCAGCGGGCCGGTCAGATCGTCACGCAATGCGCCGGCTACGATATTGCCGAGGGCGCCCACCGCGTTGGAGGCGGACGCCGGGATCGGTCGCATCGGCTTCGACCAGCAAGGAGGGCCGCGCGCCGCGGACAATGTCGCGCGCAGAAATTGGCGGGAATTTCGACGACGAAAGACACCTCGCCTTCCGCCAGCATGCGTCTTGCGTCCGCCGGCGAATTCGTCGCCATCCTGATGTCGAAATAGCTGGAGTTCGCCAGCGCCGCGACGATGGAGTTGGAAAACGTACCGGGATCGGAAATCGCGACCGCCGTCGGCAAATGCTTGGGATCGCTGTTGATGGCAAAGCCGAACAGCAAGAGCTGCATCACCGGAATGCCGACGATCATGGCGAAGGTCAGCCGGTCGCGCCGCATCTGGATGACTTCCTTGCACCAGGATGGCGGCGATGCGCTTGAAGGAAAATCGCCGCCGGGTCACATGCCGTCTCCGCCGCTCTGCTCCTGAAGCTGGATGAAGACATCCTCAAGGCTGGGCGCGGTTTCCTGAATCACAAGGCCCGGACTTGCCGCATGTAAGGCACCAGCGCGCGCTCGAGCGCGGCGCGATCGCGCCCGCTGATGTGCAGCACCGCGCCGAAGAAGGCGACGAATTCCACGCCCGGCATTCCATGAAGCTTCGGCGCGAGGCCGCGCGCGCCGTCGCCTTCGATGATGAAAGTGATGAGGCCGGATCGCGCGATGACTTCGGTGACGGTGCCGCGCGCCACGATGGTGCCGAGATTGATGTAGACGATGCGGTCGCAGCGTTCGGCTTCGTCCATATAGTGCGTGCTGACCAGAACGGTGAGGCCTTCGCCGCTCAGGCGATGAATCTCGTCCCAGAAATCGCGCCGTGCCTTGGGATCGACGCCAGCCGTCGGTTCGTCGAGCAGCAGAAGCTTGGGCGAGTGCAGCATGCAGGCGGCGAGCGCCAGTGCGTTGCTTCCAGCCGCCGGAAAGATCGCCGGCCAACTGGTTCTGGCGCGCGGTCAGGCCCAGCCGTTCGACGGCTGCCGCCGACCGCGCCGCGCGCATCGGGCAATTCGTAGACGCGAGCGACGAAGTCGAGGTTCTCGCGGATCGACAGATCTTCCCAGAAGCTGAACTTCTGGGTCATGTAGCCGACTTCGCGCTTGATCTGTTCGGATTGCGTGCGGAAATCGTAGCCGAGACAGGTGCCCTCGCCCGCATCGGCGCGCAGAAGTCCGCACAACATGCGGATGGTGGTTGTCTTGCCCGAGCCGTTGGGACCGAGAAAACCCCACACCTCGCCCTCCGGCACCGCGATATCGATACCGTTGACGGCGGCCTTACGGCCGAAGCGTTTCGTCAGGCCGTGAACGTCGATGGCGAGCGCGCTCATTCAGAGCGGCCGCACTTCCACCGGCTGGCCGGGATTGAGCTTCAGTCCGCCGGGGGCGCGCGCCTCGACCTTGAAGACCAGTTTCTCGCGGCTGCCGATGGAGAAGATCACCGGCGGCGTGAACTCTTCCTGCTGCGCGATGAAGGAGACGGTGGCGGTGAGGCCGGACGCGCAACCGTCGCAGCCGATCGAAACGCTGCTGGCCGAGTTTCACATGTGCGAACTCGCTCTCCGGCACGAAGAAGCGGACATAGACGTTCTGCGGCGGCAGGATCGAGACGACCGGCGTCATGGCGGGCGCATATTCGCCGGTGCGGAAATAGACGTCCTGCGACGCGGCCCGTCGTGCGCGCCACGACGTCGCGTTCGGAAAGCTGATAGCGCGCATTGGAAAGCGCGGCGCGCGCCTGGGCCTCCTGCGCGGTGATCTGAGTCACGCGTGCCGCGGCCTGCTCGTAATTCGATTTGGCGATATCGTAGGCCTGCTTGGTGCCGGCGCTCGCGCGCAGCAATCCGCTTTGACGGATGAACTCCTTGTGCGTGAGGTCCAGATTGGCCTGCGCTTCCGTCATCTGTCCGGCAGCCAGCGCGATCGCCGCCACGGCCTGGTCGCGGGCCGATGTCTGGCTGGTGTCGTCGAGCGTGAAAAGAACGTCGCCCGCTTTCACGGCGTCGCCGCGCTGCACGGCAAGGTGCGCCACCCAGCCCGCCTGGGGCGCAGCGACGAAGGCCGTGTCGCCTTCGGCATAGCCGAGCCAGGCGGAATCGCTTTGCTTGCTGCAAGCCGTCAGCAGCACAAGGCACGCGAACAAGGTGACGCGCTTCATGGCGTTGCTCCTTCCGCAGCTAGGCCGCGGAACAGGACGTCGAGATGGGTGTCGACGAGGCCCTTGTAGTCGTAGGGTTCCGGATCGAGGTGGGCGAAGGTCACGCGCCAGATCGCGCTGAGAAGAACGGGCGCCACGCAAAGCCGCGCCACATGAACAGCGGGGAGCTTGCGAAATTCGCCCTGCGCCATGCCGCGCTCCACCAGAGAAACCAGAAGCTGCAGGCCGCGCTCGATCACCTCGAAGCGGTAGAACTCGGCGAGCCAGGGAAAGTTGCTGCTTTCGCTGATGACGATTTTCGGCAGGACGACTTTTTCGCTGTCGACCAGGAGTTGCGCCATCCGCGTCAGGACCATGCGCAGCAGGAACTGCGCCGAACCCTTGTATGTCTGAACATCGGCGGTGACGGAGGCGAGCGTCGTTCCGACGACCTCGCGCACCAGCGATTTGAACACCGCTTCCTTGTTTTCAAAGTATAGGTAGATCGTGCCCTTGGTGACGCCCGCTTCCGTGGCGATGTCGTCCATGCGCGCCGCCGCAAAACCCTTCTGCGCAAACACTTTCAACGCCGCGTCCAGTATTTCGGCCGGACGCGCCTGCTTGCGGCGGGTCCAACGGGTTTCAGGGGCGGACGGGGCAGCATTCATGCTTTAAAATTAATAACTGACCAGTCAGTTATCAAATGATATTTCCGCGAAGAGACTATGCACGGCTGTGCCTGTGGTATGTTAGTAACTGGCCGTTGCAGGAGAACCGCTATGAATTTCAATCGTATAGCTATCGTTTCGACTTTTCTGGCACTTGCGGCCTGCGTCTCGCCCACGGTCTACAAGGCGGCCGGTCCGGACCATCACACCGGCTATTCGGATCAGCGGCTGGCCGACAATCGCTTCCGCGTCACCTTCCGGGGCAATTCCGCGACGCTGCGCGAAAAGGTCGAGGATTACCTGTTGCTGCGGTCCGCCGAAGTGACCCGCGAAGCGGGTTATTCCTGGTTCGAGTTCGACACCCGCAACACCGAGGCCAAGACCACCTATCAGACGGACTTTGCCGGCTGGCCAGGCTGGGGCCCCGGTTTCGGCTGGTACTGGCATAGCTGGGCCTTCGATCCGCTCGGCCGCGTCTCGACCACGGTTCCGACCACAAGCTATGAGGCCTATGCGGAAATCATTCTTCTGACGCCCGAGCAGGCCAAGGGCGATCCGCACTCCCTGCGCGCGGAAGATGTTATCGCGCGGCTGGGTCCGACGGCGGAACGGCCGCCGGCGCAATAGGCCGGCGCAATATGAGGCGGACAAGTTCGCCGTCGCGGCGGCTCGATACGACGTCAATCGACTCTTCTGCACACATATGCGGGATGTCGACTGCCGCCAGCGGATCGTCTGCGACGATTTCGAGCACGGTACCGGGATTCGCGCGCAACAGCGCGCGCTTGGCGAACAGTGCCGGCAGCGGACATTTGAGGCCGCGAAGGTCCAACACTTCCGGTTCGGGATCGTTAACCATAGGGTCCTAGTCTAGACGGATTGATTTTCAGGCCCATGGGATTGTTCGACGGTCTCGCACGCGAATCCACTTATATATCGGCCATTGCGCGCACGCTGTTTGGCATGCGCGGCGTGAAGCCGGACAGTCCGCATACTATCGTCGACATCGTCGAGGCACAGGCGCGCAAAACGCCGGACGCCGTCGCCTTCTACTATCTTGATTCCACGATGAGCTACGCGGCGCTCGATGGCGCGGCAAACCGCATCGCGCATTGGGCGCGGCAGAACGGCGTGCAGCGCGGCGACGCCGTAGCGCTGCTCATGGAAAACCGCCCGGACTATGTGGCAGCCTGGCTTGGCCTGTTGAAGGCCGGCGCGATCGCGGCGCTCATCAACACCAATCTGCGCGGCAATGCGCTCGCCCATTCCATCGCCATCGCGGGCGCGCGGCACGCGATCGTCGGCGCGGAACTCGCCGAAGCCTATCTCGAAGCCGCGCCGCAGATCGATTCGCATCCCACCGGCTGGAGTGCCGGCGGACAGGTGGCGGGACTGGAATATCTCGATGCTGCGTCTCTCTCGTCCGCACCGGCCGATCCCGCGTGGCACGACGGCGTCACCTGCAAGGACAAGGCGTTCTACATCTACACCTCCGGCACCACAGGCCTGCCCAAGGCGTCGAACTTCACCCATCTGCGCATGCTGTTCATGATGTACGGATTTTCGGGCGGCCTGAACGCGAAGGCGTCCGACCGTTTGTACAACGTCCTGCCTCTTTATCATTCGGCCGGCGGCGTGTGCGCGTTGGGCCCTGCGCTTCTCACCGGCGGGTCGGTGATCCTGAAGCGCAAATTTTCGGTCCATGAATTCTGGGACGATGTGCATCGCTACGAAGCGACGTTCTTTCAGTATATCGGCGAACTCTGCCGCTATCTGCTGAACGCGCCGACCGCCCGCTTCGAACATGAACACAAGATCCGCGCCATCACGGGCAACGGCCTGCGCCCGGAGATCTGGAAGAATTTCCAGCAGCGCTTCGCGATTCCCAAGATCGTCGAATTCTATGGCGCGACCGAAGGCAACGTCTCGATGCTCAACTATGACGGCAAGGTCGGTGCCGTCGGCCGCATCCCATTCTACATGCGCGGCATCATGACGACGCGCATCGTCAAGTTCGATGTCGAGCATGAAACGCCCGTGCGCGGCTGGGACGGCCGCTGCATCGAGTGCAAGTCCAACGAGGCCGGTGAAGTGATCGGCCGGATCAGCAGCGAGCCGGGCAAGACCTTCGACGGTTACACACAAAAGGCCGACACGGAGAAAAAGGTCCTGCACGACGTGTTCGAGGAAGGCGATAGCTGGTTCCGCACCGGCGATCTGATGCGCCGCGACGAGCTCGGCTATTTCTATTTTGTCGACCGTATCGGCGACACCTTCCGCTGGAAGGGCGAAAATGTCGCGACCAGCGAAGTCTCCGAAGCCTTGAGCGTCATCCCGGGCGTTAAGGAGGCGAACGTTTATGGCGTCGCGGTACCGGGCATGGATGGCCGCGCCGGCATGGCTGCACTCGTCACCGGACCGGGCTTCGATGTGTCGAAGTTGGCGGATGCGCTGGCGGGAAACCTGCCGGCCTATGCGCGGCCCGTCTTTGTGCGCCTGCTGCCGGAGATTGAGATCACCGGCACGTTCAAGCAGCGCAAGGTCGAGCTGGTGAGGGAGGGTTTCGATCTGGCCGCGTTCCGCGATCCGATCTTCTGGCTCGATCCGGCGACGCGCGCATACGAACCGCTGACGCGCGAGAACTACGCCGCGATCGTTTCGGGCGGGGCGAAGCTCTAGTTGTTGAGCTCATCCAATTGTCACGGCCCGCAAAAGCGGGCCGCCCAGATGACGCCGGGCGCGGTTTTGTAGGAATTGGACTCTGTGCCCAACTGGATGGCCCGCTCTCCGGCGGGCCATGACAGTGAACGGTTGGGCGAATTCAATTTCTAATCCGCTCTATCCGAACACAATCTCCGCCGCCGGCATCACCGTCGCATAGGAGCCGTTCAGCGTGTCGTTCTGGATGGCGATGATGTCTTTTGCCTTCGCCACCTTCGTGTCGCCGGTGGAATGCGCGTCGCCCGCGAGCGTCACCTCGTAACCGCGCTCCACGGCGCCGCGAATGGCGGAATCGACGCAATATTCCGACTGCATGCCGGTGACGATGAGATGATCGATGCCGGCACGCTTCAGCTTGGCGTCGAATTCGGTGCCGTGGAACGCACTGCCATGATGCTTGACGGTGACGTCGTCGGTCGGTAGCGGCGTGAGCTTGTCGTGAAAGGGAAAGCCGGGCTTGCCGGGCTGGAATGGATGATCGCCCATGCCGTGGTGCTGGACGAACATCACCGGCACGCCGGTTGCGCGCGCCTTGGCGATCAGGCCGGCGATGCGATCCACCACGCCGTCGCCGTCAAACGGCGGATAGTCGGGGTGTCCCCACATACCCTTCTGCACATCGATGACGATCAGCGCTTTCATGCGAACTCCATCCCTTGCAGCAGGACCCAGATCTAGAACCGAAAACACGACAAGGATAGACGCGAAATTCGCGCTACCCCTGTGTGCAAACTGCAATCGCGAGTTCTGACGGCTACTCAGCCGCCTTCGTCGCCTTCTTGGCCTGTTCCTCATTGTGCTTGACGATGGTCTGCATCGCCGCGCTCATCGCAGCGCCGATGAACGCTTCCTTGTTGTCGCGCGCCCAGTTGAACGCTTCCTCGCGCTTGGTGTTGGCGCCGTTGATCACCGGCGTGACGTGGCGCTGCCAGAGCTCATAGGACTTCTTGGTCGCCTCGAAGTTCGCCCAGTTGTGCGCGAGCTGCAGGAACACGCCGAACTCGCCCTGCTTGGCCTGCAGGCGGCGGATTTGCGCGATGGCGTCGTCCGGCGTGCCGACGACGATCTGGCCCTGTTTCACCAGGTCTTCGACCGACTGGCCCTGGGTGGCTTCACGCCCGGCAACGGCGCTGATGCCGCCGAAATAGTCCTGCCACTTGTGCAGGCCGAACTCGACATTCTTGTAGGCTTCGGCGCGCGTCTCGGCGATGTGCACCGGACCGACGAGGCGAAGTTTTTCCGGATTCATCTTGCGGCCGTTCTCGGCGGCGACTTCGTTGGCGATCTTCCAGTTGATGCCGAGCGCGTCGTAGCCGCCTTCCTGCGTTGCGGCCACGCACAACATGCCAAAGCCGTGCTTGCCCGCGAGCTTGCCGCCCGACGGCGTGACCGAAGACGCGACGGCGACTTCGGGATGCGGCCAGGTATAGGGCTTAAGCTGACACGTCGCGTCGACAAGATTGAACCATTCGGACTTGTGCGTGACGCGTTCGCCCTTGAAGAGGCGAAGAATGATCTCGATTCCTTCAACCATCCGGTCGCGCTGCGTCGACGGATGGATGCCAAGCGCGAACGCATCCGACGGCAGAAGGCCCGGACCGACGCCCAGCATGAAGCGTCCCTTGGTCTGATGATCGAGCTGAATGACACGGTTCGCGACCATCAAGGGGTTGTGATAGGGCAGCGAAATCACGCCCGAGCCCAGCATGATCCGCTTGGTGCGCTCTGCCGCCGCCGCGATGAAGAGTTCGGGGCTGGCGATGATTTCGTAGCCGGCCGAGTGATGCTCGCCGACCCAGGCTTCGTCATAGCCGAGGCGGTCCAGATGCTCGATCAGTTCGAGATCGCGCTGAATGCACAGCGTCGGGTCCTCGTCGACCGGATGAAAGGGCGCAAGGAATATGCCGTTGCGCAGTTTGATCGCCATGAAAAGCCTCCCGTTTTGTTTGAATAGCGTGGCCGCCTTATCGCATATCGTTTTGGCCGAGGAAAATGCGTTGGTTTACAGGCCCGGCGGCGGACGGAAGCCGCCCAGCCCTTCCTCTACGGCGGCCGCAAAATCGAACAGCCGGTCCTCGCCGTTCCAGGGTCCGACGATCTGCACGCCGACGGGCAGGCCCTTGGCTGTCTGGCCCGCCTGCACAGCCAGCGCCGGCGCATGCAGCGCCGTTGCCAGCGAGATCCAGTTGATGATGTTCGGATAAGGCACAGGCTTGCCGTCGACATCCAGGATTCGGTCGTTGAAGGACGGTTCCTGTTGATGCGGGAATGCCGTCACCATCGAGATCGGCATCACGATGGCGTCATAGCTTTTGAAAAACTCGGCCAGTCTTTCCTTGTGAACCTGCCGCTTGGCTTGCGCGCCGGCGGCTTCGTCCGGCGCCGGCCGCGCGCGCAGGCGAAACGCTGCCGCCGCCGCGCCCTCGCCACCGCTCTTGACGAGCTTGAGGTCCGCTTCGCGCATCGCGTCGAACGACTTCAGCAGCGCCTCCGGCAATCCGGCCGAGATGATCGGCGTCAGGATCGCGGTGTAGAAATTCATCAACTCGGCACCGTCGACATTCGGCTTGGCGTGCTCGACATGCGCGCCGGCCTTGGCGAGTGCTACGCCGGCGCGTTCCACGCCGTCGCGCACGTCGCGCGCCAACGGCCAGGCTGCTTCTTCATTCCACAGCGCGATGCGCGCGCCCTTCACGTCGCGGCGGCTTTGTTCGGGCGCACCGCGCAGCACGCTCCAAAGGAGTTTCAGATCGTCGACGTTTCGCGCCATCGGCCCGACGACATTCAGATCCGTGTCGAAGGGCTTTCCCGGCGCCGGCGGAACATGGCCGCGCTGCGAGAGCACACCCCAGGTCGGCTTCAAGGACGTCACGCCGCAGAAATTCGCGGGATGTCGCAGCGAGCCGCCAATGTCCGACCCGATCTCGAGCGGCGTGACGCCGGTGGCAAGCGCGGCCGCCGCACCGCCCGACGAACCGCCGGGCACGCGCGTCACGTCGTAGGGATTGTTCGTCGTGCCGTAGATATCGTTGTAGCTTTGAATATCGCTCAGCATGAACGGCACATTGGTCTTGCCCCAGATCACCGCGCCCGCCTCGCGCGCCAGCGCGACCATGTCCGCATCGGCGCAGTTCTTCGGCCGATCCTTGTAGGCGGGATTGCCGCTGACGGCCGGCATGTTCTCGACGTCGAAACCGTCCTTGATCGTCATCGGGATTCCGGCAAGCGGGCCGAGCGCGGCGCCACTGGCGCGCGCCTCGTCGATCGCGGCCGCGTCTCTCTGGGCCCGGGCGATGTCGGTTTCGATGACGGCATTGATGGCCTTGGCGATTTTGTCGTTGCGCGCCAGATGCGCATCGAGAAGCTCGCGCGCCGAGACTTTTTTGGCCTTCAGATCGGCCGCCATCTCGCGTGCCGTTGCGTAAGGGTTGGTCATTCGCACACCTGTTTTCTTCCGACCGCGGGATGACATAGGCTTGCACAAAGCCTGTCCAGAAAAATCGAGGAAACGCCGATGCGCGCCGCTATTTTCAAGGAAATGTCCAAGCCGCTCGTGATTGAAAATGTCCCCGATCCCGTGCCCGGCGCGCATGACATTGTACTGAAGGTGCGCAATTGCGGCATCTGCGGGTCGGACCTCCATATGACCGAACCGGCCTCGGCCATGCCGCTCGCGCTGGGTTCGATCATGGGTCACGAATTCGCCGGCGAGGTGATCGAGGTCGGCAGCGCCGTCAAGCATTTGTGGAAACCGGGCGACCGGCTCGCCGGATTTCCGGTGATCTGCTGCGGCGATCACACCCCCTGCATCAATTTCACCATGCGCGGCACATGTTCCAAGATGCTGAGCGTCGGCCTTGGCGCCGCACCCGGCGCCTATGCCGAGTTTGTCCGCATCGGCGCGAACAGCGGTTACAAGCTGCCCGAAAGCGTCTCGTTCCGCGAAGGCGCGATGGTCGAGCCACTGGCCGTCGGTTTGCATGCCGTCGACATGGCGCGGATGCCGCGCGGCGCAACGGTGCTTGTCATCGGTGCGGGGCCGGTCGGCCTTGCCACTATGCTCTGGGCGAAGTTCCTCGGCGCGCGGCACGTCATCGTCAGCGAGAAAGCGGAAGTCCGCCGCAAGATGGCCGCGACGTTCGGCGCCACCGATGCGATCGATTCCGGCCAACCGCTCGTGCCGCAGGTCGAGAAAATCGCCGGCAAGGCGCCCGACGTCATCTTTGAATGCGTCGGCGTTCCGGGATTGCTGAATACCGCCATGATGGAAGCACCGCGCGGCGGCCGCATTGTCGTGGCCGGCGTGTGCCAGCAGGCCGACACGATCATGCCGCTGATGGGCATCCTGAAGGAACTCGAGATTCAATTCGTGCTCGGGTACCGCCCCGACGATTTCGAATATGTCATCGCCATGATCGCCAGCGACCGGATCGATGTCAGTGCGATGGTTACCGACATTGTCGATCTGAACGGCTTGCCCGGCGCGTTCGAGGCTCTGCGCAAACCTTCGCATCAGTGCAAGGTGATGCTGGAGAACTAGGCACACGCAGATTTCGCGCAGACGGCCTATATCGAAACGATAGCGCGGGACGTTCGGTCGCAGCGCGCCGCATTTGCAAGCTGCTACAAGCCCGGCGCGTGATTTGCCGATACGGGAATCGCGGCCCCCTTTAAACAGCTTGAGCGGAAGTGCGCGGACGCGCCTTCGGCCGGAAGTTATTATGGACAAACACCACAATTTCACGAGCGCCGTGACGAGCGAAAAATTGCTCGCTGTCTATGCAATCTGGATGGAATTGGCTGCGGGCCGCATCGGTCCCCAACGCGCCGAACTCACGCCGGCGCACCTTCGCCGCTCCACGTCGTGGACCTTCACCGTCGAAGTCATCGATGGCGGCAACGACTTCCGTTTCGGTTTCGCAGGCGACAAGCTCATGCAGTTCCTGGAGCGGCGCTGCGCGGCGCCAACCCTTGCGGGCTTACGCGGCACGCACTTCTTCGACGTGGCCGACGAACTTTTTCGCCACTGCATAACCAGCCGCAAACCGCTCGTCAGCGGCCCTCAACCGACGCATTACAAGGGCAAGGAGCATCTGGAGCGCGAAGTTCTTCTGCTTCCTTTGTCCGAGGATGGCGTGAACGTGACAGGCTTGCTGGGCGCCTTCGACACTTGGCAGCTGGGCACAAACCCACACGTTCGTGGGCCGATCCTGGCCGAGTGACGCGTCGCCTCAGGCCGGTAGCTTCACCATCATCTTGCCGGTGTTCTCGCCGTTGAGCAGCGCGATCAGCGCGCGCGGCGCATTCTCGATGCCTTCGAACAGAGTCTCCCGATATTTGATCTGGCCGTTCTTCAGCCAGCCGGTCATCTCTTCGTTGAACTGTCCATAAAGATGCATGAAATCCGGCGCGACAAAGCCGCGGATGTTCACGCGCGCATAGATGATCGACGACAGATTGCGCACGCCGACCTGCTGGTCGTTGTAGGTCGAGATCATGCCGCATACCGCGATGCGCCCCAGCGAATTCATGCGGCGCAGGGCTGCTTCGAGATGATCGCCGCCGACATTGTCGAAATAGACGTCGATGCCCTTGGGCGTCGCTTTTTCCAGCGCGTCGCGGATCGGCTCCTTCTTGTAGTTGATGACGGCATCGAGGCCGAGACTCTTCAGCCAAGCCACCTTGTCGTCCGAGCCGGTGCTTCCCACAACGGTGCACCCCTTCAGCTTGGCGATCTGCGAGGCGAGTGAGCCGACCGATCCTGCCGCCGTCGATACGAACACCTGTTCGCCCGACTTCATCTTGCCGATTTCCATGAGCCCGCCATAGGCGACGAACCCGGCTCCGCCCATCACATGCATGTACACCGTGAGCGGCAGCTTCGGATCGGCCTCGACTTTCGTCACATGCTTGGCATCGGCGACATAGCGTTCGCGATAGCCATACGCGCCGCGCACCGCATCGCCTTCCTTCAGATTGGGACTGCGCGATTGCACAACACGCCCGAGCGCAAAGCCGCCGAGCACCGCGCCCACATCCTGCCCGCGCGTCAGGCGCGGCCGCGTCGCCGGATCGATGCTGAGATAGATATTTTGAACGAGAACCTGACCTTCTGCCGGTTCGGGCAGAGTGGTCTCGCACAATGCGAAATCGCTGTCGCATGGCATGCCGTCAGGGCGTTTCACAAGATGGATTTCACGGCTTGTCGTCATCGCTAAACTCCTGTTGGCTTGCTGGCGCCATTGAGGCGCAGAGCGGGAGTGGAAGGCAATGCCTGCCCATTACGACTATCTGAGTTTCACGCTGGAACGCGGGCGCCCGGCCTGGGTTGCCTTCTCCGAGCATGTCCGCGACGTCGCCGCGCCTGCCATCGGGGCGGCGGGCGGCGAAATGCTCGGACTTTTTCAGGGACAGCTCGGCTTTTCCTCGACCGAGGCGGTCGTGCTGTTGCGCTGGCCCACGGCGCAGCGCGATCGCCTGCGCGAGATCGACCGCGCGCCCGGCGTTGTCACCATGCATCCGGAAATGCTCACGCCCACCGTTCGGCCGCAGGACAAAGCCGTGCTGAAAAAGGGCGGCATCTATGTGCATCGCTGGTTCACCGTCGACGCGGACAGCGTGGCGGACTTCGTTTCGCTTTCGAACCGCGCCTGGGCGAATTTCGAGGGCAGCTATCGGACCGAAATCTTCGGGCTCTTCACCGCCGAACGAACTGCGCAGGACGTGCGTGACGGAACCGGACGGTTGCTGCTTCTGACCTACTATGCGAGCCACGGCGTCTGGGAGGAGTCACGCGACCAGACGCGCGACCCCAATGGCCTTTTCGTTCAGCGTCACGCGCTGACACGCTCGACCATCGGCCGCAGCTCGCTTTTGGTGCTGCCGGCCTGATGTTAGGGGGTTGATCCCAAACGGGTTTTTTAACCTCGCGACCGTTTAAGTGACGTTGTCGTCAGCAAAGCCTTGCGCCGAGCCGTTCGGAACTCTTAGATGCTCGCCTTCATCAAGGGAGGTACGGCGCATGTCCGTCGACGGTAAGTGGAATATCACGATCAATTCGCCCATGGGCGCACAGAAGGCGACACTCGACCTTAAGGCCGCTGGCGGCGCGCTGACCGGCACGCAGGCAGGCCAGCAAGGTTCGATGGAAATCGCGAACGGCAAGGCGGACGGCAACAACGTCTCCTGGTCGATTTCGATCACCTCGCCGATGCCGATGACGCTGGAACACAGCGGCACGGTCGATGGCGACAAGATTTCCGGCAACGTGAAGGCGGGCGCATTCGGCTCGTTCCCGTTCTCGGGCGCGCGCGCCTAAGGCACGCCGCAATCGCTTGGAACCAGGGCGGCCCATTCGTGCCGCCCTTTTTCTTTGTTCGCGCGATACGCTAGATGGCCCCCTCCGGCGCAAGGTGATCCTTTGAGAATTCCGATACATCGCGAAGGCTGGCCGTTCATCGCGATTTTCGCGGCGATCAATGCCGTGCTGTATTTTCTCTCGCCCTGGGCTTGTGCCGCCTTCGTGCCCCTCTCCATCTGGTGCATCGCCTTCTTCCGCGATCCGGAACGCGAAGCCCCGCTGGGCGAACATCTTGTCGTCAGTCCCGCCGACGGCGTGTTGCTGCCGATCGTCCAAGCTGCGCCGCCCGAAGAGCTTGGCCTCGGCGACGAGCCGCGCACGCGCCTCTCCATCTTCATGAACGTGTTCAATGTGCATGTGAACCGGATGCCCGTAAGCGGCGAAGTGATCGCGCTTGCCTATCGGCCGGGGAGATTCTTCAACGCCTCCTTCGACAAAGCCAGCGTACATAATGAACGGATGTCGGCCCGGATCCGGCCAGGCGGCAGCACTGCGCCCAATGCCGATCTCGTGGTCGTCCAGATCGCCGGTTTGGTCGCACGGCGCATCGTCTGCGACATTAAGGCCGGCGACCGGATCGGTCGCGGGGCTCGGTACGGCATGATCCGCTTCGGCAGCAGGCTGGACGTCTATTTGCCCCTTTCGGCCAAGATCGTGATAAAAGAAGGTTCTGTGACAAGGGCTGGGGAAACGGTCCTGGCACAACTTCAAGGTTAGGCACGTCATTGGCTTATCGCAGAATTGATCCGCGCCGGATGGCGGAACGGCTGGAAGAGCTGTCCGTCGGCCGTGTCGTGCCGAGCGTGCTGACGCTGCTCGGCCTGTGCAGCGGCATCACCGCGATCCGGTTTGCGATCGACGGCAATTGGTCCGCCGCAGTCGCCGCCATCATCTTCGCCATGGTGTTCGACATGCTGGACGGGCGCGCCGCCCGCTTCCTCGGCGCCGATACGCGCTTCGGCGCGCAACTCAACTCGCTCGCCGATCTTGTTTCCTTCGGCGTTGCGCCGGGCGTGCTGGTGTTCATGTGGAGCCTGTCGCGCATGGGCAATGCGGGCTGGGTCGCGGCGCTGATATTCTGCGCCTGCAGCGCCATCCGTCTCGCGCGCTTCAATGTGCAGAGCGTGCGCGACGAAGGTTCGTCGCCTGCCAATCCTTATTTCACGGGACTTCCGACGCCGGCGGCGGCCGGACTTCTGCTGCTGCCGATGCTGCTGAGCTTTCAGTGGGGCGGCGAGTTGTTCCGCAACCCGCTGTTCAGCGGCGCGATGATCGCGATTTCATCGAGCCTGATGGTGAGCCAGCTTCCGACGCCGTCGATCAAATATATGCGCCCGGCGCGCCAGCATCGTTTGATCGTGTGGGCGTTCGTCGGATTGCTCGCAGGCTTCATGCTCACCTGGCCGTGGATCACATTGACCGTCGGCATGGTTGTCTATCTCAGCTCCATCCCGTTCGGCATCGCCATGCAGGCGCGCCAGAAGGCCCGCTCCAGACATTAGCGTTGCGCTGGTTCGTCTAGGAGTTTTGCTTCAGCACTTCGTCGAGCCTGATGCCCTGCTTCTGCAGCATCGCGAGCAGAATGTCGTTCTGGCGTTCCAGATGGTTCAGGATCGTCTCGATCTCCGCCTCGGCCTTGATGTTCACGTCCAGATCGTGCTCCGCCCGCGCCTCCGACTGCCGGCCCTGTATGTTCTGGCCGATCATCAAAAGCGGCATGAGAAGGATCTGGATCATGTTCGAGATGAACAGCCAGAAGACAAAGCCCATAGGCGGATCGAATTGCAGGCGCGGCGGCGCGAGCAAATTCCATCCCAGCCAGAAGATCGTCCATCCCAGGATCAGGAGAAAGAACGTCATCGTCCCGACATGTTCGGTGATCCAGATCGCGAGCTTTTCGAGCTTTCCCATGCCCGCCATGATCTCGGCATAGGTGTTGCGCAATGGATGGTTGCGCCGGATTTCGGCAAGCCTTTCGAGCGACAAGTGCGTCATACGCCAATCCCCCGTCGAATCGTCCAGTTGAATCAATATCGTCGCGCCCGTTGACTTCTGCAACTGCGCGCCGGTCTTGCGACGGCCGGTTCGGTTGCAGCGCAAAAACGGGTGGCGACAGGAAGGAGCGAGACGAGGTGTTTGCGCCGCTCCATTTGGCGCGCGACTCCGGCCCGGGCCCGGTGTAGGGTTAATTTACGGGGCCAAGTTTGTTGTCATGCGAGTGGAGTTCGATCCAAAAATCGCAAAAAGAGTCTCAGCGCCCTGGTGCCAAGCTCGGGCGTTCGAATTTCAGTCTCATCCTCTCACTGTCATTCCGCATCCAATCTTATTTTTGATCGTCAACCTGGAAGGGAGCTTTTCATGAAGTTCGGAAAACTGATTCTCGCGGCAGCCGTCGCGGGCCTGACAATGGTCGCGTCGTTTGCGCCAACCATGGCCAAGGAAGGCACTGCAGCACCGGATGGCGCTGCGCGCGCCAATCTCGCCGCAACGCTGGCGCAATACGGCATCGCGAACAAGGATCCCGCCTCGCTTCTTGCCGCGGCGCATATCATCAACGGCCTGAAGGCGAACGTTGCCAAGCAGTCTCCGGCTGCGGGAGGCGCAAAGCCGGAATCCTATGATGCACTCACGCTGCTGAAGCTGGCCAAGAGCTACGCGACCGGTCCGAACGCGTCGCTGGAGTCTGCCATCGAAGGCGAAATGAAGAACGTCAGCGCGACGCAGGCGGTCTGCTATTACCAATACTACTGCAATTACGGATATTGCTGGTATCAGTACTATTGCTACTGATGCGCAGCTGAATATCCGGGGGCCGCGCGAGCGGCCCCTTTTTTTTGACAGGCATGAGACGATGAATGTTCGCGCAGTCCTGATTTGCGGCGCTCTTTCAATCCTTCTGGGCGCGTCCGCACCGGCCAAGGCAACGGCGCCTGTCCGCCGCGCCTTGCTTGTCGCGGTGCAGGGTTATGACAATCTTCCCGGCGTCAGCCTGTTCGACGGCCCGCGCAATTCGGTGCTGCTCTGGCACGACTATCTGCGTTCGCAGGGCTTCACCGATATCACGGTGCTTGCCGAGGGCATGGACGCGGGCGACGTGAAGTGGACGAAAAAAGATCCACGCGTCGCTCCACCGACGCGCGCCAACATTCAACGCGCCTTTGCCGAACTCGAAGCGAAGCTGGAAAATAGCGGCGGACAGGACAAGGTGCTGATCGTGCTCGCCGGCCATGGCAGCCAGCAACGCGCGGCGCCCAACGATCCGCCCAAGCCATTCAACCTCGACGAAGTGTTCCTGCCGATGGACGCGGGCCCGAGGCCCAAGGGCGATCCGGAAGGCCCGTTTTCAAACGCGCTGGTCGACCACGACATCGCGCCTCACTTGAAGAACATGTCGAAGCATTCGTCCTTCATCTGGCTGATCTTCGATTCCTGTCACTCGGACACCATGACCTATGACGCGTTGCTGCTGCACAAGAAGCCGGTGCTGTCGACGGCCATGGGCCAACTCGACTATGCGACGCATACGGCGGCCAAGCCGCTGATGCCTGCCCCCGCGCCACCGCCGGCCTTCGGTCCGTCGCCCCGCGACAAGGACTGGCCCAGGAACTATATCGCGTTCTTTGCATCCAGCGCCGACCAGACGACGCCGCTGATCGTTGCCGATGCCGGGCCCGCGGCCGCGCGCATCGGTGACGGGCCGTCGCGCTTCACGGCCTTTTCCTACTTCATCGTCGACACGCTGAGAAAGAATCCCAAGGTCAAGTTCGACGACATCATCGCCAGCGTGCGCGCGAACTACAAAGTGTCCTATCCGGGCGAGGCCTATGAGCCCAAGTTCGAAGGCGGCACGCGCCTGCAATTGCCGGTCGACACGATCCTCAGCACAAAGCCCGTCGGTCGCTAGGCAAGATAGGCCGGCGCCAGCAGCACGAGCCCGACCGCACCGAAGCCCATCGCCATGAACCAGAGCCAGTGGCGGCGCGTGATGATCGCAACCGTCGACATGGCGATGCCGATCTCGAACAGCGTGGCCGAACCGGTCAGCCAGTGATGGCGTTCCTCATGCGCGGTGCTGGCCGCCAGGAGCTTGTCGCGATCAGCTTCGTTCTTCTTTGCGTCGTCGCGGATCGGCGCCTGCTTGTCGATGTTGTCCCTCTCGGCCTTGCGATAGCGATCGGCATTCGGCCCGCCACCATCTGCGGCAATGCCATACATATGCTTCTTCAGACTGTCGGCCTGATATTCGCTCCACGCGTCGGTCGCGCGATCCTGAGCCAGCACCGCTTCACTGGTCGAGTTCAGCGCGCGGCCGCCCTCGACCGTCTCCAGACTTCCGGCAACCGCGGCGAGAACCGCGAGCACGGCGACGGATATCGCTATACGAGAAATGAAGGGATCACCTGCATGCGCCGCATGCTCGGCATGTTCGGTATGCTCGTGAGCTTGCAACG
Source organism: uncultured Alphaproteobacteria bacterium (assembly GCA_963743765.1). Lineage (GTDB taxonomy): Bacteria > Pseudomonadota > Alphaproteobacteria > Micropepsales > Micropepsaceae > Rhizomicrobium. The sequence goes on from CAVUQQ010000002.1 coordinate 459,822, forward strand.
GCGCGTCGTGAACCATTCCCACCTCCCGGGACGTATGTTTCGCGTTCAGGCGCTTCCGCGCAGAAACCGGTCTGCGATGGCTGCGTGCATGGCGATGCCGTTCGCCATCGCGGCCTCATCCATCATCATGCGGTTGGAGTGGCAGGCATGCGCGTGGTTGTGCGGCACCCCTTCCGGCGCGACGCCCAGGAACACCATGCAACCGGGCATTCTCTGAAGCACGTAGGAGAAATCCTCCGCGCCCATTATCGGGGCCGTCATCTTCAGAAAGCCGTGTTCGCCGAACAATTCCTCGGCCACACCTTGTGCAAAGCCGACGAACTTCTCGTCGTTCAGCGTCACGGGATAGCCTTGCGTCAGCGTCACGATCGCCTCGAGTTCATGCGCCCTTGCGATGCCTTCGGCGAGCCGCGTGATTCCTTCCAGCGCCTGGCCGCGGCTTTTTTCGGAGAAGCTGCGCAGCGTGCCGCGCATGCGCGCGCTTTCCGGAATGACGTTGTTCGTCGTGCCGGCGTCGAGCTGGGTGATCGAAAGGATCACCGGGTCGAACGCATCGATCCGGCGCGTCACCAGATTCTGCAGCGCCAGCACAATTTCACAGGCCACGGTCACCGGGTCCCGGCAGAAATGCGGCATCGAGGCGTGGCCGCCCTTGCCCTTGAGAAGGACGTCGATGGTGTCGGCCGCCGCGAGCAGCGGACCGGGCCGCGACGCGATCACGCCCGTCGGAATATTGGGTGAGATGTGAATGGCAAAGGCCGCCGACGGCTCGGGCGCAACATCCAGCATGCCTTCCTCGATCACGAAGCGCGCGCCGCCGTACCCTTCCTCGCCGGTCTGGAACAGGAACTTCACGTTGCCGTTGAGCCTGTCCCGATGGCGATGCAGCAGATGCACCGCGCCGACCAGCATGGCGGTGTGCGAGTCATGGCCGCAGGCATGCATGCGGTTTTCATGCTGCGACTTGAATTCGACTTCGGTGTCTTCCGGCATCGGCAGTGCGTCCATGTCGCCGCGCAGAAGGATGGTCGGCCCCTGCTGCGCACCACGCAGTGTGACCACAAGGCTGGACGTCGTCTTACCTTCGGCGATTTCGACATCTAGACCGGCGAGCGCCTCGCGCGCGCGGCGCGTCGTCTCCGGCAGATGCAGGCCAAGCTCGGGGAATTTGTGCAACTCGCGGCGCAACTCCACCACCATCGGCATCAATTCGCCGGCGCCGTCGCGCCAGAAAGTCAGGTCGTCCGTCGGCTTGTCCATCGCATCCCCCTTTTATGTCGTTTCGAGTTTGGCCACCGGAGCCACGACCGTCCATAGCCGGCCGTCAGATCACAGCACGACTTCAATCAAACGCGGCCCGGTATGGCGGATCGCCGATTCGAATTGGCTTTCGAAGTCGCGGATGTTGGTCGCCCGTGAGGCTTCGACGCCCATACCGCTGGCGAGCTTGACCCAATCGAGTTCCGGATTGTGCAGGTCCAGCATGGAGAGCGCCTTGGGGCCCGGATTCCCCGCGCCGACACGCGCCAGCTCGATATTCAATATCGCATAGGATTTGTTGGCGAAGATGACCGTCGTGACATCCAGCTTTTCGCGCGCCTGGGTCCAGAGCGCCTGAAGCGTGTACATCGCGCCGCCATCGCCGTGCACGCAGACCACCTTGCGGCCCTTTCCGGCCACCGCGGCGCCGGTTGCGACCGGAAGTCCCTGTCCGATGGAGCCGCCCGTCAGGCCGAGATGATCGTGCGGCGCGGCCGTGATCGTCGCGAGCGCAGTTCCCGCGCCGGACGTTGCGGCCTCGTCCGAAAGAATGGCGCCTTCTGGCAGATGCCGCGCGATGACCTGACCGATGGTGAACTGGTCGAACTTGTCGGCGATGGAATCCGGTTTCTTCAGCGGCGCGATGTTGGCCGCTTCCTTCGGCGCACCCACCGCTTCGGTGAGAGCGTCGAGCGCAGCGACGCCGTCTTCATGCGCATGGGCGAGATAGACGATCCTGGTGTCCGGCTGAAGGCCCCAGCTTGGCTTGCCGGGATAGGCGAAGAACGACACGGGCGGCTTGCTGCCGACCAGGATGAGCTGCTCGGTGTCCTGGAAGAACTCGACGATCTGTTCGGCGAAATAGGGAACGCGCTCCAGACGCACGCGCCCCGCGCCGCGCTGCAGCCGCGCGGTGAAGGTGTCGCATGCGATGCGCGCACCCGATTTCGCGGCAATGCGTCCGGCGGCCGTAAGCCCGCGCTCCTTAAGCGCCGCGCCGCGGATCAGGATTGTCGTCTTCTTTCCGTTTTTCAGCGCCTGTGCGACGCGGTCGACCGTATCGCTGGTGACGGCAGCCGGCGTGGGACGCGGCAGCGCCGGCGACGGACCATCCGCGTCGTTCCACGCTGTGTCGGCCGGAAGAATGAGCGTCGCAATCTGTCCCGGCGGCGACAATGCCGCCTGGACTGCACGCGCGCCGTCTGCCGCGACTGTCAGCGAACTCGGCGAGGAATGCACCCAGGCGGAAACCGGCCGTGCGAACCCGGCGATATCGGAGGCAAGCGGCGCATCATATTGCGCGTGATAGGTCGCATGATCGCCCACGATGTTGACGATCGGCGTCGCGGCGCGCCGCGCATTGTGCAGATTGGCGAGTCCGTTCGCGAGACCCGGTCCGAGATGCAGCAGCGTGCAGGCCGGCTTCTCCGCCATGCGGCCATAGCCATCAGCCATGCCGGTGACGGCGCCTTCGAACAGGCCGAGCACCGCGCGCATGCCATCCACGCGATCGAGCGCAGCGACAAAATGCATTTCGGACGTGCCCGGATTGGAGAAACAGACTTCCACACCGCTCGATACCAGCGTGCGGACCAAACTCTCCGCGCCATTCATCTTCGTCTCAGCCATCGCCGTTTCCCCGTCATTGCCGATTTGTTTGCGCCCATTCTAACCATCGATTTCCCGCCTTGGCGGGCCTGCTGAGCGCGCAAATGGTCTCAAATCGAATGCTCCCTATAATTCCATAATATGCCTTATTGTACGTCATAAATAAGAATGATAGGGGATAAATGGAACATGGGAATGGCCCACACGATCATGCCGCAGGATCTTTACTCCGTGGAGCAGGTCGCAGATCTGCTCGGCCTCCACGTCAAGACCGTCCGTCACTATGTGCGCGACGGAAAGCTGAAGGCTGTGCGCATCGGCAAGCAGTACCGCATCGCGCGCCAGGATCTTGAGGCGCTGACCGGTCAATCGGCTGCTGCGCTTGAGCGTCCGCCCGTGCGCCGACAGCGCCATGTCGAAGTGTCGAGCGTGGTGAGCATCGACGCCGTCAGCAAGGACACGGCCTATCGTCTCACCACGATGCTGAATTCGTCCGTCGGCGGCCGGCCGGCGAGCGATGCGCCCGTCCGCATCGACACGATCTATGACGAAGAACGCGCGCGGCTGAAGGTCATTATTTCGGGAAGCATCGAGACGACGAGCGTCCTGCTTCGCGCGATCGAAACCTTGTCGGGAAGTTGAGGCATGGCCGACGTCTACAAGTCCGAAGACGGCGCGCGCGCCATCCATGCCCGCTATCGCGAAATCCTGAGCCTCTGGCCGGCGCCGAACCGCCAGTTCACCGTTCCGACGCGCGCGGGTGATACGTTCGTGATTTCGTGCGGGCCGGAGAGCGCGCCGCCCGTGTTGCTGCTCCATGGGTCGGCGTCGAATTCGTTCATGTGGATCACCGAAGCCGCGGCATTGGCAACACACTTTCGCGTCTATGCCGTCGACCTGATCGGCGAACCGGGCCTCTCCGCGCGCACGCGCTACGCACCCGGAACCGACGAGCACGCCCTGTGGCTGGATGATGTGTTGCAGGCCTTGTCGGTGACGAGCGCGTCTCTGGTCGGCGTGTCGCTCGGCGGCTGGATGGCGCTCGACTATGCCATCCGACGGACGCAGCGCGTGAAGGCATTGGTGCTCATCTGTCCTGCCGGAATCGGCAAGCTGAAGAATTTTCTTTTGAAGGCATTCCCGCTTTTCTTCATGGGGGAGTGGGGGCAGAAAAAGCTGCGCGCCCTCGTTCTGGGCCGCGCCTATACGTCCCGCGGGCCGACCGCCAAGCCGGTCGAGGCGTTCCTTGCGTTGATCTTCCGGAACTTCAAACCCCGGCGGGACAGGATTCCGCAAGCAAGCGACGCGGAGCTGGCGCGTCTGAAGATGCCGATCGCCATCTTCATCGGTGGCGAAGATGCGCTGATCGATTCAGCGGACACAAGGAGGCGCGCAGAGCGGTTGCTGCCCCAGGCGGAGATCCACTTCGATCCGAATATCGGTCACTTCATCCCGACGCCGATGGCGGAAATCGTCGCCTTCCTGTGTCGCGCGAATGGTGTGTGAAGCGATGCCGGACAGGTCCTATCTTCTGCAGGGACTGCGCGTTTTTGAATGTGCGTCCGAGGGGCCGCTGCTGCGCAGCGAGCGCGACGCGGTCGACGTCGTCGGCGCCGCCCTTTCGAAACGGGCCAATCTCGTCGTGATTCCGGTCGCGCGACTGGCCGATGACTTGTTTTCGCTCAGGACACGCATCGCCGGCGAGATCATCCAGAAATTCGTCAACTATGGCCTGCGTCTCGTCATTGTCGGCGACATCGCGCGGCACGCAGATGCGAGCGAAGCCTTGCGCGATTTCGTCTTCGAGACCAATCGCGGCCGGCAGGTGTGGTTCCTGCCGGATATGGCCGAGCTTGAGACCCGCCTCGCGGCCGGTTGATTCGCCGATACGCATTGACGCCGGCGCCCGGCGATCGTCATCACGCGCCTGTTCGACGCACCACCTTTTCGCAATGGGATCTAGGCCTTGTTCAGTTCCAGTCCCTTGAACTCGCCTTCACTGCGCCAATCTTCCAGCAGCTTGACGAAGGCGATGGGGCCAAGGCCGTAAGGTCCGTTGCGCGCGGCGAGCGCCGAAGGCTTGCCTTCATTGTTGTAGTAACCAGGCGTGCATTCTTCCTGGAACTTCTGGCGCATCAGCGCGGAGGAGATGATGGTCTGGATCCACGCCTCCTCGGCGTCTTGCGACGCCTCGACCACACGCACCTGACGATTGGCGCATTCCTTGATGATGTAGGACAGATGCTTGCTCTGTTCGTTGAGCATGTGCGGATAGTTGGCCGTGAAGCCGGACTGGCTGTTGCTCATGATGAACACGTTCGGGAAGCCGCGGCTGTGCATGCCGTGCAGCGTTGCAACGCCGTCCTTCCACTTCTCGGTCAGTGCGATTCCGTCGCGGCCATAAAGTTCATAGCCAGCGCGGCGCGTATAGCTTGTACCGACTTCAAAGCCGGTGGCGTAGATCAGGCAGTCGATCTCGTATTCCCTGCCGTTGGCGACGATGCCGCGTTCGGTGATCCGCTCCACGCCTTTGCCGTCCGTGTCGATCAGATGGACGTTGGGACGGTTGAACGTGTCCAGATACTGGTCGTGGAAGCACGGCCGCTTGCAGAACTGGTTATAGTATGGCTTCAGCGCTTCGGCCTTCTGCCGGTCGCGCACCACCGAATCCACGCGGGCGCGGACCTGTTCCATCTTCTGGAAATCGGCGAGCTGCAGCATTTTGCCGAGATCCTGGTTCTCGCCCCCCGCCTCGCGTTCCTTCTTGGCGATGTTGAGCAGGTTGCCGATGATGTCTGTCCAGCCGTCGTTGACGAGGTCGACTTCCTGATAACCGCCGGAGACCAGGATGTTGAAATTGTCCATGCGCTTTTGCTGCCAGCCGGGCTCGAGCGCCTTCACCCATTCCGGATCGGTCGGCCTGTCGTTGCGCACATCGACGGACGACGGCGTGCGCTGAAAGACAAAGAGTTCCTTCGCCGCGGCGCCGACATGCGGCACGCACTGCACGGCGGTGGCGCCGGTGCCGATGATGCCGACGCGCTTGTCCTCTAATCCCGTCAGGCCGCCGGCGCAGGTTCCGCCCGTGTAGTCATAGTCCCAGCGGCTGGTGTGGAAGGAATGTCCCTTGAACGTCTCGACGCCGGGAATGCCCGGCAGTTTGGGACGATGCAGCGGACCGTTCGCCATGACGACGAAGCGCGCCTTCATCGCATCGTTCCGGTTGGTCTTGACGATCCAGCGCGAGATCCTGTCGTCCCAGCGCATCTCGGTCACTTCGGTCTGGAAGCAGACATCGCGGTAGAGATCGAATTTGCGCGCGATGGCGCGGCTGTGTTCGAGGATTTCCGGCGCGCGCGTGTACTTCTCGACCGGCATGTAGCCGACTTCTTCGAGCAGCGGCAGGTAGATGTAGGATTCGATGTCGCAGGCCGCTCCCGGATAGCGGTTCCAGTACCAGGTGCCGCCGAAATCGCCGCCCTTTTCGATGATGCGCAGATCCTGGACGCCGGCTTCGCGCAGACGCGCGCCGGCAAGCAGGCCGCCGAAGCCGCCGCCGATGACGACCACTTCGACTTCATCGGTGAGTGGTGCGCGGGCGAAACCGGGCTCGACATAGGGATCGTCAAGGTAGTGCGCGAATTCGCCGGTTATCTCGCGATACTGCTGATTACCGTCGGCGCGCAGACGCTTGTCGCGCTCGGCGAGATACTTCGCCTTCAGCGCGTCGGGGTCGAAGCCGAGGTCGGTCTTGGCCGGTTTCGTGCTCGGCTCTGCGGTCTGTGACATTGATCTTTCTCTCCCTGCACAACTGACTTCTTGTCAGTGTGCCTGAGATCATTCCGCCTCGCGAGAAAAATTTTCGAATAACGGGTACGGTCCCGGGGCGCAATGGCTGAGGCGGCCAGCGCGCGCGAGGCGTCCGGTATTAGTTTTTGGAATCAATGTGTTAAGTCAGAGCGCCCGTCCGGCATTGGTATCAATGTGACAAAGCCGGGCTTATCGGCCAAAGAATGACTGCGCGTTGGCGGCTGAGGGAGTGTGCATGACGTCGAACCCGATCGAGGCAAGTCTTGAGCTGGTGGCCGAGCATTGTCCGGACCTCACGCCGCTTGTCTATGCGCGTCTGTTCGCCGAGTACCCTGAAATGAAGCCCTTGTTCTGGCGCGACACGACGAACGCAGTGAAAGGGGAGATGCTGGCCAAGGTGTTCGAGGTCATTCTCGATTTCATCGGCGAGAACCTGTTCGCGGCCAACATGATCCAGTGCGAGGTCGTCACCCATTCCGGCTATGACGTGCCGCCGCAGGTTTTCCGCGTCTTCTTTGCCACCGTGGCTGCCACGATCCGCGAGCAACTCGGCAATGACTGGACGCCCGAGATCGACGCGGCCTGGAAAAAACTGCTGCGTGATCTCGACTATTTCGTCACGCATCCAGACCAGAACGAAACCGCCCTCGCCGCGGCCGGCTAACCAGAAACGTCGAGGGACCTATTTGTTGCCGGCAAGTTCGGCGCGATAGGCGTCGCGAGCCGCCTTGAAGAGTTCGAACGGGAATTTGATCGGAACGCCGGCCAGCGCGGCCGCGAGCATCTCCAGATGCGCGTCCCAGCCGGCACAGGATCGCCCCGCATCTTCGCTCGCCGGCATGCGCAGCGTGAGATTCAACTGTACCTCATCGCCTTTCGGACGCATATCCCAGCGCACGGGCCGCAACGGCTCGCCCGGTCCGCTCCAGGAATATTCTAGGACACTCAGCGGCTCGATAGCCGTGACCTTGCTGTCGATTACGATGCCGCTGTCGGTGAAATTGAGTTTTGCAGATCCGCCTTCCCACAGTTCGATTTCGCCGGGCGCAAGCCATTTGACGAGTTCCTCCGAATCGGTGAGCGCGACCCAGACCCGGTCCAGACTGTCGTCAAGGACGCGCTTCATTTTGGCCTCCATCACGTCGCCGTTACGTGTGAATTTCGCCTTTCCAAATGCTGGCTCGGTCATCGCGGTGTTCCTTTCGCGGCATAGCCGCAAGAGGCAGGGATTCAACGCTCCGAGCGCGGAGTCACCTTGATCGAAATCAAATTCGACGGTAGCGGATCAGAGTTCCACCATGTCGAAGTCGCGCTTGGGTGTGCCGCACATGGGGCAGACCCAGTCGTCCGGAATGTCCGCCCAGCGCGTGCCCGGCTTCAGTCCTTCGGCCGGATCGCCGGTGGCTTCGTCATAAAGATAGCCGCAGGTGCGGCATTGCCACGTTTGATAGGGCGCCGTGCTCATGTCGATTTCCTGTCCGATGCCTCTGAAATTCGCGTGCCGAAGCTGAGGCGGAGCGTGGCGAGACTCGTCTTGCGGATCGGCTCCAGGTTCGTGGCCGGATCGACCAGCACTTGCATTGAGAGGCCGAGCAACAGGCTGCCGATCATCAAGGCTGCGGCGTCGGCATCGATTTCGCGGCGAATATCGCCTTCCCTCTGTCCCTTCAGCACAAGCGCCTCAAGCCGGTGCTCGACGCGCGCATGTTCGGCAGCGAAGGCGACGCGCACCTGCGTGGCGTCCGCGACGGCCGACGACAGCAGCATGAAATAGGCGCGGCCTTCGGCGTCGGCGGAAAGATCGCGCAAGTAGAGATCGACATATTTGAGAACGGCTTCAAAGCCGGGAAGCGAATCGATCCCCGCCGACGCGAGCAGAGCCTCGTGCCGCTCATGCAAACGGTTGATCACCATTTCGATCAGCCCGTCTTTCGAACCGAACCTTTGGGTAACCAGGCCGCGGCTGTAGCCGGCCTTGCGGCAGATCGTTTCGAAGGTGGCGGCGCTGACGCCCTCCCGCGCGACCACCGTAATCGCGGCCTTCACAAGCGCTCGTTCAGATTCGTTGCGCCGTTCAGCCTGGGTACGCCGTGTGGAAAGCGGTCTGTCGAGCGTTTGCGGCACCAAATCTCTCCATTTACTTGTTGGCCGTATAGCAACAATCTGGTACGTATTCCAGAGTTTTGCGGCCCTCCACGACCGCTGCCCCCAAGAAAGAGCAAGAGACCGCCCATGCAGAGAATTCCCCAGGAACTTGCCCAAACCATCGTCGACCCCAAGGCCTTTGCCGATGGCAAGCGCATCGACGACTGCTTCACGCGCCTCAGGCGCGAGTCGCCGCTCGCGGTGGCGGAGCCAGAGGGCTGCTATCCGTTCTGGGTGGTCACGCGACATGCCGACATCCAGGCCGTGGAGCGGCAGAACGAACTCTTCCACAATGGCGACCGGCCCACGACCTTCACGACGATCGAGGGCGAAAAAAAGGTGCGCGAGATGATGGGCGGCTCGCCGCATCTCGTCCGCTCGCTCGTTCAGATGGACAACCCCGATCACTTTGCCTACCGCCACCTCACGCAGTCCTGGTTCCTGCCGCAGAATCTGCGCGGCCTTGAAGCGCGGATTCGCGAGATCGCCAAAACCTTCGTCGATCGCATGGCCTCACACGGCGGAAGCTGCGATTTCGCGCGCGATGTCGCATTTCTCTATCCGCTGCACGTGATCATGGAAGTCATGGGCGTGCCGGAAATCGACGAACCGCGCATGCTGAAGCTGACGCAGGAGCTTTTCGGCAGCGCCGATCCCGACGTGAACCGGTCGGGCAAGGAAGTTGTGGATGTCAATCAGGGCATCGTGGAACTGCAGAAAACCGTCGCGGATTTCATGACCTACTTCAATGCCATGACGGAAGACCGGCGCAAGAATCCGCGCAAGGACCTCGCCAGCGTGATCGCAAATGGCAGCATCAAGGGCCAGCCATTGGGTCATCTGGAAGCGATGAGCTACTACATCATCGCGGCCACCGCCGGGCACGACACGACGTCGAACACCACGGCTGGCGGTCTTTGGGCGTTGGCGCAAAATCCGGATCAGTTCCGCAAGCTGAAAGCCAACCCGGCGCTGATTCCGGGTCATGTTGAAGAATCGATCCGCTGGGTCACGCCCGTGAAGCACTTCATGCGTTCCGCAACCGCGGATGCGGAACTGGCTGGTCAGAAGATTCCGAAGGGCGACTGGCTGATGTTGTGCTATCCGTCGGGCAATCGCGACGAAGCGGTATTCACCGATCCCTTCAAATACGACATCGAACGCTCTCCCAACAAGCATGTGGCGTTCGGATACGGTGCGCATGTCTGCCTGGGCCAGCATCTCGCGCGCATGGAAATGCGCATCCTGTGGGAAGAGCTTCTGCCGCGCCTCGAAAGCATCGCGCTGGCTGGTGAGCCTAGGAACACGGAAGCCAACTTCGTCTGTGGTCCCAAGAGCGTGCCGGTGCGTTACAAGATGCACTGAAGGCGCCGGTTATCGCATGCGTTCGGCGATCGCTCTTGCGGTCTCGATCACCGCGTCAACCATGATGTCGACATCGGTCTCGACGGTGCGATGATTGAAAATCGCCGCGCGGATGGTCACGCGGCCGTCGATGCTGGTCGCCGACGGCGCCGCGATGCCGGATTCCTGCAGCGTGGCGACGAGCTCCGCGTTCAGGGCATCATCACCCCGATAGCGGAAGCAAACGATGTTGAGCTGCGCCGGCCTCACCAGTTCGAACAAGGGCTCCGACCGCACGCGGCGCTCGAGATGCCGCGCAATGGCGCAAGTGTTCGCCATGACCGCGCCGAGCCGGTCGGTACCATAGGTCTTTAGCGTGAACCAGGTTTTCAGCGCGCGAAACCCGCGCGAGAGATCCGGTCCGAAATCGCAGGGCCAGGGCGAACCCGCGGCCAGACCGCGCACATCGCGGCGGAGATAGGTCGCGGGCGAGTCAAAGGTTTTCAGATGGAGCGCGCCGTCCCGCACCAGCACGAAGCCGGCATCGTACGGAACCTGCGCCCATTTGTGGAAGTCGAACGCGATGGAGTCGGCGCGTTCAATTCCCGACAGCAGCGGCGCGAGCTCCGGCGACATCATCGCGAGCGCCCCGAATGCGCCGTCGACATGAAAGCTTAGGCGCTGCTGCCGGCAAATGTCGGCGAGTACGTTCAGATCGTCGACGGCGCCGGCGTCGACGCTGCCTGCCGTTCCGACGACCAGAAACGGCGTCAGCCCCGCATGCCGGTCGGCGCGGATTGCGGCGCGAAGGGCTTCGACATCGATGCGATCCAGCTTGTCGGTCGCGATCAGGCGAAGCGCATCGGTGCCGAATCCGGCCATGTCCATCGCCTTGGCGATGCAGCCATGCGCGGCCCTAGATGTGTAAGCGCGAAGCTTGGTGCCGGAGTCCGCAAGTCCCTTGCGCCGCGCGTCTTCGCCCAAGGCGCGCGTGCGCGCGACGAGCAACGCAATGAAGTTGGCCATCGAGGTACCTGTGACGAAGAGGCCGCTGGCGCCTTTCGGAAAATTGAAGAGCTCGCGGACCCATTCCAGAATCTGCCGTTCGACGACGATCGGCATATGATCGCGTCCGCCGAGATTGGCGTTCAGCCCGGCCGCGAGCATCTCCGCCAACATGCCGGCTGCGTTGCCACCACCATGCACCCAGCCCATGAAACCGGGGTGAATGTTGCCGGTCGAATAAGGCGCAACGGAGCGTCTGAATTCGGCATAGATGTCGTGCAGCGGTTCCGGCGCATGCGGCAAAGGCGCGTGAAACCGATCGCGAACTTCGCGCGGAATGGGCTGCCACACCGGCCGCTCGCGGACCTGCGCGAGATGGTCGATCATGTCGTCGAGCATGCGATGGCCCTGCGCCCGCAGCTCGTCCCAATTGTCGGGATCCAGAGACGTATTGTCGGACATATTTTCGGTCACGCCGCCTGCATGCATTCCTTGCGCGCGCTACGATAGAGCATCGCTACAAATGCGTCGAATATTTTGCGCATCTGCGGCGCTTTGTAGGGAAAGACGTCGACCGGGTCCATGTCGTGGACGATGGCGGTGTTGTCCGCTTCGAAGATGAGCAGCTTGCCGTCCTTGGTTTCGGCGCAATCGACGGTGCAGTATTCAAGGCCGATGCGCCGCGCCATTTCGGATAGCGCATCCTTGTGACGCGCGGCGAACTCCTCTTCGAACGTCGCCATGAACCGTGCCTCCTCGGCGCGATTGCCTTCGTTCAGGATCATGTCCGCATTCAGGTACCAGATCTTCCACTGGTCCGAGATCGCCATGTGGCAGCCATAAGCCTTTCCGTCGACCAGAACGATGCGGTACTTGCGGTACATTTCGTCTTCGCTCGAATAATCGACGAAGCGCGAGATGAAGAACGTGTCTTCGGGACGGTTCTCAAGATAGACGGCGACCTCACCCGCGTCGTCGAGTTTTTCGAGACCGAGACCGGCGTGAGAGCCGATGGGGCGCACGATGATCGGAAAGTCCCCATCTGCGAGCACATCCGACACCGGACAGGCCCCGAGAGCGATATTGATCAGCCAGTTTCGCGAAACGCGATTCGTGGGCGGAATCTCCAGCCCCGCCACGTTTTTCAGAAGATCGCAAAGCGTGTGGCGATCAAGTCCCAGAACGTTCCTGGGCAGATTGAGCATGGGACGCGGCCAATTGGGCGCGAGACCATCGATCTCCGCAAGGGTTGCGCGCGATCTGGCGTCGTCGGGCGCCAGAACGATGGCGACGTCGTGATCCGGAATCGGGTCCGGCAAAGGCATTCCGGGAACGACATAGAGGGTGATGAGCTCGACGTTCGAGCCTTCGAGCAGGAATTCGATGGGCGTATTGCCGCCGATGTCCATTTGCGCCGCCAGCGCGAGCACGCGCAGTTTTGGCGTCGCCACCGCGCAGGGCGAGCGGAACAGCTGCTGGTAGCGCAGCGAATCGGCTTGGATGGCGAGGCCCGTCTTCTGGTCGCCCATCAGTTGGGAGATGATCGACAAATCCATGCCGAGCCCGGCGCCCTTGGCGTCGTCGGTTATGTCCGCGACCAGCTTGTTCCAGTAGGGCAGCATGTCCTGGCCGACAAAGGCGAGGCGCGTGTAGACGGCGGTGCCCTGACGCTCGGTCCAGAGCGACGGATCGGAACTCAGCCGGACAGTGTCAGAGGCCATTGCAAGTCTCCATGTTGCGCGTCACCGGCGCGGCGGCTTGATCGCGGTTCTTCAGGATCAGATGGATTTTTTGCAGGACTGTGTCGACATCCGTCAGGATGGCCTCGACTGCCGGTGCGGCGCCGGCAGGCGACCAAGCCTCGAACAGATTGCGCGATCCGATGGCTATCCGAAGTGCGGCTGTCGCGTTGCCGCCGGGAAGTTTGATCTTCACCGGCTGGCCGATATGGCAAAGCTGCGCCGCAAGCGAAATCTCATGTGGCGTTGCACCAAACCCAATTTCGCTGGCAATGTTGCGATTCAGCGCGCGATAGATCTCGACGATGGAATTGCCGTCGAGCAGATCTTTGTCCCCGCGTATCAGGAACGGAAAGATCGTCGGCGCCACGAATTCTTCGTCGCGTTCCGCGTCCGTGTATTCGTTGTAGGGCGAACCCAGGGGCTCAAGCCGGCACGAAGAGTGAATCGCCTTCGGAATGGCTTCGGCAAGACCGGCGAGCACGGCTTTGCGATACGCGATGGGTAGCGCGTAATAGTCGCGCATTTCTTCCATGGCCGCTTCCCAGCGCAGCCATTGTCCGAAATTGGGCTCCAGTGCGAGCTCGCGGCGCAGATTGGCCCAGGCGAGCGGCAGGTCGGCACGGTCGGCATAGTCGAACAAGCCGCGTGGAGTCCCGTGGGCCTGTTCAAATTTTTCCGACAGGGTTTTCGGCACAAGCAACCCACCGCTGAACGGCGGTCCTGAGAAGAATTTGGATCCGGTGAACAGGATCAGGTAGCCGCGCGAAAGGTATTCGGCGATCCGCGACCGACTGATTCGCATCTGGCAGGCGTCGATCACGATCTGGACAGCCGCCGGCCAGGTGTTCGCGATCCTCGCGAGACATTCGTCCGACGGCGCGCGCCAGCCGAGCTTCGATGCGTGCATGGCCTGAAGCAGAACCTTGCGGCCCTTGCCGATTTCGGTGACGACCGCATCGAAGACCAGCCGGTCCATTTCATCGGTGCTTCGGAAGATGCCATCACAGTCCGCAAACGGGATTTCGACAGTCTGTATCTCCTCCGGCGAGCCTGAAATGTGAGAACCCTTCAGAACAAATTTGCCGCGTGCGGTGCACGAACCGAAGTGCCTGGCGCCGGCCGTGTAGGTGGTGCCGCTGCCCGTCTGATCGGAACCCGCAACGATGCTCGTCAGCGGGAAGCCAAGCGACAGTCCGCTGAGAAGGAGCGCGTGCAACTGCGCGTCGGTACCCGACGGCGAGAACACTATTTCTGCCCCCGAACCTTCGAGACCAAGATATCGGCGCACGGAGCCGCGCATATTCTCGCTGTGGGATTCAAAGCTTTCCAGAAAACCGCTTACCGCGGCTTGTTCGACCAGCCTCAACTGCGCATCGCGCGCGCGCCGGTAGGCACGGATCGAGATCGACGAGGCGGTCGAGGAAGAAAAGCAAATCGCCTCAGGCCGCGGTGCGGGCTTGCAGCCATAGATGTTGAGCCCCGAGTGGCCGGTCAGCGCGAGACGTTCGTCCCCACCGGCATGCAGAAGATGATCCAGCGGCGCGAACAAGGCCGCATAGCTGTCCGCCGCGCTGGAGCCCCAGTTTGATTTATCGGCAGAACCGGAAATGTTCGGTAGGGCGTTGCCCGGAGCCATGTGTCATCACCGCGGCATGGTGCAGCGCGTTGCAGCCCTAAGATGCGAGCCGGCATTGGCCGGATCCGCGCGCCATGTCCCAGCCTGACGCTAGCTTGGGTATGGTTAATAAAATCGCTCTTTACGGCGCAAAGTATTGAAGGAACACAAGGCTTCGTCAGACCAAAGCCGGCTTTGTCACGGGCTGGACGGAGCGGACTGATCGGCGATCGCGGCTTCCAGGCGGGCGACGAATTGGGCCTTCTGCGCATCGTCGATCCAGCGCACCACCGCCACCACGTCATGCTGGCAGTCGATGAAGACGATGTTGTCGCCATTGCCGATGAACGCGACGGCGTCCTCGCGTGCGGCCGGAAAAAGTTTGCGGCCGGTGTTCAGGAACCAGTTCATGTAGCCGTAACCGGGATTGGGGCCGGTCGGCGTTCTGGCCTGCGCGATCCATTTTTCGGACAGGATCTGGTGGTCACCCCATTTTCCGTTGCGCGATCCGAGCAGTCCCATTCTTGCAAGGTCGCGCGCCGAGATGAACATGCCGCCGCCCCAATGACCGCCACCGGGCACGACGTGAATGCGCTTGCCGTCGATCGTCACCCACGAATTGGTGTAACCCTCCCAATGCCATTGGTCGGAAGCACCGATGGGATCCATCACATATTGGCGCAGCACGTTCGGCAGCGGACGCTTCCATACATAGGTCAGCGCCAGCGCGAATGCGTTCGCCCGGACGTCGGAATATTTCCACTGCGTGCCAACAGGGGGAGGACCGGCGGCAAGCTCGTCCCAGGGATTCTTGCCCGGACGGTCCGCCCACCACGGCTTGCCCCACATGGTGCCGGCCCAGCCGCTGGTCTGACGCAGCATCTGATCCCAGGTTATCGGCTGGTTGTGCGGATCGAGAAAATCCGGCGTCGGCTTCACATAGTCAATTACGCGATCGTTCACGTCACGGATCATGTGACGGTCGAAGGCGATGCCCGCGACGGACGACAGAAACGTCTTGGTCACGGAGTGCGTCATGTCGACGGCGCTGGTATCGCCCCATTCGGCAACGATATAGCCGTGCCGGATGATGATGCCGTTCGATGGCACATGCGGCTTGAGCGGACCGAGCGGATCCGAGAACGGACCGGCAAACTGCAGCGGGATGGCGATCCGCATATCGCGCACATCGGCGACCTTCGCCAGATCGGGCGGAAACTTGGTTTCATTGGCGATGGCGAAATCAATCGCGGCCTTCAGCTTGACGGCGTCGAAGCCTTCAGCCTCTGGCGTGTGCGTCTGCCAGCTTCCTTTTGGCGGAACATAGTCTGCGGCTTGCGCCGATGCGCTAAGCGCGATCGCCGCGATGAGCGTGCGAAGACATTTGCGCATGAATTCCGGCCCCCCTCACGATGCGTTCAACGCTCGAATCTTGCGAAGGCGAACGCACTGAGATCAAACCGGCTGCTCGTGCCCATTGTCAAATCGCCGATAGCCTCTCCGAGTGCTGCGGAGTGTTTGAAGCCATGCCCCGAACAGGGCGAGGCGATGATGACGCGTTCATGCCCGGGATAGCGATCGACGACGAAACCGAAATCATTCGTGACCGTGTACAGGCACGCCGCCGATTTGATGCATCGCGGGGCCGCCCCCGGAAAGAATGGCTCGACAAAGTCACGATACATGCGACTGGTCTCTGCTGCAGAAACATCCCGGTCCACCGACTCGGGCGATGTTTCGGACTCATATTGCTCCGTGGCGATCTTGAAACCGCCCTTCGGTCCATCGATGGCCGGAAAGCCATAGAGCGCGCCACGGCCTTGCGGCAGTTCCCAGATGAAGATCGGAAAATTCTCCGGCGTGAACGCGTCGTACTGCGGTTCGATGTCGAACCAGTAGAGAACCTGGCGATAGACCTTGAAGTGGCGGGCGTAGTTCGCCGTCAGAAGCTCCGGCAGCCACGGTCCGGCCGCGATGACGAGCTTGTCTGCCAGATAGCGGTCCGCGCCGGTCGTGACGATCACGCCATCGCCGCTTTCTTCGAACTGCCGAACTTTTTCATGGCAGCGGATGTCTGCGCCCCTGAATTCCGCCAGGCTTAGTTGGGCCTTGATGCAGGCTTCAGGCCGTACGAAGCCTGCGCTTCTTTCGAAATAGCCGGCTTCCTGGTCTGTGACGGCAAATTGCGGGAAGCGCCGCCGCATCTCTTTCGCGTCCAATAATTCATGATCGATCCTGTGGCGCCGCGCGGCTTCGACCGTTGTCGAAAAGAATGACGCGCCATGAATGGGTGATCCGTTCGACGCACCGCAGATGATGAGCCCGCCATTCGTGGTCAGCAGCGTTGCGCCCGTCTCGGCCTCAAGTTCGCGCCAGATTTCATGGGAACGCACCGCGAGCGGCGTGTAGTGTGCGCCTTCGCCGATGGCCAGGCGCGTGACGCGCGTTTCGCCATGGGTTGAGCCCAGCGTGTGCGGCGGCGCGAATTGGTCGATCCCCAGAACCCGGACGCCGCGCGTGGCCAGCTGATACAGCGTTGCGCTGCCGGCCGCGCCCAGGCCCAGAACGATGACATCGTACTTGTCCATCATATGGCCCCTTGTCTCGCCATGAGCCTAGCAGCGGGACCGTGATTTGACGCAGCGCCAGGCTGCGAATTTGTTGCAATCGCGAAGGCACCGGACGCCGGCAATTGGGGTAGTATTTCCGTCAGGAAACGCCTTCGGGAGTTTGGCATGAGCGATTTGGTCACGCGTCTGAAAGCGCTGCTTGGTGAAGGCGCGGTCGTCACTGGCGAAGACGCGATGCAGACCGGCATGGCGCGCGGGCGTCTTGGCACGCCGCTTGCGGTCGTTCGTCCCGCCTCGACGGAACAAGTCTCGTCCGTCCTTCGCCTTTGCCATGAGGCCGGACAGCCGGTCGTGCCGTGGGGCGGATGCACCGGCTTGGTCGAGGGCGCACGCGCCGACGGCGCCATCGCATTGTCGCTGCAGCGCATGAACCGCATCGAGGACATCGATGCCGAGGGCGCGACCATGACAGTCGAGGCCGGTTGTGTGCTGCAAACGGTGTGCGAAGCGGCGGAAGCCAAAGGCCTGTTCTTTCCTTTGGATCTCGGCGCCCGGGGTTCGGCGACGATCGGCGGCAACATTTCGACCAACGCCGGCGGCAACCGCGTTCTGCGCTACGGCATGATGCGCGAGCTGGTCCTGGGTCTTGAAGTGGTGCTCGCGGACGGAACCGTGATGTCGTCGCTGAACCGTCTCATCAAGAACAATGCCGGCTACGACCTGAAGCACGCCTTCATCGGCTCCGAAGGCACGCTCGGCGTGGTGACGCGCGCGGTGCTGCGCCTGAGGCCAAAGCCCGTCAGCCAGAACATGGCGTTGCTCGCGGTCGACGAATTTGCGCATCTGCCGCGCATCCTGCGCAATCTGGAAAGAGGTTTCGGCGGCACCCTTTCTGCCTTCGAAGTCATGTGGGAGGATTTCTACAAGCTCGTCACCACGCCGCCGGCCAAAGGCCGTGCGCCACTGCCCCATGGCCACGCCTATTACGTGCTCATCGAGGCGCTGGGCGGCGACCAGAGCGAAGACTCGTCCCGTTTCGAGCGTGTGTTGGCATCCGAGCTCGAGAATGGCGAGATCGCGGACGCGGCCATCGCCAAATCCAAGGACGAATGCGCCCGGCTGTGGGGCTTGCGCGACGATGTTCTTCAGGTCGCGCGCAATGCGCCGATCTTCACCTTCGATATCAGCCTGACGATCGGCAAGGTGGAAAGCTACATCGCGGAAGTGCGCGAGGGATTGCGCGCACGCTGGCCGGCGATGACGCTGATGGTGTTCGGCCATCTCGGCGATGGAAATCTTCATCTCATTCCCGGTGTCGGCGACGGCAGCGCCAAGGCGCACAAGGAGGTGGAAGAGATCATCTATGGCGCCCTGCGCCGCCGCGACGGTTCGGTGTCGGCGGAACACGGTATTGGTCTCGAAAAACGCGATTACCTCTCCTATTCGCGCAGCCCCGACGAAATCGCGCTGATGCGTACGCTTAAAAAAGCGTTCGATCCTCGCAACATCCTCAATCCCGGAAAAATCTTTGCCGTCAATTGAGACGCCGTCATTTCGACCATGGCAATCTCGGCCGTCACAGCCTGGTTTTGCACACAATTGTCGGGATATAGCGCAATTGGTGATTTGACCGTGACGGTTCAAGAGGAGGCTCGGTTTTTACGAAAGAAATTTCAGAAAAAATTCGCGCGCAAAAACTTGTCCAACAGCGTGACGCGATATAGGCAGAAAAAATCCGCGCGCATCGCGGAAAAAGTCAAGACGCGCTGTTGGATAAGTTTGGCCGGATGAAACGATCCATGCCCGACATCCATCCTTCGACAAGCTCAGGATGAGGATGGCCCCTCGTCCTCATCCTGAGCTTGTCGAAGGACGAGGGACGAAGGGCGAGGGCCGATTGTTCCTACGCCGCGTTTTCCAGTTTCAACGTCTCGCGCAACTCGCGCTTGAGGAATTTGCCGCTTGCGTTGCGCGGAATGGATTCGGTCAGGAACCAGAAATAGCGCGGGATCTTGTGCTTGGAGAGATGCGCCGCGCAATGCGCCCGCAGCTCGTCTGCCGTCACCTTCTGGCCCGCGCGCAGCACGATGGCAGTGGCGACTTCCTCGCCGAGCCGCGCGTCAGGAACACCGAATACGCAGCATTCGGCGACGGCAGGATGATGATGCATGCAGGCCTCGACCTCGGCGCAATAGACGTTCTCGCCGCCGCGCAGCACCATGTCCTTCTTGCGGTCGACGATGTAGATGAACCCGTCCTCGTCGATGCGCGCCACGTCTCCGGTGTGCAGCCAGCCGTCGGTGATCGATTCCGCCGTCGCTTCGGGGCGATTGATGTAGCCCTTGATGACGGGCGCGCCCTTCACCCACAACTCGCCGACCTCGCCGGGCGGCACGGTCTCGCCTGCGTCGTTCACGCATTTCACTTCGAACGAGGGCATGGCCGGACCGACGCTGGCCGGCTTGTCGACGAAGAAGTCGGCAGCGACCGCGGTGATGATCCCGCAGGTCTCGGTCATGCCGTAGCCGGTGTTCGGACGTGCGGTTTTCACCTGGGAGTCGATCTTGTGCACCAGATCGGGCTGAAGCGGTGCGCCGCCGCCGCCGAGCGTCATCAGGCTCGACGTGTCGGTGCGCGCGAAGTCCGGATGGGTGAAAAGTTCGCGCGACATGACGGGCACGCCGCTCATCGCGGTGACGCGCTCGCGTTCGATCAGCTTCAAGGCTTCGCCGGCGTCCCACTTGTACATGAGCACCATTTTTCCGCCCCCGGCCGTCGTCGCGTAGGCGCCGCAATTGTTGGCGGTGACGTGGAACAGCGGTGTAGTCAGCAGCGTGATCGGAATCGGAACGGGTGCGGCAGGATCGGGCGCAACGCCCGTCGCGCGCATCGTGGCCAGCGCCTGAACCTGGCCGGAAAACATCATGTTGAAGAGGTTGGACACGCAACCGCGATGGGTCAGCTGCGCGCCCTTGGGCGAGCCGGTGGTGCCCGATGTGTAGAAGATGCACGCGTCCGCATCGGGATCGACGTTGACGCTCGGCATCGCGCCGCCTTCGGCGACGACGTCCTTCCAGGCGGTTACGCCGGGGGGCAGCGTCTTGACCCGGGTCGCGACAAGCTTTGTCCGGGATGCGGCAGCAGGGCGCTCCAGGATGCGCGCGAGGCGCTCCTCGTCACAGAACACGACCTTGGGCTCAGAGTCCTTCAGCGCAAATTCGACCTCGTCCGTCACCCACCAGGCGTTCATGCCGACGACCGCGATACCGACCGAAACGCAGGCCCAGTAGACCAGCATCCATTCGGGATAGTTGCGCATGGCGATGGCGACGCGATCGCCCGGCTTCACGCCCTGGCGGAACAGCCAGTTCGCGATCGCCGCCGTCTGCGCATGCGCTTGGGCGTAGGTCATGCGCTCGTCCTCGTAGACGAGATATTCGCGGTCGGCGAATTGCGCCGTGGACAGCCAGAGTTCGCGAATGTTAGGCGGCGCGTTCTTGAAGGTGCGGATGTTGACGCCGCGGACCTCGATCTCCTTGATCTCGAACGGCGCGCCGGGCGCGGTGAGTTCGGCCCAGGCCTGCTTCAATTCCTTGTAATGCATCCGGCGTCGTCCCTGTGATGTTCTTTGGCCGTAACGTGCCATTCAGTTGATTGAATGCAAACGCTTTTGTGCGCGCGCAGGCAAGGGGCGTTAAACCCGATTGCCCAGCGTTTCCAGCCGTTGCGTAAGCTTTTTGAGCGCGCCCGAAAACCTAATCCGGCGTGGCGCGCGCGATCCGCTCCAGCGCATGGATCTCAAAGAGTTCCTTCCGGCTGAATTTAAGGTGCGGGCCCAAAGCCGCCAACGCCGTCCGCCCGATCCGCTTTTCCAGCGCATGCAGGCGGTCGAACTTGGCGTCGTCCGCGCCGGTCAGCGTCGCGCGCCCGCCGTGCTCCTGCGCCAGGTCGATGCTTTCGGCGCGCAGGACAAGCTCGGTGTGGAGCTTGACGTATTCGAACATGTCCGCGGCATGCGCGCCGCTGAACCGCTGGGCAAGATTGGTGATGAAGCGGCCCGCCTCGTCATTGACGAATTCGCCGCTTTCGATCTCGAACAGCAGGTGCTGGTGGGACTCATAGTCCGTCAGAAGCCAGGTGTGGATCTGCTCCTCGCTCTTGGCGAAGATCATCAGGAGGATCGCCGGAAGAACAATGAATGATGCCGCCGTACTCAGCACGACCTGGTGCGGATAGTAGTTGAAGGCAGCGTGCAGGAAGATGGCCAGCGCCAATCCTGGCACCAGATCGAGCGGCCCGAGACGGGGCTGCTTTTCGATCAATGTCTGCGCCATGATCGCAAAGATCGCGGTCGCGCCGCCATGCATCATCGCGGTGCCGAAGCCGCGGAAAATCCAGACCGTGATGTTGGCCTGCGTGAGCACATGCAGAAGATAGGCATTCTCCGCCATCGAGAAGCCCGTACCGATCGCGAAACCGACGATGGCCGCATCGACGCGAAAGCCGATGCGGTTCATCGCGAACAGGACCATGAGGGCGCTGGCCTTGAGCAGCTCCTCGACCACCGGCGCCACGAAGCGCGAATAGTCCACCGTGCTGATCCCGAAGCCGGTGGAAATCGCGCTGTTGACCACATAACCGACGCCGGCGAGCAGCGCGCCGGCGGCCAGCATCTGCAGCACGAAGGTCAGCCGGACGAGCTTAAAGCTGTCGAGATGGACGAGCGCGTACAGAAAGAAGATGACGGGCGCCAGCGCCACGGCCAGATTGATGAGGACGGTGATCATTCTGTCCGCAGTTCATCACAGGATCTTCAAGGACGCCAGAATCTGTCCGCGATGGGGCGTTCCGCCCACAAATCCCTCGGCATAGCCGATCGAGAACGTCATCGGCAGGCGCAGCGCCACGGTGAAGTTCCAGTCGACCTGGGCGCCCAGCGTCTCGTAGGTCTGCGAGGTGAATGTGCCGGGATCGGCGACAAGGACGCCGCCAAACAGCGCCGGGCGCGCCGAACTGAGGAACAGGCCGGGCGTGCCGACATCACCGAAGCGGACCGGCGGCAGGTTCCATTCGAGGACGGATTTGACGAAATTCCGCGCGCTCAGTTCGTCGATGTCGAAGCCCGGGAAGCTGTCATATTCGCGGTACCGCTTCACCTCGCCATTGTCGACGAAGTTGTTCCGGAAGCTGCCGAAATAATAGAACGTCAAAGGGTTGAGACGACTGCCGCCGGCGATGCCTGCCGCGCTGTAGAGCCAGAGCGAAGAGTGATTCCAGGGCAGCGCATAGCCGAAGTCGAGCCCTGCGCGAATCTTGGGAAACACTTCGTGGGCGGCGTAGTCCTCCGACAGGTCGAGGTTCCAGCCCCAACCTTCTTCATGATCGACGGCGCCGAGTGACTTTGCGGTGTTGACGTACTTCAACCCCACATCGGCTGATAGGATGTTGCGGTCCAGCGTCGTGGAAACATTCTGGAAACCTGGAAGCTGATCGAGGCTTGTGTAATAGGCCATGTCCGCAGTGACATCGAGTTCGCGCGGCAGATCGTAGATCAACGGATGCTTGTAGCCGGCCATGATCGCATCGCCCTTAAGGCTGCGGTCGACGGGGCCGAACAGGTCGTAGAAATTGGCGTCGTTGTGCCAGTAGCGGAAATGCCATTCCGGCGTCTTGTATTCGAGATTGACGTGAAACTGTTCCGAGGTCGGCAGATCGCCCGCGGGTGAATAGGCGACCGTCGCGAGGATTTGCTCGAAGGCCAACGGGTCTTCGAAAATTGCATGCCAGCCGAAAGCGGCGTGCCCTTTGTAGCCCATGATGACCGGATAGTTCGCATCCAGCCTTATGTGATCGAAGGGAACATATTTTCCCTGCTTGGTAATCATCGATTCCAGCGGAATGCCGGCCGGCGAACCGACCGCATAGGTCTTGAGCTCGGGATGCTTGTTGATGACTTCGGTGCCGAGAAACTTGATCGTTCCCAGATTGTCGAGCGGCCTGGGATCGATGACGACCGGCGTGAAACCCTGGCCGGTGAATTCAAACACGATCAGCGAGCCGTCGGCCTGGGGGATCGGGCGGAAATAACCCGTCACCGCATTGCTGACGGCCTCTGTCTTTCCGGTCGCGATCTCGTAGCGGAAGATGTTCGACACGCCGGTGTAATAGTCGCTGCCGTAGAGAAACTTTCCGTCGGGCGAGAAGACAAAACCCTCCGGCACGGACTGTCCGAAATTGAATTCGGAGACGGGCGTAACCGTCCCGGCGATGAGATCGTCGATCTTGAAGACCCGCACCATCTGGTCTCCGTTCACTTCGCCGACCGACGCCGACATGAATTTTCCGTCCGGCGAGATGTCGAGATCGAACGGCACTTCGCCGAACGGGAAGGTATGGATCTGGTTCCAGCCTTCATAGGGCGCGGGAATTCGCACCAGCGTGACATAGCCGTTGAGATGGCGCAGGCCCCAGAGCGAACTGTCTGCCGGGTTGAACACCAGATCGCCGATGCGCGCATCCCGCAGCAACATCCTGGTCTTGCCCGTCGCCAGGTCTAGCTGCATCACGTCGCGATAGGCGTAGTTGTCGTCGGTATAGAAAACGAGGCGCTTCTCGGGATCGAAAGCGAGCGACGTCACCTTGTAGAGCATCGGCCCTTTGAGATCGACGAGATGCTTCAACGCGCCGTCGGCCAGAGACAGTTCGCCGATATGGCTGATGACGCCGGGATAACGAAAGCCGCCGACCAGGCTCTTGGTCGCGGGATCCAGGAAGGCGCGCGAGATTGAGCCCAGCGTGCGGTTCGTCAGGCGCCTGGCGTCGGTGTTCGGATATTGGTGAACGGAAGCGAGATTGGCGTTCTGAAATTCGTGTTCGAAGGCGATCCAGTCGTCCCAGGCCGCGTCGAGCGGCTTTCCAAAGACACGCTCGAACTGGCTGGAATAATAGGCCGCGCTGTCCTCGTCGCGCTTCAGCCATTCGACGACCTTGGCCGGCGAATAGGTCAGCGCGAGATAGGAGAAAAAGCGGGTGCCATAGAGATAGTCGTTCACGCCGACCTGGAAGTCGACCTGCGTGCCTTCGGCTTCGAGGCCGAGCGGCGAATAGAAATGCGCGTTGTCGCGCACCATCGCGCGGAAGACCATTTCGTCGTAGGCGCCCTGCCCGCGGCCGAGGCCGCCACCCATCCAGGTCTCCATGAAGACGGCGCTGCCTTCGAGATACCAGCGCGGAACGGTGGCGCGCGGCGCGGCGAGGTAATTGTAGAGAATGGATTCCGGGTGCGCCTGGATGGCTTCCGGCTTGCCGTGAAACACATGTCGCCAGAAGGCGTCGCCGCTGTTCCACACGTCCATGGTCGCGACATGCACCATCTCGTGGTTCATGATGGTGTAGAAGCGCTCGCCCGGACTGAACGTCTCGAAGGTCAGCGGCAGCGGCGCGATGTCGATGAGTACGGCCCCGTTCGGCACCGAGCGTGCAGCCGCGTTGCCATAATCGGAGAAGTCTTTCAGCAGAAGCGTCGTCGGTTCCCACGGCTTCCAGTCGAAGGTCCGCTTCTGGAAGGCCAGCGAGTTCTCGAAGTTCCGGCCGATATAGGGCGTGAGATAGGTTTCGGTGGGATCGAAATAGAGCATCAGCAGGTCTTTGGTCTCGATCTCGTTCAGATCGATCGTCGCCGCCGTTGCACATGACATTGCCGCCGGCAGTGTCACCGCCAGGCACAAAAGTGCCTTACGCATACTTGCCCCCAAACAGGTCCCCGCTCCGAACTTAACTGCTTTGCTTTATGGCGAAAGAAAAAAGGGCCGCCCTGTCGCCAAGGCGGCCCCTTTTTTGTCATTTGTTGCTTGTTTAGAACGAGTTGGAGTGCAGCGCGCTGGCAAAGCTCGCCGAATTCAGCATCGGGCCGAAGGCCGCGTTTGACGCCAGGGCTGCGAACGCCGGAATACCGGCCAGCGAAACAAAGGCCTGCGCATTGGCCGAGATCGACGCCATCGCCGCCGAGTTGGTCGCAAGCGCGGCAAACGAGGCCGGATTGGACGCCATGGCGACGAGGGCCGGATTGGCCATCGAGAACGCGAATGCCGAATTCACCGCCGATGCAGCTTGTCCGGCACGCAGGGCCGCAGCGGCCTGAGACACCGACGCAGCAGCGGCAGCCTGAGACGACAGGGAAGCGGCGAGCTGAGCCGAGGCTGCGGCTTGCGCCAGCTGTGGCGAGAGCGAGGCAACGGCCCGTGCTGCCGAGGAGACTGCGGCGGCTTGCATGGCGAAACTCTGCGCAGCCGCGGCAGCCGTTGCAGCCTGTGTGACCTGCGAAGCAGCGACGGCCGCCGGCGCCATGGCCGCAGCTTGCGCACGCGCGATCGCCGACGCGGCAGCCGTTGCGGCCGAAGCTGCGGTGATTTCCGATGCGGACGCCGCCGCTTGGGCTTGCGAGGCGATGGCGGCAGCGGACTGCGCGGCACTCGCGGCCAGAGCAACGCGCGCAGCGGCGGCAGCGGACAGATTGGACGACGCATGCAGCGCGGCCGAAGCGCTCGAAAGCGCTGCGGTGGCTTGCGCCGTCAGTTGCGACGCGGCAATTGCTGCCTGCGATGCGGCGACGGCATTCGCGTTCAACGCGGCGCGGGCTTGAGCAAACTGCAACTCGGCCGCGGCGTTTACCGTCAGGCTGGAAGACAATTGAGCCGTGTTTTGGGCGGCGGCACTCTCGCTGATCTGCGATGCGGCCTGAAGCGCCATCGATGTGGCGGAGAGGCTTGCACGCTGTGCCATCGCAGCGCTGGAGTTCGACGCGGCCAGGTTGGTCGCGGCTGTGGCGTTGGCGGCCTGACGCAACTCGGCGACATTGTGGGCGAGTGCGGCAAACGCACTGGCGTTGCGCGCCAGCATCGCGAAGGCGGCCGGATCATGCGCGAGTGCTGCGAATGCGGCGGGGTTTCTCTGCAGCGCGGCCATCGCGGCGGGGTTCAGGGCAAGTGCCAAGAAGCCCGGGTCCGACGCCATCGCGCGGAATGTGGGATTCTTGACCATCAGCTCGAACGCATCGGTCTGCATCAGTTGGGCAACGCCCGTATCGCCGAGCTTGACGTCTTTGTCGGAAACCTGGCTGGCGTGATAGCGCTCGGCGGGAAGGATTGTGCCGGCGACAGGCCCGTTCTCCAGCGGAAGAACATGTGTCGCGTACAGGGCGCCTGTGCCGATTGCGATAAAGGAAGCACCGGCAAGCAGAATCGATGTGCTGCGCGAAAGATTGGCCATGAATTCCCCCCATTGGTTTACATCGTACGGGTGGAAGTTGGAGATTCCCAATCGCTTTGGCAAGTATGCAACAGGGGAATTTATTTTAGGAATAACAAGGGCTTGGACACAATTCCGTCCAAATTTAGCCAGAATCGAAGAACTGAAGGTTGATTTTCCGTCGTTAACCAAGTGCCAGACAGGCCGCTAGAACGGCGCTGGCTGCTGCTCTTCCCTCTTGCGTGCGCGCTTGAACCCTTCGCGCTGCTGCAGGCCTTCCCAATAGGGGATCAGTTTCGCCGGGAACTCGCTCGCCATTCCTAAACTGGTTGCGAGCAACAGGGAATAGGAAAATGAAATGTCGGCCATCGTGAAACGATCGGCGCAGACATAGCGATCTCCCGTCATGCTCGCGGCCGCCTTGAGCCGCGCGAGAAACCAGATGCGATAATCCTCGGCGGCCTGGGCGGCGCGGCGTTCGGGCGGCTCGAGCCTTGTGTAGCGCAACACGATGGTCTGGGGAAATGTCAGCGTGGCTTCGCCCATGTGAAGGAAATTCAAATATTCCGCGAAAGAATCCTCGTCCGGACGGACGACCAGATCGGAGGGGCCATATTTCGCGCCCAGGTAATGGCAGATCGCGGCGCTCTCCGTCATGCGGTGCTCGCCGTCGAACATGACGGGAACCGTACCGAGCGGATTGAGATTGCGATAGTCGGGAAAGCGCGCCCGCGGCGGAAACGGCATGAGCACGAGCTCATAGGGCAGCCCGAGTTCCTCGAGAGCCCAGAGCGCCCGGAACGAACGGGCCGCCGCGCAATGATAAAGCCTGATCATGACGTCTCCAAAATACGCAACGGACCCTTGCCGCCGGCTTCGGGCTTGGCGCCATCTGTACTACCGTTGCGGGCGCGTCCAGCGTTGTCCCGGGGATCATCATAGATGCAGCAGGACGATATCGTCATCCAGGATCGTGAGGAGCTGTTCTACCTGCTCTGCGAGGCGGCGGAGTTCGAGCACTCCGTCATGTGCACCTACCTCTACGCCATGTGGAGCCTGAAGCGGGACATCGGCGAAGGCATCACGCAACAGGAGCAGGCCGCGATCGAGGTCTGGCGGCGCTCGCTGCGCCAGGTCGCGCTCGAGGAAATGCTGCACCTCTCGCTCGTCAACAACATCCTGGCGGCGACCGGCGCCTCGCCCCATTTGTGGCGGCCCGAGTTTCCGGTGCGCTGCGGCTGGTTTCCGGCAGACGTCGTGATGCGTCTGTCGCCGTTCCGCGAAGAGACCATCGACCACTTTATGTATATCGAGCGGCCGGAAGGCATCGCACTGGTGGACGGTGCAGGCTTCGATCATCCCGCGCATCACGCTCGCGCGGCGCGGCCGGATCTGTTGTCACCGACGCCGCGCGACTATGCGAGCCAGGGACAGCTCTATCACAGCGCGCTGCGTGGCCTCGCCCGGTTGGTCGAGGAAATCGGCGAAGAGAGAGTCTTTGTCGGTCATGGCGAGGCGCAGATCGGCGCGGCGGAATTCGGAATGTCCGGTCTCTTCAAGATCGACGGTCTGAAAGCGGCACGGCGCGCGGTTGAGGAAATCGTGCAGCAAGGCGAAGGCGCGCCCGCCCATCGCGAAGGTTCCCACTATCAGCGCTTCGCCGCCATCAAGGAAGAATTGGCGGCGCTGAAGCGTGCGCGGCCGGGCTTTGAACCGGCGCGGCCCGTGCTGGAGAATCCCAGCATCGACAATCCGATGGCGCACAAGGATGTCGTTCTGATCACCGATCCCTTGACCTGCAAGGTCGTCGACCTCGGCAATGCGCTTTACGCGCTGATGATGCGCACCTTTGCACAGGTATTTTCGCCGGCGCCGCTGCCGCGTGAGCTGCGCGTCGGCCTCGCGGCGGCTGCGACCGAAATCATGTACGCAATGAGTTTTGTCGGCGAGGCGGCAACGCGGCTTCCGGCCGGACGTGCGCATCCCGGCGCCACCGCGGGCCTGACCTTCGCGCTGTCGCTGTCCTCGGGCCAGTTGGTGCAGCGCTGTGCGGCGCAGATCCTCGGCGAGCGCGTGCGCGAGCTTGCCAACGCCGCCGCCAAGCTTGAAGCCAGCGTGCCGATGCTCGATGTCGCCAGCCGCCTGAACGCCGTGGCCGAACGCTTTACCGAATTGCATGCGAAGTTCGAAGAACACCTGGCCCTGGCCGTCGACAATGTTGCCCGAGTCAAAATCCCGTCAGCCGCTGCGACATCGATCGCCGCGGAACCCCGCGCAGGCGATGATCCCAATGTCGCCCGCACCAAGGACATCACGCTGCGGTTCAACGCGGCGCGCTGCATTCATTCGCGGCACTGCGTGCTTGGTGCGCCAAGCGTCTTCCTGGCCAACATCAAAGGATCCTGGTTGCACCCAGAGACAGTGCCGGTCGAACAATGCGTCGCGATCGCCCATGCCTGCCCGTCGGGCGCCATCACATATGAACGGCACGATGGCGGCGCACAGGAAGCACCCCCCGCCGTCAACGTGCTGCGAATCCGCGAGAATGGGCCCTATGCCGTCCACGCCGATGTCGATCTCGCAGCGCACGGCTCCGTGACGCGCGTCACGCTCTGCCGCTGTGGAAAATCGGCAAACAAGCCGTTCTGCGACAACAGCCACCGCACCGCCGCGTTCATCGCCTCGGGCGAGCCGGTGACCCTTGTCTCGGACGCGCTGGAAAGTCGCGGCGGCACGTTGCAGATCACGCCGCTCACCGACGGGCCGCTCCAGGTGCTCGGCAATCTCGAGATCTGTTCCGGCACCGGCCGCACGGTGTTTCGCGCCGAGAATGCGCGCCTGTGCCGTTGCGGCGGCTCGGCCACCAAACCCTTCTGCGACGGAACCCATGCGCGCATCGGCTTTCGCTCCGAGGAAAAAAAGACTGCGGCGAACTCGGCGCGGCCGGGCGAATAGACGCCTAGCGAAGCACTTCGCCCGTGAGCTGAAGCACCAGAACCGTGCTCATGGCGGCGAAGCAGAAAGCGTGATCGCCATAGATGGTTCTGGCGAGGACCGATTGCGCTTCGGGCGGGTCCTCGGCGCCGCCAAGACGAACGGCATTGCGAACTGTGCGCGCGCCCGTAATTCCGACTGCGGCAGCCGCAATCACAAACGACGCCGATCCGATCCAGAGAGGCTGAATAGCCGTCGCGATCTCCGCGATGAGGAAAGAGCAGGGTCAGGAACATCACGACCGCGATCAGCCGGCCCATCGGATGGGCGTCGGTGGTCACGCGCCGGTAATAGGTAGAAATCGACTTCAGTACCTCGGGTGGGAGAACTGCCCCATCATGCTTTCGCGTCTGCACATCGAACATCAGGTCGAACCAGAGCACGGCAATCAGAAATCCGGCGCCGGCCGTCGCAAATGCAGTCATGCCGCTCCCCCAAATCAGCCCTGCTCCGGGCGCAGGGACGATAGCGCATAGCCAGCCCGATTGCGTTGTTCGCCATTGGGTCGTTCACTGCAGCAGGACGACCGAAGGGATCTGACGTGATTGCGTACTCTACCGTCGGCGTGAACGACATGACGCGCGCCATCCGCTTCTATGACGCGGTCTTTGCACTGCTGGGCGGCGCGCGCGATACGACGAGTGAATCCTGGACGGGCTATTCACGCCCCGGCGACCGGGCCAAATTTTTCCTCACCCGGCCGTTCGATCGCGCCGCGGCATCGGGCGGCAACGGCGCGATGCTGGCCTTCCTCGCGTCCGATCAGGCAACGGTCGACGCATTCCATGGCGCGGCGCTCGCCAATGGCGGCAGCGACGAAGGTCCGCCAGACGTGCGCGAAGGCATGAACCCGGTTTTCTACGCCGCCTATGTCCGCGATCCCGATGGCAACAAACTCTGCGTTTTCGTGCGTAAATAGCTTCAATCCGGCTCCCTCAAGCGGCAACATGCGCCGCATTGGCGCTTCGCGGAGGCAGAGAACATGACCTGGTCCATCGTTGCATTCGATCAAGCCACCGGAGCATTCGGTGCGGCGGTCGCGACCAAGGCGTTTGCATCCGGTTCTTTTGTGCCGTTCGTCCGGGCCGGCGTCGGCGCCGTCGGCACGCAGTCCCTCACCAATCGCTATCTTGCGCCGGTGGTGCTCGACGGGATGGCACGAGGGTTGTCGCCCGCGCTTGCGATCAGTTCGGCGGTCGCGGGCGACGAGGGGCGAGAGATCCGCCAGATCCATGCGGTCGACCGTCACGGCCGCTTCGGTGCCTGGACCGGAAAGCATTGCGTCGAATGGTGCGGCAGCGTGGGTGAGACCGGTGTCAGCGTCACCGGCAATATGCTGAGCAATGATCGCGTCGCCGCCGCGACGCTTTCCGGATTCAAGGCCGATCCGGCTTTACCGCTTCCCGAACGGTTGATGGCGGCGCTGGAAAATGGCGAAGCGGCAGGCGGCGACCGGCGCGGACGGCAATCGGCAGCGATGGTGATGGTGACGACGGAGGACTTTCCCGATCTCAGCCTGCGGGTGGATGATCACAGCGAACCGCTGCCCGAAATGCGCCGGCTGTTGAACATCTGGCGGCGCGATCGCGCACCGTACCTCGGCAATTCGCCGTCAAAGGCCAATCCCGCAGGCCTGCACGACATCGACAAGATTGAAGCCAGCTGGAAAGTGCAAGGCCTGGACATCCGCTTCCGCCG
This sequence comes from uncultured Alphaproteobacteria bacterium, assembly GCA_963743765.1. Taxonomy (GTDB): domain Bacteria; phylum Pseudomonadota; class Alphaproteobacteria; order Micropepsales; family Micropepsaceae; genus Rhizomicrobium. The sequence goes on from CAVUQQ010000002.1 coordinate 490,859, forward strand.
CTGACGTCAGTTCTGGCGAACCCATTCCTGGCTGCGGCCCAGAAGCGAGATGCCGAGAAAGCCGCGCACCAGCAGCTTCTGGCCGCCATCTTCAAGTTCGACCTTGGCGCTGTACACGTCGCCGGAGTTGGGATCCAGGATCGATCCATTGTCCCAGACCGCGCCGCCACTGTTGGTGAGGCCCCACATAATCGTCATGCCGACGATGGGCGCGTTCTTGAGCGCGCCGTCGCACGCCTTGCAGATCGCCGGAGGAAGTGACGCGGGGCAATTCAGCTGCTGAAGGATCGTGCCCTTCAACGCTCCATGCTCGAGTTTGATCTCGATGACGCCGCTCGCGGCATGGGTCTTGTCGCTATAGGTCACCCATCGCCCGACGGGTGAGGAGTCGGATGCTTGCGCGGGTGCCCCGAAAAACAGCGCCAGCCCAGAAAGCATCAGCGCGGCTGAGAGCCGCCGTCCCATGCCGTGCCAACGTGCAATGTATTGCGTCATCTCGGGAGCCACGCGAAGAAATGCAACCCAGACTAGGAGAATCATTTCACGCTTGGCAACGGCGTCAGCGTCAGCACGGTCTCGGCTTCACGCTCGACCGCCGCGCGACTGAATAGCAGCGGCACGTAATCGCCGGCCGCCCAGAGCGGAAAGAGATCGCGATAGTGCGGGCTGTATGGATCGCCGGATTGTCCGGGTGTGTTGATCGCGACCGAATTGTCCCACTGTCCCACATCCAGCACCATGCGCACCGACGCGCCTGCGGTCGCGGCAAAGTCGGAGGTGCGATAGGTGGCGGCGCGCGGAGAGGACGCCGAGCCGGGTAGCTGCAGCGGCCCCATCGACATCTGCGCGCGCAGCGCCGGGTCCGTCAGCACAGCGACAGCCGGCTCGAACGTCGCGTGATGCAGGCGGCCCCATGACCAGGTTGCGATATCCGGTCCCAGCAGGGTTTTCAGTTCCGTCACCGTTTCGCCGAGGCTCGCCAGCAGCAACGCATCACGCGCGGCGGACGGATCGGCGCCAATCGCCGCATCGGGATGCTCGAGATAGGTGACGACCGCGTCGAGCGAACCGGTATCGACGATCTTGCGCGCGGCGGCGGGTGTGACCGTGTTCACCGCCATCTGACAGAGATGCTTGCTGATCCACACTTCATATATGGCGGCGGCCGCGCTCGAGACGGTTTCGTCGTGATCCCATTGCCTCAAAAGCGTGAGCGCCTGGCTTACGACAGGATCAGGTGACGACAAGGGCGCAAGCAACGCCGTCAGTCGTGCGGACTCCGCACTGTGGCTGTCGGTTTGCAGCGCCATCGAGTCCGCGAGGCTGACATGAGGAAGGCTGCCGAGCACGGCCTTGATGCGCGTGATGCGCGTCGGGTCGGACCATTCGAAGGAAATCTTGCGTTCGTCCGCCGGATAGCCGGCCGGCAGGTTCATCTCATTGGCGGTGGCGAACCAGCCTTCCTTCGGATTGTAACGCGAAGGAAGAAGTTCGCCGCTCAGAAAGCCTTTCCACTCATAGCGGCCATCGCCGGGCACCGGCATCAGCCCGTCCCAGTTCGGACGCACCGGAGTCCGGCCGCCGGGCGCCCAGCCGATATTTCCCTTCGTGTCGGCATAGACAAGATTGAGCGGCGGCGCGCCCCATGCATCGCGGCCCGACTGGAAATCGTCCCAGGATTTCGCATGCCACATGCGCGAGCTTCCGAGATAGCCGGACACGCCGGGTTCATTCCACACCGTTCGGATCGCAAAGGCGCGGCCCTTCGCAGCATCAAGCATCAGGACCGGTCCGTGCCGCGTGAAGCGTAGTTCGACGGTGCGCGGCGCTTCGCCTTTGACCTCGATCGTGTCTTGGACGACACGCATCGCTTCATAGCCGCCGCCATATCGATAGAAGTTCGGATCGCCGGGCTTCAGCGTGTAGACGTAGAGATCTTCCTGATCTGTGTTGAAGATCGTGAGGCCCCAGCCGACCTGATCATTGTGTCCGAACGAAACGCCGGGCAGCGCCGGTTCGCCCGCGCCGATGATCGAAAGACCCGGCGCGTTCAGTTGAACGATATAGCGCAGGGCCGGCACGCCGAGCTGGCGGTGCGGATCATTGGCGAGGATCGCGCGTCCGGTCGCCGAATGAGACGGTGAGACGACCCAGTTGTTCGAGCCTTCTTCCGGTGGATTCGCATCGCTTTCGGCCAACCGGACCGGGCCGGGATTGCTTGTGCTCTTCAATGTCGATGGCGCCGGCGCCACAAAGCTCACCGCCTCGGTCGCCAGCTTGTAGTCCTTCAGCACATCGTCCGTCACATCGCAGGGATCCAGGCCTTCCGGCACGGTCGTCGTGTGCGCCGGTTCCAGCTTGCGGCGCAGGCGATCGGCTGCGATGCCGGCGGCGCAGGCGACGCGGGCGCGTGCGACTTCCGACGTTACGTTCGAGACCAGCGCATGGCTGCGAATGCGCACAACGTCATCGGCCTGCCAGTCGTCCGGCATCGTGCCTGTCAGTTTAAACTCGGGTGGTAGCGGCTTGCTTCCCGCGCGGACTTCGGCGGCATAGGCATTGATGCCGGCAACGAACGCCTGCGTCGCCTCATGCGTACCCGGCGCATACGCCGCCCATTCCTTCTCCATATCGCCGCGATAGAAAAAGAGGCGCGCGGCGCGATCCTGATCGACATAGGATGCGCCGAAACTCCTTGCCAGCAGGCCAAGCCCGCGCTTGCGCCACAGGTCGATCTGCCACAGACGATCGCGCGCCGCGTTGTAGCCCTGCACGAAAAAAGCGTCGCGCGCACTGGCGGCGAAGATGTGCGGTATGCCCCAATGGTCGATGACGATGCGCGCGGGTTCTCGCAGACCCGTCACCGGCCAGTTCTGCTGATGGATCGCCGTCGATGGAGACGGGGAGCCCGGCTTGGGCGCCGCCGCCGCAGCCGTCGCACCAAAGCCGATTACTGCCGCCAGAAGCAACTGGGTGGCGATGAACGATTTCGTAGACGGCATCTTGTCCCCGGCAGATCGGCGCGGCTCATCTCAACCTGCATTCGACGCCGCGGCAAGACCTCACGAACTCTAGGGCATGCGCGACTCCAGTTTGAGTACCTTGCCGTCGACGACGAACCTGCCAAAGCCCTGATGATGGAGAGTCTTGGGACTCTTCTGCTGTGGATCGCGCCACGCCTTGAGTACTTCGAGCACGAAGAGGTTGTACTTTCCGACGAGACTTGTATCGACGACCTTGCATTCGAGGTTGGCGAAACACTCTGCCACCAGGGGCGGCGCGACGCGCTCGGCCGGCAGCGGCGTCAGACCGAATTTGCTGAACTTTTCAACGTCGCGACCCGAACAGTTGCCGATCTTCACGACCTTGGACGCCAGCTTCGCGGCAGGAATCGCGATCACGCAGGCTTTGGTTTTCCGCAAGGCGGAGAAGCTGTGGTCGCGATTGCTCACCACGCAGGCGATCAGCGGCGGTTCGAACTCGACCATCATGTGCCACGACATCGTCATCACATTGGCACGACCCTTTTCTGACGTCGTCAGAAGGACGACCGGGCCCGGTTCAAGTAGCTGATAGACCTTGGAGAGAGGAAGTTCTTTGAGCATGCCGTGGTCCCTCGCGTTTCTTCGTGAGAGAAAGAATGGTGCCGCCTGCGCGATCGTTGGAAAAAATGAGGCGCCGGATTGCGCCGCCGCCTCTTGGATGATGAATAAACGGTTCGCCTGACAACTATCAGTGCTGCGCCCACGCCCAGCCTGCAATGCGCCAGCCGGCGGCAAGTTTCTGCATGGCGAACGTCCAGACGCCTTGTTCGGTGACCGGCTTGCCTTTCAGCTTGTATGTATAGTGCGTCGGAAACACGGCGTAGCCGCGATCGCCCGTGATGGTGACGTGCCACGGCTTGCCGATTGTGACAATGCCGTCGGTGATGCCGTTTTTCTTGTTATCGGCATCAAGCGCGTTCCACCAATCCGAACAGGCCGTCGCGCCTTGCCACGCGTGCGGCGCAAAGTCGTCGATAACAATCGTCTGATCGGTGCAAAGCGCATTCGCACTCTTGCTGTCGTTCTTGTTGAAGTCGTCGTTGTATTGATTGACGGTTGCCATGACGTCACTTTTGTCGGACGCCGAAGCCGGCGTCACAGCGAGCGATGTTGCCGCCAAAGCGGCGGCCAGTGCCAAAGTCTTCATGCGCATCGACTTCCCCCTTCAAAAATGATTTCGCGAATACGGAGCGGTCGGCTGATCGCTTCCGCCGATGAGGCGCGAAGCCTAGAAGCACGACGGCGCCACGGCAAGCATGCGACATGTCATGGTTTCGTCTTGAGGTTCGACACGCGACCAAGCCACCGACGGCGCTTCGCACCTATTCCGTTCGCCGCAGTTTTTCTTCGTTTCAATTCGTCAAATCGGGTCGCAGATTTCTTGCGCTGCACTGCAAGATGTCTCTGTTGACACAAAATAATCTTCGCTCGATGCAGCCAAATGAGTAGACGGAAAACCGTCCTCTCGCACCACCTTTCGGAACGGATCGCTGAGGCATAGCGTGTCCGGAAGATGGCCGGAGTGTCTGGCTATCCTTGGGAGGATGGCTCGTGCTGTCCGCATGATCGCGGCGTCGCGAACCTGGGGAGGATTTGCAATGAATCGTTTGTTGAAAATCGGTGTTGTTTCACTTGCGTTCGGCTAGGTCGCATCGGCCGCCAGTGCAGAGTCCTTTACCTTCAAATCGACGTCTCATGTGGCGAACTCAATCGTCGTCGACACAGGAACGCCGCCGGGTATTGCGGACATATTCAATACGGGCGAGGCGACAATCGTTTACGACACGGGCAACAAGGAAGCGAACACGTCGTCTTGCGCGTCCTGGACGGTGCCGCCCGGTACTGCATTCACAAGCAACGGTATCTGCACGTTCGCCACGAAGAAGGGTGATCAAGGCACGATAATTTTCGGCTGCCGGGACGACAACGCGAACCGCACCTCTGATTGTTGGGGCGGGCTGCGCGGAACGGCGGGCCGTTTTACCGGCAAGACGGGAACGATCAGCTGGCATCAATCGCTTGACGCGGATGGCAAGACTGGCAACTCCACCGGAGTCGGCATGTGGAATTGATCGGCTAGGAACCATTCAATTTCGCTGAATGCGAACCAAACCAATCGTAAACTCTGGGGCCATCCGAAAGGTGGCCCTTTTTTCGTCTGTGAGTTTGCCGCGCAGGTCCGTAGCCGGCTTGAATCGATAGCGGCGTCTTCCGCGGTTCTGCGCAACTGGAAGAATGGCGCCGCCTGCGTGAGTCGAACACGCGACCCAGTTATTACGAAGCGCCAAATTGCGTTGTCGCTGCAGTGCAATAAAATCGACGTCAATGTATCGAAATACCGGCCAAGCCGAATCCGTTCTCGCATGGGCGGCGACGCCTGCAGCTGCCTGAGCGATTGAGCTCTCCCGTCTTATTGCGTCTTTGGCAACTTGAGCTAACAGTACCGACGCTCGACTACTCCCAAGCATTTCCTGCCACTACCGAGAGAGGTACCGAAATGAAGGCGGATAAAATTATCTGCTTGGCCGTTGGTTTGGTATTGGCATCTACGGCGGCCGTCGCCGACGAAGTCTCCATCGTGACCAATGTGCTTGGACCTGAAGGTCCTTTGTATGTTGACGGCAACCTGTATTACGTCGGCTGGATTTCAAACACGCTGTCAAAGTGGGACGGAAAGAAGACGGCCGTTTTGAATGACACGCCCGGTTGCGGCCACAACGGCTTGGCCCTTACGAAACAAAAAACCTTCATGGTCGCGTGCACAAATGATCCCGGCGCAATCCTCGAACTCGATATAACGGGCAAGCAGTTGCGTCGATGGGATGTCGACAGCGAAGGCAGAAAATTTGACGGCGGAATAAACGACGTTGTGGTGGCTGCGAACGGTGGGGTCTACGCCACGGTCTTTGGTCCTTTCGTCGGCTTGCCGAGCTCGGTGATTGGACGAATACTTTATCTCGCACCCGGTAGCCAGAAATGGGTTCAAGTCGCCGGCGATCTCAACTACGCAAACGGCATCGGTATCGCTCCCGATCGGAAGACACTCTATGTCAGCGAAACCGTCGGCAACTGCATACTGAAGTTCGCGATAAATGACGACGGCTCGCTGAGCCACAGGTCGAACTTTGCCCTTCTGAACCTGCTCACCCCAAATAAGGTCGCGTCGTGGTGGATCGGGCCCGACAGCATGAAGGTCGACAGCAAGGGCAACATCTATGTTGCCCAATGGACTGGCGGCAAAATTCTAAAGTTGTCCCCCGACGGCAAGTTGCTGCACGTTTTCGAGATCGCTGCGGGCAATGGCACGACAAACGTGGCATTTGGCGACGGCGAGAAGGAATTGTACGTGACGGTGGTGAAGGATCCGGACGACCCACAGGCCAAAGGTAGTGTCGTGAGGATCCCAAATGTTGAATGATTGCGGTTCGTGTAGCCGAAAGTCCTATTCGTGAATGGACGAAAATGATATGGTCCTTGGCTATCTTATGAAGGGGCGCCCGCCATGAAGATCAAAGCGCTGGGCCATGTCGTGTTGCGAGTTACGGACCGCGACCGCGCCGAACACTTCTATGGTGGTGTGCTTGGCCTCCCCGTCTGCGCCCGTTTCGATCAGGATGGCATGAAAATGGCGTTCTTCACGCTCGGCAATCATCACGACTTTGCGGTGATGGAAGTGAGTGGCGAGGGGAGTAGCCGAAGCGAGTCGGCGGTTGGCCTGCATCACGTCGCGTTCAAAATCGGAACGAACCTCGATGAATTACGCGAAGCGAAAGCAAAACTCGAGGCCGCGGGGATCAAACCGAACCCAATCGATCATGAAGTGACCAAGTCGCTCTACTTCGAGGATCCCGACGGCAACGGCATAGAGCTATACGTCGATGTGTCCGACATCTGGCGCCAGGAACCGCAACGCGTCGCTCACTTGCAGCCGCTTGAGCTGTAGCGGCGTCGTCCGGCAAAGACTAAACTTTCTTCGTTTCCCGGCAATGCTGCATGCAAAAGCGCGGCTGCCCAAGCAGCCAGCCTGTATTCTCTATTCAGCCGAAGCCGATCGCACATGGTCAGTTGCGACCGCCGCTGCATGAACGGCCTGCCTTGCGTGGAACACTCGCATCGCCATCCGCCAATGTCGCATTGTCAGCGAGCCTCATTGCGTTGCGTACCTGAGGATAAACCGCCTGTGCCTCCGCTTGCAGGACCTTTGCAGGGCAAGACCCAAGCCGACAGGCCGACGGCGTCTGGACGAAATGGTCGTGAAAATCGGCGGAGGGAGAATTTGGTTGTCGCGCTTCATGTAACCCGAATATTACCGCGGCCCTCAGAGGCAAGTCGGAGATATCTTTTCGCTGCATTCGCGAAACTGGAAAATCCGCGTCTGCCGCCGTTCTCCGCGCCTGGGAAAATGGTGCCGCCTGCGTGACTCGAACACGCGACCCCGTCATTACGAATGACGTGCTCTACCGGCTGAGCTAAGGCGGCTTTTTGCGCGCCCACCAGGACGTTCGCGAAGCGGGCGGAAAATACGCACACCCGCGCGCAACTGCAACAGCGATTTCCCCTAAGGAAAGCGGCTTTTTTGACGTTGCTCTGCCGTCGCGGCGGCGTCATGCTGGCCAAAACCAACAATAAGAAGCGCCCCCATGCTGACCAAAGCCGACGATTACCCGGTACACCAGTTGCCGGAGCCGATTGCCACATCCGGCACCGACCGCAATTTCTACGACCGATACTTCTTCAATGGCTATTCGCCGGACGGGTCGGTCTATTTCGCGGTCGCACTCGGCGTCTATCCGCACCTGAACGTGATGGACGCCGCCTTCTCGGTGATCGACCAAGGTGTGCAGCACAATCTGCATGCCTCGCGCCTGCTCAACATGGAGCGGATGGACACCAAGGTCGGGCCGATTTCGGTGGATGTGGTCGAGCCGCTGAAAGTCCTGCGCATTCGCGTCGGCGACAATCCGCATAGCATCCGTGCAGACATCACCTTCCACGCCCGTGCGCTGCCGGTGGAAGAGCCGCGCTTCACCTATCGCCAGGGCCCGCGCACCTACATGGACTATACGCGCCTGACGCAGAACGGAACTTACGAAGGCTGGATCGAGATTGCCGGCAAGCGCATCGAGGTCAAGCGCGACACGTTTGTGGGAACGCGCGATCGCTCCTGGGGCGTGCGGCCTATCGGCATGGGTGATCCGCAGGGCGTGGCGCCGCCGCGCCTGCCGCAATTCTACTGGCTGTGGTCGCCGCTGAATTTCCCCGACCGCTTCATGCTCTATCACAACAATGCCGATGGCGACGGCACGTCATGGAACACGGCGTCGGTGCTCGGCGAATTGGGTGACAAGCCGGCGCAGCACATGGCGAGCTGCCGCTCCAGCGTCGTCTACAAATCCGGCACGCGGCATGCCAAGAGCTGCATCATCGAAGCCAGCGACAAGAAGGGCGGCGAGTGGCGCGCGGAACTGACGCCCAAATACAATTTCTACATGTCGGGCATCGGCTACGGCCATCCCGAATGGGGCCATGGCCGCTACAGGGGCGAGAATGAGCTCATGTACGACAGCTTCAAGACCGCCGAGGTGGATGAGAACCTGCCGCACTTCCAGCACACCCAGGCTTTCTGTACCGCCACATTGACCGGACCCGGCATGAAGACGAGCGGCGTCGGCATTCTGGAGCAACTCGTCATCGGCGTCTTCGAGCCGCATGGCCTCAAGGGCATTTTCGATCCCGCGCCATGAAGGATATCGAAGACAGGCTTGCGGCCTATCTGCGTGTCAAACTCGGCGCGCCTGATCTGACCGTCGCAGACCTCGCGCGCATTCCCGGCGGTGCATCGCGCGAGACGTACCGCTTCCGCGCGCGTTATGCATCGGGTGGAAAAAAGCTTGACCGCGGATTGATCCTGCGCCGCGATCCTACCGCCAGCCTGATCGAGACGGAACGCACGACCGAATATCGTGCCTATGAAGCGTTCTTCAAGCTTGGCCTGCCGGTCCCTGAACCGATCGCGCTGGAGTTGGGCAGCGAGGCTTTGGAGCGTCCCTTCTTCATCATGGCCGAGGTCGAGAATTGCACGACCGGCGGCATCATGAGCCCCGAACCCTATGGTGAGCATCGCGAGACCGTAGGGCGCCAGTTCTACACCGTGATGGGCAAGATCGCTGCGGTCGATCCGGACAAGATAGGCCTTGGCGATTTCGAAGGCGTGAGAAACATGCGCGACGCCGCGATGCACGAAGTCGCGCGCTGGGAAAAAGTCATCGACGAGGATGAGCGCGAGCCGCAGCCGATCGTGCGCGCAGCCATCCGCTGGTTGAAGAAGAATCCGCCACCGCCGGCGCAGAAGATCAGCGTCGTGCATGGCGACTACCGCACTGGAAATTTCCTGATCGACGACAACGGAAAAATCCGCGCCATCCTCGACTGGGAAATGTCGCATCTTGGCGATCCGCTGGAGGACCTCGGCTGGGCGATCGATCCGCTCTGGGCCGGCGGCGATCCGGCGCGGCCGGGCGGCATGATCGCGCGTGCGGAGGCCATCCGCGTGTGGGAAGAGGCAAGCGGCCTCAAGGCCGATCCCAAAGCGCTGCATTGGTGGGAAATCTTCGCGAGTCTGAAAGGCGCGGCGATCTGGATTTCGGCAGCGCTGGAATATGCCGACGGGCGCAACATCGATCCGATCAACGCCTTTTCGGGTTGGTACTGCCTGTCGTTCCACAACAAGGTTCTTGCGGACCGGCTGGCGGCGGAGATCGGCGCATGAGACCCGAAGTCGGAACAATTCTTGGCCTGACGGCGCAGAAGATCGCGATGGGCCTTGGCGACCATGGCGCCGCATTTGCGCAAGGCACAGTCGGGCTGCTTGCGACCGTGCTGAGCGCCTCGGCGAAGGAATATGATCGCGCCGCGGACATCCGCTTTACGGAGAACGCGGACATCCGCGTTTTGTTCGCAGAACTTGCGCCTTCGGTGAAGGATGCAGCGCTCCGCAAGGAATTGCAGGACGCGGCGGCGGCCAAGGATCCGTCGCTGCGCATTTCGGATCTGAACGACGGCAACTATGCGCTGCGCCGGTTGCTGACGCGTTTGCAAATCGACGCCGAAGATCATGGCGCGCTCGACGCGCAAAAGCGTATATGGGCGGTCCTCAAAGCCATGGCCCAACGCCGCCTTGTCCAACTCGGTCCCTGAAAAGAAGCCATCGCCGATCGCGTTGCGCCTTTCCGTCGCCTGGGCCGCTGCAGGCTCCGGCGGCGCGATCTACACACCGTTCTTCGGCGCCTGGCTGGCCTATAAGGGCTTGAGCGCGGTCGAAATCGGCACGCTGCTTTCTGCTGGCATGCTCTTGCGTGTGTTCATCCCGCCGGTCACCGGCATCATTGCCGACGCACGCAACGACCGGCGCAGCGTGATGATCGCGCTCTTCGCGGTTCAGTTCGCCTGCTACACGGCGCTGAACTGGGTTGTGACGCCGTTCGAGATTTTCGTGTTTGCAGTGACGTCGAACGTCGCGGGCGGCGCGGCGGGTCCTTTGATGGACAGCGTCAGCATGCGACTGGCCGAGCGCTTCGCCTTCGACTATGGCCGCGTGCGTCTGTGGAATTCGGTTGCCTTCGCCGTTGGCAACGTGATTTCAGGCTTGGCGATTTCGCGCTGGGGCATGGCGGTGTTGGCACCCTGGCTGACCGTCTCCCTCGCCATGACCTTCGCCGCGATCTGCTGGTTGCCACCGACGCCGACCGGCCAGCACAAGGGACAGTTGGGCGTTCGCATGGGCGCCACCCTTGCTGAGGCGCGCGAGCTGATGCGCTCAGGCGCGTTCCTGATTTTTCTGATGGCGGCAAGCTTCGATCAGGGCAGCCACGCATTCTACTACGCCTATGGCGGCCTGCACTGGCGTGCGCTTGGTTATAGCGGTGCGGTGATTGGCGCGATTTGGCCGCTCGGCGTCGTTGCGGAAGCAGGACTGTTTTCGATTTCATTGCGATTGTTTCGCTCGATCGGCGCGACGCGGCTGCTCGTCCTCGGCGGCGTCGGCTGCGTCGTACGCTGGACGATCCTGTCCTTCGATCCACCCTTCGCGCTCGTCGTCTTCGCGCAGGTTTTGCACGGCGCGACCTTTGCGCTGGCGCATTTGGGCGCCATGTATTTCGTGCTGAAAGCCGTACCGCCGCGCCTGTCGGCAACGGCGCAAAGTCTCTATGCAGTCGCTTCGAACGGCATCGTCATGGGGGTGGCGACTTTCGTCTCGGGTCCCATCTATGCGGCATATGGCGGGCGCACTTACCTGTTGATGGCGGCGATGGGAATCGTGGCGACGGTCTTCGCGCTGTGGCTCGGACGCGCCTGGCACGGCGGACGCATCACGGGCGGCGGCAACGAAGAGATGCTCGACACGATCTAGCCGCGCGGATGCGCCTTTTCATAGACTTCCATCAGTTTCCTCGTGTCGATCTGGGTGTAGGTTTGGGTCGTTGAAAGCGAGGCGTGGCCGAGCAGTTCCTGCACACTGCGCAGATCGCCACCGTTCGCGAGCAAGTGCGTGGCGAAGGAATGGCGCAGCGCGTGCGGCGTTGCGCGCTCCGAAAGTCCCAACGCGCCGCGCAGTTTCTGCATCAGCAATTGTGCCTCGCGCGGACTCATCGGCTTGCCACGGCGAGACAGGAACAGCGGTGAATCCTTTGCGCCGGTGAACGGTAGAAGCCGTTCATACGAGTTCGATGGCTTCACGCACCGCCGGTAAAAGCGGCACGACGCGTTCCTTGCTTCCTTTGCCCAGAATGGTGAGCGACGAGGGAAGCGGAACATCGCCGCGGCGCAGGCTCAACGCTTCCGAAATGCGCAGGCCCGCGCCGTAGAGCAGCGTCAGAAGGGCCACATCGCGCGCCGCCATCCATTCGACGTCATGCTCGCCGGCCTGTTCTATCGCGCGCGAAGCATCGGTTTCGCTCAACGGCCGCGGCAGCCCGCGCTGGATACGCGGCGTGCGCACGCTGCGCGCGGCAGCGTTTTCCAGGATGTTCTCGCGCGCCAGATAGCGAAAGAAGCTGCGCACGGCGGCAATGGCGCGCTGCACGCCCTTGGCGCCGAGCCCGCCGGAACGCCGCACGGTAATGAACGCGCGAATGTCGGCGGGCGAGAGTTTTGCGAGCGAACGCTCATTCACAGCGCCGCCAATATGCTCGCGCAGGAAAGTCAGAAAGCGTTCAGCGTCGTCGCCATAGGCACGCAAAGTGTGCGGGCTGGCGCGCCGCTCATGGGCGAGCGAAGCCAGCCACTGCTTCTTCAGATCTTCGGCAGATCGAGCCATGCACGGATCGCGCGTTCCAGCGCGCGGGCGGCGTAGCGCAGGTCGACGGCGAGTTCCTCACCCTCGAACGCGCCTTCGGCGAACGCGCCGAGCACAAAGAGAGCGGCCGGTGCGTCGCGCCCGATCTTCAGCCGGAACGCGGCAAGGCTGCGGCAATCGCCGCCACCGCTGCCGAGTAGCAGCTCGCCACCGCCGGAAAGGATCGCGCCCATGCCGTCACGGCCGAGCACCGCTTCGGTGGTGCCGGGCGGAATAAGGCGTACGCCTTCGGTTCGCGTGCCGGATGCGCCGCCATCACCTTCGACACAGATGGACGCGCGGTCGGCGCCGAAGGATGGCGCCGCGGCGATGGCGACGTTGATCGCTTCGGCAAAACTGCGCGCATCGATCAGGTCGAGCACAAAGCGCCGGACGCCCTCACCCATGCGCACGCTTGCCGTCTGTCTGCCGCGCAAGGCTTCGCGCTCGGCTTTCAGCACCGCATTTTCCGCGGCGAGCCGATCGATGACGAAACGCTGCAAATCGCGCACGTCACCAAGATCGTTGCGATCGGGAAGCAGCAGCGCCAGCAATTCGCCGTCGGCGGCGAGCGTGCTGCGATTCATGCGGATATAGGCCTTCACCGCATCGGCGGCGGCCTGCGCAGGTTCGACCGATTTGGCCTGTTCGCTCATTCTTCGCGGATCCTGACGCCCGCCTTCTTGGCGTCGGCGAGGAACGCCGCCAGACCCTTGTCGGTCAGCGGATGATTGAGCAGCGCCTTAAACACATCCGGCGGAATGGTGGCGACGTCGGCGCCGGCCAGCGCCGCGCCGCGCACATGCGGGATGCCGCGCACGGAAGCGGCAAGAATTTGAAGTCTTGTAATCGTAATTGTCGTAGATGACTCGGATTTCGTGGATCAGGCCCATGCCGTCCTGACCGGCATCGTCGAGCCGCCCGATGAAGGGCGAGATGAAGGTGGCACCCGCCTTGGCCGCCATCATCGCCTGCACCGGCGAGAAGCACAGCGTGACATTGACCATCAGCCCGTCATCGGTGAGCGCGCGGCAGGCCTTGAGCCCGTCCCATGTCAGCGGCACCTTGATCGCGATGTTCTTGGCGATCTTCGCAAAGCGCTTGCCTTCGGAGATCATGCCGGCGGTTTCGGTCGCCAGCACTTCGGCGCTGATCGGCCCCGCAACGCTGGCGCATATTTCCTTGAGCGACTCGACATAGTCGAGGCCGGTCTTGGCCGCGAGCGAGGGATTGGTGGTAACACCGTCTACCAGGCCGGTTTCGGCCAGCTTGGCGATTTCCTTGGGATCTGCACTATCGATGAAGAGTTTCATGGCACCAGTATGGGGTTGACCCGGTAGAATCGCCATATGAATTGTATCGCATGAAACATGCGGCGTATCGACCTTCGGATGAAGTGTTGCTCCAGCCGGCGCCGCGCGCCGGCGTGCTGCTGCCTTTGCCGCTGTCGGGCGCGTATGACTACAAGTTGCCCAAAGGAACCCAAGTTTCCCGCGGAATGCTGGTCACCGCGCCGCTCGGCCCGCGCGAACAACTCGGCGTGGTGTGGGGTCCGGCGGAAGGATCGGTCGGCGACAACCGGCTGAAAGAGGCGGTTCCGCTCGAAGGGTTCCCTTCGCTGCCGGAAAAACTCTGCGATCTTGTCGACTGGGTGTCGCAATATACGCTTTCGCCGCCCGGCATGGTGCTGTCCATGGCATTGCGCAGCGGCCGCGCCTTCGAGCCGGAAGCGATGCGCATCGCCTATCGGCGTGGCCCGGAACCGCCAAAACGGATGACTCCCCCGCGCCAGCGCGTGCTCGACATCGCCGCGGACGGATTGGCGCGCAGCGTGCCGAGCCTGGCGCAGGAAGCGGGCACCTCTTCCGCCGTCGTGCGCGGGTTGATCGACGCAGGCGCGCTGGTTGCGACCGAGCTTCCCGAGTTCGCGCGGTTCGAGACGCCCGACGCCGATTTCATGTCGGTCATGCTCAGCAGCGATCAGCGCAAAGCGGCGGACGCGCTGTGCGGCGACGTCAAGGGAGCGGTATTCGCGGCCAGCCTGCTCGACGGCGTGACCGGCTCCGGCAAGACCGAAGTCTATTTCGAAGCGGTGGCGGCAGCTTTGCGCAGCGGCAAGCAGACACTGATCATGCTTCCGGAAATCGCGCTGACGGTGCAGTTCCTGGAGCGGTTTGCGGAACGTTTCGGCTGCCGGCCAGCTGAATGGCATTCCGACCTGTCGCAGAAGGAACGCACGCGTACTTATCGCGCCGTGATGAACGGCGAGGCGCGCGTCGTGGTCGGCGCGCGCTCATCGCTGTTCCTGCCGTTCCGCGAACTCGGCCTCATCATCGTCGATGAAGAGCACGAACAGGCCTACAAGCAGGAAGAAGGCATCATCTATCACGCGCGCGACATGGCGGTGGTGCGGGCGCGGATCGAGGGCTGCCCCGTGGTTCTGGCCAGCGCCACGCCGTCGCTTGAATCCTATGTCAACGCGACGAGCGGGCGATATGCGCATTTGCGGCTCTCGGACCGGCATGGCGTCGCCGTCATGCCGCTGACGAAATTGATCGACCTGCGCGAGGCCAAGTCGGAACCCGGAAGCTGGCTGTCCCAGCCTTTGCGCGAGGCGCTGGCGGCGACGCTTGCCGCAGGCGAACAGGCCATGCTGTTCCTCAACCGCCGCGGTTATGCACCGCTCACCCTGTGCCAGAGTTGCGGCCACAAGATGATGTGCCGCGATTGCTCGTCGTGGCTGGTCGAGCATCGCTATCGCAAGCGGCTCGCCTGCCATCAATGCGGCTATGAGACGGCAACCCCGCCGAAATGTCCCGAATGCGGCGCGGAAGTCGAGCTTCATCGCCTGCGGTCCAGGCGTCGAACGCGTGGCCGAAGAATTCGCCGCCCTGTTTCCCCAGGCGCGTCTCGCCATCGCCTCCAGCGACACGATGCACGGACCGCAGGAGACACAGGCCGCGATCCGTGCGATGGCCAAGCGCGAGATCGACGTCTTGATCGGCACGCAGATCGTGGCCAAGGGCCATCACTTTCCGCAGCTCACGCTTGTAGGCGTGATCGATGCCGATCTTGGCGGCTCGGACGGCGATCTGCGCGCCCGCGAACGGACGTTTCAACTATTGCATCAGGTTGCGGGCCGTGCGGGACGCGCGGAGAAACCGGGCCTTGTCCTGATCCAGACGCGCAATCCGAAAGACGCGGTCATGATCGCGCTGGCGTCGGGCGATCGCGACAAATTCTATGAGCAGGAACGCGTCTTTCGCGAACGCGCCCATGCGCCGCCCTTTGGCCGCCTTGCCGCGATCATTCTCTCAGGTCTCGACGGTGCGCAGGTGCAAGAGGCGGGCCGCATCCTCGCCAAGGCAGCGCCGCCGGCAAAGGGCGTGAAAGTTTGGGGACCGACACCGGCCTTCTACCACCTGCTGCGTGGACAGACGCGCGAGCGGTTGTTGGTTCAAGCAGAACGCAATGTGGACGTGCAGGCTTATTTGCGCGCCTGGCTTGCCGCGGTGAAACCATCCAACAAAGTCCGCATCGCAGTCGATGTCGATCCGGTAAGTTTTTTCTAGATCAGAAGATTTCCCACGCGGAGGCACGGAGTGCGCGGAATTTTCTCCGCTGCTCCGCGTGAGTCCTATTGCTGAAACTCCCGCACATCGGCGAGATGTCCGGCGATTGCTGCCGCTGCCGCCATCGCGGGCGACAACAGATGGGTGCGGCCGCCCCGGCCTTGCCGTCCTTCGAAATTGCGATTCGAAGTCGAGGCGCAGCGCTCCTGCGGCGCCAGCTTGTCGGCGTTCATCGCAAGGCACATGGAGCAGCCCGGCTCGCGCCATTCGAAACCGGCGGCCATGAAGATCTCGTCGAGGCCTTCCTGTTCCGCCTGTTCTTTCACCAGGCCCGAGCCCGGCACGACCATCGCGCCGACATGGGCTGCGATCTTCTTGCCGCGCAGGATTTGCGGCGGCGGCACGCAGATCCTCGATCCGGCCGTTGGTGCAGGAGCCGATGAAGACGCGATCGATCTTGACGTTCTTGAGTGCCTCGCCCGGCGTCAGACCCATATAGGCGAGCGCGCGCTCGACCCCTGCACGCTGATTGTCGTCCGCGATCGCGGCCGGATCGGGCACATTCGCCGTCACGGGCAGGGCCTGTTCCGGCGACGTGCCCCAGGTGACCATCGGCACGATGTCGGCGGCATTGAGATCGATCTCGACGTCGAACTTTGCACCTTCGTCGGACTTGAGAGTCTTCCAGTACATCAACGCGTGTTCGAAAGCTGCTCCCTTGGGTGCACGCGGCTTGCCCGAGACATATTTGAATGTGGTCTCGTCCGGCGCGATCAGGCCGGCGCGCGCGCCCGCCTCGATCGTCATGTTGCAGAGCGTCATGCGCCCTTCCATCGACAGCGCACGCACCGCATCGCCGGTATATTCGATGACATAGCCCGTGCCGCCGGCCGTTCCGATCCGCGCGATGATGGCGAGCGCGATGTCCTTCGCCGTCACGCCGATCGGCAGCGTGCCGTTGACGTTGACGCGCATGTTCTTGGAATGCTGCGTGAGCAGGGTCTGCGTGGCGAGCACATGTTCGACCTCGCTGGTGCCGATACCGAAGGCGAGCGAGCCGAACGCGCCATGGGTCGAGGTGTGGCTGTCGCCGCACACTATCGTCGTGCCGGGCAAGGTCCAGCCCTGTTCCGGGCCGACGATATGCACGATGCCCTGGCGGATATCGTCCATCTTCAGATATTCGATGCCGAACTCGCGCGCGTTGGTCTCGAGCTGCGCGATCTGTTCGCGCGATTCCGGATCGGTGATGCCCAGCGCGCGGTCCTTTGTCGGCACATTGTGATCGGCGACGGCGAGCGTCAGATCGGGGCGGCGCGCCTTGCGATGCGTGTTGCGCAGGCCCTCGAACGCCTGCGGGCTGGTGACTTCGTGCACGAGATGGCGGTCGATATAGAGCATCGCCGATTCACCCGGCGCTTCATGCACCAGATGTGCGTCCCATATCTTGTCGTAGAGAGTTCTCGGCGATGCCATGACAGCCACACTTGCGTTCAATTCCGGGGTTGCCGTATCAGCCTGAGCGGCCGGTTGGCAAGCGGAACGGCGGCCGCAGCCTAGTGCCGGCTAAAGTACAGCACGGTCATGATGATGATGATGGCCACGAACTGCGCCAGGACGCGCAGGCGCATCAGCCGGTTGGACCAGCTTGCCGCCACGTCGCCGCCCTTGAACAGCGTGTAGAGGCCGGCGACCAGGATGGAGGCGACGACTGCGATGGCGATGCCGATAAGGATTTTTCCGCTCATGCTGGTTTTCCTGGTGCCGCGGGTGCAGGTGCTGACGGCACCCAGCCGGACGCTTTATTCGCCAGATCGCGGAACTTGCCGGAAACCTGTTCCAGCCGTGCCGTCCATTCGGCGTTCGGCGTCTGGCCTTCGATCTCCTTGAAGTAGACCTGCATCAGGGCCGCGATGGCAATGGGTTCCATGATCGCCTTCTTGATGGCGATGGCGAGCACGACTGCAAAGGCGAAGCCCCAGAAACCGGAATTCGAGTGGACCAACGCGACGAACGCGGCGGCCGGTGCCAGAAACACGACGAACAGAACAAATGTCAGCGCCCACATCATGACCGACAGCCACGCCGCGTTCTTGAGGAAGTGCGTGTAGTTCTGCGCAAAGAGGACGAGCCCATCACGCGCCGTGCCCCAGGGATTCTGCGTCTTGGTACGGATCAGATAGGCGAGGATGATTTCGTCGACATAGGTCAGCGACATGCGCACGAAGGATTCCGCAACGCGGATCAGGCTCTGCAGCGCCGGGATCGGCAGGAACGACGAGAAGAAATTGATCGTGCCGAACAGCGAGCGCAGTACGCCCTTGATCAGCTGATCGACGCCGAACAGAACCGAAGACTCGGCAAAGTGCGTCTTCACGAAGGTTGCGCCATAGCCGATCTGGCCCTGTCCGGCCGGAACGCTGTGGCCGTCATAAATCTCGACCAGCACCGCGATGTGCGCGGCCTTCACCAGATAGAGGATGTATTCGCGCGCGAAATAGAGGGCGCCGCTGACAAGCCCGAAACCGATCATGCCGCCCCAGAACGCGCCACCCGCCGGCGCGTCAGGGTTTGCGCCCATATGACCAAAGCCCCAGCCCAGCGCGCCGCCGATACCGACGGTGAACACATAGGCCAGCGCAATTCCGGCATAGATGATGACGCGCAGGACGATGAACGGAAGCGTCTGCATCACCATGGCGATGGCCCGGCCGAAACTGAAATCCCACATGCGGCAACCCCCAAGGTCGGCGCGCCTATATCGGACGCTCCGGGCGGGCTGCGCAAGGTCTTGAGCGTCGCAAGCACACCTGCGCAGAATGCGCTGTCACGATGAGGAGTTCATCATGAGCGTCGTACCCTATCTGACGATTCCGGACGGCCGTGCGGCAGAAGCGGCCGATTTCTACAAAGCGCTCTTCGGCGCGAAAGAAACGGTGCGCATGCCGGCCGATGACGGCAAGCGGCTGATGCATGTGGCGCTGGATTTCCACGGCGGCACGCTTTTTCTGAGCGACGATTTCACAGGACATGCGCGCTACCCGTCCATGTGCTCCATCTTTGTCCGGCTCGAAAAACCGGGCGATGTCGACGCCCTTGTGGCCAAGGCCAAAGGCGCCGGCGCAACCGTGTCGCATGGGCCGGAGGATATGTTCTGGGGCGACCGCTTTGCGACGTTCGGCGATCCGTTCGGCCATAGCTGGCAGATCGGCGCGGCGAAAGGTTGAAGGATCAGGCGATCGCGTCGATGGCCGCGTCGGAAAGGTTTCCCGGCACGATGGTCACCGGGATCGCCTGCACGCCGGTCGCGAACATGGAGACCAGCGGGCCTGGTCCCTCCTTCGCCGTGCCCGACGCCAGCACGAGAATCGAGATGTCCTTGTCGGACTTGATCAGGTCCAGCAGCGCCTCGGTGGGACGGCCGTCGGAAATCACAAGTTCGGAAACGATGCCCGAAAGCTCGTTGACGTCCTTGGCGGCGGCATAAATCTGACGTTCGGCCTCTTCGCGCGCCTCGGCCCGCATGATCTTTTCGACGCCGCGCCATTGCTGGAAATCTGCCGGCAGCGCCACGCAGAGAAGCGTCACGCGCCCGCCGGTATGCTGCGCGCGGCGGGAAGCAAAACGCACCGCAACCCGGCACTCTTCCGTCTTGTCGACGACGACCAGGAATTTGCGCGGACGTTCGCGGACGGGCTCGCTCATAGTCACGAATGCTGACACCATAGCGGGCGAAGCGGCAAGGGCACCCCCATGACCATCGGCAATGAGGATCAACTCGAAAAACTCAGACATGTCGGCCAGGTTGTGGCCGCGACCATGACGGCCATGGCAAAGGCCATGGAGCCCGGCATGACGACGAAGGAGCTGGACGCGTTCGGCCGTGCCCTGCTGGAACGCGAAGGGGCGCGGCCGGCGCCGGAGTCGGCCTATCGCTTTCCCGGCGCGACCTGCATCTCGGTTTCGCCCGCCATCGCGCACGGCGTTCCCGGCGATCAGGTTTTGCGGCCCGGAGATCTGGTGAACATCGATGTTTCGGCCGACATAGACGGATTTTATGCCGATACGGGCGGCAGCTTCACGCTTCCCCCGGTGCGTGAAAAGATCGAGCGCCTGTGCCGGGACGGCAAGCGCGCCATGTGGACAGGCATCAAGGCGGTGAAGACCGGCGGCAAATTCAACGAGATCGGCCGCGTCATCCAGACCTTCGCCGGCAAGAACCGCTACACGCTGATCCGCAACCTGGCGAGCCATGGCGTCGGAGGCGCATTGCACGAAGAGCCCGGCCACATCCCAACCTGGTTCGAGCCGCGCGATACGCGCCGCATTCACGAAGGGCTGGTCTTCACCATCGAGCCGTTTCTGTCGACGGGTTCACACCTCGCAATCGACGGTGACGATGACTGGACGCTCTTCGCCGATGGCGGCCATGCTACGGTGCAGTACGAACACACGCTGGTCGCAACGCGCCGCGGCCCGGTCGTGCTGACTATGGCTTGATGGCTTTGAGCTTGTAGATCAATTCCAGTGCCTCTTTCGGCGTCAGCGTGTCGGGCTCTATGGCGCGTAGCGCTTCTTCAAATCCGTTCGATTTCACGGGCTTTTGCGGCGCAGTCGCGGCGAAGAGTGGCAGATCGCCGATCCTGGCGAGCGGTTTGTGGCCCTCGCGTCCTTCCTCCAGCGCGCGCAACACGTCTTCGGCGCGATTGACGACGGCCGCGGGAAGTCCCGCAAGTTTTGCGACGTGAATTCCGTAGGAACGATCCGCTGCGCCCGGCGCGACCTCATGCAGGAACACGATCGTATCGTTCCACTCGCGCACGCGCATCGTCACGCAGGCGAGCGATGAGAGGCGTTCGGCCAGCGCCGTCATCTCATGATAGTGGGTGGCAAAGAGCGCGCGGCTCTTGTTCTTCTCATGCAGATGTTCGGCCGTCGCCCAGGCAATGGCGAGACCGTCGAACGTTGCCGTACCTCGCCCAATCTCATCCAGAATGACGAGGCTTTTTTCCGTCGCCTGGTTGAGGATCGCCGCCGTCTCGACCATCTCCACCATGAAGGTCGAACGGCCGGCCGCGAGGTCATCGCCCGCGCCGACGCGGCTGAACAGCCGGTCGACGATGCCGATATGCGCTGCATCGGCGGGCACGAAAGCGCCCGCCTGGGCCATGATCGCGATCAGCGCGTTCTGGCGCAGAAACGTCGATTTACCGGCCATATTGGGGCCTGTGACCAGCCAAAGCCGGCCGACGCCTTCCGCCGAGAGATCGCAATCATTGGGCACGAAGGGATTGGCGTGATCCCCCGCGAGGGCCGCTTCCACCACCGGATGACGGCCGCGCTGGATATGAAACGCGACGCTGTTGTCGATGACGGGCCGGGTCTGGCGCGCGGCAGCGGCAAGTTCGGCAAGGGCGGTCGCCACGTCGATCGTCGACAGCGCATTGGCGATGCCGTTCAAGGCCGAAGCGTGGCCGACCGCATCGGCGCACATCCTGTCGAACAGCTCGCGCTCGATGGCGAGGACTTGTTCGGCGGCCTGCGCAATGCGGCTGGCGAGCGTCGCGAGTTCGTCGGTCGAGAAACGCACCGCGCTTCCGATTGTCTGGCGGTGACGGAAGAGATCGCGATTGCTGCCCGCCTGCAGCTTGTCGGCATGCTGCGGCGTCACTTCGATGAAATAGCCCAGCACGCCATTATGCTTGATGCGCAGTTGCGGCACGCCGCTGCCGGTTCGATAGCGCGCTTCGAGACTGGCGATGACGCGGCGGGATTCGTCGCGCAGCCTGCGCACATCGTCCAGCGGTGCATGCACGCCGGCCGCGATGAAGCCGCCATCGCGCGCAAAAAAGGGCGGCTCGGCGACCAGAAGCTGTTCGAGCCGATCGATCAGGCGCGAGACGGCGGCAACGCCTTCGATCAGTGCGGATGATGCCTCGCGTACTTCGCCCGCCGAAGGTTTCAGCGGATCGTCGAGCCTGAGCTTGTCGCGCAAGACGCGTGCCGCCTTGATGCCGTCGCGCAGATGCGCCAGGTCGCGCGGGCCACCGCGCCCGACCGAAATCCGCGCCAGCGCGCGCGCAATGTCGGGCGCGCGGCGCAGATCGTCACGCAACACGCGGCGCAGTTCCGTATCTTCCTTGAAGAACGCCACCGCATCGTGGCGCTGCGCGATGGCGGCAATGTCGGTCAACGGAGCCGCAAGCCGCGCCGCCAGCTCACGCGCGCCTGCCGCCGTCACCGTGCGGTCGAGCACGGACAGAAGGCTCCCCTTGCGCTCACCCGAAAGAGTCTCGGTGAGTTCGAGGTTGCGCCGCGTGGCGGCGTCGATGCCCATGAAGGCGCGCGGCGCGACGCGCGACAGGTTCTGCAACGCCGGAAGGTTTCCCTTCTGCGTCAGCTCCAGATACGCGATCAGCGCACCGGCGGCCGAGAGTTCCGCGCGGCCGAAAGCGCCGAAGCCGTCCAGGCTCGTCACCTTGTACTGCGCCTTCAGCGCGCGTTCGCCATTGCCGGAATCGAACTTGATCGACGGCAGCGGCGACAGCGCGGACCCAAAGGACTTCAGGATCGGCGCCAGCGTCTCGTCAGCCAGCAGAGAGTCCGGAACCAGCAATTCGCGCGGACTGATGCGCGCCAGTTCTGTCGCAATCTCTCCCGGCTCGACCGGCGAGACGAAGAAGGTGCCCGCCGAAATATCGGCCGCCGCCAGCGCGAAGGCGCCGCCCGCCCGGCCCAGCGCCGCCAGAACATTCGCCGCCCGCGCCTCGAGCAGCGAATCCTCGGTCAGCGTGCCCGGCGTCACCAGCCGGATGACCTCGCGCTTCACGACCGATTTGGAGCCGCGTTTCTTGGCTTCGGCCGGATCCTCGATCTGTTCGCAGACCGCGACCCGGAATCCCTTGCGGATCAGCTTTTCCAGATAGGCTTCCGCGGCGTGAACCGGCACGCCGCACATCGGAATGTCTTCGCCCTGATGGCGGCCGCGCTTGGTCAGGGCGATATCGAGCGCTTCGGCCGCCTTCACGGCGTCGCCGAAAAAGAGCTCGTAAAAGTCGCCCATCCGGTAGAACAGCAGATAGTCGGCGTTTGCCGCCTTGATCTCCAGATATTGCGCCATCATGGGCGTGGAGCCCGACGTGCCTTCGGGAATATGCGGGCTTTCAGGCAGATCTGGCGGCTTCTCGTTCATGGCGCCACGTTAACACGCCGCATCGCGCGCCACCCCTGAGCCATTGAAACACAGGCCTGCAAAAAGGGATATTCTGTGGATTGGTTCAAGCGGTGAGACATGACCAACATCAAACGGCCCTCCTTTACCCAGGAAGAGGCACTTGCGTTCCATGCCTTTCCCAAGCCCGGCAAGCTTGAGATCACGCCGACCAAGCCGATGGCGACCCAACGCGACCTGTCGCTGGCCTATTCGCCGGGCGTGGCCGTGCCCGTGCGCGCGATCGCGGAGAATCCCGACCTTGCGTACGACTATACGGCCAAGGGCAACCTGGTCGCCGTCATCACCAACGGCACGGCCATTCTGGGCCTCGGCGATCTCGGCGCTCTGGCCGCCAAGCCGGTGATGGAGGGCAAGGCCGTCCTCTTCAAGCGCTTCGCAGACGTGGATTCCATCGATCTGGAAATCGACACTTCCGACGTCGAACAGTTCATCGGCGCGGTGCGCTATCTCGGCCCCAGCTTCGGCGGCATCAATCTGGAAGACATCAAGGCGCCCGACTGTTTCGTGATCGAGGAACGCCTGCGCGAGATGATGGACATTCCGGTGTTCCATGACGACCAGCATGGCACCGCGATCATCTCAACCGCCGGCATCATCAATGCGCTGCACCTGACCGGCCGCAACATCAACGATGTCAAGATTGTGGTGAACGGCGCCGGCGCCGCGGGCATCGCCTGTCTCGAACTTCTCAAATCCATGGGGCTGCAGAACGCCAACGCGATCCTGTGCGACTCCAAGGGCGTCGTGTATCGCGGACGCACCGAAGGCATGAACCAATGGAAATCGGCGCACGCGGTCGAGACCAAGGCACGCACCCTTGAGGACGCGGTGAAGGACAGCGACGTGTTCCTCGGCCTGTCCGTCAAGGGCGCCATGACGCAGGACATGGTCAAGAGCATGCGCAAAGCTCCCATCATCTTCGCGATGGCCAACCCCGATCCGGAAATCACGCCCGAGGACGCCAAGGCTGTGCGACCCGATGCCATCGTCGCCACGGGACGCAGCGACTATCCCAACCAGGTCAACAACGTTCTGGGCTTTCCCTACATCTTCCGCGGTGCGCTCGACGTGCGCGCCAGGACGATCAACGAGGAGATGAAAATTGCCGCGGCGCACGCGATTGCGGAACTCGCGCGCGAAGACGTTCCGGATGAAGTGGCCGCCGCCTATCGTGGCGCGCGCCCCGTCTATGGCCCGGACTACATCATTCCCGTGCCGTTCGATCCGCGCCTGATCAGCCGCGTGTCGCGCGCGGTTGCCGAAGCCGCGATGAAATCGGGCGTGGCGCGCAAGGAGATCAAGGATCTGGACGCCTACAGCTTCCAGCTCTCGGCGCGCCTCGATCCGTCGGCCGCTTTGTTCCAGCGCATCACGGCCAGCGTACGGGCCAATCCCAAGCGCGTCGTGTTCGCCGAAGGCGAAGAAGAATCCGTCATCCGCGCCGCGGCGGCGTTCCAGAATTCGGGCCTCGGCAAGGCAATTCTCGTTGGGCGCGAGGAGATGGTGCGCGCAGGCATCCGCCGCGCCGGAGTCGAGGAAGGCTCGCTCGAAATCCGCGTGCCGCATTCGGCGCAGGATGCCCAGCCCTATGTCGAGGCGCTCTACAAGCGGCTGCAGCGCCGCGGCGCGCTCTATCGCGATGCGGTTCGCATGGTAACCAATGACCGCAACGTCTTCGCCGCCTCGATGCTGGCGGCCGGACATGCCGATGCGATGGTGACGGGCGTGACGCGGAACTACGCCACGGCGCTCAGCGATGTGCGCCTCGTGCTCGATCCGCCCAAGGGGGAGCGTCCCGTCGGCGTGATGGCGATCTTCTCCAAGGGGCGTCTTGTCTTCGTCGGCGACACCAGCGTGCACGAAATGCCGACGTCCGAAGAGCTTGCGGACATCGCGATACAGACCGCGGCTGTGGCGCGGCGCTTCGGCTTCGTACCGCGCGTCGCCATGCTGGCCTCGTCGACCTTCGGCTTCCCGCGCAGCGAGCGCAGCGAACGCATCGTCGAGGCTGTGCACATCCTCAACAAGCGCGGCGTCGATTTCGAATATGACGGCGAGATCGCCGTCGACGTGGCGCTCGATCGCGAGAAGATGCTGCTCTATCCGTTCTGCCGGCTGACCGACACCGCCAACGTGCTGATCATGCCGGCCATCCACTCGGCCGCGATCTCGACCAAGCTCCTGTCGCAGTTGGGCGGCGTGTCGATGATGGGACCGCTTCTGGTCGGCCTCGAAAGATCGGTGCAGATCGCTCCTTTGGGCGCCAAGATGAGCGAGATTTACAACGCAGCGGTCATCGCTGCGCTATAGTCCGCCGCGTCAACCAGCGAGCCTTTGCCCATGACCGTGCCGGCCTTCATCGAACGCATGTGGGAAGACGAAATCCTTCCCACGCTTACCGACTACATCCGCATCCCGAACAAGTCGCCGCACTTTGATCCCGACTGGGAAAAGCACGGCCACATGGACAAGGCCGTGGCGCTGTTCGAAGCCTGGGCGCGCAAGAAGATCGCGAGCCTGCCGGGCGCGACTTTGGACGTGGTTCGTCTGGCCGGCCGCACGCCGCTGATCTTCATGGAAATCCCAGGCGAGGCGAAGGGTACGGTCCTGCTCTACGGCCATCTCGACAAGCAGCCGGAAATGAAGGGCTGGACCGACGGCACCGGCCCATGGATTCCGGTCATCAAGGACGACAAGCTTTACGGCCGCGGCGGCGCCGATGACGGCTATGCGATGTTCGCCTCGCTCGCGGCCATCCTCTCGCTGCGCGAAGAGAAGAAGAGCCGCGCGCGCTGCGTGATTTGCATCGAGGCGTGCGAAGAATCGGGCAGCTACGACCTGCCCTTCTACATCGACAATTTGTCGTCGCGGATCGGCACGCCGGATCTGGTCGTGTGTCTCGACTCCGGCTGCGGCAATTACGATCAGCTCTGGCTGACCACGTCCTTGCGCGGGATCGCAATGGGCAACCTGACCGTGCGCGTGCTCACCGAAGGCGTTCACTCCGGCGATGCCAGCGGCATCGTGCCGTCCTCGTTCCGCGTCCTGCGCAGCCTGATCTCGCGCATCGAGGACGAAACGACCGGCCAGATGAAGATGGACGAGCTCTTCGTGCAGGTGCCGCCCGACCGCATGGAACAGGCGCGCTCATCGGCAAAGATTCTCGGCGATGAGGTCTACACCAAGATGCCGCTTGCGGGCACGACCAAGCCGATGGTGTCGGACCTGACCGAACTGATCCTCAACCGCACCTGGCGGCCGCAGCTCGCGGTCACGGCAATGGACGGATATCCGCTGCCGGAGAATGGCGGCAATGTCTTGCTGCCCTACACCACTGCGAAACTCAGCATACGCCTGCCACCGACCTGCGATGCGCAAAGGGCGACGGTCGCGATCAAGCGGGAAGTCGAAAAGAGTGCGCCCTATGGCGCCGAGGTCGCGTTCGATGCCGAAGACGGCCAGACCGGCTGGAATGCGCCGAAGCTCGCGCCCTGGCTGGAGACTTCCCTGAAGAAGGCGAGCGAAGCCTATTTCGGCAAGCCCGTCGCGTTCATGGGCGAAGGCGGCTCGATCCCGTTCATGGCGATGCTGGGTGAAAAATATCCGCAGACGCAGTTCGTGGTGACGGGCGTTCTCGGCCCGCATTCCAACGCGCACGGCCCGAACGAATTCCTGCACATCCCGACGGCGAAGAAAGTTACGGCCTGCATTGCGTCCATTTTGACCGATCATGCATTGCATAAGAGTGCAAACGGATAAGACCGCATGATTTTCGTCGGCCACGCTCTGAGGCGATGAACCGTCGATCTGGAGCCGGCGGCGATAGCCTTCCAGTAAAACGGTGAGGGGTTAAGGAACGAAAACGGACCAGTTTCCGAGTCCGGCGGAGTGGGGCGATAGGCGGTGCCGGCAGGCGCTGCGTTCCACCCTCGCCCGGTTCCGGCGGGACGGTTCTGTTTATGCCGTTTCGGGACACGCCTCGTTGCGGCAAATACAGTGATCCAAATGGGTTTCCGTCTTGCAGGGGACACACCCCCTCCCTATATACCCCCTTGGACCGGCAAGGATTTACGGCCTTTGCCGGTTTTGCCAATTGATTCAAAGAGGACGGGCCGGAAGGCGCCTTCGGGGCCAGGAACCCGCCGCTCCAAGAGAGGAAATACACATGGCTAAAGTCATTGGAATCGACCTGGGCACAACCAATTCGTGCGTCTCGGTCATGGAGGGCTCGGCCCCCAAAGTCATCGAAAATGCGGAAGGCGCGCGCACCACGCCCTCCATCGTGGCCTTCGCCCAGGACGGCGAGCGGCTGATCGGCCAGCCCGCCAAGCGCCAGGGCGTCACCAATCCCGAACATACGTTCTTCGCCATCAAGCGCCTGATCGGCCGGCGCTTCGACGATCCGATGACCCAGAAGGACATCGGCATGGTCCCCTACAAGATCGTCAAGGCCGACAATGGCGACGCGTGGGTTGCGGGCCGCGACGGCAAGAGATTCTCACCCAGCGAAATTTCCGGCTTCATCCTGCAGAAGATGAAGGAAACCGCCGAAGCCCATCTCGGCGAAAAGGTCACGCAGGCGGTCATCACCGTTCCTGCCTACTTCAACGACGCGCAACGCCAGGCGACCAAAGACGCCGGCAAGATCGCGGGCCTTGAAGTCCTGCGCATCATCAACGAGCCGACGGCCGCGGCGCTTGCCTATGGCCTGGACAAGAAGGGCTCGGGCACGATTGCCGTGTACGACCTTGGCGGCGGCACGTTCGACGTGTCGGTTCTGGAGATCGGCGACGGCGTGTTCGAGGTGAAGTCCACCAACGGCGACACGTTCCTCGGCGGTGAAGACTTCGACCAGCGCCTCGTCAACTATCTCGCGGACGAATTCAAGAAAGAGAACGGCATCGACCTGCGCAGCGATCGCCTCGCCCTGCAGCGTCTGAAGGACGCCGCCGAAAAGGCCAAGATCGAACTGTCGAGCGCCGCAGCAGACGGAAGTGAACCTTCCCTTCATCACCGCCGATGCGTCTGGCCCCAAGCATCTGACGATCAAGATCACGCGCGCCAAGCTCGAAGCCTTGGTCGACGACCTGATCCAGAAGACGATCGGTCCGGTGAAGCAGGCGTTGAAGGACGCCGGCGTCACGGCCAACCAGATCGACGAAGTCATTCTGGTCGGCGGCATGACCCGCATGCCCAAGGTGCAGGAAGTCGTCAAGCAACTATTCGGCAAGGAGCCGCACAAGGGCGTCAATCCCGATGAAGTCGTCGCCATCGGCGCGGCCATCCAGGGCGGCGTTCTGAAGGGCGAAGTGAAGGACGTCCTGCTTCTCGACGTCACGCCGCTGTCGCTCGGCATCGAGACGCTGGGCGGCGTGTTCACGCGCCTGATCGACCGCAACACCACGATCCCGACCAAGAAGTCGCAGATCTTCTCGACGGCGGAAGACAATCAGACCGCCGTGACCATCCGCGTCTTCCAGGGCGAGCGTGAAATGGCGGCCGACAACAAGATGCTCGGCCAGTTCGACCTGATGGGCATTCCCCCCGCTCCGCGCGGCGTGCCGCAGGTCGAAGTCACCTTCGACATCGACGCCAACGGCATCGTTTCGGTGACCGCGAAGGACAAGGCGACCAACAAGGAACAGCAGATCCGCATCCAGGCCTCGGGCGGATTGTCCGATGCCGACATCAAGAAGATGGTGCAGGAAGCCGAAAGCCATGCCGCGGAAGACAAGAAACGCCGCGCACTGGTCGAAGCCAAGAACCAGGGCGATGCGCTGATCCATTCGACGGAAAAGGCGCTCGGCGAGCATGGCGACAAGGTCGACCCTGCCGAACGCACCAATATCGAGAACGCGATCGCCACGCTGAAGGAAGCGGTCAAGACCGACGATGTCGAAAGCATCCAGGCAAAGACCCAGGCGCTTGCCCAGGCTTCGATGAAGCTTGGCGAAGCGATGTACAAGGCGCAGCAGGAAGGCGCGGCGCAGGCTGATGCCGCCGCCGACGGCGCAGGCAAGCCCGACGACAATGTCGTGGATGCCGAGTTCTCGGAAGTCGATGACGACAAGAAGAAGGGTTCAGCGTAAGCCCATTCTGGTCGAGGTGTAGAACAACATGACAAATCCGCCTTCTTCAAAAACGGAGAGGGCGGATTCTTTTTGGATGTGACGGGACAATGAGCAAGCGGTGTTACTACGACGTCCTGGGCTGCCAGAAGGGCGCAGCCGTCGCGGAGCTGAAGGCGAGCTATCGCAAGCTTGCGATGGAACTTCATCCGGATCGCAATCCCGGCGATCACACATCGGAAGTCAAATTCAAGGAAATCAACGAAGCCTATGACGTCCTGAAGGACGATCAAAAGCGCGCGGCCTATGACCGCTTCGGCCATGCCGCATTCGAGAATGGCATGGGCGGGCGCGGGCCGAGCGGCTTCGACTTCGCCTCGTCGTTCACCGACGTGTTCGACGATTTGTTCGGCGAGTTCATGGGCGGGCGCCGCGCACGGCGGCAAAACCGCGGCGGCGACCTTCGCTACAATCTCGAAGTCACGCTCGAGGAATCCTTCAAAGGCCGCAATGCCCAGATCAAGGTGCCGAGCGCGGTGGCCTGCGAAACTTGCGGCGGCAGCGGCGCGGAGCCGGGCCACAAGGCCGAGCAGTGCCCGACCTGTTCCGGCATCGGCAAGGTGCGCGCGCAACAAGGCTTCTTCACCGTCGAACGCACCTGCCCCGCGTGCCGCGGCAACGGCAAACTCATCAAGAATCCCTGCAAGCCCTGCAAAGGTAGCGGCCATGTGCAGAAGGAACGCACCCTCAGCGTCGATATTCCGCCCGGCGTCGAGGAAGGCACGCGCATCCGCCTGTCGGGCGAAGGCCAGGCTGGTGTGAATGGCGGACCGGCCGGCGATCTCTACATCTTCGTATCGGTCAAGGCGCACGAGATTTTCCAGCGCGACGGACACGATCTTTATTGCCACGCGCCGGTGTCGTTCGTGATGGCCGCGCTCGGCGGCGTGATCGAAGTGCCCACGCTGGACGGCGGACATACAAAGGTGACGCTGCCCGAAGGCACGCAGTCGGGGCGCCAGTTCCGCCTCCGCAGCAAGGGTATGCCCGTCCTGCGCGGCGGCGGCATGCATGGCGATCTCTATGTCGAAGTCGCGGTCGAAACGCCGGTCAAGCTTTCCAAGAAGCAGAAGGAACTGCTGCGCGAGTTCGACAAGCTCAACGAAGCCGGCTGTAACCCCGAATCCGAAGGTTGGCTCGCCAAGGCCAAGAACTTCCTCAACGGAGCTGCGAAGAATTAGAACCGCGGATCGTGCAAGTCGATTTCTAAAAGTCACGATGGCCGGGCTTGACCCGGCCAACCAGTGATAAAAGAATCCTTTTGGTGCGCCGGCGCGCATCGGCTGGATGGCCGCCTCGGAGGGCGGCCATGGTGATGTTTTGGTTGTTCGCATAGGTCTACCAAACTCTCGCCGCCAAACCGGCAAGTTTCCGATCAACCAAGGTCCTCCATGTCCGACAGTCTGCGCTTCATCGGCCGTCTCATTGCACAGCCGAAAACCATCGGTGCAATCGCGCCGTCGAGCAAGGCGCTCAGCCGCAAGGTGGCGGCGCAGATCGACATCACAGGCGAAGGGCCAATCCTGGAGCTCGGTCCGGGCACGGGGGTGGCAACGGCGGCGCTGATTGCGCGCGGCGCGGCGCCCGAGCGCATCACGGCGATCGAATATGATCCGGACTTCGCTCAGCTCATCGCGCAACGCTTTCCCAAGCTGAAGGTCATCAACGGCGATGCATTCGACCTTGGCACGACCCTTGGCGCGCGACAGGGCCAACTTTTTATCGGCGCGATTTCGGGCGTCCCGCTGCTCAACCATTCGATGGAGCGGCGGCAGGTGTTCCTGAGCGGCGTGCTGGCGCGGCTCAAGCCCGGCGCGCCTTACGTGCAGTTTTCCTACGGCCTGCACTGCCCCGTCGCGCCGCCATCGGGCGTGACGGTCGTCCAGGTTGCGTTCGTGCTCTTCAACCTGCCGCCTGCGCGCGTGTGGGTGTATCGGAAGCGGTAACTAACTTGTTACACCGTCTGTTCTGCACGATAACGATACGCAATTTGCTTGCAACGGGTGCTCAGATATTCGAAGAGCTCGCTACTCTCCGAAAAGTTCGCAGCGGTGATCAGATCGGCGCGTTTATCGAGCCGCATTGCGGACAAACGGCGATCAATAGCGTCACGGCTCTTCTTGGCATCATACACTGCCACTCCTAGTCCGCCTTGACTTCGCACAAGTGAGAGTGCGGGAACGTCCGTGTCGCCGTCACCTATGTAGACGATGTTTTGGAATGGGGCCCAGCGCTTTTCATTTGGAACACGCTTGTTTACCGAAACATCTTTGTCCTGAAATGATCCTTTCGAGATTTCGAATAGAGATCGGGTTTTCATTGTCTCGTCCATGCAAAACACAGGAATGCTTTCGGGCGCATCACCGCGGTCAGCTGGCGTAACCACCTCATAGCGGCAACCGAATGTCCAGGTAATTAGATCACGTGGCAGAAGTAGCTGGACAAGATCCTTGAGGCCAGCGGTTATGATGAAGAAGTGAATTTTGAGTTCAACTGATTTAAATAGCTTAGTTTCTTCTAGTAGCTTCAGTTTTCGAAGGAACGCCGGAACGCCCTCATAAAGCGCGATGTGAGGTTTTGCGAATTTCTCGAAAAATTCGGCGTTGAGCGGAACCCTTTTGTTGTACGCAATTCTCGAAAGTGCATACATCCAAATTGGTGCGTCCATGGCGAGCACGTGCTCCCATTTCGGCCTTTTATTGTCGCCGCGGAGTCCCTTTATGAATTTCCAAAAGTCGTCGCCACTCTGATTGGTCTGAAGAATCTCGACGACTTTTGTCGTCGAGTCATCCGGTGTTAGCGTGCCGTCAAAATCCCAAGCGATAGCGATATTGGGCATCTGCTATTTCTTGTGCTTGAGCGTACTCGGCTTTCCTGTTTGGGGCGTCTTCACACTTTCACTCTGTGGAGCGCTTTTTCGAACGGTCCCCTCGAGTACGATGTACTTTGAAGTATCGAACCGATGGGTCGACAGCTCGCGCGCAGTTCGCTGCATTGCGGACGTGTTTTTAGCCATGCCAATTCCTTAATCGCACAATTCCCCCTCCGCGCTTACAACGCGAGTTTGCGATCATCATTCTCAGAATCAACTCTATCGCTTAGACTTCGAACTGTGAATCCCCCACTGGAAGTTATCTACCGCCTCGCGTGAGATTTACACTTGACCGAAATTGTTCGGTTCAAGCGTGACTATTCCGCGGCTTCGGCCAGTTGCGGCGCGGCCTGCAGGACGTCCGGGCCGACATGGGCTTCGAACTTCTTGAAGTTGTCGCGGAACATCGAAACCAGCTTCTTGGCCTGCGCGTCATAGGCGGCCTTGTCCGCCCAGGTGTCGCGCGGGTTGAGTATCGGGGTATCGACGCCCGGCACCGCCACAGGCACGCGGAAGCGGAAATGCGGATCGACGCGCATTTCGATATTCGCCAGGGAACCATCGAGCGCAGAAGCGAGGAGTGCGCGCGTCGCCTTGATCGGCATGCGCGAGCCGGTGCCGAAGGCGCCGCCGGTCCAGCCGGTATTGACGAGCCAGCAATCGGCCTGGTGCAGGCCGATCAGGTCGCGCAGCAGGTTGCCATATTCCGATGGATGACGCGGCATGAACGGCGCGCCGAAGCAGGTCGAGAAGGTCGGCTGCGGCTCCTTGCCGAGGCCCTTTTCGGTGCCGGCCACCTTGGCGGTGAAGCCCGACAGGAAGTGGTACATCGCCTGCGCGGGCGTGAGCTTGGCGATCGGCGGCAGCACGCCGAAGGCATCGGCGGTCAGCATGATGACGTTCTTGGGATGTCCCGCGCGGCCAGTCTCGCTCGCATTGGGAATGAAGTCGATCGGATAGGCGGCGCGGGTGTTTTCCGCGTGGCGGGCATCGTCGAGATCGAGTTCGCGCGTATGCGGATCCATCACGACATTTTCGAGCACCGTGCCGAAGCGCTGCGTGGTCGAATAGATCTCGGGTTCGGCTTCCTTGGAGAGCTTGATCACCTTGGCATAGCAGCCGCCTTCGAAATTGAAGACGCCATGCTCGCTCCAGCCATGCTCGTCGTCGCCGATCAGCGTGCGCGTCGCATCGGCCGAGAGCGTGGTCTTGCCGGTGCCGGAGAGGCCGAAGAAGATCGCCGACTTGCCGTCCTTGCCGACATTGGCCGAGCAATGCATCGGCATGACGCGCT
This sequence comes from uncultured Alphaproteobacteria bacterium, assembly GCA_963743765.1. Classification (GTDB taxonomy): domain Bacteria; phylum Pseudomonadota; class Alphaproteobacteria; order Micropepsales; family Micropepsaceae; genus Rhizomicrobium. Next base: position 524,337 of record CAVUQQ010000002.1, read on the forward strand.
TTGGCGGCAGCAGATAGTTGAGGATCGTGAAGACCGACTTCTTGATCTCGCCGGCATAGGAGGTGCCGCCGATAAGAACGAGCTTCTTGGTGAAGTTCACCGCGATCACCGTGCCCGTGGCGCAGCCATGGATTTTCGGATCGGCTTCGAAGCCCGGCAGATCGATGATCGTGAATTCCGGGTCGAAGCCCTTGAGCTGTTCGGCCGTCGGGCGAATGAGAAGCTGATGAACGAAGAGCGAGTGCCAGGCATATTCGGTGACGATGCGAACCGGCAGGCGATGGCTGAGATCGGCGCCCCCGAACAGGTCCTTGGCAAAAAGTTCACGGCCCTGCGCATACGACACCATCGAGGCATAGAGCGCATCGAACGCGGCCGGTGTCATCGGCTTGTTGTTTTCCCACCAGACATGATTTTCGCTGGCGGCGTCGCGCACGACGAACTTGTCGGAGGCCGAACGGCCGGTGTGCTGACCGGTGAGGACGACGAGCGGGCCGTTCTTGGCGACATGGCCTTCGCGGCGCGCGACCGCGATTTCATAGAGTTGGGGCGCAGTCAGATTCCAATGCACCGCTTTGAGATTGCGAAAGCCCTGCTGCTCAAGACCGTAGGCGCTTGGCCCATCGTTCGACATCGAATTACCTCTGAGAAAATAAATCCCACCCGGCGCCGCTTGCCGCGGACTCAGCCCGAATTTCTTTCAAAATAGAGGCTGGCCCCCTCAGCATCAACGAAAGAACCGAACGCAGTTACTCAAGAAATGTTACTTAAAACAATAGCTTAAAAATGACACCGGTGGCAATACGAGGTGACGATCCGTCGCGTTCACCGGTTTTGATGCCGCCCCCGATGCGCTAAGACCCGCCCATGAGCCTGTCCGACGAAGAAGTAGAGCGCTATGCGCGACACATCGTGCTGCGCGAGGTCGGCGGCACCGGCCAGGCGAAGCTGCGCAGCGCCCGCGTGCTGGTGATCGGCGCGGGCGGTCTCGGCAGCCCCGTCCTCCTCTATCTTGCGGCCGCCGGTGTCGGGACGATCGGCATCGCCGACTTCGACACGGTCAGCCTTTCCAATCTCCAGCGCCAGATCGCGCACACGACGGATCACGTCGGCAAGCTGAAAACGGATTCGGCGAGCGATGCGATTCTGGCCCTCAATCCCGGCGTCAGCGTCGAGCGCCACGCGCTGCGCATCGGGGCGGACAACGCACTCGATCTGATCGCGCGATACGACATCGTCGCGGACGGATCGGACAATTTCGCGACGCGCTTTCTTGTCAACGACGCGTGCTATTTTACAAAGCGGACTCTCGTCTCCGCAGCGGTGACCGAATTCGACGGACAACTTGCGACGTTCAAGGCGCACGATCGTTCGGGCCCCTGCTATCGCTGCCTGTTCCCGCAGCCGCCGCCGCCCGGCACGACGCCATCCTGTTCGGAGACCGGCGTGCTCGGCGCGGCGGCCGGCGTCATGGGCACATTGCAGGCGTTGGAGGTTATCAAGGAGATCACCGGCGTCGGCGAGAGCATGGCCGGACGCCTTCTCATTTACGAAGCCTTAACCACGCGCTTTCGCACCGTCACCTTCAAGCCCGATCCCGCCTGTGCCCTGTGCGGCAGCAATCCCTCCATTCGCGACCTGTCGGGCCACCTCACGCAGACTTAACTGCGGTTTAATTGCGCCCAGCAAATACTCTCCATCTACCTCCGGAGAGCGCTATGGCACGGTCAATTCACTTCGAGATTTTCAGCCGCCAGGGATCCAAGGGCGGATGGAAGATGATCGACGCGCGCACCGATCGCGAGGCGGCGCTGACGCTGGCCCAGTCATTGATGAAGGAAGCGCGCGCCACCGGCGTCAAGGTCGTCAAGGAAACCTACAATGACGAGACCGGCGACTATCTTTCGGTGAAGATCTTCGAGGACGGACACAACAAGGTGAAGACCGTTCCGGCGCAGGAGGAAATACCGCAGGTCCTGCCTTGCTTCAAGCCGGACGACCTCTATTCCTATCACGCGCGCTCCACGATCACGCGCCTGCTCGCCGAATACCTTGCGCGCAACAAGATCACGATCACCGAGCTTGGCCATCGCGCCGACATGCTCGAAAAGCTGGAAGCGACCGGCACGCTGCTGCAGCACGCGATCCAGAAGGTCGCGGTGGCCCAGGCCGCCTCGACCACCACGCCTGTGGCCCAGATCATCAAGACCCTGAACGAGCTGACGGCAAAGGCGTTCAACCGCGTCTATCGTGACGAACGGAACAAATATTTCCGCGAGGCCGCCCTCGGTGAATTCGGCGCGCTGGCCGAAGAGCTTTCCGGCAAGGGCGACGGCAGCTATCTGCTGAACGGCGCGATCGCCAAATATCTGAAGGACGCCAATGGCTGGGACGAAAAGGTTTTCCGCCTGATCGCGCTGATGAACGAAGCGCCGGCTGAGGGACCGGGGCGCACGCTCCTTCTGACATCGGTCGATGCGGTCATTTCTGAAATTCTTGCGGGCTCGGCCGCACTTCACGATCTTATCGGCGCCCAGGAGGACCTTGGTCACGCGCTGATGAGTCTGGTCCAATTGTTTCTGGGAAAAGAGCCCGGGAACGGGCAAGGCCAAGCCGGTCTGATTTCGCTCACCAACCGCTTCGCCGCCGACGAGTTGCCGGAATCGCGCGCCGCCATCGCCAACCGCATCATGGTCGAGTTCAAGAGCTTCAGACGGCTCTGCCCGGCCTCGCTGGAAAACGAGTTCAAAATGTTGCGGCGGATCGCCAACCAGCTGGTGCTCGGTATCGGCAAATATCTCAGCCATGAAACTCTGGTCGCAGCGTTCACGTTGCGCTCCAATCGTCTGGTAACGCACGAGACGCTTGCCAGGTACCTGGGCGACCTCGAGGCGCCGGACCAGAGAGTGGATCGGCTGTTGTTCGTCGAGGAGAATATCATCGGCGCCGCGAACAAGCGCCAGCTGACGATGTTCCTGATCCCCATCATCGCCGCGAGCGGCTTCGAATCCCATTTCGTCGAGAGCAAAACGCCCGTCAGTTCCCGGCTACAACGGCTCGCCAACTTGCAGTCGCGCGTGCGCCGGTCCGGCTTTCAGGACAATCAGCGTCAGGAGATCGGCGAACTGCTCGACACCGTTGCCTGCAAAGTGCAGTCCCGCGCAAAGCTGTTTGAATCGGTTGAAGCCAGATCTACAAGTCATGCCGAGAAGGCCATCACGATCCTGAAGCTCTGCGGCAGCGGGGTTTTCACCGAAGGAAAACTCTCGGCCCAGGCGCGCGAGCTTGTGCTCAGCTATATGGGCAAGCCGGGGTTCCTCACCGGCTATATCGCTCACTCCGCGCAGGGCGACGAAAAAGTCAGCGCCGACGACGCCATGGCCGAATTGATGCAGACGCTTGGCAAGGCCGGAATCACCGCCGAAACGGGTCTTAAGTCCATCGCCGCCTGACTGCTTGCAGCCCGCACCGGCCGCGCGCAATATTTCGCGCATGCAGTTCACCAAGCGCATTCGCGAGCCGATCCGGCGCGGCGACGTCACGTGCACGGTCCGGATCTGGCGAAGCCCGCATGTGAAGGCCGGCGGGCGTTACGCCATGAGTCCGGGCTTTGTGGTCGTGAAATCGATCCGCCGAATCGAGCTTTCGGACATCACGCCGGCACTGGCGCGGCGTTCGGGGTTTGCGGGCGTCGTCGATCTTTTGAAAATCGCAAAACACGGCGCAGGCGAGAACGTCTATCTGATCGAGTTCGCTTACGAGGAATAATGGGCTCGCTCTAGCCGGGGCGAGCTTTCTTCACCAAGAGCATGTCCGCGACCAGGACGATCACGCCCAGCGAGATGAAGATGTCGGCGCTGTTGCAGACAAAGAACGGCGTTGCGCCAAGGCGAACGACGAGGAAATCGAACACCGCGCCCATGCCGATCCGGTCGGCGATGTTACCGAGCGCGCCGCCGACAATCAGCCCCAGCCCCGCGGCCACGATGGGCTTGCTGGTTCGGAAGGCGGCAACGGCAAAAATCAGGATGAACACCATCTGCAGCGCAGCCAGCGTGCCGCTTCCCAGACTGCTGCTTTGCCAGAACAGGCTGAAGGACACGCCGCGATTGAACGCATAGTGCGTCTCGAGGAATCCGGGTACGATGATTTTGCCGTTCCAGCTGCCGGCTTCAGCCAGCAGCAGACGCTTCATGGCGATGTCGATCAGAAGGGCGGCAGCAATGGACGTCGCCGCGATGAGGCGCGCGGTCCGGTTGAACAGCCCGGCCGCAAGCTTGCCGGATGGCGCGCTAATGCGCGGCGTCCCAGTTGCCGGCGGCGCGCGCATCAACGGTGAGCGGCACGGAAAGATGCACGGCGGGCGCCGCGGCTTTCTCCATGACGGACTTCACCAGGGCTTCTGTCTTTTCGATTTCTGCGTCCGGCGCTTCGAAGATCAGTTCGTCATGTACTTGCAGCAGCATCTTCGCCTTCAACTTCCTGGCGGCGAGCGCGCCGGGGACGCGCACCATGGCGCGGCGAATGATATCGGCGGCCGTGCCCTGAATCGGCGCGTTGATCGCCGCGCGCTCGGCGCCGCCGCGCAGGCCCTGAACCGTCGACTTGATCTCGCGGATGTGCACGCGCCGGCCGAACAGCGTTTCGACATAGCCATGCTCGCGCGCGAATTCCTTGGTCGATTCCATATAGTCGCGAATGCCCGGGAAGCGCTGGAAATACTTCTTGATGTAGTCGTCCGCCTCGTTGCGCGCGATGCCGAGCTGGTTGGCGAGCCCGAACGCCGAAATGCCGTAGACGATGCCGAAATTGATCGCCTTGGCTCTGCGGCGCACTTCTGCGGGCATGTTCTTTACCGGCACCGAAAAGATCTCCGACGCCGTCAGCGTATGAATGTCGATGCCGTCGGCGAAGGCCTTGCGCAATTGCGAGATGTCCGCGATGTGCGCGAGCAGGCGCAGTTCGATCTGGCTGTAGTCCGCGCTGATCAGCTTGAAACCCTTGGGCGCGATGAAAGCCTGACGGATTCGGCGGCCCTCCTCCGTTCGCACCGGAATGTTCTGCAAATTGGGATCGGTCGAGGCGAGGCGGCCCGTCGACGTTGCGGCCATCGCATAAGACGTATGTACGCGGCCCGTCTGCGGATTGATGTAGGTCGGCAGCGCGTCGGTGTAGGTGCCGCGCAGCTTGGCCAGCCCGCGCCAGTCCAGCACCTTCTTGGCGATGTCGTGCCCCTGCGCCGCGACCTCTTCCAGCACATCGACGTCGGTCGACCAGGCGCCGGTCTTGGTCTTGCGACCGCCGGGCAGCGAGAATTTTCCGAACAGGATGTCGCCAAGCTGCTTGGGCGAACCGATGTTGAACTCCTGGCCCGCCAGCTTGTGGATCTGCTTTTCCAGCTTTGCCTGGTCCTGCGCGAAATCGTTCGAGAGTTTCCGCAGCAGATCCGGATCGATCATGATCCCGGCCCGTTCCATGTCGGCCAGGACCGGCACCAGCGGTCGTTCGAGCGTTTCGTACGCGGTGACCTTTCCGGCTTCCGCAAGCTTCGGCTTCAGCAGCAGATAGAGGCGCAGCGTGACGTCGGCATCTTCGGCTGAGTAGCGGGTCGCGTCCTTGATCGCGACTTGGTCGAAAGTGATCCTTTCCTTGCCCTTGCCCGCCACGTCACTGAATGAAATCGGCGTGTGTTGCAGATGGAGTTGCGACAGCTCGTCCATGCCATGGCCGTGCAACCCGCTTTCGAGCACGTAGGAAATAAGCATCGTGTCGTCGAACGGCGCGATGCGGATGCCGCGCTGCAGGAAGATCAGAAAATCATATTTCAGGTTCTGCGCGATTTTCAGGACGCTGTCGTCTTCCAACAAAGGCTTCAGCCGCGCCAGGACGTCCGCCTCTGTCATCTGGTCGAGATCGCCGTTGCCGCCGAAGGCGAGACCCTCGCCCTTGGAGTGGCCGACGGGGATGTAGCAGGCCTGGCCCGGCATCACGGCCAGCGACACGCCGCAGAGCCGCGCCTGCATCGCATCCAGCGACGTCGTTTCCGTGTCCACGCACACCCGGCCGATATCGCGCGCCAGCGCGATCCAGGCATCGAGCTGCTCAAGCGTCGTGACGGTTTCATAGGCACTGTGATCGATCGGCTTCAGAATCGCGCCGCGATCGGCCACCGCACCGACTGTGCGCGCACCAGGCGCCATAGTGGCGGGCGCAGGGCGTGGCGCTGCCGGCTTCGCCCTTTCTCCAGACGGAGCGGGCTCGACCGCGGCTTCGATCGCATCGATGTCCTCGATGCCGAAATGCGCCGCGACGCGCTTGGTGATGGTGTTGAATTCCAGCGCCTTGAGAAAGGAAATCAGGGACTTGGGTTCGGGCTCGTGCACTGCGAAATGCTCCGGCCCTTCGGGCAGCGGCGCATGATCGTCCAGCGTCACGAGTATCTTGGAGATGCGCGCATTCTCGGCATTCTCGATCAGCGTTTCGCGGCGCTTGGGCTGCTTGATCTCGCCTGCGCGCTTCAGAAGCGTTTCGACGTCGCCATATTGATTGATCAGTTCCGCCGCGGTCTTGACGCCGATTCCGCGCACGCCGGGGACATTGTCCGCGGAATCGCCGGCCAGCGCCTGCACCTCGATCACCTTGGAGGGCGGCACGCCGAATTTTTCCATCACTTCGGCCGAACCGATGCGCTTGTTCTTCATCGTGTCGAGCAGTTCAACCTTGCCGTCGATGACAAGTTGCATCAGGTCCTTGTCGGACGAGACGATGGTGACGCGGGCGCCGGCCTCGTGCGCAATTCGCGCATAGGTCGCGATGAGATCGTCGGCTTCAAAACCCTTCTGTTCGACGCAGGAGACGCCGAAGGCGCGCGTCGCGTCGCGCACCAGCGGAAATTGTGGGATCAGGTCTTCGGGCGGCGGCGGGCGGTGCGCCTTGTACTGGTCGTAAAGCTTGTTGCGGAAGGTGATCGCGCCCGCGTCGAACACGACCGCCAGATGCGTCGGCTGTTCGCTGCCCTTCATGTCCTCGAGCAGCTTCCACATCATGTTGCAGTAGCCCGACACCGCGCCGGTCGGCAGGCCATCGGACTTGCGCGTCAGGGGCGGCAGCGCGTGATAGGCGCGAAAGAGATAGCCGGAGCCATCGATCAGATAGAGGTGATCGCCCGCCTTCAGCGCTTTTGCACTCGCGCTCAATGCCTGTGGGCTCCCGGTTTCAGCACAAAGCGGCGGTCGCAATAGGGGCATTCGATGAAATCGTCGTCGCCCATCTCCAGATAGACCTTGGGATGGCCAAGCGCGCCGCCGACGCCTTCGCAGGCGACTTTGGTTTCTTCGACTTCAACGATTTCGGGAGCTTCAATCGGCATGACGGACACTTCTTAAAAGGGAGCGGGGCGGATCATATCCGGTGGTCTAGCGCCCGCAAGCCTTTGCCGCGGCGCAGCGGCGGAGTAGCCTGTATGCCATGGTCACGCTGAATCGCATCTACACGAAAACCGGCGATAAGGGCGACACGGCGCTCGGCGACGGCACGCGCAGGTCCAAACACGACTTGCGCATCCACGCCTATGGCACGGTCGACGAGACCAATGCCGCCATCGGCCTGGCGCGGCTCCACGCCAAAGGCGAACTCGACGTGATGCTGGGGCGCATCCAGAACGACCTGTTCGATCTTGGGGCCGATCTGGCGACGCCCGAAGACGGCCGCCGCGGCGAGGGGCGGCTTCGTATCATCGACACGCAGGTCGACCGGCTGGAAAAAGAAATCGACCTGATGAACGAGGCGCTGAAGCCACTCGATTCCTTTGTGCTGCCGGGCGGCACGCCGGCCGCAGCCTATCTCCATCTTGCCCGCACGATCGCGCGCAGGGCCGAGCGGCTGATGGTTGAACTGGCGCAGGCCGAAAAAGTGAGTCCCATTGCGATCCGCTACATCAACCGGTTGTCGGACCATTTGTTCGTCGCCAGCCGCCTCGCGAACGACGGCGGGGCGAAGGACGTGTTGTGGGTTCCTGGAGCCAATCGCTGACGCGCGTTACTTCGGCTCCGGCATCCGGCGACCGAACAGGAATGCCAGCACCGCGCCGGGAACGCCGGTCACGGCCCAGCCGGGCAGCGTGAAAATCGTGCCGATCCAGAGCGGCAACGGACTGGGCAGATGCACGCCAAGCCAGGCGTGAAACGCTTCCATTCCGGATTTGTCGAACAGCGCCCAGACCATATCGAGCGAACGCACGATGATCTTGCCGCCGTTCTCCAGCGACGAGACGGCGTCGGCGCCGAGCAGCATCAGCGCGAGGACCACGAGTATCAAACTGATCAACCGCAGAACGACGAACATGCGGCGCGCTCCCAATAACCGGCGTCACGCTAGCGATGACGTCGTCGCGGCACAAGAATGGCAAAGAGCGATTAACCAACCATCGCGAGATCGGCTTTCGCGCTGTGCGCTTGCGAAAAACAAAAACCGCCCGCGGTTTCCCGCGAGCGGCTTTGTTTTACGTTGAAGATATTTACTGCGCAGCCGGCGGCGCGTCCGCCTTCTGCTTCTTGGACAGGTCTTCGCCGGTCGTCTGGTCGACTTGCTTCATCGACAGGCGCACCTTGCCGCGATCGTCGAAGCCGAGGAGCTTGACCTTCACGGCCTGGCCTTCCTTGACCACGTCGCTCGGCTTGTCGACGCGCTGTTGCGCCAGCTCCGAAACATGGACGAGACCGTCCTTGGGTCCGAAGAAGTTCACGAAGGCGCCGAAATCCATGACCTTGACGATCTTGCCGTCATAGATCTCGCCGACTTCCGGCTCGGCCACGATGCCCTTGATCCATTTGAGCGCGGCCTTGATCGACTCGCCGTCGGCGGACGCGATCTTCACCGTGCCGTCGTCTTCGATGTTGATCTTGGCGCCGGTCTTTTCGACGATCTCGCGGATCACCTTGCCGCCCGAGCCGATCACTTCGCGGATCTTGTCGGTCGGGATCTTGATCTGCTCGATGCGCGGGGCATGTTCGCCAAGTTCCGCACGGGCGCCGGTCAGCGCCTTGTTCATCTCGCCGAGAATGTGGATGCGGCCACCCTTCGCCTGATCGAGCGCAACACGCATGATTTCTTCGGTGATGCCCGCGATCTTGATGTCCATCTGCAGCGAGGTGACGCCGTCTTCGGTGCCGGCGACCTTGAAGTCCATGTCGCCGAGATGATCTTCATCACCCAGGATGTCCGACAGGACGGCAAAGCGTTCGCCTTCCAGGATGAGGCCCATGGCGATGCCCGCCGTCGGCTTCTTGAGCGGAACGCCCGCATCCATCAGCGCGAGAGACGTGCCGCACACGGTCGCCATCGAGGACGAGCCGTTCGAACTCGGTGATTTCCGACACCACGCGCAGCGTGTAGGGGAACTCTTCCTTCGTCGGCAGCATCGGATGGATCGCGCGCCAGGCGAGCTTGCCATGACCGATGTCGCGCCGGCTCGGGCGCGCCCATGCGGCCCGTTTCGCCGACCGAATAGGGAGGGAAGTTGTAGTGCAGCATGAACGTCTGCTTGCCGGTGCCTTCAAGGCTGTCGACGAACTGTTCGTCTTCGGCCGTGCCGAGCGTGCAAACGACGAGCGCCTGCGTTTCGCCGCGCGTGAACAGCGCCGAGCCGTGGGTGCGCGGCAGGATGCCGACTTCGGCCAGGATCGGGCGGACCGTGACGAGATCGCGTCCGTCGATGCGCTTCTTGGTGTCGAGCACCGAGTTGCGCATGATGTCGGCTTCGACGTCATGGAACAGGTTTCCGAAATCCTTGGCGGCCAGCTTGCCTTCGCCTTCGCCGACAAAACCTTCCGCTGTCTTCTTGCGAATGGCGGCGATGGCGTCGCGGCGCTCGAACTTGATCGGGATCTGGAACGCGGCGGCAAGCTCCTTGCCGGCGACGGCCTTGATCTTGGCGACCATCGGGGCGTGGACATTTTCCGGAACCGGGCGCGGCTCCTTCGCGGCCTTCTCGGCCAGCTTGATGATCGCGTTGATGGCATGCTGCATCTCGCGGTGACCGAACATCACGGCGTCGAGCATCACTTTTTCCGACAGCTCCTGCGCTTCGGATTCGACCATCAGCACTGCGTCGGCCGTACCGGCGACGACGAGGTCGAGCTTGGAGTTCGGCATGTCGTCGATCGGCGGGTTGAGCTTGTACTCGCCGTCGATGTAGCCGACGCGCGCCGCACCGATCGGGCCCATGAAGGGAATACCGGAGATGGTCAGCGCCGCGGACGCCGCGACCAGGCCGACCACATCGGGATCGTTTTCCATGTCGTGCGACAGTACCTGCACCACCACCAGCGTTTCGTTGCGATAGCCTTCGGCGAACAACGGACGGATCGGGCGGTCGATCAGGCGCGAGATCAGCGTCTCGCGTTCGGTCGGCGCGCGCTCGCGCTTGAAATAGCCGCCCGGAATTTTGCCGGCGGCGTAATAGCGTTCCTGGTAGTTCACGGTGAGCGGGAAGAAATCCACGCCTTCACGCGGGCTCGCGGCGCCCACGACGGTCGCGAGAACGACGGTCTCGCCATAGGTGGCAATCACGGCGCCGTCGGCTTGCCGCGCGACCTTGCCGGTTTCGAGCGTCAGCGTTCTGCCGCCCCATTCGAAACTTTCCTTGTGTACGTTAAACATCTGCTTCTTCTTTCTTCATCTGCCCCGGCCGGATTGCCGCGGCACTGTTGCGTCCGGCGTCATGCCGGTACGCGGATGCATTCCGTCAGCCCATGCCTTGGAATGCGCCGCAGCAGGATCGCGGGATCGCCATCCTGCTGCGGATTGTTTGGTGGTCGCGCAATTTTCGGGCTTCGCCCGATTGCGCCCGGGCGCGCGAGCCCGCGGCCATCGCGAGCCCACGCGAATTCTCTCTCTGTACGGAAACCGAACCGCTCAGCGGCGCAGGCCCAGACGTTCGATCAGCGATTCATAGCGCTTCACGTCCGTCGCCTTCACATAGTCGAGCAACTTGCGGCGCGTCTGGACCATCTTGATGAGGCCGCGGCGCGAGTGGTTGTCCTTGCTATGCATCTTGAAATGGTCGGTCAGATTGTTGATGCGCTCCGAGAGCACCGCGACCTGGACTTCGGGCGAACCTGTGTCGCCTTCCTTGGTCGCATATTGCGCAACAACTTCCTTCTTACGTTCTGCAGTGATCATGGCGGTCATCGGGTCCTAAAAGTTGAATACACGAAACGGCCTAAGCTCGCCCTGTGCGAATTCGGCCAATGCCACTGGTTCGCCCTCAGCTGTGGAGAGAAAAACAGTGAGCCCCTGAAGATCGTCGCCGGGAGATTGGCTTTCCGTGATCTTTGCGAACTGGTTCGCGCGGATCAGGATCGGATTGCCGCTTTTCAGGCGAACCGCATCCGGGCCCGTTACGGCCAGCGCCGGGATGCCGTCCAGCGCGGTCGAAAGTGGCCTCAAGTGCTCAAAAGCGGCGGGAATATGCATAAAACCCTTCAGGGTTTCCAGTGCAATCGCGTTGTCTTCGCAAAAGGAGCCGATTCGGGTGCGCCGGAGCTGGGAAACATGGCCCGCCGTGCCCAGGAAAAGCGCGAGATCGCGGACCCATGCCCGGACGTAAGTGCCTTTGCCACAACGGATTTCGAACTCCGCATGGTCGGGATCGGGCATCGACAGCAGCCGGGCCGCATGAACTTCGACCGTCCGGGGCTCAAGCACCACTTCCGCGCCCTCCCGGGCCAGGTCATAGGCCCGCGCCCCCTGAACCTTGATCGCGGAGTAGGCCGGCGGCACCTGGACGAGGGTTCCGGTGAAGCGGGGCAGCGCCGCCTCGATCTCGTCTTTTGACGGTCTTCGGTCCGACGTGGCGGTGACTTTTCCTTCCGCATCGTCGCTGTCGCGCGCCTCGCCCCAGTGCGCGGTGAAGCGGTAGGTCTTCTGCGCATCCATCGCATAGGGAACGGTCTTGGTCGCTTCGCCGAGCGCGATGGCAAGAATGCCGGTCGCCATCGGATCGAGAGTGCCGGCGTGGCCGGCCTTCTGCGCATCGAAGATTCGCTTCACCGCGCCGACGACCTGCGTCGACGTCATGCCTTGCGGCTTGTCGATGATGACCCAGCCGTGAACCGGCTGGCCCTTTTTGCGGCGTGCCATCCTGTCGGATCAGTCCTGGCTGTCGTCGCTGTCGGGCGCCGACAGGTCGCGCTGCACAACGGGCGATTTCAGCAGTGTCTCGATCTTCTGCGCTTCGGCAAAGGATTTGTCTTCGAGGAAGCGCAGTTCGGGCGTGAACTTCATCGTGATGAGATGGCCCATCTCGCCGCGCAGATACCCCTTGTTGCGGTTGAGCGCGGCGACGATCGCCTTGGCGTTCTTGCCGCCGAGCGGCTCGCAGAAGACGGTGGCGTGACGCATGTCGCCCGAGGGCTTCACCTGCGTGATCGTCACCGACACGCCGGCAAGGTCCGGATCGCGCAGATCGCCGCGGCGCAGCACGTCGGCGAGCGCATGGCGCAGCATTTCGCCGACGCGGAGTTGTCGTTGGGAAGGACCGGCATTTGCGGAGCGTGTGTGATTGCGGGACATTTCAAACCAACCTTGTCATCCCTGGCTGAGCATTGCGCGAGCAATGCGAAGGGAAGGGGATCCAGGTGTCGATTTCCGGCCAGGTCGAGAAACCTGGGTTCCCTTCGCCTCGCGATCTTCGATCGCCCGGCCGGGAATGACACGATTGAACTACAGCGCGCGCTGGATCGTCTCGACCTCGAAGCACTCGATGATGTCGCCCTTTTGCATGTCCTGGTAGTTGGCGAACGCCATGCCGCACTCCTGCCCAGTCTGCACTTCGCGCACTTCGTCCTTGAAGCGCTTGAGCGTCGACAGGTCGCCTTCGTGGATCACGACATTGTCGCGGATGAGGCGAACCTTCGAGCCGCGGCGCACGACGCCGTCGGTGACGCGGCAGCCGGCGACCTTGCCGACCTTTGAGATGGCGAACACCTCGAGGATCTGCGCATTGCCGAGCAGGCGCTCGCGCACTTCCGGCGCCAGCATGCCCGAGAGCACGGCTTTGATGTCGTCCACCACGTTATAGATGATGTTGTAGTAGCGGATGTCGACGCCGTCGCGCTTGGCGCGTTCGCGCGCCAGCCTGTCGGCGCGGACGTTGAAGCCGATGACGCCGGCGCCGCTGGCATGCGCCAGGATGACGTCGCTTTCGGTGATGCCGCCGACGCCGGCCTGCAGCACCTGCACGGCGACTTCGTCGGTGCCGAGCTTGGCGAGCGCGCCCTGGATCGCTTCCGAAGAACCTTGCACGTCCGACTTGATGACGAGCGGGAGAAGACGCTTCTCGCCGCTGTCGCGCGTCTTGAGCAACTGGTCGAGCGTCTGGCGCGAGGACGACGCCTGGCGCGCTTCGCGGCGCTTGCGGGCGCGGTATTCGGTGACTTCGCGGGCGCGCGCTTCGTTCTCGACGACGACCATTTCGTCGCCGGCTTCCGGCGCACCGGAAAGACCGAGCACTTCGACGGGCGTGGCAGGACCTGCGCGTCGCCACCGTCTCGCCGCGATCGTTCTGCAGCACGCGCACGCGGCCCCATTCGGAGCCGGCGACGACGATGTCGCCGACCTTCAGCGTGCCGCGCTGCACGAGCACGGTGGCGACCGGACCGCGGCCGCGGTCCAGCTTGGCCTCGATCACCGCGCCTTCGGCGGAGCGATCCGGATTGGCCTTGAGATCGAGCACTTCGGCCTGCAGCAGGATGGCTTCTTCGAGCTTGTCGAGATTGATGCCCTTGTTCGCGGAGACCTCGATGGCGAGCGTTTCGCCGCCCAGCTCTTCGACCTGGATTTCGTGCTGCAGAAGTTCGGTCTTCACGCGCGCCGGATTGGCGTCGCCCTTGTCGATCTTGTTGACGGCGACGATGATCGGAACATGCGCCGCCTTGGCGTGCGCGATGGCTTCGACCGTTTGCGGCATGACGCCGTCATCGGCCGCGACCACGAGAATGACGAGATCGGTGACCTTCGCGCCGCGCGCGCGCATGGCGGTAAAGGCGGCGTGGCCGGGCGTGTCGAGGAAGGTGATCTTCTGGCCGCCTTTCAGCACGACCTGATAGGCGCCGATGTGCTGGGTGATGCCGCCCGCTTCGCCCGACACGACGTCGGTCTTGCGCAAGGCATCGAGCAGCGAGGTCTTGCCGTGGTCGACATGGCCCATGACGGTCACGACCGGCGGGCGCGAGACCAGGTGCGATGCGTCGTCGTCGCTGCCCTTGAGGCCTTCGAGAACGTCGGACTCGGCGACGCGCTTGACCGTGTGGCCATATTCAGCGGCCACGAGTTCGGCGGTGTCGGCGTCGATGACGTCGTTCACGGTCGCCATATGGCCGTTCTTCATCAGCACCTTGATGATGTCGACGGAACGGCGCGCCATGCGGTTGGCGAGTTCGGCAACGGTGATGGTTTCGGGAATCGTCACTTCGCGCGGACCGGCCGGACCGGCGGGCGCCTGTTGCGCGCCCTTGTTGACACGCTGCAGATGGCGGCGATAGGCGGCAACCGAACGGGTGCGTTCGTCGTCGCCCGAAAGCGCCGCGTGACGGTCAGCTTGCCGCGGCGGCGGCTGTCGTCGGCGACCTTCTTGACGGCGGGAACCTTGGCAGCAACCTTTGCACCCTTCTTGGTGGTGGTCTCTTCCTCTTCTTCCTCGAGCGGACGGCGGACGCGCGGCGCACCGGAGGCGGCAGCCGCAGCGGCGGCAGCAGCGGTCGTTGCGGCAGGTTCCTCTTTCGTATCGCGGCGCGCGGCTTCTTCTTCGGCGTGCTTGCGGGCTAGTTCTTCGGCGGCCTTGCGGGCGTCTTCCTCGGCCTTGCGGCGGGCGGCAGCCTCGCGCTCACGCGCCAGCTTTTCTTCTTCGACGGCGCGGTGCCTGGCGTCTTCTTCGGCACGCTTGCGGGCTTCGACTTCGTAGACGCGCGCGTCGGCAAGGGCGGCGCCGCGGCGCTGCTTTTCCTCTTCCGTCAGTTGACGCAGGACAACGCCGGCGCGCGGCGCGGCCTCGCGCGGCGCAGCGGCAGGTGTCGCTGCAGGTGCGGCCTTGGCGGCGGCAGGAGCGGCGGCCGGCTTTTCGGGTGTCTTCGCGGCCGGAGCCGCCGGGCCGAGCGTGCGCTTCTTCTCGACCACAACCGCCTTGGTGCGGCCGTGGCTGAAGCTTTGCTTCACGGTCGAAGTTTCCGTCTTCTTCAACGTCAGGGTCTTGCCGCCGGACGGTTTCTTCGTGGTGTCGTTCGTATCGGTCATACGTCTCTTTCGCGTGGCGGCGTGGCAGCGGAACGAAAGCCCGAAAGCCGTTCCGCGTCCAAACTCAGCCGTTCCTGAAGGCGCCCGGATTTGAGGGCTGCATGTATCACATTCTCGCGCCCGACGGCCACGCTCAATTCGGCCGATGTAAGGCACTCAATCGTCTGGATTTTCAGGCCGCGCGCATGGCACGCCCCGAATATTTTGCGCTTGCCGTCACCGGCGCCGTCGCTGGCCTCGATCAGGAGCGCGGGCGGCGCATCGGACTGCAATGCGCGTAGCACCGTATCGAAACCCATCAGGAGCAGGCCCGCGCGCCGCGCCATGCCGAGATCGGACTGGATGCGCGCGACAAGCTGTGCTTCCACGCGTATCGCCAAGTCCTCTGCAACTTTGACGTTTGCCTTGGCCGCTTTCGCAAAAAGGTTTTTCGCGATGGCGGTCTTGAGCGCGGCCTTTGTTGCACCCACCCAGATGCCCCGGCCGGGCAGCTTGGCGGCGATGTCGGGCGTGACCGCTGCATCGGGACTGACGACGAAGCGGATGAGCTTGCTGTCGGGCAAGACTTCCCCGCTCACGATGCAGCGGCGTTCGCGCATCGCTTCGTCGTCCTCGTCCTTGATGGCCACGGCCAGACTCATGCTTCGGTTTCTTCTCCGGTTTCGCCGGCTTCGGCCGGCGCTTCTTCCGGCAGTTCTTCGATCCAGCCGGCCTTGACGCGCGCCTTCATGACAATGGCGTTGGCATCCTCGTTGGTCAGGTTGAAGCCTTCCAGGCACCCCGGAATGCGCACGCGTTCCTTGTCCTTGTTGACCTCGTAATAGCCGAGCAGGTCGTCCGTTGCGCAGCCGGCCAAGTCTTCGAGCGTCTTGATGCCCGCTTCGCCGAGCGCCACCGCCATCTGCGGCGTCACGCCGTCGACTTCGAGCACTTCGTCAGCGACGCCGAGCGCGACGCGCTTGTCGTCCATTTCCTTGTTCCTTGCTTCGATGAATTCCAGTGCGCGGCTTTGCAGTTCCTGTGCGGTCTCTTCGTCGAAGCCTTCGACGGCGCCGAGTTCGTTGAGCGGCACATAGGCGACGTCTTCGATGGTCGGCGAATCCTTCGGACGCCAGCAGCTGAGCCACGGTCTCGTCGACGTCGAGCGATTCCATGAACAGCTTGGTGCGTTCGGCGAATTCCTTCTGGCGGCGTTCCGATTCTTCGGCTTCCGTCAGGATGTCGATCTGCCAGCCGGTGAGCTGCGAGGCGAGACGCACATTCTGTCCGCGGCGGCCGATGGCGAGCGAAAGCTGCTCGTCCGGCACCACGACTTCGACGCGGTGCGTGTCTTCGTCGAGCACGACCTTGGAGACTTCCGCCGGCGCCAGCGCGTTGACGATGAAGGTCGCCGCTTCGCTGGACCATGGAATGATGTCGATGCGTTCGCCCTGCAGCTCCTGCACCACGGCCTGCACGCGCACGCCGCGCATGCCGACGCAGGCGCCGACCGGATCGATGCTGAGAATCCTTGGAGATCACCGCGATCTTGGCGCGGCTACCCGGATCGCGCGCCACGGCGCGGATCTCGATGATGCCGTCATAGATTTCCGGCACTTCCTGCGCGAACAGGCGCACCATGAATTGCGGATGCGAACGCGACAGGAATATCTGCGGCCCGCGCGTTTCGCGGCGCACGTCGTAGATATAGGCGCGGATACGATCGCCGGTGCGGAAACTTTCGCGCGGGATCATTTCGTCGCGGCGCACCACGCCTTCGGCGCGGCCGAGGTCGACGACGACCGAGCCGAACTCCGAGCGCTTGACGATGCCGTGCACGATCTCGCCGATGCGGTCCTTGTATTCGTCGAACTGGCGCTCGCGCTCGGCGTCGCGCACTTTCTGCACGATCACCTGCTTGGCGTTCTGGGCATTGATGCGGTTGAAATCGACCGGCGGCAGCGTCTCGGCGATGATGTCGCCGACCTGGGCCGCGGGATTGCGCGCGCGCGCATCTTCGAGGCTGATCTCGATCTTGTCGTTTTCCAGCTTCTCCACGACATGGAGATAGCGCGACACGTGTGTCTCGCCCGTCTTGGGATCGATCTCGACCTTGATCTCGTTCTCGCTGCCGTAATGGGCCTTGGCGGCGCGCTGCATCGCTTCTTCCATCGCGGCAAGCACGACCTGCTTGTCGATCGACTTGTCGCGTGCGACGGCGTCTGCGATCTGCAGAAGCTCGGTTCTGTTTGCGGCAATGGCAGCCATGTTATTTCTCTCTCCTTATTCGTGCGCGTCAGCGCACCTGCAAATTATTCGGCGCGTTTGCGCGCTTTTAAATCTTCGGCGATGAGTGCGTCGGTCAGCACCAGCTTGGCCTCGGCGATCTGCTTGAACGGAACCAGGGCGCGCGAATCCTGCGTCTGGATCACCACGTCGTTGCCTTCGAGACCGAGCAGCTTGCCGCGGAACCGCTTGCGGCCGTCGATCGGCGTGTGCAGTTCGATCTTGGCCTCGTGTCCGGTCCAGCGCGAAAAATCCATCAGCCGGGTCAGCGGGCGGTCGATGCCGGGCGAGGAGACTTCGAGTTCATAATCGCCCTCGATCGGGTTCTCGGCGTCGAGGAACTCGGACAGGGCGCGGCTGAGGATGGCGCAATCCTCGACATTCATCGTGCCGTCCGGGCGTTCGGCCATGATCTGCAGCGTCTTGACGTAGCCGCCCATCAGCCGCAGGCGCACGAGCCGGAACCCCGCCGCTTCCACGGCAGGTTCGATGATCGGCTCGAGATGGGCCATTGCAGACAGAATGGGCGAAACTCCAAAAACCAAAGCTTTTCCCGCGCGGCGATCCTTTCGGACCGCCACACAACAGGTCGTTCTGTTGTCTGGGATGGGCGCTATGTACGCTCGGAAAGGGCCATTATCAAGCCGGGACAGGCAGTTTCAGGGCGATGTGGCCGGTTTGCTGGGCGAAATGCCCACGGTCACCTCGCCCGAAGTGGCGGCGGGGCGGGCCGGAATCGGCGCCTTTGCCGGCTTTATGGTGAATTCGAAGAAACACACGCCGATCGCGCACAGGGTTAGCAAGGCGGCAACGAAAATCACCCCTTTGTCCCAATACTCGTTGCTCGGGATGTCGTCGTCTTCTTCGCCGCTCATGGGGCGACTTTATCAGTGCGGACGAAGCGAAGAAACGCGGGCGGACCATGAAGTTCCTTCGTCTCGTAGCGGGTCGGCGGCCAGTCGGCGGGGCGGGTTTTCCAGTCTGAATGGCCGCTCGCGGTCCAGGCGAAAGCCGGATGGGCCATCAGCCGCTCCAGCGCATAGGCGAGATAGCCCGCATCGTCGCTGGCGAAACGGAATTCGGCGCCGGGTTTCAGGATCCGCGCGATCGAATCGAGCATTTCGGTCTGGATAAAGCGGCGCTTGTGGTGGCGCGTCTTGTGCCAGGGATCGGGGAACAGGATGAAGAAACGCCCGATGCTGGCATCCGGCAGCGCTTCGATAATGTCGCGCGCATCGTCTTCGTGGAGGCGGATGTTGGGGACGTGCCGTACATCCAGCTTGGAGAGAAGCTTGGCCGTGCCGGAAATATAAGGTTCGGCACCGATCAGCCCGATATCGGGATGCGCGTTCGCCTGCCACAGCAGATGCTCGCCGCCGCCATAGCCGACTTCGAGCCAGACATCGTCGACCGGCTTCTCGAAATAGCCTCGCGGATCGCGGCCTTTCTCGATGTGCAAGACAAGCCGCGGCAGCAGCGTCTCGCGCAACGCAAGCTGATGCGCCGAGAGCTTGGGGCCTTTGCGCCGGCCGAACAGGTGGCGGCGATGGCGTTCGGCCCGTTCGCCGTTCACACTAGAAAGCGCGCTTGAGCGCATCCGCGAGATCGGTCTTTTCCCACGAGAAGCCGCCATCGGCATCGGGCTCGCGGCCGAAATGGCCGTAGGCCGCGGTGCGCGCGTAGATCGGCCTGTTGAGTCCCAGATGCTCGCGGATGTTGCGCGGCTTGAGGCTCATCAGTTCGGGCAGGATTTTTTCCAGCTTGGCTTCGTCGACTTCGCCGGTGCCGTGCGTGTCGACATAGACCGACAATGGCTCCGAAACGCCGATCGCATAGGCGATCTGGATCGTGCAGCGATCCGCAAGACGCGCAGCCACGACGTTCTTGGCGAGATAGCGCGCGGCGTAGGCAGCCGAGCGGTCCACCTTCGTCGGGTCCTTGCCGGAGAATGCGCCGCCGCCATGCGGGGCCGCGCCGCCATAGGTGTCGACGATGATCTTGCGCCCGGTGAGGCCGCAGTCGCCGTCCGGTCCGCCGACGACGAAGGCGCCGGTCGGATTGACGTGCCAGACGGTCTTGTCGGTGATCCAGCCGGCCGGCAGCGCCAGGCGGATATAGGGTTCGACGACGGCGCGCACATCGTTCGAGGTCATGTCCGCGTCGAGATGCTGCGACGACAGCACGATCTGCGTGGCGCCGACCGGCTTGCCGTTTTCGTACTGCACGGTCACCTGGCTCTTGGCATCGGGACCGAGCTTGGGCTCCTTGCCGGCATGGCGCGCATCGGCGAGGAGCTTGAGGATCTTGTGGCTGTAGAACAAAGGCGCCGGCATGAGCTCCGGCGTCTCGCGGCAGGCATAGCCGAACATGATGCCCTGGTCGCCCGCGCCTTCATCCTTGTTGCCCGAGGCGTCGACACCTTGCGCGATGTGCGGCGACTGCGCGTGCAGCAGCACTTCGACATTCGCAGTCTTCCAGTGAAAGCCTTCCTGCTCGTAGCCGATGGCTTTGATCGCGTTGCGCGCGACTTCGACGATCTGCTCCTCGCCGATATGCCTGGGTCCGCGCGTTTCGCCGGCGATGATCACGCGGTTGGTCGTCGCCAGCGTTTCGCAGGCGACGCGGATGTCCCACGGCGACAGGCCGCTTTTGGGCCCTTCGCGGAAAAACAGATCGACGACTTCGTCGGAGATGCGGTCGCAGACCTTGTCCGGATGTCCTTCGGACACGCTCTCGCTGGTGAAAAGGTAATTCTGACGCGCCATCGCCTTGAGCCCTTCGTCGACTATCCCTGTGGAAGGGCAGCTTTTTGCAACAATCGACCCCGGGGTCAACTGGCACAGGCCGTGTCGAGTTCGATAAAGTACATCGTCACAAATCTCGGGGAGAATGGCCCATGGTTGCGCCTTTTCAGCGCGGCTGCGCCTGCAAAGCCGTTCGTTACGAGGTCGCGAGCGAGCCCATCGCCTTCGTGCTCCGCCATTGCCGCGCTTGCCAATATGCCTCAGGCGGCGAGCCGGCCTCTGTCGTGGCCGTTCCCAAAGAGGCGTTCAAGCTGACCTAGGGCGGCGTGAAGAGCTACTCGACCAAGGCCGACAGCGGAAATTCCGTGCGTCCGTCAGTTCTGTCCGGAGTGCGGCACGCCGCTGTTCAGCGCGCTGAGCCGGCAATCGCGGGCATGTGGGCGATCAAGGCCGGTTCTCTCGACGATCCAAGCTGGCTGAAACCCACCATGATGCGTCTGGAAATCGACGGCACAGCGCCTGGGCGCACATGGAGTTCCGGACATCGCTCGCCTTCGACAGACAGCCGGCGTGAGATCGGATTTCCAATTCCCTCAATCTCCCTGGCCGGGCTTGAGGTGGCCTGGCGACGTGGAAAAGTCGGGGACGCTCGCGGAATGTACAACCCGCTTCGTACTCACAAAATGAACCGCGACAGGTCCTGATCCTTGGCGAGATCATCGACGCGGCTGTGCACATAGGCGCCGTCGATCACGATCTTCTCGCCGTTGCGCTCGGTGGCGGAGAAGCTCACATCGTCCAGCACGCGTTCCATGATCGTCTGCAGGCGGCGTGCGCCGATATTCTCGACACTGGCATTCACCTGCGCCGCGAGATCGGCAATGGCGGTTATGCCGTCTTCGGTGAAATCGAGCGTGACGCTCTCGGTGTTCAGCAACGCGACATACTGCTTGATGAGGCTGGCTTCCGGTTCGGTGAGGATGCGCTGGAAATCGTCGCGCGTCAGCGCCTTCAATTCCACGCGGATCGGCAGACGGCCCTGCAGCTCGGGCAACAGGTCCGAAGGCTTGGCCGTGTGGAACGCGCCCGAGGCGATGAAGAGGATGTGATCGGTCTTCACCGGACCGTGTTTGGTTGCAACCGTCGTGCCTTCGATCAACGGCAAGAGATCGCGCTGCACGCCTTCGCGTGAAACATCGCCGCCGCCGCGCATCTCGCTGCGGGCGCAGATCTTGTCGATCTCGTCCAGGAACACGATGCCGTTGTTCTCCACCATATCGATCGCGTCGCGGACGATCGCGTCATTGTCGAGCAGCTTGTCGGCTTCTTCTGCAACCAGCGGCGCATGTGCATCGGCCACCGTGACGCGGCGCTTCTTGCCCTTCTGGCCGAAGGCCTTGCCGAAAATGTCGCCGATATTGACCATCGAAATCTGCGCGTTCGGCATGCCGGGAATCTCGAACGCCGGCATGCCGCCGGCATCCTTCATCTCGAGTTCGACTTCCTTGCGATCGAGTTCGCCGGCGCGCAACGACTTGCGGAAGCTCTCGCGCGTATTGCCGCTGGAGGCGCCGACCAGCGCATCGAGCAGGCGATCTTCCGCACGCGCCTCGGCCTGGGCCTCGACATCGCGGCGCTTTGTGGCGCGCACCTGCGCGATGCCGACTTCCAGCAGATCGCGCACGATCTGGTCGACGTCGCGGCCGACATAGCCGACCTCGGTGAACTTTGTCGCTTCGACTTTCAGGAACGGCGCCTGCGCCAGTTTCGCCAGCCGGCGCGAGATTTCGGTCTTGCCGACGCCGGTCGGCCCGATCATCAGGATGTTCTTGGGCAGAACTTCTTCGCGCAGCTCGGGGCTGAGCTGCTGGCGCCGCCAGCGGTTGCGCAGCGCGATGGCGACCGCGCGCTTGGCATCATGCTGGCCGATGATGAAGCGGTCCAGTTCGGAAACGATCTCGCGCGGGGTGAAGGACGAACTCATGGGCTCTCAAGACTTTCTATGACGACATTCTCGTTGGTGTAGATGCAGATGTCGGCGGCGATCTTCATGGCGCGGCGCGCGATTTCCTCGGCCGAGAGATCGAGCGACAGCAAGGCGCGCGCCGCGGCGAGCGCAAACGGTCCGCCCGAGCCGATGCCGATCAGGCCGTCTTCCGGTTCCACGACATCGCCGGTGCCCGAAAGAATGAGGGACGACCTGGAATCCGCCACCGCCATCATGGCTTCGAGACGGCGCAGATAGCGATCGGTGCGCCAGTCCTTGGCGAGTTCCACGCAGGCGCGGGCGAGATTGCCCGGATATTGTTCGATCTTGGCTTCGAGACGCTCGGACAGCGCAAACGCGTCCGCGGTCGCACCGGCGAAGCCGACCAGCACATCGCCCTTGCCGATGCGGCGCACCTTGCGCGCATTGGATTTCATCACGGTCGCGCCGGCGGTCACCTGGCCGTCGCCGGCGACGACGACGCGGCCCCCCTTGCGCACCGACAGGATCGTCGTCGAGCGCCATTTTTCTTTTTCTGCCATGTCGTTCAACCTATTGTCGCGCTTTCAAGGACGCGCCGATGCACTCTCGAATTCTTGCCGCCGCAAGCCTAGGCGCGGCGTTGCTTGCTGCGCAACCGGCGGACGCAGCCACGCTCACCTATGACTGCCAGGCTTATATAACAAGGGTCGAGGCGGTTCCGCCGGTTGTGGCGGGCGACGCGGATCCCTGGCAGTGCCGCGCGCCGGCGGAAAAGCCATCGACCGCCACGCACTGGTTCCGAAATTCGCTGGAATATTGCCGGCTCGCCGTGAACGTCTATGACGACGCCTTGCGCGCGGCAAAACGCATGGCGGCGACGCACACGCGCCGGCAATGGATCGTGCTGATGGATGCCGACGAGACCGTGCTCGACAATTCACTGTTCGAGCGCGAGCGCAACAGTTGCGGCAGCGAGTTCCATGACGCGCAATGGGAAAGCTGGGTCCATGCCGATCTGGCGCGCGCGGTGCCGGGCGCAGCCGCGTTCACGCAGGAGGTACATCGCCTGGGCGGACTTGTCGGCATCATCACCAACCGCATCGCTGCCGACGACGCGATCACGCAGCACGCGCTGACGGGCGCGGGCATCTGGTTCGACTACGAAATCGGCATGGGCGACACGCCGGACAAGACGGTGCGCTGGCAAGGTGCGGAGACGGAACTGGCGCGCAAATTCGGCGGCCATCCCAAACCCGTCCTGTGGCTGGGCGACCAGGTCACCGACTTTGCGATCCTCGACAAGAAAGGCGCCGTCCTGCGCGCCATGAGCCAGAAGGATCAGGGCGCCGGGATCGGCACCACCTTCTTTGTCTTGCCCAACCCGATGTACGGCAACTGGCAGGCCAACCCGGCGAACTGATGCGGATTAACGACTTGGGCCCTGGTTTCGGTTATGAGAGGCCGATGGGCCCGAAAGGGTCGCCCGGAGACTGGCCATGCGTACCGCGACCGTCGAACGAAAGACCCGCGAGACCGAGATCGCGGTTTCGCTCGACCTGGACGGGTCGGGCGAGTGCGACATCGACACGGGCATCGGCTTTCTGGACCATATGCTGGAGAGCTTCGGCCGCCATTCGATGATCGACCTGAAGGTGCGCGCCCAGGGCGACCTGCATGTCGACTTCCACCACACGACCGAGGACACGGCCATCGTGATCGGCCAG
Source organism: uncultured Alphaproteobacteria bacterium (assembly GCA_963743765.1). GTDB lineage: Bacteria > Pseudomonadota > Alphaproteobacteria > Micropepsales > Micropepsaceae > Rhizomicrobium. The sequence continues at coordinate 548,330 of CAVUQQ010000002.1, forward strand.
GCGGTGAAGAAGGCGCTCGGCGATTTCTCCGGCATCACGCGGTTCGGATCGGCCCTCATTCCGATGGACGAGGCGCTGACGCGCGTCGCGATCGACGTGTCGAACCGGCCCTATCTCGTCTGGCGGGTGAACATCCCCAAGCCGAAGCTCGGCGAGATGGACACTGAGCTCTTCAAGGAATGGTTCCAGGCCTTCGCGCAGAATGCCGGTGTGTGCCTGCACATCGAAAATCTCTACGCCGAGAACAGCCACCACATCGTGGAGAGCTGCTTCAAAGGCACTGGCGCGCGCGCTGCGCCAGGCGATCTCGCCCGACGAACGTCTGGAAGGCGGAGTCGCTTCGACCAAAGGAACACTCAGCGAAAAAGACTGAACAAGCTCGGCTTTGCAGCTTCAAAGAGCTTGAATTCGAGTCACAGACGATTTGTCACAAGTTGACGCCTGCGTCACTTTCATTGACTCTTCACATTCAGCCTTTACAATGACGGCATCGTCACCATTTTCATTCAGAACACTCGGAGCCGCGCCTCATGGTCCAGATCACCAAAGACGAAGCCTATGATGCGGTCGCACCGGACGATTTCCCGGCGATGCTGAACCCCGCGCGCTATGGCGTGCGCTCCACCGCATTCGACAAGATCATCAGCGCGACGCACGACCATTTCTGGGATCCGCTCGACAAGAAATATATCGACTTCAACGAGCCGTTCGACACCGCCAGGAAGACGATCCTGCCGGAAAACTTCTTCCCGATCTTCCACACGCGCATCGGCGACAAGATGACGGCGGAACAGAAGATCAAGTTCGCCAACGAATCCACGCGCTGGCAGCTCTCCGCCATCCTGCATGGCGAACAGGGCGCGCTCGCGCTGTCCGCTTCGCTCTGCCACATCCTGCGCGATCCGGGTGCACAGGAATATGCCGCCAACCAGACGCGCGAAGAAGCCCGCCACGTCACCGCGTTCGCGAAATATATCCAGACCCGCTGGGGCACGCCGCTGCCGTGCGGCGCCACGCTGCAAAACCTTCTGACCGAAATGGTCGGCGCGCCGGAGGTCTACAAGAAGATCGTCGGCATGCAGATGCTGGTCGAAGGCCTTGCCATGGGCGCGTTCGCGACGCTCTACCAGAATTCGCAGGATCCGCTTCTGGTGAAGCTCTGCCAGCTCGTGATGACGGACGAAGCCTTCCATCACAAGTTCGGAAAGATCTGGGCCGACCGCACGATCCCCAAACTGTCCGAGGAAGAGAAGAACCTGGTCGAGGACTGGGCCGCGCAATGTTTCCAGACGCTGCTGTTCAACCTTGTCAATGCCGAGCAGATGCAGGTCGTTTATGACTCGGTCGGCATCGACTGGCAGGACGCGCGCGCCGCGATCATGGAAGCCTTTGGCGACGAAGAGCGTCGCGAAGGCATGAAGCAGTCCGCGAACATCTTCCGCGTCCTCATCAAGACGCTGGTCAACGCCGGCATCATCACCGAGCGCACCAAGGCGTTCTACGGCATGTATGTCGACATGGACGAGCTGAAGAACGAAGGCACGCGCATGGTCGGCGACGACATCGCCGAGGAAGGCATCAGATATCTCCAGACCATCAACTTCGCCGACCGCAGCAAGGGCAACGCGCTCCTCGCGGCGGAATAGCCGGCCAACACAGGTTGCGAAAAGCCCGGCCATCGCGCCGGGCTTTTTGTTCTGCAGCTGACTGCATGTCACTCATCCTTCGACAAGCTCAGGGTGAGGATTGGAAAAGGGCCCTCACCCTGAGCTTGTCGAAGGGCGCGGGCTCCTCGGCCTCCTTGTCGAACCACAGGCAGGGCGAGATTCTCTGCGCGGTTTTTCTGCCGCGTTTACTTCGGCGGCGGACCATCCATCATCATGCGGACCACGCATTCGCCCGGCCCGGCGATCTTGAGAAAGTCCTTTATCTGCTGAAGAAGCTCTTCCTTCGTGTCGGCCCTGAGCATGCCGAAGCCGTTGCCGATCCCGTCCATCGCGGCGCCGATGCCGTTCGAAACCGCGAACTCTCCGCCCGACAGGCGTACGCGCATGCCCTGTTCGGCCGGAAGGAAGCCGCCGGCCATGACGAACTTGCCGCCGCTGCCCTGACGGGCGACCAGCTTGTCCATCTCTTTGACCATTTCCGGCGACGGCGGAGCCGGAGGCGCATCGGATTTGTAGAAGGCTATGTATTGCATGTTCGGCGTCCTTTCCTCTCGTTTGACAGATAGGTTGATATCAACATAATAGGCGCATGTCAAAAACCAATTCGCTCCCTCTCTCCGTCACGCACGAGGTGCGCGACACCTGCATCTGCCTGCACACGCAGCGTGCGGCGCGCGCACTGGCACGCCGTTTCGACGAAGCGCTGGCGCCGGTGAACCTGTCGAACGGACAATTCTCGCTTCTGGTCTCGCTCAACCGGCCGGTTCCGTCCGGTCTCGGCGCGGTGGCGGGGTTGCTGGCCATGGACCGCACCACGCTCACCGCCAATCTCAAGCCATTGCAACGCAGAGGTCTGGTGAAGGTTTCCGTCGACAAGAACGACCGGCGCAGCCGTCTTCTCGTTCTGACCGCCGCCGGAAAGAGCCTGCTCGCCAAAGCGGTTCCGATCTGGCGCAAGACGCATGGCGAACTGGACCGCCGCTTCCCGAAATCGCAGTTCGATGCGATGCGTGCGGGACTTTTGGCGCTTTGCTGACGATTGAAATTCTGTTCCGCAAATGTTCCAATCGGGCATGGCGGTGGTTTCGACAGCGACGGCAGCGGATGTGGCGCGCGGCGTGAGCCGTCTTCTGCTGCAACAGGGCTATAGCCCGATCCTGGAATTCACGCTGGCGAACGGGCGCAGGCTGGATGTCGCCGCGCTGGGATCGGACGGCACGCTGCTCGGCGTCGAGATCAAGGTGGCGCTGGCCGATCTGCGCGGCGACACGAAATGGCCGGAATATCTCGAATATTGCGAGCACTTCTACTTCGCGATCCCGCCCGACTTTCCAGACGAGCATGTGCCGCCGTCGACGGGCCTGATCGTCGCCGACCGCTATGGCGGCGCCATCATCCGTCCGGCGACGCCAGCCGCGGTTCACGCCAGCCGGCGCAAGGCCGTGACGCTGCGGTTTGCCAAGGTGGCGGCCGACCGGCTGGCCTCCGTGCTCGATCTTGCGGCCGAGCTGCGTGGCACGGCGGAGGGCAGCGATGGCGATCGGTAAGGCGCAGTTCAAGAAGATTGCGCTGTCGTTTCCGGAGGCGAACGAGAAACCCTCCTACGGTTCGCCCGCCATCTTCATCGCCAAGAAATTCTTCACGCGCCTGCGCGATCAGGACGATTCGATTGTCTGGATCGTCGGCTCCATCGACGAGCGCGATCACATGCTCGAGATGGATCCGAAGACCTATTTCATCACCGAGCATTATCGCGACTATCCGGCCGTGCTCGTGCGCACCTCGCGCATCGACCAGACCATGCTGAAGAAAATGCTGGAGCGCCGCTGGCGCGCGATTGCGCCAAAGAAGCTGATCAAGGCGATTGACGAAGCGGCCGGCGCGCAGCCGAAGAAAAAGACCGTCGCCAAACCGAAGAAAAAGGCGGCGCGCTAGCGCGGGCTGCGCTTCGCAAGAATGCGCTGCAAGGTTCGGCGATGCATGTTGAGGCGGCGCGCTGTTTCCGAAACATTGTGGCCGCACAATTCGTAAACGCGCTGGATATGTTCCCAGCGCACGCGGTCGGCCGACATCGGATTTTCCGGCGGCTTGGGCTTGGAGCCCGGCTGCGCCATCAGGGCCGCGAGAATGTCGTCGGCGTCGGCGGGCTTGGGCAGATAGTCGATGGCGCCATACTTCACCGCGGCGACGGCGGTTGCGATATTGCCGAAGCCGGTCAGCACCACGACCCGGCTGTCCGGGCGCACGACGTGGAGCGTCTCCACCACGTCGAGCCCGTTGCCGTCATCCAGCTTGAGGTCGACGACGGCATAGGCCGGTGGCGCTTCCTTGGCCTTCGCTTTGCCCTCGGCCACGCTTTCGGCGATGGTGACGCTGAAACCGCGTGCTTCCATGGCGCGTGCGAGGCGCTCGCGCAGTGGCCGGTCGTCTTCCACCAGCAAAAGGGTCTTGTCTTCGGGCATACTCATTTTCGGTACCGGGCTTGATCTGGCGCGTTCATATACCGCGGTTTCCACTACCTCAACCAAAAGCTAGCTCCGTCAGTGTGAATCCCGCGCGCGGCCCAACTTTTGGCATACCGGATGCGCCAATATCCTGATTTAGATCATCCAGTGCGCTAAACCTCGGCGATGCCCCGCCTTCCCCCAGCCATCCTGTTCGACCTCGACGACACCATCATCTCGGCCTATGGGCGGCCGGAACTGGCGTGGTCGGCCGTTATTGTCGAATTCCCCCACTCTCTTGAACCCGAGAGCCGGGAGGCCCTGCTGGCCGCAGTTCAGACTTCTGCCGTCTCGTTCTGGGCCGATCCGGATCAACATCGCGTCTGGCGTCAGAAGTTGCGCGAGGCACGGCGCGAGATCGTCGGCCGCGCATTCAACGAGATGGCTCGGCAAGGCACGCGAGTGCCTGCGCTCGGCATTCAGCATGCACTCGCCGACCGCTTCAGCGACTATCGCGACGAGCAGATGCACATCTTTCCCGATGCACACGCCACCATCGACGCGCTCAAAGCTTCAGGCGTGAAGCTGGCGCTCATCACCAATGGTGACGGCGAAGGCCAGCGCGCCAAGGTCGAACGCTTCGATCTCGCGCATCGCTTTCATCACATCCAGATCGAAGGCGAGCACGGCTTCGGCAAACCGGAACCGCGCGCCTACACCCATGCGATGGCGGCGCTTGGAGTGGTGGCGCGAGATACCTGGATGGTCGGCGACAACCTGGAATGGGAAGTGGTCGCGCCGCAAAAACTCGGCATCCATGCGATCTGGTACGATCCGCATGGCGCGGGACTGCCCGAAGGCAGCACGGTGAAGCCGGATCGCGTCGTACGTAAGCTGTCTGAATTGCTGGAGTGAAGCATTTTTCCAGCTTCCTCTTGAACCGTTACGGTCAAATCACCAGATCCGCTAAATCCCCACAGGTGTAGGCAAAGGAGAGCGTTTCTCCTCTTTCGTCATCGCCCGGCTTGTCCGGGCGATGATGGCGGAGTGTGTAAAATAGAACGTCACTCACGGCTTTCATTGGGGCACGACGGAGAATTGATCCCGAAATTTTTTACTTAACCCTCGCCCCGTCCCGGCGGGCCTTCGCCGTCGATCGTGTTTCGCGGCCACATCAGGCTGATGCGCGCGCCGCCCGAGTCGAGATTGACGACCGTGACGGTTCCGCCCGTCTGTTCGATCAGCGTCTTGGCGATGAAAAAGCCGAGGCCCATGCCTTCATGTTTGTCGAGCGCGCCGGTCGGTCCGAGTTCGGTTTCGCCGAGCGCGAAATGTCCGGGCCGCGAAGTGATGTACGGCTCGCCGATGCGTTCGAAAATCTCCGGCGCGAATCCGGGACCGTCGTCCTCGACGGAAATGCGAAGCTGGCTTGCGTTCCAGCGCGCCTGCACGCGCACGCGGCTTTTTGCGAAGTCGGCTGCGTTCTCGATGATGTTGCCGAGGCCGTGCAGAAGTTCGGGCGCGCGCCACACCTGCGGCGGCGGGTCGCCCGGCCGGTCGGGCGACAGCGCGATGGTGATTTCGAGATCCTCGCCGCGATAGGGCTCGACAATGTCTTCGAGGAACGCACCGAGCGGCAGGCGCGCCGTTTCGCCGAGCAAGGCTTCTTCCGGATTGGACAGGCGCGCGAGAATGGCGCGGCAGCGTTCGGCCTGCTGACGCAGCAGCCGCGCATCTTCCGCCTCGACGGAGTTCGGCGGCAGTGCGCGTTCGAGTTCGCGCGAGACGACTGCGATCGTGCCGAGCGGCGTGCCCAACTCATGCGCCGCCGCCGTCGCCAACGCGCCGAGCGAGGCGAGGCGATGTTCGCGCGACAGGGCAAGCTGTGTTGCCGCAAGACCGGCGGACATGCGCGCGCCTTCGCTCGCAATGCGCCAGGCATAGGTGGAGGTGAAGCCGATTCCGATGACGAGCGAGGCCCAGATGCCGGCCTGATAGAGTTCCGGCAGCACCAGCGCCTCGCCGCCCGGCCAGGGCAGCGGCTCATGCCAGACCGAGATCAGCGACACCAGCGCGAACGCCATGCCGGCCAGGATGAGCGTGTTGCCCATGTTCAGCGTTGCGGCCGCGATCACCACGGGCGCGAGGAACATCAGCGCGAAGGGATTGGTGATGCCCCCGGTGAGATAAAGCAGCGCGGCGAGTTGCAGCACGTCGAAGGCGAGATAGACGGTCGCTTCGCGGTTGGTCAGGCGGTGGCTGGCGGGATAGCGAAGGGCCAGAGCGATATTCACGATCGCACTCGCCCCGATGATGCCCGCGCATTCGGCGATCGGCAGTGGGTACCCAAAACCGAAATAGACGATGAAGAGCGCCGCCGATTGGCCGCTGACCGCGAGCCAACGCAGGTTCGACAGCGTACGCAGCCGCACGCGTCCCCGCGCCGCGGATGCCGGCGTATTGGAGAATGTCCGAACGGGGCTTGTGTCTGTCTGTTCTGTCATGTCCCTTGCCCGGGTGAACGCCGATCGGCCACTTTTCAACAGCGTCAAAGGCCACTATCACTCGCCCGGAGGGGCTCATCAATTGCGGAAATCTCCATGCGCCGCCTCTCTCTGATCCTGGTCCCGGCTGCCCTCGTCCTTGCGCTGATCGCGGGCTATTTTATCTGGCACGCCAGCGACAATCTTCCGGCACTCGGGCGCAATATTGAGACTGGCACGGTCAGGATCGGCGGACCCTTCACGCTGATCGACCAGAACGGCGTCAAGCGCTCCTCGGCCGATTTTCGTGGCCGCTTCATGCTCATCTATTTCGGCTATTCCTCTTGCCCGGATGTCTGTCCGACGACCCTGACGCTGATGGCCGATGCGCTCGACAAGCTCGGCCCCAAGGCGGATGCGATCGTACCGGTGTTCATCTCCATTGATCCGGAGCGCGACACGCCGGCCAGGCTGAAGCCTTATGTCGCGTCCTTCGGTCCGCGCTTTGTCGGGCTGACAGGCGATCTTGCCAGCATCAAGAAGGTCGCCGGCCTTTATCGTGTCTATATCAAAAAGGAGCCGCTCGACGGCGGCAACTACGCCATGGACCATTCCAGCGTGATCTATCTGATGGGCCCGGACGGCAAGTTCGCCGGCTATTGGGATGACACCTCCGTCGGACCGGACAAGCTTGCCGCCGCGCTGCGCAAGTTGATTTAGAGGGCAGGCACGGGCACGCCCGACTGCATCGCCGCCGCGATCAACGTGTTGCGCATCAGGCAGACGATGGTCATGGCGCCGACGCCGCCGGGGACCGGTGTGATGAAGCCGGCGACTTTCTCGGCCGCCGCATAGTCGACATCGCCGACGATCTTGGTTTTCCCATCTCCGGCATCGATGCGGTTGATGCCGACATCGATGACAATGCCGCCCGGCTTGATCCAGTCGCCCGGCACGAAGTTCGGTTTGCCGATGGCGGCCACCAGGATGTCGGCACGCCTGGCATGCGCCTTCAGGTCGCGCGTCCTGGAATGCGCCATGGTCACGGTCGCATTGGCCGCAAGCAAGAGCTGCGCCGCCGGTTTGCCGAACAGGAGCGAGCGGCCGATGACGAGCGCATCCATGCCGGCGATGTCGCCGATATATTCCTTGAGCAGCATCATCACGCCCATCGGTGTGCAGGAAACAAGATGGGCGCGGCCGCCGACCAGAAGACCGGCGTTGGTCGGCGTCAGCGCGTCGACATCCTTGGCGGGATCGAGCGTGTCGAGCACCGCGTTCTCGCGCACCTGTTTGGGCAAGGGGAGCTGCACCAATATTCCGTGTACGGACTTGTCGTCGTTGAGCGCCTTTACCCGCTCCAGAACCTCGGCCTCGCCGGCATCGGCGGGCAAACTATAGTGCAGCGACTTGAAGCCGATGGCTTCGGCCACCTTGCCCTTGTTGCGGACATAGACCTCGCTGGCCGGATCGTTGCCGACGAGCACGGTGGCGAGCCCCGGCACGACGCCGTGCGCGGCTTTCAGTTTTGCAGTCTCCTCGGCGACGCGTGCCCGCAAGGTGGCGGAGAAGGCCTTTCCGTCGATGATCTTGGCGCTCATTTCACAGTCTCCATCGCTTCGAGCCGCGCGGCGGTGGACTCCGTCGCGGGCGATATTTCAATCGTTTTCAGGCGCGCGGTGTGGCCGCTCGCAACGCGGATCGTGGATTTCGCCACGCCGAGCGACTTGCCGAGCAGCGCGATCAGCGCGTCATTCGCCTTGCCGTCCTCGGGCGGCACCGCGACGCGCGCTTTCAGATACTCCGCGCCGTCGGCGCCGCGCGTCCAGCCCTCGATGGCGTCGCGCCCGCCTTTCGGCGTCAGCCTGAGCCGGAAAGAAAGCGTGCCGCCGTTCTTACGGACACGCGGCGTCACGGTCAGACGCGGTATATGAGATAGGTGAGAAGATTGTCGAGGAAGATGCGCAGCAATTCGATTCCGATCAGTACGACGATCGGAGACAGATCGAGACCGCCGATGGGCGGAATGATCTTGCGGACCCGGCGAAACAAGGGATCGGTCAGCGCGTCGAGCGTCATTACAATCTGGCGCACCAGTTGATTGGCGGTGTTGAGCACGCCGAACGCGATCAGCCAGCTCGACACGACGGCGGCGATGATTACGAACGTGTAGAGGCCAAGGACGGTGTCGATTAGCCAGATCAGCGGATTGAGAAAGACAAAGGACATGGGTCTGGGCCGCACCTTTTAAGTCGCTGCACGCAACGCCAGCTTGTACCGGCTGGACCGGTTCTTTCCAAGCGCGTGCTTGACACAGGGCGTCCGGCAGAGCGGGATTCACCATCATTAGAGGCTTACACGTGATTTCATCCGAACAACGTCAATCTTTCGAGGCGCTCGCCCCCCGGCAACCGGACTCGGCGGCCATTCATGCCGCGGCACTTGCGGCGCGCGCCGGCGCCGCAGCGGCCTGCGTGCCCATCGCCGCGGCGCTGGTTCATTGCGCCTTTGCTGCACCCGAAACAGCCGAGGCGGTGTATGCGGCCTTCCGCAACGGTTGGCTCGGAGAGGCCGCCGAACCCGCCGTGCCGGAAGCCCTGTCGGCTCCACTTTCGCCTTCGTTCTGGACCGCGTTCTGGCAGTTGCTTGATGAAACGGCTGCAATGGATGCGTTGACGATCACGTCGCGCGTCGCCGCATTGGGCGCGTTCGTCGATCCGTGCCTGCGCGAGCGGGCCGAAGCCGTCGCAGCGCACCATCCTAAGGCTGCACGAGCCACGACGCGCACGCCGCCGCCGCGCCTGACGCTCGTCGAACTCGCGCGCCAGCCGGAAGGTTCGCTTGCCCACGACTTCTGGCGGCTGATCGTCGACAACAAGTTCGATTTGGAGGTGCTCGATCGCGAGGCGATGAACCTGTCGTCGCTTCCGCCGGCGCTCTGCTATCTCAACACCCGCATCCTGCAGATGCACGACATCTGGCACCTGGCCGGCGGGTTTCACACGACGGCGTTGCACGAGATCGCAATTTCGGCGTTTCAGCAGACGCAGTTCGGGCATGGTTACTCGGCGATGTTCCTCGCCGTTGTGGTCAGCCGCATGGCGCTCAGCGGCGGCGAGGCGGCGCCGGTCATCCTGCAGACCATCGCAGAAGCGTCTCAGTATGGCGCGGACTGCCCCAGCTTCATGGCGATCGCCTGGGAGAAGGAATGGCAAGCACCGCTCAGCGAAATCCGCGCACGCCACGGGATCGCCGCGTTCATGGGCAGCTATCCGGCCGATCATTTCGAACAGTTGCGGGCGACTGCCTGACCAATTTTTGGCGTCTTGACACTGCAAGGCCGCGCTCCCTACATACCCGCCGCGCCTGAGGAAATTTGGGCGCGATGCGTGGTTCGGGGCTGTAGCTCAGTTGGGAGAGCGCCTCGTTCGCAATGAGGAGGTCAGCGGTTCGATCCCGCTCAGCTCCACCAGTCTGCGCTGTGCAGCAGCGGAGACTGCCACGTCGAAGCCCGAAGGGCGAAGACGGGCCGAACCGCGGATCGCTCAGCTTCGACTTGGCAAGCCAACCCGGCCTCGCCTCAGTCGACGCGGGACTCTCACTTCCCCGTATAGCTCACGCGCCACACGACCTTCCCGGCATCGTCTGCAATGAGAAGACTGCCGTCGCTGGCGACGGCAAGGCCCGCGGGCCGGCCCCAGACACGGGCCGGCGATCCCGGTTTGCCGGCCCCGTTCCAGAAACCGGTGACGAAATTCTCGTAGGAGCCGGTCGGGCGGCGGTTCTTGAACGGCACGCGCACCACCTTGTAGCCGGTGGGCGCGCCGGAGTTCCAGGAACCGTGCAGCGCCACGAACGCATCGCCCTTGTAGGACGCGGGAAACTGCGCGCCTTCATAGAAGACGAGCCCCAAAGGCGCGGAATGGGCATGGAACAGGAGGTCCGGCATCACGGCCTTCGCCACCAGATCCGGCCGCCTGGTGCCGAAATCGGGATCGGGATGCTGACCGAGATAGGAATAGGGCCAGCCATAGAAAGCGCCCTGCTGAACGTGGGTAAGATAGTCCGGCACCAGTTCGTCGCCTAGGCCGTCGCGCTCGTTGACCGTGACGAAGAGATCGTCCGTACCCGGATAAAACTGCAGACCGACAGGGTTTCTGATTCCGGATGCAAAAGTATGCAGCGAGCCGTCGGCTGCGACGGTCTGCACCGTGGCCCGCGTCGGCGCATCTTCGCCGACATTGCTGGCGCTGCCGATGCCGATATAAAGCGTGCCCTTGGAGTCGATGGCGAGATCGCGCGTCACGTGATTGCCGACCGGGCTGAGATCGGCGGCGCTGGTGGCACGTTCGCGCTTGCCGGCCTTCGTCGCACCGTCGGTGTAGGCGAGCCGCCACACTGCCTGCAGGTCGCCGACATAGAGCGCGCCCTTGGCGAAGACCAGACCGTGCGGCGCGCTGAAACCGTCGGCGAATGTGCTCGCCTCGACCTTGCCGTCCTTCTCATGCAGCAGCGTGATCTTTCCGGCGTGCGGTTCGGCGAGAAAGACATCGCCGTTCGGTGCAACCGCCATCCAGCGCGGGTTGGTCAGGCCCGCGGCGTAAACGGAAACGGAAAAGCCGTCAGGAACCTGCGGCAGGACACCTGCCGGACGATTGATCCGCTGCGACGGATTGGCCACGACCGGTGTCGCATAGGGTTTTGGCAAGTCATTGACGGAGATGTGAAATACCGTTCCCGGACGATCTGCCGCCAGAGCTGACGCTGTGCTTAACACAGTGAAACAGGCCAGCGTTGCAAGGCGGACGGTGCGTCTCATGAAATCGTCCTTCAGGTGCGCGTCAAGGAAAGCTTTACCACGACGGCTTAAAGCTGGGCGGTAACGAATGAGAGTAGAGATGCGATCCCTTGTCCTCGCCGCGCTTGCCGCCTTTTTGCTGGCCGCGCCCGCTTATGCTGGCGACGGCGACAGCGATGGCGACAGCGGCGGTGGCAAGGCGCCCAAGCACAAGGTCACGCAATCGCCGTCCTACCTCGAAGTCGATCCGATGTATGCGACGATCCTGGATGAGGATAAGCCAGTCGGCATGCTGATGATCGGCATCGGTCTCGACATTCCGGATGAGAAGCTGCGCGGAGAGGCGGTGCATGCCATGCCCGTCCTGCGCGATGCCTATGTCCGCAACATGATGAACTTCAGCACCACGTCCGTGCGCAGCTGGCAGCAGCCCGATGTGGCGGCGATCGCCGACCGTCTGCAAGCGGTGACCGACCGCGCTTTAGGGCGCAAGGGCGCTAAGGTCCTGCTCGCCCAAGTCGCCATGCGGATCACCCACTAGCCGCGATCACGAAGCAGCCTCTCAGCGACCTGTGAATTTTGGTTCGCGCTTTTCGAGGAATGCCTTGATCGCTTCGCGATAGTCTTCCGACGTCGTCGCGAGTGCGTATTGGTCAAGATCCATGAACGTCGTGGCCTGGTGCAGGGCGTTGGCCGCGGCGTTCACGCCCTGCTTGGACATGCGCACTGCATTGGGCGGCAGCTTGGCGATCTTCGCGGCCCAGCGGCGGGCCGCGGCAAGCGCCTCGCCGTCGGGCGCGACTTCGTCGGCGAGACCCCAGGCGAGCGCCTGTTCGGCCTCGACCTTCTCGCCGAAGATCACGAACTGTTTGGCGCGCGAGGGACCGATGAGCGAGACGAGCCGCGGCACGGCATGCCAGCTCATGTTCATGCCCAGCGGAACCTCCGGCAGGCGCATATGCGAGCCCTTGGCCATGATGCGAAAGTCGCAGGCCGCCGCCAGCGCGCCGCCGCCGCCTATGCAGTATTTCTCGATGGCGCAGATCGTGATCTGTTCGACCTTCTCCCACGCGTCGCAAAGATCGGGTCCGATGCGCGTCATGTTTCGGCGCTCGAGAAGGCCTGCCGCACGACGGCGATCCATCGCGGGATCCTTGAGATCGGCGCCGGCGGTGAACGCGCCCTTGCCGGTGATGATCACGGCCTGGGTTTCCAGATCGTCGGCGAAGCTGCGCGCGGCCTCGGTCATCTCAAGAATAAGCTGCCGTGACAGCGCGTTGCGCCCATCGCCGCGATCCATCGTGACGAGCGCAATGGCGCCGTCGCGCGCGACGGTGACGAATTCTCCGATTTTTGTCTGGCTCATGCCGGGCTCTGGAGATTGTGGACAATCCCCAGAAGCGTACGCCGTGGCAGGAACGGCGCAAGAGAGGCGAGCAGTGCGTTGCGTGCGCCGGTGACCATGACGCGGCGGTTTTTCTTCCAGGCGTCGTAACCCATCCGGGCGACGACGGCCGAGCTCATCGCCGGGCCGTTGCGCACCAAACGCGTTTTTCCGGTGCCGGCGCGTTCGCGGAAATTACTGGTCGTCGGACCCGGGCAAAGGCAACTGACATGCACGCCGGTGCCTTCGGCTTCCTTCCAGAGCGCTTCGGAGAAAGAAAGCACGAATGCCTTGGAGGCGTAATAAATTGCCATCAGCGGGCCGGGCTGGAACGACGCGGTGGAGGCGACGTTGAGAACGCCACCACGCTTGTTGGCCAGCATGCGCGGCCAATAGATGTGCGTGAGCTCGACGAGGGCGCGGTCGTTGAGGTCGATCATGCCGAGCTGTTGCGCGCGATCGGAGCCGGCGAAACCGCCTGCAATGCCGTATCCTGCATTGTTGACGAGTGCATCGACAACAAGACCACGGCCAGCGATTTCGGCTGCGAGCTTCTCGCCGCCGCCGGGCACGCCGAGATCGGTGGCAATGGTAGTTGCCTTGATCCTGTATTGCGACGACAGCCGGTCGGCGACCTGTTTGAGGGCCGCTTCGGAGCGCGCAGTGAGAATGAGATCATAACCGTCCTTGGCGAAACACTCGGCAAGATCGACGCCAATGCCCATGCTTGCGCCCGTGACGAGCGCCGTTTGTCCCTTGCCTGTCATGTCCATTTCTCCCTAGTCGTTTGCGATGGCGCGCCACAACGCCTCTTCCATGTCGACCGCGGCGTCGAGGTTGAAGTTGAGGGCGCCCTGGCCTGCGAATTTGGTGAGCCCGGTCGCCGCGCCCCACATCAGCGCCACGACAAGAATCGGATCGATCTCGCGGATTGCGCCAGCAGCCCGTGCTTCGCGGATGAAGCCTTCGGCCGCATCGCGATAGACACGGCTAAGGGCGATCGATTCCGCGTCGAGATAGGAACCGTGATGATGCAAATCCATGAAGCGCGTGGCGCGTGGATAAGTACGTGCGAAGAACGTCATCCGCTGCCAGTAGGTCGTGAAGGTGTCGCGCGCGACGAGGCCGGGCGGCACGGGCGCAAGCACGACGGCGTTGTATTGCGCCTTCCAATGCCGATAGAGCGCGTTCACGAGGACCGCTTTATCCGTGAAGTAGAGATAGACGGTTCCCGTTGCGACGCCGGCCTTTGCTGCGATCTCCGGCACGGCCACGCCGTCATAGCCGCGGGTCTCGAACAGCTCGAGTGCAGCGTCGAGGAGGCGAAGTCGCTTTTCGGACTGCTCGTGCGACCGTCGCTTTTTTGTTGGTTTTTCAAGTACTTCCGGCATAGTTCGCTGAAATAATTATTGAATGAATATTCATTCATAAGTGGATTCGAGGTTCTGCGCCAGCACAATCGTGCGCCATGGGCGTCTGCAACCGCGATTGAGGTGACAGGGGACTACGTATTTTCAATTTTGTTCGTGAGCGTACAATTTCCGCATGACTGAAGAAGATCGTGTTCAGAGATCTGTTGCTGAGCATGTCCTGTGGTGCCGCGCCGAACGCGAGAGGCTCAAAGAAGAGCTCGCCCAATATGAAGCCGGAACAAAAGGCATCGGCACGCCGAAACCCGGCGAGGTCAGAACTACCGGTTCGATGACTCACATTCTCTATCTGCAGCGCACGATCGAGCAGTTCGGCCGCGTCATCTCTGCCTATTCGGCGCCACGCGACTGACCGGCGCAAACGAAAAGGGCGGCCGAGGCCGCCCTGTCCAACTCCTGCAACTTGTCTTGCGGACTACTCGGCGGCGAGCAGCGAGCCCGGCAGGGTCATTTTTCCGCCGTTCAGCTTGATCAGAAACTTGATGCCTTCTTCGGCGATCTCGTCGCCGACCATGCGGTCGCCTTCGGCATGCAGTTCGGCCATGTCGATATAAGCGGCATACACACCCTTCGTACGGTCGGTGATGATGCCTGCCTTGAGAAGCGTCTTGATGAGCACGCGGAAGATGTTGGTCGCGTCCTGCATGTCTTCACGAATCGCCGCATCGGTGATCGCTTCCATGAAAGCCTGCTGACACCAGACGGGATCAAGGCCGACCGCTTCGTAGATCCAGGCCTTCTGATCGGGCGAGCCAAGATTATAAAGGAGAATCTGGAACACCTGCGCGGCCCAATCTTCGATCAGTTCATGTTCGGCCTTGGCCAGGAACGGAATCGTGCGATCCGCCCAGATCTTTCCGAACTTGTGATGGAAGGCTTCGTCGGTCATCACGAGCTGGCAGAGATGGCGCAGCAGCGGATCGCGCGCTTCCTTGTAGAGCGACGCGAACGCGCCCATGGCAAGTCCCTCGATCAACATCTGCATGCCGACCAATTTCTTCCAGACCAGCGGCGAGGACACGAGTTCGTTGAGCAGATTGCCGAGCGCCGGGCCGACCGGTGCCGGCTTGCCCCAGCGGGCGTGGACGTATTTGGAGAACCCAGTAACATGACGCGCCTCTTCGCGCGCCTGGTTCGCGGCATATTCCTGCGCACC
This sequence comes from uncultured Alphaproteobacteria bacterium, assembly GCA_963743765.1. GTDB lineage: Bacteria > Pseudomonadota > Alphaproteobacteria > Micropepsales > Micropepsaceae > Rhizomicrobium. The sequence goes on from CAVUQQ010000002.1 coordinate 563,692, forward strand.
CGGATCGCGCAGAATGTGGCAGAGCGAAGCCGAGAGCGACAGCGCGCCCTGCTCGCCATGCAGGATCGAGGACATCGACCAGAGCGTGTCGAGATTGGCGAGCTTGATCTTCTGACCTTCGTCGAGCTTGTCGCCGATCGCTGTCTTGAGATCGCCGTTCATTTGCGGGTTGACGATATATTCCTTCGTGATGTCGAAGGGCGACGTGAAGTCGATGTACTTCGTATCAAGCGGATCCCAGAAATGGTCATGGGTGGCGCTGATAATCTTGTCGAACGCCGTAGAGCGCTCGCCATAGCGCGATGGATTGAGCATGGCGGGAAAATCGGTGGGATCGACCGCGTTGTAGGCCGGATCCTTGGTAATATTGTCCATTGGCAATCTCCCTATGCGCGCGCCTTTTTCGGCAATTTGACGCACCATACTGCGGTTGCGTGTTAGAACAAAGAAAAAATGACGGCTCCGTCAGTAACTCAATATTCCTAATATAGTGTAACGATATCAAATAGATGATAACGATTATCGAATCGGAGGCTGGCGCAAACCGGCTGCCGCAGGGAAAAACCGCGCGTGATAGGGTGGGCGAACGCCTCCATGGACCGTCGATGAACCTTCGCGACAGACCGCTCGCTATATGGGCGTTTCCCCTCGTCATGCTCGTCGCCGCGCTGCTTTTCCTCGGCAGCGACGCGGGCCGGATGGCGACGCGCCTGCGCGAAACGCTGTTCGACGCCTATCAACGTTCCCTGCCGCGGCCTTATCAGGACACGCTTCCGCATGCGGGTTTTTCGGTGCGCGTCCTGGGCAGTGATGCCGCAAGTCTGAAGCGCTTCGGTCCGTGGCCCTGGCCGCATTCGACACTTGCCAAACTGACGCGAGAGCTGAAGTCTAAAGGCGCGGCGCTGGTCGTCTTCGCCTTCCCGCTCGATGTTCCCGATCCTTTGTCGCCGAAGAATTTGTTGGCGCAGGCGCCGTTCGGCCCTGCGGGCGATCCGATCCGAGCCGCCCTGAACGGAATGGCATCACCCGATGACGACCTGACCGCGGCGATGTCCCAACTGGCGACAGTGACCGGATTCACGCTCGGCGGCGTCAACGCGGCGCGTGCGCCATTGACCAAGGCGCGCGTCACCTTCGTCGGTGCGAAAAATCCCTTCGCGCTCGCTCCCGGATTCGCCGGTGCGTCGGGTGCAATCGAAGCGTTCGAGCACACCAGTCTGGGCACCGGCGCACTCAATCTTGTGTTCGACACAGACGGCAAGCTGCGTAGCATGCCGCTTGTCTTTCGCCTGAAGGAGCGGCCTGTGACGTCGCTCACCGCGGAAATGTTGCGCGCGATCGAGCACAAGCCGCGCTTTGTCGTGCGCAGCGATGAAGGTGAGAACGGTCTGTTCGGAGCACAGCCCGGAATTGCGTCCTTCGAAGCGCTCAATCTCGATTTGCCGACTGCGCCGGACGGTTCGGTGTGGATCGCATTCTCCGGCAGGCATGCCGAGCGCGATGTCAGCGCTGCTGCGCTCGACCAGAATAGCGTTTCTGCCGGCCGTCTTGCCAATGCCATCGTGATACTTGGACCGCCGGGCGAGACGATTGGGACACCCGTTGGCGCGCGCAGTGTGGCCGAGATCTATGCCGAATCGCTTGAGAATGTGCTGACCGGAACGCCGTTGCGCCGTCCGGCTTCGGCCATCGAAGCGGAACTCCTTTGTCTGGCCATCTTCGGTGTGGCGAGCATCGTTCTCTTCACGCGCATGGGCTTGGCGTGGTCCGGCCTGTTCACAATTGTCAGTGTCGCTGCAGCCGGCGCCATCTCCTGGCATCTCTACGCCGCGAACCATGTTCTGTTCGACGCACTGGGGCCCGGAATCGCTCTGGTTCTGGTGTTCGGCACGGCCGCGATTGCACGCGGGATCGAGGTTCGACGCGCGCGAGGCCGTGTCAGAGCGGCATTTGCCGAGTCGCTGCCGCCGCATGTGATCGAACAGATTGCCCGCAAGCCAGAGCTCCTGTCGCTCGACGGTGTCAGCCGCACCGTGACGTATCTGGCCTGCGGCGTGCGGTCTTTCGGAGCGCTCGCCGATTCCTTCAAGGACGATCCGGCCGCCTTCACGCGACTGATGCAGCGCGTGATCGTGCCGCTCATGGATGTCGTTTTGACGCGTGGTGGCACGATCGACCGGCTGACGATCGACGGATTCACTGCTTTCTGGAATGCACCGCTCGACGATCCGGAGCATGCGGTTCACGCCTGCGAAGCGGCCAGTGCGATGAGCCAGGCCGTCGCCAGGTTCAATGACGTCGTCACCCACGAGCGGCGCAATGACGGTGTCGCCTTCACGCCGGTGGAAATCGGCATCGGGGTTTCCACGAGCCCGGCGATCGCCGGCGGCTTCAGCGCGCATGGAAGAACTGCTTATTCCGTCACGGGCGACTGCGCGGTCGTCGCAAACCGCATCCAGCAACTCTCGGCACAATATGGTCCGGCCATCATCGTCGCCGACGATACGCGAAAAGCGGCGGAGCGTGGATTTGCTTTCCTCGAAGTCGACTACATCGCCGCCGGCGCGCATGAGGAGCCGTTGAAACTGTACGCCATGCTTGGCAGTCCGGTGATGCGCGCCAGTCCGAAGTTCCGCGCGCTGCTCACCTTCCACGACCACATCTTCCAGTCTCTGCGCACACAGCAATGGCAAAAGGCACGCGAGCTGATCCAGCAGTGCCGCAGACTGTCGGGCGCCAGCCAGAAACTCTACGATCTGCACCTCGCGCGCATCGCCTATTTCGAGGGAAACCCGCCCGGTTCGGAATGGGACGGAGCTTTCCGGCCTATTCTGAAATGAGATTTTCCGCGAGGCCATACTTCGCGGCCTGTGCGTTTGCGAGCGCAGCCCAGAGCTGATCGCCCCACGAAAAATGCCACCACTCGTCCGGATGTCCCGTGAACCCGGCTTCGGTCATCACCCAGTGCAGCAGGCGGCGATTGCAGCGCGCCTCTTCGTCGGAAAAGGAAATTGCGTTCGAACTGGATACCTCGAAACGGTCTCGATGCGCCAAATCGGTGACATCGTCGAAGATCGAACCCATCCACAGCTGGTCGTTGCCGATCCAGCGGACGGTCAGATCCAGAGCCGCGCCTGTTGCGTGCGGCGCTGGCGAATTGTCATCGGTGCTCGGCGCCGCCCAATACCGTTCGACCTCTTCGTTCAATGCCGCGCCCACCAGGGCGGGATTGCGCCGCCTGATCTCGGCCGGCATCCAGACGTCATGAAAATAGGCTTGCACAGCCTTTGGGCGCCAGGCGTCAAACACATAAAGTTCAAGCTCGGCCATGCCGAGAATCGCATTGATGCGGACAAGTTTTTCGCCGACGCTGCGCCGCACCAAAAGATCTGGGACGGCGCCCTCGATACGCCGCCAGTAGGGCGGGTTTCGGGGCGTGTGATAGTAATTTTCGCCGGCGATGCCGAGGTCGCGGATATCGACCAGGTCTTCCAGATAAAAGGTGTTGGAGCGATCGATGGCCTTCGAACGAAAGCCGGATTTGCGCGACCGTGCGTCCGCCTGATCGGGAATCGGCCGGCTCCGCAATTCGTCCAGCGCGCCAAAGAGTGACATATCCAATTCCGTGAGCCGCGCTAGAGTATAAGTCATGAGCCCCGACCCAGCAGAGCATTTTCCGGCCGCCTATCGCAGCGGTCGGCACGATTTCATCGCGTCTTGCGAACAAGCCGGGGTCGACGTTGTCGCGCGTGTGCACCCCGATGCGAAAGGGCGGGACGGCAAACCGCTGTTCCTGGACACGGCCATCATCGGGCCGCGTGACGCGAGGAAATCGCTGCTGCTGATCTCGGCGACGCATGGCGTGGAAGGCTATTTCGGCTCCGGCGTCCAGACCGGGCTGATGCGCGAGGGTTTGGCCACGCGCGTACCAAAGGACAGCAAGATCGTTCTGCTGCATGCGTTGAACCCCTACGGATTTTCCTGGGACCGACGCGTCAATGAGGACAACGCCGACATCAACCGCAATTTCGTCGACTTCGGGCACCCGCCACAGAACAAGGCCTATGAGGCGCTCGCTGCAGAAATCTCGCCACGCGATATCTCGCCGGAGGCGATGAAGAAAGCGAATGCAATACTCACCGGCTATCTGAAGACTCACGGCGCCTTCGCGCTGCAGGAAGCCATCTCTCGCGGACAGTACAAGTTCGCCGATGGCATCTATTATGGTGGTTCGCGCGAAAGCTGGTCGGCGAAAATGTTGAAGGACGTGGTGAACGAAGATCTAGCCCATGTGCAGAAGCTGATCGTCGTGGACTTCCACACCGGCCTTGGCGAGTTCGGAGCTGGCGAGGTGATCACCGAGGATTTGCCGGGTTCTCCCTCCTACGAACGCGCACGCGCCATGTGGGGCACGCGCGTGGCATCGAGCGAGGCGGGCGAGTCCGTCTCCGCGCCGCTGTCGGGAACAATCGACAAGGCTTTCCCGGGTTGGCTGCCGAAAACTGAACTGACCTTCGCGGCGCTGGAGGTCGGCACGCGTTCGACCCGCGACGTGTTCAATGCGCTGCGCAAGGACAACTGGCTGTACTGCTTCGCCGACAAGCGGCACAAGCATAAGGATGCCCGAGCTATCCGGCTGGAACTGCGCGATGCCTTCTTTCCCGACACGGCCGAATGGAAGCGCATGGTCTGGAAACACGCCACCGAGGTCGTCGACGCTGCACTGAATGGACTGTAACCGTTCTGTTTGCGGCCAACCCGCCGCCTGCGCTATAGAACCTGCCACGCACCCGTAGCTCAGCTGGATAGAGTGTCGCCCTCCGAAGGCGAAGGTCACAGGTTCGAATCCTGTCGGGTGCGCCAGTTCAGTCCCAAGGAACGCTGCGGGCGTGCTCGGGCGGACTTCGTCGTGAGCCGGCGGTGTCTCCGCGACCATTTTTTGCTGGACCCTTGCGGGTTTTACCGGGCACGACTGTGAAGGAGATTCGCAGCGAGACGGCGTATGCTGAGATGGTTTCAGGCGCTCATGCCCAAGGAAGACCGGTTTTTCGGTCTCTTCAACCAGCACGCACATACGCTGGTGGATGGCGCCGAAGCGCTCGGCGCCCTGCTCCACGGCAGCGCGTCGGTGGCCGACGCCACCAGCAAGGTCATGGACTTCGAAAACCAGGCCGACGCGATCACCCGCGACGTGCTCGTGCTGACGCGGCGTTCGTTCATTACGCCGTTCGATCGCAGCGACATCAAGGAACTGATCACAGCGCTCGACGACGCCATCGACCAGATGCAGAAGACTGCCAAGGCGATCCTGCTGTTCGAAGTCGGAACGTTCGAACCCCAAATGGCGCAGATGGGCGACATCATCGTGCAGACTGCGAAACTGACTGTCGATGCGGTGGCGCTGCTTGGATCCATGCGTCAGGAGGCGTCGCGGCTGAACAGGCTCACCGAAGGGATCATCCGGCTCGAAGAAGGCGCGGACGGCTTGCACGATCAGGGCATCAAGACGCTCTACTCCAAATACCGCAACGGCAATGCGATGGACTATATCGTGGGTACCGAGGTCTACGATCATCTCGAACGCGTGATGGATCGTTTCGAGGACGTCGCCAATTGCATCAGCGGCATCGTCATTGAACAGGCTTGATGGCAGCGCGGGGCGTCACGGGTGATTGAGCCGCTGCTACTGGGGCTGATCGCTATCGCGTTGCTGTTCGATTTTCTGAACGGTCTGCACGACGCGGCAAATTCCATCGCCACCATCGTGTCGACGCGTGTTCTGTCCCCGCGTTATGCCGTCGCCTGGGCGGCGTTTTTCAACTTCATTGCCTTTCTGGTTTTCGGTCTTCATGTCGCCAAGACGATCGGCACCGGCATCGTGGCGCCAAGCGTCATCACCGATCAGGTGATCTTCGGCGCGCTGATGGGCGCGATCGTCTGGAACATCGTCACCTGGCTTGTCGGGATTCCGTCGAGCAGCTCCCACGCACTCGTCGGAGGTCTTGTCGGCGCAGGCTTTGCCCATTCGGGATGGAACGCGGTCGTGTGGAGCGGCCTCAGCAAGACCATTGCGGCCATCTTTCTGTCGCCGGGGCTCGGTTTCGTGCTGGCGCTGTTCCTGGTGCTTGCCGTCTCCTGGTCATTCATGCGCACAAGGCCGTCCCGGGTCGACGGAATATTTCGGCGCGTCCAGTTCATCTCCGCGTCGCTCTACTCACTCGGCCATGGCGGCAACGACGCACAGAAGACGATGGGCATCATCGCGGCCCTGCTGTTCGCCCACGGCGCAATCAAGGGGCCGTTCTATGTACCGTTCGCCGTCGTCCTGAGTTGTCAGGCCGCGATGGCGCTGGGAACATTGTTCGGCGGCTGGCGGATCGTCCGCACCATGGGTTCGCGCATTACGCGCCTCTCGCCGCTCCAAGGCGTTTGCGCGGAGACGGCGGGCTCCATCACGCTGTTCCTGGCGACCGGATTGGGCATTCCGGTGTCCACCACGCACACGATCACCGGCGCGATCATCGGGGTCGGGGCGGCGCGGCGCACATCGGCCGTGCGCTGGAATGTAGCTAAAGACATTGTTATCGCTTGGGTCGTTACCATGCCCGCCGCCGGCGCGATTGGCGCGGCCTTCTACTACTTGTTCGGGCTGGTAGGATGAAAGCAGATTTGGCGATCCCGCGGCTGGCCGCGGCCAGGAAAGTTACCGGCATCCAGTATGCCGCGCTGCCCTATCGCGTGGTCGACTGCACGCCGGAAATACTGCTGATCACCTCGCGCCGTACCCGGCGCTGGATCGTGCCTAAGGGCTGGCCGATCGACGGGCTCCAGCCGCCCGATTGCGCCGCCGTGGAGGCTCTCGAGGAAGCCGGAGTGTGCGGAGAGATCTGTGAGGTCTCCGTCGGCCACTATCGCTATGTGAAGCACTCCAAGAAGGGGTTCAGCGTGCCTTGCTCGGTGGAAGTGTTTGCGATGCGGGTCACGCAGCAAAGAAAGTCCTGGGCCGAGAAGAGCGAGCGCGAGCGCCGCTGGCACACCGTCGCCGACGCGGCCGCGGCGGTCGAGGAGCCCATGCTGCGCCTGCTGATCCTGCGGTTGGGCGAACAAATCGCGGCCAGCCGGCCGAGCTAATTCAAGAAGCCATCGGCTCTTGTTCAGACACCACCACTTACGCCTTGAACGCGGACCAATTCTTGGCAAGCTGCACGCCAAGCTCGTGGAGTTTTCCGGTCATGCGCGTCACCGCACTTCTCTTTGCCGTCGCACTGTTCGCGCCGGTCGCGGCGGGCGCCGACGACTTGCCCAAAGTGCGAATCGAGACATCGCTGGGCGATATCACGCTCGAGCTTGACCATGAGCATGCGCCGGTGACCGTCGACAATTTCCTGCGCTATGTGGACGAAGGGCATTTCGACGGCACGGTCGTCTACCGCGTCGTTCCGGGCTTCGTCATACAGGCCGGAAGCTGGGATACAGACGTGCACGCACGTCCGTCGCACGATCCCATCGCGCTCGAAGCCAATAACGGTCTCAGCAATGTACGCGGCAGCGTCGCCATGGCACGCGGCGACGATCCGGCAAGCGCGACGTCGGAGTTCTTCATCGATCTTGCGGACAATACCGCGCTCGACCATCAGGCCGCGGATACCGGCAACAGCACGGGCTACGCCGTGTTCGGCAAGGTGGTCGCGGGAATGGACGTCGTCGACAAGATCGCCGCCGTTCCGCTCGGCGATCATGGCCCGATGCCCGGCGCTGCTCCCGTCGATCCGATTGTGATCCGTAAAGTGTCGATCCTGGCGGGAACGAAGCCGTGACAGAGAAGGTCGTCGGTTCCGTTGCGGGTTACCGGTGCGTTTCCAAACTCTACAATGCACTCATGACGGGGCTGGTACTGACGCTGATCACCAGGCGCGATGCCGAATCCGCGCGCCGCTTCGTCTTCGCGCATTTTCGCCGCCAGCATCTGGAGAAGTTCCTGTCGGGCCTGCAAAAGCTCGGCCTCGACCGTCTGCCGCACGCCATGGCCTGCGCGCAGTATCACTATTTTTCGAACGCGCGTGGCGGCGTGAAGACGCAGTACATGCGCGAAAGCGACCGCAAAGCCTGGGTACGCTATCCTCCGCCGCGCTGGTATCAAGGGTGGCGGCGTCAAGCCTTAGGGCGAGACGCCGTCCAAGCCCGGATATTCAGCCCCGCTGCGGCGGCTGAGTCGTCATTTCCCGATCTTTTGATAGGGAGACGCATTCACCGGCTCGACGATGTCACCCGTGTCGACTTGGCCACTCCGCAGCGTGACGGACGCGGCGCCCAGGAGGCGGCGGAAGTTATGAAAGTAAGACGGAAGACCGTCCGCAGCGAATTCCGAAGGTGCATTTGTCAACTGATAGTGTAGGTGAGGCATGAGCGCATCGCCCGAGAAGCCAACTTCACCCAATAGCTGCCCTTGGTGCACTCGATCGCCTTTTTTCACCGTCACACTTCCAGTCTTCATGTGAAGCAAAGTGCTGAATTCGCCGTTGCCGTGATCGATAGTGACGAAGTTGCCTGAGAGTTGTGCCAAGCTGGAAAAGCCATACACCTCTTCTGTGCCGTTATATTGATTTTCCGGGACCGTGTTCTCGGCGGCGACAACGACACCATCACCTGGCGCGTAGACCGGACTTCCGTAGCCGTACCAGTTTTCCTTTTTGTATGGCGACCCCGCGTACGTCGCGTCGTCCGCACCAAGCGGCATGAAATCATAGGCATAGCGCAACCCGTTTTGGGTCAGTCCGGCGGCGCGGGCGCGTGGGTCGGTTAGGTCAAAGCGGCGATGGTGAGAGTAGAAGTCATGTCCATCGAAGATGATACTGCGACGGTCGATCGGCAGAATCAGGTTCACCTTGTCGCGATAGTCTTGAGGTCTCACCGACACGTCGACGAACGAGTCAAACGCCAACAGCGAACCGACGGGTGCGTCGGATGAGATGAGAAACACTCTGTAGTCCATCCGGCCGATCTTCACCTGGTCCGGGAAGCTATAGAATGGGTTGAAGACGTACAGCTCACCCTTCGGGGTTAGCTCCCGCTTTGGCACCGTAGCCATTCCGGACTGTCCGCCGACCCCGTTTTCATCCAGCGATTTGCGCAGGATCAGTTTGTCGCTCCGGTCGAACACCGACACCTGGATTCGGTTTATTCGCAGCGCCCGATCGCTCAAGTTCTTCAGGAGGAAGTCAAAGTTCAGCAGTTGTTGGCCGTCGCGATGCTCGATGAGAGGTGTCGACGGGCCAACTTCAATTTGGGCCACCGGCGGTTCAGCGGCGCGCGATGTTCCGGCGGACAGCGTCAGCAAAACGGACGCGAAACAGATTTTTGCGAACTTTAAGTGCATCGAACGCCCCCGAAGTGACTTGTCGCCTCGTTGCTCGTGACGATATGGCCCGTCAATGGACTTATGTTGTGGTTCGCCTTGCCGCGCAACGTGAACGAAGCCAAACTGCGTGGCTGGCACCGACACAATCGCGTGATGCCTGGCGATCCACGGCTCAGGTTCGTCTGCACCGGCCAAACGGTCGAGGGGGATGCGTGGCGCTTGATGTACGTCGTATCGCAAAGCGAGGCGATGTTTCCGGTATGGAACGCACTTTGGGAAGGCGCGCTGGCCGTGCATAATCGCGACCTGGCGCTGAGTGTGGAACAGCGCGAGGGAACCATCCGCTGGCGCATCGCTCCGCACCGTTGATGGAAACAGAAGGAGTAGCGATGCGCCGATTCTGTGTTTCAAGTTTGATTGTTGCGGCCGCGACGCTCTGCGCACCGGCGCAAGCGCAGGACGCGCATCCTGCCTTCTGGACCGTCCACGGGCCCAAGGGCACCGTCTATCTGATGAGCTCGCTTCATCTTCTGCCGCCGCAGATCGACTGGCATAGCCCGGACATCGATGCAGCCATGCACAGCGCGGACAGCTTCGTCTTTGAAGTTCCGACGGGCGCCAGCGAACGCGGCGAAGAGACGAAGTTCATCTTCAACAACGGTCTTCTGCCTGCCGGTCAGACGCTGCATGACAAGCTTTCGGACGATGCGCGGCGCGATTTCCGTCGCGCGCTTGATCTGGCCGGCATGGAGGAGCGAAATCTTGACCAGAAGCAGCCTTGGCTTGTCGAAGTCGTGCTGACGGTTCAGTCGATGTATCGCCGCAACTATTCGGCGGCGCATACGCCGGAAGGCGAAGCGCATGAGCTGGCCGATCATGACGGCAAGGAGGTCCGCTATCTCGATACTACGCTTCAACAACTCGAATTCCTGCAGGGCGCGGATCGCAGCGCCGGTGTCGAGCGCTTCAGCGCGGTGCTTGCGGATTTTCCCAATCAGCCGGGGCGCGAGTTGAAATTCGTCGAAGCCTGGGCGTCGGGCGACGTGAACATGTCGGCATCGCTCATCGCGGCCGGGTTGCGCGATCTGCCCGATGAACAAAAGTTTCTCGACGAACGCAATCACGACTGGACCCGCCAGATTGCGAACATGCTCAACGAAAACCATACGTTCTTTGTGACGGTCGGTATTGCGCATCTGGTCGGGCCTGATGGCGTACCCGCTTTGCTGCGGGCGCAAGGCATAAAGGTCGACGGCCCCGGATAGGGAAAGGTCTGTCATGAGCGAAGAATCTTCGGGGGCCGTGCTTGTCGCCCGCGCGCACGCAAAGCTTGCCCAGGCGCGTTACGCGGTGAACATCAAAACGGGTCATCACGAACTCGTCGGCGACGAGCCGGTCTCGGCCGGCGGCGGCGATGCCGGACCCTCGCCATTCGGCTTTGTGCTTGCCGGCCTCGGCGCCTGCACCGCCATCACGCTGCGCATGTATGCTGAGCGCAAGAACTGGCCGCTGACCGGACTCGCTGTCGATCTGGAGTATTTTCGCGACGGCAAGACGTTTCGTATCGAACGCGTGCTGCACATTGAAGGCACGCTCGATGAGGAACAACGCGCGCGGCTTGCCGACATTGCCGAGCGGACGCCCGTGACGCTCGCCCTCAAGGCCGGCGCCGCGATCCATACAAGCGTGAAGTGACCGTCCGCCAACGCTGGACCGCTATTAAATTTGAAGGCAAAGAGTCATCGCGCCCGAAGGGGATGATTCGATGCGTTTGGCGGCTGTCTCCATCGCCGTACTGCTGATGCCCGGCGTCGCGGTCGCCGAGCCGTCGCTGGAGACTTGGTCTCTGCATGGCCAATTCACAAATGTCTGGCAATACCATCCCGCCTTCCGCTCAAGCGTTTTCGGTCCAAACAGCCTGGACCCTGGCAACCGCGGCAATGAGACGATCGACGCCACGCTGTTCGCCGGCGTGCGCCTTTGGGATAGCGTCGAGCTCTACATCAATCCCGAGATCGACCAGGGTTTTGGACTGAGCAACACGCTGGGTGTTGCGGGCTTTACGAGTGGCGAAGCCTACAAGGTCGGCAAGTCGACGCCCTACTTTCGGCTGCAGCGATTGTTTGGCCGTGTCACGTTCGATCTTGGCGGCGATACCGAAGTCATCGCGCCCGGCCCGAACCAACTGGGTGGCGGCCGAACCGCAGACAATGTCGTCATCACGTTCGGCAAGATTTCGGTCGGCGACATATTCGATGCCAACAGCTACGCGCACGATCCCAGAGTCGACTTTCTCAATTGGTCGCTGATCGATTCGGGTGCTTTCGACTATGCGGCGGACGCCTGGGGTTACAGCTATGGTGTCACCGCAGAATGGACGCAGGATTGGTGGACGGCCCGGTTTGGATTGTTCGATCTGTCGCGCGTTCCCAATTCGACGGAACTGGAAACGGGCTTCGACCAGTTCGAGCTCGTCGGCGAGTTTGAAGAGCGCCACACGCTCTTGGACGCGTCCGGCAAAGCGAAGCTGCTGGTCTTCCTCAATCGCGGACGGATGGGCACCTATTCGGATGCCGTCGCGCTCGGCGCTGCGACCGGTTCAATTCCGGACACATCGTCGGTCCGTCACTATGCTTCGCGTGCCGGGCTTGCGCTCAACATCGAACAAGGGATCGATGACGATCTGGGCATCTTTGCCCGCGCCAGCCTCAATGACGGCAGCAAAGAGGCCTATGAGTTCACCGAGATCAATAGCTCACTCGCGGCCGGTGTATCATTGAAAGGAACGGACTGGGGCCGGCCCGATGATATTGTCGGACTGGCCGCTGTCACAAACGGACTTTCGCAGGCTGCCCGGCGCTATTTTGCGGCGGGCGGGCTGGGGATCCTCATCGGCGATGGCAGCCTTGCCCGCTACAATCGGGAAGACATCATCGAAGTATATTACGGTGCGGTGGCGTCCGGCTGGCTGTCGTTGAGCGCCGATTACCAATGGATAAGCAATCCCGCCTATAACGCCACGCGCGGACCGGTTTCCGTACTGGGCCTGAGGCTGCACGCTGCCTACTGACGGTTTCAACAGGTGCACACGAAAGCCGCAGATGCGTGTTCGAAGGGTCGCCAGAACGGCGCCGACGCGTGAGTCCGATGTCATTGATCCGAAGGGCCTGACATGAATGCCCATCAGTCCGAGACGGACGCAGAGCCATTCTCGACGCTTCGTCTGCCTGACGGCCGAATTCTCAGCTATCTGCAGGTCGGCGCGCCGGACGGCCCCGCGGTCTTTCACTTCCACGGCCATGGCTCGTCACGGCTTGAAGCTCTCATGCTGGAAGAGCAGGCACTGGCGCTAGGATTGCGCGTCGTGGCGCTCGACCGGCCGGGCATCGGCCGCTCGGATCCGCGCGTTGGCGATCGCCTCCTAGACTGGCCGGCCGACGTCGTGGCGGCAGCAGACTTTCTCGGCATCGGCACCTTTGCGGTTCAGGGCATGTCAGCGGGTGGGCCCTACGCACTGGCCTGCGCGCACCTCATTCCGGAACGCCTCACGGCCTGTGCCCTCGTCAGCGCCGTTCCGCCGCCGGAGATCGCACGCCGCGCGGGTCCGCGGCTGCGGCGTCTGGCGTGGTGGGCCGCGCAACGCTTTCCCAACTATCTGCGGCGCCGGCTCAAGCAGTTTCGCCCGGACGGCCAACCCAATGAAGAAATGATCCGTCAGCGCATGCTGCGCGTTTCGCAATGGCTGGGCGGCCAGGATGAAATCCTGATGCACATTCCCGAGATGCGTGCCGTTCTGGCGCGCACGATGGTCGAGACGGCGCGTCAGGGAGCAGCCGCAAATCGCGACGAGATTGAGCGCCTTGTCCGCCCGTGGGGGTTCGACGTTCGCCTCATCAAGTTCGACAGGATTTTCATCTGGCACGGCGAGGAAGACCGCATCATGCCGGTCGGACCTGCGCGCGTTCTGGCGCGCACGCTCAGTCAAAGCCAGTCGCTCTTCTATCCCGACGAAGGCCATTTCTCCGTTCTCGTGAACCGCGCCGGTGAACTTCTTTCCGCCCTCAAGCCGGCCTGATCAGGTCCGGTTGACTTTTGACCGCCTGCCCCGATTCTGGCCGCGCCTCATCGGAGACGTGCGCGCCGGCGCAATTCAGCATGGACCAGCCCTCACATCCCCATCACGCCGTAGTACATGATGCGGTAGGACCCGACCTGCCGCTGAGCCAGGGTTTGGCCTGCATCGCGCTCGGCGTGGTCTCATTGCTTCTGGCCGGCGTACTGCCTGCGATCCTGGGAGCCTTGGTCGATGAACATCGCCTCAGCGCGAGCGGCATCGGACTGGTCGCCTCGTTCGAGGCACTGTCGATGGGCCTTACCACCGGCGCGGCAAGCACCTGGCTTCCGCCGACGCGCCTGAAACTGACTGCACTGATTGCGCTTTTGGCACTGGCTCTGGCCGATTATTCGACCATGCACGCCCACGGAAATACCGTGATGGCCGTGCGCGCAGCGGCCGGTCTCCCCGAAGGCGTGCTGCTTTGGATCATGACCAGCATGATCGCGCGCACGCAGACGCCGGAACGCTGGGCCGGCGTTTTCTTCACGGTTTCGACCGCGTCCCAATTCGCGATCGCCTTCGTGTTTGCGCGCTTGGTGTTGCCGCAATATGGGGCCGATGGCGGCTTCGCCGGCCTGTCGCTTCTGAGCCTCTTGGGCCTCGTTTTCGTGTTGTGGATTCCGGGCCGCCTTGCACCGCTTCCCAAGCCTGAGGGCGAGAGCGGTGCGCCGCCGCCGCGCGGCTGGTTCGCGCTGCTTGCCACGCTGATCTATATCGCGGCCACCAGCACGGTCGGAATCTATCTCCAGCCCCTCGCGCACGAGGCCGGCCTCAGCGTCGACGTCGCGCGAACGTCCGTGTGGGTGTCACTCGCCGCGCAGATTGCCGGCGGGCTTGCTGCCACGACCCTGGCCGGACATGTCCGGTATTTTACTGCGTTCGTCGCTGCGACCGCTACCTTCCTTGCCGTTTGGGCGGTGTTCTTGCTGCATCCGCCTGGCTGGGCCTTCATCGCGGCGAATGCGGCGGGCGGCATGATGGGGCTGTTCATGGCGCCGTTTCTCATTCCGATGACGATCGAGGCAGACCCTTCCCGGCGCGCCGCTGTGCAAAGCGGCGGCACGCAAGTGCTCGCCGGCGCACTCGGACCGTTCGCGACGTCCTTCGTCGTCGGGGACAATGATGTGCATGGCGCGATCTTCCTCGGAAGCGCAGGCCTTCTCATCGGCATTGCGATGATCGCAGCGCTTCACTTCACGTCGTCACCCATTGCGCGAAACATTCGCGAGGTCTAACCGTTGAGTCGCAGCGCGAAGCAGTCGCGCACACTCTGATCGAAGGAAATGCGAGATGGCCCGCAAGGCAAAGAAAGCCGCGAAGAAATCCACCAAGAAGTCGAAGGCAAAGACCGTCGCCAAGAAGAGGGCCGCGCCGAAGCGCAAGGCTGCTGCCCGCAAGGCTGCACCGAAGAAGTCCAAGCGCGTCGCCAAGAAGGCGGCCGCGCCGATGAAGAAGGCCAAGAAGTCGAAGGCCCGCAAGCGCGCCGTGAAGGCTGCTGCCCCCGCGGTTGAAGTCATGCCGGGCGGCGAGCCGACCCAGGTCTGACAGTCGATTTGTTTGTTAGATTGAATCGCTCGCCGCCACCCAGAGTGCGGCGAGCGATTCAATTCCTGCCGCATCCGCCTCGTCAAAACGCACCCGCAATGGGCTGTCCAGGTCCAGCACGCCGATCAGGCGTGACCCGCGCAGGAGCGGTGCGACGAGTTCGGAACGCGAGTCCGCATCGCAGGAGATATGGCCGGGAAACGCTTCCACATCCGGCACGATGACGGTCCTTTTCTGCGCCGCAGCGGTGCCGCAGACGCCTCTGCCGATTTCGATTCGGACACAGGCTGGCTTGCCCTGGAATGGTCCCAGCACCAGGCCCGGTCCGCGCAAAAGATAGAATCCTACCCAGTTCAGGTCGGCGAGGCCCATCCATAGCAGCGCTGAGAGATTGGCCGCGTTGGCGATGGCGTCGCGCTCATCGCGAAACAGGCCTTCGGCCATCTGCGCCAGTTCGCGATAGATCTCCGGTTTGGTGCCGGTCGGCCGTCCGCCTTCGAACATCTACTTTTCGGGCGTGAACTTGAGCGCCGCGCCGTTCATGCAGTAACGCAGGCCCGTCGGGCGCGGTCCATCCGGAAAGACATGTCCGAGATGGCCGCCACACTTTGCGCAATGCACTTCATCGCGCCGCATGCCGTGGCTGGAGTCGACCGTCGTCGCAACCGCGCCGTCTTTCGGCGCGTAAAAACTCGGCCAGCCGCTGCCGCTGTCATATTTGGTGCCGGAATCGAACAGTTCTTCGCCGCAGCCGGCGCAGAAATACAGCCCGCTGCGCTTTTCATGGTTGAGCGGACTGGTTCCGGCGCGCTCGGTGCCATGCTCTCGCAGCACGCGATGCTGCTCCGGCGTCAGTTCCTTCGCCCAATCCTTGTCGACGTTCGTCGTCATCGCTCACTCCACAATGCACACAGCCACTATACCGCGACGGGGCGGGGATCGGTTACTGCAAGCTGATCGTCTGCCTCAGTGTCTCGCTCAGGCGACCCTTGTTGCCGAATGCCCAGCTGCCGCCATAGGCAATGTCGTCGACCCGCCAGCCATTTGGCGAATTCAGCAAATGGATCGTGTCCGTCCAGACCGTCGGCTTGCTGCCCGGCTCCGTATATTCGAGATTCACCACGCAATGGCCGATTTTGCCGTCGCCGGCGCAGGAGCCGACCTGCTCCGAAGTCGCGCCTTCGAACAGCGAGGTGAAAAGATCGCCTTCGACCAGAGGCGGGGAAGCCTTGTTGGCCTTGGCAAAACGTTCTTCCGCCGCACCGGCATCCGCGAGGAGCTTTTCCAGCGCGGACGACAGGAACGGCGCGTATTTCGCCCGATCGGCTGGCGACGGAATGCCGTCGGACGGATGAACGGTCCGGTAGACCGCATAAAAGCCGTTGGCCGCAGCCGCCATGCCGGCCTCGTCACCGGCGGCGAAGGCTTGAGCCGTCGTACCTGCCGCGATCAGGATTGCACACAGGGCAACCCGCATCAGCGCGCCTTCAGCAAGTCGCGGATTTCACGCAGCAGCAGGACATCTTCAGGCGTGGGCGGCGGCGGCGCGTCTTTGGCCGGACGTTGCAGCCGGTTGATCTGGCGGATGAGCATGAACAGCACGAACGCGACGATCACAAAGTTCAGCAGCGTGTTGATGAACAGGCCGTAGTTCAGCGTCACCGCCCCGGCTTCCTGGGCCGCCTTCAGCGTCGTCAGGGCGTGATTGCCTTTCAGCGTGACGAAGAAATTCGAGAAATCGATACCGCCAAGCAACAGGCCGATCGGTGGCATCAAAATGTCCTTGACCAATGAAGTGACGATTCCGCTGAACGACGCGCCGACAATCACGCCGACCGCAAGGTCGATAACATTGCCGCGCATCAGGAAAGTCTTGAACTCACTGAACATGGCGCCACCATTTTTGGGTTCTGTGGAAAGGCTAGTCCGGGCGAACATCCTCAACAAGGTTGCGTGCCTTCAGGACGGCGATGCCAGCCCAGCCGACGCAGAATCCCGCAATCACGCCGAGTGTGTTGGCGAGTTCGTCGAAAATGTCGGCGTCGCGTCCGGTGAGGCCCTGGACGATCTCCAGCGCGCCACCCAAAAGCACCAGTCCCAGCGCCCACCAGATCGCGTTGCGATTGGCCCGAACGGCGATGGTCGTCATGAGGCAAAGACCGAAATAGGCCGTGAAGTGCAACGCCTTGTCCCAGATGTTGAACTCAAGGACGTCGACAAGCTTGTTGTGGCTGAGCTCACCATAGATGACGACCATCATCGCAGGCAGGATGAGCCAGGAATCGACCCGGCGGGCCAGGTGCAGCAATTTTCTGAGATTCACGCGGGCAGTCCGGAACGACGCGATCAGGAACCATGAATACATAATATGTTCAATAGGTTATTTCGCATATCGTGTGACGGCTGCCTGATCGTGCAGTTCGCTGCGCGTCGGCCGGGTGCAGGAGCTGGCCGGCGTAGTTGCAAAATATCCGGCTTTCCGTATAACGCGCCCTCTTTCGTGAGCCGCCCGGCGGGGCATGCCGTGGCGACTCGTAAAGCGAACCGGCCGAATTCCGGCCAGAGGAGACCGCAAAATGCCCAAGATGAAGACCAAATCGGGCGCTAAAAAGCGCTTCCGGTTCACCGCCACCGGCAAGATTAAGCACGGTCAGGTCGGCAAGCGTCACGGAATGATCAAGCGTTCCAACGAGCAGAATTCGCGAGCTTCGCGGCACCTCGACGCTTCCCGCCGCCGAAACCCAGCGCGTGAAGCGCTGGATGCCCTACGGTTGAGGTAAAGAACCATGTCACGCGCTCCGCGTTCCGTACCCAGCCACGCCCGCCGCAAGAACGTCTTCAAGCCGGCCAAGGGCTTCTATGGCCGTCGCAAGAACACGATCACGTCGGCCAACGCCGCCGTCGACCGCTCGCTGCAGCACAATTACATCGGCCGCAAAGAGAAGAAGCGCAATTTCCGCGCGCTTTGGATCCAGCGCATCAACGCCGGCTGCCGCGCTCTACGGCATCACCTACAGCCGATTTATCAGCGGGCTCGCCAAGGCGGGCATCGAGATCGACCGCAAGGTTCTCTCGGATCTCGCCACGCACGAGCCCGAAGCCTTCAAGGCTCTGGTGGATCAGGCCGGCGGCGCAAAAGCCTAAGTCGAAAAACCCATCGGAGCATCACGGGCCTTGGCAATCGTCAAGGCCCGTGATTCAAGCCATTCCGACCAAGGGTTTCAGATGAGCGATATCCAAACTCTCGAACGCGACATTCTCGGCGCCGTTTCGGCTGCGCCCGACGAAGCCGCGTTGGAAACGATCCGCGTTGCCGCGCTCGGCAAGAAGGGCACGATCAGCGAACTGCTGAAGACGTCTCGGCGCGATGACGCCGGACGAGCGCAAGATCAATGGCCCGCTCTTCAACGGTTTGCGCGACAAGGTCACTCTCGCCATCACGGCGCGAAAAGGCGAACTCGGCGATGCAGCTCTCAACGCACGGCTCGGCAATGAAAAGATCGACGTCACGCTTCCGCCGCGCCCCGAACCGCAGGGCAGCATTCATCCTGTCTCGCAGGTGTTCGACGAGATCACCACAATCCTGGCCGATCTCGGCTTTGCCATCGGAGAAGGCCCCGACGTCGAATATGACGACTACAACTTCACCAAGCTGAACATCCCGCCGGATCATCCCGCGCGCCAGATGCAGGACACGTTCTATCTCGCCAAGCAGGCCGACGGTTCGCGGCACATCCTGCGCACGCACACCTCGCCGGTGCAGGTGCGCACCATGCTGAAGCAGAAACCGCCGATTCGCGTCGTGGCGCCGGGGCGGACCTATCGTGTCGACAGCGACGCAACGCATTCGCCGATGTTTCACCAGTTCGAACTGCTCGTGATCGACGAAGGCATTCACCTTGGCCATCTCAAATGGACGATCGAGGAATTCTGCAAGGCGTTCTTCGAGGTCGAAAAGGTCGAACTGCGCGCACGCCCCAGCTTCTTTCCCTTCACCGAACCGTCGGTCGAATGGGATCTGCGCTGCGACCGTTCGGTGCCGAACCAGATCAAATTCGGCCAGGGCAATGATTGGCTCGAGCTTGGCGGCTCGGGCATGGTCAATCCGCGCGTGCTGGAGATGTGCGGGCTCGACCCGACCGTCTATCAGGGCTTTGCCTTTGGCGGCGGCATCGATCGGCTCGCCATGCTGAAATACGGCGTGCCGGACATTCGATCCTTCTTCGAATCCGATCTGCGCTGGCTTCGTCACTACGGTTTCGCAGCGCTCGACATGCCGTCTCTGGACGGAGGGCTGAGCCGATGAAATTCACGCTCTCATGGCTCAAGGAGCATCTCGAAACCGATGCCGACGCCGCCACTATTGCCGAAAAGCTCACCTCCATCGGCCTCGAAGTCGAGACGGTGGAAGATGCCGGCGCGCGCCTGAAGGCTTTCGTCGTGGCGCATGTCATTACGGCCGAAAAGCATCCCAATGCCGACAAGCTGAAGCTTTGCATGGTGGATGACGGATCCGGTGCGCCGATCCAGGTCGTCTGCGGCGCGCCCAACGCCCACACCGGCATGAAAGCGGTGTTCGCACGGCCCGGCACGGTCATTCCCGTTACCGGCGAGGCGCTGAAGATCGGCACGATCCGCGGCCTTGAATCGCGCGGCATGCTTTGCTCGGCGCGCGAGCTGCTGCTCGGCGAGGATCATGACGGCATCATCGAGCTTGCGCGCCGATGCCACGGTCGGCGAGCCGGCCGCGAAGGCTCTCGGCCTCACCGATCCGGTGATCGATGTTTCGCTGACGCCCAACCGCGGCGATGCAGCGAGCGTCTATGGCATTGCGCGCGATCTGGCAGCATCCGGCCTGGGCAAGCTGAAGGACGGTGCGGTCAAAGCCGTGGCGGGAAAATTCAAATCGCCGAAGTCCATCGCCCTCAATCTCTCGGCCGAAGCTGCAAGCGCCTGCCCGATCTTCGCCGGACGCATGGTGCGCAACGTGAAGAACGGCCCCTCGCCCAGATGGGTGCAGGACCGTTTGAAGGCGGTTGGCCTGCGTCCGATTTCGGCGCTCGTCGATGTCACCAACCTCATCTCGCTCGACCGCGGCCGCCCGCTGCACGTCTTCGACGCCGACAAGCTGACCGGGAACCTGCAGGCGCGTCTTGCGAAAGAAGGTGAGCAGCTTCTTTCGCTTGACGGCAAAACCTACACACTTGACGCCGAGATGACCGTGATCGCGGATGACGCCGCGGCGCGCGGCATTGCCGGTGTGATGGGTGGCGAGGAGACGGGTTGCTCGGACACGACCACCAATGTGTTCATCGAGTCCGCGTATTTCGATCCGATCCGCACGGCCCGCACAGGTCGCCGCCTGGGGATCATTTCGGACGCGCGCTATCGCTTCGAGCGCGGCGTCGATCCGGAATTCGTGTTGCCCGGGCTCGAACTTGCGACGCAACTGATCCTGGAATGGTGCGGCGGCGAAGCGTCTGAGAATGTCGTTGCGGGCCATGTGCCTAAGTGGCGGCGCACGATCGGCTTCGATCCCCGCTATGTCGCGCATCTCGGCGGGCTCGACGTCCCGAAGTCCGAGACGGTTTCGATTCTGAAGCGCCTTGGTTTCACGGTCGAAGACGGCTCCATTTTGAAAGTCACCCCGCCATCCTGGCGCAGTGACGTCTATGGACCCGCCGATCTCGTTGAAGAAGTCGTGCGCATCTATGGCCTCGACAACGTACGTTCCGCGCCGCTGACGCGCGGCAGCGCCGTCGCCAAACCGACGCTGACGCCGGGCCAGCGCCGTACGCGCGCCGTGCGCCGCATGCTCGCCGCACGGGGCTTCAACGAGACGATCAGCTTCTCCTTCATCCCGCGCGCCCACGCCAGGCTGTTCGGCGGCGGTGACGATGCGCGGCAGGTGGAGAACCCCATTGCCTCGGATCTCGACGCTCTGCGTCCCAGCGTTTTGCCGTCCCTGCTAGCAGCGGCCAAGCGCAACGAAGCGCGCGGCTTCAACGATCTGATGTTCTTTGAGATCGGCGTGCAGTTCGACAGCGGCATGCCCGAGGCGCAGTCTATCGTTGCGGCAGGTATCCGTGTCGGCGAAGGCGCACGAAGCTGGACGAAGGCGGCGCATCCGGCGGACGCGTTCGACGTGAAAGCCGATATGCTGGCCGTGCTCGAAACGGCGATGGGCGCCGCGATGACGGCACCAGTCAAGGCGGGCGCGCCATTCTGGTATCACCCCGGACGTTCGGGCACGCTGGCGCTGGGACCGAAGGTGCTGGCGACCTTCGGCGAGGTGCATCCGAAAATCCTTGCCGCATTCGATCTCAGGGGGCCGGCGGCTGCTTTCGAGGTGATCCTCGACGCCATTCCGGAATCGAAAACAAAGGGCAAGGCGCGTTCGGTGTTCACGCCGTCGCCCTTTCAGGCCATCGAGCGCGATTTTGCTTTCCTGGTGGACTTGAAGACTTCCGCCGACGAGCTCCTTCGTGCAGCGAAAGGCGCCGACCGCAATCTCATCGAAGCGGCCGCGATCTTCGACGTCTATGAAGGCAAAGGCGTACCGGAGGGCAAGAAATCGCTGGCGATTTCCGTGGGCATCCAGCCCAGGGACAAGACACTGACCGAGCCGGAAATCGACGTGCTGGTGGAAAAGATCGTAAATGCGGTCGCCAAGGCGACCGGCGCAGTGTTGCGGACATAAAAAGCAACAATCCTGCCCAATGGTGGATAGACGCTCCCTCCCTTCTTCGCGGGAGGGAGAGATGATCAAGCGCTCCGATCTCATCATTGTCGGCGGCAGCTTTGCGTGTCTTGCGCCGCCTGCTCGACACGGCACCGTCCAATACTCTGATCAACACCTTCCTCATGACCTCCCCCATGAAAGCGCTGGCGCAGCGGATGTACTTCCATAGCCGTTCGGGCAGCGCGGAATCGTTTGAGGCCTGGTCGAAGGAATTCGAACCGCGCGAACTGCAGTCGGCCGTTCCGCAACTACCCGGCCCGACCCTGTGCTTGATCTGACGACCGCCGGCCGCGCATCGTGGCGCGCCATGATCCAGACCAGCTTCGACCGCCACAGCGCCCTCGCCTTCATCATCGCCTTTGGTATCGTCTCGCTGTTCGCGGACATGGCCTATGAGGGCATGCGCGGCCTGAACGGGCCGTTCCTTGCGAGCCTTGGCGCCAGTGGCGCGGCGGTCGGCGTGATCGCCGGAGCCGGGGAGTTGATCGGTTACCTCCTGAGACTGGTCTCGGGCCGCATTGCGCAACGTACCGGGGCTTATTGGCCGCTCGCAATTGGCGGGTATGCACTGACCATGGCGTCAGTGCCCGCCATGGCCTTCGTCTTCAACTGGCAGACTGCTGTTCTCTTTGTGGTTCTGGAACGCGCCGGCAAGGCGATCCGCAGTCCCGCTACCAACACCATGCAGAGCCGCGCCGGCGATCACATCGGTCACGGCTGGGCCTTCGGTCTGCAGGAAGCGCTCGACCAGACAGGCGCAATCATCGGCCCGCTGATCACGTCTTACGTTTTGGCGCGTCATGGCGAGTATCGCGCGGCCTATGCGTGGCTGGCCGTGCCGGCTGCGCTGACCATGCTGAGCGTCGCAGCCATCGCGGTGCGCTACAGTTTCGCCGGCCATATCGTTCAGCCTGTTGCCGGAGAGGTTACGCCGGTTCTCTCAAACGCCTTTTGGTTCTATGCGGCGAGCGCCGGACTTCTTGGCTTCGGCTTTGCGGATTTTTCGCTCATCGGCTTTCACTTTGCGCAGGCCGCCATCGTTTCCAAAGCCTTCATCCCCGTCTTCTACGCCGTCGCGATGGGCGCATCGGGCGTTGGCGCGCTGGTTTTCGGATTGCTGTTCGACCGCCGAGGTCTGGTCGTCCTGATTCCCGTCGTCCTTCTTGGAGCAGGGGCGACTCCGCTTGTGTTTCTTGGCAATGCGTCTGCCGCATTGGCCGGAACGATTCTCTGGGGCATGGCGATGGGTACGCAGAACGCGCTGATGTCGGCGTCGGTTGCGAAGCTTGTTCCCGAGAACATGCGCGCCCGCGCCTATGGTCTTTTTTCCGCGCTCTTCGGAACATCCTGGTTCGTCGGCAGCGCGATTCTCGGTTTGCTCTACGATCGTTCACTGGTTTTGCTCGCGATCGTCGCGGTCACGGCGCAGCTTGTGTCGATCATTCCGCTGGTGGCGGCGATTCGCGCGATACGCAGGACAGCGTGAACGCCGTCGAAATCATCGAAGAACGGCTCGCCATTCCCGTCTCGAGCGGTCGCGTTCTGAGCGCGCGGCTCTGACGTCCGAAGATCGTTGGCCCGCGATTCTCGATGCCTCGCCCTATCGCGCCAGCGATCTTTTCAGACCGTTGATGGAGGCACAGCTTCCCTACTTTGCCGCGCGCGCTGGTTTAGAATTTCAGCAGTCCCGGCGTCGCGCCGAACTGTTCGGCCATGCGTTCGAACTCGGCGCGCGCGGCCGGATTTGAGCGCTGATGGCGCTCGGCATAGATGAATTCGTTCTTGAGGGAATGTTCGAGGCCCGTCAGCTCCGTCACGCGCACCTTGTAGCCATGCGCCTCCAGGAACAGGCCGCGCAGGACATTGGTGAGGTGGGCGCCGAATTCGCGCCGCTGAATCGGATGCCGCCACAATTGCCGCAAGGGTCCGGATGCGCCTTCCAACGCGGCCGCAACCTCGGCCTGGCAGCACGGCACCAGCGCGACGAATCGGGCCTCGTTGCGAAGGGCGAAGAGGATCGCCTCGTCCGTTGCCGTGTCGCAGGCGTGGAGAGCCGTCACGACGTCGGCGTGACCGTCCGGCAGGACGGCGTCCGCGATCGTTCCTTCGATGAACGTCATGCGGTCGAAGCCGCTTTCATCTGCGATCCGCCGCGAGGTCCTGATCAGGTCGCTGCGCGCTTCGATGCCATAGACGCGCCCGCGCCCCTGCTTTGCGAAAAAAAGGTCGTAGAGCACAAAGCCGAGATAGGACTTGCCCGAACCCAGATCGGCCAGCACCGGCTGGTCTTTTTCAGCGAACGCCCAGTCGAGTGCGGGTTTTATAAGCTGCGCGAGGTGGAGCACCTGCTTCAGCTTGCGCCGGGAATCGGCGTTCATGGCGCCGTCCTGGGTCAGGATATGGAGCGCCTTGAGCAGGACAATCGACTGTCCTGGCCATAGTTCACCGATTGCCTGTCTGGGATTGCCGCCGCGCCGCGCGTGCGCGCCCTGTGCCGAGTGTCGTGCCATCGTCGGCGATCCTAGCCTAAAGGCCCATGGAATTGCTGGAAAAAACGCCCGCTGGACCGGCGTCGGCCCCGCAGCTATACCCCCGCCTCGGCCTCAAGCAGCGAAGCGGTAGGCCATCAGAGATTCCATGACAGATCTTTCTCACATCCGGAACTTCTCCATCGTCGCCCATATCGACCATGGCAAGTCGACGCTGGCCGATCGGCTGATCCAGTACACCGGCGGACTGACGAACCGCGAGATGAAGGACCAGGTGCTCGATTCCATGGATATCGAGCGTGAACGCGGCATCACCATCAAGGCCCAGACTGTTCGCCTCACCTACAAGGCCAAGGACGGGGAAACCTACATTCTGAATCTCATGGACACGCCGGGCCATGTGGACTTCGCCTATGAGGTCAGCCGCTGCCTTGCCGCCTGTGAGGGCGCGCTTTTGGTGGTGGATGCGAGCCAGGGCGTCGAGGCGCAGACCCTTGCCAACGTCTATCAGGCGATGGACGCCAATCTCGAGATTGTGCCGGTCCTCAACAAGGTCGACCTGCCCGCCGCCGAGCCGGAACGCATTCGCCAGCAGATCGAGGACGTGATCGGCATCGATGCCTCGGAGGCCGTCTGTATTTCGGCCAAGACCGGCCTGAACATCGACCAGGTGCTGGAGGCGGTGATCACGCGCCTGCCTCCGCCCAAGGGCGATGCGACTGCGCCGCTGAAGGCGTTGCTGGTCGACAGTTGGTATGACGCCTATCTCGGCGTCGTCGTGCTGGTGCGGATCGTCGACGGTGAACTGAAGAAAGGCCAGAAGATCCGCATGATGCAGGCCGACGCCGTCTATCAGGTCGAGCGCGTCGGCGTGTTCACTCCCAAGCAGGAAACGGTCGACGTGCTCGGACCCGGCGAAGTTGGATTCCTGACCGCACAGATCAAGCAGGTGGCCGACACCCAAGTCGGCGACACCATCACGGACGAGAAGAAGGGCGCAACGAGTGCCCTGCCCGGTTTCAAGCCGGCGCAGCAGGTGGTGTTCTGCGGGCTGTTTCCGGTCGACGCAGCCCTGTTCGAAGACTTGCGCGAGGCGCTGGGCCGGCTGCATCTGAACGATGCGAGTTTCACCTACGAAATGGAATTGTCCGCCGCGCTTGGGTTCGGCTTTCGCTGCGGCTTTCTTGGCCTCTTGCATCTGGAGATCGTTCGCGAGCGGCTGGAGCGCGAGTTCAATCTCGATCTCATCGCCACTGCGCCGAGCGTCATCTATCACATCCATCTGCGTGACGGCACGATGAAGGAACTGCACAATCCTTCCGACATGCCCGATGTGATGCAGATCGAGCGCATCGACGAACCTTGGATCAAGGCGACGATCCTGGTGCCTGACGAATATCTGGGTGCGGTGTTGAAGCTTTGCGAGGATCGCCGGGGCCACCAGGTCGAGCTGACCTATGCCGGCGCGCGCGCCATGGTCGTCTACGAACTGCCGCTGAACGAAGTGGTGTTCGATTTCTACGATCGTTTGAAGTCCGTCTCGCGCGGCTATGCCAGCTTCGACTATCACATCGAGGACTACAAAGAAGGCGATCTCGTCAAGATGTCGATCCTCGTCAACGGCGATCCGGTCGATGCGCTTTCGATGGTGGTGAACCGACAGCGCGCTGAAGGCCGCGGCCGCGCCATGTGCGAGAAGCTCAAGGAGCTTATCCCGCGCCACATGTTCGTCATACCGATCCAGGCGGCGATCGGCGGTAAGATCATCGCGCGCGAAACGCTCTCTGCGCTGCGCAAGGACGTCACCGCGAAATGCTATGGCGGCGATATTTCCCGCAAGCGCAAGCTCCTCGACAAGCAGAAAGAGGGCAAGAAAAAGATGCGCCAGTTCGGCAAGGTGGATATCCCGCAGGAGGCCTTCATCGCGGCCCTGAAGATGGATCAGGACTAGGCGCATGAGCCATTGGACGACTGCCGCGCCCGCCATTGCCTCGGCATTCGTAGCTTCGCTCGTCGAGATCGTCGAGGCGTTGACGATCGTTCTTGCCGTCGTCGCGTTGCGCGGCTGGCGGCCCGCGATTGCGGGAACGGTTTCAGCCTTGGTCGTGCTGTGCCTGACAGTCGTCCTGCTCGGTCCACTGCTTGGCCTGGTTCCGCTGCGCGCACTCCAGCTCGCCATCGGCATATTGCTCCTGCTGTTCGGGTTGGGCTGGTTGCGCAAGGCATCCCTGCGCGCGGCCGGCGTCATCGCCCTGCATGACGAAAATGCGATCTACAAGGCCGAGGTGGCGGAACTGGGAGCAGAAGTCGCCCGGCGCGCAAACTCGCGTGACTGGATTGCCGGAATGGCCGCCTTCAAGGCAGTGCTGCTCGAAGGACTGGAAGTGGTGTTCATCGTCATCGCAGTCGGAGCGGGTCGCGGTCTGATGGTTCCCGCCGGCCTTGGCGCACTCGGCGCCTGCATCGTCGTGTTGATTATCGGCGCGGCCGTGCACCGGCCCTTGTCGCAGGTTCCGGAAAACACGCTGAAGTTCGTTGTCGGAGTGATGCTGTCGTCGTTTGGCGTGTTCTGGACCGGAGAGGGTCTCGGCGTCTCGTGGCCGGGCCAGGATTTGGCGTTGTTTGGTTTCGGCGTACTGTTTCTTTCTGCTGGCGTTTTGAGTGCGGCGGCCGCAAGGCGGGTTGTCGGGGCTGCCAGATGAGCGTGTTGCGCGACGTTCTGGACGAATTGTTTTCAATGTTCGCGGCCGACGCCTGGCTCTCGCTTGGTATTTTGGCGGTTGTGATGGCCGCTGCTCTGGTGGCTGTTTTCGTTGCGCCTTTGACCGGCGGGTTACTGCTGTTGGCCGGTTGCCTTGGAATACTGTCCGGGTCGGTGCTGCGTGCAGCGGGCAAGGCGAAATAGTTTCCGAACAGACTGAAAGCATTCCTGAGACGACGGGATTGCATTAAGAGGATCATCGTTCGCGGACTCGCCGCGATTTTTCTGGTTCCGAAAACATGCGTCCCACAGTTGCTCTGATTGACTATGGCTCCGGCAATTTGCGTTCGGCCGAGAAGGCGCTGGCGCGTGCTACGGCTGATCGCGGCACGGGCCAGGATGTCGTCGTGACGTCAGACGCCGGCATGGTCGCGAAGGCTGAACGCATCGTACTTCCCGGCGTCGGCGCGTTCGCCGACTGCATGGCCGGTATTTCTACCCTCCCCGGCATGGTTTCAACATTGAAGGACGCGGTGCTGGCTCGTGGCGTGCCGTTTCTGGGCATCTGTGTCGGCATGCAACTGATGACCAGCGTCGGCCGGGAGTTCGGTGATCATGCCGGTCTTGGCTGGATCGAGGGCGAAGTTGTGAAGTTGACGCCGTCCGATCCTGCACTCAAGATTCCGCAGATGGGCTGGAACGAGCTGGCCGTGGCGCGCGGCCATCCGTTGTTTGACGGCATCCCGACCGGTTCGCATGCCTATTTCCTGCACTCCTACGCGATGAAACCGGCGCGGCAATCCGATATTCTGGCGACGACGAATTATGGCGGCCCGGTTACCGCTGCCGTCGCGCGCGACAACTATGCGGGCATGCAGTTTCATCCCGAAAAGAGCCAAGCCATCGGTCTCGCCCTGCTCGGAAATTTTCTGGTTTGGCGGCCATGATTCTGTTTCCTGCAATCGATTTGAAGGACGGCCGCTGTGTGCGGCTGAAACGTGGACTGATGGATCAGGCCACAGTTTTCAACGATCACCCCGCCGCCCAGGCGAGGAGTTTCCAGCAGGCTGGTTTCAAATGGTTGCATTGCGTCGACCTGAATGGTGCGTTTGCAGGACGATCGGCCAATGGCGATGCGGTCAGGGCGATCCGATCGGCGATTGACCTGCCGATTTAACTCGGCGGTGGCATTCGTGACATGGCAGCGGTCGAAGCTTGGATCGGTGCCGGCATCACCCGTGTGATTCTGGGAACGTCCGCTTTGACCAATCCCAGCTTTGTGAAGAAAGCCGCGCGCGCTTTTCCCGGAAAAATCGTCGTTGGCGCCGACGCCAAGGGTGGAAAGATCGCGACCGACGGCTGGGCCACCGTTTCCGATCTTACGCCTGTCGATCTGGGTCGAAAGTTTGAGGACGCCGGAGTTGCCGCGATCCTTTTCACCGATGTGGATGGAGACGGGTTGCTGCAGGGCGTGAACGTTTCGGCGACGGCGGCCCTCGCCCGTGCAGTGCGGATTCCCGTGATCGCGTCGGGCGGCGTCGGCGGCATTGACGACATCAAGGCGTTGCTTGCCGCCAAGGAGCCCAATATCGAGGGCGTCGTAATTGGGCGTGCTCTTTATGATGGGCGAATCGTGCCTCGTGAGGCGTTAGATTTGGTGAACATCGTTCAGTAGAAGACTGTCTAGTGGGATATTTGTTATAATACAAATACTTAAGGTAGCTGTTAGTTTCTGGTGAGCCGATGGATGACGTCGTCGAGCTGCTCGAGCGTCTTGTAGGCGATCCTCACCTCGCCGCCCCTTTTTCCCTTGTCGACGACTTCAACTCTCAATCCTAAGCTATTGGAAACTCTCGCTTCCAGGTCTTTGGTATCGGCATCTTTGGGCTTGGAGTTGGCTCTACCAGATTTCTTGCTAGGTGAACGCTGTTCGGCCTGCCGAACATTGAGCATTCCGGCGATGATTTCCTGCGCCCGCTTCTCCGCGTCTGGCAGACCGATCAGCGTACGCGCATGTCCGGCCGTCAGCTTGCCTTCCCGAACCAAAACCCGCACCGGCTCCGGCAAGGTTAGCAGACGCAGGGTGTTGGCGATGTGGCTTCGGCTCTTGCCAACCTCTTTTGCAACCTTCTCTTGCGTGAATTTGAACCGCTCCATCAATTCGTAATAGGCAGCGGCCTCCTCGATCGCGTTCAGGTCGGCCCTCTGGACGTTCTCGATGATGGCGATCTCGAGGGATTCCGAATTGCTCATGTCGCGGATGACGACCGGCACCTCGTGGAGCTTCGCCATCTGGGACGCACGCCAGCGGCGTTCGCCGGCGACGATCTCGTAGGCGTTCACCTCGCCCCTGATCGGCCGTACCAGGATGGGTTGCAGCACACCCTTTTCGCGCACCGACTCGGCAAGATCGTTCAGATCCTCCGGCGCGAAACGTTTGCGCGGTTGCAGCTTGTTCGGGCGCAGGAATGCGATCGGCAGTTTGTGTGTGGCGCGCGCTGCCGCGGTTTCGCCGCGCGTCGGGACGGCCTCCTCACCGATGAGTGCCGACAAGCCGCGGCCGAGCCCGCGAGGTCTTTCTTCCGCAGTCATCAGGCTGCCGCCTGTGGGCGCTCGCGCTCGCGCGCGATCAGTTCGCCGGCGAGCTTGATATAGGCCTGGCTGCCGGGACAACGCAGATCGTAGACGAGCGCGGGCAGGCCATGGCTGGGCGCTTCGGAAATACGCACATTTCTCGGGATCATCGTGCGATAGACCTTGTCGCCCATATTCTCGCGCACATCGGCAGCGACCTGATCGGAGAGCTTGTTGCGCTTGTCGAACATGGTGAGCACGATGCCCTGGATCTCGAGCGAGGGATTCAAATTCACTTTCACAAGCTCAATGGTCTTGAGCAATTGACTCAATCCTTCAAGCGCAAAGAATTCGCATTGCAGCGGCACGATCACCGCGTCCGCCGCTGCCATCGCGTTCACCGTCAACAGCGTTAGCGAAGGAGGGCAGTCGATCAGCACATAGGAAAACGGAGATGATCCGTATGCGGAGTATTCCGCCAGCGCGTCCTTGAGAATGTAATTTCTCCGCGGCTGGTCGATGAGCTCGAGCTCCGCCCCGGAGAGATCGACCGTCGACGGCACGATCGACAGGCCGGGAATTCGCGTTGGCGTCACCGCGTCGGCGATCCTGGCTTCACCCATCAGCACGTCATAGGTCGTCAGGCGCCTCTCGCTGCGCGGGATGCCGAGGCCGGTCGACGCATTGCCCTGCGGGTCGAGGTCGACAACCAGAGTCGGCTCGCCAACAGCGGCGAGGGCGGTGCCAAGGTTGATCGCCGTCGTCGTTTTGCCGACCCCGCCTTTCTGGTTCGCGACGACCAGAATCCGCGGTTTAGCGCCTTTTTGACCTTGATTTGCTGTCGACATGGCCAAGCTCCCGGATCTCCAGAATGACGCCCGAAGGGTCGGTTGCGCTCTGGTGCTGGCTGACTTTCATCCTCCAAGATTTACGGGCTTGGGTCAATTCAGACGCTACCGATTGACCTTTGAGGAACAGGCAAACCGTATGTCTCGCGGCGAATTGCTGTGCATAGCCTAGCAGCGTGTCGAGCGGGGCGAGCGCCCGCGCAGTTATCACATCGGCCGGCTCATGCCGGCCTACCTCGATCCGAACGTTCCGGATACCGACATTCAGGCCCATGCGTTGGGCTGCGGCTTCCAGGAATTCGGCCTTTTTCCGGGTCGCTTCGTAGAGCACGACCGATACGCGTTCGCGCAGCATTTCGGCCAGGACAAGACCGGGAAAACCCGCGCCGCTGCCAAGGTCGACCAGAGTCGTTGCAGAGGCAGGAATGTACGGAACGAGCTGGGCGGAATCCCACATGTGACGCCGCCAGACATCCTCCAGGGAACGGGCCGAGACCAAGTTGTGGCGGGTGTTCCAATCCGCAAGCACATCCGCATAGGCCTTCAGCCGAGCCAATGTTTCACGTGAAACACCCGTTTTCGCCGCGAACTCCTCGGGCCCGAACGGCTCAGGCGCGCTTGGCGCTTCGGACATGGGCAAGGACGAGGGTGAGGGCGGCCGGCGTGACACCATCGATGCGTGCGGCCTGGCCGAGCGTGAGTGGACGGATCCGGCCGAGCTTGAGCGCCGCCTCGGTGGAAAGACCTTGGACGGAGCCGTAGTCGAGGCTCGCGGACAGGGTGAGGCTTTCGTCGCGCCGGAACGCCAGAATGTCTGCGTCCTGGCGATCCAGATAGCCTGCATATTGGCTGTCGATTTGGAGCTGCTCCATCACATCGGGCGAAAAACTACCGATTTCAGGCCAAATGGCGGACAGAGCCGGCAAATCCACGTCCGGAAGGCTCAAGAGGTCCATGGCGGTCCGGCGCACACCGTCAAGGCGCACCGAGAGCCCACGTTTCTGCGCTTCATTGGGCGTCATGTTCAGCTTTCGCATCTGAGCCCGAGCTAGCTCCAGACGCTCTATCTTGGCCCCGAAAGCCGCGCTTCGTGTGGTCCCGACACATCCGGCGCGCTCGCCGATCGGCGTCAACCGCTGGTCGGCATTGTCCGACCGCAGCGTAAGCCGGTATTCCGCCCGAGAGGTGAACATGCGGTACGGCTCGGTGACGCCCTTTGTGACGAGATCATCGATCAGGACGCCGATATAGGCCGCTGCACGGTCGAGAACGACCGGCGCCTTCCCGCCAACGGCCCGGGCGGCATTCAATCCGGCCATCAAGCCTTGGGCAGCGGCTTCTTCATAACCCGTGGTGCCGTTGATCTGGCCGGCCAGATACAGGCCGGGCATCTTCTTGGCCTCCAAAGACGGAAAAAGCTCTCGCGGATCAACATAATCATATTCGATCGCATAACCCGGCCGTTTGACGGCTACGTTTTCGAGGCCCGGGATCGTAGCAAGCAGCGCGAGCTGAACGTCCTCCGGCAGGGAGGTCGAAATCCCATTGGGATAGACCGTGTCGTCATCCAGCCCTTCGGGTTCCAGGAATATCTGATGGCTGTCGCGCTGCGCGAAGCGAACGACCTTGTCCTCAATGGAGGGACAGTAGCGCGGGCCGGTGCTCTCGATCTGTCCGGAATACATCGGCGCGCGATGCAGGTTCGCGCGAATGATTTCATGCGTCTGAAGCGTGGTCCGCGTGATGTGGCAGACAGTTTGCGGCGTCGTGATCGCTGTCGTCAGGAACGAGAACGGCGAGGGCGGATCATCGCCGCGCTGCACATCGAGCTTGGCCCAATCGATGGTCTTGCCATCGAGACGGGGCGGCGTGCCGGTCTTGAGACGGCCCATGGAAAAGCCCATTCCATATAGCTTTTCGGAGAGCCCGATACTCGGCGCATCTACACCGTCTTGACCGATCGCTGCGCCGCCTGAGGCCGCTCTGCCGGCCGGAATCTTTTTCTCACCGATATGGATCAGGCCGCGAAGGAACGTACCGGTCGTCAGAACCACCGCACCACAACGTATTGTTTTTGAGTCTGCGGTGATGACGCCGGCAACCCGGCCGTCCTCAAGAAGAAGGTCCTCGGCTGCTGCCGCCCGGATTGTCAGATTGACCGTCTCAGCGAGCGCGGCCTGCATCGCCTGGCGGTACAGCTTGCGATCGGCTTGGGCCCGCGGGCCGCGGACGGCTGGTCCCTTGCGACGATTTAAGAGACGAAACTGGATACCCGCTGCATCGGCGACACGCCCCATGACGCCGTCCATCGCGTCAATTTCGCGGACGAGATGCCCTTTGCCGACGCCGCCAATGGCGGGGTTACAGGACATCTCTCCGATGGTCTCGAGCTTGTGCGTCAGCAGCAGCGTTCGGGCGCCAAAGCGCGCCGATGCCGCCGCAGCTTCGCAGCCTGCATGCCCCCCACCGATGACGATGACGTCGAACCGATCCATGGGCGCTCAATAGGCGAGGGCGGGCCCTGCCTCAAGTAGCCAGGCGAAAGGGATTCCACAATTTCGTTCAGGGAGCACAGCGCGCTACGTCGGAATGGGCAATGTTTCACGTGAAACAGTCGCGCGGCATGTCTATTTGCCGATGCAGAAATCGCGGAAAACAATATCCAATAGTTCCTCGACGTCCACGCGCCCCGTGATCCGGCCGATCCAGCGCACGGCCAAACGAAGATCCTCCGCGAACAACTCGCCTTCCGTTGCGGTGATCGCACGCGACAACGCAGAAAGCGCCTGTTCCAGCGCATGGCGGTGCCGGACGCGCGTGAGGACGGGCGCTTCACAGTCCAAATCCAGCTTTTCAGCCACTTTTCCGGCGATTTCGGCCAACAGCGCGTCGAGGCCTTGTCCTGTTTTCAAGGAGAGGTGCAGGCCCTTCCGGACGCGGGGCCAAGGGAGGTCGGCCTTGTTCCATACCGTTAGGGAAGCGCGCTCCTCAACGCCCGCGGGCAGCCCCTCAAACGGATCGCCGGCGGTGCCGTCCAACAGAAGCAAAACCAGATCCGAAGACTCCGCACGCGCCAGCGCCCGCCTGATGCCCTCTTTTTCGACGATGTCGGACGGCTCCCTCAACCCGGCCGTGTCGGCCACCACAACCGCATAGCCACCCAAATCGAGCTTGACGTCTATAATATCCCTGGTTGTTCCAGCAGTTTCTGCAACTATAGCAACGTCCCGCTGGGCAAGGGCGTTGATGAGCGAGCTCTTGCCGGCGTTCGGTGGGCCGACCACCGTTAGAAACACCCCTTCCCGGACAATCTCCCCGCGCCGGGAATCATCCATATGTCTTTGTATTTCTTGGTATATTTCAGACAGTTCCCAACGCCCGCGAGCCACCAGATTGCCCGGGATTTCCTCATCCGAAAAGTCGATTTCGGCCTCGGCCCAAGCCAGAGCACGCACCAGGCGCATGCGCCATCCCTCATAAAGCGCGGCAAGAGCGCCCCCATATTGCCCAAGCGCCTGCCGCCGCTGAGCGTCGGTCTCCGCGTCGATCAGATCGATGAGCGCTTCGGCCTGTGTGAGGTCCAGCTTTCCATTCTCGACGGCGCGGCGCGTGAACTCGCCCGGCTCGGCGGGACGGCAGTCCGGCATACAAGCCAGAACCCTCAGCAGCTTCGCAACAATGGCCCGCCCGCCATGCACATGGAATTCGGCCATGTCCTCGCCCGTGAAACTCGCCGGTCGCGCGAACCACAGAACCAGCGCCTGATCGATCCCGTACCCGTCCGCCTCCTTCAACTGGCGCAGTGCCGCTGTCCTCGGCTTTGGCAATGCACGGCCGGTGAGAGCGCGCACGCAGTCAGCCGCTTCAGGCCCGGAAACGCGGATCACCGCCACGCCGGCACGCCCGGCCGCCGACGAAAGCGCGAAGACCGTGTCGCTCATCCCTTGCTTTTGTCCGTGTCTTTCCTGGGCGAGCCGCCTGCGGCCCGCCTCGCGCTGTCGAACATGAAGCGCTGGAACTGCTCAAAACCCTGCCCGCCCAGCGGCATCCACGCGCGCATCATGGCTTCCGGATCGTTGACGTCGATGGCCGCCTTCATGCGTTTTTCCATCTCGGCCATCATCTTTTCCTGCACTCTGGTCACGTCCGGCAGGCCCAGGAATTTACGGGCTTCTTCCGGCGTCATATCGATCTCAATGTTCATCTTCATCGCGCGAACCCGGTCTTTCGTGGCGCTTGTGAGCCGCGCCGAGCATCGCTAGAAGCTTCCCCCGATCACGCCATCCATTGCAACGCCGCCGGCTACGACCCGCGGCCTTCACGGAAAAAGCGACATGAACCGCCTCGCCAACGAATCCAGTCCCTATCTGCTGCGCCACAAGGACAATCTTGTCGACTGGTATCCCTGGGGTGCCGAGGCGCTCGCTGCGGCCGAGGCCCAGAACAAGCCGATCCTCCTGTCCATCGGCTATACGGCCTGTCACTGGTGCCATGTGATGGAGAAGGAAAGCTTCTTCGACGCTGAAACCACGGCGCTGATGAATGAGAATTTCATCAACATCAAAGTCGACCGTGAAGAGCGGCCCGATATCGATCAGCTCTACCAGGCCGCTGCCAACATCATGGGCCACATGGGCGGCTGGCCGTTGACCATTTTCCTCACCCCAAAGGGCGCACCCTTTGTCGCCGGGACTTATTTCCCGGACGAAGAACGCCTTGGCCTGCCGGCATTCAAAAAAGTCCTGACCGACATGGCGCAACTTTATCGCGACAAGGGCGAGCAGGTTGCGCAGACCACCACCGCCGCCATCACCCAGCTCACCAATCTGTGGAATCGCGACATGCGCGGTCCGCTGGACGCCACGCTGCTCGACACGGGCGCACTCCGGATCGCGCAGCGTTTCGACATCTTTTTCGGCGGGCAGGCCGGGAACATGAAATTTCCCGCGGTCACGCTGCTTGAAGTGTTGTGGCGGGCCTTCCTGCGCACGGGCCTGCCGCAATTCATGCAGCTCACATCGATTTCGCTCGACAATATTTTGTTGGGCGGCCTGTGGGATCACGTCGGCGGCGGCTTCTCGCGCTATTGCAGCGATGAGCGGTGGCAGGTTCCGCATTTCGAAAAAATGCTGAACGACAACGCCATGTTGCTCGAGCTGATGACCAGCGTCTGGCAGTACAACCGCAACGGCCTGTGCCAGACGCGCATCGAAGAAACGATCGCGTTCCTTCTGCGCGACATGCGCAGCAGCGAAGCTTTTTCCGCCAGCATCGATGCCGATACGGACGGCGAAGAAGGCAAATACTATCTCTGGTCGGAAGCCGAGATCGACGCGGCGCTGATGGGCACCTTCGTTGCCAAGTTCAAGACCGTCTACAACGTGACGCGCGACGGCAACTACCAGGGCAAGAACATCCTGCAGCGTATTGGTTCACCTGCACCGTTCCCGCAGTCCGACGCCGACGAAGCGCTTCTCGTCAAGCAGCGCGAACTTCTGCTCAAGGCCCGCCAGAACCGCACCCAACCGACAGTAGACAACAAAATTCTGGCGGACTGGAACGGCCTGGCCATCGCAGCCATCGCCAATGCGGGCGCT
Organism: uncultured Alphaproteobacteria bacterium; assembly: GCA_963743765.1. Lineage (GTDB taxonomy): Bacteria > Pseudomonadota > Alphaproteobacteria > Micropepsales > Micropepsaceae > Rhizomicrobium. The sequence continues at coordinate 599,663 of CAVUQQ010000002.1, forward strand.
GTGTTCCAGAGGTCGGAATGGACAACGGCTGCAATCAAAGCTTTCGACTTTGTCGTCAAGGCGCTCGGCGACGGCGACCGGTTGCACCACTCCTGGTGCAACGGCAAGCGCGGCGCCCAGGGCTTCGCCGACGACTATGCCCAGATGGCGCGCGCGGCGCTCGTTCTTTACGAAACGGTCGGCGAGAAGCGTTATCTCGAACAGGCCAAGGCCTGGGTCCGCACGCTCAACGAACATTACTGGGACACGGCCAATGGCGGCTATTTCTATACGGCCGACGATGCCGAGCCGCTGATCGTCCGTGCACGGATGGTTTTCGACCAGCCGACACCGTCTGCCAACGGCACGATGCTGCAGGTTCTTTCGCGGCTCGCGATGACGACCGGCATGCAAGAGCATGGCGAGCGCATCAACACCATGTTGAACGGCTTTGCCGGCGAGGCGGCGCGCGCCTGGATCTCCATGGCGTCGTACTTCAACGGCTTCGAATACGCGCTCAGCAACCTGCATCTGGTCGTCATCGGGCCGCTCAACAATCCCAAGACGCATGAGCTGACTGCCGCCATTCTCGGCCGTGCGCTGCCCAACCGTTGCCTGAGCGTGGTTTCGCCGGACCAGCAATTTCCCGAAGGCCACCCCATGCACGGCAAGTCGATGGTGAACGGCCAGCCCACAGCCTATCTCTGCCAGCGGCAGTCGTGTTCGGCGCCCATAACCAATCCGGTGACCCTGTCGCAGATGCTGCAGCTTCCGCAGCGTCCGCAAGCCGGTGCCCCGCCGCAATAAAGGCGCGGCACAGAAGCACGATTGTCCTGCCGCCACGGGAACCGCTAACCTTCCGGAAAATACGGGAGGCGCGGACATGAGCGGCCAGGACGTACGGATCAAGAGCAGCCCGGACGGCGAGTTCGGCGCTTACCTCGCATCGCCGGCCTCGGGGCGCGGGCCCGGCATTGTCGTCATCCAGGAGATCTTCGGCGTCAACAAGGTGATGCGCCAGGTCGCCGATGAGTTTGCAGCGCGCGGCTACTTCGCGCTGGCGCCCGATCTGTTCTGGCGGCTGGAACCCGGCGTTCAACTCACCGATCGCACCGACGCGGAATGGAAACGCGCCTTCGATCTGATGGGCCGCTTCGACCAGGACGCGGGCATCAAGGATATCCAGTCCTCGATAAATTATCTTCGCCACACCGTCGCCGGTTGCACCGGAAAGGTCGGTGCGGTGGGCTATTGTCTTGGTGGCCTGCTTGCGTACCTCACCGGTACGCGCACCGACTCCGATGCCTCGGTCGGTTACTACGGCGTGAACATCCAGGACAAGCTTGGAGAAGCCACCAAGATCAAAAAGCCCGTCATGCTGCACATCGCCGGCAAGGATGAATATGTCCCACCCGACGCACAAAAGAAGATCGTCGAAGGCTTGAGGAATAATCCGCACGTCACAATTCATACTTATCCGGAGATGAACCATGCCTTCGCGCGTCCCGGCGGCGCACACTATGACAAGGCCTGTGCCGACCTTGCGAACGGCAGGACGGCGACTTTTTTCCGCCAGCACTTGAGTTAACGCGCGCCGGATCGTTCCAACTCACGCGTTGAATCTCCGATCAATCGGAGAGATCGATAAATCGCGCCGCCGTCACTGCACTCGTTTTCGCATTGTCCTGTTCCAGCATTTTCAGCGCTGCGCTCGCCGAAACGCCCGAAGCGACCATCGATACTGGAATTCTTGCGGGCACAGGGGACGGGTCGACAGATGTGTTCAAAGACATTCCTTACGCCGCACCACCGGTCGGTGAATTGCGCTGGGAGCCGCCCGCGTCCCCGGCCGCCTGGAAAGGCGTGCGCGATGCCACCGCTTTCGGTCCAATCTGCCCGCAGGCGCCGCGACCCGACGGCGTCGCCGCAACCGGCGGAGGAAACAACCAGAGCGAGGATTGCCTCAGCCTGAATGTCTGGGCGCCGCATCGTGCGCACAACGCACCGGTCATGGTCTGGATCCATGGCGGCGCGCATCGCTTCGGTTCGGGTTCATCGCCGATCTATGACGGCGGCAATTTCGCGCGCGACGGCATCGTGCTCGTCACCATCAACTATCGTCTCGGGCTGCTCGGCTATTTCGCCCATCCTGCGCTGACCAAGGCCGCTGCGGCCGATGCGCCGCTCGGCAATTATGGTCAAATGGATCAGATTGCGGCGCTCAGATGGGTTCAACGCAACATCGCCGCCTTCGGTGGTGACCCGTCGAACGTCACCGTGTTCGGCGAGTCGGCTGGCGGCTCCAGCTTGCTCTATCTGTTGGCCACGCCGGCGGCGAAAGGCCTTTTCGCCAAGGCCATCGTCGAATCCGGTGGCGGCTGGAATGTTCCAACCACGCTTGCGCAAAAAGAAACAGAAGGCGCGGACTTCGCCACACGCGCCGGGCTGCCCGGCGCGAAAGCCACGCTCGCCCAGCTGCGCACAATACCCGCCGACAAGACCTTCGACTCGCCGGCGAACCTCGGCTTCGGTCCGTTCGTTGACGGACGCCTGGTGACCAGGACACCGGAACAAGCCTTCGCCTCCGGCACCGCGATCGACGTTCCCATGATCATCGGCTCCAACAGCTTCGAAGCCTCGCTGATGAAATCGTTCGCCATTCCGCCCGGCCGCATCACGGCGCGCCTCCCGGCAGGTGCACGCAGCGTCTATGCGAGCGACGCCCAGTCCGACTCAACTCTTGCGGCCGCAGTTTTCACGGACTCCGTGATGGGCGCACCGGCGCACTGGATCGCGTCCAAAGCCTCGGGCGGCGCGCCGTCGTGGCTCTATCACTTCTCCTATGTCGCTTCGATCCGTCGCGGCACAGCACCGGGCGCGGCGCACGGCTCGGAAATTCCGTACGTCTTTTCGACCGGCTCCGCACTCGCCGCGCGTTTCGCAATTCAACTAAGCGATGAAGATCGCGCGATGGAGCATCTCGTCCATTCGTGCTGGGTCGGCTTTGCCAAAAAAGGCGTGCCCGATTGCGACGGAAGGACCTGGCCCGCGTTCAAGCCCGACCATGACGCGCTTCTCGAGTTTGGACCGGACACCGGAATCGTCGAGGGCTTCCGCAAGAGGCAATACAAGGCGCTCGAAGACACGTTCGCGCCGGGCTGACGCCGGAACTCATTCTATGAGGCTGGTCTCTCCGCACGTCTCCCCGCCCAGACAGCCAGCGCAAAACACGCGACCATGGTCAGCGAAGCCAGAAGCATGGGCAGTCCGGACACAGAATATTCCGGATGTCGCACGGCCCAGGCAAAGGAAAGTCCGAACAGCAGAGGCCCGATGACCGAGGCAATGCCGATGAGGCTCTGGTTGGCGCCCTGTAGCTGACCCTGTTCGTGCGCAGCAACCCGGCGCGTCATCAATCCCTGCAGACCGGGAATGACGAGACTCCAGAGGGAGCTGATCGGCATACCGATCAGGTAGAACAATCCGGTGGGCGCAAACGCATACCAGCCAAGCGCCATGGCCGCCGACGCCGCGCCCGCCAGCATGGCGCCGCGTTCGCCGAGTCGTTTCACCGCGGGACCGACGACGAAACTCTGCACGGCAATGCCCAGCACGCTGCCGCCCATCATCACGAACCCCGTAATGCCCGGCGTCCAGTGATAGCGATAACCGGTGTAGAGCACGAACACGCTCGGCCACACCATGTTGGCGAGCTGGTTGAGAAATCCAACCCCAGCCAGCGGCAGCAACTCATGATGCGAGCGCAGCAAAGTCAGAGAACCGAGCGGATTGGCGCGGCGCCAATGAAAAGATGTCGCGCGGCGATTCTCCGGCAACGATTCGGGCAGAACCAGAAGACCGTAGAACGCGTTGATCAGCGTGAGCGCGGCGGCGGCCATGAAGGGCAGACGCAGATTATAGTTGCCGAGCAATCCGCCGATGGCGGGGCCAGCGAGAAAACCGAAACTGAAAGCCGAACCCATCCAGCCAAACGCGCGCGCGCGATTTTCCGGCGCGGTGACGTCGGCGACATAGGCGTTGGCCGTGGAGAATATCCCCGACGTGGCGCCGCTGATCAGCCTCCCGACGAACAACCACGAAAGACTGGGCGCAAACGCCATGAAGAGAAAGTCGAGGCCAAATCCGGTGAGCGAGATCAGCAGCACAGGCCGGCGGCCCAACCGGTCCGACAACAATCCCAGAATCGGGCCGGCGAAAAAGCTCATCAGTCCGCCCCAGACGGCGAACGTCACATTCCACTCCGAAGCCATCGCGGTGTCGCCGCCCGTGAACTGTTTCAACAAGTTCGGGAGGATCGGAACCATGATGCCGATCGACATGGCGCTGGCCACGGCGCTAACGAAAATAAATCCGAACGCCGCGCGCCTGCGGCCCGCCGACGGTGCGGGCGTATCGTCAAAACTTGCAGGGTTATCGGACATGAAACGGCACATTACGGCACAGCGGGCAGATCACGTCGCGTATCCGCCGTGCCGACGCAAGTGTGGTCTCGGCCCGGCGGCTATGCGGGATGGACTTGAACTCTCCTGCGCCTGGGCCAAAGTGTCCCCGGTCACCGCATGAAATGTTGGAGAACAGCATGAAAGCCATCCGTTTCAGCCAGACCGGCGGCCCCGAGGTTCTCGACTATGTCGACGTCGATCTGCCGCCACCCGGACCCGGCATCGCGCGGGTCAAGCACACCGTGGTGGGCGTGAATTTCATCGACACCTATCACCGTACCGGCCTCTACAAATTGCCGCTGCCATCCGGCCTCGGCAGCGAAGCGGCTGGCGTCGTCGAGGCGGTGGGCGAGGGCGTGACAAGCCTCAAAGCCGGCGATCGCGTGGCTTATGCGGGCGCGATGGGCGCTTATGCAGATGCCAACAACGTGCCCGCCGACCGGCTGGTCAAAATCCCCGCAGGCGTCAGCGACGAAACGGCGGCGGCGGCGATGCTCAAAGGCATGACGGCGCAATATCTGCTGAAGCGCACCTATCCGGTGAAGCCGGGCCAGACGATCCTGTTCCACGCCGCTGCCGGCGGCGTCGGTCTCATCGCCGGACAATGGGCCAAGCATCTCGGTGCCACCGTCATCGGCACGGTCGGCTCCGACGACAAGGTCGCACTCGCCAAGGACAACGGCTGCACGCACGTCCTCAATACCCGCAAGGACGATTGGGTGAAACGCGTGCGCGAGATCACGGGCGGCACCGGCGTTCCGGTCGTCTATGACTCGATCGGAAAGGACACGTTCGCGGGCTCGCTCGATTGCCTCGCCGTGCGCGGCATGATGGTGAGTTTCGGAAACTCGTCGGGCGCGGTTCCGCCGTTCGAGCCGGGAATCCTGAGCGTCAAGGGCTCGCTCTATTTCACGCGACCCACGCTTGTGAGCTACACGCGCAATGCAAAGGAACTGCAGGAGACTGCCGACGATCTCTTCGCCGTCATCGCCTCAGGCGCAGTGAAAATCGCCGTGCACCAGCGCTTCAAGCTGTCGGAAGCACGCAAGGCGCATGAGGCGCTGCACTCGCGCAACACCACCGGCGCCACGGTATTGATACCCTGACTACTCCGCAGCCGCCTTCTGCTCCTGGCGCAGATAGATCGAGTGCTTGGGCCGCGCCATGACGCGCTGGACCATCGGCACGAACGCATCCAGCGGCATCGTGTCGTAGTTGGGATCGAACGCGTTCTGATCGTGGCGGGCGCAGAACATCGCCGTGCGCTCGAAACCGGGATGGCCGCGGAACTGATCGCGCATGTTCCGGTCGAGACCGAGATAATGAAAGAAGTAGTAGCCCTGGAAGATGCCGTGATGCGCCATCATCCACCAGTTCTCGTCCGACACATAAGGCCGCATGATCGTGGCGCCGAGCTCGGCATGGCTGGCTGACGCGAGAATATCGCCGATGTCGTGCATCAGCGCGCAGACGACATATTCCTCATCCATGCCGTCACGATGGGCCAGCGTCGCCGACTGCAACGAATGCTCGAAGCGGTCCACGGCAAAGCCGCCGCAATCTCCCTTGAGCAACTGCAGGTGCGTCAGCACGCGGTCGGGCAGGTCCCGATTGAAGCCGGCCGAGGCAGCCGCGATCTTCATCCAGTCTTCCTGCGTTCCTTCGGCCATCGCTTTGAACTGGGCGCGCTCGCTCGGATGTTCGGTCATGACTTTAGCCCCTGGACATTTCGCTTGGCAGTTTCCGCCGCGCAGCCAGACCGGTCAACCGGCCTCGGCTCAATTGCCCTTCAAAACCTCATGAATCTCGCGTTTACTGCACCTCAACAAAACACGCATGGGGGAAATTCATGGACGTCAAGCGGTACGAAGAAATCTTCGAGCAGTCGCTGTTCCGCAGCCGCTGGCTGATGGCGCCGTTCTATATCGGCCTCGTCATCGCCCTCATCGTGCTCCTGATCACATTCGGCAAGGAAGTGGTCGAGGAATCCTCGAAGGTCTTCACCATGGATCTGCAGGAGAACACCGTCGTACTGTGGCTCCTGACCCTGATCGACATGTCGCTCGCCGGAAACCTGACGCTGATGGTCGTGTTCGCCGGCTACGAAAATTTCGTCTCGCGGATGGATCTGGAAGGCAATCCCGACAAACCCGCCTGGATGGGCAGGGTCGACTTCAGCAACATGAAACTGAAACTGATCGCCTCCATCATCGCGATCTCGGTGATCCACCTGCTCAAATCCTTCATGTCGATCGAGACCGCCGACAAGAACAATCTGGTCTGGCTCATGATGCTGCACGGTGTCTTCCTCGTCTCGGGCATCGTGCTTGCGCTGATGGACTGGCTTGGCGAAAAAGGCAGCGAGAACAAGCTGATGGACGAACCCGGCCGTCACCGAGAGCGCGGTCAGCCGATTGCCTGAAGCAACTGCTCGATCTCGCCGGCGACTTCGCCGGGATGCGTGAGCATGGCAAGGTGATGGCGCGTGAGCCGCCTCACGGGCCAGCCCATTCGTTCCGCGGTCGCCGCCTCCGCATCGTAACCTCCACCCAATTGCAAATAGGCACAGGCGAATCGTTCGGGCAGTTCTGCCGACGGGGCAACCTCGTCGAAATAGGCGAGCGGCAGATCGTTCAATTCCGACGAGAAATGCCGGTACGCCGAAGGATCGTCGAACAGAGCTTCGATTGACCCCTTCGGCCACCATTGATGCCACGGCGGGACGCGCCCATCGCACGCCAAGCTCTCAAACCGCGACTTTGTCGAACCGGGCGCTGTCGAAAACCAGTTCCTGCCTGGATGCGGCAGCAGCGCATCCATGAAGATGGCGCCGCGCGCGAAACCCGCGTCTGCGACGGCCGGGATCAACGCGCCGGCACCGCTATGGGCGATCAGGATGACGTCGCGCGAATCGCCGATTGACTTGCGCGCGTTCCGGACCAGCCTGGAATAATAGGGCGGATTTCCAGCGATCTCGCCCGAATAGTCGGGCACGGCAACCTCATATCCTCGCGCTCGCAGCAAGGGCGCGAGCAGGCGCCAGGTCCCGGGCCCGACGAGCGGACTGTGCAGCAAAACAAGCTTCACAGTCATCGCTCGCACTCCGAGGTCAGGTGTTCATGCTGTCGAAGAAGTCGGCGTTGTTCTTGGCCGAGCGCAGCTTGTCGAGCAGGAATTCGATTGCGTCCGTCGTTCCCATCGGCGCCAGGATGCGGCGAAGAACGTGTGTCTTCGCAAGAGTCCCTTTGTCGAGCAGGAGTTCGTCCTTGCGTGTGCCGGACTTGAGAATGTCGATCGCCGGATAGACGCGCTTGTCCGCGACCTTGCGGTCCAGAACGATTTCCGAGTTACCTGTGCCCTTGAACTCTTCGAAGATGACTTCGTCCATGCGGCTGCCGGTATCGATCAGCGCGGTCGAGATGATCGTCAGCGAGCCGCCTTCCTCGATGTTGCGCGCCGCGCCGAAGAAGCGCTTGGGGCGCTGCAAGGCGTTGGCGTCGACGCCGCCGGTCAACACCTTGCCCGATGACGGGATGACGGTGTTGTAGGCGCGGCCGAGGCGCGTGATGTTGTCCAGAAGGATGATCACGTCGCGCTTGTGCTCGACCAGGCGCTTGGCCTTCTCGATCACCATTTCGGCGACCTGAACATGGCGTGTGGCCGGTTCGTCGAAGGTCGACGAGATGACCTCGCCCTTCACCGTGCGCTGCATGTCGGTGACTTCTTCCGGACGCTCGTCGATCAGAAGCACGATCAGATAGCATTCGGGATGATTGGCGCTGATGGCGCGAGCGATATTCTGCATCATGATCGTCTTGCCGACGCGCGGCGGCGCCACGATCAGGCAGCGCTGTCCCATGCCCTGGGGCGCGACGATGTCGATGACGCGGCCGGTCTTGTCTTTGATGGTCGGATCGGCGAGCTCCATGTTGAGCCAGCGCGTCGGATAGAGCGGCGTCAGATTGTCGAAATGGACCTTGTGCTTGATCTTTTCCGGGTCCTCGAAATTGATGGTCGAGACCTTCAAAAGCGCGAAATAACGCTCGCCGTCTTTCGGCGCGCGAATCGGGCCTTCAACCGTATCGCCGGTGCGAAGACCGAAACGGCGGATCTGCGATGGGCTGACATAGATGTCGTCCGGACCTGCCAGATAGTTGGATTCCGGTGAGCGCAGGAAGCCGAAGCCGTCCTGCAGCGTCTCAACCACGCCGGTGCCGGTGATCTCCACATTGCGTTCGGCGAGCTCTTTGAGGATCGCGAACAGCATGTCCTGCTTGCGCATGGACGAGGCGTTCTCGATCTCGAGCTCTTCGGCGAACGCCAGAAGATCGGTGGGGGTTTTGGATTTGAGATCCTGCAGCTTCATCGCTTGCAGGCCGTCTTGAACTGTCATGTTGAATTGCACCTGAGAAACATTGGGGGAAGTGGTCCGGCTGTCCGAAGGCGCCCTTTGGCGCCCGCGTCTTCATGGTCGGAGGTTTGGCGGCACGCGCCGGCCAGAACCGGGTCCGGCGCCGCGCAATCACTGCCGGTGCCGATGCGTGCCAAGGGGAACGAACGTCTTATACCTTGATTTGGGGCGCTTGCAAACCTTCGTCAAGGCCCGATCGTTAAACTTTTTCAGAACGGCTTGACGATCGCAAGGACCACGATGCCGATCACCAGCAGCATCGGCACCTCGTTAATGATCCGGTAAAAGCGTTGCGGCCGAGTATTTGCGTCGCGCGCGAACCGCTTCACGGTTGCAGCGAACATCCCATGCAGCCCGCTCATCGCCAGCACCAGAACGAATTTGAGCTGGAGCCACAGATCGGCATAGGCGCCGGTGACGAACGCCAGCGTCAGGCCAAGGACCCAGGTTGCTATCATCGCAGGGTTCACGATGATCCGAAGCAGGCGGTGCTCCATCACCTTCAGCATCTCGGACTGGGGCGAACCCGCGGGCGCCTCACAGTGATACACAAAGAGCCGCGGCAGATAGAGCATTCCGGCCATCCAGGCGATCACGGCGATGACGTGCAGCGCCTTGATCCAGTCAATATGGTCGGACAAGAACGTCACCATCACGTCACTCCTGGCACGGGCAGGCGCCGAAATTTTTCGGGCAAATGCGTGCGCCGCTGCCGCTCACAACTGCCCCACCGACATTGGCGCTCAACACAAGATCGGCCAGCGCTTCGATGAATTTGGGATGAGCACTCACGGTCGGCACGCGCAAATAATCCCGGACACCGGCGTTGAGAGCAAGATGGGCATACTCCAGGTCAAGCTCGACCAAGGTCTCGGAATGCTCCGACACAAACGCGATCGGTACGATCGCGACACCCCTGCCGTCGGCGCCGGCTCTTCGGATTTCCGCGTCCGTCGCCGGTCCGATCCACTCCAGCGGTCCGACGCGGCTTTGATAGCAAACCTGCGAGTCCAGATCCTTTATCCCCAACGCATCCACAATGGCAGAAGCGGTCCGTTCCACCTGCCATTGATAGGGATCGCCTTTGGCAATCGTACGCTTGGGCAGACCATGCGCCGACAGAAGCAACCTGTAATGCACACCCGGCTTTGCCCTTGTGAGTGTCTGGTGGATAACCGCCGCGGCGGCGGCAACGAACCCTTCACTTTCGGGGTAGCAGCAAAGCCGTGATGTCGGAAGGCAGAGCCCGGCGTTGCGCGCCGCGCGATCCCAATCTGCAAACGATGACGCCGTCGTGGTCGTGGAGAATTGCGGATACAGCGGCAACAGGACGACGGCATCGGCGTTCCATGCCTTCACAGCTTTCGCCGCTTCGTCGCTGAATGGATGCCAGCAACGCATCGCGATGAAACTTTTTGCTTCGACGCCTCTCTCCGCCAACAGTTTATCCAAAGCCCCGGCCTGGGCCTCGGTCTCTGCAACGATGGGCGAACGCCCGCCGATTTTCCGGTAGATCTCACGCGCCACCGGCGCACGACGCGAGGCAATGAACCGTGCGAGAGGTGCTCTTATGATGCCCGGAACCGACAGAATCGCCGGATCGCTGAACAGGTTTCGCAGAAATGGCTCAACTGCATCCAGCGAATCCGGTCCACCCAGATTGAACAGAACGATGGCGAGCTTCACCCACTGCTCCGCACGCGAGATATCAGGCGTTCAACATGCGCGATCGGTGTCTCGGGCAGAATCCCGTGACCGAGATTGAAGATGAAGCGCGTGCCGCGCATCGCGTTCAGGATCTCGTCCACACTTTCATCCAAAGCCGCGCCGCCCGCGATCAGCGAGATCGGATCGAGATTTCCCTGAAGGGCTACACACTTCGACAACGTATCGCGCGCCCACGGCATCGGCGCAGATGTGTCGAGGCTCACGGCATCGACGCCGGTCTCACTTGCGTAGAATTCGTAACCCACGAGCGTCGAAGCGCGCGGAAAGCCGATGATCTTTGCCTGTGGGTGCGCTGTGCGTATCCGCGCGACGATTTTTTTTGCTGGGTCCACAACCCAGCGTGCATAGACATGCGCCGGAAGTCCCGAAGCCCAACTGTCGAAAATCTGCACGACGTCCGCACCCGCGTCGAGCTGACGAATCAAATGAAACGCAACACACTCGCCCAGGACATCGAGCAACGCCGCGAAGCTTTCCGGATCGCGATAGCCCCAAAGCTTCGCAGCTTTCTGTTCATCGCCACCTCGGCCGGCCGCCAGATAGGTCGCCAAGGTCCAGGGCGCGCCAGCGAAGCCGATCAGCGTCGTCTCTGGACCCAGACCCCGCCGGACTCGTTTCAAGGTCTCGTAGGCCGGTGCCAGCGCCTTCTCCCAATGCGACGGATCGCGGTTGAAACCACTCGCATTCGTAACTGGCGTGAGCCTCGGCCCTTCGCCTTCCTCAAACGTCACCGGACAGCCCAGTGCGGCCGGAATGGTCAGGATGTCAGAAAAAATAATAGCGGCATCAAAACCAAAGCGGCGGATCGGCTGCAGCGTCACCTCGGCGGCTAGTTCCGGCGAATTGCACATCGTCCAGAACGAGCCGGCCTTTGCACGCAGCTCACGATACTCGGGCAGATAGCGGCCGGCCTGGCGCATGAGCCACAGCGGAGGTGGCCAGACAGGGTTTCCATTCAAAACCCGGATCAGATTTGTCTCATACTTCAATACAAGACTCCTAGATTAGGATTCTGAAGATGGTGTAAGGCCTGTGATCTGTGGACGAGTCCGTGGGCCGTTTTGACCACTATGCCGGAAGCGCATTGGACTCAAGTGTCTAGGTCAAATTGTCGTAGGGTGCGGAAAACCACCGAAGCTGGTGACAGTCTGGGGAGCGATAGGGTTCGCTGCACATCGGTCAACGTGTAGGGGTATTTTTCCGCATAACTTGGATCATCGGTGCACAAACGGAGCATGAATTTGTGAGTAACGATTTCCACGTTCATCTTGTCTCCGACGCGACCGGCGAAACCCTCAACTCCATCGCCAAGGCAGCGCTCGCACAGTTTGAAGGCGTGCTCGTTGAGGAGCATTCCTATGTCCTTGTACGCAGCCGCAAGCAATTGGATCGCGCGATCGAACACATTTCGGCGCAGAAGGGTCTGGTCTTCTTCACGCTCGTCAATCAGGAACTGCGCAAGGAATTGATCGCGCGGTGCGCCGCTGCGAATTTGCCCTGTCTGGATGTCATGGAAGGTCCGATCGCCATGATGCGTCAGTTTCTCGGCGCTGCGGAAACGCACAGGCCTGGCGCACAACACGAAGTCGACCAGCGTTATCTTCAGCGCATCGAAGCGCTCAACTTCACCATTCAGCACGATGACGGACAGGCGCTGGATACCATCGATGGCGCACAGGTCATCCTTGTCGGCGCAAGCCGTACTTCGAAAACACCGACCTGCGTCTATCTCGCCATCAGAGGCGTGCGCGCCGCCAATATCCCGCTGGTGCCCGGGATTGCACTTCCAGCGTCGCTGCTGGCGGCGAAAACCCCTCTCATCGTTGGTCTGTGGGCATCGCCGGACCGGCTGGTACAGGTCCGCCGCAACCGCTTGAACACGATGGGTGAGGTTCGCGACACCGACTATGTCGATGTCGACTCCGTGCGGAACGAGGTCAGCGCCACGCGCAAGCTGTTCGAACAGCACGACTGGCCGGTCATCGACGTGTCGCGCCGGTCTGTGGAGGAAACGGCAGCGGCTGTGATCAATCTGCTGAACGAGCGGCAGGCGTGAGATTCATCCTTGCGTCGGCAAGCACCTCGCGCGCTCGCATTCTGCGCGGGGCGGCGGTTCCGTTCACAGCAGTCGCCGCGGACATTGACGAAGACGCCCTCAAGGCGGAGTTGCTGGCCGAGAAAAAAGCACCCGCGGCTATCGCCGCCGCGCTCGCCCAAGCGAAAGCCGTCCATGTTTCAAAGGCGTACCCGCACGCATTGGTGCTCGGCGCCGACCAGGTCCTGGAATTCGGCGACGAGCTGGTCAGCAAATGCGCCAACATCGCGGCCGCACGCCTTCTTCTGCTCCGCCTGAGAGGCAAGCCGCACCACCTCATCAGCGCACTCGCGCTGGCCCAGGACGGAAAGCTCGCCTGGATGCATGTTGAAACGGCAACACTCAGAATGCGCGAATTCAGCGAAACCTTCCTGGACGCCTATCTGTCCACAGAAGGTGACGGGCTTTTGGCCGGCGTGGGCTGTTATCGTCTGGAAGGAATGGGCGCGCAGCTTTTCGAGAGCGTCGAAGGCGAGTATTTTTCCATCCTGGGCTTGCCGCTTCAGCCGCTTCTGGCCGAGCTGCGCCGAAAGGGTGTGATCGCGCAATGAGCCTCAGCGGCGCCGCAAAGCTTGCCGGGATCATCGGCTGGCCCGTCTCGCAGGCCTTCTCGCCGCGGCTGCATGGTTTCTGGCTGAACGAGATGGGGATCGACGGCGCGCTCGTGCCTTTGCCGGTGCGTCCCGAAGATTTCTCAATCGTCGTTCGGGCGCTGATGAAAGCCGGCTTCAAGGGCGTCAGCGTGACGATTCCACACAAGGAAGCCGCCTTCGCCATCTGTCATGACTGCGATCTCGCGGCCGGTGCGGCCGGTGCGGTCAATCAGCTCATTTTCCACGAAAACAGCCGCATCGAAGGCCTCAATACCGATGCGAGCGGACTTGCGGCCTCCTTGCGCGAGAGTCTCGGCGCTGACGCAATGCGCGGCAAAACTGGTGTCATTATGGGCGCGGGCGGCGCTGCGCGCGCGGCCGCTGTGGCGCTGCATGATCTCGGCGCCGGCGAAATCCGCATCGTCAATCGCAGCCGCACGCGCGCCGATCAACTGGCTGCAGCCCTGTCGCAGCACATTGCGCCGAAGATCACGGTCTTCGACCAAAAAGACTGGCCAAGGGCGGCACAGGGCGTGGCGCTCGTCGTTCATGCCACCAGCGCGGGGATGAAGGGGACGCCATCGCTCGACTTTTCGCTCGACCCGCTGCCGAAGACAGCGGCTATCTGCGACATCGTTTACAACCCGCTCGAAACACCGCTGCTGAAGCGCGCACGCGCTGCGGGCTTTAAGACGATCGACGGTCTTGGCATGCTGATGCATCAAGGTGTGCCGGCGTTCCAGGCGTTCTTCGGCGTGGAGCCTAGGGTCACGCCTGCGTTGAGAAGATATTTGGAAGAGGCCCTCGTCCGTGGCAAATAGGCGCCCCACCCATGTCGGGCTGACCGGCTCCATCGGAATGGGCAAGTCGGAAACGGCCAAGATGTTCGCGCAGCTCGGCGTGCCGGTCTATGACGCCGACGCGGCCGTGCACCGGCTTTACCAACTGGGCGGCGCGGCCGTCGGCCCGATCGAAGCCGCCTTTCCCGGCACGGTGAAGGACGGCGCGGTCGACCGTGTCGAACTTTCCAAGTGCGTCACGGGCAATAATGAGGCGACGCAGCGTTTGCAGGCCATCGTCTATCCGCTGATGGCCGATGAAAGACGGAAATTCTTGGAAGATGCGGACAAAAAGGGCGCGGATATCGTCGTCTTCGACATCCCGCTGCTGTTCGAAACCCATGGCGAAGCCAACATGGACGCGGTTGTGGTTGTCAGTGCGCCGTCCCATATCCAGCGCGAACGCGTACTGGCGCGCCCCGGAATGACGCAGGAGAAATTCGACTATCTCCACTCGCGCCAGATGCCCGACGAAGAAAAGCGTGCAAAAGCCCATTTCGTGGTTGTGACGGACAAGGGCCTCGAGCAGGCTTTCGACCAGGTGAAGATGATTTTGGCGGCGCTGCGCGATAGCAGGCGCGCCGGGGAAAAAGCCGGACATGCGTGAAATCGTTCTCGATACCGAAACCACAGGCTTCGAGCCCGCCGACGGGCATCGGATCGTCGAGATCGGCTGTGTCGAACTGATGGAGCATCTGCCGACGGGGCGGACCTATCGCTGTTATCTCAACCCTGAACGGCTGGTACCGATCGAATCCCAGCGCGTGCACGGCCTGACCGACGAATTCCTGTCCGACAAGCCGAAATTCGCCGATGTCGCGGAAGAGTTTCTGGATTTCATCGGCGATGCGGTCCTGGTGATCCACAATGCCAGCTTCGATCTGAAGTTCGTCAATTCGGAGTTGCATCGCGTGGGCCGACCGCTGATCCCGTTCGCCCGTGCGATCGACACGATCGAAATCGCCAAGAGCAAGATCCCCGGCGCCCGCTATTCGCTCGACGAACTGTGTAAGCGCTTCGCGATCGACCTGTCGGCGCGCTCAAAACATGGTGCGCTGCTCGATGCCGAGCTGACGTCGCAGGTCTATCTTGAACTGCTGGGCGGACGTCAGAAAAAACTTTCGCTCAGTCCCATCGATCGCGCCGACAATGTCCAGGACGAGGTGCGCACCGCCCGCATCCGGCCATCGCCGCTGCCGTCGCGGCTCACCCCGGCCGAAGCCGAAGCACATGCGGCTTTCGTCGCCAAGGAGCTCGGTAAGGACGCAATCTGGAGCGCGCTCTCAGGCGTTTCCTGATTCCTGCACGCCGCCGCGCATTTGCTGCATCTGCGCCTGCTTGCTGCGGAACAGACCGGCGAAATCGATCGGCTCGATCATCAGCGGCGGCATGCCGCCGTCGCGCACGGCGTCCGAGATGATGCGACGCGCATAGGGGAACAACAGGTGCGGTCCTTCGATCAGCAGAATCTGCTGCAGAACGTCGTCGGGAACGTTCACGATCTGCATCATGCCGGCATAGACGAGTTCCAGAAGAAACACCGGGCGGTCTTCGGCCGACTTGGCGTTGATGCGTAGTTTCAACTCCACTTCGAACAGTGTGCCTTCTATGCGGCGCGCCTGCAGGTCGACACCCAGGTCGATATTTGGGCGGCTGGTGATGGACGAGGGCGCCCCCGGATTCTCGAAGGACAGGTCCTTGACGTATTGCGCTATGATCTGGACGCGCGGCGCAGTTGCCTCGCCGCCGCTGCCTTCTGGTCCGCCGCTCATCATCTTTTCCTTGGAAATTCGCGCGCGGCCGGTACCACGGAACGCGCTTGCGTGACAAGGCAAGCGACTGGTTACCACACCTTGCAGCCCCTATATCGGCTTGAGAGTGCTGGACCCTCCCTGCAGGCGGGTTTAGTCTCCCCAGTTGGCGGTGGGCGGACCGCGGAAGGTTTACCGACTATGCCGAATTCACAGTTCTTCGATATTCTGCTCTTTGCGGTGGTCGCCGGCGTCATCCTGTTCCGCCTCTATACCGTGCTGGGCCGGCGTACGGGCCACGAACGCCCGCCGCAGGAAAGCTATCGCCTGTCCGGCGCCGACGCGGCGCCCCCGAAAGACAATGTCGTGCCCCTTCCGGTTGCAGCCAGAGCCGGGCAGGCCGCGGACAAGTCCGCAGACCCGGTTTCCCGCGGGCTTGTGGACATCAAGCTTGCCGACCGCAGCTTCGAGACCGAGCATTTCATCGCCGGCGCCCGCAGCGCCTATGAGCTGATCGTCACCGCTTTCGCACGCGGCGATCGGGCGCAGCTTCGGCCCCTGCTGAGCGATGAGGTGTTTGCGGCGTTCGGCGCGGTCATCACCGGCCGCGAACAGCGCAAGGAAACGGTGGCGTTCACCTTCGTCGGCTTCAAGGATGTGAAGATCGTCCATGCTGCCGTCAAAGGACGCGCGGCCGAGATCACGCTGGCGTTTGGGTCGCAATTCATCTCCGCAACCAGCGATGCGAATGCGGCGATCATCGAAGGCGATTCCAAGTCCGTCCGCGATGTCACCGATGTGTGGACCTTCTCGCGCGACACGCGTGCCCGCGATCCGAACTGGCTGCTGGTCGCGACGTCCGGCGATCTGCCGTAAACCCGGAGGCGGGAATGCGTTCCCGTCTTCCCGGCCTTCTGGTTCTGCTCATGCTCGCGCTGGCCGGTGTCGCAGGCTGGTTTCTGCTGCCGCACAAGGCCGGTCCCGTCGAAGCGCTGACACTAACACCGGTTTCATTCGGCGAACTTCCCGGCTGGAACCAGGGCGATCCGCGAGCCGCACTTGCGGCGTTTCGCCGATCCTGCGTCCTGTTCCTGAAGCAGGCCCCCGGCACAGAACTGGGCGCTTATGCCGGCCGCGCAGCCGATTGGCAGCCGGTCTGCCGGGCTTCGCTGACGGCCGATGAAAACAAAGCACGCGCTTTTTTTGCGAACAATTTTGTTGCCAAAGAAGCCGGCGGGGAAGGTCTATTTACCGGGTACTACGAACCATTGCTGCACGGCAGCCGCACCCGCCACGATGGCTATCAGACGCCCGTTTACGCCTTGCCGGGCGATCTCGTCAGTGTCGATCTCGGCCTGTTCCGTCCCGAATGGAAGGGCGAGCGTCTTGCCGGACGGCTCACCGGTCAGCATCTCGTCCCCTACGCTGGGCGCGCCGAAATCGACGCAAAGCCGCCTGCGGCTGCCGTGCTGTTCTATGGCGATGATTCCGTCGCGGTTTTCTTCTTGCACATCCAGGGTTCGGGCCGCGTCATGCTCGACGATGGCTCTGTCATCCGCGTCGCCTATGCGGGCCAGAACGGCAGGCCCTACACGCCGATCGGGCGGACCTTGATCCGTTCCGGCGCGCTGCCGCGCGAGAAAGTGTCCATGCAGACGATCCGCGCTTGGCTGAAATCCAATCCCGTCGCGGCAAGACAGGTGATGGAGAGCGACGAATCCTTCGTCTTTTTCAAGGAATCCCCAGTCGGCGACCCATCGCTGGGCAGCGCGGGCGCCGAAGGCGTCGCGCTCACGCCGAAGGCGAGCATTGCGGTCGATCTGCGCCTTCATGTCCTTGGCGTTCCCGTCTTCATCGCCACGACGACGCCGGATGGTCACGCACTGCAAAACCTGTTCGTCGCGCAGGATACGGGCGGCGCTATTCGCGGGCCAGTGCGCGCCGACATCTTCTTCGGCTTTGGCGCAAAGGCGGAGAACGAGGCGGGGGAAATGAAATCTTCCGGCTATCTCTACGTCTTGCTCCCCAAATCGCTGGCAGCCAGAGTTGCGCCATGAGCCGGCGCAAGACGACAGATGAGGAACGCATTTTGTTCCGGGAAACGATCGCCGAAGCGCGGCCGCTCGCGCCGATCCTGACGGCAGGGCTGATGGCGCTCCCGAAGCGCAAGGTGCCCGCGCCAGCCGGCGTGAGCGGTCTTGACGGGCGAACCGACGAAAGACTCAGGCGCGGTCTGATCGAACCCGATGCGCGCCTCGACCTGCACGGCTTCACCGAACGCGATGCGCATCATGCCTTGCTGCTTTTCCTGCGCACGGCGCAAATGCGGCGGCACAAGCTCGTGCTCGTCGTCACCGGAAAGGGCGCGCGCGTCGCAGCCGATGCACCTTTCGACATGGAATTGAACTATCGCTCACGCGGCATATTGAAATCGGTCGTGCCGCGCTGGCTGCGGGAGCCATCCTTCGCCGGAATCGTGGCGGGCACGCGCCTGGCACACAACAAACACGGCGGCGAAGGCGCGCTTTACGTCTATCTGCGCAAGTCGGGCTAGATCAGTCCGGCCTCTGTCGCCAACACCCTGAGTGACGTTTCGGGACGCGCGCCATAGTGCGAAATCACTTCGGCGGCGCAGAGCCCGGCCAGCTTGCCGCAATGCGCAAGCCCGCGGCCGCGCGTCAGTGCGTAGAGAAATCCAGACGCGAACAGATCGCCAGCACCCGTCGTGTCGACGACGCGTTCCACCGGCCAGGCGTCGACGACATGCACTTCCGAACCCTGCGCGATCACGCAGCCCTTTTCCGAACGGGTGAGAGCGGCGATGCCGTGCCAGGTGGACCGCGCCGCCTGCAGCACGGTGTCGAACGAGTCGACTTCGAAAAGCGACTTCGCTTCTTCTTCGTTGGCAAAGATGATGTCGAGATCGCCGAGCAATTTGAGGAACTCATCGCGATAGCGCCCGACCAGGAACGGGTCCGACAAGGTGAACGCGACCTTGGTGCCCGCCCGGCGCGCATCCTTGATGGCTTTCAGGCAAGCCGCCTTCGCCTTCGGCGCGTCCCAAAGATAGCCTTCGATATAGAGCACCGCCGCCGAGGCGATTTCCTTTTCGTCGATGTCGTGCGTCGAAAGTTCGCGCGCCGCGCCGAGATAGGTGTTCATGCTGCGCTCGCCGTCCGGCGTGACGGCGATGAGGCACATGGCGGTGGAGGGGCCGTCTTGTGCCGGCTCGGTGGTGTAGTGAACGCCAATATCCTTCAGGCTCGCGGCGAAAGCCTCGCCAAGCCGGTCATGCTTGACCTTGCCTTCGAACACGCCGCGTCCGCCGAGCGAGGCAAGCCCCGCCATCGTGTTGGCGGCCGAGCCGCCGGCGATTTCGCGTGGCGTTCCGAGCGCTGAATAAAGCTGCGCCGCGCGGTGATCGTCGATCAGCGTCATCACGCCCTTGGCAATGTTGTGGGTCAGCAGGAATTTGTCGTCGACCGGCGCCAGCACATCGACAATCGCGCTGCCCAGCGCCGCCACGTCATACACGTGTGCCATTAAACGTCCCCGCTTTTTCACTTATAAGAAAGCCTCAGTTAGAGGACCCAACGAATGTTCGCAAGCGCCGGCAAGGCCGCGGCCATGCTGTTCGACCGCGACTTCATCGGGACCGTTCTGTGGTCGCTGCTGCTCACGGCGATCCTGTTCGTCCTGCTTTTCGCCGGCGTCGAATACGGCCTCGCGCATCTGCCGCCGCTTGGCTCGGTTTGGGTGAACCGTTTTCTGGAACTCGCGACGCCGATACTACTCGTTCTGGCGATCTTTTTTCTCGGCGCGCCGGTCGCAGCCATCTTCGGGTCCCTGTATCTCGACCGCATCGCCGCCAAGGTCGATGCGCATTTCTACCCCAACGACCCAAGGGCGGCGGGTACTCCGCTCGCCACCGGGATCCGCGAAGCGTTCCGTCTCATCGGTCTTTCGCTGCTGATCAACATAGTTCTGCTGCCGATGGATATCGGCGTGCCCGGCGTGTCGGAAATCGCGACAATCCTCGCCAATGGCTGGCTGCTGGGGCGGGAATTCTTCGAACTGGCCTCACTGCGGCATCTTTCCCGTCAGCAGAGCGATGTGCTGCGCCGGAAATACAGCGGAAAGATTTTCGCCGCGGGGCTTTTGATCTCGGTTCTGACCGTCATTCCCTTTGTCGATCTGATTGCGCCTTTTTTTGGCTCCGCTTTGATGGCACACCTCTTCAAGCGCTTGTCCCATGAGGAACGTCCGGCATGAAAAAACTCGTGACCATCCTGACGATCTGCACAGCACTTGCCGGCTGCGCCACGCGCCCGGCGACGCACGGCCCGGGGCAGCAGGTCCGTCTGCCCAACGCACCGTCACCGGGTGAGCCATCGGGCACGACCGGTCTGCATGAATCCGAACTACGCGCCGCGTTTGGCGTGCCGGCCCTGGTGCGCCATGACGGAACGGCCCAGATCTGGCGGTTCGATTCGCCCAGCTGCAAGGCGTTCTTTTTTCTCTATTCGCGTGACGGCAATACGGCGGTGTGGCATGTCGAAACCACGCCGCGCGGCGCGAGCATCGCGGCCGATGAGAATTGCCTCAGCGCTTTGCGCGCGCGCGCGGCCGCGCGGCCGGTTTCCTGATCGGTTCGCCTTCTTTCGTCTTGTCCTTGAAACGGCACAGATCGCGCACCACGCAGGTCGGGCAGAGCGGCTTGCGCGCGATGCAGGTATAGCGGCCGTGCAGGATCAGCCAGTGATGCGCATGCAGCTTGAATTTGTCCGGCACCTTTTTTTCCAGCGCCAGCTCGACGGCAAGAACATCCTTGCCCGGCGCAAGGTTGGTGCGATTGCAGACGCGGAAAATATGCGTGTCGACGGCGATCGTCTTCTCGCCGAACGCAACATTGAGGACGACATTGGCGGTCTTTCGGCCGGCGCCCGGCAGCGCTTCCAGTTCCTCGCGCGTGCGCGGAACCTTGCCGCCGTGCCGTTCGATAAGAAGTTTTGACAGCGCGATGACGTTCTTGGCCTTGTTGCGAAAGAGGCCGATGGTCTTGATGTAGCCGGTCAGTCTTTCTTCGCCGAGAGCGACCATTTTCTGCGGCGTGTCGACGATTTTGAACAAAGACTCCGTCGCCTTGTTTACGCTCTTGTCCGTGGCCTGGGCCGAGAGAACCACGGCGACCAGCAGCGTGTAGGGGTTGACCGACTGCAATTCGGTCTGCGGCTCAGGCATCTGCTTTTTCAATCGGGTAAAGAATTCCTCGATTTCTTCGTTGCTGAACGCGCGTGCCATGCCGATGTCCCAAAAAGTGTTCCGCAGACTGTTGCGGCCAAGCGCCCGGCGCAAGTAATCTAAAAATATGGCGTCCGAAAATGGCGTTCTTCTCGATCAGGTGCTGCGGCCTAGCCCGCCGATGAGCCCGCGCATTCTCTTGGCCGTTCTCTTGCTGGTCGCCTTCATCAACGTCGCGATAGCGCTTTACTTTGTTTTGCGCGGCGCCTGGCCGATTGCGCCGTTCATGGGTGCGGACGTTGCGCTGCTCGCCTGGGCGTTCCGCGCCAGTCTCAAGGCAGCCAAGCGCGAAGAGCGTGTCACGCTGACGGCTTCACTCCTTCGCATCGCGCGCCGCCCACCCAAGGGGCTCGGCGATGAAATCCGCTTCAATCCCTACTGGGTGCGGGTTCAGATGGACGATCCGCCGGATCATTGGAGCCAGCTCACGGTGTGGAGTCACGGCAAAGGCTTGAAAATCGGCAGCTTTCTGGCACCCGAGGAACGCGCGTCCTTTGCCGAAACCTTGAAAAATGCGCTCCGGCGGGCCCGTGACCACGCGGCCTGAACTGCGCAAGAAACGGGTCGTAAAGCGCGCGCAGCGGGCCCATGTTCGGCCCATGACAAACATACTCTCCTTCGACGAAAACGACGCAAACTGGCGCCGCATGGGACGCGCGATCCGCTTCCTGAGCGCGCGCTATCTCGAGCAACCTTCGCTGGAAGATGCGGCGGCGTCCGTCAATCTGTCGCCGTTTCACTTCCAGCGCCTGTTCACGCGCTATGTCGGCGTCAGTCCGAAGAATTTTGTCGGCCATCTCACGCTCGACCATGCCAAGGCCGATCTCGCGCAGGGCAAGAACATTCTTGACGCCTCGCTCGACGCGGGGCTGTCCGGACCGTCGCGCCTGCACGATCTTTGTCTCAAGATCGAGGCGATGACGCCCGGCGACTACGCGAAAGGTGGCGCGGGTGTCGGCATCGACTATGGCTTTCACGCCTGCCCATTCGGCATCGCGCTGGTTATGGCGACTACAAAGGGTGTCTGCGGTCTGGCGTTTGGCGACGAAGGCGAAGAGAAGAAGATCTTCGCTGACATGCGCGCGCGCTGGCCGAAGGCGGAGTATCGCGAGGCGCCGGAACGGACGGCAGAATTCGTACGGCAGATTTTCGACGCCCGGCCCGGCGACACCGATCTGCCTATCCATCTTCTGGGCACGCCCTGGCAGGTGAAGGTCTGGGAAGCATTGTTGGCAATTCCGCAAGGCAAGGTCTCAACCTATCGCGCCATCGCCGGACGGGTCGGGAACGACAGCGCGTCGCGCGCGGTGGGAACGGCCGTCGGCCGCAATCCGATCTCCTGGCTCATTCCCTGTCATCGCGTGCTGGGAAGCGACGGCGCGCTGCATGGCTATCACTGGGGCCTGGAGCGCAAGCGAGCGATGCTGGCGGTCGAAGCGGCGCGCGCGGCTCAGTCCGACAGGCCGAGAACGTCCGCCATGGCATAAAGGCCGGGCTTTTTGCCCTGTCCCCATTTCGCCGCAGCCACTGCTCCATGGGCGAAGATGCTGCGATCCTCCGCGACGTGGGACAGCACGATTCGTTCGCTGGGCCCTGCAAAAATCACTTCGTGTTCGCCGATCACCGTGCCGCCGCGCAGGCTGGAAAAGCCGATTGCGCCGTCGGGACGCGCGCCGGTGTGGCCGTCCCGCGAGCGCACGGAATTCTCGGCGAGCGAGATGCCGCGGCTCTCCGCCGCCGCCTGGCCGAGCAACAAAGCCGTGCCGCTGGGCGCATCGACCTTCTTGCGGTGGTGCATCTCGACGACTTCGATGTCGAAGTCCGGCAAAGCCTTTGCAGCGCGCCGGACGAGCGCGGCCAGCAGGTTGATGCCCATGCTCATGCTGCCCGATTTCACGATGATGGCGTGACGCGCGGCAGCGCGGATCTTGGCGTCGTCGTCCGCCAAACAGCCTGTTGTGCCGATGACATGAACGATGCGCGCCTGCGCCGACAGCGCGGCAAGCTCCACCGAGACCCTCGGAATCGTGAAATCGACCAGCGCCTGAGCCTTGGCGAGCAGCGGCAACGGATCGCCGGTGAGCGGAATGCCAAGCGGCTTGAGGCCAGCAAGTGTGCCGGCATCCTGGCCGAGGTCGGGATGGCCGGGCGCTTCCAGCGCACCGCTCACAAAGCAGCCCTTCGCCTCCGTGATGGTACGGATCAGCGTCAGTCCCATGCGGCCGGCAGCGCCGGCCACGACAATTCCAATGTCACTCATGCCGGCATCCTAATCACGATGATCAGCCTGCGATATGGCTGAAATGATCGATCAGATATTCCGCCGCCGCGCGGCCGAGCCAGGGCACGATAAGAATGAAGGCGGACGCGCCGACCCGGACCAGAGTGGATTGGTCGAACGGCCACTCATGAGCCTCGGAGATTCGTTTTTCATAGGCCAGCCACCCGTGCAGGTGCGTCGCGGCCTGATAGTCCTCGTGCATTGCGGCGCGCATGGCGTCGATCTGGCGGCGGATGTGCTCAAGTTCGGTATTCTTTGAGGCAAGAATCTGCCGATGGATGCGGAACATGATGCTCACGAACATTCCGATGCCCATTGCAGCGCATAGCACGATCACGCCGATCGTGAGCCAGTTGAGGTCGCCGCTCGCAAAGAAGAGGCACGCGACCGCGCTGACGACGAACCAGATCAACGCCGCGCGCGCCGCCGAACGTCCGAGAACCGCGAGTGTGTCGGTTCGCAAAAGGTCGATTTTGAGTTCTGAACTTAGCATGTTGGCATAAGCGCTGCTGCCCGCGCGGCTCTGTTCGACGCCGCGCGCAAACAGGGCGGCCAGAAACGTCGTCAGGCAGGCGTACCAGAGCGTCGGTCCGAGCGGAAGCGAATGACCCTCTCGCATTTCGGCGAACCGGATGGCCGTACTGATGACGAGTCCAATGACGATGCCGATGAATGTCGCCTGCCACAGCTTCGCGCCGCGCGCGGCCACGCCTGTCACATTCAGGGCGCTTGGCATTCCGCCAGTCAGTATTCTTGCATAGTCGGCCCGGTCGGCGGCTTCCCACTTGCGGGCGTAGCGTTGCATTGCCAGAGCGGTGCAGCAGAGCAGCGACAATACCAATGCTGACCACGTCACCGGCGAAATTCCCAGCTCAAAGGCACTGGGATCGAAGATCGTCACGTGTTGGAGTGCAGCAAGGGTCAAATAACTTCCGAACAGAATGACAAACAAAATGGCGGTGGTCACAGGCGTACCGAACGGCGAGCGCAAATAGAGTTGCTGCTCGAACGGGGCTTCCATATTCGAAGCTGGTTGTGGGGGCGCGGCCGATATCTCGCTCATTTCGCGAAGCTTCGCGCGCGCCCGCGAGCTTGTCGAGTAGGCGCGCCTCAGGCCCTGGTGTCGACGGTCCCGCCGGGCGCCGACCCGTTGCCGCTTTCCTTGCGGGCCACGGTGACCATGGCGGGGCGCAGCAGCCGCTCGCCGATCGTGTATCCGGTCTGGACCACGTTCACGATCGAGCCGCCAGGCTTTCCCTCGCCCGGCACTTCGGCGATCGCCTGGTGCAGGTTGGGATCGAATTTGCCGTCGCTGGTGTCGATCTGCTTGACGCCGTGATTTGCGAGCGCGGCGATCAACTGGCGGTCGGTCGCTTCCACGCCTTCGATGACAGCCTTGACCTGCGGGTCGGCCGCGTCGCGCACGGCGGGCGGCAGATGGGCAAGCGCGCGTGCGAAATTGTCCGCAATCGTCAGCATGTCGCGGGCAAAGCGCGTCACGGCGTAGAGACTGGCATCGGCCTTTTCGCGCTCGGCGCGACGGCGCGTGTTTTCCGCTTCGGCAAGCGCCCGCAGGAGCCTGTCCTTCAACTCGACATTCTCGGCATTCAGCGCCGCGATCACGTCGGCGGGATGCGGCTGTCCCGGCTCCAGGCCGTCCTGTTCGTTTTCTTCGCTCATCCTGTCTTCCTAACGCATCAACCGAGCAATCGGCCAACGACTTTTGCTGTGTGATCGACCATTGGAATGATGCGACCGTAATTCAAGCGGGTGGGGCCAAGCACCCCGATCACGCCGATGACTTTTCCTTGTGCGTTCGCGTAGGGCGCAGCGACGATGGAGGAGCCGGAGAGGCTGAACAGCCGGTTCTCCGAACCGATGAAGATGCGCACTCCGTCGCCGTCTTTCGCAAGCTCAAGAAGCCGGATCAGCTCGTTCTTGCGCTCGATATCTTCGAACAGGTTGCGGACGCGTTCGATATCGACCTGCGCCTCGACCGTATCGAGCAAATGCGATGCGCCGCGCACGATCAGCACTTTCTCTTCACTGTTGCGCGTGACGCCGGACGAGGAAAGCGTCGCAAGCCCCTCGGCCACGATCTTGGCTGTCAGCTGATCAAGCTCCGCACGCTCGCCGTCCAGCTCCTGCAAGACTTCGGCGCGCGCCGCATCCAGTGTGCGTCCGCGCAGCCTGGCATTGAGATAGTTCGAGGCCTCGGTGAGCGCGGACGGCGGCAGGCCGAGCGGCGTGTCGATCAGGCGGTTCTCGACCTGGCCGTCTTCGCTCACCATTACGACCAGCGCCTTGCCCGGTGCGACGCCGACAAACTCAATGTGCTTGAGGGCCGAATCCTGCTTCGAAGAAACAACGAGGCCCGCGCAGTTCGACAGACCCGACAAAAGGCTCGTCGCCTGGGTCAGCACGTCTTCAACCGCGCGGCCGGAACCGCTCATGCGCGCCTCGATGGCGACGCGTTCGTCGGGCGCAAGCTCGCCGATTTCCAACAGGCCGTCGACGAAGAGCCTCAGACCCTTTTCGGTCGGTGCCCGGCCTGCGCTGGTGTGCGGCGCATAGAGCAGCCCCATCGACTCCAGGTCCGCCATGACGTTGCGGATCGAGGCCGGCGAAAGCGCGAGCGGCAGACGCTGGGAGAGCGTGCGCGAACCCACAGGCTCGCCGGAGGCAAGGAACGCCTCGACAAGATGGCGGAACACTTCCCGGGGCCGCTCGCCAAGGGCTCTGTTCAAGGCCTGTGCACTCACCGAATCCAACGAATTAAGTTCCTGATTTCGCGAAATTTATTTACACCGCCGCCGAAACGTTTGCACCGGCGCCGGCAAAGCCGCTAGGTAACGGCGCAACGCCCAAACTTCAAGGCAAACAACCATGCGCCCATCCAGCCGCGCAAACGACCAGATGCGTACCGTGACCCTCGAACCGGGTGTTGCCAAGCATGCCGAAGGGTCATGTCTGGTGAAGTTCGGCAGCACCCATGTGCTGTGCACGGCCAGTCTGGAGGATACCGCGCCCGCTTTCCTTCGGGGAACCGGCAAGGGCTGGGTCACGGCCGAATATGGCATGTTGCCGCGCTCGACCCATGAACGCATGCGGCGCGAAGCCGCGCAGGGCAAGCAGTCCGGCCGGACGCTGGAGATCCAGCGCCTGATCGGCCGCTCCTTGCGTGCCGTTGTCGACATGACAGCGCTCGGCGAGCGCCAGATCGTCATCGATTGCGACGTCATCCAGGCCGATGGCGGCACGCGTACCGCCTCGATAACCGGCGGCTTCATTGCCCTGCACCAATGCATAGCCTTCATGAAAAAGACCGGCATGGTGACCAAGCCCGCGATCAAGGATCACGTGGCGGCCATCTCCTGCGGCGTCTGGAAGGGCGAGGCGGTTCTCGACCTCGACTATGACGAGGATTCGACGGCCGAGACCGACGCGAATTTCGTGCTGACCGGTGCTGGCGGATTGGTTGAACTTCAGGGCACGGCCGAAGGCGCGCCCTTCACCGATGATCAGTTCGCGCAGATGCTCAAGCTCGCGCGCAAGGGCATCGCCGAGCTTGTGACGATGCAGAAGAATGTCATTGGCGCATGAAGCTTCGTGCCGGCGAAACGCTTGTGGTGGCAAGCCACAACCAGGGCAAGGTTCGCGAGATCCGCGAGCTGCTTGCACCGTTTCGCCTGCACGTCGTCGGCGCCAATGAGCTTGGACTTGATGAACCGGAAGAAACCGAAGCGGACTTTGTCGGCAACGCCGTGCTGAAGGCGCGCACGGCCGCGAATGCGACCAATCACATCGCCATCGCCGATGATTCCGGCCTGACGGTGACGGCGCTGGGCGGCGCGCCCGGCATCTATTCCGCGCGCTGGGCAGGACCCAACAGGAATTTCGAAGACGCGATGCGGCGTGTCGAGCAGGAATTGCGCGAGAAGGGCGCGACGGACCTGTCGGCGAAATTCGTCTGCGCGCTCGCACTCGCCGCACCGCATGACAATGTCGAAGTGTTCGAAGGCGAGGTGCACGGCACGCTGGTGTTTCCACCCCGCGGCACGCATGGCTTCGGCTACGATCCGATTTTTGTCCCGGAAGGAATGACCGAAACGTTCGGCGAGATCGAACCGGCGACGAAGCACGGCATGAGCCATCGCGCCCGCGCCTTCGAAAAACTTGTGAAGAGCGCCGTCTTCGCGTCATGAGCGGATTTGGCATCTACGTCCATTGGCCGTTCTGCGCGGCCAAGTGCCCCTATTGCGATTTCAACAGCCATGTCCGCACCAAAATCGACGAGAGCGGCTGGATCGACGCCATTGTGCGCGAACTGGAATGGACCGCGGAACAACAGGGTGCGGATCGGCCGATCGTCGAAACGGTTTTTTTTGGCGGCGGCACGCCGTCGCTGATGCAGGGTTCAAGCGTCGGACGCACGCTGGATACGATCGCACGGCTGTGGCGCACGGCCAACGATGTCGAAGTGACGCTCGAATCCAATCCGGCGAGCGCCGATGCGGCGCGCTTTCGCGACTACCGCGCCGCGGGCGTGAATCGCCTGTCGCTGGGCGTACAGGCGCTGAACGACAAAGACCTGAAAATGTTGGGCCGTCTGCACAATGTGGCGGAGGCAAAGGCGGCGCTGAAACTGGCGATGAACAATTTCGAGCGCGTCTCGCTCGACCTAATCTATGCGCGGCCCGATCAGACGATCTCCGCGTGGCGCGAAGAGTTGAATGAGGCGCTCGCTTTCGGCACCGATCATCTTTCGCTCTACCAACTCACCATCGAACCCGCTACGCCGTTCTTCACGCTGTACAAGAACGGAACGCTGCACATCCCGAATGAGGATCTCGCGGCCGAACTCTTTGAGGTCACGCAGGAGATGACGGAAGCCGTCGGCCGCCCCGCCTACGAGATTTCCAATCACGCGCGGCCGGGCTCGGAAGCGCGTCACAATCTTCTCTACTGGCGCTATGGGTCCTATGCCGGAGTCGGACCGGGCGCGCATGGGCGACTTGATCTGAACGGACAACGCATCGCGACCCAGACCGAACGGTTGCCCGAACGCTGGCGCGAAAATGTTTCCCGCGTAGGTCACGGCATGACTGAGAAAGCCGTGATTTCACCGGACGATGCGGCACGCGAGCATCTCTTGATGAACCTGCGCCTCGCAGAGGGAATCGATCTCTCCGCCTATCGTGCGCGCTGGAACCGATCGCCGGGCAAAACGCGCATGGCGGCACTCATCGATCAGGGCTTGTTGCGTCTTGACGGCGACCGTCTGATCGCAACACCACGCGGACGGCTGCTGTTGAACAGCGTGATCGCGGCGCTGGCCGATTAGGAACCCGGCTTCACGAAGGTCTTGGGCGCGGGATCGACTTCGTGGAATCCGTTCGGCGTCACCGCCACGACCGCGAGGCCGCGCTCGGCGGTTCCGTCCGGATTGAAGCGGAAAATTCCATCGACGCCGGCAAAGCCGTTGGGATCGGTCAGCGCAGCGCGCGTGAAGCGTTTGTAGGGCGTGCCCTTTGCAAGCAACGCGACCAGGGAAATCGCGTCATAGGATAGCGCCGCCAGCTGGGGCGGGTTTGCACCATAGGCATTCCTGTATTTTGCAACAAAGGCGTCGTCGTCGGTTTGCGACGGCGCGGCAAACCAGCCGCCGTTCAGCGTCGGCTCGGCGAGATTGCCCTGCTCGTTCCAAAGACTTGTGCCCAGAAGCTTGACCTTCCGGGGATCGAGGCCGCTTGCGCCAAGCGTCGGCGAAATCGCGCGCAGGATCTGACCGCCCAGCGGAATGAACACTGCATCCGCATCGGTCTTGGCGACATCCGCCGCGGGCTTCAGCGCGGCATCGGCGGAGTAGGAAAAGCGCTCGACGTCGATCACCTGGCCTTTGGCCTCGGCGACAGCGGCGTTGAATGCATCGATCGTCACGTCGCCATAGGGCGTGTTGGCCGACAGTGCCGCGAATTTGTGATGGCCCTGCGAGGCGGCATAGGAGATGACGCGCTTGACATCGTTCTCGGGCAGAAAGCCCATCAGGAAAATTCCGTCACCTGCAACGCTCCTGTCGGTCGAGAACGCCAGCACCGGCACGCCGCGGTCGCGCGTTTCGTGCGAAATGGCCTTCACGGACGGCGCGAACAACGGTCCGATGATGATCTCGGCGCCCTGGTTGAGGAGTCGGGTGGCAGCGGCTTCCGACGTTTCGGACGACGTGCCCTCATCGGCGGTCATCAGGATGATGTCCTTGTTGCCGGATTCATAGAGCGCGAGCTGCGCCGATTTCAGCATGGCCGCGGCCAGCGCTTTGACGCCGGGCGACGTGCTGTCGAACGGCAGCAGAATGCCGACGCGAACCGGCGTGTGATCGGACGGAATATTCGGAAGATTGAGGAAGCTCGGCTTGTTTTCGATGAGCGGGCGGGTCGGCACGGTGCCGGCGTCCACCACGGGCGCGAGCGGCGGCGGCACGGGCGGCCTCGCCTGGCATGCGGTCAGCGCTATCGCTGCGGCTCCGGCAATGGCAAAAAGGCGGGCGGCACGCATGACATCGGCAAAACGAAATGGAACGGGCATCGAAAGCTCCTCTGAGCGGCGACCCTAAGGCTTTGGGTGCGTTCCGTAAATCGGGCGGTACGGGCGAACTTGCGCCCGGTCTTTACATCACCGCCACACCGATCGGAAACGCCCGCGACATCACCCTCAGGGCGCTGGATGTACTGGCGGGTTGTGACGTGATTGCGGCGGAAGATACCCGCGTCAGCGCAAAACTTCTGGCCATCCATGGCATTTCAAGACCTCTGACGGCGTACAACGACCACAACGGCGCACGCGAACGGCCCAAGCTCCTGGCGCGTCTCAAGCATGGCGCGCGCATCGCCCTGATCAGCGATGCTGGAACGCCCCTGGTTTCGGACCCGGGCTTCAAGCTGGTGCGGGAAGCGTTGGCCGAAGGCGTGCCGGTGCATGCCATTCCCGGCGCGTCTGCCACGCTGACGGCGCTGGCGCTTGCGGGTCTTCCGACCGACCGGTTTTTGTTTGTCGGCTTTCTGCCGTCCAAAACAGGCGAGCGCGGCACGGCATTGGCGGAGCTGAAAAACATCCGCGCCACGCTGATCTTCTTTGAATCGGCGCAACGGCTTGCCGAAAGCCTGGCGCAGATGGCGGACGTGCTGGGCGATCGCGCGGTTGCGGTCACGCGCGAGCTGACCAAGCTGCATGAAGAAGTAAGGCGCAGCACGCTCGGCATCCTTGCCGCGCAATATGCGCAGGAGCCGCCACCCAAGGGCGAAGTGACGATTCTCGTCGGCCCGCCGCCGGAACAGCAGGCAGACCTCGCGCGCATCGACGCGCTGCTCGACAAGGCCTTGCCGTTCATGCCGGTGCGTGCGGCGTCGGAACTGATCGCCGAAGCCCTTGGCGTGCCGCGCAAGGAAATCTACCAGCGCGCGCTCGAGAAGAAGAACGATGACGACTGACCGTTTCACCCAATCGCGCCAGGCCGCCGAATCGCGCGGCCGCAGCAGCGAGACACTGGCAGCCTTGCTGCTGCAGCTGAAGGGCTATCGGATTCTCGGACGCCGCGTTCGCACCCATGCCGGTGAAATCGATCTCGTCGCGCGCTCGCCGTTCGGCATGCTGTGCTTCATCGAAGTGAAGGCGCGGGCACATGACCGCGCGGCGCTCGAGTTGGTTGGGGGGCGCCAGCGTGCGCGCATCGA
Source organism: uncultured Alphaproteobacteria bacterium (assembly GCA_963743765.1). Classification (GTDB taxonomy): domain Bacteria; phylum Pseudomonadota; class Alphaproteobacteria; order Micropepsales; family Micropepsaceae; genus Rhizomicrobium. The sequence continues at coordinate 630,834 of CAVUQQ010000002.1, forward strand.
ACGCGCCGCGTCTTTGTACGTCGCTGGCAAGCCGGCCTTGGCGCGCAAGGGCATGCGCTTCGACATCATTACGGTCGCGCCGTTTCCGCGCCATATCCGCGATGCCTGGCGGCCATGAAGACCGATCCGCTCGAACAGCTGCGACGTTTCGGCGAAAGCGGCTTTGGCCCGCACGATATCGCCCGCGCCGCCTTGATGCTGGCCGCGCTCGACCATCCGAAAGTTTCGCTCGAACCCTATCTCGCGCATTTGCGGGAAATCGAAGAGGCGATGCGTGCGCAATCCGGCCTTGTCCTGCGTGTCGACGATGGCGCGCGTGCTGTTGCCGACCTTGTCGCCGGCCGTCTTGGCTATGAGGGCGATCGTCTTGAATATGACGATCCACGCAACGCCGATTTGATGTCCGTGATCGACCGCCGGCGCGGGCTGCCCGTGGCACTCGGCATTCTTTACATGCATGCGGCGCGCGCAGCGGGCATGCGGGCGAGTGGCCTCAACACCCAAAGCCATTTTGTCTTGCGGCTTTCGCATCGCGGCAAGGACCTGACGATCGACCCCTTCAATGGCGGGTTGGTTGTCGACCGCGAACATGTTCCCGTCGAACTTCGGCCCGACGATGCAGGGCTTGCACAACTGGTCAGCGATACCGACGTCTTGTTGCGGCTGCAGAACAACCTCAAGATGCGCGCGCTGGGCGCGGGCGACCATGAGCGCGGACTGGAACTGACGCGCCGCATGGTCTTGATCGCGCCGCGGCGGTCTGATCTGTGGTTCGATCTGGCGCGGTTGAACGAGGCGGTCGGCGTGCTGGGCGCGGCACGCAAAGCCTACGAAATGTGCCTGGAACTCGCGCCGCCGGGCCAGGGGTTGCACAATGAGGCCGCGATCTCGCTGTCGCAGCTCAAACGAAAATTGAACTAGAGGTAATCCATGCTCACCGTCGCGATACAGATGGACCCGATCGAGAAGATCGACATCGCCGGCGATTCGACCTTTGCCATGGCGCTCGAGGCGCAGACGCGCGGTCATTCGCTCGTCTATTACGGGCCGCGCGATCTGACGTTTCGCGAAGGCAAGGTGACGGCGCGGGTTCGTCCCCTGTCCGTGCGGGCAGTGAAGGGCGATCATTTCACGCTCGGGGAGCTGCGCGTCTATGACCTGTCGCAGGCCGATGTCGTCCTGATGCGCCAGGATCCGCCTTTCGACATGGCCTACATCACCGCGACGCATGTGCTCGAGCACATCCACCCCAAGACTTTGGTGATGAACGATCCGGGCCAGGTGCGCAACGCACCGGAAAAGATTTTCGTCACGCAATTCCGCGATCTGATGCCGCCGACGCTGATAACCTCGGACCGGTTGGAGATCAACGAGTTTCGCGCGCTTCACCAAGACATCATCCTCAAGCCGCTCTTCGGCAATGGCGGCGCCGGAGTGTTCCGCGTCAAGCCGGATGACGAGAATCTCGGTTCGCTGCTGGAAATGTTCACGCAGTTCTACCGCGAGCCGGTGATCGTGCAGCGCTATCTTCCCGAAGTCCGCAAGGGCGACAAGCGCATCATCCTGGTCGACGGCGAGTTCGCCGGCGCCATCAATCGCGTGCCGGCGGCAGGCGAGGCGCGCTCCAACTTGCATGTCGGTGGCCGCCCGGAAGCTACGACGCTGACAAAGCGCGAGCAGGACATTTGCGCCGCTTTGGGTCCGGAGTTGAAAAAGCGCGGCCTGATCTTCACCGGCATCGACGTGATCGGCGACTACCTGACCGAAATCAACGTGACTTCGCCGACCGGCATTCAAGAAGTGCGGCGCTTCGGCGGGCCGGACATCGCCAAGCTCATCTGGGATGCGATAGAGCGGCGCAAGAAGGTATAATTGCTGTGCCTTTAAGGCCGATTTGGTCGGCCCTATATCGGCACTGCAACCCTGTCCCCTGATGTTTCATGATCACCCTTCGCAAGTCACAAGAGCGCGGCGCCACCAAGATCGGCTGGCTGGACTCCAAACATTCCTTCTCTTTCGGCGACTATTACGACCCGGACCATGTGAACTTCGGACCGTTGCGCGTCATCAACGAGGACTGGATAGCGGGCGGCGGCGGATTTGCGCCGCATGGCCATCGCGACATGGAGATCGTCACCTACCTGATCGACGGCGCTCTGCAGCACAAGGATTCCATCGGTGGCGGCGGCGTCATCCGGCCGGGCGAGATCCAGCGCATGAGCGCGGGCCGCGGCATTGTCCATTCGGAGTTCAACGCTTCGAAGGAGCGCACGGCGCATTTGCTGCAGATCTGGATCATGCCGTCGAAAGACGGTCTTGAGCCGTCCTATGAGCAAAAGGCGATCGATCCCGAGACGATCCGCAACAAGTTCGGCCGTATCGCCGCGCCCGACCCGAACGCCAATGAAGTGCGCCTTGTTCAGGATGCGCAGATCTGGGCCGCCAGGCTCGACAAGGATGTCGAAGCGGTTCATCCGCTTGCCGCAGGCAGGCGCGCCTGGCTGCAGATCGTGTCGGGCGAATTGATGCTGGGCGACGAGACGCTCGAAGCCGGCGACGCGGCAGCGATCACCGATGTGGACCAGGTCAAGCTGCGCGCGACCAGGCCGAGTGAAGTTCTGCTCTTCGATATGGCTTAGGACGCGAGGCCGAAGCGGCTCTTGTAGCGGGCGTCGATCGCCGACAGCGGGAAATAGATGAAGACGTCGATGGTGCCGAACTGGCGGTCGATCACCGCGCCGTCTCCGATGGTCGCGCCGGCGCGCAAATACCCCTTCAGAAGCGGAGGCAGCGAACGCAGGCCCTCCTTGGGATCGATGGCCTCCTTCGCCATGCGGTTCATCGGCACATAGAGTTCGGGACGTGCCCGCACCGCGACATTGTCCGGCATCGGATGGAAGTGGTGCATGTAGGACAAGGGCAGCGCGAGCGCATCGGGATCGGTGCCCGCGAAGGATGCGCAACCGAACATCAGATCGATGGAAAAGCGCGCCACATAGGCCATCAGCCCTTTCCACAAGAGCTGCATCGTGGTCGTGCGATTGCGATACGACTTCAGAACGCAGGAGCGGCCAAGCTCGAGAAACCGCAATCCCGGGTTGCCGCTGAGCATTTTTGAAATGTCGAACTCGCCCGCGGTGTAGAAGCCGCCGGCGCGCGCAGCGTCGACGTCGCGCGTCAGCCGGTAGGTGCCGACGACCAGCGGCTGTCCATCATCCGAAAGGGCTGAGCGGTCCACGACCAGAAGGTGATCGCAGACTTCGTCGAACTTGTCGAAGTCGCGCCGCTGCTCGCGCATCTGCGGCGATGGAACGGCCGACATCTCTTCGTAGAAGATGTGATAGCGCAGGCGCTGCGCCTGCTCGACTTCGGCTTCGGTTTCGGCAAGGCGCACTTCGAGCGCACCGGCCACCGCCAGAACGGGCCATTGTTCAAGTCTGCCCTCAAGAGGGCCAGGCTCGTGAATGTTGACCAAGCAACCGGATCCTTTTGGGATGGCGCCGACTGACAAGCCGGCTGGCCGGTTCCCGAGACGAACTTGCCAATTTTATCGGAGCGAAGGGCGACAGGCAAACAAACTTCGCCGCAAAATTCAACCGGCGGGCGCGGGCGTCTTGCGGTTGTGCTCGCGGATCAGCAGGGCGAACAGGACAAGCGCCGGGATGCCGATGGCGCCTGCGCCCATGAAGAAAATGGCGTACGCCTTCATCAATCCCACCGCCGCACTCAGATTCTCGACGATTGTGCCGGAAAAGCCTTTCAGGATCTTGCCGAGCCAAACATAGGCCGAGGCCAGCAGCGCATATTGTGTCGCCGTATAGCCAAGACTGGTGAGGCTCGACATGTATGACACAAGTGCGACACCGGCAAAGCTCGTCGAAAAACTGTCAAACGCCATGATGCTGCCGAACAGCGCGAAGGATGGATGAGGCACCGCAAGAGCCGCGAAGGCGGCGATCGAAACCGCCTGAAGAATTCCGCCCGCGATAAGCGCGCGTTCATAACCAAAGCGCAGCGCCGCGAATCCGCCTGCCGCGATGCCCATCAGTGATGCGATCAACCCGATCGAAGCGCGCACCGCACCGACCAGGTCCTTGGAAAGTCCGATGTCGTGGTAAAACGGATTGGCCATCGGCCCCATCACGAAATCCGGCAGCCGATAAAGACTGATCGCAGCCAGCATCAGCAGCGCCAGAACGCCGTGCGTCCGGAAGAACATGATGAATGGTCCGGCGATCGCGTCGTAGAGGCCGCGCGCCGTCCACAGCGGCAAGGCAGCGGACTTTGCGTCCAGCACGGCATCGGCGCGTGCCGGCTCGCTCGCAAGGAACGTCGCGCCAAGGCCGATGCCCATCAGCGCGCCATAGAGTCCATACGAAAACGCCCAGCTCGTATGTTCGGCGACGACCAGGATGACGGCATCCGTCGCAAGCAACGCCATGCGATAGCCAAGCTGATAGGCCGACGACAGAAGACCAAGCTCGTCATTGTCGCTGGCCAACTCGATACGCCAGGCGTCGATGACGATGTCCTGTGTTGCGGCGGAGAAGGCGGCGACGAGAGCAAAGGCGCCGAGCGCCACCAACCCGTGACCCGTTCCGAGCAGCGCCATGGCGAGGAAGGCGGCGCCAACCATGATCTGCGAAATCGCCATCCAGCCGCGACGGCGGCCGAGCCTGCCGAAGGCGGGCGCACTCACGCGGTCGATGATCGGCGCCCACAACACCTTCAGCGAATAGGCGATGCCAACCCACGACAGAAATCCAATCGCGGAAAGCGACGTGCCCTCGTCGCGCAACCAATAGCCAAGCGTGTTGCCGACCAGAAGAAACGGCAGGCCGGAGGAGAAACCCAGCACCAGCATCATCAGCGTCTTGGGCTGGAGATAGGCGGAGAGTGTTCTTTTCTTGGAAGCAGGAGCCGCGTTCGCGCTCATGCGGCTGCGTTACGAACGGGCGTCGCCGCGGGAAAAAGGATGATGAGCATTTCGTCCAGCTGGGTGGGTTCGATGGGTTTGGTCAGGAAACCATCCATGCCCGCGTCTTTGCAAGCCCGCATTCCCGTTTCCAGCGCGTCTGCCGTCAGCGCGACGATCGGGGTGCGGCGGCCGCCGCAATCCGTTTCGCGAGCGCGAATCGCCTGGGTCGCCTCGATGCCGTCCATGCCCGGCATATGAATGTCGGTCAGGACGATGTCGAAGCTTGTTGTTTCCATCGCCTTGACTGCCGCCTCGCCGGACGTGACCTCGGTCACTATGTGTCCGCGGCGCCGCAGCAACTCGCGCGTGAGAAGCGCGTTGATCGGATTATCCTCCGCCAGAAGGATTCTCAATCCCTGCGCCACATGCCGGCTGTCAGTCGTCTTGGCAGGGTCGCCGCGAACTGGCGAAACCGGCGTGTTCGAGTCCGTCTGCAGCGATGGGATTCCGGGGCGCTGGGTCAGTTGCTCGATCAGGCTCGAGCGGCGAATGGGTTTGACCAGATAGCTCGCGAATCCCATTCGCCTGAGCTGCGGCAGGCTGGTGCGTGCCGCAGACGTCACCAGAACGATGGTAGGAACCGCTGGATCCGGTTCAGGCGGCGGATTGGAGTCAACGCCGGTGCCGGCATCCACCAGCATGACGTTGGGACGCAGTATCGCACCGCCGTCGGCCGGGTCGACACGGCCGCCGGCCGCTTCGATCTGTTCGGTCAGGCCCGCGCGCAGAACGGGATTGCGCGTGAGAATGGCAATGCGCATCCCGATCAGCGGCGACGCAACCGCTACGGGCGCAGGGCGGACAATGACGGCCGGAACGGTGAACCAGAACTGGCTGCCGCCTCCCGCCACGCTTTCGATGCCGATCCCGCCGCCCATGGCTTCGACAAGCTTGCGCGAGATGGCCAGACCAAGTCCCGTGCCGCCGAATTTGCGGGCATGTGTTAAATCCGCCTGCACGAATTCGTTGAAGATTTCATCGCGCTTGCCGATCGGAACACCCACGCCCGTGTCGCTGACTTCGAAACGCACGAAGTGGCGCTCATTCGCTTCCACCACATGGGCGCGAACCTGCACGCCGCCTCTCTCGGTGAACTTGACGGCATTGCCGACCAGATTGATCAAAACCTGGCGCAGGCGGACGCTGTCGGTGCGGATGGCTTCGGGCACGTCGGCATCCATCACCGCGACGAGTTCGATGTCCTTGTCGTGGGCGCGCGGCCCGGACAACTCGACGACGCCTTCAACCAGCTGACGCAGCTCCACTTCGTCGTCTTCCAGCGTGAAGGTGCCGGATTCGATCTTGGAGAAGTCCAAAATCTCGCCGATCAGGGCGAGCAGGGATTCACCCGACTGGCTGATCGCTTCGACATAGGTGCGCTGTTCGGCCCGCAGATCGGTTTCGAGCAGAAGTCGCGCCATGCCCAGAACGCCATTCATCGGCGTGCGGATCTCGTGGCTCATCGTAGCGAGAAAGCCTGACTTCGCGCGACTGCCCGCTTCGGCCTTGTCGCGCGCAATCGTTATGGCTTCTTCGAGCGCCTTTCGTTCGGTGATGTCGCGCCCGACGCTCTGCACTTCCAGCAGCTTGCCGCGATGATCGCGTACCGCGAAATCTTCCCAGGCAATCCACCGCCAGCCATAAGCCGTGCGGACATGCTGGTCGTAGCGCACGCAGGAGCGTCCGGCTTCAAGCCCGGCGAAACTTCCATAGGTCGGCGTATGACTGTCGTAGTGCAGTTCCGGCGCAAAAGGCTCGCCGGTGGCGCGCTCCGGCTTGAGCCCGAAGAGTTTGAAGAACGCTTCGTTGCCATAGGTCAGCCGGCTATCGGGCGTGCGGCGGAAAATCGCGTCGCCCTGGGCGTCGACGAGGCCCTTGTAGCGCGCCTCGCTCTGGTTGAGCCGCGCATTCATCGCGGCGGCGGTCGTAAGCGAATGTTGCAGGCGTGTGCTCGCCATCTTCAGTTGCCTCGCCTGCAATGCGAGAAGTTCCATGCGCTGCCGCGCGCCGATGAACTCGTGCAGCAGAAACGAAAACGCGACGACGACGAGGGCTACGAAAACCCACGGCGCCATGAGCGTGAATCGTCCGGCGATAAGAACGTTGCCGAGCAACGCGACGAGCATGGCCAGCGCAATCAAACCGAAGCCTGTTCGAAGGATGACCACGCGCTGCCTGCTGCAATACGAGCTTCGGTACTGCTTTGGACCTGTTGGATTAATCTTCAAAGCAATCGATTTAAGTAAGGTTGAGAAAGCGTTAAATCCGCATGCCGCGCGTCGATGCAGCGCAAACAAACACGGTAAACACTCAACGACGATGAGGCGCCGGCTTAAATCATCGTTATCGGGCGCCTTATTGGGGCGTCGCGCCACCTGCGATACGGGCCGTCATCATCAACAGGTTGGGAGATGGGCCCGGCGGTCAAAGTGGGCTGGAAACGCGGGTGCGAGCATTGTGAGTTGTGCTTTGCAAAACCGCGCATTGTACCTTTTATTTCAATGAATTAGCGTGGAGTATTCGGCGCCCTCGTACACTGTCACAAAAGCTTTGCAAAACTGTGATGGACCTTGCGCGCAACACCGGTGGGATGAGTTTCTGTGACTTCTTTCGGACGGCTTTTCGGCTGCCCAACGAACTCGTCTAGAACTGGGGCGCGCATACTCCCATGGCCGACATCGCCCTTGCAGAACCAATGAGCAGCGTCCCCGAACGCGCAGCCGCCGTCCGCAAGGGCGGCGCCCGCGATTCCCGCTTCCGGCTACTCACGTTAAGCGCGGCTCTGCTGGTGCTGGCGATCTTCGGCGGCGTCATGGCATCGCTGGTCCTCGGCGCGTGGCCGGCGATGCAGCATTTCGGCTGGGCATTTCTCTATACGGAGGCCTGGAACCCGGTCACCGAAAAATTCGGCGCGCTCGCCTCGATCTACGGCACGCTCGTCACGTCGGTTCTCGCCATGTTTGTCGCGGTTCCGGTCGGCATCGGCATTGCGATCTTCCTGACCGAAATCTGTCCGCGCCCGCTGCGCCGGCCGATCGGCATCGCCATCGAACTGCTCGCGGGCATCCCCAGCATCATCTACGGCATCTGGGGTTTGTTCATTTTTGCGCCCTGGTTCCAGGAACATGTGCAGACCTGGATGGTCGATACGCTGGCAGACATTCCCTACCTCCAGGATTTCTTCGGCGGTCCGCCTTACGGAATCGGAATTTTTACGGCTTCGCTGATCCTGTCGATCATGGTGCTGCCTTTCATTTCCGCGGTGACGCGCGATGTGTTCGAGACCGTTCCACCGGTTCTGAAAGAGGCCGCCTATGGCCTTGGCTGCACGACTTGGGAGGTGATGTGGCGCGTGGTGTTGCCCTTCGCGCGCTCGGGCGTGGTGGGCGGTGCGATGCTCGCGCTGGGGCGGGCCCTCGGCGAGACGATGGCGGTCACCTTCGTGATCGGCAACGCGCATCACATCCAGAAATCGATCTTTGCGCCCGGAACGACGATTTCGGCGACCATCGCCAACGAGTTCACCGAAGCTGTCGGCGATCTCTATCTCTCGTCGTTGATCGAGATGGGCCTGATCCTGTTCTTCATCACCTTCATCGTGTTGGCGAGCGCGCAGTTGATGTTGCGCGCGCTCGAACGCCGGGCGGGGAGCGCATCGTGAACACCGCGCTCTACCTACGCCGCAAGGTCTGGAACAGTTTTTTCCTCGTGCTGTCGGTACTGGCGGCGGGCTTTGGTCTCGTTTGGCTGGGGTTCATTCTCGGCGCGCTCTTCTACAATGGCTTCGCCGCGATTGCGCCCAAGCTTTTCCTGGAGATGACGCCGCCGCCTGGCGAAGACGGCGGCCTGGCCAACGCTATCCTCGGCAGCGTCATGATGAGCCTGATCGCCGTGTTTGCCGGAACGCCGCTTGGACTCTTCGCAGGCACATATCTCGCTGAATATGGCCGCTACACGCGTTTGGCCTTCTTCGTGCGCTTCGTGAACGACATTCTGTTGAGTGCACCGTCCATCGTGACCGGTCTTTTCATCTATGAAATCGTCGTCGTGAAAATGGGCCACTTTTCTGCCTGGGCCGGCGCAGCATCGCTGACCGTCATCGTCATTCCGGTGGTCGTGCGCACGACGGAGAACATGCTTCTTTTGGTGCCCAACGGTTTGCGCGAAGCAGCCGCGGCGCTCGGTGCGCCACAAAGCTCGATCATCCGCGCCGTCACCTGGCGGGCGGCGCGAGCAGGCATCGTCACCGGCGTACTGCTCGCAATCGCGCGCATCTCCGGCGAAACTGCGCCGCTGCTCTTCACCGCGCTCAACAACCAGTTCTGGAGCACCGATCCGAACGCCCCGATGGCGAGTCTTCCGGCGGTCATCTTCCAGTTCGCGATGTCGCCGTACGAAGACTGGCACCGTCTCGCCTGGGCCGGTGCACTCCTCATCACCGCGACTGTGCTGACCCTCAGCATCATCGCGCGCGTTCTTCAACCGAAGCGGAGTCACTGATGGACGCCAAGACACCCGCCTCTGTGGCCGGCACGAACGTCAAGGTCGATATCCGCGATCTCAGTTTCTACTACGGAGCCACAAAGGCGCTGAAGAACGTGACGCTGCCGCTTTACGATCGCCAGGTCACGGCTTTCATCGGCCCGTCGGGCTGCGGAAAGTCGACGCTGCTGCGTGTCCTCAACCGCATCTACGAACTTTATCCGAACCAGCGCGCCGAAGGCGAAGTCGTTCTCGACGGCGAGAATATTCTCAGCTCGAAGCTCGATACCAACCTGCTGCGCAGCCGTGTCGGCATGGTGTTCCAGAAACCGACGCCGTTTCCGATGACGATCTACGACAATGTCGCATTCGGCATCAGGCTCTATGAGCGCATGCCGCGCTCCGAACTCGACGGCCGCATCGAAAGCGCTCTGCAACGCGCGGCTCTGTGGGGCGAGGTCAAGGACAAGCTGAAGGAATCGGGCTTAAGCCTCTCCGGCGGGCAGCAGCAGCGCCTGTGCATCGCGCGCACGGTGGCGACGCGTCCCGAAGTGATCCTGCTCGACGAACCGTGTTCGGCGCTCGATCCCATCTCAACGGCCAAGATCGAAGAGTTGATGGACGAACTGTCGGCCGAATACACGATCGTGATCGTGACGCACAACATGCAGCAGGCTTCGCGCACGTCCGATCACACCGCTTTCATGTATCTCGGCGAACTGATCGAATTCGGGCCGACCGAAAAAATCTTCACCGCACCCGACAAGAAGCAGACCGAACAGTACATCACCGGCCGCTTCGGCTAATTCACTCAGGCGTAGTCGGCTTCCGCGGTCGCGTCGCTCGGCGGCGTGCGCAGCACGGCGTTGAATAGCCAGCTCAAGGCAAAGCTGACAAGAAGATTCAAAATCAGCGACGACACTGCGGCGTAGCACGGCACGACGATGCCCAGAATGTGCAGCGGGTAGATCGAAACCCTGAACGCGTTCTCCCATGCCATCCAGCCGCCGCTGCCGATGCCCGCCATCCAGCCCATGAGCAGTGCCCAGGGATTAAGCTTGTTCGTGTAAAGGCCAAGCAGCACGGCTGGTGCGGTCTGAATGATCAGGATTCCACCCAGAAGCTGGAACTGGATCGCATATTCCGCCGGCAGTCCGATGATGAAGAACAGCGCGCCCAGCTTCACGACCAGCGACACGATCTTGGCGACCTGGGCCTCGCGGCCGGGCGAGCAGTCGGGATCGATATATTCGCGGTAGATATTGCGCGTGAAAAGATTGGCGCAGGCGATCGACATGATCGCCGCCGGCACCAGCGCGCCGATAGCGATGGCCGCAAAAGCCACGCCGACGAACCAGCCCGGAAACATCTGAAGGAACAGCGCCGGAACCGCGAACTGGTTGCCGAACGTTTTAAAGCCGGCTGCATATTGCGGCATGCCTTTGACGCCCGAGGCCACGGCCATCGTGCCGAGCAGCGCGATCACTCCAAGCGCAAAAGAATAGGCGGGCAGGGCAACCGCGTTGCGGCGCACGACATGCCGGCTCGACGAACTGAGCAATCCCGTCACCGCATGTGGATAGAGAAAGAGTGCGAGAGTCGAACCGAGCGCCAGGGTCGCATAAGCAGACTGTGGTCCGAGGCTGGCCGCGGTCGCAGGCGCCAGGATCAGCGTCCTGGGATCGGCGGCGGCGAAGATCTTCCCAAACCCGCCAAGTTCGGCCGGAATAATGATGACCGCGGCGATCACGGTCGCATAGAGGAGGAAATCCTTCACCACGGCGATCAGGGCAGGCGCACGCAAGCCGCTGGAATACGTGTAGAGCGCGAGCACCGTGAACGCGATCAGCAGCGGAAAATCGTGTACGACGCCGATGACGGGAAGCGTCGGGCTCATATTGATGCCAAGGCCCGCGATCACGACTTCCATGCCGACAAGCTGCAGCGCGATATACGGCATGGTCGCGACGATACCGGTCACGGCAATCGCCAGAGCCAGCGTGCCGTTGCCGAAGCGTCCGCGCACAAAGTCGGCGGCCGTCACATATCCCTTGGCTTTGGCCACTGCCCACAGCCGCGGATACACGACGAACAAGAGCGGATAAACAAGGATGGTATAAGGCACGGCGAAGAAGCCCGTCGCGCCTGCGCCGAACAACAAGGCCGGAACGGCGATGAAGGTGTAGGCCGTATAGAGGTCTCCGCCGAGCAGGAACCAGGTCACCACGGTTCCGAACCGCCGTCCGCCCAAACCCCATTCGCTGAGCAGGTTGAGATCGCCGCGCCGCCAGCGGGCTGCGAAGAAGCCAAGGATCGTGACGAAGGCGAACAATGCGACGAAGATCGCAACGGCGGTACTATTCATCGCGGTCACTTACCGCGCTCTTCGCTGAAATAGATCGGCAGCATCACTGCCGCGCCCAGCACGATCCACAGCATCTGGTACCAATAGAAAAAAGGAATGCCGGCGAGCGTCGGCTCGATCCGGTTGTAGGATGGCACCCACATCATGGCGAGATAGGGAATCAGAAGAAGCAGATAGAGTGGGCGAAAACCCCTGCGCTTACTGTTGTTTGTCACCATCACCCCCGTGAATCTGCAGCGATGCTTACGGCATTGGCTTCGCGCCGCCAAGAGTTCCGCTTGGTGCATTGCACAATCGGTTCAAGATGAATTCGCCGCACGCGGCACTGCGGCGGCGATCGTGAGATCGCAAGCGACTGGCGCAGCGTTGCTCAGTGATTGCGTGGTTGGGCGAGAACGATGAACCCATTCGTTTCAAAGATCGCCCGCGCCTCGGGCCCGCTCAGAAAATCCAGAAATGCCTGGGCTTCGGGCTTGGCGTCACGCGTGAGGGCGGCGGGATAGACAATCGGCGCGTGGCTGCTTTCGGGGAACGTTGCCACGATGTGCACGCGCTTTTCGCTGAACGCGTCTGTTGAATATACGATGCCGAGCGGCGCCTCGCCGCGCGCCACATACGCCAGCGCCACGCGGACATTCTCGGCGTTCGCCAGACGATCGGCGACGCTGCTCCAGACGCCGAGCGTCGTCAGCGCGGTCCGTGCATATTTTCCGGCCGGCACGGTATCCGGATCCGCAATCGATAGCCGCCCGCCATGCAGTGCGGCGAGCAAGTTGAAATGCGGCACGATGGTCAGCGACACCTTGGAATCACTCGGGGCAATCAAGACCAGACGGTTGCCCAGAAGGTTCTTGCGCGTGGCGTGCGCGATCAGCCCGCGGCCGTCGAGATAGTCCATCCACTCCGCGTCGGCGGAGATGAACATGTCCGCACCGCCCGAAGCCTCGATCTGGCGCGCCAGAGCGGAAGATGCTGCAAAGGAGAGTGACGGCATCGCACCCGACTTTGCTTCATAGGCTTTGCCGGCGTCGGTCAGCGCCTCCGACAGCGACGCCGCGGCAAAGACGGTGATGCCTGCGGCCGAGGCCGGGGCAAGGCCCACAGCCGCCGCAACCAACCCGGCGCCGATCAGATGTTTCAGCATGACGAAGCCCCTGTTCCGATCGCGTGATCTTGCAAGGGATATCACGAGTCGAGACCATGAAAAGTGTCCCGCAATCACTTCGAATTCGGCGCGCGTGCCGCCAAGGGAAGGTAGATGGAAATTCCCGCGCCCTTGCCGGGAGCGGCAGACAGATGGGCAAATCCACGGCTCGCGCCCATTAGCCCTCGCAAGACGGCAAGCGCCGCATCGTTTTCGTGAAACCTGTTCACCGTCAGCCTGGCATAGGCGAGTGACGCTGTCGGTTCACCGCCGATGATCGCTGCTTCGCGCGCCGCCGACGAGACGAGTTCTTCGCCATCGACTTTCGCCACCGACAGGACTGTCGCGCCCGGGCCGCAGACAATGGCGTTCATGCAGAGCACGAGCAGAAGTTGGCCGAGTTGCGCCGAGTCGCAGGCCACGATCATTGCGCGGAAAGGGTTCGACACGTCGAGTGTGACGGGCGAAGTCAGTGCCTTGCGCACCAACTTCACGGTCTCTTCGAGCGCTGAAGCCAGATCGGAGGCACTTTGATCGGACGAACACAAATTGGAAATGCCCCGCACCTGATCGATGAGTTCGGTCGAGCGTCTGGATGCAACCAGTATGCGCATGGCGAATTCATGCTGTTCGGATCCTGTCGGAAGGCTTTCCTGAAGAAATCCCGCAAATCCCATGATGGCACCGATACTGTTGTTGAAGTCGTGCGCCACCCGGCTCGAAAGGTTTCCGATCATCACAAGCTTGTCGGTCTTTCGCGCGCTTTGCCGCTCTTGCTCAAGCGACGCACTGCCGGTTCCGGCCGCAGGGCGCGGGCCAATCAAAATCGCTATCACCCAGATCGCCACCACCGAGAAGGCGCGCATGACCAGGTCATCTGCGACGCCTGTCCCGCGGAGCACGAGCACAAAATGCGCGCCGACGATCAAAGCCGTGCAAAGCGATGTCGCGGCCGCGATCATGCGTCGCCCAAAACGTGCAGCCGCGGCAACGAACACGGCGTAACCAAGGCCCGCAATCGCACCAGGCGAAAAGGTGGAGTCGGCATAGAACAGCGCTGCTGATGCCGCCGCTGCGCCAAACGCAAGCGCCATCGTCCAGCCTCTTTGGGTGGCGTTCACGACTATCGATTTTGCCAAGAGCGGCGCGCCATTTGGATTTACGATGTTGCGATAACTTAAGTATAACGCGACGAGTCTCGTTGCGCACGATGTTCAATCGTTCAATTCGGCGAGCACCGGCCGTGTTTCTTCAATAGCGCTGATTCGTTCGATACCCTGGCGCATATCGGACATGATGAAAGCCGCGCGCCGCACCGGGCCGGCGGAAGCAAGCGTGGGAAACTGATACGCCCAAGCATTTAATTTTACACTGAGCGCGCAAAGCACGCCGCCGATTGTCGTGTGGTATGAGGTTATGAGCTGCTCGATCTTGCGGAACCGTTCCGCCGACAGGTTGCGCCACATGTCCGCGGTGCTTTTGTCAAAGCTTTCCAGCCGGCCGGTGATGTTCGCCAAAGTCCCGTTGATCGTCTGCTCGGTAAAGTCGATCGACGTCATCAAATTTGCGTCATTGTGCAACTGGTGATTGCCGCGAATGTCCGCGAGCGACGTGACAAAATTTTCGACCAGCGGGAGGAGCTGATCCAGGCACTGGCGATAATAGGAGAGCGACATGAAGATGTCGGCGTAGTCTTCCAGAAAGTTCGGTATTCCCGAAACGGGAATGCCAAGACGATCCGCCATCGTCGCCAGACGCTCGCGCACCGTTTCGGCGCTGCAGTCGCGAAACATGCTCAAAATGTCGGTAAACTGTTTTCCGTCTGTCGTTTCGCCGAAAATCTCTTCGACAAGCGGACGCGTGAACGTCGCCATATACGCACTGAGGGATTCGATCTTCGCCGGCGACAGACTGAGAACGGAACCATCGCTTATGGTGATGCTGTTGGCGCGCATCAGAATGCGAAGGCTGTAAACGTCATAGCTCGGCAAAACGGCCACGCGCTGCAGGAGCTCCACGTCGGGGTCTGGTGGCGATTTCTGCAACTCCAGGATCTTGGCAATTTCCGTCACGTCGAACTGGCCGCTGCCTGCACCCGGCATTTTGAACATCTCGATGGCGGAATCCAGGCGCGAGTTCTTGACCAGGCGCGCTCGCCTCAGTGCCAGATGCTGGATCGGTAGCGCAGCCAGAGGAAGAACGTGCAACGCGTCGCGGTCGTCGTCCGAGATCTCAATGGGCTCGGCGGATTGCCTGATCGGACCGGCGACCGGGGCGTTCATCACAGCGACTCGAAAAGTGCGTCGATGTCATCCTGCGAATTGGCTCCGCCTGCGAGTTGCGGCCCGTTGAGCAGCGCTTCGTCGCCGGCACGCTCCGCCCCAGTCTGCGCATCGTCCGGCCCGCTGCACTCGCGCACCAGCGTGGCGATCTTGCTCTCGATATCCTGGACGGACCGGATGATCTTGGTGATCCTCTGGCCGGTGATGTCCTGAAACGCGCTGGCTTCGTAGAATTCGCGTCACGGCTGCGAGAAGCGCGTCGGCGACGCTCTTGTCGACCTGCGGCATTAGCGTCTCGATCGCCTCGGCCGCGCGTGCCGTTTCCGCGACGATTTCTTCCAGCTCGTCGGCCGTCGACGCGAAGATCGCACGATCGCCTTTCGGCCGCAGCGCGCCAAGCTCCCTGCGCGTCTGACGAATGTGCTCGGAAAGATACTGCAGCACGTCGACCATGGGATGCTTGTTGCTGGTGGGAAGGCCATGCAATTCGCGAATCACGCGGTCGAGATAGCCGTGCGCGTTGTCCAGTTGCAGCGACGCGCCCGGAGGAGCGTTGGGTGGTGAGGAGATCAGCATGGCTCACACCGGCAGCTTGAAGACGCTAGCGATCTTCATGCGCAGCGTTTCCGCGTTGAACGGCTTGACGATGTAGTTCGAAACGCCCGCCTGCTTTGCCACGATCACGTTTTCGGTCTTGCTTTCGGCCGTGACCATGATGAACGGCAAAGACTTCAGCTTTTCGTCCGCGCGCACCTGGCGCAGAAGGTCCAGGCCGGTCATGGGCTGCATGTTCCAGTCCGAGATCACCAGTTCGAACTTCTCCTTGCGAAGCTTGAACAGCGCCTCTTCCCCGTCCGCGGCCTCGTCGACATTCTGCAGGTCGAGCTGGCGCAACAGGTTGCGGAGAATTCGAAGCATCGTCGAGTAGTCGTCGACGATCAGAATGCGCATTCGCTTGTCGAGATTCATTGTACCCTCCTAGGAAGCTGTCCGCGCGGGCACGGACGGATGGATTGTCGTTGGCCGTAATGTGGTTTTGCTTGCCGGTGAAGCCGGGCCGTACGCGCCGCGCAGGCCGGCGATTTCCTGCAATCCGTCGCAAACGCCGAAAACCAATTCAGCGCCGCCCAGAAGGAGCGCCCCGTCCGGCGCAAGCATCTTCGTCATGCGATCGAGCACGCCGGACTTCGTCGGCAGATCGAAATAAATCAGGACGTTCCGGCAAAGGATGATGTCGAAGCGGCCAAGCGCTGCGATGTCGCCCAGCAGATTGAGTTGCCGGAAGCCGATCATCTGGCGCAACTCGGGCTTGACGCGCCAATTCTGGTCGATCTGGTCGAAATGTCTGACCAGCAGTTGCACGGGCAAGCCTCGTTGCACTTCGAACGGCGAAAAGATGCCCCCGCGCGCCCGCTCTAGCGCGGAGGGCGAAAGGTCTGTCGCCACGATTTCCACACGCCAGTCGTTGAGATGCGCAAAGTGATCGCGCAGCATCATCGCCAGCGAAAATGGCTCCTGGCCGGTAGAACAGGCCGCACTCCAAATGCGAAGTGCGCGCTGGCTGCTCCGCGTCGCAACCAGACCGGGAAGGATAGTGTTCCGGAGTGCCTCGAAAGGGAATTTATCGCGGAAGAACGACGTCTCGTTCGTCGTCATGGCATCCACGATCTCGTCGATCAGCGCGCCGGTGCATGGCGCACGAAGCGCGGCCGCAAGTTCATCCAGGCCGTTCAGGCCTTGATTGCGCATGACGGGCGACAAGCGCGACTCCAGGAGATAGCACTTGTCCTGTGTGACGATCAGGCCTGAGCGCTCTTTGAGCAGCGCGGCGAGATAGGCGAAATTTTCCGCGTTCATCGGCGGCCCCCTGCAAAGGTTGCTGCCAGATGCGCAGGCATATCGTTGAGCGGCAGGACAGCGGTGCAGAGTCCGGCCGTCGCAATCGCGCCCGGCATGCCCCATACGACGCAGGTTGCTTCATTCTGCGCGATGATGGGCGCACCGGCCTCGGCAAGCTCGCGCGCGCCTTCCAGTCCGTCGCTGCCCATCCCTGTCAGCATCACGGCGCAGGCTTTGGCGCCGAACAGGCGTGCCGCGCTGCGAAACAGGGGATTGACCGACGGCCGGCAAAAATATTCCGGAGGCTCCTGCGAGAGTTTTGCGACATGTGCGCCGCCTTCGCGCGCGATCTCCAGATGGAAATCGCCGGGCGCGAGGTAGACCAAACCGCTGCGCAACTCCTCGTTGTGCACGGCTTCGTGGCAGGGTCTGCCCGATGCGCGCGTGATGTGCTGGGCAAGGATCGTGGTGAATGTCGGCGGCATGTGCTGTGCGATCAGGATCGGCACATCGACGACGGGCGGCAGTTTGGCCAGCAGTGTCATCAGCGCTTGCGGGCCGCCGGTGGAGCTTCCGATAACCAGCACTTTCGGGTTTGATGGCCGCGCCGCGCGCAAGTGGATTGCCGTCTCATGGTGCAGCGGAATTTTCGCGGGCTGAACCGAGGGCGTTGCCGTTGCGAGCGGTCTCGCCGATCTGTGGCCAAGCTCAACGACTTTCTGGATCAGATCGCGCCGGAAATCATGGCTGGCACCGATGCCGCTGGTTGTCGGCTTGGGAAGATAGTCGGCCGCACCGCGAGCCAGTGCGTCCATGCTCACTTGCGCATTTCGCTGCGTCAGCGTCGATGCCATGATGATCCGCACCGACGGATCGATCTGCAACAGATTGGGGACAGCCGTCAGCCCATCCATCACGGGCATCTCGACGTCGAGAACGATGACGTCGGGCTTCACCCGCGCGGCCTGCTGAACCGCCACCATCCCGTTGCTGCAGGTCGCGACAACCGTGATGCAGGGGTCGGCTTCCAGGATGCGCACGATCAGGCCGCGCACGACGGCGGAGTCGTCCACCACCATCACGCGAATGGCGGCAGTCTTGTCCTGCTGTCTTATGATTGCGGGCGCTGGCATCGTGGCGGCTTTCAGATCGATGTCAGTTGAAAAAGCTTGTCGGGAAGCGCGCGCACGCAAACATCGGCGGTCGAACCGTCGTCAACGATCAGGCGGAATTTCGGCACAACGCACGGCAACTCGGCCCGATCGCCAGCGGCCTTCTCGATTGGGGGGAAAGTGGAAATCACGACGCCGCTCTCCATGGCTCGTGTGCAGAGCGCTGCTGCAGGGCGGCAGTCATCGCGCGCGCAAGAGTTTCCGGCAGCCTTGGCTGATCGACCTTGGAGAGGTAATCGTCGAAACCGGCCGCGCGTCCGCGTTCGACCGCGTTGGGGCTGGCGTTGCTCGACAGCGCGATCATGGGAACGTCCTGCCAGCGCCCGTCGCGTCGTACGGCATTGGCAAAATCCAGACCGTTCATCTCCGGCATCTCGACATCGCTAATGACGATGTCGAACGGACCTTCGCGCTCCATGATAGCGAGTGCTTCGGCACCGTTGCCGGCGCTTGTCACGTTCCACTTGGCCGCCCGCAACTGTGGTACGACCAGGTTCCGGAAGAAGGCGCTGTCATCGACGACAAGCGCACGCCGCTGCGAGGACCGAGCCGGCATATCCGCGTTCTCGTCCTCGAACCAGTTCGAGAAGGCCAACGTCAGGAAGTGACCGATATTGACGATATCGGTCGCCTTGCCGGCGATGATTGCGCTGCCCAGAAGGCCCGTGCGCTCGGACGTGAGTTCGATCGCCAAGCGGTCGCGCACGATGTCGACGACTTCGCCCACAGCCAGGCCCATGGAGCGGCCATTCTCGCTGAACACCAACACCGCCTGCTTGCCGGACTTTGGCCACTCATGCGCGTCGTCGAACGGCACCAGCGGCATCAGATGATCGCGATACTGGATTACATGCCGGCCGCCGACATGCTCGACGCTTTCGGCGTCGAGATCCTCGATGCGCGCGACAAGCTCGAGCGGAACGGCCTTCAACTCGTGGCCACGGGTGCGGAATAGAAGGAACGAGGTCTCGTCCGTCGTGCCGTCCGGCGCAGAGGCGCTCTGGGCCGCCTCATCCGACGTCGATTGCCGCGCCGAGATGGCGATGCCGTTCGGATCCAGGATGAGAATGACGCTGCCATCGCCCAGGATGGTGTTGCCTGCGTAGAAGGGCGTACCGCGCAGCATCGGTGCCACCGGCTTGACGACGATTTCCTCGGTGTCGAACACCTTGTCGACGATGATGCCGAACTTGCTGGCACCGACTTGCGCGACGACCACATAGTCGGTGCGCGCCGCGTCGTTTTCCTCTTCGCCAAGACCGAGCAGCGTCCGCAGCGAAACCAGCGGCAACAACCGGTCGCGCAGGCGAAGCACCGGCGCGTTGTTGATCCTCTGGATGCTGACTTCCGAGCGCGCCGAGACACCGACCAGTTCGATGACGTTGAGCTGCGGAATGGCGAAGCGCTGGCTGGCGGATTCGACGATGAGCGCCGAGACGATGGCCAGCGTCAGCGGAATCTTGATCAGGAACGTCGTGCCCTGACCGGCAACGGACGTCATCTCGATCGCGCCGCCGATCCGTTCGATGTTGGTGCGAACGACATCCATGCCGACGCCGCGACCGGAAACGCTCGTCACCGTTTCGGCGGTCGAGAAACCGGCGCGGAAGATGAACTGCAGGATCTGCTGCTCGCTCATGGCGGACAGTTCGGATTCGCTGGCAAGTCCGTTGGCCAGGATCTTGCGTCGAATGCGATCGGCATTCAGACCTCGGCCATCGTCCGATATGCGGATGAAGATGTGGCCGCTCTCGTGATAGGCCTTGAGCGTGATGGTGCCGGCTTCCGGCTTGCCGGCCGCAAGGCGCTCCGATCCCGGTTCGATGCCATGGTCCGCCGAATTGCGCACCATGTGCGTCAGCGGATCCTTGATGATCTCCAGCACCTGGCGGTCAAGTTCGGTGTCGGCGCCGAGCATGACGAGCTCGATGCGTTTCCTGGTTTCGACCGAAAGATCGCGAACGATGCGTGGCAGCTTCGCCCAGGCGTTGCCTATGGGCTGCATGCGCATGCGCGTCACGCCGTCCTGCAGGTCGGACGTGATGTGGCTGAGGCGCTGCAGCGGTACCTTGAACTCGCCACCCTTCTGCACGCGTTGCAACTGAAGGAGCTGGTTGCGCGTCAGCACGAGTTCGCTGATCAATGTCATGAGGTTTTCGATGACATCGACATTTACGCGGATCGACGACGCCGGCTCTTTTCCGTCGCCGGCTGCGTCGGGCGCCGCTTTTGCCGCGCCCGCTTTTTTCGGCTGGGGAGCTGTGGACTGAGGCTTCGACATTTCCGAATTCCCGTCGATGGCTTGCGCGACTTCGGCCAGTAGTTCGGCTGCCACCGGGAATCCGCCTTCGTCCACTGTCGGGTCTTCGGACATGGTCTCGATCACAGGCGCCGCAACCGGATGACCGCCCGCCACCGCGTTGATTTCCAAAATCAGTTCGCTGTCGTCGCCGGCCGGCTCGGCACCGGTATCCTGCATGGCGGTCAGGATCTCGCGAATCCGGTCGATGGCTCTGAGAATCAGCGTCACCGCACCTGGCGTGACGGCCAATTCGCCGTCGCGGAATTTGCCCAGCACATTCTCGCCGGCATGGGCAACGGCCTCGAGCCGCGGCAGGCCCAGAAACCCGCAAGTTCCCTTGATGGTGTGCATCAGGCGGAAAATGTTGCCAAGGATCTTCGCGTCGCTTGACTCGCGTTCGAACCGCACCAGCTCGCTGTCGAGCGTGGCAAGGCTCTCATTGGTCTCAGTCAGAAATTCCTGGAGTAGTTCGTCCATGTTGGACTCCTGTGGCGATTAGGATTTGGAACGGATGGCGAGCAGGCGGCCGACATCGAGCGTGACGAGCAGACGGTTTTCGACGCGGTAGACGCCATCGGTGACGTCCTTCCACAACGCGTCCAGCGTCGACGGGTTTTCCTCGCGCAGACCGGCGAGCATGGTCACGACGTCGCCGACGCGATCGACGAACAGCGTGTAGGACTCGCCTTCGTTCTCGACGGTCACGCACATGCCGCGACGGCCATTGGCCGAATGATTCAATCCGAGACGCGTGTGCAAATCGATCACCGTGACGATCCGGCCCCGCAGATTGATGAGCCCTTTCACCTCGGCCGGCCCACCGGGAACGGGCGCAATGGCGTCCGGAGTCAATATGTCCTGCACGCGGGTGACCGGAACGCCGAACAATTGTCCGGCCACTTCAAAGGTCACAAACGAGATTGTGCCTTCCTCGCGATCGGTGTCGGTCTGATTTTCTGCTGCCGCTGCTTCAAACATGACGTTCTTTCCATTCCTTGTTGTAGTGCCGCCGGGCAGATCGAACAGGTTTTCCGGCGGAGGCCTCAGTCAGTGGTCACCTGCGCCAGCCATGTTCGATCTGCCCGGAACCTCGTTGCGCGTCTCAGGCCGCCTTCACATTGGTGAGGAAGGTCTGGACCAGTTCCTTCAGATGACCCGATTGACCGGTGAGCGCTCGCGCTGTCGCCAGAACCTGACCGGCAACGGCTCCCGTGCCGTTCGCCGCTTCGGTCACGCCACCGATATTGGAGGAAACTTCCTGTGTGCCCTTGGCCGCTTCCTCGACATTGCGAGCGATTTCCTTGGTTGCGGCGCCCTGTTCCTCAACCGCCGCCGCGATGGCCGTCGAGATGCGGTCGATCTCACCGATTGTGTGGCCGATCGAGCCGATGGCGCGCACGGCATCCTGGGTGGCGGACTGCACGCTCGTGATCTGCGCGCTGATGTCCTCGGTCGCCTTCGATGTCTGGGCGGCAAGGTTTTTCACTTCGGCCGCAACGACGGCAAACCCCTTTCCCGCATCGCCGGCACGCGCCGCTTCGATGGTTGCGTTGAGCGCGAGCAGATTCGTCTGATCCGCGATTTCATTGATCAATGCAACAATCTCACCGATCTTCTGCGAGGCGCTGACAAGCCCCTGCACCATGTCGTTGGCGCGGCCGGCCTCGGACACGGCGTTGGCTGCGATCTGGCTCGAATGGCTGACCTGTCGGCCGATTTCGGAGATGGACGAGGAAAGCTCCTCCGTGGCAGACGCAACCGTCTGCACGTTGGCCGAACTTTCGTCGGACGCCGCGGCAACGGCGCTCGCCTGCTTCGTTGTCTCTTCGGCAGTTGCCGTCATCGACTGCGCAGAGGATTCCATCTGCGTCGCCTGCGATGCGACCTCCTGCACCACAACACCGACGCTGGTTTCGAAGGTGCGCGCGAGTTCATCCATCCTGCGGCTACGTTCTTCGGCAGCGCGCTGCGCGGCTTCCTGTTCGGTCCTCAAGCGGTCGCTTTCGACCATGCTGTCCTTGAAGACCTGGACGGCAGACGCCATCTGACCGATTTCATCCTTGCGGCCGACGCCTTCGATCTGTGTCGTAAGATCGTGTCGGGCGAGGCGCGCCATGGCGTCGGTCATGCGCTTGATCGGCCGGGACACGGTCGTGACCAGGAAAATACCGGCGGCGATGCACGCCAGCGCCGCGAGAACCAGCATCGCCACGATTAGATACCAGGCCGACGAATAAGTTGCCGCGTCGGACGCGGCTCGCGTGCGCGCGTTCTTTATCTGATAGGCTTCAAGCTTATCCAGAACGTCCCTGAAGCGGCTGAAGGCCTGGAGCATCTGGCCGCTGAAGAAGGCCGTGCTCTCGTCCACCTTGTTCTGCCCAGACAGAGCCGTCAGTTTATCCTCGAGCGCGAGATAGTCGTTCCACTTGGAAGTAGTCTCGTCCGCAAGTTGCTTTTCTTCGCCGGGATCGACGGTCGGCGTGTAGGTGGTCAGATCCTGACGAATCTGGTCGAGGAGCTTGGCCATCGCGGCAGCCTGTTCGGCCTTTCGCTCGGGCGTTGAGACCAGAAGGCGGACCGCCTGACGCAGGCGATAGCGTGTCGTGTCCTGTCCGAACGAGCCGAGCGCATTGGCCGCCACTAAATCGTTGCCTGAAATCTGGACCTCGCCTTCGTTCACAAGTTCCAGGCGCTGGATCGCAAAGAGCCCGAGCAGCGTTGTGACGATCAAGAGCAGACTGAAGGCGCCGATCACTTTGGCGCGGATGGAAAGGTTAACGAGAAAGCTCACGACATTCTCCGTGCCGGCATTGGCGCGATACGTTGGCTATTGTTGATTGTGCTTTAGAAGGTGATCTTCGATGGCAATTCGAACCTGTCGAGCGCCTGTGTCCTGCTGTCCGCACAAAAGACGGACACGCAGATCGCGAAACGTGCGACGTCGCCGAGTTGTCCAATAAGCCATTTCATCGATCCGCCCCTCACATCTCACCTTGAACGTACGAGTGTGCTGTGTCCGGGATTTTTCGGATCCGTTTCGGTGCGAATTCGAATTGTGTTGGATTGTGTCAATTCGGATTTGGAACGCGCATGCATCGCGCTGCAACGAAATCAAATCGCCGTTCGCGTGCCGCGACGCAGAGAGCAAGGCGCAGAGAGGGTATGTGTCGCGCGCACAAGTGCATTCGCAAAACGGCGCATTCTAATACGCCAAAAGAGAAGTCCTCATCGGTGCGTAACGGAAAATATCGGCACGACCAAAATTATACGCCGTCACAACACTATACGTTGTCATGAAGAAGTATTTCGCAATGATTTCAATTTATGTCGGGTTTGCGCCAAATGTTTCTGAGGGGGAACAATGAACACGCAGCTCGCCATCGTAGAAGACGATCCGGACATCCGCGCCATTCTTCAGCGCAGCCTCAGCGCAAACGGCTATGGCGTAACGGCGTTGGAGACCGGCGTGGGATTGGAAACGGTCCTCGCTGCCTCGCCGCACGGTCTGGTAATAATGGATCTGGGATTGCCGGACATAGACGGCCTGACGCTGACGCGAAAAATTCGCGCAGCCTTCGATGTCGGCATTATCATCGTCACGGGGCGCGGCGATCTGACCGATCGCGTTGTCGGCCTGGAACTGGGCGCCGACGACTATGTGACCAAACCTTTCGAGCCGCGCGAGATCGTCGCGCGTGTCCGTAGCGTGCTTCGCCGCAATGGCCGCGGGCCAAGCTCGCCATCTGCGGACATCGTGCGCGGGCGGACTTACGCTTTCGATGGCTGGATGCTCGATGTGACGTCGCGGACGTTGTTCGACGCGTCCGGCAACCCCGTGGCGCTCACCAGCGGTGAGTTCAAGCTGCTCGAAGCATTCGCCAGCCATGCCAACCGCGTGCTGAGCCGCGATCAGCTGCTTGACCTCGTCTATGACACGGACACGCCTGCCTTCGATCGCAGCGTCGATGTCCGCATCGGGCGCGTCCGCAAGAAACTGGGCGACGATCCGCGCAATCCGCGTCTGATCAAGACCGTGCGGAACGACGGCTACATCTTCGTCGGAAATGTGCGCACGAACCGCTGAACATCACACTTATTGCAAGTTCGCCATGCGGCGATAGGAAAGCGCTTCGGCGATGTGCGGCCGCTGCACGCGCCCGGATTCGGCAAGATCGGCGATGGTGCGTGCCACGCGCAGCACGCGGTGATAGCCGCGCGCCGTCAGCCGCATCGTTTCGGACGCGCCGGTCAATAGTTTCTTTCCGTCTGCATCGGGCGACGCGACCGCATCGAGCAGTTCGCCCTCCGCATGCGCGTTGATGCGCAAGCCTTTTCCTTCGAAGCGTTCGCGCTGGATGTCGCGCGCCCGCGCCACGCGCATCGCCACGCTGGCGCTGCCTTCGGCCGGCGGGGGCAAGGCAAGATCGGCGGCCGAAACGCTTGCCACCTCGACATGGATGTCGATGCGGTCGAACAGGGGGCCGGAGATGCGCGACTGATAGTCGAGCGCGCATTTGGGCGCGCGTCCGCACGCCTGCGCCGGATCGGAGAGATAGCCGCAGCGGCAAGGATTCATTGCGGCGACGAGTTGGAAACGTGCCGGGTAGCGGACGTGCGCATTGGCGCGCGCCACAACCGCTTCGCCGCTCTCGATCGGCTGACGCAGCGAATCGAGGACCGCGCGTTGAAACTCCGGCAGCTCGTCCAGGAACAGCACGCCCAGATGTGCGAGCGAAACTTCACCCGGCTTCACGCGCAATCCGCCGCCGGTCAGCGCCGCCATCGATGCGGAGTGGTGCGGATTGCGGAACGGCCGCCGCCGCGAAATCGCGCCGCCCGCGAGCTCGCCTGCGAGCGACTGCACCATCGAGATTTCGAGCGCCTCGCGCGCATCGAGCGGCGGCAACAGGCCGGGAAGACGCTGCGCCAGCATCGACTTGCCGGCGCCGGGCGGCCCGATCATCAGCATGTTGTGGCCGCCGGCGGCGGCGATCTCGAGCGCGCGCTTGGCGGTTTCCTGGCCTTTCACGTCGCGCAGGTCCGGCGCGTTCGGCGTCTCCTCCGCCAGCTTGGGCGCCGGCGCGTTCAACACCTGAACGCCCTTCACATGATTGACGAGCGCGATAAGAGAAGGAGTGGCGATGATCTGCACACCGCCGGCCCAGGCCGCCTCCGGGCCGCAAGCGGCCGGACAGATCAAACCGCGCTGCTGTTCGCTCGCCGCCAGCGCAGCCGGCAGGACGCCCGCAACCGCGGTTACCTGCGCATCGAGCGAAAGCTCACCGAGCGCCACATAATTCGCCATCTCGCTCGCCGGCAGAACGCCCATGGCCGAAAGAAGACCAAGCGCGATGGGAAGATCGTAGTGGCTGCCTTCCTTGGGCAGGTCGGCCGGCGCGAGGTTCACCGTGATGCGTTGATAGGGCAGCGCAAGGCCAATCGCCGCAAGGGCGGCGCGCACGCGTTCCTTGCTCTCGGCCACCGCTTTGTCGGCGAGGCCCACTATGTTGAAAACGCCCGTGCCGCCGCCGTCTCCGACATGGACCTGGACGTCCACCTCGCGCGCTTCAATACCCTGGAACGCAACCGTGTAAACGTGCGCAACCGTCATGATGTGGAGAAGAGGAATCCTGCTGCTGCGCCCGCGATGGCAAATCGCGCGAGATAGCCGATGGAATGGGCGACCGTGATCCTGGGGTCGATCTTGATGAAGAAGCCGTTGATCACGACGATGCCGAGCGGGCCTGCGATCCAGGAAACTGCCGCAACGGCAAGGCCCGCCATGATGCTGTGAACACCGGCCCACGAACACAAAACGAAAATCGCGGCGGTCATGGCGTAGCCGATTATGCTGGACCAGATGATGGGTCCCATCTCCTTGCTTTCGCGGATGCCGGGCCACCACACTTCGGGATAGCGGTTATAGGCGGCGTGAAACAAAACGCCCATGAACAGCCAGTCCGTGAACGCCGCAAGCGTTCCCGCGCCCAATATAGCTGCGACAAGCATCCAGTTCATATGCATCCCCCGCGGGGACAGATTAACGCAGCGGCTTTGCGAAGGCGACAGTTGAGCACGCTTTTGGCGTGAAAACGGGCCAATTGCCCACCCTTGCGCGTAGTCCCCTGTGCACTTACGCTTTAACCCACGCTATTTCCCAAAAAGAGAGATCACGATGGCCGTTCAGCGTTTCCAAGGAACCGACAAATATATCGCGACGGAAGATCTGCGGATCGCCGTAAACGCGTCGATCGCATTGGAGCGGCCGCTGCTGATCAAGGGTGAACCCGGCACGGGCAAGACGGAACTTGCGTTTCAGGTTGCCGACTTTCTGAAAGCGCCGCTCATCACCTGGCACGTGAAGTCCACGACCAAAGCGATGCAGGGACTCTATGAATATGACGCCGTGACGCGCCTGCGCGACAGCCAGCTTGGCGACGAACGCGTCAAGGACGTCAAGAACTACATCAAGAAGGGCAAGCTGTGGGAAGCCTTCGAGATGAACGGCCGTCCGGTGCTGCTGATCGATGAGATCGACAAGGCCGACATAGAATTTCCCAACGATCTCCTGCTCGAACTCGATCGCATGGAGTTTTTCGTGTACGAGACGGGCGAGACGATCAAGGCCGAACAGCGCCCGATCATCCTCATCACCTCGAACAACGAAAAGGAATTGCCCGACGCTTTCCTGCGCCGCTGCTTCTTCCACTACATCAAGTTCCCGGACCGCGAGACGATGCAGAAGATCGTCGACGTGCACTATCCCAACATCAAGCAAAAGCTGGTGAGCGAAGCGCTCAACGTCTTCTACCAGATCCGCGACGTGCCGGGCCTGAAGAAGAAGCCGTCGACCTCCGAACTGCTCGACTGGCTGAAACTTCTGATGAACGAGGACATTCCGCCCGAAGCGCTGAAGGAAAAGGATCCGACCAAGCTCATTCCGCCGCTGCATGGCGCGCTGCTCAAGAACGAGCAGGACGTGCACCTGTTCGAGCGTCTGGCGTTCCTGGCGCGGAGAGAACCGAGAAACTAGTGCGCCTTCGCCATCTCACCCTTGCCGTGACCGGGTGGCTGGCGATTTCGCCGGTCGCAGCGCAAACGACGAATATCGACGCCTTCAAGGACGGAGCGGACGAAGCCAAGGTGCACAGCGCCTCGGGCTTCGTCTGTCCGCTCTTCATCGGCCATTTCGAGCGCGACGCCTATGGCGAACGCGCGCCGATGCTGGGTTCCGACTTTTGCGTCTACTCGTCGCGGGACGGCGTCTACGGCACGATCACGCTGACGCCGCTGAAGGCGGCCTACGATCCCAAGACCGCGCTGATCCCGGAATTCACCGAGCAGGAAGGCATCGGCGGCAAGATCGTCGGCGAGAGCACCGTGCATATCGGCGGCGGCGCCACGCCGATCTCGGTCTATAGCCGGACCTATGAGACGGCCGCACTGGAGACACTGCATTACCGCATCATGTTCTCGGGCGGCACGGTTGGAAGCTGGGCGGTCGAGGCGACCGTCGAATTCGCCACCCCCCGGGACGACGAGAAGCTTCGGGACTTTGTGAATGCGGTTTACACCGAAGCGCTGGTCCATATTGCCAAGGTTGCGCCACCGCAGGGACCGGTCATTTCGTCGCCGAATCAGGTCACGCCGGCCCTTTCGGCCCCGCTGGCCGGACCGGCCAAGCCGCGCTAGACTTTATTGATAGCTATTCGCCTACTCACGAAGGTCTAAGACCCATGTTCTTCCAATTCTTCGACGAGCTTCGCGCCGCCAGGATTCCCGTCACGCTCAAGGAATATCTCGCGCTGATGGCCGCGATGGACAAGGACATCATCGAGATGAAGATCGATGAGTTCTACTACCTCTCACGCACCGCGCTGGTGAAGGACGAACGCAACCTCGACAAGTTCGACCAGGTTTTCGGTCATGTCTTCAAGGGCCTGGAAGGCCTGGACGGTTCGCTCATCGCGCAGATTCCCGAAGAATGGCTCAAGGCCCTGACTGAAAAATTCCTCTCCGAAGAGGAGAAGAAAATGATCGAGAAGGCCGGCGGCTGGGACAAGCTGATGGAACAGCTGAAAGCCCAGATCGAGGAACAGAAGAAGCGCCACGAAAAGGGCAACAAGGCCATCGGCACCGGCGGCACCTCGCCCTACGGCAATGGCGGCTACAATCCCGAAGGCGTTCGCATCGGCCAGGACAAGTCGCGCCACGGCAAGGCGATCAAGGTCTGGGACAAGCGCGAGTACAAGAACCTCGACGACTCGGTCGAACTCGGCACCCGCAACATCAAGGTCGCGCTGCGCCGCCTGCGCAAATGGGCGCGCCAGGGTGCAGAAGTCGAACTCGACATGCCCGGCACGATCCAGGACACGGCGAACAAGGGCTATCTCGATCTGCGCCTGATTCCCGAGCGCCACAACACGGTAAAGGTGCTGCTGTTTTTCGACATCGGCGGCTCGATGGACGCGCATATCAAGCTTTGCGAGGAGCTCTTCAGCGCGGCCAAGACCGAATTCAAGCACATGGATTTCTTCTACTTCCACAACTGCCTCTATGAATCGGTGTGGAAGGACAATCGCCGCCGCCACAATGAGAAGCTCGACACCTGGGACGTGCTTCACAAGTATCCGCGCGACTACAAGGTGATCTTCGTCGGCGACGCGACGATGAGCCCCTATGAGGTCACCTATCCGGGCGGCAGTGTGGAGCACTGGAACGAAGAGCCGGGCGCCGTCTGGCTCGACCGCGTGACCGAGATGTTCGAGCACGCGGTGTGGCTCAATCCCGTTGCCGAAAAGCATTGGGACTACACGCCGTCGATCGGCCTGATGCAGCAGCTCATGAACGGGCGCATGTATCCGCTGACGCTCGGCGGTCTCGACAAAGCTATGCGCGAGCTCAATCGCT
This sequence comes from uncultured Alphaproteobacteria bacterium, assembly GCA_963743765.1. GTDB lineage: Bacteria > Pseudomonadota > Alphaproteobacteria > Micropepsales > Micropepsaceae > Rhizomicrobium. Next base: position 660,308 of record CAVUQQ010000002.1, read on the forward strand.
GAGATGAGTGCGCGTGCCAGTGGTGCCAGTGTGCGGCTTGCCACCTGGGCGGACGCGGAGGCGCTCGCCGGCACATTGGCGCGCGCGTTTCACGACGACCCGATGATGATGCACCTGCTGCCCGACGCGGCGTCGCGCGGAAAATCTTTGCCGCGACTGTTCAAGCTGCTCTTCAAGCTCGGCCTGCCTTATCGCGCCTGCTACGTGACGAGCGGCTATGAGGCGGTGACATTGTGGCGGCCGCCGGGCGGCTGGCACGTCACGATGTGGCAATATATTTCCAATGCGCCCGAACTGCTTGGCGTCTTCGGCACCGGCGTATTCAACGTGATGAGCACGATGGATCATGTCGAAAAGGTCCACCCGAAGGACACGCATTGGTATCTGCAGACGATCGGCACCGATCCTGCGATGCAGGGCAAGGGCTATGGCAGCCTGATCATGCGCGACATGCTTTCGCGCGCCGATGCGGCCAGGATTCCCTGCTATCTCGAATCGAGCAAGGACACCAACATCCCGATATACAAAAGCTTCGGCTTCGATGTGACGGGTGAGATCAAGATCCCGAACGGCCCGACGCTTTGGCCGATGTGGCGTAAAACGCCCGTCTAGTCTGCAATTTCGGACGCAGACCGCCCGCAGGGGATTGCACACCACCGGTTCACCTGATCCTCTGTCGCCGGAAAAAAGCGGGAGATCACGATGATCCAGGTTCACCATCTCAACAATTCGCGCTCGCAGCGCATTCTCTGGCTTCTCGAAGAACTCGGCACGCCGTACGAGATCGTCAAGTATCAGCGCGGCACGCCGGTGCCCTATGCGCCGCCGGAACTGAAGAAGGTTCATCCGCTCGGCAAGTCGCCGGTCATCACCGACAATGGCAAGACCATCGCCGAGTCGGGGGCCATCGTCGAATATCTCATCGACACCTACGGCAAGGGCAAGATGAAGCCGAAGGCCGGCACCGACGAGTATTGGAAATACATCGAATGGATCCACTACGCCGAAGGCTCCGCGATGCTGCCGCTGCTGATGGCGCTCTATACCGGCATGCTCGGCGATGCGGCCGCGATGCTCAAGCCGCGCGTGGACGGCGAGATCGCCAACAACCTTGCCTACATGGAAGCGGCGATGAAGGGCCGCAACTTTTTCGTCGGCAACGAGCTCACCGGCGCGGACATCCAGCTGCTCTTCGTGCTGGAAGCGGCGGGCGCGCGAACTCGAGCCGTACCCGGAACTGGTGCGCTATCGCGCCGCGATGCACGCCCGCCCGGCCTACAAGCGCGGCATCGAAAAGGGCGGCGAATACGCCTTGATGAGCCGCTAAGCCGTTCAGCCTTTTCGCGATGCGATGTAGCGATCCGCCATGCCGTCGAGCATGGCAAGCGGCACGGCGCCGCCCACCAGCATCGCATCGTGGAAGCTCTTGATGTCGAACCTGGCGCCCAGTGCGTCGCGCGCCTTCTGCCTTGCGGCGAGGAAGGCAAGCTTGCCGAGCATGTAGCCGCAGGCCTGGCCCGGTTGCACGCAGTAACGTTCGACTTCGGTGATGGCGGCGCTCTCCTGGTCACCCAGCGTGTCGACGAAGAACTTCACCGCATCTTCGCGGCTCCACTTCATGGCGTGCATGCCGCTGTCGACCACAAGCCGCACCGCGCGGAACATGGCATCGTGCAGATAGCCGATGCGCCCCAGCGGATCGTTGTCGTACATGCCCATCTCGCCGGCCAGCTGTTCGGCATAAAGCGCCCAGCCTTCGATATAGGACGAGAAATAGGACACCTTGCGGATCAGCGGCATCTTGGCTTCGCGCTGGATGGAAAGCTGAAGATGGTGGCCGGGAATGGCTTCGTGATAGGTCAGCGTCGGCAGAAGCCAGCGTGGCTGTTCCGACGTGTCGCGCAGATTGATCCAGTAGATACCGGGCCTCGTGCCATCGAGCGAGGGGGAATTGTAGTAACCGCCCGCCTGCGCCGCTTCGAGATATTTGGGCACGCGCTGGATCTTCACGTCGGCCTTCGGCAGCACGCCGAAATAGTCCGGCAGCCTGGCGCGGACTGCCGCGACCTTGACGTTCAGGTCCGCAATGAGCTGCTCCTTCGCCTCATCCGTATTGGCATAGAGAAGCTTGGGATCGCTATACATTGCGCGCAGTCGCTCGCCGACCGTGCCTTGCGTCATGCCCTGCTTGCGCATCAGCGCGTCGATCTGGGCGCTGTGATCCTTGATGATGTCGAGGCCGGTCTTGTGAATGTCGGCGGGGCTCATCGCGGACGTCGTCCAGGTCAGCACGCTGTCGCGGTAATAGGCCTCTCCGTCGGGCAGCTTCCAGACGCCGGCATCGTGCGTGGCTATTTTCTGCATGCCGGTGATGAGCGCGATCTGGCGATCGAGCGCGGGATAGACCTTGTCCGTCAGAATCTTCGCCGCAGGTCCCGCATAGTCGCCCGGAATGTTCTTTTCCTTGGTGCGTCTGGCGACGGATTCCGTCATCGTCGCGCTTTCGGCGGGCTGTCCGCGCAGCGCATTCATCTGGATCAATGTTTTCACCAGCGCGAAATCCGGCGGCACCACGCCGAGCGCGACATCGTGCCGGGCAACATCCGCCTCTTCGTCCAGACGCAGAGCGAACTGCTCCAGACGCGAGAGATAGGCGTCGGCGTCGGCCTTGGTCTCGATCGTGTGCTGGTTGTCCAGGAACGAGGGGATACCGCTGTAAAGACCGCTGAGCTGGCTTATCACATAGGGTCTGCCCGCATTGCCGCCGGCATAGGGATAGCGGCGATTGTCGGAATCGGTGTTTTTCAGGCCGAACAGCACCACGTCATAGCTGACCTGATCTTCGATGCCGACGGACGAACGGTCGAACGCGGTTAGGCGGGCGAGCTGGCCCGCAACCAGCTTCTGCGCGCGGGTATTTGCGGCCAGCGACGCCTCATCCAGCCGGCTCTTTTGGTAAGCACGACCTCCGGTGTCGACGCCCAGATATGTGGCAAAAGTTGGCGACAGATCCAGATTCTCGTTCACAAACGTATCGAACAAAGCGTTCAGCGCGACGCTTCCCGACGCCTGCGCGAAGGATGGCGGCGCAAAGGTCAGAACTGCCGCGCCCGCAACTCCCGATTTCAGAACTGTCCGGCGATCAAGCATGAGGCCCCCGCGCAAAAAGTCACCGCCAGTTCCTAGGCCGCGCCGTAACGGTCAACAATAGAAGATCGCGTCAGGTCCTTCACGTTTGCGTGCCGTGTACGCAGTTCGTCGGAAGCAGGTGCAATCCACGTGCGGGCGCTGCGCCGGCACGAACTTATCCAACAGCGCCAAAGCCGCACTAATATGCGGTCGTGATCGAATCAAAAGGAGGCCGTGGCCAGAACAACCGATGTCGCGATAAATCGCCGAACAATTCCGTTGCCGAAGAAAGAGGTGATCTGAAAGAAAATGGCCGATCAGGCCTTGGTCGCACTGCCCCAATAGTTGAAACCTGCAAAACGCGGCGTGCCGGGCAGGTACATGGTCTGCATGTCTTCGACTTTGAAGCCGGCATCCTGGATCAGTTTCGGAATCTGCCGGCCGACATGGCAGCCGCCGCCGATCACTTTCCAGACGGGCGTGATGCGTTGCTGCCAGCGTCTGACGGATTCATCCGGCGCCTCGCCATGTTCGCAGAATATCATGTGGCCGCTCGGCTTCATGACGCGCCGCATCTCGCCCAGCGCCACCATGACATCGGGAATAGTACAGAGCGTATAGGTGACAAGAATGGTGTCGGCGGATTCCGCGTCCAGCGGAATTTTCTCGCTGGGAAGATCGATGAACTCCAGCGGTATGGCCGAAGCCGCCCGGCGTTCGGCGGACCGCTCGCGCATCTCGGCGGACGGCTCGAGCGCCCAGATCCGCTCGACCTTGCCAGGATCGTAGTAGGGCAGGTTGTGGCCCGCGCCGAATCCGATCTCCAGCACGCGGCCTTGCGCGCGCGGCACGACCTTCTTGCGCTGATAGGTAATCGGCTTGGCGCCCATCGCCGTGTTCAGAAGTCGCGGCAGAATGTGCTTGTCGTAGAATCCCATGCTGTTCTCCCTGGCGGAGAAGCAAGCATAGCGGCTCTATTCCGGCGCGATAGTCACCTTGATGCCGTCCAGCTCGTCGGAGCAGGTGATCTGGCAGGACAGGCGCGAATTGGACTCGACCGCCAAAGCCATGTCGAGCATGTCGACTTCGGCATCCGACGGTAGGGGAAGCTTTTCGTACCAGCCGTCGTTCACATAGACATGACAGGTCGCACAGGCGCAGGCGCCGCCGCATTCGGCGGCGATCGGCAGGCCCGCATCGCGCAGGATTTCCATCACGCTCCAGCCATTGCGGCCTTCGACGACATGCTCCGCGCCTTTGCGGTCGGTAGCGACAATCTTCATCAGTGCACACCCAGTTTCTTCTGCAGGCTGGACGACGACGTCGTGTACTGGAAGCGCAACTTTTCCGTCGGCTTGCAGATATGGAACGCGGCCTGCGCCATGAGCGCGGCTTCATGAAAGCCCGACAGGATCAGCTTGAGTTTGCCCGGATAGCTATTGATGTCGCCGATGGCGAAGATGCCCGGTGTTTGACTCTCGAACTTGGCCGTGTCCACCGGGATGAGATTCTCGTGCAGGTTCAGGCCGAAATCGGCGATGGGGCCAAGCTTGATGGTCAGGCCGAAGAACGGCAGGAACGTGTCGGTTTCGATCTGCCATTCCTTCTTGTCCGCGCCGGACAGTGTGACGCCGGTCAGCTTGCCGTTTTCGCCATGCAGCTGCTTCACGCTGGCGACATGGAACTTTACTTTGCCTTCGCGCTCCAACTCGCGCATCTGGTTGACGCTGTGCTGCGCCGCACGGAAACCGTCGCGGTGATGGACGAGCGTGAGCGACTTGGCGAGCGGCGCCAGGTTGATCGTCCAGTCGAGCGCGCTGTCGCCGCCGCCGGCAATCAGGATGTTCTTGCCGCGAAATGATTCCATCTTGCGCACGGCGTAATGCACGCCGACGCCGTCGCCCTTGTTCTCATAGGCTTCGATATTTGGAACCGGTGGGCGCTTCGGGACAAAGCTGCCGCCACCAGCCGCGACCACGACCACGGGCGCGATGAGTTCGGTGCCGGCGTCGGTCTTCAGTTTCCAGCGACCGTTGGCCAGCTTTTCAAGACCGGATGCCATTTCGCTGAAATGGTACTGCGCGTTGAACGGCTTGATCTGTTCCAGAAGTTTGTCGGCCAGTTCCTGCCCCGTGACGATGGGAAGGCCGGGAATGTCGTAGATCGGCTTTTCCGGATAGAGCTCGGTGCACTGCCCGCCCGGCCGATCGAGAATGTCGACCAGGTGCGCTTTCAGATCGAGCAGGCCGAGTTCAAAGACGGCAAACAGCCCGATCGGGCCGGCTCCTATGATGATGACATCCGTCTCGATTGGCGTGCTCATACGATATTCCACAATTGTTTAGTGTATGATCTGGGAAAGACCCGCTCTTCATATGTAAAAATGGGTCGGCCAACAACCCTTTCAAGGCAAGGGGCCGCAATGTGACGCAGCGCACCATCAAGGCCAAGGGGGTGAAAAGCGGGGAAATGCCGCGGCAGGCGCTTTTTCCGGACGAAACCGGTCTGACCTCAGCTTGAAAGTCGGGCTTTTATGAAGGCCTGAACCGCGTCGGTATGCGTCTTCAAAGCATCGATCGCCGCCGAGGCATTGCCACGGTCGGCGACATCGACCCGCTCGCAATTGGCTGCCGCTTCGGCCAGCGCGAAAGCGCCAACGCCTCGGGCCGCGCCCTTGATCGTGTGCGTGACTTCCTTCCATGACTTGACGTCACGGGCATCCAGAATGGCGCGGAGTTTGGCGACGAGTTCGTTGGTCTGCGCCTCGAACAGCCGAAGTATCTCGGCGTTCAGCGTGGCATCGCCGCCGGTATAGCGGGCAAGATGGTCCATATCGATAACTGCTGACATGGCACGCCCTCAGAGCTGGCACACAAGAATGGACGACATTGTTCAACACTCCGTTAACGATTTGGCGCACGCGCTCGAACCGCTGGCTGTGCAATCCTGGCCTGCACGCGAAACCCAACTGTTGAACGGATGGCTGCTGCGCTTCAGCGACGGCTACTCGTCGCGCTGCAACTCCGTCTCGACACTTGAATTTGACGGCCGGCTCGATGGCGCTATCGAGGCGGTCGAAGCCGCATATCACGCCCGCGGACTTGCTCCGCAATTCCAGATCTCGCCGGCGTCACAGCCCCACAGACTCGAAGCGGCGTTGGTGAGGCGGGGATATCGACACAAGCCGCCGACCGTTCTGATGATTGCCGAAGCCGCTGCCATCGCCGCGCCAATCGGGGAAGTGCAAATCCTCGCTGCGCCCAACGCCGATTTCGCTCGCCTTACTCTGGAAGGTTCGCACTCTCCAGAAGATGGTGCGGAGCGTCTGGCGACGCTCGCGCGCATCGCGCTGCCCAAGGCTTATGTGGTGGCGCGCTCCAGCAGCGAAATCGTTTCCTGCGGCGCATCGGTCGCGACCGGCGACTGGGCAAGCGTCTATGTCATGCGAACGTCTGCAAACCATCGCCGAAAAGGTCACGGCCGTCGCGTGTTGCAAGGAATTGCAGACTGGGCACGCAGTCAAGGCGCGACGAAGCTCTATCTTCAGGTCGATGAATCGAATGCGCCGGGGCGCGCGCTTTATGCCCGTGCCGGATTTCGTGACGGGTACCGTTATCTCCATTATTACGCGTCGGAGGCGCCGAAATGAAAATCGCAACTCTCATCTTCACGTCACTTGTTCTTCCAGCTTCCGCATTGGCGCAAGACCGCTTTGTGCCCATGACACAGGAACAATTGTCGCCGGAGCAAAAGGCGATCGCGGCCGCCATCGTTGCGACTCGCGGCGGCATGGGCGGACCGTTCGATGCCTGGCTGCGCGATCCGGCGCTTGCCGATCGGCTTCAGAAGGTCGGCGAACATATCCGCTTTCATTCTTCGCTGCCGCGCCCACTCAACGAATTCGCGATCCTGATCACCGCGCGCCATTGGACCTCGCAGTTCGAATGGTACGCGCATTATCCGCTGGCGATGAAGGCCGGGCTTGATCCGGCAATTGCCGCCGATCTCGCGGCCGGCGAGCGTCCGCGCAATATGCCGGACGATGTTGCGACGGTGTACGATTTCTCGATGCAGCTTCACGCCACGGGCAATGTCAGCGACGCGGTCTACGACTCGGCCGTGAAGGTGTTCGGCGAGAAAGGCGCGATCGATCTGATTGCCGTCAACGGTTATTACGATCTGGTCTCGATGACGCTGAACGTGGCGCATGTCGGCGTGCCCGCCGGCATGGCGCCGCCGCTCAAATCGCTGCAGGACGACTAAATCAGAATGGCAGCCAGCCGCCCGGGAAAGGCGAGACGCCGATCACGCGCGGATGGGCAAACAGCACCACGACAAAGATCGCGATGGCGGCAAGGAACCGCCAATCGAGATATTCTCCGGCCTTTAGAGAATTGCGTCCGCTCACAATTGCCGCGAAGGGAAGATTCGAAGTGCGGCTCGCAAACGCGGTCCATGCTTCGCCCATCTTTCTTTTGCGCTTGGCATCGATTGAAAAGGTGCCAAGCACCGAAAGCGCGAGGAAAGTGCCGAACAGGATGACGGAGGCGAGATCGCCGTTTGTGCTCAGATGCATGGCAGACCAGATCGCCACGCTCCACAGAAAGGGATGGCGCGTGACCCGCAATATGCCGCGCACCGTTTCTTCCTTCGACGCGGTGCCTGACTGACCGACGGAGGTGGGATTCGGCATCGTCAGGCCCGGCACGCCAATGAGAAATGCGATGAACACGGCGGGAATCGCCAAGTCCTGCGCGCCTCGGCCAAGATTAAAGAGAACGCGATTGTCCGCGCTCGCATGCGCCGCGCCGAAGGCCAAAGCGAGCCAGACGATCGCGCCGAGCGACGCCAGGGAGAAAAGACCCAGATACGTACCCTCTCCGATGGCAGCCGTTATCGCGTCCCGAAGGGGCGTACCGGCGACGAGAAGGTGAATGGCCAGAAAGACGAAAGCGGCGGCAAGCAACATCGTCATCGGAGCCATCCCATTGATTCGACAATGTAAACTTATGATGACGGCCTAACAAGCCAAATCCCATCGAAGCCCTGTAGCTCTCGCGCTCCGGGTGATTCGATGGTTAAAGTGGGCCTGCATCAGTCAAATTTCCGAGGGAACGATGGCGATAGTCGGATCGAGCCAGCCTGTGGTGCTCCAAACCGCCGAACCTATTGGGGAGGCGGAAGCCCGGCACGCGCAGCGGCCAGAACCCAAGTTCGGGGTCGCCGCCATTGTCTTTGCAGCCGTGCTGTCCGCCTTCTGGGCTGGCGCCGCCGCCGCCTACCTCTGGGGTTATTTCGGTCCCAAGGGATTGTCGGGACTGGATGTTCAGGAGCTGGCGATCTTCACGGCGGCGACCTTTATCCCGCCGCTACTTTTCATCGCCAGCGCCTGGGCGCTGGCCCGCGCGCAACAGATGGGCACCGCCGCCACGGCGCTCGCCGATGCCACGGACCGGCTCTTCTCGGCGGATGAAACCGCGTCACGTACAGCGGCCCGGCTCGGCCGCGCGGTGCGCCGCGAACTCGACGCGCTGAACGCCGGCCTCGATGGTGCATTCTCTCGTCTGCGCGCGCTCGAATCGGTTCTGGAAAACCAGATCGCGGCGCTTGACGAAGCAGGTGCCCGCGCCGAAGTGCGCGGTGAAGCCGTCGCGGCACGCCTGACCGCCGAGCGCGAACGTATCGAAGCGGTTGCCGGAACGCTCAGCGACGCGGCGGCAAGGGCGGCGGAAACTGTCGCGGGCCGGACTGCACAGCTCAAGGCTTCCATCGAAAGCGCCGAAGGCACTCTCAAAAACGCGGGCACGACACTCGATACGCAGGCCGCAAGCTTCCGCGCTGCGGCGAGCGCCGCTGCCGATGCGCCGCACGCTGCCGCTGTCGAACTCGACCGCCAGGCCAAGCGCATCGAGTCGGTCGCCGATGCCGCCATGGCGCGCGCCGAATTCGTCCTGGGCCGCCAGGAACGCCATCGCGGCGCGATGAACGAATTGATGCAGCGCCTGAAGGACGAGAGCGCGTCGTTCGAGACGGCGCTGTCCAAGGAACGTTCCTCGATCGAACAGGCGATCCAGGCGCTTGGCGGCGAAGCGCAGAAATTCGAGCATGTCACGGGCGACGCCGAACGGCATCTCGAGCTCATTATGTCGAACGCGTCGGCACGCGCCTCACAACTCACATCCAACTTCATGCGCGAAGCGGAAAAGCTGAAAGAGGCCAGCGACTCTGCGAACACCACGCTCGCCAACATGATCAACGCGCTCCAGGAAGCCAATGCCGGCGCACAGACGCTGATCGGCGAAACGGCGTCCGAAGCCAAGGTCAATGCGCGCGCCCTGGTCGGCGAAGCGATGGCGGAATGCGAACGGCTGCTGCGGACGTCGGGCGAATTGTCCGCCGAAGCGGCGGCGATCCGCACCTCGCTGTCCAAGACCGTCGAGGAGGTGCAACAGCATCTGCTGACACTGCCGGGCATAGCGCAGCAGGAAGCCCGGCGCGTGCGCGACATGGTGCGCGCCGAAACCGAAGAGATTCTCGATCTCTCCGCCCGCACGCTTTCAACCATCCACGCGCGAAGCGCGCCGCGCTCGGTTCAGCGCAAGCCCAATGAGCCGGTGATCCCGGAACAGCCCGAAAGCGAAACTCTTCTGGGCATGGCCAAACGGCTTACGCAGCGACCGCGCAAGAAGCCGGCCGAAGGCAGCGGCGATCCTAAAGCCTGGGAAATGCGCGCGCTTCTGGCAGCCGTCGAAAACAGCGATGGCAGAGAACTGAAGCCGACGAGCGCGGCTGCTCTCGGCGCCCTCGAAGTCGCACTCGCCGATCTTGCGGTCGATCTCAGCAGCATTTCGACGGATGCTGTGCCGGGCGAAGATGAGTGGCGCCGGTATCTTGCGGGCGACCGATCGGTGTTTGCCCGGCGCCTCGCCGGCGCGATCGACGACGACACGGTCAACCGCGTCGCCACGCTCTATCGCGAGGATGCAAAGTTTCGCGAAGCGGCGAACGCCTATCTGATGGAATTTGAAGCGTTGCTGGCGCGGGCGAAGGATGGCGACGGCGGCGGCTTGCTGACTTCGACGATGCTGAGCGCCGATACCGGCAAGATCTATCTCGCCGTAGCCTATGCGCTCGGCCGGCTATAGACGCCGCAGCCGCGCGGCATAGAAGCCGTCCATGCCACCCTTGTCCGGCAAATGGCAAGGTAGCGTGCGCAGATCGCCCTCGGCGCTGATCCATTCGGCGTGTCCGAAAAGTTCGGTGGCCGCCACGGGCTCCCGCACAAAGTCCTTTCGCTGGCGCAGGAAGCTTTCGATTTGCTCGATGCCTTCCTCGCGCTCCAGCGAACACACTGCGAAGACCAGCAAACCACGCTCTTCAACCATCTCCGCTGCAGCCGACAGAAGTTCCGACGCCGCCTGCTCGCAATAGGTCACGTCCGACGCGCTTTTGATCCAGGGCAGGTCCGGATGGCGGCGGATCGTGCCGGTCGCGGTGCACGGCGCATCCAGCAGCACGAAAGGCGCCACGCGCATCGGGCCTGAAGTCGCGCGCATCGGACTGGATGAGAGTTGCTGGAAGCTTTGTTCGTTCCATATTCGCGGCGAGCCGTTGCAGCCGATCCGCCTCGCGCTCGACGGCGATCACATGCGCGCCGAGCGCCGCGAGTTGCATGGTTTTTCCGCCCGGCGCTGCGCAAAGATCGATCACGGTGCGGCCGGCGACATCGCCCAGCAATCGCACGGGCAGCGTTGCGGCGGCGTCCTGCACCCACCAGGCGCCATCGGAAAAGCCCGGCAAATCTTCGACGCGGGACGAATCGGTAAGACGCACGACATTGTCGAAAAGAAGCGCTCCACCGAGTTGCGCCGCGAACGCCTTGTCCTTCAGCACAAGATCGATCGGCGCCGGGTTCGCATGAGCCGTGGCGATCGCGCGCGCGGTCTCTTCGCCATAACTGTCGCACCAGCGCTGCCACAGCCAGTCCGGCGTGTTGAGACGGGGCGCATCCTGCGCTTCCAGAATTGCTTTTCCTTCGCGCGAAATGCGCCGCAATACCGCATTGATCAGCGACTTGAAATGCAGCGCCTTGCTGTCGGCCTGCGCCAGGCGATTGGCTGCGTCGACCGCGGCGTGCGCGGCAACGTTGAGGAACAAGAGTTCGCAAACGCCTGCATAGAGAATCTCCAGCGTCGGTCCGGCCTTGTGCGGCGGCGGTGCCTTGGGAACAAAATGGCGGACCAGTGCTTCGATCTGGCCAAGACGCCGCAATGTCTCACTGGCGATGGCGCGCGCAAAGCCGGCGTCGCGTGGCGGCAGATTGCCAAGCCCCTCCAGCGCCGCATCGAGCGGCCGTTTCTTGCGAAGAACGTCGGAAAGAATCGATTGTGCTGCGGCGCGCGCCGGGATGCCCTCGCTCACGCCCAGGGGCCAGCTTGCGCAGGTGCCTGTCCGGCCATGGCGCGCAATCGCGCGATGCGTTCTTCCGTCGAGGGATGGCTTGAGAACAATCCGGACAGTCCTCCGCCATGCAGCGGGTTGATGATGAACATGTGCGCGGTCGCGGGATTGGCCTGTGCTTCCGGATTGTCGATGACCGCCGCCGCGCGATCAATTTTCTGCAAGGCCGAAGCGAGCCAGAGCGGACGGCCTGAAATCTCGGCGCCCATGCGGTCGGCCTCGAATTCGCGCGTGCGGCTCACCGCCATCTGCACAAGCATGGCGGCGATCGGAGCCACGATCGCAACGAGGATCAGTCCAACGAATCCCAACGGGTTTCGCCGGTCATTGCCGCCGAAGAAATATGCAAAATTCGCCAGCATGGAAACGGCACCGGCGATCGTCGCCGTGATCGTCATGGTCAGCGTGTCGCGATTGCGCACATGGCTCAGCTCATGGGACAGGACGCCGGCAAGCTCTTCGCCGTTGACGCGCGCGAGCAGGCCGGTGGTCACGCACACCGCCGCATGTTCGGGGTTGCGTCCCGTCGCAAAGGCATTCGGCTGATCGTTGTCGACGATGTACACTTTCGGCATCGGCAGACCGGCCTGACCGGCGAGCTGGTGGACCGTATGCACCAAGCCGGGCGACGTGGACTCATCAACCTGCCGCGCGCCATACATGCGCAGCAACGCCTTGTCGGAGTTCCAATAGGCAAAGAGATTGGCGGCGGTCGCGAACAAAAGCGCGATCATCATTCCCGCCTCGCCGCCGATCAGGAAACCGACAAAGAGGAACAAGGCGGTCAAGGCCGCCATCAGCAATCCGGTGCGTACTATATTCATGCCATGGTGATGTAAGCTGGCCCGGCCCAGCGTCAAGCGGACGATTTTGCAATGCCTCCTGCCAAACGAAATAAGAAACCCGCGAAAGCCGAAATCGCCGCCCGCATCCGCGAGGCCGGAAAACGCGCCAAGGCTGAGGCCGAAGCTCGGCGGCGTTTGGAAGCAGAAGCCGCTCTCCCCAAGGAAATTGGCGGTCAGAAAGGTCCGGAACCCACCCGATACGGCGATTGGGAAAAGAAGGGAATAACCTCAGATTTCTAGGTCTTTTCCCCCGCCCTTGATCCGGCTGGGAGCAAGGTCCATGTAAGGTTTTGGAATGGCTCCAGACTGGCCAGACGGAAGCAACCATGTTCATCCAGACCGAATCCACGCCGAACCCGGCGACCCTGAAGTTCCTGCCCGGCCGCGAGGTCATGGGCGACGGCCAGGTGGCCGATTTTCCGACCAAGGACTCGGGAAACCGTTCGCCGCTGGCGCGCGCCCTGTTCGACACTCCGGAAGTTTCGCGGGTCTTCTTCGGCGCGGATTTCATTTCCGTGACCAAGCGTGATGGTGACTGGAAGCACATCAAGCCGGCCATACTCGGCACGATCATGGAGCATTTCACGCGCGGCCTGCCGCTTTTGGAAGGCACCGCTGACGAGCGTGACGATGCGCACTATGGTGAGGGCGACCCGGAAGTCGTCGCACAGATCCGCGAACTGATCGAAACGCGGGTCCGTCCCGCGGTCGCACAGGACGGCGGCGACATCATCTTCAAGGGGTTCGACGGGGGCGCCGGCATCGTCTTCCTGCATTTGCAGGGTTCCTGCGCGGGCTGCCCGTCCTCCACGATGACGCTGAAAAACGGCATCGAGAACATGCTCCGCCACTATGTTCCGGAAGTGAACGCCGTCGAAGCAGTGTAAGCTTTGACGCGATTCGACACTTTGATCGGCCCAGTTTGCGCCGGAGCCTGACACGCATGGACCATCACGCCGTCAACGACGAAGCGCTCGACACGATTTTTCGCAGCGCGCGCACGCAGAACAAATGGCTGGACAAGCCCGTTAGTGCCGCCCTGCTGATGGCGGTCTATGATCTGATGCGCATGGGACCGACCAGCGCCAATTGCTCGCCGGCGCGCATCGTCTTTGCGACGTCGAAGGAGGCGAAAGAAAAACTCGCTGCGCATTGTTCGCCGGCGAACGCGCCGAAGGTGCTCGCCGCGCCCGCCACAGCGATCATCGGCTATGACCTGGATTTCGCCGCGCGATTGCCGGTGCTCTTTCCGCACAGCCCAGACGCCAAGAACTGGTTCACAAATCCGGTGGTCGAACAGACGACGGCGTTCCGCAACGGCTCGCTGCAAGGGGCCTATTTCATCATCGCCGCGCGCTCGCTGGGTCTCGATTGCGGTCCCATGTCCGGGTTCAACAATGAAGCGGTCGACAAGGCGTTCTTCGCCGGTACCAGAATCAGGTCGAACTTCATCTGCAGCGTCGGCCATGGCGATGTATCGGGGCTGTTCGTGCGCAGCCCGCGACTTCAGCTTTGACGAAGCCTGCAAGATTGTCTGATCGGACTTCGGTGTGAGGATACTGGCCGTCGATACGGCGCTCGGCGCCTGTTCCGTCGCCATTCTCGACGATGACAAGCTCATCGCGCATCGCCTGACTGTGATGGAACGCGGCCACGCCGAAGCGTTGGCGCCGATGGTCGAAGCGACGATGCAGGATGCAGCCTGCGACTTTTCGAGTCTCGATCGGCTGGCCGTAACCACGGGGCCGGGCACCTTCACCGGCCAGCGCGTCGGTCTCGCCTTCATGCGCGGCTTGCGCGTCGCACTCGACAAACCGCTCATCGGCGTCACGACCTTGTCGGTCATGGCGCATCAGGCGATGGCGGAAACCGGAAGGCCGGTTGGCGTCGCGCTGCACGATGCGCGCCGCGACGAGGTCTATCTCGAATTCGTGGGCGCGTTGCAGTCACCGCCCCGCGTTCTTTTGTTCGCCGACGCCATCGCGCGCATTGCTGAAATCACACAACCCTTCGTGCTGGCGGGGACGGCGGCGCCCCGCGCGCACGAACATTTTCGTGACGCGGTGCTGTCCGAGGTTCGCCAGCCCGACGCATTGTGGGTCGCCAAGCTTGCCCGCGACTTGCCCGCGCCCGACGCACCGCCCAAACCGCTTTATTTGCGCCCGCCCGACGCCAAGCTCCCGGCGCGCAAGTGACGCCGCTTCTCCTGGGCAGGAACGATGATCTGACCGGGCTGGCCGAGATCCACGCAGAGTCGTTCGCCGAACCCTGGACCGCCCAGGCGCTGGGCGATTTGCTGGCGACGCCCGGAACCTTTGCGTTCCGGCTCAAAGGTGGGTTTGTTCTGGTACGCGCGGCCGCGGGCGAAGCGGAGATATTGACGCTTGCGGTGCGGCCTGCTCTGCGCAGGCAAGGTGTGGGCGCGGCTCTGGTCCGCTCCGCCGCGGAGCATGCCCATCGTCTGGGAGCGGCTCAGATCTTTCTCGAAGTCGCGGTCGGCAACGCGGCGGCGCGCAGGCTCTACAAGGGTCTCGGCTTCGCCGAAGCCGGCCGGCGGAAGGGTTACTACGCCCTCAGGGACGGTAATTTCGAAGATGCACTGATTTTGCGCGGTAATCTGCCCCTTTCAGCCCTTGGGAATCCGCCCGCCTCTGGCTAAAATCCTCCAAATGAACAAATGGGCCTGGAGATGGAATTGACGCGGATCGAGGCGCTCTGCGTCGAGAAAGGACTGCGGATGACCGAGCAGCGCCGCGTCATCGCACGCGTGCTGTCGGATGCCGCCGACCATCCCGATGCCGAAGAGCTCTACAGGCGGGCCTCGGCGGTCGACCCGCACATCTCGATCGCCACGGTCTATCGCACCGTCAAGCTGTTCGAGGATGCCGGCATCTTGGAACGCCACGATTTTCGCGACGGCCGCTCGCGCTACGAAGAGGCGCCCGAGTCCCACCACGATCACCTGATAGATATCCAGTCGGGAAGCGTCATCGAATTCCGCAATGAGGACATCGAGAAGCTGCAACGCCGGGTCGCCGAAGAACTTGGCTTCGAACTTGTCGACCATCGACTGGAATTGTACGGCGTGCCCAAGGGCAGCAAGAAGCCGCGCTGATGCAAACGCTGCGTGCCTGGGCGATCATTATCGTCTTCCTGACCGTTACGCTGATCGGCATCCCCTATCAGAGCATGGCGCTGCGCTTCGGCTGGAAAAGCCGCAAGACGTTTCCGAACGCCTATCACCGCTTCATGGCGAGGCTGTTCGGAATCCGGATCAAGACGATCGGAAAGCCGGTCACGGGCGAAGGGGTGCTGATCGTCGCCAACCACACATCATGGATGGATATCGTTGTGTTCTCGGCCGTTGGACGACTTTCTTTTGTTGCGAAGTCCGAAGTTGCGACCTGGCCGCTCTTTTCCACGCTCGCGAAATTGCAGGAAACCGTATTTGTCGAACGCACCCGCCGGCACGCCACGGGTGAAGCTCGCGACAAAATCCGCGATCGCCTCCTTGCCGGCGACACGCTGGTGCTGTTTCCCGAAGGCACGTCGAACGACGGCAATGCGGTTCTCAATTTCAAAAGCGCACTGATGGGCGCCGTCGAGGCGCGCGTCGATGACGGCAAGGGCGGCCAGCGCGCGGTGTGCGTCCAACCCGTTTCGACCGCCTATGTCGGATTGCACGGCATGCCGATGGGCCGCGAGAATCGTCCGCTGTTCGCCTGGTATGGCGATATGGAACTCGTGCCGCATCTTTATGAAGCGCTGAAGACCGGGCCGATTGACGTGATCGTCGAGTTCCACCCCCCGATGGATGTGGACCAGGTCGGCGGACGCAAGGCGCTGGCGGCGCGCGCTGAAGCGGTTGTTCGCCGCGGACAGATGCGTGCGCTGGCGGGCCTGTCAGGACCGACCGTCGCCCACGCCGATCCTGCCCGCACGGCGCCCGAAACCAAGCTTGCACAGGCCATCGCGTGAACGGCGCAATGCTTGTCAGCCGGGCCCGTCTCGCCCATAACGCGCGGCCATGAAGAAGCTCTTCATCAAGACCTATGGCTGCCAGATGAACGTCTATGATTCCGCGCGTATGGCGGAATTGCTGGCGCCGATCGGCTATGGCCCGACCGACACGCCGGACGATGCCGACATGGTCGTCCTCAACACCTGCCACATTCGCGAGAAGGCGGCAGAAAAGATGTATTCCGAGCTTGGCCGCCTGAAACGGCTGAAGCAGGAGCGCGACGTCACGATCGCGGTCGCCGGCTGCGTGGCGCAGGCCGAGGGCGAAGAAATCATCGCGCGTGCGCCACAGGTCGACATTGTCGTCGGGCCGCAATCCTATCATCGCCTGCCGGAGATGATCGCGCGCATTTCGCGCTCCGGCGGCCACGCACTGGAAACCGATTTTCCGATGCTGGAAAAGTTCGACGTACTTCCAAAGGATACTTCTCCGGCGGGCGCCACCGCGTTCCTGACTGTTCAGGAAGGTTGCGACAAGTTCTGCACGTTCTGCGTCGTGCCCTATACGCGCGGCAGCGAATATTCACGCGCCGTCGTGCAAATCGAAGAGGAAGCAAAGCGCCTTGTTGCGCGCGGCGCGCGGGAGCTCACCCTGCTTGGCCAAAACGTCAACGCCTATCGCGGCGAAGGACCGGATGGCGAGACATGGTCATTGGCCCGTCTTCTCCATCGCCTCGCCCGCATCGACGGTCTGTCGCGGTTGCGTTACATGACCAGCCATCCACGCGACATGGACGACGATCTCATCGCCGCGCACGGCGAGCTCGCGGAACTGATGCCGTATCTGCATCTGCCGGTTCAGTCGGGCTCCGACGCCGTGCTCGACGCGATGAATCGCGGCCACACGGCGGACGATTATCGCCGGCTTGTCGAGCGCATCCGACTTGCGCGGCCGGATATCGCACTGTCGTCGGATTTCATCGTCGGCTTTCCGGGCGAAAGCGACAGCAGATTTCGACGCGACAATGGCACTGGTGCGCGATGTCAGGTTCGCCCAATCCTATTCCTTCAAATACAGCAAGCGCCCGGGCACGCCGGCGGCTGCCGCGCGAAAGCAGATCGCCGATGACGTCAAGGACGCACGGCTTCAAGCCTTGCAGAACCTTCTTCTCGAACAGCGCGTCGCGTTCGACGCGTCCTGCGAGGGCCGCGCGATCGATGTTCTGTTCGAAAAGCCGGGGCGCCAGGCCGGCCAGGCGATCGGCCGCAGCCCGTATCTGCAGGCTGTCCACGTCGAGGACGCGGCCTCGCTCATCGGCGGCATTCATCGCGTGCATATCGACGCGGTCTTTCCGAACAGCCTCAAAGGCACTCTCGTCACGACGCGCGAAAAGGCGCTGGCCAATTGAGCGCGTCCAAGACCAAGCGCGTGACCAAGGAACAGGTAACGCTCGAATTTCCGGACAATGCCTTGCTCGCAGGCCTCGCCGGCTCGCACCAGAAGAACTTTGTGCGCCTCGAACAGAAACTCGACGTGCGCATCGCGATGCGCGGCAATCTGGTGGCGATCGAAGGCACGCCGGAAAAGCGCGAACGGGCCGCGACCGTGTTGCGCGCGCTCTATGCGCGGCTCGAAGGCGGCGAAGGCTGCGGCTCGTCCGAGGTCGATGCCGAAATCCGTTTCGCCGGCGAACGCGCGGCGGCCCCGGTCGGCGCGTCCTTCGGCTCGCCGTCGATCCGCACTGCGTCGTCACGGGTCACGCGGGCCCGCTCGCCGGCGCAAGCCGCTTATCTCGATCTGATGCGCACCCATCCTCTGGTATTCGGCATCGGCCCTGCAGGAACCGGCAAGACCTATCTGGCCGCCGCCTTCGGCGCGCATCTTCTGCACGAGCGTCAGGTCGAGCGTCTGATCCTCTCCCGGCCCGCGCTGGAAGCAGGTGAAAGGCTCGGCTTTCTGCCCGGCGATCTGAAGGAAAAGATCGATCCCTATCTGCGCCCGCTCTACGACGCGCTGTTCGATGTTCTGGGAGACAAGACCGAAAAATTGCTCGAAATGGGCACGATCGAAGTCGCGCCGCTCGCCTTCATGCGCGGCCGCACGCTTGGCCGCGCGTTCGTCATCCTGGACGAAGCCCAGAACGTCACGCCGGCGCAGATGAAGATGTTTCTCACCCGCCTTGGTGAAGACTCACGCATGGTCGTGACCGGCGATCCGTCGCAAAGCGATCTGCCGGGCGGTCGCGCCGATGGCTTGAACGAGGCATTGCGCATTCTGAACGGCGTCGAAGGCTCGGCCGTGGCGCATTTTTCGGAGAAGGACGTGGTTCGCCACGCTCTCGTCACACGCATCGTCGCCGCCTATAATAAAGCCGACGCGCAGAAGCACGAGCCGTGAGCTTTGCCATAGACATTCAGGTGGAAGAGCCACGCTGGCGCAAGGTGCGGGGCCTCTCGGCCCGCTTGCGACGCGCCGCCGAACTGACGCTCAAGCGTGGCAAGGCCGGCAAGTCTTCGGCACTGACAATTCTTCTCACCGACGATGCGCGGCTCAAGACGCTCAATCGGAACTTTCGCGGCAAGAACAAGCCGACAAACGTGTTATCCTTTCCATCAGATGCCGCAGATGGCGTCTATCTGGGGGATATCGCTCTGGCCTATGACGTGACGGCGGCCGAAGCGCGCGCGGGTGGCAAGCGCTTCGTCGATCATGCGATGCATTTGACGGTTCATGGCGTGCTGCACTTGCTCGGCTTCGACCATGAGACGGATCGGGCAGCCGGCGTGATGGAACCTTTGGAAACCAGGATCCTGCGCGAGCTCGGCATTGCCGATCCTTATGCCCGGCAGGTGGCGTGATGAGCGACGCGACGCGCGGCGATCATCCGGAACAGGCGGACAAGCCGTCTCTCATCAGGCGTTTGTCGCTGTTCATACGCGGCGACACCGCCAGCGCCGCACAGATGCGCGAGAGCCTCGAAGAGGTGATCGAGGAAAGCGATCGCCAAAGCCCCGCGCTCTCCGCCCCCGAACGCAAGATGTTTGCGAACCTTCTGAAGTTCGGCGAGCTGCGCGTCAGCGACGTGATGATTCCGCGCGCCGACATCGTAGCTGTCGATGAGGAAACCTCGCTGCCGGAATTCATTGCCCTGTTCCGCGAAGTGCAGCATTCGCGACTTCCCGTTTACCGGGAGACGCTCGACGTTCCGACGGGCCTCGTCCACATCAAGGACGTGCTCGCCTACATGCAGATACAGCCTGACGGCAGTTTCCGCTGGAAGGACGGTCCGATTTCGCAGTTCAAGCGCGAACTGTTGTTCGTCCCGCCGTCGATGCCGCTCGTCGACCTGTTGCTCAAGATGCAGACCATGCACACCCATCTTGCATTGGTGATCGACGAATATGGCGGCACCGACGGCATCGTTTCGATCGAGGATATCATCGAGGAAATCGTCGGCGACATTGCCGACGAGCATGACGAAGACGCCACCCTCATCCGCAAGTCCGAGGACGGCACGATCGTCGCGGACGCGCGTACCGACCTGGAGGATTTCCGCAATCAGACCGGAATCGCGCTAACGCCGGAAGACGCCGATCAGGAGATCGACACGCTCGGCGGCCTGGTCGTTTCGCTGCTTGGCCGGGTGCCGCAACGCGGAGAGATTGTGACGCATCCGTCCGGCTATGAATTCGAAGTGCTGGAAGCCGACCCGCGCCGCGTGAAACGCCTGCGCGTGCGCGAGCCCGCCGACGGGATGGCCGAGAAACCTGCGTGACGTCACTTCTTCTTCGCACAGGCGACTTTCTGAGAAACCTGTCGGGCTGGCGGCGATTTTGTGCAGCTTTTGCCGCCGGCGCTTTGTCTGCACTCGCCTTCGCGCCGTTTGACGTATTTCCGGTGCTCCTGCTCGGCATCGCGGTTCTGGTGATGTTGCTCGACAGCGCGGCCACGGAACGCCGCCGCATTCGCAGCGCTGCGGCGGTCGGCTGGGCGTTTGGCTTCGGTCAGTTCGTCGTCGGCATGCACTGGATCTTCTATCCGTTTCTCGTCGATCCCGTTGACCATGCCTGGCAGATTCCGTTCGTCGCGATTCTGTTTCCCGGCGGTCTGGCACTCTTCGCAGCGCTGGCTACGGCGGCTGCGGCATATGTTTGGAAGCCGGGTTCGGCGCGAATTCTTGTTCTCGCGGCCTGCTACGCCGCCGCCGAATGGCTGCGTGGCCATGTCCTCACGGGCCTGCCGTGGAATCTGCCCGCTTATGGATGGGGCGCCGCACTTGGCGTTCTGCAAAGCGCGGCGCTGATCGGCGCGTATGGATTGAGTTTTCTGACGCTTCTATTCGGCGCATCGCTTGCCGAACTGTTCAGCAATCCCCGTCACGTATTTCTCCCTGCCGCGATGACGGCGCTGTTCGCACTGATCTGGCTCGGCGGGGAAGTTCATCTCAACATGACGCCGACGGAGTTTGTCGCGGGCGTGCATCTGCGTATCGTGCAGCCCAACATTCCACAGGATGAGAAATACCGGCGGGAATTCGTGCAGCGGAATTGGGATCGCCTTGTCGATCTCACGACCAAGCCGACCGGAATATCGCCGACGATTGTCATCTGGCCAGAGGCCGCACCGCCGGTCCTGCTGCAGCGTTCACCCGGGGCGCTCGACCAGATTGCCGTGTTGACGGGTCCGAACCGCGCCCTGATCACCGGCAACCAGCGCATGACGATCGATCCCGCCGGCAAGCGCATTTTTTACAACAGTCTTTTCATTTTTGGACATGGGGGACGGTTGCTTTCAACCTATGACAAGTTCCATCTTGTGCCCTTCGGCGAATATATGCCGTTCGAGGCGACCTTGCGGGAACTCGGCATCACCAAGCTTGTAGGCTTCCCGGGGAGCTTTGCTTCCGGAGATGGTCCGCACACGTACGAATTGCCTGGCGCACCCGCAGTCGGCCCCCTTATCTGTTATGAAATTCTTTTTCCGGGCGCGGTGATCGGAAACCCGAGGCCGGGTTGGCTCATTAATGTCACGGATGATTCCTGGTTTGGCCCTTGGGCGGGACCACGACAGCATCTGCTCGCCGCACGCGTGCGCGCCATCGAAGAAGGATTGCCCGTTGTTCGTTCGGCAAATACCGGAATCTCGGCTGTCATCGATCCGCTTGGCCGTACAATGGACACACTTGGACTCGATGAAACAGGTGAGATAGATTCGCAGCTCCCGCGCGCGCAGGACACACCCTTCTATGCGCGTTACGGCGACGCAGGCTTTTTTCTGATGTTGCTGGTGAGTGCAGGGCTTTCTTGGTGGCTGGTGCGTAAGTAGTATTCCCCACCGCAACTGCGGGAATTTGGTCTTTTCATCGCCCGACCGGTGTGCGTATGGTCGGACATAAACGGAGCGTTGTGTAAACCGTGCCAAAGAAACAAGCCAATCCCATTGATGCCCAGGTGGGCACTCGCGTTCGTCTTCGCCGCATGCTTATCGGTATGAGCCAGGAACGACTCGGCGAATTGCTCGGCCTGACATTCCAGCAAGTCCAGAAATACGAAAAGGGCGTGAACCGGATTGGAGCCGGGCGCCTCTTTGAAGTGTCGCGGATTCTAGGCGTCGGCATCGACTATTTCTACGAAGGTGTGAACAGCCAGCTGGCCGGCGGGTTCACCGATGGTGGCTCTTCTCCTCCCGTCATGGAATTTGTTTCCAGCGGCGAAGGATTGCAGCTCAGCCTCGCCTTCATGAAGATCAAGGACCCAAAGCTGCGCAAGCGCGTCCTGGACCTCGTCAAGCAGATGTCGGAAGATTCCGCCGAATAGAGTTCAGGCGGACTTCTTTTTTCTGGCGGCCTTCTCGGCAAGGCCCGACTGCTTCTCGCGTGCAACAAGGGCGGCATAAACATCCTTGGGTGTCACACCGCACGCTGCCCACACGACGAGCAGGTGATACAGAACGTCAGCGGATTCCGCGGTAAGAGACTTCTTGTCCTTGGCGACGGCGGCCAACACCACCTCTACGGCTTCCTCGCCGAATTTCTTGGCGCATTTTGCCGGCCCTTCCTTCAGCAAGAGGGCGGTGTAGGACTTCTTGATGTCGCCGCCCTTGCGCGAGGCGATGACTTTGAACAGCCGATCGATCGCGTGGTCGGCCATCAGTTGACCCGATCTTCCAGCAGGCGGCGCGCGATGACATTGGCCTGAATTTCCGCCGCGCCTTCGAAGATATTGAGGATTCGGGCGTCGCAGAGCACGCGGCTGATCGGATATTCCAGCGCAAAGCCGTTGCCGCCATGGATCTGCAGCGCATTGTCGGCGCAGGCCCAGGCGACGCGCGCGCCCAGCAGCTTCGCCATGCCGGCTTCAAGGTCACAGCGGCGGCCTTCGTCCTTTTCGCGCGCGGCGTAGTAGCTGAGCTGACGGGTGATCGTGATCTCGACCGCCATCATGGCGAGCTTGTCGCGCACGCGCGGGAAATCCATCAGCGACTGCCCAAACTGCTGGCGTTCCAGCGCGTAGCGCACGCCAAGATCCATCGCGCAAAGTGCGACGCCGACCGCGCGTGCCGCAGTCTGGATGCGCGCCGCCTCAAACGTTTGCATGAGCTGCTTGAAGCCCTGGCCCTCTTCCTGGCCCAGAAGGTTGGCCGCCGGCACTTCGAATCCGTCGAAACCGATTTCATATTCCTTCATGCCGCGATAGCCGAGCACGCCGATCTCGCCGCCGCTCATGCCGTTGGCCGGAAAGCTTTCCTTCTCCGTGCCGCGCGGCTTTTCCGCCAGGAACATGGAAAGGCCGCGATAGCCCGGCCGGTCCTGATTGGTGCGCACCAGAAGCGTCATCATGTCGGCGCGCGCCGCATGCGTGATCCAGGTCTTGTTGCCGTAGATCTTGTAGACGTCACCTTCCTTCACGGCGCGCGTCTTGAGGGCAGCCACGTCCGAACCACCGGACGGCTCGGTGAAGACTGCCGTCGGAAGTTTCTCCCCGCTCGCGATCAGCGGCAGCCAGTGATCGCGCTGTTCCTTGGTGCCGCCGCACAGGATGAGTTCGGCGGCGATTTCCGAGCGCGTCGCCAGCGAACCGACGCCGATATAGCCGCGCGACAATTCTTCGGAGACGACGCACATGGCGAGCTTCGATAGCCCGGCACCGCCATAATTTTCCGGAATGGTCAGGCCGAACACGCCGAGGTCGCTGAGTTCCTTCACGACCTCGATCGGGATAAGTTCGTCCTTCAGATGCCATTGATGCGCGAAGGGCGTCACCTTCTCCTGCGCGAAGCGGAAGAACTGATCGCGGATCATGCTCATCGTGTCGTCGAGACCCGGATCGCCGATGAACATCGCGCCCCGATGCTTGACCATATAGTCGGCGATGCCGGCGCGCACTTCGCGCCGCGTGCCTGTCTTCACAAGTTCGCCGATCGCGGGCGACCAGAAGCCGCCGATCTCATCGTCGCTGAGGCCCATGTCGTAGGGGCGCACGATTTCGTTCTGGCTCATCGCGATGCCGCCCGCCAATTGCGCGAGATAGTCGGCAAAGCCGGCGAGCAGGATCAGTTGCTCGATCTCTCCGAATTTCCTGGCTTGTTCCAGGCTGCGCCCCCAGCGCACCATCTGGCGCAGCGCCTCGACATAGGTCGCGAGCCAGGCGAGTCCGTGCGTCGCGCGCTGCTCGCGGTCGAGAGCCTCGGACGAAATGTTTCCGTCCTTTGTCACCAGTGTCGAAACGGATGTTTTGGCCGCGGCCAGCAATCCTTCGGCCGAAAAAACGGCCTCTTCGCAGCGCGTGAGTAGATGAGGAACGGTAATCGACAGCATGGAAAGTCACTTCAGGATTTCAATGGCCGGACCATAGCGGACTCTCTTCGGCAGCGCACCATCGGGTGCGCCCTTGCGGCATCGCGTCCGGCACGCAGACCCCGGCGAGCCGCACTTTGGAAATCAACCTTCGCTACAATCAGAACACGCCGGAGCAGTGTGTTCTCGGCGCCGTCACGCGGAGGGGGCTCGCACGTTCCGATGACGGCTCGGGCCTACGGCTCCGCCGTGACCTCCTGTCCGACAGTAGCGATCTATGCCCGGCTCGCGATACGACCGCATTCCTGGCCCGTCAGGGCGTGACGTTGATCGTGAACGCGAAGTCGCTGCTGCTCGGGATCGGCGCACCCACCTTCAGATTGCTGGCCTTGAACGTCAGCGTGCCTGGCGCCACGGTTTCGAAGGTGAACGTGGTTTGCTCGGGTGCGTCGGGCAGATCGAGCGCTTCCGTCGTTCGTCCCGACAGGATCAGCTCGGGCGTCAGGTCGGCATCGAGCCGCCAGTAATATCCGCTGCCATGGTGGCCTACGAGCTTCACGACCACAGGCTCGCCCTTTTTCACATCGACCGTCGTGCCCGCGTCTTTTTCGGTGACGACGACATCTCCAAACGCGGCTTGCGCGAAAAGCACACCGCCTGCAAACGCAATCGCAGCGAACGTAGACCGATTCTGGCGCATGAATTTCTCCCCTTCTGAGGGAGGCATTCTAGCGCGCGCTGGCCTCCAATACATCCTCGAAAGTGCGAAGACCCGTACGTTGCGCATTCACCAGCACGGCCATGTTGCCGGGCAGATGCTCGTTCTTCCACATCTTGGTATGGGCGCGCGGGATATCGGCCCAGGAGAACACTTCGGACATGCATGGATCGATGCGGCGCTCGACGACCAGCCGGTTTGCCTGGCTTGCCTGCAAGAGGTTGGCAAAGTGCGAGCCCTGGATGCGCTTCTGGCGCATCCACACATAGCGCGCGTCGAAAGTGATATTGTAGCCCGTGGTGCCGGCGCAGAACACGACCATGCCGCCGCGCTTCACGACCAGGCACGAGACCGGGAACGTCAACTCGCCCGGATGCTCGAACACCATGTCGACGTCATTGCCCTTGCCGGTGACGTCCCAGATGGCCTTGCCGAACTTGCGCGCTTCCTTGGTCCATGCGTCGTACTGCGGTGTGCCGACCTGGGGCATCGCGCCCCAGCAATTGAAGTCCTTGCGGTTGATCACGCCCTTGGCGCCGAGCGACATGACGAACTCGCGCTTGCTCTCATCGCTGATTACGCCGATCGCATTGGCGCCGGAGACGGCGCAGAGCTGAACGGCGAAGGAACCGAGACCGCCCGATGCGCCCCAGACGAGAACATTGTGTCCTGGACGCAGGATGTGCGGGCGATGGCCGAAAAACATGCGGTAGGTCGTGGCAAGCGTCAGCGTGTAGCAGGCGGACTCTTCCCACGTTAGATGGCGTGGACGTTCCATCAATTGACGGTCCTGCACGCGCGCGAATTGCGCGAAGGAACCGTCGGGCGTCTCATAGCCCCAGATGCGCTGGCTCGGCGAAAACATCGGATCGCCGCCATTGCACTCTTCGTCGTCGCCATCGTCCTGATTGCAGTGGACGACGACTTCATCGCCGACCTTCCAGCGCGTGACCTTGGAGCCGACGGCCCACACGATGCCTGACGCATCGGAGCCTGCGATGTGGAACGGATTCTTGTGTGCATCCATCGGCGAGATCGGTGTGCCGAGCGCGGCCCAGACGCCGTTGTAGTTCACGCCCGCCGCCATCACGAGGATCAGCACGTCATGAGAATCGAGCTGCCAGGTCGGCACGACTTCGATCTGCATCGACTGTTCGGGCGGACCGTGACGATCCTTGCGCACGACCCAGGCGTGCATTTTGGACGGCACATGGCCGAGCGGCGGAATCTCGCCGATGTCGTAAAGGTCCTTGTAGACTTCGAGTGACGGTTTTGCCTCGGCGTGCGCCATGATCTGATTCCCCTGCGGCAGTCTTGTGCGGCTGCGTTATTGGCGGCGAAGTAGGCCTTCCCTTGTGCTGCATTGCAACAGAAATCAATCACTTTTGCTGTGCAAAGGTGACGCTCAGCGCAATATTATTGCTGTTAAGGCTTACGCGGCCGGCGACCCCAGCCGGGCTTCTTGCCTTTCGCCTTGCCAGTAATTTCCTTGAGTTTCACGGCTTGGCGGATCGAAAGAGAGGTGCCCGGCGCACCTTTCTCAGGGTCGCCAAAGGCCCGTCCATACTTTTCGACGCGGCCCTCGACCGAACCCAGGAACTCGCCCTCCCAGTCCGAGAGTTTGACCCCGCCCCGTTCCGCCGCGCGGCGTGCCCGGCGCAGCGCATTCAGCGCAGCGCGCTTGGCCCGTTCGCGCTGGTCGGGAGGTTTTTTCTGTTTCAGCGCGACACCGGCGAATTTGCGGAATGACGGCATCGATCCTTGCAACCCTTCTGGTCACCCGCAAGTCTCGACAGGCCGTTCGAGATATCCTGCACTGTGAGTAGACGCACGGGGTGCATAGAATGGAAATCAACGGGGTTGCCCACACTTTCATCACGGCCGGGAATTTCGCTGCTGCGCGCGCGTTCTATGGCCAGCTTCTGCCCTTTCTCGGCCTTAAGGTCGTCGCCGACACGCACAATACATTCTATTGCGTCGGCGGTCGCACCGGATTCGGCATTCACGCGCCAACGGTTGAACATGCCGGTCAACGCTTCAAGCAGGGAATGGTCGGTCTGCATCATCATTGCTGGCGTGCGCGCTCGCGTGAAGACGTAGACGAAGCGCACGCGTTCCTCGCAGGAATTGGCGCACACATCGTGCACGCGCCGCAGCAAGACAATTTCGCGCCGGGCTACTATTCTGTGCTGTTCGAGGATCCCGATGGCATGCGGCTCGAGATAAATCACGTACCCGGCCGCGGGCTCTTCGAACCCGGCACGCGCATCGGCGGCGGCTATGCCGACGGCACGCAGAACGGCTAGCTAATGCGCAGCGTGCGGATCGCGCTCACCCGCCTTGATCGCCATGGCCAACGTGTCGGTCGCTACCGGGCAGGTGTAGAATGCTGAGCGCGCGCAATTTGGATTGTAGGCGAAATTGAAATCGATCGTCGCAGTCTTTGGCGGGAAGCCGCCGAAGTCTGCGATGTCGACATAGCGCCCCGCGCCATACGTGCCCTTGCCCGTCAGATCGTCCATGAAAAACGCCGACATGTCGGTGACTTTTTTGGCGACGTTGTCGCCGGAATAGAAGGGCAGGGTGAAGGTCTTGCCCTTCAATGTGAAAGTCGCATCGCCCGCATGGAAGAACTGCTTGTCGGTTCCGCGCGACGTGCGGAACACGCGCGGCGGAAATTTCAGGTCGGGCTTGAACGTCGCCGTCACGCGGTAGCTCGGGTCATAGGGAAAATAATCGACGCCTTTGAAATTCAGCGCGTCCGCTCGAAGCTGATTGTAGAGCATGATGCGCGCGCCCATCACGCCGGCGCTGACCTGCGTGGGGAATCCGGCGATATCCACGTCGGTGTCGATCGGAATACTCTTCCCAATCGTTGCCTCATCGAATGTCTTGGCGCCCATGACGACATGCATTTGGCCGCCTTGATAGCTTGCGACCAAGATGCCTTTTCCCGACTTGCCTTGGACCCAGTGGTAGCTCTCCGGCTTGCCCTTCACGCCGACCAAGGTCGCCGTCTGACCTTCGCCGAGATAGGCCGCGTCCTGGATCTTCAGAATTGCGTGCGGAATCTTCGCCCAGGCCTGATTGGCCTCCACGATTTCATCCCGCCATTCGACGGACGGCGGCTTCGGTGCTTTGGCCGCGATGCTGAGAAATGCGATCGCCAGAACGGCTGCGAGCTTCACTTTGTCCATGTCCCCTCCAGTCGGTTTGTCGTTGCGCTGTCTCATTTTGCAGTGCAACAAAATATCTTATAGGTTGTCATATTCGCTATTGGAGAGTGGGCACGCCGATGACGCGCGACAAGCCCTGGATTTTTCGCACCTATGCCGGCCATTCGAGCGCGACCGCCTCGAATACGCTGTACCGGACCAATCTTGCCAAGGGCCAGACTGGCCTTTCGGTCGCTTTCGATCTGCCGACCCAGACGGGTTACGACAGCGACGATCCGCTGGCCAAAGGCGAAGTCGGCAAGGTCGGCGTTCCCGTCTCTCATATCGGCGACATGCGCGCATTGTTCGACAGCATTCCGCTGAAGGACATGAACACGTCGATGACGATCAATGCGCCGGCGGCCTGGCTGCTGGCGCTGTACGTCGCCGTCGCGGATGAACAAGGCGCGCCGCGCGCCTCGCTGACCGGCACGACGCAGAACGACATCATCAAGGAATACCTCGCGCGCGGCACCTACATCTTCCCGCCCCAGCCCGCACTGCGCCTGACTACGGACATGATCGCCTTTACGACGGCCGAAATGCCGAAATGGAATCCCATCAATCTCTGTTCTTATCATTTGCAGGAAGCCGGAGCCGATGCGGTGGAGGAAGCGGCGTTTGCGCTCGCCGCAGCCGTCTCCGTCCTCGACGCCGCCAGGGCGCGCGGCGCGATTCCACCAGCGGAGTTTCCGAAGGCCGTCGGGCGGATGAGCTTCTTCGTCAATTCCGGTGTGAAGTTCATCACCGAGATCTGCAAGCTGCGCGCGATGGGCGCCTTGTGGGACGAGATCACGCGCGACCGCTACGGCGTGACCGATCCGAAACTGCGTCTCTTCCGCTATGGCGTGCAGGTGAATTCTCTCGGCCTGACCGAGCAGCAGCCGGAGAATAACGTCTATCGCGTTCTGTTCGGCATGCTGGGCGTCACGCTTTCCAAGAATGCGCGTGCCCGTGCCGTGCAACTGCCGGCCTGGAACGAAGCGCTCGGCCTGCCGCGCCCTTGGGACCAGCAATGGTCGCTGCGGCTGATGCAGATCGGCGCGTTTGAAACCGACATGCTGGAATATGGCGATATCTTCGACGGCTCGAAAGTTATCGAAGAGAAGGTCAATCAGCTCAAGGTCCAGATTCGCGAAGAGATGGATCGCATCGCAAAGCTGGGCGGCGCGGCGACGCAGGAAGCGCTCGAATACATGAAGGAACGGCTGGTCGCCTCCAACGCCGCACGCGTCGAGGCAATCGAACGCGGCGACGAGATACGCGTTGGCGTCAATGCCTATCAGCAAACCGAAGTCTCGCCGTTGACCGCCGGCACCGGTCATTTCATGACGGTCGATGAATCCGCCGAGGCGGTTCAGATCGCGCGGCTGAAAGCTTGGCGTGCGGCTCGCGACAACAGGAAGGTTGAAGCCGCGCTAGCCGCATTAGAACGCGCTGCACGCGAAGACACCAATCTGATGCCTGTCTCGATCGAATGCGCCAAGGTTGGCGTGACGACCGGCGAGTGGGCGCACAGGCTGCGCCGCGTGTTCGGCGAATATCGCGCGCCGACCGGTGTCGCCGCGACAGGTCCGTCTCGCAATGACGAGCGCATCGGCGCCTTGCGGGAAAGCGTCGACGTTGCATCGAAGAAACTCGGCCGCAGGCTGACGTTTCTCGTTGCGAAACCGGGCCTGGACGGCCATTCCAATGGCGCCGAACAGATCGCGATCCGGGCCCGTGATGCCGGCATGAACGTGATCTACAATGGCATTCGTTTTTCGCCGGACGACATTGTCGCCGAAGCCAAGTTGAAGAAGCCGCATCTCATCGGCCTTTCCATCCTATCGGGAAGCCATATCTCATTGGCGCGGGATGTGGTCGCGAAACTGAAGGCGGCCGGGCTCTCCGACATCAAGGTCGTTGCCGGCGGCATCATTCCGCCCGAAGACGAAGCGACTTTGAAAGCGTCGGGCGTCGATGCGGTTTTCAGCCCGAAGGACTACGATCTCAACGAGATCATGCAGGGTCTGGTCGAACTGTCGGTGCGGTAGATCACTGTCCGTCCGTGCCGCCGATGTCGAGAACGAATTTGTATTTATCGTCCTTGCCGCGGCGCCATTCGGTGACGTAATAACCGGTGATTTTCGCCGCACTGCCGTCCGCCTTCTTGCCGTTGAACACCCAGGTTCCGCGCGTCCAGCCGAGCACGCCATCGGGCGAGGCCTCGGCTTCGACGGGCTTCCATTCCAGTGTGCTGGTCTTCTCCCCGTTCGGATTTTTCTTTTCGACATCCGCGTAATAGGCGGCAGCCGCCGCCTTGCCGAGGATCGGCGGATGATCGCCGTCGAACAGGCGCACATCGTCAGCCATGAAGGCGAGGAACGCGGCGTGCGCACCACTCTTCAGCGACATGTCCGAGAAGGCGCGATCCGCCGCCATCATGTCTTCCTTGGCCCCGGCCAGTGCGGCACCTCCGGACAAAAGGACGAAAACGAGGGCCGCGAGAATTTTGCGCATGATTTGTCTCCCCAAAATTGCGGCAACTCTGCCAGATTTCATGGCCCGGCGCGCCTGCCTATTTCCTGACCGGATCGCACGCGACATCGACCGGCAATTTATGTGAACGGCTAGAGACCCAAGGTTCTGCGAATGGAACCGGGCGTTTGCCCCGCTGCGCGCAGGCTTCGCAGCGTCATAGCTTGGTCGCGCTTGGAGAATTTCTTGCCATTCGCGCCAAGGATAAGCCGGTGATGCGCATAGGCCGGTTCCGGCAGATCGAGCAGTGCCTGCAGGAGCCTCTGCACGTGCGTTGCCGCGAACAGGTCGTTGCCGCGTGTGACCAGCGTCACGCCTTGGTCTGCATCGTCCACCACGACGGCCAGATGATAGGCTGCCGGCATGCCCTTGCGGGCAAGGACAATGTCGCCGAAGCGCTGCGACCGCGCCGTGATATGGCCGCGCTCGCGCTCCGGCCCTTGGCCATTCTCGTGAAACGACAGCGCCCCAGCCATGCTTGCCGCCTTCGCGACGTCGAGGCGCAGCGCATAGGACGTGCCGGCAGCAATGCGTTCGTGTCGCGTTTGCTCCGAAATGTGACGGCAGGTCCCGGGATAAAGTGGACCGTCAGGTCCATGCGGGGCTTCGACCGCGCGCGAAATCTCTTCGACGATGTCCTTGCGCGTGCAGAAACAGGGATAGAGCAGCCCCGCCGCATCCAGCTTCTGAAGCGCCGCGCGATAGACCGACGCGCGATCCGACTGCCGCACCACCGGCTGTTCCCAGTTCAGGCCCAACCAGCGCAAATCTTCGAAGATCGCTTCGACGAATTCCTCGCGACAGCGTGCGGTATCGATGTCCTCGATTCGCAGCAAAAATTGCTCACCGGCATCGTGCGCCGTGATGGCCGCGAATGCATGGCCCAGATGCAGAAGGCCTGTTGGACTTGGCGCAAATCGCGTGACAATCATTTGGCGAGTTTACACGACACGGCTGCGATGATTATACGTCCCGCCACGTCCGAAGATGGCCCCGCCATTGCCGCGGTGCGCGTCACGTCCTGGCGCGCAGCCTATCGCGGCACAGTTTCGGATTCCTACCTGGCAACGATGCCCTCCAACGAAGCGCATTGGTGCAAGTTGGCGTCGGGTGGCGAGCCGGGGACCGAATTGCTGGTCTGCGAGGCCGATGGCCGCATCGTCGGCTTTGCCTGTTACGGCGCGGCGCGACCGCCGCACTTCGACTATTCCGGCGAACTGCACGCCACCTACTTCCTGCCGGAAGCGATCGGCAAAGGTTACGGCGCCGCGACGATGCTCGAAGCAATGAAACGCCTGAAGCGTCTCGGCCATGACGACATGATGCTCTGGGTCATGGAAAACAATGCGCGTGGCCGGCGTTTCTATGAAAGCTTCGGCGGCGTCGAGATCGCGAGTTCGCGCCAGAGCTTCGAGATCGACGGCAAGACGATCTGGGAAGTCGCCTATGGCTTCCGCCCGCTTCCCGTAACCGTCGCGAACCGCTAGAAGCGGCCATGGTTTTTGGTCTTCGCCCGCTCTCCGGTCCGCGCCTTCCGCCCCAGCGCGGACAGGCGACGCATCTTGTCGTCCTGTGTCACGGGTATGGCGCGGACGGAAACGACCTGATCGGCCTGGCGCCGCATTGGCAGCGAAACCTTTCGACAGCCGCGTTCGTTGCGCCGAACGCGCCCGAGCCATGTGCCGGTTCGCCGACGGGCTTTCAGTGGTTTCCCATTTCGCGGCTCGATCCGGGCGAGATGCAGAAGGGCGTGGAATCCGCTGCAGACGCCCTCAACGCTTTCATCGACGCCGAACTCGCGCGGCTTGAACTGCCCGGCGATCGTCTGGCGCTGGTCGGGTTCAGTCAGGGCACGATGATGTCGCTACATGTCGGCCTGAAGCGCGCGGTGAAACCGGCTGCGATCGTGGGCTATTCGGGCATGATCGCGCGGGGCGCCGAGATGGAGCCATTGCCTGCCGACACGCCGCCGATTCTCCTCATTCATGGCGATTCCGATCAAATGATCCCGCCGGAAGCGATGTTCGCCACGGCCGGCATGCTCGGCCATGCGGGCGCCTGTGTGCAGTGGCATGTTGCGCCGGGCGTGGGCCACGGCATCGATCCGGTAGGTCTGGAGATGGGCGGCACGTTTCTCAGCATGGCGTTCCGGCATCTGCTCCGCCGCCGCACTCCGCAGGTCAATTGCCCGGTGCCATAAGGGCGTTACCTATCTGTCACGGCGAATCGTCTATTGTGCACCCCAGCTTGGCAGGGCCTGCGCTTTACCCTTATGGTTCGGCCAGCCAAGAGGAGTGACGACCAAAGGAACGATTCCGTGTTAGCCGCCCGGCTTCCCGACAATTGTCCTGCGCTGGTGTTGAATGCCGATCACCGGCCGCTCAGCTATTTTCCGTTGTCGCTCTGGTCTTGGCAGGACGCGATCAAGGCGGTCTTCCTCGAGCGCGTGAACATCCTCGAAGAGTATGACCGCGTTGTACATTCGCCGAACTTCGAGATGCGCATCCCGTCCGTCGTCTCGCTCAAGACCTATGTCCGCCCGGCGCGTAATCCGGCCTTCACGCGATTCAACCTGTTTCTGCGCGATCGCTTTGAGTGCCAGTATTGCGGCGCGGACGAAGATCTGACCTTCGATCACGTCATCCCGCGTTCGCGCGGCGGACGCACGACGTGGGACAATGTCGTGACGGCCTGTGCGCCCTGCAATCTTCTGAAGGGTGGGCGCCTGGCCCACCACATCGGCATGCATCCCAAGCACCGTCCGCATCGTCCGACGATCAACGAGTTGCGCAGCAATGGGCGGAAGTTTCCGCCCAACTATCTGCACGATTCCTGGGCCGACTATCTGTACTGGGACAGCGAACTCGAACCTTGAGGCGCCTCCAATGAAAAGATGGCTCGCCATGTGCGGATTGATCGCCATCGCGCTTGGTTCGGCTCAGGCTGCCGGTCTCTCCTATCTCTGGGATATCATCAAGAAGCCGGCGTACAAGCACTCGATCGATATGATCGTTGCCGGTCAGCCGGTCGATCCCTGGGTGAAGGGATTTCTCAGCGGTGCCGATGGCGTTTCCGGACCCGGAAAAAACGTCACGGTCGGACATGCAGAGTATGAGCTCTATGATGTTTGCCAGCCGCACAATTGCGGCGGCAATTTTCTCTATGTGCTGTTCACGCCCGGCGGCGGCCAGGCCTGGGCTGTATTCATGAAAGACGGAAACATTGTTCGCTATTACGGACATCCGGACTCTGCAAAGCAGAAGGTCTTGAGCGACGCGACGATGCAGTAGCTCAGCGCCGGCCGCGCCACATTCCCATCAGCGGCGGCGCGCCGGGCGGCGCGATGTTCTTGCGGGCCACGAATCCTGCCCGCTCATATAGCTTCGTATTTCGCGGATTGGAGTTTTCGAGATAGGCGGGGACGCCCATCTCGTCCGCGCGCTTCACTGTGGCTTCCAGCATCGCTCCGCCAAGACCAAGACCTTGCAGGCGGGGCGCGACGGCGATGAAGGCGAGATAGTAGTGATGCTCGTGCGGGTGGTTCTTTTCCATCGCATCGGCCATGGCCGAACCGCGCATCAGCCGTGGAAAGCCGCACAGACGCACGAACAAAGGCAACAGCCGCATCTGCTCGACGAACCCTCCCGAACTCGCGGTCGTGCCGGGCGGCAACCACGCTGCGCAAACGTTTCCGTCCGCGCTCATCCAGACTTCGCCGAACGGAATGGCGCGCGTCTTGAGCAGCCAGAAGAAGAATTGTTCCAGAACCTGCGCGCGCCGCGGTCCCGGCCGTGCCATCCAGTTGAAGATCGGATCGGTTGTGAACGCCGCCGCGAACAAGCGCGACAGCACCGCGGAATCGGCATCGGTGGCTCGGCGCGGTGCCGACGCAGCGGCCAGAAGCGCGTGACGGTCCTCGCTCATATTTTTTCAGACAGGGCGATCGCCAGGCGGCAACCAGCCTTGATTCCCTCGCTGAGCAGGCGGTAACCCGGCGCCTCTTCTGCGCCATGGGCGATGGCGGTGTCGCGATGCACGACCTCCTCGACGCGGAACGCCTCGACGGTTTCTTTCAGCACCGGATCCTTGTCGCCGAGGCGCGCGACTTGCGCGGCATAATGTTCGTCGATCACTTCTTCGACAGCGGCAGTGCAGGCCATGGCCGCTTTTTCGCCCAGCATTGCGGTGGCCGCGCCGAGCGCGAAACCGGCGACGCGCCAGATCGGCTCCAGCGCCGTCGGCCGCACGCGCCGCTCGTTGATCAGCGTATTGAAGGTCTTGAGGTGCCGCTGTTCCTGCTCGGCCATGTGCCGGATGGCGTCCGTTGCCTTGGTGTGGCGCGCGCCCAACACCGCAAGCTGGCCCTCATAGATGCACACGGCGCCATATTCACCGGCATGATCGACGCGAATCATCGCCTCGACATCGTCTGGCGTCCGTGTTCCGGGAAAGGCGGGCCGGGCCTTGCGACTCATGATTTGCGCACCAATAGAAGCGAGCCAAGCGCAGCCGCGCCCAGCGAAATGACCGCATTATAACCCGCCATGGAGATGCCGAAGAGCCGCCAGGCCGCTATGTCGCAATGGGGCACCGGCGCGTTGAGGTCGAGCTTGCCGGTGAAGACATAACCCGTTGTGCACGCCGCAGGTCCCGGCCACCACTGCCATTCGACACCGGCATGAAACACGCCAAGAGCGCCAGATGTGGCGACGAGAAGAATTGTCAGCACCGCAAGCGG
Organism: uncultured Alphaproteobacteria bacterium; assembly: GCA_963743765.1. Lineage (GTDB taxonomy): Bacteria > Pseudomonadota > Alphaproteobacteria > Micropepsales > Micropepsaceae > Rhizomicrobium. Next base: position 695,689 of record CAVUQQ010000002.1, read on the forward strand.
CACGGCGACTGGAGATTTCAAAAGCCCGCCGCGCAATAATAGTCCGCCTCCCAGGCCGACAATCGCCGCCGCAATGTGCGGCCAGCGCTGCCAGTGACACATTTCGCATGGTGGGTAATTCAGGACATATTGAAAGAAGAGCGCGCCGATAATCAGCGCCAGGCCCACAGCGCCGGTGAAAATCGCAACCTGCTCGGCTTTCATCGCGCGAATATCCGGCTCTCGTCGTCGAACGCCTTGAATTCCAGCGCATTGCCGCTGGGATCGCAAATGAAGAAAGTCGCCTGCTCGCCTGGCAATCCTTCAAAACGAATATCGGGCGCGATCACGAAGTCAACATTGCTCTGCTTCAACCTGTCGGCGAGTGTGCGCCATTCCTTCATGGTAAGGATCACGCCGAAATGCCGCACCGGAACTTGCTCGCCGTCAACCTCATTATGCGCTTTATCCGAAACGCTATCCGCGCTTAGATGCGCAACGATTTGGTGGCCGAAGAAATCGAAGTCCACCCATTCATCGCTCGATCGTCCTTCGGGGCAGCCGAGCAGGGTTCCGTAGAAGGCGCGGGCTTCGGAAAGATCGCGCACGGGAAATGCCAGATGGAATCGAGGGCGTGAGGTCATGTTGGATCTCGCCAGACGTGCGAAAGAAACAAGTTCTAGAAGCGAAGGGAAGCTCATGCGCAAGTCCCTGGCAACCCGCCATGGTTCGAAACGCGAATTGCTGCGCATCGAAGGCCGTGCCGTGGAAGTCACGATGCGCCTCAACCCGCGTGCGCGGCGGCTGATCGTCAAGGTCCACCCGTCCACGGGCGAAGTGACCGTGGTCGCGCCGTCGCAGCGCGCGCTCGACCGTGCGCTCGATTTCGCGCGCGGCGAAACGCCCTGGATCGCCCGCCAACTCGCGCGCGTGCCCAAGCCAATCCATCTCGTTCCCGGTGCGCGAATTCCCTTTCAGGGCGTCGAGCGCATGATTTTGAAGGGCGAATCGGGCCGCGGGCCGGTGTGGGAAGACGAAGACGGCGATATCCGCGTCAGCGGCCGCGAGGAATTTGCGCCGCGCCGCCTGCTCGATTTTCTCAAGCGCGAAGCGCGTAAGACTCTCGAAGCGCGGTCCATCGAATTCGCCGCCCGTCTGGGCACGAAACCGCACCGCATCGCCGTGCGTGACACGGCAAGCCGCTGGGGTTCCTGCTCAGCCAACAAGTCGATTTCCTATTCCTGGCGGCTGATCCTCGCCCCGGCGTTCGTCTTCGATTACGTCGTCGCGCATGAAGTCGCGCACTTGCGGGAAATGAATCACGGTCCGCGTTTCTGGCGGCTGGTGCGCTCGCTGGCGTCCGACATCGATGCGCCGCAGGCTTGGCTCAAAAAGAACGGCGCGGCGCTGCACCGCTATGCCGCGCGGAAAAGTTCTTAGGTTCCCCCGCCGCCGAACAGTTTGTTGATCAGGCCTTCGATGTCGTCCGGCTTGCCTGTGGGCGCGTGCGGAGGCGTTGGTACCTCCGTCGCCGATGCTGCAATGTCGATGCTCCCAACCAGCGGCCTGACCGGCAGGCCGGCCTCGGCGGCCTCCATGAAATTGTGAAAGATGTGGGCTGGCAGTCCGCCGCCCGTCGCCTTGATCATCGGCGAATTGTCGTCATTGCCGATCCACACGCCGCACACGAGATCGGACGTGAAGCCGACGAACCAGGCATCGTGATAGTCCTGCGTCGTGCCGGTCTTTCCGGCCGTCGGCCGCTCTTCGAGCCGCGCCGCCTTGCCGGTGCCGGTCGTTACCGTTTCCGCCATCAGTTGTGTCATCTGGCCAAGGTTGAGCGGCGCCACGACTTCACCCGGGCCGTCGCCGCTGCGCGTGAAGAGCACCTTGCCGCTTCTGGTCCGTATACGGATGATACCGTAGGGAAGAACGCCCTGTCCGCCGTTGGCGAAAGGCACATAGGCGGCGGTCAGTTCCAGCGGCGTGACGGTCGAGGTGCCGAGCGCGAGCGATGAAACCGCCTCGAGCGGCGAGGCGATGCCAAGCCGGTGCGCGGTCTTTGCGACAACGGAGGCGCCCACTTCATCGGTCAGCTGCGCGGCAATGACGTTGGACGATTTGGCGAAGGCGCGCGTGAGCGTGATCTCGCCCTCGAATTTTCCTTCATAGTCGCTGGGCTTCCAGCCATGGATGTCGACCGGTCCGTCATTCATCACATCGTCGGGCGTATGGCCGTGTTCGAAAGCGGCGAGATAGACGAACGGTTTGAACGCGGAACCGGGCTGGCGCATCGCATCCGTCGCGCGGTTGTAGGAGCTCTGCTCATAGGAACGGCCGCCGACCATCGCGCGAACGGCGCCGTCGGGCGTCATGGCGACAAGGGCGGCTTCGCCGGCGTGCAACGAATCACCCTGTGCGGCAAGGCCCGTCGCGACGGCACGTTCGGCCTGTGCCTGCGCATCCAGATCGAAGGTGGTTTCCACGATCAGCGAGTCGTCAGCATCCGTGGCGTAGCCGGAGAGCCGCGAGATCACCCAATCCGCGAAGTAGCCCGATCCCGGCGTTCCACCGCCACGCACGATGCGCGGCCGCGTTGCCTGCGCCTCGGCGCGCGTCCTGTCGTCGATGAAGCCTGCATCCTCCATCGCACGCAACACGATTGCGGCGCGCGTCATCGAAGCATCGGTGTCGGCGAGCGGATTGTAGCGCGCCGGCGCTTTCACGCTGCCGGCCAGCATGGCGGCTTCGGGCAGCGTCAGCCTGTCTGCGGATTTTCCAAAGAAGCGCTGTGCGGCCGCTTCGATGCCGTAGACACCGGCGCCGAAATAGACGCGGTTGAGATAGAGCGTAAGGATCTGGTCCTTCGTGTAGCGCGACTCCAGATAGAGGGCGAGCATCGCCTCCTGGATCTTGCGCTCAAAGGTGCGGTTGGGATCGAGAAACAGATTCTTGGCCAGCTGCTGCGTCAGCGTCGAGCCGCCTTGGCGCACATGGCCCGCCATCATGTTCTCGAGCGCGGCGCGTCCAAGGCCGATGGGATCAAGGCCGATATGAGAACGAAACCTGCGATCCTCGATGGCGATAAAGGCATTGGGCACGTACGACGGCAGCCGCGAAACATCCACGCGCGCGCCCTGCGTCAGGCCGCGGCGCGCGATCAACCGGCCCTGATCATCGAGAACGGTGATGTCGCGCGACGTGCCTTTGACGAGAAGCTGCGTTACGTCCGGCAGATCCGACAGAAAATGCGACCAGAACACGGCGCCGAAGATCAGGCCCCAGGCGGCCAGCAGCATCACCGCATAGGGCCAGACCCTGCGCCGGGCCGGTTTCTTTGGCGGCGGCGGCGCATGGTCGCGATCGCCACCAGGACCGGCAGGTTCGCGCGAACTCCTGTTTGATTTTCGTGCCATCGGCCGACCTCGGCGAAGGTTCTAGGCGCCAAGTATTAACGGGCGTTAAACATCTTCGCCGGCGCCACTCGAGGCAAGGCATTGACACGGCAATATCTTTTGTTTGAGCGCACCGGACATGCCGGCAGCTTTCTCAATTGTCGTCGTCGTCATCACCCGAATGATGCGGCGGGGCAGGCGGCATCGGCGGCTGCGGGGCATGTCCCGGCAGCGGTGGCACGGGCGGGGTCGCCGGCATTCCGATTTGCACGTCCGCCATGCCGTCATTCGACAATTTGCCGCGATAGGACTTGATGTGGACGTTGCCCGACCCCATCGCGCTGATGGTGGGATTGACAGCCATGCCGCCAAAATAGAGATCGCCGGCGCCCAGAATATCGACCTTCAGCGGATCGGCGACGCCATCGGCGATCTTCACATTGCCCGATCCGGCGATATCGACATGTACCGGTCCGTTGACGCGCGCTGCGGTGAAATCGCCCGAACCTGCGATATCGATTTTCACGCCATTGCTGATGCTGCCGAGCTGTGCATCGCCGGAACCGGCGATGTCGGCGCGCACGCTTCCGGCGTGACCCGCCGTGACGCGGCCAGAGCCTGCAATATCAAGTTTGAGTTCGCCGGACACGTCGGCGATTGCGATCTTGCCGGAACCGCCGAGCGAAACAGTCGCCTGACTGACTTTGCCGATCGTCGCATCGGATGCGACCGCTTCCAGGGTTACCGGGCCATAGGTATCGCCGATCGCCGCATTGCCGATCAGATCCGAAATCTTGATCGGCGTGCCCTTCGGCACTGTGACCTTGATCACCAGATGGCCCTGACGGCTGTCTTCGTGAATGTGCGAGAAATCGAACCAGCTGCGCCAGTCCCAGACGGAATAGGAAACACTGTCGCTGCCGTCGATCAGGAGCGATCCACCCTCGTTCTGCACAGTCAGGCCGGCAACCAGATCCTTGCTGCCTGCTACGTCGACTTTCATGGGCCCCTCCTGAACCGCCACACGGATATCGCCGACGACGTCGTCCACCTGGAGACCCTTGGCGTCGTAGCTCTTGGTGGGCCAAACCACCCAGTCGGTGTCGGCGCCTGCGGCGGGCAGCACCACAAGGGCGGCCACGGCAGCTCCGACCAGCATCGAACGTGTTGAGCTACGCATCTTGGGAGCCCTCCTTAAGGGCGGGGTTCTATGTCGAACCAACACATAGTCTGTCCCCATTAGTACGCAAAGAACGCTAATTTCGCGCATCGGCAATGCCGAAACGGAAGGGGAACAAACTAGTGGCCGCCGTCCCTCAGGGCATCAGCCGGTAGCCGCCGCTTTCGGTCACCAGGATGCGCGCCTGACCGGGGCTGATCTCGATTTTCTGACGCAGCCGGTAGATGTGGGTCTCCAGCGTGTGTGTCGTGACGGCCGGGTTGTAGCCCCAGACTTCGTGCAGCAGCGTTTCGCGCGGCACCGTGTCGCCCGAACGATAGAGGAACTTGAGGATGTTGGTTTCCTTCTCCGTCAGGCGGATCTTCTTTTCATTTCCATCGAGCAGCACCTTGGCGCTGGGCCGGAACGTGTAGGGTCCGATGCGATAGACCGCATCTTCGTTCTGGCCATGGCTGCGCAAATGCGCATGCACGCGCGCCATCAGGACGGCGAAGCGAAAGGGCTTGGTGACGTAGTCGTTTGCCCCCGATTTCAAGCCTTCAATCGTGTCGGTGTCGGAATCCGCCGCAGTCAGCAGAATGATCGGCGCGGTTACGCCGCTGTGGCGTAACCAGCGGCACAACTCGCGCCCGTCGCCATCCGGCAATCCGACATCAAGAATGATGAATTCGTACAGCCCCTCGCCGGCGCGCGTCCGTGCTTCCTCGCAATTGGCCGCTTCGGCAATCGCATACGCGCCTTCGCTGGCAAGCTGCTCGGCCAGAGAGGTGCGCAGCATTTTATCGTCGTCGACAAGAAGCACGCGCTTGGCACTGGGCATAGCTGTCCGGGTCAAAGGAGGCGGCGCAAACTCTACCCGGTTTTTCGGCGGCGGTGTATGTGGAATGGGCAATGACCACGCCCTCCCGGCCCAAAGCCACAACCCGCCAACGGACATCGCCCGTCGACCGCGTCATTATCGGCGTCGATGCGTTTCGCCGTGGCCGCCCCGTGGCGATTCGCGAAAAGGGCCGTGTGAGCCTTGTCCAGGCTACGGAAACCCTGTGCGATGCCGCGCTCAAAGCATTGCGCGTCGCGTCCCGCAAGCCGCCCCTGCTCGTCCTCACACATGCGCGGGCGCGGACTTTGAAAATACGCCTGTACACGCCCGATGTGGTGGCGCTGACGATTGCTCCGGATTCGGATGCAACGCGGCTGCGGGCGATCGCCGATCCGACCGACGATCTGACTTTTCCGATGAAGGGCCCGTTCGACGCCGTGCGCGCGGCTCTGCCGGCGGCATATTGGGCAGGCGTGAAGCTCGCCAAGCTCGCCGGTCTTTTGCCCGCCATCGTCGTACAGGGCACGAAAGGCAAGCCGAAAAGCGCCGTCGAGCTGTCGGCTGAAGACATTCTCACCTATGACGACGAGATCGTCCGTACACTGAAGCTTGTGGCGCGGGCGCGCGTGCCGCTCGAGGGCGCGGAGAAGACGGAGCTGGTTTCGTTCCGCCCGGAAGATGGCGGGCCAGAGCATTACGCGATTGTGATCAACGCGCCGCCCACGGGCAAACCCGTGCTGACGCGGCTGCACTCGGAATGTTTCACCGGCGATCTTCTGGGTTCGCTCAAGTGCGATTGCGGCGCGCAATTGCGCGGCGCGATCGAGGTGATTTCAAAAGCCGGCGGCGGCATCCTTCTCTATCTTGCACAGGAGGGGCGCGGCATCGGCCTGATCAACAAGCTGCGTGCCTATCGCCTGCAGGATCAGGGCTTCGACACCATCGATGCCAATGAGCGGCTCGGCTTCGAAGCTGACGAAAGACTGTACGGCATTGCCGCGCGTATGCTCGATCTGCTCGGCTACAAATCGGTGCGGCTCCTGACCAACAATCCCGACAAGGTCGCGGCTCTCAAAGCGGCAGGCGTGAGGGTTGCCGGCCGTGTCCGCCACGCCTTTCCGGACAATGAGCACAACCGAGCGTATCTGAAGACCAAGGCCGAAAAGGCCGGGCATCTGCTGTAGCGTCGGCAGATTTTGCCGCATCCCAGATTTACTAAATCCAGCAATTTGGCGGGCCCAAGTCTGGCAAGACCCTTGCGTGGCGGAAGGGATGACCGCCGTCGACTTTTCCGCGCACGTCACCAATCCGCTCGCAGCCGGTCCTGCTGCCGCGGCCGCGACGGCGTCCACAACCGGCGAAGGCTTCTCGTTCGGCGACCTGCTCGACATCGTCAATCCGCTGCAGCACATCCCGGTCGTCAGCACGCTCTATCGCGCCATCACCGGCGACCAGATCAAGACATTCCCCAAAATTGCCGGCGACACCCTGTTCGGCGGTGTCACGGGGTTCGTCGCCTCGATCGCCGATACGATCTTCGAAAAGATCACGGGCAAGAATGTCGGCGACACGGTACTTGCCTGGGTCGAAGACGAAATCTCGCCCAAAAGCATGGCCGCCACCGCAGTTGCATCAGCCGCACCTGCCGCAACTTCCGCTACGCTAGCGTCACCCGACAGCCTCGCCGGCAGGAGCTTTGGCGACAGGGTGCTGGCCTGGGTGGAGGACCTCGTTTCTCCGTCCTCGCCTGCGACGGCGCTCGCGTCCGCTGCGCCAGCTGCAACGGCAGCCCCGGCCGCTCTGACAGCGGCGCCGGCTGCCGTTACGCCGGCCTCGCTCGACACGATCGTTATTCCGGGCCAGGCCGCACTCCTGATGGCGATGACGCGCAAGAACATCGACCAGGATCTCGCAGCTCGCGCCGCGAACGCCTATCGCAGCACGCTCACCGTCTCCGGCGAGGCCGCGGCCAGCGCACTCCACTAAATTGTCATTCGCGCTAATCTGCTGCGCATGGAACTTGTCGTCACACCGCACGGTCCGCGGGAAGCAATCGTTCAACGCGGCGCCGCTCCATTCCGTGCCGCCATCGGGGCGGGCGGGATCGGCCTCAAGCGCGCCGAGGGCGACGGGATCACGCCGGTTGGTGTTTTCCCCATTCGCAAAATCCTGTATCGCGCCGACCGCATCGCGCGTCCTGCGACCGGACTGCCGCTGCAAGCGATCGCTCCCGACGATGGCTGGTGCGACGCGCCAGACGATCCCGCATACAATTGCCTGGTCAAACTGCCTTATGGCGCAAGCGCGGAAGCACTGTGGCGGGAGGATCCGCTCTACGATCTGATTGTCGTCCTCGGATTCAACGACGCCCCGGTCGTGCCCGGCGCCGGAAGTGCCATCTTCCTGCACGTCGCGCGCACCGACTATGGCCCGACACAAGGCTGCATTGCGCTCGCACGGGACGATCTTCTGAAGGCCGTCTCGCTTCTCGGGTCCGGCGATACGATCGCGATCAGGGCGTAGCGCGTTCGCCGAAGATCGCGCTGCCGACCCGCACATGCGTCGCGCCGAAGCGGATGGCGATCTCGAAATCGTCGCTCATGCCCATGCTGAGCAGCGGCAGCTCATGCTCCGCCGCCATCTTGCTGAGCAGCGCGAAATGCGGCGCCGGGTTTTCACCGGCCGGGGGAATGCACATCAGACCTTTGAGCGGCAGTTTCAGGCCGCGTGCATGGGCGATCAACGCGGCTGCATCGCGCGGGAAGACGCCCACCTTCTGCGGTTCTTCGCCCGTGTTGACCTGCACGAACAGGAACGGCGCGCGATCCGTCCGGTCCATCTCGGCACGCAGCACGTCGGCCAGCCTGGGCCGGTCGAGCGTCTGGATGGCGTCGAACAGCGCCACCGCCTCGCGCGCCTTGTTGGTCTGCAGCGGCCCGATCAGGTGCAACTCAAGATCCGAATATTCCTCGCGGATCTTGGGCCACTTGCCCTTGGCTTCCTGGACGCGGTTTTCGCCGAACACGCGCTGACCGGCGATCAGGGCGGGATAGATGTCTTCGGGACCATGCGTCTTGGTCACCGCGACCAGCGTGGTCGAAGCGGCGGGCTTCACAGCCGCCTTTCGCGCGGCTTCGATGCGCGCAACAATGGCCGACAGATTCTCGTTGATCAGCTCAGGTGACATGTGCCGCACAGTTTGGCGCGCCGCAAGCTAGCAAGCGCAGCCGCGCATCTCAACGCACGCTCGCCGCATGCCGGGCGCGCGCCCATGCTCGTGCTGATGACCGACGACGACAGGCTGCCCGATCCGGTGGCGGCCGCGCGGCAGCTTCCCAAGGGCGCGATGATCGTCGTACGGGCGCGCGACGGCGCGCGCAGAAACAAACTGGCCGATGAACTGGTCGCGCTGGCGCACAATCGCGGACTGATCGTGCTGATCGCCAATGATGCAGGATTGGCGGCGCGCTGCGGGGCCGACGGACTGCATCTTTCACAGGCCAATGCGCATCAGGCGGCGCATTGGCGCGCCCTGCGTCCGCATTGGTTCATTTCGGTCGCCGCGCACGACGAACGCGCCGCTACATTGAGCAAGTTCGTCGACGCGATCTTTCTCTCGCCCGTATTTCCGACGCGCTCTCATCCGGGTGCGCCGGCATTGACCCCTGTGCGTGCGAATAAAATCGCACAGGCAGTCGCGCTGCCGGTTTATGCACTGGGCGGTGTGACGGCACGCAACGCCGCGTTGCTGAATGGCTTCGCCGGCATCGCCGCGATCGGCGCTCTCGCGATTTAGATGTTCAGGACCGCGTGCAGGAACACGGCATCCATGCCGATGGTGGGTGCGCCATTGTAGAACGTGCCGCTTGTGCGGCTGTAATTCAGTTTTTCCCAGCCTGCCGTCAGCTGCAGGTTCGTGTTCACCGCATAGGCGGCGTCCACGAGCAGCGCATGCGTGCCGAGTGTCGGCGCGCCGAGGAAACCTTCCGTCCGGCCATCGCCGAACTCTATGCCCGCGCTCCAGGAGCCGTAAGTCACGGTCGAGCTGAGGTGAAAACTCTGCGTGTTGCCGCTGGAAAAGGCATTGTTGATGTCGAACGCATAGGTGTCCGCCTTGCGATAGGCGCCGCCAAACGACCATTTCACATCGTCCGTCACGTCCCAGTCGAGCTGGCTCCCGACGCCCCAGTCCGTCAGGCCCTTGTGACCGAAGGTTTTCGCATCAGCGTGACCAAGGATGATCCCGCCATACACGCCCAGCGTGACGGGACCGAAATTGTCGCTGTAGTTGATCGCCGCTTCCCACATGTTCGTCTGGCGGTTCGGCGCGTGCGGTCCGCTGTTGAGGAACGGGATGACGTCCTTGCCCTCGGACGGCGTGAACGACGCGGCGACCTGCACGCCGAACAGGCGCGGCGTGTAGTAGGAAACTTTCGCATAGTTCAAAGACAATTCGACGGCGCTGTTCAGCGCAAAGACGTTCGGAAATGCTTGCCCGGTCGACGGGTCGCGGAAGAACGTGGCGTTCGAATTGTCGATCGTGACTTCTCCGTTCACGGCCGGTCCGGTGATCGACAGGGCATAGGCCGCGCCGTCCGTCATGCCGACATCGATGCGGCCAAGGCCGGTCTGCGCCGAGCCATAGACTTTCTGCACGAAGTCGCTGCCGTAATTGTCGCCCGAAAGCTTATCGTGATAAATTTCAAAGGTGCCCTTGAGAGAGAGCGAGAGCCCGCTGTCATAGTCGCGCTGAAGACGCGCATTGATCGACGCGGCGCCGGTTGCGCCCGATTTGTCGAGGCCCGGCGCGCCGGGTTGGTCCGGCGCAAACATGCTGCCATAGGCCTGGCCGCCGACAGAGTAGGTAAGATCACCCAAATTGCCCGTCAGGGGCGAAAGGCTCCAATCGTCCCAGTTGGCCGCGCGCGCCGGCAGCGATGCGAGTAGCGCCATGCATGCCGTGGCGGCGAACGAGCAAATTCGAATGTGCATTTAAGGTCCAGATTGCAGTTGAAAAAAACGGTCCGCGGCACATAGGACAGCGCCGCTTCGCGCCTGCATGTCTCATGTGAGGGCCGGTTTTGCAAAGCCAAGTTTCGCGGGTGTGAGGGGGCGTTGTACATTTTGCAGCAACCTCCGCCGTTGCGCGGTTCCGGGCGGCCACGTATAAGCCCGCCCTAGGGGGGACGCGCGAACGACGCCGTCCAGGCGTCCAAAAAACGAAAGCGGCCCAATGCGAATTCTGACCGTTCTGGCCTTGGCCCTCATATTGGCCGGTTGCAGCTCCGACAATACGATGCCGGACTCGAGCACGGGCTCGACCTCTATTTCGGCCGGCGGCGCCCGGACATTGGGCGTGAATTCCTATCTGTGGCACGCAACGCTCGACACCCTGTCGTTCATTCCATTGTCCTCGGCCGATCCGTTCGGCGGCGTGGTCATCACCGACTGGTACTCCGCGCCGGAAGCGCCCAATGAGCGCATGAAGGTCACGGTCTATATCCTCGACCGCAATCTGCGTGCCGACGGGCTGAAGGTCGCGGTGTTCCGCCAGACCAAGTCGAACGACGGCTGGGTCGATGCCCAGGTGGCCGCCGACACGGCGACCAAGCTCGAGGACGCCATCCTGACGCGCGCCCGCGAGCTTCGACTTGCCAGCGAAGGCAGCTAGAAAGACCAAATCGCTGTAGCCTGATCCGTGCCGGAGGCCTCAGCGCCCGCTTCCCCGGCACCGCAAGGATTGAGCAGCAATGGCGCGTTACAACGCCAAGGAATCGGAAGAAAAGTGGCAGCGTGCGTGGAACGCCAGGCAGGCTTTCCTCACACCCACCGATTCCTCCAAGCCGAAATACTACGTGCTCGAGATGTTTCCCTACCCGTCGGGGCGCATACACATGGGTCACGTCCGCAATTACACACTGGGCGACGTGATCGCGCGCTTCCGTAGGGCGCAGGGTTTCAATGTGCTGCATCCGATGGGCTGGGATGCATTCGGCCTTCCGGCGGAGAATGCTGCGCGCGACGGCGGCGTCAACCCGCGCGACTGGACCTATGCCAACATTGATTCGATGCGCAGCGAACTGAAAATGCTCGGCCTCTCCATCGACTGGACGCGCGAATTCGCCACCTGCGATCCAGCCTATTACCGCCACCAGCAGAAACTGTTCATCGATTTCCACAAGGATGGTCTCGTCTACCGTCAGGAAGCCGACGTGAACTGGGACCCGGTCGACATGACGGTGCTCGCCAATGAGCAGGTGATCGACGGCAAGGGCTGGCGTTCGGGTGCGCCGGTGGAGCGGCGCAAGCTGTCGCAATGGTTTTTCAAGATTACACAGTTCTCCGAACAGTTGCTGAACGCGCTCGACACGCTGGAGCGCTGGCCGGACAACGTGCGCCTGATGCAGCGCAACTGGATCGGCCGCTCGGAAGGACTGCGCTTTGCGTTTGATCTGTCGAACAAAGAAAAACTGGACGTGTTCACGACACGCCCGGACACGCTGTTCGGCGCCAGTTTCGTCGCGATCTCGCCAGATCATCCGTTGACGGAGGAATTGGCGAAGTCGGACGCAAGATTGCGCGACTTCGTTGCCGAATGCCGCAAAACCGGTACGGCGGAAGCCGAAATCGAGACAGCCGAGAAGCTGGGCTACGACACCGGCCTCACCGCGACGCATCCATTCGATCCGAACTGGAAGCTGCCGGTCATGGTCGCGAATTTCGTGCTGATGGGCTACGGCACCGGTGCGATCTTCGGCTGCCCGGCGCATGACCAGCGCGACCTGGATTTTGCACGCAAATACAGGCTGCCCGTCCTGCCGGTCGTCGTGCCGGAAGGCGCAGATCCGAAAACGTTCGCCGTCGGAAACGAGGCCTATGATCGGACCGGGCAGGCTCGCCAATTCGCAGTTTCTCGACGGGTTGGACGTGGAGTCCGCCAAAGACGAAGTCATCTCGCGGCTCGAAGCGCGCGGCGGCGGCAAGCGCACCGTGAATTATCGCCTGCGCGACTGGCTGGCGTCGCGCCAGCGCGCCTGGGGCTGCCCGATCCCGATGGTGCATTGCGCCAAGTGCGGCGTGGTGCCGGTGAAGGAAACCGATCTGCCGATCAAGCTGCCGGACGATCTGAACTTCAACGTCAAGGGCAATCCGCTCGACGCCCATCCGACTTGGAAGCACACGACGTGTCCGACCTGCGGCGGCAGCGCGACGCGCGACACCGACACGCTCGACACCTTCGTGGATTCGTCCTGGTACTTCGCGCGCTTCTGCGACACCGTCGCGCACGAGCCGGTCAACCGCGCCGCGGTCGAATTACTGGCTGCCGGTCGATCAGTATATCGGCGGCATCGAGCACGCGATCCTGCATCTGCTCTATGCGCGCTTTTTCACGCGCGCGATGCACCAGACCGGCTATGTGAAGCTCGACGAACCTTTCGCCGGCCTCTTCACCCAGGGCATGGTCTGCCACGAGACCTACAAGGATCACAACGGCAACTGGCTGTCGCCCGAGGAGGTCGAGAAGCGCGACGGCAAGGCCTTTCTCAACGGCACCGGCGATCGAAGTCGAGGTCGGCTCGTCGGAGAAGATGTCGAAGTCGAAGAAGAACGTCGTCGCGCCGATGGGCATGATCGATATTTTCGGCGCGGACACGATCCGCTGGTTCATGCTGTCGGACACGCCGCCCGAACGCGACGTCGACTGGACCGAATCGACGGCGCGGAAGGCTGCTGGCGTTTCGTCCAGCGCATCCGTCGGCTGGTGACCGAAGCCGAGAACCTGCCGCCGCCGGGCACCGCCGTCGGCGACGCCGACGGCGCTGCTCTGGAACTGCGCCAGGCGACGCATCGCGCCATCGCGGCGGTGACGGACGATCTGGCAAACGCTGCGCTTCAACCGCGCGGTGGCGCAGATTTATTCGCTGGCCAATGCTATTCAGGCGGCCGACACTGTATCCGGCGCCGTGCGTCGCGAAGCGCTGGAGACCTCGTGCTGTTGATCGGTCCGATGATGCCGCATCTGGCGGAAAGCTGCTGGGAGGCCCTCGGCCACAAGGCGATGATCGTCGAGACGCCTTGGCCGTCTTTCATCGAGGCGCTGACGCGTTCCGAAACCGTCACCATTGCGGTGCAGGTCAACGGCAAGCGGCGCGACGAGGTCACGGTCGCCGTCAACGCCGATGAGGAAACGGTCGAAACAGGCCGCTCTGGCGCGTGACGGTGTCGTTCGCGCGCTGGACGGCAAGGCGCCCAAGCGCGTCATCGTCGTTCCCCGCCGCATTGTGAACATCGTCGCATGAAGCGCACAGCCACCATCGCGATCGGATTGGCGCTCGGCGGTTGCGGCTTTCATCCGCTCTATGGCGGCATGAATGGAGAAATGAACGCGACGCTCTCCTCGATCTATGTGGAACCGGTGCCCGACCGCATCGGCTACGAGTTGCGTAACACGATGATCGATCTGCTCGACGGCCCCGGCTCGGCGGGCGGTGCGTCCTACCGGCTGAGGCTCACGCTGAACGAGACGACGCAGGGCATCGCGTTGCAGAACGATGCCACCATCACGCGCTATAACGACCGGCTGACGGTGACCTATGAACTGACCGATCCGGCAGGCAAGGTCATGACAAACGGAACCGAAACCGGCCTCTCCGCCTACAACGTGCTGCCTTCGTCGGCGAGCGCCAATTACGGCACGCTCGCCGCCCAGCAGGATGCCGACAAGCGCGCCGCGCAGGACATTGCCGAACGCATTCGTCTCGATCTCAACGTCTATTTCGCCAAGCGATGACCGAACTCAAAGGCGCAAGTATCGATCGCACGCTTACGCATCCGCCAAAGGATCTGGTGGCGGCGCTGATCTTCGGTCCGGACCAGGGGCTGGTGCGCGAGCGCGCCGAGACACTGATCAAAGCGATCGTTCCCGATCTCAAGGACCCGTTTTTGATTGCCGATCTCGACGACGGCGTGCTCGCCTCCGATCCGGCGCGCCTGTTTGACGAGGCGGCGGCGATTTCCATGCTCGGTGGCCGCCGCGTCGTGCGCGTGCGCGGCGCCGGAAACAGCCTCGCCAAATTGTTCGAACGGTTTCTTGACGATCCCGCCGGTGATGCGCTGGTGGTGGTCGAGGGCGGCGATCTCTCGAAAGGCACCGGCCTGCGTCGCGTGTTCGAGGACGCGGATAATGCGGCGTCCATGGCGTGTTATGGCGACAATGCGCGCGATCTTCCCGATATCGTGCGCGATGCGCTCAAGTCGGCCGGACTTTCGATTGCGCCGGACGCGCTCGCGGACGCGGCGTCGCGCCTCGGTTCGGATCGCGGCGTCACGCGGCGTGAGCTTGAGAAGCTTGCACTCTACGCACATGGTCAGAAGCAGGTGACGCTTGACGATGTCCGCGCCGTCCTTGGCGACGAAGCTGAAGTGCGCAGCGAAGAAGCGCTCGACGCTGCGGGGCAGGGTGATCTCAAGCGGCTTGATCTCGCCCTCGAGCGTCTCTGGGTCGCCGGTACATCGGCAATCGCAATTGTCCGGATGGCGATGTCGCACTTCCAGCGCCTGGCGTTGGCCAAAGTGGAGGTGGAAAAAGGCGAAAGCGCCGACGGCGCCATGAGAAAAGTTCGTCCGCCGATCCATTTCATGCGCACCACGTCTTTCAAGGCGCAACTCAACAGTTGGGATTCGCAACGCCTCGCTGACGCACTCGACCTGCTTCTTGAGACCGAAGCGCTCTGCAAAACCACCGGCGTGCCGCCCGAAACGGTCACCGCGCGCGCCCTCTTCAACATCGCTGCGCTGGCGCGGGCAGGACGGCGCTGATGCTTAAAATCCGCGTCATTCCCTGTCTCGACGTGAAGGACGGCCGCGTCGTCAAGGGTATCAATTTCGAGCGGCTGCGCGACGCCGGCGATCCGGTCGAGCAGGCGATGATCTATGACGCGGCCGGCGCCGACGAACTTTGCTTCCTCGACATCACGGCAAGCCATGAGAAACGCGGCACGCTGCTCGATGTCGTGCGGCGCACGGCCGATGTCTGCTTCATGCCGCTGACCGTCGGCGGCGGCGTGCGCACACTCGAGGACATCCGCGCGCTGCTTCTGGCCGGTGCCGACAAGGTCGCGATCAACACCGAAGCGGTGCGCCGGCCCGAGATCGTGCGCGAAGCGGCCGAAAAATTCGGCAGCCAGTGCATCGTCGCCGCGATCGATGCCAAGCAGGGCGCGCACAACCACAATGCGCCGCCGTTCGAAGTGTTCACCCATGGCGGACGCAATGCGACGGGAATCGATGCCATCGCGCACGCGAAAAAACTGGTCGAGTTCGGTGCCGGCGAGATCCTGCTCACCTCCATGGATCGCGACGGGACCCGGGCCGGCTATGACATCCCGCTCACCCGCGCGATTGCGGATGCCGTTTCCGTTCCCGTCATCGCGTCGGGCGGCGTGGGCAAGCTGGACGATTTGGTCGCAGGCGTGCGCGACGGCCATGCCAGCGCCGTGCTCGCCGCCTCGATTTTCCATTTCGGCGAAGTGACGATCGCTGAAGCCAAGCAGGCGATGGCCAGGGCGGGATTGCCGGTTCGCCTCTCGTAAGGAATGATGGGCGCATGGAAGAACCGCGCGTCGCCATCGTCCGTTCCTATCGTCCCGCGCATGGCTACGCCAATGCCCGCGCCGTCACGGCGCGCCGCGTCCGCCTCACCAAGCGCATGTCGGTCGAAGAAGCCTTCCGCGCCACCGTGCTGGAATGTCTCGCCCAGGTCGGGGGCAACGCGCCGGCCATCCGCGCCCGCGATCCGCGGGGCATCCACCAGATCCGGGTCGGCCTTCGCCGCTTGCAGATGGGTCTCAAGTCGTTCGGCGAATATGCCGATACGCCGGCGCTGAAGGCGCTGGGCAAGCGCGGACGGGCGCTCGCAAATGTCTTCGGACCGGCGCGTGACCTTGACGTCCTGGCCGACGAACTGCTTCCGCGGATCGCTCCGAAGTTTGCCCAGCATGAGTCCTTCGTCGCGCTTCACCTTGCCTTGCGCCATGCGCGTGGCGAGGCATGGGACGATGCGCTGGCAGAGGTTCTCAATCCCGAATTCGGCTCATTCCTGAATGATGTGGCGGCCGTGGCCGAAACGCTGCCGCACAACGACACGCGGATCGGAAAATTCTCAGGCCGGTCGCTCGACGAGTTGTATGCGCAGGTGAAGAAGCGGGGCAAGCGCGCGCACGGCGAATATGATTCGCGCACGCACAAGCTGCGCATCGCGCTCAAGAAGCTGCGTTACGCCGCCGAATTCTTCGCGCCGCTCTATCCACGGAAACGGACGGCAAATTACATCAAGACTCTGAAGACGCTGCTCGACGAGTTGGGCCTCGCCAACGACGCGCATGGCGTCGGCGATGTGCTGGCGCTTGTCGGGGAAGACGCTGAGCTGCGCTTCGCCAAGGGCGTAATCATCGGCTGGTACGCCGCCCAGGACAAGCGCTTGGCGCGACGCGCCATGGAGAGCTGGCGCGACTTCAAGCGTCTCAAGCCGTTCTGGACCTGAGGGGCGCGTTCAGTTCGGCGAGCTGCGCCCTTCCATCCGTCGCCAGTTCCAGGACCAGGGCCCGTGACAGGTCGAGCTTGGCGGGCATGGGACTCGCCATGTCCCAGTTCGTCGCGAGCGCGTAGGCCGAACGCAGAATGCCGCGATGCGCGACGGCGATGGCATCGCTCTGGTCCTTCGCGACGTCGCCGAGGAAATCCGACAGACGCACCATCAGCTCGCGTGTACTCTCGCCGCCCTTGGGGCGAAAATCGATACCGCTACCGGCCCGTTCGAATGCATCGATTCCGTCGCGGGCCAGAATCTCCTCCCGCGTCAGCCCTTCCCATTCGCCCCAATGATGTTCGCTCAATCGCTCGTCGATGACAGCGTTCGCAAGTCCAAGCAGTTGCGCCGTCTCCCGCGCGCGCCATAGCGGGCTGACGTAAGCGCGCACTGTCTCGAACCCTTGCGGCGGCAGGAGGCGGGCCATCTTGGCGCGGCCCGCCTCGCTTAGCGGCATGTCGATGCGACCCTGGATGCGGCCTTGTTCGTTCCAGTCGGTTGGGCCATGGCGAAGAAAGGCGATCCGCAATTTGTCTTTTCCACATTGGTTCATGCAGGATGGTTCACCGCTATAGCAGAAGAGAGCCATGCGCCGCGCCATCGACAAGACCAAACCCGACGATTTTCCTCCCAATGTCCAGGCCATCTTCAAGCGCGCCGCGCCCTGTTCGGCATGGCTTAACCAGGAGCTTCTGGAGATCGATGTCGAGGAAGGCTGGGTGAAGATCGGCTATGACCTCGGCGAGCCGCATTTCAATCGCTTCGGGGCGTTGCACGGCGGCGCCATTGCCTGCGTGATGGACGATGTTCTGGCCGTCGCGGCCGGCTTCATCGCCAAATGGGGTGAAATCGCGCCGACACTTGAAATGAAGGTGAGCTACCTGAACCAGGGTGCGGCCGGCCGCCACATCGCCGAAGCCAAGGTCATAAAGCGCGGCCGCACGATTAATTTCCTCGAAGCGACGCTGGCGCGCGAAGACGGCAAGGTCATCGCCACCTCGACCGCTACCATCATGATCGCGCCGATGAAACGACCCGAAACCGAACGGAAAAGTTAAACCTCGATCTCCGCGATCACGGGCACGTGGTCGGAAGCTTTTTCCCAGCCGCGCATTTTTGCCACGATCTGCTGCGACTTGAGCCCGCCCTTCAGCGCCTGGCTGACCCAAATGTGATCGAGCCGGCGGCCGCGGTTTGAAACTTGCCAGTCAGCGGCGCGGTAGCTCCACCAAGAATAGCTCTTTTGGTCGTGCGGCACGAATTCGCGCGTCACGTCCACCCAGTCGAACGCCGCCTTCACCTCGCCGAGCAGTTCCGTCTCGACCGGCGTGTGGCTGAC
Source organism: uncultured Alphaproteobacteria bacterium (assembly GCA_963743765.1). Lineage (GTDB taxonomy): Bacteria > Pseudomonadota > Alphaproteobacteria > Micropepsales > Micropepsaceae > Rhizomicrobium. The sequence continues at coordinate 713,989 of CAVUQQ010000002.1, forward strand.
AACGTCGAGGAGCTGCTTGTGGCTCCAGACGTCGTGCTCTAGCGGCGCGATGTTCAGATCGCCGACCAGGATCATCGGATGGTCCCGCTTGCCCCGCCGTTTGCCGAACACGCGCCGCATCTCGCGCAGGAAGTCGAGCTTGTGCGCGAATTTCGGATTGACCTTCGGATCGGGAATGTCGGCGCCGGCGGGCACGTAGAAATCGTGCAATTCGACGCCGTTCTCGAGGGTCACGCTCATGTGCCGGGCATGGCCTTCACGGCAGAAGTCGATGACCTGGGTTTTTTTGAAGGGGATGCGCGAAAGGATAGCCACCCCGTGATAGGCCTTCTGACCGTTGACCGCCTGGTGGACATAACCGAGCTTTTTCAGCTCCCCGCCAGGGAACAGGCCGTTCTCAACCTTGATCTCCTGCAGCGCCAGCACGTCCGGCGAGTGCTCTTTGAGGAATCGGGTGACCAGCGGCAGACGCAGCCGGACCGAATTTATGTTCCAAGTGGCGATCTTCATGGCTGGCGGGTTCCTCCCATGCTCTCAACGCATAGCTTCGTGCTGCATTGCACCAAAATTCATTTGTTTCAAATACTTATAGAACATAAAACAACTCCTAAATGCTAAATACTTTTGAATTCATTCATTGAAAGCCAACTTTTGCATCCTATATCCTCCTTGTCGGGCGAGGTCGCCCACGAAATTCAAGGGCCGAAGGGAGCGCGGGGCGCGCCCGGGCCGGGCAAAAAGGAGAACATGTCATGACCCATATCAACCGCCACGTTCCGGTTCAGGATTCGGCACTGAACAGCCTCGTCGTCAACCTGTTTACCGGAGCCATTCTTGTTCTGACCGGGCTGCTGACCTTCGTGCAGTTCGCGAGCGTCTAAGACCGGATCAAGCCTTTGCCGGCGCGCCCCCGCTCCCCCCGAGCGGCGTTCCGGCAAGAGGCCAGCGGGCTCTCGGCGAAACCCCAATGCCGTCGAATTGAGCCAACTGGCCCTTTTCAACCCCTGCCCAGGCGATCATCGCGGCATTGTCCGTGCAAAGCCCGGGTGGGGGTATTTTTTTCTGAAAACCTTCCTGAACGGCCAGATCCGTCAGCGCCTGCCGTATGGCGCCGTTCGACGCGACGCCGCCGGCCACCACCAATGCAGCATCGCGCGCCTGCGGAAAATCGCCGCGAAACATTTCCATGGCGGCGCGTGTGCGTTCGACAAGTATGTCGATGACCGTCGCCTGAAAGCTGGCGGCGACATCGGCCACATTGACCTTTTCAGTTTGCACGAGCTGGCGAACCGCTGTTTTCAGGCCTGAGAAGGAAAAATCCGCGCCCTCGCGCCCGCGCATCGGCCGCGGCAGCACATAACGTTTCGCATTGCCCTGTTTCGCGAGCGCCTCGATGCGTGGCCCTCCCGGATAAGGCAGGTCGAGAAGTTTCGCAGTCTTGTCGAACGCTTCGCCCACCGCATCGTCGACCGTCGTTCCGTAGAGACGGAACTTGCCGACCCCTTCGACGCCCAGAAGCTGGCAGTGGCCGCCCGATATCAAAAGCAGCAGGAACGGAAACTCCACGCCGTCAGTCAGCCGCGCGGTCAGCGCGTGCGCTTCGAGATGGTTGACGGCTATCAGCGGCTTTCCCGCCGCGAGCGCCAGGGCCTTGGCGGTCGTCAGGCCGACCATCACGCCGCCGATCAGGCCAGGCCCGGCCGTGGCCGCAACCGCATCCACGTCGCTCAGCCTGATATGGGCCGCGGCCAGCGCCTCGGCGACGATTCCATCCAGTTTTTCGACATGGGCACGTGATGCGATTTCCGGCACCACGCCGCCATAGGGCCGATGCTCCTCAAGCTGGCTGAAAACGATGTTTGACAGGATTTCGCCGGGGCCCGGCGCGTTGCCGCGCACCACCGCGGCGGCGGTTTCGTCGCAACTCGTCTCGATGCCCAGTACAGTGAGTGCGCGCAAAGTTCGCGGCCTTTGAAAGGTTGGCGGCAGTCCTCTAAACCCTTTGGCGTCATGCCGCAAAACAGAACCCTTCGCCTCGGCACCCGGGGCTCCAAACTTGCTCTGGTTCAGGCGGAAATGGTCCGTTCCGCATTGGCCGCGAACGGCCGGACCTGCGAGCTCGTCATTCTCAAGACGTCCGGCGACCGCATCCAGGACCGTTCGTTGGCCGACGCCGGCGGCAAGGGACTCTTCGTCAAGGAGCTCGAAGACGCGCTGCTGCGCGAGGATATCGATCTCGCTGTCCATTCGATGAAGGACGTACCGACGGATCTGCCCGCAGGGCTCGCGCTGACGGCCTTCCTGCCGCGCGAGGATCCGAGCGAGGCTTTTCTGTCTCACAAGGCAAAGACGTTGGCGCAACTGCCGAACGGCGCGTGCGTGGGAACAAGTTCGGTTCGTCGCCATGCGCAGGTCGCGCGGTTGCGTCCGGATCTCGAGATCGTGCTGCTGCGCGGCAATGTCGACACGCGATTGCGCAAGCTCGATGACGGCGAGATGGATGCCATCTTCCTCGCCTACGCCGGACTGAAACGCCTGGGCCTGCAGGATCGTGCGACCACGATTCTTTCGCCGTCGGACTGGTTGCCGTCCCTGGGCCAGGGTGTCGTTGGAATCGAAATTCGCGAAGCCGATACTTTTGCTCGCGAAGCACTCGGGTTCCTCAATCACACGGCAAGCGAGATTGCACTGACCTGCGAGCGCGCATTTCAGGCCGCGCTCGACGGATCGTGCCGCACGCCCATTGCGGGGCTTGCGACGATCGATGGCGACACGCTCAGTTTTCGCGGTGAGGTGCTGGCACCCGACGGAAGCGACTCTGCCGCAACAAGCTTTGCGATTGCGCTCGGTCACAATCCGCGCGCGGCGGCTGAGAAGGCCGGCCGCGACCACGGCACCGCGTTGAAACCACGTGTCGCAAAATGGCTCGCTCTGTAATGCGCGTTCTGGTCACGCGGCCGCTCGAAGATGCCCGCGAGACGGAAGCCACTCTCAAAGCGCGTGGGCATGACGCCGTCGTCGCCCCGCTATTGTTTGTGAATTTTCACGACGGTCCCGAAATCGATCTCGCCGGCATCCAGGCGATTCTGGCGACCAGCGCCAATGGCGTGCGCGCGCTCGTGCGCCGCACTGCACGACGCGACCTGCCGCTCTTTGCGGTCGGACCGCAAACTGCAGAGGCGGCCCTCGAAGCGGGGTTTGAGGACGTGAAAAGCGCGGGCGGCGACTCCATCGCACTCGCGAAGGCGGTTCCGGCATGGGCGTCCGCCGAAAAGGGGCCGCTGCTGCACGCCTCGGGAGCGGAAGGCGACGGCAAGCTGGCGAAGATGCTGACGGCGGCGGGCTACCGCGTCCGGACGGAATATCTGTATGACGTCGGCGTCGTCACCGAATTGCCGTTGGCTGTTCGAAATGCCCTTGCCGCTGGCAGGCTCGATGCGATTCTGCTGTTCTCGCCGCGCAGCGCCCGGATCTTCGCCGACTGCGTCGTCAGCGCCGGCCTTGGCGTGGAGGCGTCGCGGCTGATCGGCGTGTGCATCAGCCAAGCGGCGGCAACGGCTCTCGCGCCTCTGAATCTGCGGGACATCCGCGTTGCCAAACGACCCAATCAGGCATCGCTGCTGGAGTGTCTTGGTTGAAAGCGCGCCGCGCGTCATAATTTCCGCCATGACCGGTCCTGATTCTGCCGCGCCGCCGCCGCACGCCGCCCAGGTGATTCAGGCGCCGTCGCGCTTTACAGGGCTCGGCGTGATCGCGCTGATGATCGGCGCCGTCATGGTTCTTGGCATCGCGTTCCTGTTTTACCTGCAGATGAAACAGACGCCGGCACATCCAGCCTCCCAAGTAACGGCGGGAGACGATATCTTCGCGTTGCGCAACCGGCTGGCGTCCGCCGAAGCGCAGCTCGCCGCTCTACGAAGAGGCCGACCCGGCGATACCGCCGCGACATCCGCGCGCCTCGATGATCTCGACAGACATCTGTCGACGCTGACCCGTGCGCAGGCGGCATTGGAAGCACGCCTTGCCAAGCTGGAGACCGCTGATACTTCCACCGCCATGCGTCGCGTGGCGGCGGAAATGGCTTTCGTCAATCTCGTGCGGGCCAGCGACGGCACCGGCGCCTTTGCAGTCGAGCTGCAGACATTCCGCGCCCTGATGCCAAACACACGCGAAGCAGCAGAGCTTGCCCCGATTTCATTAAAGGGTGCGGCGTCGCGAAGCGAACTCGCGGCGCGTTTTTCAGATGTCTCGGCGAAGGCGCTGGCCGACGAAAACAGCGCAGGCGCAAATGGATGGCTGGGCCGGCTGTGGAGCAACCTCGGCAATCTCATCATTGTCCGCCGCATCGGCGACACCAAAGGCCATGACAGCGAAAGCACTCTGGCGCGGGCAGGCAATCGGCTGAACGCCGGCGATCTTCAAGGCGCCGTTGCAGAGATGAAATCGCTCAAGGGCAGCGCACGCGCCTCGGCGCAACCCTGGCTGGACGACGCGCAGGCGCGTCTTGCGATCGAGCGTGACACCGCTGCACTCGCCAATCGCATGGCGCAGCTTGCAGCATCGCCATGATCCGCTTTCTCGGCATCCTCATTGGCGCGGGCGTGGCCGCCGTCATCATCGCATGGATCGCCGACCGGCAGGGAGAACTCGTCTTCACGCTCGACGCCTATGAAGTGCACATGAGCGCGCCGGTCGCGATCGGCCTTCTCGTGCTCTTCGCGATTGCGGTGATCGTCCTCGCCCGGCTGATCACGGCACTCATCAGCGGCCCGGGCGCCATTGGCGCCTGGTTCAACGCCCGCCGCATCCGCCGCGGCAACAACTCGCTATCGCGCGGCCTGATTGCCGTTGCGTCCGGCGACGTTCTCGAAGCGCGGCGTCATGCGGATCGTGCGCGCGGCATATTGGGATCGCATCCACTCTCGCTGCTGTTGCAGGCCCAGACGGCCTCGCTCGATGGCAACGTCACCGCCCAGCACCATGCCTATCGCAAGATGCTTACGCGCGAAGACACCGAACTGCTCGGCTTGCGCGGTCTCTTCATGCTGGCGGCGCGGGAGAACCGGCATGATGAGGCGCTGGCATTCGCCGCGCGTGCGCATGCGCTCAAGCCGCGCGCTCCCTGGGCGGCGAATGCGCTGTTCGATCTGCGCGCAGCACGCGGCGAATGGGCGGAAGCCGGAAACGTTCTCGAAGCCTTGGCCGCGGCCAGATTGCTGGACGCGAAAGTCGTGCACCGGCGCCGCGCCGTCCTTCTCACCGCCGAAGCGATCGATGCTGACCGCCGCGGAGAAGCCGAAAAGGCACTGGAGCTTGCGAGCGATGCGCTCGCTCTGGCACCCGGTCTTGTGCCTGCCGCGGTCCTCGCCGCGCGCCGCCTGACCGCTGCCGGAAAAATCTGGCGTGCGCAAGGAGTCGTCGAAGCCTGCTGGGCTGAGGCGCCGCATCCCGATCTCGCAGAGGTATATGCCGCGATCAAGCCGGATGAAGCGGACGGGCAGCGCGCGCAACGGCTCGCCGGGCTCGCGCATCTCAATCGCGACCATTTCGAAAGTCGCGTGCTGGAGGCCGAAGAAGCCGTGCGGCTCAAAAACTGGCCCGAAGCACGCCGCTTGCTTGCGCCGCTGGCGGACGAATTTGCCACGGCCCGCGTTTGCGCCTTGATGGCCGAGATCGAAGATGGCGAGAATTCCGACAAATCTGCCGCGCATGGCTGGCTGTCGCGCGCCGTGCGGGCCGCGCGCGATGCCGACTGGCGCTGCAGCCATTGCGGCGCGACGCAGGCCGACTGGTCGCCGGTCTGTCATGGCTGCGGCCGCTTCGATACGCTGAACTGGATGGGGCAGACCGCGTACATTCGCGCCCACGTTGAAGCCGTCGCCTTGCCTGCGCAGGGAAGCGTTCCACCAAACGCGACGAAAGATTCCTGGCATCCCTGCCGGTCTTGTTGCACTTTCACATGCGCCGGACGATCCCGGCCAGGGCGGCACCGATTTCCAGAAGTAGTTCGCCCTGCGTTGGCTAGCGATCGTTCTTGCTGTCGTCACGGCGCTAATCCTGGTCGATGCTGGCGGCATGCCGAAGAAGATGGGTGACCGCATTCCGCTCGCCTTCCAATTGCTGTGTCAGCCCTGGCTGCAGACGGTGCTGGCTCATGATCCGCCACGCGTGTGAGTGCAAGGCTTTGTTAAGTCACCTTAGATACAATCTATAGTTGTAGTGACCCGAAAGGAACGGCGTACACGTGTAGTTCGCGTGGGGTAGGAGCGGTCAGACCCCTCTTGGACTGCCACCTCTAAAGACGGGCGGACGGCTTGATCCTAAAGGGGCGGGCCGTCCGTTTCGTTTGGGCGCGGAGCTTGACGGCGTCACGCACGCATCTAACGATGTTGCAATGCAACACGACGCTCTGGGGCATACGGAAGACTTTGGCGGCCCTGACCGGCATCAGGCAACGCACGCCGGTCGCCCGGGACGCGATACGCCCTATCAGCACTACACGCTGGGCCCGCCGTTCGATGAGATGTTCACGCGCAACGGCGAGGTTCATCCGCACTACGCGGCGCTCGACGGCCGCCTGACGACGCTGCCCGCCGGCGAATTGATGCGCCGGCAACAGGCCTGCGAACTCTCCTTCCTGCATCAGGGCATCACATTCACCGTCTACAGCGACAACCAGGCGACGGAGCGGATCATCCCGACCGATCTGTTGCCGCGAATCGTCACGGCCCAGGAATGGGCGTGGGTCGATGCGGGCCTGAAGCAGCGCATCACCGCGCTCAATTTGTTTCTGCGCGACATCTACAGCGATGGCCGCGTGCTGAAGGACGGTGTCGTGCCGCGCTCGATGATCTACGGCTCCAAGCACTATCGCCGCGAAATGCGCGGGCTTCCGGTGCCGCACGGCGCGTACGTCAATGTCTGCGGCTCGGACCTCGTGCGCAACGAGACCGGCGATTTCGTCGTACTCGAAGACAATCTGCGCGTACCGTCCGGCGTTTCCTACATGCTCGCCAATCGCGATGTGGTGCGCCGGGCCTTTCCGGCCGTGTTCCGGTCGATGAATGTGCGCGCGATCGAGCACTATCCCAACGAACTCCTGTCCACGCTGCGGTCGCTCGCACCGTTCCATGACGATGTTTCGATCGCGGTGTTGACGCCGGGCGTATTCAATTCCGCCTATTTCGAACACGCCTTCCTCGCGCGTCAGATGGGCGTGGAGCTTGTCGAAGGGCGCGATCTTCTGGTCAACGACAACGTCGTCTATGCGCGCACGACAAGCGGCCTCAAGCGCATCGACGTGATCTATCGCCGCATCGACGACGATTTCGTCGACCCGCTCATCTTCCGTGAGGATTCGTCGCTCGGCGTGCCGGGCATCTTCAATGCGTATCGTGCCGGCAATGTCACAATCGCCAATGCGCTGGGAACCGGCGTGGCCGACGACAAGGCGGTCTATGCCTATGTGCCGCGGCTTATTCGCTATTATCTCTCCGAAGAGCCGATCCTCAACAATGTCGAAACGTTTCTCTGCCGCGAGGAAAAATCGCTCTCACACGTGCTCGCCAATCTCGACAAGCTTGTGGTCAAGGCGGTCGGCGAGTCCGGCGGCTATGGCATGCTGGTCGGCCCGCATGCCAGCAAAGCCGAACGCGAAGCCTTCGGGCAGAAGATCAAATCCGACCCCGACAACTACATCGCCCAGCCGACTATCCAGCTATCGACCGCGCCCACCTTCGTGGATGGCGGCGTCGAGCCGCGCCATGTCGATTTGCGACCGTTCATCCTGCACGGCGAACACACCACGATTGTTCCCGGCGCACTGACGCGCGTCGCGCTCAAGCGCGGCAGCCTCGTCGTGAACTCGTCGCAGGGCGGCGGATCGAAAGACACCTGGGTGCTGGCGGAATGAGACCATGCTGAGCCGTGTCGCAGACAGCCTGTACTGGATGGCCCGCTATATCGAGCGCGGAGAGCACACGGCGCGTCTCGTGGCGGTGAAACTCGAATCCATGGTGGAGCAGTCGCGCGACGAGGCCGATGCGGCCTGGCAGCGCGTTGTCGATGCACTGTCGGCGGAGGAATTCGCGCCGAAAACGCATGACGCCTACACGATCACGCAGGCGCTGGCCTTCAATCCGCGCAATCCTTCGTCGCTGGTGTCATCGCTTCGTCTTGCGCGTGACAACGCCCGCCAGGTGCGTGAACAGCTCTCCACCGAAGTGTGGGAGCATCTCAACAAGCTCTATCTCAGGCTGCAGCCGGTCACCACCGACGCCGTCTGGGGCCATCATCCTGCGCGCACGTTCCGCGAAGCGCTGGAGGACTTTCACACGCTCGAAGGCGTCATCTATTCGACGCTCAGCCACAATGAAGGCTGGTACTTCCTGCAGCTCGGCCGCCACATCGAACGTGCACAGCTCGTCAGCCGCGTGCTCGATCTTCATTTCCGCAATCTCGCCGGCACCACGGCGCCGAAATATTTCGACTGGCTGGTTCTGCTGAAGTTTTGCACGGCGTTCGAGCCCTACTGCAAGGCCTATACCGCCGCGATCCGCCCCGAGAAGATTGCCGAGTTTCTGATCTTCGACGGTGAGTTTCCGCACTCGGTGCGGTTCTCTATCGACCGCGTTTGCGATTCTCTAGAACGTGTCGCCACGTCTGCGCCGCCCGCTCGCCGCGCCTCGGTGGAGCGACTTGCGGGCCGGTTGAGGGCCACGGTCGATTTCGGCCAGATCGAAGACTTGATGAGCGGCGCCATCGTCCCGTTCCTCGCCGATGTTACGCATCAATGCGAGCAGATCCACGATTCGGTTCACCTGTCGTACATCTCCTACGGCGCGGAGACGGTGCTGTGATCCTTCCTGTGTCCCATCGCTTCGCTACTTGAGGACGTGATGTTCTACTCCATTCGCCATGTCACGCGGTTTCGCTATTCCAGCCCGGTGCGCGAGAGTGTCATGGAACTGCGCATGCAGCCGCGTTCTGAAGGGCCACAGGCGCTGCGCAGTTTCCAGCTCAGCACCAATCCGCGTGCGCAGCTTTATGCCTATACCGACCATCTCGGAAATGCCGTCTATCACTTCAATGTTCTGCGCGAGCATGAGGAACTGCGCATTGAGGCGCAGGCGGTGGTCGAGATTTCATCGATCCCATCCGCGCCGCCGGCTGCCGACCTGCTCGAATGGGGCCGCTACAATTCCTACAATCTGAGCGACGATCAGTTCGATCTGCTGGAGCCATCGACGTTTGCGCGCATGTCACAGCAATTGCTGGAATTCATGCAGCAACAGAACCTGATGAAGCCGAACGGTGATCCGCTCACGGCGCTCAGACTTCTCAACACCACTGTCCGCGAAGCATTCGAGTACATGCCCGGCGTAACCGATGCGCATTCACCGATCGAAGTCGCGCTGAAGGAACGGCGCGGCGTCTGCCAGGATTTCGCGCACATCATGATCGCGATCGCGCGTCATTGGGGTATCCCAGCGCGCTATGTCTCGGGCTATCTGTATCATCGCCCGCGCACGCTCGATCGCTCGGGCGACGACGCCACGCATGCCTGGCTGGAGGCGTATCTGCCGAGTCTGGGCTGGATCGGCTTTGATCCTACCAACGACATTCTGGCCGGAGAGCGCCATATTCGTGCTGCTGTTGGCCGCGACTATGCCGACGTGCCGCCGACGCGCGGAACCTTCAAGGGCGGTGCACGAAGCGAATTGGCGATTTCCGTTGTCGTCGAGCCGACGCAGGCGCCCGTCCGGCATGAAGATTTCCTGCGGGTCGCACGCCCGATGAGCGCGCCGCGGCCGACGCCGTCGATACCGGAACACAGTTTCCACCAGCAGCAACAACAGCAGCAATAGCGGCGGTTTTTACGACTGGCGCTTGGCCGCAAACGAGGCCAGCTCAGCTGCAATCCGCGGCATCAGCGAAGTCCCAGTCGCCGAACTTCTCCGGACTGTAGACATAGCTCTTGCGGTACCAGGGATATTCATTCGTCCCCAACTGCGGCCAGGTGCATCCGGCGGTAACGAACCACACTTCGGTTCCAACCGCGCCAGCATTCGCCGCCGCTGCCGTCGGCGCCGAAATCACCAGATCGAGCGCAGACGAAAGCGCCGCTGCGCCGTCGACGTCGTCCTTCAGGTCCACATCCATGACATGAATGTCGATACCTAATCTCTTCTTGACGCGCGCGATGTCCGCCTCGCTGTCGCCGTACTGAAGAGTGATGAAGGTGACGCCCGGCGTTTTCAGGATCGGCTCCCACAGGTCCAGTGCGCTGTAATACTTGGCACGCTTGGCGCCAAGCATCATCGAACGCCAGCAGATGCCGATATACGGGCCGCGACCCTTTTCGCGCAATGCATTTCTGAGCTCGGTCACGCGCTGCGGATCTGCTGTGAGGAATACTTCGTGCGGGAAAAACTCAACCGACTTTCGAAGATACTGCAACACCGATCCCATCGGCACCCAGAAGTCTGGTTCGCCGTTTTTCGTAAGGAATTCGACAAAGCGCAGCGGCTTGTTGCCGTCAGGATCGATCAGCGTGCGATCGTCATAGTCGCCGACGTGAGCCTTGGGATAGGAGCGCTGGAACAGCGTGACGAGCCGAGGATCGACAGCCACCTGCAGCGTGCCGTAGTCGCCGACGGCGCGCTGCAAATCGGGCAGGATGTTGGCGAACATGAGCTCGTCACCCAGTCCCTGTTCGCCGACGACCGCGATCCGTTTTCCGTTCAGGTCTTCGCCCTTCCACTGGGGCGCCTTGATCATGTGGTTGAGATAGGCCCGGAATCGCGGATTGTTGCGGGATTCGAATTCGGCGAATCCTTCCTCGAGCTGACCCATTGCGATCAGACAGATGGCTCGCGAGTGGGTGGTTTCCAGACGTTCGGCCGGATCAACGCCGTTCGCCAGCGCCTTGTCATAGGCGGCCAGAGCCTTGTCCAACATTCCAAGATGGGCATAGGCATAGCCGAGATTGTGGTGGAGGCGGGCGAAATTGGGATCAAGCCGCACCGCTTCTTCATAGAACACGAGGCTCTCTTGGGCCCGGCCCTGTTCTGCAAGAACCGTGGCGAGCGAGTTCCACAGAATCGACTGATTGGGCATCCGGTAGATCGCTGCGCGCAGCGTCTCGATGGCCGCATCTATCTGGCCCATGTCGCTCATGATGCTGCCGAGATTGTTGTAGCCGAGCGGGCTGTCGGGACAGGCGTTGATGTACAGGCCGAACATTTTTGCCGCGCCTTCGTTCTGCTTCAGATTCCAGGCGATCAACCCGAGATTGATCAGCAGTTCGGGATCTTCGGGATCGAGAAGGAAGGCGCGTTCATAGGTGACCAGCGCCTTGTGAACATGACCCATGCGTTCAAGTGCCATTCCCAGCACATGGTAGGCTTTGGCATTGGTGTCGTCGGCGCCCGTCGCCTCGAGAGCCAGCTGCCCGGCGCGCACGATGTCGCCGCGCCGCCACGCCTGGATGCCGCGGCGTAGCATCTTGTTTGACTTCTGCCGCACCATGGCCGCGCTTGCTTCTTCCTGCAGGGCTTCAAGCTTGGCGAGTGCCTCCATCTTCGCGTCGACGCCGACGAGCGAATCCATGGAAGGTGCTGGTTGCGGCAATGCCATGTCGAGAAATCCCGGTTTTTCCAGGGCCAATAAGAGCTTGATTATGCTTAATCGCGGGTGAACACGAACCTCGAAAATGCAAGGCTTTTGTTAACCGTGTCCGGTCTAGGCTGCCCGCAGTGATCACGCGCGCCGACTTGAGGCCGCCTGGAGAAACACTCGATGCCGCTGAAACTTTCGTTGAAGCCTGGAGAGAAGTTCGTTCTCAACGGCGCCGTCCTGACCAATGGCGACAAGCGCATCAGCCTCGTCATCCAGAACAAGGCCTGCGTGCTGCGCGAAAAGGACATCATGCAACCGAACGAGGCGAACACGCCTGCACGGCGCATCTATCTGCCGATCATGATGATGTATCTCGATCCGGATGCCAACGAGCAGTACTACAACGATTTCGCGCTGCGCATGACCGAATTCATGGGTGCCGTCCAGCACCGGCAAACACTTTCCACCTGCATCGACATCAGCCGCGATGTGATGGCGGGCGCGTACTACAAGGCCCTTATGTCGTGCCGGAAACTTTTCGATTTTGAACAGGAACGGTTGAACTATGACCCTGAAAGCCTACCGAGACACGCAGCGGGTTACTGAAGACCCGCGCGCAACGGAATACCGGTTGTTTGGCCAGGTCACTGGCGCGCTTATCAATGCCCAGAAGGCGGGCATCCATGGCGGACCGCTGGCGGAGGCCGTGGACTGGAATCGTACGCTCTGGCGCACGCTCGCCGCCGATTGCATGGACGACCGCAATTCACTGACGCACGACGTGCGCGCCAAGATCGTTTCGCTTTCTCTTTGGGTCACCAAATACTCGAAGCAGGTGACGCGCGAAGGCGCATCGCTCGATCCGCTGATCGAAGTCAACCGCACCATCATGCAGGGCCTGCAGGGCAACGCCTGATCGGATTGTTTCTCGACGTGCGATGAGGCCGGTATCGCAAGATGCCGGCCTTTTCATTTTTGCCCGGCGGCAAAATGTGCCTAATGGCGCGCTCGCAGCTTCCGGAAATATCATAATAATTTCAATAGGTTGCTTGGTTTATTTCGACGACAGAACTGGCACGGCGCTTGCGAAGTGGCCGGTGGGGCAACCCCAGGCTTTCGACGCGCAGAACGCCGTCACCCACCAGAACGGAGACTACAATGTCATTCAGCGTCAACACGAACACCGGCGCACTCATCGCGCTGCAATACCTCAATGCAACGCAGGCGCAGTTGGCTCAAACGCAGAGTGCGATCAACAGCGGCCTCAAGGTAGCCTCCGCAAAAGACGATGGTGCGACGTTCGCCATCGCGCAGAACCAGCGCGGATCGGTTGCCGGCTACGCCTCGGTTATCGACAGCCTTAATCGCGGTTCGTCCGCCATCGACGTCGCGCTCTCCGCGGGTCAGTCGATTTCGGATCTTCTCATTCAGTTGAAGACCAAGGCTCTTAGTTCAGCGGACGCTTCGGCCGACACGGCCAGCCGCGAGGCTCTGAACCAGGACTTCACGGCACTTCGCGATCAGATCACAACGATCGTGAAGAACGCCGTCTTCAACGGCGTCAACCTGGTCGACGGTTCGACGAACCAGATCACAGCTCTGGCGTCTTCGGACGGCTCGCGCCGCATCACCACGGCAGCCCAGAATCTCAACCTCTCGGGCGCGATCATTACAATCGCATCGACGGCATCGATTTCGACCCAGACGAAGGCTTCGTCATTGATCGCCACCATTCAGGCATCGCTCACCAACGTGAACTCCGCTCTCGCCAAGCTTTCCGCCGGCGCGAAGAAGTTCTCAATCCAGAGCACGTTCTCTCAGAAATTATCCGACACCCTGACCACCGGTATCGGCCAGCTGGTCGACGCGGACCTGGCAAAGGAAAGCGCCTTGCTGCAGTCCCTGCAGGTCAAGCAGCAACTGGGCGTTCAGGCTCTGTCGATCGCCAATCAGGCGCCGCAGACGATTCTGTCGCTGTTCCGCTAGAAAAACTGTTGGGCTTGGGGAAAGAGCGGCGCGTTGCGCCGCTCTTTTTTCGCGCCGACCCGGCAAGAATTTCCCGGCACTGGGCAATAAGTGCCGCTGCGAAGGCAGAAAGTGCCTAATAGCGAAAAGACTGACCAAATTTTACCGGGCGAAGTTTTCCGGGTGCGCCACACAATCGATGGTTAGAAAGTTCTGAATTCCGTCCGGCACGCTGCTTGCCAGAGAGGGCGTGGGCAAAAAGCCCGTGAGCATAAAGCTCGAGCAAACCAGAACGGAGACTCACATGTCCTTTAGCGTCAATACGAACGGCGGCGCCCTCATCGCGCTGCAGTATCTCACCGCCACGCAGTCGCAGTTGGCTGTGGTGCAAACTCAGATCAACAGCGGCCTGAAAGTTGCCACGGCCCGCGACAATGGCGCGGTCTTCGCAATCGCGCAAAATCAGCGCGGTGCCGTTGCCGGTTATGGTTCGGTTATCGACAGCCTTAATCGTGGTTCGTCCGCCATCGACGTCGCGCTCTCCGCGGGTCAGTCGATTTCGGATCTTCTGATCCAGCTCAAGACCAAGGCGCTTGCCGCGTCCGACGCTTCGGCTGATACCGCCAGCCGCCAGGCCCTGAACCAGGACTTCACCGCGCTTCGTGACCAGATCGGCACGATCGTGAAGAATGCCGTGTTCAACGGTCTCAATCTGGTCGACGGTTCGACGAAGCAGATCACGGCTTTGGCGTCCGCGGACGGCACGCGCCGCATCACGACGGCCGCACAGAACCTTTCTCTGTCGGGCGCCATCGTGACGATCACCAGTACGGCCTCGATCTCGACGCAGTCGAAGGCCTCGACATTGGTCGCGACCATCCAGGCATCGCTCACGAACGTGAACTCCGCTCTCGCCAAGCTGTCTTCGGGCGCGAAAAAGTTCTCGATCCAGGCGACGTTCTCGCAGAAGCTGTCGGACACGTTGACCGCCGGCATCGGCAACCTGGTCGACGCGAACCTGGCCCAGGCCAGCGCCGCGTTGCAGTCCCTGCAGGTCAAGCAGCAGCTTGGCGTTCAGGCTCTGTCGATCGCGAACCAGTCGCCGCAGACCATTCTGTCTCTGTTCCGCTAAGCCTGAGAACGGCGGGGGTAACTCCCCGCCGTTCTCATCGGACGCGGAAAGGCCGAAAAAATCGGCCGTTCGCCCCGGGGCGAAGGGAAAACTGCTGGTGGGCAGTAATAACAAAAGAAGCAGGCGATGGCCGGGGGGCCGTCGCCTGTTTTCTTTTGTGCGAATTCCTAAAGACGAATGCCGCTCAGGCTGAAACGGAAGCGCCGCGGACCTTGCGCATAGGCGGTTGGCTTTCGCGTATCGTCGAGCTCAAGCGCCGAAAGCATCAACTGACAGAAGATGCTGCCACCAGTCGAGCGATGGGTGAGAAGGCCAAGCGGTGTCCCCGCGGCGCGATCGACCTCCACGCGCACGCGCGTTTTGTCGTCGCCCAGTTCGGCCCAGCCTTCCGTCATGCCAAGGCCTTGCGAAGACGACACCAGGAAAGACACGGGCGCGCCATGGTCGACCGTCTGGTCGCCGAGCGCGAACGTTTCTGTCGCATGTCCGCCGTTCGTCGTCGTCAGCGTAAGATTGTCGGCATTGAACGCGTCGGGAAGCAGGGTGATGTGACCGAAACGAAGACTTCCCTTGCCCCAGTCCGTCCAGTGAAAGACGAGATCGAAGTCGACACGCGGCGCATCATGCGCGAAACGCAGTGTCTTCTCGATGGGCCCTTTCGCTGTTTCGATGCGTCCCTCGACGACGACGTCGCCGTTTTCAACGGTCCAGCGGCGTGCCTCGCTCCATTCAAGATCGGTGACCTTGTGCTCACCGGGCGCTTCAAAGACGCAGTCGCCGGTATACCAGTCCGCCTGCAGCGTGATGTCGTCGAAATGGCCATGTGCGAGGCCTCCGAGAGTCGCCCGCGCGTGATTGGCGAATTTGATTTGTTCCAGCGCGAGCCCACGCCGGCGGTCAAGCCGTGCGATCAGATGCGGCGTGGTCACGTCGATGTGCCGCGCCTGGATCGCTTCGCCTTTTTTGGCCAGTGACGTTGCGGGAATCGGTATGCTCCAGAACATCTCCGCCTCGCGCAGACGATCCTGAAAGACGGCCCAGCGCTTTTCGGTGATGTGCGTGCGAAAGTCGCTCGACCACAGATAGCAAAGTTCCTTCCACGCGGAATCTTCCGCGCCCTTGACGGCCATGCCGCGATAGATGCGTTCGCACGCTGTGTTGATGCCAAGATTGTCGCGGCCCGTTACGGCCCAGCGCGCCAGATTGTACTTGCGCTGTTTCTTCACCGGAACCGGGCAGGCCGCCGTCTCGAGCCGCAGGATCTGTCCGGCATCCGGTTTGTCTTCGAGAGCAAGCACGGCGCTGGGCGCAATCAAGGAAAACTCACGCGACAGGCCGGCGAAAGCCTCCTCCATGCGCGTCCATTCGCTCGTACCGGTCGACTTTTCCTCTGTCCTGTAGCGGCCGGGGCGAAAATCGAAAATCTCCGCGTCACTCGCATAGACGCACAAGGTGCGCGGCTGTGCGGTCGTCCGTCCGCGCACATAGTCCATGTACGCATCGAGTTCGATGTCGCGATGCACGAGCCGCTGCAGCTTCTGGAACGCCACCGTGTTGGTCCAGAGCAGGCCGATGGAACGGCCGTCCGCGCCCAGTGCGTATTGCGGCAGATAGCGCGTCTCGGCCGGCCATTCGGGGTGCGCCGCGCCCGGATTGTCCCAGTCCATCGCAAGCGCGCTGTACCCGGCGTCGAGATAAAGACCCACCAGCCCGCCCGAATAGGCTTGTTCGTTGACGAGCGCGATCTTCGGCTTCACGCCCAACAGTCGTTGATAGATTTCGTTGCCGATGGCGAGATTGGCTTCGGTCACACGGGCCGGAACCAGCGGTCCGATCATCTGCGCATAGCCCGACCCGATCAATTCGATGCGCCCTTGTGCAAGAAGGCTCTTGGCTTTTGCGATCCACGCGAAATCGCGCGCGGCAATCTCCTCAAGCGTGAAACCGGTCGCTTCGATGCCGATCGGGCCACATTTCTCCGCCAACCGAAGCAACGGCCAGTAGCAACGTGCAATCACGTCACCGCGCTGCTCTTCCTCGATGGACGAAAAAGCCAGGTTGAGGTGAAAAAGCGCGAAGAGCTGCAACGTTCCGCCGGCAGCCGACAGGTCGCGCCTGTGCAGCGGCGCGTTCATGCGGTGGTGATCTTCAGGCAGGCGAGGGCGTCATTGGCCGCGCGCAAGGCATCATCTCGCGATGCGCCGGTCGCGAGAACCATGGCCGCGGACGGACGCTTGTCGCCGGCAGCGGGGATGATGTCGCCCGGCTTCGCTGTGACGATGACGTCGCTGACGCCGGCGATCTTGCGTGCCTCTTCGTCGCCCGCGACGGAGACGACTTTGCCGGCCGCTGGAAACGCATAGCGCTGAATGACGGGCGTCAGATGTTTGGGCGTCAGCTCTTCGGCCGTAACCGGTTCGCCGAGCGCAATCTTGATCGCTGCGCCGATGAAATCGACGCCGGTGTTCAAGGGAATCTCGCGGGTGCAGAAAAACCCGCCGGAGAGGCGCGCCGCAAGTTCGATGACATAGGGCTCGCCCTTGTGGACGACGATGTCGCCCTTGACGGTTCCGTTCGTCACGCCCAATGCGGCAGCCGCGCGCGCAACGACATCGCGCACTTTGGCTTGTGTTTCTTCGGGCAACTGGCTCGGCAGATCGCCGCCATTTTCGATGAAGAAGGGCGCATAGCGCTCCAGATATTCGTAATTGCGGTCCGAAAAGCCCGGCGTGAAACATTCGCCGTTCACGATGACGGATTCGGTGGAGACCTGCGGGCCTTCGAGATATTGCTCGACCATGACGCGCTCGCTCGGTGAATGGGAGCGCGCAAACCAGAACGCCTTGTCGAGGTCGGCCACCCGCGCCACGCGCTGCACGCCGCGCGAACCGCGACTGTCGACCGGCTTGATGACCAAATCGCGGCCACGTTCGATGGCGGTGCGCTGCAACGCCTGCGGCGTGGCGATCTCGCTGAACCACGGCACTGGCACGCCGCAATCGGCGAAGCGCTGCTTCATGGCAAGCTTGTCGCAGGCAAGCTCCGCGGTCGCGAGTGAAATGCCGGGCAGGCCAAGACGCTTTGTGACCGTGGCGGTAGTGAGCGGCGCATCGGCAGCGACGCAAATCACGCCGTCGATCTTCCTGATCTTGCGGCTGAAGCGTTCGGCCGCGGCGGCCGTTTCGGTCGCACCATAGACATCGGCGATCAGGCAGGAATCGGAGAACTGGAATCCGGGCGCCAGATGATCGCGGTCGGAGACAACGACATAGTACCCCATCGCCTTGGCACGCCTGGCCGCGTCTGCCGCTTCGATGCCGCCGGAGATGATGAGAAGCGTTTTCGTCATCAGAAATACAATCCGCCATTGACGTTGATGGTCTGCGCCGTGATGTAGGACGATGCATCGCTCGCCAGGAACACAACGGCATCGGCCACTTCGTCGGTACGTCCGAGACGCTTGAGAATGATCCCCTCGGCCGCCTTCTGCACGCTGGCCGCCTGCAATCCGGCATTGCCCATGTCCGATGCGACCAGCCCGGCCGCCACGACATTGGAGCGCACATTGGACGCCGCCCCGAAGCGCGCGATAACCTGTGCGAGCGAAATCAGGCCGGCCTTCGACGCTGCATAATGCGCTGTACGCGGACCGCCATACTGGCCGCTGACGGAGCCGATGTGCACGATGCTGCCGCCGCCGGCTTCGGCCAGGAGCGGAAGAAAGACCTGCGCACAGACGAACGGACCTTTGAGGTTGGTGTCGAGGATCGTGTCCCAGTCCGCGTCGCTTACCTTGTCGAAGTCCGTCGGCTTGTTGACGCCGGCATTGTTCACGAGGATTGAGACTTTTCCGAACTTTCGGGCGTCACGCGCGGCGGCTTCCACGCTAGTCCGGTCGGTGACGTCCATGGCGATCGCAAGGGCCCGGCGGCCAGCGCCGCGGATCTGCGCTGCGACCGCTTCGGCTTCGTCCTGCTTTTCGCGATAGGTGAAGACGACGTCGGCGCCGGCTTCGGCAAGGCCGATGGCGATGGCCCGTCCAATGCCGCGGCTGCCGCCGGTCACGACGGCTGTCTTGCCGGCGAGCGAAAAGCGGTTCATCTGAAATTCTTCCTGCGGCCGCTGATGCGCTGCTTGCGCGCTATGGCGCGTTTCGCCGCGCGCACGATATGCGGCGCAGTCAGGCCGAACTGTTCTGCCAGTTCTTCCGGCTCACCCGAAGCACCGAACACGTCCTTCACGCCGACGAATTCGATGGGAGAGGGACGCGTCGCAGCAAGCAACTCCGCCACCGCGCTGCCGAGCCCGCCGTGAATATTGTGATCTTCGCAGGTGACGAAGGCGCCGGTTTCGGTGGCGCAGCGCGTCAGCAGCGCGCCGTCTATCGGCTTGATCGTCGGCATGTTGACCACGCGCGCCGAAATACCTCCGCCGGACAACATTTCGGCTGCTTCCAGCGCGCGGGAAACCTCGACGCCGCAGGCCACAAGCGTGACGTCCTCGCCATAGCGGATGATCTGGCCCTTGCCGATTTCGAAGCGATGATCCTCGCCGAACAGGCGCTTGGCGGGACTGCGGCCGGTGCGCATATAGACAGGGCCGTCGAATTCCAGAATCGCGCGCGTCGCCTGCGCCATCTCGATCGGATCGGCCGGCGATATCACTGTCATGCCCGGAATGGCGCGAAAGGCCGCGAGGTCTTCCAGAGACTGCGCCGATCCGCCATCCGGACCTACGTCAAGGCCGGGATGGCTCGCCACGATTTTGGCATTGCGGCGCGTATAGGCGAGCGAGAGGCGCGCCTGTTCGACGGCGCGCAGGCAGAATACGGCAAAGGTGGTGACGACCGGTATGAGGCCAACCGCGGCAAGGCCGCCGGCCGCCGCCATCATGTTCTGTTCGGCGATGCCGAACTGCAGCAGGCGCTCGGGATGGCTCTTGCGGAAATGATGCACGCCCGTGCCGCCGGCAATGTCGGCGTCGAGCACAACGACGTTCGAGAATTCGTCGGCGAGACCCGACAACGCCTTGCCGAACGCTTCGCGCAGGGAGTCGCCGCTGGTTCCGATCAGGGCAGGGGCTTCAGCAGCCATCGACATCCAAAAGCTCCTTGATCTCGTTGCGGCTGGCGCCGAGCGATTCCAGCGCCTCGTCGGCCTGCTCGCGCGTCAGCTTCACGCTGCCGTGCCAGGCCGGAATGTTCTCCATGTACGAAACGCCCTTGCCCTTGACCGTGTGCGCGATGATCACGGACGGACGTTTGCGCGTCGCGCCGGCGCGGCGGAACGTCGAAAGGATCTGCGCGATGTCGTGACCGTCGATCTCGGCAATTGCCCAGTCGAACGCACGCCATTTCGCGGCGAGCGGTTCCAGCCGCATGATCACGTCGTTGCGATTGTCGCTCTGCAACTTGTTGTAGTCGATTAT
Source organism: uncultured Alphaproteobacteria bacterium (assembly GCA_963743765.1). Lineage (GTDB taxonomy): Bacteria > Pseudomonadota > Alphaproteobacteria > Micropepsales > Micropepsaceae > Rhizomicrobium. The sequence continues at coordinate 734,132 of CAVUQQ010000002.1, forward strand.
GACGCAGAGATTGTCGAGCTGGTGATGCGCCGCACACATCGCGGCCTCCCACACTTGACCCTCCTGCAACTCGCCATCGCCGAGCATCGTGTAGACGCGCGCCGTGCTGCGTTGAAGCTTCAAACCCATCGCCATGCCGAGCGCGACGGAAAATCCCTGTCCCAGCGAACCGGTGCTGGTTTCCACCCAGGGCAGGTCCAGCACATGCGGGTGGCCCTGGAATGGACTGTTGAGTTTGCGCAAGTTAAGCGCCGCCTTTGCATCGCAGAAACCGTAATGGGCGCCGACGGCGTAGAGCGCCGGTGCGGCGTGGCCCTTCGACAACACAAAGCGATCGCGATGCGGATCGTCGATGGCGGACGGCCAGAAATTCAGTTCCGCCCCATAGAGGCAGGCCAGAAGATCGGCGCAGGACATGGCGCCGCCCGGATGACCCGAACCGGCATGATAGATCGAGGCGATTGCGTGCTTGCGCACGAACGCCGCGGCGATCGCGAGGGTCTTTTCCAGATCCTGTGCAGGCGATTGCGGCGTCTCTTCGCTGATGGATCGCAAATTCAAGGCCATGTCGGCTCCTATGCCGCCTGGCGCGTGCGCGCGCGGCTGAGAAGATCGGAATAGAGGATGATTTCGGCGTCCGGCGTCAGCTTGCCGACTTCGGCCGCGATCTCGCTGGCAAAATCGCGCGACATGACGACGACGACGCCGGGTCTGGACTCCGCAAGGCCCTCGGGGCCGGTCAGCGTGCAGCCATGGCGTTCGCCGACATGGGCCTTCAGATGCTTGTCGACCAGCAATGTCAGCATGGACGCATCGAAGTGTCCGTACGTCACCAAGGAGTCGAACAGGCGTCCGGCACCCCACATGGCCATGCGCCGCGGCGCCAGGCTGAGAAGCTCCGCGGCGACGGATGTCAGCGCTGCCATGTTGCGTGCGCGATTGGCGACATAGGTCGCGATCAGATCCTGCGCATATTCGACCTCCTGCAGGTCGGTACCTGCAGCAGACGGCCTGCGGCCGTTCTTGCGCGCGACGTAGAAAAGATTGCTGCGATCCTTGAAATCCGGGCGTTCGACCATGGTGAAGCCCGCGGCTTCGATCATGCGCGTCAGCGTTCGCTCGGAGAAGTGATAGAGATGCTTGTCGATGAACCATTCCTCGACGATGTCGTCGCTGGCGAGCAGCGCCGTGTTCGGCGCGTCCAGGATCAGCAGGCCGCCATCCTTCAGCACGCGATGATGATCGGCCAGCGTGCGCGCGGGATGAATCAGATGTTCGATCGTGTGACAGGAATGCACGACGTCGAAGCGGCGCGATTCCAGCGCCACATTCTCGATGCGCTCCTGGATCAGCTGCGTGCGCGCAAGACCGGCGCAGGCGGATGCGACTCGCTCGTCGGGCTCGATGGCGGAAACATGTGCGTTCGGCGCTGCGTCCAGGAATGCACGAACAAAGCTGCCGCGATTGGATCCAACATCGAGCAGCGCGATGTCGCTCGTCAAATCGGCGTGACGCCGGATCGCGTCAAGCGCGATTTTCGTGCGAAAACCCTTGCCGTAGCGAACGTTACCCCAGTCGGCGCCGCCGGATACCGCAGCAGGCGCGCGCGCGGAGCGATCGACACGCGGCAGGCTTTGCAGCATGCCGCAAACACCACAGACATAGACTGTGAGGCCGCGCGTGGATTTTTCAGGTTTGTAGATGGGCTCGATCGCGTTGCGGTTGCAGAGGTCGCAGGTGTCGGTCATGTGATGGCCCGGGGAATAATCCGGTAACCATCTTTGGCCACTCGGCGTTAATAATTCACTACGTACTCGGGACGTTCTGCATATCCCAGCTGGTGCATCATCGCGCCTGCAATCGCATCGAAGCGTTCGCGCTCGTGTGCATCGAGCACGCGGTCTTGCGGCTTGTTCACATTGTGCGGTCTGGCGAAGGCGGCGAATGCTTCATCGCAGTAAGGAAGCTTAAGAAAGTCATAAAGTCCCTTCACCGCGGCGGGAGACTCGCGCAGCTCTTCGAGGCGAAGGAACAGGTGACGTTCGCGCGGCAGCGCGGCCAGCGAATGCATGATGACGCGGTTGATCTCCGCCCAGTGCCAGCAGATGCGCTCGAAATGCGAATAGGAACGAAAGGCGCGTGCCGCGGGATCGCTGCGACGCGGCACCGGCCACCAATATTTCTTTTCCGGCGGCGGCGCAGGCGTGTGCGACGGGTCGTCGTAATGCGCCTGCAGGATGCAGGTGGAGCGATCGTCGTAGCACTCCTCGCCCAGCTTGCGGAAATAGGAGCCGGCGACCTTGCGGCCGTCACGCACGAGGTAGACGAACTTCGCCGATGGCAGAAGCTTCGCAAGTTCCGGGATCAGCCAGGACAACTTGTTCGAACTATCGCCCCAGTGCGAGGCGGCGCTATAGCCGATGGCGGTGGCGTGCGTTTCAGCCAGTATTTTCAGGGCTTTCTCGGGCTCGATTAGGTCCAGATAGCGGCGCACGGCGAGCGGCTGGGTGATGTGGACCATGTATTCGTGCTGCATGTCGGCGTTGGCAGACAGCGCCTTGTGCAACATCGCCGTTCCCGAACGGCCGCTGGAAACGATGAAGAAGGGCTGCGTCGCGTCGCTCACGGCTTGATCGCGATGACGACGGCTTCGCGCCCGATGCCGGTCTCGGCCAGCGCGCGATAGAACGCCTTGCGCGTTTCCTTGAGGCCGGCGGCCTCAAGCGCCAGGTCGAACTTCTTGCGCTTGTTGTGGCTGGCGCGGCCCAGCACCGGGTCGACAGTGTAGTTGTCGCCCATCAGCAGGAACGCTTCCATCGGAAAGCTCGTGGTCTTTTCCGCCACGTCGAATTTCAGGCGCAGCAGAAGGTTGGAAAGCGTTGCGAAATCGAAATAGTTCAGATGATGCGGTGGCGCGATCCACCACTCTCCTGTGCCGGATGTTGCGGCCGCCGCAACCTGCAATGGCGAGAAATCGTTGGGAACATTGACGCAAATGACGCCGCCCGGCTCCAGGATCGCGCGCGCCTGCAGCAGGATCGCCATGGGATCGGGAACGTGTTCCAGGACATTGTTCAGGTTGATCGCGTCGAACCGGCCGAGAGAGGGCGCAGTTTCTTCGCCAAAAAATCCTTCGATGACTTCGATGCCGAGGGATCGCGCATGCGCGGCCGCCTGACGCGACGGCTCGATGCCCATCACGCGCCAGCCGCGTGCCTTGGCGGTTTTGAGGAAAAATCCGGGCCCGGAACCGATGTCGAGCAAGCGGCGGCGTGGCGAACCAAGGATGCGTTCGAAACTTTCAAGCCGGTCGGTCTGCGCAAGTTCGGCCCATTGCTGGTCTTCGCCGGCATGGGCAAGAAAAGTGGGTTTTTCGTCCGCGTAATAGGTCTCGCGATATTCGCGCTCAAGCTGGCGAGGATCGGGCAGCGGCACAGCATGGCGAAAGCCGCACATCGCGCAATGGATGATGTCGTAGCCCTTGACGCGGGCCACGCACGGACCCTCGTGAGCCTGCCAGGAAATGTGGGTTTCCGCGCTTGCGACGGCCATATCGCCCCTCGTCGTTAACCTTCTTTTAGCCATGCGGACTTTAAAAACCGTTAAGAGCAAGGAACGACGCATGACACGCGCGCCGATTTTCATCGCCGAAGCCTCCAGCAATCACGATCGGGACCTTGGCCGGGCGCTCGCCTTCGTCGACGCCGCAGCGGATGCCGGTTGTGACGCAGTAAAATTTCAGCTCTTCAAGATCGACCGCATGTTTGCTCCGGAAATCCTGTCGCGCAGCGCCAAGCACCGTGCCCGCGCGCAATGGGAATTGCCGCGTGCGCATCTTGGCCCGCTCGCCGATCAGTGCGCCAAACGCGGAATCCAATTTTCCTGTACGCCGTTCTATCTCGAGGCGGTGGCCGAACTGCTGCCCTATGTCGATTTCTACAAGATCGCGTCCTACGAACTTCTGGTGACGCCGCTGCTGGAAGCCTGCGCCGCGACGCAGAAACCTATCGTGCTCTCGACTGGCATGGCGACGATGGAGGAAATCGTCACGGCTGCCGAAACTCTGAAGCGCGCCGGCGCCGTCGATTTGACGCTTGCTGCATTGCGTGTCGGCCTATCCGACGCCGGCGGCCGAAGCCAACCTTTCCGCCATCGCAGCCATCCGCGATGCCACAGGCTGCAAGGTCGGTTGGTCGGATCACACAAGGCGTCCCGCAGTCATCGAACGCGCCGTGCATCGCTGGGGCGCGACTGCGGTGGAATTCCATCTCGACCTCGAAGGCGAAGGCGCGGAATATGCGTCCGGCCATTGCTGGCTGCCTGACGAAATCGCGCCGGTCATCGCACGCATTCGCGAATCGTTTGTTGCAGACGGCTCAGGCTTTAAAGGCCCTCAACCATCCGAGCTTGCCGATCGCGAGTGGCGCGCCGATCCGTCGGACGGCATGCGGCCACTGCGCCATATCCGCAGCGTATGGGAGCCGGCCGCTTGAGCCGGAAAGATCATCTGCGCATTGTCGCCATCGTCCAGGCCCGCATGGGCTCGACGCGCCTTCCAGGCAAGGTTCTGCGTCCCATCGCCGGCCAGCCGCTGCTCTGGCACATCGTCCATCGCTTACAGAAATCCAGGCTGATCGAGACGATCGTGGTTGCGACCACGACCAATCCGCTCGACGACGCCATCGTGGAATTTGGCCGAAAGCAAGGCGTGACGGTCATCCGCGGACCGGAAGACGATGTTCTGGCACGCTTCGCGCTCGCCGCCGAAGCGACCGATGCGGATATCATCGTGCGCGTTTCGTCCGACGCACCGTTCGTCGACCCAGGCTTCATCGACCATCTCGTCAGCGCGATGATCGCGCAGGACGCCGGCTATGTGCTCATGCAAGACGGCGCCGAGACCGCGCATGAGGGCGTCGATCCGATGTCGCGCCATGCACTCGACAAGCTGATGATGGATGCTCATGACGATCCGGTCGCGCGCGAACATGTCACCGGCTATTTCAAGCTGAATCCCGATTTCGTCACCGTCGCCCGTGCACCCGCCTACCCAGCGCTCGCACGCAAGGGTGGAAGGCTCACCATCGACACACCGGACGATCTCGCCTTCATCGAAGCCGTGCATGCGCGGCTGGAGGCGAAGGCCGGAGAAGCGTCGCTCAGCGATCTGCTCCTGCTGCTGGAGCGCGAACCGTCGCTGCGCGAAATCAACGCGCATGTGAAGCAGAAGGACATCGCGGGAACGGGCGGACTTGCGCTCATTCGCTGCGATGGCGGTGGCAAGTTCGGCTACGGCCATGTCAAACGCATGGTGGCGCTGGCAAAGAGCTTACGCGATCGCGAAGGCATCGGATCTGTGTTCGCGGTGAACGGAACCGCGGATGCCTGCGAGCCTATCCGCCGCGCCGGCTTCGAGGCGCATCGAATCGATTCACCGCTCGATCAGCTCGTCGCGCGCCACAAGCCCGACCTGCTGCTGCTCGATTGCCGAGAAGGGCCATCACGCTTTGAAATCGCAAAGCTCTCCAATCCAGTAGCTTTAACGGCCGTCATAGACGATGCCTCGGAACGCAGGCTCGCCGCCGACCTCGCCTACTATCCGCCTGTGCCGCAGGCCTTTGCGCTGGACTGGTCGAGCTCACGGTGCGAACCGCGTATCGGCTGGGAATGGGCGTTGCTCGGCCTCAGCCAGACGCCGGGCCCGCCGCGCACGCCGGCAGGGCGGCCGACCCTTCTTGTCACAATGGGCGGCAGCGATCCGTTTGAGCTGACTCTGCGCTGCGCCAAGGCACTTGCGAAACTCGAACCGGTATTCCGCGCGCGCTTCGTCATCGGACCCGGCATGGAGAATCGTGACCGCGTCGCCAAGCAGATCGTCGGCCTCGGCCGGAATTTCGAAACCATCGAAGGTGCCGATGATCTGGCGACCGAGTATGCGGGCGCCGATCTCGCGCTCGCGGCGTTCGGCGTCACGGCGTACGAACTCGCCGCGTTCGGCGTACCGGCACTCTATCTCTGTCTGAGCCAAGACCATGCCTTGTCGGCATCGGCATTCGAGCAGGCGGGTATCGGCATGTCACTCGGCGTCGCCGAAACGACGCCGGACGAGATCATCGCCAGCAGCGCGCGGGAATTGCTGAACGATGCCACCCGCCGCCGCGAAATGCGCGCGGCCGGATTGATGACGATCGACGGCGAAGGACCGGCGCGCATCGCCGCCGATCTTGCGAGGCAGCTCGCCGCGCGCCGCGTGCGTGTCAGAGCCGCGCTGTAAGCTTCGAAAGCGTTTCGCCGAACGTGCCGGACCAGTCGCCGCGCGTCCTTGGCATCATGCACAGGCAGGGCGGAGCGAACGGCTCATAGGCCTGTCCAAAGCATGTCCAGCTTGTGCCGTAGAGGACCTTGTAGGTATCGACGCCGGCGCTTGGGGCCAACCAGGAAACGGCGGTCGGCGCACTGACCACCGCATCGAGCGACGACAGCATGCCCACTGTGCGATCCAGCTCTTTTTTTTGATCGAGGCCGGGCGGAACGAAGATGGTGCGGCCGCTCATCGCTTCCAGCGCCTCGACTTCGTCTTCGTGGGCATCGTACTGCACCGAGAGAATCGTTCCCGGCAGCGTGGCGATGAACGCGGCCCATGCCGCGAGCGGCGCATATTGCAGCGCGCGGTGACCGGCCATGTTTCCACTGCGCCAGCACACGCCGATGAAAGGGCCGTTTCCCGCGCTCGCCAGAAATCCGCCCCACCGCACGCTGTCGAGCGGATCTGGTTTCAGGAATGTGTTTGTCGTTGGAAAAGCATCAAGGCTGCCGCGCATAAGACGCGGCAGGCTTCCCATCTCGATGGCCGCGTTGGCGCCACCGGCCGCTTTCAGCCAGCCATAGCGGGCGCGCATGACGCCGTCTTTCGTTTCCACATCCCAGGGATGAACCGTCACGCCAGGAAAGGAGCGGACAAAGAGGGACACCAGACGCGGCTCGCATTCCAGTATCACGCTGCCGCCATCCATCGCCGCGCGCTTGGCAAGTTCGGGAATGAGGCTGGCGAACATCACCTGGTCGCCGACGCCTTGTTCGGCAGTGACGAGAAGGCGCGTGCGTTTCAACGATTCGCCGTTCCACCCGGTCAGATTGTGTTCGGCAACCGGCACTTTGCCCGGAACTTTCAGGCGCGCGGCATAGTCACGCCAGCCAGCCTGCAGGTTCCCGCGCACCAAATGCAGCATGGCGCGATTGAGCCGCGCCTGTGCGTTGGCCGGTTCGCGCACGATGGCGCGGTCATAGAGGGCGAGGGCCTGTTCGGTTTCGCCGTCGTCGGTCAAAAGATCGGCGAGATTGGCCAGCGCCGCCGCGTAGTCCGGGCGGCGCGCCAGAGCTTCGCGGTAGTGCGCGGCGGCGCGCGCATGGTCGCCCCGCTCGCGAAAGGTCGAACCGAGCGTCAGCCAAAGCTCGGGCGACTGCGGATCGCGCGACAGGGCGGGCGCAAGAAGCGCCTCGGCGGCGTCCAGCTGGCCTTGCGCGCGCAACAGATTGGCCAGGTTGACAAGTGCTTCCAGTCGATGCGGATCCTGCGCCAGAACGCGGCGATAAAATTCTTCCGCCGGCTTGGCCATCTGGAGTGCCCGTGCCGTATTTCCCAGCGCGAACAGGACGCGCGGATCGTCGGGCTGTTCGCCAAGTGCGCGTTCGAATTGTTCAATGGCGTCAAGATGGCGGCCCTGGGCGGAAAGCTTGAGGCCATGCTGATAGGCATCGGATTGCCGTGCGGCGTTCTTGGTCATTGCACCAATCTGGCGCAGGTCGCGTTAAGACCCGATTAAGCACGATAGTCGCGTCTTAGCAGGCCGTTAACGTGGGCGCACCGATACTTCCACATCGCCTGGTAAAGGTCTCATTGGTGTGGCCATCAACAACGTGACGTTTGCGGGTCTCGACCCGAATCTGTTGCTCAGTTTTTTCCAGGCAAAACAGCCTGTGGCGACCGCTGCCCAAACCACTGCGGCAGGAACGACGACCGCAAAGACCGGAGCCACTGCCAAGGATTTGCCGCCGTGGCAGGCGCCCTCGCCATCGCAGCAGGCGCAAGATGCCAAGGTACTGGCGACAACGAATTTTCTGGATACAAGCAATGTTCCCCTCGGGGCGACGACGACGGCCGATGCCAAGACCGAGCAGGACAATCAAAAACTGTTCTCGCTCTATACGGCGGTCAACACGCTGTCCTATCTCGCCAAGATCGCCGGTCGCGACACCACGCCGTCGGGTCAACTCGCAAGCCTGAACGACCGCTTCCAGCACGGGCTGCAGCAGATCCAGTCGTTCATCGCCGACACCGCATTCAACAATTTCACGCTGCAGGCCGCGGCCCAGACCTCGAACATCACGAGCACGGCGGGTATTCAGTTCGGCTCGTTCACCTACGACACAAAAACGCTGACTGGCGGGACCAGCGTCAACTCGCCTCTTGCGGGTCTCAGCGCCAGCGACAGCTTCACGATCGCGGTCACCAAGGGTGGTACGACGACAAACGTCACGATCGATCTGTCGCAAGTGCAAGGCGGTCTCTCGCTCGGCAACATCGTCTCCTATGTCAACCAGCAGCTTTCGGCAGGCGGCTTTACGACTCGCTTTCAGAAGGTGCTCACATCCGGCTCGCTCGAAACGCCGTCGACCGCAACGTTCGGACTGCAGGTGTCGCCGGGCGGCAACGAAACCATCGGCCTGTCGGCTGCCGCAACGCCGTCGCTCTATCTCGCGGGCAACACCGGAACGGCTATCGGCACAGCCACCACCGCGGCCGACCAGCAGGGTCGCCTCGTCAAGCTCACCAATCTCGGCACCACGCCGAACAGCGTCTTCAATGCGAGCGTTGCGCCCACAAACGGTACGTCCAGCGCACAAGCGACGCAGGTCGATGCCAGCGGCAATGTCTACGTCATCGGTTCGGCGACCGGCAGCTTCGGCAATCAGCTCAATCAGGGCACGCAGGACGCCTATCTGACGAAATATGATTCGGCCGGAAACGTGCAATGGACCAAGCTTCTCGGCAGCACGGGCACCGCCTCGGGCTTCTCGCTCGCGCTCAATCCTGCGGGCGGTGTCGTCGTCACGGGTTCGACGACATCCGATTTGGTCCAGGGCGCGGTCGCAGACGGCAACAGTGACAGTTTCGTTGCCAAGTACGATGCGAACGGCAACCAGACCTGGGTCAAGCAGCTTCAGACGCTTTCGAACAATCAAGCCAACGCGGTCAGCGTGGATTCGTCGGGCAATGTCTATATCGGCGGACAGGTCGCCTCAGGCAGCATCGGCAAGGGCCAGACGTCGCAAGGCAGCAGCGATGCCTATGTCGCCAAGCTCGATACCAAGGGCAACATCGTCTACGAAAAGCAGTTCGGCACCAGCGGCAAGGATCAGGTTTCGGCCACCGCGACGGCCGCCGACGGCAGCCTGTATGTCGCGAGCGTCCAGAACGGCCACGCGATCGTTTCGAAATACGCCAACGGCGATGCAACGGCTGCGCCCGTCTGGCAAAGCGATCTCGGCGATCTGCAGGCCGGCGGCGCGATCGGCGGACTGACGGTTTCGGGCAATCAGCTCTACGTTTCGGGCACGACGCAGAACGGCAATCTCACGGCCGGCGGCGCAGCCACCGTCGCCAATGCGAGTTCAAGCGGCACGGACGCATTCGTCTTCAACCTTACGGATTCGGGAAGTTCGGCGACGCCGGATTTTGTCTCCTATGTCGGCACTGGTTCGACCGACAAGGGCGGCGCGGTGACGGTCGGATCGGACGGAACAATCTACCTCACGGGCTCCACGACCGGCACCTTCGCCGGACAGAACCGCAACGTCGCGTCGGTCAGCAACCAGTTTGCGGCGTCTCTGACCGCAAACGGCAGCGTCAACTGGACACGCCAGTTCGGCGGCGTCGACGGACAATCGTCCGGCGCCGGCATCGCCGTCGACACAAGCGGCGCAAGCGTTCTGGATGCACTCGGCCTGCCGCGCGGCACCATCACGCTCAACCAGTCGGTCGATCTGACGTCGCAAACCACGTTGCGCGCCGGCAACTCGTTCCAAATCCAGCTTGAAGGCACGGCCGCACGCACCGCCACGATCACGATCGAGCAGGGCGAAACGCTGCAATCCCTCGCCACGAAGATCAACATCCAGCTCCAGACCAACGGCAAGGCCTCTGTCAGTTTCAACAAGGACGGCGAGGGATTGAAGATCGCGGTCAATCCGGGCGTGACCGCCAAGCTGATCGCCGGTCCTGCCGATTTCGACGCACTCGCGCGGCTTGGCATTACGCCCGGAACGCTGACAAGTGCTTCGACATCGACGTCTTCGACGTCCGGCACGACAAAGGCGACGACGCAGGCCTTCGGTCTTGGTCTCGGAAACAGCTTCGACCTGTCCACAAAAACAGGCGCCAATCTGGCGCGCAGCCAGCTTCTCGGCGTGCTGTCGGCGGTTCAGACCGCCTACCAGAAGACCAACGCGCCCGCGGCGCCGGCCACGGGCCCTGGCATCACGAACGGCTCGGTTTCGCCCTATCTGCAATCGAAGATCGCAGCGGGCAATCTGGCGTTGAGCCTTCTCGCCTGAATTTCAGATGACGCTGTTGTAGATCATCGCCTGCGCGGGACGTGCGGGCGCAGCCGGCGTGCGCGAATAGGTCCGCGTCGGCGCAGCCTGGCGATCGACTTCGTCGGCAATCGCCTTGATCATGCCTTCGCTGGCGTTGCGCACGCGCGCGATCATGCGCGCATGAAGATTGAGAAGATCGCGGAACCGGCTTGTCGTTTCGAAGAAACGGTTGCGCAGCGGCGACGGCACATTCTTGACCGAATCCTGCGTGAAGCCTTGCGCTTCACGGCCATAGAGCGCCGTCAGGCGCTGCATTTCCGGTTCGATCGTGCGCATCGCCTGCGGCTTGCCGGCCTTCAGCGCCGCAAGATCCGCCTCAATCGCTTCCATCAACCGCTCGGCCATCTTCACCAGCCGTTCGATGCGTTCGCTGTCGCCGCTCAATGTCCGTTCTCCTGCATTTTCAGCAGCTCGCGCTGCACGGAGTCTGACAGGCCGAGCCCGCCCTGCGCCTCGATCTGCTTGCCGTATTCGTCGATCATCAGGGACCGGAACATCTCTTCGCCCTGGCCGCCGCCGAACGGGCCGTCCGTTGGGATGCCGGAGAACATCTGGCCCAGCATCTGCGTCACGAACATACCTTCGAAAGCCGCGGCCGTTTTCTTGGCGACCAGCGGATCGCTGGTCGTATGCGGCGCTGCAACCGGCGGCGCGCGCAACGCGGCCATCGCGACGGATGTGTCTATCCCGGCGTTCATCCGATCACCTGGATATCGGCCTGCAGCGCACCGGCCGCCTTGATCGCCTGCAGGATGGAGATGATGTCGCGCGGACCGACGCCCAGTGCATTCAGTCCGTCGACCAGGCTTTGCAGCGACACGCCGTCGTGCAGCACGGCCATCTTGTTGCCCTTGCCTTCGTCGATATTGATCTGCGTGCGCGGCAGGACGACGGTCGTGCCGGTCTTGGAGAACGGCGCCGGCTGGCTGACCTCGGGCGTTTCGGTGACGCGGATCGTCAGGTTGCCCTGCGCGATGGCGACGGTGGAGATGCGCACATCCGCGCCCATCACGATCACGCCCGATTGTTCGTCGATGACGACGCGCGCCGTTTCGTCCGGATCGACCTTGACCTGTTCGAGGTCGGTCAAAAGGCCCATCACACCCTTGGGATAATTCTCGGGCACGGTCAGGCGCACGGTCGACGGATCCGTGGCTTCGGCAATCGAGCCGCCCATATAGGCATCGATCGCGCTGGCAATGCGCGAGGCAGTCGTGAGGTCGGGGTTGTGCAGCGACAGGCGCAGCGTGTGTTCGCTCGCCAGCGAGAATCCGATTTCGCGTTCGACGATCGCGCCGTTGGAAATACGGCCCGCTGTCGGCACGCCGCGCGAGACGCTTTCAGCCGCGCCGCTGGCGGAGAAGCCGCCGATCGCGACCGGTCCCTGGCCAACGGCATAGATCTGTCCGTCCGCGCCGAACAAGGTCGTGACCACAAGCGTGCCGCCCTGGAGACTCTTGGCGTCGCCCATCGCACTGACCGAAATGTCGATGCGTGTCCCCTGGGCGGCGAAAGCCGGAAGGCTCGCCGTGACCATCACGGCCGCGACGTTCTTGGTCTGCATCGTCGTGCCGCGCGTGTTCACGCCCATGCGCTCGAGCATCGTCTGCAGGCTTTGCTGGGTGAACGGCGCGTTCTTCAGGCTGTCGCCCGTTCCGTTCAGGCCGACCACCAGGCCGTAACCCACCAGCATGTTGTCGCGGATGCCCTCGACCTCGACGAGATCCTTCACCCGCGAGAACGCAAAGGCCTGCATCGGCGCGGCGGCGATTCCGGCGCCCAGGACGAAAGCGGCGAGACGTATATAGAGTGCGCGGCGCATGAGCGGTTTCTGCTCTCAGACACTATTCCGCACCGGTCCTTGCCAGTTCCGTGCCGGGGGCTTCCCTATATTTCTTGAATTATTTCAGTCTGTTATAGGGCGTATGGAACGCCGGGACCGGCGACCCGGCAGTTTCTTCCCGGCAAATCAGGGCCCGAAGGCTGAAACGGGTGACGAAAAATATTTTTCGCAGGGCCTTGAAAGTAGGAGCCGAAATAGGAATATAAGCACAGAGACAGGCCGGACAGGGATTCCTATGGTCGGCCACACACTGGAAAGCTGGGTTTTCAATGCCGCCTGCCGCGCCATCCTCTTCCCGTCCGCGTCCGGCGGTGCTGTGCATCCTCGACGGCTGGGGCTGGCGGCCGGAAACGCAGGACAATGCGATCGCGGCGGCCAAGACGCCGAACTATTCCCGCATGCTGTCTGACTGCCCCCATGCCGTGCTCGCCACGTCGGGCCGGGCCGTCGGACTGCCCGCCGGCCAGATGGGCAACTCCGAAGTCGGGCACATGAATATCGGTTCGGGCCGCGTCGTCGCCCAGGACCTGCCGCGCATCGATGTCGCGATCGAGGATGGCACCCTCGGAACGCGTCCGGCGTTGCTCGATCTGATCGCCAAGGTGCGCGCGGCGAAGGGTGCCGTGCATGTCGCGGGATTGCTCTCGCCGGGTGGCGTTCACAGCCACCAGGCGCACATCGCCGCGCTGGTGCGCGCGCTCTCGGATGCGAAACTGCCGGTCTTCGTGCATGCGATTCTCGACGGCCGCGACGTGCCGCCGAAAAGCGCGCTTGGATTTCTGAAGACCTTCGAAGACTCAATCGCCGGGCTTCCCGGCGTGCGCATCGCGACGGTGTCGGGCCGCTACTATGCGATGGACCGCGACAAGCGCTGGGACCGCGTGCGGCTTGCCTATGACGCGCTGGTCGACGCCGACGGGCACGACGTCGCGAGCGCCGAAACGGCGATTACCGACTCCTACAAAAACAACGTCACGGACGAATTCGTCGTGCCCTGCGCGGTCGGCGACTATGCGGGTATGTCTGACGGCGACGGATTTTTGTTTGCCAATTTTCGCGCCGATCGCGCCCGCGAAATCTCTCTGGCGCTGCTGGACAAGGGCTTTGAAGGTTTCAAGCGCGCCCGCGTCATAGACTTTGCTGCGGCCGCCGGAATGACGGAGTATTCCGACGAACTGAACGGGCTTATGGCCGCGCTGTTTCCGGCAGAAAACGTCACCGACACGCTTGGTGAACTCGTCTCGCATCTTGGCCTGAAGCAGCTGCGAATCGCCGAGACCGAGAAATATGCCCATGTGACGTTCTTCCTGAACGGCGGCCGCGAGGAGAAATTCGACGGCGAAGACCGCATCATGGTGCCGAGCCCCAAAGTCGCGACCTATGACCAGAAGCCGGAAATGAGCGCCTATCAGGTCATTGCGAAACTGGAAGAGGCGATCGCTTCGGAAAAGTACGACCTCATCGTCGTCAACTTCGCCAATCCCGACATGGTCGGCCACACCGGCGTCATGAGTGCCGCCATCGAGGCGGTCGACGTCATCGACGAATGCCTCGGCCGGCTGCGCGCCGCGGTGGAGAAGACGGGCGGCATCCTGCTCGTCACCGCCGATCACGGCAATATAGAGATGATGAAGGATCCGGTGACCCATGAGCCGCATACGGCGCACACGACGCTCGACGTGCCGATCATCGTGGTGAACGCGAGGCGCAAGTTGAAGCTCGCGAACGGCCGTCTCGCCGACGTGGCGCCGACGCTTCTGGCACTCATGGGCCTCGACAAACCTGCGGCGATGACCGGCCACTCGCTGATCGAACCCGCGGCAGCGGAGACTGCAGCCTGAACATTCGCAACATGTCCGCTTCAGTCTTGGCCGCGTTTCTCTGCACGGTGCTGCTGACCGGCGCGAGAAAACCGGCCATTCCGACGCCGCTGCCCAAGCCGCAAAGCGCACCGGTCGAGTCGCATCCCGGCCCCGCCGTGACGCCGGCGGTTGAGCCGCTGCCGGATTTGTCGCACGCGCTTCCGGCGCCGGTTGCCGCAAAGCTGCCATCGACGGCCGAACAATTCCGCCGGCTCAGGGGCGCCATCGTCAAAGGTAAGCCGGCTGTCGACACGGCCAAGGCGCAAAGCGACCAGCTAAAGGCCCAGGCGCAGGCTTTGCGTAAGAAACTGATCGAAACCGCGGCGCGGGTTCAGACGCTCGAAAAACAAAAACTGGAGCTCGATGCCGAGATTCAAACGCTCGCGGCGCAGTACAAGGTCATGTCCGCCGGGTTCGTCCGCGATCGCGTGGCTGTCGCCCGGCTTCTCGCGGTGATCGAGCGGCTTCAGCACGACACGCCGCCCGCCATGGTGCTTCGCCCGGACGATGCGCTTGGTGCGGCGCGCGGCGCGATGTTGATCGGCGCGTCCTTGCCCGACGTCTATGGCCAGGCGGCTGCGCTCGCCCGGCGAATCGAGACTCTCCAGCGCACGCGCGAGGCGCTGATCGCGCGCCGTGCCGAGGCGGTGCAGACCGCCGGCCTATTGCGCGCGGCCCGCGTTGAACTTGATCAACTTCTCGCGACCAAGCAGGCACAGGCAGCAACCGCCGCCGCTACTTACGGCACGCTCAAGGCACAACTGGACACCATCGCCCTTCAGGCCGCGGACATGGAGACATTGCTCGCAAAGGTGGCCGCGCTGCGCGCCCGGCCGGCGGACCAAAGCGTCGTCATGGTTACCGCCCAGAATGCGGGTTCGGGCTCGGGCAAGCCGCACGGAACACTGCTTTTACCAGTTGTGGGTACGGTTCGCCCGGCCGCCGAAGGCAATGGCCATGGGCCAGGTATCACCTTTGTAACCTCGCCCGGTGCGCAGGTCGTCGCGCCGGCCGATTGCGAGGTGCTTTTTGCTGGTCCTTACCATATGAGTGGGCAAGTCTTGATCCTGGAAGTCACGGCTGGATACGATCTTGTTCTGGCGGGGCTGGATCGGATCATGGTGCGCCCGGGGGATCTGGTTCTGGCCGGCGAACCGGTGGGCGCTATGCCGCAAATGGGCCAAGATGGCGAACTTTACTTTGAATTGCGTCAGAACGGGCGGGGCGCCAATCCGGCGCCGCTGCTCGGCCTCGATCTAAGGAAGGCAAGAAGATCATGAAACGTTTCGCATTCGTCGGCCTGGGCATGGTTGTCGGCTTCATCGCGGCGCTGGGCTTGTTGCCTGCAGCCCGCGGCGCCAACGATGTCAGCGCCTATCGCCAGCTCGACCTGTTCAGCGATGC
Organism: uncultured Alphaproteobacteria bacterium; assembly: GCA_963743765.1. Taxonomy (GTDB): domain Bacteria; phylum Pseudomonadota; class Alphaproteobacteria; order Micropepsales; family Micropepsaceae; genus Rhizomicrobium. Next base: position 749,897 of record CAVUQQ010000002.1, read on the forward strand.
GTTTGAGCGCGTGCGCGCAAACTATGTCCGTCCGGTCGAAGACAGCGAGCTGATCAACGCCGCGATCGAAGGCATGGTCTCCAATCTCGATCCGCATTCCAGCTACATGGATGCGAAGGCCTTCGCCGACATGCAGATCCAGACCAAGGGGTCCTTCGGCGGCATCGGCATCCAGGTCACGATGGAGAACGGCCTCGTCAAAATCATTTCGCCGATCGACAACACGCCTGCCTCCAAGGCCGGCCTCAAGGCGGGCGACTACATCGCCGCGATCAACGGCGTTGCCGTGCAGGGCCTCAACCTCGACGGCGCGATCGACAAGATGCGCGGGCCGGAGGGGAGCAAGATCACGCTCACCATCCTGCGCACCACCGACAAGACGACCGCACGCAAGCCGTTCGACGTCACGCTGACGCGTGCCGTCGTCGCTGTCGATCAAGTGACCTGGCACAAGAATGGCGATGTCGGTTACATCCGCATGCCTGGCTTCAACGAGAATACGGCGAGCGGACTAGAAAACGCCGTGCGCGATCTCAAGCGACAGATCGGCCCCGGCATCAAGGGTTATGTGCTGGACCTGCGCAACAATCCTGGCGGTCTTCTCGATCAGGCGGTGCAGGTATCCGACGATCTGCTCACTTCGGGCGAAGTCGTCTCGACGCGCGGCCGTCATGCCGAAGACACGCAGCGCTATGACGCGCATGCGGGCGACATCACCGACGGCAAGCAGGTTGTGGTCCTGGTCAATGGCGGCACGGCCTCGGCCTCGGAAATCGTCGCAGGCGCGCTACAGGATCATCGCCGCGCGACGATCCTCGGCATGACCTCGTTCGGCAAGGGTTCGGTGCAGACGATCATTCCGCTCGGCGAAGGCGGCGGCGCGTTGCGCCTGACGACGGCGCGCTACTACACGCCATCGGGCCATTCGATCCAGGCCCAGGGCATCGTTCCCGACATCGCGGTCGCCGAGGGCGATGAAGAAGATATCCCGCGCATTGCGCGTCCCAGCGAAGCCGATCTGCCGGGCCATCTGGCGAACGGCGACGCCACCCGTCGCACAATGCCGACGATCATCCGGCCGCCGGCGACGGGCACGAAGCCTGCGGATTTCCAGCTTTCCTATGCGCTTGATTTCCTGCACGGCAAGGTCACGGTGCCGCCGGTGAAGAGCGCACAGGCCAACTAGGTGAGTGTCGTGCGGGCGATGAAGGGGCTTTCACTGGTTGCCATCGGCGCGGCGGCGGGCTTTGTCCTTGCCGTTGCCGCCACGCACTTTGCCTATGGCGCCAACGTCTCCGGTTTCCGCACCGAAAGTGAACTGAACCGCTTCGGCCTTGCGTTTGAACGCGTGCGCGACAACTACCTGACCCAACCTGCCGATCGCCAGCTGGTGGAAAACGCCATCAGCGGCATGCTGACCGATCTCGATGCGCATTCCAGCTATTTCGATCCGCAGACCTTCGCCGCGATGGAGACCAAGGCCGCCGGAGCCTATGGCGGCGTCGGCGTCGTCATCTCTCTCAAGGACGGCGCGGTAAAGGTTGTCTCGGTCGTGCCGTCGACACCGGCATTCCGCGGCGATGTCGAGGTGGGCGACGAACTCGTGGCGATCGACGGCGTTGCGATGCATGGCCACACGCTGGACGATGTGTCGTCGCGCATGCGCGGCAACATCGGGACCGACGTGAAGCTGACCCTCGCCCGCGCCGAAAAAAAGACCATCGACGTCAGCCTGACACGCGAAGCGATCGAGGTTGAGCGATTGACCTGGCACCGCGAAGGCGACGTCGGGTACATCAAGATTGTGGCGTTCAGCGATCGAACCGATCCCGATCTGCGCAAAGCCGTGGCCGATCTGCGCCGCCAGATCGGACCTTCGCTGAAGGGCTATGTCGTCGATCTGCGCAACAATGGCGGCGGGGTGCTGCAAGCTTCGATCGATGTGGCAGACGACTTTCTCGACTCCGGCGAGATCGTCTCGGTGCGGGGCCGTACCGCGCAGGACATGGAGCGCTACGACGCGCATCCCGGCGACATCACGGGCGGCAAGCCAGTCGTGGTTCTGATCAATGGCGGCACCGCTTCGGCGTCGGAGATCGTGGCCGGCGCGCTGCAGGACCATCATCGCGTGACGATCCTTGGTTCGCTGTCGTTCGGCAAAGGCTCGGTCCAGACGGTGATGCCGCTCGACAATGGCGCCGGCGGCGCGCTGCACATGACGACGGCGCGCTACTACACGCCGTCCGGCCGTTCCATCCAGGTGACGGGCATCGTGCCGGACGTCTTTGTGTCGGGCGGTCCCGGCACGCCGGAATATGAGCGCGAAGCCGAACTTCCGCATCATCTCGATGCCGAAGGCCCCCCTGCGAAACAGCTCGGAGCGCCGATCGTGCCCGAGGCTGGCCACGCCTATGTCGATTTCCAGCTCAGCATGGCGCTGTCCTATCTCCACAAGACGCTTGCCGTCCGCGGGCCCGCGCCCGATCACGCCTGACCCCGAGCGTTAACCCGTCCGTAACCACGATTTGCGTTATGTTAGCGGCATGGCTGCGGACAGCATGAACGCTGACGGCACGCCCGCGGATGCTCGTTCGCGGGTGCGCCTGCTCGCCATCGCCTACCTGGCATTTTTCGCACTTCTCGTCCTCGCCGGAATTGCCATCGCAATCTTCGGCAATTCGCGCAGCGGCGAGCCGGTCGTACGTCTCCACATTGCCGAAGGACTTGTTGGCGCCAAACCAGCCAAGATCCATGCCCAGGCTCCGGCATCGGCGACGCCGCAGATACCTGCAACGATCGTCCAGCCCATTTATGCCGGCACGGCGCTCGTCGCCGATCCCGCCTTGATCGAGACAACCGACAACGGACCTTTGCCGCGCATCGGCGCCGACGGGCGGACACCGCTGCAGGCCTATGCAGCGCCGGTCAGCGATGCGGCCAAGCCGCGCATCGCCATTGTGATCAGCGGCCTTGGCATCAGCGCCAAGGCAACGGCCGCCGCGCTTGCCAAGCTGCCGCCGCAGGTGACGCTGGCCTTCGCCCCCTATGCGGCCGACGTGCAGAGCTGGGTAGCGCAGGCGCGCCATCAGGGCCATGAAGTCCTGCTTGAAGTGCCGATGGAGCCGTTCGATTTCCCCGACAGCGATCCGGGTCCGCACACGCTGCGCTCCGGCGTCGCCGAAGATGCGAATACCGAGCGTCTCGTATGGGCGCTGACGCGCTTCACCGGCTATACCGGCGTAACCAACCTGCTTGGTGGCCGGCTTCTTTCCGATTCCGATTCGCTGGAGCCTGTCCTCACCTATCTCGCGCGCCGCGGACTTCTCTTCTTCGACAATGGCGTGGCCACCCATTCCGCCGCGCCTGATGTCGCCACCCGCGCCGGAGTCGCCTTTGCGCAGGCGACGCTCACCATCGATTCGATTCAGACCGCCATGGAAATCGACCATGAGTTGTCCGAACTCGAAACCCAGGCGCGTGCCAACGGTTCGGCGTCCGGCTCGGGCTTCATCTATCCGGTCACGATCGACCGCGTGGCACAATGGGCACAGGGCCTCAGCGGCCGGGGCTTTGTTCTGGTGCCCGCATCGGCCATAGTCACGCCGAAGAAATAATCACAGCAGTTTCCATGCCCCGTCCCGGCAAGTTTCTGAGGCACGACGACCTGCCCTATCGCCCATGTGTCGGCATCATGCTGGTCAACCCGGAGGGGCTGGTGTTCGTCGGCCGCCGCATCGACCAGACGATCGAAGGCTGGCAGATGCCGCAAGGCGGGATCGACGACGGCGAAACACCGCTTCAGGCGGGCTTGCGCGAACTAAAAGAAGAAGTCGGAACCGACAAGGCGGAGTTGCTGGGCGAGATGGATGAGTGGCTCGCCTATGACCTGCCACAGCATCTGCTCGGCGTGGCTCTGCACGGCCGCTATCGCGGTCAACGGCAGAAATGGATTGCCTTGAGATTCACCGGCCAGGATTCGGATATCGACATCAGGACGGAAGAACCGGAATTTGGCGCCTGGAAGTGGCTGGCGCTCGAAGCGTTGCCGCGTCTCATCGTGCCGTTCAAACGCGACACCTATGCCAAGGTGATCGCAGCCTTTCGCGACATCGCAGGCCCCCTCGCTTGAAGGCAACTTCGCGTCCATCGGTTGTCATGATTCATGGAGCCTTCTGCGGCCCATGGGCGTTCGCCTCATTTCGCAAGCCGTTCGAAGCGGCAGGCTACAAGGTCCACGCGCCGGCGCTGCGCCATCATGAAAAAGGCGCCAAGGCGTCGCGCGCGCTCGGCACAACAAGCCTGCTCGACTATGCGCAAGATCTGGAGACGTTCATCGACGTGCTCGCATCGCCGCCGGTGCTCGTCGGCCATTCGCTCGGCGGCTTGCTGGCGCAGATGCTGGCGGCGCGCGGCAAGGCGCGAGCGCTTATCCTGCTCGCGCCCTGTCCGCCCTGGGGTGTCCTGCCATCGACGCTGTTCGAGCTTGCGTCGGCGCACACCATGCTGCTCGCCGGCGATTTCTGGAACCAGCCGCTGAAGCCGGAATATTGGGTGGCGGCCGCCAATTCGCTCGATCACCTGTCGCCGCTCGAACGCAAGAAGGTCTTTGCGCAATTCGTGCCGGAATCGGGACGCGCGACGTTCGAGATCATGCATTGGGGTTGGGATGCGAAGCGCGCCGCCCATGTACAGGCGCGCGATGTGACTTGTCCGATCCTTTGCGTTGTCGGCGAACACGACAAGATCAATCCGCCGTCCACCGTGCGCCGCATTGCCGAGCGCTATCAGGGCAGGGCGCAATACAAAGAAGTCGTGAGGCACAGTCACTGGTTGCTTGGCGAGCCGGGCTGGGAAAAAATCGCAGATCACGGCCTGCACTGGCTCGATGATGTGCTCGCCGAACCCGGCAAGCGCGCGGCGAACAAGGCCTAGTTCGTCACGTTCGCAGGCGTGCCGGAATAGTGTTTGCGGAAATCCTTCATGAAGGTCTGAAGCGTGTCGATGGAGGCTATCTGCGCCGCCGCATCGCGGAACGCGACACCATGCGCATCGATGCGTTGCACCACCACCGCAAACCCGCTGGCGTCCGGACTTGTCTTCATCTTCGGGCCGAAATGGTCGCGCAGGCGATCGAGGCTTGTTTCGTCATTGGCGAGCGAATAGGCGACGGCGGCGCGCATCACTTCCTCGCGCTCGTCGGCGTTCAGAGGCGTTGTATCGTTCCAGCGCGCCGCGAGCAGTTCTTCGGCCTTTTGCGCGGCAACGGCCCAGTTGCCGCTTTCCCAATAGATGTCCGCGCGCAGGCGCGCCGTGTCGGACGCCTGGTCGACTGAAATCAGGTCCAGCGCATTGTCCCATTGCTTGAGCGCGGCGAAGGCGCGCGCTTCCAAGAGCAGACGTTGATGGTTCACGTCGTCGGGCAGGGTGCTGATCTGCGTCGTGCGGATCGCGTCGAGCGCCGGCTGAGGCTTCTGGTCCATCAGATAAATCATGGCCAACCGCGTTGCGACCTGCGCCCGCGCCACGCCGTCGAGGCGCTTGTCGATCTGGTATTTCAGCAGGTCAGCGGCCGGCCCCAGAAGGTCGACCGCGACCAGGCGTTCCGACATGCGCCGGATCATCTCGTCGCCGTCCGGACCGATCGGCGTCAGGTCGATGAAGTCATAGAAAATGGATAGGGCCTGAACCGGTGGAATCTTGTCAGCCTTGCCTTTGATGAACAGCGCCTCGAAGGCATCGCGCATGTCGTCCTGCGCCTTGCGCGCCATGTCGTCATTGGGAAAGGTCTGCGCCGCAATGCGCAGCGTGTGCAGCCCCTCGCGCCAGCTCTGTTTGGCGAAATAGAGCGAAGCGAGCTTGCGCAGCGTTTTCAGTTCCAGCACGTCGCCGCGCCAGCGAAAGCGCAGATGTTCAAGTGCGTCGATGGCCGCTGCGTCCGTCATCACGCCGGCCTTCACGGCTGCGTCTATGCGGTAATAGATCGCCTCGGCCGAAATGCGTTCATCGCCGCTGTGCTCGGCAGCATCGAACATGGCGCCGGCTTCACGCCCGCGGCTCTCGGCGGCGAGCAGTCTGGCGTGCACCAGTTCGGCTTCGAGCTGCACCGAACGGGGCAGATTGTCCGGCAGGCGCGCAACCGCGGAATCGGCGACCTCGAGATGGCCGAGGCCCAGCGCGGCTTGCGCCTTGGCAATGCGCTGGCGGGCCTGCCACTCGGGCAGATATTGATTGAGAACGGGCTCCGCGCGATCGAGTTCGACATGCGCCTCGTCCCAGTTTTCGAGTGCGGCCTCGATCAGGCCGCGCCAATAGGCGGCATGGCGGTCGGCGTCGAAGGCGGTGCCGGCAATATCGTTATGCGCGTCGCGATAGCGGCCCATCATGTAGTTGGCCGCGGCGCGCATGGTCTGCAGCTGCTGGTCGCTTTGCAGCGCCGGATTGAGCGATTGCATCAGGTTGATGAGGCCGAGTGCTTCGGCGGAAAATCCGTTCGCAAGATAAAAGCGTGCCAGAACAAGGCGCGCATGGTTCGCCTCTTCCAGCTTCAATTTTGCGGTGGCCGCGCGCAGGCGGCGTTCCGTCGCAAGAAAGCTGCCACCCTGGAACTTCGACCACTTGGCGAAATCGAGGAACGAGGGTCCATTGCCATGCGCCGTCAGCGCGGCCGGCGAATCGGCGACCGGCATGGCCGGCGGCGTCAGCGCAAGACCACCCGCATGGGTGACGGTCACGCGCGTGCGGTCGATGGTGACGCTCAGATCGTCGATATAGGGCGCAAGCACCAGGCCCGACGCGGTCTTTAATACTCCAAATTCGGCAAAGTCGTGCGGCGCAATCATCGCGCGTCCGACGGCCGCAGGAACAAGGATGAGTTCGTCGCCTGCGACAGGATCGGTCAGCGTCACCGGATGCGTCGCGCCCGGCAGAAGCGTCGAAAGCGAAGAATGCGTCGCGTCGTCCTGGTTGCGCGCAAAGCCGATGGCGATGGGCGATTCCGTCACTTGCGGCGCGATCACGACTTTCAGGTTCGAGCCGTCGGCATGCGCGCCGATCTGTTCCTGCTGGCTGAGCGTGATTCGCAACACGCTCACGCCGTCGGCGGATGACGCGTCGACCGCGACAGGGAAATTGCCGAGAGCGGTCTTCAGCTTCACTGCATCCAGCGGCGGTGCGCCCTGCAGCACGATCCACGCCGTCAGTCCGCGAATGAAGACGGCAGAGCCGCGATTGGCTGCGCCGTTGAAGGTAAGTACCGCGCCGCTGCGCGTCAGTTGTCCATTGGCATCGGCGGTCGCGGCCTGAGTCGGATCTGCAGTGGCCGGTGTTGCTGTGTTTGCGGCCGGTGTCGCGGCAGCGGGCTGTGCAGGTGTCGTTGCCGGCGTTGTCGCCGCCGGTGTCGTCGCTGGCGGTGTGGCGGTGGGCGGTGTTGCGGGCTTGGCTGGAACCGGCCGTTTGTTGGCGTCGGCCAGTTTTTGCGCGGTGGCCGCAATGGCGGCTGCCTGCGCGGATGACATGGCCGCGGCGGACGGCTTGGCTGGCGTTGCGGCGGCCGTCTTTATCGGGGGACTCGCTGCGGGCGGTGTCGCGGTCAGCGCGGTCGGAACAGGTTTTGCCGTGCCCGGCGGGCGATAGGCGTCGGCGTCTGTTTTCGGCGCGAGCACGTCGACGACGATTTTGTTGCCATCGCGGAAATCGTGAAAGCCGGACGCAGCATCGGTCTCGAATTCGATGACCGTGCCCTTGCCGTCAAGACGCCAGCTTGCATTCTTCACCCAGGGCGGCGCGAAACGTTCGATCGCCGACAGATCGGGGCGCACCTGCGCTTCGAAGCGGACGCCGAGTTTTCCGGCGCCGGGAAACACGGCATAGGAAACATTGCGCGGCCAGTCGAAGACGAGGCGCGTGAAATTCTGATAGGCGCCGGAGCGCACTTTCAATTCCGGCAGCTTCGACGGATCGACGGTTGCCGGTTGCGGGGGCGGCGGTTGCGGCAGATCGGGCGGTGTGCCGGCAAAGCTCTGCGGCACCAGATCGATGGCCACGTGATTGGTCGACACGCTGGAATGGATGCGCAGCGGCTGCGACAGCGCGAAGCGGAATGTCTTTCCGTCGGGATCGGCGCGGCCGCTTCCCGCATAAGCGGTGAGATTCGCGGCGAGCGCTGGGGCCTCGATTGTGGTCTTGCGATCGAACGTGATCGTCAACACGCCGCCGGTAACCGTGGCGCTGGCATGCGCGGCCGGCGCGAAGGTGAACAGCAGCCTTGCATAGCCGCCATCGTTGCTGACGCTGACCGTGTCGGCGGCCTGTGCCGGCGCGAGTGCAAATGCGAGTCCGCACGCCGCCGAAAACAGGCGGAGAACGAAGGCGCGGACAGCTCGATTCGGCATGGACATCCCTTGTCTTGTCCATTGTGGGCGGCGCGGTCTTAACCTTCCGTAAACCGTATGGATCAGGTCTTTCCCGCTGTTTTTCTAGCCACCGGTCGCGGGGGCCGGAACGATGGCGGCGGGCGGACCGTTGGCCGGTGGCGCCTTCACGGCCGGAGCCGGGGCTGCCGCGGGTTTGGCCGGTGGTGTTGCTGCAGCGGTCACGGGCTTGGCAGGCGCGGGCGTCGCTGCCGGAGCAGCTGCCGCCGTTACAGGCTTGGCCGGAAGTGTCGTTGCCGGGGCCGTGGTTGGTGGCGTGGTCGCAGCAGCCGTGACCGGCTTCGCCGAAGGTGTTGCGGCAGCCGTCGCCGGTTTCACAGGCGCAGGTTTACGCGGCACAGGCTTATGCGGCTTGGGCGGCGGCGCGGCGGCTGCGACCGGGTTTACCGGTGGCGTCACTGCAGCCGGTGCCGTCGCAGGCAGCGTGGTTGCGGCCGCAAGCGGTGTTTGAACCGGAGGCACAGCGGCAGGTGCTGGCGTCAGCGCAGCAGTCTGCAGCGGCGGCGCGATCGAGGCGGTCGTTCCCGTAGCGGGCGGGGCGGCGTCCGTTGAGGATGCCGGCGTGATCGCTGCGGTGGCCGGACAATCGGCCGTGGCCGGTGGCTCGGGAAGTTTCAGCAAGGCGGCAAGCTTGACGGTCAGCCTCTGCGCTGCCTCGGAATTCATCGCGGCCAGAACGGGTGCGAGTATGTCCGACTTCATGCCCTTGGCGACAGGTAGAAGAACATCGTCGGCCAGAGTATCGAAGATGCGCGCTGCATCCTTCGGCTTCATGGTCGAATAGGTTTTCACCAGCGAAGCGATTTGCTTGTCCTGCGCCGCATCGCGCTGCGCCAGCAGACCCTGGATTTGCGTCTGCAGCGCCTTCAGCGCCGCGATTTTCTGGTCGACGCGGCCTTCGCCTGCGTTGAGCAGGTTTTCGCGCATGTTCAGCGCGCGTTCGCGGGCATCGAGCTCGGCGCGGCGGCGCGTGAGGCTCGTCAGCACGTCGACTTCGGCCGCGCTGGCGGACGTACCGCCATCGGCAGCAAAGTCGGCGCCCGGCTTGGCGCCGCCCGTATCGGTCGGGGCAAGGCCGGTATTGTCCGGCATATCGGAATTGGTGGCAGGCGCCTGCGCGGCGCGGGCCAGATCAACGCCCTTGATGGCAAGAAGGCCAAGGCCGACGGCCACGACTGCCGGCAGTAAGCGAAAATATCGACGCAAGGCGTTCATCGCACCGCTCTCAAAGCGTCCAGGCGGCCCATGATGCTGCCGGACGGGAGGTTGGAATTGGCTTTGACGGGCGTACGCGTTGCGGCCTGCTGTGTCGCAGCACGATCGAAGCGCTCGGCGATGCGCTCGCCGGATGCGGTCAGCAACGACAATTCGTCTATCGTGGTGCGCGCGCGCGCCAGGCGCTCGTCAAGCGTTTCGGCGGCGCCCGCGGCTGTCGACTTCAGCGCACGCATGGACGCGCCCGCATTGGTAATGGCGGTGTTGAGGTCGCCGATTATCGCTTTGAGACCTTCCTGCTCGCGCCGCACGGCAGAAAGACGGCGCTCCAGGACGATGCAATAGACAAGCGTGACGGCCAGAAGGCCCATCAAAGCGATCTCAACGATCATGCCGATGTTCATTGTCGTCTCCTTTAGAGCGCGCGCGACGCGTCTGTGCGTTCGACGGCTTCGTCGATCCGTACGGCGACCGATGCGCCGACGCGGCCCATCCGTCCGGTGAGCAGCGGCACGCCGCGGCAGCGCATTTCGATTTTGGAATCGGGCGAGGCGTTCAGCATGATGGTCTGGCCGACTTCCAGGTTCATGATCTTGTTGAGCGGCATGGTCAGTTCGTCGAGGATCGCGTCGATCTCGACGCTGGTCGACCACAGTTCTGTCGCCAGATGGCTTTCCCAGATCGAGTCGCGGCCGAACTTCTCGCCCATGAACTGCTGCAGCAGCAGCTTGCGGATCGGCTCCAGGGTTGCATAAGGCAACAGGAGTTCGGTGCGGCCGCCGCGATCTTCCATGTCGATGCGCAGCTTGACGAGAATGGCTGCGTTGGCGGGGCGCGCGATGGCGGCAAAGCGCGGATTGGTTTCGAGACGATCGAGCGAGAAGTTGACCGGCGCCAGCGGTTCGAACGCTGCGCACATGTCCTGCAGGATCACTTCGATCATGCGCTGGACCAGCGTGCGTTCGATGGTGGTGTAGGGACGGCCTTCGATGCGCATGGCCGATGAACCGCGACGACCACCGAGCAGCACGTCGACGATCGAATAGATGAGGTTGGAATCAACCGTGAAGAGGCCGTAATTGTCCAATTCTTCGGCGCGGAACACCGCGAGGATGGCCGGCAGCGGGATGGAATTCAGATAGTCGCCGAACCGGATGGACGTGATGCTGTCGAGGCTGACTTCGACATTGTCCGACGTGAAGTTGCGCAAGGACGTCGTCATCAATCGCACCAGGCGGTCGAAAACGATTTCGAGCATCGGCAGGCGCTCATACGACACCAACGCCGAGTTGATGATGGCGCGAACGCCGGATTTGTCCTGCAACTGGTCGTTGTTGACGTCGAAGCCGAGCAGCGAGTCGATTTCTTCCTGGTTCAGGATGCGTTCCGCCGAACCGCCTGTACTCGACGCCGGCTGAATCGTCTCGGCGGCTGTGGCATCCGCGTTCTCGGGCGCGGGTTCGTCGGCTGCGGGGGCTTCCGTCGTTTCGTCGGCCATGTTGGCTTCCTTACTGTACGATCATTTGCTTGAGCAGGACGTCGCGCACGCGATAGGGCGCGGCCGCAACGTTTATGCGGCGCAGGAGCTCTTCTTTCAGTCGGACGACACCGGCCGAACCTTTGAGATCGTCCATGCGCAACTCGCGCAAATAGCCCTGGAACTGGTCGACGATGCGCGGCTGCAGCGCTACCATTCCGGCCTTCTCCTCGGGCGAATCCAGTTCGAGCGAGACGGAAAGCTTGAGATAGGCGGGCGTGGAGTCGGCGCTCTGGATATTCACGATAATATCGGGGACATCATAGAAGGTGATATTCGGAGGCGTGACCGGAAGCTGATCGTGCGCGCCGGCCGCGGCCATCTGCGCGGTCTTGGCGCCCGAGCCCGTGAAGAAGAAGTAGTAGGCGCCGCCGCCGCCAAGCAGCAGCAACGCAAGCAGGCCGCCGCCGGCCATGATCAGAAGCTTCTTGTTGCCGAGAAGTTTCTTAACAAAACCTTGCTTCGAAGAATCGCCTTCGGCCGCGCCTTCGCCGTCTTTCTTGTCGGCGTCGTCGTCCGGCGCTTCCTGTTTCTCATTCTTCGCCACGCGTGGATGCCCTTCGCGAGAAATCTCACCGGCGAAATTAGGCGGACGTGGTTAAGGACTGGTTCAAATCGGCCGTCCGAAATCGCCAAAGCGGAAAAACTTGCCGGGCAGTTTGGTGTTGTGTCCGGGATGATACCTCTGAAAAGCCGCGCTTAGCCTTGCTTTTGCGCTGGCACGGCGGCTGCACGGTCTGCGGCGGACCAGAAAGGTTCGGCAAGGCCCCAAATGGACAGCACGCTACTCATCAGTCTTTCGCACCAACTCGCGTCGTCACGCTCGATGGACGTGATCGCGAACAATCTTGCGAACGTCTCGACGCCGGCCTTCCAGCGCGAAGAGCCGACGTTCCAGGAATATGTCGTCAACGTTCAGCCCGTCGAAGGGCAGACCGGTCCGCAACAACTCAGCTTCGTGCAGGACACGGGCCTGGTGCGCGACCTCAGCGAAGGCCGCATGGACACGACCGGCGCGCCGTTCGATCTCGCCATTCACGGCAAGGGCTTTTTCGTAGTGCAGACCGCCAATGGCGACCGCTACACCCGCAACGGGCACTTCTCGCTCGACAGCGCCGGCCAGATCGTGACCAGCAACGGCGATCCGGTGCAAGGCGACGGCGGACCGATCACGATCACGCCTGACGACGGCGAGGTTCACATCGCCGCCGACGGGACCGTCAGCGGCAAGACCGGACAGATCGGCCGCATACGTGTCGTCGATTTCGCCAATCCGCGCCTTCTCTCCAAGGAAGGGGCCAGCCTGTATTCGACCGACCAGTCGCCGGTCACCGCCGACAACTTCAAGCTCCAGTCCGGAATGCTGGAAGCCTCGAACGTTCAGCCGGTGATCGAGATATCGCACATGATCGAAGTCATGCGCGCCTATCAGGCGACCGCCTCATTGACCCAGACCCAGGAAGATCTCATGCGCGAAGCGATCGACAAGCTTGGCGCGGCACCGACGTAAGGAGTTCAAGACATGCGTGCACTCTCTATCGCAGCCACCGGAATGCTTGCCCAGCAGACCAACGTCGAAGTGATCGCCAACAACCTGGCGAACATGAACACGACGGGGTTCAAGGAGCAGCGCGCCGAGTTCGAGGATCTGCTCTATCAGAACATTTCCCAGCCGGGTGCGAACTCCTCCGACAGCGGCACGCTTCTTCCAAGCGGCATTCAGCTTGGCGCGGGCGTGCGCACCGCCGCGGTCTATCGCGTCACCACGCAGGGCGATTTCAAGCAGACGGACAACCCCCTGGATATTGCCGTCAACGGTCCCGGTTTCTTCCGCGTCCAACAGCCCGACGGCACGGATGCCTTCACCCGCGCCGGCAATTTCGGCCTGTCGCCGGAAGGCCAGATCGTGACCGACCAGGGCTATACGGTCTCGCCGGGTATCGCGATTCCGGCCAACGCTTTGTCGATCGCGGTCAACGCGCAAGGCCAGGTTTCGGCCACCGTTGCGGGCCAGACGGCGCCGCAGATCCTTGGAACGCTCGAGCTGACGCGTTTCGCCAATGAGGCGGGACTGCAGGCCGTTGGAAACAATCTCTATCTCGAAACACCCGCATCCGGTTCGCCGCAGGCCGGCGTTCCGGGTTCGGCCGGCTATGGCACGCTCCAGCAGAAGTTCCTGGAAACATCGAACGTCAACGCCGTGGAGGAGATCACATCGCTGATCACCGCCCAGCGTGCCTACGAAATGAACTCCAAGGTGGTCACTGCGGCGGATCAGATGCTGCAAGCGGCCTCGCATTTGGGAGCGTGAAGGCCATGATGCTGCGACTCTTCATCTTTGCGACGGCGCTGTTGATGGCCTATCCGGCCTTCGCCGACACCGGCATGCGCGTCGTCGTTCCGAACCACGACATCGCGCGCGGAGCGACCATCACCGACGCCGATCTTGTCTACGGCACCATTCCGGCGACCAACGTGTTCTCCGGCATCGTCACCACGATGGACGAACTTTCCGGCATGGAAACGCGGCGCATGCTGCGTGCCGGCGAGATCGTGCGCGTCGACGATGTGCGTCACCCCATCCTCATTACCAAAGGTTCGATCGTCACCATGACGTTCGAAGCGCCCGGCGTCGTACTGACCGCCAGCGGCCGCGCCATGAGCGAGGGCGGGATGGGCGACACCGTCACGGTTCAGAATCCGGTCTCGTTCCGGATGATCACCGCAACCGTGACCGGCGCCGGCGCGGTGCGGGCGTCCTCGGGCGCGTCCGGCATTGCGGGCGGCGCGCATATCGCCGCCGCAAATCATTGAAGGAACAATCCATGTCCCGCTCTCTCCAAAAGACCTTGCTTGCCGCTGCCGCGATCACTGCGCTGTCGGGTTGCACCGCCATCGATCGCGTGCGCGAAATCGGCGATCCGCCCGCTTTGGCGACCATCGGCGATCCCAATTCGCCCGTGAATGCGGCTGCGCCCGCCTTGCCGATACCGCCGCCGCCGGAACCCATGCGCGCCGTCAATTCGCTCTGGGCCAGCGGTTCGCGCAGCTTCTTTCACGATCCGCGCGCCAGCCGGCCGGGCGACATCATCACGGTGAACATTTCCGTCGCCGACGCCGCCAAGTTCAGCAACACCACGTCGCGCACCCGCACCAATGCGGACGGCGCAAACCTGACGAACTTCTTCGGTCTCGAAGGCGAACTCGCCAATGCGTTGCCGCAAGGCGCGGACCCGACGAGCCTGGTGAAGATGGGTTCGAACACATCCAATGTCGGTTCGGGGTCGGTGGACCGTTCCGAATCCATCAATCTCACGCTGGCCGCGCTTGTTACCCAGGTGCTGCCGAACGGCAATCTGGTGATCGGAGGTCATCAGCAGGTGCGGGTGAACAATGAATTGCGCGATCTTCAGGTGGCCGGCATCGTGCGCCTCGAAGACATCACCAGCGCCAATACGGTCGATCTCAGCCAGATCGCGGAGGCCCGCATCTCATATGGCGGCCGCGGCACGGTGAGCGACATGCAGCAGCCGCGCTACGGCTCGCAACTCTTCGACATCCTGATGCCGTTCTGACCTCGCGACGGCGACGTCATCCCGGATCGCCATGCCAATCGGGATCCAACGAATATCCGCGCCAAAACGGAGCGGATGGGGCAGAGGCAAACGGCCGGATCCTTTCGGGTCCGGCCGTTTTCCGTTTTCGAACGTGGCGATTGCGCGTTAGTCGTCTCTATAGACTTTTTCGCGGCGCTCGTGGCGTTCCTGCGCCTCAAGCGAAAGCGTCGCAATGGGTCGCGCATCGAGCCGCTTGAGCGAGATCGGCTCGCCGGTCTCTTCGCAAAAACCATAGGAACCGTCGTCGAGCCGGCGCAGCGCCGCATCGATCTTGGCGATCAGCTTGCGCTGGCGGTCGCGCGTGCGCAGTTCGAGTTGGCGCTCGGCCTCGGTCGAAGCGCGGTCCGCGAGGTCGGCATGCGGAACGGTCTCAGCCTGCAGGTTTTGAATCGTCTCGCGGCTCTCCCGCAAGATTTCGTCTTTCCAGCTATTGAGCTTGCGGCGGAAATATTCCCTTTGCCGCTCATTCATAAAGGGTTCGCTCTCCACCGGCTTGTAGCCGGCCGGAAGTTGGGTACCCATGCGCACTCCCTTCAAAGATGGAACGCGTGACCAGAGGGCCGGGGTTATAGCGATGCGCTCCGGCCCGTCAATCTCAATTAGTTAACTTGCTCGCCGATTTGGGCCGGAATCCCCGATGTTCCGCGGGCCCAGTCGACCGCGCCGGCCAGCGCGGCCAGCGCCAGATAGGCGATGAGCGCCGTATGGGCCTCATCGACCGGTGCGGACGGCTCCGGGCCGAAAGCCGCGTAGGTTTCGATTGCTGCCATGAACGCGACGAACAACCAGAGGAGCGTATCGCCAAAGCGCGAGGCGGAGGGTACCGCGCGGGCATATATCCAGGCACCGGCGACGATCAGAGCTATTTCGAGCGGAAAACTGATCCATACATGGCGCCAAAGGCCGAAACCGACCTTGTAGGAATCGCCGAGCAGCGGCAGGTCGGGCACATGCACGACCAGATCCAGCAGCCAGTGCGAGAACACCGCACCTGCCACCACAAGAACGACGGCCGTGCGACGTTCGCGATAGAAAACGCAAGCGATCGCGCCCAATGCGGCAGAAAGGGCGAGTGCACCGATCAGTCCGTGCGTGAAGGGCATGTAATAGAGATCGAGCGAACTTCCTTGCGTGAAACCTTTCACGATGCGCAGCTTCTCGACATCGAGCATCACCAGCGCCGACCAGCCGATGTCGAGCCATTGCACGGCCAGGAACAGCAGCCAGAGCGGGAGCCGCTGTTCGAGCGGCTTTGCCGCCAGCGCAGGGCCATAATGTCCGATGAACATCTACTTCTCCTTTCCTGCGCGGCCGATGCGGCCGAGATGGGTGTAACCAAAGCCCTTCGTGTGCTTAAGGCCATAGCCAAGCGCGCGGTCGAAGCCGATATGCGCCATCCAGATCAGCGCGACGGTCAGCGCCAGATGCTGGTCCAGCGCGACACCGGCGATGCCGAGCGCAAGCGGCGCCATCGTCGAATGCATCATGTTGTACGCGGCCGCACCAAGGCGCGCTCCGGCGAGATAGCCTGCGAAGCTCAGATCGGGCACAAGGAACAATATCGCGAATTGCTTCCAGTCGCCGCCGACGCGCCAGTAGAGCGCGGCCGCGCAGCCCAGAAGCATCAAACCCTCGACGCGCAGCAGGTTTCGCACGCCGCCGTCCGCCGCCCCGGAAAATTCTTTCACTTCGCCCATGGCACATGCCTTCTTCGATCGAAGGCATCATGGCGCCGCGCCAGCCAAACGAAAATTGTCTAAGTTCGTGGAGTCGCTATTCGAATTTGAATAGAGCCCGGAATCACAACTCCTTGCGGTACACCAGAAAACCGGAACGGTTGGCGACCTGGTTGTACAGCAACATCGCCTGCGCATTGGTTTCGTGCGTCTGCCAGTAGACGCGCGCCGAACCGGCAAGCCGCGCCTGTTCGTACACCGCCTCGATCAACGTCCTGCCAACGCCCTTGCCGCGGCAAGTCTCGTCGGTGAAGAGATCCTGCAGATAGCAAATGTGGTTCAACATCGCCGTACTGCGATGAAAGATATAGTGCACCAGTCCAGTCAGCCGGCCGTCTTCTTCGGCAACCAGCGCATGCATCGGTTCGCTGGTATCGAAAAAACGCCGCCAGGTTTCCTGCGTGATCGGCGTGGGGAGAGCCGTCGCATCAAAGCGGCCATAGAAGCGGTTGTATCCGTCCCACAGCGGCAGCCATTGGGCAAAGTCGTCTTGTGTGGCAAAGCGAATGGTCATGGCGGTTCCTGCGCTGGCGTTGCAGCAAGCCTATCGGTCAGGCGCACCCATTCCAGATGTCCGGTCTCGGAGTTTGTCATGCATACGCAGCGCAGAGACTACGCACCCGCGACGGGCGCTACCAGTTCGACCAGTTTGGCATCGAATTTTTCCGGCTCCTCAAAGGGCGGCATGTGCGCCGACTCTTCGAACCAGACGAGTTGTTTTGACGGTGCGATCAGCTTGTCGAAGTAGGCGACGCTCGTTTCGGCGGCGACCTGACGATCGTGGCGGCCGATAAAAAAGAACACCGGCATCTTCAATTCCGGCACCGACGTCTCGAGATTCACCCGGGAAACTTCGGACCATAGTGTCCGCAGCGAAAACATCGCACCACGAAAAACATTGGGCAGGTCGAAAATCGAGCTTTCCGGGCTGGCCCGCATCGCGCGAAACACCTGCCAGAAGGTCTTGCCGCGCATGATGCCGACAAAGCGTGACAACCATTTGCGCTGAACCATTATCGTCTTGGCCGTATAAGGCGGCTTTCCGATCGCGCGAAGCTGCCTGAGCGCAGCACGATTTTTCCGTCGCTCGGCTTCGGCAAGGACAAAGGCGTAGGACGACAGTTCGCTTGCCTGCAGATCGCCGATCTGGCCTGTTCCGACATAAGCAGACACTTTGTCCGGATGGCGCGCGGCATAGAGCGTGCCGAGCGAGGATCCCCACGAATGGCCGAGAATCACGACGCGCTTCTTGTTGAGACGCGTACAGACGGCATCGACGAGTTCATCGAGATCGGACACGAACCGGTCGATCGTCATGCTGGATTCGGGCGTGTCGCGCGTGAAACTCTTGCCGGCGCCGCGTTGTTCCCAATGGACGACCGTGAACGTCTTCTCGAGCTCGGAATTGAAGTGCCGAAATAAGTTCGTTTCGGGAAAGCCTGGTCCGCCGTGCAAGGCAATCAGCACCGGATTGGCAACATTCTCTCCTCGGATCATCACCCATTGATCGATCCCGCCGAGCCGAAGATAGGCCGTCTCAGCGATACTGCCCGGCAGCATCGCACCGTCCGGTCCTTTGAATTTCGGCGTTTTAACCTGACGCTTCATCCGCCGCCCCCCAAACTTCCACGCCGCGGAGCGATCTTGTCCTGTCCTGGTTTTGGATGCCAGACGAAGGGCCCTGGATGCGGACAACTTTCGAGGCGTGCCGGTCTCGACGATTGAGGCCGATCAATGCGCAAGCTGAGATCGAAGACGACCCTCAGACTTTGGCCAAGGCAATTCGTCATGCGCTGGATTCTTCCGGTACTTTCTGCGGCCCTGATTGCCGTTGGCACCTGCGCCGCCTTTTCTCGCTCTCTGACCCGCGCACGCGCGCGCCTCGACGGGCGCAGCGACATGGTCGAGACGTCATTCGGCGCGATGGAATATGCGGTGATGGGAGAGGGCGAGCCGGTGCTGAGCATACACGGCGCCGCCGGCGGCTTTGATCAGACCCTGGACATGACCGGCGCACTGGCCGGACGGGGCTATCGGCTCATCGCCCCGTCGCGGTTTGGTTATCTGCGGTCGAGCATGCCCGATCACCCGACGGCCGCGATGCAGGCAGATGCCTATGCCGAACTGCTCGATCGGCTTGGCGTTCACCGTGCGGTGGCTGTCGGCGTCTCCGCCGGTGCCTGGTCGTGCCTGCAATTCGCAATCCGTCATCCCGGCCGCTGCAAGGCGCTGGTGCTGCTCGTTCCCGCAAGTGCCTTGCCGAAAGGCGTGCGCATCCGCGGCGGCGCACTCGCCCGGGCGATCTTCAACTCCGATTTCGTCGCCTGGGCCGCCTTGAAACTAACACCAATCCTGCCGGGCGCGATGACGAAGATGATGCTGGGGACGGACTCCGCCGTCCTGCGCAAAGCCGAGCCGAGCGAGAAGGCACGCGTGCGCCAGATTCTGGATCACCTTCTGCCGGTCAGCCGGCGCATCGCCGGGATGAACTTCGACGTGGCGACCGCCGCCGCGCCCGAACCGTGTCCGCTTGAAAAGATCGCGTGTCCGGTGCTGACGATCAGCGCCGAAGACGACACATTTGGTACCGCCGGCCGGGCCCGATCCATCGCCGCTGGCGTCGCCGGCGGCAGGGCGATCATCTTTCCGACCGGCGGCCACGCCATGGTCGGCCGCCATGCCGACGCTTTGCGCGAGATCGCATCGTTTCTCCAGTCGATGAGCCCGGCGTGCAGACTTGAGGAGCAGCGTGTCTAGGGCAGCGCGTAGGCAATAAGTGAATCGCCCAGGCCCTCTTCATCCACTTTGGCGGAGCCGCCGGCGGCGATCACCACAAACTGCTTGCCGCCAACCTCATATGTTATCGGTGAAGCGTGGGCGCTCGCCGGCAATTCGGCAGCCCACAATTCCTGGCCGGTCTCGGCGGAGAAGGCCCTGAAGTGGCGGTCCATGGTTCCGCCGATCAGCACCAGGCCGCTCGCGGTAACGATCGGCCCTCCGAGCGTCACCGATCCGGGCGCGGTTCTTCCAATCCCCGGAAAAACCTCATCCATCGTGCCCAGGGGACGGCGCCAGGCGATCTTGCCTGAAGCCAGATCGATCGCGACCAGTTCACCCCATGGCGGTTGAATACAGGGCAAGCCCGAAGGCGCCCTCATTGGACCGCGCGCCACCGCGTAGGGTGCACCCGTTTGCGGCGCGACGGCGGCGCGGAAGTCGGTGCGCTGCCCCGCAGCATATTTGTCCGAGGGAATGAGCTGTACCTTGAACGGCAAGTTGGAGATCGCGACGATCAGGTGCTGGTGGCGCGCGTCCCACGCGAAACCGCTCCAATTTATTCCGCCAAACGCGCCAGGAACGGCAATCGCGCCTGTCAGGCTGGGTGGAGAGAATACCGAGAATCCGGCGATGGATTGCAGCGCCGCTTGGCACGCCTTGCGATCCGCATCGGTCATTCCCCACGCTTCATCGGGAGACAGCGTTTGCGGTGCGAGCGCCGGCAACGTGGTCGGGAACGGCTGCGTCGGTGACGTCACTTCGCCCGGAACGGTGCTCTGCGGAACGGGACGCTCTTCGATTGGCAGCACGGGCTTTCCCGTCGAAGGGTCGAGAACGTAAAGCATGCCCGACTTGTTTCCCGCGATCAGTACCGGGGTCTGGCGGCCATCCAGCGAAATGCGCGTCACCAGTGGCGCGGCGGCAGTGTCGTAGTCCCAGAGGTTGTGGTGGACCAGTTGGAAGCCCCAGACGACCTTGCCGGTCCTGGGGTTCAGCGCCACCACCGAATCCGCCCAGCGGTTGTCGCCGGGCCGCAGGCCGCCATAGTAGTCGGGACTGGCGCTACCGGTCGGAACATAGACCAGATGACGCTCAGGATCGGCGCTCAGTATCGACCACGCATTGCCGGCACCCGTATGCCAGGCTTCGGGCGCCACCCCGGCGGGCCGCTCCAACGGCTCCCACTTCCACAGGAGCTTGCCGGTTCGCGCATCGAAGCCGCGTACGACTCCATCCGGCATCTCGGCCCTGGCATTGTCGTCGATCGCCGAGCCCACCACGACGACTCCGTCCAACACCACAGGCGGAGATGTCATGTGGTACCAACCGGCGCGGTAGTTGGCGACTTGGCGCAGGTCGACTTCTCCCTGCGCGCCGAAGCCGGTGCACGGTGCGCCGGATGCCGCATCGATCGCCACCAGCCGCGCGTCCAGGGTCGCCTCGTAAAGTGTCAGAGCGAAACGACCTCCCGCCGCCTTCGGATCGCGCCAGGCGGCTACGCCACGATTGATCAGCCCGTCGCCGTAAGGTTGAGTCTTGTCGATCTTTGGGTCATACGCCCATAGCTGGCGGCCGGTAGCGGGATCGAGCGCGATCACCCGGTTGAACGGCGTGGTGAGATAGAGCCGTCCGTCGGCCAACAGCGGCGTGGTCTCGAAGCCGCTGCGCACCCCGCCATGCGATCCGTCGGCGATGTCTCCGGTGTGGAACGTCCAGGCCGGACGCAGACTCGCTACGTTCTCGGGCGTGATCTGGGTGAGCGGCGAGAAGCGCGTGCCGCCGGGGTCCCGGCCATAAAACATCCACTCGTCTGCCGATGCGGCGCCGGCCAGCAACGCGGCGGTGGCTGCAAACAGCAGTTTCAGTTTCAACTCTTTGAACATTCAAAACTCCCGCGATCCTGAAACCGGCTTTCGCTCAGCGTGCCACTGCCAGCGTCCGCGTCGAGAGTTAGGGGACGAACGGCAACGCGGCTGGGACGGCCGGTGCGGCAGCTTGGCGAAATCGAGTCAGCACGGGCTGTCGTTTGCCCCAAGACGGCGCCAAACTCCACAGCGTGAGCCAGCCCCCAGGACGACGAGGCTGAGGCGAGCGATGCTCTATCTTGTCGTCAGGCAGTGCCAATCCGCCATGCCTCCATCACGCTTCCACGGCTAAATTTCGACGCGAAATCCGAAAAAGAAAAAGCCCGCCAAGTCGTTGACTTGACGGGATTTTTTGGTTGCGGGGACAAGATTTGAACTTGTGACCTTCAGGTTATGAGCCTGACGAGCTACCGGGCTGCTCCACCCCGCGTCACGCGCCGTCGCCGGGCGGCGAAGGGTGCGCGGATATAGGCCATAGGTAATACCCTGTCCACCCCCGTCTTTTCAGCGCCGTCAACAGGGTTCTCACTGCAAAACGGCACTGGCGACTTCATATGCTAATATACACAAACGCCAACGTTTAAAGCTGCTTAACCCACCGCCTTTAACGTTCGGCGCGCGCGCACGGAATCTGTGGGGGCCTGGTGTTGTTTTTCTCCCGCGCCGCTGACGGCGATGGCATTGTGAAGAGATGAGTCCAGTCCGCCTTTCAGCAATCCTCACCGCCTTGCTGGTGGGCATGATCGCACCCGTCGCGGCGGACGATACTCACACCATCACGCAGATCGGCCGCGCCTTTCATCCTCGCGAAGCGACGATCGCGCGCGGCGAAACGCTGACCTTCAGCAATCGCGACGACTACATTCATCAGATCTATGTGAAGTCTAGCGCCATGAGCTTCGACTCCGATGAACAGCCGCCCGGACAGAATGTGTCGGTCACCTTTCCCGCCACCGGAACCTTCGAAGTGCGTTGCCACATCCACCCCAAGATGAGCCTGATCGTAACCGTCCGGTAACGAATGGGGTTCGGCAGCAAACGCCGCAAAGTGCCGGCCGTCGAAACCGGTTGGAGAACGCTTAACTTTCAGCGCGATATACTTTGTAAATGTGCCGCATTGCGACATTCCTTCTCACCGGAATCGCGCTCGCCTGTTATGCGCGGGCCGAGGCGCTCGACTTCGACTATCAGGGCTACGCCGATTTTCGCGTGATCGTGCCGGCGACGGAGCGCGGCTGGCTCGATGGCGGACTCGGCAAGCTTCGCTTCGGCGGCAACCAGCCGGATCCCAACTTTCGCTTCACCGAAGCCGTCGCGCAGGGCACGCTGACCTTGTCGGACGATGTGCGAGTCATTGTCGTTCCCCGGCTGGAGCCGGAACAGAGAAGCGGCATCGATCTGCTTGAGGCGTATGCCGTCTGGCGTCCTCACATTGACGGCTGGCTCGGCTCTCTGAAGGTGGGCGCTTTCTTTCCGCCCTTCTCGCTCGAAAATACCGATCTCGGTTGGACGAGCCCGTACACGCTGACGCCTTCGGCCATCAATTCGTGGGTCGGCGATGAGCTGCGCACGCTGGGCGCGGAAGCCCATGTCGATCGTTCCACATCCGCCGGCGTATTCTCGCTGACCGCCGCACTGGTCTGCTGCAACGATCCCGCAGGCGTTCTCATCGCCGATCGCGGCTGGACGCTGGATGACCGGCCGACCGGATTGATCGAAGAGGTGCGCCTGCCGGATACCACGCTGAAATTGTTCCATGCGCCGTTTCCCGATCGCACGCCGCTGTTCCTGGAGATCGACCATGCTGTGGGCTGGTACGCCGGCGCATCCTGGTCGATGGCCGGCGTGGGCAAGCTTGCGCTCCATCGCTACGACAATGAAGGCGACCCTGCCGCGTTCCAGGCTGACTATTTTGCCTGGCGCACGCGATTCTGGAGTGTTGGCTGGGAAAGCCATCTGGGTTCGCTTTCGATACTGGCGCAGGGCCTGAGCGGCGACACTGCGATCGAACCGTTTGCAGGCTTTGTCGCAACGACGAAATACAAGTCGGCCTATCTGCTCGCAGCCTATGACTTCGACGACGTGCGAATTGCGGCGCGCGTTGAAGCATTTCAAGCCCGCGCAACGTTCGGCCATGGGCTCCTCGACGAAGACGGCCATGCAATCACTGCGGCCGCATCCTGGATGCCGAAAGATTGGCTGCGCCTGACCGCCGAATTGATCGCCATCGACAGCCGGCGCGGCGAGCGCGTGCTGGACGGCGTGAGCGCAAACCAGTCAGACACCCAGCTTCAGTTCAGCGTCCGTCTCTTCGGCTAAACGACGTCACCCACGCGACCGCACGCGTCCGCGCCAGCAAGAGTTCGTTAATTTTCAGCCGTCCGAGCGCGTAACGTATGACGTCACCGTCACGGCAACGCCACGGATCGCGTCCGCTAAGTCACGGAATTTATTGGCCATCTGTTAAGTCTCCCGCAACTCCCCGGCGGTAAACTCGAAAGGTAAAGCCGTGAGATTGGCCGAGCGGCCAATTTGAGGTGATGCAGATTTCGAAGAAATCCATCGGCGCGAAACTGCTTGTCGCGTTCCTTGCCATGGGCGCGATCATCGCCCTGCAGGGAATCTATGGCTACAGCGTCCTTGCGCGCGCCGGCGCGATGGTCATCGACACGTTCGATCGCCCGATGATGGCGATCAACTATGGGCGGGCCGCGAATTTCGATTTCGCACAAATCGAACGGCAGCTTCTGCTACGCGCCGCGGCGCCGCAAGCCCAACGCACCGCGATCGATGCCGAGATCGACGACTTGACCTCGACGTTTGCCGCCGATCTAGGTGTTGCGGAGGAGCGCTCGACCGAGCCCGATGAGCGCCGCGAGATCGAGTCGATCAAGTCGCTGGTCGCGCGCTGGACGGCGGCACGTCATGCCGGCAAGCCGGGCGAGATGGACAGGCTCGCGCGAAAGATCGACGAAGCATTCGATCTGCTGATCGAATTCAACACCGACCACAGCTTCATCGTCCGTCGCCAGACCGTCGATGCGATTGCGCAATTCCGCTACGTGCTGGCAGGCGGTCTTGCCGGCTCGCTGTTGCTGGCGCTTTTCATTACGATTTTCCTGACGCGCCAAATCGCGCGGCCTCTGTCCCAGGCCGCTGCAGTGGCCGATTGCATCGCGGCCGGACAATTCGAAACGCCAATTCCCAAAGGCGGCCCGGACGAAACCGGCATCCTGCTGCGCTCGATGACCGTGATGCAGGACAATATCCGCGACATGGTCGAGCGGGAAAAGGCGCGCGCCGTGTCTGCCGAAGGGCGCCTTGCCGACGCGCTGGAGACGTCCGACGAAGGCGTCATGCTGGTCGGTTCCGACGACCGGCTCGTCATCGTCAACAGCCGCCTTCGCGCATTCTTCCCCACATCCGTCGCAGGGTTGGTGCCCGGCTCGCGCTTTGTGGAACTGAGCAAGCAACTGGCCGCGCTGTTTGCCGGCCAGCACGGCCACGCCGGGCTTGCGGATGCCGGCTTCACGGCGGGCGAACATCGCCTTCCGGACGGCCGATGGATTAGAATTTCCATCAGCCCCACGAGCGACCACGGCAAGATCGTCTTCGTCAGCGATTTCACGCACATCAAACAACGCGAAGAAAGCTACAAACAGGCCAAGCACGAAGCCGAAGCGGCCAGCGCGGCAAAGTCGCGCTTCCTTGCCAATATGAGCCACGAGCTGCGCACGCCGCTCAACGCCATCATCGGCTTTTCGGAAATCATTTCCGCACAGCTGTTCGGCGCGCTGGGCAGTCCGCGCTATGTCGAATATGCCGGCGACATCCTGCATTCGGGGCGTCACCTGCTCGATGTCATCAACAGCGTGCTGGACCTGTCCAAGAGCGAGGCGGGTAAGCTCAGCCTCCATGCCGAGGACGTCGATCTGCGCGACGTGCTGAAGGATTGCGTCAAGATGGTTACAGAACAATGCGCTGCTGCGGGTCTTACGCTAAACGTCAGCGGCATGGACGGGCCGCTGCCCCTGCAGGGCGAAACGGCAAAGCTGCGTCAGATTTTTCTCAACCTGCTCTCCAATGCGATCAAGTTCACCGAGCGCGGCGGCTCGATTTCGATCAAGGCTGCTCTCGGCGCGGACGAGATCGCCGTCTCGGTCTCCGACTCCGGTATCGGCATGTCGGCGCAGGACGTGCAGGTCGCGCTCACGGCTTTCGGCCAGGTCGACAACCGGCTGGAACGCAAATACGAAGGCACGGGTCTCGGTCTGCCGCTGGCCAAAAGCTTTGTCGAAGTGCATGGCGGCGCGCTGCAGATCGACAGCGCGCTCGGCCGGGGTACGACTGTCACGGTCCGCCTGAAGGCCGATATGCCGGTCGCGGCCAAGCGGGCTTTCGGCTGAGGTCCGCACCGCCTGATTAACAGCTATGTTGCTGCAGCGCGGCATTTCGCACTTGGAGATGCGGCAATTTATGGTCTACTTAGGCTCTTAATGAGCACATTGATTGCTCAAAACCTGGGTTTAGGTGTGACGGAAGATGTCTGGTTTGCCGCCGAAACAGGGTCTCTATGACCCCCGGAACGAGCATGACTCGTGCGGTGTCGGCTTTGTGGCCAACATCAAGGGTGCGAAGTCACACGGGATAATTTCCCAAGGGCTTCAATTACTTATCAATCTGGACCATCGTGGCGCGGTCGGCGCCGACCCGCTGGTGGGCGATGGCGCCGGCTGCCTGATCCAGATTCCCGATGCCCTGCTGCGCGATTGGGCGCAAGGGGCCGGCGTGACGCTGCCGCAGCCCGGCCACTACGCCGTCGCCATGTGCTTCCTGCCGCCCGAAGCCAAGGCGCGCGACATTGTCGTCAAGCAGTTCGAGCGGTTCATCAAGAATGAAGGCCAGATTCTGATCGGCTGGCGCGACGTGCCGACCGACCCGACCGGCTTGGGCAAGACCGTGCTCGAGCAGATGCCGCTGATCCGCCAGGCGATCATCGCGCACGGCCCGGAGGTCAGGGACCAGGATACGTTCGAGCGCAAACTGCTCGCCATCCGCAAGCAGACGCAGAATCCGCTCGCCGCCCTCGCCAAGAAGCACAAGCTTCCCAGCATCGCGCGCTTCTACATTCCGTCCTTCTCGACGCGCACCGTCGTCTACAAGGGCCTCTTGCTCGCGCCCGATGTCGGCCGCTTCTATCTCGATCTCAAGAACCCGATGACCAAGTCGGCCATCGCGCTGGTGCATCAGCGCTTCTCGACCAACACCTTCCCGTCCTGGAAGCTGGCGCATCCCTACCGCTATATCGCGCATAATGGCGAGATCAACACGCATCGCGGCAACGTCAACTGGATGAATGCGCGCCGCCGCACGATGGAGTCCGATCTACTTGGACCCGATCTCGACAAAATGTGGCCGCTGATCCCGCATGGCCAGTCCGACACGGCAAGCCTCGACAACGCGCTCGAGCTTCTGATCGCCGGCGGTTATCCGATCGCGCATGCGATGATGATGCTGATCCCGGAAGCCTGGGCCGGCAACAAGCAGATGGATGCGTCGCGCCGCGCTTTCTACGAATACCATGCGGCGCTGATCGAACCGTGGGACGGCCCGGCCTCCATCGCCTTCACCGACGGCCGGCAAATCGGCGCCACGCTCGACCGCAACGGCCTGCGTCCCGCGCGCTTCATCGTCACGGACGACGATCTCGTCATCATGGCGTCGGAAGCAGGCGTGCTGCCGATCCCCGACGAAAAGATCGTCCGCAAGTGGCGGCTGCAGCCGGGAAAGATGCTGCTCATCGACCTAGAGGAAGGGCGCATCATCGAGGACGAGGAAATCAAGCACACCCTTTCCGATGCCAAGCCGTACGACGAATGGCTGAAGAAGACGCAGTTCAAGCTTGAGGAACTCGATCTTCCCGACGAACAGCCCGCGCCGTCGAACGATGTCGCCGCCCTGCTCGATCGCCAGCAGGCGTTCGGCTACACGCAGGAGGACATCCAGTTCTTCCTCGAGCCGATGGCCCTGGCCGGCGATGATCCGATCGGCTCGATGGGCACCGACACGCCGCTCGCCGTGCTCTCGAAGAAATCGAGGCTGCTCTACAATTATTTCAAGCAGAATTTCGCGCAGGTCACCAATCCGCCCATCGATCCGATCCGCGAAGAACTTGTGATGTCCCTGGTCTCGATGATCGGCCCGCGCCCGAATCTCTATGGCCGCCAGGCCGGCGTGCACAAGCGCCTCGAAGTTTCGCAGCCCGTTCTGACCAACGCCGATCTCGAAAAAATCCGCGGCATCGAGACCGTGCTCGACGGCGCGTTCCGCACCGCGACCATCGACATCACCTGGGACGCGTCAGAAGGCGCAGCCGGGCTCGAGCGGGCGGTCGAACGCATCTGCAACGAAGCGACCAACGCGGTTTTGCTCGACGCGAACATCCTGATCCTGTCGGACCGTGCCGTGTCGCCGGACCGCATCGCAACGCCCGCGCTGCTGGCCACGGCCGCCGTGCATCATCATCTCGTCCGCCTTGGCCTGCGCATGCAGACAGGTCTCGTGCTTGAGACGGGCGAAGCGCGCGAAGTGCATCATTTCTGCGCGCTGGCGGGTTATGGCGCCGAGGCGATAAATCCCTATCTCGCCTTCGAGACGCTCGAGCAGATCCGCGTTCAGGGCGGCATGACGCTCAAGCCCTATGAAGTGCAGAAGAACTACATCAAGGCGGTCGGCAAGGGCATTCTGAAGGTGATGTCCAAGATGGGCATCTCCACCTATCAGTCCTATTGCGGCGCACAGATCTTCGACGCGGTCGGCTTGTCGTCGGCTTTCGTCGAAAAATACTTTACCGGCACGGCGACGACGATCGAAGGCATCGGCATCAAGGAAATCGCCGAGGAATGCGTCCGTCGCCATCGCGACGCCTATGGCGACAATCCGATCTATCGCAACATGCTCGATGTCGGCGGCGACTACGCGTTCCGCCTGCGCGGCGAGGATCATGCCTGGACGCCGGAATCGGTTTCCAGGCTGCAGCACGCGGTGCGGGGCAATCTGCCGGAAGAATATCGTGCCTTCGCGCAGACCATGAACGACCAGAGCCAGCGGCTTCTGACCATCCGCGGCCTGATGCAGTTCAAGTTCGCCGACAAGCAGATCCCGTTGTCCGACGTCGAACCCGCTTTCGAGATCGTCAAGCGTTTCGCCACCGGCGCGATGAGCTTCGGATCGATCTCCAGAGAGGCGCACACCAATCTCGCCATTGCCATGAACCGCATCGGCGGCCGCTCCAACACGGGCGAGGGCGGTGAGGAATCCGATCGCTATGTGCCGCTGCCCAACGGCGACTCGATGCGCTCTCGCATCAAGCAGGTTGCCTCGGGCCGTTTCGGCGTCACGACCGAATATCTCGTCAACGCCGACGACATCCAGATCAAGATGGCCCAGGGCGCCAAGCCTGGCGAAGGCGGCCAGCTACCCGGCCACAAGGTCGACAAGAACATTGCCCGCGTGCGCCACGCGACGGCCGGCGTCGGCCTGATCTCGCCGCCGCCGCATCACGACATCTATTCCATCGAGGATCTGGCGCAGCTCATCCGCGATCTTAAGAGCGTCAATTCCAAGGCGCGCATTTCCGTGAAGCTCGTCTCGGAAGTCGGCGTCGGCACCGTCGCCGCTGGCGTCGCCAAGTGCCGCGCCGACCATGTCACGATCTCCGGCTTCGAAGGCGGCACGGGTGCATCGCCGCTGACGTCGCTGACGCATGCGGGCAGCCCGTGGGAAATCGGCCTTGCCGAAACCCAGCAAACTTTGGTGCTGAACGGATTGCGCGGCCGTATTGCCGTGCAGGTGGACGGCGGCATCCGCACCGGACGCGACGTCGCCATCGGCGCGCTGCTCGGCGCCGACGAATTCGGTTTCGCCACCGCGCCGCTGATCGCATCCGGCTGCATCATGATGCGCAAGTGCCATCTGAATACCTGTCCCGTCGGCGTCGCGACGCAGGATCCGGTGCTGCGCAAGCGTTTCACCGGCCAACCGGAACACGTCATCAACTATTTCTTCTTCGTCGCCGAAGAGCTGCGCGAGATCATGGCAAAGCTCGGCTTCCGCACTCTGAACGAGATGACCGGACGCGTCGACAAGCTCGACATGCTGCACGCCATTCATCACTGGAAGGCAAAGGGAGTCGATCTCACGCGGCTCCTGCACCAGGTGCTGCCCAAGCCCGGCGTCGCGATCTACAATTGCGAAACACAGAACCACAATCTGCAGACTGCGCTCGATCACGACCTGATCACGGCAGCCGCGCCGGCCATCGAAAGCGGCCAGCCGGTAAGGCTCGAGCGCAAGGTGCGCAATGTCGATCGCACGGTCGGCGCCATGCTGTCGGGCGAAGTCGCGCGCCGCCATGGGCATGCCGGTCTGCCGGAAGACACCATCGTCGTGCGCTTCGAAGGCACGGCGGGCCAAAGTTTCGGCGCGTTCCTCGCGCGCGGCGTCAGCCTCGAACTCACCGGCGACAGCAACGATTATGTCGGCAAGGGCCTTTCGGGCGGCCGCGTCGTGGTGCGCCAGCCCAAGCCGACGCGGCGCGAGCCGACCGAGAACATCATCGTCGGCAACACCGTTCTCTACGGCGCCATCGCGGGCGAAGCCTACATCGAAGGCGTCGCCGGCGAACGTTTCGCCGTGCGCAATTCGGGCGCGGTCGCCGTCGTCGAAGGCACCGGCGATCACGGCTGCGAATATATGACGGGCGGCGTCGTCGCCGTGCTGGGACTGACTGGGCGCAACTTCGCTGCCGGCATGTCGGGCGGCATCGCCTATGTCTACGACATCGACGGCAAATTCGAATCCCGCTGCAACATGGCGATGGTGCGGCTTGAAAAAATCGATCTCAATCCGCCGGCGGACGAGACCGACGCGCCGCGTCAGCGTTCGATCAGCGTTTCGGACAGCGGCATGGGCGACCCGCTCGGCTTCGATGCCCAGCGCTTGCGCATTCTTATCGAGCGCCATCTTCTTCACACGGGCAGCGCGCGCGCCCGCCACCTGCTCGAGAATTGGGACACGACCCTGCAACGCTTCGTGAAGGTGATGCCCACCGACTACGCCAAGGCGCTCGCCGATCTGAAACGCGAGGCCGCCGGCGTCCGCGCCGTGGCTGCGGAATAGCCATGGCCAATCCATCGGGGTTTCTGGAAGTCGAGCGTCTGGATCGCGGCTATGAAAAGCCCGATGAGCGGCTCCACGACTATCGCGAATTCGTCAAGCCGCTCCCCTACGCGGAAGTGACGCGCCAGGCGTCGCGCTGCATGGATTGCGGCATTCCCTATTGTCACAATGGCTGCCCGGTCAACAATCTGATCCCCGACTGGAACAATCTCGTCTACCGCGACCAGTGGCGCTCGGCGCTCGAGATGCTGCACTCCACAAACAATTTTCCGGAGTTCACCGGGCGCGTCTGTCCCGCGCCGTGCGAAGCCTCCTGCACGCTGAACATCCAGGACAATCCGGTCACGATCAAAACCATCGAATGCCAGATCGTCGACCGCGGCTGGGAAGAAGGCTGGATCCAGCCGCTGTTACCCGCACACAAGTCGGGCAAGAACATCGCAGTCGTCGGTTCGGGGCCGGCGGGATTGGCGGCGGCACAGCAACTCGCGCGTGCCGGACATGGCGTGACCGTGTTCGAGAAGAACGACCGCATCGGCGGACTTCTTCGTTACGGCATTCCCGACTTCAAGATGGAAAAGCATCTCATCGACCGCCGCATGCGCCAGATGGAAGCGGAGGGCGTCGCCTTCCGCACCGGCGTCGAAGTCGGCGCGGGCATGTCGGTTGCGATGCTGCTGCAGGATTACGATGCGCTTGTCATGTCGGGCGGCGCCGAGATGCCGCGCGATCTCGAGGTCGAGAACCGCGAGCTTTCCGGCATTCATTTCGCGATGGATTTCCTCACCCAGCAGAACAAGCGCATCGCCGGCGATCGACGGAAGCACGCGCCGCGCCGAACGGCACGCTCAGCGCCAAGGGCAAGCATGTCGTCGTCATCGGCGGCGGCGACACGGGCTCGGACTGCATCGGCACCTCGAACCGCCAGGGCGCGGCATCGATCACCCAGCTCGAGATCATGCCCAAGCCGCCGGTGAAGGAGAACAAGGCGCTGACCTGGCCGGATTGGCCGCTGAAGCTGCGCACCTCGTCGAGCCACGAAGAAGGCTGCGAGCGCGACTGGTCGGTGCTGACCAAGCGCGCCGTCGGCAAGGACGGCAAGATCGAGGCGCTGGAATGCGTGCGCGTCGAATGGATCAAGGGCGCCGACGGCCGCCAGCAGATGAAGGAAATCGAAGGCAGCACCTTCGAGCTCAAGGCCGATCTCGTGCTGCTCGCCATGGGTTTTGTCGGCCCGCGCAACGACGGTCTGGTCGAACAGGCCGCCGTTGCGCTCGATCCACGCGGCAACGTCAAGGCCAACGTCACCGACTACAAGACGAGTGTGCCAGAGAGTCTTTTCCTGCGGCGACATGCGGCGCGGCCAGTCGCTCGTCGTCTGGGCGATCCGCGAAGGGCGCCAATGCGCGCGTGCGGTCGATGAATTCCTGATGGGTGCATCGGACCTGCCGCGCTGACGCGCGACGGCGTGCATTGTGACGCCTAATTTACCGTCCACCGGGCTTGACCCCGTCAGGCCTTGAAGGACAATCCCCGCCGCGTTCGCGCGCAGCAATATGAGCCGCATTCACCCCTTGGCGCGCAGGAAACGAGCATGACATTTTTTACCCGCTGGGCGTCCGTGGCCTTCGCCTTCCTGCTTTTCACCGTTCCGGTTGCCGCCGAAGACGCCGCACCGGTTACGCCCTGGCCGCAACTGACGAGCGATCTCCCCGCCGATCCCGATGTGCTCTTCGGCACGCTGCCCAACGGCATGCGTTACGCGATCCGCAAGAACAATTCGCCCAAGGGTGCGGTGTCGGTGCGCCTGCGCATGGCTGTCGGCTCGCTGATGGAGCGCGACAATGAGCAGGGCATCGCCCACATGCTGGAGCACATGGCATTCCGCGGTTCCAGGAACGTGGCGGATGGCGATGTCGTGCGCAAACTGCAAAGCCTTGGCCTGACCTTCGGCGCCGATACCAATGCCTTCACCCAGGCGACACAGACCGTCTACATGTTCGATATGCCCAAGAACGATGCTGCGTCGATCGACACCAGCATCCTGCTGATGCGCGAGATCGCGGGCAATTTGAACATCGACCAGTCGGCGCTCGACACCGAACGCAATGTCGTCCTCGCCGAAGCGCATCTGCGCGACGTTCCGGCTGCGCACTTGCAGAAGTCCAACCTCAGCTTTCTCTATGGCGATCGCGCGGCCTCGGCACTGACGCCGATCGGCCTTGAAGACGTGATTGCGCACGCCAATGCCAAGCTGGTGCGGGATTTCTACGATGCCTGGTACCGTCCGGAACGCGCCACGCTCGTCATCGTCGGCGATGTCGATCCGGCCGAGATCGAAGCCAAGATCAAGGCAAGCTTCTCCGGCTGGAAAGCCCGTGCGCCAGCGCGAAAGGCGATCACCTACGCGCCGCCCTCGCAGCATCCCGCGCCGGTGAAGCTCTTCGTCGAACCGGGCGCGCAGACCTTTGTGCTGTTAGACTGGGTTACACCGTTCGATGCCACGCCGGACAGCAAGGCCGAAGAAACGCGCGAAGTGATGCGCTTTGCGGCCCTGGCCGTCATCAATCAGCGCTTCAGTGCGCTAGCGCATGGCGCCAATCCACCCTTCATCTCTGCCGTCGCAAGTCATGACCATGTCGGTAACGTGGCCGACGCGACGGAGATCGACGTCAATTACCGGTCCGGGAAAGGGATCGATGGGCTCAAGGCAGCCGAACGCGCCTGGCGCGATGCCGTCGCGAACGGCGTGCGCCAGGACGAGCTGGATCAGGTCATCGCGCAACTGCGCACCTTCTTTCAGAGCAATGCGACGGCCGCCGAAACGACAACGACGTCATTCATCGCCAACTCGCTGGCGCACTCGCTCGATGAGAATTCCGTCTACACATCGCCCGCCGCGGACCTGGTCCTGTTCAACGAAGTGGCCAAGGGCATGACCGTTCAGAACGTGTCCGCTGCATTGCGCGAGACATTTACCGGTACAGGGCCGCTGGTCTTTGTCAGCAGCACGAGTCCGATGCCGGGCGGCGAGGCCGCGATCATGTCGGCGCTGGCGGAGGCGGACAACACGCCGCTCGCCGCAACGCAGGCCACGCCCACGCCCACCTGGCCCTATATGGCGTTCGGCGTGACCGGCAAAGTCGCCTCGCGCAGCACGGTCGCCGATCTCGGCGTGAGCTTTGTGCGGTTTGCCAATGGCGTGACGCTCACGGTCAAGCCGACGCAGTTTCGCGCCGGCCAGATTCTCATCAACGTCCGCTTCGGTCAGGGCCGCCTTGGACTGCCGCGCGATCGGGTCGCGCCGGCCTGGTCGCTTGGCGGCGTGTTCGTGCAGGGCGGCCTCAAGCGTTACAGCATCGAGGACCTGCAACGGCGCATGGCCGACAAGGTGTGGGGCGCCTCGCTCGGCATCGGCGACGATGCGTTCACGCTGTCCGGACTTTCCCGCGCCGCCGATCTGTCGTCCGAGCTTCAGGTGCTGGCCGCCTATTTCACCGATGCGGCGTGGAAGCCGGCAGCGTTCGACCAGGTCCGAGTTGCGGACGCCGGAGTCCAGGCAGAGACCGAGGCGGCGCCGAGCTCACTTCTGTCGCGCGAATTTTATGGTCTGGTGCACGACGGCGATGCGCGCTGGCGTGCGCCGACCCTTGGCGAAATCAACGCATCGACCGTCGATCAGGCCAAGGCGATCGTCGCGCCCGCCATGGCTTTGGGACCGCTGGAGATCACCATCGTCGGCGACGTGACGGTGGATCAGGCGATTGCGGCTGTGGCGCCGACTTTCGGCGCGCTACCGCACCGCTCCGCCGCCGGTTCGCCGCCGGGCGGCGATGAGCATTTCCCCAAGCCGCAGGCAGATCCGGTACAGCTCACGCACAAGGGCGCGGCCAATCAGGCGGTCGCGGCCATCGCCTGGCCGACGAACGGCTTTTTCCCCGACATGCAACAGCCGCGCACTTTGCGGGTGCTCGCAGAAATCTTCAGCCAGCGCCTGCTCGACGAGTTGCGCACGCGTGAAGGCATCACCTATACGCCGGGCGCTTCGACCTATTCCTCGCTCGTCACGCCGGACTACGGTTTCATCTATGCGCTGGCCCAGATTCCACCGGACAAGATCGCCACTTTCTACGACGTAGTGGCCCATGTCGCGGACGACCTGAAGACCAAGCCGGTGAGCACCGACGAGCTGGAGCGTGCACGCGGCCCGCGGATCGAGGACATCCAGAGACAGCAACAGACCAACGAATATTGGCTGTCGCTGCTGGCAGGCGCGCAGGCCGATCCGCGCCGCCTAGACGTGATCCGGACCACGATCCCCGACCTGAAAGCCATAACCGCCGAAGATCTGCAGAAGTCGGCGCAGACCTGGCTGCTGGCCGACAAGGCTTTCAAGATTGTGGTGGTTCCCGGCGCTTCTGGTCCGGCGCAGGACCAGAATTAATATACTACACTTTTCCAAATGTATAAACTGGCGGGACCATAATCAGTGCGGCATCATGGTCTTGCGGTTTGACGCCTCAACGGTGGCAAACCTTCGAAGCGGCGGTATGCGGGGCGTTGCTCTCTGTGGATACGCCGCTACAGTTAAAGCGTACCGGGCCCATCCGTGCCCGGATGGGTGAGGAACATGAGCGACATCGAGGCATTCCGGACTGAAACGCGCGCCTGGCTCGAAGCCAATTGCCCGCCGAGCATGCGCGGCAACGCGGTGGTCGATGACGACGACAATTCCGTCTGGGGCGGCCGCAAGGCAACTTTCAAGAATCCGGAACAGAAGCTCTGGCTCGACCGCATGGCGGCCAAGGGTTGGACCGCGCCGACCTGGCCCAGGGACTATGGCGGCGGCGGACTTTCGAGTGCCGAAGCACGGGTTCTTGGAAACGAACTCGGCCGCATCAAGGCGCGTCCCGCGCTGATGTCGTTCGGCATCTGGATGCTGGGACCGGTTCTTCTCGAATACGCCACCGAAGAGCAGAAGAAAGAATATCTGCCCAAGATCGTGCGCGGCGAAATCCGCTGGTGCCAGGGCTATTCCGAGCCGGGCGCTGGATCCGATCTCGCCGGCCTGCGCACCCAGGCCGTCGACAAGGGCGATCACTATCTCCTCAACGGCTCGAAGATCTGGACGTCCTATGCCGACAAGGCGGACTGGATTTTCTGTCTCGTCCGCACCGACAACACCAAAAAGCATGAAGGCATCTCCTTCATGCTCTTCGACATGGCGTCGCCCGGTGTGGAGCCGCGGCCGATCAAGCTGATCTCCGGACAATCGCCGTTCTGCGAAACCTTCTTCACCGACGTGAAAGTGCCCAAGAAGCAGCTCGTCGGGAAACTGAATGGCGGCTGGGAAATCGCCAAGCGCCTCTTGCAGTATGAACGCCAGAACATTTCCGCCGGCGGCTTCGGCGGTGGCGGCGGCGGCGCCTACGACATCGAACACGCCGCGCTCGACTATATCGGCAAGGAAGACGGCAAGGTCGCCGACGCCGATCTGCGTGCGCGCATCACGGCGCACAAGATGGAAGCGCGTGCCTTTACGATGACGGTGCGCCGCGCGGAAGAAGAGTCCAAGCAGGGCAAGGGCCCGTCGGCGGCGACGTCGATCATCAAATATGCGGCTGCGAAGATCAATCAGGAGCGCACCGAACTGATGGTCGAGGCGCTCGGTGCGCAAGCGCTCGGCTGGGAAGGCGATGCCTACAAGCCGGGTGAAATCGGGGCGATGCGCGGCATGCTGCGCGCCAAGGGCAATTCGATCGAAGGCGGCACATCGGAGGTGAACCTCAACGTCATCTCCAAGCGCGTGCTCGGCCTCATGGATCATCAATAAGCACGGGAGACATTCATGTCCGCTGCCGCGGTTCTCGATACCGATCTGGAGGCATTCCGCGCCGAAGCGCGCAAATGGCTTGAGGCGAACTTCCCGCCGTCGCTGAAGGGCGCCAATGCGCTGTCCCTGATGGAAGGGTTCGGCTCGAAGGATCCCGACTTCCTGAAATGGAAGAAAGCCATGGGCGAGAAGGGCTGGGGCGTTCCCACCTGGCCCAAACAGTATGGCGGCGGCGGTCTTTCGAAGGCGGAGGCGCGCGTCCTGCAACAGGAAATCAACCGCATCGACGCCTTCAATCCGATCGGCGGCATGGGCACGGCAATGTTCGGCCCGACGCTTCTGGAATATGGCAACGAAGGACAGAAACGCCGCCACATGCCGGGCATCGTCAATGCCACGGTGCGCTGGTGCCAGGGCTACTCCGAACCGGGCGCCGGTTCCGATCTTGCCAGCTTGCGCACGCAGGCGATCGACAAGGGCGATCATTTCCTCGTCAACGGCCAGAAGATCTGGACCAGCGGCGCGCAATTTGCCGACTGGTGCTTCTGTCTCGTGCGCACCGACAACACCAAGAAGCATGAGGGCATCTCGTTCCTCCTGATCGACATGAAGTCGCCGGGCATCGAGACGCGCCCGATCAAGCTGATCAGCGGTAACTCGCCCTTCTGCGAAACCTTCTTCACCGATGTGAAGGTGCCGAAGGAAAACCTGATGGGTCCGCTCAACGGCGGTTGGACCGTCGGCAAGCGTCTCCTGCAGTTCGAGCGCGACGGACAGGGCGGCAATGCGCGCGGCGCCAGCTTCCGCGGCGCGGACCTTCGCAGCGTGGAAGAGATCGCCAAGCACTATGTCGGCACCGATGCGAAAGGCCGCATCGCGGATGCGGACCTGCGCGCCCGCGTCGCCAATCACATGATGGACGTCGCAGCGATGCGCCTGACCGTGCAGCGCATGAACGACGATGCCCGCTCCAACCAGGGGCCGAGCGCCGTCACCTCCATCATGAAAAACGCCAATGTGAAGGTGAACCAGGATCGCGCCGAGCTGCTCATCGAGATCATGGGCAGCCAGGGACTTGGCTGGGAAGGCGACAACTACTCCCGGAACGAGATCGATCACACGCGCAACTGGCTCTCGGGCAAGGCGCAGTCGATCTATGGCGGTTCGAACGAAATCCAGAGCAACATCATCGCCAAGCGCATCCTTGGCCTGCTCGACCATCAATAGGAAAAGTGGAGTGAACGCATGAGTGCGGCCGAGAAAGTCGATACCGATCTGGAGGTCTTCCGCGCCGAGGCGCGCGAATGGCTGGAAAAGAATTTTCCTCCGTCGCTGAAGGGCAAGGGCGGCATGATGATGGGTGAAGGCGGCCCGGAAACCGGCGCCGACTTCGCCAAGTGGAAAAAGGCGATGGGCGAGAAGGGTTGGGGTACGCCAACCTACCCGAAGCAATATGGCGGCGGCGGTCTTTCCCAGGCGCAGGTTCGCGTGCTGCAGCAGGAAATGAACCGCATCGGCGCGTGGAATCCGATCGGCGGCATGGGCGTGATGATGTTCGGACCGACGCTGCTCGAATTCGGCAGCGAGGAGCAGAAGAAAAAGCACGTCCCCGGCATCGTGAAGGGCGAAGTGTGGTGGTGCCAGGGCTATTCCGAACCGGGCGCCGGTTCGGACCTCGCAAGCTTGCGCACGCAATGCGTCGACAAGGGCGATCATTTCCTCGTCAACGGCCAAAAGATCTGGACCAGTGGCGCGCAATACGCCGACATGTGCTTTGCGCTGGTGCGTACCGACAATACCAAGAAGCATGAAGGCATCTCGTTCCTCCTGATCGACATGAAGTCGCCGGGCGTCGAAGTGCGTCCAATCAAGCTGATCAGCGGCAACTCGCCCTTCTGCGAAACCTTCTTTACCGATGTGAAGGTGCCCAAGGAAAACCTGATGGGTCCGCTCAACGGCGGTTGGACCATCGGCAAGCGCCTCCTGCAGTTCGAGCGCGCCGGGCTTGGCGGCGGAGTCGGCGGTGGCGGTCTCAACCGCGGCGGCGAAACCCGTTCGCTCGACCAGGTCGCCAAGCACTATATGGGCAGCGACGAGAAGGGCCGCATCGCCGATGCGGACCTTCGCGCCCGCGTGACGAACCATCTGATGGACACGCGCGCCTTCATGCTGACGATCCAGCGCTCGATGGCCGAAGCCAAGGGCAATGCCAGCCCCAGCTTCACGACATCGATCATGAAGAATGCCGGCTCGCGCATCGGACAGGACCGCTCCGAACTTCTGCTTGAGATCATGGGCAATCAGGGTCTGGGCTGGGAAGGCGAAGGCTTCACGCGCGACGAACTCGACACCGTCCGCGGCTGGCTCGGCGGCAAGGCCACGACCATCTATGGCGGCTCGGCCGAGATCCAGAACAACATCATATCGAAACGCGTGCTCGGTCTGCTGGACCACCAATAGGCGCGCACCAACATTTTCAATTTGGGGTTACGAACATGGCAGTACTAAGCGAAGAACAGACAATGATCCGCGACGGCGCAAAGTCGTGGGTGCAGGAAAAGTCGCCCGTCACCGCCTTCCGCAAGATGCGCGACAGCGGCAATGCCGACGGTTTCGACCGCGCGGCGTGGAAGGAAATGGCCGAGATGGGCTGGGCAGGTATCCTCATTCCTGAGGAGTTCGGCGGCACGGGCCTCGGCTACGCGACGCTCGGACTGGTGCTGGAAGAGACCGGCCGCACGCTGACCGCCTCGCCGCTGATTTCGACGGCGCTGACGGCGACGACCGCGCTTCTCCTTGGTGGCAGTGACGCGCAAAAGAAGAAGTATCTGCCGCAGATCGCCGAAGGAAAGCTGATCGCCACGCTTGCCGTCGATGAAGGCGCCCATCACGCGCCGGAAAAGATCGCGCTGAAGGCAGAAAAGTCCAGCAGCGGCTACAAGCTGAACGGCAAGAAGAGCTTCGTGCTCGACGGCGGTACGGCCGATCTCATCATCGTGGCGGCACGCACGTCGGGCAAGCCGGGCGACAAGTCGGGCATCACGCTCTTCCTCGTCGACGGCAAGGCGAGCGGTCTTTCCCGCGAGAAGCTCAAGACCGTCGACAGCCGCGGCGTTGCGAACCTCACCTTCGCCAATGTCGAAGTCGGCGCCGATGCGGTGCTCGGCTCGGCCGATCAGGGGCAGGGCATTCTGGAATCGACGCTGGACCGCGCCCGCGCCGGCCTCGCCGCCGAAATGCTCGGCCAGGCGATGCAGTCCTTCGACGTTACACTCGACTATCTGAAAACCCGCGTCCAGTTCGGCCAGGTCATCGGCACGTTCCAGGCGCTGCAGCATCGCGCTGCCAAGATGTTCACCGATCTGGAACTCGGCCGCTCCTGCGTCGAAGGCGCGCTACAGGCGATCGACCGCGATGCCAACGACGTGGCGCAGCTTGCCTCGCTTGCGAAGGCCAAGGTCGGCGATCTCGTCCATCTCGTCTCGAACGAAATGGTCCAGATGCATGGCGGCATCGGCATGACCGACGCGCACGACGCCGGTCTCTACCTGAAGCGCGCCCGCGCCCAGGAAGCGACCTTCGGCGGCTCGTCTTACCACCGCGACCGCTACGCGACGCTGCTCGGTTACTAAGCCGAGACGTCAAGACATGAAAAAGGCCGAGCAAGGCGCCCGGCCTTTTTTGTTGCTTGTCATCCCCTTCCCTCACTTCGCACGCGTTGCGTGCGAAGTGAGGGAAGGGGACCCAGGTGACCGGACCGCGCGCGATCTATCCGCCTGGGTTCCCTTCCCGTCGCGACACTAGCGTGTCGCTCGGCCGGGAATGACAGCGGCGTTCAAACCGGCGACAACGGCTTGTGTGGCCCATCCGGCAGTTCCACCCAGATCGCGTCGCCCGGTTTCACTTCGCCGCCCGCGAATACGATGCCCATGATCCCGGCCTTGCGGATGAGGTTGCCGGCCCCATCCTTGTCCAGCGTCGCCGCCATCAGGCCTTGCTGCAATCCATCGAGTTGGGTGCAGGGATTGCGCAGGCCCTTCACCTCGACGATGGCGTCCGGTCCGAGATGCAGCCGGGCGTTCACCGGCAGCCCGAGCAGATCAATGCCGCGCGTCGTGATGTTCTCGCCCATCTCGCCCGCCTCGACGCGGAAACCCTTTTTGCGCAGCTCGTCGTGCAGCTCGGCATGGATCAGATGCACCTGGCGCAGATTGGGCGACTCCGGATCGCGCCGGACGCGCGACAGATGCTGAACTTTCTCGCCCAAATGCGCATCGCCCTCGACACCGAGTCCTTTGATCAGGCGGATGGATGTGCGCTTGGGCTTGCTGAAATTGTGGCTGCCGTCGCTGGCAACGGCGATGACCTTCATGGCTTTTTCGGAACCATGTTGTTCGCCGCGCCTGTAGGCACCTGATCAATCACCAGAAGCTTGACCGGAACCGTGCCGTTGTTGATGCCGTAGTGCCAGGTGTCCATCATCTCCACGACGAAGTCGCCCGCCTTCACGTCGAATGTCTTGTTCGCATCGGTGTTCACGACCGTCAGCACGCCTTCGAGCACATAGACATAGTGCGGGTGCGGATGCTGGTGCTCGGGGATGCGCGCGCCGGGCGGAAAGGTGGCGATGGAGACGATCACGTCGGGTCGTTCCGGCACCACGATCGGCTGGCCGGTGACGGTGGTGCTCGTCCGCGTCACGGGCGTCACCTGCACGGTGGGTGCATCGGCGGCTCGCGCAACGCCAAACGCGAAGATCAAAGCCGCAGCGCAGGAGACGAACTTCATCTCAGACCCGCTCGATGGCGAGGGCAACGCCTTGCCCGACGCCGACGCACAATGTCGCCAGCGCACGCTTGCCGCCCGTCTTCTCCAGCTGATGCAGCGCGG
The DNA here is from genome assembly GCA_963743765.1 of uncultured Alphaproteobacteria bacterium. Taxonomy (GTDB): domain Bacteria; phylum Pseudomonadota; class Alphaproteobacteria; order Micropepsales; family Micropepsaceae; genus Rhizomicrobium. The sequence continues at coordinate 790,977 of CAVUQQ010000002.1, forward strand.
TGAGCGCAAGGCGCGCGCCGCTCATGCCGAGCGGATGGCCAAGCGCAATGGCGCCGCCATTGGGATTCACGTGATCGGCATCGTCCGGAAGGCCCAACCCTCGCAACACCGCAAGCGACTGGCTTGCGAAGGCTTCGTTGAGCTCGATGACGTCGAAGTCAGAAATTTTCAGCCCCAGCCGCGCCATCAACTTTTCCGTCGCCGGAACCGGGCCGACACCCATCACGCGCGGTGCGACGCCCGCCGTCGCCATGCCGAGGATGCGGCCGCGGATCTTCAGATCATGCCGCTTGGCCGCTAGTTCGGATGCGATGATCATGGCCGCCGCGCCGTCATTCACGCCGGACGCGTTGCCTGCCGTCACCGTGCCGGGATTGCGGAACGGTGTTTTAAGTTTTGCCAGGTCTTCCGCCGTCGTCTGCGGCCGCGGATGTTCGTCGGCGATGAACGGCGCAGGCTTGCCTTTACTGTCTTTCGCTTCGACGGCCACGATCTCTTCGGCGAAGAAGCCGCGTTCGATGGCGCGGCCCGCCTTCTGCTGGCTGCGCAGCGCGAACGCGTCCTGATCGGCGCGCGAAATCCGATAGGCCTCGGCGACGTTCTCGCCGGTCTCCGGCATCGAGTCGGTGCCATATACCGATTTCATCTTCGGATTGATGAAGCGCCATCCGATCGTCGTGTCGTGATTTTCGGCGGCGCGCGGAAAGGCGCTCTCGGCCTTGCCCATCACGAACGGCGCGCGGGTCATGGATTCGACGCCGCCCGCGATCGCAAAACTCATCTCGCCGGTCTTCACGGCGCGTGCCGCAGTGCCGACGGCATCGAGGCCCGAGGCGCAAAGCCTGTTTATGGTCGTTCCGGGCACAGTCTCCGGCAGGCCGGACAGAAGCGCCGCCATGCGCGCGACATTGCGGTTGTCCTCGCCCGCCTGGTTGGCGCAGCCGAGGAACACTTCTTCCACGGCCGCCCAATCGACGCGCGCATTGCGCGCCATCAGCGCCTTGATCGGCAGTGCCGCCAGATCGTCGGTGCGTACATAGGCAAGACCGCCGGCATAGCGCGCGATCGGCGTGCGCACGGCGTCACAAATATAAGCGTCTCGCAGTTCTGACATCTTGGCCTCTGCAAATGAGCTGGCGGCAGATTAGCGGGCCTTTCGCGCCTGTCCACGTCCAACCCTGCGCCGATAAGGGACTTTCGGAATCTTATCCAACAGCGCTGATTCCATGAGACAATTCGCCGGTGATTTTTTGCGAACGCAGTCGAGCAGCGGGGAGGGTTTCAAACAGTCAAAAACGAATGGCGGCTGTAGAATTCAACAATGCTTTGCGCAGCCTCGCGCACGCGATAGCCTCAGGCCATCGCAATCAGGAGAAACTCCCATGAAAGCCGCAGTCTATTACGAGAACGGTCCGCCAAGCGTCCTGAAATACGAAGACGTGGCCGATCCGCAATGTGCGCCCAACGGAATCGTCATTCGCGTCGAAGCCGTCAGCATCGAAGGCGGCGACACGCTCAATCGCCAGGGCGGTCCGCTCATCACCAAGCCACACATTGTCGGCTACCAGGCAGCTGGTGAAGTTGTGCAGGTCGGCGCGGAGGTGAAGGATTTCAAGCTCGGCGACAAGGCTGTCACGACCGGATTTAACGGGTCACATGCGGAGCTGCGTGCAGTTGCCGCGCGCACGGCGTGGAAGATTCCCAAGGGTTGCGACGTCAAGCTAGCCGCAGCCGTGCCCGTGCCGTTCGGCACTGCGCATGATTGCCTTTTTGAATTCGGCCGCCTGAAAGCCGGCGAGACGGTTCTGGTGCAAGCGGGCGCCAGCGGCGTCGGCGTGGCTGCGATCCAGCTTGCCAAGCGTGCCGGCGCGCGCGTGCTGGCAACGGCCTCGAGCGACGATCGTCTGGAGCGCCTGAAGCCGCTTGGTCTCGATGCCGGCATCAACTACAAGACAGACGACGTCGTGAAGTCGGTGATGAAGTTGACCGACAACAAGGGCGTGAACCTGGTCGTCGATTCCGTCGGCGGCTCGACCCTACAGGGCAGCATTCTGTCGCTGGCCTATCGCGGGCGCGTCTCAATGGTTGGCGCCGCCGGGCGTGAACCGATGCGTGTCGATGTCGGCTCGCTGATGGGCGGCAATCGCAGCCTGACCGGCGTGTTCCTGGGTGCGGAGATCGCGACTGACCGTGTGCACAACATGATCCAGACGCTGGTCGAGGATGTGGCCGAAGGAAAGCTCAAGGTTCTTATCGACAAGACCTTTCCGCTGTCCGATGCGGCCGGTGCACACGCTTACATCGAAAGCCGCAAGGCTGTGGGACGCGTGCTGCTCATTCCCTGAACGGCATGAGTTCAGAGAGTGTTGCTTTCTGCAATTACTATGTAATATGTGTAATCGTTAGGATACCCAAATTGTGGGGAAGGAAAGGCAATGTCTAGATTGCATTGAGGGTTGTGCGCCGCCTGTTTCGGAGTAGCCTATGGCGGCGGGCAGGCTCGCGTAACGCCGCCCTGCGATCGGGAATCGCGGCGCGGCGCCTGGGTCAGTTGGGAGGCGTTCATGAGTAGGTTCGACGATGTGCAGATCTTTGTTCGGGAAGCGAATCGCGTAAGCGACATGGTCAGTCTTCGAGGGCTTCTTGAAGACACCGTAAAGTCTCTAGGGTTCGACTACTTCGCGTTGCTGCATCATGTCGATCTTTCCCGCCGCACGCACGACTTTGTCCGCCTCGTTCACTATCCCCAGTCCTGGAAAGAGAAGACCGTCAAGCAGGAATATTATTCCGACGATCCGATCCTGGCCGTCTCGCAGAAATCCGTCACACCTTTTCTCTGGACGGACGTGCCGCGCCTGATGCCGCTTTCTCAGCGGCAGGAAGAAATCCTCAACAGCGCCCAGTTGGCCGGAATGGGAAACGGCGTGACCGTACCGATCAACATTCCGGGCGATTTTTCCGGCTCGTGTTCGTTCAGCATGCGGTTTGGCCGCGACATTCCGCTTCCCTCGCTGCCGACGGCGCAATATCTGGGCTGTTTTGCTTTCCAGGCGGCCCGCCGCTTGGTGCAGAAGCAAGCCTCGGCCAAGCCAGTGGTCGAGCTAGCGCACCAGCGCCTGTCTCCCCGTCAGCTTGACTGCGTGATCCTCGCAGGCCGCGGAAAAAGCGATCGCGACGTTGGACAATTGCTCGGCATCAGCGGCCAGACCGTTCATCAGCACATTGAGGAAGCCAAGCGCCGATACAATGTGGCCACGCGTCAGCAACTCATCGTGCGGGCGCTGTTTGACGCCCAGATCACCTTTTCCGACCTGATGAATTGAGGCGCACTCCCCCAATCAGGGGAATGTTGGACCGGGCTTCGGCCTGCGACGCTTGGGGCGCGAAATGCCCGGAGTCCGCGCCATGGTCAATCTCATAACGTCTTACAATCGCTCGAAATTCCGCGCGCCATTGGAAGCGATGCATCGCGATCGCAAGAAGATCTTCGTCGACGGCCTCAAATGGGACATTCCGGTCGTCGACGGGCAGTACGAAATCGACCAGTTCGATACCGACCAGGCCATCTATCTCGTCGCGCTGGCGCGACAGACCGAGCGGCATCTCGGCTCGGTGCGGCTGCTTCCGAGCACGGGCCCGCATCTGATGAGCGAGATTTTTCCTTTCCTTTGTGAAAAGGGCGTGCCGGTCGGCGACGACATCTGGGAAATCACGCGGCTCTGCTCGGCGCCAGCCAAGGATATCGAACCACGGCTCATCCGCCGGCGGCTCGCCACTGCGATGTGCGAATTTGGTCTGCTCTACGGCATCAACAAATATACCTGCGTCACGCATATTCAGTATCTGTCGCATCTGCTTGCTATCGGCTGGGAGTGCGAACCGCTCGGCGAACCGCAAGAGGTGAACGGCGAAGTGATCGGCGCCATGTCGATCAGCATCACGCCAGCCACCTTGCAGTTGTTCCGCGAAAAGTTGGGTACGCGCACACCGGTGCTGCAGCTTGACGCCTTCGCGCAAGCGGCGTGAGCGGTGTCGGCTCTGATGCATGGCCCTGTCCATCGCCAACCCGGCACAGCGCGGCGCGCTGGCGACTGGGCCGGCGAACTTCTGGCCCATGGCTATTGCATCATTCCGGATCTGGTCTCGCGTGAGCAGGTTGCGACCCTGCACGATGACCTGCGTCCGCGTTTCGAAAAGACGCCCTTCTGCGAAGGCGATTTCTACGGCCGGCACACCAAGCGGTTCGGCGGTCTGCTGAAACGCTCCGCGCACGTAGCGGCGTTCGTGCAGCACCCGATCGTTCTCGACGTCGCGCAGGCGATCCTCGGGCCGCATTGCGACCGTTTCCAGCTCAATCTGACACAGGCTCTCGAGATCTGGCCCGGCGAGGGCGAACAGATTCCGCACCGCGATCAGGATATGTGGCGCGGCGCGCAGGGCGAAATCGAATATCTCATCAACGTCATGTGGCCGTTCACACCCTATCGCGCGGAGAACGGCGCAACTGTCGTCTGGCCTGACAGCCATCGCCGTCAGGCGGAGCGCCGCATGGACCGCACGCAAGCGATCGAGGCCGAAATGGATACGGGCTCGGTGCTGCTCTTCCTCGGCTCGACGCTGCATGGCGCCGGCGCCAATCGCACGCTGAGCCCGCGCGCCGGCATGATCATCAGCTACAGCCTTGGCTGGCTGAAGCCTTACGAAAACCAGTTTCTGGTCTATCCGCCGCCCATTGCGCGCCGGTTTTCGCCCGAGCTTGCGGCGCTTGTGGGTTACCAGTTGCACCGCCCCAATCTCGGCAATTATGAAGGACAATGCCCGTCCGTTCTGCTCGGCGACGAGGTGCAGGATTACCTCCCCGCGATCGATGAACTTCGGTCGGACCAGATCAAACCGCTGGCGGAGTTCAAGGCCCGCCAGCGCGGCGCTGGACAGGGGTGACGCGCGCCAATCCTTCGACATCATCACCCATCTTCATGTCCGATCCGCCGGAAATGCGCGCCCATGCTGCTCACGACCGCAACTTTCGATTTCATCGAAGAGCTCGACAAGCAAACCGACATTGCGTCGCTGCTCAGCTCCTTCCAGACACTGATCGGCAAATTCGGCATGGCCAGTTTTTTGATCGGCGATCCGTCGCGGCCCAAGGTGGAGCGCGAAGGCCGTTTGTGGGCAACCACGTGGCCGCAGGGCTGGCTCGATCATTGGAAGGCGCGGAACTACATCACGGTCGATCCCGTCATCAACCAGCTTTTGTTGCGTAACGAACCTGTGCGATGGCGTGATGTACGCCGGACCGAGGACGAACCCGGCGCGCGCATATTGGACGAAGCGGCAGAATTCCGCATGACGGATGGTTACGCGGTGCCGATCTACAGCCGCGAGGGCTTCGTCGTCGGAATCAGCATCGGCACCGACAAGTACGAGCTTGGCAGGCAGGACGAAGCATGCTTGCACATGGCTGCGCTCTACTTTCAGACCAAGCTCGAAAGACTTCGCGCACGGCAAAGGCCAAAGCCGCCACGGCAGAAGATGACGCCGCGCGAGCGCGAATGCCTGTCCTGGGTCGCGGCCGGGAAAACCGATTGGGAAATCTCCCAGATCCTGAGCATCGCCGAGCAGACGGTCCATGAATATGTCCAGAATGCATTGATCAAACTGAGCGCCACGACGCGCGCCCAAGCCGTCGCCACGGCCATTTTTGCCAAGCAGATCGTCGCCTGATCCATCGCTGGGATGTCTACGCCGGAAGACGATCCGTCGGCGCGCTCCCGCCGTATACCGGCGCAGACGTCCTGCCGCCGGGCAGCGCCGAAATTTTCGTTCGGTGAATACGGCGTAAACAGCGCAGCGGATGGTCTTTGCGCGCGCAGTGTCTATACTGGCGTGGTGGATGGGCACCCACGTGATCTCAGGAGCGTGAATGATACCGCGTCTGTTGGCGCTAAAGAGTGCCGTACCGCCTTATACACTTAACCAATCCGATGTTTCCGTCCGTGCCGCCCAGCTGTTTCAGGGCCGCAAGGACATCACGCGGCTGCTGCCCGTGTTCGAGAACACGGGTATCGACCGGCGCTATTCCTGCGTTCCGATCGACTGGTACGCAGAACCGCATGGCTGGACCGACCGCACGAATCTCTATGTCGAGAACGCTGTCGCGCTGCTCGAAAAGATCACGCTCGACCTGCTCGATCAGGCCAATCTGAAACGCGAGGACATCGACGCCATTGTCGTCTCGTCGACGACGGGCATCGCCACACCAAGCCTGGATGCGCTGGTCGTGGAAAAGATGGGCCTGCGCCGCAACATCCGCCGCCTGCCGATCTTCGGTCTCGGCTGCGCGGGTGGCGTTGTCGGGCTTTCGCGCGCCGCCGATATGGCCAAGGCCAATCCGGGCAGCCGCGTGCTGTTCCTCGTCGTGGAACTCTGCGCCCTGACGTTCCGCAAGGACGACATCTCCAAGAGCAACATCGTGGCGACGGCGCTGTTCGGCGACGGTGCAGCCGGCGCTATCATCTCGACCGAGGGTGCCGGCCCGACGCTCGGACCGGGCGGCGAGCACACCTGGCCCAATTCGCTCGACATCATGGGCTGGGAAGTGGAGGAAGACGGGCTGAAGGCACGCTTCGCCCAAAGCATCCCGGCTCTTGTCGCCAGCGATTTCAAATCGATCCTGCACACATTTCTGCAGAAGAACGATCTGAAGCTGCACGACATAGACGGATTTGCCTGTCATCCGGGCGGCGCAAAGGTGCTCGACGCTTTGGAAGATGCGTTCGGCATTCCGCGCGGCGCCCTCACCGAGAGCCGAAGTGTGCTGCGCGACTATGGCAACATGTCCGCGGTGACGGCGCTGTTTGTGCTGGAGCGCATGAACTGGCGCGACACGTCAAGGCGCACGCTGATGACCGCGCTTGGACCGGGCTTCTCGGCCGTCTTTCTGATGGTTGGCGGCGCTTGAAGCTTGCGATCGACGTCATTCTGGCGCTGGTGGTTCTGCAGCGCCTGATCGAGATTGTGTATGCGGAGCGCAATACGCGCGCGCTCCTGGCGCGCGGTGCGGTCGAAGTGGGCCGCGCGCACTATCCGCTCATTGTCCTGCTGCATGCGGCGTGGCTGGCGGCGATCGTTTTCTTCCTGCCTGAGAGTGCCACGATCCACTGGCTGCCGCTCGTGCTCTTCATCCTGCTTCAACTGGGCCGGGTGTGGGTCATCGCTACGCTCGGCCCATACTGGACGACGCGGATCATTACACTTCCCGGCGCCCCGCTGGTCCGCGCCGGGCCGTATCGTTTCGTGCGGCATCCCAACTATCTCGTCGTGGCCGGCGAAATCGCGATGCTGCCGCTGGCATTCGGCGAAGTGGCCGTGGCAATTGCCTTCACGATCCTGAACGCGGCCATGCTGGCGTGGCGCATCCGCCAGGAAGACGCCGCGTTGGCCGCTCGCCGCGCCGGAATATCCGCAAGCCTGGAATGACGCAATGGTGCTTGGACCCGTCCGCTATTGCGGGCCCTTCCTCTTTACGCTTTCGATACCGGTTCTCTACGACGCGCTCGGACCTTTGTGGCCGTTGCTGACCATCGCGGCGTTGCTGTTGCTCCTCATCGGTGCGGAGGGGATTTCGGCGCGCGACAAGGCTCCGGATCCGCGCGGCGCGCCGGCATCTTTCCGCCTGCTGCCCTTTACCTACATCCCGCTTCAGCTCGCAGTCATAGCCTGGGCCGTTTTGCAAGCCGGCGACGCGACGCCGGGCGGATTCCTCGCGCTCTCGCTTGCGGTTGGCGTCACCACGGGCGTGTTCGGTGTGTTGGCCGCGCACGAGCTGGTGCATGCGCACGACACCACCGCTCGGATTTTCGCCGTCGCCATGCTGAGCGGAATGAGCTATCGCCATTTCCGAATCGCGCATGTACGTGGCCATCATCGCTGGGCGGCGACGGAGCGGGACCCTGCGACGGCCCGGCTTGGCGAGGGATTCTACGGATTTGTCGTTCGGGCGGTCGCCGGTCAGTTTCTCGACGCCTGGCGCATCGAGCAACGCAGACTGGCAAAACGGCATTTGCCGTTCTGGAAGAACGCTGTGCTGGGCGACGTGACGGCGATGGCATTCCTGGCGCTTGCGATAATACATCTCGCGGGCTGGCGGGGCGTGGCGCTGTTTTCTGCGCAATGCGCTGTGGGCATCCTTGTGCTCGAACTGTTCAACTATATCGCGCACTACGGACTGATGCGGCGTGCCGGCGACGGCCGGCGCGAGCCGTTCAGCGCGGCGCATAGCTGGAATTCGAGCAACGCCTTCGCCAATGCGCTGATCTTCAACATGGGCCGGCACGCGCACCACCATGCGCGCCCCTTCGCGCCCTATCAGACCCTTCGGCAGGACAGCGAAGCGCCGGAACTGCCATGGGGCTATGCGGGCAGCATTCTGCTGGCTCTCGTTCCGCCGCTGTGGCAACGGGTCATGGACCACGCGGTGCAAAGGCTGCACACTCGGGCCAGCAACGCACCCGCCTAGGTTCTCTCTTCGTATGTCCAGCACAGTCCGAATCTGGATCGGCTTCACGGCCATGTGCGTGGGCATGTCGATGGCGGTGCTCGACATCCAGATCGTCGCCAGCTCCTTCACGACGATCCAGGAGTATTTTCACGTCACCGCGGACCAGCTGAGCTGGATCCAGACCGCCTATCTGATGGCAGAAGTCATCGCGATACCGCTCACCGGCTGGCTGACGCGCGCGGTCTCGCTGCGCTGGATGTTTGCGGCGGCGACCCTCGGCTTCACCATCGCAAGCCTGGCCTGCGCCCTGTGCGACACGCTTCCGCTCCTCATCGGGCTGCGCGTCGTTCAGGGGTTCTGCGGCGGCATGCTGATTCCGGGCGTGTTCACGTCGGTCTTTTCGATGATGCCTGAAAAGCATCGCGTTCCGGCGACGGCCTTGGCCGGTACGCTCGCGGTGATTGCCCCGACGATCGGGCCCGCAATCGGCGGCTATCTGACAGAGCACTACACCTGGCACTGGATATTTCTGATCAATCTGGTTCCGGGCACGATCGTCTCCGGCCTTGTTGCGGGCTTCGTGCGGCTCGGCGGTCCGGACCTGACGGAATTCCGGCGCATCGACTATCGCGCCATCGGCCTTGCCGCCGTGTTCCTCGCCACGCTCGAGCTCGTGCTCAAGGAAGCGCCCAAGCATGATTGGCAGGGCCTGTTCGTCTATGCCTGCATCGGCCTCTGCGCCGTGACGGGTACCGGCGCGATCTGGCGCAGCCTCTACAAGCCGCACCCTTTCGTCGATCTCAGCCGCTTTCGCGAACGCACCTTCACCTTGGGCTGCGTGCTCAGCTTCGTACTCGGCCTTGGTCTCTACGGTTCGGTCTACCTGCTGGCGATTTTCCTCGGGCTGATCCGCGAACACTCGCCGCTGGAGATCGGCAAGATCATGATCGTGTCCGGCGCAGCGCAGCTCGCAACCGCGCCCATCGCGGCGTGGCTGGAGACGCGGACGAATCCGCGACTTCTCACGGCCGTCGGCTACGGCCTGTTCGCCGCCGGAATGCTTTCAAACGGATTTGAATCCGTCACGACCGATTTCGACGGCCTGTTCTGGCCGCAGATTCTGCGCGGCGCGAGCGTCATGCTCTGTATCCTGCCGGCGACGCGGCTTGCGCTCGACACGCTGGCGCCGGGCGCCGTCGCGGACGGCAGCGCACTGTTCAACCTGATGCGCAATCTTGGCGGCGCCATCGGAATCGCTCTGGTCGACACCATCCTGGATCAGCGCACGCCGGTTCACGCCGACGCGCTCGGCAAGCGCCTGCAGGCGGGCGATGCCGGCGCCGCGCGCATCGTTGGCTTGCCGGCGGAATTCTTTCAGGGCCACGATATGGGCCCGGTGAACGAAACCATGCGCGCGATCGCCGAACCGCTGGTGCGCAAGGCCGCGCTGGTGCAATCGTTCAACGAAGCCTGGCTGGTGATCGGCGCGTTGTTCACGCTGTCGCTGCTTGTCCTGCCCTTCATGCGGCGCATCCCGCAATCGCCGATGGGTCCCGCTTCGGAGCGGCTAAACGCCTGAGTGCGCGAGTTCGACCTGCACGACATCGGTGCGATCGACATTGAACGCGGCCGCGCAGATGCCGAGGTAGAACTGCCAGTTGCGGAAGAATTTCTGATCGTGGCCGAGCGCCATGATTTCGTCCGTGCGCGCGCGCATCGCCGCCGACCATTCGCGCAGCGTCTGCGCGTAATCGTGGCCGAAGGAGAAGCTGCTCGCCACCTTCAAGCCGGCACGTTCGGCTTCCTCCGTGAAGCGCGCGAACGACGGCAGCATGCCGCCGGGGAAAACATAGTGGCGGATAAAATCGCTGCGCAGCCGATAGCCTGCGAACAGCTCGTCCCTGATCGTGATGGTCTGGATCACGGCGCGTCCTCCGCGCTTCAGCCTCTCGGCAACGGTCTGGAAGTAGGCCGGCCAGTAATGCTCGCCGACCGCCTCGAACATCTCGATGGAGACGATGTTGTCGAACGTGCCGCGAATTTTGCGGTAATCTTCCAATCGCACATCCACGTCTTTGCCCTGCAGCCGATCGGTGGCGTAGCGATACTGGGACGGCGAGATCGTCAGCCCCGTGACGCGATGCGCATCGGCTGCCGCGCGCTCGGCGAATCCGCCCCAGCCGCAGCCGATCTCCAGGATCGAGGAATTTGCGCCGGGCAACTTGCCGAGAATGCGTTCGTACTTGGTCTGCTGCGCCTGTTCGAGATTGGCGTCCTTGTTTGAATAGAGCGCCGAGGAATAGGTCATGCTGCGGTCGAGCCACAGCGAATAGAAATTGTTCCCGACGTCATAGTGATCCTTGATATTGCGCGCCGAGCCGCTGATCGTGTTGCGCCGGATGAGTGCGTTGTGGATCACGAAGCCGATGCGTTGCAGAAGGCCGCCATTGGCGAAGCCGTCGAACGCATCCATGTTCAGAAGGAACAGCGAGACCAGCGCTTCGATGTCGTCGGTTTCCCAGCTCCCGTCGATATAGGCTTCGCCGAGGCCGATGTCGCCGCGCGCCAGCGTCAGGCGCAAAACGTCCCAGTCATGGATCTTGAAATTGGCGTGCGGGCCGGGCTGCCGGCCCTTGACCGTCATCACTTCGCCGCTCGGCGTGGTGAAATCCAGCGTGCCGAACTCCAGGCTGGACGCGGCCTCGCGCCATCGCTTCTCGATGAAAGATGCGGGAATCAGACTCATCGCGGTGTCCTCACAAAGGCGGGGCGGCCGCAACGCCCCCCGTCACAGACAAGGTCATTATAGCGCGCAACGCCAAACTGCCGAGAGGATTCAGGCGGCTTTTGTGCCGGCAAGAGCCGGTGCCAGCGCCGCTATTGCGCCTTTCGGGTACCGTACAACCGCCGGTTCCGCAAAGGCAGGAACGCCCGCCCGCCATGGCGCTTCCGCGCCGAGCAGCCGGGCCACATGCACGGCGCTGGCAAGGCCGTCCTCGTGGAAGCCATTGCGCAAGTGCGCGCCGCAGAACCAGTTGTTGCGCGCGCCCTGCATTGCCTGAACGCGCGGTTGCGCCGCAACGGCGGCATGATCGAAGACGGGATGTTCGAATTCATGGCTGTCGAAAACCAGTTCCGGCGCGATCGCCGTTTTCGGATTGAGGGTCACGAAAAGCGGCGTCGAATTGGGTATGTCCTGCAGCGAGTTCATCCAGTAGGTGACCGAAAGCGCCGGTTCATCGAGATTGCCGTCCGAGGTGTGGGTCCAGTTCGCCCAGCAGCGGCGGCCCTTCGGCATGACGTTCGTGTCGCGGTGCAGCACCGGGCTGTGCTTCTGATACCGAAAAGCGCCGAGCACGTCGCGCTCCTGCGCGCTCGCGTCGGCAAGAATTCGCAGTGTCTCGTCGCCATGGCTCGCGAACACGACATGGTCGTAGGTCTCGCGCGTTCCGGACGCATCGAGCACCGTGGCACTGTCCGCGCCGCGGGTGATTTCTACCGCGCCGCAACCGGCCCGAATCCTGCCGGCGAAAGAACGCGTCAGGCGCTCGACATACTCCTGCGCGCCGCCCGGCACCGTGTACCATTGCGGCTGGCCGTCGGTGCTCAGCAGGTGATGATTGGCCATGAAACGGATCAGCGTGCGCGCGGGAAAACGCATCGTCTCGCAGGGCGGGCAACTCCAGATCGCGCTGCTCATCGGCAGAAGATAGTAGCGCCGAAACCATTCGCCGAGGCCGAGCCGATCGATCAAGCCGTCGAGCGTGAGTTGGGAATGACGCTCCACAACGTCTTCGGCGTGCGCGTTGAAGTGCAGGACATCGCGGATCAGAAGGCCGAACTTCGGACGCAGCAGATTGCGCCGTTGAGCGAAAACCGCGTTTGCGTTCTTTGCGCCCCATTCCAGCCAGCCTTCACGGATCGAGACGGCGAACGTCTTGTCGCTCTTCTGCACCGGCACGTTCAGATGCCGGAACATAGCCGAGAGCTGGGGATAGTTCTTCTCATTGAAGACGATGAAGCCGGTGTCGGCCGGAACCTGCGTGCCGTCATAGTCGACGGTCAGCGTGCGCGTGTGGCCGCCGATCCGGTCTGCCTTCTCATATACAGTGACGCCGTGCTGGCGGTTCAGGGTGCAGGCGGCGCCGAGGCCCGAAATCCCTGTGCCGATGATCGCGATCTTTGACATGTGCCGTTCCGGCGGTTCGCAAATGGCACGGACGCAGCGAGGCGGCGGATCGAAGCCAGGCAGGGCCAATTTTCGGAGATCCGGCTGCGGTCCAGTCCCGTAGAAGCGGCCATGGAACAGGCTCGATGACCCGCTATCTTGTCGGCTATCCGGCTGCAGCCGCCGCCCAGCGGTGCTGGATATTGTGTGGCTGCGTCTCGCCGTGAAAGCGGTGTACGAGCCGGCCGTCGGCTTCTTCGCCTGCATGACCTACGACCTGACCAACATGGCAACGCTCAAGCTCTGGCCGGCGCATCTGGCCGCCATCGACATCGCGTGGGGCACGTTTCTCACCGCCGCTGCTGCGACCGCGGGCTACGCCGCCGCTTCGCGCTTCGCCTGAGCCTCAGGCGATCATCGTCGCGGTGCCGGCCACGACATACCAGGTGACGAACAAGGTCGAGATCACCGCGCCCGGCACATAGGAATTGGTGCGTCGGTAGGTGAACGTGCTGATCGCCGCCACGATCGCGAGGATTGGCACGAACTGGAACGCCATGATCGGATGCAGCGGATCGGCGCGGAGCAAAAGGTGATCGCCGGTCGCCATCGGCAGGTATTCCGCGATCAGAAGCAAAGCGACGCCGCCGCACATGGCGATCTTCGTCGCCGCGTAATGTGCAAACCAGCCCTGCTGCTTCACTGTCAGGTCCGATTGCAGTCCGCGCAGGGTGAAGAAGAAAAAGACGCCGAACGGAATGAGGTAGAGCAGGAAGCTCTTGAACTGCCACGGGCTCATCAGCTTGAGCGCCAGCACCCAGAAACGGAAGTCGACGTGGAACAGCGCGTCCACGATCGCAAGCGAAAGGTAGCCGATGCCGACCGTGGCGAGTCCGATAACGATTGATGCAAGCCATTCGGTTGTGTACGTCGCCGTCTTCTTGCGGAAGAAAAAGAGCGCGCCGAAGGAGATCAGCAGTGAGCCGAGCGCCCACACCATCACCTGGTTCGTGAAGGTCTGCGGAAAGATTGCCGAAGCGGGAAGCAGCATTCCGCCCATGATCGTCAGCGGCAGGAAAGCGAGCCCCGGAATGATGCCGCCGGCAATCAGCGCCACCCACCATTGGCGATCATGCATCGTGCGCGCGGGTTCCGGCGCATGGGCCATCGTGTTGAAGAAAGGCAGCCCCAGCAGCACATCGAACGCGCCAAGCATCAACAGAACAAAGCCTGCAAATCCGGTCAGCGTGCCGAGTTCCTTCCAGTACCAGATCTGATCCCTGGAATCGCGTGGTGTGCCGCCCTTCAGTGTCTTGCCGAACCAGCCGACAGCATCGCCGATTGCCTCGGTCGAGATGTGTTCGCCCGGATGCGTCACGGCCGGAATGTAGAGTTGTCTCGCAGTGCCATTCGCGATGGAACCGTAGAGCACGCCCGCATCGATATCCTTCGACGTTCCGAAATTCTGTTTGAGCTTTGGCGTCGTCGTCACGTCCTTGGCGAGCAATGTTTCGGCCGCCGGCGAGGGCTTGGCGAAATCCATCGAGCCCCACATCATCGGCGTGAACTCGTCATAGCGGCCGAGCACATAGGCTGTATCGTGCGGAAAGCTGGCGCTGCCCGCCGCCGGCGCGGCGGTCGTCGAACCGACAAGGATCAACGATCTGTATCCGTCCGGATAAGCCAGCGCCGCGGAAAGAACCGCCGCGCCGCCAAGGCTGTGGCCCTCGAGACCGATATTGTTCTTGTCGACGAATGCGAGGCTGCGCAGATATTTCAAGCCATCCGGCCCGCCCCATTTGTTCGCAAACGCCGGCGGTGCGCTGTAGCCATGTCCCGTCATGTCGAGCGCAAGGACGACATAGCCGCGGCGCGCGAACTCGATGGCAAAGCCGTCCTGCATCTCGCGCGAATTGATCAGCCCGTGCACCGCCAGCACGCCGGGCGCAGGCGTCCTTGCGGTGGCGTTGGCCGGAACATAGAGCAGGGCGCTCATCTGGATGCCGCCGGTTCCCGCAAAGCGAATGTCTTCCACGCGCACGCCGTCCGCAGTCTGGATGCGCGAAGCGAGGTAGGATCCGGCCAGGATGAGAACCGCGCCCAGCACGCTCAGAAACCATTTCATGACGATCCCCCCGCGGCTCCTGCCGCTTATGCGCGGACTATACACGCAGCAGCCGATGCTGCATCTCGACGCCGCTGCCCAACGCCACTAGCGTGCGCCGCAACATCGGGGGATTCATGCGTTTTCTAAAATATGCCGGAGCGTTCGTCGTCATCATCCTTTTGGCATTGGCCGCCGTCATAGTCTCAGACCGCATGGCTCAACCCGCGCCGCCCGATCCGGCCGCGCTGATCGCGAAGGCCGCAAAATACGATGTCCGCATCCGCCGCGACAGCTGGGGCGTGCCGCACATCCTCGGCAAGACCGATGCCGATGTCGCTTTCGGTCTCGCCTTCGCCCATTCCGAAGATGATTTTGCCACCATCCAGGACGTGGCATTGGCGACGCGCGGTCAGCTCGCTGCGAGCCAGGGCCTGAAAGCCGCAACGACCGACTACCTCGTCCATCTTTTCCGCGTCTGGGAAACGATCGACGCGCGCTACGAAAAGGATCTGCCCGCGGACGTGCGCAAGATCGCGCAAGCCTATGCGGATGGAGTGAACTATTACGCCGCCCTGCATCCCGGCAAGGTGACGGCGGGACTGCTGCCGTTCACCGGCAAGGATGTTGTGGCGGGATTCGTGTTCAAGACGCCGTTCTTTTATGGCCTTGATTCCATGCTGCGCAAACTGAACACCGACACGGGCGGCAAACCGTTGCCGGAGATCGGTTCGAACGGCGTCGCTGTGGGACCGCATCGCTCGGCCGACGGCGCGACGCGGTTGCTTGTCAATTCACATCAGCCTTATGCCGGGCCGGTTTCCTGGTACGAAGTCGTGCTGCAATCCGGCGAAGGCTGGCATGTCGCGGGCGGCGTGTTTCCCGGCGCGCCGATCATGCTGCACGGCCACAACGAACATCTCGGCTGGGCGAGCACGGTCAATGCGCCGGATCTTGCGGACATCTATCGGCTCACCGTCAATCCGGCGAACGGCAACCAATATCTTCTGGACGGCAAGTGGCGCGATTTCGAGAAGAGCGACGCGGCCATTCGCGTGAAACTTTTCGGTCCGCTGATCTGGACATTCCACCGCGACGTGCTCTTTGCCGCGCAGGGCCCGGTCTTCAGGACCGATCACGGCGTCTTCGCCATCCGCTATGCCGGCATGAACGAAGTGCGCCAGCTGATGCAGTATTTCCGCCTCAACAAGGCGCGCAACATCGACGAGTGGAAGGATGCGATGCGGCTGCAGGCGCTGCCAAGCGTCAACTACATCTATGCCGACGAGAAGGGGAACATCGGCTATGTCTACAACGGCCAGTTTCCGGTGCGCCGCGAAGGCATCAACTGGAAAGGATTCATTCCCGGCGATCGTTCCGATCTGATCTGGCGTTCCTATGTACCGTTCGACAAGATTCCGCAGCTGTGGAATCCGAAGTCGGACTTGGTCTTCAATTCGAACAACACGCCGTTCCAGGCAACGGCGCCGCAAGACGATCTGAAACCTTCGGACTTTTCGCCGACGCTCGGCATCCAGACCGGCATGACCAACCGCGCCATGCGCGCGCTGGAAACCTTCGGCGCCGATCCGTCGATCACGGCGGAGAAATTCCGTGCGTACAAGTTCGATCTCACCTACAGCGTGCATTCGAACATCGCGCGCATGGTTGAGGAAATTCTCAGCACCGATCCGCGAGACGATGCAGACCTGAAACAGGCGCAGCAGATTCTGAAAGACTGGAACCGCAGGACCGACATCCACAATCGAGGCACGGCGCTTGCCGTGCTGATGGGCGTGCGCGCGGCGCCCGAGGAACCAGACGGACCCTGGAAAGAAAAACCGATCGATGCCCTCAAAGAGGCGATCGCCATCCTCAAGACGCATTTCGGCCGCCTCGATCCCGAATGGGGTCAGGTAAACCGCTTCCGGCGCGGCAAGCTCGACGTGCCCGTCGAT
The DNA here is from genome assembly GCA_963743765.1 of uncultured Alphaproteobacteria bacterium. Lineage (GTDB taxonomy): Bacteria > Pseudomonadota > Alphaproteobacteria > Micropepsales > Micropepsaceae > Rhizomicrobium. The sequence goes on from CAVUQQ010000002.1 coordinate 807,707, forward strand.
GGCGGACCCGATATCTATCGCGCGGTATACGGCCTGCAGCAGGATGACGGCACGCTGACTGCGGTCGACGGCGACACGTTCATCATGTTCGTCACCTGGGACGAAAACGGCAAACTCTCGTCCCAGAGCATCCATCAGTTCGGCTCGGCCACGCTGGACGAGACCTCGCCGCACTATGCCGACCAGTCGCCCCTGTTCGTCGCCATGAAGCTGAAACCCGTCTGGTTCACCGAGGCAGAGCTCAAGGGACATATCGAAGCGGATTACCGGCCGGGACAAAGGTAAGGCGCTGGCCGGAATCGATTTTCCGGCGTCACTTCACTGCTCGCCGGTAGGACCATCTTGACGCCGCGCGGCGCTAAGGCCACCAAGGCGTCGCAAGGAGCACTTTTTGTCCAGCACCCTCCAGATGCCGCGCAACCAGGCCGAATCGGCGACCCGGATCGAGCTCTCCGTCGTCCTTCCCACCTATAAGGAAAAGGCCAACGTCGCCGAACTGATCCGGCGGCTGGATGCGACGCTTGCGGGCATCGCCTGGGAAGCCATTTTCGTCGACGACAATTCTCCGGACGGAACGGCCGACGCTGCCAAGGCCATTGCAGCAACGGATTCGCGCGTGCGCTGCCTCAGGCGCGTCGGCCGCCGCGGTCTCGCCGGCGCGTGCATCGAAGGCATGCTCTCCTCCAGCGCACCCTATGTGGCGGTGATGGATGCGGACCTGCAGCATGACGAAAGCGTGCTGACGGCGATGCTCGACACATTGCGCTCCGGCAAGGCGGACCTTGTCGCCGCCAGCCGCCACATCGAAGGCGGCAGTGCGGCGTCGTTCGGCAAGTCGCGCGGCGCCATCAGCGGCTTTGCCACGACGCTCACACACCGCATTCTTTCGGTTCCCCTGACCGATCCGATGAGCGGCTTCTTCATGATGCGCCGCGACAGCTTCGATGCCGTGGCGCCGAAACTGTCGCCGGTCGGGTTCAAGATTCTACTCGACATCGTCGCGACCGCGGGCCCCGGCTTGCGCGTCGCCGAACAGTCCTACGTTTTCGGCAAGCGCGAGCAGGGCGAGAGCAAGTTCAACGTCCAGATCGGACTCGAATTCCTGGGCCTGCTGCTCGCCAAGCTGACGGGCGATCTGGTCGATCCACGGTTTATCTTTTTCGCGCTGGTCGGTGCGACGGGCCTTGCGGTACATCTTGTCGTGCTTAAGCTAGCGCTCGCGGGTGGAGAGACTTTCTCGGTCGCGCAAAGCGTTGCGACGTTTGTCGCCATGACCAGCAATTTCTTTCTCAACAATGAACTCACCTATCGCGATCGCCGGCTCAAGGGGCTTGCGATGTTCGGCGGGTTTCTCGGCTTCTGCGCCATCGGTTCCGTCGGCGCGCTGACCAATGTCGGTCTCGCCAACTGGCTCTATTCCGAGCGGTCGGTGTGGTGGGTGGCGGGCGCGGCCGGCGCGATCATGGGCGCCTTGTGGAACTACGCGCTCTCCAGCCTGTTCGTATGGCGGACGCGATGAAACTTCCGACGCTGGCCCAGCGCTATCTGCTGGCCATCGCCGCCCTCACTGTCCTTCGCTTTGTCGCCGCAGCCTTGCTGCCGCTGTCGGCGGACGAGGCCTATTACTGGCTGTGGTCGAAGCATCTCGCGGCTGGTTATTTCGACCACCCGCCGGCCATCGCCTTCGTCATCCGCTTCGGAACGCTGATCTTCGGCAACACCGCGCTGGGCGTGCGCTTCGGCGGATTGCTTTTGTCGGTGATGGCAAGCTGGTTCGTGTGGCGTAGCGCAGAACTTCTTCTGCACGATTCCGTCGCCGGCGCGCGCGCCTGCCTGTTCTTCAATCTCACGCTGATGATCTCGGTGGAGACGCTGGCGGCGACGCCCGATGCGCCCGCGGTGGCGACTGCTGCTGGGTTCCTCTTTGCGCTCGCCAAGGTGCTGGAGACAGGAAAGGGCAGTTGTTGGCTTGGCGTCGGCGTGGCTGCCGGTCTTGCACTTCTGTCGAAGTACACCGCCTTTTTTCTCGGCGCGGGCGTTTTCGCCTGGCTCGTCTTTTCGCCCAATGCGCGGCGCTGGCTTTTCACGCCATGGCCTTATATCGGTGGCGTTATCGCGCTTCACATTTTTGCGCCGAACCTGTTCTGGAACTATGCGCATGACTGGATGACGTTCGTCTTCCAGTTCGGCCGCATCGGCGCCGGCCATTTCACGTTGCGGTTCCTTGTGGAGTTTCTCGGCGCGCAGATCCTGCTGGCGACGCCGTTCATCTTCGTGCTGGCTGCGCTCGGCATGGCGTTTTCCAGCCGCGACCGCAACGGCGCGACGTTCCTGCTTGCGGCACTGGTCTGGCCATCCGCGGTCTATTTCCTGGTTCACTCCCTGCATGACCGCATCCAGGGCAATTGGCCGTGCTTTCTCTATCCCGCGCTTGCGGTCGCGGCCGCCGAAGCCTTTGCGCGCAGTGACTGGAGCGGCTGGACCGCGCCGGTCTGGCGCGCTTCGCGTCTGCTTGCCGTTCCCGTGGCCGCGGTTTTGCTGCTTGCGGTTTATGCGCAGGCTCTGCTGGGCGTCGTGCCTCTCGGGCGCGGCGATCCCCTGTCGCGCCTGCTGGCCGTCGGATTCGATTCCGTGGCGCAAAACGTCGAACAACTTCAGGCGAGCAACCGCGCGGCCGCGATCCTCACGACCGACTACGCCTCGACCTCGTGGCTTTCCTTCTATCTGCCGGCGCATCCCAAAGTCGTCCAGGCCAACGAGGAGTATCGCTATCCCGATGCGCCGCGCGCCGATGCCGCGCTACTTTCGCAGCCGTTGCTTTATGTCGTGGAGACGCGCCTCGACCGGCACGATCTGCTGACGCCGCATTTTCAAAACGTGACCGCGCTGGCGCACTTCGATCGCCTGCGCCGCGGCGTACCGATCGCGCACTATGTCGTCTATCGCGTTTCGGGATTGCGCGGCGCGCCGCTGGGGCGGCTGCCGTAGGGCGCTACTTCTTGCGCGTCCGATGGGAGAGGAAAATCTCCGCCGCCGCGACCAGTCCGGCGCCGATAATGGCGACCCAGGGCGTTTCCTTCGCGATGGCCGCGAACAATGTCAGCCACAATCCTGACGGCGCAATCACCGGCTTTGGCGGAGGCGGACGGCGCAGCGCGAGGATGACGATCGCCCAAAAGAAGGGCGGCCCGGCGAAGATCGCGCCGGTGACCGCCGCGCCGCCGGCAACGCCGAGCGAAGGCGCCAGCGCCGCCGAAATGGCGTACGCAAGAAAGCCGACGCCGATCACGATCAACGCCACGCCGATCAAGGCCAGCACCGCCGCCGCGGCGGCCTTAACCCCCATCTCGCGCATGATCAGCGACGCAGCAGAAGCATCAAAAAGGCGCCCGCGCCGACCGCGATGGCCAGCGATGTCAGCGGCTGCTCGCGCACCGTTTCGCGCAAGGTTTCGGCGTTTTCATTGGTCCAGGCTTCGATGTCTTCGGCGGCCTTGGCGCCATAGGCGGTAGCCTGATTGGCCGTTTCCTCGGCCAGTTCATAGGCGCGCTCCGCGAGTTTCTCCGCCGATTTCAGCGCTTCGTTCGCCCTGTTGGAGGCGACGCCGCCCACTTCGCCGGCCAGCCCCTTGATGTCCTTTTGCAGGGTCTCAAGGTCGTCTCTGAGCGTGGCAAGCCTGGCTTCAATAGTCGAATTCGCAGCGGCTTTGGCAGTCGCGGCCATGGGAAATCCTCCGGGTCGTCAGATAGGACGGGACAGCTGAGAATATCCCAGAATGCCCCAAATTCTTACTTAAAGAAACGCCGAAAGCCGAGCTTTGGCTCCGCGCCAAAGCGGCCGATTGTGTCGCACCGCCGGGCGGCGCATAACGCGTTTTATCGCAATTCGGGAAGTGATTCATGGCAGACGGCTTTGACGTTGTCGTAATCGGCGGTGGACCGGGCGGGTACAATGCGGCGATCCGGTTGGGCCAGCTCGGCCTGAAAAGCGCCTGCATCGACCGGCGCGGCACCTTTGGCGGCACCTGCCTGAATATCGGCTGCATCCCCTCCAAGGCGCTTTTGCACACCAGCGAGCTGTTCGAGGAAGCGGGCAAGGATTTCGCCAAGCTCGGCATCAAGGCGCAAGTCGAGTCTCGATCTCGCGACCATGATGGCGCACAAGGACAAGGTCGTCGGCGAACTGACCAAGGGCGTCGAATTCCTGCTCAAGAAGAACAAGTCCGAAGCTATTGTCGGCGAAGCGCGTATCGCCGCGCCCGGCAAGGTCGAAGTGAAGGGCAAGGACGGCAGCGTCCGCACCCTCGACGCCAAGCACATCATCATCGCCACGGGCTCCGAAGTCGCCATGCGCTTCCGGGCGTGACGATCGACGAACAGCAGATCGTCTCCTCGACCGGCGCGCTGACGCTGAAGTCGGTGCCCAGGCGGCTGCTGGTCGTCGGCGGCGGCTATATCGGTCTTGAGCTCGGTTCGGTGTGGCGCCGGCTCGGCAGCGAAGTGCACGGTGGTCGAATTCCTCGACCGCATCACGCCGGGTCTCGACGGCGAGGTCGGCAAGCAGTTCCAGCGCATCCTGCACCAGGCAGGGGATGAAGTTCCAGCTTTCGACCAAGGTCGTCGGCGTGGAGAAGAAAGACGGCGCGCTGCGCGTCACGGTCGAGCCGGCCGCCGGCGGCGAGAAGCAGACGATCGAGACGGACATCATGCTGGTCTCCATCGGGCGGCGTCCCTTACGTCGACAATCTCGGCCTCGACAAGATCGGCGTCGCGCTGGATGCGCGCGGCCGCGTCGTGACCGACACGCATTTCAAGACGAACGTGCCGGGCATCTGGGCGGTCGGCGATTGCCGCGAAGGTCCGATGCTGGCGCACAAGGCCGAAGACGAAGGCCGTGGCCTGCGCCGAACGCATCGCGGGCAAGGCCGGACACGTCAACTACGACGCAATACCGGCCGTCGTCTACACCGCGCCGGAAGTGGCCAGCGTCGGCAAGACCGAAGAAGAACTGAAGACCGCAGGCATCGCCTACAAAGTCGGAAAATTTCCGTTCACCGCCAACGCCCGCGCCAAGACGATCGCTGCGACCGACGGCTTTGCCAAGGTCATTGCCGACGCGAAGACCGACCGCGTTCTCGGCGTCCACATTCTCGGCGCGGATGCCGGCAACCTGATTGCCGAAGCCGCCCTTGCCATCGAGTTCGGCGCATCCTCCGAAGACATTGCGCGCACCAGCCATGCGCATCCGACGCTGACCGAAGCCGTGCGGCAGGCAGCGATGGGTGTCGAAGGCTGGACGATGCAGATGTAGGCGCGGTCTGACGATGGTCCGGCCCGTCTGCAGCACGCTGACGCTTGCGATCCGCAAGGTGGGAAACGCTGCCGAACTTGCCGACGCCGCGGAGCTTTACGAACGCGCAGGCACAGCGGCGTTTACCTGGCGGCCGGCCGGCTATTTCAAGGCGGAAGATTTCATCCGTTTTGCCGAGGAAGAGGAAGTCTGGCTCGCGCTGATGAGCGGCGGACTGCTCGGAATAGTTTCGCTGTTCCGGCCCGAGAATTTCATTCACTGCCTTTACGTCCATCCCGACGCGCAGCGCCTTGGCGTCGGGCGAAGCCTTGTCGCCCATCTGCGAAAAGAGACGGGACAGCCGATGACCCTCAAGCTCGACACGCCGAACACGAAGGCCATCGCCTTCTATGAACGCACCGGCTGGACGCGGATGAGCGGCCCCGATGATTTCGGCACCGACGTCTACGGCATCAACTGGGCGCGCTATCGCCTCGACTGAAAATCTCCTGGCGCACATGTTCCGGCCGCACACCGATGCCGACAAAACGCGCGGGCCATTTGCGCAGCCACGTCCAGCGATTGAGCAGACGTAGAACCGGCGGCGGCCTCGGCGTGATCTGCGCCCGGATTGTCGGCGCCAGAACGCGCTTTTGAATCTGCACCTGGAACCACTGCGTGACCCTGGTGGGAAAATTCCGGCGCCGTTGCACGCGCTGCAATTCCTGGGGCGAGGCGCGGCGGCGCTTCAGGATGGGTGCAAGTATGTTCGCGGCCGCCACCGCGTCCTGAATCGCAAGGTTGATCCCAACCCCGCCGACCGGCGACATCGCATGCGCCGCGTCGCCGATGCACAGAAGCCCCGGCCGCGACCAGCGCTTCAGCCGGTCTATGGTCACGGTGAGCAGGCTGATATCATCAAAGCTGGCGATGGATTCGACCCGGTCGCGCGCAAAACCCGCGCAGCTTCGAAGCCGCGCGCGAAATCCGCCGAGACCTTCCGCTTTCAGGGCGGCAAAGCCGCCCTTGGGAATGATCATCGCGCACTGCCAGTAATCGCGCCGGTTGAGCATGATGAAGAAGTTTCCGGCCACGGCGCGCGCCACCGGTTCGCGCGGATCGCCATTTTCTGCTGGCAGGCGCATCCACAGCACGTCGAACGGCGCACCGATGTCCGTCACCGTCAGGCCGGCCTTGGCGCGGACGGTCGAATGGCGTCCATCGGCGCCGATGACGAGATTGGCCGTGATGTCGCCTTCGCCCTCCGGCGCGCGCACGCGCACACCCATGATGCGGCGTCCGCGTGCCAGAAGCTGCGTCACCTCGGCTTCCATGAAGAGGTGGAAGTTCGGAAGTTTCTGCGCTTCCTCCGCCAGAAAATCGAGAAACTCCCATTGCGGCATGAACACCATGAATTTGCAGCGCGTCGGCAGCTGCGTGAAATCGCCGACCACGAATTTTTCGTTGCCGATCTCGGCCGTTACTTCGTGCACCTCGTCATGGCTGCGGGCGAGAAACGCCTCGAGCAGGCCGAGTTCGCCGAACAGTTCCAGCGTCGAGGGATGGATCGTGTCGCCGCGAAAGTCGCGCAGGAAGTCCTTGTGCTTTTCCAGCACGATGACATCGACGCCCGCGCGCGCCAGCAGATAACCGCAGATCATGCCGGCCGGACCGCCGCCCGCGATGATGCATTGGGTCGAGAGCTTTTCCACGAATCGAGTTTATCCGCCGCCGGATGCGTCGCAAACGTCCGGTGCATGGTATAGAGTCGCGCAACGGTCATAATCACAGAGAACAAACGATGCGCGCGAATCGCTTGCGTGAAATCTGGTCGGGCGGCAAGTCTGCGACCAATTGCTGGCTCGGGCTGCCGAGCATGCTGGCGGCCGAGAGTATCAGCCATCAGGGCTGGGACAGCGTCACCATCGACATGCAGCACGGCCATATCGATTTTGCGTCGATGGTGGCCATGTTGACGGCGATTTCGACCACCGCGACGGTGCCGCTGGTGCGCGTGCCGTGGAACGAGCCGGGCGACGTCATGCGCGCGTTCGACGCCGGCGCCTATGGCGTCATCTGTCCGAACATCGACACGCGCGAACAGTGCGAAAGCTTTGTCGGCGCCTGCCGCTATGCACCGCTCGGCTATCGCAGCGTGGGACCGAAGCGCGCCATTCTCTATGGAGGGCCTGACTACATCGCCAACGCGAACGAAACCGTGCTCGCCATCGTGCAGGTCGAATCGGCACTCGGCCTCAAGAACGTCGCCGAGATTGCCTCGGTCGGGAGCCTCGACATGATCTATGTCGGCCCAACCGATCTCGCGCTCTCGCTTGGCCGCGACATCAAATTCGGCCTGTCCGATCCGGTTCTCATGAACGCGATCGACGAGATACTCGCCGCTGCCAAGGCGGCCGACGTCCGCACCGGAATCTATTGCCGCAACGCCGACGATGCGAAGGCGATGTTCGCGCGGGGCTTTGATCTTGCCACGGTAACGTCCGACGATGCCTTGCTGTCGGCCGGCGCGGCCGTGGCGGCCAAATTCCGCTGATCCGCTGTCCGCTACCGCGCCCCCCAGAAACTCCAGATGTTGCATCGCCGCCACTTACACCGGCGTTCGAATCCGGCTATAGCTGCGTCGCAACAATTTATGAAAGGAGGTGATCCAGTGTCTCATTGTCATTACCTGCGGACGTCGAAAGCCGCGACCTGGATCCTCGCCCTTTGCGAGGTCAACGCCGCTTAAGTGCGACGCCTATGCGGCCCTTCACGGACCGCAGTAAGACAATGGAAGGGTCGTCCTGAAAAGGGCGGCCCTTCTTTGTTTTCAGGGCTCGCAGTGCGCATCAGCTCTTGGTGCGGTAGTCCTTGAACGCGGCGTCGCGCGCGTCGAGGCCCTTGGTGACGCCATCGCGGAATTTGGCAAACGTCTCGCGCGAGCTTTCGGTCGTCAGCGCCAGCGCCTGAATCTCGGTGCCCGCCCGGATCGCCGCGCGCAGGCCCATGATCTCCATCGCGCGATGGACGGAGCGTTTGTTCATCTGCTGCACGTCGCTGGGAATCTTCGCCACACGCTCGGCCATGGCGAGTGTTCCGGCCTCGAGTTTCTCCGGCGCGAAAGCGCGATTGGCGAAGCCGACGCGCACGGCCTCGATGCCGCCGATCGCATCGCCCGTGAGCATCATCTCCATCGCGGGGCGCAGGCCGCAGAGCCAGGCATGAAACTGATTGTCGGGCGGGCTCATCATGCGCACGGGCGGATAGCCGATCTGTGCATCCTCGGCGACATAGACAAGATCGCAGGCGGTGGCGAGTTCCGATCCGCCGGCGAGGCACCAGCCATGCACTTGGGCGATCACGGGCTTGGCCAGATCCCAGATCTTGAAACAGCCTTCGACCACATGGCGCGCCCACTGGCCGGCGCCGGCGGCGGTCTGATAGGGCTGCTGCTGCCGTCCGCCTTCGCGCGACAGATCGTACCCTGCGGAGAAACACGCACCCGCGCCGCGCAGGATCATCACGCGCACATCCGCATCGCGGTCGCCGGCTTCCAGCGCCGCGTAAAGCTCGCCGCGCAATTCATTCGACAGCGCATTGCGCTTTTCCGGCCGGTTCAGGGTCAGCCGCCGGACATGCGGGGCGGGATTGTCGATCAGGATCAGCGGTTCGGCCATGTCGGGCACCTCAATATGGGCAGGCCCATCGTAAGACCGAACAGGCCCCGCCCGCCATGTCGAAAGACGTGCTTGCACAAGCCTACGTCCGTGCTTCACGCTGTGCTGGGCCTCAACCGCAAGAGACGATGCCATGCCGCTGCGCCATCTACCCGCTTCCGCGACACCAGAGGAAGTCACCGCGATCCTCAAGGAAGACGGCGCGGTCATCATCGATTCCGTTCTTTCCCGCGCCGAAATGGACGAAGTGGCGAAGGAACTGAAACCCTGGATGGACGCGACGCCGTTCGGGCCCGACGCATTCTCCGGCCACCGCACCAAGCGCACCGGCGGCCTCGTCGCGCGCTCGCCCCGCTGCCGCGAACTGGTGATGCACCCGCTCATGCTGGGTACGGCGGGCAAGCTGCTCGAACATGCGTCCAGCTTTCAGCTTCACCTGACGCAGGTGATCGCCATCGGTCCCGGCGAACCGGCGCAGACCATCCATCGCGACCAATGGGCCTTCGACTTCTTCTCATTCCCGAAAGACTACGAGGTCCAGTGCAACACGATCTGGGCGATGACCGATTTCACGCAAGAGAACGGCGCGACGCGCGTCATTCCCGGCAGCAATCACTACGAAGACAAGCTGAAGTTCGAAGAGAAGGACACGGTCCCCGCCGAGATGACCAAGGGCTCGGTGCTGCTCTACACCGGCAGCGTCTATCATGGCGGCGGCGCGAACCGGTCCGATGCGACGCGCATCGGCATCAACATCACCTACAATCTCTCCTGGCTCCGGCAGGAGGAGAATCAATATCTCTCCGTGCCGCCCGAGATTGCGCGCACGCTGCCCATCGACCTCCTCAAACTGATCGGCTATCGCCGCGGCGCCTATGCGCTCGGCTATGTCGATGATCTGCGCGATCCGCTGCAGGTGCTGAGGCCGGATCTCACGCAGTTCGGTCTTGGCGACCTGACGGCGACGCAGGAAAAGCTGCGCAGCGAGCCTGCGGCCGAATAGAGGGAGTGGCTGCGTCCGTTAGCCGCCAGCCGTAGCTGCGAATGTCCGGCTGTCCGCCTACGCTAAAGCTTCGGCGGATGCGCCTTCTCCGCTTCGCGGTGGAGGGTGGCTTGCCGGCCGTAGCCGCGAATGTCCGACTGTCCGCCTACGCTAAAGCTTCGGCGGATGCGCCTTCTCCGCTTCGCGGTGGAGGGTGGCTTGCCGGCCGTAGCCGCGAATGTCCGACTGTCCGCCTACGCTAAAGCTTCGGAGGATGCGCCTTCTCCGCTTCGCGGCGAAGGCTGGTGGCCCCGGACCGAGTTCGAACGGTCACGTCCCTTTCGGAACTACGGATTTTAAGTCCGGTGCGTCTACCAGTTCCGCCACGGGGCCAAGCGCGCCTGCCAAACTGTGGGCTGCACCGCGCCTCGTCAAGACGGGGCAAATCACCGGCGAGGTTCGTTCGGCGCGGCGCTCCCGACTGCTAGGGCTGCTCGGCTCCGCTCGGGACGGCGGCCGGCGTCAGACAAATGGCGCCCAGGATTCCGGTGACCGAAGCACCATCGTCGGAGAGAGGCAGCACGATGGCTTCGTTGTCGAAGTAGTTGTGCTCGTCATGCAAGGTGCGGACGGGTCCGAGCCCGACCGGCGCTTTCGATTCGACGCATTTGCGAAAGAGACGGAACGAGCGTTCCTGGAAGGGCGACGGCGACACGGCGCTCAACACCGTGCCGGGCTTGAATTCCGAACCCAGGAACCGGATGACGGTGTCGCCGGCAAGCACAAGGCGAAAGTCGGCACCCGCGTCGACCACGTCGATCACAAACATGGTGCTCAGCACGGATTTGAATCGCGCTGGCGCAATCTCCTTGCGCGTGGGCGCGAAACGGGCGCCGGAAAGCTGCCGCCAGGTCTTGAAGGTTTCGATCAGGCGCGCATGGACAAGTTCCTGCGGAGCCTTGAACGGGCTTGGAGCCTTGGGAAGATGAAGGTCCTTCATGCGTCGAGACTTAGCCGATTCAGGGCCACTCCGTGAAGAGACGTTGTTACCCGGCGCGGAATATCAGTGGCATTCTCGAGTTGAAGGGCGACAAAAAGACAGAGCACGCGCAATGCAAGAGGTTGGAGGCATCGCAATGGCGCTGGGATTGCCGGTCCTACTCCACCATCGCGGTCTGCACGACATGGACGGCGGTGCGGATCACGTCGGCGGAGCGTTTGGAACCTGTTGGGGTCTTAGTACCGTCTGACCTAAAGATAACTGTGTCACCCCGTCCAGTGACGTGGCGTACCTGAAAATACTTCGCATTTCGCCCGATAGCGACCCTTTTGCTCTCTTCGATTGCCTCGGATTTGCTGGAAGCAACTGTCGAGCAACTAAACGATGGCGGGCTATCCGCAGTCTCTGCACAGTCCATCATGTAGTGCGGCATGTTATTGTCTCAGAGACACAGTGGCGCGGGGCTTGGTATGCACTGGTTTGGCCTATCGGAAATTACTTGGCTTGCCATCGTAATCGTCATTTCGGCGTCGGTTATTATTAATCGCCTTGCGAGGATCGCCGTGATCCTGGACGGCATTTATACCATCCCATGGAAGCAGAGTGGCGGACCGGATCAGTACTAAATCAAACTGTAACAGTGCCAAATGCCGGCACTGTTACAGTTTGACCTAGGGTTGTAGCGCTTGACGCAAATCGAGCGGCATGATTCAAAAATCAGAAATGCCCCCGCCGGTGAAAGCAAAGGGCATTTCCTAGAAGCCTTATTTAGACTTCTTCACTGGGATTTTGATCGTTTCCACTACCGTGGTGTTCGGTTTGCGGATGGCGTCTTTGACCGGGATAAACTCTCCGGTCTTGGCGTCACGACCAACTTTGAACGAGTGAGTTTTGTTCATTTCACTTACTCCTAAATGGGCCGGAATTGGCCCTGCGTGTAGCCAAACAGGCTCCACCGGAGGGTGAACGGAATCGCTCATCGTTCGCCGGAATTCAGAACTCAGAAACCACCGTTAATCAAGCAATTTCGGTCTCTCGGGCTTCGATCAACTGGACGATGTCGCCAATATCCCAAAGGCGGGTTTCAAGAACTTCGCCGCCATTGCAGGTGACATGCGGATCGATGAATTGATTCGGGCGAAATTGTACCAAGTCGTATAGAGCGCAACCATGTGGACATGGTTGATAAGCTTCTTGCTATGAGCCGCCGTCAGACGCGCAAAGCGCTTCATGTGCTGGCGCATCGTCTGATTGTGCTTCTCAACATAAGACGTAGAAACCAGCGCCTTATGCGGATTTCCGTGAATGCGCTGTTTGTGCGCGCCGGTGCAAATGCCGGGGCTGTATTTGCGCTCTGGGCCTTGCAGATCGGCGGTAGGGCCATAGTGCTTGATGAGCATGGCGTAATCGACATCGAGGCCGAATGCGCCCGCTACCGCGCTTAGATAGGCTCCGTGGCCGTCCGTGGTGAGCTGGACGCGATTGGCCAGACGATCCGCTACGTCCATCATGAAATCGCTGGCGGCGTCGGCATCCCGGCCGCCGATCAGGTAGGAGACGATGAGCTTGCTATCTGCGTCCAGCGCCGTCCATGTCCATACATCGCCAGCGCCCTCCGGTGCGGCCTTAGCCTTCTCCAGATTGGCCCGCTTGCAATAGTTGAACGACCAAATCTCATCGCACTCAACGCGCATGGCCTTCACGCCACGGACTGCCTTGTCATGGAAGGCCATGCAGGCTGAACCGGCCAAAGCGAGGTAGCGCAGGACCGTCACAGGCGACACGTCAACGAGCCGCGCAATCCCACGGATGGAATTGCCTTCCACCATTAAGTGGATGATTTGTCGGCGCTTTTCGAACGGTAGACGGTTCATACCCTCTACAATATGGACAGAATGCTTGAGTGTCAATAACTAAATGCCAAATATCACCCACTAACAGCTTTACTTCTATAAGTAACAGGCGTACTTGGATAAGTGACTCTGCAAGTGAGCTTTAAGATGGCACCGCGAACACCCGAAGACTGGCGCACTCTGCACTACGAAGCGATGCAGCTTTTCAGCCCGTCTGCGCCGGTTGATGAGGCAGCGCTTTTCGCCGGTCGAACCCCTCAAATTCGCAAACTCATCGAAACGGTGTTGGAGAAGGGAAAGCACGCCGTTCTTTTCGGTGAGCGCGGGGTTGGAAAGACCTCTCTGATAAAAGTTTTCCGGCTTCTGTTCCCATCTGTTGTGAGCGAAGTCCGGCTCATGCGTGAAGCCCTTAGCCCGGGCGACACATTTTCTGATGTTTGGAGAAAGGTCTTTAAGGACATTGAGGTTTTGGTACGCGACGGGAAAGATGAAAAGCAAATCACTGCGGCCGATTTTTATGATGCAGAAATTTCCGCCGATGACGTTCGGCGTGAGATCGCTTCTGCGTTCAGTGCCAATGAAATTCCGGTCATCGTTTTTGATGAGTTTGACCGCGCCAACCAAACAGTCAGGAAACAGATCGCAAATGTGATCAAAGACCTGTCAGATGACGCAGTTAACGTGAGCGTCATCGTAGTCGGCGTATCGGACGATATCGGCGGCCTACTAGAAGAACACGCATCTTTGCGGCGCTGCTTTGAACAAATACCAATGCCCCGTATGTCCGCCGACGAAATGAAAGAGATCATTAACAAGCGTATCCCCCGCCTAGGAATGAAAATTGACCCGGACGCGCTCTGGAAAATTGTGACGCTGTCTCGCGGATTGCCATCGTATGTGCATCTGCTTGGTCTCTACTCGGTCCAAGAGGCAATCGACAACCGAAGGCTAGTGATTACTGAAAAACATGTAGACGCTGCCATCCGGCGCGCACTTGAAAAGTCACAAGAGTCGGTTCGAACGGATTACGCTGCCGCCGTCCACACCAACAGAAAAGATACCTTATTCAGAGAGGTTTTGCTGGCGTGTGCGCTCGCTAAAACTGATGATCGCGGCTTCTTCACGCCCAATTCGGTGGTGGCCCCACTCGCATCGATCTTGGGCAAGACCGTCAAGATTGCGAATTTTCAAAATCACCTAAAGGAGTTTGTCAGCAAAGAGAGAGGCGGCATCCTTATCCGGCGAGGGAAGGAGCGTGCATACAAGTTTCAATTCAGCGACCCCATGATGCAGCCCTATATAATCATGCGGGGCGTTGAGGATGGCCTTATCCAGGCTAATGCGCTTGACGTTCTTTCTTCGCCCGAACAGCCGCAGTTCCAGTTCCCCAACGCGTCGCAGAAGCCTTCTTAGCGATCGCCTTGCGCTGCGCTGATGATAACTTCTGGGCGCGCGCCTTCCCGCCCTTTAGACCGCCTTTGTGGCTGCCTTCGGCGCTTGCGGACCGCTTCTTTTCCGCAATCTCGCCTGTTGCTATCCGCATGACATGGACGGCGTTGCCGATCACATCGGCGGGGCGTTTGGCACCTGTTGGGGTCTTAGGCATTGAGCTAATATCTCATAGCAACGACACGCTTGGTAGAAAACCATGAACGAGGAACAATATAGGCTGGTCTTTGCAAGGCGAATGGCTCGGGATGACTTGGTTTGGCAAACGCCGACCTTAGCGACGGCGGCTCAGGCATTTCTACTTGCTGCAGCATTCAACACGCAAACAGACGTCATGGCCGCATGGCTCCTATTCGGGTTCTCTTTCCTAGTGGGCGGGGCCTCGATCCAATTGATGGTCAAGCATCCGGATCCTTCGAAAGCAAAATCTGATGGTGCAAATATGCTCAGGCTCGATCTGATGGATAACTTGTTGGGTGAACTGGTGAGATTGAAAAAGGCGCTTGGATAGGCTTTGTTCCTGGTTAATGGTTCGGATTTTACACCTTGCCGACAAATTTATACGGATTAATATTAACTCAGGTTGCCGACCTTAATTATCGGGTTAACATTTGGCACCAAGCCGACATATTTATTGGAATAGTGATTAAACTATAAATTACCTGATTTATTTAACATATGCTTCCATTCCCGGCATTACCCATCCCAGCAACAGACCATAAATATGCTGGGCAATAAAAATCATAACAAAACCAACTGCTAATTGTAATTACAATAAAGCGCAGTTTCTTTTCAAGCGTAATATCAAACATTTCCTGAACACCATACCAGAATATATAAAGTGTATAAGCTATAAAAATATAGATTCCGATTGGTATCAGTATCCGTAGCAACGGATGCAGGTAAACAAAAAATGTAACTATAAAAAGTGGTGTAAAAGTATAAACTACCAATTTCAGAATACGAAGGTAATCGGTTTCAATTCCAAGTTTCGGTAATGTAAAATTGAGCATATAGGCTGCAAGCAGTATCAGCAGGTAAGGTATTACTACCCACGAAATAAGATTGAAAAACAATAAAATAGCAAGGTTTAAGGAATATCCCAATACTGCTTTTGCAACAAAGAACAACCCAATATCACGCCCAATAGCACTAAAAAGAATGATCGGGAAAGCAAAGTTCCACATCAATTCTTTTGGTGTTTCCTGTTCAGTTTTAATTGCCTTCCACTCAATACTGGGAATCAGTGAAATGCGCATTGCTTTAATAAATATTTCTTTAAATTTCATTCAATCGGATAAGTCAGTACAATTAGAAATACATGTGTGATTTATTCAAGTACAACGCGCCTGAGTGTGCCTGTATTGTTATCGATGCCAATATTTCTCAAGCTTGTTGCCGGCAGAAAAGTTACAACTCCAAATTGATTGATAACAAACTGGGCTTCAAGTTTCACTTGTCCACCAACTTTAACAGCTACATTTGCTTTATCAGGAATACGGTAATATAATCCATGGGAATTGCGTTGACCTGTATTCAGTTTTTCAGTTTCTGCTTTCAATGCATTGGTTTTATTCAGGCTGGTAGCTTGAATCTGAACAAAATCACCTGAAGTAGCAGTTTTCGGAAGAATTCCTTTACTTATTGAAAACCGGCATAAAGTTTCAGTTGGATTATTTTTATCAACCACATAATAAAACGTAAATGTTTCATTCGATATGTTTGTTACTCCTTTAAATAATTCAAGGTAATCCTGTTTCATGCTGTTCATCTGGTTGTACATAAATTCCATGGTTCCTTTTTCGTAGTTAACTTCCTGGTAACCATTAATCAGGTTGATACATGCTTTCATCAAGTTTCAGAATAAATTCCGAAGCTTCACGGGCTTTTTGTTCAGCAGATTTTGCGGCTGATGTTTTTCTGAAAAATTTCTGTTCAATAATTGTTGAGTCAAGACTTATTCTTTTAATAACTGTATCCATCCGTTCAAAAACACTTGGATTTGCAAATTCAGGAATATCGATTCTTGAAGTTGAAAGATCAATTGATCGTTGTTTTTTATTTGTATTTGCCTGATTTACAGTTCCAACTCCTGAAATAACTCCGTCATCAGATAAAAACAGTTCAATTGCTTTTCTGTCTTTCTGTTTTTCAGGCATTTGAATAAAATAATATTCGGATGGATCAGGCTCATTGTACGATGTTAACCTGATATCTTTAAGTTCATATTCAGTACTGTTGACTGTTGTAACTTGCGACAAGACCAAGCATTTGATCGGCATATTCAGCAAAAGGGCCTTTGATTTTCTGAATTTTATTTACAATAATATCCACCTGGATTACAGTTTGAGGCAAAGCATAAAATAAGCCATCGGATTCAGCAGGTATTGCTGAAGCTCCTACTTTACTGACATTGATTTGTGCTTTAATTCCGGTAACTGAAAATAAAAGCAAAGCAGCCAGAAAAATTATTTTTATCATAACTGCGATATATATTAGTAATTCAAAATTACACTAAATTTATCTAATACAATAAAACGGGTCATCATTTCATTTATTGTAAGACTGAATATTCGATAAAACAGTTTAGCACTTTGTTGTCGAATTAGTAATTTTTATGAACCATGTTGAGATTTTGGAACAAGTTTCTGCCAGGGAATTATTTTATAATCCCGGTAGGATATTACTAAGAAATAAAATTAACAGGTAGTTCAACTGAAAAGACAAAGTTCTGTAACAGCAGCAATTGATAAATCCTGATCAATTATTTGATAAACAGCAATTCCCGATATTTTGGCAATGGCCATAATTCATCATCAACCAGCAGTTCCAGTTTATCAACATGATACCTGATTTTTTCAAAAAACGGTAACACTTCCTTATTGTAGATTTCTGCTTTTTCAACCGTATCATCAATTTTATTTGCTTTTTTACGTTTGTCAACCATTTCGGCAACCAGTTGCCTTACAATTGAAATATGTTCCGAAATTTCTTTGATATTCTGCATCTGGCTGTTCGAAAGCTTTACAAATGTCTTGATATCAAGCACTTCCTTTAAGTCCTTTTACATTTTCAACAAGCGTATTCTGGTAACGGATTGCAGTAGGAATAATATGGTTATGCGAAAGATCACCGATGATCCTTGATTCAATCTGAATTTTCTTGATGTAGTTTTCCAGGTCAATTTCATAACGGGCCAATACTTCACGTTTTGAAAGCACATCATGTTCTTCAAACATCCTGATCACGTTCTCATTAGTCATGATTTTCAATGCTTCAGGAGTTGATGGAATATTGGCAAGTCCACGTTTTGTAGCTTCAGCAATCCATTCTTCACCATAGCTATTTCCTTCGAACCTGATTCGTTTTGATTCCTTGATATATTTTCGCAGAATTTTATAAATGGCATCTTCTTTATTTGACACCTTTTTCAATCAAAGCATCAACTTCTGAGCGGAAAACTCTTAATTGTTCAGCCAAAGCCAGGTTTAATGCAATCATAGGTTTAGCACAATTTGCCGATGAACCTACAGCCCTGAATTCGAATTTATTACCTGTAAATGCAAATGGAGATGTACGGTTACGATCGGTATTATCGAGGAAAATTTCAGGAATTTTAGGAATATTAAGAGAAAATTCTTCCTGTGCTCCTTCAACCTGGTCGGCATTCACGCTGCTTTTCTCAATTTCATCCAGTGTTTGCGACAATTGTGATCCAATAAATACCGACATAATTGCCGGAGGAGCTTCGTGTGCACCAAGGCGGAGATCATTACTGGCTGAAGCTACAACCGAACGGATAAGACCTGAATGAGTATCAACTGCTTTAATAATATTTACAAGAAAAGTAAGAAAACGAAGATTGGCTTTTGGTGTTTTTCCGGGAGAAAGCAGATTTTCGCCTGTATTGGTCATCAACGACCAGTTATTATGTTTTCCTGAGCCATTTACACCCTGGTAAGGCTTTTCATGCAAAAGTAATGTGAGATGATGCCGTTTGGCAACTTTTTCGAGGATATGCATCAGCAACTGGTTATGGTCGACAGCCACATTGGCTTCTTCAAAAACAGGTGCACATTCATACTGGCTTGGAGCAACTTCATTATGACGTGTTTTTACAGGAATCCCAAGCAGATGAGCTTCATATTCGAATTCACGCATGAAATCCATTACACTTTCGGGAATGGTACCAAAATAATGATCCGAAAGCTGCTGATCTTTGGCCGAAGCATGACCGAAAAGAGTACGTCCGCATAAAGCCATATCAGGCCTGGCATGATAAATGGCTGTATCCACCAGGAAATACTCCTGCTCCCACCCTAGCGTGGCAATTACTTTTGAAGTGTGTCCGGTCAAAATATTTACAAACGGCTGTTGCTTCTTTATCAAGCGAATGCAATGCTTTGAGCATCGGTGTTTTATAATCGAGTGCTTCGCCGGTATACGAAATAAATATGGTTGGGATACACAAAGTATCGTCCATAATAAATGCCGTTGATGTCGGATCCCAGGCAGTATAACCACGGGCTTCGAATGTATTACGGATTCCACCACTTGGAAAACTTGATGCATCCGGTTCCTGCTGAATAAGTTCGCCGGCACCAAAATGTTCGATGGCTTTTCCTTCGGAAGTCGGTGAAAGAAAAGAATCATGTTTTTCGGCAGTTGCACCGGTAAGCGGATGAAACCAATGTGTATAATGTGTCGCACCTTTCGAAATGGCCCATGATTTTATTGCAGTCGCAACCTGGTCGGCAATCCGCCTGTCGATTTTTTCGCCTTTGTTAATTACATTTTGCAATTGCTGAAATGCTTCTTTCGACAAGTGCTGACGCATAACTGCCTGGTTAAATGTATTTTCACCAAAATAGTCAGATACTTTTCCATGCATTTCAATTGTACGCTTAGGGCGCGAAATGGCTAATTCAAGGGCTTTAAAACGGATGTTCGACATATGTATTATTTATTTAATTTCTTGAGTCACAAAAATACCCAATTATTCAAGCTGGGATAAGGAAATACCAGGATGTTTATTTTTGAATTATTTATTCAACAACTTATCTTCCTGATCCGCAACAGCCAAAGTCCGATAAAAGTATATAATCCGTTGATAATCAAAAGTTCAAAACCAAATTTATATCCATTCAGAAGAATTACTGAATAATCACTCAAGAAGTAACAGAAAATCGGTGAACTAATGGCAACATAAGGAACATATTTATCTTTTACCTGGAATCGGGTAAATAATCCAAAAGCATAAAGTCCCAGCAAAGGACCATATGTATATCCTGCAACTGTAAAAAGTTTATCAATAACAGCCCTGTCATTAATAGCTCTGAAAAGTACAATTACCAGTAAAAGCAGGAATGCAAATGAAAGATGAACTTTGTAACGCATCCGTTTTTTCTGTTCTTCATTCAGATCTTCACGTTTATTTAAACCAAGAAAATCAATGGTAAAAGAAGTTGTTAATGATGTAAGAGCACCATCAGCACTTGGATAAGCAGCTGAAATTAAGCCAATTATAAATACCAGACCGGCAAGTGGTCCAAGGTATTTAATGGCAATCATCGGGAAAAGATCATCAGTGCGTGTAGGTAATTCAATTCCATGTTTGGTTGAATAAATGTACAAAACAGCTCCAAGGAAAAGGAACATCAGGTTTACAAAAACAAGCACAATACTGAACGAAAACATATTTTTCTGAGCATCACCAATATTGCGGCAACTCAGGTTTTTCTGCATCATTTCCTGGTCAAGGCCTGTCATTACAATAGCAATAAATGCCCCGCTGAGAATCTGCTTCAGAAAAAATTGTTTGCTGTGCCAGTCGGTTACAACAATATTGGAATAATCACTGTTCCAAACTGTTGAAATCAAATGCCTGAAATCAAACTGTAAATCTTTACTGATCAGGTAAATTGATAAACCAACAGCCAGAAGCATAAATGTGGTTTGTAAAGTATCTGTCCAGATGATGGTTTTAATTCCACCTTTAAGTGTATACAATATGATCAGTGCAATAAAAATACTTACAGTAACAATAAATGGAATATTCCATGCATCAAAAACAAATACCTGTAATACATTTACAACCAGGAACATTCTGAAAGAAGCACCGATTGTTCGGGATAATAAAAAGAAAAATGCACCGGTTTTATACGACCAGAATCCGAATCGTTGTTCGAGATAGGAATAAATAGAAGTAAGATTGAGCCTGTAATACATTGGCATCAGAACCGTTGCAATAACAGTGTAACCAATCAGATAACCAGCCACAACAAGCAAATAACTGAACTGTGTTGCACCTACCCAGCCGGGAACCGACATAAAAGTAACTCCCGAAAGTGAAGCGCCAATCATCCCATAAGCAACAACAAACCAGGGCGATGCTTTATTTCCAATATAAAATGATTCGTTGTTGGCTTTGCGGGTAGTTATCCAGGTTACTGCAAAAAGTAATATAGTGTAGGCCAGGAAGCTGATAAATATAAGAGTAGGTGTCAAATTATATTTGTTTATATTCTTGTTATACAATTAGTTGAATAAGTCTATCTAAACTTTTACCGGAAGTTTTTCTTTAATGAATTCAGCAAATGAAATCAGGTCAGGAAATGAATAATCCAGGATTCCTGCACATTTAAATGCAACTTCTTTATCTGTTCCGATAAGTACTGTTACCATCCCAAGCCTGTGGCCGAAAAGAATATCCGAGTATGAATCACCAGCCATGATACTTCGTTTAAAGTTGATTGATGGAAATTGTTTCCTGGCTTTCAATCCCATACCAACAGCTGGTTTCCGGGTAAAACTCCGTGTATTTTTCAAATCCGGGCTATAAAATACAGCATCAATCCGTCCACCGGTTTCAGTAATTTTTTGAAGCATTTTTTCATGAACCAGATTTAATTGTGAACTTAGTCATTAATCCTCTTCCAATTCCTTGCTGATTGGTAACAACAATGATAGGATTAAAAATACCTGGCGAAAATTTTCAGTGCTTCAGTTACACCCGGAATAAATTCAAATTCATCAGGATGTTTTACATAATCATCAGGAATGCGCTGATTTATAACACCATCCCTATCCAGAAACAATGACCATCCCTTCTCAATTGAAAGTTTCTTACTCATATATTTCCTGGTGGTATTATTATGTCCAGGATTATTTCTAGTATCCGTTGAAGGACCTTATCCAAAAAGTAAGTATCTGCAGATGAGTCTCACTTATTTAGTTTTCATTCGGAAACTAATCTTTAAACAGCTTTTCTTCGACAAGTTCGCAAATAATATGACCAAGCATAATATGAACTTCCTGAATACGTGGAGTGTCTGTCGAAGGAATATTAAGCAGGTACGAACATTTTTCTTTTAATTGTCCGCCACTTTCTCCGGTAAAACCTACTGTAATCATTCCCAAGTGTGTTAGCTTCATAAAAGCTCTCAGAATATTATTTGAATTTCCTGAAGTACTAAGTCCAATAAGTATATCATCTTTACTTCCCATGGCCAATACAAGCCGGGCAAAAACTTCATCGAACCCATAATCATTCGCAACAGCAGTAACATACGATGAGTTAACATGAAGTGCTTCAGCAAAAAGCGGATGCCTGTCGAAATAAAATCTTCCTGATAATTCAGCAGCAAGGTGTTGTGCATCTGCCGCGCTTCCGCCATTTCCGCAAAAAAGTACTTTTCCGCCATTTTCGTAACAATGTATGATCTGATCTACAACATTTTGTACCGTTTCCTGTCCTGGACGGCGGGCGGACCCTTCCGCAGGACATCGCGGAATACTCGCTGCTCATGCTGGACACGAACGACGTGCGGAACATCGGCCAGGTGGCGACGCTCGTCCTCCCCCGGGTCCGCGAGTCATTTCATCATCGATCATCACGAGCAGGACGAGCGACATCTCGACGGGCAACTTCATCCAGAAGAGCGCCTCCTCCACGTGCGGAGATCCTCTACCAGCATTCTGCGGGAGATGAAGGTCCAGCATCGACCTACCCATCGCGCAGGCCCTGTTCACGGGCATCGTGTACGACACCGGTTGCTTCATCTACCCCAAGACCACGGCCCTCACCTTCGAGATCGCGCAGGGACCTGGTGGCAGCCTCGGCGTCGAGCCCAACTACGTCTACTCGAAGATCTACGAGAGCAACTCCATCTCCGCCCTCGTGCTGCAGTCCCGGGTGCTCGCCACCCTGGAGCTGCGCTACGACAACCACGTGTCGATCTTGACAATGCGACCGCAGATGATCCTTGATTCCGGGGCCAACTACGAGGAAGCCGACCAGTTGATCAACATTCCCCTGAAGAGCGAGGATATCCGGGTGTCGGTGTTC